>CP121319.1:250000-4167685 GCA_043584915.1 Fluviicola sp.
ACAATTAAACGCTTTGGAAGGTGCCATTGATGACTTAAAAGAAGAACAACAAACCTGTATCAAGTTGTTTTATCTCGAAAGTCGTTCCTATCAGGAAATATCAGCATTGCTCCAATTGGATTTAAAAAAAGTGAAAAGTGCCATCCAGAATGGGAAGCGCAATTTGAAGTTAAACTTAGAGGGTAGACATGAATTTAAAACGGATTACTAAAATTTTCGGTGCGAGTCCGCCACTTAGCCGAGAGGATATTACCAATTACGGTGATAACCCTGATAGTGCTACGCAACATCGTGTAGAAGCTAAAGAGGTTTCCAGTTCTTTCGAAGCGGATGCTATGGAGGGATGGGAAGCAATGGGCTATGACGTTAAGGTCATGGGCAGTCTGGACAAAAAGTTCATGGGCTCGTCTAACTTTGGGTGGTATATCGGTGGAACTCTTGTTGTGGCGGCAGCAATTGTTACGGTATTCCTTGTGGATTTCACACCAGAACCTGTTGTGAACCAAAATCCTGAAAAGGAAAAAATCACTGTCCTTCTTGAAGAACAAGAAGTTACCCTAGAGCAATCGGATATTGTTTTGCCAGATTCGATTTCAGATTTAGTTGTGGCTCCAAAAGCATCACAAATTGAACCAACAGTGATTAAGAAGGAGTTCAAACAAATGAAAACGGAATACGAAGTAAAGGTTCCTCCAAGAATTGAAATGATTCCATTGGATGAAATTAGAATTCCTGTACACGAAACGCCTTCCAAGATTGTTCAACAACACAAAACTGCGGCAGAGATTTATTTATTTGATTTGAAGCTAATAGATTATCGAAAATACCGTGCGCGCCCGGCAGTAAAAACAAAACAAGTTGTATTGTCTGGGACACCAGCGAACAAAGAAGGTGAGTATTCGGATGGAACCACTTCTGAAATGCAGGAAATTGAGATTCCTTACATAGAATACTTGAGCAAAACGATGCGTAAATTTTCACGCGGCTCGTTCAAAAATGCATTGTCGCGCTTTGACATTATACTTTCTACTTATAAAGATGATGTAAACGCTAACTTTTATAGCGGTCTTTGTTTGTACAACCTCGGGAAGTATGAAGCTGCCATTGATCGCTTTCTGGCATGTCGATTGAGCGTATATTCCAACTTTGATGAAGAGGCGCAGTGGATGACTGCTCTTTCTTACGAGGAATTGGGACAAGATGACAAGGCGCGTATTTACTTTCAGCAAATTGTTGAGCAAGGAGGATTTTACAAAAAACGTGCTCTGTCTAAAATGAATTAGAAAATTTCGCGTTGTTTTAGTAAGAACCTCTTTTTTTCGTTATTTCATAAAAGAGAAACAACCTGCGTGAAACACTCTTATTATATCTTACTCGGAGGGATTATCCTTCTAACATCATTAAGCTACTCAGACACAGTCGTGAGTCAGCAAGAAGATTTCCATGTCTTTCGATCGGTTTTGGAAAGCAAAGAAGGCACGCTTGATATGCATTTAAGTTCTGACAGCATCCGCTTTTATTTGGATGCGCTTCAAAACGAGCTGAGTGAGGACAAGTCTTCCTTGGAGGAATTCAAACTTTATTCGGAAATGATTGCGCGACTCGATTGCGGGCATACGCAAGTTCTGAACAATCGAAACATTCAAACGGAGTGGCTTTTGGAAAAGAAGTCGTTGCCGATAGATATGTACCTTATTGGTAGAAGATTAGTCGTTGGAAAAATTGTATTTGATGATTACGACAATACCATTAGAGATAATGATCCGGATGGGGGACCGTCGGAAATACCCGTAGGATCGGAAATACTGAAGATTGACAATGTTACCATTCCCGAAATGATGCATGAAATGGGACGTTATCTCTCCGGCGATGAAGGTGCTGTTGGTTTTAAATACCATCAAGCTGCAGAGCTTTTTGAGTTTTACCGCCATTTGGCTTTTCCCTTGAACAAGGATTCTGTTTCTGTTTCATACGTTACTCCGAAACTTGATACGATAACGCGTTTCATGCAACCAGGCAAGGCACCAATTCATTCCATGAACGCACGATTAATGGCAGCTGCCACCAATTATCAGAAAAACGAAGGGAATTTTGGGAAGTTTAAAATTGTCAACAACAAATATGGTTACTTCCGATTCACCTCCTTCGCGCAATCGTCTGGTGAAGAATACGACGCATTCCTGAAAAAATCTTTCCGTCAGCTCCAACGAAACAACGTCGATGAACTTGTTGTAGACCTCCGTGGGAATACCGGTGGCGTCATGCAATACGACTTCATCAAGTACTTTGTTGGTGAAGGAGTTGATATTGGGCGCTACGTCATTGCGAAGCCTTTTAAAGGTTTGAACAATAAGTACGTGAAGAAAGTAAACATGCCCTTTGTACGCTATGCCTTTTTGAGTTGGTCACAAAAGCGCAATGTTCGCAAAGGAACCTTCAACGATGGTCGCATTCATACGGAAGCAATAGAAGACGGTTTGCGCTTTAAGGGCAAGATTTCGGTCATTACTGATGAGGGCACCTTTTCATCGGCAGCCATCCTCGCCTGTCATCTGAAAACTTTGGCAAATGCAAAAATTGTGGGGCGTCCTTCTGGTGGCAGCTTTTATTCAGGAAACGCCGGAACGCTTATTGTCAAACTTCCAGAATCGGGATTGGAGATTTCTGTAAATCCGAATACGTTTTATTCACATCTCACGCCTGTATCCAATCCATTGGAAATTCGCCAACCTGATTTGTACCTTGACACGCTAATTTTGGACGAAAAAGATCGCAACAGCTTCTATTTCAAACAGGCAGTATCGGTATTTAGGGATTAGTTTTGTAGATTTACGAAGAACCAAAACTACACGCATGAAGTCCTTCTTTTTGATTCTTGGCGCTGCTATTACTTTGTACTCTTGCCAGGAAAAGCCCGCTGAACAAAAAGTTAAAATCGAAAAAATTGCCGCTGAAATCCCAGAAGAAGATACGTTCCCATACGATACGTTATCTGGTGTTTATATGGGTGATTTTGGAGGAAGCCCGATTCGTATTGCCTTAAATTATGTCAGCGGATCCAATGCAATTGGTTATGATTTACACAAGGGATTGCAACGGAACATCAATGGTACGGTTTCCAAAGACGGTGAAAAAGTCATATTGGTATTATCAGAACCTGGAGATAACAAATACGACGGTGTATTCACTTTAACTTTTGACAACATTGATGAAGAGCCGAGCGGAGTTTGGGTTGCCAACGATCAGAAAATCCCGAGCCAAGAATTTACGTTAAAGAAGATCAACTATGATATGCAGGGAGAGGGTGATGAAATTACCATTGCTAATTTCGCCAATAAATTCAATAGTGTATCTGATTCAATCGGAGAATATAGCTTCAAGGAAGATGGCCTCGTTACCTTAAGGTACTATCCTGATGAAGATCTTGAATGGGACCAACAACAATATGAAGAAATTACAGGATCTTGGGATTTGGATGGTGATCAGGTAACGATTAATTGGGAACCCAACGATATTTTCAAGGGGAATCGATTGGACTTGACCATTCGCAAGTACAGTGAATATGAATATTCGCTCATCGGGAAAGATGGCCATGAGCTTTGGATGATGTGGTATCCTTAAATGAATCTCAAACGTATACGTCAACAATTCCTGAGCTTTGGTGCATTTGTGCTCATTGCATATGCTTCGTATTTTCTAATCCTCTTATCACTGCCCTATATTGACGGTGAATCGCATGTAGACTTCCTGCGAACCAAACAACTCATTTATCACATTAAGCTCTGGCGATATAGTTTTTACATTCACGTATTCACAAGTCCTCTGGTGATTGTCGCAGGGCTGTTTCAATTCAATCGTTGGATTCTGGCGAATTGGTCAAAGGTACATCGCATTTCTGGCTATGTATATACTAGCGTGGTGCTGCTTATTAACGGTCCGGCTGCTTTTGTGATGTCGTTGTGGGCCAATGGAAGTTATCCTTCGCAAGTCAGTTTCACCTTACTTTCGATACTTTGGATCCTGTTCACGTATCTTGGATATCATCATATCCGGAAGGGCAATGTTCGCTCTCATTTGATATGGAATCTGCGCAGCTTCGCTTTAACCTTGTCTGCGATCACTTTGCGCGCCTATGTGTATTTGTTCAATGCGTACGGCCCAGAAATGGGACAAGTTGAAACGTATATTTTTGTTTCGTACCTCAGCTGGATTCCCAACTTACTGATTGTGGAACTTTTGATCGTATTAAAGTACCCTGAGTTTTTACTAGGCTACAAAAAATCAATTCGAGGTGATGAGTGATTCGTCCTCTTCTACGATTTTACCGGATTTTGTGATTTTAAAATTCTTCGTCCCTACTTTTTTATAGGAAAGGATTTTATTGTCGTAATACCCTTCTTCATCTGGATCTTTCTCATACTGAGGCTTTACCAATTCACCGGAAATGGTTCTGTTTTTGTTTAATGTTGATTGAAGATAGACCCCATCCAAATCAGAATCCGTGCTCCCGGCAATGACCTTTTTGTCGATCAATCTTCCCTCGTGGTTGAAGGTTGCCATTTTGTATGTCAATGGTGCAGACTCTCCCATCCATTCATCCTTTACAATGTACACAAGCGCGACAAAAGCATCTGTTTCGTAGGCATTCGCATAGTACAAATAGCTACTTGTGACGTCGCGAGAGAATTTTGCATCGCGCATTTCAGAAATATATTTTTCGTAATCATAAGAAATGTATTCTAACGCGGCGTACTCTTCATCGGAAAGGTTGATTTTCAAATCGATTGGGGTTCCCATCGCTGGAAACAGTTTGGTGAATTGTAACCAGAAAAGATTTTCTGCATTCGAAACTCCGCGCAATCCCTTATCCACAGCATTTTGAAATAAATAACGCTGTTCTCGAAGGTTTTCCAAATCACTGTCACTCTGCATGTGCGCTACATTTGTATAACCTGCTTGCAGGGCGTACTCCAAATATTGAGCAGACAATTCGCTTTCTTCTTGTAAGGAATAAATGCATGCTTTATTGTAGAGAATTTTTGAGAATGGCTTATAACCGAGCTGTTCTGCCAAACGGTACGATTGCAATGCGGCATCATACTCCTTGCGATCCATTTGCGTATTTCCTAACTCGAAATATGCTTTCGGACTTGGTTCTTTCAGAATCGATTTTGTAAAATAGACTACTGCGCTGTCCAATTGGTTGTTGTTACGATACGCATCTACCCCGCGCAAAAACAATGTATTGGCTTCTTGAACAAATTTGGTTTCATTTTGTCTGAACGCTGCAACAAGGTTTCCTTTATAGATATCCTCTGCTTTCAAAACGATGTCTTCTCGTTCTTTCTTGATTTTATCTGGCAATTTCCCTGGATCTCCACAGGAAATTAAAATGAATACGAATGCAGTAGCAAGTAAAGCGAGGTTTTTCATGGCGCGTAATTTGACTTAAAAATAAAAAATCCAATTAAACATCTGGGTAACAGGGGATTTTTTCGGTAGCAATAGTTTGAACCTTGTTCGCCATTTCGCGAACAAGAAAATTTGCGAATTCTAGGAATTGCTGATTATTATTCCGAAATTAAAGTGATTACTAGCTAAACCCTATCCAAAGAATCGTTCGTTGTTACGAACCATTCGGCGCAATAACGGACTTGGGCGGTAACGATCTTCCCCATACTCATGGAACAGCTTTTCCAGGCGTTCTAAAACTACTTCCAATCCTGTTTCATCGGCCCATTGCAACAAACCTTTTGGATAATTCACGCCTTTGGTCATTGCCAAATCGATGTCTTCTTTCGTTCCAATGTTCAAGAACAATGCATCAATGGCTTCATTCATCAACATCACTAAAATTCGATCCAGAATTTCTTGCCCAAGTACAGCGTCTTCATTCGGCGTTGGATTTTGGGCTCCTTCGGCATAATCGAAGTAACCACGGCCAGATTTTCTTCCAAGATATCCTGCCTCTGAATGGCGCTTCTGTGTAAAAGAAGGTTTGTACCGTGGATCGTAATAGAAGGCTTCAAAAACCGTTTCCGTCACGGTATAATTAACATCATTCCCAATATAATCCATCAAAGTAAACGGCCCCATACGGAAACCTCCCAATGAAGTCATTGCCCAATCAATGGTGGCAAAATCGGCGATTCCCTCCTCGTAAATACGCAACGCTTCCCCGTAAAATGGTCGCGCCACACGGTTCACAATAAATCCAGGTGTGTCCTTACAAAGAACCGTGACTTTTTTCCAAGAATCGATTAAGTCGCGTGCTGTTTTTAATGTTTGTGAAGATGTTTGAACCGCAGGAATAATCTCAACCAACGGCATTAGTGGCGCAGGGTTGAAAAAATGAATTCCAATCATCAATTCAGGATCTTCCAACGCAGCACCAATAGACGCAATGGACAAAGAGCTCGTATTTGAAGCAAGAATACATCCTTTGGGCACAATTTGTTCAAGCTGTGAGAATACTTTTGACTTGATTTCAAGGTTTTCAATTATGGCTTCAATGACAATGCCGCACGCTTTGAAATCATGAATATCCTGACTGTAGGTTACGTTGGATTGCGTTTGATTTGCCTGTTCCTGAGTAATTCGTCCTTTTTCAACCAAACGATTCATAATTTTCTCCAGTTGTTCCTTGGACTTATTCAAGATTTGCTCGTTAAGATCGACCAATACTACTGGATGACCATTTTGCGCTGCCACTTGCACAATTCCTGATCCCATTGTTCCTGCTCCTAATATTCCTACTGTCATGTTTTTAATTTTTTTTTCGATGGATTCAATCTTGTTTAATGTTTTTTGTCTTTGCATCTTGACTCTGTTCGATGCGCAGTTTCGTGTCTCAAGTTTAAAAGTCTTCTATCTTAAGTCCAACCTCCATCTACTTCCCTTGAAATTCTGGTTTTCTTTTTTCTAAAAATGCTGTGACTCCTTCATTAAAATCGTGCGTTTGCCCGGCTTCTGTTTGTAGTTTTTCCTCGACTTCCAATTGTTCCGTCAAAGAATTCGTCCAGCTTTCATTTACTGCTTTTTTTGTCAACCCTAACCCTCTTGTTGGCATTGTTGCCAATTTCGTAGCGAAAGTATTCACTGTTTCTTCGAATTCCTCGTCTGAAACCGCTTTGTAAATCATGTTCATAGCTTCCGCCTCTTTGGCTCCTACTTTGTCTCCTGTCATCATTAACGCCAACGCTTTTTGCATTCCTACGATACGTGGCAAGAAGAACGTCCCGCCAGAATCAGGAACCAATCCAATTTTCGAAAATGCCTGAATGAAACTGGCGCTTTCGGTTTGGAAGTTTTTTTTCTTTAACCGGTCACCTCTTGATTTTTTGATGCATTAAATAAGAAAAACAACATGAAAATCTTTACCAAGACTGTTTTGATCGCATTGTTTGCCATCACAGCATTAAAAACTTCAGCACAAAGTTCCTACGAAAAAGGAGATTTCCTTTTGAATCCATCCGTAACGCTAGGTTGGTATAACTATGGATATGGACTCAACAGAGTGAGCGTAGTTCCTCCGGTTGGGTTAAATTTTGAGTATCATGTAGCAGGCGTTTTTGGAGTTGGACTTGAAGGTATGTATATGTCACGTAAATATGAAGACTTCAATCCTACTGCGTTTTCAAGTTCTTATGACTACAGTTACAAAGCAATTTCTGCCCGAGCCTCTTTTCACTATTTGGATTTGCTTAGAAATTGGTTTTCGGAAGAGTTGTCAAACCCTGACCTGGACAAATTGGATTTATATGTGACCGCATCCTCTGGCTACCAGTGGATTAATTCAAAAAGAACTTGGCGCGATGGTGACGCAACAGAAGCACCGCATGAAGAGAAAGCTTTTGAATCTTCTTTCATTACGAATTTTGCTGGCGGCGCACGCTATTATGTTTCCGATAAATTCGGTGTATTCGCTGAAGGAGGCAGAAACACATTTGGTTGGGTAAAGATTGGTGCTACTTTGAAGTTTTAAATGCACAACAACCAATGTTGAGTCATCTTTTTCGAAAGATGACTCTTTTGTGTTTTATGGGGTTGAGATTCGTTATTAAGATCGTGATAAAAATTGATAGTTCCAAGTGAAAACCATATTCCTTCATAACCATTTAGTTATATAGGTAGATAATCATTTAATTAAATGGTTTCACTCTACGCACATCTCCTCATCTCCAATAGCTACCTCTTTAATGTATCTTTGTAATTAGAAAAGTACCATGCGTTTACTAAAATCTCTTCTTTTTTTAATTGTACTCTTCATCAGCTCATCATCCATAATCACACGAGATGAAGCAGATGCAGCGATCGAAGAGATCGAATCAATTGGAGAAACAGAAGACCCCAAACTTCTCGATCGAAAAGCCATTCTTTCGAATAGCCTGGCACTTTTTTACCAGTCCATTGATGACAACAAACAAGCGGTTTTATTTATCCAAAAAGCCATCAAGCATACAGAAAAGCGCATCCGATTGAAAGGAAATATGGAGGCGCAGGATCTTGATGATCTCCAGGATCTTTACCTCAATTTGGCGAAAGTAAATGGTACTGCCGGGTATATCGATGAAGCGGAAATTGCTTATTTAAAAGCCAAAGAGTATTTCGATAAACTAAAACCACTTGTAGATGCAGCCAGTTACAACAATGAATCTGTTCACTTCTATGGAACCGCATTTGCATGGGCCTTCCACTCCAACGATTACAAACGTGCTGAAACCTTTGGAATTCTTTGCTTAGATGCCTCCGAGCAAACAGAAAATCCAACGTCGATTGCGGAGTCGAATAGAAGATTGGGGGAACTCCACAATAAAATGGGAGACATGAAAAAGGCACTCAACTACTTCGATGCTGCCATCCATGTCCTTAGAAAAAATGACCCAGACGCAGTACTCGCTCAGAACCTAATTCGTTCAAAAATTGGAATTCTTTACATGAGCAAACGATACAAAGAAGTCATTTCTTTTATGAAAAATGAGTCGTTATTTTCATCAAAAGAGCAACTGCACGACCGAATTCAAGACATTCCCGTAGTCGAATACGCAGGAGTTTTGGAAAACGCGTTTATCCTCTCTTACGCCTACATCAGAGAGTATCAAGAAACTAAAAATCTGCCGTATTTGGATCAGGCGCAATCGTGGCAAAGCTCCGCTTATCAATTGGCTGAGTTTGCTATGTTCGAAAATGGAATTGATCGTTTGGGACAAGTAATTAGTGCTCCTGACCAAAAAATTACGAGCACTTTAAAAAACTATGAACTTCTCGAACAAGAAGGTGCTTTATCTCAAGAGGAAATTTCACAGCTTCTGAGAACAATTGACGTTTATCATTCATCTCAATTGAACGTCAATCGATTGAAAAATGAGATCAATGGCGAAAATTGGAACAAACAAAAAGAGCTGCGCGTTCAATTAGAAGCTATTTTCAATCAAATTCAAGAAGCAGAAACAAACGATCCAAAACTCGACTCACTTCAAAACTTGTCCCTGAAGGTCTCGACGAAAATAGCGCGCCTTTCTGTATCCACCAAGCGACAGGAAATTGCGAAAGAATATCAACTTGGACAACAAGACTTTTCGCGTAGAATTGATCAATTTTCAAAATCAACCAAAAAAACGATCGTTACTTATTTCTGGTCGCAGCGTTTGTCGCGACTGTTCATCATTGGCCGCAACCCGAAGCGATATTTCTTTAAGACCGTGATTGTTGACGATCAATTCATGCCTGCCATCAATGCTTCGTATCAACTGAATGCGCAATTCTTGACAGAAAAAGAGGCGCTTAAACGGCAAGATTCACTGAATCAAACCTTATACGAATTGCTAATTACACCCATCAAGAAAGAACTTACAACGGATCAATTGTTGGTGTATCCGATTGGCCCAATGAGTTATGTTTCCATGGATGCGTTACGACCAAATGCTTCCTCGTATCTAATTGAAGGATACACGACGAGTTATACCTCCTCTCTTTTTGCCCTTTTGCGACAACAAAAGTCGGGGCATGGAAATGGAAGAGCTTCTACCTTCTATCCAAGTAATTATGGAAATGATTCGCTCGCAGAATTGTTTCATG
Source organism: Fluviicola sp. (assembly GCA_043584915.1). Classification (GTDB taxonomy): domain Bacteria; phylum Bacteroidota; class Bacteroidia; order Flavobacteriales_D; family Crocinitomicaceae; genus UBA4466. The sequence continues at coordinate 260,078 of CP121319.1, forward strand.
CCAAACACGAAATTGCGACCATTGATTCTTTTACAAGCATTCAAAAATATGAAGGAGCTTTGGCTACGAAAGAACAATTCCTAAAACAAAATCTAAAGACGGACATCATTCATGTTGCTTCGCATTCCATTCTTGATTCGGAAAACCCATTCGATTCGTATTTGATATTTGAAGAACGGCACTCCTCCAGCGCCTATAAACTAAAAGCATCTGAAATATTCACGCGGACTTTTAATGCCGAATTGGTGGTTTTATCGTCGTGTAATTCGGCAAAGGGCAATTTTGGTGGTGAGATTGGTATTATCAGCCTCTCGAATGCTTTCTACTTTTCTGGCGTTCCTTCAACTTTAGGAAGTTTGTGGAGTGCACAAGATAATAGCTCATCAAAAATAATCAGTGATTTCTATCGAAACCTATCTGAAAACAACACAAAATCCGTGAGTCTCAGCCTTGCCAAAAAGAAGTATTTATCGCAAGCCGACGCTATCAAACAGCAACCTTTCTTCTGGGCAAATTATGTGCTGTATGGAGCGGACAGTCCAGTGAAGATGCAGAAAGAATCAACCGATTGGAAGTATTACTTCACTGCAGCTTTGGTTTTAATGTTGATTCCTTTTTTGATTTACAAACGCTCAAGAAGGTCTTTGGCCTGAGCGGAATAGTGACTACTTTTTGGAATATCTTGTAACGTTTTCTTGGCTTTGCCCTCATCATTGGCTCCAAGATAAGCGAGCGCTTTGTGATACATCGCTACTTCTTCGAAAATCCCATTGGTTACAATCACTTCATCGTACACGTTTGCAGCCTCGTCATAACGTTTCAAGGCCATCAACGATTCTGCCCGATAAAACATTCCGATGGAATCATTCGGGAACTCATTGAACAATTCTAATGCCTGTTCGTATTTCTTCTTATCGTAAGCATTGAGTGCTTTGTCCAGAACTTCCTTCTTGCCTCGGACAGTAACAACATTGTCGTAAGGACTGAAATATTCCGAAACTAATGCATCATTAGAAGTAGCTGGCATCCACAAAAAGAATACGAGCGCAGCAACTGCGGCAACACTTGTTACGGCGATCATAAGTTTACGAATGGGCGCTTGCTTTTTGGGTGTTTTGTAGTTCGATTCCCATCCTCCGACGCGGTCGTATGTTTCCACTACTTCCGATGCTTTGATCGCTTTTTCGAATGATCCGAATGCATCAAAGGAACGCTTGAATTCTTCATCCTCCGACAATTGCTTCTCAAACGCATTTACTTCTTCTTTTGAAAGATCACCATCCAGGTACCTCCGAAAAATTTCGATATGTTCTTCTTTAAAATTCATTCGTTGCGCATCAATGTTTTTAGCTTTTTTAAACAGCTATACTTTTTCTTCTTTGCAACTGCTTCATTCTTATAGCCCGTCTCTCTTGCAATTGCCTCCATACTGTAATTCTTCCAGTAAAAGAGTTTTAAAATTTGTTGGCAAGGCTCCCCTAACTCAGCCAGTCCATTTTGCATTTTTCGCACAAGAGAATCGTCTATTTTGGCACTTTCAAAAATTTCATTGAATTCGACGATTTCTTTCTCATTGACTAACTCTTGCGCGTTTTTTTCCAAAAACGACTGCTGATCTCTTTGCCATTCCTTCACTACAAACTTGGCAATTCCATACAGGTATGTTTCTACCGTAGCCTCAATTGCATCCAGTTTGCCCTTCTGGGCATTCAAGTATAAAACAGTGAAACTTCGCTGGTATATTTCACCTGCTTCTTCCTGTTTACCAATACTATATGTTCCTTTCAGCCAATTCATAAATTTCGGTCGGAATGCACCGTAGAGTTCTTCGATTGCTCGTTGGTTATCCTTCTTAAAACTTGCTATGATTTGTGTGTTCTTCAATTACTTAATGCGGAGATAAATTAAAAGGTAACCAAAAATAAAAATTTAGTGCGATCGGTCACCTTTTAAAATCTGCTCTCATTAAAAGACAGAACAAATAAAATAAATATGAAAACTTCAAGAGTAACTTTACTGGGATCAGCATTAATCATCGGGCTTGCACTGGTGTCCTGCAAAAAAGAAGGATGTACCGATCCGTTGGCAACAAATTATAATAGCAGCGCAAATCAGGAAGATGGAAGCTGTGTTTTTGACGGAACCGGCGGAGGTTCTGGAGGTGGTGGAGCAGCAGTTGTAATTACAGATGACGTTACCACACCAACGACATGGAGTGGAAATATATCCGTTTGTGATAACATTACTGTATCATCGGCACTCACAATCGAGGAGGGAACAGTAATATCAATGTGTGCGTCAACGCGGATATACGTTTCGGCAAGTGGTTCGATTACGGCTATTGGAACGGCAAACGAACCAATTATTATTGCTGGCGAAACAGCAACACAAGGATTCTGGGGAGGAATTCAGATTGACTCAAATAATCCCAACAATCAATTCGATTATGTAACGGTTAGAGACGGCGGATCTTACTGGGCCTACGGATACACCAATATTCAAGTTGAGAATCAAGCAAAGTTTAGTATTACCAACTCTACGATCTCCAATAGTGAACAATCTGGACTATACGCCAATGAATCGGCAAGCATCACAAACTTCGCAAACAATACGTTCAGCAATAATGGCACATACGGATTGAATATTTCGGCAAACCAAATTGGGGCGTTGGATGGAAATTCCAATTATAATGTAAACAATGGCGAATCAACAATCAATGTGCGAGACGCAACAGTGAATTCAGATCAAACGTGGAAAAAAACAGACACGCCGTTTCTATTTAATGGAGGAACTGATATTGCAAGTGCCGTTGTAATAGAGCCAGGTGTTCATATCCAATTTGAATCCGATGCAGGAATTGAGGTTTCTTCAACTGGATCTCTTTCAGCAATAGGAACTTCAAGCGAGCCAATTTTATTGGAAGGTCGATTTGCATCTTCAGGTTACTGGCGTTCTCTTGATTTCGAATCAAACAACCCGAACAACCAATTGGCTTATGTAACAATAACAGATGGCGGACAATATTGGGCCGATGACTATTCGGCGCTTAAAGTTACCTCAGGATCGCGATTGGAGCTTAACAACTGCACTGTTTCCAACTCAAATAGTTGGGGAATGTGGGTTGGAACCTCTACAACAATTGTTTCAGGAGGAGCAACACAAACGGATGCTACGGGCGTAACGACATACAACACAATTACTGGAAACGGAACCGGTGCCAATGCAAATTGCGCAGGTGGAGGATGTACCGTTTATTTCGACTAACGACTTAGGAAAGTTCAATTATGAAAAGATTAGGAATTACAATCAGTTTCGCGCTTTGTACCACGTTTGTGGTGCAGGCGCAAACTGGTAACGAAGCACAAGGTGCAAGCTCAGGAATCAATATCACCACAGGAAGTTTCAATACGTTGTATGGAGATTTTTCGGGAAGAGATTTAACCAACAGCCAGTACAATACCATGATCGGATATGCGTCTGGAATATTTATAAATAGTTCTTCCACTGTTCAGTCTTTTAGAAATACAGGCGTCGGAGCATTGACTCTTCGCTATTTAACAGGCGGCGGAAATGACAATACAGCAATCGGCTATACAGCAGGATACAATGTAACCAATGGGGATTACAATTTTCTCGGTGGCTCACGCGCGGGGTACTTATTAACCTCAGGAGGCGACAACGTAGCCATTGGATACGAATCAGGCTACAATTTAAGCAGCGGTAACGACAACGTTTTTACGGGTTTTCGGACAGGATATTTTTCCACCACTGCATTCGACAATACCTTTTCCGGGAATGGTGCAGGTTTCAATGTAACGACCTCCAACCGAAATGTTTTTCTCGGCAATCTTGCTGGGTCAGAGGTAACGACAGGAAGCGAAAATGTTGCTATCGGAAGTAGATCTGGAGGCGCCGTTTCCACTGTGTCAGCATCAACTGTTGCCACCACATCTGGAGCCACTGGAGATGAAAATGTTTCTATTGGTGAATCAGCGAACCGACTTCTTACAACTGGATATTCTAATACAACCGTGGGACACGATGCCGGATTTGATATGACTTCGGGACATCACAATGTTGTTATGGGAGATTCAGCCGGTATTGATATTGGAGTTGCCAGTGCCAATACGTTTATCGGAGCAGGAGCAGGCTCAAGTACCGAGAATACCAACTACAATACGTTTATAGGCTACTATTCTGGAAAACGGAACAATGTGAGTAATTCTGGAACGAATGCCGATCACAATACCTTCTTAGGTGCATTTTCAGGAGACGCGAATGAAGAAGGCTCAGACAACATTGCTATCGGATATAATGCTGATTTTTTTGCTGATGGTACAACGCAGTCTATTACCATTGGAACAAATTCAATCATTGGTTCTAATACATTGGACCTAACTGGCTCTATTGCCCTCGGTAATGAAGCGCAAGCGAATGCCAATTTCGCGAATGCTTTTGGTCATCAAGCTCAAGCTCGTTGGAATTACTCGATGGCGCTAGGTGCAAATGCAATTGCTGACAATCCCAACTCAATGGTTATTGGAGGATTAACTTCTACTGATCGTATGTCGGTTGGAATTGGAACGAACTTTCCGAATCAAATGGCTTCACTTGATTTGTCCGAATCGGATCACGGTTTTTTAATCTCACGCATGACGAATACAGAAGAGGCTTCATATACATCGTCTCTTTCAACTATTGAGGAAGGAATGATGATTTTCAACACAACAGATGATGTTTTGAAAATTTGGGACGGATCGCAATGGTTGACCGCTGATGATCAAGATTTATCTTTATCTGGAAATACCTTGGCATTGTCTGGTGACAACACAACTGTGGATTTGAGTGCCTATTTAGACAACACAGATACACAATTGAACGAAGCTCAGGTGGATGCTTTTGTAGCAAACAATGGGTACCTGACCAACTTTACAGAAGTTGATGGTGATGCTACAAACGAATTGCAAAGCGTATCGCTTTCAGGAAACACGTTGGCAATTTCCAACGGAAACTCGGTGGATCTTTCGCAATTCTTAGACAACACAGATACACAATTAACGGAAGCAGAAGTGGATGCTTTTGTGGCGAACAATGGCTACCTGACCAACTTTACAGAAGTTGATGGCGATGCTACAAACGAATTGCAAAACGTATCGCTTTCAGGAAACACGTTGGCAATTTCCAATGGAAACTCTGTGGATCTTTCGCAATTCTTAGACAACACGGATACACAATTGACCGAAGCACAAGTGGATGCTTTTGTATCTAACAATGGCTACCTCAGCAACTTTGTAGAAGCAGATGGTGACATCACGAATGAATTGCAAGACCTCGTTTTGAACGGAAACAACCTTACTATTTCTAGTGGTTCAACGGTTGATATGTCTGCATTTGTCGACAACACGGACGAACAAGATTTGACGGCTGCAACCTTGACAGGAACTACGCTTCAAATTGAGATTGAAAGCGGGGCGTCAGTTTCTGTTGATTTGGCACCTCTATTGGCCGATCTTCAGAACCAAATCAACCTCATTGATGATCGCCTCATAATTATCGAAGATTGTGCTTGTGATTCGTCTTTAAATGTTGGCACAAACAATCCAATCGAAACGGCGATTTTATATCAGAACATTCCAAATCCATTCAATGCAACTTCATCCATCAAATACTACATTCCACATTGGGCTGATGAGGCGGAACTCATCTTCAGCAATGAAATGGGGCAGTTAGTTTCTCGAATCGAAATTGAGGAAAAAGGCGATTACGGAACAGCACACATTTCTGCACAGGATTTGACAACTGGAGTATATTTCTATTCGCTCTACATCAACCAAACATTAATCGATACAAAGAAAATGTTGGTAGAATAGGTGCCATGAACTAGCGCTCTGGATGTATGTTCAGATTCGATTTCAAGAGTGGCATTCCGATGCCACTCTTTTCTATTTTCGGTTACCTTAAAAGTAGAAGGCAAACCTTTCCTAGCTCTTTTTCTTGCGAGTAGTAGAACAATTAATTGTTGTAACTTTCTGTTCTGAAAAAAGCCAAAAAGTGAAAAGTCAATTCATCCTTTTTTGTTTCGTGTGCATTTCTATGAGTGGTTTTGCCCAGGAACCTGTGCCAACAAAAAAACGTGATTTCATAGCGATAGGTTCAGGAATTTCTCCCATCTGGCTTTCTTCCAATATTAGTACAGGCTCCCAAAAAAGCAGTGCCGGCACGATAAATTCGGTACTACCTCCCGCCTTCTACGCAGCATTTACGCGCTCACTTTCGAAAAAATGGGACATGACGGCACAAATGGGCTACAAAGGATTGCAAAATTCTTACTTTGCTTACAACGATTCATGGCAACCTTATACCAATTTGGGTTATTCTTATGAGGATACCTTTTTGCTTCGCATGAATGCCTACACAATTGAAACCGATTTTAAGAAGTTTCGTTACGGACAGCACGGACAAGGTCTCTATTTATTCGTTGGAGCAGGCGCCACATTTGTGAGAACAGCAGTGAATCCTAGCTTGACGGTGAACAGAACTGAAAATGAGAATACGAACAACCCTTACACCGTTTCAACCACTGAAAACATTCCAGAATGGAAACAATCTTCACTTTTTGGAACCATCCAAACTGGCATTGGCGGAAACATTCGATTGACCGATCAATTGTATTTGGATACTGGAGTTAAATTTAGAATGCAAGTTGGGCCTGGAAGTAATGCTTTTGGAGAAATCGATTATTCATCCAATCCCTCAGTTACCGATAAAAACAACGTCGATTACAAAGAAACTTTTCGACCTGTGGTTCAGCATTTAACTCGTGTTAATGCATTTCGATCCTATTATTTAGAGCTTTATGTCAAGATTGGAATTTCGCTATAGTGTCTTTGGCCTTTTGGTAGTACTCGTTTTTTTCGCAAGCTGTCGCAAAAAAATAGATCATGAAATTGGTGTGACTGTTTCGAATGAACTACCTGGTTGGAAGCGCATCAGTCCATCGCCCGTTGAAAATTTGTATGCATTGGAAGTATATGCGAACAGGTTGTATTTGGGGGGTACTTTTTATTCTGAAGCCAGCTATTCTGGAGTCTTGCTGAATTTCAATGCAGATGATACGTCTTTCAATGCCACAAACAATGGAATATTATACGAAGGAGGAGTATATGATTTGCATGTATTTGACAATAAACTTTATGTTGGTGGAAGTCATCACCATTCCAATTTCGGAGGCGATCTCATTTCCCTGCATTCTGTGAACATTGGCGGATTTTCAACATCTCTAGGGTTTGCTCAATACGCTCCTTTAACAGCATCTGTTTACAGCATTCGAAGCTACGGCGATAGCTTATTGGTGACCGGGGCGTTCGACTACGACAATTTCTTTTCTCCCAATATACAAACACGCAATGTTGAATTTTTGCAATTCGATTCACCAATAGGAGCCGCGGATGTTCAACCCACAATTCATTCCAGTTGCAAAGTCAATAATGAATTTTACGTATGTGGCGAGCAAGGATATTTCGGGTACTATTCGGGGAGTTCCTTTTTTGGTATTGATTACCTCGAAAAATCAAGTAGTGATGTCATCTACGACATGACTGTTATTGGTTCTAAAATATTTTTACTTGGGAATTTCCAAAGTAGTGAAGTGTTGAAATCGTTTGATGTTATCTCAGGTTCTTGGAATACCATTTCTTCAGTAAAAACATCAACGACACTTGAATTTGGTGCACGCTTAACATGGATCGACAATACGCTGTATCTCTGTGGTAATGATCTTGAAGATGCCGACGGAAATGCTACGAATATTTTGAAGTCAATCGACGGAAATTCTTGGGAAGGCATGGGTGAAATCGCTTCTCCAGTTCGAGATATTGCATTGTATGAAGGCGTTTTTTATGCCGCAGGAATCGATGGTTTGTACCGCCTAAACAATTAATGCAATAGTTTCTTAGCTCTTTTCATTACCTCATCTTTCAACGATTGTGGCTGAAGCACTTGTACTTCACCACCATAACTTAAAATCTCTCGGATCAATTCTTCGGTGATCGAAACCTTCAATTCAAAAACGAAATGATCCGCTTTCATTTCTTTAATTCTCTGAGAGGGATGAATTGGTAAACTATCCAAATACTTCGATGCAATGGTGCCGACTTTAAGTAATATGATTTCTGGCAGCGCATTTCCACTGGTAATTCCAACGGCGTGTTTAAAGTAATTGTCAGGATCGAAATCGATTGGTTTTTTCGCGACTTCTTTGCTTACTTCAAAGTCTTCAATACGGTCTAAGGCATACGTGATATAATCTTGTTTGCTATCATCGAAAGAAATTAAGTACCACCGATTTCGATACTGTTTCAATAAAAGTGGCAAAACCTTCCGAGGTTTCAATTCGCCTGTTACAAAACTTGCGTAATCGAAGCAAACAAATTTCTGTGTTTTAATAGCGTCTAATATGGGAGGAAGAAATTCATTTCCACCATCAGCAACAGCGCTTTCGAATTGAATAAATTCTCGCGCATCGGCATCTTGAGAAACTGCTACGTGGTCCACAATTTTATCGATGGCGCTTCCGAATTGGCGAAAAAGCTCCACATTTTTAAACTGCATTAATGTTTTTGCCGCAAATGCAATAGCGTCCATGTCGTTTTCCGTGAGCGGAATATCGTTCATGGTGAAATCAGGGTCCGTGTAATAATATCCTTTTTCGCCTTTGCTGTATTTGATGGGAGCGTCATGTTCCTCGCGCATGGAAAACATATCCTTCTCGATGGTAGAGTTACAAATATGTCCTCCACCAATGCTTCCATAAAGTTCTTCTTCGCAGGCTTCCCGAAGTTCCTGTTTCGTTGGAAATGGTTTGTACTTATTTCGAATACACCGATCAATAATACGGTAGCGAATTAAGGCGTTTTTTATGTGAGGCATGACTTAAGAAACGGTCTCGCTTTTCTCGTAACCAAAGAGTTCGTAGAATTTGATTGCTTTCGCAACCTCTTCCGGAACGTCTTCTTCCCAAGACGCAGATTTCGCATTAATTTTCGAAAGAACGTCATCCGACATAATGTGCAACAACTTTGGATTGTACGATTCAATGGGTGCCAATTTGTTGTTTGCTCGCATGTATTGGAGCAGTCCACGAAGATTTTCTGGAATCATGAAGTTCTCCAAATCATAAATTTCTCCCGTTTCAACATTGTTTGCAGGATAAACGTACATTTTTACTTCATGACCAAATCCACGACCGAAGGCTTCTAACAAACCGCCGGGTAAATTGTCATAATATCGTTCATCAAAAATGGTTTGTAGGTTGTAAATCCCTACGATTACGCCCATTTGGAAGCCGCGTGCAATAGTTGACAAATAATCCACCATTTTATAATGCTTCAGATAATTGGAAATCATAACGGTATACCCCAATGTTCCCAAAAGTTCCGCACGATCGACAAAATCTTTATCGGAAATACGACCATCTGCCGTTAAATCTTTTAGCGTTAATTCGAAAACCACGCGCATGTTATCTTCGTCGATATTTTCTTTCAGGAATTGTTCTTTCCCGCGTTCAATCATATCGATATGTACTTTCGTTACTGGACGGAATCGACCGCGCATCAACAGGATGTTTTTCTTATAGAGTGCCGTTGCCGGTTGCAAAACATTTCCGCTCAAATCGAACATTGTTGCATCCGTGATTCCACGTTTCACTAGGTTCAATGCGATGATTCTGTTGTCTACGTCTTCAAAATCTGGCCCTGAAACCCGCAACATATCAATTTCCATGCGCTCGCGCGGAAGTCGGTGCATGAGGCTTTCCAAAAATTCTGCAAGATCATCGTTGTGAAAGTACGCTGCATAGATGAGGTTGACTCCGAGAATCCCCAGGGCATCTTGTTGCGCCCGGTTGCTATTATCATGCATTTTCACATGCAGAATGACATCATTTGGTTCTCCTTCTGGCTTCAACTGGAAACGCATTCCAACCCAGCCTTGTCCCTGGTTCGTTTTATGATAATTTAGTGATTCTACCGTATTTGAAAATGCGAAGAATCGACTTTCCTTTAGTCGTTTTGGAAGACGGCTTTTCAAGTTATCGTATTCGGTTCCCATCATGGTTACAAGGCGTTCCTCGCAAACGTAACGCTTTGCTTCTCCGTACATCGAGTCTGACACTTTCATATCATACGCTGACATTGTATACGCGATGGTACCTGAACTTCCTCCGGCCTTGAAAAAGTTTGCAGCCACTTCCTGACCTGCTCCGATTTCAGCAAAACAGCCATAAATTTCTGGCGTCAAGTTGATTTTCAGCGCTTTCTCTTCGGTGGTAAGTCGTCTTTCGTCTATCATAATTGGGTTGTCTTCGCTTACAAAAAAAGCAAAATATTCTAGTTGGGGTCTTGAAAATCGGGATTATTGATAAACGATTCGTCTGTCAAGGTCAATAGGAACTCTTTTACCAGATCTTTTTCGAACTGATCTAATTGTACACCACCTTGACTTGCGAACTCAATCAACGGATCAATTGTAGGACTAATTTGAATGTTGTGGGAGTAATGATCAAGCACCTCATCGAGGTTTTGAAAACGACCATCGTGCATGTAAGGTGCGGAAAGTGCAATATTCCGAAGCGTTGGAACTTTGAATTTTCCGGCATCTCCCATGTCGCCTGTTACCTCGGCACGACCCAAATCGGTAAAAACGGCATCCAATCCATTGTTACTAAACTTCTGAACACGCATCAGTGGTCCACTATGACAATGGAAACAATCGGCTCCGTTCAGACTTTGAAACAAGTCGTATCCACCCACAGCATTTCCAAGTGTTCCGTAAATAGCATCTTCCTCGGGGGTTGTTGGAAGACCATTTTGTTTTTTGTAGATGATATCAAAGTTGGAATTTCCCGAAATCATGGTTCTAATGAACTGCGCCACGGCTTTCGCAGCGGTGTATTTGTTCATCCCTTCCTCTCCGAAGGCTTTGAAAAACATATTTCGGTATTCTGAATCTTGCGACAATTCTGCCATTGCATTGGACCAGTCTTCGTGCATTTCTATTGGATTCTCAACAGGCTCCAGGACGAGCTCTTCCAAGGATTTGGCTCTACCATCCCAAAAGAAAAAATCGTCCCAACCAAGGTTGATTAATGCCATGGCGTTTCTGTTTCCTACAATTCCGTCAATGCCTTCTGAAAATTGGGCAGGATCTGAAAAAGCAGCTTGCGGCGAATGGCACGATCCACACGATTGTGTGTTGTCTCCGCTCAACTTCTTTTCCCAAAACAGTTTTCGTCCAAGTTCAACTCCTTCAACCGTCATGGGGTTGTCGGCGGGAACTGGCATGTCTGGAAAGTGCGATGGCACTTGAAGTTCATAAGGTGTTGTTTGGTAAGCCGTGTTATCCTTTTTACACGACACAACGATCACCGTGGAGAGAAACAAGAGAGAAATGATTGCGTACTTCATAATTTTTATGGTGTCAAGGCTTCTTTAAAATTTTCCATCACTTTAGTGATCAGCGCTTCTTGTCCAACTGCAGAATGCAATGAATTTTCCGCTTGCAAGTCTATTGTGTGGAGCGCTGATTGTAGAAATTCGCTCATATCCAATTCCATATTCAACTGATGGCGGTTGGTTCCGATACTAGTCCAATTTAAATTCGAAAAACTCATCGCTTCATGATTTCCGGTATTCCCTGCATGCAAAACAATGGATTGGTCAAACACGTCGTTTGCGTCTGGAATTGTATCCACAATGCCCTCGATTCTTACAAAAATGAACCCTTGATTCCACAACCAATAAAATCCATCTGAATTTGTGATATTGAGCCAACTATCGTTTGGAAAGTTCGTTGGATCGCTGTTATTGTTAGCGGGTCCAACCCCTAAATTTGCTTCCAGATTGTCAAAATCACTGGCTTTCCCAGGACCGTCGTATAATAGCGTACCCCGCTTATCATAATCGAAAAGCATCGCATCCGTCAATTGAACACTTCCATTGCGAACATCTTCGAAATAGAACCCAAGGTCTGTAAATTTGACTTTGTACCCTTCTACTGTCGCGTACACTGAATCGAGGAAAAGATCGTTCCCGTTGAATACGGGTTGCACGTCAATTCTTACCGAATTCTCCGGCTCTGTTGGCTCTGGCGTTACAGGATCCTCTTTACAACTCATAGATGACAGCAAAACGATACTCAACAATCCAACTGCAAATAATTTCTTCATATTCTCAAATTTACGGAAATAGCACGGCATTAAAAAACCATTTAGATGCATATTTCTACTGATTCATACTTGTCAAACCCTACCTCTTGTGTACTTTTAATTCGATGAGCGAAAATATCCAACAAAAACCGTTGCAAATATTGAATGCCTCTGCGGGAAGTGGTAAAACCTACCGACTTGTGCAGGAATACATTCAATTGCTCATTGGTGATCATGCTTCTCCCACCGAATTTAAGCACCTCCTAGCTATGACGTTTACCAACAAAGCTGCGTTGGAGATGAAAGAGCGGATTATTCAAGCCTTAGACGGAATTGGTATTGAAGACCCTACAAAAAATGGATTAAAAATGAGCCTCGCGGAAGCGTTGAAGATTTCACCTGAAGAGGTTTTGAAGCGTTCACAGAAGGCTCTTGAAATGATCTTGCATCAATACGAGGACTTTCATGTTATGACCATTGACAAGTTCAACCTTCGTCTGATAAAGTCGTTTAGTCGCGATTTGGATTTACCCGGTGAATTTGAAGTTGTATTGGATGAGACCGAGCTGATCGAAAAGGTTGTCGATGATTTGCTCAATCAACTTGGAAATAAGGATTATAGTGCCTTGAACGAGTTAATGATTCATTACGCGAAAAGCAACGTAGATGAAGAGAAATCGTGGAATTTCAGAAGAAATTTAATTGAATTCGGAAGTATCCTCAAAAACGAAAGGCATCAATCGGGAGTAAAGCTCTTATTGGAGTTAGAACTTTCTGTGGAGCGCTACCGAGTATTGCAAGCTCAGCAAAAGAAGATCGATGCTCACTTTAACAAACTTCGAGTACCGTTATCCGAAGCGGTCGCCACATTGGACCCGAAAACGGTACATGGCGGAGGACATACCATCAATGATCTACAAAGCATCGTTTCCAATGATCGTTTTCCCATTCAAGAAGAATTGATCAAAAAACGACTTTCTGGAAATCTGGAGAAAAGCGACGGAAAAAAAGACATTCCCGATCAAATTCGGAGTCCTTTGTTTGCCTTGAACGATTTCTGGGAAGAACAGTTACAAGAGTACGTAGCCACACATTTGTTCTTGAAGAATTTCTTCAATATGGCGTTGTTGCAATACATGGCCAGGGCATTGAATGATTCCAGGAATGATGCACAATTGATTCGAATCTCCGAATTCAATACATTGATCTCAGACTTAATCCAAAATGAAAACGCGCCGTTTATTTACGAACGATTGGGCACGCGTTATCATCATTTTTTACTGGACGAATTTCAAGATACTTCTCATTTGCAATGGCTGAATCTGGTTCCGTTGATTCATGAATCTATCAGTCAAAATCATTCGAACCTCATTGTCGGCGATCCCAAACAATCCATCTACCGATTCAAGAATGGAATTGCTGAACAATTTGTTGAACTACCGGCAATTTACAATCCTTCGGGAGACCAAAAAATAGCCGCGACATCTTCTTACTTCCAACAACAAGGAAGCATTGAACATCTGGAGAATAACTGGCGTTCAAGTCCAACAATTGTAGATTTTAACAACGCTTTTTTTGAGCAATTTCGATCTGCGATGCCCAAGGATACGTCCGTTTTCTACAATGCTGTTTCACAGCATGCGATGAGCAAAAAAAACGGATTGGTTTCGATTGAATCGCGTCAGGAAGAAGATTCCGTTCCCGCCATTGTCAATCAACTTACGGAATGGATTGAAGCCTGTCTTGGTGATGGTTTTGCTCCTTCAGATCTTTGCATTCTTGGACGCAGGAATCGCGATTGTAACGAGTGGGCAGTTGCCTTGGACCAGGCGGGTTATAAAGTTGTTTCATCCGATTCACTTTTGATTGATTCCAGTGCTGAAGTACGTTTGACCATTGCCTTTATGAAATGGCGCTTGAAACCGTCAGGAAAAAATGAAAAGAAGCAATTCTCGGAGATGTTTTTAAATCATGACCATCCATAAATCGAAAGGATTGGAATTCCCCGTATCCCTGAATATTAATTTGGACCTCAAGAGCAACTTTCTGGTTGATTGGCAAGACTTCTTGATTTACAAACAACCGGCTAAATCGGATGTGTTAAGTCCTTTGGTGGAGCTTTTTAATAAAGAGAAAAATCAAATTCTCACAGACATTGTGAATTTGTGCTACGTGGCAATGACGCGGCCGATTGAACGTTTGTACATCCGCAACTATTTTAACCCGAAAAAGAAAACATTTGGCGCTTTGTTCCATGAGGTTTTAGAAGGAACTGAAGCAGCAGTTCAAGACGAAGATGGTCTTAGAGTGCATGTTTCCGGTGGGCAACGATCTCCTACTGAAAAATCATCTTTTGGAAAACTTTTCTATCCTGAGGATATTAGTGACCGTTTGTGGTTTCCGCACATCGCATTTCAAGACACAGAAGAGCTTCAAGAAACGGATTATCTGAGTGATGATGTGCAGTTCGGAATCGCATTTCACTTGCTTGCCAGTAGTATCAACAGTGCTTCAGAAATTCCCACACAAATGGATCTTGCTCGTTCGGAAGGAGGACTCATCGATGAACAATTCCCACTGCTCAAGGAACGGTTGGAGGCACTTTGGAGTAATGCCGATTTTTTGAAAATTGTCGGCGCATCTGAAAAGCATTTGACCGAACAATCAATTCTTTTACAGAATGGATCCACTATTCGAATTGACGCTATTTTCTTTTCTGAGAATGAAACGGCAGTAGTGGATTATAAAACGGGCGTTCCTTCGGATAAGGATAACCGACAAGTGCGACAGTATCAGCAGGCGCTGATGAAAATGGGTTATGCGAATGTTCGGGCTTATTTGTATTATACAGCGCTGGATGAGCTGCTGGTGATTGGGTGATTTTTGGTAATTTTTGAATCCACGATACATTTCGCTTGTTAGACAAATGTCTAATTACCAAAATGTATTTCTCTAGGACTTCACAGAAATAATCCCTAACTTCTTTGGTTACTCCAAAAACAGCCATACTTTCAGACAACATCAGCAGGCATCGAAGAAAATGGGGTATGTGAATGTTTGGACTTATTTGTATTACTCGGCGCTAGATGGGCTGCTAGTGATTGGGTAATTTTTGAATCCACAATGCAATTCGCTTATTAGACAAATGTCTAATTACCAAAATGTATTTCCCTAGGAGATCGCAGAAATAATCACTAACTTCTTCAGTCCCCCAAAAAACAGCCATGCTTCCTAACAGCTGTACCCTTGCACAAAGAAATATATGAAACTATCGTACTAACCCTGTTTATACATTCTTCCAATTCGGCTCTACCGCAACAGACCGCACAGCCTTCTTTTCTGAAACAGACGGTGGAGGCATTTGTCAAAAACAACCGAATAATGTTCTAATAATCAACGACACGTAATTGAAAGGCAAATGTCATTTTCATTTTACTTGCTTCCAACAAAAAGTATCTTTATGCCGTGAAGTTCCTTTTGCTCTTCTTCTTTGCCCTACTTTATAACTGTGTTTTTGCACAGCATCCTGCATTTGTACCCTTTGCTGAGAAAGAGTTTCGTGGCGTCGATATTTACGACGTTATTCAGGATGAAAATCATCATTACTGGTTTGCTACCAATCAAGGGGTTCGCGTTCACGATGGTTATTCCTTCAAAACTGTTTCGTGCCCTGAAATGAAGAGTCAATCTGTTTTCAGATGGGTTAAAGACGCATTGGGCAATTTTTATTGTTTTAATCTACAACATCAGATTTTTCGCGTTCGAAACGGCGTGATGGAACTTTATTATGAAATTCCGAAAGACTACCGACATCACGAGATCAGATTGGCCGTTGACTTCGAAAACCATCTAATCATTCAATCCAAAGGACTGATTCGAATTGCCCCCAATAAGGCAGATATTCAGCTCTTCGGTAGTGCATCGTTCCCAATTTCAGGAACAATTGGATTTGGATTATTGACAGATGGCTCTTCCATGACGGTTTCACAACAAAGTCAGTTTTTAATTCAGAAAAACGGGAAAGTACAGCCCATTCAGCACCTGCATTTTACCGACCCAAAGTACGAAGGGAGCATTATTCATTCCTGGTTCAGTATTGGGGGACGTCAATTGGGTGTTGATTTTAACACGATGGACGTGTTTGAATACGATACGCAAGCACAAACACTTACGTACGCCACCAGTTTTAACCGCTCCCTTGCCAATTCGATTTTACGCATTTACGTTACAGAAAAGCATGTTTGGGTAGGAGGAATTGCCAATGGAATTCAAGTGTATGATCATGCGCTCAATCCTCTTTTCAACGGCGAAAAAATTTACACGGACCATTTCATTTCTGATGTGTACACAGATCAAGAAGGAAATATCCTATTAAGCACTTTCAATGAAGGCGTGATGCTAATTTTCAACACGAACATTGCAGGGTTTGACTTGCCTTTTGATGAAAAATTTAGCTACATCTGCTCTTCGGATTCTACGTTTTTTGCCACCTCAAACAAAGGACGCGTGTATTCCTTCCAAAACAACAAACGCCAATTAATTTATTCCGATCCGCTTGAAAAAGAAATCCAATCGATATATTTCTGGGAAGCGCGTAATTTGCTGTTAATGGGCACAGGGAACGGCTTGACAATTGGCAAATGGGACGGAAATAAATTCACGAAAAAATGGCGTATTGCTGGCTCATTCAAAGACGTGCATTTCGAGGATGCTCAAAACGCGTTAGTTGCGTTTAACTTTGGGGTATATCGCATTACTTTCAATGATGTTGATTACATGATGAGCTCCTTAATATCAGGAAGGACGTATTGCGTTGGGAAAAGCAAACAATACATTTATGTTGGTGCTTCAGACGGACTTGTGCGCTTGAATAAAAATGGCTCTGCTACTCCTATTCGTTTCAAGAATTCTGGGGTATCCGCAATTTCAATGGCGCAAGATCAATCCGACATTTACTTCGGAACACGCAAAAACGGAATTCTCGTTTGTCTTAATGACAAAATAGTGCGGCAAATCCCCTTTGAGAATGCCGTCCATAAAATTGAAATTTTGGGCGGTGATTTATTTGTGCTTTCCGATCGATCCATTTACCGAGTCACAAAAAATGGTACCAACAAGGAGCTTCTGAGCAAAACGAATGGAATTTTCTACGATTACGTTTCTGATTTTCATGTAAATCAAAACCGATTGCTCCTAACGAACTCTGTTTCTATGCAGCACATCGATATTGATCAATTGGAAAAAACACCCGCGGCCGTACCCATTGAATTTATCCAGATTACAGCGAACGGCAAAAACATTCAAAACAATGTATTGCCGTACGATGCCAAAAACATTCAGTTTGAGGTCGGTGTTTCCACCCTGAAATATCGTGGTGGAATTCAATACAAGTATCGCTTGCTTGGCTTCAACAATCAATGGAAATATGCCAATTACAAAGAGAACAAAATCAATTTTGCCGCTTTACCACCAGGTACCTACACGATAGAGGTTATCGCCTCCAATGGATCTGTGGAGAGCAATCCAATCCGCTATACTTTTGAGGTCAAAGCGCCATATTATCAGCAATGGTGGTTTTTCTTGATCATTATAGTTGCTTCAGGATTATTGATTGCCATGCTCTTCTTACTCCGCATTCGCAGCATTCGAAAAAAGAGTAAGGAAAAACTTGAAAAGCAGAAAATTGAAAGCGATATGTTGGAATCAGAATTGAAAGCACTGCGTTCTCAGATGAATCCGCATTTTATTTTTAATTCGCTCAACTCCATTCAAGACCTCATTCTAAAAGAAGAAACCGACGCTTCTTATGATTACATCGTACTCTTTGCCGAACTCGTTCGAAGCGCCCTAAATTACTCCAACAAAGACTTTATTCCGATTGGAGATGAAATTGAATTTATCAATGTGTACTTGCAACTGGAAAAATTACGTTTCAAAGAAGATTTCGAGTACTCCATTGAATCCAATGCCCCGGATTTTGTGAATGTTCCCTCCATGTTAATTCAACCTTTTATTGAAAATGCACTTTTGCACGGGCTGTTGCACAAATCGGGCAAGAAAGAACTATCCATTCGCTTCGAATTTGAAGAAACCCTCACTTGCTATATCAAAGACAATGGGATCGGTCGTATAAAGGCGTCGGAAATTCAAGACAGACAGGGTAAAGAACATGAATCCTTTGCCTTGAATGCCATTGACAAACGCATGAAAATTCTCAACGAAAAACTGGGAACAAACCTGGGAACATATTCAATTATTGATGTAGATGCAAATGCGGAAGATCCCGGAACTCTTGTGACTATTCAGTTACCATTTCAACGCGATTATTGACTGTTCCTAAAACGAAAAAGAAAATTCATAAAGTCTCAAAACGTGGAAAGAATAAATTCCGCATCTTCGAGCCGTGAAAGATTTGAAGGCACTTATTGTTGATGATGAAGAAGCTGCGCGCAATGTTCTGAAACGCTTGCTAGAGCGAAATTGTCCGGGTCTTCAGATTGTTGGAACAGCCAATGATGTGCCTTCAGCGGTACAGTTGATACAACAGGAACAACCCGATGTCGTATTTCTTGATGTGCAAATGCCTCAATATGCGGGCTATGAAATTGTTGACTTCTTCGACGCAATTGATTTTGAGATCATTTTTGTCACGGCTTATGATCAATATGCGATCAAAGCGTTTGAGTTAAGCGCGGTCGACTATCTTGTGAAGCCCATCAATCGCAATCGTTTGATTGGAGCCATTGAAAAATTAGAGCAACGCGTATTCGAAAAAAATGCTGCCGAAAAATTTCAAATGCTGAAGGATTCCTTACAACAAAAATCATTGGATCAGATTGTTATTTCCGAATTAGGGAATCAACGCATATTAAAAATCTCTGATATTATTTCAATTGAAGCCAATGGGGCCTACAGTGAAATCCATCTAGTCAAGGGGCAAAAGGTTTTGGCAAGTAAAAACTTAAAACAGTTTGAGTCTATGCTTACCGATGGTTCGTCTTTTTTTCGTTCCCACAAATCTTGGATTATCAATTTCAAGCACATTCAGAATTACTCGAAATCGGAATTGGAAATAGGTCTATCCGAACAAATTACTGCCAAACTTTCCAAGTACAAAAAGTCGGAATTTGAGGCGTTGTTGTAAGCTAAAATCCACGCTTTTTTCTGGTATTATCTTGTTGCTTCAATGCGAGAAAGTCTATTCATAAAACAAATCTGTCCATTCCTCAAAACAAAATAATTACCCGACTCAATTGCCATAACATTGTAGGAAATCTACTAAATGTTATGAAAGAAATTATATCCCTCTTCTGCTTAATTTTTATCGCCAGTATTTCCTGGTCTCAAATAGCAGACTTGCCTGTAAGTCCAACAACCAGTACAATTTGCGCCGGTGATAGTACAATAATCACTGTAACAGGATCGGAAGTTGATGCAATTTATTCACTTCGAAATAGTTCAAATGCCGTAATTCAGGGACCCATTGTAGGTACTGGAAATGATCTTACTTTTAGCACCGGCCCTATTTCCGCTACAGAAACCTTCAATGTCTACGCAGAACCAAATTTTCATTCTGGCGTTTTTGATGGCGTTGATGACTATGCTCAACTCACCGCTAATAGCAGAGGAGTTCCAAGCACTGGGATGACAATTGGAGTTTGGATCAAAACTTCTTTAACAGGCGTTAGAAGCTATGTTGCGTCAAAATATGCAGGCAATGTTGGGTACTTATTCTATGTGGATGTTAACGGTAAAATGAGGTTCGATGGGAGAACCGGAACAACAATTTATAATACTTCTGGTCCTTCTCTAACAACTGTAAACGATGGGCAATGGCATTTCGTTGTAGGAACAACAAATGGACAATGCTGGAATATTTTTGTAGACGGTGTTTTGGAAAGCAGCCAGTGCAATGGATTCTTGGGGGCTGTCAATAGCTCTGAGCAGTTGCGACTTGGGATGTACAATTTCCAAAACTATTTTGAAGGGGAAATGGATGATTTCTTCATTTTTACCACGCCAATTCCACCTGCAACGGTCGCCTCTTATTATACCACTTGTTTAAATGGAACAGAACCGAATTGTGCCGCACTATTTAATTTTGATGAGGCCACCTATACGCTAATCGATGATTCTCCCTTGGCTATAAATGGCTTTCTGACAAGTAACACCTATGTTCCGCAGGGAGCTACAGCTTGTGCACCATCATACGGACCCATCCAAATGTCGCAAACGGTCACAGTAAACGTGGTGACTTTGAGCGATTTTGCAGTGTCTGGCCCCGCTTCTTCCTGTCCGGGCAATTCCGTGACGATTTCCACAGCAGGTTCCGTTTCTGGTGCTAACTACTTTTTGTTGGACGATTCAGGAACTTCCGTAGATGGTCCAATCGCTGGAACTGGAGGGGCGCTGAATTTCAATTCCGGTGTAATTTCAAGTCCAACAACTTTTAGTGTACTGAGTGCTCTATCCTCGAGTCCACCGCAAAACTCAAGTTTAGATCTGGACGGTGTCAATGAATATGTGGACTTTGGAAACGACCTTAGAGCTATTGGCAATAATTTTTCAGCTGGAGTATGGGTAAAAACAACCTCAACGGCAGCAACGTCTTTCTTACTGACAAAATATGATTTAGGGTTTGTGAGCGGTTTTGCCATCGTAATGAATGCCACAGGAAATGTAAAAATCGATGGAAAAGCATACACAGGGCCTTATTTAAGCTCAAATTATTCAAGCAGCTCTATAAATGATGGGCAATGGCATTATGTTGTTGGAACGGGCGAAATTGGTGGAAACTTCAAAATTTACGTCGATGGTGTTCTTGAAAGTACGGGCACAACCGCTATAACTGGGTTAACGCTTGCAAGTAACGGGAATCTTCAAATCGGGAATTACAACGGGAATTATGCGGATGCAGAGTTTGATCAAGTAGAATTATGGAATTCAACGCTAACGGATGCAGAAATCTTAGCGAATATGAATGGGTGTTTGGATGCTAACAATCCCAACCTTGTTGCTTATTACTTACTAAATGAAGCCACGGGAAACACTACGAGTGACGCTTCTTCATTTAACATTACCGGTACGCTTCTAAATATGGAACCTACTTCCGATTGGTTGAATGGAGTTCCTGGTGGTTGCCCATCAATTTCTGGCTGTAACTTGGTTTTATCACAAGAAGTAACCGTGAATGTAGGAAATAATGCTCCGGTCCCTGACATCGCGACGTTGGCAGATATTACCGGCGAATGCGAAATCACATCGCTCACACCTCCTTCTGCAACAGATGATTGTTCGGGGTCCGTAATAGGAACAAACAATGCGAGCTTGCCAATTTCATCCAATACAACCATTACCTGGACGTACGATGATGGTAACGGAAACACAAGCTCTCAAACGCAAAACGTTGTCTTAAACGATGTAACTGCGCCCATTGCTGACCTCGGCTCATTACCAGATTTGACCGCACAATGCGAGATTACCTCCTTAACACCACCGTCTGCAACGGATAACTGTGCCGGAACCATTACTGGGACGCATAATGCAAGCCTACCGATCTCAAATAATACCACAATTACCTGGACGTATGATGATGGTGAAGGAAATACCTCAACACAAGCACAAAACGTGATTATTAACGATGTAACGGCTCCACTAGCAGACGTTGGTTCTTTACCGACTATCACAGCCGAGTGTTCCGTGACAGCGCTTTCTGCTCCAACCGCAACAGACAACTGCGCAGGAACAATTACAGCAACACACAATGCGACGTTACCAATTACGGCAAGTACCACAATCACATGGACATATACAGATCCTAGTGGAAACACATCAAGTCAAATGCAATCGGTAGTGATAGATGATGTTACGGCACCCGTTCCAGACCTTCCAACACTTCCAGATATATTGGCTCAGTGTTCTGTGACTTCATTGTCAAACCCAGCTGCTACAGACAATTGTTCGGCCGTTTTAATCTCAAACGATGCTGTTTTACCCATAACCGCAAACACGACAATTACATGGACATATACAGATGTGGACGGCAATCAATCAGCGCAAACGCAAAACATTGTGATTAATGATGACACAGCTCCTGTTGCCGATCTTGCAACACTCACAGATTTGACAGCACAATGTGAAATCGTTGCTTTGACTGCTCCAAATGCGACGGACAATTGCGACGGTGGAATTGTTGGAACCCATAGCGCAACGTTACCAATTACATCTTCGGGGGTTGTTGTTTGGACCTACACGGATGCGAGTGGAAATAGTACTACGCAAAACCAGAACGTAATTATTAGTGATAATACAGCACCGGTTCCAGATATCGCAACATTGAATGATGTAACGTCGCAATGTGAATTAGTAAGTCTTACGGCACCAACCGCAACAGATAATTGCGCTCCAACGGTAACTGTTACGAACAATGCTACTCTGCCTATCTCTGCATCTACCACAGTGATTTGGACGTATGACGACGGGAATGGAAACACAACTACGCAAAACCAAAATGTGGTGATTAATGATCAAACCAATCCTGTTCCAGACGTCACACAGTTACCAACAATAGATGCTCAATGTGAAGTAACAAGTCTTTCGCCTCCAACTGCAACAGATAATTGCTCGGGAACCATCACTGCAACATACAGTGTTTCCTTTCCGATTACTGCAAGTACTTTGGTTACGTGGACATTCACAGACAACAGTGGAAATATTGCAACACAAGATCAACAAATCAACATTGATGATACTGTAGATCCTCAACCCGATTTGGCGAGCTTAAACGACATAACCGAAACTTGCGAAGTGACATCGTTATCGGCTCCAACGGCCACCGACAATTGTGCGGGGACAATCACTGCTACACATAATGCGAGCTTCCCAATTACGAGTTCAACACTTGTGACGTGGACCTATGATGATGGAAATGGAAATAGCGTTACGCAAGATCAGAATATTGTCATCAACGCCGTGGATGCTACAACAACTGCAAATGATTTCACAATTACAGCTAATGAATCCAATGCAGATAGCTACCAGTGGGTTGACTGTAATAACGGAAACACTCCGATTTCTGGAGAAACGAATGCATCTTTCACAGCATCAATAAATGGAAGTTACGCGGTTGAAGTGACCATTGGCAATTGTACCGAAACTTCGGGTTGCGAAACGTTCACTACCATCGGAATTGATGAATTACCTGACGAAAACCTGATCGTATATCCGAACCCAACAAATGACTTCTTATATGTTGATTCAGAAGTGAACTTTCAGGAACTCCGAGTACTTGACTTGACAGGGAAAGTGATACGCATTGTTTCCAACAGCTTCATTGATGTATCACAGTTCGCGACGGGAAGTTATATTTTAGAAGTTCAAACAGAAACCTCCACGATCCGCAAAACATTTGTGGTAAGCCAATAATATAACTGCTGAAAAAGAAAAAAGCGGAAGTTGAACACTTCCGCTTTTTCTATTTGTTTTTTTATTTTTTTTGAGGTTCAAAAAGATGATCAATTATTTGTTCATCAACCAATTCTGGCACTGTCACTTTCAATCGTGGCTCTACTTCCATCGCTCGTTTTATTGCGAATATAGCCCCTTCATTTCGTGCCCAACTTCTTCTTGAAATTCCATTGTTCACATCCCAATGAAGCATCGAAGTCAATCGGCGTTCTGCGTCTGAAGATCCGTCCAAAAGCATTCCAAATCCTCCGTTCATGACTTCTCCCCAACCAACGCCGCCACCGTTGTGAATGGAAACCCATGTTGCTCCGCGGAAGGAGTCACCAATAACATTTTGAATTGCCATATCCGCAGTAAATCTTGAACCATCATAAATATTCGAAGTCTCGCGATATGGAGAATCTGTTCCAGAAACATCATGATGATCGCGCCCAAGAATTACCGGGCCTATTGTTCCTGCTGCAATGGCATCATTAAAAGCCTTGGCTATTTTCATTCGACCTTCAGCATCGGCATATAAGATGCGAGCCTGTGATCCAACCACCAATTTATTCTCTTGTGCACCTTTAATCCACTGAATATTATCCGCCATTTGCTGTTGGATTTCAATTGGACTGTTGCGCATAATTTCTTCAAGGACTTCACATGCCAGGTCGTCGGTTTTTTGAAGATCTTCTGGTTTCCCAGAGCCACACACCCATCGGAAGGGACCGAAGCCATAATCAAAACACATGGGCCCCATGATATCTTGGACGTACGATGGGTATCGGAAGTCGATGCCATTCTCCGCCATAATATCTGCGCCAGCACGCGATGCCTCCAAAAGAAAGGCATTTCCGTAATCAAAGAAATAGGTTCCTTTTGCCGTATGCTTGTTAATTACCTCTGCATGTCGACGCAAGGTTGTTTGTACTTGTTGCTTAAAACCATCAGGATCGCTTGCCATCATTTCATTGGCTTCTTCAAAACTCAATCCAACGGGGTAATACCCTCCAGCCCATGGGTTGTGTAAAGAAGTTTGATCCGATCCAAGGTCGATATGTAAATTATCGGCATAGAATTTTTCCCAAACGTCAACGATATTCCCCAGGCGATATTGAATCCAATTTTGGAATACAGCTCCGTTTCCACCGTAGGTGATTAACTCATGTGGATGTTGCGCAACGGCGTAATCCAAGTTGTTTTGGATCATGAGCATGAGATTCGAATGGAAAGGAAAGATTATGAGGTTTAAAGCGGATCACCGAAACGAAATCCGAATGCGAATCCGCTCATTGGAATCAATATTTTTTGATCCAAGAACTGATAATAATCGACTCCAGTTCTTCCATCAGACCAAGCGGAAAGACCGACTCGAAATCTAAATAAAAAACCTCTGGGGCCGTTGTAGGAATATCCTGCAAACGCTCCTACTCCCGTTCCATTGTACGCCTCTTCTGAGATAACATTTTTAAATTCAAGTCCGAGCGACAGGAATGTATTGCCTTTCCCGTATTGATACGTTGGGGAAAGCGTTAAAAAATAAATGGGGAAAGCATCAAACAATAAATCATCATCAATAAACTGAACCCCAAGTCCAGCTGCACCAGACATGCCAAAATACGACTACTCTCTTTTTGCAAAATTCCGCGTGTAAGAGATGCAAGCCAGACCTCGGTGAAAGTATCCTTGTTCAACCGCAAGCTCATTCCGAGGTACATAGGACTCTTCTTGACTGAATCCGGATTTACACCCAATTAATAGGGTGAGAAGAAGCAAGTATTTCATGACGTATAGCGATTTAAGTCAATACCAATGTATAAAATAAACACCTGTGTATCAACAAAAAAACCGTTCTTCGAAAATTTCGCTGAACGGGTTTCCCATCTTTATAAACTTTTGATTGGTCGCTATCGAATAATATTTACATGACCGTTAAATTCGTATTTATCATCATTCAATGCATCGGAGGCTCGAATGAACCATGTGTACGTTCCATCTTGAACTGGACGTCCATTCTGACCGTAAGTTCCATCCCAAGCAACTGAAATGTCGTTCGACTCCCAAACTAACTCGCCCCAACGGTTGTACACGGTTAGATTGAAGTCTTGCAAATCGATTCCTTCCATGAACACTTGCCATCCCTGGTTAAATTCATCACCGTCTGGCGTAAAAGTGTTCGGAGCGTAAATCAAGATCTCAGGGAACACAATCATTTCATAAATCATTGTATCGGTACAACCAAGTTCAGAGGTTGTAACCAATTGAATATCATAAGCTCCTGTAACCCCATCTGGGAATTGCACTTGCACATTGTTTGCCAATGTAGACGTTGCTGGATACCCTTCTTCAAACCACCATTCATATGTATATCCTCCAACAGAATAATTCGTGAAGAGCACATTCGTATTGAACATGAGAACTGGATTAGGAGCGTGTTTGAAATTCGCTACAGGCTTCGGCTTTACATTCAATGCATCGTCAAAGTATAGTGAATCTACACATCCAAGATCTGTTGTAACAATCATTTGCATGTCGTATTGACCCGCCATTAGCGTATCTGTTACAATGGTATCTACATTCAAAAATTCCATGTTTGGTTCTACCCACCAATAAACGTACTCACTTAGTGCAGGATCCGTTGAGTTAACAATGGTGAATACGGCTGGCTCACATTGCTCTGGATCTAATACTGTATATTCTGGAACTGGCAACGGAGCGACATAAACTTGCGTAGTTGTTGTCCATGGTGTGGTCTCACAACCATCGTTCACTGTTACTGTGTAAGTTGTCGTTTGTGGCGGATTCACATTCACCGTATGATTGTCTGGACCCGTTTGCGTATCCGTTGTACTCCATGTAAATGTGTATGGTTGACCAATTCCTCCGGAACAGTTCGCCCAAATATCCGTTGGGTAACTAGGACAGATCGTATCGAATGGTGAAATATTACCGCTCAATGGTGGGTGTAAATTCACATTGATATCTTCTGTAATCGAAGTACACCCGAATGAATTCTCCACGTAAACCGTGTAATTTGAAGGTGACACCGGATTCACCGTCTGAATTGGGTCATTATTAGCTGTATGTCCCCAATAATAGGTGTATGGACCACCGCCACCACCTGATCCAGTGGCGACAAGTGTACCTGTTCCGTTTTCACAGATAATGGTATCATTTACCACCGAGATGTCTGGTGTAGGCAGTACAGTAATATCAAACGTATCGGGTGTTCCAACACACCAGGCTGTTGATGGCGTTACAATGATCGTAGATGTTTCCACTACGCCGATAGCCTGTCCGTTCCATGCTGCAATATCCCCAGCACCCGGATTACCCAGACCTGTATTCGTGTTAGAATTCGTCCAATCAAAATTCGTATTTGCAACGCTTCCGGTAAACATTACCAATTGCGTCAAGTCATCGTGACAAAGTGTTTGGTCTGCAGTTGGATCTACATCTGGAACTTCATTCACAACCACTATTGTCTCTGCTGTATCAGCTAGTGGACACGTGTTATCTGTAAGTATTAATTGGTAGGTACCATTTGCGGCCATTGTTGCTGGCAAGGTTGGATTTTGGACATTGGACGTAAATCCGTTTGGTCCTGTCCAACTATAAATGTACGAAGTTCCGTTTGGTCCGTTAATTTGAATTGTTTCGCCTTCACAATATGGCCCAGTGTTCGCTGCTGTTGCTTGAATTCCACCAGTATACGTAATAGTTACACTTCCATTTCCAAAACCTGTTTGACCGCAATTTAAGCCTGCTGGAACAAGACTTGAACCGCCACCGCCACCACCGCCGCCGATGAATGCAGTAATTCCGATGTTATCGCTTCCACCACCGCCACCGCCGTAGTATCCGCCACCGCCACCACCACCAGGCGCAGTTCCAAAGTTTACGTCAGCGCCGCCAGCGCCTCCTTGCCATTGAGATCCGTTTGCACCAGAACCTCCACCTGCTGTCCATGGTGGTCCTCCGTTACCACCTGTTGTGGCTGTACCTCCATTTCCGCCTGTTCCAAAAGGACTCACGCCATTTCCACCTGTTGGGCAGCCACCGGCTCCACCATTAGAGAAGCTATCTCCTCCTCCCATTCCGCCGCCGCCGCCGGCAACAACTGTTAAGTTCCCATTAATGCTAAATGTGGTTGCACCACCTCCGCCTCCGGAAGGCCATCCGAGAGAGGAAGGTTGTCCAGTTCCACCACCACCATAGCCACCGCTTCCTGGTCCTGTTCCTCCTTGAGCTCCAACATCCATTGTAATAACGTCTCCTGGATTCACGGTAATTGTTCCAGTAATCACTGCTCCATTGCCACCGTTAGTACCTCCACCTTGCGCACCAGAAACTGTAATTGTTAAACTCGTAACACACGTTGGAACTGTCCACGTTTGAGTACCTCCGGTGTAAGGAAATGTCTCGGTAGTTTGACCATAAGCGCCCAAAAACGCGAAGGTCATGATGAATAAACAGAATGATTTTAAGCTGATAAATGTCGCTTTCATAATTTTAAAGTAGTTCTTACTAGTCAATAGTCTAGGGATTTAACCCTCATTCACTAGATAGACGCAAGTAGCTATCCAAAGTTGCGCTTTCCCAAAAAAAATAGTTTAAAAAACCGCTTTATTATTGGTTTCTCACCTGATTGTTAATAATGTAACAATTGAAATGGCAAAAAGTTACTCCTACAGGTAACGAAAACGCTTTCCTGGGTACACAGCCGTTTGTCCGAGCTCTTCCTCAATACGCAATAACTGGTTGTATTTCGCCATGCGATCGCTACGTGAAGCCGAACCTGTTTTAATTTGTCCGCAATTCAATGCTACTGCTAAATCAGCGATTGTATTGTCTTCTGTTTCTCCAGATCGATGACTCATAACAGAGGTAAATCCATTACGCGTAGCCATCTGTACTGCTTCAATTGTTTCGGTGAGTGTCCCGATTTGATTTACTTTGACCAAAATTGAATTGGCAATTCCTTCTTCTATTCCTCGAGACAAGCGTTTCGTATTTGTTACGAACAGATCATCACCAACCAACTGCACCTTGTTTCCAAGTGCTTCTGTCGCTAATTTCCAACCGTCCCAATCATCTTCTGCCAATCCGTCTTCGATAGAAACAATAGGATATCGATCGCACCAATCTTTCCAGAGATTGCTTCTTCGTTGGAACCAAGACTTGGGGCGAACCCTCCTTCATCTCCAACATTTGTTGACATTCCTCTGCTTTTCAAAACGCTTTTAAGGTGATGAAAAATTTCCGTTCCCCAACGCAATCCTTCTGAGAAAGAATCGGCTCCGAATGGCATCACCATAAATTCTTGAATGTCAATTTTATTATCGGCGTGAGAACCTCCATTTAGAATGTTCATCATTGGAACGGGCATTGTCACTGCTCCAACCCCTCCGACGTATTTGAATAAACTCAATCCTGTTTCATCTGCTGCGGCTTTTCCTTTCAATTCAATTCCGGCTATGGTTGCGTCATTCAAGTGAACGTGCGTTACATCAATATCCTGATGCGCTTCTGCACTTTCTTTTGAAATTACAAAACCGTGATTTTGAGAAGTGATTTCTCCTTTCCCTGTTTTCAAGTTCTTAATTGGATGATTGATTCCACGGTGTCCGTTGAACATTTTTTCCGTCTCCAAACCTTGGCTCAATCCTAAAATTTGGTGTCCCAAACAAATTCCAAAAGTGGGTTTGTTCAAGGCCACAATCGACTTCACCAATTCAATAGAGTTTGGCATTGCGGATGGATCTCCAGGACCATTGGAAAGCATGTAACCGTCTGGTTGAAATGCATTGATTTCGTCCAAAGTTGCGTTCAATGGAAAGACCTTTACGTGGCAACCACGATCGACCAAACATCGAGTAATATTGCGTTTGACACCGAAGTCCAACAAGGCTACTTTGAGCTCTGCATTTTCTGGTTTTACTTCGTATGCTTCTGTCGAAGCCACTTTTGATGACAACTCCAAACCTTCCATGGAAGGCACTTCTTTCAACTTTGCTTTCAAAGCGTCGATGTCCAAATTGTCCGAAGAAATGATACAGTTCATCGCTCCTTTGTTACGAATGTGGCGCACCAAAGCACGTGTATCAACATCTGCAATTCCTACTTTGTTGTCATCTTCCATGTAGTCTTGAAGCGACTTCATTCCTGACGGGCGTGAATAGCCATCAGAGAATTTTTTGATCACCATGCCAGCCACTTTGATTCCGTCTGACTCAACTTCGTCAGCGTGTACACCGTAATTTCCGATGTGCGCTGTGTTCATTATCAAAATTTGACCAAAGTAAGATGGATCCGTAAATACCTCCTGGTATCCTGTCATCCCTGTGTTAAAGGCAATTTCACCTGTAGTGGTTCCAATTTTCCCAATCGCTACTCCGTCAAAAACGGTCCCATCTTCTAGTACTAGAACGGCATCTTTTGTCTCCTGCATGCTGAAAATTTTTGACAAAGTTAGGCAATCAAATTCAACCTAAAACGATTTTAAGCGGATAGATATCCACGGTTGTTAATAATTCCTTGACATTGGATTTATTCCTTCAACATCTTGACGCTCATTATGCTTGATGAATTGCCAAATAGAACAAATGAACACGGTGATTTACAGGAACATTCTAATGAATCACATTTACTTTGATTGCATTGTCTCCTTCAATAATCACATAGTAGGATCCATTTTCCAGTGAAGAAAGATCCACTGCTGTTTTTTCTCCCATTAAATCAAAGCGCAACATGGTTTGTCCGAGTGCATTGCAGATTTTCGCTTCGCCAATTACCGGTTCACTCGATTCAATCGTAAGGAAACTGCTTGCAGGATTCGGATACACGCTCCACGATCCAATATTTTTTTCAGTTATACTGGCAAAGCCGCCACATTCATAAGGAATGGCGAAATTCCCTTCGATTGGCTGCGCGGTTCCGTTAAACGATTTCCCATCAAAGGCAGCAAAGTCTCTTCGATATTTTTTGGCTCTGAAGACTGGATTATTTGTTCCCAAAGCAAAAGGCTGCAAACTATCGCCTTGATCTAGAATAGCTCCTTGTACAATTGGATTGTAATATTCCCAAACGATATTTTTATTGGAGTCGATTTCAAAAATTCTT
Organism: Fluviicola sp.; assembly: GCA_043584915.1. Lineage (GTDB taxonomy): Bacteria > Bacteroidota > Bacteroidia > Flavobacteriales_D > Crocinitomicaceae > UBA4466. The sequence continues at coordinate 290,850 of CP121319.1, forward strand.
CCGTAAGCACCATCACAAATCAGTGTGTTTCCATTGTAAATTGCCTGAGCACCTGAAATATACCCGCTGTAAAAATCCGTGCCGTGCGCCGTTGCGTTCACCGTATCGGAATAATCCCAATAATGCCCATTGGGTTCATAGGCAGTTCCTGGTGTATAGTCGTACTTATTGGTTGTGGCATTCCACGGCAATTCGAGTTTCATCACATTGGACCAAGGATCTCCAAAAGGACGTTGCCAGCCATTATTGAACAACAATATCTTATTGGGTCCTTCCAAACTATCAGCAATCCATTGAACATCGTGCGCTCCAAATAACTTGATATCTATTCCAGATGCTTGATCATACGCCCAAGGATTTCCCCATCGATAAAGGATGTCGCCACCCATATTGGAATTTCCTCCTGCATGACTCGCTGCTTCTTGAGATGTCGTACTATGATCAATAATGTAAAATTCGCCGGTATGTCGACTGTTCATCACAATTTGATCCAGTTCTTCATTGTAGGCAATGCTATTGGCATGAATCCAATCATCAAGACCGACATTTGTAGATAGTCCATGGAAGTTGATGTCCATTAGTTCTGGATGATCTCCTACGACTCCATAATTACTTTGTGTCGCGTCCCAATCCTGAATCAAATGATCCCACAGCCACCACTCCCATACAATCTGGTCGGTTGTTGGGTCTACTTCAATGATGTGTTCACTCCATATAACGCTGTCCGGCAGCTGCGTTTCGCGTCTTCCTGAATTGATGCAATCGTTATAATCGTGTAAATCCCATGCAAGAATGAGTACATTTCCGTTGGGCAACATCTCCACATCGTGATGCATTCGTACCGAATCTCCGAAGTACTCGTATTCCCATAATTGCGTTCCGTCCCAATCAAGGATTTCCACAAATTGGCCTCCGCCTCCACCAGTAATTACCGTTGAAGGTCCTGGGTTTTCTCTGGATGTTTTTAAAAGAGTTCCGTCTTCCAGTAGTTCCACCGAATTTCCTGTCAATTTTGTTCCGGAATCCCAGGTGTGCATTAATTCACCACAATTGTTAATGAGGTACACATTTGAATTAATTAAGGGGGCAAAGAGTGTGAATCCATCCGAAACCCCATGATACGCCTTGGTTAAACCAAGTGGCACCAGAACTTGACTTTGGGAATTAAAAGCAATAGAAAGTAAAAGCGTACTAATTAGTATACGTAACATTAAACGATTGGCTTGTTGGTTTACTATGCTAACGCATGTGGATACAAATGGTTGAAAAAAAGACAAAAAAAAGGGACACTCAATGAGCGTCCCTTCGTTTCTTTCGAGAAAAGATTATTTTTCTTCTTTCTCTTCAGCGTCGTCTGCTTTGTCTTCAGATGCGTCATCAGCTTCAGCTTTTGGCTCTTCAGCAGGTGCTTCTTCTGTTTTCGCTTCTTCCGCCGGAGCTTCAGTTGCTTCTGCAGTAGCCTCTTCTGTTGCTGGTGCTTCTTCAGTAGTTTCAGTAGCTTCTGCAGTTGCTTCACCAGCTGCTGCTTGAGCTCCTCCTCCACCACCACGACGTGAACGACGCGTAGTTTTCTTCGCTTTTTCGTTTGTGTAAAGCTCGTTGAAATCAACCAACTCGATCATACACATTTCAGCGTTATCTCCCAAACGGTAACCTGTACGGATGATACGTGTGTATCCACCTGGACGGTCAGCAATTTTTGGAGCCACCTCGCGGAACAATTCAGAAACAGCGTCTTTGCTTTGCAAGTAACTGAATACTGTACGACGCGAGTGCGTTGTATCGTTCTTTGATTTTGTGATCAATGGCTCAACATATCCGCGAAGTGCTTTTGCTTTAGCAATTGTTGTGTTGATGCGCTTGTGTTCGATTAATGAACAAGCCATGTTCGAAAGCATTGCTTTTCTGTGAGCAGTCTTTCTACTTAAGTGATTGAATTTTTTTCCGTGTCTCATAACGTTAATTCAGCCACCTATTACGCCATTTTTTAATTGTTTAATTGCGATACTAATCTTTGTCTAATTTGTATTTAGAAACGTTCATTCCGAAAGAAAGTCCTTTGTTATCCACTAGGTCTTCCAACTCAGTAAGTGATTTCTTACCGAAGTTACGGAACTTCAAGAGGTCGTTCTTGTTGTAAGAAACGAGATCTCCAAGAGTTTCTACGTCTGCTGCTTTCAAACAGTTCAAAGCACGAACAGAAAGATCCATGTCTACCAACTTTGTTTTCAACAATTGGCGCATGTGCAATGAAGTTTCATCGAATTCTTCTGTTTCTGCTTTCACTTCGCTATCCAATGTGATGCGCTCATCAGAGAACAACATGAAGTGGTGAATTAAGATTTTCGCAGCTTCTTTCAATGCGTCTTTCGGATGAATTGAACCATCAGTTGTGATGTCAAAAATCAACTTTTCGTAGTCAGTTTTTTGCTCAACACGGAAGTTCTCTACTTCGTACTTAACGTTTTTAATTGGTGTGAAGATCGAATCGATAGCGATAGTACCGAATGGTGCGTTGCTATCTTTGTTTTCTTCAGCAGGAATATATCCACGACCTTTGATGATCGTTAATTCCATTTCCAATTTTACAGAAGGCTCCATATTGCAAGAACCATATCTGGGTTCAACACCTGGAATGCAGATGTAAATTTCCCGATGTCTCCTGCAGTTAATGTTTCCTGACCAGAAACAGAAACGATAACCGTTTCAGTGTCCGTTCCTTCGATTTGTTGTTTGAAACGTACTTGTTTCAAGTTCAAAACGATTTCAGTAACGTCTTCAACGATTCCTTTTATTGTTGAGAACTCGTGATCTACTCCTTCAATACGAACTGAAGCGATTGCAAATCCTTCCAAAGAGGAAAGAAGAATACGACGTAGTGAGTTACCAACTGTGATACCATAACCTGGTTCCAATGGGCGGAATTCAAATTGTCCTTGATGCTCATCGGACTGGATCATGATCACCTTGTCCGGTTTCTGGAAGTCTAATATTGCCATTTTGTTTCTTCGTTTTAATTGTTACCCAGTTGCGCGGTCTGTAAGTTTGAAGAAGGTCAATCAAACCCTTTGGCCGAAAACCAATATGATTTATATGATTACTTAGAGTACAATTCAACGATAAGCTGCTCTTTGATGTTCTCTGGGATCATCTCACGAGTAGGTACGCTTACCACTTTTCCTTCCATCTGTGATGGGTTCCATTCCAACCAATCGAATGTGCGAACGTTTGCCGTCAAAGAATCAGAAATTGCTTCCAAAGACTTTGATTTTTCACGAACACTAATAAGATGGGATGTTTACTACTTCACCATTTACTGTAATGTGCTTGTGAGAAACTAACTGACGAGCAGCTCTACGTGTTGGAGCAATTCCTAAACGGAAAACTGTGTTATCCAAACGTGCTTCACACAATTGGAGTAAGTTTTCACCGGTAATTCCTTTCATACGAGAAGCTTTTTCGAACAAGTTCGAGAATTGCTTTTCAAGAATACCGTATGTGTACTTTGCTTTTTGCTTTTCAGCTAGCTGTACAGCATATTCTGATTGTTTACCTCTACGTTTGTTTGGACCGTGTTGTCCTGGACCGTATTGTCTTCTGTCCAACGCTTTGTCTGGTCCAAAGATTGGATCTTTGAAACGACGTGCGATTTTTGATTTTGGGCCTGTATATCTTGCCATTTTACTTTATACGCTTTGGTGGGCGACATCCGTTGTGTGGAAGTGGAGTAACATCGATGATTTCAGTTACTTCGATTCCTGAGTTGTGTAACGAACGGATTGCAGATTCGCGACCAGATCCAGGACCTTTAACGAATACTTTCACTTTACGTAGTCCGAAATCGTGAGCTTCTTTTGCAGCGTCTTCAGCAGCAACTTGTCCTGCGTAAGGCGTGTTCTTTTTAGAACCTTTGAATCCCATTTTTCCAGATGAAGACCAAGAAATTACTTGACCAGAGCTATTCGTCAATGATACGATTACATTGTTGAAAGTCGCTTGAATGTGCGCTTGTCCAACTGCATCAACCTTGACGTTTTTTTTCTTCTTTTGATTTGACTTTGCCATTTTCTTTAGCTTTTAAATGTTCGTTGCTTTCAGTTGAATAGGAACATTTGCTCCTGCTTTGCTGTGTCAATCCTCTGGGGCGATTATTACACGTTTAACACTGTTAAACCTGCGGACCGCCTAACCAAGAAGTTTTTCACGAAGTCTCTAATGCCTGCTACTTCTTCTTATTCGCAACCGTTTTTCTTCTACCTTTACGTGTACGTGAGTTGTTCTTCGTACGCTGTCCTCTTAATGGAAGACCAGCTCTGTGACGAATTCCTCTTTGACATCCGATGTCCATCAAACGTTTAATGTTCGTTTGAACTTCTGAACGCAAAGCACCTTCCACTTTGATTTCGTTCATTGCGTTACGAATTGCTCCCAATTGATCATCGTCCCAATCTTGAACTTTGATATTTTCGTCAACTCCAGCTGTTGCAAGAACTTTACGGGCTGTGCTTCTTCCGATTCCGTATACATACGTCAATCCGATAACACCTCTTTTATTTTTTGGTAGATCAATACCTGCTATACGTGCCATATCTTTTTTTAAGATTTAAGACTGAGAGACATTAGATTGTAGACTAAGTGTCTTTTATCTTTTTGTCTAGCGTCTTAGATCAAGTTTACCCGTTTTACTTATATCTAAATGTAATTCTACCTTTTGTTAAGTCATAAGGCGACATTTCTACTTTCACACGGTCTCCTGGAAGAATTTTAATGTAGTACATTCTCATCTTTCCAGAAATGTGAGCAGTAATTACGTGCCCATTTTCTAACTCTACACGGAACATCGCATTTGACAATGCTTCGATGATTACTCCGTCTTGTTCAATTGATGCTTGTTTTGCCATATATTCGCGAATGCTGGTATGATGGCAATAAATGCCAGGAACAATGATCCTGGGAAGGTAATCCGTGAAACCAGCGTATCAATAAAACTTGCTGTTTCTTCACCTGGGCGTACACCCGGAATGAATCCACCGCTCTTTTTAAGATCATCCGCAATTTTTCGCGGGTTGATCATGATCGCTGTGTAGAAATACGTAAAGACAACAATTAGAATGAACATGACCGCATTGTATCCGAATCCGAAGATATCACCGAATACTCGGGCTGCCCATCCGCTTCCATCCTGACTACTGAAGATCATGACGGGGACGGTCATAATCGCCTGAGCGAAGATGATCGGCATTACCCCTGATGCATTCACTTTAATAGGAAGGTAACTACGTGCTCCTTGGTTCCCAACGTTGCGGGATCCAACTACACGTTTTGCTGTTTCCAAAGGAATTTTTCGAACCCCCTGAACAATTAGAATTGTACCAAGTACTACTACCATGAAGGCGAATACTTCCAACAAAATCTTGATCAAGTTTTGAGATTCCAAACCTACTTCCGCCATAAATGCCTGTGGCAAACGTGCCAAGATACCTACGGTGATCAATAGTGAAATACCATTTCCAACTCCTTTGTCAGTAATACGCTCTCCTAACCATACAGCAAACATCGCTCCTGCAACCAATAGTCCGATTGCTGATAGCCATGTAAATGACCATGCATCGTGCGCAAAGGCCGATACTTGTGATCCACCCATATCCGCCATTTTACTTGAAGCGTATAAAGTGATGTATGTAGGCGCCTGGAACATACAAATAACGATGGTTCCAATTCGCGTCCACTGATTGATACGTTTTCTACCGGACTCTCCTTCCTGTTGCATTTTCTGCACAGCTGGTACGGCCATTCCCAATAACTGCATGATAATAGATGCAGAGATATAGGGCATGATACCAAGAGCCATGATCGAAACGTTTGTAAAACTACCTCCTGTAAATAGGGAAAGTAAGTCTTCCAACATATTCGTATCACCGCCACTCGCTTTGTTTGCTTCCTGAAGGACTGTATAATCAACACCTGGAAGAATGATGAAAGAACCTATTCTGTAAATCAGAATAATCGAAAACGTAAGAATGATACGTTTTCTTAATTCTTCTACTTTCCAGATATTCTTAATATTTTCTATAAACTTCTTCATCTGCAAAAAATGTTGGCAAATTTAATTAGATTTCTGAACAATTCCCACCTTGAGCTTCAATTGCTGCTTTAGCAGTAGCTGAAAACTTGTGAGCTGCAACATCAATCTTAGATTTCAATTCACCTCTACCTAGAATCTTTACTAACTCATTTTTCGAACATAACCCATTCTCTTGCAATACAGTAGGATTGATTTCCGTTACTTTTTTGCGATCGATAAGGGATTGAATGATATCCAAGTTGATTGCCTTGTATTCAACGCGATTAATATTTTTAAATCCGAATTTAGGAACTCGACGCTGAAGTGGCATTTGTCCACCTTCGAAACCGATTTTTCTTGAGTATCCTGATCTAGATTTTGCTCCTTTATGTCCACGCGTTGACGTTCCACCACGGCCAGATCCCTGACCACGAGCGATACGCTTTCTGTTCTTAGTAGAACCTTTCGCTGGAGTTAAATTATGTAAATTCATTTTTAATGCGTTAAGTGTGCCTTCGCTGTAGCCTCAGCAAAAGCGTTGTGATTACTAATCAACAACCTCTACGAGGTGTTGAACCTTATTAATCATTCCACGGATTTGAGGTGTTGCTTCATGTTCTACGACTTGATTCAACTTTTTCAATCCTAACGCTTTAATCGTTGCTTTTTGTCTTGCAGTGCGATTAATAGCGCTTCTAACTTGCTTTACTTTTAATTGTAGCCATGTCTTTTTCTATTAACCGTTAAACACTTTCTCAAGATCGATTCCTTCGATGTCTGCAGACTTTACTCTGTTTACTGTTTGTGCTGCCATTCTTAAAATTTTAATCCGCCTTCTCTTGCTGAGTCAGCCAATGTTTTTACTCTACCGTGATACAAGTATCCATTACGATCGAATACTACACTTGTAATTCCCGCTTTAATTGCTTTTTCTGCAACCTCTTTTCCTACACAAGAATCCATTTCTTGGGTCAACTCACCTTTCGAACCTTTGACAGTAACTACGTTATTGTCAACTTTCACTTCTACTCCACTCGGGATTGTTACTGGGGATTTACCTATCCTTGACATTTCTTCTGACTTAAAAAATTAATATACGTAGCAGAGAACTTCTCCACCAACGTTTTCTCTTTTCGCTTCTTTGTTCGTGATCACACCTTTCGATGTAGATACGATGGCAATTCCAAGTCCGTTCAATACACGCGGCATTTCAGACGCCGCGCTGTACTTACGTAAACCTGGACGAGAAGCACGCTGCAATTTTGTGATTGCCGGCACTTTCGTAGAGTTATTGTACTTCAAGGCAATCTTGATGATTCCTTGCTTGTTGTCTTCTTCAAACTTGAAGTTGGTAATGTACCCTTGGTCGAACAAGATTTCAGTCATTGCTCGTTTCACCTTAGATGCAGGAATTTCGACTACTTTTTTGCGTGCAGCGCTCGCGTTACGAATTCGCGTCAGATAATCTGCTATTGGATCTGTATTCATATTGTTTGTTTGCGGTAACGGTTTTCGCGACTTTTTCAGTCTTTTGTCTTTCATCTGGCCGTTTTTTGTCCAAAAATGGAGTGCAAAGATATAAAGACAAAAGATGATAGACTAATTTGTCCGTCATCTTTCCTCTTTTTTCTTTAAAACTCTTGTTTACCAGCTTGCCTTTTTAACACCTGGGATCTTTCCGTCAAGTGCCATTTCACGGAATGTTACACGTGAAATTCCAAACTGACGCATGTACCCACGTGGGCGACCAGTCAAACCACAACGGTTATGAACACGAACTTTTGATGAGTTAGCTGGAAGCTTCTGCAATTTGATCATTGCTTCTTGCTTCTTCTCCCACATCTCGTCAGAGTCATCTTGAGATTTCAAGATTTTTGTCAACTCTGCACGCTTCGCTTCGTAACGAGCAGCCATTCTAGCTCTTTTGCGCTCACGCGCTTTCATTGATTCTTTTGCCATCGTTTATTTTTTTGTAAATGGGAAACCAAATGCATCTAACAATGCTTTACCTTCTTCATCACTATCTGCAGTTGTTACAAATGTGACGTCCATTCCCATGATACGATTTACTTTATCGATATCGATTTCTGGGAAGATGATGTGTTCTTTCACACCCATGGTAAAGTTTCCTCTTCCGTCAAATCCTTTTGGATTCACTCCGCGGAAATCTCGTGTACGTGGCATCGCTACTGAAATAAAACGATCAAGGAAATCATACATATTATCTCCTCTCAACGTTACCTTCGTTCCAATCGGCATACCTTTACGCAACTTAAAGTTGGAAACGTCCTTTTTGGATATTGTGGCAACAGCGCGTTGTCCAGCGATACGTGAAAGATCTTCCACTGCTGTGTCAACCAATTTCTTATCAGATACGGCATCACCGACACCTTGGCTGATAACAATTTTTGTAAGTTTCGGCACCTGCATTACAGATTTGTAACCGAACTTTTCAGTAAGGGCAGGAATAATGTCTGCCTTGTACTGATCTCGAAGTCTAGGTGTATAACTCATTACTTACTAATTACTTTAACAGTGTCTCCTACTTTAATGTGTAATTTCTGTTGCATAACTTCAATTATTTTAAAGTACCTCAGGAGCCAACGATACGACTTTCATAAAGTCAGCATCACGAAGCTCTCGAGCAACTGGTCCAAAAATACGTGTTCCTCTCATTTCACCTGCTTGATTCAAGATAACGCACGCGTTATCATCGAAGCGGATATAAGAGCCGTCTGGACGACGTACTTCTTTTTTTGTTCTTACTATTACTGCCGTAGCAACCTGGACGTGTTTCCATGATACGAACAGTATCCCCTTCTCCGCACTCATTCTTTTCATCATGAGCTACGAATTTGGTAGTGTTCTTAATAAACTTTCCGTACTTCGGGTGCTTTACGCGACGCTCAACGGATACCACAATGGATTTGTCCATTTTGCTGCTGGTAACCACCCCGATACGTTCTTTTCTTAAATTACGCTTTTCCATTTTCAAGCTGATTTGTCACTGGGGCCTAAGCCTCAGCTTCACGTTTTGTTAATTCTGTTTTCAATCTTGCGATGGATCTTCTCAAATGCTTGATTTGCAAAGGATTTTCCATTGGTGACACAGAGTGCCCCAATTTCATTTTTTGCAATTGCTCAGAACGGTTTGAGATCTGATCCTGTAGGTCTTGTGCCGACAACTTTGAAATTTCTTCCTGTTTCATCCTAAATTATTTTCCAGGTACAACATAATCGTTACGTGTAACGAATTTACATTTCACCGGTAATTTTTGTGCTGCCAAACGCATAGCTTCTTTTGCGACTTCATACGGTACACCGTCTGCTTCAAACAAAATACGACCTGGTCTAACAACTGCAACCCAGTGACTTGGAGCTCCTTTACCTTTACCCATACGTACCTCAGCTGGTTTTGCTGTAACTGGTTTGTCTGGGAAGATGCGGATCCACACTTTACCTTCACGCTTCATGTAACGAGTAACGGCGATACGAGAAGCTTCAATTTGGATCACGCTTACCATACACTTCACCTTTACAGATCCAAACTTTGATTCCAAGTCGACCGTAAGTTGTGTGTGCTTCTGAAAGAGCGTAATCGATGTCCGCTCTGAACGTATGTAACGGAGTACGTCCATCTTTGTACATCTCAGTTCTTGCCATCTCAGCACCATTCAAACGTCCAGAGATCTTCACTTTGATTCCCTCTGCACCCATTCTCATTGTGCTTGCGATAGACATTTTGATTGCTCTACGGAAAGAGATACGAGCTTCTAACTGACGAGCGATACCATCTGCCACCAATCGAGCATCCAATTCAGGACGTTTCACCTCGAAGATGTTAATTTGGATTTCTTTCTTCGTTAGTTTTTTCAACTCTTCTTTCAGTTTGTCAACCTCTTGACCACCTTTCCCGATAATTACTCCCGGACGTGCAGTGTTGATAGTAACGGTTACCAACTTAAGTGTACGTTCGATCACAATTTTCGCGATACTTGCTCTAGATAAACGAGCTCGAAGGTATCTACGGATTTTGTCGTCTTCAACGAGCTTATCACCGTAGTTGTCACCTCCATACCAGTTAGACTCCCATCCGTGGATGAAACCTAATCTATTTCCAATTGGATTTGTTTTCTGTCCCATTTATCTAAAATTATTCAGCGTTCTTACCGTCTACGACGATAGTAACATGATTTGATCTTTTTCTAATTCTGTGAGCTCTCCCTTGTGGCGCTGGCTGAATGCGTTTAAGCATTGCACCTCCTCCTACTTGGATTTCCTTTACATAAAGTGTTTCTTCCTCGATGTTCTTGTCTTCGTTTTTCTGCTCCCAATTGGCGATCGCAGAACGCAACAACTTCTCAAGGCTGTTAGACGCTTCTTTAGCGTTGTGTTGTAGTATGTTTAAAGCTTTGTTCACTTCCTCACCACGAATTAAATCCGCAACTAAGCTCATTTTACGAGGAGCGATAGGCGACTTATTCAATTTCGCGAAAGCGATTGATTTGTTTGCCTCTTTTCGAGCTTCTGCTTTTAATCTTTTTCTAGCACCCATAATCTGCTCTTTTATCTCTTTTTATCTTTCTTGTTTCCAGCGTGCCCACGGAAGTTACGAGTTGGAGCGAATTCCCCCAATTTGTGACCTACCATGTTCTCACTTACGAAAACAGGAATAAACTTATTTCCATTATGCACTGCGAATGTCAATCCAACAAAATCAGGAGTAATTGTACTCGCTCTTGACCATTTTGTAGTGTACAAATGGTGGTTTCTTTAATGAACGACTCATATCCTACTATTTTTTGCGTTTTTCAACAATGAATTTATCTGAATACTTCTTCTTCGCACGTGTCTTGTATCCCTTTGCAGGAACACCATTACGTGATCTTGGGTGTCCTCCAGAGTTACGACCTTCACCACCTCCCATTGGGTGATCAACTGGGTTCATAACTACACCACGAACGCGTGGACGACGACCTAACCAGCGAGTACGACCTGCTTTACCAGATACAACCAAGTTGTGTTCAGAATTAGAAACAGACCCGATTGTTGCTAAACAAGTAGTCAAAATCATTCTAGTTTCACCAGAAGGCATTTTAACAATTGCATAACGTCCATCACGAGCGTTTAACTGTGCATAAGTTCCAGCTCCACGAGCAATAGAACCACCTTTTCCAGGCTTTAATTCGATGTTATGGATCACAGTTCCCAAAGGAATGTCAGCCAAGAACATCGCGTTTCCTACATTAGGGGTAGCGTCTTTCCCAGACAATACTGTATCCCCAACTTTCAATCCTTCAGGAGCGATAATGTAACGCTTTTCTCCATCAGCGTAGTACAACAAAGCAATACGAGCAGTACGGTTCGGATCATATTGGATCGCTTTAACCGTAGCTGGTACTCCATGCTTTTCTCTCTTGAAGTCGATTACACGGTACTTTTGTTTATGACCACCACCGATGTAGCGCATAGTCATACGACCGTCATTGTTACGTCCACCAGACTTACTTCGACCTTTCACAAGGCTCTTTTCAGGAGCTCTTTGCGTGATGTCTTTGTAATCACTGATGATTTTGTGTCTCTGCCCTGGAGTTGTAGGCTTGAATTTTTTAAGACTCATTCTGTTAGTTCTTAAAAGTTATTAAACAAATCAATCGTCTCTCCATCTGCAACAGTAACAACAGCTTTTTTCCACTTTTTGCTACGTTGCTCAACGATACCTCTATTCGTATATTTCGTAGAGGATTTTCCACCGCCATAATTCATGGTCCGAACTTCAGTTACCTGAACTCCATACATGTTCTCGACGGCATTTTTTATTTCTATCTTGTTCGCAGCAGTTGCAACTTCGAAGGTGAAACGGTTTTCCATTTCGCTCTGCGTTGTAGCTTTCTCTGTGATGATTGGCTTTTTAATAATTGTCTTCATTCCGAATTAGTTTAGAATCTTTTCAATTGCTTCAACTGAAGAGGCATCCATTACTACTTTCTGAGCGTTCAATACATCAAATGTATTTACTGAATCAGCAGTTACGACTTTTACTTTCTTAAGGTTACGTGAGGACAAGTAAACGTTGTCATTCTTTTCACCAATTGCTTTTGCTTTGTGAGAAAACGCTGACTTACGAGCCAATCGTTTTGTTTTCACATTCAATTTGAAGCTGTAGTTACGCGGGCGTGGTCCGAAAATACGACCTCCACCAACACGTGTACCAGACTTGATTGAACCCGCACGAGCTCCACCAGTTCCTTTTTGCTTCTTGATCTTTTTAGTTGATCCTTGAATCTCTGCTCTTTCCTTCGCTTTGTGTGTTCCTTGGCGACGGTTAGCAAGATGCTGTTTTACGTCAAGATAGATCGCGTGATCGTTCGGCTCAATTCCGAAAACATCTTTTGACAAGCTCACTTCCTTAGAAGTAGCAGCTCCTTTTGCGCTTGTTACTTTCAATTTCATTACTTCTCAATTGTTACGGTTGAACCTTTAGGTCCTGGAACGGACCCTTTCACTAAAATCAGGTTTTTGTCAGCCAAAACTTTCAATACTTGAAGGTTTTCCATTTTCACTCTAGCGTTCCCCATTTGTCCGGCCATGCGCATTCCTTTGAATACACGTGCTGGATAAGAGGCCGCTCCGATCGATCCTGGCGCACGTAATCTGTTGTGCTGACCGTGAGTAGCTTGTCCAACCCCACCAAAATTGTGACGTTTTACAACCCCTTGGAAACCTTTTCCTTTAGATGTTCCTACCTTTCAACGCGTTTGGAGTGTTTTTTTCTTTACGCTCTCCAAAACCTAATTGAACGGCATCGTAACCATCTCTGTCTTGTGTTTTGATCTGTGTGACCACACAAGGACCAGCTTCTATCACCGTGCATGGCATTGCTTTACCCTCGGCACTGTAGATGCTAGTCATTCCGACTTTTTTACCAATAATCCCTGGCATTTACTTTAATCTCTACGTCTACACCGCTTGGCAATTCCAAACGCATCAAGGCGTCAACAGTCTTTGAAGAAGAACTGTAGATGTCCATCAAACGTTTGTAAGAGCACAATTGAAACTGCTCACGCGCTTTTTTGTTAACGTGTGGTGATTTCAATACTGTGTAAATGCGTTTATGTGTTGGAAGTGGAATTGGACCACTTACTACCGCACCTGTAGATTTTACTGTTTTTACAATCTTCTCAGCTGATTTGTCAACTAAGTTGTGATCGTATGATTTCAATTTGATTCTGATTTTTTGACTCATCTTTCAATAAATTATGCGGTAACACCTTTAACTTTCGCTACTACTTCTTCAGCAATATTCTTTGGCGCCTCAGCGTAGTGAGAGAACTCCATACTTGACGTTGCACGCCCAGAAGACATTGTTCTCAATTGTGTAACGTATCCAAACATTTCAGATAATGGAACATCCGCTTTCACGACTTTCGCTCCGTTTTTATCATCCATTCCTCTCATTACACCACGACGACGGTTAAGGTCACCAACGATATCACCCATGTTTTCTTCTGGAGTAACTACCTCCAACTTCATGATAGGCTCAAGAAGAACTGGAGAACATTTCGGCAATGCTGCACGGAAGGCCATTTTCGCTGCCAATTCGAAAGACAATTGATCCGAATCCACCGGGTGGAAAGATCCATCAACCAATTCTACTTTCATTGCATCGATAGGGAAGCCTGCCAAGATACCTGCATTCATTGACTCTTGGAATCCTTTTTCTACAGAAGGAATAAATTCTTTTGGAATGTTACCACCTTTAATAGTGTTAATGAATTCCAATCCAACTTTCTCCTTATCTTCTTGAGGCTCAATAGTAACAACGATGTCTGCGAATTTACCACGTCCACCTGATTGTTTCTTGTACACCTCTCTATGCTCAATAGATTGAGTAAAGTTCTCACGGTAGTTCACTTGAGGAGCACCTTGGTTTACCTCAACTTTGAACTCACGTCTCAAACGATCGATAATGATATCCAAGTGCAACTCTCCCATTCCTGAGATAATTGTTTGACCTGATTCCTCATCTGTACACCCCGATTACTGGATCTGGGAAATCCATTGATTCCAATACGATTGGGAAGTGCGTCAATTTGATTTTGCTTGTTGGCGTGCATTTGGAAGATACGTGAGATACGCTCTTTGTTTCCTGTACGTGAATTGTGTACATATGATCCGGCTGGTAAGTTACCAGAGTAAGCACGTGTAAAACACAAACGACCAACGAAAGGATCGGTTGCGATTTTAAATGCTAAACCTGCGAACGGCTCATCTACAGATGGCTGACGTACTTCAGGCTCGTCTGTTTTAGGATTTGTTCCTTCAATACCTTCAACATCCATTGGAGAAGGAAGAATTTCCATCACCATGTCCAACATTGTTTGAACTCCTTTGTTCTTAAATGCAGATCCACACATCATTGGTACTACTTTACCAGCGATTGTAGCTTCACGCAATGCGTCAAGGATTTCGCGCTCTGTCAAAGATTCTGGATCTTCGAAGAATTTCTCCATCAATGATTCAGACTCATCGAATTCAGCAACCGCCTCCAACAACTCTTCTCTCAATTGAGTAGCTTCTTCCATGATATCGTCTGGAATTGGAATCTCTTGGAAAGTCATTCCCATATCTTCCTCGCTCCATGTGATCCCTTTGAAGTTGATTAAATCAACCACACCTTTGAAATCATCTTCAGCACCGATATTGATTTGCAATGGCAACGCATGGCTACCAAGCATTTCTTTTACTTGTGCACAAACATTCAAGAAATCCGCACCTTGACGGTCCATCTTGTTAACGAAACCAATACGTGGTACGTTATAGTTATTTGCCAATCTCCAGTTTGTTTCAGATTGAGGCTCTACACCGTCAACTGCTGAGAACAAGAATACCAATCCATCAAGTACACGTAATGAACGGTTCACCTCTACGGTGAAGTCAACGTGACCAGGAGTATCGATAATGTTTACGTGATATTGTTGATCACGGTAGTTCCAGTTCAATGTTGTTGCAGCAGAAGTAATCGTGATCCCACGCTCTTGCTCTTGCTCCATCCAGTCCATTGTAGCACCACCGTCGTGTACCTCACCGATTTTGTGGTTCACTCCACCGTAGTAAAGGATACGCTCAGTAGTTGTCGTCTTACCTGCATCAATGTGTGCAGCAATTCCGATGTTTCTTGTAAATTTAAGATCTCTAGCCATTTCTATTAGAATCTAAAGTGTGAGAATGCTTTGTTTGCCTCAGCCATTCTTAATGTATCTTCTTTCTTTTTGTAAGCTGCACCTTCTTCTTTAGATGCTGCAATAACCTCAGCAGCTAACTTCTGAGCCATTGTTTTTTCGTTACGCTTACGAGCATATCCGATCAACCATTTCATTCCGAGAGACTGCTTACGTCCTTCACGAACTGGAGTAGGAATCTGGAAAGTCGCCCCACCTACACGGCGGCTACGTACTTCAACGCTTGGAGTAATGTTTTCCAACGCTTTTTTCCACGTTTCTAATCCTGTTGAATCTTCTACTTTGCTATCAATGATTTCCATTGCTTCGTAGAAAATCTTGAATGCTAAGTTTTTCTTTCCGCTGAACATCAAGTTATTTACAAACTTGGTTACCGTCACGTCATTGAACTTTGGGTCCGGTAGGATAGCTATCTTTTTCGCTTTTCTTCTTCTCATCTTATGATGTTTTTAAAGGGTTAAAGAATGTTACTTCTTAGGTCGTTTAGTTCCATACTTCGAACGACGTTGAGTTCTTCCTTCCACTCCGGCAGTATCTTCCGCACCGCGAACGATGTGGTAACGTACCCCTGGAAGATCTTTAACTCTTCCTCCACGTACTAATACTAATGAGTGTTCTTGAAGGTTGTGTCCCTCACCTCCGATGTAAGCGTTGACTTCCTTACCGTTTGTTAGTCGCACTCTGGCAACTTTACGCATAGCCGAGTTCGGCTTCTTAGGTGTAGTGGTGTACACACGCACACATACTCCTTTACGCTGAGGACAAGAATCAAGTGCTGCAGACTTGCTTTTCTTAACCACAACTTTTCTCCCTTTGCGAACTAATTGTTGGATAGTTGGCATAAAAAATACTGTTAACTTTAATTAATATAAATTTCGCCCAAACACACTTTTGGGGGTGCAAAGATAGAAGGATTATTTTATAAATCAAGGGACTCCGCAAAAAAAGACGTGTTTTTTCACATTGTGATGTTTACATCTTCTTGCTGATAAGAAATTGAAAATCTGAAATTGAGAATTCCGAGCATCTTTCTTATGATTTTCGGCGCGATTTTCAACTAATCAAATATACTCATCGGAGTGTTTATTTTGAAGTGATCGGATTTTGAGTTTTCAACAAGATTTCCACGGCGATTCGCAAGATGCTGTACCTCTGCTCAATGCTATAACCTAACTTCTTTCTGATTGAAACACTGCCGCATTGAATTTTATCGATTCGGCGTCCATTTCTCTGGAATATTTCCTTCTTTGACAATATAGACTTGATACCCCACTGACTCCAATGAATCCATCACATGGGCAGAAGGTATCCCGATGTACGCTGTAGCTTCCGTGTGAAACATATACTCAATCGGGTGGTCGGTATTGAATATTACCACATCTTCTCGATCTCCGATTTTGTGTGAAAACGAATAGATCTCATTCTGCCAATCTGGAAGTTCAAAATAGCGCTCAAATGGTTTTAAACGTTCTATGCTATAACGAACGGGCAATGCAAACAATAAAATAATGATACCGTATTTTGCCCATTTGAATTTTACGTTGATCTTCTCATCCATTAATGCATCGATGAATAAAGCCGTTATTAGGAAGAGTCCGCCGGCACTAAACAATGTGTAGCCTTGGAGTTTTGTTGCAGAGAAGGAAAAGAAGAGGTAAGGAATTATCACCCATATCAGCAAAACCCAATAGCGACCATCAATCCTCTTCTTCACAGTCTTGTAGATAACCCAAATCAAAGGGAAGTAGATCAATTCACCATACGATACGCGCATAACATCTAAATAATAGAACCACGGCTTCCCCGTATTTTCCAGATCTTGGAATAAGTGCATCACATTGTACTTGCTTTCCCAGGCGGCTTCCAAAGGGAAATTTGCGTAGATATACAACTGCCATGGCAACGCTACCAGAATAACAGCTCCAAGCAATACCAGTCCCTGAAAAAAGAAGTGCTTGAATTTGTGTTTGTAGTGCAACACTAATACCAACCATATAGGGAGTACTATTAAAGCCGGGAGCCATTTGCACAATATCGCCAAGCCGATGGAGATTCCGCAAAAGACATTCCACCAGAACTTTCGGGATTGCGAGAAACGGATCGCACATAGAATGGACAAAGTCACAAAAAACATAAAGGAGACATCGACATGATCCGTAGCCATCTTCCCTCCGACGAGATCAAGGATAAGTCCATTTATCGCACAAAAAAAAGAAGCATGTAGCCCGACACGAGGATTGAACAGCTGCTTACCAATGAGATACACCGTATAAACTGTACCTGCCATCATCAAAATTGAAGGCAAACGAACGGCAAAAGTATTGACTCCAAATAATTTCATGCTGAGAGAAATCCCCCACAAAGTCACGGGTTGTTTGTGCACCCAGATATGATTTCCTGCCCATTGTTTGTAATCAAAAGGCAGTATCGGATTTTCATACAACGTTGGAAGAAATGGATGATCCATCATGTTCTTAGCAACGAGTGCATGGTATCTTTCATCCCATGGCTGCAGGTGTGGAGTCCCAGCAATATACAGCCCCAAAAATAGACTTACTAAGACCAACATCAATGCGGCCATATCATACTTTTCCCTTCTGTAAGACATTCGGGAATAATTTACCAGAACGATACATACGAACAGCAGAAGAAGACCCAGTAATAAATCAATAACAGTCATTTCTTGTTGTGCTAATTCTTTAGCGACACAAATAACGCAAAAAGAAATATATCTTTGAATTATGACATGGCACCGAACGCTTTCTGGTAAAGTCGTGATACTTCTTACGTTGGTATTCGCATTCACCACGTACGATAAAGTTTCGAAAGTTAATTCCGGCGAAAAACCATGTCTTTGTGCTTATGACGGCTTTGGTTACTATGCCTACTTGCCGCAAATGTATGAACATGGTCATCTTAAATTCGAACAGGAATGGATGCAGCAGAAACAAGACAAGTATTGTTATGGGACGTATGCCTATCAGTTAGAAAAGAAGAACCATCCGAACGAATTGAATATTTACCACATGGGAATGTCATTCGTATTGCTTCCCTCCTTCGCAATTGCGGATGTAACGGCTAAAATTGGTGGCTACCCACAAGACGGCTTCTCCCATCCTTATCACATTTCCTACCATCTGAACGCCTTGCTTTTTATCTTTCTTGGCCTGCTATATTTGCGGAAGTTGCTGCGGGTTTTCGCAAGCGATAAAAGCACTGGAATTGTGCTCCTGCTTGTTGCTCTTGGCACTAACAGCTATTTCATCTTTAATTATCAATACGATCTACCGCATCTCTACCTCTTCACGATTAATGCTGCCTCCATTTATCACTTCATGCGCTTTCTAAAGGAAGGCCGATTGAAATCGTTTTGGTTTGGCGCCATTCTTTTTGGATTGGCCGTTTGTATTCGCCCCACGCAACTGCTGTTTGGAGTCATTCCGTTCTTTCTTTTTCTACAAGAATTTGGAAAGACAAAGGTATTCGTGAAGTACATGGCGTTTATTGGTGCTGCGGTTCTGTTTTGTAATATCCCTCAGTTGCTTTATTGGAAAATAATTGGGGGCGAATGGGTGATCCTGAATCTTCATACAGAAGATATGGTGCTGAGTGACCCGAACATTTACAATTTCTTATTCTCGTATCGAAAGGGATGGCTTTTGTACACACCGCTGTTCCTCGCATTGCCATTTGGCTTTTGGTTCATTTACAAGAAATATCGCGCATTATTTTGGGGAGTTCTAAGTTTTACCTTGGTCTTTCTTTGGGTGATGAGCTCCTGGGAATGTTGGTGGTATGCCAATTCATTCGGTCAGCGCGTGATGGTGGATGCCTATCCGATTTTAGCCATTCCGCTTGTTTATATAATCGATGGAATAAAAAATCGAATGGCGACTCTTCTTGCGGGCTTCTTTGCAATTGGATGTTTGACCTTGAACTTATTTCAGAGCGAGCAAATTCGATTGGGGATTTTGGATGGAAAACGCATGACGAAGGAGCATTATTGGCATGTCTGGGGCGAAATGAACCCCGAAAATATACATCATCGGTACCTTCTTATTGATCGTGGTAATAAAAAATGGCCCGAACGCCTATCGAAATTTGAAGACCTTCCGTTCACGATTACAACACGAAAAGTTCATGAACACAAAGGGAAAGCGCTAATTAAGTCTGAGTCTACCTATTCTTTGGGAAAACTCCATCTGTATAACACCTTCAAAACAGATGAAACGTTGGTAGAAGTACCTTTGGTTTTCACCACCACCGACTCAACGCAAAGTTCCATCTTGAGAATGGAGTGTGTGAGCGCATATAATTGTTACAGTTGGGAGGCAATGGAGCTCTCTTTAGGCAGACGACAAGGACAAGATAATTTCGATACGCTACGATTTAACCTACCAGACATTCGTCACGCCGCCGATTCCATCCAAATGTATATTCAAAACCCAGGAAGAACTGAGGTCGAACTGAAGGAATTCAAGATAAAAGCAACGAGCTTGATCCGAGATTAAGTTGAGAGCATTGCATTTTCTTATTCACACAAAAAAAGGAGATCTCAATCAGATCTCCTTTCGATATTTTAGCAACTATTATTTCTAGTTTCGGTACAATGTAGACTTCACTGCATTCACAATGCGTTCTACATTTGGCAATGCTTCATCAATCAATGTTGGAGAGAATGCAAAAGGCGTATCCGCTTGGGTAACGCGCATTACTGGGGCATCCAAGTGATCAAAAGCATAACGCTGCAAATGGTAAGCAATCTCAGAAGAGATAGAAGCCAAAGGCCAAGACTCTTCAACCACAACGCAACGATTTGTTTTCTTTACAGATTCTACAACAGCTGCGTAATCAATTTTGAAGGTGTAATCACTTTCAATCCAGGAACGTGTGCATAAAATGCTTCAAAACTTTGAGAGTGCGTTGCCGCAAGTTGACCTGCTGTTCCATTTCCACCACGAAAAACGATTGGGCAGTGATATTGACCACCAGACATCTGCAACATTTTTGCCGCACTGTTAATGATTTGATCGGCTGCCAGAATCGCGAAGTTCCATGTCATGAATTCCACAATTGGACGAAGTCCATTCATTGAAGCTCCTACTCCAATTCCAGCGAATCCAAGTTCTGCAATCGGTGTATCAATTACTCGATCTGGTCCAAATTCATCCAACATACCCTGGGAAACTTTATAAGCTCCATTGTATTCGGCTACCTCCTCACCCATTAGAAACACGTTCTTATCAGTACGCATTTCCTCTGACATTGCCTCTCTTAACGCTTCGCGGAATTGAATTGTTTTCATCTTACAATTTTAACTGGTCAAAATTAAAACTAATTAGGACGCCAAATGTACAAATTTCATGAATGTCAAGAAAGATTTATTTGATCTACTTATGGTGTCGACTACTATAAGTGACAATTTTCATGGGCGAACTCCTTCCAGACCCGCAATTATCAAAGAATTATGGAATCAAAACACCTAGATTTGCTCGAAAAACAACACAAGAGCTGCTAGTTTCCGAGAAGTCAATTCTTAAATCAATCCTGAAGGATCCTACGATCTCTTGCCAAATCACTACTTTTTCCCCTTAGAAATTACTATTTTCGCGTTCGATTTTAAAGCAAAAAATCTCATGAAAATTCTAGTATGTATTAGCAAATCTCCAGATACTACGTCGAAAATCGCTTTCACAGACGGCGATACGAAGTTTGACGAGAATGGAGTACAATATATTGTCAATCCTTATGACGAATGGTACGCATTGGTTCGCGCGCTCGTAATTTCTTGTGCAAAAGGAATGGCTGAGCAACGTATCCCGAACATGCGCGGAATTATGGCGGCACGTACGAAACCGTTAAACGTTGTTGCTCCTGTTGCCACCGGCAAAATCAGAATGCAAACTAATTGATCCTGAAAACATGGATGAATTGGTAGAATTGTTACACAACGAGGCGAAAGTCATTTAATAATTAGACCAAAGAGACACAGATGAAGGACAAGAAACAATTTGCAACGTCGCTTGTTCCTCAGTCGAAAGTCTAACATTAAAAAAAGATATTATGTCAACATTAGTATATGTAAATAGCAACAACGGATTGGCCAAAAATGCATTGGAAGCCGTTACGTATGGAAAGAAGTTTGACGGTGATGTAACGGTGGTTACAACCGGTGGTGCAGATGCATCCACTTTGGCTACACTCGGTGAATACGGAGCAAAGAAAGTGCTTGTAGATCGCAGTGTGACTTCGAACGAACCAGGTCAAAGAACGCAGGAGAAGCTTCAATCAAAGTTTTGGAAACGAAGAAGCCAGAAGGTGAAATTCCATTACCAGAGGCAGAACTCGTTGTTTCGGCGGGTCGCGGATTGAAAGGACCAGAAAACTGGGGAATGGTTGAAGAATTAGCAGCAGAATTAGGAGCAGCGACAGCGTGCTCACGTCCAGTTGCTGATATCGGATGGCGCCCTCACCATGAGCACGTAGGACAAACAGGAGTTGCGATTCGTCCAAACTTGTACATCGCAGCAGGAATTTCTGGAGCTATTCAGCATTTGGCTGGAGTAAACGGATCAAAGGTAATCGTTGTTGTGAACACTGATCCAGAAGCACCATTTTTCAAAGCAGCAGACTACGGAATCGTTGGAGATGCTTTCGAAGTACTTCCGCGTTTGACAGAAGCAGTTAAAAAATTCAAAGCTTCGAATTAATTAGAAGTCGTATTTTTACACCATCAGGGAAGCCCCAACAGCTTCCCTGATTGTTTGATAAGCGCTAGCTAACCATGGAAAAAATAAAACTCGAAATAGTAGGACTTTCATACAGCCAAACGCAATCTGGAGCTTATGCTTTGGTGCTATCGGAAGCTGAAGGAAAACGCCGTCTCCCTATCATCATAGGTGGATTTGAAGCACAAGCCATTGCTATCGAGTTGGAAAAAATGGTTCCTACGCGTCCGCTCACCCACGATCTATTCAAAAACTTTGCGCAAGCCTTTGAAATCACCATTAAAGAAGTGGTGATTTACAATTTAGTAGAAGGAATTTTCTACTCAAAATTGGTGTGTGAACAAAATGGAGAAACGTTGGAAATCGATGCAAGAACATCCGATGCTATTGCTATTGGCGTTCGATTTGATTGCCCCGTTTATACCTACGAATCCATCCTTTCTAGTGCTGGCATTATGCTAGACGACTCTGAAGCAGAAGAAGATTTGATCGCTGAAAGCATGGAGGAAGAAACAGTTGAGAGTGGTAACACGCTAGAATCCTTAACGGACGACGAACTCAACAAACAAATGCAAGATGCCGTAGAAAATGAAGACTACGAATTGGCATCGAAAATTCGAGACGAACTAAACAAGCGCTCGAGCAATTAATTAAGTGAACAAACTTTCTTACATACTACTACTCCCCATCTTTCTTTTGGGAATTTTCTCGGCCACAGCCCAGAATGCTGTCAATCCTGAAAGTTTGGAAGGAACCTGGCAGAGCAAAAACAAAAAGAACTTTATCACTTTTGAAGGGAATACCTTCAAGCACAATTTCGGTAAGACGGACACTATTCACGGTACCTGGACGCTTTCTGATAAGAAACTGCGTTTGGTTCAGGACCTCGATATTACTCAAAACCTAGACTCGACGGTTTTGGTGCGCGAAGGCAGATCCACCAAGATTCTCCATTACAGTGACGGCGCTCATGTAGCCACGTCCATTGGTGACTCCCTGATTCAAGAGATTGGTGTTCAGCACATCACCGTTACTCAGAAAAAAACAGGAATCAAACTGAAAGGAGACGGGATGAATGCCGTTGTTTATCAACCCACAAAAATGGTCGCGAATACAGGTATGGCTTTCAGCATAAGCTCCATTCTCCGCGGACTTTTGGGCATGGCGTTCCTTATCATGATTGCTTATCTGTTTAGCACAAATCGACGTGCAATTAATTGGAGTTTGATTGGAAAAGGAATCGCCCTTCAATTTATCATCGCATTTCTCGTACTTAAAGTTCCATTTGTAGAAAATGGATTTAGTTGGATCAGTGGAAAGTTTGTCGATCTGATTGCCTACACGGATAGTGGCGTTGAATTCCTTTTCGCAAACATGGGTACCGGTGTCATGGATTCCGCACTTGGAAACTTCGCTTTTCGCGTGCTCCCCACAATCATCTTTTTCTCGGCATTGGTAAGTCTTTTCTACTATTGGGGACTTTTGCAAAAAATCGTGTACGTTTTCGCATGGATCATGAAACGATTCATGAAATTATCGGGAGCCGAAAGTTTGGCAGCAGCAGGAAACGTATTTCTTGGTCAAACGGAAGCCCCACTATTGGTAAAACCTTACCTGGGACTTATGACCAAGTCGGAATTAATGTGTTTGATGACAGGTGGAATGGCAACAATTGCCGGAGGTGTTCTTGCCGCTTACGTGAGCTTTTTGGGTGGAGACGATCCTGCGCAACAAGCATTTTTCGCAAAACACTTACTCACCGCTTCCATCATTTCGGCACCTGCAGCCATTATCGCCGCGAAAATATTGGTTCCTGAAACAGAGGAAATCAATGAGAAGTTAACCGTTTCGAAAGAAAAAATTGGAACAAATGCTTTGGAAGCGATTTCAAATGGAACAACAGACGGATTAAAATTAGCCGTAAACGTTGGAGCAATGCTGCTTGTGTTTACCGCTTTGATGGCTCTTGGGAATGGATTGCTAAACTGGGCAGGAGGTTGGTCCGGTGCCAACGAAGCCATTGCCGCTGGAGGCGTTTACTCTGGATTGTCGTTTGAATTCCTGTTGGGATATGCTTGCCGACCGATTGTTTGGTTGATGGGCGTTGATTGGGCCGACTCCATATATGTTGGCGAACTTCTGGGAACGAAAACCATCCTGAATGAATTTGTTGCATATCCGCGATTGGGAGAAATGAAAGAAGCCGGAATGATCAATCAGAAATCCATTATTATGAGCACCTACATGCTCTGTGGATTTGCCAATTTTGCATCCATCGGTATTCAAATTGGAGGAATTGGATCTTTGGTCCCAACACGAAAAGGTCTTCTTTCAAAACTCGGTGTTCGAGCACTTATAGGCGGTACCATTGCCTGTTTGTTGACAGCAGTTATCGTAGGGATGACACTTTAATCACGCATTTCGTAATTTTGATCCATGCACCTGCTGGAAAAACGCATTCGTAACTTTGATGGCTCCGATTTTGAATCGCTCGCTTTGGAGGTCTTCCGATTTCAATACGAAAACGTTCCCGTTTATCACGATTTTTGCAATTACCTCGGCAAAACAAATCCTTCGAAGCTAAACGAGGTTCCGTTTTTGCCCATTCGTTTTTTTAAAAGTCATTCGATCCTTGCGGAGGATCAAAAAGCAGCGTTACATTTCAAAAGCAGCGGAACGGGTGGGGAGAGAAGTTCGCACTTTGTCGCCTCCCCCAAATTGTATGAACACACCTTTAAGCGAATTTATCAAAACCAAATTGGAAACCCCGAGGATCAGGTAATTCTCGCATTGTTGCCGAATTATTTAGAGCAAGGCGAATCAAGTTTGGTGTATATGGTCGATCATTTGATTCAGTGTACGAATTCGATTCTTTCCGGATTTTTTCTCGACAACCACCAAGCATTAATTGATCGTTATGCTTCGGCTATCGCCTCGGGAAAACAAGTAATCATCTTCGGAGTTTCGTATGCCCTACTCGATCTCATGGAGTTGCATCCAGATCTATCGCAGGCCATCATCATTGAAACAGGCGGCATGAAAGGTCGTCGCAAAGAAATGACAAAAGCAGCATTGCACGCCACCCTAAAAAATGGGCTAAACTGTCCCAATATTGCCTCGGAATATGGAATGACAGAATTGTTATCTCAAGGATACAGTTTGAGCGATGGACGCTTCGAACCTGGAATTACGATGCAGGTGTTAATTCGAGAAGTCAACGATCCGTATAATTATATCGACGCAGAAAAAACAGGTGGAATCAACATTGTAGACCTGGCAAATCTATATAGCTGCTCTTTCATTGAAACTCAAGATTTGGGGAAAATGCATAAAAACGGTTTTGAAATTATGGGGCGATTCGATCATTCGGATTTGCGTGGATGTAACCTGCTTGTTCAATAGCATTCATTGGAATTAATCCAAATCCGTACTTTTACGCTATGGAGACGCAAACACTTCTTATATTAATTGCCATTGGTGTGAGTGCCGGAATCCTTAGCGGATTTGTTGGCATTGGCGGCGGTGTGATTATTGTTCCGGCTTTGATGTACGCTTTAAGTATGTCGCAATATGAATCGCAAGGAACAAGTTTGTTTGTACTGCTTTTGCCTGTTGGGATTCTAGCGGTTCGCAACTATTGGAATTCCGGCAATATTAATTGGAAATTTGGCCTCATTATCGCCGTAACTTTTGTCGCTGGTGGATACATTGGTTCCAAACTAGCACTGCGAATCAATCCGGCCATTGTGAAATTGGTATTTGGCGTTTTAATGGCATACGTGGCCATTCGAATGATTTCCTCTGGAGTAAAGACTTTCAACAATGACTTCTGAAATAAAAGAACACATTAAATCAGCCGCGAATCGCCTTTACGATAAAGTAAGAGGCTACCGAGAACATTTGCATGCCCATCCGGAATTGTCTTATCAGGAGCATGAAACGATGAAGTTTGTCAGTGATACGCTCACTTCCATTGGCATCGAGCACGAAGCGGGTGTGGGTGGAACAGGTTTGGTGGCTATCATTCGCAGCGAAAATCATGAAAATGATGCGCCCTGTGTTGGATTGCGGGCAGATTTGGATGCATTGCCCATTCAAGAAGCAAATGATGTTCCGTACAAATCAAAAGTTGACGGTGTCATGCACGCTTGTGGTCATGATGTTCATACGTCAGTGCTTTTAGGTGCCGCTGAAATTTTGCACGAAATCCGCAATGAATTGCCGCAACCTGTAAAACTGATTTTCCAACCGGGAGAGGAAAAGAATCCTGGAGGCGCCACCTATATGATTCGTGATGGGGCCTTGGAAAACCCAAAAGTGGAACGCATTTTCGCCTTGCATGTCTTTCCTGATATGGAAACTGGACACGTAGGTTTTAAAGAGGGACTGTACATGGCTTCTTGTGATGAAGTGCATCTTACGATTATTGGAAAAGGTGGTCATGGAGCAACTCCGCATCGATGCATTGATCCTATTTTCACCGGAGCAGAAATCATTACTTCCCTGCAACAAATTGTCAGTAGAAAGTGTGATCCAAAAGTTCCATGTGTGTTGTCATTTGGACATTTCGAAGCATTGGGAGCCACCAACATTATCCCAGAAACGGCGCATATCAAAGGTACCTTCCGAACCATGAATGAACCGTGGCGCGAGGAAGCATTGAAATTGATTGAGAACAGTATTCGCAGCATTGCGCAATCCAACGGAGCTGAAGTAGATCTCAACATTAGTCGAGGTTATCCGTATTTGGAGAATCATCCGGCAACAACCTCAAAAATGCGGAACCTTGCTGCAGATTACCTTGGGGAAGAAAACGTGCATGATTTGCCCATTCGACTCACCGCTGAGGATTTCTCGTACTATTCGCAAGAAGTTCCCGCGTGCTTTTTCCGATTGGGCGTTCGAAATGAAAAAGAAGGCATTGTGCATGGAGTGCATCATCCAAGGTTTGATATTGATCCGAAAGCATTGCAATTGGGCATGCAGATGATGGCGTTAGCGCCGTTTAGTTAATGATGAGTGATGAATTATGAATGAACGGAGACCGCTAATTCGCCATTTCACTCATGAATTTGATGCGCATTAGTCGCAACTCTTCCTCTGAATAATCACCGTCAAATTCTTTGTATGCCTCCACTAAATCATCGGTTTCGGCCTCAGTAAAGTAATCGTAGATTTCTTCCTGATTGTCTTCATCTAAAATATCATCAATATAATAGTTGATGTTTACGCGCGTTCCCGAAGAAACAATGGCCTCAATTTCATCAATGATTTGATCCACCGTTTTTCCTTGTGCATTGCTGATATCTTCCAATGGCAATTTTCGATCGATGTTTTGAATCAACTTTACCTTCAATCCAGATTTATTGACCACAGATTTCACCACCATGTCATGCGGTCTATCGATATTGTTTTGTTCTACGTAATCTTTCACCAACCGAACAAAGGGCGCTCCATATCGGGTTGCTTTTCCGTTCCCAACTCCTTGAATGTTTGTCAATTCTTCAATGGAAGTCGGATATTGGAAACACATATCTTTCAAAGAAGGCTCTTGGAAAATAACGAATGGTGGCACCTCCATTTTCTTTGAAAGTGACTTGCGCAATTCAACCAATTGATCGTACAACACCTCATCAAACGCACCTCCTTTATTATTCTGAACAATAGGTTCGTCATCAATTACGAGGTAATCGCGTTCTTCAATGAGCATGAAAGAGTGCGGCGTCTTCATGAATTTTTTCCCTTCTTCGGTCAGCTTCAATACGCCGTATGTTTCGATATCTTTTCGAAGCAGTCCAGAAACCACAGATTGGCGAATTACCGCATTCCAGAAATGTTCATCTTTCTCCTTCCCTACGCCAAACAATTCATGCTGATCGTGCTTATACGCTTTCATATCAGCCGTTACCTTTCCAGAAAGGAATGCACAATAATGCTTCGAACGTTGGGTTTCGTTTAATGCTTCTATCGTTTTGAGCAAATTAACCACGTGGTGCTTGCCTTCCGCTTTATTTCTTGGATTTTTACAGTTATCGCATCCTTCATTGCATTGTGCCTCATCAAACTCCTCTCCGAAATAATGCAAAATCATCTTGCGACGACACACAGAAGTCTCCGAATACGAAGCAATTTCGTTCAACAATTGACGGCCAATTTCTTGCTCTGCGACTGGTTTTCCCTGAAGAAATTTCTCTAGTTTTTCAACGTCTTTATATCGGTAAAATGCAATACACTCTCCTTCTCCGCCATCACGTCCTGCGCGCCCAGTTTCCTGGTAATAGCTCTCCAAGGACTTTGGAATATCGTGGTGAATGACAAAACGCACATCGGGTTTATCGATGCCCATTCCGAAAGCGATGGTAGCGACAATCACATCTACTTCCTCCATCAAAAACATATCCTGATGTTTCGCGCGTGTGGAGGCATCAAGTCCTGCGTGGTAAGGCAATGCATTCACATTGTTCACCTGAAGTAGTTGAGCCAATTCTTCAACTTTTTTTCGGCTCAAACAGTAAAT
The DNA here is from genome assembly GCA_043584915.1 of Fluviicola sp. GTDB lineage: Bacteria > Bacteroidota > Bacteroidia > Flavobacteriales_D > Crocinitomicaceae > UBA4466. Next base: position 319,401 of record CP121319.1, read on the forward strand.
AATACCGCTTTTCCCCTCTTTGGTTCGAATGTATCGGATGATTTGCTTTTCGACATCTTTTTTCGGATAAATTTCATAGTAGAGATTCTCGCGATTAAACGACGATTTAAACACCGTTGCGTCCAACATATTGAGGTTCTTCTGAATATCGTATTGCACTTTGGGTGTCGCTGTGGCCGTTAATGCGATAATTGGGACATTTGAAATCCGTTCAAAAATTTCACGCAATCGACGGTATTCTGGTCGGAAATCGTGTCCCCATTCAGAAATACAGTGTGCTTCATCAATAGCGAAAAAAGAAATGTTCACAGAAGTGAAAAAATCGATGTTCTCACTTTTGATCAACGATTCCGGCGCTACATAGAGCAATTTGGTTTTCCCTTCTCGGATATCGTTTTTTACGCGGGTGATTTCTGTTTTGGTGAGTGATGAGTTTAAGAAATGTGCGATAGACTCATCATTACTAATGTGCCGCACAGCATCCACTTGATTTTTCATCAAGGCGATCAAAGGCGAAACGACAATTGCGGTACCTTCCGAGATAATTGCCGGCAATTGGTAACACATTGACTTACCCCCACCTGTTGGCATTATCACAAAGGTGTTATTTCCATCGAGAACATTCTGAATGACCTCTTCTTGTTCACCTTTAAAACTATTAAAACCGAAGTACGATTTTAATGCCTCTTTTAAGTTCATGTAGCGAAATATTAAAGCTATTAATCCTATCTAAGATACACAATTTTTTAACATCGGTCATTAGAACTTTTAAAATAATTCACGTAGACGAAATACACTATATATTGGGTATGATTCGCTATTTTTGTCGTCGCTATGGCAGAAGAAAAACGCATGTCCTTTTTAGAGCATCTCGAAGAACTGAGATGGCGCTTGGTGCGTTCGGCTATTGCGATTTTAATTGTTGCCGTTGCCCTCTGGTTTTATAAGGGTTGGATTTTCGAGAACCTCTTCATGACAATGAAGTCCAAGGACTTTATCACTTTCGATTTCTTGTGCAAATATCTTGGTGTTTGTATGGATGACATTACAGTTGGAACGCAAAGCACCACCGTTACGGGTCAATTTTCTTATGCTCTGATGATGAGTATCATGGGAGGGTTTGTGGTCGCTTTCCCATTTGTATTTTATCAATTTTGGGGGTTTGTAAAGCCTGGATTGCGTCAGAATGAGAAATCTGTGGCAAAGGGAATTATTCTCTACGTTACACTCCTTTTCTTTACTGGCGTAGCGTTCGGATATTTTGTGGTGGCTCCGCTATGTATTCAATTCTTTGGGGGCTTTACCATTACCGACGAAGTTGTCAATGATTTCACCATCAACTCGTACATGAGCATGGTGCTCTCCACGATTTTCTATTCGGGTTTGCTCTTCTTACTTCCAGTGCTGTCCTATTTACTTACGAAACTCGGGATTCTTGGTTCCGACTTTTTAAAGAAGTACCGTAAGCACGCAATCATCGCAATCCTAATTCTATCAGCCTTTATCACTCCGCCCGACCTTATTAGTCAAGTGATTGTCGGCATTCCTATTCTTATTTTGTACGAAATCGGAATATTCGTTTCGAAGCGTGTGGAAAAACAAAGAAAAAATCAAGCGTAATCACGCACCAAATCGGTATTTTCTTCGTTAATTTACTACTGCTATAAGGAAACCATGCATCGAGTACTTTTTGCCTTATTCTTGCTCATTTGCGCTACTTCTTTCGGTCAAAAAACGATCGTAAAGGGCGTTGTCACGGATGGAGATTCCGGGGCCCCAATGCCGTACGTCAAATTGCAATTTCTTGATGCTAAAATTGGTACTTACACCGATTCTGTTGGAGCTTATTATCTAGAAACATACTATGCTACAGACACTTTGGTGGTGAGGTATGCCGGTTACGTAACTCAAAAAATTCCCATTCAGCGAGATCGTGCTCAGGACATTAACGTTACACTGCAACTCATTCAAACCGATTTTCAAGCAGTCCAAGTAAGAGCTCCAGACGAAAGACCGTCGGACGTGCTGCACCGCAGAATGGTAAAGAACAAGCCCGTCAATAACAAAGAAAAATTACGCTCCTACGAATACGAAGTATATAATAAGGTACAGCTTGATGTCAACAATATTGGCGAAAAGTTTCAAGAACGAGACTTTGTGAAGCGCATGGACCTGATTACGGCATACCTCGATTCAGCCGACAATGGAAAAAGTTTTCTCCCAGTAATCTTGAGCGAATCCGTATCTGACTTCTATTTCAGAAACAAACCAAAAAAGAAGAAAGAAGTGGTAAAAGCAACGCGAATTAGTGGCGTTGAAAATTTGCAGCTCAATCAATTTTTGGGAGATATGTATCTGGATTTGAACATCTATGATAATTATCTGATTCTGTTCAACAAACAGTTTATCAGCCCAGCCTCTAACGCTGCGAAAGGATTCTACAAATTCTATTTGGAAGATTCAACCTATATCGATAACCAATGGTGTTACAAATTGAGATTTGCTCCGAAACGTGAAGGCGACATGACCTTTCAAGGAGAGATGTGGATTCACGACACTACGTATGCGGTAAAACGCGTTTCGATGGATGTATCTCCCTGGGCAAATATCAACTACGTACAGGCATTACACATTGAGCATGAATTTGATCAGGTGGCTCCAGAAATTTGGATGTTAACCAGTGAAAAAATGATCGCTGACTTAAAAGTGACCAAGAAATCGAATGTTTACGGTTTCTTTGGCAGGCGTCATTCTACTCGCACAAACTTCGTGATCAATCAGGCGCGACCCGACGCATTCTATCGATCGGGAAATACCGTAGAAATTCTGGATAGCGCCGAAAACCGACCCGACGCCTACTGGGCAGAAATTCGTCACGAACCGCTATCTGTGCAAGAGCAAGGAATTGATAACATGATTGATTCTTTGAACGATCTCCGCTTTTTTAATGTGCTGAAAAACGTCATTTATCTGGCTACAACCGGTTATTATCCAATCGGAAAAATAGAAGTAGGAAGTGCATTTTCTCTGGTCACATTCAACCCGGTAGAAAAATTCAGAATGGCATTTGCATTGCGCACATCCAACCAATTCAGTAAGCGCATAGAACTGGGAGGTCGTGTTGCTTACGGATTTGGCGATGAACGTTTAAAATACGGCGCCTCTGTCCGCTTCAACATCACGCCTAAAAAACGGGGAATGTTGACCACCTATTATTCGTACGACATTGAACAAATTGGGCAATCCCCTGACGCCGCGGCCATTGGATCTACATTTGGAACCTTGCTTCGAACAGGCCCATTGGATCGATTGACATTTGTACAGCGCACGGGAATCAACCTGGAAAAAGACATTCGAAAAGATGTCATTTTATATGGCGGTTTCGAATGGAAGGAATTCACGGCGCTAGGATTGGCGAATTATGTACGCCCGAACAGTACCACAGGAATTAATGACACCTTGAATCAAATTCGAACAAGCGAGGTAACATTGCGCTATCGTTGGGCAAAGAACGAAGAATTTATTTCAGGGGCATTCGATCGAACCTCTGTGCGCTCAAAATATCCGATTCTTTCTATACAAGGCGTATTTGGAATCAAAGACTTATTTGGTGGCGATTACAATTACCAAAAATTGGATTTTGTTCTGGAACACAATGCCCGATTGGGATACCTCGGTCGCTTGCGCTATGGTTTCAACGTGGGGTACATCTTCGGAACGGCGGCCTATCCATTCTTGAAAGTGCACGAAGGAAATCAATCGTATTGGTTGCAATTAAATACGTTCAATAAAATGGATTTTTTCGAATTCATTTCAGATCGCTACGTAACTGCGATGATTGAAAATCATTGGGATGGATTCTTCCTGGATCGGATTCCTTGGGTTCGAAAGGCAAAAATGCGTTTGGTTACAACCGCTCGTGGCGCTCTTGGATGGATTGATGAACGCCATTTGCAAGAAATGTACTTACCTTCGTTCACCAGAAGATTTGATAATATTCCGTACGTTGAGGTGAGTGTTGGATTGGAAAACATCTTAAAAGTCGGACGCGTGGATGTATTCTGGCGTTTGACGCATACAGACCCGAATGTACCGGTACACAACATTCAAAATTTTGGCATTCGTGCGCGTTATGCGATCAATTTCTAGAGAATTATGAAATTACATACCAAAGAAATAAAGAAATCTTACCGCGGACGTGATGTTGTGAAAGGCATCAGTGTGGAAGTAAATCAAGGCGAAATTGTTGGATTGCTCGGTCCAAACGGAGCCGGAAAAACGACATCCTTCTACATGATTGTTGGTTTGGTGACGCCAGACTCTGGTCGGGTATATCTCGACGATGCAGACATTACCGATTACCCCATGTACAAACGATCTCAGTTGGGAATTGGATATTTACCACAAGAAGTTTCTGTATTTCGCAAACTAAGTGTTGAAGACAATGTTCTGGCCATACTTGAAATGGGAAAACTTTCGAAACAAGAACGCCTGGCAAAACTAGAACAACTTTTGGATGACTTCAGCCTCAATCATGTTCGAAAGAATATGGGATCCCGACTTTCTGGTGGTGAGAAACGAAGAACAGAAATTGCGCGCGCCTTGGCCACTGATCCTAAATTTGTTCTTTTGGACGAGCCCTTTGCCGGTGTCGACCCAATTGCCGTAGAAGATATTCAAAGTATCGTATCCGAATTACGCGAACGCAACATTGGTATTCTCATCACAGATCACAATGTTCAGGAGACATTGTCCATTACAGACCGCGCGTATCTCTTATTTGAAGGGGATATTTTGAAGTCTGGAACAGCCGAGGAATTGGCTGCCGATGAACAAGTTCGAAAGGTTTATCTTGGTCGTAACTTTGAATTACGCAAGAAATAATTTTTTACGTCATAAAAATTAAATAAATTAGCTGCGGCTTAAAAGCCAGAAATACATAATATTCAACCGACTATGAAAAAAGCATTACTATATACATTCGGATTATCTGTTCTTTTAATGACTGGAGTATCTTGTAAAAAGAACTGTAATATTCCAGAAGAAGACATTTACGTAGGGCCTATCATTACTGAGATGAATGAGAAAGCGGTAGTTATCTACCCGTCTTCAGGAGGACTTCTTTCTTCTTTTCCGTCAGGGATGCATATTACTGCGAACTCACCACAAGCTCAGCAAGATTGGTTTGAAGTTAGTTTTGATGGCGGTTTGACGCGTCAGGCACTTGATTTCAACAACTACAATATCATTGGTTATCCATTGGCTGTTAAATGTGATGCTTCTGTGGAGCGTAAATTGGAACCAAACACACTCTCAGGAAATGCATTGTTCACAATGACAATTGAAGAGTGTAACGATGGATGTGACGAATTACGTACTTTGGAAAACTACATTCTTGTAGACGATTCTATGGCAAATTACAGCATTACTTTCAACGTAGTTCAATAAGAATTCATTTTACTTTTCGGATTTTACCGAAATTCAAAGCATAAAAAAAGCACCGATAATTCGGTGCTTTTTTAATTTCTTTTTACTTGCGTGGTCCTTAAGAAGGAAGTTGATCAGAATGTTGCTGAACGCTTCCGCTCTTGTTACCGTAAGCATCACAGTGCCCACCTCCTGAACCTCCACATGCCGCTAATAATGCAGTCAATGTAAGCCCCAAGAACGCAATGGCCATTACTCTTTTCATGCTGTTTGAATTAAAGGTTTAATAAGATTGTTGTGTTACAATATAACGACAAATCTACGATAAATTGTACCGAGATTGAAATAATCTTTTCCACAACAACCTGATAATCGCTGATTTTGAATGCATTAATCGTGCCATAAGCTAAGTCTCATAGGTCATCCAAGCTGTTGGATTCTGCGGAATTAGTGCGGAGGAATGGCCGATTCAGGAAAGTTATCAACGATAGCACTCAAGAGAAAATGGACAATCCAAGCCACAATAGCCCCCATCCAATCATTAACAGCAACATGATTTTCCGAAATCCAATGGAATAAAGTATTTTTCGAAACGTTTGTATTGCGATGACTAAATTCTGGCTTGTACTTCTACTGCTTCTTCCAATAATTTCTTTTGGACAGAAAAACTATGCAATAGAGTGGCTTGGATCCGATTTGAAAGGTTTTATCAAGCATCCAGAAACAAAGTTCAGAGATAGCTTGCAGGCACGCATCTACATTCAAGAATTGCAAAATGAAGCCATTCGCGATGGCTATCTGCTAGCATCCGTCGATTCCATTTCCTATCAACCCAAAAGTGCAAAGGTGCATTTCTTTCTCGGCAGACCCTTCGAATCAGCAGTGCTGTCCATTGCGCAAGAAGAAGTTGATTTTGTGAGACGACATGCACGGATCTCAGAGAAGTTTCTTGCCAAACTGCCCATTTCACCCAAAGAACTTGGAAACAATCTGAAGAACATTCACAATGCATACCTGAACAATGGATATCCTTTAGCAAGTGTTCAATTGGATTCCATTCAAATCACCGAGAATCAAATCAAGGGACAACTCAAGATTTCCAGAGGCCCATTGTTCACCTGGACCAAAATCCACATTAAAGGAGACACAGCCGTAAGCGAGAAATACTTGACCAGTTTGATTGGTGTTGCCAAAGGAGATGTATACAATCAAAAACGATTACAGGAAATTTCTGGAGCCATTTCACAAGTGGCATTTATCAAGGAGATTCGCCCGCATGAAATCCTTTTCACAAAACAGGGCTGCGAATTGTTCGTTTATGTGGAATCTGTTGCCATAAGTTCCTTCAATGGGGTTGTGGGATTACAGCCCGATCCCATTTCCGAGCGATTGCAAATTACAGGAGAACTGAATCTGCGCTTGTCCAACCTATTGAAACGCGGCGAACTGATCAACGTGAGATGGCAAAGCATTCGTGATCAAACACAATCGTTAAACTCACGATTCAATTACCCCTTTCTTTTTGGAACCTCTTTTGGGTTGGATGGTCAGTTCGACCTGTACAAACGGGACACTTCTTTCCTCGAAATAAACGGTACGATCGGTGTGCAATACTTCCTGAATCGTTGGAATTATCTGAAGGCGTATTATCAAAACCTAACATCTAGCGTACTTGCGGGAGGACTGAACAATCCGACGTATTCGAATCTAGGAAATACGCAATCGAACAATTACGGACTCGCCTTCAGTTCCAATCGTGTCGACTATTTGCCCAATCCATCACGTGGTTTGCGGTTGGACATAGAATCCAGTGTTGGAAGCAGAGTTGCCCAACGCAACGACACCTTGCCCCTTGTGAAATCGACCACATTCCGCGGAAAATTGGATCTTGAATGGTTTATTCCCATTTATCGCAGGCACGTTCTCAGATTGGCCAATACGTCCGAATTCTATATTGCCGATGAAATTTTCCAAAATGAAGTTTTTCGTTTCGGCGGATTGACGGCACAACGCGGTTTCAATGAAGACGAGCTGCTCGCAACCACACGCACTTCCTTCGTTGCAGAATACCGATTTCTATTGGACAAGAACTCTCATGTTTTTGCCTTCTACGACCAAACGTGGTACGAAAATGTCTCCGGCGACTACTTCAATGACGCGCCCTTTGGTTTCGGATTGGGCTTTGCGTTCCGCACGAATCTTGGCGTTTTCTCCATTTCTTACGCTCTCGGAAGTCAATTTAATGCGCCAATTCAATTCAACTCAAGCAAGGTGCATTTCGGTTATATTGCCTACTTTTAGTTTATGGATTACATCGCTTTGATGATAGGGCTTGCCGTTGGAGGAGCCCTCGGATTTTTGTTGGCTTCTATGCGTAAGAAAGAGGCGCCTACGGAAGTAGATAACTCGCTTGAAATTGAAGTTGGAACGCTTCGGAATACTAATTCAATTCTAGAAAAAGAACTTTCGGGCACCAAGGAATCGATGTCTGAGATCCAGTCACAAAACAGTGTTTTATTGCAATCCGAGGCCACCTTGAAGAGTAAATATGATGCACTTCAAGAGAAATTAGAGGTTCAGAAATCTGAATTGAATGAATTGCAAGAACGCTTCCGCAAAGACTTTGAGTTGGTCGCGAATAAAATTCTTGAAGAGAAAACGGAGAAGTTTACCGAACAAAATAAGAAGAACCTCGACACTATTCTCAATCCATTGAAAGAGCGTATTGGTGAATTCCAAAAGAAGGTAGAGGATAGCAACGAAAAGAATACTGAGCGCTCTGCTGCTTTAGACAAGCATTTGCAAATGCTACAAGAATTGAATCGTGAAATTACCCAAGAAACCAAAAGTCTGACACAAGCCTTGCGAGGCGATTCTAAAACCCAAGGGAACTGGGGGGAATTTCAATTGGAATCTATTTTAGAAAAGGCCGGATTGGAAAAAGACATTCACTATTCGAAAGAGACGAATCTCAAGACGGAAAGTGGCGACAATCAACGCTTGGATTACATCATCAACTTACCCGACGGAAAGCACTTAATCCTCGATTCTAAAGTTTCATTAACTGCTTACAGCAAGTATTTTGATTCCGACGAAGAAGCAGATCAAGAACTCTATCTAAAACAGCATTTGGATAGCATTAGCGGTCACGTGAAAATGCTTGGGAGCAAGGATTATCAGAAACTGCATGGAATCAATTCTCCTGATTACGTTATGATGTTTGTGGCGAATGAACCCGCTTTAACGCTTGCCTTGAAGGAGGACATGAATCTTTTTGAAAAAGCATTGGACAAGAACATTGTGATCGTTTCTACGTCCACGCTGCTTGCTACCTTGCGCACCATTTCCTATATCTGGAAACAGGAGAATCAGAGTAAAAATGCCATGGAAATTGCGGATCAAGCGGCAAAGCTTTACGACAAATTTGTCGGATTTACCGAGGATTTAATCAAGCTCGGTGGGCAAATGCGCACAGCCACGAAAACATACGAAGAGTCGATGAAGAAATTAACGGATGGTTCCGGAAACTTGGTGCGACGTGTTGAGAACTTGAAGAAGTTGGGCGTGAATCCTTCGAAGCAAGTTGATACAAAATTGGTGGACCGCAGTGAGGATGATTAATGGAGCGGTTCGATTATACGACGGTTTGACTTTTCAATGGATTGAATGGATTAGACAATGTAGGCGACTGAGGCTCTCGAAGTGGACTATCCTATCACTTACGTTTTTCCTGCATCGTAGTACGAATCTCCTTCATAAAGTCTGACGCATATACGAAATCTAGAATTTCTTGATTCTCCGTCGTAATGATGGATTTTCGATCGCCTTCCCACCAGTTACGCCCGTTGTGAATGAAGATCACATTGTCTCCGATTTCAATCACGGAGTTCATGTCGTGCGTTATTACTACGGTTGTGATATCAAATTCGTAGGTGATTTCACGAATTAAATTATCGATGACTATCGCCGTTTTCGGATCCAAACCAGAGTTCGGTTCATCACAGAACAAGTAATTCGGTGAATTTGAAATGGCTCTAGCAATCGCTACACGCTTTTTCATTCCTCCTGAACATTCTGCTGGAAAGAGTTTGTTACGACCTTCCAAGTTGACGCGCTCCAAACAAAAGTTGACACGGTCCAATTTTTCTGCCTTCGACAAACTCGTGAACATCGTTAGGGGGAACATGATATTCTCTTCAAGCGTCATGGAATCGAACAAGGCTGACCCCTGAAAAAGCATTCCGATTTGCTTTCGGATGGTCACTTTCTCCTTGCGATCCATTGCCGTAAAATCCTCGCCATCGTACAGTACACGCCCTGTTTCTGGGTGGTGCAAACCGACGATACATTTGGTTAAAACGGATTTTCCCTGTCCAGATTGACCAATGATCAGGTTTACCTTACCTTTTTCAAAGTTGGCGTTGATATCGTGCAGAACGTGATGATCCCCAAACGTTTTATTGATGCCTTCCACTGTAATCATAGAAGAATCATTTGGGTTAAGAAGAAGTTGGCGATTAGAATGGCCACACTTGCGCTCACTACTGCTCTTGTTGCCGATTTCCCGACATCCACTGCTCCACCTTTGGAATAATATCCATACCAGGAGGCGATTGAAACAATCAAGAAGGCAAATACAATTCCTTTTGTAAGTGCATAGAACACGTTACCAAGTTCGAAGTACGAACGAATCCCTAGCAGATAGGTTTCTGTTGACGCCAAACCGCTCATTGTCAATGAAAGCCATCCTCCCAATAAACTCAACCCCATAGAGAAAGTAATGAGAATAGGAAAGAAGTAAACTGCTCCTAAAATCTTTGGCAAAATCAAATATGCTCGGCTATTTACCCCCATAATTTCAAGGGCATCAATTTGTTCGGTAATGCGCATCGTACCAATTTCAGAAGCCACATTCGACCCTACTTTCCCGGCGAGAATGAGCGACATAATAGTTGGCGAAAACTCCAAAATGGTCGACGATCTGGTGATGTATCCGATGGTATATTCTGGTAACAAGGGCGAATCCATATTTGAAGCGGTTTGCAGTGCAATTACCCCTCCCATAAACACGGACATCAAACCAACGATGGGAATTGAATCCACACCAATGCGCTGAACTTCCTCCACCATTCGACGGCGGAAAACAGACCACTTCTCTGGACGTGAAAACACGATCCAAAGCATCTGCATATAGTTACCGATATTCTTAAGAATCTTAAGCATCGATGCTAATTTAGCGGTATTTTTTCTACTAGCAATTTATTCATTGCGAATTCAGTCGTGGTGACCGTGGAAACTCGTATTTTTGATTTCCGTGAGCAAGAAAGTTGAGCAATATAATCGGGTTTTGAGTAAGTATCTGCCGACAGAATATGTCTCGTACGTAGTCGATTTAATGATTCAACACCCCGTTCAATTTCGTGTGGCAAAACCTCGAAAAACGAAATTGGGAGATTTCAGAGCAGAGCGTGAGGGGCTGCACCGAATTACGGTAAATGGCGATTTGAATCCTTATAGTTTTCTGGTTACTACGATTCATGAGTTTGCGCATCTCGTTACTTTCAACAACTACGGACCACGTGTAAAACCGCACGGAACAGAATGGCAGAATACGTATTCTAAAATGTTGTATCCAGTGGTTCAGGCAGGACATTTGCCCGATGATGTTGCCAAAGCCATTGAGCGATCTTTGTTAAATGTAAAAGCATCTTCTTGCACCGATCAAAATTTGCATCGCGTTTTAATGAAGTACGATACGCCCAAGGACGGATTTGTGGTATTGGAAACGTTGGAAAATGGAACCGTGTTCGAGCTGAACGGGAAATCCTATCGAAAAGGAAACCTTCGACGAACGCGATACGTATGTACCAACACGAATAATCAACGGAAATATTTAATCAGCGCTTTAGCGCAAGTCAAAAAAATAGCATGAAGGATAATTACAGCGTAATCATGGCAGGGGGAATTGGAAGTCGATTTTGGCCTATGTCAGTGCCAGAGCGGCCCAAGCAATTCTTGGATGTATTGGGGATTGGTAAGTCGTTAATTCAAATGACCTATGAACGCTTGTTGCATGTTTCTCCTTCAGAAAACATTTACATTGTTACCAATAAGGCATACAAAGAGTTGGTTCTGGAGCAATTACCAGACTTAAAGCCCGAACAGGTTTTGATGGAACCTCAACGTAAGAATACGGCTCCTTGTATTGCATATGCCGCGGCGAAAATTCATGCGATGAACCCGAATGCGAAATTGATTATTTCACCCGCCGATCATTTGATTGTGAATCAGCAAAATTTTGCCGAAACCATTGGGGAAGCATTGAAAGCTGCAGAAAATGATCGTATTGCTACAATCGGAATTCAACCTTCGAGACCCGATACGGGATATGGATATATTGAATTTGATGGAACTACAGATGTTGCTCCGAATGCTTGCGTTCCCGTGAAGCAATTTCGCGAAAAACCCGATTTAGAAACGGCGAAATCCTTTGTGTCCGCAGGAAATTTCTATTGGAATTCCGGGATTTTCATTTGGAAATCTGGAACCGTTTTGGATGCTTTGAAATCGTATCAACCGGCACTGCACGCCTTATTTGCGGAGGATTTGAGCTTTTACAATACCGCCGACGAACAGAATAAGGTCGATCACTGTTTTGAGGTTTGTGAAGATATTTCCATTGATTTTGCGGTAATGGAGCATGCTCAGAATATCGATGTCGTTCTTTCCAATTTTGATTGGTCTGATTTGGGAACCTGGGGAAGTTTGGATACGCACCTTACACATGACGACAAGGACAACGCTCTAATTGGCAACAAAATTCACGCATTTCACACATCAAATAGCATTATTAATCTTGAAGAAGGAACTGAGGCGATTATTGATGGATTGGACGGATATATAGTGATTCAGTCAGAAAACCGCCTGATGATTTTGCGCAAGGAAAACGAGCAAGAGTTGAAGCAATTTATGAAGGCTTTGTAGAGAATTGGGAGGATGATTTGGCATCTTTCGAATTGGACTTTTTGACTGTTCGAAAGTTTAACAGAATATTGGAAAAGGTCACTGAGATCATCGAGCCTGTCGAGATGGAATCCGATTAGGGTAGACCTTTACTTCTTAATCCATTCATTGTATGGGTCAAGATACCCCTTTCAACGGTAATAACTCCTCCGCTTGTGTCTCCAAAATTTGCCGGAGTGCACGCACAACAAGATAGGGAAAATATGTGTGAAACACTAGTGATTTAACATTTAGCAGTTCGACATTTCTAGTTTTAGCGAATTGTAGAATTCTAAAAATGTATTGACAAAAAAAGGGATCCCAGCAACTAAGGGATCCCTAAGGAAGGCATTGCTTTACTAGAGCTAATTATTCATTTCCCGCCTTCAATTGTTGTGATTTCCAAGCGCGATACAAATCAAAGTAGCTTTGCGTTTCCATCGCTACTACTCCGCCCAATGTGTCTCCGTATTTCGCCGGAATTCCACCCGTATATACCGTCAATGATCCAATAGCTGCAGAGGGCATGGCTCCTAACTGTGCCGTTTTTACTCCGTCAATAAGATATAGCATGTCACCTGGACGCGATCCTCTAATTACCAATTCACCGCCTTCTGTCACTTGAATCTCGCTCGACATACTACCGATCAATTCTTCCAAATTAAACTTCACAGCGCTTTCTTGAATTTCGGCCGCTTTCATTGTAGTTACGGGCAAATTTCCATCTACCAATTTCATCCCTTTATCGGCTTCCACGACAATTCCTTTCATGCTTTTAATGAATCCACTTACAAACTCAAGATCGCCACACTGGTGGAATCCATCACGAGGCACATCTACATAAATTCCTGACATGGTATCCCCCATGAATTTGATGTTCATTTGGTATTCTCCAACGGGAACTCCGGAGATTCTAAAAGTTCCATCCTCTTCCGATTTTACCTGGTAACGCTGCCCTCCCACATCATCGATGTATAAGTGTGCACCCCAAATTGCTTCTCCTTCTGTGTCTTTAACTGTTCCGATTACCTCACCGAATGCGTTTTGTGCGTTGAGTGATCCTGTTCCGAGAATCATTAGCGCGAGTATCATTAAATTTTTCATAAGAATTGATTTTAATTTCTGCTTTGTTCTCTAGTGAGATGCATACGTTTTTAGATTTCCATAAAAGTTTTTTATTTTTTTTTGATGGGGAAGGATATTTGAGAGAGATTAGATAAAAAGGCCAATGAGGTTTCACTGAGGCCGTCGAGCATTGAGGTCATCGAGCTTTCCGAGATACCGAGATGCCTCACACCGATTTTTGACGGGAAAGATTAAATCGATTAAACCGATTAGAAGTCGGCACAAAAAAAGGAACCCCAATTGATGAAGCTCCTTTGCACCAAATTCTATTGGCTATTGATTGTTTGCTTTTAATTGCCTTGATTCCCATGATCTGTAAAGATCAAAGTAACTTTGCGTTTCCATCGCAACTACTCCACCCAATGTGTCTCCGTATTTCGCCGGAATTCCACCCGTATATACTGTCAACGATCCAATTGCTGCGGAAGGCATGGCGCCTAATTGTGCCGTTTTTACTCCGTCGATTAAATAGAGCATGTCCCCTGGGCGCGATCCTCTAATGACCAATTCACCGTCTTCCATCACCTGAATTTCACTCGACATACTACCGATCAATTCTTCCAGGTCGAATTTTACCGCACTTTTCTGAATCTCTTCCGCTTTCATCGATTTCACTGGTAAAAACCCTTTTATCAATCTCATACCTTTATTAGCGGTCACGACAGCTCCTGGCAAAATTTGAAGCATCTTTGGACTAAAGGTGATAATTCCACAGTTGTGAAAGCCATCTCCGGGTACATCAACAGAAATTCCGGTAAGGGTGTCCAAGTCCTGACGCACGTTCAACGTGTATTCTCCCACAGGAATTCCCGAGATTCTAAACCTTCCATCTGGATCCGTTTTGGCCTGATACCGTTGTCCGAATACATCGTCAATAAATACATGAGCATCGAATATTTTCTCTCCGGTAGAATCTGCTACTTCTCCCATTACCTCGCCATAAGCAACCTGGGCGTTTAAGGTTCCCGTTCCCAAAATTATGATCGCGAGTGCTATTATTTTTTTCATAAGAATTGATTTTAATTTCTGCTTTGTTCTCTATTGAGATGTGCACGTTAACAGATTTCCATAAAACGTGATTTTTTTTAGATGTTTCGATTGATTCACTGTTCGAATGCCCAACGGATTGGGCGAAAAGGTCATCGAGAATTGAGGTCATCGAGTATTGAGGTCATCGAGCTTGCCGAGATGCCGAGATGCCGAGATGCCGATGCAGACTATTAAGATCAAGCGAATTTCATGCAAGAAAAAACCCTGACGATCATTACGATGCCAGGGTTCTAAAGAAATATATAATGTTCTTCTAAGCCTCTTCCAAAGCTGCGCTTGATGTTGGAAATTTGCGATCTACTTTTTTGAAGAGTCCTTGTAAAACCTTACCTGGCCCCACTTCAATCACTTCTTCACATCCGTCTGCAATCATTTGATTCATTGTTTGCGTCCAACGCACAGGAGCCGTTAATTGAGCCACCAAATTCTTCTTAATCTCCGAAGGATCTGTCACTGCACTCGCTGTTACATTTTGATAGACTGGGCAAGAAGGCGTGTTGAACGTTGTTGCTTCAATAGCTGCTGCTAACTCTTCGCGCGCGGGTTCCATTAATGGAGAATGGAAGGCACCACCAACTGGCAATACCATTGCTCGGCGTGCTCCCGCTTCTGTTGCTAATTCGCAGGCTTTTTCAACCGCAGGAACTGCACCCGAAATCACCAATTGTCCCGGGCAGTTGTAATTTGCTGCAACCACTACTCCATCCACTTTCGTACAAATTTCTTCAACTTGAGCATCTTCCAATCCTAAGATCGCCGCCATTGTTGATGGCTCTGCTTCACAAGCCGCCTGCATCGCAAGTGCACGCTTCGATACCAATCTCAAGCCGTCTTCAAAACTCAATGTCTTGTTCGCTACCAACGACGACAATTCACCCAATGAGTGTCCGGCTACCATATCTGGCTGAAAGCTGTCTCCCAAACATGCCGCCAATATTGTTGAATGCAAGAAAATTGCAGGTTGCGTTACTTTCGTTTGCTTCAATTCTTCGTCTGATCCTTCGAACATTATTTTCATAATATCGAATCCGAGCACGTCGTTCGCTGCATGGAACATTTCTTGCGCTACTTCTGATGTATCGTAAAGGTCTTTTCCCATTCCTGAGAACTGGGCTCCCTGTCCGGGAAAAACGTATGCTTTCATCTCGTTCTAGTTTTGAGCAAAATTAATAAAGATGATTGAGACGGAGATGCGTTACGGAAATTTGATGGATTGAACGAATTATTCAGAAAGGACGTTGACGCTTCTATGTGGACTTTCGATCATTCGATTGTTTGACTGATCGATTGCTAGATAGATGAAGTGAATAGTCACTGCGCATTGAGATCAAAAAGCATTGAGGTCAGCTAGCATTGAGGTCATCGAGCCTGCCGAGATGCCGAATTGCCGAGATGGGTAGATTGGATAACTTACTGAAAGCCGGCTACCTAACAACGATGCGCGTTGTGAAGGATTCTTTGTTATTGGATATCTTGATCAGATAGATTCCTGCGCCATGAGATGATACGTTAATAGACGTAGACGTTTCAATCGTTTTCGTTTCAATGATTTTCCCATCCATGGTTATGATCTCAACTTCGCTCGATTGATTGTCATCATTCTCAATATTCACAATTCCGGTTGTTGGATTTGGATAGACCGAAAACCCGCTGGCTGTCAATTCCTCCGCATTCAGAATCGCGTTAAAATTAGCTCGAACTAACGGTGAAAATCCCCAATTAACATAATAATTGATGGCACTATTTTGGCCGTAAGGTCCATAGGCAACTGCTGAATAATCGTCGTCCTCAGTTGATCCATCAGATCCACCAATAAAAAATCCTTCCGTTGTAGTACCGTCTATTTTAAACACGTCGATGATGTATCCTGAACCTCCAATGAGCATTGAGGGTTGAGAGAATGCCACAGTGGTAATGCCATTACCAATATCAGAAGTTTGCACTACATAAGGCTGTTCTTTCACCAATTGTAAGTTTCCTTGAATCCCTCCAAGTGCGTCGAATCGTTGCACGCGCACCATAAATTGCAATCCGGGGGTAGTTCCATTAGCAAAATTAACATCGACACCAAAAATTTGTTGGTCTGTTTCTGGTTTGTAAATGTTTCCCCATGAATGCGGTGCATTTGAAAGCGCCACGATGTCGGAATTTGTCGCGTTCGGATCCCATCCAAAAATGGCCGCATTTCCATAATCGTGCGCCATAATGTTGTTGGTTACCAATAATGGAGAGGCAATGACTTCATTGTCAGATGGATCTTGATCTTGCGGTATGGAAAAGCTAACGTTATACTCGCCTGTAGCACTTGGGGTATAACCAGTATCGAACCAAATTGTGTCCGTAGTACCATAAGGAATACTCACACTTTCACTTGTAGTGTTCACAATACCACCAGCGTCTGTAATAGTTGCCGTAACGTCAAATGATTGCTGCAAGGCTCCTTGATTGGCAACAACAACTCCGGGATTCATCGGGCTTGCTTGCGTTAAGGGAATTTGAGAATATTCGTAATCCCAAGCAATATTTGCATGCCACGACTTGATTAATGCAATGTCATTATCAGGCAATTCTGCAACAACTACATCGTCTACAATCCAACCGTAATCCCAAGCAACACCTGCTGTGTTGTCCGTTCCTCCATCAGAAATTGCATTGGAGAGATAGAGAAATCTGATTTTTACCTCTTGCTGATTTGCTGCAGTTGCCGAAATATCGACCATGGCTGTGGAGGGATTCGATGTCTCTTCATTGTTCTCCATGGCTGCATTTACTTCGTAATCAACCCAAGTTTGACCATTGTTATTGGTCACCTGAATAAATGTACGTCCGCTCCACTTATTGAAATACTGCTGAAATGTTACCGCAACCGTATTGAAATTACTGCATCCAAATAGGGCCGATTCAACCCAGGCATTGTTTTCCGTTTGATTGGCTGCCATGGCGTATTGATCAGAGTTGAATGAAGCCGCATACCCTCCTGAAGATGAGGCCAAAGGAGCATTTGATGACCACCAAAAAGAAGGAACATCGCTAATCTCCCAATCGGCATTGTTTCCTGCCGAATTTCCGATTGTCCAATCTTGTGAATTGTTGAAATTACTGGACCATATGACCACTTTACTTTGATCTGTGGCATTTATCGTTGTTGGTCTTTCCGCTGAAACACGAGGATTCGGCATCTTCCCTCGCTCCATGTCAATTACTTGCGCGTGAGAGCCAAAAACACTCAAAGTCACAAGAAGTGAAAAGATCCAATTGTTCATCATTCGTTTGATTATTATCGGCGGCAAAGATAGTGCATTTCTTGGATTCTTAAAATACCGTTGATCCCTTTGCTCGCCTTACTATCAACGTAATATCTGAGGAAAAGGTTTGAAAAAAATAATCAATCGAACGCTCTTACGCCTATTTTCCTAAGGCTAATTAAGGCGAATATGAGTCCAAATGCCGGTAACGCACTGATGAAGAAATACAATCCGAAGCCAAAGAAATCGTACAACAGGGCCGATACAACTGGGAACAATGCCATTGCGAACGAGTTAATTGCTTCGCTAATTCCCATGATTTCTCCTTGCTTTTGAGGATTGGCGTGCATTGATATCAGTGCATTGAAAGTTGGGAAACATAGGGATAACCCAAGATTAAGCAGATAATAAAACCCCATAAATACGTACAAATTATACGATACAGTCAAAAATATCATCCCCAGGGTTGTCAAGATCAATCCTAAAATCAGCGTTCTGAACTCCCCCATCCTTTTCACAAATTGCTTCGATAAGACTGCCTGATTGAAGGCGAGGAAAGCACCTGCAACGAAAAAGAACATCCCTAGTTCCCCAGTATCAAATTTGAATCGATCCAATAAGAAAAGTGCCATTGTTCCAATGTAAAACGCCATCATCGAAGAGAACAGCATTTTAATCGTAAAAATGGATTTGATGGCTTCGCTTGGATCGACTTTCCGTACGCGCCCTGGGATGTTCAGTAATTTCCATAAGGATTGTCGCTCTCTTGGAATGCGTTTTTCTGGAGGGTGCGATTCTTTCAGCCAGAAGAAAATGGAGAGTAATGCCAAAATGGAGACAGCCATGGAGACTAAAATAGTTCCCAAATAACTCAAGGACGTTGATCCCGCCAAACCACCCAATCCAGGACCGATAATCATTCCGATGCCTGCAATTCCGCCAAGATATCCGAAAATATATCCCTTTTCTTCTCGAGTGGTTATATCAGAAATGTACGCGTTGGTAACAGAGGCGTTTCCGCCAGTAATCCCATCGAAGGCGCGCGAAACGGCAATAATGATCAAGGGCAATGCGATACCAAATACTGGAAATTCTGGAAGGCTTAGTGCGATGGCAAAAATTACCCAACTCAACAACGTCCCTCCTTGACTAACGAGCAAAATTTTCTTTCTTCCCATACTATCCGACATTCCACCAAGTAGCGGTGCTCCGATAAACTGAAAGGCAGAATATAAAGTCAATAACAATCCAAAAACCCACTTTGGTGCCCCATACGATTTTACTATGAAAGGCAGTACAGGCATAAGAATACTGAACCCGAGTACATTGACAAATGTGAGTAAATACGCCGGAATGAACTTTTTTGACATTGTGCAAAGTTAGTCCTTTTTAATTACCATGGTATTTAATTCTGATAAATTTGCTCCTTGTATATAAACAAACTCTATATAAGATTAGATATTATCAATTTTACAAACCTCGCATTCGCCGTATCTTAGTGGTATGGAAAATATGAATAACAATACAGCAGAAATTAATAAAACAATGAACGCCATAGGTCTGGAGACAGACAAAAGTTCAGAACTCATATTTGGGCTAAACGAGCTATTGGCAAATTATCAGGTCTTCTATATGAACGTCCGCGGGTTCCACTGGAACATCAAGGGTCAGAAATTTTTCGAGTTGCATGTAAAATTCGAGGAATTGTACAACGATCTGGAAATGAAAATTGACGAGGTTGCCGAGCGTATTTTGATGTTGGGCGGAAATCCTCTACATACCTTCGATGATTACACCTCATTGTCGGAAGTAGCAACGGTGAAAAACGTCTCGGACGCGGAAGGAACGGTAAAATCCTTGCTCGACGGCATGCAAACTATCTTAATTAAGCAACGTTCGATCTTGGATTTGAGTGGTGAAGCCGACGATGAAGGTACGAATGCACTCATGAGTGATTACATCCGTGAACAAGAGAAATTAGTTTGGATGTACTCCGCATTCTTGAAATAATCAGTAAAACAACACGCTCAGTTTAGGGAGCTATGAAAAATAGTGAATAGTGTAAGGTAGATATGCGTGGGAAAAGGGTCGTCAGTTTTGGCGACCCTTTTTTTTTGACTTGTTCCCAAGAAATCCCTAAATTGGTTCACGAATATTTAGTAGGGTTAAAAACAAGACTAATGGAGATTGAAATGAGTGAAACTATGGATGAAAAATCTGGCATGCAATGTCCGGTAACCTACACGATGAGCGTCATTGGCGGAAAATGGAAGCCCATAATTTTGTACTTGATTTCAAAAGAGGTCAATCGATTTGGGGTTTTGCAGCGTAGCATTGGCGGAATTAGCAAACAGATGCTAACCAAGCAACTGCGCGAATTGGAGGCCGATGGAATCCTTGAGCGTGTAATTTACCCTGAGATCCCACCAAGAGTAGAATATTTTATCACCGACAAAGGCAATTCATTATTTCCGATAATTAAGGAAATGAGCGCTTGGGGGAAGGAGTATGTTTAGTTGCCGCGCTGACTCGAATTAAACTTTTCGATCTTTCGATAGATTGGACTCAACAGGACACTGAGGTTCTCGAACCGGACTTTTCAATTTTTCAATAGATTGGACTCAACAGGACACTGAGGTTCTCGAAGTGGACTGTTCGATTGTTCAACAGATATTTAAGTACCTCCATGACATCGAATATTGGTTTTGTGTCAAAAAAAATCTTTTAGATAACAAACTCCTGAAATTCTTGTCGTTGTGTTCTGATATTGGTGTAAACACTAAAACGAGCACAATGAGTAATAGTAACAACGGAATTACATCGATTCCATTACCACAACCAATTGATTGGGAAACGCGCGAAACAGCGGCTATACATCATATCAAGCAACTGCCTTACATTTTACAAAAAGGCAATAATGAAGTGAATTACACTGGCGCTTTGACTGAACTGTATATGGAGCGATCCATTCCTTCACGAAAGGCCACCGCAAAATACTGGACGCCTTACTTGATGGGCGATAAAACAATTGAACATTTTTTCATGGAATGGTTGACATTTGTACCATTTCCTAAAAACCCAGGAGAATACATCTCTTATTGGGATTATTTGGTAAACACAACTTCTGGATTGAAGTTAGCCAACGACCCTGCATTCAAACCTTGGTTCCGCGAATTTTTGAATTTCCATGGAGAATTTATTAATAGCAAACAATCTGCGGACAAGAAAGTGCTAAAAAAATGGGTGGAATGGCAAGGCACAACGAGCCATCCGTTTAATATTGATGACTATGAATCTCCAGAACCGAAAAGCAAAACAAGAGGATTTGAATCGTTCAATCAATTCTTTTTACGCAACGTGAAACCAAAACTTCGTCCAATGTGCGAAGATGCCAGCATAGGAACAACTGTTGTAGCGCCTTGTGACGGAGGGGTGTTTTTCCTTGATCGAGGAAACGCGTCGCGTGATCATGTTCAAAATCAATACCATGATTTACCTGGAAAATCGGATCAATTCAACTTGCAAGAAGCACTTCCTGGGTACGGAAAGTATTTTGAGAATGGCCCACTTTTGGACATTTTGCTTTGGTTTACCGACTACCATCATTTCCACGCGCCGGTTTCTGGAAAAGTAATTCATCAAGGATTATATGAAGGTTCTTACAACTACGATTTTGGCGATTACGATCCGAGTGATTTCTACGCTCCGAATCGCACAAGTGATAGCGACCGCGTAGGTTGGTACGAGAAGTTAGGGAAACACCAACGGTATGTTTGGATCATCAAAACCGAAGATTTGGGGTTGGTTGCCATGGTTGCCATTGGATTCTGGGGCGTTGGAAGCATCATTAACGGTTTGGGAGATGGAACGCCAACCATTGAAAAAGGACAATACATGGGGCATTTTGGCTACGGTGGATCCTCCATTGTACTGGCGTTTAGTCCAGATGTTGATCTCGAGTTCAAAGTTGGAAAAACGGAAGTTTCTGGACCAGACAACCCAACATTGATGAAAGTGCGCGAATGTTTGGCAAAAGCACCGAAGAAAAAGAAGTAAACTACTATTACTACCGACTATGAAATACAGCGAAGGGCATCAAGAAATTGGTGCCTTTTTTAGTTGCGTTCCATTAATGAAAGCATTCAAGGTTATGACCTCAAAACAACACTAATTTAAGAGCATTAATCATGTTGAGCGATTACCATTCAGGGTTGGAAGATGGAGGCATCTTTCGTGTGGTCTCAGTCTTTTTCAATCGAGTGGAAGTGCCATTTAGCCCTGTCATAAGGTTACCCCTTAATTCTGACAGTTACAATTATCTGCCTCTACTCCCTTCATGGTTTCAATGACATTACACAATTTCTCTTTCATGTATGTTTTTTCTTGCGCTGTGTATGGAACTTTTGGTGCAATTTCCAAATGATACAACGCCACCTCTTTGTTAGCATTTTCAAAGGCTTCCTGAACGTTGAGCACTTTAAAATCTGAATCATCGAAATAGAATACATGATCATAAGGATGTTTCTCTAAATACACCAACAAAGCATCTCCTTTGTTATTTCCTTTGGTATAGATAATGTCGTTTCGCATCACTACGTTTTCGGAAATATTCATCGTATCTCCGCGCATAAAATCAAAGGAATTATCCGCCAATTCGAGAACGGTAGATGTCCCAACGCTTCTAGAGTAACCACGCGATGTACACGCAATAATTTTATTGGATCCCGTTTCTAGTGCTTCCATCGATTCCGGCTGTCCGTCAAATACTGGCTTTGTATCGAACATTGCATAAAAAACAGGCGTCAATACGTCGAAAAGACACGCTCCATCAACGTTCAATTTTAAGGTAGAATCTTTCTTTGTTTGAGAATACCACCAATCACTTCCGAACTTGTTGTCGTTGGTAATTAAAAGGGTGTTGTCGATGTCAAAAACGAAAAGAGAATTCTTCGATTGCGAAATTTCAGCCATTACTTCCTCAAACTGGCAAGCCGTTTTCAGGGTATGAATTCCGTCTTTTTCTTTGATCGGTTCACACAAAACTGTTGCAGGCTCATCATTTTCACCTGAAGGATTATCTTGAGTTTCGCAAGAATATAATGTCAGAAAGAGCAGCGCAACTGCCGATGTCCGAACGCTGAAAAGTAAGGTCTTTTTCATAAATAGTGCTTTTGTAACAATGCTAAAGATAGCAGTTTCTCCGTGAAATTGTACCGGTAATTGTACGTAAAATGATCGCTCCAATGAATGCTTTTATCCCGAAAAACACAAAAGCCCCGACCTTCGAATTCAATCGATTCTCACACTGTATTGAGGCAATCTAGTGCATGCTACGTCAAATAATCTTGAATCTTGTTTTGAAACAATATACCAAGACAAAAAGGGGCATATGTACCTATTGACAATGCAGAAATAGATAGCTAGGTTTGGTCTTAGTATCAATTCCACTTCACTTTAGTAACATGCTACAACGCGAAAACTCAAATAATAATAAAGGAATATATCGACATTGGAGGAATCGCTATAAAAAGGCCAGCATTATCCGAATTCTACTGCAAAAGCGTCGACTTTTGCGCTTGCTATTTCGAAGAAAGTGAACAATTCACTACTAGGGTTTTCTCAAAACAACTTTAAATGTCAGAACAAAATAATCAACACAAGTATTTTCTATCGAAGGACGAAAAAGAAATAATTGAACAATTTCGTAAGGAACAGAAATCCCCAGAAGAGAAAACCTTCTGGAATGTTTTTGATCCATCAAAAAGACGTGCCAAAATTCTTGAAAATGCAATTAAAAAGAAAAAAGAATTCAACAGAGGAGAAGAAGATAATGAATCAGCCGACAAACAACTATTTAAAGCCCTTGAAGACATTAACATTATTGATCCCGAGTACAGAAGACTATTCTACCACCTCAATTATCAAAGGGTTGTAAATGACATGCGAAAGTCCGTGAGGAAATGGTTGATTGGCGTCTTTACATTGGCAACCTGCTCAATATCCATACTTTACGTTTACGGAGCTCATTATGATGAATTGATACCCGATAATGTCGTTAAGGAATTTTAAACGATGATATCACGAGTTGACCTAGACGTGAACTATTATAAAGTCGGTAAAACACTACACTACCCAAATAAGCTTAAAAATATTGATGGCGACTATTTGACAGACTCAAAAGGGAATAAAGTCACGGATAGTACAGTCGCAGAGCTTAAAATTAGAGATTTTGTACCTCACGAAAATCCAGATCGAAAAACTCTAGGAGATGTCACCTCAAACTTCTTTAACCTTTATTATTTCAAGTACATACTGGTTAGAGTCTTGGTAGCGGTAATTGTATTCGTAATGTTATCGGCAGGAATAAAAATCTATATGAACCTTAGAAGAAACAAAATGGTTATGACGATTAACGAAGAAGCTACAACAACTTCTATTTTCCTAATTGACAAATACTTAAAAGGTAGTAATACCAACAATCAATACGATAGAGGTAAAATAATTGAAATACTACCGCAAATTATTTCACACCTATATACATACTCCGATGGCAAAAATCGATCTGAAGTGAATAAGATTATTAAATCTATGAAGAACATTCCAAGAAAATAGATCAAGAAAAAGCCCCGATCTTCGAATTCAATCGATGATCAGGGCTTTTAAACGTAACTAGTGTCTATTTACAATCCCAGTTGTGCGCGCCACATAGCGAAAAACTCAGGGTCTGTCATGTTTTTGCGTGCAGTCAATAATTGTTCTGCATCAGCTCCCGCTCGGTAACGCAAAGTATCGGTGTCGTCTGTTGCTGCTTCATAGATTACATCTGCAATCATATCAGGCGTGCTCATGCTTCCGGGCTCGAAATTTTGCATAGCTTGTTGAAATTGACCGACAATTTCATTGTATTCTTCCATCTCAGGATTCAACTGAAAATCCATCGATCGTCCTCCGAAGTCCGTTGCAACGCCTCCTGGCTCCACGATCTTCACCTTTACCCCAATCGTTGACAACTCCCAGTGCAGCGATTCTGTGAATCCTTCTACCGCAAATTTAGTCCCGTGATACAAGGACATCAAAGGGAATGTCATTTTACCGCCAATGGAAGAAATGTTAATGAACATTCCATCTTTGTTTGCTCTAAAGTGCGGAAGTGCTTTTTGCGTTACATCCATCAATCCTTGCACGTTTACGGCAAATTGACGCATGACACTTTCTCGCTGCGAGGCCTCGAAAGGTCCTGCAACGGCATATCCTGCATTGTTCAAAACCACGTCGATTTTTCCAAAAGTCTTGATTCCTTCTGCTAAAGCCTGCTCAATTGAATCCACATCCAATACATCGAGTTTCGTTACAAGGACGTTATCCATTTTGTTTAATGATTCTTCATTTGCCGGTGTCCGCATGGTCGCAACAACGTTCCATCCTTCTCTTTGAAATTTTTCAGCGGTTGCTCTACCAATTCCTGAACTGGCTCCTGTAATTAAAATTGTCTTGCTCATCTTTATTTGTTTTAATGATTATCCATTTGATGATTCAAAGTAACAGACTAATTACTGGGTAGTTGAACACTAAACACGGGAGGAAGAACACAATTTACGGAATCTTAAAACTCAGTCAATTCAGACGAATTCTTAGCTTTGAATAATCAGACTAACTGAACGAAAAGGCAATATGTGGATCAAATGTACTGATTGGTCAAACCATCAAATGAAACTACTGACTTTTATATTGATCCTATTATGCTCGTTTGCCTCAAACGGACAACAATACTTGAACGATACGACTTTATTCAACAGGTCGTATTGTTCTTTTATTTCGCCCTATGAAGTAGACTCTGGATATTTTCTCATGGGAGAAGTGACAAATCCAGAACATTTGAACGAAGAAGAATTACTGCTCGCTTTTGTCGATACACTTGGTAATTTTCACTCTATTCTCGAAGATCACGATACGGCCAATTACCAACGTGTATTCTCCGGTTTGAATGAATTATTTCAAAATCACGATGGCAATTTCATCTATTTCTATAATAACTGTGACAGCAATGCATGCTATCCTCGCTTTAAAGAGATCACACCACAAGGCGTAGTTGTAGACGATATTAAATTCGACTCAATTGTTCTGGATTTGCAGTTAGCCTGTCTCGACTACAGTAACATATACCAAAAGGAATTTGATAGCTCATACGTCTTGATGATTAATGTGAGTGACTCAACGCTTCCAAATACGGTCCATCGCGGAGGAGTACTCTTAGTTCATCTTGACAAGTACAAAACGATTATCGATACCGTTTACATTGATAGTCCTACAAATTCTACAAGTTATTATTCTCCAGACATGGTAGAATTGGATTCTGGGCATGTCATACTTATGGTTGCAGATGCGAGACTTGGAGGAAGTAACATCAATGAAGAAGGCTTCGTGAAATTCTATTGTTTAGATTCGGGAAACAACATTTTAAGCGAACATTCATATGCTGACGAACAGCGAACAATACTACCTTTTGGGTTCCGAAAATCACATGAAGAAGATGGGTACTTATTTACATATATGGCATCAGAATGGGACAGTATTAGTAATTGGGAGGAATATAATACGATTTGTAAGATTGATACCAATTTCAATCTCGTATGGAAAAGTAGAATAAAAAACGTGGAAGTATGGGAGTTTGAGTATCATTTCCAAAATGAAGTAAAGCGCACCTTGGATGGCAATTACATCATATGCGGCGGGGGAAGCGATACTTACGATCTTTACCAACCGGCAGCTATGTTAACCAAGTATAATGATTCCGGGAGTCAGCTTTGGCAACGTCATATCTATCGTGTTCCTTACGACCCTCTTCAAATTCAATTGGGTGGACCTGCAGTATTAATTAATGACGTTATCGCTACTTCGGATAGCGGCTTTTTCCTTACAGGGCACGTAAAAGATTATCTTCAATTAAACCAAGGTAATCCTTATAATTACGGCTACGCAATCAAAACAAATTGCCTCGGTTTTTTAGGCGAACCCATAGCTTCAGCGAACCATACGGAATTGGATAGTCTACAAGTACAATTCTCCAACTCAAGCATGCAGGCAGGGTCTTATGATTGGTACTTTGGAGATGGCGACTCCTTACAAAACATCACAACTAGTGAAGAAATCACGCATTCCTACCCTTCAATGGGAACCTACTCGGTTACACTAATTGCGAATGGTTGCAATGGAGTGGCAGACACGATTTCATTTGATGTACAGGCACAGCAAATTGGAGATACTACAAGTACTACAGATATCGAAGGTAATTTTATTGCGTATCCAAACCCTGTATCTTTTGGCGATGACATCACCGTTTTTATTAACCCAATTGAAACAGATCAAGAAATCCAATTGTGCCTGTCAGATATAAATGGAAGAATTGTACAATGCATTCAGGTTCCGAAAACGGGAGGCACTTTTTTACTTCCAAATCAATTTGCCGCAGGAATGTATCACCTCTCTCTCTACGTGGCAGATAAAGAGTTGCAACATCAAAAAATACTCATTCAGTAACGCGCTTTTGTATTCCGTATACATCGTGGGCACCGCATCAATCAGACAGCTGTTACGACTGTAATGAGGTATTCGAACAACTCTCATGATACAACTATTAAATTTACACTTTAACTAGCTGTCAGAAATTGGTGGTAGAATTTTTTAGTGAAAAGCGTTTAAGGAAGGCGATCATATGGTTGTCTTCCTTTTTTTGTGCCCGAATTTTAATGCGATTCGATATACTTCTATCTTACTCCTTTACACAACTTTAACAATGCTTTCCAGGGGAATATCATGTCCTCCATTCACCGTTGTATATCCCTTTCGCAAACGCACGAGCTTTGTGTTTACCCGGAAAAATCCTCTTTTGGTTTCAAAAATGATTCTGAGCTTTTGTTTTCTGCGTAGCGGTCGCACCATTGTCGACTTTAATTGTTGTCGTATTGTTTGTTGCACTTCCGGTGGACGACCAATGGTTTCTTTAAAATCGAGTTTTGCAATTTGATCGTTTGGGATGTCTACTATTTTATTTGTCATTAAGATACTTTGATTTTGGCCGAAGCCGTAGATGATTAAAACATTGATTACATCGATGGATGGACACGAATAGCCATTGGGCTAAGCAACACGTAAAATTAGATGGATCATACCTAATAACATAGTGAAAATATAGCGTAATGTCAAGTTTTACGGCACTTCATCTTACAGGGCATCGACTTAAAATCACCATGAATTGATTGAATAAGAGGATTGACTCCATAAAAAAAGCCCAGCTTGTGAAAGCCGGGCAATCTTACAAGTGACAGGTGGAAGCCAAGTCACAAGTGTTTTATTCAAATAAAGAATCGGAAATCATACCTGACTTATCACTAAGATCAGATAACTTCTGCCCTTTGCAATACTCTTGTATCAATTCCCAGCGGCCTTCCAGTGCTTGCTTTTCATTTTGTTTAATCTTTGAAGACGAGCTTGCCGAATCCGTACAATTCAACGATAATAGGCTAACTAAAACAATTACGAATAATTTGATTTGAAGTGGTTTTCCATTGTATATAACAAGTAAGTTAGAGTTTTATTCTCTTGATAACGGCATTTAGCGAGCTAATTGAGTATTAATATTCAACGAAAACTATAGTTTTTAACAAACCTTTTAAGAATTGAACTCAGAATAAGGAATTCACCACCCAATTCCCTAACTTTACTAGGAACACATTTATTTTGTTATGAAAACACACATCATAGCCACAATTTTAACCACGCTCTTTCTTTCTTTCTCGCAATCAGCAATAGCCCAAATCCCACAATTCGATTGGGCAGCAAACCTTGAATGGGTTAATGCCATTGATATCAATAGCGTCACAACAGATTCGGATAGCAACGTAATCGTGGTTGGTACTTTCACGAACTGGCAAGACTTAGACCCGGGGTCTGCACAGCTACTAGTTGATGGCCAAGGCGATATTTTCGTAATGAAGTTGGATAAAAATGGAGTCATGGTGTGGGTAAAAGTGATCGGAGATGATACCGGAACGTTGCAGTCAGCTCATAAAGTTGTATCAGATTCGTCGAATAACATCTACGTTCTCGGAAATTGGCCGATTACCGGAGCTCCTTTCGATGCAGACCCTGGACCCGGCGTTTTCACGCTTACCCCTCAAACCAATCAGGCGGGCTATTTAATTAGTCTTGATCCGAATGGTGATTTCAGATGGGCCCAAATTGTTCCCACCAATGAGGTTGGCGAAACAGCTTTGGATAACGACCTTGTTTATGATGACAACGGTGCGCTATTACTTACGGCCTCATTTTCTGGTGCTTACGATTTCGATCAGGGGGCAGGAACATTCAATATGTCCTCCGTTGGAATATCCTCATTTGTGCTAAAGCTAGACCTCGACGGAAACTTCATTTGGGCAAAAGGTTTGTTGGATAACATTCGTGCTAGGGCTATTGATTGTAGCAGTAATGGAGATATTTTCTTAACAGGTGTCTTTCAGGGAAGTCCAGATTTTGACCCGAATGCGGGAACGGCAACAATCTCCTCCAACGGTCCCTTAACAGATGGATTTGTTTTAAAATTGACCTCAAATGGCGACTTTATGTGGGTAAAAGGTTTTGGAGGAACGGATTTTGAACGAATGCACGATATCGCTTGTGACAATAACGGAGAAGTATATGTTACCGGAGACTACGAAGGAACTACAGACTTGGACCCAGGGGCTGGTGTGTTTTCCGCTACGGCTTCAGGAGCACGTGATAATTTCGTTCTCCACTTAGATAATCTCGGAGACTTCGTTTGGGCAAATCCTATTACCGTTGATCAAGAATTGGATTTCTTTGAACTCGATGTAGATACTTCCAACAACCTATACATTGGTGGATACGTTGAAGACACGATTGACATTGACCCATCTATTAATGTATTTGAAATTAGTGCTAGCCCAAGTACTATACTTAACGATAATGTTGATGTCTTTTTCGCAAAAGTGGACCCTTCGGGAAATCTCGTTTGGGTAAGAGTTATAGGAGGTGAAGTAGTGGATCAGTTTCATGATATTCACGTTGCAAAAAACTTTGACGTTCACATTGTTGGATTGTACGACGAAACCGTAGACTTTGACCCCGGACCAGGAACAGCTACTTACACCAGCGTTGGCTCATATGATGGCTTTAACGCAAAATTCTCTCAATGCTTTCAATCTGCTCCAACGCCAGATCTATCAACACTTTCAGACGTGACCGCAGATTGCCAAGTGAATAATATTATCCCACCCACGGCCTCAGAATTTTGCACAGGCTCAATCACTGGTATTCCTGATGTAACTTTCCCCATTACAACTCAGGGAACTACCACGGTAACGTGGACGTACGATGCCGGTAATGGATTCGTAACAACTCAAACACAAAATGTTATTATCTCTGATAACTCACCTCCAACACCGAATCAAACAAACCTTCCAGATATCAATGCGCAGTGTGAAATAGATACCATTATACCGCCAACTGCAACAGACAATTGCCTCGGAAATGTTACCATTACCAGCGACGCGGTGTTCCCGATAACAACAAATACAACGGTAACTTGGACGTATGAGGATGAAAATGGAAATGCGGCTACGCAAACACAAAGCGTAATCGTGATGGATACAAATCCTCCTGTTCCAAATATTACGAGCCTTTCAGACATCGACTCTGAATGCCCTGTTACTTCATTAACTGCTCCTACAGCGACAGACAATTGTTCTGCTACAATTTCTGTAACGAACGATGCCGTATTACCCATTGAGTCAAGCACTTTAGTTACTTGGACTTACGACGATGGAAATGGGAATACCTCCACTCAAACGCAAAATGTGAATATCACTCCTATTGATGTTTCTACAACATTAGATTTGCTAATGGATAATACGCAAGAAATCTCAGCAAATGCTTCAGGGTATACATATCAATGGATTGAAGATTGTGATGGAACAAACACTCTAATATCAGGCGCAACAAATCAAGCATTTTATCCTAGTACGAATGGAAGTTATGCCGTAATTATCAGTAATGGAATTTGTTCAGACACTTCCGATTGTGTAATTATTGACGATCTCAACCTAGATGAATACACTCATTCATTAATTCGAGTATTTCCAAATCCAACCAACGGAACTTTTACCGTTCAATCCGACAATCTTGACGAAGCAACGCACATTAAAATCTATAATACACTTGGACAAAGAATTGAATTTAAAACGGAAACGAGTTCTGGGAGCGTGGTTGTGGAATTTGCGGCCAAACCCGGATTATACTTTCTAAAGATTGAGAATCAGAGACCAATTCAAATCATTAAGCTATGACTTTCTGAGTTGAACACAATCACTTCCTGTATTTCAAAATGTCCACGTTGAATAGCATAAACTAAAAAAGCCCAGCTTGTGAAAGCCGGGCAATCTTACAAGTGACAGGTGGAAGCCAAGTCACAAGTGTTTTAAGAAGATAAAAAATCCCGACATGAATATCACGTCGGGATTTCTAGTTTTACACTTCGAAGTGAATCGAAGAAGTGTACTCGAGGCGGGACTTGAACCCGCACGCCCAAATGAGCACAGGATTTTAAGTCCGGCGTGTCTACCAATTCCACCACTCGAGCATTTTCTGACTTAACTTCTTGAGCGGGCGATGAGATTCGAACTCACGACCCTAACCTTGGCAAGGTTATGCTCTACCCCTGAGCTACGCCCGCTTTTATTTCAAGTCTCAATATACTTTCGACTTTTTTTACTCTTTATTTCGTGTTCTCTTTTGAAAGCATCTGATCTACTTTCAAACTCCTCAAAATAAACCAAATCCCATGGAACTCCATGTTTTGTTGATTTAACCTTCTCTTGGTTATGAGTAGTAACTCTCACCTCAAGGTTTTGTGTAGAACCAACGTAATACTTGTTGGTTTTTTGAGAACACAATATGTATGCAAAGAACTTCATTCTCTATTCCTGAGTCCCGATTGGATGAAATGTTCCATTTCAAATCCTATCGAGGACCCTCGATCAAGTTTGCAAGCACGCTTGCAACTGATCGGGGCTACGCCCGCTTATTAATTAAAGTCTCAATATACTTTCGACTTTTTTTACTCTTTATTTCGTGTTCTCTTTTGAAAGCATCTGATCTACTTTCAAACTCCTCAAAATAAACCAAATCCCATGGAATTCCATGTTTTGTTGATTTAACCTTCTCTTGGTTATGAGTGGTAACTCTCCCCTCAAGATTTTGAGTAGAACCAACGTAATACCTGTTGGTTTTCTGAGAACACAATATGTATGCAAAGAACTTCATTCTCTATTCCTGAGTCCCGATTGGATGAAATGTCCCATTTCAAATCCTATCGAGGACCCTCGATCAATTTTGCAAGCACGCTTGCAATTGATCGGGGCTACGCCCGCTTGTAATTACTCTGTAATTCTCCGCTCCATCGTTTTGAAGCGGAGACAAATTTAGCAGGAATTTACAAAATACGAAATGTAGGCTCGAAAAAAATCCCGATTCCTGTTACCTTTGCCTCATGAGTCAAGAAGTACGCATCAATAAATTTCTCAGTGAAGCAGGATTTTGCTCTCGACGTGCTGCCGATAAACTGATCGATGCGGGACGCGTTACCATCAACAATAAAGTGCCCGAAATGGGAACAAAAGTGCAGCCTGGAGACGAGGTTCGTGTCGATGGAAAGCTGATTGAAACGGCCGGTGAAGCCCCTGTATACATCGCTCTAAATAAGCCAATTGGAATTGTTTGTACTACCGATACACGGATCGAAAAAGACAACATTGTTGACTTCATCGGGTACCCAAAACGCATCTTTCCGATAGGCCGTTTGGACAAGCCGAGTGAAGGGTTAATCTTCCTTACCAACGACGGTGATATTGTCAACAAAATCTTACGTGCTCGCAACAATCACGAAAAAGAATATTATGTGACGGTCAACAAGCCGATCAATCAAGATTTTATCCGAAAAATGAGCAGTGGGGTGCCAATTTTGGATACCGTAACGCGAAAATGTGAGGTTGAAAAAGTCGGGAAGTTCGAATTTCGTATCGTTTTAACGCAAGGATTGAACCGTCAAATTCGTCGCATGTGCGAACATTTGGGCTTTCGTGTTCGGAAATTAAAGCGTGTTCGGATCATGAATATTGAGTTGGATGTACCCGTTGGAGAATGGCGCTACTTCACACAAGATGAGTTGGATGAATTGAACCGCTTGACAGCAAATTCCGATAAAACGTTCGACGAAAAAGAATTAGAAGAAGGCTATGATTAAAAATACCGATACCGCGAATAATATTTAGCGATAATATTTGCAGCTGGCTTGTGTTGTGGCGAGTAAAACGGATTGTCATAACTCTCCACTTCTGTATGGTTAAAATACCATCTCCAAGAAAATCCGCCCGCAAACCATGATTGATGCCAGAACGTATCAAAAACGGCACGATAAGCATTTGCCTGCGCCACCAAATTTACATTTCCCGATTGCTGTTCAAAAGGACGATGCGCGCAATGATCCACACTCATGTACCCGAACTCGGTAAACAGAACTTGTTTATTTAATCCTCTGGCAAAACGCTCAATTTCTTCTGCTATTGGCTTCCAACCATCTCTGCATTGGACAAGCTCTGCATTCTTACTATTATCAATGGAGAAATAAGCATCTATTCCGATATAATCCATCTGTTCCCAAAACGGATAATCTTCGTAAGCATCAAAGTTTGCACAAAACGTGATTTTTCCTTTAAACTCTTTACGAACCGTATCAATCAGCGATTGCCAATATATGGAATCTATTTTCGGGATTTCTTCTATTTCCGTCCCAATGCTCAACATTTCTACATCCAAAGAATCAGACAAACGCGCCAATTCAATGATATACTTCGCGTAAGTTTCTTTAAATCGCTCCCAATTTGCATCCTTGCCTAATCTTAGGTCTCCTACCCAAGATCCTGCTTTTTTATAAGCCAAAACCAAATGCGGTTTAACGAATACTGAATATCCCAAACGCTTAGAAATGCGGATATTGTTTGCCAATCCTTTGAACGAAGTACATTCCCATAATGTGTCTATATCAAAATGGACTCCAGAGCTATCGTTTTCAACAATTCCATTTGGTTGAAAGCTTACCCAAGAAGCATTCGAAGCTTCAATAAACTCAAAATCAGCGGCATCTCTTCGCTCTAAATCAGATCGAATACTGATCCCATTTACCCGCAATTCTCGCGATTCGTCCTGAGCAAATGATTGTAAACAGAAAAAGACAACTGGTATGATCAAAACTAGACCCTTCATCCTCCCGTCAACTTCTTGATTTCGTTCAATTTCATCAATGCTTCAACTGGTGTTAATGTATTGATATCGATACTAACTAACTCCTCGCGAATTTGCTCCAAAACAGGATCATTCAATTGAAAAAAGCTCATTTGCATGTTATCCAAATCGGCAACAGCTTCCTGATTCCTTATTTTTTTTGCGCCAACTTTCTTATCCGTATCCGACAAATCATGCGAAGCCTCCAATTGCTCTAGCATGTGCTCGGCGCCAGCGACAACCTCTTTAGGCATTCCGGCCAATTTCGCCACGTGAATACCAAACGAATGTTCGCTTCCTCCCTCAACCAATTTGCGCAAGAACAAAATCTTCTTCCCTACCTCTTTTACCGATACGTTGAAGTTTTTGATTCGGTCAAAACGATTGGTCATTTCGTTCAATTCATGGTAATGTGTTGCGAACAATGTTTTTCCGCGCTTCTTCGGATGCTCGTGCAAATACTCAGCAATGGCCCATGCGATAGAAATACCATCGTACGTGCTCGTTCCACGACCAATTTCATCCAAAAGAATCAACGAGCGATTGGAAAGGTTGTTGAGAATGCTTGAGGTTTCGTTCATTTCCACCATAAAGGTCGATTCTCCAGAAGAAATATTATCTGAAGCACCGACGCGCGTGAAGACTTTATCTACAAGCCCTAATTTTGCCGATGTTGCCGGAACAAACGAACCCATTTGCGCCATCAACGAAATCAATGCAGTTTGTCGGAGCAAAGCACTCTTACCCGACATATTGGGACCGGTAATCATCATGATTTGCTGCGAATCGTTATCCAGAAACACATCGTTAGAAACGTATTCCCCTCCAACACCCAACTGATTTTCAATTACGGGGTGACGGCCTTCTTTAATATCGATGGCAAACGAATCATTCATTTCTGGCTGCGTGTACCAACGTTGCTGTGCAATTTCCGCAAACGAAAGCAAACAATCCAATTTGGCAATTAAAAACGCATTCTTTTGAATGGGACGAATGTATTGTGAAAGTTCTTCGATCAATGCCTGATACAAGCGCCCTTCAAGCACATGAATTTTCTCTTCTGCACCCAAAATCTTCGATTCGTACTCCTTCAATTCTTCGGTAATGTATCGCTCTGCATTCACCAAAGTTTGTTTGCGAATCCACTCTTCTGGAACTTTGTCCTTGTGCGTATTTCGAACTTCGATGTAATAACCGAAAACGTTGTTAAAACCAATTTTGAGGCTCGTAATTCCAGTACGTTCGCTCTCGCGCTTTTGAATTTGGTCCAGATAATCTTTACCCGAAAAAGAAATCGCACGAAGTTCATCTAACGCATCATTATATCCATCAGCGATAATCTTCCCTTTTCCAATTTGACCCGCCGGTTCTTCTTGCAACGTCCGTTCAATCAAATCGATAACGTCATTACAAGGGTCCAATGCTCCTGCGATATTGGCAATTTCACCAGATCCATCTTTGAACAAGGATTTTATCGGGTTTATTTCTGAAAGCGTGTTACTTAACTGAATCACTTCTTTCGGGTTGATGCGCCCGACTGCCACTTTCGAGATTAAGCGTTCCAAATCGTTGATTTCTTCCAAATGGGCTGCCAGTTCAGAAGCGATTTCAGGATCCGAATGCAACGATGCAACGGCATCCAATCGTGCTTGAATGGGTCCTAATTCTTTTAACGGAAGTACAATCCAACGCTTCAACAAACGACCGCCCATGGGTGTTTTTGTCGCATCGAGCACATCCAACAAAGTCGTGGCATTATCGTGCGGCGAATGAATCAATTCGAGGTTTCTCACGGTAAATCGATCCAACCACACGTACTTGTCTTCCTCAATTCTGGAAATAGCCGTAACGTGTCCTAACTTATCGTGTTGTGTTTCTGAAAGGTAGTGAATGATGGCTCCGGCAGCAATGACGCCCGAATTTAGATCTTCGACGCCAAATCCCTTGAGCGACTTGGTGCCAAATTGCTTGTTCAAGCTCTCAAAGGCATAATCTTCCGTGAACACCCAATCTTCCAAACGGAAGGAGTAATAGCTATTTCCACACACGCGATCAAAATCGGCGCTGCGTTGTTTGTTGTAGATAATCTCAGTGGGACCAAAGCCCTGCATGAGCTTTTCGGCATATTCAGTAGATCCTTGTGCCACCAAAAACTCTCCGGTGGAGACATCTAAAAATGCCAAGCCTGCCTGATCTTTCTCGAAATGCACCGAACACAAGAAGTTGTTCTTTTTGGTTTCCAGTACCTGATCGTTGAATGAAACGCCAGGGGTCACCAATTCTGTAACGCCTCGTTTCACTATTCCCTTCACCGATTTTGGATCTTCCAATTGGTCACAAATTGCGACGCGTTGCCCCGAACGAACCAATTTTGGTAAGTAGGTATCGAGGGAGTGATGTGGAAACCCGGCCAATTCTAATTTGGATCCACCGTTATTTCGATTGGTTAAAACAATTCCCAATATTTTCGAGGCGGTAATTGCATCTTCACCAAAGGTTTCGTAGAAATCGCCCACACGAAACAACAATAAAGCTTGCGGATGTCGCGCCTTGATTTGATTGTATTGCTTCATCAAAGGGGTTTCCTTTGTTGGTTTCGCCTTCGTTTTTTTAGCTGCTGTTTTGGCCAATTTGTAGGGAATTGATGTGAAGGATAAAAGTACGCTCGTAGCTTTATGTCACAAAATTTACGCGCTACTTGTTATCCACAAATTCCGTTTTTAATTAACGATTTCAATTTTTAAGGCTTTGATTGAGGTTTGATGGGGCTTCTCGACAGGCTCGAAGTCCCAGAGCAAACAATTGGTCATCGAGCAGAGCCGAGATGACAATTAGAAACGATCCAGATGCCATATTAATCTCTTACATTCGCAGTATGAACCGAAAATTGAAACTTTGGGAGCTCGAACGCCCATCAGAAGAAGTATTTAAGGAGCAAGAGAAGTTTCCCATCACCGTTGTCCTGGATAGTCTTCGTAGTTTGACCAACGTTGGTTCATTTTTCCGCACCTGCGACGCATTCAATGTGGAGAAGCTCTATCTCTGCGGCATTACGGCAGCGCCACCACATCGCGAAATCCAAAAAACAGCATTAGGAGCGACCGAATCCATGGATTGGGAACATCAAGAAGATGTCCTTGTTTTGCTTAAACGATTACAAAAAGAAGGAAAGAAAATCTGCTCCATCGAGCAAACAGAGGAAACCACTTTTTTACAAGACGTTGCGCACTTACCTTCTGATGAAGCGCATGTTTTGGTGTTTGGCAACGAAGTAAATGGTGTCGACCAACGTATCGTCGATATGTCAGATTACATCATTGAGGTCCCCCAGTTTGGCACCAAACACAGCCTTAATGTATCCGTTTGTGCCGGCGTGGTTCTGTGGGAATTCGCGAAACGACAAATACGGGATTAAACCGCGTTTGTTCCGAGTTGGTGCAAAAATCTGAAGTGACTAAAAATTGCTCCTGTGAACGTTTTGTGCTGCAAATACGGAATGTCATATTCTTCTGCAGTTTCCTTGACAATCTTAGACAAAGCTGGGTAATGAATGTGGCAGATATTCGGGAACAAATGATGTTCCACCTGATGATTTAATCCACCAAGATACCATGTTAACGGCACATTCCCCACAGCAAAATTAGAGGTTGTCTTCATTTGATGCACTGCCCAGTTATTTTCAACACTCGAATTATCGGGCACTGCAAATTCTGTTGATTCCAAAACGTGTGCGGATTGAAATACAAGCGCCAGGATCAACCCTCCTAAAGCGTGCATAATCAAGAAGCCTGCAACAACCAACCACCATGAAATTCCCATAACTATTGGCAATGCGATAATTACTGCGTAGTACAAGATCTTAATCAAGATAATTAGGAAAAGTGCTTTTCCGTAGGTCAATTTCTGTG
Organism: Fluviicola sp.; assembly: GCA_043584915.1. Lineage (GTDB taxonomy): Bacteria > Bacteroidota > Bacteroidia > Flavobacteriales_D > Crocinitomicaceae > UBA4466. The sequence goes on from CP121319.1 coordinate 357,511, forward strand.
TTTTCAGCAGATCACGTTTGTTGTAACTCGCCAATTGATCGAAATCTTTCACCGTCACCCAGTACAACGTCAAAATCGCATACAAAATAGGCGCGTAAAGGCTTTGAAACTTAAATATTTTGCGATTTTCTTGATTTGGAGAGAATCGAATAATTCCTTTCTTCTCAATATCTTCATCAAAACCATCGATATTGGTAAATGTGTGGTGCAATACATTGTGTTGTATGCGCCAATTCATGTTATACCCACCAAGGAAACTCAATGAACCTGACATAAAATTGTTCAGTGCTTTGTTTTGAGAATAGGAACCGTGGTTAGCATCATGCATAACTGACAGTCCAATCCCTGCTACTCCAATCCCCATGATAAACCACATGGCTAAAATTCCCCAGGTACCCGTTACAACGCCTGTGAGCATCAAAATAAAAGGTGTGAAGTAAACCGTGAACATGAAGATCGACTTTACAATCATTCTCCAATCGCCAAACTTTGATACTCCCTTTTCGGCAAAGTACTGGTTCACTCGTTGGTTGAGGGTTTTGTAAAATTCTGGCTTATCTTTTTCGTTAAACCGTATAAATTTTTCTTGCATAGCTCTCAATAAAAGGCAAATATAGGGTTAACAGTTCGATCTAAATAATAATAGCGCCTATATTGGCGATTATCATTGCGCTCTAATGGAGGTCACTTTGCCTCCAAGACAGAGCATCAGGTCGCTGCTAACTATAAAAACAGATTTTTTATTTTTTAACAAATCGTTGCGTGGAAGCACCATTTTCTCCCTCCACAGTGAGAATGTATACTCCTGAAGGAAAATCGGAAACGGAGATTACTTCCGAAGAAGTATCTTCTGCGAACATTACTTCTCCAAGTAGGTTGGTAATGCTTATGGCGTCTATTTGCTCCTCCGACTTCACATGAATCAAATCGTTTGCGGGATTCGGGTACACCTCCACTCCTTCCAATTCGGAAAGTTCATCGGCAGATAGAATATCGTTGAAATCCAACATCCACAAATCTCTTTGGTCTGGTTGAATATCATCCGTTTGTCCTGCCACTAAAAATATGGCATCTCCAATTACAAAGCTCCCAGGAGCCCAACGGCCTGTTCCAGGATGCGATGGCAATTGCGTCCAAGAATCCGATGTTGGATTGTACTGCCAAAACTCACCATCGTCAAAATTCAGGTGATCTTCTCCCTGACCACTTAATACGTATCCTTTATCGTTGTAAGTGAATTGCGTTCCAGCAACTCTTCCTTCTGCGGGAATCGAAGCCACTTGTGTCCAAACATCGTTTTCGATATCGTAATGGTACAAATCGTCAAAAATACTCGATTGATGATGTCCCATTCCTACGTACACATCCTCCCCAACGTTAAAGTAAAATGGGTGATGTCTTCGCACGCCTGGAAAATCTGTTTTCTGCGTCCAGGTATCACTATCAATATCATATTCCCACCAATCGTCGAGGTCTCCATTGGCGCTTCCGCCACATCCTACGTATATTTTCTCAGAAGTTGCCACCATTGCAGGGTGCGTTCGAGGCGTCCCTGGGAAAGAGGCCAAAGTTGTCCATGTTTCAAGAACAGGGTCGAATCGATACCAATCATCCAAATAGGTAACGCTGCTTGAAATATTCGCTCCAAATCCAGCGTATCCAAATCCTCCAACTGCAACACCGTATGCAAACGAACGATCTCCACCCGGAAAGTTCCCAAGAGGCGACCATGCATCTGTGACTGGGTTGTATTTCCACATATCGTCGTAGTTGAATGGCGGTCCATCGCTACCCCCCGTGGTTAAATATCCAATACCGTTAATTGAAAAAGTAACCGGATGATTTCTACCCGCTGCGGGCAAATTGGTTTTCTGCGTCCATTGTGCAGAGACACACAACCCCAGAATTAGAAATAAAAGAGTACAAGTAGTTTTCATATCCCCAAGGTACGAAAATATGCCCAGAATCTGGGTATTGAACGGCTCAAGACTTCGCCCTTTATCCGCTCATCTGGTATTCTTACACTCTGTTCCAAGGGCTTAAATCCTTTATTTTTTCTTGAATCGAACAAAATCCATTCCCAACCGCTCTCTGTTGTAGACGTTATTGTTAAATTTGTACCCCAAATAATTAAACAAAATGATCAACACGGATATTATTATCATCGGAGCCGGACCCGTAGGTCTCTTTACAATTTTTGAAGCAGGATTGTTGAAGTTGCGCTGTCACCTTATCGACTCGCTGCCTCAGGCTGGTGGTCAGTGTTCGGAAATTTATCCGAAAAAACCGATTTACGATATCCCAGGATTCCCGTCTATTCTCGCCGGAGAGTTGATCGATAACTTGATGGAACAAGCCGCTCCTTTCAAACCAGGATTTACGCTTGGAGAAGCAGCTGTATCCATTGATAAAGTTTCGGAAAACGAATTCATTGTTACCACGGACAAAGGAACAAAGCACAGCGCTCCAATTGTAATGATTGCAGGTGGATTGGGTGTATTTGAACCGAGAAAACCGCCAATTGAAAACCTTGCAAGCTACGAGGACAAAGGCGTTGAGTACATCATTAAAGATCCAAATTTCTACCGCGGCAAGCGTTGTGTTATCGCGGGTGGTGGTGACTCTGCATTGGATTGGGCCATTTTCCTAACCAAAAACGACATTGCATCGGAGGTTTCGTTGGTACACCGTCGCTCTTCTTTCCGCGGACACTTGGACTCAGTGCAGCAAATCATGGACTTGGCTGATGAAGGGAAAGTGAACCTTATTACGGAAGCTGAAGTTGTTGGCGTGGGCGGGAATGGAAAAGTAGAGAACGTTACTATCAAACACAAAACGGAAGGCGAAATACTCAAGGAAACGGATCACTTTATTCCACTTTTTGGATTGAAGCCAAGTTTGGGACCTATCGCAGATTGGGGACTGGAAATTGAGAAAAACGCGATCAAAGTTGATACGCTCGATTACTCAACGAACATTCCTGGAATATACGCTATTGGAGATGTGAATACTTACGAGAACAAACTCAAATTGATTTTGTGCGGATTCCATGAAGGAACTTTGGCGGTGCAATCAGCATTTGCGCGCATTCACCCGGAGAAAAAGAACGTATTGAAATATACGACGGTAAATGGGGTAACGGGATTCTAAAATTCATTTCATTCCAAAGCATTCTTTATATTTAGCGTATGTCTAAACCATGCGCCTTACTCCTTGCGTCCTTGCTTCTGACTTCCCTCTCAATATTTGGGCAGACAGCGCAACAATTGGAGCGACTCAATGAATTGGACTCCATCGCATTCGACGCACTTGAAAATGGATTGCCAGATGTAGAACAAAAGGCAGAAGAACTGCTAAATGTCAGTCAGGAATATCAATCCACCTTGCATTTGATCAACGCCAATACTCTACTTGGAATTGTAAACAAGAACAAAGGGTATTATGTGACCGCGGTTGATTTTTACAACAAGGCGCTGGTAGTGGCAGAGCAAGCGGGAGACCAAGGAAGAATCTCGGCTTGCTACAACAATATTGGCAGTGTTTATCAGATTCAAGAGAATTTCCCTAAAGCGCTATCGTATTTCCAAAGAAGCCTTGAAATTGAGGAACAACTCAACAATCCACTTCAGAAATCCATTCGATTGTACAACATTGGCGATATGTATCGAGAAATGGATAGTTTGTCGTTGGCACTCTCGAATTTCAACAGCTCATTGATCATCGAGAAAGAAAATCAGAACAGCGAAGGAATTGTGTACGCGCTTTTGGGCGTTGCTGACATTTATTTGAAATTGGACAAACTGACGGATGCTCAAATTTCGCTTGACGATGCAAAAAAGTACTTTGGGGATTCGGATATCGAAATTCGGATTTTATATCACATGCTCTCTGCCGAGCTCGACCAAAGAAACGCAGCATTTGAAAGTGCATTGCGGAAACTTAAGAAAGCTAAAAACATCAGCAAAAAACACGATTTCAAGGTGCACCTGAAAGACATCTATGAAAAAGAAGTTGAAATTAAAGAGGCGCAAGAAGCATTTGAAAAAGCATCGGAGCAAAAAGCCAAAGAATCGGTTGAATTCATTACAGACTTTTTGGTCATTCCAGCGTTCATATTATTTGTGGTACTGATAATTATTCTGGCGCGGCGCAAACGGTTGCGACGTGAAAAATCGGAAAAGAAGCCAGAAGGCTACTCCAAGGGTAAAGATCAAAAGTTCCAATTGAAAAGTGATACGGGCAAAATCCTGCTTGATGTATCCGTGGATAAAATTATCAGCTTTGAAGCCAATGACAATTATGTCATCACCCATTACCTCACAGATGAGGGTGACTTGAAAAAATCAATGGAGCGCGCTTCTCTCAAAAAAGTGGAAGAACTACTAAACAATCATCCGAACTTTTTTCGTGTGCACAAATCGCATATAATCAACAAAAAACACATGCAATCCGTTGAAGGGAAGTCTCAAGCCTACAAAATTCGCCTGAACAGAATGGAAGCAGCTATTCCAGTTTCGAGAAGTTTCGACATCCACCGAATTTCTGGATAACCATTCCCCTCAATCCTCCAACCATTCACCCCTAAAACCAGTACTTGACAACGTTTTGCAGCGTTTGACCAATCATTTTTTGAAGATCAACCGAGCGCACCTAAATTGTTCTTAGAACGAACGAAATTATTTGCAGAATGATTCAAACGAATTTTACGGCAGCAATTATAGTACTGATGACAATTCTGTCGTCTCAAGCACAAATTAACATAGATAACACTACCTACAACGCAGTTTCTTTGGTTGATGGCATACTGGTACCGAATGGAAGTGGAACAGCAGTTTCAAACACACAATTTAGAGGATGTCTTAATGTTTCCGGTCGTTATCAACTAGGGTATTTTTCTACTGCGACTACAACGCAAACAGCGATGGGGTTTTCCGAGGGTGTTGTTCTTTCAACAGGCAACACTTCGGACATCCCGCTTTCGCTTGGCACCAACCCGGGATCGGTTTCTCAGATGTCGCGCAATTATACGAGCGGAACGGCTGGAGAGCTCCGATCGAGCAATGGACCATCAGGACAAGATCAAGATATTGACAACCTCATTGCACCAGAAAATTACTACAACGGAGCCGTATTAGAGTTTGATTTTATTCCCGTTTCAACGGATGTTTCGTTCCGATATATGTTTGGGTCAGAAGAATACAACGACCAATCAGGAAGTGCATTTGCAATCAACTACAACTGTTCTTCTTACAACGATAAATTTGCCTTTTTAATAAGTGGCCCTGGAATCACGGGCGGACAAGGATATCAAAACGACGCGATCAATATCGCAAGACTTTCAAACAATGCTGAGGTTGGAATAAATTCAGTAAACGACGGCGTTGTAGGTTCTAGCGGCGGCGCTCCAAACGCATCCAATTGCTCAACTGCCAATGGCTCGTGGGTTCAAAACTCACCCTCCCCAGAATTTTTAGGTTTTGTGGATGGCACGGAATTAAACGGGAATACGCAAATTCTTACAGCATCATACTCGGGATTAACCCCTGGACTTATCTACCACATCCGCCTTATGATTGCCGACGCAGATGACGGTGCATACGATAGCGTTGTATACTTAGAGGCAGCTAGTTTCACAACCGACCCGAATGGATTGCCCGTAGAATTAAAATCATTTCAGGTAAACTGCCACAATCAAGAACACCTTCTGAATTGGACCACTTTATCAGAAAAAAACAACGACTACTTCGTCATTGAATCCTCCACAGACGGCATTTTGTTCGAAAAAATTCAGGAAATTCCCGCCGTTGGAAACTCTCTGCATGAGATCGATTACGAAACAAGCATACCACATCGAAACGAAGGTGTTGTATATTATCGTTTGTCTCAAGTCGACATGGATGGCACAGAAAAGATACTGCGCACACAAAGTGTTACATCAACTTGCTCTGACAATATAACTGTTTCATTGAATGGTGATCAACTAACAATCTCGAGCGATGCACACATTCAATTTGTGGAAATCATCACCCAAACAGGACAAACTTTAATGCAAATCGAGCCGCAATTGTCGGACAGTCAAGTGTCCATCACATTGGACTCGAACTTAAAATCTGGCCATTACTTTGTACGCATCACTACTACGAATCGCAGTACGACGAAATCCATACGAATTCAATAACCAATTAAATATTATGCGTAACTTTTGATCTACACGTGCATTAACTATTTGAACTTATGAAATACCTTCTTTCGTCATTTCGCAAACTGGTCGTTGCTGCTCTATTCCTAGGAGTCTCCCTTACAGGTTGGAGTGTGAACTATTACGTTAATGATAATAGTTCAACCGGAGACGTGCACACCACGGCCCTCGGAAATAATGCTAATAGTGGACTCACGGCTGCACTACCCAAAGCCTCGTTAAGCGAAATCTGGAATACTTACGGTCCTTCTGGAACTAATGTAATTACCTCTGGAGATGTCATTTTTGTGGACGCGGGAACGTATTTAGCGTTGGACGCCAATCTCGCATTGAGCGTTTCAGGAATTTCGATCACTGGGGCGGGAAGTAGCCTTACTTTTTTCGACAACAATCAAACCAGTACAGATGCCAATCGATGGGCAACAATAACGGGAGATAACATTACCATTTCCGGAATTTACCTTACAGGATACAATTATGGGTTTGGCGATGCTAACGTAGTTCAAATTTCAGGTGTAAGTGGTTTGGTTATGAATGATGTAATCGTCAATGAAAACTTACCAGGAGGCGGATCAAGCTCCATTGTAGTTACCGGCGGATCGGAAGTCGATTTTATTGGTGGAGGATCAAGTTGCAATCCGGGCTCAGCCAGTGTTGCCGGTGGCGGTGTGAATGTGGAAGGCAATGGAAACGATGTCGACTTCACTGGTTTTACATTTGCAGCAAATACCAAAGATTACGAAGGCGGATCGGGCTTGCGAATAATGGGCGACGCAACAACCATTGTCGATGTAAATGATTGTATTTTTCAGGACAATACGAACTCAAGCTCTGAGGGGGGCGGTGCCATTTTCATAGCGAATGGTGCTTCCGTTTCGATTGATGGCTCTTGCTTCAGCGGAAATTCCGCCAATCAAACGTCTTCGGTGAATTATGGTGGTGCTGTATTGGTAGGTCGAGGATCAACCGCGGCAATCACCAATTGTACCTTCGATGAGAATTCGGCAACTTCTTCAGGAAATGGAGGCGCTTTGGCAGTGAATACCGGATTGGGCAGCACAGGAACCACCGGAACAATTACCGTTTCAACCTGCGCATTCACCACCAATTCAGCTTCCGACGGCGCTGACATCCTGGGTCGGGTTAGCTTCAGCCGAGCCGCAGTTATCAATATCTCGGAATGCACATTTAGTGGTACTGCGGATGATATCCGAAATGACAATTCGGCCACAATCACCATCGCCAATTCTGGATCTCCATCCACAACGGGAACTGTCACATTCGCAAACACCACAGCACCTGTAACTTCGCCTACCACGAATTGCCCTAGCTCACCCCAACCTTGTTTCTCCGTACTTCCCGTTACTTTCGATGATTTTTGGGCGGGCTGCGATTCAGATGCATACATTCAATTGAACTGGAAAACAATTTCTGAAGTAAATAACGATCGCTTCATTTTAGAACGCGCTTCAGAAGATTTACAATTCCAGGAGGTCGCAGAAATTTTGGGGGCTGGAACCACCACCAACTCGAAAGAATACTCTTATGTAGATCGAGATGCCCTGGCAACTGCTTACTACCGATTATCTCAGGTAGATTACGATGGCTCCAGAACCTACTTAAAAACCATTTTTGCAACTTCATGTCGAACGGCAAATGCCATCTATGCGCATCAGTATGATTCAAACACAGACCAAGTGGAAATCTTTTATCAATTAGACGAGATGGAATTGGCACATATTTCTTTGATTGATGCTTCTGGTTCCATTTTACAAAATGCTTCCAAGCAACTTACACCTCAAGCGCAAGTAGTTACTTTTGGAATTGAGCAGCAACTCCAACCAGGAATGTACCTGATTTACGTTGAGACAAAATTAGAAGCATACCAAGGGAAGATATTGGTGGTGGAATAATGAGATTTTACGGGACAATGGATGACGATTGGAGCAATTCCCAGAATTTGCAAAAACGCGTTTTGGCGAACAAGAAGTCCATCGTTTACTTTGATTTCAAAAAAAATATCCCGAACTTATTTATTTTTCCAAAATCCAACCCCTATTTCTTCAACAACCGATGATTTCGTAGAAATCAACTGGTGCCCTCCCTAGCATTTCCGTAAACTACTTCTCCTACTCTTCGTGCCTCCGTGGTAAAAAATCAATCACCTGCCTCGGTTAAGATCTTGTTCTAAAAAGTGTCCGTTCCGAACCAAAATAGTTCCAACCAGGAATGTAAATGATTTACGTTAATACAAAATTAGAAGCACCAAGGGAAAATATTGGTGGTGGAATAATGAGATTTTACGGGACAATGGATGACGATTGGAGCAATTCCCAGAATTTGCAAAAACGCGTTTTGGCGAACAAGAAGTCCATCGTTTACTTTTATTTCAAAAAAAATATCCCGAACTTATTTAGTTATTTCGAAATCCAATCCCTAATTCTTAAACAACCAATGAATTCGCAGAAATCAACTGATGCGCAGCTCGGCATTTCCGCACACCACCTGTCCTACCCTTCTCACCCCCGTGGTGAAAAATCAAGCACCTCCCACGGTTAAAAATCTGTTAACACCGCAAGTGCCAAAGCACCTCAAAGTCAGAATTTTGTACCTTTAAGCCATGAGCAGACGCACCATCAACGCGGTTTTTCTTCTGGGAATTGTATCGGTTATTAGCATTTTGATGATTCAATTTGTCTGGATCAGCAACACGCAATCCTTGCTCAAAAAAAACATTGAAGTTCAAGAAACCAAACAGGCCATTCAATTAAAGGAAGACAGCCTAAGTATGGTACATTTTACCGAACAAACGCACATTGCGTTGAGAAGCGTTTTACAGCAACTCACTACAATGACTAAGGATAGCTCTGATCTTTACGGAGCAGTGAATCAGATTCGATCCAACTACTTCTATGTTGATATCAATGAAGAATTGAACCCCTATCATCTTGAAACCTTATTGAAACGAGAATTCTACGATCAAAACATTCATCAGAACTTTCAATACGGAATTTATGATTGCTACACCGACTCCATCGTTTTTGGAAACTTGATTCGCTACGATAAAGAACAACATTACGAAACCGATTCCAGTCGACAAATTACCTTCCCAGACATGACCTGGAAAAAAGACGGGCATTATTTCACCGTGTATTTCCCCGAAATTTCCGATCAATTTCAACAAGAACAAGTACCTGAAGCAGGAAGCTCTTCGCCCTACCTCTATTTGTTCTTTATTGTCATTCTCATTCTCATCTTCTTCGGTTATACAGCGTTCGTCATCCTCAAACAAAAACGATTGTCAGAGGTGAAAACCGACTTCATCAACAACATGACGCACGAATTAAAAACGCCAATTTCCTCCATCGGACTCTCCTCAGAAATGATCATGCGCCCAGAAACCGTGAAAGATCCAGAGAAGATACAACGATATGCTAGCTTGATCTACAAAGAAAACAAGCGGCTTGAAAATCAGGTGGAACGTGTTTTAAAAATTGCCAAATTGGACAAAAGCGAGATCGAATTATCGGTGGAACCTTTTGACCTGAAGGAATATTTCCTTGAATTGAAAGAGAATTTCGAATTCAACCAGGAAGGGCGCCCTGTGAAAATAGAGCTGGATGCACAACTAGAAGAAAACCTCATTCAAGCCGATCCAGTGCACCTATCTAATGTCTTCTATAACCTAGTGGATAACGCCATAAAATACTGTCAACGCTCCCCTGAAATTAAGATTTCCGCGCGCTGCGACAGCAAAAATTTGATCGTCTCAGTAGAAGACAACGGAATCGGGATCAAGCGCGAAAACATAAAAATGATTTTCGATAAATTCTACCGCGTGCCTACAGGAAATGTGCATGACGTAAAAGGATTTGGCCTAGGATTGTACTACGTAAAAACCATCGTTGAAAAACATGGAGGAACGATTAACGTGAAAAGCGCATTGGGAGTTGGAACCACATTTACGGTGAAAATACCTCAGGCTTAATTGAAGCGGCTTTAATTGCCATAATTAGCGTCTTCGCTTCGTCTTTTCCAACGTTGTTACAGGTTGCGGAAACATCCCGTCTCTCGAGAGCTTCTTCCCTCGTTTGTACACCAAAATTCGTTCGTTGGCTAACTGCCCTTCAATGTCCACATCCAACAAATAGTATTTATCCGCTTTAAACATGATTTCGTAAGTGCCAATCATGGTGTTATTGCCCACTTTCACCTGCACCTGATTCTCTCCAATCACAATTTCAATGCTCGCATCGCTTACAAAATGGAGCTCGCCATTCGACTGAATGCTGTACGCTGGAATAACACCTTCATAAACGCCACGATATTTCCGCTTGAGCTTGATATCATCTTGTCCGAAAGCAATTCCGGCAGCAACAACAAATACAATTAGCAACAGATGCTTCATGGCTTAAAGGTAGAGATGAAACAATATCACGACTTACTTCAACATATTTTAGACAACGGAACACAAAAAGGTGATCGCACAGGAACAGGAACTATTTCCGTTTTTGGTTACCAAATGCGCTTCGATTTATCGAAAGGATTTCCTTGCGTCACGACAAAGAAGCTGCATCTACGCTCTATCATTCACGAATTACTTTGGTTTTTACAAGGCGATACCAACATTCAATACCTAAAAGAAAACAAAGTGCGAATTTGGGACGAATGGGCAGACGAAAATGGCAATCTTGGTCCTGTTTATGGATATCAATGGCGTTCTTGGCCAGATGGAAATAATGGTACTATTGATCAAATCACGAAACTGGTAAATTCATTAATGAACAATCCAGATTCTCGACGTCACATTGTTTCCGCTTGGAACGTTGCCGACGTCGATAATATGGCGCTTCCACCGTGTCATACTTTGTTTCAATTTTACGTTGCAGATGGCAAATTGAGTTGTCAACTCTACCAACGCAGTGCCGATACTTTTCTTGGCGTTCCTTTCAACATCGCATCGTACGCCTTGTTGACGATGATGTTGGCTCAGGTTTGCGACTTAGAGGTTGGAGATTTCGTTCATACCTTCGGTGACGCGCACATTTACAGTAACCATCTCGAACAAGTTGAGTTACAATTAACACGGGATTTCCGTCCACTTCCAACCATGAAAATCAATCCGGAAGTGAAAAACATCTTTGATTTTAAATATGAAGATTTTGAACTTATCAACTACGATCCACATCCGCACATCAAAGGCGCTGTGGCTGTGTAGCATTTGGACTCTTTTCAGTTTTGCAGCATTTTCGCAAGACGAAGAAATATCCTTTCTTTTCGTGGGAGACGTAATGCAGCACGACGGTCAAATCGAAGCAGCATACAACGCATCCAATCAATCTTACGATTACGAAGACGGTTGGAAATTCATTCGTCCCATCGTGAACGAATACGATATTGCCGTGGCGAATTTGGAAGTCACTTTGGCAGGCAAACCGTTCAAAGGATATCCGCAGTTTTCGGCTCCAGATGAACTGGCTTCAACGCTCGTTAATTCAGGATTCAATGTCATTCTAACGGCAAACAATCATTCGTGCGATCGTGGATCCAAAGGCGTTGTGCGCACTCTAGACAAACTCGATGAATTGGGAGTTCCACACACGGGAACCTTCCGTAGTCAAGAAGAACGCGATCAAAAATACCCTTTGATACTCGAAGAAAAAGGAATGAAGATTGCCATGCTTAATTACACGTATGGAACAAACGGATTGGAAGTCGCGAAACCGTTAATCATCAACTACATTGATAGCACCCTCATAAAGGCAGATATCCAAAAGGCCAAAGATCTTGGCGCCGACTACATCATTTGCAACATGCACTGGGGATTAGAATACAAATTCTTGCCAAACGGATATCAAAAAACCTACGAGCAATTGTGCTATCGAAACGGTGTAAATATGGTGATTGGCGGACATCCGCACGTGGTGCAGCCCATTGAGCAAAAAACAGTTGCAGAAGAAGACAAACTGACGGTTTGGTCGTTGGGGAATTTTGTTTCAAACATGCAAACGCGTCCAACACGCGGCGGATTGATGGTAGGTGCGACCATTCAAAAATCAGAGAAAGAAATCACCATCAAAGAAGCGCATTACTATTTAATATATGTGATGAAAAAATCAGAGGGAGCCGTAACGCAGTATTATGTTCTTCCTGATTTTGATTACAACGCTTACGATGCGGATTTCATCGACAGTAAAAATGCAACGCACTATGCAAATTTCATGAGCGACAGTCGGAAACTATTTGCAAAACACAATCAAAATGCGACCGAGCGCATTATAGATCCAAACTCAGAAATTGGACAATTGTACCAACAGCTTTTAACCCACTTTTTCACGGTGGAAATTTCTGGCGCAGACGAAGCACTTTTGCACAACGAGTTGATTGGCGAATTGCTGCAACTTACCACAGATACAGATGGAAACCACCATTTGATTTCGGGGGTATGTGCATCAGCACAAGAAGCTCAAATTATCCAGCGTTACATCAATGATCTTGGATTTGGCCAAACGCAAATTTCAGAAGTTTCCAGATCCACCAAAGGCGTAATTGTAAAACCGACAAGCGAATGAAAGTAAGTCTCATTGTAGCCATGGACCTGGATCGAGGTATTGGTCGCAACAACGATTTGATGTGGCACTTGCCCAATGATATGAAATTTTTCAAGGAAACGACACAACAGCAAGTCGTGGTTATGGGACGAAAGAACTTCGATTCAATTCCTGAAAAATACCGTCCACTCCCCAATCGTGAGAACGTAATTTTAACGCGCAACAAGGACTTTGCTGCAGAAAACTGCCAGGTTTTCCATTCACTAGAAGATTGTTTCAACGCCTACGAAAATGAAACGGAAAGAACCGTCTTTATTATCGGTGGAGGTGAAATTTACCGCTTGGCTCTGGAATCTGATGCCTTGAGCGAAATGTACATCACACACATCAACCATCGCTACGGAGCGGATACTTTCTTTCCAGAATTTAACTTGAAAAATTGGACGGTTGAAACAGTACAAGAGCAGGAAAAAGATGATCGACACGATGCGAGTTTTACCGTTTTGAAATACACCAAAACCGAAGGTTAGTCGTATTCGTTTCTGATTTTGACAAATCTTACAATAAGAAGACAGTATGTTTAGAATTCTAAGTTTCATTCTTGGGCTCATGCTCACCACTCAATTGTATGCACACACCATGGAAACACCTCATGACACAACAGAAACGGACAGCCTTGACTGGATCATTGACGAATTGATCGTGAAATGGACCAACAATAAAAGCTACACCATGGACATTATTGAAGCCATGCCTGAGGCAGATTTCGATTTCATTCCAGCAGAAGATATAATGTCTTTTCAGGAGCAAGCTGTACACATTACCTCCACGCTGCACTGGCAAATGGAAAAACTTGGATTCGATGAAATTCCAGAATTCAAAGCGGAAACGAAAGATGAGATTTTGGAGTCTTATGAAGCACTTTTCGATTACATTTTATTGGAGTTAGAATCTATGAAGGGTGCCGATCTTACCGATACCATTGACGTTTTCTATGGCAATTCCTCCAAGCGTCGTTTGTTAAATCTCATGGACAATCATGTGGCCCATCACAGAGGTCAATTAATTGTATACCTGCGCCTCAAAGGAATCAAACCGGCACGCTACAAAGGCTGGTAGTCATTTTTCAAAATAAACAGGATTGTAAATCTTGTTGATAAGTTCAACGGATGAGATCATCCACGGCGCACGTCGATTTCGTATCTTTAGATTTACCAATTTTTGAATGTAAATGAAAGTTTGTATTGCCGAGAAACCCAGTGTTGCAAAGGATATCGCCGAAGTATTAGGCGCTACCCAGCGGAATGATGGATATTATGAAGGCAACGGCTATCAAGTTACCTGGACATTTGGTCATTTGTGCACCTTGAAAGAACCGCACGATTACAAAGAACATTGGAAGTATTGGAAACTGGAAGATTTACCTATCGTTCCTCCGAATTTCGGCATCAAACTAATTCAAAATCAAGGAGTAGAAAAACAGTTCAATACCATTGAGCGCCTGGTCACCAACTGCGACGAAGTCATAAACTGTGGTGATGCAGGGCAAGAAGGTGAGTTGATTCAAAGATGGGTACTTTTAAAAGCAAAATGCAAGGCGCCCGTAAAGCGACTTTGGATTTCATCGTTGACGGAAGAAGCGATCAAAGAAGGATTTGAGAAGCTGCACGAAGCTGAAAAGTATGACAATCTTTATGCCGCGGGAAGTGCCAGAGCCATTGGTGATTGGATGCTTGGAATTAACGGTACTCGCTTGTTTACCAAAAAATTCGGACAAGGAAAATCAACGCTTTCGATCGGGCGCGTGCAAACGCCCACCTTGGCAATGATCGTAGAACGCCAAAAAGAAATAGATCGTTTCAAGGTTTCCGAATATTGGGAACTCAAAACAAAATACAAGGAGCAAGAATTCGCCTGTCAAATCAATCGATTGTCAACGGAGGAAAAAGCAAAAAATGGATTGGAATACCTTCAAAACAAAGATTTTGAGATCACCTCTTTCGAACAAAAAGAAGGAAAAGAAGGAAATCCAAAACTCTACGATTTGACTTCCTTACAAGTTGATTCCAACAAGAAATTTGGTCTGTCGGCAGACGAAACTTTGAAAATGGTGCAAAGTCTGTACGAGAAGAAATTGGTGACATATCCACGTGTGGATACCACTTACCTTTCTGAAGACTTGCATCCAAAAGTACCGAACATCTTGCGTGGAATGAAATATTATGCGCGTTTTACCGAATCGCTGCTGCAAAAGCCCATTCCAAAATCGAAGGCGGTTTTCGATGACAAGAAAGTCACAGATCACCACGCAATTATTCCTACGGGAGTCGTCCCTTCGGGAATTTCGCAGCCAGAACAGCAAATTTACGACTTGATTTGTCGCAGGTTTATCGCTGTTTTCTACCCTCCGTGTATCGTTTCCAACACGACTGTTTTGGGTAAAGTAGACAAACTGGAATTCAAAGCAACGGGGAAACAAATCTTGAAACCAGGATGGCGAGAAGTGTATGCCGATCAAAAAGAATCGAGCAAATCGAAAGATGCCGACAAGATTATGCCGCACTTCGAGGAAGGCGAAAAAGGTCCGCACGAACCCTTCATCCACAAAGGAAAAACATCGCCGCCCAAACATTACACGGAAGCAACATTGCTCCGCGCCATGGAAACTGCAGGAAAGCAAGTTGATGACGAAGAGATGCGCGAATTAATGAAAGACAATGGGATTGGTCGACTGTAACCAAAGGAAAAACAACATTAATCAAAGGCCTCTCCGCAGGTGGAGAAAAGGTGCAGGGTAAATTCAACCTTGACAGCACTTTGAACGTTCAATTTGAACAATCCTAAAAGCATGAAATCATTCTTAGTTTTCATCTCGATTCTTATCGTAAGTACGAGCCTTTCCCAGGTATCGGTCAAAGGAAACTGGAGTGAAATCGAGAAAAACACGTTAATTGACGAATTGAAAGCAGCGCGCGCAAGTTTTGAAACGTTTTTGGATAGCAGTCAAGTCGATGCTTTAATCCTCTGTTTGGCCGATGAAATCGAAGCGGAATTTGAGAATATGGATGAAATGGACGGCAATTCCACCGACGTTGAGCGCATGACCTTTGAATGCCTGGAGAAAATGGGCTTACTCAGCAATGAAAATGTGGAAGCCGCACTCAGCGAAAAGGGCAAATGGAGTGACTATGATCGAAGTCAGGCATATGCAAATCTGGAGTACACGCGCAATGTGATGAGCGAGGTGGTAGATTCCAATCAGGTCGATTTACTCTTCGATTGCGTGGTAAATAAGTTGGAAATGAATTACGAAAACCTCATCGAAGCGTCCAATGACGGCAATAATATTTCCATACTGACGAGCGACTGCATCAAAGAATTGAATCTTTTCGAAAACACTTCAACAAGCACCAAAGGCAATTGGAGTCCATCCGACAAAGCCGCGCTGGAAGAACAACTCGAGTATTTACGCATGGATTTGGAAAAACAAGCGAGCAAAGAAAAGATAGCCCTTGTATTCGAGTGCATTCGAGACAAATTTGAAAATGCATTCGACAATTATGAGGACATCAATAATCACCCAGAAACATATCGCGGAATTTTAGATGATTGCTACGGTTTACTCAAGCAATAAACCTATTTTTCGTATCGAAATCAGTACATTTTCCTCTGAAAAAAGTAAGCGCATAAAATCATACGCGTCTAACTTTTTGTATATTAACGACACAAAACTATTTAAACGAAATCAAATGAAAAAAAGTTTTTTAAAAATCGGCTTTATGGTGGCCCTAGCAATGATCACAACCGTTTCATTGTCTAGCTGTTCAAGCGAAGCTGATGCAGAAGGAGAAGGAACAGAGCAAACTGATGCTGACGGAGACAACGAAGCCGACGCTGACAAATGCGAAGACGGAAAATGTGAGGATGGAAAGTGTGAAGACGGGAAGTGCGAAGATGGGAAGTGCGAAGATGGAAAATGTGAAGACGGAAAGTGTGAAGAAGGTAAAAAATGTGAGGATGGAAAATCTGCAGGTCGCGGAGACACAGAACAAACTGTGACGAACACAAACGATACAAAGCCAGTTAAAAAAGCTGCACGCGGAGATAAATTAGAAGTTACTGAAGGTAACAACTAGGCATTTTCCCTAAAAGAAATAGGAGCCGTTGTAAAAGACGGCTCTTTTTGTAACCAATAACTACTTCGCTTCATGCAAACAGAGGAACAATGGCATCTTTCTCGTAAAAAGTTTGTGTCGACACTGCTTCTTGGTGGTGCCGCACTGCAAATGCCGTGGCTTACTTCTTGTGAAAACAAACGGTACTCCCCAGGGGATACCACACCTCTTTCCAACCACCAATTCAAGGTAGTTCAAGCCTTGCAGAATGTACTTTTCCCATCAGACGGAAATGGCCCAGGAGCGTACGATGTAAATGCAGATAGCTACCTACTTTGGGTATTGCACGATGAGAATCTCGATCCTGATGAAAACCAATACATCATTGATAAATTGACGAAGTTTGATGCCTTTGCAAAAGATAAACTCAAGTACAATTTCTATGACTTGAATCCGCGCGAACAATACGCCATAGTGGAAGAAGTCTCTGGAATAATCTGGGGGCGACGCTTCCTGTCACGCCTACTCACGCTTATTTTTGAAGCACTCTTGGTTGATCCGCAATACGGTGGAAATCCGGACGGAATTGGCTGGACTTGGCTCGAACACGACCCTGGATCTCCCCGACCAACTGAAAATCATTTATATCCATCCATTTTAGATCGTTCTTATGAAGTATGATGTTTGCATTGTTGGCAGCGGTGCAGGTGCTGGCCCCGTTATTTCGGAACTGTCCAAAGCAGGACTCAAAGTCGTGGTATTGGAAAAAGGTCCCTGGCTGAAAACAGAAGATTTCACCAAAGACGAAATGGTAGCAACGCGCCGCAGTGTGTACACGCCAAATTTAAAGGACGAATGCCATGTGTTGGTAAAGCAAAACAGCGATGGCGATTGGATGCGTCAATCCACCTATTCTTCTGGGCGCGATTTCTGGAACGGCAGCGCTGTTGGAGGCTCTTCCAACTTTATGAGCGCCTATTTTCATCGGCTCAAGCCCGTAGACTTTCGATTGCTCAGTGAATTTGGAGCCATTGATGGAGCAAACATAGCCGATTGGCCCATTCAATACGAAGAATTAGAGCCATATTACGCCAAAACAGAAACCGAAGTCGGTGTTTCGGGAGAAGTGAAACAGCACAAATTTCAAGAACCGAGGTCTACCGAAGATTTCCCATACCCACCGCTCTCCGAAAATTTATTTTCCAAGTGGTTGGATGATGCCGCTGAACGACTCAATTTCGAATTATTCAAATCGCCAAGAGGCATAATTTCTCAGCCCAAAGACGATAGAAATGCGTGTTACTACTCCAATTATTGCGGAAGTTATGGCTGTAGTTCTGATGCGAAAGGAAGCGCAAGAGCCGCTCTTATCAACGATGCATTGAAGACTGGAAATTGCACAATTATACCCAATGCGAAGGTATACCATCTCGAAACAGATGGAAATGGTAACGTGATAAAAGCGAATTACTACAACAAAGAAGGAGCGTCCGAAGCAATTGAAGCAGACACCTTTGTTGTTGCAGCTCAAGCCATTGAAACCTCGCGTTTACTGCTCATGAGTAAGAATGATGAATTTCCAAACGGTCTTGCGAACAACTCTGGGCAAGTTGGAAAAAACATTGTGTTCTCTGGCGGAGGCGTTGGATCAGGACAAATTTTCTACGAGGAAATTGAAGAGGAGGCAGCAGCACAAATCAATGCACCAGGTGTATTCATCAACCGCGCCTCACAGGAATGGTATGTGATCAACGATCAGGAATTTTCCGACAAAAAGATGAAAGGCGGCACCATTGACTTTGTAGTGCAACATGCCAATGCCGTGACGAAAGCGGTTCCTTTAAAATGGGACGATGACGGAAAATTACTCTTCGGATCAGCATTAAAGGAAAAAGTAAAAGCGTACTTCACCGAACAGCGCAAATTCAAATTTGAAATTTTCGTAGATTGGCTTCCCAACGACAATTGCTTTGTTGAATTGGACGATGAAGTTACCGACAAATGGGGCGATCCCGTGGCGAAAATTTGGTTGGGATATCACGAACACGACCTAAAAGTCGGGAAGTATCTTGCAGAAAAAGCTGAGGCTATTTTTGAAGAAGTAGGAATGAAAAACGTGGAATCGAGCATTAGCGGTGGCGTTTCTCCAAACTTACAAGCAGGAGGCTGCCGATTTGGTAACGACCCTCAAACTTCGGTTCTTGACAAAAACTGTAAAGCGCACGAAGTTTCCAATCTTTACATAACTGACGGCAGCTTTATGCCAACCGGAGGCAGTGTTACCTACACCTTTACCATTTATGCAAATGCATTTCGAGTGGCTGATCATTTGGTGCAGCAACTGAAGAAGTAGCAAATCCTCTAATTCTTCATTTATTATAGTCAGAATTACCACTACTCAAAAATCTTGTCATTTCTGCCCGTAATTAATTCTTAGCTTTTTTGTAAATTGAAGGCTAAACTAACTTTCAACATCCAAAAGCAAGCGAAACAAGGCCTTGGGTCTTTCGAAAAGAAAGATCTTTATCAGCTAATCATTGAGACTGCGAATGAAGGCGTATGGATTAAAGATGCCAATCATATCACCACCTTTGTGAATAAAAAAATGAGCGAAATGCTCGGTGAGACGGAAGATAGCATGGTTGGACGTCACTTCAAAGATTTTACCTTTCCCGAAGATGAGCAACACATCCTTGATATGCACGAAAGAAGGCAAAGTGGTGATTCGGATGGATATGAACTGCGCCTTAAAAACAATCAGGGTAACGTTGTTTGGGTATTTGTAAATGCCAGTCCCATCATGGAAGGCGACAAGTATTTGGGTTCCCTGGGGATGCTCAGCAATATTACGCAGCATAAGATCAAAGAGCAAAAGAGGATCGAGCAAGAACGGCGGTATAAATCGCTCTTTGAAGACTCTCCCGTGCCAATTTGGGATGAGGACTTTTCGCAAGTAAAAAAATACCTCGATGCACTGAAAGAAAAAGGCGTGACCGATTTTAAATCGTATTTTCAAAACAATGTGGATGCATTGACAGAATGTTCTGCTTTGCTTATAGTGAATGATGTCAATAAAGCTGTAATTGATTTGAACGAGGCTCCGAGCAAAGAGTACCTGCTTGAACATTTTACAGAACTCGTTGATGCAAAATCAGCCGAGTACGCAATCAATCAATTCGTGGCAATTGCCAATGGCGACAAAAGCTGTGAATTTGATGCTGAACTGAGGACTTTTGATCACAATACGGTTCATGTGCACCTGAAATGGACCGTAGTAAAAGGATACGAAGAAACCTATGAAAAAGTGTACCTCAGCACCACCGACCTCACCGACCGAATCGTTGCAGAAAACACCAACTTACGCAGGTCTAATGATCAAAAAGAGCTTCTATTAAAAGAGATTCACCATCGCGTAAAAAACAATCTCCAAATCATTACGAGCCTGCTCAAACTGCAAGCAAATTCGTTGGAAGACAGCGCAATCATTGAGCTATTCGAGCTGAGCTTGCACCGCATTAATTCAATGGCGTTGGTACACGATCTTTTGTACCGTTCAGAAGATTTTTCAAAGATCAATTATGGTCAATACCTTGAAATGTTGGTCACTCCGATCATAGAATCGATGAAAAAACCATCCATGTCCATCGATTTAAACATTGATGCGAAAGACATATCCCTGAACATCAACACGTCCATTCCTCTCGGCTTGTTGATTAATGAAATTGTTACCAATTCGATGAAGCATGCTTTCAAAGAGCAACAAAAGGGAGAAATTTACATCTTACTTCAGCAAAGTTCACCAGATAGTTTTAAGTTGAGCATTGGTGATAACGGAGTAGGATTTGAGCAAGATTTGGACATTGAAGAAGCAGAGACACTTGGCTTACAGCTTGTGAGCAGTTTGGCGGAACAACTCATGGGCGAAGCGGAAAGGCGCCACGACAAAATCGGCACGCATTATTGCGTCCAATTTGAAGAACTCCCCCAAAAAACGCCTATCAACGAATAACTACTTCTTTACGTACTTTGTCAAAATCACAATATTCTGACCATCTACTTTTCCCTCAATATGCTCTGGATTATCGTGCACCAAACGAATGTTCCGAACAGCGGTACCACGCTTGGCAACAATACTTGAGCCTTTTACGTTCAAATCTTTGATCACCACAACACTATCTCCTGCTGCTAAAACAACGCCATTACTATCCCGATGAATCACGGCATCCTCATTATCTGAGATTCCTTCTTTTGCCCATTCCAAAACAGCATCTTCCATGTACATCATGTCCAGTAAATCTGCCGGCCACCCTTCATCACGCAAAGTATGTAGCATGCGATACGCGACTACTTTAACAGCAGCTACTTCGCTCCACATAGAATCGTTCAAACAGCGCCAATGGTTCGCTGTAACCTGATCTGGATTATTGAGTTGACCAGAGCACGCTCCACAGGCATGGACTACCTCATCCAAATGAACACCCGATTTTGGAGGAACCGTATAAACAGATAGGCTTTCATTGGAACCGCAAAGTTCACAGACTCCATTACTTCGCTCCGTAAGCGCAACTTCAAGATTCATAGCGTTTGTTTGATTGCAATTATACGGTTTTCTGCACAATGAAAACTTGTTGGTAAATCAGGAAACAATGCCAAATTTCCCATTTGAAACTACCTTAGAATTCGTAATTTTGCGACTTACCTAGATTTATGGCAGATACTCGTTACAATCTACGCGGCGTTTCCGCAGGAAAAGAAGACGTTCACAACGCAATCAAAAACGTCGATAAAGGACTATTCCCACAGGCTTTTTGCAAAATCGTACCCGATTTTCTTTCTGGCGATCCTGATTATTGCATCGTAATGCACGCAGACGGTGCAGGCACCAAATCTTCCCTTGCTTATATGTACTGGAAAGAAACGGGTGACCTCTCCGTTTGGAAAGGTATTGCTCAAGACGCGTTAATCATGAATATTGACGATCTTTTGTGTGTTGGAGCAACAGATAGCATCTTGCTTTCATCCACTATTGGGCGGAACAAAAATTTGGTTCCTGGGGACGTGATTTCCGCAATTATCAATGGAACGGAAGAGCTGCTAGAAGATCTCAGAAATCAAGGAATTGGCATTCATTCTACTGGAGGTGAAACAGCAGATGTTGGCGATTTGGTACGCACCATTATTGTTGATTCAACCGTGGTTTGTCGCATGAAACGTTCAGACGTAATTTCCAATCACACCATACAACCGGGAGATGTTATCAGATATCCACGGAATGGTTCACTGTTCTGGTGGAGCTCAAACGAAAGTGCTTCATTTTGTGAATGATGTGCACGTGATCAAAGACAACCTTTTCCCAACTCCACCATTGTTTGAAATGATTCAGGAAGAATCAGGAACCAGCTGGGAAGAAATGTACAAAGTGTTCAACATGGGGCACCGAATGGAAATTGAAATTTCAAAATCTTTTGGGGTAGACGCTCAAATAGTCGGTCGTGTAGAAGCACATGATGGCAAGAAATTAACGATCACTTCGCCACACGGGGAGTTTACCTATTAATATGAACGAATTACTACAAAAACTCGAAGCCATACACATTCGCTTTGTCGAAGTTGGCAAGCTGATCGTCGATCCCGAAATCATCGCGGATATGAAACGCTATGTAAAACTCAACAAAGAATACAAGGATCTCGAGGAAATCGACACCGTTTACAAAGAATATAAAAATGTCATTGAGAATTTAGAAAATTCCAAAGCGTTACTTCAGGCAGAAGACGATCCAGAAATGCGTGAAATGGCAAAAATGGAAATTGACGAATTGGAAACCATTCGTCCAGAGATGGAAGAAGACATCAAAATGCTCTTAATTCCCAAAGATCCAGAAGACGAAAAAAGCGCGATTATGGAATTGCGTGCCGGAACAGGTGGAGACGAAGCCTGTATTTTTGTGGAGGATTGTTTTCGTATGTATACGATGTTCTTCAAAGAGCGCGGCTGGAGCTATGAAGTAGTGAATACCAACGAAGGAACGGTGAAAGGATACAAAGAAATAACCGTAAATATTGATGCCCCTGCCGCTTATGGTGTATTGAAATTTGAATCCGGTGTGCATCGGGTTCAGCGCGTTCCGGAAACGGAATCGCAAGGACGCGTGCACACTTCTGCCATAACGGTCGCGGTGCTACCAGAGGCTGAAGATGTTGATTTTGAACTGAACATGGGCGACGTTCGAAAGGACACGTATCGTGCATCTGGAGCAGGTGGTCAGCACGTAAACAAAACGGAATCGGCTGTGCGCTTAACGCATATTCCAACAGGTGTGGTTGCAGAATGTCAGGATGGACGCTCGCAGCACAAAAACCTGGAAAAAGCCATTTCTATGTTGCGTTCGCGATTGTACCAAATTGAATTGGATAAGATTCAATCGGAACGAGCTGAGCACCGTAAATCGCTTGTTTCCACGGGAGATCGTTCGGCGAAAATTCGTACCTACAATTATCCGCAGGGACGTATTACAGATCACCGCATCAACAAGACATTGTATAAGTTGGATGCTTTTATGAACGGCGACATTCAAGAAATGATTGACGCGTTGAAAATGGCAGAAAACGCGGAAAAACTTAAGGGAGAAGAAGCGTAGCTTCTGAAGACTAAGTATGGGAACGGAAAGTGACCAAATACGAAGGAGAGAAGCGTAGCTTCTGAAGACTAAGTATGGGAACGGAAAGTGACCAAATACGAAGGAGAGAAGCGTAGCTTCTGAAGACTGAGTATGAAAGTGCATTTCGAGAGCCTCAATGTACTTTCTTAAACAGAAGAAAAGAGGGACATCGAGCACAACCGAGAGCAACAATGTACTTTCTTAAACAGAAGAAAAGAGAGACATCGAGCACAACCGAGAGCCTCAATGTACTTTCTTAAACAGAAGAAAAGAGGGACATCGAGCGGAGTCGAGATGCCCACTAACAAAACGCAACGATTAAATGACACGACAAGAACTCATAGATCAAATTAAGGAAAAGCGCTCTTTTCTGTGCGTAGGTTTGGACACTGATTTGAACAAAATCCCAAAGCACTTGTTGGATACGGAGGATCCAATTTTCGAATTCAACAAAGCGATTATCGATGCAACAAAAGATTACTGTGTAGCTTACAAGCCAAACACTGCATTCTACGAATGTCATGGACCGAAAGGTTGGGAGTCCTTGAAAAAAACCATTGATTATATCCCGTCAAATATCTTTACCATCGCCGATGCAAAACGCGGAGATATTGGCAATACATCCAGATATTACGCCGATACTTTTTTTAAATACCTGCAAGCTGATTCTGTTACCGTTGCGCCCTACATGGGAGAAGACAGCGTTTCTCCATTCTTAGAATACGAAAATCATTGGGTCATTTTATTGGCATTAACCTCCAACAAAGGCGCTTTGGATTTTCAATTTACCGTAGACAACGAGAACAAGGAACTTTTCAAAAAAGTACTTTCCAAATCGCAAGAATGGGGAACTCCTGAAAACTTAATGTTTGTGGTTGGAGCAACGCGTGCGGAAGGCATTGGAGAAGTTCGAAAAGTTGCTCCCGATAACTTCTTTTTAGTTCCTGGTGTTGGTGCTCAGGGAGGCTCTCTCGATGACGTCGCAAATTATGGGTGGAACAACGATTGTGGATTGTTGGTCAACTCATCCAGAGGGATCATTTATGCTTCCCAAGAAATGGATTTTGCTACCAAAGCGGGCGAAGCTGCCAAAGCACTTCAGGTGGAGATGGCTCGGATCCTCGATGCAAAAAACTTCTAAATTTCTTGATTATATCATTGGTTTTTAATAGATTAGTTCAACCAATTTCGAACTATTGAATCGGAGATTACTTTTTTTGATGGCCTGTATCTTTGGGCTTTTACTGGTGAATTGCCTCGTATATTTCTTTGGCTCTTCAGCAAGTTGGAAGGGGTGGAAAGCAGCGCTAATGCTCTCGTTTCTCGCCCTCAGTTCAATTGGCATATTCTTGCTTTGGATCCGACTAAATTCCAATCGAAAGTCGAATTCCTAAGTTGATTTACGGACATTTCAAGAACCATACTACTTTGGCACAGCTATTGCCTATCATTTTGCTTTGGATGCTTATTTATAAACACTACTTTTGTCATCTTACAGTAAAATCCGGCAAACATTCATGTGGCAGTCGATTGCGAACATTATTCTTCGAAATAAATTCATCATTATAGGGATTCTTGCCCTTGTGACGGTTTTTTTCGGCTACCATGCAGTCACTGGGCTTGAATTGGACAACAAATACGGAATTCTTCTTCCCAATAATGCTCAGGCAAAGGAGGACTATGACGGGTTCAAGGAAATGTTTGGTGAAGATGGAGGTACGCTCGTAATCGCTATTGAAACCGACTCGCTGTACACAGAAGAAAACTTCTTGAAATGGAAAGAATTGGGCGATTCTATTCTGGAAATGGACGGAATTAAAGCCGTTATTTCAGAAGCCACCCTCTTTTCTGTTCATAACAACCGCGAAAAAAAGCGCTTCGAAGCACGGCGCATATTCTCCGATACACAATTCAACGAAAAGTCCATTGATTCGATCAAAAATGAGATTCGAAGCAATCCTTTGTACCGTGGAACATTGTATAACGATGACGAGAATGTCTCGTTGATGATGATCGATATTGATGAGAGCTTTATTACCGATCGAAATAAAGCCAATGTCGTGTTCAAGGTGGAGGATCTTGCCTCTACTTACGACGTTCACTTCGGTAAGCCACGATTTGCAGGAATGCCGCATTTACGCGTTGTTATTGGGAATCGTGTCCTCAAAGAAATGTACATTTTCATCGGGCTGCTCATTTTGATGACATCCTCTTTGATGTACTTCTTCTTCCGATCGATGCGCGTCGTGCTGATCTGTAATTTGGTGGTTACCGTAGCCGTAATTTGGTCCATGGGATCCATTGGCGCATTCGGTTTCAAAATGACAATTATCACAGCGCTTATTCCGCCATTGATGATTGTGATTGGAGTGCCGAACTGTATCTTCCTCTTGACAAAATACCACCAAGAGGTCAAACAGCACGGAAACAAAGCCAAGGCGCTTTCACGGGTTATTAAGAAAATTGGAACCGCCACTTTCCTAACCAACCTTACTACGTCCCTCGGGTTTTTGACATTTGTTACCACCAACTCCGACAAACTTGTCGAATTTGGAATTACGGCATCGGTCAACATCATGATGGTGTTCATTCTTTCGTTGACTATTCTGCCAATTATCATTTCTTCCCTCAAGTCGCCAAAAGAAAAGCATCTGAAGCATTTGGAACGCAAAATGGCCGTTGGATTGCTCGATACTTTGGTGAACATCACCATCAATCACCGCCGATGGGTGTACATAACAACAATTGCCGTTGTTGGACTCAGCATCATGGGATTGCTGCAAATTGAAACTACCGGGAACCTGACGGGTGATTTACCGGAAAAAGATCAAATTAAGGAAGACCTTACATTTATTGAGAAGGAGTTCGGCGGCGCCATCCCATTTGAGGTGTTAATCGAATACAAAGAACCAAGCAGATTAGGCAAAAGGCAGACGCTTCAGCGAATTGAACAAATTCAGAATCATCTGGCCGAAGACACGCTCTTTTCGAAATCGTTGTCGTATGTCGATGCCTTGAAAGCAGCCAACATGGCGTATTACGACAATGATTCGTCCCAGTATCGACTTATTACTTCTCGCAGGCACCTAGCCAAAATCAATCGATATATTGACAGCAGTTCGTATATCACAGATGCAGAAGGAGTGGGCATTGCTATCAACGAACTTATCGACACTTCAAAATACGTCATTCGCATCCGCACCCAAATGAAAGACCTTGGTTCTTTTGATGTTGCCGACCGTGCCGATTCTTTGCGCAATACGCTGGACACCATCTTGAACCCTGACCGTGAAGACATCGAAGTCCTTTACACGGGCTACACCGAGAAAGGCAAAAAATCGTACCTGGATTCGTTGGTGCTAAATTACCCTGCCATTGCAAATTCTATCTCGACGAAATACGTTAAAACAGACGAACAGCAATTGGCTTACGACACCGATCCGCTGTTGTATATCAAAGAGAAGTCAAAAGACAAAAACTTTGCTAAAAACCTACGCGCGGCCATCGATTTAGAATATTTCGATTACACACTTACCGGAACCTCCATTGTTGCTTCGGAAGGAACGAAGTACATGGTGATTAACTTATTCACCAGCTTGCTGTTTGCCATTATCGCAATTGCCATCCTTATGGCGATCTTATTCCGTGCCTGGCGCATGGTTTTGGTTTCATTGATCCCGAACTTTATCCCCTTGCTTTTTACGGCTGGAATTATGGGTTGGTTTGGAATTCCATTGAAACCATCAACATTGTTGGTGTTTAGTATTGCCTTCGGTATTTCAGTTGATGATACGATTCATTACTTGGCAAAATACCGCCAGGAATTGAAAACAAAACAATGGGATTTAAAAGCCTGTGCTATTATGGCTATTCGCGAAGCAGGATTGGGAATGTTCTATACTTCTATCATTCTCTTCTGTGGATTTATCATGTTCTCGTTCTCTCAATTTGGTGGAACAAAAGCCCTTGGATTGCTTGTATCGTTGACGCTTTTAGTCGCAATGATTACCAATCTGGTATTACTTCCAACCTTATTATTATCCTTGGAACGCAGAATTACAACCAAATCGTTCGAAGAACCTTATTTTGATGCGTATGCTGAGGAAAGCGACATCGATTGGGACGAGCTAGATTTGGAGACGGAAGTAGACGATAACAAAACTGTTGAAGAAGACACCTAGTGGAAGCATTAAAGAACTACACGGCCTTAATCGAAAAAGAGTTAGGCAAAAATCAATTTCCTGAAAGTCCTACTGAACTTTACGAACCGCTTCGATACTTTCTAAAATTAGGAGGTAAAAGAATTCGTCCGGTGCTTACTTTGTTGTCTTCAGAAATGTTCGGAAGTACAGCAAAAGCCGCCTTACCGCAAGCATTGTCCATAGAGGTTTTTCACAATTTCACGCTAATTCATGACGACATCATGGATGCAGCTCCCACCCGGAGAAAAATGCCAACGGTGCATGAAAAATGGAACTCTAATATTGCCATTCTCTCAGGAGATGTCTTGTTGATAAAAGCCTACCAACTGCTTGCACAAGTAAGTCCCGAGAAACTTCCAGAAGTTTTGGAGGTATTCAACACTACGGCGGTTGAAGTGTGCGAAGGTCAGCAAATGGACATGAACTTTGAAGATCGCATGGATGTGACCATCAGCGAGTACATTGAGATGATTCGATTGAAGACTTCAGTACTCCTTGGGGGTGCTTTGGAGATTGGCGCTATCGTGGCAGGTGCATCCAAGGAAGATCGCAAACGGATTTACGACTTTGGACAACACCTTGGCATTGCTTTCCAAATTCAAGACGATATTCTTGACCTATATGCCGATCCTGAGAAGTTTGGAAAAATGGTGGGAGGCGATGTTGTTGCGAACAAGAAAACGCTCTTGTACTTGATCGCTGTTACCAACGCAACACGTGAACAACTTGAAATTCTGAAACAGCTTCAGGTTGAAGAGAATATTGAAGTAAAAATTGCCCGAACGCGAGAGCTTTTCGATCATTTGCAGGCACGAGAAAAATGTCGTGAAGAAATGCTTAATCATCAAAAAAGAGCGATGGAAGCCCTGGAAGGCATCAATGTATCCGACGATAAGAAAGCCGGCTTGAAAGCACTCGCCGATTTCCTACTCAACCGCAATTGGTAGTCTTTCGTTCCAGTATCTTCTTTCCTTAGCATTTCAAGAACTTTCCTTTAAAAAGGCGAGAATTTGCCCAGTGGCAATCAATTATGCAGTAATTTGCGTAAAATCACTTTTTGATGCAACGAATTCTTGGCACTTTTCTGATTCTTTCTGTTTCCCTAAATGGATACACGCAAAATACCAATGTTTTGTTCGAACATTATACAGGGGTCAATTGCGTCACTTGTCCGCAAGCAAATGTGTATCAATACGACCTCGAAAATCAGTTTGGCGACTCGCTTATTAGCATTAATATTCATGCGGGAAACTTGGCAACACCTGGTCCCAACGATCCAGATTTCACCACATCTGAAGGAGATGAATACTGGAACTTTTTTACTCCATTCACACCAAACGCGGGCATTAACAGACGTATGAATACAGGCATGGGGCAACCCTATACTTTTGGTCCGGCAGAATGGATTGATGAAATTGACAGTGTGTTGAACATTCCTTCTCCTGTCGACATGAACATCTCGTATACGTACAATCCCGTTATAAATGAATTTGACATAACCGTGCATAATACAATTCAAACGAATCTTTCTGGAGATCATAACATTGTATACTGCATTGTAGAGGATGACGTAGTGGCTTCGCAAGATTCCTCGTTTTCGGTGATACAAAACTATTCGCATCAAAATGTCTTTCGTGATGCGCTTACCAATCCTTGGGGCGATCTACTTTTTAGTGGTTCGATAAATACCGGAGCTATTTTCATAAAACACGTTCAATATGTGCCGTCTAGCGCTATTCAAAATATTAACAACTGTAGTATTATTGCCTATATCCGTAACACGACTACTGAAAATGTTATTCAAGTGGCAAAACAAGATATCGACGGTGTTGTAAATGCTGAGGAAAATGACCTTTTGCAATTAAGCCTTCAACCCAATCCAACGTCTGACATGCTTCGATTTAGCTTCGATGCTTCAATAGCAATTCACTCTATATCCATTTTAGATGGCACAGGAAGAATTGTGTTGGAACAAAAAATCCAATCCAATGGAAAAGGCGAGATTGATCTTTCTGGATTGTCTACGGGAAGTTATATGGTACAGGTTCAAAACGATGGAAAAACGCTTGCAACAGAGCGTATTCAAAAACTTTGAGTTAACACAACTCCCTACCTATCAACTAATTCAGTTTCATTCTAAACACGTTCCTTACTATATTGGAATATGCCCTTCAATCGCTTGAACCATTCTGTATTGGGAGAAATCCGTCCGCGCTTTGCCTTAAAAATCGATCAAGATCCTTCCACTGCGCTGCAATGTCTTGAAGAAGGTTTTAAAAAAGACCCTACTGTTGGGGGTGTTTTTGCCAAACATCATTTGTTTTTGAAAATCCCCGAATCTGAGCAGCATTATTGGTCTCCTGAATTGAGCGTTCGTATCGAGGTGGAAGAGTTCACCGATTATACAACTGTTTCTTGTTTGGTAGGACCGAAACAATCCGTCTGGGCGCTCTGGGCATTCATCTACACCACTATTTTGCTCGTTACACTTTTTAGCGGCCTATACGGTTGGGCGCAATTCAATGTCAATGGCTCTTCTGCCTGGCTTTGGGTGGTTCCCATTGGAATTGTCGGATTGTCTTCCGCCTTTATTGCTTCGAAGATTGGGCAGCATAAAGGGCGCAATCAAATGCTTCACTTAATTAGTTTTGTCTACCACGAATTATCGAAAATTGGTCCGGTAGAAAGACTAGAAAGAAAATAATTTCGTTTACTTCGTATCGCTTCAACTCGTTCAATGCATCTAGACGATCAATCCATTCTTGAATCTGTACAACGCGATACGGATCGAGGCTATAAACATTTGGTGGAGGCTTATGCCAATCGGGTTTTTAGCACTTGTTTGAATCTTACGCGAAATCAGGAAGATGCGGAAGATGTGACGCAAGAGGTTTTTACCACCATTTATTTGTCGTTGGACACCTTTGAAGGGAATTCGAAACTATCCACGTGGATTTATTCCATTGCCACGAACAAATGCAAGGAGTTTTTACGCAAGAAAACGCGCAAAAAACGATCCGGATTTCATACAGAATTGGAACGTGAGGATTCGCATTTTGTTCCACTACAAGTGATCGATTTTCAACATCCCGGTGTTGTTTTGGAGGATAAAGAACGAGCAAGAATATTATTCAGCGCTATTGAACAACTCGCCGAAAATCAGCAACTTGCTTACACCTTACATAAAATAGAAGGAAGAAGCTATCAAGAAGTGGCCGAGATGATGGAAGTGTCAGTTTCTTCCGTTGAATCCCTTCTTTTTCGAGCAAAGAAGCGTCTTCAAGGCTTATTGAAACAGTATTATCAAGAAAATTTAAAATAACCGCAAGTTTTACCCACAAATGACAACTAATTCAAATATGAAACCCATACAAAAGGAAATCGATGAAACCCTAAACACGGGCGATCGCATTGTTTCGGCAACTGCCTCCGATGCACTCATGCAACGATTGATGCAAATTCCTGCATCTGTTCGTGCGGGATACGATACGATTCCTAAGAAAGTGGTTTGGGCAGTTGCAGCGAGCATTGCATTGCTTATTGCATTGAATGTCTATTCGGCGAATAGTTATACCAAAAATGAATCTACACAGCATTCGGAATCTACAAGTTCCTATTTTGATCACTTAAAAACGTTGTAGATGAAATCGCTCAAGTTTTACAAAATACTCAGCATAACCCTCGTGATTCTCAACCTAATCACCATTGGGTTTATTTATTTCAATCGTCCTCCAGGACCGCCTCCACATGGAGAGGCTAGACTTGCCAATGACATTGGTTTGACAGGGGAATCCAAGAAAAAGGTGGACGCACTAGAAATTCAACATCACAAAGAGAAAAGAAAACTCATAAAAGAGAACTTTCAATTGCAGGAAAAACTCTACGACCAATTGTCTGATTCGGAAAAATCTGATGCCATCTTGACAAAAATTCATGCAAATCGTGCAGAGATTGATCGCATGACCTTTGCATTTTTCAGCGATGTGGCCGAGATCTGTAATGCGGAACAACGCAAGAATTTAGATAAAATAATTGATCAAGGCTTGCGTAGAATCACCAACCTGCCGCATAAGCGATAAATGTATTGTAAACCTTTATCTAAAGAACAGAAAGCACACCGATTTTATTCTACCCGCTGCAAATCCAAATCGTGAAAATCGAAACTGAAATCGATGTTCGGTGAAATACCTTTCATTGTAATCGCAACTCCTTTTCCTTCCTCGTCCAAAGTAAATGAAGCGAATGCGTCGCAATTCATTTCTCTGTATTCCCATTTAATGGCGAACGTATTGGCTTGATAGAAGAACATTTCACCTGTCAAACGCGGCGATCTTTTCGAAGTAAACCAAAGCTGCCCATCACGATTTTCAATGGTTACATCACCGAACCAATCATCTGAATAGGTGCCAACAAAATCATCCAAATTGAGATTTTTTGTAGTCGCTTTTTCGCATGTCTCCCACACTTCTTCCACAACTTTTCCGCCTGTATCATCCTGGTACGAAAGGTATACTTGCATACGGTTCATCCAATTATAATCTTCGGCTCCTATGTACGCATCCACAATTTCATTCATCACAGAAATAAAAGCGTAACCGCCAGGAGCAGTATTTGTGAGAACAACAATCCCTACGTTCAATTCGGGAATCATTACTGTTTGCGAGAGCATTCCGGGCATTCCGCCCGTGTGACTTACAATCGAATAGCCGTTTTTATCCTCAAGGTCCCATCCCAAACCGTAAGCATTGTAATGAGAATTGTAGCGTCCCTGCCCCCTTCCAGAAGAAGAAATTAGTGTCTGCATTTCCCACATTTTTCGCTGCGTCGCTGGCTGCAACAAGGTATCTTCACCACGAATTCCATAGTTCAAATGCAAGAGCATCCAATTGGTCAAATCTTGAACACTTGCATAAATACCTCCTGCTGCTCCAAACACTTTATTCGGGTCCATGTACTCATTGATTTGCTCCAATTTTCCTGACTCCGTTGAGTGTGGCATCGCGACGTTGTCCGTACTTTTCAAATTTTCTCGGTAGCCTGCAGATCGAGTCATTCCAATACGTTGCATGATTTCTTCCTCCACAAACTGATCCCAAGGCTTTCCACTCAAGCGATAAATCACCTCGCCTGCCACGATGTATAAAAGATTGTCGTAATCGTATTTCGTACGAAATTCAGAAGTCGGTTCCTGGTATTGAAAACTGCTCAAAATATCCTCAACTTTAAAATCGGAACCATCAGGAATAAACATCAAATCTCCAGCACCCAATCCCAAACCACTTCTATGCGTCACCAAATCAATGACCATAAAATGTTCCGTAACGTAAGGGTCGTACATTCGAAATTCTGGAATGATGTCCACGACTTTATCCGTCCATTGCAATTTACCTTGATCTACCAACATTCCTAGAGAGGCCGTTGTAAATGCCTTACTATTAGACGCAATACTAAACAAGGTATTCTCATCTACTTTGGTACCAGATTCTTTCGATGCAATTCCATATCCCGCCGAGTGAATGATTTTACCATCCTGCACCACTGCGACTGCAATCCCGGCTTGATCTACCGAATTTAGAGATGCGTTGACAACGCTGTCGATGTATTGGGAGTCAACCTGAGCAAAAACGGTTGATAAACAGAAGGTTAAAAGAAGTGCTATGGGTAATTTCATGGATCTGATTTTTAGCTAAAGTACGAAAGTTAATAGGAGAAATTGGATGGGCAGATTTGTAGACTTGAGACTTGAGACGTTAGACATGCGTCTTCAAGAGATGCGACTTTGAATAATTTCTTTCCTCAGAATATGCTAGAGAAAGTCCGTATAACTTGTGAAAGTCCTATTTTTCCACAACAACAAAATCAATCGGCCCATTGAGCTTTTCTGTCTTCACGAAAATGAATGGTTGCGTTAATATTGAAATGGTTACTCCTTTTGGGATTTCCACGGTGTAATGCATCGTGTACATTGTGCTTCCATTAATGCTCTTTTGCACCAAACTATCTGCTGAAAGTCCATAACCGCCAGATGAGCGCACAGGTTGAAAATACGCAACAATGGATTCTGTATCAAAATCGATGGAAACTTCTTTGGTAAACTGAGAAGCATTGTCTAGGGTATTCATGCGCATTGTTAGCGTATCCAAATCTGCTTGTGAGTTGCAAACAATGATAGATTCTTCGATGCCTTCATACCCACCTCCTCTGA
The DNA here is from genome assembly GCA_043584915.1 of Fluviicola sp. Classification (GTDB taxonomy): domain Bacteria; phylum Bacteroidota; class Bacteroidia; order Flavobacteriales_D; family Crocinitomicaceae; genus UBA4466. The sequence goes on from CP121319.1 coordinate 391,442, forward strand.
GAATATTGGTCTCTACCATTTCAAACGAAACTTTCTCAGATGTAGCAGTCATTTCCTTTGTAGTTCCGCAAGCGGCCAGGAGCAGGGTTACAATACATATTGCTGCAAGTGCTGTTTTCTTTCTCATCGCATTCATTTCTTGTCATAAAACAAAAAGGGTGCCGAAGCACCCTCTTTAAACCATTCATTTTTATGAACTATTCTTTGATGAATCGGTAACTTCCTGCAACTCCATCAATGGTGATAAAGTACATTCCTGCTGCAAAGTTGACTGTTTCAACTTGAATTTTTAGATCGTTCAAAGATGCTGTTGCCACCTCTTGATCGAATACATTGGTAATTGTCATTTCACGATCCAACAATCCTGCAGCTACTTCAATCGAAAGTAAATCGTTTACAGGTATTGGATACACGTTTACGTCATCGAATGTCAAATCTTCCAATCCAACACCTGTAACCTCCACCTGGAGTGTTGTAGTATCTGCACCACAGCCGTTAGACGCAATCAATGTTACCGTAAACGTTCCATTCTGCGTGTACGTATGCGATGGATTCTCTTGGGTAGACGACCCTCCGTCTCCGAAATCCCAACTCCACGACGTAGCATCGGTAGAAGTGCTTGTGAAATCAAACGTGGCTGCGGCATTCGTTTCGTTGAAAGCTGCTGTCGGCGCACCTGCGAAAATATCTACGTTGATAGTGCTTGCTGAGGATACACCACAAATGTTCTCAGCAGTAACTTCGATGGTTCCTGCGTTCGTTCCTGCAGTTACCGAAATTGAATTGGTGTTACTTGTACCTGTCCAACCTGCTGGAAGCGTCCAGTTGTAAACCACAGCAGGATCATTTGTCACGGAGTATACTTCTACCTCGTTCTCACACAATGACAGAGCACCTGAAATAGATCCTGGCACTGCCGCCAAGCCAATTGCATCAACTATTGCGGTTTGCGTGTATGTCGTTTGACTGGTTCCATCGCTTACGGTAAGCGTTGCATCATACGTTCCTGCCGCTGCATATTGTACCGTTGGGTTTTGCGCAGTTGACGTTGCTGGTGTTCCTCCAGGGAAAGACCACAACCATGATGTTGGTGTTGAGCCCGTTGTCATGTCTGTAAACGTCACGTTGGTATTGATACACGTAGTGGCAACAGATGCTGAAAAATCAGGCACCATTGAACTTGATAAATCGTTCCATTTCCACATTCCGTCTGTTGTTGCATTCTGATTGAACCATCCTGACCAACCAATTGACGGGGTTGAGAATTCAACAAACAAGTGATCTTCGGTATCGATACTTGTCCATGTCACACCTCCATCGGTACTGTAAGAAGAACCTCCGGCGGTTCCTGCTCCCGTCGAGAATGCCGTATTTGTATTTTCGATGAAACAAAGTCCGTTGGTAAATACAGGACCTGCCGTAGTTGTCAAGTTCCAGGTAGCGCCTCCATCTATTGTCTTGTACAAATCTCCCGCATTATCTATAATCAATCCGTTGCTTGGATCTGCAAACGATAAATTTGCCGAAGAACCTGCTGTTACAGCACCTCCAAAATCGGGAATTGGCGTTGTAAACACATCCCATGTCAACCCTTGATCCGCAGAGTGATAGACACGTCCCAAACTTGTTGTAAACCATACATGATTGCCAGAAATATCGATCTGACGGGTGTACCCAAATTCATTTCCGTTGGTTGGATTCGGAATGTTTGCACCCGGCACAGGAACCCAAGTAGTTCCGCCGTTTGTAGTGGTGTACAATTCAAATTCTCCATTGATTGGGTCTCCCTGACAGAAACCAACATTGGCATCCCAGAAATAAACAACATTGGTAAAGGATGCTGCATTGTTATAGGTTGCCGTATTCTGACGGTTCCAAGTGGTTCCTCCATCGGTTGTTTTCCAAATTCCACCCGTTTGTCCACCGGCAGTTGGATACGCTGCTAACCACGCTGTGTTTGCATCAACTGCGGTAATCATAGAAACACCCAATCCAGTGTTTCCAATATTGATGTTTCCTGGAGTCCATGTCAATCCGCCATCACTTGTTTTGGTGAATTCTTGAATATTTGCAGCGTTTCCAGAACCATCATAAGCCGTTGCCCAAACAGTATTTGCGTCTGCAATAGAAATATAATTGATTCCTCTGGAAGCCGTTGTAAATCCAGAAGACTGATTTAGCCATTCTCCATACGGTGGCACGGATACATTGATATATGCTGTTTCTGTGACAGACTGCGTGCTTTGACTATTGGTAACTGAAAGTGTTACATCATACTGTCCTGCGGTGTTGTATTGAATTGGTGGCGGCGTTTGTCCAACAAATGAATTTGGCACACCTCCTGGGAAGCTCCATGTCCAGTTTGAAATCGGATTTCCTCCGTCAGCAGAAAGGTCCGTGAAGTTCACGAAATCACCCTCTGTGACAGACAATGGTGTCCCTGAGAAGAATGGTAGTGGATCTCCCGTTAATGTTGATTGCACACATTGAATTGCAGCAAATGCATCAATTCTAGGACCAATATCCTGATTGATCGCTACGCCACTTGAAAGCAAACACGCTTCAATTTGAGCAGGCGTCATTGTTGGGTTTACGCTGAGCATCAATCCAACCAGTCCGGCAGCAAATGGTGTTGCCATGGAAGTTCCGCCACTTTGAGCGTAGTTGTTTCCTCCTGTGGTGTAGACAGTACTGAGCAATCCTCCGAAAGAGTATCCACCTGGAGCTGCGATATCGACCCATGGTGTTCCGCCTCCGTTGTAGTTGGAAAAGTTGGATTTGCTATCGTTTGAATTAACAGATCCCACACAAATTACATTGTTGTAGGCACCTGGATATTGTTGTGTTGTATTTCCATCGTTTCCGGCAGCGGCAAGGAAAACCACATTTGGATACGCATTGATTAAGTTCTGCATGGCATTGCTTGAGCTCGGACTTCCATAAGACATACTTACGACATTTGCTCCGTTTTGACACGCCCATTGAACGCCATCATATCCATACCAGATACTTCCTGAAGAAGTGGCGCTGTTTGGTGTCGCTTTGATTCCAATCAATTCAACGTTTCCGCCAATAGAGGCGATTCCCATGTTATTGTTGATGTCGGCTGTTGCCAAACCAGCACAGTGCGTTCCATGCGACCAACCGAAATCGGCATTGGCATCTAACGGCGGCGTAGCATTGTTATCGTTGTCAGCAACATCACGCTCTAAATACGTTGTAAGGTCTTGATGCCCGCCAAAAACAGCGTTATCGACAATGGCAACCTTTACATTATTTGAACCGAGGCTGATATCCCAGGCATCTTCAGAATCCACGAGTGTGTGATACCATTTGTTGTTTCCTGAGTGGAAGGTATCGTTCGGGATGAAGTTGAAAGTGTAAATTGGCTCGCGCTCTGCATACGCTACATTTTCCAATTCTTGAAGGGCTTCAATGAGCTCTTCAATTTGATCGAAATCTGAGAATTTCACGCGGAAGATGTTCGTCAATTGTGCATTGCGGGTAAAATAGCTAGGGCGGTTAATTTCGGTCACAGTTACCCCAGAGAAAATAGCTTTCAATTCGGGGTAATCGTTCAGCGAGACATCCAATGCAAAATCGTTTGGATCGTCTTGATAGACGTTTTTAGTTGGCGGTACTTCTTTCAACTGGAACATAATGGTTCCATCCAGAAAACCTGCATCATACGTTTGGGAGAACGCGGTGGAAACAGCAAGGACTGCTACCGCGCACAAGGCAAGTAGTTTTTTCATAAGAATTACAGTTTTAGCGTTGGTAAGATAGGCAAAATATCTGGAAATGAAGAATTTCACATTCTGTTTAAACTTCCACAAACAAAGGTTCCACAAAGGTTTCCCGACAATTCATGTTCAATGGTAAACGAGAATTACTCATCCGTATATTGCATTTGTTCAAGAGATAAAGTCGCGTGCAACACAATCGACTTGCGCGGCGTTTTCTTTACGAACCAACACTACTACAAATGAAAATTTACACGTTAATAGTTGCTTTTATCCTTGCAGGGAACCTTTTCGCTCAGCAGCGCATTGGTGCCGATTTAAATACACGATTGGGCAACGCGCACCTCACCGTTCAATACCATCGTGTTTTGAAAGGATCGTTTCTTCTTACTACTGGTTTGGGCGGAGGATTTCACGGTTATGGCGCTAATATTGGCGAAGAAAGTGAAGTACGCAACAACTTCTATCACAACAGTTATCCTGCGTTTCCAGATGAAATCAATAATAGCGATGGGAAACATCAACTTCGAGGTACAGACACTTATGGTGCGGGATTTACGGGGATTCTGGGCATTGGATATTTCAAGGAGTTTAAAAATTTCCATGGTTTTCGAATCAATGTGAATCATACCTTTTCCTGGATGCGATCGAATGTGAAAGCCTATTACAGAGATTTCGACCAAGTGGGCATCTCCACCTCACAATACCGCAATATTTGGCATCCGTTGGGAGCCGTAAGTGTCGAATTGTACCATACCATCCGCATGACTGGACGATGGACTTTTTACTGGGGTGGTAAACTGCCCTATTACTACTCTTTGGACGAAGCGCGCTACAATCCCAGAAAAGACAGCGAGCTTTTTTATAAGTTTTTGCCCGATTTGAGCTTTGGATTTACGCGATCAGTCGGATCATGTGATTGAAAAATCAATTTCCAGCTCAGTCTTGGGTCAAACTTGGATTGAGTAAAACTCGTTTTTTCTTTTCTATTTGATTTTTGATCTACGACAGCGCTCGCTGCAATATTTGACCGCGTCCCAATTTCGTTCCCATTTTTTGCGCCATTTGAAAGGCTTCTGACAAGTACAGCAGATTTTTTCGGGCAAATGAATTTTATGATGCGCCATTGCTCTTCCCGGGTTTTACATGCACCGCCAGAATCCTGCGCTTTTCTTCTTGTACTTCCTTGTGTTTTCTGTGCCCCCAAATTTTGGTGCGTGCCTTCCGACCGCTTTCCTCCAAATTGACCAAAGGCTCGGGATATTTCTCTCCCAATCTAAAATCATACATTTCCTGTTCGAAGGATGTCATCGTCCAAGGCTCGTGCAAAAATGCATCGGGAATTCCCTTCAACTCAGGCACCCAAGTGCGAATGAAAGTTCCTTTCGGATCGTGATCTTTTGATTGCTTCACGGGATTGTAAATGCGAACGGTATTCACGCCCGTAGTTCCTGCTTGCATTTGAAACTGGGTGTAGTGAATGCCTGGCTCATAATCCAGAAATAATTGAGCGATATGATAGACCCCGTCTCGCCAATCCTGATCCAAATGGTGGCAGAAAAAAGACACGAGCATCGATCGCATTCGAAAATTGATCCATCCTGTTTGTTGCAGCGCTCGCATACATGCATCCACCAAAGGATACCCTGTTCGCCCTTCTTTCCATGCTTCAATAAAGGCTTCGTTGCGCTCGTGTTCCAGCAGCTCATATCCTTTGTTCACGCACTGCGTTTCATAGGAACATTCCACCTCAAATTTTTGGATAAAATGACTGCGCCACTGCAAACGCATCAAAAACGCTCGAAATGCCCGTTTGTTGGCCTCATAATTGGGATGAAATCGGACGTAATGAAAAATTTGGCGAACACTGAGGTTTCCCCATGCGATGTAGGGAGACAGCCGTGAGCTCGATTTACGACTGTGCTCTGGTTTGGAGATGTGCCGCTGATAGTTCTTTCCACGCTCGGTTGCGAATGAATGCAAATAGTTCCATGCTGCGCGCTCGCCACCGGGTTGCATTTTGGAATCTTTCTCCGTTACTTCATTCAAAAAATGGACAGGGAGCTCAAACGCCTCACTCTTCCACACAACTCCCTGCCATTCAAATGAATTTTCAATGATCGTTTTACCGATATGATCGAACCAATGATCTTCCCATCCTTGGCGCGATCCCAACGCTCTTACGACACCATCCTTTTCAATCTCAACCCATTTTGAATTGTTCGCTTTCAGAACGGCATGTACTTCCTTATCAATTTGCCAGGTACACTCCGTCCCTGATTCCTGGTAGCTATACACCGACTGAACATCGAAATCAGCAGTTATGGCTTCAAAAATTTCGGCCGATCTGCCGTAATGTATGCTTATTTCGCGGCCCGTTATTTCAAGATTGGTATTCAGCTCTGTCAAGGATTGATACACAAATCTGTGGTGGCGAACGGATGCGTCTTGGTGCTGCAAAACGTCTGAATCAAAAATGTACAACAACATTATGGGCAGTCCGGCATTGCTTGCTAGATGGAGCGGCTCATGATCTTGTGTTCGTAAATCTCTTTTGAGCCAAACGATATTCATTTTCTCAGGCAAGCTCGGGCAATTGTTTCTTCAGCTCTTTCCAATAACGGAAAAACGATTTCTCAAGCGGAACCTCTGCGTTCAACCAGTCTCGAGATTCTTGCTCGCCCTCAAAATGCGTAAAGAATGGATGCTCTTTAAAAATGATGCGCTCGCCTGCTTTCTCCTGAAGTGATTGAAAGCTGCCCGTATGGATTTGAATCCCTTCGATATTTGTCGCTATTTCTAAAATGAAATCCATCACTTTTGGTGCCAACGGATAGTTTTCAAAATGCTTCGGCTCCAGAATCAAAACCCGATTTGCCTCTAAATTATCGTGCCATGAAGGATCTAAATTATAATGCGTAAAAAGCAATGTTGGCAACGTATCATCAATTTTTGCCTTTGCGTCTGGCAAATTAGTATCCATTACGAAGGGCACTTCGGGCTGCAATACCTCGGGTACATACGCCTTGGTTAGCTCTTCATACGTTCGGTCTAAAAAAGTGCCACTTTGATCGCTTTCAAAATATTTATTGATGTTTTCTTGATTGGCGAAATACCGCTTGGAACTGTTACTTCCTGCCACCCATTGCCAACTCAATGCGTTGCTTCCCCAATCGGCGTCTTTCAGATGCGCATACATCCACCGCGCGCCCTCTTTCCAGTAATACTGCCCCATATTACAAACGATGGACGCCAAATACATGCGCATGTGGTTGTGCATGTATCCGGTTTCATACAGCTCTTCTATGGCCTCGTCTACTGCCTCAATTCCTGTGCTAGCATTCAATACGGCTTCGGGCAGATCGAAATGACTCATTCTATCTTGATGGTGTGCAATATCTTCGTCGATGTCGTGCTTTTGCCAAACACGCTGCCAGTAATCTCTCCAGGCTAACTCCTGCACAAATTTCTCAAACGGCTTAATGTCTTTGAAACGTTGTACAAGATTGTCGTATACGTAACGCGTACTGATTACTCCTCTGGAAATATACGGCGACAAGCGCGAGACCGAACCAGACTTGTAATTCCGTGTAGAGGCATAGTTTTTAGGATCAAACCTATTGACCAATTGCAATATGTCCTGATAACGACTTACCACCTTTTCGAAACTTTATTTTGACTGATACTGCGCTGTCTTGAACATTTGAATCGTGAGATTTCCTGCGAACGCTTTTTCAAATGTTTGCTGCTAACACCGCTTTCGACGCGTTTTCTCCAAAGGATATAGCTCGACTTTTTCAAGTGTTTTCGCATCACCTTTTTTACGTCATTCTCGGCAAGACCGAACTGCATTCGAATTGCTTCAAACGGGGTGCGGTCTTCCCATGCCATTTCAATTACTCTATCTATATCAAGCTCCTGCCTCATTGGCCTCTATCTCTTTAATTCTGTCTAGTATTTTTTCTGCTTCTGCGACCAAGCGATCTGCTTCGGAACGATTACTCGTGCTCATTCGCTTGGAATCTTCCAGCAGCTTCATGTACTTTTCGTTTAACTTTTCTTTCTCTGATTTCTTTTTGAATAATCCTAACATCGTTTTATGTATTTAGAGTGGAACGTCCGCCGTCTACATGCATCACTTGCCCACTCATCCAAGAGGATTCTTCGGAAAGTAAAAATGTAATCGTGTTGGCAATATCTTCTGGCTCACCAACGCGACCCATGGGGTGTGCTTTGCCGTGCGCTTCTTTCTTTTCTTCTGAACCCAATAACCGACCGGCTAATTGTGTATCTGTTAATGACGGAGCCACGCAATTCACGCGTACTTGCGGCGCCAATTCAGCAGCCAAGCTTTTTGTTAACCCTTCCACTGCTCCTTTGGAAACGGCCACTTGTGTGTGGTAGGCAAATCCTTTTTGAACCGCTACCGACGACAGAAAAACAACGGATGCATCTTCTGCTTTCTTCAATGCTTTGATGTTCGTTTGAACTGCTTTTAAGCCTCCCGTCACTTGCAATTGAACATCTTTTAAGATCTCTTCTTCCGAAAATCGGTGAAATGGTTTGAGGTTTATTGACCCGGGGCAATAGACAATGCCGTCCAAAACTTCTGGTACGTCTAAATCTGCCGTATCATGGGTCAATACATCAAATTGGTGCCATGTCACATTCGCCAAAGTAGTATCTGGCTGATTTGTATTGTAAGTTCCGATGACATTAGAAGTCGCTGACAACTTACGCGTTAAAGCCTTACCAATTCCACTGGATGCACCAATTATTAGATAGTTTTTCATGTACATTTTTCCCTAAAAATACATTTTGTTTAACCTTTCTGCAAATTAGTTAAACATTATTAACAAGTAAAACACCTTGATCTATGGACTTTCGCCTCTAAACTTTATATAAACTGAACCAAAGGAGCAAGTATTTGTACCTTGTAGACATGATGGCAAAACTATTTGAAAAGCGCATTGCACTGATCAGAATCGTGGTCTGCCTTTTTTTTGTGTTTGGAATTCTGTTATCGTTCAAAGTCTGGCATTCGGATCGACTCTTTCCACTGTTGCCTGTTTTCGATGGATTCCCCACTTTTTCTGCTGATGTTTCTGGCTTTTTGGCCAGTATGCTCGTTTGTGGATTGGCGGCAGGAGCCCTGATTAAAGTGCGCAACTACTTTGTGTTTTTAATGCTTCTTTTGCTCTTCCTCTTTCTTCAAGATCAGATGCGTTGGCAGCCCTGGGCATATATGTATTTTGCGCTGCTGCTCCCGTTTGCCCTTTGGAAAAAACCGAAAGAACAGCTACTTCCCTACTTCCAATTCATTTTAATTGGCGTGTACTTGTGGAGTGGTATATACAAGTTTGGTGAGGGCTTTATCCAATCTACTTTTGATAGAATGTTGGAGACACTTCTCTTAATTGAGAATGCTGAAACACGCGAATCGTTGCATTTTCTGGGGTACGGAATACCGCTGATTGAGGTTGCCATCGCAATTGGATTTTTCTTCCGAAAAACCCGAAATATAGCGGTTCTTTTTGCGGCTTTATCGCACATCACCATACTTTCATACCTGATCATTAACGAACAAAATTCGGTCGTGTATCCGTGGAATATTGCCATGGTTCTTTTGTCATTCTTAGCTTTCTTCAATGCGAAAAACTCCATGCGCTTCTGGAACGATTCACCCATTCGTTTGAAAGTCATCACTGCCCTTAGCGGCTTGTTCTTTTTGATTCTTCCTGCCTTTGGTTCTGTTGGCTTGTGGGATACGTACTTGTCCTTCAAGTTGTATTCTGGAACGAATGGCTATTTCTGTATCGGCTTGGATCAAGATCAATACAAGAAGGTAGATTCTGAATTGTACGATTGTTTCTGGAAAATCGATGAACCGCAGGGGAAATATTGGATTTACGTGAACTTTTGGGCGTTTAACGAGTTGAATGTTGCTTTTTATCCTGAAATGCGCACGTTCAAGAAACTCAACAAAACGTTTTGTGAAGGAGATATTCCGCCAGAGAAATTGGAGTTTGTGAAGTTTCAGACGGCTTTTGAACGGGAGGGCGCTGTGGTTTTTGATTGTGCGGGGTGTGAGTGAAATGATCGCCTTTCGGAAGCATCCTAAAAAGGGGAAGTTTACCTTCTTCAGTTATATAGTTCTGACATTTATGCTGAACCCACTATTGATATATCATCATTAATTCCATTCATTTTAATAGTGTCGTTGTATTTTGTAATTATAAATCGATCAAATTCTTTTTGGCTTATAATAACTGCTATATCAATGTCATCTGCATTTGGTGTTCTAAGAGAGAAACGTTGTACGAGCCTCCAAAAGAGACGCGTGTAATTCCGTTTATATACCCGAAGATTTAGGTATAAATACGGGATCTTCGTGCTGATGAAAGGCAAACAAAAAGCCCCGATATTGCTATCGAGGCTTTTCCAACTATAAAATACGTGCTGGCGTTGAAACCAGCAAGGTTCTGACGATCCTAAATCAGAACCTGGTAGAATTTACTTAATTGCTCAGAAGAGATTTCACCGTTGCGGCGATCACCTTTCCGTCTGCTTTGCCCGCAAGTTTCCCTGTAAGCATGCCCATTACTTTCCCCATGTCTTGAGGTCCGCTTGCGCCTGTTGCTGCAATGGCAGCTTCTGCTTCCACTTTGATTTCCTCTTCTGAAAGCATTTCAGGCATGTACGTTTTCAATACTTCCGCTTGAAACTTTTCTTCTTCGGCAAGATCATCGCGACCTTCTTTCTTATACAATTCGTACGTTTCCGTCCGTTGTTTGTACAATTTCGCTACAATTTTCATCGCAGTCTCATCAGATACTTCGGTACCCGATCCAGAGGTTGCTTCAAGCAACAATTTGGACTTAACATCGCGCAGTGCAGCTAATTTCTCTTTCTCTTTGGCCAACATCGCTTTTTTGATGTCAGCATTAATTTGATCCGTTAATCCCATTAGTCTACATTATCGTGTAAGAATGAATTGTTTCCGTTAAGGCTCATCTTGCTCTTCGGTTACTTCTTTCGCACCTGCCCAAACGTCTGCGCTTGTTTCAGTTGGAGACGTCATTGGTTCTTTTACTTCGGATTTCTTTTCATCTTCCAAAGTAGTGATGTTGCGTTTTGGCGCTTTTTCGAATCCAGTAATTGGAGAAGAAGCGAACCCAGTAGCGATTACTGTAACGTTAATCTTATCTCCTAAATCATCATCTTTCGCGTGTCCGAAGATTACATCAGCAGTAGATCCTGCAGCATCTTGAATGAAATCTGTGATATCTGTAATTTCGTCCATCAATACTTCGCGATCTCCGTAAGTGATGTTCAATAATACGTATTCTGCACCGCTGATATCGTTATCATTCAACAATGGAGATTCAAGTGCTTTCTCCACCGCTTTTAACGCACGATTATCACCTTCCGCAGCAGAACTTCCCATAATAGCTACTCCGCTATCACGCATTACTGTATTTACATCGTTAAAATCGACGTTGATAGCACCCGTAACGGCAATTACTTCTGCAATTCCACGCGCTGCTGTTGCCAAAATATCATCTGCTTTTTCGAATGCATTGGTGATGGACAAATTCCCTGTCACTTCACGTAAGCGCTCGTTGTTGATCACCAAAAGCGTATCAACGTTTGCACGCATTTCTTCCAAACCTTCTTCGGCTTGAATGCGGCGTTTGCGTCCTTCAAAGTTGAATGGTACCGTAACGATACCTACTGTTAGGATGCCCAATTCTTTTGCCACTTTTGCAATTACGGGAGCAGCACCAGTTCCGGTTCCACCGCCCATACCTGCGGTAACAAATACCATTTTGGCACCTGACCCGAGGAATTCGCGAATTTCTTCAATATTTTCAACGGCTGCGTTCATTCCAATTTCAGGAAGCGAACCCGCACCGCGTCCTTCCGTTAAAGAAGGTCCGAGTTGAATTTTGTGCGGCACTGGAGAGATCTCCAATGCTTGTAGGTCGGTATTACAGACGATAAAGTCTACGCCTTTGATGCCTTGGTTGTACATATGATTTACGGCATTGCTACCTCCACCACCTACACCAATCACTTTGATGATTGAGGTAGCTTCGTCTTTAGGTAGATCAAAATCCATTCTTAGTGTATTTTAGTTGTTGTTGTTCAAAATTGTTATTCAAGTCCTCTTCCTCGGCTCATCTCATCCTGGCTCCGCTCGGTGAGAGGGAGGAGAGGAATGGAGCACTGAACCAGGTCGAAGTGCGCTTCATTTACTCTTCATCAACGAACCAGGTTTTTCCACGCTGGATAATTGAATCAAAGAATGAACCTCTTGTTTTTTCGGAGTGCGTTTTCACGTCGCCAGTGCTTGCTGCTTCTGGTTCGCGTTTCTTCGACTTCTCCAAATCTTCAAATCCTTTCAATACCAAACCAATTCCGGTTGCGTACATCGGGCTTTTGATAGCTTCGTTATTAGTGTTCGCCAAATGCTCTGTCGGATATCCCAAACGTGTATCCATTCCCGTAACGTACTCGAACAACTGCGTGATATGTCTCAATTGCGACCCACCACCTGTTACTACGATTCCTCCGATGAGTTTTTTCTCGTAACCTGAGTTGCGAATCTCGTAGTGCACCAAGTCGATGATCTCCTCCATTCGTGCCTGAATGATGCTCGCCAAGTTTCTCAATGTGATTTCTTTTGGAGCACGACCTCTCAATCCTGGGATTGCAACGACTTCGTTTTCCTGACTCTCACTTGCTAACGCAGAACCGAACTTTTGTTTCAATTTCTCCGCCTGACGCTTCATGATTGTGCATCCTTCTTTGATGTCTTCCGTGATCACGTTTCCACCAAATGGAATTACGGCCGTATGACGAATGATTCCTTCGTGGAAGATGGCAACATCCGTTGTCCCACCACCGATATCCACCAATACGATACCTGCTTCTTTTTCTTCTTCTGTCAAAACAGCATCTGCAGAGGCAATTGGTTCGAGAATAATGTCTTTCACCTTCAATCCAGAACGTTCCACACATTTGTGAATGTTCATTGAGGCCCCAACATTACCTGTGATAATGTGGAAATTTGCTTCCAAACGCACCCCAGACATTCCGATTGGGTCTTTGATTCCTTGTTCGCTGTCGATGATGTATTCTTGAGGCAAAACCGTGATGATTTGCTCACCCGGAGGCATTGCCAATTTGTACATATCATCCACCAAGTGGTCAATATCTTTTTGAGAAATTTCGCTTTCCAATTCCGTTCGAGTATGAATACCACGGTGCTGAATGCTTTTGATGTGTTGACCAGCGATCCCCACATTAACTGTGTTGATTCTCAATTCACCTTCGATGCGATATCGTTGTTAATAATTTCGGCATAGGTTTCACCGGCTAAAACGTCTGGTATTTCGCCAGTTACAACCAAAACCCGAGCTGCATGCAGCGCCGAAATTTCCATGGTAAATCCTTCATCGTCGAGATAATATGTTTGCCCTTGATCGTTGAAGATTCTTGCAATGGGCATACGCGTCGTAACTTCAATTTTCCAATCGCCCCCAAGTTTTCGATATACCCGCGCTTCCTTCACTTGTGAAATCCCCTTCAAATACGCCTCAATTTTGTCTACTGGCAAATCTCCTGCGCGCATCCCTTTTTTCCACAATTTGTGAAATGCCAAATCTTCCAGAATTTCTTCCTCCGTGATAAAATGCGCCTCTCCTTTTACGTGCACTTCAATTTCTGGTCGTTCGGTCGGAATTTCATCTTGCGCTTGCTCGACAATCACCAAAAGGGCAATCACAACAATTCCAAATGCTGACCACAATGCTATTTTGATCCAGGGCTTCATGAGGTTAATGCCAATTTTAGTGGTGCCACAATTCGATCGATATCGCCTGCTCCGATGGTAAGAATGACGTGACCATCTGTTGACGGGAAGCTAGATGAACTACTTTCGTTTTGATTATGCATTTCAAGCGCCTCAATGCTCCATGAGCGATTCTTGAAGTCATTGACAACTTCGGAAGCCGCAACAATTCTTTTGTTTGATGTCGTTATCTTTTCAAGCAGCGCTTCGCTGTGGACACCCGAAATGGGCTCTTCACGCGCCGCATAAATCGGCAGCAGAATCACTTCGTCCAATCGGCTTAATTGCTCGGCGAAACTGTCAAAGAAATCACGGGTACGTGTGAATAAATGCGGTTGAAAAATACCCGTGATTCTTTTTCCTGTATAGAGCAACTGCACAGAATCAATTAATGCTTTTATTTCTGTTGGATGATGCGCATAATCGTCGATGTATACCAGATCTTCCTCCCTGATATGATATTCGAATCGGCGCTTTACACCCTTAAATGTTTTTAGTCCTTTGCGAATCGTTTCTTCGTTCAATCCGATGTATTCACAAAGCGCCACACAGGCAATCGCGTTTTCAGCATTGTGCACCCCCGGAAGTCCCAATGAAACAGATGCCCATTCTCGATCTGGCGTGCGAACATCAATGGTGAAAAATCCATTTTCCACGCGCGGATTCCAACCGGAATAATCTGCTTCGCGATTTAATGCGTACGATACCGAATTTTGATGATTCAGGTCCACATCCAAATGCTTTACGAGCAATCCGTCGGAATCAATTTGATCTACGTATTCGCGAAATCCTTGAAGAAATGTGTCGCTATCGCCGTAAATATCCAAATGATCAGCATCTGTCGAGGTTACAATGGACGCATTCGGATTCAAATGCAAAAAAGAGCGGTCAAACTCATCGGCTTCCACCACCGTCCAATCGCTTTTTCCCTGAACAAAATTCGACTGAAAATTGGCACTAATTCCGCCTAAAAACGCATTGCATTTCTCTTCAGAGACATCTAGAATGTGTGCGAGCAACGTGCTCGTTGTTGTTTTACCGTGCGTTCCCGCAACGGCCAACCCTTTGGAGTTACGCGTAATCATCCCCAATACCTCGGCGCGTTTCTTTACTACATACCCTGCGTGCTTGACATGCAAAAGCTCTCCGAAATTTACTGGAATTGCAGGCGTATATACGACCAGGGTCTTAGATATATCTTTGAATGGTTCCGAAATGGAAGGACCATAATCTTCGTAGTGAATCTCGATGCCTTCTGCCTCCAACTTTGCGGTTAAGGGCGATTTGGTTTTGTCGTACCCGGCTACGGGCCATCCCAACGAGTTAAAATAACGTGCTAATGCTGACATTCCAATACCGCCAACCCCGATAAAGTAAGCGCGATCAAATTGTGCGATATGTTCTTGAGGAATCACTTTCTGGCTACTTTCTCCAATTCATCGACAATACTTGCCGTTGCCTCTGGTTTTGCCAAAGGCGCAATATTTTTTATTAATGTTTGGCATCTTTCCTCGTCGTTGATGAGCTCAAAAACTTCAGGGATCAACGTTTCTTTTGCCACGGCATCTTTCACAAGAACTGCCGCATTTTTATTGACCAATGCCATGGCATTTTTCGTTTGATGATCTTCTGCCACGTTGGGCGACGGCACCAATACCGCGGGCTTCTCGACGATACACAACTCTGAAACAGAACTTGCTCCAGCGCGCGAAATAACAACATCGGCCATGGCGTAGGCCAAATCCATGCGCATGATGAATTGTACCATTTTTATGTTGCCCAGAGATAGTTCGCCTTCTTTGGCGGTCACTTCCATCTCGACAGGCTCGATGTCCGCGGGAGGCTCAGTGTCCGGTTGAGAATTGATGTCTGCGGATTCGGTTTTCATCTCGGCTCCGCTCGATGAACCTTTCGACGAACCTTTTGATGAACTACTTAACTCATTCTTGAGTTTTTCGAAGTAGAGTTTGCCGCATTGCCACAACACTTGAACATCGCTTTCCTGTAATTGCTTAATGTATTCTACAACACTTTCGTTCAAAGTACGTGCGCCCAAACTTCCGCCAATAATTAAAATGGTTTTCTTGTTTGGATCAAAGTCATAAAAATCAAATGCTTCGGCTCGCTTTCCTTTGGTATCCACCATGTTCTTACGCGTCGGATTCCCTGTCATTACGATGACATCTTTCGGGAAAACGGATTCTAGTCCTTCATAGGCAACACAAATTACCTTTGCTTTTTTCGCCAGTAATTTGTTTGTTTTGCCTGCGAATGCGTTTTGTTCTTGGAGCGCCGTTGGATATTTCAGCATGGAAGCTGCCTTAAGTGTTGGTCCACTAGCGAAACCTCCAACTCCAACCACTATTTCAGGGTTGAAATCTTTCACGATCTTACGTGCTTTCATCACGCTTTTAATAATCTTAAACGGCAACAAAAAATTGGACAAGGCGAGCTTGCGCTTCAATCCAACAATTTCCAATCCGACAATATAGGCACTTTTTCCATTTCCATTTTCCCTTCTGCTCCAACAAATAGAATTTCAGCATCGGGATTTCGTCGCTTAATTTCGTCGGCAATGGCAATTCGTACGCTTCCGGCAAATACTCTTTCAACTGTCCGTCTCCAACGCCTTGCCCTCCGAATGGACTTATACTCCCCGACTCCATAGAGACCCGTCCGTTGTAAATAGCGTCGAGTGAATTTTGGACCTGGGCATTTTCTATAATATTCTCATCATTATTGGCATGATTGAACAATCGATTTTCCCACGTTTCGAGGCGCGGAAGAATGCGTAAATCTGGCGCTGCTTTTTGAATCAATACAATAAACATAAACAGCACAACGCCACCACCAATCAATCCACCAACTTTCAAAAAGGGTACTTTTCCGATGAACATCAACGTTAAACAGATCATAAAAAGAATGGCTGCCGTAGAGAAGTTATCTTTTACGATGAGCGCACAAATGACGACAATAGGCGTAACCAGCGGCAAGAATCCTTCCCGCCAATCATTCATCACCTCTTTCTTTTTTACCAGGATTCGCGAAACATAAACGATCAATGCGAGTTTGGCAAAATCAGAGGATTGAAAAGTGAGCCCCACAAATGGGATGCGCACCCATCTTCCTGCGTCGTTGACTCGAACCCCAAAGAAAAAGGTGAAAAGCAACAACGCAATGGCGAGATAAAACCCAAATTTGGCGAGCTTAGAAAAACTTGCGGGATTCTGTCGATGCACCCAGTACATCACTCCAATTCCAATCAGGACATACACAAAATGTTTGAACAAGTATTTGAAAGGCGTGCCTCCTTCAACTTTTACGAGAATTTCGACAAAGCTGTAGACGCTCACCAAAGAAAAGGCCAGCATCAGCAGGGTGATTATCCAAATCACCTTATCTCCTTTCAAACGACTTAACAAGTTGGTCATGCGTGCTTGTGGATGTATTCTTCGAGTAATTTCAAATCATCTTCTGACGTTTCTCCTTCTGTTGTAAAAAGGAACACACGTCGTGCATTTTCGAATGAGCGAACTATATCAAGCGATGCTTTCACATCGCCAACTCCGGCCACTTTATCGATGTTGAATATCTCCTCGCCGCTTAATTTTACGCTTCCAGAATCGTTCACAATCACACTTTCGATGGTATCGAGAATTTCCGGGTAGTAGCGGACAGCACATTTGATTTGACTTTGCTTTCCAACCCAAACCACAGGGAATGGGAAAGATGAAATAACAGTTGTCATGGCATCAAAGTGAGGGTTGGCCCATGCAAAAACGTCCATGCTTTTCCATTTCCCGAGCGCCTGCATGGCATCGAGAGAACGTGCACGTTCCAAGCCTTCCCTCCTTGCGCGGAGAAGATCAGTTTGCGTAGTATTTTTTGTTGATAGCTTCTTCATACTAGAGCGATCGAACGGCTTTTTTAAACTCGTTTCCGCGTTCTTCGTAGTTTTCAAATAAATCGAAACTTGCGCATGCCGGAGACAAAAGCACTGATTCTTCTTTGCGCGCCAAACGGTATCCGTACGCCACAGCTTCCATTGCCGAAGACGCTTCGTAAATTTCCGTTGTCAGCGAACCGAATGCTTGCTTGATTTTCTCGTTGTCCTTTCCAAGACAAATAATGGCTTTCACCTTATCTTTTACGAGTTCGAATAACTCTGAATAATCGTTTCCTTTATCGACTCCACCAACAATCCATACAGTTGGTTTTTCCATACTTTCCAGGGCAAACCACGTAGAGTTTACGTTTGTTGCTTTGGAGTCGTTAATAAATTCGATTCCGTGTACTTTCGCAACGAACTCCAGACGGTGTTCTACGTTTACGAAATCGCTGAGGCTTTCGCGCACCGACTCTTTGCGGATTTCCAGAATACGTGACGCGATTCCTGACGCCAGGGAATTCTGTGCATTGTGCTTGCCTTTTAGGGCTAAATCATGAATTGACATAGTGAATTGATCGTTTATGTTTATTGTTATTTGTTGTTCGTTGTTTATGTACCCGCCAACTTCTTGAGGCTCGGTGAGTGAGAATGGCGCAAATTGTGCTTTGAAATCGCCTTTCGAGATTACCTCTGTTATGTTCGGATCATCGTAATTGTAGATGAACCAGTCTTGTTTTGTTTGATTTTGTGTGATACGAAACTTGGAGGCGATATAGTTCTCCATTTTATGGTCGTAGCGATCCAAATGATCCGGCGTGATATTCATCAACAGTGCGATATCCGCTTTGAAATCAACCATTCCATCCAACTGGAAAGAACTTAGCTCCAATACGTAGTAATCGAAGTCTTTCTCGGCTACTTGTTTCGCAAAGCTATCACCAACATTTCCTGCCAATCCAACATGCAAACCTGCTTTTCTCAGGATATGATGCAAAAGCATTGTGGTGGTAGTTTTCCCATTACTTCCGGTAATGCAAATTGTTTTTGCCGAATTGTAATAGCCTGCAAATTCGATTTCTGAAATCACAGGAATGTTGTTTTCGCGCGCTTTCACAATCAGCGGAGCTTTATCAGGAATCCCAGGTGATTTTACAATTAAATCTGCCTTCAAAATTCGCGCTTCGGAATGCTTTCCTTGCTCCCATTCCGCGCCGAGTTCATCCAATTCCTTCGCAAAAACCGCCTTCACCGTTCCGAAATCTGAGACAAAGATCTCCCAGCCCTGCTTTTTTGCAAGGATCGCTGCCCCAACGCCGCTTTCGCCAGCGCCCAAAATGGCAATATGTCCGGGAGTCGGTTTCAAATTATCTTACTTTGAGTGTTACTATGGTGATTACTGCGAGTAGGATTGCTACAATCCAAAAGCGCGATACAATTTTTGCCTCATGGAGTCCTTTTTTCTGGTAATGATGATGCAAAGGAGCCATGAGGAAGATCCGCCTGCCTGTTCCCGATTTTTTCTTGGTGTATTTGAACCAACCGACTTGCATTACTACCGACAAATTCTCGATCAAAAAGACCCCACAAAGAATTGGAATGAGTAATTCTTTTCGAATGGAAATTGCGAATACGGCAATGATTCCACCGAGCGCCAAACTTCCGGTATCGCCCATAAACACCTGAGCAGGAAACGAATTGTACCAGAGAAAGCCAATACACGCCCCCACGAAGGCAGAAATAAAAATCACCAGTTCTTCGGCGAATGGGATGTACATGACATCGAGATAATCGGCGAATTTGACGTTTGTCGAGACATACGCCAGAATCGCCAGAGCGATCCCCGCAATGGCGGAGGTTCCGGTGGCGAGCCCATCCAATCCGTCGGTCATGTTGGCACCGTTGGAGACGGCAATAACAATAAAAATGACCACTGGAATAAAGAGCAACCAACCGTAAGTTCCAGCCCAATCACCAATCAACCAGTTGTAATTAAACTCGTTATCCTTCACAAAAGGAACGGTAGTGGTCATATCCTTAGTACTCACCCATTTCGCATCGTCTTCAGGCTCCAAGTCCTCGTGCATATCCGTTACCAACGCCTCATTTTGAGACAATTTGTGGTATGAATCCACCTTTTTGTGTACTTGAACATCTGGGTGGAAATAAAGGATACACCCTACAATCAAACCAACACCCACCTGACCGATCACCTTAAATCGCCCAGCCAATCCTTCTTTGTTTTTCTTGAACACCTTGATATAATCATCGATGAAGCCAATAGCCCCCAGCCAAACGGTTGCAAGCAACATGGTAATGACATAGATATTATGGAGCTTTGCGAAAAGAAGTGTCGGAATTAAAATCGCCGCCAGAATGATCAATCCACCCATGGTTGGCGTTCCCTGCTTTGCCAATTGCCCTTCCAATCCAAGATCGCGCACCGTTTCACCAATTTGCTGCTTTTGCAACATTCCAATGAGACGTTTTCCAAAAACCATGGAAACGATTAATGAGGTAATTAATGCCATTGCTGCACGGAATGAGATGTACTCGAACAATCCAGCTCCTGGGAAATTAAATTCTTGTAAGTAATCAAATAAGTAAACCAGCATTATTTATGAAGTTTGGTAAGTAGTTCGTTTACAGTAGCGAGATCGTCAAAGTCGTGACGTACCCCATTTATTTCCTGATATTTTTCGTGTCCTTTTCCGGCGATTAAGATGATATCTCCTGTTTCAGACATTGACACGGCAGTCTTAATAGCTTGCCCGCGATTGGTGATTGACAAGGTTTTCTTGAAATTGGTCCCATCTACCCCCGCCATCATGTCCTCGATGATTGCATCTGGATCTTCAGAACGCGGATTGTCCGAAGTGAGAATTACTTTGTCCGAGAACTTGCACGCAATCTCCGCCATAATTGGCCGTTTGGTTTTGTCGCGATCTCCACCGCAACCCACAACCGTGATCACCTGCTCGTTCATGGTGCGGATGTTCTCAATTGTCTTCAGCACATTCTCCAAAGCATCGGGTGTGTGTGCATAATCAACAATTGCTACAACACCGTCGCCGCTACGCGTGTATTCAAATCGACCATCGACAGAACCCAGTTCGCTAAGCGCCGTTAACACCTCTGTTTCATCATCACCAAGCTCTTGAGAAATACCGAAAACCGTGAGCAGGTTGTATGCATTAAAATCGCCTATCAATCGCGTCCATAGCTCCGTTCCGTTGATCGTCATGACCAAACCAGAAAATTGGTTCTCCAATACTTTTCCGTGGTAATCGGACATTGTCTTCAATGCAAAACTTCGCTTTTTGGCTGCTGAATTTTGGAGCATAATCATTCCGTTCTTATCGTCTAGATTTGTCAGTGCGAAAGCATCTTTCGATAAGCCATCAAAGAATCGCTTTTTGACGCTGATGTACTCTTTGAATGTTTTGTGGTAATCAAGATGATCGTGCGTGATGTTGGTAAATGCTCCACCCGTAAAATTCAATCCCAACGTGCGATTTTGGTGGATAGCGTGAGAACTCACCTCCATAAAACAATGCGAAACCCCTTCTTCTACCATTTCAGCCAACAAAGCATTCAGCGAAATAGGATCGGGCGTTGTATGCGAAGTTGGAATATCTCTGGCGCCAATCTTATTGACTACCGTGGAAATCAACCCACATTCATATCCTAATTTTCGGTAGAGATTGAACAGCAAGGTTGTGGTGGTCGTTTTTCCATTCGTCCCAGTAATTCCAATCAACTTCAATTTCGAAGAAGGATCGTCGTAGAAGTTTTTCGCAACGATTGCCAAGGATTCTGACGTGCTTTCCACCAACACCAATTGCACCGAATCGGGCACCTCAACCATTTCTTCCGAAACAATTACTGCGCATCCCTTTTCGGCGACTTGCGGAATAAAATCATGACCGTCTCGCACAGTTCCACGCATTGCAAAGAATACCGAAGTGGTAGTTACGGCGCGTGAATCAAACGTCAAGTGATCAATGGAAACGTTTGTGCTTCCTTTTACCTCCTTAATGTGGACTCCGTACAATATGTCTTTCAATGCTTGCATTAATTCAATGTGATTTCCATTCGTTTGCCACGTACAGCAGGCGAACCCGCTTGCAGCGATTGTGTTTTAACTTTTCCGCTTCCTGAAATTTCGACTTTCATTCCGGCGCGCTCGATGAGGTACACAGCATCTCTTGCCGTCATTCCTTTTACATTTGGCACCGTATTTTTTCCGGCGTATCGTTTTTCTAGCTCAACTTTCGTATCCTTAGCCCTCGTGAACACCCAATTGGATTCCTCTGATTGTGAATATGGAATCCCGAGTAAATTGTACACGTTCACCAAATCTCTGCTGTATCCATCCGCGGAAATTGGCATCACCTCCAACTTTTTGCGACCGACATTTACAGGCTTGTGGTATTTCAAAGCCGATGCATACACCTTATTTGCGATAGCATTAAAGACAGTTCCAGAAACAACTGCACCGTAGATATCTTTGCTTGGAGCGGAAACTACCACGATACAGGAGTAAATAGGATCCTCTGCAGGGAAATAGCCAACAAATGACGCCTGATACTTCTTCGCATCGGTACTTGTATTTTGATCGTTTAAGATTCTGGCTGTTCCCGTTTTGCCGGCAATGGAGAAATTGGCAGAGTTGATTTTTCTTCCTGTACCACGAAGCATCACTCCCTTCAAACATTTTTGAACCGCTTTCAAAGTCATGTCAGAACACACTTTGTCGATCATAACATCCGGCTTGAATGTTTTCACTTTGTCACCACCACGGTGAATCTCTTTCACAAATTGTGGTCTCATAAAAGTCCCATCATTTGCGACCGCATTGTAAAAAGCCAGGGTTTGCAAAGGCGTTTGCTGCACTTCGTAACCGATAGCCATAGAAGGCAGTGACAATCCAGACCATTCCGAATCGCCTGGTTCATACAAGGTTGGCTTCTTCTCCCCCTGAATTGGAATGTCCAATTTTTGCGCTAAGCCGAAACTTTTCAATCTGCGAATCAGTTGACTTGGTCGATCTTTGTAAGCGCTATGAATGATCTCTGTAAATACGTTTGACGACTTTTCAAAAGCGGTTTGAACGGTAATTTGACCGTATCCTCCGGGGTCAGAATCTGTGAATGTTTTGTTGTAGAATTTGTAGTATCCTTTTGCATCCACCTTGTCCGACAATCGAAACTTCTTGTCCTCCAAAACTGCCATCAACGATGCCAACTTGAAGGTAGACCCCGGAACCTCTTTCACACCGATTGCCTGATTATAAACTTCGCGGTACCGACCCTCGCCCACTTTCGCAAGGCTCACCATTGCTTTTACGTAACCCGTTTTGACATCCATTACAATCACACACCCTTTTTCGGCCTGCTGTGATTGCAACTGACGTTTTAGTTCGGTGTGCGCCACATCTTGAATGGTCATGTCGAACGTAGTGATGATATCCGCTCCTTCTAATGGCTCTTTGGTTACCACACCCATATTCTTCCAACCTGACGACAAGTAGCGTTGCACCTCTTCACCCGGCTCCCCTTTTAAATAGTCGTCATAAGCACCCTCCAACCCTAACATAATCGGCTGCCCTTTACTATCCAACTTATCGACACTTCCCAAGGTCCGCTCGAGTAATTCTCCGTGCGGCTTTCTGCGAACTATAATCTCATCATTATCGACAATCCCCCCTTTGAAACGTCCCAAATTAAAAATTGGAAGCTCACGTAATTTTCGGCGCTCATCATTCGTGACACTATCACGAATCGGCAGGTACATGGAACCTCTTGCGCGCGCGCCACGGATCATACGCTGGTATTCATCTGCTGTTTTGTCTGGATACAAACGATTCAAGCCAATACACAAATCATTTAAATCTGATGCAAAAACCTCATCAGAGACAACTGTGGGGTCCATGTAGACATTGTAATAAGAGACGGAAGTAACCAAAGGGGTCATGTTAGCATCCAGGATTTGACCGCGACGCGGCTCCTTTGGAACCGTTTGCGTAGCCAATCGCTCCTGTCCATTACCGTTTGTAAGGCGATTGCTGCGGCCGTCCTGCAACTGGATGTTCACGACCTGAAACAAGACCACAAGCAAGAGCACGACAAAGCCGAAGTACACGAGGTACGCTCTCCAATATATGTCCTTGTTCTCACTCATTATCTTTATTCTTATTTCACTGAAACTCCGTCAGAGGAGCTCTTTATCCGAATTACTTTCGTCGGATTGACTGTTTCTTTTAATCCTTGCGGCTCCAATTGTTCCACCAATCGAACACGTCTTGTTTCTTCTTCCAATCGAGCCTTCGCCTCGAAATAATCGGAGGTCACCTCATCCAATTCCGTTTCTGTCGTAGCGACTTCCCTTGTCAATTCTTTCCCGTAATACCCTTTGGCAACCACCAGTAGCAGCAGAAAAATGATGAAGAAGATGAAACTCAGATTGTTCGTCATAAACTCCTTGGTCAGAAAATCGCCGTTCAAGATTTGAACAAAGGCATTCGGCCCTGTTCTTTTCGGTTTCTTTAAACCTTTCCTCGCCGATTTTCCCGAGCGCTTCTTCAGCTTCGCCGCCAATTTTGCCGCGTCTTTCTTTTCCTTTTCTTTCTGCGCTGCCTCTTGAGCTTCGAGTTGCGCCGGATCTACAAATTCATTCTCCATTGCGTTCTGCTATTCTCAACTTAGCACTGCGTGCGCGGTTATTGTTTTCAATTTCTTCTTCGCTTGCGGTAATCGGATGCCGAACAATTTCTGTGAATGGCTTGATCACATTTCCGAAAAAATCTTTGGTGATTTCACCCGTCAACGAACCCCGTTTCATGTAATTTTTCACCAGGCGATCTTCCAAAGAATGGTACGACATCACAACCAATCGCCCTTTTGGAGCCAATACTTCTTCGGTTGCTTTTAAAAATGCCTCCAACACCCCCATCTCATCGTTCACTTCGATTCGAATCGCTTGAAAAACCTGAGCGTTGTATTTGTTGTCTTTGAATTTTGGTGCGCAGCTTGCTCCTATTTCCGCCAATCGGCCAGTGGTGTCGATCGGTGCTTTGTTACGTTCCTTCAAAATGGTACGCACCAGTTTGGGCGTGTTTTGAATTTCTCCGTACGATCGAAACACTCGAAACAAATCATTTTCCTCGTAGGTGTTCACCACTTTCTTCGCGGTCAAATCACCATTTTGATTCATACGCATGTCCAAATCGGCATTTTCACGAATGGAAAAACCACGAGAACCTTCATCGAACTGATGAGAGGAAACCCCGAGATCCGCAAGAATTCCGTCCACTTGTTTGATGCCAAGCATGCGCAAATGATTCTGGATGTACGCAAAATTGGCCGCCATGAAAGAAAAATTGGGTGCTTCCCATGCATTTTTCCGTGCATCAGGATCTTGATCAAAAACGATCAACCGCCCTTTTTCATTAAGCTGTTTGAAAATTTCTCGTGAATGGCCACCACCACCGAATGTGACATCCAAATAGATGCCGTCGGGACGGATCTTCAATCCATCCATACACTCGGAGAGCATTACCGGTATGTGATAGGAATTATTCGTCATGATCAAGGTCTCCCATAACTTCATCTGCTAAATCAGCAAAATCCGCCATAGAGCCTTCAATCATTTCGAAGTACTTGGTCTTATCCCAGATTTCGATGCGATCGTGGTATGCAATCAACATCACCTCTTGCTTCAATCCCACTCGATCCAAAAGAGCCACTGGAACCAATGCACGCCCCGCTTTGTCTAGCGAAACAAGTTTAGCTCCCTGGTGAAAGAGTCGGTAAAACATTCGGTTTTTCGGTTTGAAGAGGTTCATCTTTCCCAATTTTTCACTGAGCGTCTCCCACTCGTGGAGCGGAAACATGGTCAAACAATCCTCAAACCCTTTGTTCAACATGAAATCTCGCTGAGCTGCAGGAGGAAGCTGCTTCCGTAAACCGGAAGGAAACATGAAACGCCCTTTGGCGTCCAATTTCACTTCAAATTCTCCTACTAAGCCTGCCATAACGGTATATAACGGGTAAAAATAATCGATTTCTACCACTTTTTACCACCAAATTCCATTTTGTTGATAACCTATTAACGAAGCTACGCAAAAAAGGTTGCACTAACAAACAAATAAACCTTATGAAACAAGGCTTAACAAGCAAATAAACAGAAGTGGTAGAAAGTGGTAAATATGATTCATGATGTTGATAACTTTGGAGTTATCAACAGGAAAAAATGTTCGCAGAAAATCATTGAAATTGCCGTACTTTTGCCCCGTGAATCAGTCGCTTGGTAATTGGATTTTGCTCTTTGTGCTCTCCTCCATTTGGGGCAGCAGTTTTATCCTCATGAAACTGGGAATGGAAACAACAAGTGGTGAAGAAATTTTCACGCACAGCCAAGTTGCTGCCATTCGAATGAGTATTACAGGGATCTTTTTACTACCGCTCGCACTAAAAGGCATTCGAAAACTGAGCTGGAGCAACACCTGGAAGCTCGCCATTGTTGGATTGGTTGGGAATTGCCTGCCGGCTTTTCTATTCACATTTGCCGAAACAGGGATTTCTACGGGATACGCTGGTATGCTCAACAGTTGCACACCGATTTTTGCATTGATTATTGGCTTTGTTGTATTTCAAAACCGATTGAACTACTGGCAAATTTCAGGAGTTGTTATTGGAACATTTGGGATTGTTGGCCTCACTTTTTCTGGGCAAGGTGTTTCTCTGAGCGGAAGTTGGATTCATGTGGGAGCCGTTGTACTTGCAACGCTTGGATACGCCATTAGCCTAAACACCATAAAACACACGCTTCAACACCTAAAAAGCACAGAAATTACGGCGCTTTCGTTCTTGATTATTCTTATTCCAGGAATCCCTGCCGTTTTCCTTACAGGCTCTTTTGAAACAATCGAAAACAATCCACATGCATGGGAGGGACTTGGTTACATTGCGATTCTGAGCGTTATTGGGACTGCCTTTGCTGTTATCTTGTTCAATCGCTTAATTTCAAGTGCATCGATCCTTTTTACCAGTAGCGTAACTTACTTAATTCCCGTTGTTGCATTGCTCATAGGATTGGGCTTCCAGGAAGAAATAAACGGGTTTCAGATTGGCTCGATGCTCGTGATTTTAAGCGGTGTTTTTGTCGCGAATGTGATCGGAAGAAAAAGGCACAAAAAAACTGGTCACGAGAGCAGTGCTTCATGACCAGTTCCTATTTTGTTTCTATTTGATTACTCGCCGAATTCTAATCTTCCGAACTGCTCTTTCTTACCGCGTATTGCGTAAAACAGCACTTCTCTTGTTCTGTAATCGATGTTAAATAACTTCGGCACCACAATGGCTCCGAGATCATCTCTATCAAAATACATTTTTCGCTCTTGATCACCTGATTCCAAATCAATTTCACAAATAGCAACGGTATTCTTTCTCTTAGATAGACGCGAGGATTTCACCGTTCCATCGAATTCAAAATCTCCTGTCTCTTCGTTGTAATTATCGGAGTTATCATTAAAGAACAACACCAATCTCTCACCATCCACATAGCGAGCAAAGGAGCTGTAATATCCTCCATCATTCGTAGAAACTTGATACTTGTCGATTTTCGTCAGCCAATCAAAACCTCCATCTTCGCCTACTTTGTACGCAACAATATCGTTGTAGTAATAATAGTAAGTAGTGGTGGTTGCACCTGTTTGCGCATTGTAGTTTGTCACAACTCGAACGTAATATTGCTCCATGGTTCCAACAATTCCACCATCAGGAAGTGGATGCACCTCTCGCATGATGTAGCTGTACAAAGTTGGCTCTTTCGCTTTTCCTTTCTTCTCTTTTTTCGCTTGTTTCTTTTTCTTTCGATCCGACCAATCCGATGTGATAAATTCCTCACCGAATTCTTCAAATCCTTCATTAAGAATCTCTTGCTTTTTGAAATCTGCCTTTAAGTAGAACAACCCTTTAACACCGCTCAAACCTTTGTCTCCGTAAATTCCAGTAATCACAAAAATTCTTTCATTATCGGAATTGAAAGACATTGCTTCCACACGCTTTCCGTCGAGGTCAATTTCCATTTCCTCAACATCTCCCTCTTTAAGGTGGTAGATGTGTACAGAGACATAATTGTTGAAGTTTCTGAAAATTCTCTTCTCATCAGATTCTTCATACTCCGTGAGCGTCATAAATAAATCGCCGAAGTCAGACACATAGAATCCATTGATCGTTGAGAACTTCTGAATAAAAGGAACTTCATACTCACCTTCGTTGATCAATTCTAATTCAGAATCAAACACCTTAAAGCCGTACGAGGCTTGCTCTTCTTTTCTACCAGGAATTGTCCAAACCACAGCAAAATAATCTCTATTCTCAGATTGATAGATATTGAACTCTCCTTTGAATCTGCGTTTTTTACTTTGCAACACGTAAGACGCTAATTCCTCTGGTTCCGAAGTTGGCTCCATATTCGGCCCGTACTGCTGCATAAAAAACTTGTTCTCTCCTTCTTGACGGTCCGATAAAAACACCACAAATTTTCCATCCACCATTGTTGCAGACTCAAAATTGGCGGCACTCCCGTTGGGTGCCCGTAATTCTAGTTTTCCGCTTTCAATTAGATCCAAATTCTTATGATAAGAACCTTCCAATCTCCCAAACAAAGCACCACCACTGCGGCGCAATGCGTAAAACGATTCTCCATTTTCTGGTATCACATTAACGAGTCTCCCAGAACTTCTTTCGAGGTCTCCCCATTTAACATCTCCTTGTGCGCTTGCCAAATTAGACAGACAAAGACACACTAATAATATCCCCCAGTTTTTTACTTTCATAATGGTTTTCTTGTACTTAAAGTGAGCTAAAATACTATTTCTTGACGTTACTTCCTTTTACCCACTGCGGTTACAACCATGAAAACACCCTAATTTCTAACATTAATATTTCCTTATTTTTACAGCCCAAACAAGTCGTATGCTATTCTCCTCGGGAGCTGAATTCATCTTGATTGTCTTTTTCCTACTATTTCAGTGGTTGACACGACGGTACGTAGCTATCAATATCCAGCGAGTTGTTTTGTTTCTGGGGAATTTTTTAATTCTTTCGACCATAGTTTCCTTTGCCACATTGAGCCTGCACATGGTGCTGTCCTTGTTGGTGTTTGGATCGATGCACGTCATTGCTCGAAATAGGGACAGAAAAGGAACCATCATTGCCACCTTGTCCGTACTCACACTGATTGTACTTTTTTGCTTGCGAAATTATCCGAAGGCTTTTGGGTTTGAGTCCTTTCAATTGGGCAACTCGCCAGAATTATTAATTCAACGACTTGGGATTAGTTACATTCTTTTCAGAAATATTCAATCTATTGTAGACACGTTAAAAGGGCGATTAACGGCAAGCAACCCAATAGATTATATTAACTTCATTCTATTCTTTCCAAACTTTCTCGCGGGTCCTATTGATAAATTCTCGAATTTTCAGCGGCATTTCAACCGAAAAGAAGGTGCCATGAAACGTGCTTTGTTTTGGCCCGGTGTTGGACGCATTGTTCTTGGATTTTTAAAGAAATACGCGCTTATCCCTTTGTTTAGCGCTTACGCTTTGAGCTACGATCCCTTTCTTGAATCAATGTCGCCCCAGGCAGCCATTCTCGCCAGTGCCGTTTGTTACTCAGCATACATCTTTTTGGATTTTTCTGGATACTCCGACATTGCCATTGGCACCGGATATATTATGGGAATTAAAACGCCAGAGAATTTCGACAGCCCCTATTTGACAACGAACATTGCTGCATTTTGGCGCAAATGGCACATGACCTTCTCGGAGTTCCTTCGCGATTTAATCTTCAAGCCAATAGTGCAATTGATCAACAAAACGAAACTAAAACCCTTCAGAAACACCGTTTCAATTATCGGTTATTTCTTCACCTTTTTCCTCTGTGGGGTTTGGCACGGGGACACTGTAAACTTTGTCTACTGGGGACTTTGGCACGCCTTCGGACTGGCAGTCTTTAAAGTTTGGAGCGCTTCAGGAATCTTCACTAAATTACATGGGACTAAAAGTAACGGAAAACAATTGGCATTAACGCTTTCAGGCATGACGCTAACTTTTTGCTTCGTTACCATTGGATGGCTTTTCTTTCACTACAAAGGAGAAGATTTAACCCTTGTTTTTGAAACCTTACTTGGAATTCGATGAAACTCGAAAAGTACATAGCTCAATTGTATCGCTTCTCATTCATGAAGGAGGTTGGCAAAACAGGGATCCTTGCCTTTGGATTTGTTTTATTTGCTGGTTTTTTTGCCGCCGTATTCCTACCATCCACCAACGCTGTTCATTCGCCACGAAATGATGAAGGAGCGAGCTATCTTACCATAGACCCAGTGCACGTGAAGAATGACGATGCGTATTTTCACGAATTTATGTCGCGCCTGAAAAAAAACAACGATGTTTTGGTTTTAGGGACATCAGAATCGGGTTTTAAGGATGGCTACAACTATTGGGAACTACTGAACGCAGATGCTGAAATAGACCAACAATTTAGTATACTTTACGGAGCCGGACGCTCGCGCGAACGCTATATTCCATCCATGCTTAACCACCCAGAAATATGGCAAAAGCAAAAACTGCTCGTGGTTGTAAACCCAGTGTACTGGCGTGAAAGTTTGGCTAAATTCAATGAAGAGTACCACACGCGCTACATGAATGATGCAGAAATCCAAACAGCGCGAATCAAATCCATGCGCAAAAATGATTTCGACCTCTTGTTTGGTGGTGGACAAAAAGGTATCGTGAAGGAAAAAATGGCTGATGCCAATCATTTTATTGATCGTGAAATTCACGAGTTGTACTATGGAAGACTGCATGATTTCCTTGGACTAGAGCGTGCAGAGATCAATCATTTCACCGGGCATTCGGAGTATACTGAGGTCCAAAATCTCCTAGAACCAAAAATGCTCCACGATCTCCAGGCAAAAATTCTTCCCGATTATAATTGTACTCAGGAATTCATTGACAGAGGCGACTACGCTATGGCACCTTTGATTTTGGATGCCAACTATCGAAACACATCATTGGATTACTTCATGGACTTATGCCAACAGTTAGAAATAGACGTAACCTTTGTAGTTGGACCTTACAACAAAATTCTTGCAGAGAAATGCGAGCAGCCAGAAATCATTGAGCAATACGAATTACTCGAAGATCAATTGCGCACGAAATTCAAAAAAGAAGGCTTTGATTTTATCGATGCTACAGATATTTCGGAAATCCCTAGCTCCTTTATTGACAAGCAGCATCACTCGGAATACGGCGGGTATTTATTGTACAAACGGATTAAAGAGAATTGGCATGAATAAATGGGTGTATCGCATATTTTTCGCGGTGTTGATTGCCGCAATTGTTCTCTCCTTGCTCATGGATAAGGACACGGAAAAGATTTCGTTTATGTACGCGGATTTTTAGGGATAAAGTGTACTTCGAGAGCCTCAGCACACTCTTTTGTCGATTTTTCTTGCATTTTTCGCTATCCATGGTGGCTTGTTAATAAAAAAGGCTATCTTTGTCGTCCAATTTTTGGTATAATTTAATTAATAAACAAGCTATTATGTACGCAATTGTAGAGATAGCAGGGCAGCAATTTAAGGTGCAAAAAGACCAAAAGATCTTTGTACACCGTTTGGATGCTGAAGAAGGTAAGAAGGTAAACTTCGATAAAGTTCTTTTTATCGAAGACGGAGGAAAAGTAACTCTTGGCGCCCCGGCTATAAACGGTGCTCAGGTATCAGCGAAAGTTGAAGAGCACGTTAAAGGTGATAAAGTAATCGTTTTCAAAAAGAAACGAAGAAAAGGTTACAAGAAGAAAAACGAAAAACGATGGCACATAAAAAAGGAGTCGGTAGTTCTAAGAACGGTCGTGAGTCAGAAAGTAAAAGATTAGGTGTTAAAATCTTTGGAGGACAAGCAGCAATTGCTGGTAACATTATCGTTCGCCAAAGAGGAACACAGCACCACCCAGGTGACAATGTTGGTATTGGAAAAGACCACACTTTGTTCGCTTTGACTGACGGAGTAGTAGAATTCCGCAAGAAGAAAAACAATCGTTCATTTGTTTCCGTAGTTCCATTTGAAACTGCAGAGGCTTAACTGAACGTTATCTATGACTAGTCCTAAATAACCGTTACGGGTTAAACATGGATAAATGTATTAATTAAGTCTCAGCAAGAAAGTTCTTGCTGAGACTTTTTGATTTATAGGTTCTGATTTTCATTGATTTTTGCTGATGTGTTTTCTCTGGTGTTCTCATATAGCAAGATAAATGAGGTCTTTTGCTGTTGTAAATCTTCACCGTTTGTTTGATGATTGATTTCATGATTTCTATGTCACAATCAGGGTTTTCACCTAAAAACTCTTGCTTGATAATCCCGTTTACCCTTTCAGCTACGGCGTTGGCGTATGGATCATAAGACTCTGTCATGCTACAGATGATTTTACGTTTTGTAAGTTGATCTTGATACTCATTGCTACAATATTGAAGTCCTCGATCCGAATGATGAATGAGTTCTTTGGTTGGATAAGCCCTTTTGGAAAACGCCATTTTCAGAGCACTTAAAGCACCCGATACAGCAAGTGTATTGGATACATTGTACCCCATAATTTTCTTAGAGTATGCGTCTGTGACCAGGGAAAGGTACATTGGATTGGTTCTCTTTCCTATGTAGGTGATATCTGATACCCACACTTGCTCAGGACGAACGACCTGAAGGGTTTCTATTAGGTTCTTGTGTTTTCTAAAACGATGGTGAGAGTTCGTTGTTATATGATAGCTTCTCTCTGGTTTAATGAGCATCTTATTGGCTTTTAGTATCCTGAAGAGTTGATCTCTTCCAACACCCAGTGTTTGTAAATCGTGTTTTAAAATGACATAGAGTTTTCGTGTTCCTAAGCGAGGCATTTGCATGCGAACTTCTTTCACAAGTTCAACAACTTGTTCAGCCCGAGCCTGTTTTACACTCCTTGATCTTATCGCTCGATAGTAAACTTGCCTGCTATACCCGAACAACCCACAGGCGTAGGTTATACCTTCTTGTCGTTCTTTTTTGAAGGTGTCGACTGTTCGGGTGATGAGTTTTTTCTGATTGGAATGTTATACTCTTTTTCGGCTATATCGATCATCATATCAAAAATAACCGCCTTATCATCAGATCTCTTCAGTTGATCCTCTAACCGGTTCTTTTGCTTCTCTAAAAGACGAACCTTCGCCTCTAACTCTAATAATTTCTGCTCTGGGGTTTTAGCCATACTCGAAGGAGTTTGATTCTCCCAATCGAAATTACCATATTTTCTCAGCCAAAGCAGAACTGTTGACTTGCCTTGGATGCCGTACTTGTTTTTTGCTTGAGTCAACGATAAAAGGCCCGACTCTACTTCTTGGACAACCGAAAGCTTAAAACTCATTGTATAATCTTTCTGTGTCCTTTTTACATAATTACTGTCTTTCATGACATTACTGAATTGTGTAACGCTATTTCAGGACGAGACACTATTGACGATAAAAAAGCGAACTCCAGTGGAGTTCGCTTTTTTTTTGCCTTTATCTTTCTTAATATAAGCCGAGGAATATATCAAACAGCTCTACGAAGAACATTCCAATTGCAGCACATATTGCGACTATCGCTAGAACCAATAAGACCGTTAAAATTGACAACGTAATGACAGGGTAAAAAATCAAACCTGCTATTACCACACCAATAATTAGCACAACTATACCATAATATCCAACTTCGTACCAATCAATTCTGGAGCTTTTTGCACGTTTGAACTGCTTTCTATTTTTCAGTTTCCGATTGGGTCTTCTCTCCTTTTCTACAAATTTAGTTTCTGCCTCAACCTGCTTTTGCACCTCAATTGGAGCACTTTCTGAAGGACGTGGCTCATCCATATCAACTTCAAAAAATTCCTCTCGGGCGAACTGTTCCCTTTCCTGGGCAGCTACTTTCTCTTCCACAATTGATTCATTTTGCACCAACTCTTCTTCAACAACTTCGATGTTGTACCCGCGCTTTTTTGGTCCCTTCTCCACCTCAGCAACTTGCTCAGTTTTATCAGAACGATCCACTCTTACTTTTCTCAATTTCCCACTTCTGTGGAAATTCATATTTCCGCAGCTGACTAATAACAAACTTGCGGTTACAATTACTAAATGTTTCATAACACTTGATTTTGATACTGTAAAGCAACGGCTCTTTCCTTGAGGAAATCAATTGAATGGTGCAAGGAGGTTTTTACTAATTGCGTAAATCGCAAGTGGATCTGTGTTCTTTAACGCACTTTTTCGGTCGGGTTTGGAGCGTTCCTCCTCGATTACGACTTGTTTCTTATCGCGCATATTTCATCGCGCATCATTCAATATTATCCTTGAAATATTCCTAAATTTGCGCCTCCATTAATACCTGATAAAATGCTAGAGATACAACGCATTCGTAACGAAAAGGAAGTCATCATCGAAGGATTGAAAAAACGTCACTTCGATGCGCGTCCTATTGTAGAAGAATTGATCGAAGTGGATGCCTCATGGCGCTCCAAAAAAGGAGAGCTTGAATCAATTGCTGCGCAGATGAATCAAATCTCGAAGCAAATTGGGTTGTTATTCAAAGATGGAAAAGTAGCGGAAGCGAATGCGGCGAAAGCACAAACGGGTGAATTAAAAATGCAGGAAACAACTTTGAAAGCAGAAGTTGAAACGCTCGAGGCAGCCATTACTGGTTTGATGTATCAGTTGCCCAACCTTCCTCATGAATTGGTGAAAGCCGGAAAATCTGAAGAGGACAACGAAATCGTTGAAGAACATGGCAGCGAGGTCACGTTTGGTTTCGAGGCGCAACCGCATTGGGATTTGGCGGCGAAATACAACTTGATCGACTTTGAACTTGGCGTGAAAATTACCGGTGCAGGATTTCCTGTGTATGTTGGCAAAGGCGCCAAATTGCAACGGGCATTGATCAGCTACTTCCTGGATGAAGCAGCAAAAGCTGGTTATGATGAACGACAGGTACCACACGTTGTAAACGAAGCATCAGGCTACGGAACAGGTCAGCTTCCAGACAAAGAAGGACAGATGTATCATATCGTGGAGAACGATTTGTATTTGATTCCAACAGCTGAAGTGCCATTGACCAACCTGTACAGAGACGTGATGTTTCCAGACGAGAATTTTTCTGTAAAACTCACTGGACATACGCCATGTTTCCGTGTGGAAGCAGGTTCTTACGGGGCGCACGTGCGAGGATTGAATCGTTTGCACCAGTTTGATAAAGTAGAAATTGTCCGTATTGAACACCCTTCCAATTCAGAGAAAGCCCTCAACGAAATGATCGATCACGTGAAGTCGTTGTTGGAGCAACTTGGATTGCAATACCGCGTGTTGCGCTTGTGCGGTGGAGATACAGGATTTGCCGCAGCAATGACATACGATTTTGAAGTGTATTCCGCTGCGCAAGAAAAATGGTTGGAGGTAAGTTCGGTTTCAAGATTTGATACCTTCCAAACAACACGTTTGAAATTGCGATTCAAAAATGCCGATAAGAAAACCCAATTGTGTCATACTTTGAACGGCTCTGCATTGGCATTGCCACGTATCATGGCGGCCATTTTGGAGAACAACCAAACAGAAGATGGCATTGTAATTCCGAAAGTATTGCAGAAATACACTGGGTTCGAAAGGATTTTCTAATACTCTCAACGTATAATCCGTTTTTTTTCGTTGAGAACATGTGCATCAATTCTTACTATTCAAATGTTGAGATATCGGATATTCCAGACAGCTTTATTGACCAGCATACTTTTTTACAGTGTGTTAGTAAGCGCACGTGAGAACAGCAATACAACAGAAACTTATACTCATTTCTGGCAAGACACAACCCTTAAATCCTCTATTCGATATCAAAGCTTTGCTTCGTATAGTGATTCATTGATTTTCACATCGCCCAAACTAATCGAAACTGCCAGTAGCACTCATTTAGAATTAGCTTTGAGCGAAGAAAATTATCGGGAAGCATCTAATGCACTTGACAACTGGGCACTAGCGCTTATTAATCAAGGAAGGTCAGATAAAGCAATTGAGAAACAAAAACGAGCAATTTACTTCGCCAATCTGCAAAAGGATTCCATTCTAATCGCACAAAAAACAGGAAATCTTGGCTCGATCTATTATCATTTGGGAGAATTAAATCTTTCCTATAAATGCTTCAATCAAAGCTTACAAATTTATTCTGCACAAAAGAAGACCCTAGAAGAAGGTAAATTATTAAATAACATTGGCCTTCTTTTTTATGAAGCTCGGAGCTATGATTTTGCTTTAATGTATTTCAAAAAGGCATTGAACAAATACAAGGAAGCAGGAATTTTAGAGAAACAAGGCCATATTTGGACGCAATTAGCAGGTATTTATTATAATCAGGGAAACTTAGAAGACGCAAAAAAATACATTAAAAGAGCACTTAA
The DNA here is from genome assembly GCA_043584915.1 of Fluviicola sp. Taxonomy (GTDB): domain Bacteria; phylum Bacteroidota; class Bacteroidia; order Flavobacteriales_D; family Crocinitomicaceae; genus UBA4466. The sequence goes on from CP121319.1 coordinate 427,439, forward strand.
AGCTTTACCCGTCAACAACCTTCCCGAACGATCCAATTGTTATTATTTATCTGGGCAAATTGATCTAAAAGAAGGAAATAACGCCTCTGCCATCACTCACTTTCAAAAAGTTATCGCTATCAATGATCGGTTAAACAATTTAAACTTATTGACAGCAACGAATGCCGCTTTAGGTTCGGTCTATCTACGTAACTACTCTCTGGATCTGGCAGAACCATTTGTCAAGCACCTTCTTTATTCATTGAATCGACCAGAAACCTTAAGTAATGAAACGAAAGTGACAGTTTATAAATTTCTGTACGAGCTAGAAAAGAAAAAAGGAAATACACCTGGTGCACTGGATTTCCTGGAGCATCTTAACAAATATGAAGATAGCTTGCAGTTAGAACGCAATGCAACTGAAATTATAAAAGCATCCTTACACGAAGAGTACAATAACAAAATTCAATCTGTAAAATCCCAAGGCCAGAAAAAGTTGCAACAATCGTTTTCGGATCGGAAACAACAAATTTTAGCTATTCTTATTTGCACATTTCTTGCAGTTGGGGGAATTATGGTTTATGTATCCATTCGAATAAGGAGAATGCGCAAGCACAAAAGTATTTTATTGACCGAAATCGAAGAGTTAAAAACCAATCTTGAATCATCATCTGGTAGTCTAATTTCCTTTGAATTAAATCGTGAAAAAATAGAATCGCATATAGGACGATCATTAAATGAAACTGACTGGAAGGTATTGAACATCCTTTTGGAAGATCCTGTGAGTTCTAACAAAGAAATATCAGAAAAAGCATTTCTCAGTGTGGATGGAATCGGCTCTTCACTACGCCGAATGTATGAATATTTTGAAATAAAGGAATCAAAGTACAAAAAAATATCCCTACTCCTTGAGGCTGTAAAGCACTCAAAATAAGACAACTATTTTATAGAATTAATAATTCACGCATAGGCGTGACATAGTTTAAGCGTGTCTGCTTTAGGTTTGTGTGAAATCTAAAATTAGTTCTATGAATTATATAAAACTTCTTTCGACTCTATTTACGTTTATTGTTTCTTTCAGTATCTATTCTCAATGGCAAGGTCAAGGTAATTGCTTCCTTGGCTCTTCCTTTGACAAATTGGGATCGAAGAACTCCATCGCTTTGGACTCAACTGGAAACACGCTCGCAATGGGCAGCCCTTTCAATAGTGATTTCGGGCCATACTCAGGATACGTGGAAGTGTACGATTGGGATGGAAGCACTTGGATTCAAAGAGGAAATAGGCTCATTGGCGATTCCATAACATTAGAAGGGTTCGGGGCTGCCGTTTCTCTCAGTGCCGATGGAAACACTCTGGCAGTAGGCGTATTCAACGGTAAAAATTCTTTGGGATACAGATGTGGCGTTGTAAAGATTTATGATTGGGACGGATCAACTTGGGACCTTCGAGGAACAATTGAAGGTGAAGGAAATCCTAGCCCCCTTTTAGAAACAGACGCATTCGGATCTGCTATTGACTTAAGTCCAGATGGAAATAAAATTGTCATTGGCGGCCCCTCGAATACGAAGCTCGCCGGAACATTGCAAATCCAAGGTCATTGTCGCGTTTATCATTGGAGTGGGACGAGTTTTGTACAAATTGGTGACGATATAGATGGCTCAAACGCTCTCGAAGAATTCGGTGAAGATGTCGCAATAAATAGTGCTGGCGACAAAATAGTTGTCGGAATTCCTGAATACAGCCAAAATATAGGGGAAGGTGGTGCAGTAGTATCTTTCCAATGGAATGGAAACTCTTGGGTGCAAGCTGGTGATACATTGTTTGGTCTTTTCCAACAAGATCAATTTGGGAAAAGTGTTTCAATGACGCCTGACGGTTTATCAATAATTATCGGTGTTCCGCAATTAACTAATGGCGCTGTTCTGGTTTTTGATTGGAATGGGAACAACTGGGTTCAACGCGGACTTAGTATTGTTGGATCGAACAGCCGAGCAGGAGGAGACGTGGATATTAGTTATGATGGTAATATTATTGCTATTGGTGAATATGGTGCCAATTTCTCAGACGGTCAGGTACGTGTGTTTAAATGGAATGGGGGCTCTTGGATACAGGTATCAAATTCCATTACAACAACCGGCTCTACTATTGCGTTTGGATCTTCTGTCGCATTGAATGCCTGGGGTAATATTATGGCTGGCGGAGCAATTGGAGATGACACAAATGGCTTGAGTTCTGGTAAGGTTTGCGTTTTCGAGAATATGGAGGTAGCCTCACTTAATGAGTCGGAGACCCCATTTTTTTCAATACACCCAAACCCAAGTAATGGAAGCTTCAATATTTCGTGTAACTCAAACATTCATATGATTCAAGTTTTAGACTACTCTGGAAGAATTGTTCGAGAGGAAAATGTTGACTCCAAGCAGTTTTTGTGTGATTCACAAAAATTAGAAAGTGGAGTATACGTTATCAATATTTTGACGGAAAACGGAAATTACTCCACCAGAATTCAAATTCTTTAAATGCGACGATGTCTCGGTTTTCATGTACAGACTATTTAGTTTATCGTAACATTTGAAGATAAGGAGCGTTTCATAAATATGAAGCGCTCCATTTTATTTCTTACTGTCGCTAAAAGTTTCATTTTTGGCGCCTTATTCGTATCGTTTACTACCTTCTCTCAGGAACCCGATACGCTGCAATTTTATTTCGCAACGAACGAATACAATTCGTTCACTATGTCGAATGAGGACAAATCACGTCTGAAAAATCTATACAAAGAAACCCGCATCCTTGCCATTTTAGGCCATTGTGATTATCGGGGGCCAGAGGAATACAACCACAATTTATCACGACAACGCATGGAACATGTACGTCGACAATTGAAAAACAGTGGTTTTGACGTTTCTAAATCTCGTAATGAAGCTTTGGGCGAATCGGAAGCTAGCAGTTCTGGATTGTCGTTAGAAAAATGTCGCCGCGTTGATGTTCTGTACATCCCAGCGGTTATTAAAACGGAACCAATTGTACTAAAAGAAGAAGTTCGTGATAAACCCCTAGAAGAAATAGAACCGCCTGCTATGGTTGGTTTGTCCAAATCAGCAATAGAAGCATTTCTGGAGGATGACACCGCCGAAGAACTGCAATTTGACTTAACAATTCTTTTCGTAAATGTATCTACACGTGTGTTGGAGGAGTCAAAACCACAACTATTCGAACTTTTAGAGATCATGCAGAACAACCCTAATCTTAACGCTACATTTCATGGACACGTTTGCTGTCAGCCACATTACGAAATTTCCGAAGGACGCGCCAGAACAGTCGCCATCTTTCTACGCGAGAATGGTATTGATGCTGACCGAATTGATTACATGGGACACAGCAATACGCAACCCAAAGTTTGGCCCGAAGTAACGGATGAAGACCGCAAGTTGAATCGACGGGTAGCCGTTGAGTTTTCAAAAATAGAAGAATGAGCAAAGCGATACTCTCTTTCCTCTTTTTGACGCTTTACACCGCTGCATTTGCGCAAACGTACGATACGCTCGCTATCTATTTTGCGTTGGATTCCGATCGTCCCATTGTACATCGAACTACGGCGTATGCCAATTACGAGCAATCTGCCCCAGGAATGGCAAACGTTCTTCAACTCGAAGCGCATTGTGATACGACTGGATCTATGGAGCACAACGACGATTTGGCACAACGGCGCATGGATGCGGTATTGAAAATGTTGGAGCGAGATCGTTGGATGATTGATAAAGCCAAAACAAAAATCTACAGCGAACGCAAAGCAGGCTCGGACAAAAATTATTCGCATGATATTTACCGACGCGTTGACGTTATTATTTTAATTCAACCGCCTACCAATGCGCAACTACTGAGCATGCAGCTGAATGCATTTGCCAATGATACCGCCACTGTTACTAGTATCGACCTCACGATTTTATTCTACCCTGGAACCACCAAACTCATGACGGAATCTGTTCCAGAAACCATCGCATTGAAGGAGTTTCTCCTCAACCATTCTGAAATTAGTGCAGACATTCACGGACACGTTTGTTGTGGAGATAATTTTCCACTTTCCTATGACAGAGCAAAGCTCATCGCTGAATTCTTAATGAAGCAAGGGGTTCAAGCCAAACGCTTGACATTTCAAGGACACAGCAACAAACAGCCCAAAGTATATCCTGAAAAAACCGAAGACGATCAAAAGCAAAACCGGCGTGTGGCTGTCGTTTTTAAAAAGTCTGCGTAGCTGAAAATTACCTATTGCGTACTCAAGAGTACTCAGAAGATTCGTAATTTCAGCGCATGATTTCTGTTCAAGACGCCCTGAATACCATACTGAATAACGTTCCGAAATTACACGCGACTCCAATGCCATTGTCCGAATCACTTGGACATACATTGGCCGTAGATGTTCTTTCTCCCATTCACATGCCTCCTTTCGACAACTCCGCCATGGACGGTTATGCCATTCATGAATGGAATCAATCGGAATACTCGGTTATAGGTGAAATTCAAGCAGGCGTTGATGCCAGCAAGGTCTTTTTAAAACCGGGAGAAGCCGTTCGAATTTTCACGGGGGCCATGGTTCCTTCCAGTGCTACGACCGTGGTAAAACAAGAAATCACAGAAAGAAATGAAGGTTCTGTAAGCATTCTTGAAGCCTTTAAATCGGGCGGGAACATTCGGAAAGAAGGCGAACAAATTCAAAAAGGCGCATTGGCTTTGGCCGCTGGTTCTACCTTGGATGCTGCAAGTATTGGTTATTTGGCAATGTTGGGAATCGATACGGTATCTGTGTATCGCAAACCGATTATCAAAGTATTGATTACAGGAGATGAATTGGTTACGGCTGGCGCACCGTTGCATCCAGGGCAAATATATGAGTCGAATGCGATCACCTTAATCAGTGCCTTGCAGGAACTTGGTTGCGACGCGACTTCCGTTCGTGTGCAGGATGATTATCAAGCCACTTTTGAGACTGTCGGAAAACTGCTTCAAGCGTGTGATTTGCTTTTGACCTCTGGTGGCATTTCCGTTGGAGATTACGACTTTGTTGGAAAAGCGTTGCAAGAAAACGGGGTCGACACAAATTTTTACAAAGTAAAACAGAAACCCGGAAAACCTCTTTATTATGGATCGACGGATGCCTGTCAAGTCTTTGCGCTTCCCGGAAACCCCGCCTCTGCTTTGACGTGCACCTACGTATATGTGCTACCGGCAATTCGAAAAATGATGGGTGCGAAAAACCTGCATCTGGAACAGCGAAAACTCGCACTTCACAACGATTATTCGAAAAAACCCGGACTTACCCATTTCTTGAAAGGAGCGGCAACTGGGCATGAAGTGCGATCATTGGAGCACCAAAGCTCGTCGATGCTTAATTCTTTTGCCGCCGCCAACTGCTTGATTGTTATTCCTGAAGATGCAGCGCAATTGAACACGGGAACACTTGTTTCGGTGTACATACTCCCTTAAATTCTCATCATTTTTCGATCATTCCCCTCGATTTCTATCGCTTTTCTTGTACATTTGAGCGTTATATCCCGTAAGAAATAACGATGCCTCAATATCATATCAAAAGTCGTATTTGGATAGGCTCCTCGAAAGGAATGTTGCTCGGTGAAGGCCGAATTGCCTTGTTGCGTGCCATTGAAAAACACGGATCGATTTCAAAGGCGGCAAAATCCATGGAAATGTCCTACAAGAAAGCATGGCGTTTGGTAGATGAGATGAACAAGCATGCTAAAAAGCCACTTGTACAACAAAAGATAGGCGGTAAAGGTGGCGGCGGAACAGTGCTGAGTGAATCGGGATTGAAAGCCATTCGAATTTATGGTGAATTGAAGGAAAAAGAACAGGCTTTTCTCCGAGAGCAAGAAGTTTGGTTACACGAAGAATTATGAGCTTCAGCGGAATCATAGTGTCGGGTGGACGAAGCAGCCGAATGGGAGAAGACAAGGCTTTGTTGGAAGTTGACGGAAAACCAATGATTCAGTATGTTTCAGAGGTACTGCGAGCGACGTGCGATGAAATAATCATTGCTTCCTCAAACGAAAAACATGCAAAATTCGGCGACTTCATGGTGGAAGATACACCCAAAGGCATGGGCCCCATTGCGGGAATTCAAGCCGGACTCCAAGCCGCAAAATACGAGCAGAGCATTGTCCTCAGCTGTGACACGCCTTTTGTAACGAAGGAAATTCTGGAAGTATTGAAAGAGCAATGTCAGGGAGAACGAATTACGCTCGCGAGCTGCGAAGGAAAACTGCAACCGCTCATTGCTATTTACAGCAAAGCCGTTTCGATGACGATTGCCCAGAGCCTCAACAATAACGAGCGTTCTTTAATGCAATTACAAGAGACATGCAACGCAAAAGTGATTCATTTCGATGCTTCGAAAGCGAAGGCTTTTGAAAATATTAACACTCCTTCTGAATGGAAACAATGGAACGAAAAGTAACAGTGACTTATTACGGAATGATTGCCGAGAAGATTGGCAAATCCTCTGAAGATCTCATCTTACCGGAAGGCGAAATTCAATTGCGCAGCTTCTTCGAAGCAAAGTACCCGAGTTTAGCAGCCTTTACGTATTCCATCGCCGTGGACTTGAATTACACGACGACACTGCCAACAGAAATTAACCCGAATAAAATTGACATCATGCCTCCATTTGCTGGCGGTTAAAAAGTACAAACGAATGAAAAATTGTTTTAGGGATGGACCCATCTCGCCTGAATCGATTGCAACCTCCATTGCGCATCACCAAGTGAAAACACAAATTGGTGCGCATCAAATTTTCCTTGGACAAGTTCGCAATGACAAAATCGATGGAAAAGAAGTCGTTGCGATTGAATATTCAGCGAACGAAGAAATGGCCAATCAGGTATTTCATGAAATTCGCGAAGCCACTTTTGAGAAATTCGACTTGACCTGTATGCACATCTATCACAGTTTGGGACGCGTAGAGAAAGGTGAAATTTGCCTCTTCGTTTTCGTTTCCTCGAAACATCGGAAGGAAGTCATGCGAGCGATTGAACATCTGGTGGAAGAAATAAAAGCCAAGGCGCCCGTTTTTGGGAAAGAACTTTTTGCTGATGAAACGCATGTTTGGAAAGAGAATACGTGAAGGGTGAATGATGAATTATGAATTATGAGTGATGAATTAAGAATGATGCATCTCGGCTCCGCTCGATGCACAGATTACAAGTCTTCGTGTCTCAAATCTAAATGTCTTGTGTCTACTTGTCTAGTATCTCACGTCTAGTGTCTCAAGTCTAATCTCTAAAAAAAACAAAATGGTCGATATTACCCACAAAAATACCACGCTGAGAACTGCCGTTGCACAAGCGATTGTGAAAGTGAGTTCCGAAGCGACGATACAAGCCGTGGTGAACAACGAAGTCCCTAAGGGAAATGTTTTTGAAATGGCGAAAACAGCCGGACTATTTGCTGTGAAGAAAACCTCGGATATGATTCCCGATTGTCACCCGCTGCCCGTTGAGTATACGCACGTTTCTTACGAAGTAAACGATCTTGAAATTCGTGTGTTGATGGAAGTCAAAACGATTTACCGAACAGGTGTAGAAGTGGAAGCCATGCACGGTGTCAGCGTTGTGGCCTTGACGATGTACGACATGCTAAAACCCATCGATAAAGGAATTGAAATTGGCAACATAAAGTTAGTTTCGAAAAAAGGCGGGAAATCCGATTATCGCGATTCGTACAAAACGGCAATCACAGCGGCTGTTTTCGTTTGTTCAGATACCATTCACGCGGGAACAAAGGAAGACAAAGCAGGAAAAGTGATTCAAGAGAAACTCGCTGCTTTCGATGTCAATACGATCAATTACAAAGTGATTCCTGATGAGGTAGATCAAATTCAGGCGGCCGCTTTGGGCGAAGTTGCCAAAGGAACCGACCTTATCTTGTTCACAGGAGGGACAGGGCTATCGCCGAGAGATGTAACACCTGAGGCAATCCGACCAATTTTGGATCGGGAAATACCAGGAATTGCCGAAACTGCCCGAAACTATGGGCAAGAACGTATGTCGTATGCCATGCTCTCTCGGAGTGTCGCAGGAACGAAAGACGAAAGTTTGATTCTTACATTACCAGGATCCACAGGTGGCGCTCGCGAAACCATGGACTCTCTGTTCCCTGCCGTTTTGCATTTGTTCCGAATTTTTAAAGGCGCTCGTCACAATTAATGACTACTTCCACTCATATCGTCGATTCCTTCGGTAGAAAGCACAATTATTTGCGCATTTCTCTGACCGAAAAGTGCAACCTGCGTTGTTTTTATTGCATGCCAGAGGAAGGTGTCCCGCATCGCGAGGCTTCAAAATTCATGACAACGGAAGAAGTTGTTGGCATAGCACAAGAATTTGTGGCATTGGGCGTAACAAAAATTCGATTAACAGGAGGCGAACCCCTTGTAAAAAAAGGAGCAGAATCCATTATCCGCGAACTTGGAAAACTGCCGGTGGCACTTGCTATTACCACGAACGGAATTCTTGTTGATCGCTTTATCGATGTATTCAAAGAATCGGGGATTTCTTCGGTAAATGTAAGCCTGGATTCGCTTCAAGAAGATCGGTTCAATGCTATTTCACGACGGCATTATTTTCAAAAAATCCGAGAGAATATCGACCTCCTTTTGAAGAATGACTTCAATGTCAAAATCAATGTAGTCGTCATTAAAGGCACCAACGATGACGAAATCATCGACTTTGTTCAATGGTCCATTCAAGAGAAAATCAGCATTCAATTCATCGAGTTCATGCCGTTCGATGGAAACAGTTGGGATCGTGAAAAAACAGTTTCAGAGGAAAACATACTCCAATCAATCCGTGCACATTTTGGATCGGACAACCTGATCAAACGAAACGACCCATCGAATTCCACCTCGCGAAACTATCAAATTGAAGGAGCGAAAGGAACCTTCGGCATGATTAGCACTGTCACCAATCCGTTTTGTGATTCTTGCAATCGTATTCGTTTAACAGCCGATGGGAAAATCAAGAATTGTCTGTTCTCCAACGACGAAGCCGACCTGCTTTCTGAGTATCGAAAAGGAACTGATTTGGGGCCGAAGATCAAAGTTGCCATGTTCCAAAAGAAACAGGGATTGGGCGGATTAACCGATTTGAGCAATGCTACTGTTTCGGCTCATGAAAACCGATCTATGATCACGATTGGAGGCTAACAACTATGGCATTAACACTTTTCTGACGTACACGGCACTCGACCAATTTGGTTCAAATTCTCCAGTATCCAATTCGGCCGTTCCATTCATTCTCATACCTGAATAAAAGTAGTTTCCTTCAACCGTTATAGCGCAAACCCGACCAAAATTCATGGTATTTCCACCAGCTTTTTGAATCCACTCCACCTTTAAATTATGATCGAATTTTATATGAATCATTTCACCCGTATACGGTTCTTGGCGTTGGTATAAGGTAGGTTCAACTCCCGCCACTTTGAGTGTATCGAAACAAATGGTTGTAACCAAATATCCGCCGTCATCCGTGCCATTTACAAGGGCAAAATCATGAAATACGCTCGAAGTTGTTCGCGCCATTTTCTTACCGTACCTGTTGTATACAAGCATCGGTGAATTCCCTTTTTCAACCTCAACGCCACCATCAAAAGGCAACGTTCCTGTCCCTGTTGAGCCAAACAAAACCCTAAGCTGCAATTCACCGCCAGATATAACAAAGTCAATATTAGAAATCGAGGTTAACCCTCGTTCTTTATCAAATTTTGACTGCATCTCATTGTTTCCATAAGTATCAATGGTAGAAACGTGATAGGTTCCACTTGAGCGTTTGTATTTCGTCTCTTTTCGTTCAAAAGTGAGCAACCAAATTTGGTCTTGATAAAAAGTAGCTCGAACAAAGTTTTCGTGACTTTGTGTCAATGTTCGCACTTCGGAAGCACCATAATCCAATACCGCAATGTATTGCGTCCTAGCTTGTGCTCGCGATGCACTTCCCCTTCCCATCATGTACAAGTCTCCTTGCCAATTTTCAGCCAATAGATGACAATACGATAAGGGAACATCTACCTTTTTATCGAGTTCCCCCGACTGATTGAAAATACAGAGCACACTCGACATGCGCCCGGCACCTTGTATTTTTTCTCCGGCCAGATCCAATTCATACCCTGACTGAGACGTAAACAAAGCAGCGATTCGCCCATCTTTTAAAACCGTTAACGGACCTGGGACTATGCTTTGTCCAGAGCCGCTCACAAAATGAACAAATTCCAAATCGCCTTGGTTGTTATACTTAGCCAAATACGCTTCCTTATTGCGTGCAAAAGCAGTCACACTTAGCTTTGTTGTATCCAGGGAATTGAACTGAGCATCATTCTGAAACTCTCCAAACACATAAGTATTCCCTTCCAAATCTGCAGCAATTGCATCTGCTCTCATCGCACCATCAGTATCGTTCAGAACAATCCACTCCGTTGTTTGGGCACGACTAAAAAATGCCACGAAAACAAGCAAGAGCGCTAAGAGAAATTTGTATCTTTCTTGAAGAAAAGTCATTGAGGCAACTGATTAATGAAAATAAGATCCTATCGCCACTAAAGGTATGAAAGTTACATCACATCTTTTTATTGCATTCCTGAGTTTATTCGTGTTATTCACAACAGGATATTCATTGGCTCAAACGCCCATTCCAGAAAAAATAGATGAGAATAACTGGGGATATAAATCTTCGGACAACACGGTTTTAATTGATGGTCTGGAAAAAACAGAAGCCTTCAAAAATGGCGTGGGTTTTGCGAAAAAAAATGGAAAATGGGGTGCATTCTCACCATCCATGGAGCAAATTATTCCTTTTCAATACGAACAGTTATGGTTCCTCAACAACCGTTTGGTGAAAGGTACCCGAAACGATTACTTCTACCTTTTCTCCTTAGAAGGAAAATCGGTTGGACCCACCAATTTAACAGATGTAAATCCCTTGCGAAAGGAATGTGATTCCTTGATTGTAGCGAATAAAAACGGTACTTATGGAATGATAAATTCTGAGGGCAGTGTTTTAATCCCATTGGTTTATCATGGAGTTCCTTATTTAATCAATCAGAAGCATTTATTGGTCTACAAAAAGAAACGAAAATCGTTCTTTGCAGGCGTTATCGACCTAAACAACGATGTAATTGTTCCCTTTAAATACCTTTTCATCCGAAGACATCATCTGCATTATCAAACAGAAGCAGCAAAGTCTAACAAGCTGAATTATTACAACCACGACGGAAAAATAGCCTATACACACAAGAAGGGAACGGCAGTTCCAACGATGATCAACAAACAAGTAATTATTACCCAAGCAGATGATGTTCAGGAATTGCAATTTATAGGTGATTCGAAAAAATACAAAGCCGAACGATGGTATTTCCAAAGCGGGTTTTACCGAGGGGTTTGGAATGAAAAAACCACGTTGCTGCGTAGCGATGGCTTTCTCATGGAAAAAGAAGGTGAATGGTCTGTAAATCCTGATACCACTGTCCATATTTTAATTCAAAATAGCAGAAGTCGGGGGTTCGATTTGTACGATAAACAGTTCAATCTTATGTATTCGGAAGATGAAGCGGCCCCAGTGTCATGGTCCAATCGATGGTTGGTTCAACGCCATCCCATTCGTGGAAAAAACCTTGTGCTGATTGATTTGAATACGCGTAAACCAGCACTAAAAGATACCTTCTCTGTTATCGAACTCATGCAATGCGACTATGTTCGGGTGACAGTAAATAAGCAATCAACACTTTACAACGATCAATTGGAGCGTATTTTCAAAAACACTCAAAGCACTGCTTCGCCCTACCTTCTTCTGCCCTTGAACGAAATGACCAAGGTTTCAAAGGAATATGAAAAATTGACTGGCGAGCAATTGTCAGTAGAAGCCTCAGAAGGAAACGCATGCGACAAAAGTATTCTCCCATTGGACGGAAAAGTAACCGTGCGGTTGATTACAGATGCATCGCGAAAAAATCCACTTCCAGACCGACTATATGTTCAGCATTCTCATACTGAGAATAATGGAATTTGTATCACAGACATGCAAGGAAAGATGATTGTTCCATTCGGACACGATATTATGAGTGCTCATCATCAAGGACTGCTAGAGTCTTTTATCAACGACACATTGGATCACGGATCTCGTCGCTTGTATGGAGTGATAAATACCAACGGAGAAGTGGTAATTCCGCATCGTTACAAAGAAATTGTGAAGATGACCGACACCATTCTTACCGCAACCTTTCGAGGGCGAACAGAGGTTGTTGACCTTCGCACCAAAGAAGTAATTATTGGTGGTTTTAATGGAATTCACCAAGACGCTTTAGGGTTTTTCCATATTTCCAATCAAGGACTGTGGGGAATTGCAGATCCCAAAGGAAACGTATTGATTCCGCCAAAATATCAAGAAATTATAAAAAGACAAGAAGAAGGCGGTTTGTACAAGGTGAAACATCTCAACAAGCAGTTTTACGTTGATTTAAATGGTAACGAATTCCCAATCGAATGAAGTATTTCGTCACAACAATTCTCGCACTTTTTGTGTTTAGCGCTCAAGCCCAAACAACATTTGAATGGGTTACGGCTGGGCAAGCAATGAGTATGAATTACCTTGAAATTGAAGCAACCCCATCTGGCGGAGTTATTGCCGTTTCCGAGAAAAATGAACTCAATTACATTACAGACGAATTACGTTTTGTTCAAGGAAATGGGCAGGATTTTGATGATCGTAGAATTACCTGGAATGCACAGGAAAAAGTCTTGATTCAATTTGATGCGCACGGAACTATTTCCTGGCTCAAGACCATAAATCGCAGAATTGTGGAATTTCATGACATAACCCTTGGTGCTGACAGCTCCATTTATTTGGTTGTTGAGATTTTACAAACCGATGAAGATCAAAATGGAAAGGCATTCGGAGTTTTGGGAGATTTAGGGGATGGTGGTTCTTATGAAGCTGGATTTTCGATTCTTAAATACGATGCTGCAGGAAATCTGGAAAAGGTTATAAAAGTGCAAAACCTGGTAGCATCAGAGGATTTCTCCATCAACCATATACTTGAATATCAAGACAATCAACTCCTGATTAGCGGCTTTTTGGGAGCAGGAAAACTACTTTCGAACGGAAACGCTGCAGCATTAAGTGGTGGAGGTTCTTACGTATTGCTCATCGATCAGGAAGGAATTCCGATTTGGGCAGATGTTATCTCATCACGATACGAGCGTTGCTGCTCAAACAACGAAGAAATGATTCGTATTGCCGTTTCTCCAGATGGCGACATTTATCACGCTGGAACGTATCGCACTGGAGCCATATTCTCAAATGGAACCCATTTTTTAGCCAACGGCCGCTATCAAGTAAATCGCTCTGGAGCCGCAGAAGCGTATGTGATGTCCTATTCTCCAAAAGGAAAAATCAATTGGATTCAAACGGATGGTTCCTTATCATCAATGCACAAAATTGCAGCAAATAATGAGGGTGTTTATGTTTCCCACAGCATTCGCGGACCTAAATCGTTTGGTGAAAACGTAGATACAACGGGAGCATATCGGAACAATGTCTTCACGTTCATCAGTCAAAAAGGAAAAGTACAATGGAGCGAAATAACCGAAGCCCAGCACATTCATGATTTGGATGTGAATAGCAAGGGAGAATTACTCGTAACAGGTCAATACAAACGACTTATGAGTTCTTACGACGCTCCGGGAACGTTCGGCTCATTATCCATGAAAGAACGGGAAGAGGTTTTCGTGGTCACCTTAAATGCAAAAGGCACATACGTATCTCTTTGGTCAGAGGATCTTTTTTCTTCCTCTAATGAACCAACTCTTCTTGCCATTGGTGCAGATGGTTCGCGATTTATTTCTCTGGAAATTTGGTGCACCATGTCTTTGGGGCTGCAGATGATTCATGATGATTTTCCTGAGTTGAAATGTTACGGTGGAACACCTTTCCTGGGAAAAATAAATTCGGAAGAAGGATCCAGCGACTAGATCGTTAAAGAATTGAAAAACCACTTATTTCTTTACCGAAACTTCGTATCTTTAATCGTTCGTGCAAAAAGGCTTTTTTTTCATATTGATTGCGCTGTTTTTCACCGCATGTGCTGACCTGAAGAAATCAGAGCAGTTGGAACGCATTGAGAAAATGGAATCGGAAATTGTTGAATGGAAATCCCAACTGGATGCATTTGATGCCAAAAAATGGAAAGACCGATTGCAAGAAGTGGCATCGAACATTGAACGATTGAAACAATTGGAAGCAGATACCATTTCATTGGAAGATGCCGTGGTTATTGACGCGTATCGAAATTTACAGTCGGAAATGATACAGGTGAACACCTTGCACGACCAGTGCGAAGAAGGACTGAACTTGATTGAAGAGCAACTGAAAAAGTTAAAATCGGATATCAATGCGGGAAATGGTCGACGCGATAAATACGACCGTTTTCTTGCAGAGGAAGAAGCACAATTGGAAATATTGCGCGAGTTTTACGCGTTATACGAAAGCACGTTAGAAAAAATTGAAAAGGAGTTTCCTGATTACCAAAATGGTATAAATAGCATCATTGCTGAACGTTTGCCTGAAGAAGGGGTACAATAATTGCGAAAGAAAGAAGTATGAAGTGGATTTGGATGGTTGTTTTATTGGTTGGATTTGGAGCGCAAGCACAAGTCACGGATCAGCAATTGGCCCAACATTACTTCGATAACGAAGAGTACGACAAGGCGTATGAATACTACGAACGTTTGTATGAAATGGATCGTGCCAAACACTATTTCAACCGCTTGTTGATTTGTACCGAGCAAACAAAAGAGGAAAAAGACGTTGAGAAGCTACTGAAAAAGCAAATTGACTTTTTCCCTGGAGATCAGGAATATGAAATTCAATTGGCCAAGCATTATGAATACAACGACAAGCAAAGCAAAGCCGATAAAATTTACGAATCGTTGATTGATAAACTACGGGCAAATTCGCGTGCAGTGATCAATCTGTACAACGCTTTCAAAGCCCAGGGAAAGAACGATTACGCCCTCCAAACTTTGCAAAAAGGACGCAAGTTGCTGAAGCAAACATATCCGCTGAATTTTCAGTTTGCCGAGTATTATGGGTCAATTGGCGATACCGAGAAAATGATGGAAGAATACCTCGATCTCTTGGATTATCATTCTTCTTACCAAAACTCTTTGCAGCGCATTTTGATGAATCAAATTGATTTTACCGAGGAGAATTCACCCGAATATGAAATTTTAAAAACGGCTCTCTTAAAGCGTACGCAATCCAACCCGGGGGAATTGGTTTATGCCGAAATGCTCACGTGGCTATTTGTGCAACGACAGAACTTTGCTGCCGCATTTGTGCATGTCAAAGGAATCGACAAACGCACCAAGTCGGATGGAAGATTGGTATACAATCTGGGGAATACGTGCGTAGAAAACAAAGATTACACAACAGCGCGTAAAGCGTTCAAATACGTGGTAGAATTGGGCGATCGCTCTCCAGTGTATGTTCGCGCTTACAACTCTTTGCTCAATGTCCGGTTTTTAGAAGTAACCCGCCAGCGCGACTTTTCGCAAGAAGAATTAAATGCTGCTTTGGCAGATTACGACGCCGCTCTTGAGTTATTCGGAAGACGTCGTACCTCGTTCGGATTGATGATGGAAAAAGCGCATATCCAAGCCTTTTACGCCAATCAGTCGGAAGGTGCAATTACACTATTGAATGAAGTTTTGGAGGTTCCCGGATTGACCGATATGCAGCGTGCAGAAGCCAAAATGTTACTCGCCGACATTCATGTTTTGGATGGCGATATGTGGGAAGCATCGCTCTTGTACATGCAAATTGACTCGGACTTTAAATTCGAAACAATTGGTCAGGAGGCCAAGTTCAAAAACTCCCGCATTTTCTATTATGATGGCGAGTTTGATTACGCACAATCGCAATTGGACGTTTTGAAAAGATCCACGACAAAACTGATTTCGAACGATGCGATCAACCTGTCCTTATTGATTACCGACAATTACGGATTGGACAGTAATTACATCGCGATGAATTGGTTTGCTCAGGCAGATTTACTCATTGAACAGCATCAGTACGATGCGGCATTCGCAAAATTCGATAGCATTATTAAGGAGTATCCTGCGCACAGTCTTGGCGATGAAATCCAATTGAAGCGTGCCCACGCCATGGAATTACAAGGCAAATGGAACAACGCGATTAAAGAATTGGAAGAATTACTCGAGTTCTATCCCGATGATATTTTAGCAGACGATGCCCTTTTCCGTTTGGGCGATATTTATGAGAACCATCTTATGGATAAAGACACGGCTGCTGAATACTATAAAAAGATTTTATTTGAACACAAAGGTAGTTTGTACACGGAAGAATCACGAAAACGATTCCGAAGTATCCGCGATGGAAACCCCGTCTCTGAACCCGTCAATTAACAAATCTTTGTACTTCATTCGTAAGCATTCTTAATCCTACACGACTAATAAAAAAAGAATGATATGAAAAGTTTATTGTTGCTTCCATTAGCGTTGTTCTCATTAATTTCTTGTGCTCAGCAGTCGTCTGATACGACAGCGTTGGACAAGCCAGACCAATCGGAACTCGACTCGATGCAAACGGCCTATTTTGCCAGCGGATGTTTTTGGTGCGTTGAGGCTGTCTTTGAATCTGTCGATGGTGTTGCTGAAGCAGTTTCAGGATATGCAGGCGGAGAAAAACCAAATCCGACGTACAAAATTGTGTGTTCGGGTAAATCGAAGCATGCGGAAGCAGTGAAAGTTTATTACGATTCTTCTGTCGTGAGCTACGAAACGTTGGTGGAGGTCTTCTTTAATTCGCACGATCCTTCTACAAAAAATGCGCAAGGACCAGATTATGGACCTCAATATCGCTCCATCGCGTTTTATCAAAATCAGGAGGAACTTTCCATCATTCAACGTAAAATCAAAGAATATCGATTGGCGGGTACATTCTCGCGCATTACCACTGAAGTGAAGGAATTGGATAAGTTTTGGGTAGCCGAACAGTACCACCAGGATTACGAGCGATTAAATCCGAATCAGCCGTATATTCGATCTGTCTCTATTCCGCGTTTGAACAAGTTTAAGGCGAAAATGCCGGAGGTTTTGAAGGATGGGCATTAGACTTGACTTGAGACACTAGACAAGTAGACTTTAGACACTAGACAAGTAGACTTGAGACACTAGACAAGTAGACATGAGACACTAGACAAGTAGACACAAGACCCGAAGACTGTGCATCGAGCGGAGCCGAGATGCATAATCATCATTTCTTATTCATCATTCTTAATTTATTATTACCCCCCTACTGTCTTCGGTTCGCCAATAACGGTGGAGGTTCGCCATTGAACGGGTTCCAGCGACTGATACTTTTGGCATCCATTCCTTTGGCGCGCATTACAGCACGATCTCCAAAACGATTTCGAATATGGTCCATGGCTTTGTACAGTTCCAACACTTTTGGGTCTTCGAACAAATTAATTTGATGCGCTCCTTCTACCAGGTGACTGAATCGTACGCCAATTAATCGAACCAATACACGGCGGTTGTACAGTTTTCGGTACAATTCCAAAACCATGGGCAAAATGGTGTGGTCGGACGCACTGTAAGGAATCATTTTTTGCAATGTGTAGGTCTGGAAATCGGAGTAGCGAATTTTTACCGTGATGCAAGCAGTGAGCTTATTTCCACGGCGTAATTGAAAAACCAAATTCTCTGCCATCGCCGTCATGATACCTTCTAGTTTGTTGACATCAATGGTGTCTTTATCAAAGGTTCGTTCGGTGGAAATCGACTTGCGCTCTTGGTATTGAATTACTGGGCTGTTATCAATTCCATTGGCTTTTTTCCAGATAATCATTCCATGCTTTCCGAGAACTTTTTCCATCAATTCGATGGGCATTTCCTGTACCGTTTGGATTTTTTTCACACCCAAATCACAAAGTGTTCGGTAGGTTTTATCGCCCACCATCGGGATTTTCTTCACGGAAAGCGGTGCCAGAAAAGGTTTTTCCGTTCCTGCAATCACACTGATTTCATTGTTGGGTTTTGCTTCGCCCGTAGCAATTTTAGAAACTGTTTTGTTCAAAGAAAGACCGAAGGAAATGGGCAATCCTGATTCGTTGATGATTTTCTGTCGGAGTTCTGAGGCAAATTTTCCGCACCCGAAAAAGCGATCCATCCCAGTAAGATCGAGGTAGAATTCATCCACAGACGTTTTTTCGTACAAGGGAACTTCTTCTTTGATGATGTCTGTGACAATGCCTGAATATTTGGAGTACAAACCAGAGTTTCCCCTGAGGATAACCGCTTCAGGACACAGCTGTTTTGCCATTCGCATGGGCATTGCTGAGTGAATTCCGAATCGGCGCGCTTCATAACTACACGAAGCTACCACTCCCCTATCGGAAGTTCCTCCAATAAGAATTGGCCGGTCATTCAACCGACTATCTACCAGTCTTTCGCAGGAAACGAAAAAGGTGTCAAGATCTAAGTGTAGTATTGATTTCATTTATTCATTTTTTCTCAAAACGAGCTTATGTGTTGTTATTTTGAGCCACAACGGCCTTTACGTTTGTTTTAAACAATTAAGATCGAAACAAACAGTACCTGAAGAACCTAGAAAGAACAGTTGAACAACACTAAGGCATAGAATTAGACCTATACTGTGTATCAAACCTATCCATTCTTGAACTTAACAGCCAATTAAAATTTTAAGCGTTAGGGAATCTTGTGAGGTATTTAGTGATTATCTGTCCCTAAGGTTTCCCAGAAATTTCTGAGTAAACCAAATTTATGAAAACAATTCTTTATTGGGAGCGATGTCTCAAAAAAAATCTGGTTAGATCTTGTGGTGTGTGATGCAAAGTCAAAATCAAGTTGAGCAAGCAATGAACGTTTCCAGTGGCATTAGGGAGATTCAGCAGATTTTCGAAGCGCTTGTTTCTTTGGTGTCCATTCTCTGAAATATAATTTGTTATCTTTTCCTTATGAAAAAATGGACGCGCAGAGAATTGTTGCCCTTACTCGGGATTGGGATTGCTGGTGGGGCGTTGGTAGGTTCGCAAAAATCTGAATCTAACAAACAACTATCACCCTACGTCAAAGCGCCACGTTTTCAAGCGCCACCAAAACTTCAGAAGGGTGATACAATTGGTATTTGCGCCCCTGCGGGTGCATTGAGGAGAAAAGAAGAAGTTTCTGAGTTTACAGCTATTTTAAATGCCATGGGATTCAAGGTGAAAGTAGGAAAGCACGTATATGAGAAATACGGCTATTTTGCTGGAACCGATGCGCAACGTGCTGAAGATTTCAACACATTTATTCAGGACGAGGAAGTACAAGGTATTTTCTTTCTTCGTGGAGGTTGGGGATGCGCCAGAATTCTCGACTTTTTGGATTACGAAGCCATGCAGCTGAACAGAAAAGTGATTATGGGATTTAGCGATGCCACATCACTATTGAATGTTATCACCCAACAATTGGGCATTGTTACTTATCACGGACCAAGCGGCAACTCCACATGGAATGCGTATTCAAAAAAATACATTAAAAATGTGTTGATGTCTGATGCTCTAACAACCTTTGAGAACAATGCCTCCGACCATAAAATTATCACCTATCAAAGCGGAAAAGCTTCAGGCTATTTATTCGGTGGAAACCTGTCTGTCATCACGAGCATGTTGGGCACCTCCTACTTTTCATTTGTTGACAGAAGTTTGTTGTTTTTGGAGGAAGTTGGCGAAGAACCGTATCGAATAGATCGAATGTTAACACAGTTGAAGCAAGCGGGTATTTTTCAAAAATGTACTGGGGTTATCTTGGGGAGTTTTCGAAAATGTACAGCAGAAGAACCCGATCGTGCATTTACCTTAGAAGAGGTTTTTGAGCAACATTTCGGGGACATGGAAATCCCTGTTTACTATGGCGCTCAAATTGGTCATACGGTGAATAAATTCACCATTCCAATTGGCACTAGCGCTGAAATGGATGCCGACACAGGGACCATTCGATTGCTGCAAAAATCGGTTCGATAGCGCTCTTTTAAAGCATTAAAACTTCATTTCCAATCGTGTGATAAAGCACCATTCCACAGTTTTTTGTGTAAGAACTTAAAAAAGTTGTATATTTACTTATTGTATAAAGTACCAAAAGTAATTATCATGAATGCAAAACGAAGAACATTAAACGAATTAAGACAAACAAAAGATAGTCATTACGTAAACCCGAAGATGACCGTCACCCACGATAACTTTAGTGTGTTGGAGGCTTATTTAAAGTACATGCGCGAGGAGCAACGAGCATCTCAAATTAGCTTGAAAAATTTCATGCATTACATGGAACGCAACGAGCTTCACATTGTAAAAGGATAATTGTCTCTACAACTTTACAATCGCTCCGAAACCCAATCATTCTTAGATCTTTCCCTGAAGGATCTATACACCTGGAGCGCATCGCAGTTAAATTTGATCGGGAAAAATCCTATTACAAAGGTTGCATTAAAGTTTTAGAATTCTTTGCGTGATCCAGCCACGATCGGTTCGAGCTTTCACCATATAAATTCCCGGAACGGCATCAATTTCCAATTGAATTGAATCATTACCTGCTACGTTCACTGATTGAAGAATTTTTCCTTGCATGTCGACAATCTGAATGGTTGCTACTTCAGATGCTTTTGGCAATGTCACTGTAATGATGCCATTGGTTGGATTTGGCTCAACGAAGTTTAAAATCTCGTTAGGCCCTGAATAATTCAATCCAAGATAATCCACGGTGTAACATGCAGATGTGTCGGGGCACCAATTAGGTCCGTAAGCAATGACAGCATATTCACCATCAGCCGGTGGCATAAAGTTCATTCCAGTTGCTCCAGCAATGGCGGTATTTGTAGCACAATCAACCCACTGAACATCAAACGTCCACGAAGTAGATAGCGAGCCGTCTCCATTTTGGGTAATATCCGCTACGGCATCATCGTAAATCACCAGGTTGAGTTGGTATGTAGAATCACATCCTTGTCCATTGGTGAATTGAGCAAAATAAGTCCCAGATGTATCATAAGACACGCCATTCACACCCCAAACGTACGGTGGACATTCGTCATACACCAAAACAACTGTATCAAATGAATTGTTGATCGTGACGTTCAATGTATGGTTGTAAGGACACCCTTGAGATGTTGTGAGTGGCTCTGTAACCGATGTCGAACTTGTGTATGTTTGTCCGTTAACACCCCAAATGTAAGAGTCACATGCTGTTTGGTTTGTGGTAAGGTCGTTCGGCGAAATAATGTTGAGGTCAAGGGTGAGTGTAGAATCACATCCGGTAGCGCCTGTTATCGTTTCTGAATACAATCCAGAGTTGGAGTATGTTTGTCCGTTGGTAGCCCAGGTATACGTTTCACACGCTTCAACAGGGATCGTTGTATTGGTCATTCCTGGCCCCAAAACGGTTCCCGTTGTCCAGTTCGAGGAAGTTCCACTATTGGCAAAATTGTTCAAGGTTCCGTTTACACCATTTCCAGATTCATCCACGATGGTATTCTGACCTAGATTGTTTCCTCCTGCAGTGCCTTCATTGAATCGATAATATGCCACGAGGTTAGGATCTGTGGTGCACAGCTCATCGTTCATCGATGCAGCAATTTCGGGTCCTGTCAATGTTGTATTCCAAATTCGAACCTCATCGATGCTACCAGGAAAGAAACGTCCTACATATTGCGGATCTTCTCCCAAATACAAAGGTTGTGTAGCCGAAGCAATTGACGAACTATGCGGGGTGGAAGCCACTTCTATTCCGTCTACATAAATCCTTGAAAATGAACCGTCATAAGTTCCCGCGATATGATGCCATGTGTTTAAGGTTAGCACTCCAGCGGGAGAATTGAGTTCATTCCAGGCACCGAAACTCCCAAAGTTGAAATTGACCTGACCCGAACCACCAACACGCAACATATAGCCCGTTTGTGAGATGTCTCCTTTGTTGATCACATTCCCTTGCCAAATATTCGGCTGAAATGACGTTGGATATACCCACGCTTCCAAGGTGATTGCTGTCCCGGTAATGTCTGTTATCGGATTATTTCCGCAATCAACAAAATCGTTGATGCCATCAAAGTTTAAAGAAATTTGTCCGAACGATTGTCCAACAATAAAAAAGCTGGCTAAGATCAGGTGAATGCGCTTCATAACGTGTAGATTTTTCCCAAAGGTAGGCGAAACACTTAGAACGAACAAACCGCAATGCCACTCTTATCAAAGTTTGTTTTGATGCATAATTTAAATTCCATAACTTTCTGATTCACAAAGAACATTACTATGAAAAGGTTAGCTTTTGTATTCTCTATTTTACTTTTTGCCACGGCTTGTAATAAGAAGATCAAACCAACGATTAAAAAAGAAACACATTACGTCTATTTCAGCGAAGATTATAAAAATGCTGACATGACCTTGCTTGGTGTCGAAACATCTGAAATCGATGCGGTATGGTTTGAGTTGTATTACAATGAAAATCCTTGTGCGGTTACTGATGAGCCAGATCGTTATGCATTAATGGTGAAGCACGATGGAGAAATAACGAAAGAATTTGGGGACCTTGCATCTGATTGGAACTCTTATATCACCTTCACACCGAGTAATAGCGATTCCTACACAGCAACCTTGGATTCGGGGAAGAAAGCCTTCACGATAACGTATGAATTTACGAATCGGACTGAAGAGTTAACATTTAATTACAAGGAAAAATAAAAAAATCACGAATTAATTGAGCTGGATATCGCTTTTGAGGGGTGTCCAGTTTTTTTGTGTTTAAAAGTGAGGCGCCCTGAGAGAACCTTGTTCGCCATTATGCGAACTAGAATATTCGCGAATTCTAGGAATTTAATAATATTATCCTTAAATTATTAGTAGATCTATCCAAGTCAAAACCTACTCCTCTTAACGCCAATGCAGATTTTTCAATTCTCAAGAATTTGACCCCCTCAATGCTTGTACGTCAGCACTCGAATTTCCTGTTTTAGATTCCGCTTCGCATCCGACAATCCTTGAATGGGAACATAATGTCCTTTACCAAGTTCTGCGGCATATTCCATTTGAGCGCGGTCTTTCTCTCGGTTTTTAATCCCAACCACCGAAAGGTGTATGCCACGACGAGCATACTTTCGAACATAACGTTTGTAATCGTCAGAATCACGGTTGAAGGCACCATCTGTTATGATAATCACATGATTCACACCGCCCTCAATTTTGGCTCTGCTCGCTTGTTTGTACCCCAGTTTGATTCCTTTACCACCTGCCGTAAATCCAGATGCCTTGAGATCTTCCACCTTTTCTCGAATTTCCTCTTTGTTGCCACCACTCGTTGGTTGCAGCAAAACGTTTGTATTCGTGGAATAAGTGACAATCCCCATTTTATCCTGAGGGCGCAACATATCGGTCAACTGAAATAGGGAATACTTCATCAACTCCATTTTGTCCGCGTCGCGCATCGATGAAGAAACATCCAAAATGAATACGACGTTGATAGGGTTGAAATTCTGCTCCGTAAAGTCATCATCGTCTAGCTCTTCAAACGAAGGCGGAACTTCTGCAACGTAGGTTGTGGTATCGGTTTCGATGTGATCTTCAATTTCAATGATAATCTCTGGTGGATTATCTGCGAGGATGGTTGTGTCAGGAACAGGAACGGGGATAATTTCTTCGGCCTTTCGCTCCAATTCAAGCACGAAATAATTACGCTGAAAATTAATGTAAGCACCTAGCTCTGCGGGGAAATAACCTTCATGTGTAGCATAGAAATAACTCAACCCTAACGTTGCGTCTTTCTTTATTTGCCCCTTTTTATCCGTTCGTTCTGTCCAAACATCCGAGCCATTTTGAATGAGACTTACGACAGACTTATCAAGTGTTTCGCGCGTTTCTTTATCAATTGTCACAACTGTTAATTTGAACGCATTCGGATCTTTACCACCCGGTCTTTCGCTAAAGTTCGGGCAAGATGTAAAAGAGGAAACATCGTTTTGGTCCGTTTGCTTTAGGTTCCCCGTCAACTTAATTTTTACGGGTTCATTACGATCGCTTGTGAAAACGTCAACACTGTAGGTGAACTTTCCTTTTTTCGGCGGATTGACTTGTAACCTTAGAATTACGGTGCTGTCTTTTTCAATGATTGAACCCGAATTGATGTACACCACTTCGTGAGGTTTCTTGACGCTCAAAATCCACTCTTGTTTGGCTCCTTCATTTTTCAATTGGATGTCTACGAAACGAAAATCATACGCTTCAAGGTCGCCAAAATCGTGCTTGGTTTTGTCAAAAGTTACCTGCGCATGCAATTGCACGGTAAGAAGAAGGAATAAAAATGTGAGCAGGTTTCGCATAAACGTTCTACTTCAAAAAACGAGCCGAAGGCCGAAATGTTACATTATCGTTGGTGAAATACTATAATGTGAATGAAAAGCCTGCTTCCAGAGAAATTATGTTGAGTAAATTATGTATCCCAACCCAATTAAATACAACACCACTCAAGTTAAAGTCTAAAGTATACCTTGTTCCATAATTGATCAAAATTCGCTTACCAATTGGAGTCCTCATTTTCAGCGCATACATGGCCTGAATACCAAGATACTTGCGGTCATATCCTTCGTCTTCATAAAAAGGGTCGTCAATTGTAAAAATGGTAGGGCCACCGTATATATTTTTCTTATAATATTCCTTATCCACTGCGCTCGTCATCGTTACTCCTACTCCAACTTGATGGAACAGTCCAACGGGAGTTTTGGAGTAGGCGCTACCTATTTCAAAAGTAGGAACTATTGTAATGGTTCTCATTGAAATTTGTTCGTGACTCAAGTAAATGACATTATTGTAAGAATCGTTTTCTAAACGACCAGGAGCTTTCCAAAAATCAAGACCAAGAAGAAGCCCAAAACTTTTCTGAATTCCAATTCCGTGCATGTATTGTAATCTGACACCGTAATTAAACTTTGCCACATTATTTCGAAACGTTTCTGTCTCTTCATCATACGTTAAACCATTGCCATAATGATCATAAAGTAAACTACGCTGAAACAGCGGAAAATATCCATTCCCCTGAATTTCAAGCACATTCTTTCTACCGTACAATCCACTTTGAGCCAGACCAAAGGAGTAGATGAAGAAAATTGAAAAGACCAATGCTAAATATTTCATTACTTCTTAGGTTTTTTTGTGGCATTCAAAATTTCGTAAAGATGCGTCCCAACACCGTGAACTGTCATTGATTCGTTGTAATAATAAGCTCCTCCGGCTTCGAATCGGCCCTCTTTTATATTGTAAAAAAGCACGGTAAGGTTCATTTTGTTTCCCTTTAAGATTTTGGTTGGAACATATATCGAAGCAATAAATGGAAAGGGAAATATTAAATATGCAGTACAGACCACCAACGTAAGGTTAATATCTGAAGCATAGGTATTGGTTACCATATTAAACATTACATGATTGGTTCCTTCAGTTTTGGAGAGCGCGATATGTTCGGCATAATCGACAGGGAAAGGGAGGAATTCTGCCTCAAGATCAAATTGACGTATCGAAGACAAGATTAGTGCGCGCTGATTGAATTTGTTCGTTGCATTTTCTTGTTCCTCCTTTACATCCAAGATGCTTACGTCAACCCCCGATTCTTCCGAAGCCGTTGCAATCGCTTTTCGCAATTTCGTCTCATGCCGTTCGCTTCTTGGATAGTCAATCATGTTTTTCGAATAACTTATAGCACGCGGCGAAACGGCTAAAATCTTATCCGCCCCAATGCCTAAAGTGTTGTATTGAATGTTATATGCTTTTCTATCTTTTGGCGCAATAATAGTGTTGTTTACCCAAATTCCTCTTTTGGATAAATCCGTATATGATTCTAGCTTTAATTCTTCAGGAGGTGCTGCTTTGCGGTATTTAACTAAATAAACACTGTCTCTTGCAATGTGATGAAGGGCGTATTCCTCAAGCGTAATAAGGCGCTTACCGAGCATAACATAAGCCAATGAATCTGAATTGTAATAATTAGGAATATCATTAATAACAACCCCAGCATACCGAGACGGTTCGGGGAATTGAAACTTAGTATTCTTTTTTAGGAACGAAAAATAAAATTCGACCATGAAATTCGAAACTTCATCGTTCATATCAATATCAGCACCGTATACATTATTCAACGCAAGCGCAGTAATTTGATTTTTACTAAGATTCCGCAATGTTTCACTAATATTTGACACGTAACCGCTATACTCACTTGTATCCTGAAGTAAGGTCTTGAGTACACCCACCTCTGCCAATTGACCAATGCCAATCCAAGCTTTGGCTTTTGCGCGCTTCAAGTACAATGAATTTGGAAATTCGTTGCGCAGGAATTCTGCAGAATAAAGAGCATTCAGGTAGTCTTGATTGAGTAATTGACTGCGCAGTAATTCAAAACGAGCAATGTTCCTAATTTTAGAAAAAGTCTTTTCAGAACCTATAAAAAGTGCACCACTACTTGTCCTCGCGGATTCATTCAATGCACTTCGAATAGCATCTTTTCGATTCGAAATGTTAGGATGCGTGCTCATCGAATCTTCTCTTTCAGAATCATCCTTCAATGCGTATGGTTCATTCGAGAAGTACACATCGGGGATAAATATGTAATCTGAATACAAACCTTTGGTCATTGGAATATTAGCAAAGTGATGGTCCATTATGGCCAACTTATCAAAACCGGTAAATATGGCATCTGTACTATATCCAGCATCTTGGTACATGGCAATTGCTTCAAGATCTGCCTCTGTTTCGTGACTTCTCGAATACTTACTCATCTCAGAGATCCAATTGTCCTCGAAATTATTTTCTTTTTGCCATGTAAAAGATTTAATCACGTGCTTGCGCGTGTAATGAGAAATCTCGTGAGCAAGTATGAAAGCGAACTGTGCTTCGTTATCAAGGTAGCTTAATAAGCCAGTGGTAACAAATATCACTCCTTGATCTGTAGAAAACGCATTCGGAGTTTGCACCTTCAATGTATAGAATCGCAACTTCTCTAAAAGTTCAGGGTTGCCTTGCAAAAGTCTCCCAGCGACTTCATTAATATAGTTAGTGACAGGATCACCATAAACGACCAAACCAGATTGCAGCAGACCATCAACCGCGTAACGTGTTCTGAAAAGAAATTCGGAATTATCGAAATCATTCAGGCTGTTCTCTTGCTCATTTTCAATTTTTTCTATTTTCCCAAAGGTACTTCCCATGAAGTCATCCGGAACTGCACCACTTGATGACAATGTTCGGTAATCATCAAAGTCTTGCGCATGTGCAGCATGTTGAAAACACCCTAGAATGATAAGTAATAGTACGCGCATGTTAAAATTGAGTTGAAATCGTTAAGGCAAATTGATGTCTTCTGGCTTTCACGTCCAAAAACTGTATCTGAGGATCTGGATTCCATGAGGGCTCGCTATTCGAAACAATCAGAAGATATTGGTTTTCCTCTCCCCGTTTATACACCGGTGTGAGGTTCGTGCGGTAACTGAAATCGAAAACTAGCGAACGTGTTCCAACATAATTCCATTCAAACCCCAACGATGCTTGCCCATTGAAGTTAAATACCGTTTTGTTCCTTGGCTTAATGTAGTGTCGATAAATAAATCCACCTAAGATTTGATCTTCACGGGTCCCTGTTTTCTGAACGACGTTTAGCTTGCTGATAACTCCAAGTTTTGAGTTAAATCGAATGGTTCCTTTGAAGTTGGTAGAAAACACCAATAAAGTTGGAATCTCGAAAGAATACTCCGACTCTATATGATTCGATAAACGAGAGGCCTGCGAGTTAAAGTATGGATAGTCATCAATAAGTGCTTGTTGATTTATTTGTAGCTTCTTCGTTAGCCCCTTGGCATAGAGCACTCCTGATGAATTTGGGAAAGAATATGCTGCACTTTCGTTAATATCGAACGCTGTACGCGTTGTTGAAATCCAAAAGCCAGTTTGAAATCCTACATGAAAATTCATGTATCGCGTATAGGTCCAACCCGTACTAATGTGAGAACGCCAATTTTCCGAAGTAAAGATTGAATCGGTGAAAACATTCTTGTTTTGCCCAGTAGTAAAGGATAAACCATGTCTGTTTTGATCGCGTCCCGCTAGCTGAGAGAATGCCTGCGTCGTAATAAACATTACAAAGGCAAGTAGAGTAATTCTCATGTATGAATTTTTATCAAAGATATGTAAGGAAAAATTATTATCCGAATGCCAATACTTTTCTAGGGCTACCGCAAACTAAATCCAAGCAATGCCTCCTGAAATTCATTCGGAGCTTCTGCATGCACCCAATGTCCTGCGTTCTCAACTGTGATCAATTCCATGTCAGGAAACTGCGCTTCGAGCGTTGGAATGTCATCGTCCAAAATATAATTGGACATTGCTCCACGGATAAACAAGGTGGGAGTGAAAATTTCTTCCGCTTTGAAACCACTGAGAATATTGGGCATTTCGCGCTCCAAAACCTCAAGATTCATGCGCCAGGCCAACTGTCCTTTTTCCTTCCAATACATATTCTTCAAAAGGAATTGTTTTACGCCCTCCGATTCAATGTGTGCACCCAATTGCACTTCTGCCTCACTGCGCGCCTTAATCGTGTCGATGGATACCGATTTCATGCCCGCAAGAATATGATCGTGGTGCATAGGATAACTCTTGATTCCCATATCCACAAGAACCAACTTTTCGAGAAGTTCCTCTCGTTTTTCGGCTACATGCATGGCAACTTTTCCGCCCATGGAGTGCCCGACCAGAATTAATTCTTCCAATCCAAGGTCATCGCACAATTCCAAAACGTCGTCTGCCATAATCTCGTAAGAAAAATCATCGCTCCAATCCGAGCGCCCATGATTTCGAAGATCGACCAAAATTACGCGGTAATACTCCGCTAATTTCTTCGCGTGCGTTTGCCAGTTGTCTGAAAAGCCAAACAATCCATGTAGGATCATCAAAGGATTCCCCTCCCCTAATTCACGATGATATAATTTCATAAGGTGTCACATTTGAGCCGTGAAAGCTCGATGTTGTTCAGCAATCAAAGCAATGAAAACAAATCAAAAAAGCCCTCACCATAAGAACTCGAAGAGGTTGTGATTACCACTTTCGCCTTCGATTTAGTTGTGCTTTCCGATGCATCGGAAGTTTTTTCCGAGAGCGAATCGTCCACATATACTTCTGAACGCGTTTTGATTACATTGAATTGACCTTCATTGGCAGCAGCAATGATTGCTACAATTTCATCGGCCGTAATTTTATCTCGATCGTACGCCACTTTCGCAACGTCTACCGTTTTTTCTTCATCAAACTCAAAAGATACTTCCTTCACCGCATTCGATGTGTACAGTTCGCTTCGAATACTTCCACCGCATCCTTTTTCACAGACCATTCCTTCCAGTTCAACAACCAAAAGACGATCGGCTTTTACCTGAGGGAGTTGCTGCCCCACTTCTTTCTGCTCCTTTTTCGCTCCTTTTACAATGCGAACTTTTGGCTTCTCCTCGCTACATGAAAGTAACAAAGCAATTATGGCTAACGGGATCCATGCGAACTTAAAACGTGTCTTTTTCATCACAACTTTATTTGATTTCCCAAAATTACGCGATATGAACGTTAAAACAAGATTTACTTCGTTGAAACAAGCCAAAAAATGAAAACTTCTAACGTTTTCTTGCAAACACACCGATAAGAAAAATGGTACTTTTGCCTAAAAAAGAACGTGAAAGTTACTTCTGCCGAATTCGTGATCTCGAATACCGAGGTGTCCAAATGTCCAACAGATGGCCTGAAAGAGTATGCTTTTATTGGTCGCTCCAACGTTGGAAAGTCTTCGTTAATCAACATGCTGACTGGCAACAAGAAATTGGCGAAAACATCCGGCAGACCGGGTAAAACACAATTAATCAATCATTTTGTGATAAATAACGAATGGTATTTGGTTGATTTACCGGGATACGGCTATGCGAAAACTTCAAAGACGAACCGTGCCAAGTGGGAGGCGTTTATTGCCGAATACCTGACAACACGTAAGACATTGGTGAACATTTTCGTGCTTCTGGATGCGCGTTTGGAACCGCAAAAAATTGATTTGGAATTCATGAATTGGTGCGGTGAAAAAGGATTGCCGTTTTCTATGGTTTTCACAAAAATTGACAAGCTCTCCAGTACCGCACTGCAAAAGAATCAAGCGCGGTATAAAAAAGAAATGCTGAAGTATTGGGAAGAATTGCCACCCGTTTTTACCACATCAAGTGTATCAAAATTCGGTCAGGAACGTCTATTAAACTATATCGATCAAATCAACGCTTCTTTTGAATAAGAGGTCAAGATCATTTGGAAGTGTGACCAAAGTCACTTTTTAAACGAGCTAGTTTCACGATATTTGCATTAACAAGATTGAACATGATAGTAGAACAATTATATACAAACTGTTTGGCTGAAGCCGCTTACTATATTGAAAGTAAGGGTGAAGTAGCGATTATTGACCCGTTGCGTGAAACAGCGCCATACATTAAAATGGCGGCAGACAATGGAGCAACAATCAAGTATGTTTTTGAGACGCATTTCCATGCCGATTTCGTTTCTGGTCACGTAGATTTAGCGCAAAAAACAGGTGCTGCCATCGTGTATGGTCCCAAAGCAAATCCCGGATACGATGCAATTATTGCAGAGGACGATCAGGAATTTACCATCGGTGATGTAACGATTAAAGTATTGCATACGCCAGGACATACGCCGGAGTCATCTACGTACTTATTAATAGATGAAGAAGGAAATGAAACTGCCATTTTTACCGGAGACACGCTATTCTTAGGGGATGTTGGAAGACCCGATTTGGCGATCAAAACAGACCTCACAAGGGAAGATTTGGCCGGAATGCTTTTTGATTCTTTGCGCACCCGCATCATGACCTTGCCAGACGCAATCACTGTATATCCAGGACACGGAGCAGGATCGTCTTGTGGAAAGAATATGAGTACGGAAACGGTAGGTACATTGGGAGAACAAAAGCAAACCAATTACGCATTACGCGCCGACATGACCAAGGAGGAATTTGTCAAAGAGGTAACGGATGGTATTTTGCCACCGCCGCAATACTTCCCAAAAAATGCGGTAATGAATAAAATGGGCTACGATTCATTCGATGAAGTTATTGCTCAGGGAAAACGCCCACTGTCTCTAGAAGAATTCAATGCTGAAGTAGCAAACGGAGCTTTAATTCTGGATGTTCGAACAGAATTCGATTTTGTCAAAGGGTTTATCCCAAACTCTTTATTCATTGGTTTGAATGGAACCTTCGCCATGTGGGTGGGCGCTTTGATTGAAAACATCGACCAAAAAATTGTATTGATTGCTCCAGAAGGAAAAGAAGAAGAAGCTGTCACGCGATTGTCAAGAGTTGGGTACGATAACACGGTGGGATTCTTGAAAGGAGGCGTTTCTGCTTATGAAGGCACTTTGAATACCATCGATAGTGTATCTCCTCAGAGCATTGAAAAAACGTATAGCGATTTGAATATCATCGATGTGCGAAAGCCAGGCGAGTTTACTGCAGAACACATTGATGGCGCGAATCATCATCCGCTTGATTACCTCAACGACAACATGGACAAGTTGGATAAAAACACATCCTACCATGTTCATTGTGCCGGCGGATACCGAAGTATCATCACCATTTCATTATTGATGAAAAATGGCTTTTCGAAATTGACAGACATCGCAGGAGGATACGACGAAATCAAGAAAACCAACATCGCAACTACTGATTTTGTTTGCCCATCGACTTTGAAGGGGTAGATACCAGACTTTGAGACGGGAGACATAAAACATTTCATGCCGAAAAACAAAGTATTCATAGCGACAAGTATCGATGGTTATATCGCCGATAGTAACGGTGGAATAGAATGGCTCCACAGCGTTCCAAATCCTGAGGGAGACGACATGGGATATGCTGCTTTCATGAATGAAGTAGATGCGTTGATCATGGGCCGAAACACCTTTGATACGGTTTGTTCATTTGATATCGAGTGGCCGTATACGAAACCCGTTTTTGTGCTCAGTAATCGCTTGAAAGAGATTCCCGAAAAATTCGCCGACAAAGCATTTTTAATCAATGGGGCATTGCCTGATATCCTTCATGAAATCAGAAATAAAGGGTATCAAGACGTATATATTGATGGTGGATCGACCATTCAGAGTTTTCTAAAGGAAGGGCTCATTGATACGATGATAATTACGAAAATCCCAATTCTTCTTGGAGGGGGCACGCCTTTGTTTGGAGACCTCGAATCTCCGCAAGAATTTCATTGCATTGAGACGAAACGCTTTTTAGACTCGGTAGTTCAGAACCGATTTGAGAAGAAGTAGCGGCTTGTCTAGAACATTTCGCTTCGAAACACCCACCTTCAAAAAACTCATTATTCGAGAGAATCACTCATCGAGAACCTCACCCTTCGAGAGCCTCAGGGGTCGGTCGAATCCGTCGGGTAATTGAGCAATCATTCTCGGAAGAATAAAAAGTTCTACGAAAAAGCCCTTCGAAATCACGGTTGTTTTACCTTTGCGGCATGCAACAAAAAGAAGACAATCTGAAGAGTATTATTTCTCACGCGAAGGAATATGGTTTTGTGTTTCAGTCATCTGAAATTTATGATGGGCTTTCGGCAACCTACGACTACGGTCAACTGGGGGCTGAGCTCAAGAATAACATCAAATCGTATTGGTGGAAATCAATGGTGCAAATGCACGAAAACATTGTTGGATTGATGCTGCGATTTTTATGCACCCTTCAACCTGGAAAGCTTCAGGTCACGTTGATGCATTTAACGATCCACTTATTGACAACAAAGACTCTAAAAAACGTTATCGCGCCGACGTTTTGATCGAAGAGCACATGGAGAAATACCGCAACAAGATCAAAAAAGACGTTGCTAAGGGAATCAAGCGTTTCGGTGATGATTTTGATCAGGAGCAATTCCTGGCAACCAACCCAAATGTATTGCGCAATCAGGCAAAAATCGATGATATCGAAAACCGCATGCGTGCAACCTTGGGCGAAAACGATTTGGAAGGTGTGTATGATCTCATTTTGGATCTCGGAATTGTTTGTCCAATTTCAGGAACGAAAAACTGGACGGAAGTAAGACAATTCAATCTGATGTTCTCGACAGAACTAGGGTCCGTAGCGGGAGATGCGTCAACCATTTACCTTCGTCCGGAAACGGCTCAAGGAATTTTTGTGAATTTCTTGAATGTTCAAAAGACGGGTCGAATGAAGATTCCATTTGGAATTGCTCAGATCGGTAAAGCGTTTAGAAATGAGATTGTTGCACGTCAGTTTATCTTCCGAATGCGCGAATTCGAACAGATGGAAATGCAGTTTTTCGTTCGCCCTGGTGAAGAAATGAAGTGGTATGATTACTGGAAAAATCAACGTATTAAGTGGCACAACAAATTGGGCTTGGGAGAAGATAATTACCGCTTCCACGATCACATTAAATTGGCACACTATGCAAATGCAGCCGCCGATATTGAATTCAACTTCCCAATGGGATTCAAAGAATTGGAAGGAATCCATTCGCGTACCGACTTCGACTTGAAGCAGCACGAAGAGCATTCCGGTAAAAAGCTCCAATACTTCGATCCAGAATTGAACGAGAACTACGTGCCTTACGTTGTTGAGACGTCTATCGGATTGGACCGCATGTTCTTAGCAGTTTTGAGCAGTTCGTATAAAATGGAGGATTTGGAAGATGGAAAGCAACGCGCTGTATTGTCATTGCCTCCGGCCTTAGCTCCTTACAAAGTGGCGGTTATGCCGTTGACTAAGAAAGACGGTTTGCCTGAGAAAGCACGCGAAGTAATGAACAAACTTCAGTTCGATCACAACTGCATCTACGATGAAAAAGGTGCCGCAGGACGTCGTTATAGAATTCAGGACGCCATGGGAACACCGTATTGTGTGATGATTGATTTCGATACTTTGGAGGATGACACAGTGACTATTCGTGATCGTGATACGATGGAGCAAGAACGCGTGAGCATTGACGATTTGCCTCGAATCATTGGCGAGAAAGTTTCCTGGTCGAAATTGTTGAGCTAAGCCAACTTAGAAGTAACACTTTCTGAGTTCAACGTTGTAAGAACATCAAGCAATTGAATATGCTACGATTTCTATTATTTCTCATTTTTCTTCCGGCGTTTTGCTCCTCAGCAGATTGTAACTCGCACTATATCTTTTCATTTCCCAAGTCTGGTGGCGAAATCAGTAGCGACGGAATCATCCTTCTTGATTTCTATGCTGGCAGTGAACGTGTGGCAGATTCCATTGCCAAAGGTGCGCCAACCTACCTTGTTTCAGGCGATCAAAGGATTCAACTAATCTTGGAAGAGCAACTTAAAGGAGAATACAACATAACACAAGTTGTTTTGCGCCCAGAAACTTCTTTGACCGTTGGAAATACGTATACCCTTCATATTGACGGTTTGGACTCCTACAATCATGATATCATCTATGGAATAGAAGGAAATAGAGCGTATCGAAAATCAAAATTTTACTGGACTGCCAAGGCATCTTCAAACGTGGAAACCCCTGAATGGGCCCAACTACCAGCTGCCTCAGGAACATCCTCTATGCTTTATGGCTGTGGACCCAAACTACAATCGAACTTTACCTTTATATCGCAAGATTCAACAGCGACTTTCATCAGGGTAGAATTATTTCATGAAGACGGCAAAAGCACTACCTATATAGTTCTCACTGAGAATAATAAATTTTCCTTAGGAAGAGGAATGTGCCGTGGGCCTTTCAATTTTAAAGAAGGTGAATCCTATGAGGCGCGTTTCAAACTCATGAATTCTAACGGAAACACCTCTACCGAATGGACAGAACGCATAGAAGTTCCGAATCCCTGGTAGAAATTTAAATTATTTTTACGATCTTTCAATATGTACCAATGGATTCTTCTGACTACGCTCGTTTGCCTTCAATGGTTTGATTGCGAAGCGCAAATCCCAACCAACTTTGAAGTAGATCAGCTTTATTTTCCGCAAGACGAATTTCGTAAACAAGGAATTCGATCCGTTCAAGTAGATTGGAAACAATCAACATCAGACGAATCTTTGGATACTGCCAAAATTAAGGCAACACGAATGGAAGCCGAGTTCAACAAGCAGGGAATAGTTACGTATCAATGCTATTCTCCCGTTGTGCCGTTCGACCTAAAAAATCGTGAGCCGTTAGGATACGCATCATCCAAGTTCTTCTATTTTCAATACGATGAGCAACAACGGTTGATTGATCAATGTTTTGAGGAAAGTTTCGGAAAAGTTTGCGAGCATTGGCGCTACGATGAAAATGGTTATTTAATCTCTCTTGCCAACGATGGGGATTTTATTGATCCCGTTTCCTACACTTTTGATTGGGGCGACGACGGCATTCTGGAAAACGTGAGCAGTTTTGGAGTCGACAAAGACAAGAAAAAGTATTTCGGGCTAGATACCGAAGGCAAACTTTCGCGCGAAAATCATTCAGATGGGACGCACACGCTTTATGGTTACGCCGACGAAAATGATACTGCAACCACCTATATTTCGCATTGCCAATTTGATTCCACGCTTTCTTCCATAAAACAGCGCAGATATATCAGTACCGGTCAGCTTTTCTATGAATCGAAAGTAATGGCCAACAACGATACTGTTTACGAGAAGATCATTCAATACGATAAACACCATAACATTCGAGCTTTCTATTATGTCAGCGATGAAAAACGATTGGAATTTCTAAAGCAAAACGAAAACAATGTCATCGATGGGGTGCCTTTTGAAGCAATTCCGAAAACAGAGATTGTCGTTTGCCTGATTCTTAATAAATACGACGATAATTTACTTTCTCAACGTACCATCAATTTCATAAAACCTGATGGGCGGGTAGATGAAAAATATGGCTACATCCGTGAATACATCCACTACGACAAAAAGCCATTGAAAGAAACCCCTTGGAAGTTTGAGTAAATGAACTTCGTAGAAAAGATTTTACTTACTATCTTGACAGAAACTAATCAAATGAAAGCACTACTATTGATATTCGTCGCACTAAGCTCTTGGTCTTTTTCTCAAACAACCACAGACGAAGATTTACAGCAACTTTGGCAAACCAACGTGCAACCCATCATTGATTTGGACGAAGACAAAATTGCTTCCACTACTCAATTCCCATTAAATGGGGAATGGTACATGGTCATTGATCCAGATGCATTTGAAGGCACAGAAGAAATGTTTTTGGAGAATCTCGGCTTAATTTTTACCGATGAAATTCGAGAGAAACTCAAAGCGATGGATTACAATCGACTGTCGGTCATGGGCGATGAAGATTGGACCCTTGTTACCTTGTTGATTGTTCTTTCCACTGACGATGAAGGCTGGACAGAGAGCTCCATGGGATTCGAATTTGAATTTGTAGAGGACAAGTGGTTGTTGGTTGGCATCAATTTAATGGGATAGTCTACTTCCCTCGCCACAGTAATTGACTCTACAAAGGCAAGATGTGCATTGTATTCATTTCGACCACCAAGACACAAGGGACAAACAAGACAAATTTGAAACCTCCGTGCTCTTTTCAAAAGAAATCTATCCCCGTATTCTACGTGTCCTATGAGCCTTTGTGGTAAAATATCATGGTTTTACCGAAATTCAGGAAGTCTTGCTAAATCTGAACGATTATTACAGTTTTCCTGGATCCCCCTATTCGCGTCCAAACTATGAACTCCCTTGAGAATTACTAAGACTTTCGAGTGAAATAATATGAATTTGCTAGTTTTATGTAAAACACTGCTATGTCACAAAAAGAATCATCGGAAAAATCAAAAGAAGATCTTCAGAAAGAAAAGGAAGCACTTGAGCTAGAAAAACTTCGATTGGACGTAAAAGACATGACCAAAAAGTGGTGGGTCCGTCCGGCCTATTTGAGTCTCATGGCGACACCTTTCATGGCACTGCTTACCTTTTTGATCGCTATGTTTACAGATTATATTAATTTCTCGGAAGCTAGAGTGGGGTACGATCAAAAAAGAGAAAAGCTAGAAACAGAATACAATACTTTGCAAGACTCTGTACTAGTTATGGAGGCGAGAATAAAGCAAGACAGCATTCTAAATTCAAAATACAAGTTATTAAGGTATTTAGAAGACAACACGCTAAACAGCTATATGATTCTGCGCGATACAGTCGATGTCAATACGCAAAAAGACTTTTTGTTAAAGATTCACCGCGAGCATGCCGATGCTATTTATGGAGAGCCAACAGTAGTTCAAAGCACAGCCCTTTGGCGCCAAACTGAGGATTTATTCGATTCGTGGTCGCCACAAACGTCAAACGTTGAATCATTTCGAAAACTCAGCAGGTTGAGTAAATCGTATTACAAATACCGAACTTCACTCAAGGAAGAGTAAATTCACTAAAACTTAAACTCAACGCGGCGATTTTTTTGATGCTCTGTGGCATCTTTCGCTTGAGGTACGATCAATTCTTCTTCTCCGCGGCCAATTGAAATCAGCTTATCTTCTGAAACGCCTTGAGAAATGAGGTAGTTTACCACCGCATCGGCCCGTTTTTGCGACAAACTTAAATTTTGAGTGCCGCTGCCTGTTTCATCGGTATGAGCAATCACTTGGATCGTGGTATCGACACGATTAATTAAAATGGCATATTCATCCAATATTTGCTTTGATTGCGGTGAGAGTTCATATTCATTCGAGGCAAAATAAATATTCTCGAACTTCATTATATTCGGGGCCACTGCAACTAAAAAGGCGCTAATATTGTTAAGATCTGTTTGATCATCAACAATTATATCTTCAGGATAATATCCGCCAACACGGACTTCGATAAACTTTAATTTTTGTTTTGGGTATTTAAAACTCGCACTCGAAACACCTTTCTCTAAATAGATTGTTGTGTCAATATCGCCGAACTCTTCCGAACGAATGTCAAAAGCAATTTTGCTGTCCTCAATGGGAAGTTTATTCATGTCATTAGCAAACTGAATATAAACATCGGATCGGACTTGAGCCTGCCCCCAATTAGCGAAGAACAGCAACAAGAGTAGAAAGAAAGAAACGTTTTTCATGGATAGCGAAGATCTTGTGAACAGTCAACTAAAAATACTGAATAATCTTGACTATGGAAATTCTACTTTCCGCGCACCATCTGAACCAACACGAAAATCAAAAAGAGCCACGGCGCTCCGTGAAGAAATAGATCGAACCAATCCATGGCAGGCATTTCACGACCATGCACCAGGTTTTGGATTTGTTTCCAGATGTGTGGTTCTGGAGAAAAAGGTGCCAAACCCAGCGTTAAACTGGCAATTATTGCCATCCCTAGATATTTCTTCATCCGTCTTTTTTAAAGGGTTCCACTACTTGATCGACAAACCCTTCTGGATATTGATCGACTCCAGGGAAACCGAGTTCTATGTCACGTCCGTCTTTCGGAACATATGCCGTTCCAAACAAATAATCCCAAATACTCAGGCTGATCCCAAAGTTCATTCCTTTCGGATGATTGGCAGGAAGATCCTTGGCGTGGTGCCAAATGTGCATTTTCGGATTGTTGAAAATGTATTTCAGCGGACCGTAATCCCATCCCAAATTGGCGTGATTCAAGTGACCAATAACCATCGTCAATGTGTACACGAAAAAGGCATCTTTCAAATTGAACCCGAAAAGCAGCGAAAGGCTCACATACTTGAACGTATTGTACACCAATGTTTCCATGAAATGATAACGCAAATGCGCCGCAAACCCCATTTCTTTTACTGAGTGATGTACTTTATGAAACTTCCATAGAAATGGAACACGATGCAGCATATTGTGGACGCCCCATTGCACAAAATCGGCAATTAAGAAAAATGCCAAAATGTTCCAAACCCACGGCAATTGACCAAAATCAATTAAATGTCCGCCGTTGTATCCGAGTGGCCCCAAAAGTCCGCCAAGTGCTTTTACGGAAATAGTAGACAACGCCGCATACAATAACAGGTTGAAGAAATAAAAGTTGAAAAACATATAGAATGCGTCGAGCCAAAAATCCTTTCGGAAAGTGCGTTGTTTTTTACGCCATGGAAGCAACAATTCCAATCCCCAAACAGCCAAAGAAAGTAATATTAGCATGTAAAAGCCGTTGATTCGTCCGTCCAAAATTGGATGCGTCAACAATTTCCAAAAGTAAGCGAAACTACTTTCGTAAGCGTTTACAATACTATTCCAATAACTACTCAACATACGGTATCATCTTCGTCCAAGCACCGCCATTGTAGGCCTCAATTCCTGAAGCCTTCAATTGTGCCTTGGCACTCGCCGATCGCATTCCTGAGGCACAAACACAAATAACAGGCACTTCCAACGATTTAATCTGTTTGACACGCCCTCCCAACGACTGCAACGGAATGTTTTCCGAACCTGGAATGGCTCCTCCACTAAATTCTCCTGGGGTGCGAACATCCACTATTACCGCTCCGTTATCGAGCAATGCCTTGTAATCTGTTTTCTTAAAAAGCTTACCGAACATAATTATCGTTGTTTCTTACAAAGTTAGTGGAACGCAATAGAACAAAAGGTAACTCAGGTTGCAGAGTGCGAATATGACATGCATGAAGAAAGGAATTGCCTCACCCTTCGAAACTTCGGCACCTTTCGACAGGCTCGAGGTATAAGCTCAGTTCGGCGGAACCTCACCCTTCGAGTGCCTCAGGGTTCGGGGGATTCATCATTCATCATCCAAAATTCATCATTACCTATTCCTCACTCTCCTTAGACGTTGTTGCTTTCAAATACATACGATAGGCAATCAAACCGGGTATACCGACGATGATTATAAAAGCGAGCAACCATCCCTGACCGGTCAATCGAAACGAATCGACATGCTTCCACTGTACTTCTTCCACACCAATCCCAAAGAAATAGCTCAAACTCAAATTCTGTTCAATTGTTACTTGCTGTCCTTCAATATTCCAAACAACCTCGCCGTTAAACAAGTCGACAGGAACCAGGCAAAGAACCACGGCTATAACTACCGTACTAATACTGAAAACAATAAAGGCTTTTTTCGCTGTTGCACTCATTCCTGACAATCACATTTGTTTGCGTCAAAGTTACTATTAATTTTACCACCATGAGTGCACATTTTGGGTATCTATGCAGTTCTGAAAGTTGGGGAGGATTAGAAATGAATCACCTGAGAAATGCTGTTTGGATGTACGAGCGCGGTCATTCGGTTACAGTATTTGCCCTTGAAAATTCTCGATTTGCAAAAGAAGCACTGACTTTGGGATTGCACGTGGTATTTATACAGCGACATAAGAAGTATTACGACTTCAAAAATGGACGCAAACTGGTCGCTCTTCTCACAGAAAACAAGGTTACGCATTTACTCATCCGAGCAACACGCGACATGAGCATTACCGCTTATGCCAAATGGAAGCTAAAGAAGGCGTTGCACACTTCATATTACATGGAAATGCAGTTGGGCGTGAAGAAAACGAGCTTTTCACATGCGAAGCGACACAATGGAATCGATCTGTGGTCGTGTCCACTACCATGGTTGGAAACGCAAGTCAAAACGATGACACGCTTCCGGAATAAGATCGTTCAAATCCCTTCAGGAATGAACCTTTCACAATACGGCGATATTCCTGACAAGCAAGACGCGCGCCACGCACTGGATCTTCCTTCGCAACCCATCATTTTTGGATTAATGGGCCGTTTTGATCCTCAAAAAGGACAATTGTTGCTTTTGGAAGCCATGGAATTGGCGGAAAACAAAGACTTTCATGTCGCCTTATTGGGAGAACCAACGCACAACGAAGCGGAAGATTATTATGCGCAAATGAAAGCAATTATCGAAAAGGATGCTTTTAAAAATCGCGTACACGTAAGACCTTACATGAAAAATCCGGTTCCATTCTACGCTGCTGTTGATTGGTTTGTAATGGCTACAAAAGCGGAATCTATCGGAATGGTGACTATGGAATCGCTGGCATGTGGAACGCCCGTTTTGGGCAGCAATGCAGGCGGCACACCTGAAGTTTTGGAGCAAGATCGAGGCGGGATGCTCTTTGAAACATTGAATCCGAAAAGTCTTGCAAACAAACTCGATTTGATTTGTTCTGGAAACATTGAAAGAGATTCGCGAGATCTGCGTGAAATGACACAACAATACGATCATAACACCGTTTGTGCATCCGTGGAAGAACATTTGGGGCTCAAGCGATAACCGAATCCACCGAATTGTCGTTACTTTTAAGTCATGAATTTATACTCGAACAAGCAGAAATGGAAGATTGGATTGCTGATCCTGGCACTTCTCACCGTTGGTGCTTCCTTGTTCGTGTCCAATCAAATTGTTTCCAGAGTTGGAGAACGTGAAAAAGAACGTGCGCAGCAATGGGCCGATGCCATTCGGAAAAAAATTGAATTGGTCCGTTTGACTAACAATACGTTCGACAACCTTCGTGCAAAAGAACGCGAGAAAATGGCCTTGTGGGTTGAAGCAACGGAAGAAGCCGCAAAAAAGAGTCCGTTAGACGAAGATTTCAGCAATAATTTCCCGCTGAGAATCACACAAAACAACACCGATATCCCCGTAATTGCTGTCGATGGAGAGGGCTACATCTCTGCCAACCGTAACTTAGATTTTGACACTTCAGACATTCGGGAAATATATCCAAATGCCGAAAAACGCGAGCTGATGGATCATTTCGATGATTCACTACTGGTCCTTTCCGAAAAGTGGAAAAAGAAGAATCCTTCCTTTACCGTGGAGGTTTTTGATGACTTTTTCATCACCTATTGTTACAACGATTCTAGGGCCATCGATTCTTTGGAGAATGTCCGCGATTCATTGATTGAATCGTTCAATCGTGAATTGATTGACAATGAAGGTTTGGTGCCTGTTTTGTTGCTTGATGCGCAATCGCGAGAGATCATGGGAACCAACATTGACGCGGCAAAAAATCTAAAAATTGCGAACAAAGAAATCACCAGCGAACTGAACAATCAACCTATTGTCATTGACTTTCAAACTGGAGAAAAGAATCTGCTGTATTATGGGGATAGTCCAGAGTTGCGGCAATTAAAATACTTCCCCTTCATTCAATTTACCGTCATAGGCCTGTTCGCATTTATCGGTTATCTGATTTTTAGCACTTTCAGAAAGGCAGAGCAAAATCAAGTTTGGGCGGGAATGGCGAAAGAAACCGCGCATCAATTGGGAACGCCGCTGTCTTCGTTAATGGCCTGGGTGCAATATTTAGAGACGCAAGACACGGATCCGATGATCACTTCCGAAATGCAGAAGGATGTCAACCGACTGGAAAAGGTAACGGATCGATTCTCAAAAATTGGATCGGGCGCAAAATTGGATCAGGGAGATGTTGCCGAAACCGTCCGAAATGTAATGTCCTACCTGACCCCAAGAATATCCGACAAAGTGACCATTTCAGTGGATGCTGATCAAGAATTATTGGTGAAGCACAATGCCTCTTTGATTGAGTGGGTCGTTGAAAATATTGCAAAAAATGCCGTTGATGCCATGGAGGGTGAAGGCGTGCTTTTCGTGACGACAAAAGAAGACGCAAACTGGATCCATATTGATATCCGGGATAATGGGAAAGGAATTCATCCGAATCAAATTAAGACCATTTTTCAGCCAGGTTTCTCTACCAAAAAACGGGGTTGGGGATTGGGATTGTCACTGGTGCGGCGAATCGTAAATGACTATCACAAGGGCAAGGTGTTTGTGCTTGAATCCCAATTGGAAATCGGAACGACTTTTAGAATTAGTTTGCCGAAGTAATTTCCAGATGCAACGACTGAATAAATATCTCGGTTGGGTATTGGTTATTTTGAACGCTATCACTATTGTAGTTTATCTCTCAATGTTAAGCTTTCTCTACTCGAAAATTGGAGATTTCGCTTACTTACTCGTATTCGCTCTAACCCCTATTCTTTTGTGGTTTCTAACGACTGGATATCTTGCCACACGTGAAAGAGAAATTCAACCACGTGCGCTAGATATTGCAATCTCCATGGGCAGAATTTTAATGGTTATTGTTGTGATTATTCCATTCATTGCAGATTTGGAGTTTATATATATCAGTACTACCTGTATTTTAGTGGGAGCGTTATCGTATTTCTTTTGGGATTATAAAGAGCAACAGGTACTGATAACAAACTTGATAGGGTTGATCGCCTGTGGAATTATCGCCATTGGTGGGCTGGCAGGGTTGTTCGATTACTTTTGAGTCATGAAATCTGGATAGATTACTGCAAGAAGCTAATTAGGCATTTGTCTAATTACCAAAATGTATTTTGCTAGGGATTCTCAGAAAAAAATCGTATTTTATTAAGTTATGCTCAAATCAAGTCCCATTCAAATCTACCTGACGCATTCCAATAAACGCTTTCAAAACGCGCTCTCCCACACCAGGCACATCGACATGCACCAAGTAGATACCAGATGCCACAAAAACATTCTGATGATTCGTTAAATTCCAATCGGTAA
This sequence comes from Fluviicola sp., assembly GCA_043584915.1. Lineage (GTDB taxonomy): Bacteria > Bacteroidota > Bacteroidia > Flavobacteriales_D > Crocinitomicaceae > UBA4466. The sequence goes on from CP121319.1 coordinate 471,080, forward strand.
ACGTCAATGGATTGTCTTTCCTGAAGGTTTGCACCAGTTTACCGTTCACAGTGTAAATCTTAATGGTACAACGCTCAGGGAGATTGGTAATCTTCACACGCGTATCCAATCGATTTCGTTCGTATTCCGAATACGCCAAATAGGGATTTGGTACAATATTGATCATTTCCAAGGCATCGGCCAAACGATCCTGACTTCCCAAATCCGTGGCAACAGTTTCCATATTCCAACTATACATTGGGTTTCCACCATTATTTCCCGTTGCAACGTAATTCTTGTACTCTTTACTAACGCGGAGTTTGATGGTTGCATCTGTTGGAAGATTCTTCGGATCAATATCATAATTTGGACTTGCCATTGGATAAGCAACCCAACTAATACTGCTGTAGAAATTACGTTTTTCCGTCGTACTGTTCGCCATCACTTGCTGCATCTTAATCAATGCGTGGTTGGTAGCATCTTCCGCTCCCTCCGATGGAACATATTCGGGGAAATCATAACCAAGAAGGTAGTTGTTAACCGTTGCTTGATCTTTCGAGAAAACATATACCGGATGCATCCCTCCCATCAACGGAGTTCCTGAATTATCCACCAATTGATCGGTAGGATTCCAAAGCATATCAGCACCGTTTTCAGAAGCCAGGAAAGAGTTTTCACCAAACGCCATGTACAATCGTGCACCAGTTTCCAGGTCGATTGCATAACCCGGGAACCATCCCATCCCTGTTGAACCACTCGGATCAATTTCTCCATTTTTCAAAAGCGACGGACTCGCTCTCAACGCACCGGGTTCTGCTCCGCCAACATTCAAAGACGGTTCACGTCCCAATTCGATTACAGGACAGCGTGTCCATTTGGATTGATCACTTGTTAGAACAATGTCTACGGATGGCAAGAAACTCAAGGAAGAGCCATTTTTAGCAGATGTTGGCGATGCATAATTGAAGTATGCCATTGGCATGTAAGACGATTCAAACCCAACCAACTTATGTGGAGCAATACCTCCATCCAAAATTCGCGCCCACTCTTTGTTTGGGTCGGCAAAATTCGCAGGAGCCTGCCAATCATTAAAATTACACGGATCCAAATAGTCTCTGTAGGTTGGAAGAGTTGCGTCAAGGCATTCGTATGGAATGGCGTTTTGATCTGTTTCAAAAGTTCCCGATCGTATCCAATTCGAAGGGAAAAAGGCGTCATTATCACTGACTGCAGTCAACCATTGTCGAGAACTATCTGCAAAGCGTAAATCGGCACTAATTAGTTTTGTAGTATTTGCTTCCACTCCTCCATTCGCTGTGCTATATCTAAAATACTTTTCTTGTTCAATTTGAACCGAGACACCCCACTGAGGAATCAGCTGTTCGTTGTTTCCATCAATCGTTTGTTCCGATGCGACAGATTCGAGCAAGTTTCCTCCTTCAGTATCGTAACGATTAATCACCCAGGAAGCGGTATCGGCACCGTTCGAAACGGAAGTAGCGTAATTCTGGAATTCACATTCGAAATAGCCATCCACCACATTCAATGGATCGATCACTTTCACATTGATTGGGCCACTGCCATATTCATATTCTGGCTCGGCCATAAAACCATTCTTGAGGATGTAATCGTGGGATGCTGCAGTTAATTCTAATGCGCGGTTTCCATTTCCATGCCCATCAATTCGGGTAATTCTTGGTCCATCTCCGTATTCAATATTCTGCCCCGTTCCATCAGACTCAGGCATTGGATTGTGCGGAATTGCCTCTATTACTTTTACCTCACCGAAAGCCGCTTTTCTACTTGCGATGTAGGGCTTTTGCTGTCCTTCTATGCCAATTGGATCGGCTGGAATATACGTTTGGTAATTATTATATGCGTAAGCAATTGCCACATAATAATAGCGTTTGAAATTCACCAATCGTCGATCTCCTTGCGCAAACTGATCTTCAGTAATACGGAAACTGTGACGAATTCCTTCGTCTTCTCCGTCGACCATTTCACTTGGAATAGGCGCTTGTAAATCGTCGTCAAATTCAAAATTGATAATACGACTTACGCCATCTTCAATGTCGCATTGTGCCACCAATCTTGCAAGGTTTGGATCGCGCACATCCGACGGTGCTACGTCATCGGCACGCAATTGGTAAATCTGATATCCCTGAAAACGATAAAACTTATCTGCGGTGCTGTCTGCCGATACAATGAATGGATCAAACTCAATGTACTCTTCGTTGTAATTGTTGGAGTTTGTAGCATTGCTCAATGTTAAGATCAATTCATTTTCCAATTCTTGAATTTCCATGTCTGGCGCATGCGGACCGTCCAAGACTTTGAAACAGTTCTCAAACAGCGACTGCGCCTTATCATCTGCACGGCGCACTGCTTCCACAGAAGCAAAAGGTCCACCGGAATTTGATCTTGCCCAAACAACACCAACGGTGATATTATTCACTGCTCCTGGTTTCAAAACAAACGGGCCTGCGGATTGTACAAATCGACGGTCGTCTGGAGGATTGTTTGCCGATTGTTCCGTCCACGCTGCTTGTGGATTCCCACTCGTACCCCAGCCAAGTGGATCTGTATCTCCCGGGAACATGAAATCGGCTGTTACGCTTTGGTCTGCCGTTGGGTCGGAAATATGCCCAGAACCACCATAGTAAAACGGTGTTCCATCTTTCCAGAATCCTTGTAAATAATTGTAGTAATCCAAGGCGGTAATTGGATCTGTTTGACTTGGATCTGCACCTTGTCCACTGTTCGAATAGTACAAGAAACGACGCATTCCATATCGTTCGTTATCGATGATACCATCACCAAAACCGATGCCATTCAAAGCTTCACCTGGACCAATTCCAACAGCGTTATCAATATTGTCGTCGTCTTGATACGGCCCTTCGAAAAAATCGACACCTACTGCAGGGGGATTCTCTCCATAACCGAGCCATCCGGCATTATCGCCATCAAAATTGTCTCCGTTGTAATAGTACGCCAATCCACGATTCACATCACAACCAACGTAATCATCTTGAGGATCGCCTAGTGCTCCATCTGTAAAACATCCAAAGTAAGTATCCTGTAAGGTTTGTGTTCCTCTGTTGATGAGCTCGTAATTGTAGAACGTCATGTTATTGATCTCATCATTTGAGGCAAAGGCAAAAGCTTGAGCGCGAATTTCCATTCCAATTGGATCGGCACCCGTTTCTGTGTGGATGTTTCCTTTGTCGTTCATCACCCACCAGTAGTTCAAATCACCGTAAAGCGATACACGTCGATCAACACCACATTCTTTCGTTTTGTTGATGTCATGCCATGGATAATCTCCATTCTCCCAGTTATACGTTCCGTCTTCGTCTCGATCGTAAAAAGGTGCCAAATAATATCCTTGTCCTTGCGTGATATCTCCGTGTGCTGGCCATTCCTTGATGATCAAAGGCACTTCGTAGTTAGGAAATAATTCTTGTTGTGTATTTGTTCCATTGAGGGCATCTTGCTCGCCTGCGGTGAACCATGCATCGAATTGTCGAATTTCGTCTTGAACGGTGATGAAATGGCGATCGTATTCCAAACAGATATCGTTGTTGGTTTCTGCCGAACCTTGACTTAAGGGCCCTGTCCAATAATCTACTCCTTGACGATAGCGCAACGCCGCAAGTTTCAATTGTCCGTTTACATCCGTTCCTCCCAACCACAATGCTGAGGTGAAAAGTGCCATGATTCCTGAATTTTTCGGAACTTCATACAAAGCCAGGTTTTGACCTGGAACTTGCCATAAATTACCCGCTGTATGAATCATCGCTCGCACGTTGTTCAACTCCATAAAAGAAGTGGTACTTGGCGGCTTGCAGTTGGCAGCTTTGGCCACAGGTGCATTCACTTCAGGCTTTTCCGCTCCGTTATAAGGTTGCGCCCAAGCGCCTGCAGAAATCAAAATCGATAGGAAGAATAGTAACCCTTTCATATAAGTAGTCGTTGCTTGCTCGAAGTTACTGAAATTTCGTGAGCCGAAAAACCGCTATTTACTGCTTATTGGTGGATTTCTATACAAATCTAGCTTGAAATGGATAGACAATTTATTGCAATCTATCTACAAAGGTCACCAGCAGTTTGGTGATATCTTCGTACTCTGAAAAGGTCAAATTTTCATACGTATCGAACACATCGTGGTAATTCTTGTTGGTTCCCATGGTGTAGATAAAAAACGACGGAACGCCTTTTTCGGTGAACCAATAGTGATCCGAATTTTGTGTTTCTCCGCGTGACTTTACTTTTTCCAATAAGCCCATCTCTTCGTTTATTTCTGAGAGCAATTGGTACTCTTCTTCAAACAAAGTTGCGTTCACCGCGGTAATGCCTTCTTCGCCTGATCCCATGATGTCCAAATTAAGGAGGAATCGAATTTTTTTGAGTTTGATTGGCGTATGTTGTACAAAGTATCTCGATCCCAACAATCCTGCCTCCTCACCTGCAAATGCAATAAATAGAATGTTATAATCACTCGGATTCTCGGTAAAATATTTCGCCATTGTGAGCAACATTGCTGTTCCACTCGCATTGTCGTTTGCGCCAGGGAAATACGTATCGGTTCCCATTCTCCCAAGGTGATCGTAATGTGCAGTAAACACAATGGTTTCTTTGCATTTCTTCTTGGCGGGCAGATAGGCCATTACATTTTGTGATTGATAATCCGTCAGGAGTTTTGCTCGAATGTCTACCTCCAATCTAAGTTCTCCTATATCATAACCCTCCGCCTGCATTTGAATGCAAACGTTGCGCATTTGACTTCTTCCCACAGACCAAGTAAACTTACTGTCTACCATTTCAATCACTGGAACGTACTCGGCCAAGGCTTGCGACAATCCTCTCAATTTCTGCAAAGAATCTTTATCCAGGTCTAAGTATCTCAAGGCTATTGCATTAATTCCTTCGTCGTTATACAATACCTCGTTTACGTATTCACTGACCTTTTCATTGTCCAAAAGATCTTCGCCTTTCACAATCAGTGCGTTCAATTCACCCTGATACCCCGCAGAAGAGGGATCTACCACAAAATCCTGACCGGGAACGAGTGGGACTCCGTTCAAATTCACTGACATTGCATTGGGAAACGTATTCACTTGATCAATCGAGAAATGCTGCAAATAATCGCCTTTGTAAGGCTTCAGTCCAAGCTGTTTAAATTCATTCACCAAAAAATCAGCTGCGATGGAATCTCCGCGGTTTACATATCCACGGCCGTGAAATTCAGGAGAACAAAGCTCTTCCGTAATGCGACGAATTTCTTCAATCTGACCTTGCGAAGAAAATCCGACAAGTAGTGAAAACAAGAATAGGATGATCTTACGCATATCGACGGTTCAGGTAATTCATAAATTCAGCAACAACTTCCTCTTCAGGATCCCAATCGTTTTCTTCGGCGTATCCTGCGGCTTTCTGGCGCGCATCATCCAATCCTGACTGAGCGTCCAAAGCCTTGATGGCATCTGAGAATTTTTCACTGGATCCATCAAACAAATCGTTAATGAAACGCAAACGTTCGTTCAAACCGAAAGCACCAATTAATGAGTTCAACGGACCTGCGGAGAATCGACCTCCTACGGAATTATCTTGTTGTGCGAACTTGTCTAAAAATGAGGATCCAGTTGGGTTCGATGCAGGTTCAGTCGTCACTTCTTCCGTTGCTTTTTCCTCTGGAGCTTGCTCTGTGGCCATCGGTTCTTCCTCAACTCCATCTGGAGTTTCTTCAACTTCTGGAGCTTCCTCAGCAACAGGTTCTTCAACCACTTCTGGTTCTGGCTCAGGATCTGCTTCAGGCTCTGGTTCTGGAACAACTTCTTCAACGGCTGTATCCTCCGAGGAAATATCCATTACAGGCATTTCGTTTGATTCCTCTTCGTCGGATTCTTCATCAAAAATGGCAAAATCAAAGGCTGTTTCTTCCTCTTGTGACGCTTCCTCAGCAGGTTCTGGAGTCGATTCTGGCTCAGGAGTAACAGCAGGTTCTTCCGCCTCTTCATCTTCCTCCGACGCATTCGAAGCGCCCAAAACGGAAGTTTCAAACGCCTTGTACCGCAAAATAATACTGCGTTCGTGCAACTTTCGCGTCACTTCCTCTAACGTTGTCAATTCGTCCAGTGAAAGCTCGCCGTTCTCAAGCGATTTCACCAATCCGTTGAGCTTGTCCAATAGTTCTTTGTATCCTTCCATTTGATTCATTCCTGATTCTAACTTATCAACATTTTTGCCAAGTTGCTAACCAATTCGAAGAACTCGGCGGGAAAATGCTGACATTTAACTCTCAAAGTTAAAGAAGAATCGAAGCGAAGTCAGTCCTCTCTCTGTCTTTTTGTCTTCGTTGATTTGTTGAAAACCTCAAACCTAGACGAAAAGCATGTTTTTGGAACATTTCCCGGGAGAAGGACGCAAGCACGGATGGATCGAAGTGATCTGTGGATCGATGTTTTCTGGTAAGACAGAAGAGCTTATTCGCCGATTAAAGCGTGCCGAATTTGCCAATCAGAAAATTTTATTAGTAAAGCCTACCATCGACAATCGATATCACGAGGAAAAAGTAGTGAGTCATCAAGGTCGTAGTTTCGAAGCCATTTGCGTGGACAGTGCTGCGGAAATTCTCACCGTTTGGAAAAAAGAAAAGGTTGTGGCTATTGACGAAGCTCAATTTTTTGATGAAGGCGTGGTCGATGCTTGCAACGAATTAGCGCGCAAAGGCGTTCGTGTAATCATTGCTGGGTTGGACATGGATTTTACCGGAGCGCCATTCGGGCCAATGCCGCAACTTTTGGCAATCGCGGAATACGTAACCAAAGTACATGCGATTTGCGTATCTTGCGGTGATTTAGCGCATTACTCGCATCGAACGGTTGATGATAAAGAACAAGTGCTCGTGGGTGCTGTAGAAGAATACAAACCGCTTTGCAGAATGTGCTATAACAAAATAGCACACTAAGTTGAGACTGGCGTTTTCATATCAAAATCTTTCCGAACAACTTCAAGTACCCCTTCCTAATTCGGATCGTGTGATTCGAAATGTTGCCTTCGATACGCGACGTATTGTTACCGGGGCAGGCGTGTTGTTTTTCGCACTGAAAGGAGAATTTCGAGATGGTCATGAATTCATTCAAACGGCCTTCGATAAAGGCGTTCGTACTTTCGTAGTCTCGCAAAAAATCGATGATTCGAAATTTGAAGATGCGCACTTTATACAAGTGGAAGATACGTTAAAAGCCCTTCAACAACTCGCCAAATTTCATCGCGAACAATTTGATATTCCCGTGATTGGCATTACAGGAAGTGCCGGCAAAACAATCGTAAAAGAGTGGTTAGGACAGCTTCTTGAACAACAATATCGAGTGGTTCGAAGTCCGAAAAGCTACAATTCTCAACTCGGCGTTGCATTGTCCTTACTAGAAATAAACGAAGACTGTGATTTGGCCATTATTGAGGCGGGTGTTTCGGGACCCAATGAAATGGCTACGCTCGCAGACATCATTCAACCGACGCATGGAATTTTCACTTCTCTAGGCTCGGCACACGCGCAAAATTTTGAAAACAAAGATGCGCATATGGCTGAGAAAATGCGGTTGTTTGATCGTTGCGAACACATTTTTGTGCACCATTCAATTCCGGTAGATTCAGGAGACAGTCGAATAAAAATTGTTCACGAAAAATCGTATGCTACTTTCCTGGAATTACTCCCTTTTGCCGATGAAATCAGTAGACACAATGCCGTTCTTGCCATTGTTGCCAGTCGTCATTTTGATTTAGAAGATTCCCAAATTAAGAACGTTTTACCCAACCTCGATCGAATTGCTTTACGATTGGAAACATTTGATGGGCTGAACAATTGCTTAATTATCAACGACACGTACAATCTTGATTTGGATGCTTTGCGATCTTCATTGGAGTACCAACTTTCTGTGGCGCAAGGACGCAACCGTGCCGTGGTTATTGGAACGGCAGACGACCACGACGAGATCAAAACAATCCTGCAAGATTTTGAACCCATCGAGTATCATTTTGTGGGGTCTGTAGACGATCCATTGCCCGAATTTTCCAATGCGGTAGTTCTTATTAAAGGGCGGCGCGAATTGCGCATGGAACAATTGGCGATGCGTTTGAGAGATCGAAAACACCAAACGTTTGTTGAAGTGAACCTGTCTGCCATTCGAAACAATCTTTCGTTCTGCAAGTCGAAACTAGAGGAGAACACGAAGGTTTTGGCCATGGTTAAGGCCTCTTCTTATGGCTCGGGAATTGATGAAATGGGCGTCTACCTGGAAAGAATTGGCGTGAATTATCTCGGTGTTGCTTATGTAGATGAAGGCGTACAATTGCGTAAATCAGGAGTACAACTTCCTGTATTGGTTATGAATACCGAAGAGGGCGCTTTCGAAGACTGCATCCAGTTTGGTTTAGAGCCTTGCATTTATTCGGTGCATCAACTCAATGCGTTCATTCGTCAACTCATTTATCTTGGTCGTAACAACTACCCCATCCACATTACGTTGGAAACGGGTATGAACCGTCTGGGGTTTGAATCGAATACGATTCCAGAACTGTTACAGATGCTTCAAACGCAACCCGAAGTTCGTGTGAAATCCATTTATTCTCATTTGGCAACAGCCGATGAAATAGGTTCCAATTTTGTTCTGGAACAAGTTGAAAATTTCAACAGAGATAGCGCTGCAATCACCAAACATTTGCCCTACAAAGTGGATCGTCATATCACCAACTCGGAGGGCGTTTTACATTATCCAGAGTATCAATTTGACATGGTTCGAATTGGCATTGCCATGTACGGTTATGCAAGCGAATTGAAAGACCGAAAACATTTACAAGAAGCCATTCGATGGTACAGTGCCATTTCACAAATTCGATCTGTGGAAGCCGGCAAATCGATTGGGTATGGAAGAGCCGATATAGTCAAAGAATCGACCCGCATTGCGGTCATTCCTGTTGGATATGGCGATGGTTACCGAAGATCTTTGAGCCAAGGTGTTGGGCACGTTTTTATTCATGGACAAAAATGTCCTGTGATCGGCAATGTGTGTATGGACATGACCATGGTAGATCTCGGAGAGCTTCCCGCTGAAGTTGGCGATCAAGTAGAGATCATTGGACCGAACATTTCTATTCTTGAGCTTGCAAACAAGATGGACACCATTCCTTACGAAGTTCTCACTGGAATTTCTCGACGCGTACAGCGATTGTATGTAGAAGAGTAAATTTCCAGTTACGGAAAAATGACCATTTCACGTGAAATTCCTACATCCCCATCCTCATTCCTGAAGTAGAGATTTTCTTCGTTTCGTCGATGTCAATTTTCTTGGAAAAGATAAAAACACCGCCTTTTGCTTTCCCTTTCAGTCGGACTTCCACTTCAGGTTGGCCCGCATACTGCATCATTTTCATCAGCACACCGTCGTCCAAGGTTGCTGTCAAATCCGCATCGATCAAAGTTTCTTTGCGCTTCTTCAACTTTACCTTTTTGTCCAAACGAATGGTCCCGATGCTCTCGCCTTCCACAAACAATTCCAAATCCGAAGGCTTGATTTTTACAGTGAAGCAATTATCGTTGTAGATCTTGGCTTTTGCATTCATTTTGATTTCACGTAAAAATGCGGAATGGTTTCAATTCCACGGTAATAGTTGAATAATCCGTAGTGCTCATTGGGTGAATGGATCGCATCGCTATCCAATCCGAATCCCATCAAAATGGTTTTCAATCCGAGTTCTTTTTCGAACATCGCAACAATTGGAATAGACCCTCCACTTCGCACTGGAATTGCTTTGGTTCCGAAGGTTTTCTCGTACGCCATGCTTGCCGCCTGATACGCCAATGAATCCGTTGGCGTAACTGCAGGCTCACCTCCGTGGTGTGGAGTCACTTTTACAGTAGTTCCGGCTGGAGCAATAGACGTAAAGTGATCCATGAACAATTTTGTGATTTCATCTGGGTCTTGATCTGGCACCAATCGCATGGAAATTTTCGCATACGCTTTTGATGGGATTACCGTTTTGGCTCCTTCACCGATGTATCCGCCCCACATTCCATTCACGTCAAGCGTTTTCACTTCCAACTTCTTCTTCTCCTTCAATCATGAACTTCACGTTACACGCCAATTCTCCTGATTTCGCCATCGCTTCGAAGGCCTTCACGTGCATGAACATTTGTCCTTTATCGTCACACGCACCTCTAGCGAAAATTGCTCCGTCTGGGTTCTGCCGAAATCGATGGAACGCGCAAAAGGTCCAATAATTCATCTAAAAAACGTTCTTTGTTATCGTTGATAAACACTTGTGTATTCTCCATGGGGTTTCAATTATTGATATCTCAAAAATCGGAATTTTATACAGATAAATTGGGAATTGGACAGAGAATGTTCGATTTTCGTGCAACCTTATATTGACTACCATAGTCTTAGGTATATAACTTATTGAAATTCAAACGCACATTACTTCGCTATGAAACAACTTTTATCAGTCTTTGTACTTCTCGCTACTGCGCATTTCTCTTTCGGTCAAATCGTTGTGGATAATACGCAGACGCCAGATCAATTGGTGCAAAACGTCCTTTTAGGATTTGGTGTGACGGCCACAAACATTACTTATAATGGATCGCCAGTGAGCGCTCAACAGATTCAAGGAAACGTAACATTCTTTGATGCTGCGGGAACAACCTTCCCTATCAATTCCGGAGTACTTTTGAGTACTGGAAATGGTGTTGGGGCTGTTGGTCCAAACAATATTGGGTCATTCACGAACAATGCGCCTCCTACACCAAGTGTGGCAGCCGACCCTCACTTGAACGCAATTGCAAATGCTGCGCCAACCAATGGAGCCGTTTTGGAATTTGATTTCGTGCCTTCAGGAGACACCATTTCGTTTAATTACATTTTTGGTTCTGATGAATACCCAGAGTTTTCACCTTCTACGTTTAACGATGCTTTCGGATTCTTCCTTTGGGGACCAGGAATTGCTGGACCTTATCCTTTGGGAGGCTACCCGAACGGTGGAGAAAACCTTGCGATAATTCCTGGCACAACGGTTCCGGTAACCATTAACAACCTGGGACCTGGAGCTGGTCAGTACCCGCAATATTACACCGATAATCAAAATGGTGTCGCTTACGGAAGCGCCATTCAATATGATGGAACTACGGTAACCTTATCTGCAAATGCTTCTGTTCAATGTGGGCAAACGTATCACATCAAATTGGCAATTTCCAATGTGGGTGACCAAGCCTATGATTCTGGCGTTTTTCTTCAGGCCAATTCATTTGCATCTGAAGCTATTCAAGTAGCAGTTGCAACGGTTTCGGGCGATACTACGGTAATTGAAGGTTGTTCTACAGCCGAATTACAGTTTATTCGTCCACAATCTCAAATTGGAGATACATTAATTGTGAACTACGATATTTCAGGAACTGCAACAAATGGTACCGATTATCCATTGTTGCCAAACCCGATTACTTTCTTGCCAGGAGATGATACATTGACCCTTACTATTGATCCATTGGCAGATGGAATTCCAGATAATATGGAATATATCACCATTACCACAACCACCATTTCGGTTTGTGGCGATACGATTATCTCTACCGGAACCCTTTGGATCATCGATTCTGTTGACATTAATGTGAGTGCTCCAGATCCTACGGTTTATTGTGTGAATGATTCTGTTCAAGTAGTCGCCCAGGTACTCTCTGGTGGAGAAGCGCCTTATACTTATGCTTGGAACGATCCAAACAACCAGACGAGCGACACTGCTTATTTAGCTTCGGTGCAAAATGGAACTTCGGGAACGGTAGATTATATCGTGACTGCCACCGATAATTGTGGCTATACAGGTACCGATACCGTTACCATAACGCTAGATCAAACCCTGTCCATAGATTCCTTCTTTGTACAAAACGCCAATGCGTGTAATCCAACAGGGGCTGCATCAGCATTCTATTCGGGTGACTCTACAACGACTCAAAACGGCCTCCTATGGGAGTTCGAAGGGCCGGGACAACCAGGCGCAAACCAAGTAAATGCGAGTGTTATTGTCGATGTGCCATCGGGATGGTACTATGTTACACTTACCGATGCTGTTTGTACAGTTAATGACAGCGTATTTATTGATATTGACGAGCCACCAGTAGCACAATTTACACCGCCGGGTGCTAATGGATGTTCTCCAGTGAACTTGAGTTTTGTAAACTCCAGTCAGAATACGGTGAACTATGCATGGGACTTTGGAGATGGGTCGCCTATTGACAATTCAACGGATCCATCGCACTCGTTTACACAGTCGTCAACGGTAACGTTAATCGCTTCGGATGCGTCGGGTTGTGCGGATACATCGTATGCACAAATTGTGGTAGTACCATGTGGATGTACCGATCCAAATGCGTCGAATTACGATCCGAATGCCGTTCAGGATGATGGCAGCTGTATCTACCCACAACCGGAAGTTACGGCTCCAAACATCTTTACACCAGACAATGATGGCATCAACGATATTTTCGAGCTTGATTCTAAAAACACAACGAGTATCAAACTAACAATTACCAATCGTTGGGGGAACTTGATTTATCAAGATGAAAACGCTGCGCCTGAATGGGATGGAACCAACCAAGGCGGAAAGCCGGTGGAAGATGGAGTTTACTTCTATCTATATCAGGCAACAGGAGTTGAAGGGAATATGATTGAAGGACATGGATTTGTGCATGTAGAGCGCAAATAATCCCTTGAAAGAATAGTAAAAGAGGTCGTTTCACCAGAGGCGGCCTCTTTTTGTTTCTAGTAAAGAAAGTTGTGATAAGGATAACGCACCTGAAAGATCTCTTTTACTTCCTCGTACATTACAGCGCGCAGCTCTTCGATATTCTCTTTGTCTTGCGCAGAAATGAAAACACACTTGGCATGGGGCAATTTTGCCATCCAGGTTTTCTTCAATTCCTCAAGCGATACCACAGCTGATTCTGAATCTACTTCGTGGTCCTCCACTTCTGGGTCGTGCTGATATGCATCAATTTTATTGAATACGACGATGGTTGGTTTTTCCGCATCATCAATCTCCAAGAGTGTTTCGTTGACCACCTGAAAATGATCTTCAAAATTTGGGTGAGAGATATCTAAAACATGCATCAAAACATCGGCTTCGCGTACCTCATCTAGGGTTGATTTGAACGATTCTACCAATTGATGCGGCAATTTTCGAATAAACCCAACCGTATCGGCAAGTAAAAAGGGCAAATTCTCGATGACCACTTTTCTTACGGTGGTGTCAAGCGTTGCGAAAAGTTTGTTTTCTGCAAATACATCCGACTTACTCATCAAGTTCATCAGTGTACTTTTCCCCACGTTGGTATATCCAACCAAAGCCACACGCACAAGCTGTCCACGATTTCCGCGTTGCACGGACATTTGCTTGTCAATACTTTTGAGTTTTTCTTTGAGTAAGGCAATTTTCTTTTGAATGATTCGGCGATCCGTTTCAATTTGGGTTTCCCCGGGTCCACGCATTCCAATCCCTCCTTTTTGTCGCTCCAGGTGTGTCCACAAGCGCGTTAATCGAGGTAACAAATATTGCAATTGTGCCAATTCCACCTGTGTTTTCGCATGTGAAGTTCTGGCTCTGCTTGCGAAAATATCCAAAATCAAATTGTTGCGATCCAGCACCTTGATATCCATGGCGCGTTCAATGTTTCGTAGTTGGGAGGGACTCAATTCATCATCAAAAATGACCAATACCCAACGCAGTCCAGAATGCATGCTTACTAAAATTCCTCGGAAATCCATATCGTTCTTTTTTGACAAAAATACGAAATAGACCGCTACCCGCTCTGCCTAAGAGTCCATTGATTTTTGCTATTTTCACGATCTCAATATTTCTCTCATGAAACACCTGTTAACTCTATTTTTAGTAACTACCTGTATCGGTTGGGGTTCTGCGCAAATTCGGCCAGAAAATGGTCTCGCGACTTCCGAAGCTCCTTCGTATGCATTGAAAAATGCAACAATCTATGTTTCACCGACAGAAGTTCTTTCGAATGCAACTTTGATTGTGAAAGACGGACGCATTGTTGAAATTGGAAGCGGCCCTTTGATGCGTGTACCGAAAGATGCCGTGGTAATTGACTGTGAAGACAAGGTAATTCTTCCATCCTTCATCGATTTAAATGCATCAATCGGAATGCCCAAAATGGAACGTCCGAAATCAAAATTTAGAGACGGCGCCGTGCATTGGAATTACTCCATTCATCCTGAGGTTGATGCAGCGGAAGAATATTCTTTTGATGAAAAAGCAGCGGAAGACCTAATAAATAAAGGGTATGGATTTGCCGTAACCAGAAGAGACAACGGAGTTGCCCAAGGAACAGGAACGCTCGTTGCCACTAATGATACAGAAGAAGCACGATTGGCTGCAGAAAACACGCCGGCTTATTTTTCATTCTCACGAGGCATGAATCCACAAGATTATCCGTCTTCGCAAATGGGATCTATTGCGTTGTTACGACAGTCTTTCTACGATGCTGAATGGTACGAGGAAAATTCAGACGAATTGAACCTTTCTTATGACGCTCTTTTGGCACAGCAGAATGGAACCATGATCTTCAAAACGCGCGATGATTTGGAATTGTTGAGAGCCGCGAAAATTGGCAGCGAATTCGATCTGAATTTTGTTTACCTGGGATCTGGTGAGGAATATCAATCTATTGATGACATCGCGGCATTGAACCCAACAATTGTACTCCCAATGGATTATCCTGAGGCATACGATGTTCAGAATCCTTACGTAGCGCGTCAAATTCCATTGAGCGATTTGAAACATTGGGAAATGGCACCATCCAATCCGCGCATCTTGCTTGAGAACGGCATCAAAATCTGTTTCTCTGGAAAAGATGTGAAAGCAGCTGATTTTTGGAGCAATATTCGCAAAACACTTGCCCATGGAGTCTCGGAAGAAGACGTTCTGAGAGCGTTGACTACCAATCCTGCCGAAATTCTTGGAATGGCTGACGAAATGGGAACGCTAGAAGAAGGCAAATGGGCGAGTTTCAGCATTTTCGATGGAAATCCACTGGCTGGCTCTGCAAAGATTTTAGAAGTATGGTCGATGGGAAATAGAGACGTGAAGCACAGACCAAATGATCTAAGTCGCGTAACAGGAGAGTATGCCATTTCACTAGATGGAAAAAGTTATGATATTGAATTGACAGAGCAAGGCGGAAAACTTAAGGGAAAACTCACCTATCCCGTAACAGAGGACGAGGTTACCGTTGATACAACGACCAAACTATCGGCAAGTTTCAGCGAAAACAACATTACCCTTCAATTCAACATTCACAATGATGATTTTGATGGAAGTGTAAGTATGCGTGGAAAATACAACGATCGATTGCATGTTTTCGAAGGAGAAGCCCTTGTTCCTGATGGACGTTGGCTGAAGTGGTCGGCAATTCGAAGCAAAAAGGGCGATTCGAAAAAGAAGGACACACCAAGCATTACTATAGCTGACACAACTGATTATACATGGTTCCCAAACATGGCGTATGGTTTTGACTCGCTACCCGAGCGACAAGCAATCATCATAAAAAACGCGACGCTCTGGACGAACGAACAAGATGGCATCTTAGAAAATGCGACACTTGTTATTGAAGATGGAAAAATTGTTTTTGTCGGAGAGGGCGATGGACCCAAGGTTTCCGATGCTTTGTTTATCGATGCCAAGGGGAAACACGTTACTTCTGGAATTATTGACGAGCATTCACACATTGCCATTTCGAAAGGTGTAAACGAAGGCGGGCAAGCAATTAGCGCTGAAGTAAGCATCGGTCATGTGGTCAACCCGCAAGACATCAATATATACCGACAGCTCGCAGGTGGCGTTACCGCTGCTCAATTGTTGCATGGTTCGGCCAATCCAATTGGTGGTCAATCTGCATTGATTAAACTGAAATGGGGCGGTACTGCTGAAGATATGCTCATCGATGATGCTCCCGGTTTTATCAAGTTTGCCTTGGGCGAAAACGTAAAGCGTTCCAATTGGGGCAATGGCGATCGTTTTCCAACCACACGTATGGGGGTTGAACAGGTTTTCTATGATGGTTTTCACCGCGCTAAAGTGTACGAATCGGAGTGGCAAGCCTACAAAAAAGGCGGAAAGAAAGAACCCCGTGTCGACCTCGAATTGGAAGCGATTGTGGAGATTTTGAATGAAGAACGCTTCATTTCGTGTCACTCGTATGTGCAGTCAGAAATTAATATGCTAATGCATGTTACCGATTCCATGGGATTCAAAGTAAATACATTCACGCACATCCTGGAGGGATACAAGGTTGCCGATAAAATGGTGGAACATGGAGCCGGCGGATCTACTTTTTCTGATTGGTGGGCGTATAAGTTTGAGGTAAATGACGCCATACCGTATAATGCGGCTTTGATGCACGAACAGGGTGTGGTTGTTGCCATTAATTCTGATGATGCTGAAATGGGACGTCGATTGAATCAGGAAGCTGCAAAAGGCGTTAAGTACGGTGGCATGAGTGAGGAAGATGCATGGAAAATGGTCACCTTGAATCCTGCGAAACTACTTCATTTGGACGATCAAATGGGAAGTTTGAAAGTGGGAAAAGATGCAGATGTTGTTATTTGGTCTGCCAACCCATTGTCTATTCAAGCCCGAGCGGAACAAACCATCGTTGATGGAGATATCCTCTACGATATCGATCGTGATGAAGAAATGCGCAAAGCGAATCAAGCGGAAAAAGCGCGAATCATTTCTAAAATGCTCGATGACAATAATGCTGGCGGAAAGAGACGCACATTTATCAAAAGAAAGAAAGGACATTATCATTGTAACACTCTTGGAGAAGAGGCAACTACAGAAGAAAATCAACATTAAGATGAAGCAGATACTTTTAATTTTCGCCTTGTTGGCTGTTGCAAATGCGAATGCACAAGAGCCCAAAAAAATATTATTGCACAGTGGATTTTTGCACGTTGGAAACGGCGAAACCCGAGAAAGTGCATTGATTGGTATTGAGGACGGCGTAATTACCGTTGTTGGAAACGCAATGACTTATCGATACAATCCTGCCGAGTGGGATACGATAATCAATTTGAATGGTGCGCACATTTACCCTGGTTTTGTGGCTCCAAATACCACTTTGGGCATCACAGAAATTGACGCGGTAAAAGCAACCAGAGATTACCGTGAATTGGGATATTTCAATCCGCACGTTCGATCGCAAATTGCTTTCAATGTGGAATCTAAAGTGATTTCTACCGTTCGTACCAATGGTGTTTTGATTAGTCAGGCGACACCACGAGGCGGACGTGTTTCTGGTAGTTCCGCCGTGATGAAATTGAATGGTTGGAACTGGGAAGATGCAACGATCAAGGCAGACGATGGAATTCATCTCAACTGGCCGGCTAGCCTCACTGGAGGTGGATGGTGGGCTGAACCTGCACCGAAAAAAGCCAACGATAAATATCCGGAGCAACTCGCTCAAGTTCGTGCGTTTTTCGATAAGGCAAAAGCATATGCTCAAGAAGATGACCATGAAGTTACGGACGGTCGTTGGGAGGCTATGAAGGAGTGTTTCAACGGTGACAAGCGTGTGTATTTTCACGCCGATGAAATTCAACAATTGCAAGATATCATCGATTTTGTGGCTGCCTACGACATTCAACACCCTGTAATTGTGGGTGGTTACGATTCGCATTTAATTGCGCGAAAACTCGCAGATTCAAACATTCCCGTAATGCTTGTTCGTCCGCACAGCCTTCCTGAAAATGAAGAAGACGATGTGGATCTGCCTTTCAAACTTGCAGCATTATTGAATGATCAAGGTGTTAAATTCTGCATTCAAAACGAGGGCGATATGGAGGCTATGAACGCACGAAACATTCCTTTTCTCGCTGGAACCGCAATGGCTTATGGCCTTACCGAAGAGGAAGCTATTTCGGCTGTTTCTCTCTCTTCGTGCGAAATTTTAGGAATCGACGATCAATACGGAAGCGTTGAAGAGGGGAAATCTGGAACTCTTTTTGTCTCTACTGGTGATGCTTTGGACATGCGCACGAATAATGTAACAGTCGCTCTTGTTGACGGCGTGTTTGTGCCTTTGACCAACTCACAAACGGAATTGTACGACAAGTACAAAACTAAGTACGATGCTCAAGAGGCTTCTCCCGAGTAGTGACTATTCTACCAACTCGGGAAACACCTTGAAATATGTTTCTCGGTAATTTTGGTCGAAAGCATTGATTTCCTTTGCCATATTACTGACCAACTTTACGGTGTTTTGCAGAATTAATGGATTGACGCGATAGTGCGTGACACTTTGTACTTTTTCATACCCAATTACTCCCGAATCGAATAGTATTTTGAGGTGGTGACTCAGAGTAGATTTTGCTATTGGTAAGTCAAGCGCAATCTCTTTACAGATGACTCCTTCATTGCGTATGATTGTATCAATTATTGCGATTCGAGCAGGGTGACCGAGTGCTTTAAAAATGAACGATTGTTGATTTAGGGATTGCGAAAATCCTTTGCGTTGGATAGATGCCATGATAGTGATTTTTAGGTTACTTCTATTTAAGTTAGAAACAAATTCTTGCAATTCCTAGAAATTTAGAATTTTACAGTTCGAGAATTCTAGTTTTCTAGATTCCACGAATCCGCGAAATCGCAACCTATCAGACACCTTTTAACCCGCCCAATCGCTCATCCAATCCACGAAACAACAATTCAGCCGATGCAGGGTTTGTAGCCAAGGGAACATCATACACATCGCACATACGCATCAACATAAAAATGTCCGGTTCATGCGGATGCTTTTCCAAAGGATCCCGAAAAAAGATAACCATCTCGCACTTTCCTTCAGCGACTCTCGAAGCAATTTGAGCATCTCCTCCATACGGTCCGGACAAGTATTTCTTAACAGTAAACCCAGCCTTTTCGACCTTGGTTCCCGTAGTTCCTGTAGATATCAGGTCAATTTCATTTCGCTGCAAAATTTCTCGTTGTTCGTTCATAAATTGAACCATCTCAGCTTTCTTTCCGTCATGTGCAATAATGGCAATCTCCATAGTTTTTTATTTAGCCAATTCACCTTTCAAATAATCAATCACGTTTACCTCAACAACATCCACCTGATTTTCCTCTGCTCTGAATAGTGACAGCCAATCGAACAGATGGATAGCGTATAAACTTTTTTGAATAATTCCAGAACCTTTCGTCTTGACGGTAATCGATTGTGACTTTTGCGAAATCACCTCTGTGGTAATGTCCAACCGTTTTTTATTACGATCGAGCTCTTCATCGCTTCGAAGAAATACAGTTAACAGACGATCTGTTTCCTTTGCCCATCCAACAATTTCATTGTGATTCATTTCAGGAATGATATTGAAAAAAGACAGCTCCTTGCTATTCTCATTCATTTGTTGACAAACACGAAGTAATACTGGACGGAAAACATCTTCACCATAAAGCAACAAACTTTTGTCTCCCATTTGATGCAAAATGCTCTGCGCATCCTCAATAATTTGGGTCTGATTCTCGCGCAATAAATGGATGGCAGCTTTCAATTCATCCTTCAAGCTTCGAACCAACAATCCCGATTGTTCGAATATCTCAAGCACCTGAACCAGCGGATATGCCAATGCAGCTCGAGGAGGGAGACCTCCCGGAACTTTTATGATATCGTTGTTGGAATCCTGCAAAGTTTCTGTCAATTTACCACCACTTGAAGTCCCCACTACCAAAGCATCTCTTTTCAACGCCTCATCAACTGCCGTCAAAGTTTCTTCTGTATTTCCTGAATAAGAACAAGCAACAATCAAAGTAGTTCGATTCACATAACAAGGAATGGAGTAGCTATGGTTTACTTCCACGGGCACTTTCACATGCGGTCGAACCCATTCTTTTATAAGCTCACCGCCTATTCCAGAACCGCCCATGCCACAAATCACAACATTCGTAATGGTTCTATCAAAAGATAATTTGTATTGATTCGTAATATTTAAAGATTCCTGCAACTGTTGCGGAAAATCCTGAATAAGGTCTTTCATTTTCATGATATTATTTTTTAATTCCAGAACAAGGCATAAAGCACTGTCAAACAAATCAGAACTGCGAAGGAACCGATATTAAATGCTGGAGAGGTTTTGAAGGTTTCCTTTGAAATAACAATTCCTTTGGCATCATTGGCCCCTTTTAATTGTCTCAAACTCACGATTACAATAATGAACATGGTAGCAAGCGTGGTTATCCCCATCTGATGGAGGAAAGGAAGATCTACAAAAAGGAAACTATCAATCCAATTATTAGGAGCGACTTTAAAATACATCGCTACCGGAATTGAGAGAATTACTCCATAAATTGCTGCTCGATTCGTCGCCTTTCGCCAAAACAATCCTAACATAAACACAGCGAGAATTCCAGGACTTACTACTCCTGTGTACTCTTGTATGAACTGAAATGCCTGCTCAATATTACCAAGTAACGGTGCCACAATTGCACCTATCAATAAGGCAACACCCGCTGAGATTCGCCCCGTATTTACCAATTGTTTATCTCCTGCCTGTTTGTTGATATATGGCTTGTAGATATCCATGGTGAAAATGGTGGATGTTGAATTCAGCATGGAGGCCAACGAAGACACAATGGCTGCAGACAGCGCGGCAAATGCCAAGCCTTTCAAGCCAACAGGTAAGAATTGTAGCAACCATGGGTAGGATTTATCAGGATCAGCCATTGTTGGAACACTTTCTGCTCCGGCTGCTCCCAAATTATTCATCAACTCAGGATCTTGCGTCATTACGTACGCTGCAATTCCTGGAACGACAATAATTAGCGGAATGAAGATTTTCAACACCGCGGCCATTAAGATTCCTTTTTGCGATTCTTTCAAGGATTTGGCCGCCAATGTTCTTTGAATAATGTACTGATTGAACCCCCAGTAATACAAATTGGCAACCCACATTCCTCCAACAAGAACAGCTATTCCAGGTAAGTTCGAATATTCGGGGTTTTCCGAATCTAAAATCATAGCAAAGCGACCAGGTGCTTCGTTGTACATCTTCTGAATTCCGACCAATGCGCCTTCGCCACCAGAAACGGCATCTAGAGCCAAATACGTTGTGACCAATCCACCGATTACCAGGAATACCACCTGAATAACATCTGTCCAGGCAACTGCGGCCAACCCTCCGTAAAGAGAATACGCCGCGGCAAATAAAGACAATCCAATCACCCCGTAAACCAGCGGAACACCCAAAATAATTTCCATTGCCAAGGCACCGAGGTAAAGCACGGATGCGATATTTACGAATATGTAGAGGGCAATCCAAAAGACGGCAAGGATCGTTTTCAATTGCGTAGAATATCGTTTCTCAACGAATTCGGGAATCGTATAAATGCCTTTTTCGATAAAAATCGGAAGGAAAAATTTTCCAACCACAATCAATGTAATTGCTGCCATCCACTCATAAGATGCAATGGCAAGTCCAACCTTGTAACCAGATCCAGACATTCCAATGAACTGTTCCGCGGAAATGTTTGCAGCAATCAAAGAGGCTCCTATTGCCCACCAGGGTAGCGATTTACTCGCCAGGAAATAATCTTCTGCATTCTTCTGAACTCCCTTCTTGGAGCGAGAAACCCAAAGTCCTACTGATAAAATTAGGACAGCATACAGAGCAAAAATTACGTAATCGATGGTAGCAAAAGAAGTATTCATATGCATGGTAGTTTGGTCGAAATGTACATAAAATTTACTTATTGTACTAAATACAATTATTCTTTTTAAAAAAATGAATGCATCCCTATTGGCTTTATTGATTCATCGATCCGATCGAATCCGCACTGAATTCCTAGGTTAGAACTTTGTTGTCAGCCAAAAATTTTATTCGAATTCTTTGAGAATTGCTCAGAAAATTGCCGATCATTTCCGTAAATTGAGATGAGTAATGCTATTTTTTTCTTGTAGCTAGAAAAAAAAACACTTATTATTGTACAATCTACAATATCTTATGAGGACGAATAAAAGCATCTTTACCAAAAACATACTGAGCTTCTGCTCAATGCTATTCGTATTGTTTACGTTGACGAATGCCCAGGCACAAACAAAAGTTGTTACTGTAGATAAAACGGGCGATCAATGGCAGTTGCTTGTTGACGGAAAGCCGTATTACATTTATGGCGCAGGAGGAGAAAAACACCTCGACATCCTTGTTGAAGCAGGTGGAAATACGATTAGAACCTGGGGTACTGATAATGCACAGGAAGTATTGGATGCTGCTCATGAAAAAGGGTTAATGGTGATGATGGGGCTGTGGGTACAGCACGAACGCCACGGTTTCGATTACAACAATGAAGCACGCGTTAAAAGTCAGCTCGAAAACTTCCGTAAAGAAATACGCAAATACAAAGACCATCCCGCCTTACTTATGTGGGCTGTTGGTAATGAGTACGAGTTAAACTATTCAAACACCAAAGTTTGGAAGGCTGTAAACGACATCGCCAAAATGGTTCATGAAGAGGATCCGAATCATCCAACTACGACCGTTACCGCAGGAACGAATGCTGAAAAGCTCAAATTTGTCATGGATCAACTTCCTGAAATTGATATCTATGGCATTAATACATATGGAGATGTTGGCAATGTAAAAAAGGTTTTAAAAGAAGGAAATTACCAAGGGCCATACATGATTACGGAATGGGGACCAACGGGACATTGGGAAATTACCAAAACGATGTGGGGAGCCTCTGTAGAACAAAGCAGTTCTGAAAAATTTGATTCTTACCTCAATCGCTACCAAGAAAATATCGCATCACAAACAGAACAATGTATTGGCTCTTTTGCCTTTTTGTGGGGACACAAACAAGAATACACAAGTACGTGGTACGGCCTGTTTACGGAAGACGGCATGCCAACAGAAGCCATAGACGCTTTACATTACTGTTGGTCTGGAAGTTACCCAGAAAATCGAGCACCTTCTTTGGACAGTATTATAAGTCAAACACATGCAACGCTGCACAACATGATACTGGAAAGCGGTGCGAAATATTCGTTTACTGTAAATGCCTCGGATGCAAACAACGACAATTTGAATTACCGTTGGGAACTGTATCCGGAAAGTACCGATAAGAAGTCAGGAGGTGACGCTGAAGGAAAACCACCAATTATTCTTGGAAAAATCAGAGGGCAGCGAAATCCAGAAATTACGTTAAAGGCACCGATGGAAGAAGGACGCTATCGACTGTTTGTATTTGTAGACGACAACGAAAAAGTAGCCTACATGAACATCCCGTTTTACGTGGAAATCAATCCAGACAATACGGAAAAAGTTCAATTTAAATCACAGAAATTAGAACCTCTTGCTTACTAGATCTCTCATAGCACTTTTAGCCATCGGTTTGTCTTCGATTGTATTCGGTCAGTCTACACCAGACTCCAGTATGTTCAAACCCGACAATGGTGGATTGGAACCAAAGAAATTTCAAAAAGCGCTTTCAAACATTTCCATCTCCGGCTATTACCGTTTCCTGGGCGCTTATACGACCATGGACACACAGTACCCAGAAATGGGAGACATCAATAACCGCGTGTTCATTGGTGATGATAGCAATTTACCAGAACTGAGCATGACTCTTGGGATTAGTCCTACTCGAAATACTTCTATCTCCACCGACCTGTACATCTGGAATCCTATGACGGGAAGCGATGAAGATTACGTTCAAGGATTACTTCTTGGTGTGAATCTTAACGGAACGCATTCCACCAAATACGGCACATTTGGAATTAGAACGGGTGGAATTCACTGGCACAAACTGAGTCCTTTGACATTTGCCTCGAACACGGGATACAACCGCTTTAGTTTGTTCGAGAGAAATCCATGGGACCCGAACACGAGGAAAATGTTCGAACGCTATGAAACGTATTATGAAAATGGCGCTTTAACGCAAGATGTTCGTTGGGGGCAACAAGCATTCCATGGTTTCATTTTAGATGGTGCCGATTTACCTATGGATTTCTCGTTTTCTGCAATGCATGGAAAATCGCAGCTAAGTGGCGGATCCGCCCCTACTCCGAATCAGCTTTCTGGTGGTCGAATTCGCAAAGGATTGGGAGATCATTTCATCAGTTTGAATGGCGTTCGCGGAAAAACGTTCTCAGATAGCCTTGCAAGAGAATTGGTTGGCTTTAACATGGTAACTACCGAGTATGAATTCAAATGGAAGGACGTAGTTACTTTTTATGGCGAGATGGGAGCAGGAAACTATTTTTCTCCGAACGATGAAGGCGACTGGGGCGAAGTAATTGACGTGCGTTTTCAATTTCAAGAAGAACTAACAAAATTCCCAATCGAACTGCGCTTCTTTCGAATTAGTCCGAAGGCAATCAATAACAACGGAATCTTCTTCAATACATCCATTCAAGAATATCAACCCGTTGTTCCCGACGGAACCGTGGGAGGAGCACCACTCCTATTTCCATTTGCGAGTTCTGTAACGACTATTGGTCAGATGACGAATAACCGCCAGGGATTGATCTTAAATACCGATCTGCAATTGGGAAGACATAAATTGACCCTGGGATACAGCGCTGCAACGGAAATTGAAGGACTTTCAGATCGTATTACTTATGGACACCCTGCAAACGGATTACAATTGTCGCGCTTTTGGCGTTGGAACTTCCCGTCTGGCGTTGGACCTTACGGAAACATCAGCAAGATCTATCGCGGAGCCTACGAAACAATGCTTATCACCGATTCGGTAACGCCAAAAGGGTTCAACTCAATTGAAGTTAGCTTTAAAACGCACGCCAAAATCTTCAACAGAAAACTCATGTTTTTCTACCTAGGAGGATTCCACAATGTACAAAGCACCTTCTCTGCGCTTCCTGTTTATTCAGACGAGGCCTACCTGCGTAGCTTCAACCATCAAGTAGAATTTTATTACGAACTGACACGAAATATCGTGATTAGCAATTACCTCGGGTACGATCGCATTTACGGAGGAAACAATACCGAACTCAGCGCTACAACGCAGCGCCCTAAAGATCAGGAAGGACTGAGCTATGCCATCGGAATGGACATTCAAATGTCTAAAAATACTGGACTATACATTCGTCATCGTTGGATGAATTACCGTGATTACAGTTTTGAACTGGATAAATACAGCGGAATGGAAACAACGGTTGAATTCAAAATATTCTTCTAACACAATGAAATCAATCTACATAGGAATCATCGCAATCTTTTGCTTATTTGATGTATCGGCTCAAAAAGCGAAAAAAGTTCAATTTCTTGGAGGCGCCAGATCTTTGGTTTCTCACGCGCAAATTGAATCAGACGGAGACACAGTAACAGCACCAAGAAGTACTGGCGGATACGCTCTCCTCGATTTGGGAATTAAGATCAATCCGAACGAGAATACTGAAATTCTCGGCATGTTCCGTATCGATAACGCATTTGGCGGCTTTTGGGGCGGAGGTGTAGAGTTCGGAGTACGTCAATTGTACGTGCGCGGTGTTGCCAAAGATGTGGTACGCTATCATATTGGGAATATTGATTACAAATTGACCCCGTACACTTTTTACAATCACAATCAAGATTTTCTAACTTCCTCAATTGGAACAATGCGCATCAAAGAGGACGTTGTAAATTACGAAACATTCTATCGCAACAACACATGGCGTCAGCAAGGAGCTTCGGTTAATTTTGGATTGGAATTTCCTAAAATTGTCAACGAAGTCGAGTTTAACGGTTTCGTTTCTCGATTGAACCCAACGAACTTTGCGAACATTTTAGAGCGCTTGTATGGCGGCGGAAACATCATTATCACCCAAAGTAAAAAGGTGCAGATTGGTTTGAATCACGTGCGTGTTTTCGATTTGGCCGGAACAGCTTTGGATAGCAACATCTACAACAACAAGGTTAGTTCTTTGACCTACAGCGTTTCTCTTGGTGAGGAAGACTTAACCTACGGAGTTGATGGCGAATCAGGGATTGGATCAACATCTCAGAGCTTGTTCCCGGATAAAGACCTATCCGATTATTTCATTCATCTACGAGGGTATGTCAATTTCAAAAAACTTGGGTTGAATTTGGATTTGGGATACATGGACAATGGAGCCGACTTTAGAAGTTTTGGAGCTCAATCCAAACGAATCAATTACAACCAACAGAACACTTTCTTTACTAGATATACCAATGGTCAAATCCTGCGACCTGTTTCCGCTTATGACCTGTACAACGATCCAACTTTGTTCAATCAAGGGATTTCTGTTGGGTTGATGGATTACAATCCTGCCATTAACAACGTGCTTCCATACGGAATTGCTACAATGAACAGACGAGGAGCCTACCTGGGCGCTAGCTATCATGATACCAAACGTATTGTAGAGGCAGATGCAAAAATCTATTACCTAAATGAAATTCGCGGACAAGGAACTACGGCTTTGAAATCATTTGTAATGGCCAATGTGGGGGCGATGTTCCATGCTAGCAAACTTTGGGAGGGTAAAAAAGAATGGAATGTTCAACTTGGATTGACGCAACAACAAACATCTCGCACTGGCGAATTTGATTTTGAAAATGTCGATTTGGCATCAACGCAATTAAATTTAGGGCTAGAAGGTGAGATTTTTGACAACCTTTTCCTGATGGGGAACGTTTTCTTATTAAGAGCGAATGGTAACGAGCAATTACCCGTTCGCGATAGTGATGACGCCATCGTAAACTACAACACCTACACTGTTGATGGACAGGAAATAAATGTTTCCGGAGGATTGCGTTTGGATTTTTCCAGTGACGTATATCTGGCGTTGATGTATGAATCGAATGCAAATAGCTTTGTAACCGATGCATCGTATCGTCTGGATCAATTCTCCATTTTTTACGTGATGAAATTTTAAGATATGAAGAAGATAATCGCTTGTTTACTTATTGGGGCAGCACTTGTTAGCTGCAGGAAAGAAGAAGTTGGGAACGTAGAAGGGCCAAATCTCATCGATATTTACGGAACTTTTGAAGTTGTAACAGGATTGGCAGCAAGCCAAGGCACCGTCGATTTCTCATCTGGGGAAACGGTCTATTTTACAGCAGAAATCTCCAAACTCGTGGATTGGAAAATTACCATCACGGGGCAAACCAGTGGTGCTACTAAAATTATTGAAGGCATCAGTAACAATCTCGATGCAAGCAATGCCACCTGGGATGGAAGTACAACAAACTTTCCAATGTTCCGAGCGGAAACCTGTGACGTAATGCTCACATTTCCCGGTGAAACAGATACATTAACAACGACAATTACCGTTGCTGCTCCTAAGACCAATCCTGGATTTGTTTTGGCCGATTTTGAAACAGGTTACTTATCCGGTTGGACGAACTTTATTCAGTCTGGAGCAAACATGGATTTCACAATCAAAACCGATGGCACTTCTCCTCAGGAAGGATCTTACATCAACATGCAGGGTGAAGTAGATTGGGATTGGCTTGTAGGTTTGTTAGATTTCAACGCTTCGGCTTACGGATCAACTACATTACCAATAACCGATAATGCCGAAATTTTGTACTTCAATGCGTTAGTGTACGGAGAGGTTGGTTTACCGAATACTCTCGTTTTGTTCCGTTTTGATGAAGATGAAAACGAAGATGGAACATTCGATGCAGCTAGTGAAGATCAATTTCAAAAAGAGATTGCTGTTGACTGGGAAGGTTGGAAGCTCATCTCAATTCCATACAACGAACTCGATGGTGGCGGTGCTGGAAATGGCGCCTTTAACCCTGACAAATTAAACAAAGTAAGTGTGCTGCATTTGGCAAATCCCGCTTCAGGTTTTGCAAAATCAGGATTAGATTACATGATATTTACAGAGAATGGTCCACTACAGCCTTAAAATAATTGCTTTTCTAGTTATTTCCGCAACTTCTGCTTTTGGGCAGGATACGTTGGATGTGGAAGCCGTTGAAGTAAACAAGAAGAAATTTCGCGTCAAGAAGGTTGGTCTATACGAGGGGAAACCTCAAGAGGAATACAACGTTCGTGGCTTTACTCAGCTCTCCGTTTTCGATGAAAGTTTGGCTGACTTCTGGACTTCGGATGGGAATTCGTGCATTAAAGGAAAACTTGTGGCCGATACAGACGATAAAAACATCTTGCAAGTGAACTGGAATTCCGATCAAGGCGGATGTGACTGGGTTGGAATGGGATTCGGTTGGGATGGCTGGAAAGGAAAAGATTTGGGATATGTGGTGGATACCCTTGCACTCGAAATGACGGTGCGCTCTACTGGAGAAGATTTCACAAATATTCCCTGGGCTTTTTGTTTGGAAGATTATAGTGGTGCTCAAGCATGGCTCGGGTATAACAAAGCCTACTTAAAATCCGATGCAATTACAAAAGAATGGAGTAAGGTTCAAATTCCTTTGAGTCTTTTCCCGTTTGACGAATTTGATGTAAATGCCTCTAACATTAAGCAATTATTGATTCAAGTTTTTGCGGAAGGTGTTATCGAAATACAATCCATTGAATTGGTGCCGTTTAGTGGAAAACTGCGCAAAGAAACAGCAGCTCTTAATACCAACGTAACGGTGGACGGAGACTTTGGAGAATGGGACGCTCAATTCACAGAAGTGATGGATCACAAGTTTTCTGTTGCTCACAATGATGACAATTTATTTTTCGCCTTCAAAATTATGGATCCAACGCCTCGTGAGAACATTCAAGATGGAGGAGACTTATGGAACGGCGATGCGATTGAAATAGCATTCAGCACCAACCCAAATGCGGATAAGAAACGTAAGTTTTTGTTGCTTAGCGACCAACATCTGGGAATTAATTGTGGGGAATCTACGTATGTATGGAATTGGAAAACTAATGAGAAAATGGATCTCCCAATTGCGTTCAAATCCACAGAAGACGGTTATCAGGTAGAAATTTCCATCCCTTCTTCTGCTTTCAGAAATTTTGACTTGAGCACGGTGGAAGAGTTGGATTTGGAAATAGCATTTGACATTGGAAACGGCGAGACACGTAAGGAGCAAATCCGATGGAATAGCCCAAGTCAAATAGGTTTCCACGAATCTCCATCTCTTTGGGGTGGAATGATGATACAGCGGTAGTCTGGTGAATCAAGCGGCTCAGTTATAGGGGTGTATTGAGTAATCAGCGACTAAAGAAGTTACGATTTTTTGGCGAGAAAAGCGAGCAATTTTTAGATTACTATATAACCATTTGTTTATATAGTTAAGAAGACTATTCGTTAATTGTAGAATTCTCGAAATGTGTTTTCCATATTTCTTCGATAGCAACCCTTTGGTCCATTCTCATCGCACACCATTCGATACCCTCGAAAGCTATCGGACAACAGCACCATCTCACACAAGACGCTACCATGTTAGCATGCTGATCATATTTGACAGCGAAAGATTCAGCACACTCAGGTTGAATCTCCCATCACAATACATCAACGGCATATGAAATTGGATTTTTTAAAATATGTACGTACTCGAACATTGGCTGAATACCCAATTGTTCATTTGATAACCCAAGAAGTGACCGATTGTCTACTGCTTTACGAACTGTACGCTGCCAACATTACCATTGGTTGTAGTAGCTTCCACAAAGTAAACTCCGGCCGCGAGATCCTCTACATCAATTGTATTCCCCTCTCCTTCACTTAAAATTGCTCCTTGAAGAGTGACAACTTTGTAAGAACGAATCTCTTCGGAAGCAGTAATTTCCAATTGGTCAGCTGTTGGATTTGGAAAAGCCGCTAACGCAAGCTCTGGAAGATTAGTTTCTTCAATGTTGTTCGCTTCCTGGTACACCCGAACGTAATCAACCATCATAACAGCAGGAAATTCGGTAGATGCATCTGGTGGCCCCGGCCAATTTCCTCCAATTGCGAGGTTCAGAATAAAGAAGAAAGGCGTGTGAAACTCTTCACGTGACGATGTTCCAGCACCAATAGGCTCTTGGTGAAATTGCACTCCATCTAAATACCAACGAATCTCTTCGCTGTCCCATTCCAATCCATAAACGTGGAAGATGGAAGCATCGGTATAAGCGAAATCTCCAGAATAATTATGACCCCATTGATCGTAATGGATGGTTCCGTGCACTTGCAATTCATTGTTCACATGCTCCATAATGTCAATCTCACCACAGTGCGGCCATCCAACAGATGAAAAATCAGAACCAAGCATCCAAAACGCTGGCCAAAGACCTTGATCCACTGGCACCTTAATACGCGATTCTACCTTTCCATATTGGAAATCAAAAAGACCTTCCGATTTGATTCGTGTAGAAGTGAAATTAGACCCTTGAAAAGATTGATTTAACCCTGTGATGTGCAAGTATCCCGAATCGACAGAAACGTTGTTCGGACTTGCCGTATAATACTGTAATTCATTGTTTCCCCAGCCAGAACTTCCCGTCCCAATTTCTGGCTCCCAATTATTGTAATTAAGAGAAGTCCCATCAAACTCATCCGACCAAATTTGCACCCAATTCTGGCTGAAAGAAAGCATTGGGAACAACACAAAAATTACTAGTATTCTCATAACAATGTACAAAAAAGGGGAGGTCTAGCCTCCCCCGGTAATCAACTAAACATTTACTATTTCTTCACAAAACGTGTTGTTGCCAAACCTTCTGCAGTTTCAACACGAACAATGTAAGTTCCCTCGTTCAATGCTGAAACATTCACAGTTGTTCCTTCACCAGAAAGAACTACCTGTCCTGCAACATTGACAATCTCAAAGGATTCAATTCCAGCATCGCTTGACAAAATCAACTCGTCTGTTGCTGGGTTCGGGTATGCTGAAGCAGTTACCTCTAACTCTTCAATTCCCGTAAAATCTTGCTCTCCAATTACAACGCTTCCTAATGCCGCCTCATCCAAAGGATTTGCATTTGGTCCAGTTACACTGAATCCATATTGAACCAACAATCCTGAAGGCAATTCAGCCGCGGGAACTGTAACTGTGAAATTACCGCTCATAGGCATCGTTTGAACGTATGCACCGCTTAACGCATCTGCGTATCCGTTCGTAGAATCCAATGCCTTGATAAAGAAAGATACTTCGTAATCCGCATCAATTGTGTGCGACAAAACATATCCTGAGAATGTCAAATCTGATCCGTTAAAGGATGGTCCTGGCTCAACAAAAGTCAATGCTTCCATTTGCTTGTTCCCTTCAAACGTTGTTTGGTCTACCCAATATGGATCAGTTGGATTCGCTGCATACGTATTAAAGTTTGGCTGCAACGTAATCGTATTATTTGGGACATCCAAAGTTGTTTTGACATCTGGAAGTGCCCATGGTGAACCAAACTGATATGCCCCTCCATCAGACGGAAGGTCTGAAACATTCATAAATGCAATCCAGTTGTCACTTGCACTTGCAGGGACATCGTTCTGGGCGAAAGTAGAAGCTGAAAATAAAACAGCAGCAATAAGTGTATAGAATTTTTTCATATTAAGTTAATTTTAATGACACTAATATATTGTAAAATATACAATAAGTAAAACTATGACGGGAATTTTTTACCTGAATTAGCTGTTTTTAACGTTTTTACATTCGGAAAAGGTAATTTTCCTCCTCTACCATGCTCTTGTACCGTTTCAAATCAAACGTGAATAAATTGGCAGGTCGGTGCTTGACGTTCTTTTGCTTTTCTTCCAAATGCACGAGCGGAATAGACTTAATTTTCTTTCGGAAATTCGCTTTGTCCATTTCTACGTCATACGCATATTCATACAATTGCTGCATTTCGTTCAGAGTAAATTTCTCTGGCAACAAGTCGAAGCAAATAGGCTCTCGGTGGAGTTTTTCCTTAAGGTTTTCGTAGGTAGACATGACAATCTCTTTGTGGTCGAAGGCTAATTGAGGAACCTCATTCATGGGTGCCCACATTACTTCCTCCGCCCAAGAATCGGCCTCTGCAGTCAAGTCATCGATTCGAACCAACGCAAAATAGGCACAGGTAATGACACGTCCTTGTGGGTGACGATTTGGATTCCCAAACGTTTGCCCTTGATGTAAATCAACCTCTTCTAGTTTTGTTAATTCGGTTAGGATTCGCGTTGCAGCAATCGGCAAGTCTTCGTCTGGATACACGAGATCTCCCGGAATCGCCCACTCACCCGAGTATGGCTCCATAGCACGTTTGATGAGTAATACGTGTATTTTACCGTCTTTGTAACCAAAAATGGCACAATCCAATGAGAACGAATACGAAAAAAAATGGTCGAATTTAATTTTGTAGGACATACAATTACTTTAGCTCAAAGTCTTTAGAAAGCGTTTCTAAAAATACACTAAATTTCCCCGGTTCGCTTACCCATGCGCTTTCCTTCCCATAGAACTGAAGATCTTCAGTAGTGACTACAAAGGTAACAGTCTTTTTTTCTTTTGGGTTAAGACTCACTTTTTCAAATCCTCTCAACCGCTTCACAGCAGGCGTTGTGGATGCAAAATGGTCCGATATATATAGTTGCACGACTTCTTTCCCCGCTCTATCGCCAGTATTGGTAACATCCACCGAAACTACAATGGAATCTGAGGCTGTTAGTGACTCCTGACTGAAAGTAAGATTTGAATATTCAAAAGACGTGTAACTCAAGCCAAAGCCAAATTCCCATTGAGGATCGAATGCATTAAATGCATTTGATTTGTGACGTGCAACGCTTCTCGGATGATCGTAAAACTCAATTTGTCCGTCGTATTTTTGATACGTATATGGAAGTTTTCCTGAGAAATTTTCTTCACCGTAAAGTAGCTTCGTAAGTGCTTCTCCTCCAAAATCGCCTGGAAGATAGGCTTGTACAATCCCTTCTGCGCCTTCCACAATGTCCCGGATAATTCTCGGTCTTCCTTCAAGCAACACCAGAACAACAGGCTTGCCCGTAGCATATGCCATTTTTGCCAATTCCAATTGAGCTGGATCCAAATTCAATGAGCGAATATCGCCTGGTTTTTCAGTACTTGGATATTCCCCCAAACACAAAACGATCACGTCAGACTGTGCAGCTTTGGATTTAAAATCTTCTTCATCCACAAGTTTGGAATCTTCGTACCCTTCATTCAGGAATAATTCGGCTCCTTGCGAGAACAAAACATTTTCTTTTCCTACCTGCGCTTCAAACGCTTCTCGAACAGAAAGACGCCCTTCTGTATTAAATTCTGGTTTGTCTCCTTGCCAAGTATGCGTCCAAGCACCATTCAAGTACATCAGGTTGTTCGACGTTGGACCCGAAACCAAGACTTTTTGATTTTCATTAAGTGGTAAAACGTCATCATTTTTCAAAAGGGTAATCGATTCCAAAGCACTACCAAGCGCCAATTGTTGGAATTCTTCTGATCCGAAATCTTTGTACTTCTTCGCCTGATTTCTGTTCTTCTCATACAAACCAACAATGTACTTCACACGAAGAATTCGACGTACAGCATCATTCAATCGATCTTCGGAAATACTTCCTTCCTTCACCGCTTCAAGCGTCAATTTGCAATACTCTTGATATTGCGGAGCCATAGGAACCATACTCATATCAACACCCGCATTGATTGCATTGATAATTCCATCTTTCAGGGTTGGTGCTGTTCTGTGCACCGTGTTTAACATGATGAAATCTTCCCAATCGGAAACTGCAAACCCTTCAAATCCCCATTCATTTTTCAATGTTTCCGTAAGAAGTTCATAGTTCTCGTGTCCAGGAATTCCATTCACCACACCACTGTTGATCATAACGGTAAGGGCACCTTCGTCCACTGCCGCTTTAAATGGAGGCAGGTACAATTCTTCCATGTATTTTTCAGGAATCCAGGCCGGTGTTCGATCGCGTCCACTGGACGGATTACTGTACCCAACAAAATGTTTCATACAGGATGCTACGTGTTCTGAGTCAATACCACCTTCACCTTGATAACCGCATGTTATTGCTTTTCCCATAACAGACACAAGGAAAGGATCTTCTCCGAGCGTTTCAAAAGTTCGCGACCACAATGGTTGGCGACCTAAATCTAATACTGGTGAAAAATTCCAGTGAATGCCGGATGCACGTGTTTCATAGGCAGTTACAGAACCAAATCGCATGGCCAAACCAGGGTTCCACGTGGCTGCCAAGCCAATCTCTTGCGGGAATAACGTGCCTCCAACCGTATAGTTCACACCATGAATTGCATCAATACCATACAATATTGGTGAAGTCGTTTCTTCGTTGTCATAAGGCTGATAAACAAGCTCCATGATGTGCTCCCAATCTTCCAATCGTAAGGTGTGCCATCCAACATTTAAAACAGAACCAACGCCATAATCCACAATGGCTTCTTTTACCTTTTCAGGATCGACGCGAATGGGTTCAATAACATTGCCTTCAGCATCTCTCTTCAATAGCACATCCAAGGTAATTTGACACGTTTGTCCTACTTTTTCCTCAACAGACATGGCTGCAAGATCTGCTTCAATTTGCGCCTCAATTTCTGGCGTTGTTAATGATTTTCTATTTTGAGCCGTGAGAGAAGCCGACAAAATAAGACCAATACCCATGGTTAGAATACGCAGTTTCATAATCTCTTTTTTCAATGGTTAAAAATCACTTTTGAGTGATCAAACGTTCTCCAATAATTTCACGTGATAGTTCACAAGATTTTGCAGGGGTCTACGGACAATTCTTCCCAAGCGGATCCCATTCTCTTCACAAACCTGGTGCAATTCGTCTTTCAATAGGTCCGAGATAGAACCCACGAAATTCACTTCGCACGATTGATAATCGCTGTAACACTTTACGTGTACATCTATAAACTCTTGAAATCCTTTTCTAATCAATTTTTGAGCATAAGGGAGATTCTTATTATCGATAAGCACCGGCATTAAGGAGGCAATAAAGACATTCGCATCACTTTGACGATACACACGATCTACAATTGCGGCTTTGTCCAACCCCATCGATACAAAACGTTGATGCATTGGTTCGGGCAATCTTTTGTAAAGGTAATCTGCCAACATGCGTTTCCCGAAATAATTTCCGCTTCCTTCATCGCCAAGTAAATGTCCCAATGCGGGTACTTCCTCATACACCACTTCTCCATCAAAATGGCAACTGTTCGACCCTGTCCCGAGGATACAAGCAATTTCAGGCTCACCATTATAACAAGCAAAAGCACTTGCATTCAAATCATGATCTACTGTA
The DNA here is from genome assembly GCA_043584915.1 of Fluviicola sp. GTDB lineage: Bacteria > Bacteroidota > Bacteroidia > Flavobacteriales_D > Crocinitomicaceae > UBA4466. The sequence goes on from CP121319.1 coordinate 506,280, forward strand.
ATTTTTGCATTCCGAAAAAATGCTGCCAAACCGCTTTCTACAATTGCATTCAGCTCTGGACTAGAACATCCAGCTCCATAGAAATACAATTGCTGAACATGATCTTTGACGCTACCAAGCATCTCATTGTTATTCAATTCAGACAGAATATCATCTTTTGAATGAAAATATGGATTGAAACCTTTTGTATTTGAGATAGTTTCAGTACCATTATGAAGGATCATCCAATCTGCCTTTGTTGATCCGCTTTCGACTACAATGAGCATTTTATAGTTCGTATTTAAGGTTTGTACCTTCAAATGTACAAAAAAAATCCTTATTGTATATTTTACAAAAAGTATTTATCTTTGACCAAAGTCACTACAATGAGAAGCCGAACACAAACTTCACAATTTAAAGCATTCAACCTTGTCATTTTCGGCGGAAACGGCGATTTATCGAAGCGTAAAATCATTCCCGCCTTGTTTCATCGTTTCGTCGCGGGTCAACTTAACATCGATTTTGAAATCCTTAGCTTGAGTCGCTCGAAGCAAGACAGAACTGTATTTCTTCAGGAAATTGCACAATTTCTTGACGGAGCTGATCCAAAAATTGTGAAAAAATTCTTCGATCATATTGTTGTTTTAGAAGTGCCTAAAAACGACGTAGCGCATTATGCTGAAATGAAAAAACGTCTGGACGCACACCCACTGCGTCAGAGCATTTTCTATTTTTCTGTTCCTTCCGGAGCCTTTTCAGAAATTTGTAGTGCATTGAAAGAAGCGTCCTTAATTCAGGACAACAGCAAAGTGGTATTAGAAAAGCCGCTAGGACACAGTTTAAAGTCGAGCCAGGAAATTAACGACATTATTGCGGACGCATTTACAGAGAAACAAGTTTTCAGAATTGATCATTACTTGGGTAAAGAAACCGTTCAAAACTTGATGGTATTGCGATTCGCCAACCATTTGTTCGAGCGCGCCTGGAATGCCGAAAACATTGAAAACATTCAAATTACCGTTGCCGAAAGTTTGGGCGTGGAAAAGCGCGCGGGCTATTACGATAAAACAGGAGCATTATTGGACATGGTGCAAAACCACTTGCTTCAATTACTGTGTTTGATTGCCATGGAGCCACCATCCAACCTCAATCCAGATACCGTGCGCAACGAAAAGCAGAAAGTACTGGAATCATTGCGACCTTTTACAAAGGCTTCCTTGGAAACAGATGTTGTGCGTGGGCAATACACGAGAGGCACTGCGAGTGGAACAAAATTGAACTCTTACCTCGAGGATATTGACGCTTACGATTCAGAGACAGAAACATTTGTTGCGCTAAAAACATACATTGACAACTGGCGTTGGAAAAACACACCGATCTATTTGAGAACTGGAAAGCGCATGAAAAAACGTTATTCAGATATTGTCATAAACTTCAAAGAGTTACCGCACAATATATTTCAAGAATCAAACCACCATCCGCTGCGTAATAAATTGATCATTCGATTGCAACCAGAAGAACGCATTGAATTGGTGCAACTGAGCAAAGTTCCTGGGCCAGGTGGATATCGCTTCAAACCAATTTCGTTAAAACTCGATTTTATCGACTCTTTCAAAGATCGAATGCCAGATGCTTATGAACGATTGTTGATGGATGTGATTCGTGGAAATCAGACCTTATTCATGCGCTATGATGAATTGGCAGCAGCATGGGAGTGGATTGAATCGATTACGAAACATTGGCAAAAAGTAACGCCGATGAAATTATACGAATCGGGTACCTGGGGACCTGGAGATGAAATTCTAGATGAAAACACACAATGGAAAACATCGCCAAAATGAAGCACACGTTTACCTCAAAAGAAGCCTTAATCGATGGATTTGTGCAATGGTGCTCCAAACAGATGGAAGACGCTATTCGTGTTCACGGAAGCTCTAATGTTTTGCTTTCTGGCGGAGGAACACCGGGTCCGGCTTATGCGAAAATGAATGCCGATTTTTCCTTTTTATCCGACGTTCATCTTGGCTTGGTCGACGAACGATATGTTGCCCAGAACAGTGAATTCAGCAATGAACGTTTGATTCGAAATTGTTTTTCAAACGTTTCGGAGCAGAACATATCTGGGATGGTTTATGATTTGAAAGATGCAGCACGAAACCTAGAAATTCTCGCAAAAAAATACGCCCGATTTTCGCAACGAACGGATTTACTCATTCTAGGAATGGGGCCAGATGGACATACGGCTTCTATTTTTCCGAATGATGCTGATTCAGAAATCGCCTTAAAATCAGCGGCATCGTTTTTAAATACGCATGCTCCGGCACATCCAACCAACCGTATTACGTGCACCCTGGAGTTTATTCGTGAAGCAAAAAACATTGCTTTGTTAATCACAGGCGCCCAAAAACTGGAGGTATTGCAAAACACCTCGCTACAATTGCCGATTCATAAGACATTAAACGCATGTCCAAATATCCAAATATTTTATTCTGAATAATGGTACATAAAAAAATAGAAGAAATTACAGAGCGAATTCGTGAACGCAGCAAATCTGCACGAGCGGCATACCTCGCAACCAACAAATACAATTTTGAAAACCGAAAATCGCGCGGCCAATTGAGCTGCGGGAATTTGGCACACGGATTTGCCGGATGTGATGCACACGAAAAGCCCCTCATAGCAGCGGGAGTTGAGCCCAACATTGGAATTATCACTGCATACAACGATATGCTTTCTGCACACAAACCCTACGAGCGCTATCCCGATGAACTTCGCGGCTATGCCAAGGAATTGAATGCTACTGTTCAGGTCGCCGGAGCCACGCCAGCCATGTGTGACGGCGTTACTCAAGGTCAGGAGGGCATGGATTTATCCTTGTTGAGTCGAGATGTTATTGCATTGTCAGCAGCAGTTGGTTTATCGCACGATATGTACGATGGCGTTGTCAATCTTGGAATTTGCGACAAAATTGTACCAGGACTGATGATCGGAAATTTGAGCTTTGGACATTACCATGCCTTGTTTTTACCTGGCGGCCCGATGCCGAGTGGTATTACCAATGATGAAAAAGCACGTATTCGACAAGATTTTGCGGAAGGAAAAATTACGCGAGAAGAATTGTTGAAGGGAGAATCGGATTCGTATCATTCGCCCGGTACGTGTACCTTCTATGGAACGGCCAATAGCAATCAAATGCTGATGGAGATCATGGGAATGCAACTACCAGGGTCTAGTTTTGTCAATCCAAATACACCGATGCGAAGCGCCCTAAACAAGGAGGCCATGAAGGTGCTGATGAAAAACATTCGAGAGAAAGATTATTCCACCACTATCGGGCAGATAGTTGATGAAAAAAGTATTGTCAACGCGATAATCGGCTTATTGGCAACGGGTGGATCTACCAATCATACCATCCACTTAATTGCCATTGCGAAAGCGGCAGGAATTACGATCAATTGGGACGATTTTTCTGAATTATCACAGATTATTCCATCGCTTTGCAAGGTGTATCCAAACGGTGCGGCAGATGTCAATCACTTCCACGCGGCTGGCGGTATGGCGTTCGTTATGCGTACTTTGTTGGATCATGGATTGCTTCATGAAGACGTAAATACCATTATTGGTCATGGATTACGACAATACACGCAAGAACCGAAATTAGAAAACGGCAACATCCGTTATGACGAGGGACCTTCAGAATCGCTGAATGAAAGCATCGTGCGCCCTGTCAGTAACCCATTCCAAAAAACAGGAGGATTGGTTGTTTTGAAAGGAAATATTGGAAATGCCGTTATCAAAACCTCAGCTGTACTTCCAGAAAATAGAATTGTCAAAGCCGAAGCCATTGTTTTTAATGAACAAGATGAGTTGATCACTGCGTTTCAAGCGGGCGAATTGGATCGAGATTTTGTCGCTGTGATTCCGTTCCAGGGGCCACAACAAAAAGGCATGCCTGAATTGCACAAATTAACTCCTTCCCTCACCGTCCTTCAAAAAAGAGGTTTCAATGTTGGGTTGGTAACTGACGGGCGAATGTCTGGTGCATCAGGTAAAGTACCTGCAGCAATTCACGTAGTGCCTGAAGCAGCATGCGGCGGGTTGATTGGAAAAATTAAAAGTGGTGACTTAATTACGCTGGACGGCGTAAGCGGAACACTGGAATGTCATGCAGATGACCTAGACCAACGACCAACGCGTGAGGTTCCTTATGACAATTTATCCCATGGGCGCCCTTTATTTGATAGACTGCGCGGTTTAATAACGAATAGCGAAACTGGTGCAAGTTTCCTGTAAAACATTACGATATGATTCAGAATAACATCGAAAGTATACTTAAAAACAACCCGCTAATTCCCGTAGCAACCATTACTGAGTTAAGTCAAGTGGATACGTTTTACGAGCAATTGAAAGCTCAGAATGTATTCTGCATCGAAATTACCCTCCGCAGTGAAATCGCCTGGGAAGCCATCGCTCTTTTCAAAGAGAAATATGGCCATGAATTCAAAGTTGGAGTGGGAACCATTGTTTCGCCTGATGACATATTGAACTGTGTAAAACACAAAGTAGATTTCATGGTGAGTCCAGGGTTGACTTCTTCAATGATCCAACAATTTGACTTTAGCGGCATCCCATTTTTACCCGGCGTTTCCACTCCGAGTGAAATCATTCGTGGGATTGATTTGGGTTGGCAATATTTCAAGTTCTTCCCTGCAAACTTATTTGGCGGCGCCAAGGCATTAGAAACCTACAGCGGCATTTTTAAGGATGTTCGCTTCTGCCCTACTGGTGGAATCAATGAAGAAAATCATCAAGATTATCTTACACTCAAAAATGTATTATCAGTTGGCGGAAGCTGGCTGTTAAAATAGTCGCCGTGGCGATTTAAAGATTTAGACTCAGAAAATTACCGGGCAACTGAATATTGACTTACCAAATACGTCCATTTGACAGTCAAGAAATGTTTTTAGTTGACAGTTGTTCGGTAGTTTTCGTCTAAAATCCTTCTGGTAAGACCTGCGTATTCAGGGTGACATTCCTAAAATCTTTGTGGATCATTTTGGTTTCATTTCGGAATTCTTTCAACGCTCCTTCTGCCATTTCAATCAACAGTGGATTTACGATGTAGTAGGTGACATTTGAGACTTTTTCGTAACCAACAAGTCCCGTTTCGAATAAGATTTGAAGGTGTTTGCTAATTGCCGGCTGCGTAATTGGCATATCACAAGCAATTACTTTACTCATTATTCTCCCTTCGTTAATTAAACGCTGAATAATTGCGACACGAGCCGGATGTCCAAGTGCTTTAAAAATTTTAGATAGATCATTTTGTTGTTGGGAGAACCCAAATCTTTGAATTGAAGCCATAATAATAGTGTTAGGTTATACTATTAAGATAGCGAAAAAATTTTACAAAATTCTTTTATAAGCATATTACTTAATAACCATTTGGTTATATAGTTATATGGTTAGAAGACCTATTTTTTCACCACACGAATAACTCCCAACCCTTCCAAAGTCTCAATCCTTACGAAATAAACCGCTGGCTCTTCTGGCATTTCCAACTCCATCAATTCGGCATCTCGAACAAACGTTTCACGCAACACCTGTCCATGCAAACTTAACACCTCCAATCTCGCCCATCCTTCATTTTTTCCAAAATCAATGGTAATGCTTGAGGCAGTCGGGTTCGGATAAAAAGAAAGATCAGACAAACCAATTTCACTCAAAGAAACCGTGCTAAATACCAAGCAAGCCGATGTATCCACACATCCATTTTCAGTAATCTGAACGGCATATTCTCCGTCCACACTTGGAAGGTAGGTTTGATTCGTTTCACCCGCAATTGGAGCATAATTGCTCAAACAATCGAGCCATTGATACACTGCACCGTTTGCCGCGGCATTCAGCTGAAGTCCGTTTTGAGAAATCCCAGTCTCAACATCGACAATCTCAACGAGTACCGTATCTGAATTTAGATTACAGCCGCTATTCACAGCATAAGAAACATAAATTTCATCTCCATCTTGTGCCGTATCAAAGTAATGCGAAGCGCTTGTCCCCGAATATACTACTTGCCCATTGAGATAGTATTCCACAGGCTGACCATTGTTATTAGCACTCACAATGACCGAATCATTCGAACAAATAGAGATCGGCGCTAAAGATGGTTGATCTTCCCACATATAAATGTAATCCGTGAAGGTTAACGTGTCGTTTCCAACCGTATTGGAAGCCACAAGCTGAACGGTATAGAACCCCGAAGCGTTAAAACTTACTTGAGGATTGGTAGAGTTTGCATTCGTTCCACCCTCAAAATTCACAGTATTCGGCTGAAAACTCCATTCGTAAGTATCTCCATAGAGCGACGTATTCGAAAGACTAATAATATCGCTCGCACACAATTGTGTTTCGCTAGAATTGTAATTTGCTACAGGGCCTACTGAGATATTGATATCATCGATCGCCAAATCGGACACCCACCCGCTACTTCCATTCGATCCACGAATAATAACGACAAGCTGTTTGTTGGAGAATTGCGACAAGTCAACAACCTCCTGATTCCATTGGTTTCCTTGTTCGCCAATTACCGGTGTCATAATATCCTCAAAAAACTCTCCATCCGCGATCGCATCCACATGCAATTCGCCAATAGAACTTCCCCAAGCGTGGTACCAGAAAGATACGGTAGCTGAATTAATTCCAGTAAGGTCGATACACGGCGAGTACAAACGTGCTGTGCTGTTGTTGCATGGTCCGGATCCTTCAATGTAGAGGTATTTCCCCGATCCTGAAGTATGATCCGATGAAGGTCCTGTATTCCCTGATCCAGTTGCTCCGCTGTGTGTGCGCCAATCAATATCATCACCCGATCCATTTGGAATGTTGTACCATCCTCCTTGCAATCCACAAGTGACCAATTCACAGTCCCAGGCAGTGCTACAATTCGTGAATCCGTCAAAATCTTCTGTTAAATTAGGTCCAAGACTTGAGCTGAAATACACATTGAACGTATCCAGAATCGTATCATTGAAAGCGACTCCATCACCAGAAAATTGCGTCCAGGCCTCAATGGTATTCGTCCCGAGCGTAAAGTTTGAAGTTGCTCCAAATATATAATCATACTCTCCTCCACTTGGAATTGTCGCAAAAATGGTATCCAAATTAATGGTGCCGTTGTTCAATCGATATGCCACGGGAATGGTATTCACCGCATTTACGCCCCAATTCCTTACCTTCACTTTCACTTCAGTATCAAATGACATGCAGTTAGGAATGTTGCTTGTTCCCGGACTTACCATTTCCAAGGCGCCCAAATCATCCATATTGCAATTCAAATCAACTGGATCGCGCTCAATTGCTATCACACGTCTTGAAACAACACCATTTTGAACCACCGCGATGGATACGTATTCTGTTTCCGACATTGAAAGTCCGTTCAAAACAATCGAATTCGAGGTTGAGTATCCCACCGAATCCATAAAATCCCCCACAATTCGATAGGCAACGTAGCCATCCGCATTTGGATAAGCATCCCAGGAAAACAGCGAAGAATCAGCACACGACCAAATCAAATCTAGATTTTCAGGCAAGTTGGAGATACTGAAGGTGGTATCACTGGTCCCGATCGTCGTGTTTCTTTCTACACGAATTCTCGCTTCATATGTAATATCTTGAGGAACAGTCCAATCAAAGTATCTACTATCCTGATTGACCCCAGAAACAATCAAACTCCAGGTCGCTCCGTTATCATTCGAATACGAAATATCAAACGTTGCATTGCTATCACAAGCATCCCAGCGAACACGTTCTACTTCACCTGGAACCAACTTCTCTCCGCCGTGCGGATGTGTTACAACGATTTCATCGGTAACAAACTCGTACGTCATGAAATATTGTTGCGGTCCCTGAGGAATCAATGTTCCGTTAACCGTTAGTTGGTACGTTCCTGCAATTGGATTGTCGATTGTTACTTGTTCGTGATTGTTAAGTGTATCGGTTGCTCTCACAGCAGGCATATTCAAAAGAACCGGATCAAAAGTGGGATTCAATACCCAAGGCTGATAGATCGTTCCTGTTGGATTCTCTAGTTCGATATCAATGTCGTTCACAAGGGAGCGCGTCGAAATTCCGGCCGTTGCTTCATAATCGACCCAATAGACCATTACTTTCAGCTTTTTTGTATTCGCTGGAACCGTTATCGAATGTTGATTGGAAGCGCCGTTGCTGATAAAATTGTAATAGAATTGACCTGCTTTGACCACTTCATAGGCTCTGCGCGCATTCACGTGACCAAAACCCGTTCGAAAATCCGGACCTGGGTTTTCCATGTCATCCGCAGTATTCATAATAATGGCTTTCAGCATTCCCGCGAAAGGTGTAGTGGCATAATGATATTCGAAAGCGTGATTTAATTGCCCAAAAACGCCTGCGAGGTTTGGAGATGCATGCGATGTTCCTCCGGGTCCAGGCGCCACAATATGCGGTAAGATTCGACCATCTTTTGCAGGGCCGCGACTACTAAAACCAGTTAAGTCGCCATCATTATTGGAGGATCCCACGGCAAAAATATTCTTGGCCATTTTCGCCATTCCCGTGATATTTCCCCATCCTGCGGTTCCAACATAACAATCACTTCCTCCTGCATTACCCGCCGAGTGTGTGATGATCCATTGTGGGTTGGTACGCACATCATAATCATAATTGGCCGATGAAGAGTTGTACGTTTCTCCATTACCAGGACATCCCCAACCATACGATCGATTGGTAATCACAATATCGCTTGCCGCCGCCTGTGCAGTTCCTACTCCGCCCGAATACAAATCGGCACCAAATGCCGTTCCTTGTTCCCTCGGATTGATATTTCCCGCCTTTGCCATACGCGCTCCAACGCTGGTTTTGTGTCCGCCAACATTGGTTCCGTTTTCATACGTACGTACAATTCGACTTCGATAATTCGGGTTTTCCAAAGTGTCCAAAATTCCTCCCTCATCAACGGCAATATTTACGCCCGTTCCATCGAAAAAATAGTTCTTTCCTGGGTTGTTGGAGATATAGGTGCTGATAATTCGTTCTGACTCCTCCTTGATTCCTTCATCTTCAATCGGAGGCTCGATAAATTCAATGTATTGAACCAACGGATGCTTTGTCAACTCAATAAGCTCATTTAAAGGAGCACGTACCGTTGCCATCCATCGATTCGCGTCAATCGCATCAACATTCACTTCGTAATTTGATAGGATTTCGGAGAAACTAGACTCCTCGGGAGCTGTCCAAAATAACACGTTCACTGCGGCATGTTGATTGCTTCCTGCATGCGATGGAACAATGCCATTGCGCATATCATTTGACATTTTCCAATCTTGATTCACCGGTACAATGCGCCGTATATTCAGTGGGGCAAACATATTCACGCTAATGTTTGTATCGATCTTCGCTACCCAGGCATAATTGGGAATGTATTTCAATAACTCTACGCCGTAAAAGGCGCAGGCTTCTTTCTGATCGTCGGTTGGAACACCATTAAACTGAACGAGATACGTCCATTTCCCTTCAAATGATGTTTCGGTATTGTCATGAAAGGCGAACTTATCACTGGTTAAATCGTCCTGAAGAAGAATGGGACTGTCACCAACATAAATTCGATAATTTCGCTCGTTGACTTGAGAGAACAGCGCAAATGATGACAACAAAACACAGAGAAAAACGGAGAGTTTCATTAGATCAATAGTTTAATGAGGCTATTAAAATACTCATTAAAACACTAGCTTATATCGGTTTAGCGCCGCAATTCTGTACTATATTTCCTGAGTATTGGATACTCAACTAAACAGATTCGGTTCCCTTTTTCTCTTTTCGTTTAAACTCGCGTATGATCAATCGAGAACCACGATCATACTTAATATAGCGCCATGCCCAATTCATGAAAACAATGAGTCGGTTTCGATAATCAACCAAAAGCATGAGGTGAACAAACATCCAAGTAAGCCAGGCAAAGTATCCAGAGAACTTAAACCGCTTCAAATCAACCACAGCTTTGTTTCTACCAATGGTTGCCATCGTTCCTTTGTCTTTGTAAACAAACGGCTTGGTTTCTTTTCCCTTGGAGCGATAAACGAAATTTTTCGCCAACCACTCTCCTTGCTGTCCTGCAACTGACGCCAACATTGCATGACCACGAGGATTTTCTTCCGTGCGCATTTCTGCCATGTCGCCAATAACGTAAACATCTTCGTGCGCAACCGCTTTTCCACGATCGTCCACCAAAATGCGCCCGTTTTCAGAACCTCCTGTGTCAAGACCTTTGAGGTTTCTTGCTTTTACACCCGCCGTCCAAATAACCGCCTTCGATTCGAAATTTTCCTTATTCGTTGTTACCGTTTCTCCATCATAGCCTTGCACTCGGGTACTCAACCATAAATTTACGCCAGACTTCTTTAAAAAATCGTACGATTTCTTCGAAGCGTGATCGCTCATAGCAGCAAGTACAGAATCAGAACCTTCCACCAAATGAATTTCCATGCGGCGAATATCTAAATCAGGATAATCGTTCGGTAATACATGCGCCTTCAACTCGGCCAATGCCCCAGCCAATTCAACCCCAGTTGCTCCGCCTCCAACAATAACAAAGTTCATCAATCGATTTTGCTCTTCGATATTGCTCGTATTGAGCGCTTCCTCAAAGTTTTGAAGAATCATACTTCTCAACTGCAGTGATTCTACCAATGACTTCATTGGCACGGCATAGTGCTCCAAGTCTTTGTTTCCAAAGAAATTATTGGTAGCTCCAAGGGCAACAACCAAATGATCGTAGTCAATTGCACCTATGCTCGTATGCACTTGCTTCTGTTGCGTATCGATGCGTTCTACCGTAGTTTTTCTAAAATGAAACCGCTTCTTTCCCTTAAAAATTTTCCGAATGGGATACGTGATGGAATCGGGTTCGAGTCCAGAGGTAGCCACCTGATACATCAACGGTTGAAACGTATGATAATTGTTCTTATCCAACAGCACCACCTGATACTGTTTTGAATTGATCGTTTGTACGAATTTGAGCCCAGCAAAACCGCATCCGACAACGACTATTCTAGGGAGATCTACGCGCGGAATATTCATGTGTTAAATGTCCACATTATTCAACGATAAAACAATGATCCCAACAAAAAAATACCGCAATATTCTATCATTCTCCACCATTCGCAATTCCAGTAAGAATGTGTTATTCGAGAGCGCTCATTGAAAGGATTATAACAAGTATAAATTAGTTTGATGAAAATATAAAGAAGAGCAATGTGCCATTCAGTAGTGATTTGTTACATTTACCATGAATCTAGTTAAACAAAATATTATGGCATTTGAATTACCACAACTTCCATATGCGCACGATGCTTTGGAACCACATATTGATGCAAGAACCATGGAAATTCACCATACCAAGCATCACAACGGATACACAACAAAGCTAAACGCTGCAATTGAAGGAACGGATTTTGCTGGAAAAAGCATTGAAGATATTCTTGCAAATTGTGCAGATAACGCTGCCGTTCGAAATAATGGTGGAGGCTATTACAACCACGATTTATTTTGGAAGGTGATGTCGCCAAACGGAGGGGGAAATCCTTCGGGAGATTTGGCTGCTGCGATTGATGCCGCTTTTGGGTCGTTTGATGCATTTAAAGAAGCATTTTCTAAAGCGGCAGCTACACGATTCGGTTCTGGATGGGCTTGGTTGTGTGTAAAAGATGGAAAGTTAGAAGTATGTTCAACAGCAAACCAAGACAACCCAATTATGGGTGTTGGTTGCGAAGGAACTCCAATTTTAGGATTGGATGTTTGGGAGCACGCATACTACTTGAACTATCAAAACCGTCGTCCTGATTACATTAACGCGTTCTTCAACGTAGTGAACTGGGATAAGGTGGCTGAAAATTTTGCTGCTGCGAAGTAAGCAATTCAGATAACGAATAAAACGGAAAGGCCGTTCTACATGGGTAGGACGGCTTTTTTCATGGTTTTTTTTTGATAAAGATTGGGAAGTCTCCTTCCTATTTAATCATCCCTGCGGTCTCAACAGAGAAATTTAATCTCGGGTAGGAATTTTGAACTACTCCCTCTCTGGAGAGGGTTGGGTTGAGGATTCTTGAGTAAACTATAAAAGTCCTACCCCTGTGTCCCCCTCCAAAAGAGGAAATTAATTCTCCATTAGATTTTAATTCTTGCGTAAGAGCTTTCATGCTTACTTTCCCTGCGGCCTCAACAGAGAAATTTAATTTCGGGTAGGAATTTTGAACTACTCCCTCTCTGGAGAGGGTTGGGGTGAGGATTCTTGAGTAAACTATAAATGTCCTCCCCCTGTGTCCCCCTCCAAAAAGAGGGGATTAGTTCTCCGTAAGACTTTAATTCGTGTGTAAGAGCTTTCATGCTCACTTTCCCTGCGGTCTTCGAAAGGGGAATTTAATCTCTGGTAGGAATTTTGAACTACTCCCTCTCTGGAGAGGGTTGGGGTGAGGATTCTTGAGTAAACTATAAAAGTCCTCCCCCTGTGTCCCCCTCCAAAAAGGGGGAATTAATTCTCCATTAGATTTTAATTCTTGCGTAAGAGCTTTCATGCTTACTTTCCCTGCGGCCTCAACAGAGAAATTTAATTTCGGGTAGGAATTTTGAACTACTCCCTCTCTGGAGAGGGTTGGGGTGAGGATTCTTGAGTAAACTATAAAAGTCCTCCCCCTGTGTCCCACTCCAAAAAGGGGGAATTAATTCTCCATTAGATTTTAATTCTTGCGTAAGAGCTTTCATACTTACTTTCCCTGCGGTCTTCAGAAGGGAAATTTAATCTCAGTTGGGAATTTTGAACTACTCCCTTTTTAGAGAGGGTTGGGGTGAGGATTCATTAGAACAAAATACATCCCCCTAAAACAAAGATAACTTTCACTAATCGGTAATTAAATTCTTAAAAAGAAGAACTATCGGCCCAATATTTGCGTTATGATCAGAACACAGTAACCAAATAATGGTACTGGGTTATAGAACTAACCACATGGATAATTCAATTACAAATAAAAAATTACTGATTTTTACGCTCTGCTTGTTTGCAGCGACGATTACGGCATTTGTCTTAGGTTAATACTGCGTTACGCCACTTCTGGCATGTTGATCGCTTCAACTCGTGGAACCTCAGGAACCGCCTTTTTCACTTGCTCTTCCAAGCCTGCTTTCAAGGTCATCATTGACATAGAGCAATCACTGCACGCTCCAAGAAAACGAACCACCACCGTTGCATCATCTTTGATCTCTACCAATTCCATATCACCACCATCGGCTTTTAGGAAAGGGCGCAATTGATCCAATGCCTGCAATACCTTCTCTTCAATACTTTTCTTATCGATTGCCATATTATTTAGACTTCAGAAGATCAACTTCTTTCACAAAGGTACGAACTAATTCATCAAAAGCGTCTGCCGTAGGGCTATTTTCCTGAAATACAGCAGGCCTTCCAACGTCTCCCGCTTCTCGTACTCCCTGCACTAATGGAATTTGTCCTAAGAAAGGAACTCCCATTCCCATTGCCAGGTTTTTAGCACCATCGCGACCGAAAATGTAGTACTTGTTCTCTGGCAATTCTTCCGGCGTAAACCACGCCATGTTTTCAATAATTCCAATTACAGGAACATTGATGGATTCCAGGCGGAACATATTTACACCTTTTCGTGCATCAGCCAAAGCTACTTCCTGCGGCGTACTGACGACCACGGCTCCATCCAATGGAACATCCTGCACTAATGACAGATGAATATCTCCAGTTCCGGGAGGTAAATCGATGAGTAAATAATCCAATTTGCCCCAATACGCATCGGTAAACATTTGCGTCAATGCCTTTGAAGCCATCGGCCCACGCCATACAACCGCGCTATCCTGTTCGGTAAAAAAACCAATGGATAAAATCTTTATACCATAGCTAATCACTGGGTTGATTTTCGGTGTTCCTTCAATCTCCAACATTGTTGGGCGCTCGTCCACCACATCGAACATTGTAGGCATTGAAGGACCGTAAATATCTGCATCAACGATGTAGATGCTGCCTGATCGGTTCCTTTCACAACCAACTCGCGCTGATACAAAATCATATCTGGCTCATCGATCAAATATTTCACTTTGAAAAAGTCTTTTCGCTTCAATTCTTTCTTTTCTTCCTTGATATTATCCTTGATATTGGCCATATCTTCGATGTGCAGTGTGAAGTTTTGTCCGATATCTATTTGCCAAATATGATCTTCAGGATGTGAGATTTCTGGCTTGGTCGATGCTCCAATATTGGCCGTTTCATCGGGTAGTTGAATATATGCATCAATACCGTAGCGCGCCATATCGATCATTTGAAACTCGTAGTAATCATCGTCTACGCTGATTTCTGAATCTCCACCATCTGGTTTTTCTTCATCACCACAAGAAGTTCCTGCGAATCCTCCAACGAGTAAAACCAAGAACGCCAGTATTTTAAAGGCCTTTTTTCCTATCATGTGCAAAGATATTTTACGGTCAACGTGTAGCATGTTACAAATATAAGAAAATGCGTGTTATCAAGAGTTCGCTTAAAGAATCATCACGCCTTTTGCCCCCAGAACAGGGATCATTTTCATATTCCCTTCGGAAATCGTTTCTGGTAGGAAAACAAACTTCTTGTCGTACATGGTACTATCGAGGTAAAAACTGACCCAATACTCATTGGCCAAACCAAATACCTCTTCCATAATTGGTTCAATTTTGGCTGCTTCTTGCGGAAGCAACAATTCTAACGAATGACGCAACATGGAGGTTTCGACCTTCTCGCCAGTATTGGCATTAATGCCGTAGCCTTTGCTTGTGATAATAATTCCTTCGATGATGTCTTCGCGCAAGTTCAAAAGGTACACATTGTAAATCTTCTCTCCGACTTCATTGGTATCTTGAACTACCGCCACACCAACATCCTCAACTTTCGGTCCCATTAAATCTTCGCGCATACCTTCTGATTTTGGTGCGTAAAATTACGAACTTCCATTGTTGTTCCTAGAAAATCGTGAGGTTCTTTGGTACGAAGCTCTCTTAATACCAAAGGAAGTGAAGATGAAACAGAAAACAAAAATTACTTCGCCGCAGATTCCGCCGCAAGCACTTTTCCGATGGTAATGTATTGAAACAAGCCCAAACAATGTCCCACTTCATACTTTACTCCGTTGACATATTCTTTGTCATCTTTCAAGTGATCTGGAATGACGAAATCGTCTTTGCGTTTCATTCCAAGGCGGATAATTAGAAGGTCTTGATTCGGAATCGCGATAATGTATTGACCGAGAATTCCACGACAATAAATTACTTCGTCGGCCAAACCACGGTAGGTCCACACATGATAACCGTATTGATAATTTGGAATCCCGTACTCGGTGGTTAGATCGTTTTGTTTTGTCATTTGAAGAAAGAACCAGCGGGGAATAATTTGCTCACCGTCATACGCTCCGCCATCCATAAACATGCGCCCAATTTTGGCAAAATCTCGGGCTTGCGCATACAAACAACAGAATGCTTTCTCCTGACCGTCTTCTTTATCCAGGCTCCAGTGCGCATCTTCCTTCATACCTAGTTTCGACCAGATTTTCTTGGATGCATACGTACTAATGGTTTCTCCTGTCACTTTCTCCACAATCATGGCGAGTAACTGAGAATTCCCACCTTGATATTTGAACTCAACACCTGGTTCAGAGACCAATTTCTGACGCAAAACCAAACCATCCAAATCGGTTCCGTAGTATGATTCCGCATTGTCGGAAAAAGGATTGCTTCCGCTTTCAGTCCAACTGAGACCTGAGGCCATTTCCAACAAATGCTTGATGGTAATAACATCGCGCCCACCACTTTTAAATTCTGGAATGTATTTGCAAACTGGATCGTTGATATCGTCAATCAAACCATCGTCAATGGCGATTCCAACGAGAATGGCAACAATGGTTTTTGCTACGGAAAAAGAGTTGGACATCGTGGCTTCATCATGGTCGCCCCAATATTCCTCGTAAATCAAAGTGTCGTTCTTAACCACCAACAAGGCCCGTGTATCAAGCTCTTCGATGTATTCTCGAAGCTCGTCTGGAATGGTTTGGGTGTTGTACTTGGGATGCTTGGGAAATTCAAAAACTTTGCCGGATCCTTTGTCCACCGTACGATTGTAAAACGTGTCGTGATCATAAATAGTAGGACCGATGCGCCCTTTCAAGTAGGTTTCTTTAATTCCTTTGTAAATGTAAAAACGCCCTGTTAAGAGGATGATGGCATTTACAACCAGAATAACACCGATAACGAACAATAAAATCACACGCACTATTTTTTTAAGTCGCTTCATTCGACGTGATAAGTAAATCCGAATTGCTTTGCGAGTTTTTCTTTCAAGACGGCTGCGACTTCGTCCATATCTAAGGTTTTGCCGAGCTCTTGCTTCATAGAAGTTACGGCTTTATCGTCGATTCCACAAGGAATGATATGAGAAAAGTACGATAAATCAGAATTTATGTTGAATCCGATTCCATGCATAGTGACCCAACGCGAACTTTTTACGCCCATTGCGCAAATTTTTCTGGCTCTTTCTGTGTCACCTTCAATCCACACGCCCGTGAGTCCATCAACGCGGCCACTTTCCAAACCGTACTCCGCCAAAGTGTCGATCACGGCCTCCTCCAAAAAGCGCATGTATTTATGAATGTCGGTAAAGAAGTGATCCAAATCCAAAATGGGGTACACGACCAATTGCCCTGGACCGTGATAGGTAATGTCGCCGCCACGATTGATTGCGTAATACGTTGCCTCATGCTCCTTCAGACCTTCATCATCGAGCAATAAATTTTCCTTGTCGCCACTTTTTCCCAATGTGTACACATGCGGGTGCTGACAGAAAAGCATGTAATGCTCAGTTGCGGTTTCAGATTCGCCATTTCGGATACGAATTTTCTGATCAATAGTACTTTTGAAGAGTTTTTCTTGAAAATCCCAGGCTTCTTTGTAATCAATCAGCCCCAAGTTTTTATAGTGAACTTTGGGAATGCTCTCATCTCCACCGCCCCATCCAACGAGTTCGTTGTGATTCATTTCTGGATGAGTAGGAAGAACCGATAACCAGTGTATGTGCGTTCACAAAACTTGGAATGGCGTAATCTTTGACCACAGTTACGGGAACTTTCAATTCATCAGCCAACCATGTTTGCACCATACTTCCTCCAATTCCAGAGCCCCCCATGCCGCAAATGAGCACATTTTGAACCTCACTATAATCTTGGTTGATGTTTGCATTTTTGGCGATCTCAAGTGCTTCCGTAATATTTGATGGAAACGCTTCGATGAGTTGTTTCATATCCATAGTTCTTCCTTTTTTTTAGTGTACTGAAATTTGCAGCTTTTGTTACAGTTTTACAATTTTGTAATTGGCATAGTTGGCTTCAATACCTACTTTTTTCAAAATGTTCTTGAGTTTATCCTTAAAACTGAGACGATGTTTCTCAGGATTGTATTCAAATTTCCAATTGAGTCGTTCGACGCGCTCGGTCATCACTTTTGGATGTGTCCCCTCAAAAGGAATAAGTGCTTTTAATTGCTCTCCGTAATCGTATGAATCGGCCTTTTCTACATTGTCTTCAACCCAGGTATCATCGTGCCAGTACTTATTGAACGTTTCTTGTTTTTTCTGCATGGCTTCAGGCGATTTCACCCAACCGTAATGATAAACAGAGGCGGCTATTTTCACCACATTCAGTTTTTCATTGTCATTCTTTCGAAACCCTTGTGCATCTTTGTAGGAGTAAATTCCTTTTCTGTTTTTGATAACGCGAATTTCACGTGGGTACCAACTTGTTGGCGCTCCGATATAGTCGTAGCAACCATAAAAATGCTTGTATTCGAAGAGCAAGCCGTCTACTTCATCCGCATCCTTGAAGCGTTTCATTCCTGCAAGAATTTCGGCATGATCTTCCTCATGAATCACTTCATCTCCCTGAATGTAAAAAGCCCAGTCAGAATCTTCCGAAATCGCTTCAAAAGCCTTGTCGGTTTCCACAGCAAGTACACGACCTCCTTCACGCAAGGAATCGTCCCAAACGGTTTCAATAATTCGTACTTTTTCAAGATCGATGGATTGGATCAGTTTGAGCGTAGCATCTTCGGATTTGCCCACCGCGACAACCACCTCGTCACAGAGGGGTAATATCGACCGAATTGCCTCTACAATTGGGTAATCGTAGACGATGGCATTTCGTACAAATGTGAATCCAGTAACCTTCATTTTGCGCTGCGAATTCAAAAGTAGTAAACATTCAACGTTCGTGCGTTTTTTAGGACTTTTTTTGATCTATTCGTACACAGGACAGAATTGTATTACTTCGGCATCTTGACAAATTCGATGAGCTTCAGACTTCGCGTGTCATCAGACTTCGAGTTACTTCGGCACCTTTCGACAAGCTCAAGGTAAAAGCATCAATTTCGCAAAGCTCCTTCTCCATAGTATTACGAAGGAGAAGCTCAGCACAAGTCCTCAGTCTTCACGTGTCTCCGTGTTCGCGTGTCATTCATAATTCATTCATTCATAATTCATAATTATACATTATGCAATATTTCTTATTCTTTCAGACTATCTTTGCAAAAAATGCAGTTATGAAGAAGGTAAAAGCGATTGATACATTGTCGATAACGACAAAGGTGGTATTACCTAATGATACGAATACCCTCGGAAATCTCTTTGGAGGTGAGCTTTTGGCTTGGATGGATGTTATTGCCAGCGTTGCTGCGCATCGCCATTGTAAGCGTGTAGTCGTAACTGCATCTGTGAACAATGTTTCTTTTCAGCAACCGATCGCGCAGGCTTCCATTGTGACTCTTGAGGCTAAAGTTTCGCGAGCATTCACCTCTTCCATGGAAATATTTGTGGATGTTTTTGTTGAAGATCACTTGACAGGAGCACGGGTTAAATCAAACGAAGCCATCTATACTTTTGTGGCGGTAGACCAAAATGGTGGTCCCATTGCCGTTCCTGAGTTGATTCCAGAATCGGAAGAAGAAATTGAGCGCTATAACGGAGCACTGCGTCGTAAGCAATTGAGTTTGATTTTAGCAGGAAAAATGAAGCCAACGGAAGCTACTGAGTTGCGGAAGTTGTTCATGGGGAATGATTGATGCTTCCATTTCCAGACGCCAGATTGTTAGTTGGAGAACGCCGGGTTCATTATAAAGTTCGCTGCCCGAGTAACACCTCGCGAACTAATTTTGGATCGTAATCGAAGTACTTCAGGTTCAACCGATCTGCTAATTTTTGGGCTGCTTCGCTCGCTTCTGCCTTGGAATCATATTTTTTCAAGACTCGTTTTCCTCGCAATCGATTTCCAAACAAGGTGACTGAATGATAATTGTTCGAAATAGTGGTTGAATTAGAAGATCTACCATATACCCGAGCCGATTCAAGTAAGGGCATTGCCGTTACGTACATATATTTTTCCAGCGGATATTTCTTTCCAATTTTGATAAACCCGAGGTGCATACTGAAATCGTGAACGACGTTTTTTTCTTCGTTGATTTCAACACTTTGCTGCTGCGTCAGCACAAAAACAACCAGTATCAGTATGGCAAGTCCAAGATAAAAAGCGCCATTAAAAATCATGACTAGGGCAAGGATAAGAGCCACAACAGCAATTACTTTAAAGTTTGGTGGTAAAGTGTTGCCACTTTTAAACGTTAGGCTGGAGGGTTCGTCCAATGAATCCATAGCATGGAAGTTTACTTATTAATGCGCTCTTTAATGCACGAAAGATCCTGCTTCATCATGCAATCGAAATGTTTTTTCGGACAAACCTCTGATCCAATTTTGGAGCACGGACGGCACTTTAACCCTTCCACCTGATGGATGGTGAAGCGCTTGTTTGTTGGTTGATAGGGATACATCCCAAATTCCGGAACGGTATTCCCCCAGACGGTTGACATTAGCACGTCAAAGGAACTCGCGATGTGCATCATTCCTGTGTCATGCGTAATCAAATGCTTCGCCTGTTTCACCAAACTTGCCGACTGCTGTAAATTTAACTGCCCCACGGTGTTCATGATTGCTTTTTCAGATTGTGCAACAATTGACTTCGATTTCTCTATATCTGTGGGACCTCCCACCAAAACTATCGGATCATCAATGGCTTCAATTAAATCCAAAATCTTTTCCGTAGGCAAACACTTGGTAGCATGCTGCGCTCCAATGGCGATTGCCACAAATTGTTGCGGACTCAATTTCCAATCAGAAAGATTCACCTCATTTTCTGGCTCGATGAAAAAATCGCAAGGTTTTCCGTCAGGTTTCACACCCAAATGAGCAACCGCTTCGAAATACCGATCTACCACATGGATATCAGGCATACGATTCACCTTGGCATTCACCAAAAGCCATTTCTCGAGGTTCAATTTTCGAAACGTTTTTGTTGGACGCCGCAATTTCATTTTCAACCCCTTTGTGCGCACGTTGTTGTGCAGGTCAATGATCCAATCAAATTCCTCCGCTTTTAATTGCGGCAAAACCTCATCAATGGATTTCTGAATTGTATGAACAGCAGCAATATTTGGATTGGGTCGCACAATGGAACCAAATTGCTGCTTCGTAAGAAAATGAATCTGGGCATTCGACAATTGTTCTTTTAATGCACGAACCACTGGCGTGGTCAGCACAACATCTCCAATGGAGCTAAATCGAACAATGAGGATTTTCACGAGTCAAAAATAACTATTCTGCTGTGAGGACTCTTAAATATCTGCAACCTGTGTTACACCTTATTTTGTTCTGGTCGATTAATTTTGTCGTATGGCAAAGTTTAAAGAAGCGCTTCAATCGGAAATCCCCACGTTAATTGATTTTCATGCCACTTGGTGCGGTCCGTGCAAGGCAATGTCCCCAGTTTTGGATCAATTGAAGCAAGAAATGGGTGAAAACCTGCGTATTTTAAAAATTGACGTCGATAAGAATCCACAAGCGGCCCAGGCGTTTCAAGTGAGGGGTGTGCCTACTTTTGTGTTATACAAAAGTGGAAAACTGCAATGGCGTCAGAGCGGAGGCATGGATAAAAACACGCTTCGCGCCAAAATTAGCCTATATACCTCGTAGAAAACATTCGAATCTAATTCTTTGGTATAGACCGAATTTTACGATTTTAAGATCGCTGTAATCTTCTGATAAATCGTTTTTCTGTTAGCGTCTCATCAGAGTTGAGTCTGCAAATTTGCTGTGTAGTTTTCAATCCTTTACTATTATTTAATATGGAAACTTGCCAAGTATAAAGGAAAAATCTACTTTTGCCCCCTCAAATTACTATAACAATAATTATGGAACAGAATCTAATTTACATACTACCAGCGTTTGGAGTTGTTGGATTGCTTTATATGCTTTTCCTTTCCTCATGGGTTAAGAAACAATCCGCGGGAAGCGAAAAAATGAAGAAATTGTCGGGTTACATCGCAGATGGAGCTTTGGCGTTTTTGAAGGCAGAATACAGAATGCTTGCAGTATTCGTAGTTATTGCCGGTGGAGCATTAGCCGTTTTGTCTGCAATGGACTTAATTCCAGCGGGAATGTTCATCGTTGTAGCATTCGTTATCGGAGCAGTATTCTCTGCAGTAGCCGGTAATATCGGAATGCGTATCGCAACAAAAGCAAACGTTCGTACAGCAGAAGCAGCTAAGACAAGCCTTCCGAATGCAATGAAAGTTGCCTTTAGAGGTGGTACCGTAATGGGATTGGGTGTTGCCGGTTTGGCAGTATTCGGATTGTCAGCAATTTTTATCTTCCTTTTAATGGATGCAGGTGGAATTGGTGAAGTAAAAGGAGAGAACATGATTGTTGTTCTTGAAACCTTGGCTGGATTCTCACTTGGTGCTGAGTGTATCGCTCTGTTTGCACGTGTTGGTGGAGGTATCTACACGAAAGCTGCAGACGTTGGTGCTGACCTCGTAGGTAAAGTTGAAGCTGGAATTCCAGAAGATGATCCACGTAACCCAGCAACAATTGCGGATAACGTTGGAGATAACGTAGGTGACGTTGCAGGAATGGGAGCTGACTTGTTCGGTTCGTACGTTGCAACAATCTTGGCTACTATGGTATTGGGTAACTACCTAATCATTCAAGATACAACCACTTCTTTCGAAAAGTTTAACGGAATGGGACCTATTTTGATGCCAGTACTTATTGCAGGAATCGGGTTGCTTTTCTCCATTGTTGGGACATGGGTCATTCGTATCAGCAGCAACGACGCAAAAGAAAAACAAGTACAAGGAGCATTTAATCTTGGAAACTGGGGATCATTGATCTTAATGGCGCGATCTGGGGATCGTATGCATTCGCAGGATTCTACGGAGTGGCAATGGCAGCATCAGCAATGATGGCTACAACAGCTATGCAATTGGCAATTGATGCTTTCGGACCGATTGCAGATAACGCAGGTGGTATTGCTGAGATGAGTGAGCAAGATCCTATCGTTCGTGAAAGAACAGATATCTTGGATTCAGTTGGTAACACAACAGCTGCAACAGGAAAAGGATTCGCAATTGCATCTGCAGCCTTGACGTCTTTGGCGTTGTTTGCTGCTTACGTAACATTCACAGGAATTGACGGAATTAACATCTTCAAAGCAGACGTATTGGCTGCCTTGTTCATCGGTGGAATGATTCCAGTTGTATTCTCTGCTTTGGCAATGAATGCGGTAGGTAAAGCTGCCATGGAAATGGTACACGAAGTTCGTCGTCAATTCAAAGCGATCCCTGGAATTATGGAAGGGGAAGCAGAGCCAGAATACGAGAAGTGTGTTGATATTTCAACAAAAGCTGCCTTGAGAGAAATGATGTTACCAGGAATCATCACGATTGTTTCGCCAATCATTATTGGATTTACAATGGGAGCGGAAGCACTTGGAGGTTACATGGCTGGTGTTACTGTATCTGGTGTTCTTTGGGCAATCTTCCAAAACAACGCTGGTGGTGCGTGGGACAACGCTAAAAAATCATTCGAAGCTGGTGTTATGGTTGATGGTGAAATGACGTACAAAGGTTCTGATGCACACAAAGCGGCAGTAACTGGAGATACAGTTGGTGATCCTTTCAAAGATACTTCTGGTCCTTCAATGAACATCTTGATTAAATTGACGTGTTTGATTGGTTTGGTTATCGCTCCAATCTTAGATTGTAACATTTTCTGTCATTCATTTGTTTTAGATATTGCAGAGACGTTTACGCCGCTTGATACAACTACAATCTGATTTTATTGATTACTAACTAATTCAGTTTATGAAGCTATTTTGCACGTCTTTATTCTTGATTCTTGGCAATGCACTGTTTGCACAACAAGAAAGCGTTCCCGGTCAATTTTGGAACAATCAAACACATATAAATCCTGCGTTTGCGGGGTTGGAATATCGACTTCAAGGAGGCGCATTATATCGAGATCAGTGGCAAGACGTAAGCGGCGCACCTTTCAATTTATACGGTTTTTACACTTCCATAACCCATCAACTAACGGAATGGATCTAAATTATTTGATGTACTTTCAATGCAAAAGTACATTTACATGAAATACACCTATACCACAATGCTTGCGGCAATTCTAACTATAGCAGGCACACTCTTGTTCACATCCTGTGAATCTAATGAGGAAAATGTACCGAGTTCTGTTTTGGAAAAAATGCAGTTTGAGGCGCATTTTTCTCATTCAAGAGATTTGTATGAGGAGGGGAACTCCATTTTTATCACGATAAAGTCGGAGTTGGGAGCCACAACAGCAATTCATGGTTCGTCAAGTGGTAATTCATTGGTAACCCGCTTAGAATTAATGCTCATTTCAATGGACAAAATCGCACAGGACACACGTTTTTGTTTATATCAAATCCATTCGGAAAAAGAAAAGATTCTATTCAAACTTGGGTGTACCAACTGCATAAAGAAATTCAATCCTATGGAGCCAACCCCTCCTAAAATTGAAGGGGACAAATTACGCGCAGACATTGAGAATTTCTTTCATTCGAAGGATCTGGAAAGTGATATCATTGCGTATCGAAACAAACTAATTGAACAAGTCGCCAATTCTCATGCACGAAGAAAAAATGGTCAACTTCAGTACGACACTGTTCTTGATCCTCAGGCATTAAAAAACATCCCCGTCAAAAGTGAAAAATGCGATGCTAGTCAGCTGCAAAACCTTCTTTCTGATGTCAACTATGATGATCATGAAAGACTTATTCAACTTATCCTTGAACTTACCCCAAGAACTGGTGAGAATAAAATGTACTCGGCACGAGAAGCATTGCATTACCTCTGCATTCAAGAAGCACGAATTCTGAAGGCACGAAAAACAGCTTTTGGCCTATTTAAGACACGGGTCAGCTTTTGCGGAACAAGTTTTGACAAAATCACGCCTGTAATTTCTGGACCAGAGGTTGTAGCGCAAGGCTCCGAGGTAGAACTGGAGTTAATGGTGGCGGCACTAGATTCCTACAACAACCCTGAAGTGACCTGCAACGAGAATGCAACTATTGAAGTCCGCGATGGAATTGCCTACCTGAAACTTACACTAGACAAAACAACCACTTTGAAAGGAACCATTGGCATTCGCAACAAGCAAGGCGCCTTGAAGACGAAAGACTGGGAGAAAACAATTTTTGTAAACTAAAAACGCTTCCCTTCCCCGAATCGGGAAAGAGAAGCGTACTTCCATTGAACTAATTAGTTATTAATTAGTAAAATGCGGGATGCGAACGGCTTCAGTAGTGCCATTCAAGGTGTAGTGTAGTAGGTAAATCCCATGCTCTAAAGAGCTAGCGTCAATTTTGAACGTCATTTCTTCCTGCTCAAACGCTGGTATATCAACTACGCGCCCTGATTGGTCGTATAGCAAGAATGACATCTCAAGATCCTCTGCTTGCATTGTTTCGTCTTCAAACAATACCTGTACAGTGATTAGATTTTCGGTTACACCTTTGTCTATGTCAACTGTATATTTTGACGGTCCTGCTTCTCGGAAAACTGGAACTGCCGGATCGCGTTTTTTCCAAAGTAAATCACCTGGATAGTCGTACGCCAATCCTTCGCAGTAATTGGAATTGTTGATGGAATAGTTTCCATCGTATTCCGTGTTAATAGAAGTCGCTGAACTTGCAAAGTTTGCATTCAACTCGTTCACTTCCAAGAATACTGTCATTCCGTTCAAGTTAGTTCCACCAAAATCGCATTCAGCCAACAATACATCTTGTCCATTGTCCACTGGGTTGATTCCCGAACAAGCAAAGTCGTACTGCTGTGCCCATGCAACATGCACTTGATCACGTTCGTAGGCAACAACCGGAAGCGGATCTGGCGAGAAGCAATTGTAAGCGTGCAAGTTGATTTTCACATGAGTTCCAGCTCCCAATCCAGTGTAAAATACACCGTGAATTAAGTACTGAGATCCACCCAAATCATCTTGTGCTACTACCGTATAAAAATCGGCAGGACCAAAGTTTGCATTTCGATTCGATTGAACACGTGGGTGCTCAAAACCAATTCCACTTGGAGTGTACATATTTGACGTTGTCATCGCAGCAGCGCCTCCCATCAATGCACCAAAGTCAAATGTTTCCACAAACAAATTTCCACCGTTGGTGTAGGTAATCACTACATTCGAATTGTCATCCAATAATGCGATATCTGGATCTTCACCATTCGCCAATAAAACAGGCGCTGTTGCTGTAAATGTTCCAATGTTGAACGTACATGCCCAAATATCCATACCATCTTGCCAAATTAAAGCACCTTCTCCCGGGCTATTCATATCGATGTTTGGATTGATTCCTGGGCCAATGTTGTTTTTCGTAAACAAGGTATAATCCACTGAACCTGTTAAGTAGTAATCATCTACCCATATGTCGCCACCATCTTCATAGGTTACAACTACCGCGTCTGGATTTGCATAATAAGCCACATCTGGATTTGTTCCCGGTTCATTTTCCATGTCTAGGAAAGCTCCCGAACCTGCATCGCGCCATTGAAGATAATAATCTCCAGACCAAGGGTCATC
This sequence comes from Fluviicola sp., assembly GCA_043584915.1. Taxonomy (GTDB): domain Bacteria; phylum Bacteroidota; class Bacteroidia; order Flavobacteriales_D; family Crocinitomicaceae; genus UBA4466. The sequence continues at coordinate 532,330 of CP121319.1, forward strand.
GAAGGCAACGACATTCCAGTGAGTACTTGGTGAAATGGCAATTCCCGTGTTATTCACAGGTCCCCAGATACCAATGTCTGGAACCATCGCCTGAATAATTTGTGCGTTTGAAGACATCGCTATCAATCCGCAAAACGCCAATAAAAGCGTAACATTCTTTTTCATCATTTTCAATTTAAATAGTTAATAATCAAGGCACTCTTTGCGCAAAGAAATACCCACCCTAGCAACTTTTCATTGCTTGTACAAATCGATTTAATTGAACGCTATTGCGTTTGGGCTATTCCAAATCTAGGCAGGATACACGTCAACGTCAAGAGTATATCTACTGAAATTAACAGGTATATATGCGGCAATTTTTCTACGCGTAATCACGTATTTCGGGCGTTCTGGGATTTTTTGAGTGGCTGATAGAAACATCCAAATCTTGAGATTTATCGATAATAAAGCATATTCTATCGAATTTGATAAACCGTTCATCCAATACAGAAAAAGCCCAACTTAACTTTTTGTTAAATTCGGAACTTATTGAAAACTGATTCTCATGAAACTTCTGCTCTCCGCTTTATTTATCCTTCTTTTGAATGCCGCCTTTGCGCAAAATCCACTTTGGTTGCGTTATTCTTCCATATCTCCCGATGGTAACACAATCGCTTTTACGTACAAAGGTGATATTTATACCGTCCCAACAGAAGGAGGACAAGCGCGTGCTTTAACAACGCACAAGGATCATGATTTCATGCCAATTTGGACCCCAGACGGTTCCTCCATTGTTTTTGCATCGAACAGATATGGCAACTACGATATTTTCATCATGCCTGCTGAAGGGGGCGCAGCAACAAGAAAAACGTTTCATTCGGCGGGTGATTACCCAAGCTCTGTAGATAGCGACGGTACTATTTATTTCAGCTCTTCACGATTGGATTCATACAAAAACAGTCAGTTCCCATCTGGCGTTTTGAGCGAATTGTATGCAATTGATGCGAATGGAGACCTGGAACAACTATTAACGACTCCCGCAGAAGCTGCACTTTGGAACAAAGACAAAACAAAATTGATCTATCACGATAGAAAAGGTTACGAGAATGCCTGGCGAAAACATCACACTTCATCAGTGACTCGCGACATCTGGCTGTACGATTCAGCATCAGAAGATCACACACAATTAACGGATTTTAATGGGGAAGACCGTCACCCAATTTGGAGTCAAGACGAACAATCATTCTACTATCTTTCTGAGGCATCTGGCAGTTTTAATGTTTGGCAAAAAGATCTTGCAGGCGGTGCGCCAAAACAGTTGACTTCGTTCGAAAATCATCCGGTTCGCTTTTTATCGATGTCGAATAATGGCACGTTTGCATTCAGCTATGATGGTGAATTGTACACAATGACTGGGCAAAATCAGCCAAAAAAAGTAGCGGTTGAAATTAACATTGATGACGATTACAACCTAACAAAGCTCATTAATGTGAAAGGCGAAGTAAGCGAAATGGCGCTGTCTCCGAATGGAAAAGAAATTGCTTTCGTTGCGCACGGTGAGATCTTCGTGACATCGATGGATTATTCGGAAACGAAGCGCATCACAAATACACCGCAGCAAGAACGCAATATCAGTTTTAGCCCCGATGGACGATCCATTCTATTTGCCGGCGAGCGTGACGAAAGTTGGAATTTGTATCAAGTCAAATTGACACGAGAAGACGAAAAACTGTTTTATGCTTCGTCGGTATTAGAAGAAGAAACCATATTGGTCACCGATAAGGAAACTAATCAACCTAACGGAAAGCGGCTACGAATGCTATTCCCCGAAATGGGTAATGGGCGGTGAAGCGATCATTTGGTTCTCGGGGCGAAACGGAATGAAAAGTCATGGTAGTTGGGGAAGTCAATCCGATGCATACGCCATGTTTTTAACGGATGGAGCCTACGAAAAATTCAAATTAACGGAAGCCGAAATGGCACGCATGAAAGAGTCGGATAAAGACGCGGACAAAACCGACAAAGAAGAATCGAAAGGGAAGAAAAAAGACAAAAATGCCGATGCGGCGGATGAAAAACAAACCTTGGATTTTGACCTGGACGTGGCAAAAGACCGTACTTCTCGATTGACGATTCACTCTTCTTCCTTGAGCGATGCACTGCTGAAATCGGACGGAAGTAAACTTTATTACCTCAGTTCATTCGAAAAAGGCTTCGACCTGTGGGTACAGGACTTCAAAAAACGCGAAACGAAACTACTGGCCAAACTGAGCGGCCGCCCGGGAACAATGCACTTTGATAAAAAAGAAGCAAACATTATTGTTTTTGCAGGAAATTCCATCAAAAAGATTAACGCTGAAAGTGGAAAAGTGAAATCTGTTCAGTATTCTGCGAAAATGGAGTTAAATCAACAGGAGGAGTTCCAATACATTTTCAATCACTCGTGGCGACAAGCGCTCAAGAAATTCTATGTGGAAGACATGCACGGAGTTGATTGGGAATTCTACAAAAAGGAATACGCGAAGTTTTTACCGCACATCAACAATGGTGCCGATTTTGCCGAAATGTTGAGCGAATTGCTGGGCGAATTGAACGCATCCCATACAGGTTCTGGATATCGTTTCAGAAAAGAAGGCGGCGACAGAACGGCTTCTCTCGGAATTTATCCCGATTACGATTTTGACGGTCAGGGAATCAAAGTTGCTGAGATTATTGATAAAAGTCCCTTACTAGCAGATGGTTCCAAGGCAGAAGATGGTATGATTATCACCAAAATTAATGGTACCTCGATTGAAAACATGCCACATTACTTCCAACTGATGAACAATCAATCTGGCAAAAATGTCCTGGTAACTTTCATTGTTGATGGAACCGAATACAGTGAAGTATTCAAACCAATTTCTCAAGGAAGGATGTCGAACTTAACGTATGAACGCTACGTGAAGAATAGAAATGCGCAAGTGGAAGAATTGTCAGATGGGCGCGTTGGTTACGTTCACGTGCGCGGCATGGATGACGAGAGTTTCCGACAAGTGTATTCTTTACAGGAGAACTTCCAATTTGAGCCAGACATCAAAGTGTTCCGCAGGGGATTTACCTCGAACGGGAAGATGTTCGCGCGGACTCCGTGGTCGATAGAAAATATCACGGTGGCATTGATAAAGCCTGCTATTCTTACTCCGCCGATCGATACGCATATTGGAAAACGCACTACCCCAATTTAACCTGGGATTTCGGAATGTTTGGTGAAAACTTAACGATCGAAGGACTGAACGAAAAGGAAATCTCCATTGGTGATATCTTCACAGTGGGCGATGCAATTCTTCAAGTTTCTGAGCCAAGGCAGCCATGCATGAAGCTCAACGTGCGTTTCGATTCCAATCAAATGGTCAAAAAATTTACCCAATTTGGTTATTCGGGAGTCTATTTTCGCGTCCTGCAAGAGGGACAAGTGAATCCGGGGGATGAATTCAGGCTGCAAAAGAAAGGCACTCCCGACGTGTCTGTTTACGATATTTTTCAGATGATTTATCAGAAGGGGAATGATGCTTTGCGAGAGGTGGCACGAAAACATCCAGATTTGGCGGAGGCAACGCGCGAGAAGATTTGATTTTTGGTTGCTCTGCGGATTCGATTGTCAATCCATGTGGTTTTGTAACCATTTAACTATATAACCATATGGTTATTTAGTTCTTTACTTTTCCCTTGCAATTATCATTTTTCCTCCGTAAATTAAGTACTTCCTCCCAATTTTTAACTCCATATAGCATCCTTTCGTAGGTGTTTAATACATTTCGTTACACGTTTGATCTAAAATCATACTTTTTTGTTTACTCTCTCGAAATTGCCAATTCATATGGTTATGCAACCATTTAACTATATAACCATATGGTTATTTAGTTCTTTACTTTTCCCTTGCAATTATCATTTTTCCTCCGTATCTAATATACTGCCTACCAATATATCACCCCAAAAAGCATCCTTTCGTACGCATTTATCACATTTTGTTTAACGTTTGATTGAAAAAGTTGTACATTTACCTAGGTAAATTCTACGTAGGAAACAATGAAAATCATAGTTAGTATCGCCATCTTATTGATGTGCAGCACATTGTGGGGACAGAACAAGGGGACAATTCAAGGAAACGCAAAAGATGTAAACACCGAAGAACCCATCCCTTTCGCTAAAGTATTTATCGATGGCACACAAACAGGGGTTCTCACAGATATTGATGGCAATTACACCCTAGAAGTTGCTGTCGGAACCTACACCTTGGTTATCACCGCTAGTGGTTATGAACCCTTCAAAAAATTCAACATCCCCGTTAATTCCGGCAATGTCGAAACGGTGAATTTTGAATTGGAGTCGCTAACGCAAGAAATCGGTCCGGTTGAGGTGGTGTACGATCAAAATAAGTACGCCAAAACAACGGATATGGTCACGCCTTTGTCTGTACAGAAATTGACCTCCGTTGAAATCGAATCCAATCCTGGGGGGAATTTTGACGTATCCAAAGTCGTGCAAACGCTGCCGGGCGTTGGAGGTTCCTCTGGCGGTGCGCAACGAAATGACATTATCATCCGTGGAGGTGCCCCTAATGAAAACGTGTATTACCTGGATGGCATTGAAATACCCGTGTTGAATCATTTTCAGACTCAAGGATCTTCTGGAGGCGCGCAAGGAATTTTGAACGTTTCTTTTATTGAAGATTTGAAACTGAGCTCATCGGCATTTGATGCTCGTTATGACAACGCATTAGCTTCTACCTTTGTCATCTCGCAACGACAAGGAAATCGTGAAAAGCTCTCAGGAAACGCACGTGTAGGCTTTACCGAAAGCGTTTTGACACTTGAAGGTCCCTTGGGGAAAAAGAATGACTTTCTCGTTTCCGCTCGAACCTCTTATTTGGACTTCCTTTTTACGCTGATCGATCTTCCAATCCGTCCAAATTTCTCAGATTTTCAATTCAAAACTACCTTCCGACCGGATAACAAAACCACAATTACCGCGCTTGGCCTGGGAGCATACGACCGTTTTAATTTCGCTGCCACGCGCGAAGACAATAACGAAACCGAGTACCTGCGTAGATCCCTGCCATTTATCACCCAATGGAATTACACCACAGGGGTTTCTATAAAGCGTCGTGTGGAGGATGGTTTTTGGAACCTCGCCGTAAGTCGTAATATGTTCGACAATCGTCTGGATCAATTTGAAGACGCGAGAAACGGCGAAGAAGAATTTCGCAACCTCCTATTGGAATCGCAGGAAATTGAAAATAAATTCCGCTTCGACTTCAATAAGTACGTCAACGGTTGGAAGTACTCTTTTGGTGTGATGGGACAATACGTGAAGTACAATTCTGACCTTTTCCGAAAAACGAATGTCAGTGTTTTCGACTCAGCAGGAAACGTAACGGGTGTTCAGGAAATCACCATTGAAAATGAATCGGCCATTGAGTTTTTTAAATACGGTGCATTTGGTCAGGTGTCCAAAGAGTTTTTTGAAAAGAAATTGCTCGTTTCAGCTGGGGTAAGAACCGATATGAACTCATTCACAGACAATGGAAACAATCCTCTAAATACGCTTTCACCGAGATTGTCATTGGCGTATCATCTCAACAAAAAATGGGACATCACGGCCTCTATCGGCAGCTACTACAAAATTCCAACTTACACCAATTTGGGGTATCGTGATGCGACAAATACTTTACAAAATCGCAACCTGGACTACATTCAATCCGATCATTATGTTTTGGGGACGCAATGGTTACCTACGCAAGGACTTCGGGTGACCTTAGAAGGCTTCTATAAGGAATACAGCAACTATCCTGTCTCAGTAATCAACGGAATTTCATTGGCCAATCAAGGACAAGAATTTGGTGCAGTTGGGAACGAAGAAGTGAGCAGTATTGGTAGCGGAAAAACCTATGGATTCGAAGTGTTTGTGCAGCAAAAACTCGTTAAGAACATCTTTTACGTAGTAAGCTATACCTACGTTAGATCGTTGTTTTCTGGTGCAGATGGCGAGTTAATTCCATCGGCCTGGGATAGTCAACACTTATTCTCCTCTACGCTTGGCTATAATTTCGGAAAGAATAAAAGCTGGAAACTCGGATTAAAATACCGTTTTGCAGGAGGTGTTCCGTTTACGCCTTTCGATTTGGAAGCGTCTCAACAAGCCTATGCTTTGACAGGAAACGGAGTACTCGATTTCAATGCCATCAATTCACAACGCTTGCGCGCATTCAATCAATTGGATTTCCGATTGGATAAAATCTGGAACTTAAAGAAAACCAGTTTCGATTTCTATATCGACATTCAGAACATTCTTGGTTTCTCGCAGGAAACGCCGTCTTTTTACACATTTGAGCGCAACGAAGACAATACTGGATTTGCTACTACGGATGGGCAACCATTGGCGGTGGATGGATCGAACGCCATTCCTGTTTTAATCCCCAACGATCAGGCAACGGTAACACCTACAATTGGAGTGATCTTTGAATTTTAGAGTCATTTATTCAACAACGAAGACCTTACGATAAGAAATTTTCAAGAGGTAATTTAATGTAGTCCTTTTGGCTTCTTTTGGCTTGCACTTCGACAGGCTCAGCGACCGCCAAAATGAGTTCGTGTGCCGTAAACCTACTCCTTTCCGTATGCTGTGAAATCGGAGAGAGATGCTTAATCGGTTCTTGTGTAGGCTGGCGTGAAAAATAGGACAAACGCAGCCCTGTTTGAGTTTTACGCGCTGAAGTTGCACGGAAGCAAGTTAAAACGAGTTGGGCGGATGTGCGTACTATTTGAACTGTCAACCTGCAAGGTTCGATAGCATCAAGCGTCTTTTTGAACACTTTTGTGACGCCAGACAAAAGTGTTGGCTCGTTGCAAAAATAAACTCTCAGGAAAGACCTCCATTTTAGCAATTTCGTAAATCCTGAACTGCTATCCCCCTAGGTTTTGGTTTTGATCCTCAATCTGCGCACTTACGTAGTATTCAAGTCTAAAGCCTTCCCGATTGCCCAGACTCCGATTCCTTGATGCTCGTGTTGGCGGTCAAACGTCCAAATTTGAAGAAAACCCCAACACGGAAGCCAGTAAACTGCCATTGATTTTGACTGAAAGACAAGTAATTCCCGTTTACGGATTCGGTTCTGTTTTGATTCGGGAAAAGTTGATTCACCTCTGCAAAAATGTTGATGTCGGGTTTATCAAACTCTTTCGTAAGTCGAATTCCCCAATTGGTCATAACGTTATCCGTTGATGCATCGTTCCCCCATTTGTTGATGAACAAACGATTCATGATTCTGAAATTGTGAGGCAATTTAAACGTAAGAAAGGAGCTGAACCCCATGGTGATGTTTTGGAATGGATCACGGCCAAAAACATCGGTAAATTCATACGTGTTGTAATCCACCCAAAGCGAATTCCATCCATCTAGCCACTCCAAATCAATCGGAATACTGAGACTCAGGGAATACATTTCATTGCGACGGGCATTCCATGGTGTGCTACTGGTAACAAAGGTGGTTGGGTCAACAAACGTCAAAGTGCTCGCCATGTCATTGTACCTGGAATAACTCAAGGAAATGTTGTATGAATAGAAAATATCAAACTCCAAGCCTATGGTATGCTCGTAAGAAGGACGCAGATATGGATTTCCAAATTGAACGTTGAGGCTGTCTAAAATGCGCACGAAAGGATCGTAATTGGAAAACGATGGACGGTCAATACCAGAGGAGTAATATGCCGTAATGGCTAATTTCTCGTTGGGTTCAATCAAAACACCCGCATTTGGGAACGGCAAGATATAACTGGAATCCATGAATTGCTGATCCAACGATTCACTGAAACCATCCAGGCGCGTATACTCTCCACGAAGCCCAATTTGAAATCCGAACTTGTCCCATTTCTTCGAAACTTGCGCGAACAATCCAGCAATTTGCTCCTGGTAATTGTAGGAGTTGGTAAAGACGGTATCTTCCACCCATTGTCCGTTTACTGGTGTATACCGATTGAACCGTTTCTCATTAAACAAGGCACTCACATCGGCCCCAAATTCCAGAGTGGTACTGGAGTCTACATAGTGTTCGTAGTTGAGGCGGAGTTCGCCAATGTTAGGACGGTCTCTCGATGTTGCCAAAGCATTGTACACCTCTTCAGTCTGCGATTGATTGTTTACGAAATTTGTGGTAAAAGATCTGTCACTATCTGAAACGCGACGTGTATAGTTTAAATTCAACTCGAAAGCGCTCCCCAAAGTATCTGTTTCCCAGGTATAATTGGTGAAAATTCGGTTGGTTAACCATTTAGAATCGTTGGAGGTTTCTCCCGACTGTGAAGTTGTCAGCATATTGGACGTGTAGTATTCTCTGGAACTCACAGAAGTATTATTGTTTCCACTTCCATGTCCTCCAACCCCAAATGAAATACGCTGGTCTTCATTAATATCGTAACCTGCTTTTACTTTGTAATACCGCCACAAACCTTGTCCGTTGTTTTCAAAATCTGAATTGGAGTAAAGCGACGAATCTGAGGTTGCGTAATTGGAGTTCCCAAAATTGTAGCTCTCCCAGTAACTCAGTCCAAGATTTCCATTCAGTGAGAACTTACCTTTCTTCACATTCAAACCAACATTGGTCCCTGCTCTATATTTTAATTGGGTATTGACGCCGCCATTCATTCGAATGTGCGCACGATATCCTTGCAAGCTAAAGTCGTTGGTGTATACTTCAATCACGCCATTACCACTCCCCTGCGCTCTGTACTTTGCCGATGGATTGGTAATAATCTCAATTTTATCGACCTCACTTGCCGGAATAGCGCGCAATTCATCCGTAGAAATTATCGGTTGTCGATCAATCAATATCAAGGGCCTCCCACGCCCGATGATCTCAATATTTTCGTCATCCGGTGAAGACAATTTTGGAGAGGCTTTCAAAATATCAAACAAGGTATTCAGCTGCTCCAACGTGGTTCCTTTTACATTCACCGAAAGCCCGTTCATGGTGCGCTCAAAAACTGGTTTTTCATAGACCACATTAATCGCGTCAAGCATTTGGTCAGAAATCAATACCACAGGATCAAAACGCATGATGGGTGGTTTGGCCTTGAATGAAATAAGCGTGTCTACAAATCCTGGAGCGGCAATTTTCACATAATAAAAGGCATCTTCAATTGCTTCAAATTGAATCCGAAACAGGTTGCTGTCGATAAAATTCCCTTTAACCAAACTTGAATCCTTGCTTGAATACACCATACCACGCCCAATTCCTGATGGCAAATCTTTGGCAACCACAGGAATCTCCAGAATTACATCTTGAGAAAAGGCACACACAGAAAGGTTTAGTGAGAAAAGCAGTAAAAGGAATTTCATTCGTATGAATTTGAGTACGAGTATAACGCATTTTTGCTTTTTGTCACACCAAATATTTGTTAAGCGGCAACTACTCAAAGTCCCGTTAATCCTTATTTACACGGTAGAATTATTGAAATCAGTATATTAGCGTCCGTTGTAAAACAATGTAAAAAACTGTTAATCGAAAGACACTATCTGTATGAAAAGCCACATCCTTTCAATTCTCGCTATTTGTTTGATTGCATCCGTATCCTGGTCGCAAGATTACATGACCCCGGAAAAGTTGATCGAATTGAACCGAGTTTCACCACTTGGTATCAGTAAAGACCAATCAAAAATCGTTTATGCGGTATCAAAAGTTGATGTGCAGAGCAACACGAAAGCGACGGAGTACTTTACCATGAATCTGGATGGGTCTGGTGTGAAACAGATCAAAAATTTGGACAAAGTACTGGCCGATAAGAACATTTCTCCAGATGGAAAAAAGATGATTAGTGCCGAAGATGTGAAGATTCAAGATGTATTCGGAACGGATCTATATCCAGAAATGACACAATCAAATATGATGGTCTACAATTCTCTCAATTACCGTCATTGGGACGTTTGGGAAGATGGGAAATACAGCCACATTATGGTTTCCGAGATTGGCGTGGTTGCAAATGAAACGCGACGGTTACGAATCGGATAAAAACGACATTATAATCATGCGCGACGGACGCCCGGTAAATCTCACGGAAAACTGGGACAATACCGTTCGTGAATTCAAATGGAGTAACGATGGTTCAAAAATCTACTTTACAGCAGCCGTAAAAGGAACCGTTCATTTATTTGAACTTGTGGTACCGAAAGGAAAAATGATGCCGTCTGCACCTCAACAAATTACGCAAGGACAGTTTGATATCCGCGGAATTGTTGGTCACGTGAAAGGCACCATGATTGTGGCGCGAGGGGATATGAATCAGGCTTCAGAAATTTATAGTGTCGATTTGAAATCGGGGAAAATGACGCAGTTGACACATGCCAATGATGCATTGTATGCGAGTGTGAAACTCGGAAAAGTGGAAAAGCGCATTACAACGGCCACCGATGGAGCCGAGCTTCATTCATGGGTGATCTACCCTCCAGATTTCGATCCAAACAAAAAGTACCCAACGTTGCTTTATTGTCAAGGTGGACCGCAAGGAGCCTTGAGTCAGTTTTACTCGTACCGATGGAATTTCCAATTAATGGCAGCGCACGGTTACATTATCATTGCTCCTAACCGACGAGGAATGCCTGGTTACGGTGTAGCATGGAACGAGCAAATCAGTACGGATTATGGCGGGCAAAACATGGATGATTACCTGTCTGCCATTGACGATCTTGCGACGGAATCGTACGTTGACACAGAACGAATAGGTTGTATTGGGGCAAGTTACGGTGGATATTCCGCATTTTATCTTGCAGCGATTCACCAAGGACGCTTTAAAAGTTTCATCGCGCACGACGGGATCTTCAATTGGAAAAGTATGTACGGAACCACCGAAGAATTGTTCTTTGTCAACTGGGACCTGGGCGGGCCGTATTGGGATAAAAACAACAAGGAAGCGTGGGTAAGTCATACAATTTTCAATCCGGCTGAACGCGTGGAGGATTGGGATACACCGATTATGGTTATTCAAGGTGGCATGGATTTCCGTGTTCCTATTGGACAAGGACTGGAAGCATTCCAGGCGGCGCAGTTGCAAGGAATTAAAAGCCGATTGTTATTCTTCCCAGAAGAGAATCATTGGGTTTTGGATTATCAAAACAGCTTGATTTGGCATACAGAGTTTTACAAGTGGCTAGGCGAGACTTTGTAAGTTGGTTAGAAGTCAGAATTTCATATTCTAAAGACGTAATCAATTTAATGTATCGTCCCGAATCCACTCAGAATCATATCTAAGTAAAGTCTGTGATGCTAACTTTACGTTCGCCTCATTGTTTATTAGATACATGACAAAGATTTGGTAGCCGGCAACACAAGTTTAGTACAATCTTCACACGCTACTAACTTTATTTGACAGATTGCAACTATATTTAACAGCATTAACGATACAACCATGAATAAAAAAGTACCCTCAGATATTGAAATCGCGCAACTGTGCGAAATGAATCACATCAATTCGATTGCTGAAAAGTTGAATTTCGACAGCGATCATTTGGAGCTTTATGGAAAGTACAAGGCCAAACTTCCTTTAGCATTGATTGATGAAAACAAGATTAAAAACAACCATTTGATTCTTGTGACAGCCATGACGCCAACTCCAGCTGGAGAAGGAAAAACAACAACGTCTATTGGTTTGACAGAGGGAATGAACAAAATTGGGAAGCAAACAACCGTGGTCTTGCGAGAACCTTCATTAGGTCCTGTTTTTGGGATCAAAGGTGGTGCAGCTGGTGGCGGTTATTCGCAAGTGGTACCCATGGAGGATATCAACCTACATTTTACTGGCGATTTTTCAGCCGTGGAAAAGGCGAACAACCTACTTTCTGCATTGATCGATAACAACATTCAGAGCAAAACCCGCAGTCTTGGAATTGATCCACGCACCATCGCATGGAAACGTGTAATGGACATGAACGATCGTGCTTTGCGCGATATCACTATTGGATTGGGCGGTACAGCGAATGGCATTCCGCGTCAGGATGGATTCAACATTACACCGGCTTCTGAAGTAATGGCAATTCTCTGCATGGCTGAAAACTTCGAAGATTTAAAAACGCGCCTCGGAAATATTTACGTGGGAATGACCATGGACAAAAAACCTGTCTATGCGCGCGATTTGAAAGCTGAAAACGCCATGGCAATTTTGTTGAAAGATGCCATCAAACCCAACCTTGTGCAAACTATGGAGGGGAATCCTGCCATTATTCATGGCGGTCCATTTGCCAATATCGCTCAAGGAACCAATACAGTTATTGCAACAAAAACAGGACTTTCACTTTCAGAATACGTGGTAACAGAAGCTGGTTTTGGTGCTGATTTGGGCGCGGAAAAGTTCCTGGATATCAAATGCGTTTCGGCAGGCTTGAAGCCTGAAGCCGTAGTTTTGGTAGCAACAATCAGAGCCTTACGTCATCACGGTGGTGCCCACAAAGACGAATACAATACGGCTTCCGTAGAACGTGTTTCTGCCGGATTTGCCAATTTGGAAAAGCACATTGAAAACGTAAAGAAATTTGGACTGAACCCAGTGGTGGCCATCAATGCTTTTCCAACGGACACAAACGACGAAGTACAATTGGTACAACGCAAGTGCGAAAAATTAGGCGTGAAAGCCATTGTTGCTCGCGGATGGGCAGAAGGCGGAGAAGGGATGAAGGATCTTGCTGAAGCCGTTGTTGAAGAGATTGAAGCCGGAAAAAACGAATTCAAATCGCTTTACGATTGGAACACATCCATTCAAGATAAAATTGAAACAATTGCCCGTGAAATTTACGGTGCTGATGGAATTGACTACTCAAAACGTGCAATTTCCGACCTCAAGCAAATTGAACAACTCGGACTTTCGGGATTGCCCGTTTGTATGGCGAAAACACAAAAATCGTTCAGTGATAATGACACACTTTTGGGCCGACCAGACGATTTCAAGATTACCATTCGCGAGTTTGAATTTGCGGCAGGTGCAGGATTTGTGATCCCAATTCTTGGAAACATGATGCGCATGCCGGGACTCCCTGCCGTTCCTGCTTCCGAAGGAATGCATATCGACAACGACGGTAAAATCTCAGGATTGAGTTAAACTACAATATTACTAAAATGCAAGCCCGTATTTCAAATTTGAATTGCGGGCTTTTTTCATGTCTAGAAAGGCTATAATCAATGCATAAACCCTCAATTATTTTTCTATTGGTCATCTAGCAAAAAGGATGTGAAGAATAAATTCGCGGACTTGCAGCCTAATCACAGGAAATTGGGTATTTGTACTTGATTTTCATCATTTTTTAGCATTCCCTCAATTTTTTTCATAGATTCGAATCAGATACAACTACTATTCAACTGAAAGATTCCCGCATTGGGAAACTTTCTCGTGTCCTTATCGTATGCGATAAGGAACGAATAGTCGTTATATTCTACACGCTATGAAAACTGAAAAAGACACACTGTCACAACACCGACGTTCTGCGTTGGATTATCTTGAAGACCAGATTGATATCTGGAATCAAACGGCAAAATATAAAAAGGAAGTTATTACTACCTGGCGCAAGCGTATTACCCTATTTATGCTAATCGGTGCCGCATTTGGACTAGCCAGTCAGCAAGTTGGACAAATCACATTGCAAGGAAATGGCATTTTAGGCCATGTAATTCCTGAAGGGGAATCCATTTTGGGGCAATTTGAACTTTTGGGCTTCGAAATCCAACATATTCTTGCAGCCTTGAGTGCTATTTCTGTGGCTTTGGCAACATTTGCAGGGTCTAAAATACTTTCTAACGATCTTGAAAAAGCTCAATTAAAAGCCCGTGCAGCGGCAGAAGCATTAAAAGTTCAGGCCTTTTTGTACGCCATGAAAGCACCTCCATATTCTGGTCATTCGGCAGAAAAGAATCTCTTCAAAAGAATTGAAATCATTCTAAAAGAGGTTTCGTCCATTACTCCCGAACTTTCAACCATCACAGCTTCAAAGAAATCGAAACTTGCAAAAATTATACGTCGCATTTACCTTGGAAAAAATGCCGTTGCCTCTGAAAATCGATGGATTCAACGATTCAAAGAAAACATGACCTTTGACGAGTATGTAGAAGAACGTGTTAACGGTCAAATCCATGGCTACTATCGCGTGAAAGCAGCACAATTTCAACGAACAATCAATACTGCCAACGCAGCAACACTTGTCTTTGGATTTCTAGGGATTGCTATCGGAACCATTGGCGCTACAACCAACCCAGGCGTATCCATGTGGATTGGACTTTTAAGCACTGCATCGGCATCTATCGCATCGTACATTCATGCGGGCAAATATGAATTTTTACTGATGTCCTATGTTTCCACTGCCAGTCAGCTTGAATTACTTTCCGCGCGCTTTCAAAGTATGACGGCACCAAGCGAACGCACGCGACAACGATTTGTCTCCGAAACCGAAACTATTTTCGCAGCCGAGCACAACTCTTGGATCTCTGAGATTGCCGGCACCACTGAAGAGGAAGAGCCTACTTTAATAATTCCGGGACTCACTGAAATCAAACATGAGAATGATACAAATCAGGAGGAAGCAGGACCCCAGGAAAACAAGCCTGATAACGAACCTCAGAAAGACCAGGCATCATGAAAATATTCATTGGAACTACATCGGCCTACATGACACAGCTTCAGGAATCTTTGGGAGCGAAAATAACGTGGACAAATCAACCTTCTGAGAAGAAAGGTTGTGATGCAATTTTGTACGTAGCCACACCTGATTTAAGCGGAGTTGGGCACATCATTGATGTTGTCAACGACTCCAACCATTGGAAAGAAAAAACCTTGTTTTACAGCGTAATGAACGAAAAACCGATTCCATTTTCAGAGGAATTTACGCCCCACCAAATAAAATCGTTGGTGGCTACGGGGCGAATGGTTCGGGTAAATGGCGGACACTGGTTCGAAACCGAAAATGAATTAAAGGAGTTCCTCACCAACATGCGCGATTCAAATGTCTGATTCCAACGATAATAATGTATTTCGATCAGGAATTATTCGCAAAACAGAATATTTTGATCTCTTCATTTCGTACAAACGAGATAATGGGGGCGATCATGGACAAAAACTAGCGGAAGAACTGTACCGCAAGCTAACCGATGATGGATATAAGGTTTGGCTAGACAATGAAGAAATTGGTTTCTCTTCCGACTTTGAAAAACGACTGGAGGAAGCCATTCTACACTCCAAAAAAGTTGCGTGTATTATCAGTCCTGCGTGGGTTGAGTCCGTAAACTGTCGTTTTGAGCACAAGAAAGCTGTTGAATTTGAAAAACGATTGATCCCCATTCATTACAAGGAATTTCGATCGTTGCTTTCTGCCAAAAAAGACGAAGGACTACTCACCGAATACGAGTGGCGCAAATTGGACAAACCTCAAGAGGTTGATTTCAGCGCTCCTGAAAAAGCGGAAAAAGGATACGCCGACTTAAAGGCCGTTTGTGATCTGAAAGACGAAACGACCTCTCTGCATACAAAACTTCTAACCGAAGCCTATTACTGGCAATCGTTCAATCAGCCAAAAAGCATGCTTCGAACCGGGGAAGCATTGGCAAAATCCCGCACGCTCAAAGCAAAATGTGACGGCGACGCAGAACTTCCGACTTTTTCAGCACTGCAAAACGAATTTCTAGATGCATCGCAAGAGTTTATGAGCTCTTCCGTTTCCAATCGACGCGCAGCATTTATCATCTACAATGAAAAAGATGAAGGCTATGCTTCTGATCTCAACATGGAATTGCGATTGAACAATGTCACCACCTTTTTTCATGAATCGCTTCATCAATATTCTGATGTAAAGCTGATAGAAGAAGAGATTATTCAAAGTGATAACATCGTTAATATTCTCGACGAGAATCCGCAAATTGAAGACAATTCATTCACCAAATTTGCTGAGTCAAAAAGCAAACGAATTCTAGATATTTCCAATTCGAAAGAACGCGTAAACACCATGCACGCTGATGGTGTTCAAAATATTTTCTATTGGTCTGAACATGCAAGAATAGATGGAATAATCTCCACCATCAATGGGGATAAAGAATATAATGCTCTTCATACTAAGCTATTGAGCGCTTCTCATGAATGGTTAAATTCAGGAGAAAGTAATAGCTATTTCTTAGACTATAAAGATGCCAGCATGTACCAAGAGTGGTACAAGCAAGCCAAAGAATTAGGAACTGAGCCACAACCAAATGTTGGCATGATTTCTTTTGTTGAACGAAGTTTGACCTTTACCGATGCTCAAAAGAAGAAACGAAGACTCCTTATTTGGTTTTTCGTGTTTATTGGATTAATCGTTGGGGTGCTCTCATGGGCTTCTTACAAATTCAATAACGACAGGAATACAGCTGAAAAAGAAGCGGTTTCTGCGGAAAAGAAAAAAGAAGAAGCCATTGAGTTGGAGGAGGAGTATCGTGAGAGGGCAGAACAAGAAAAACGAAACGCCGAACAGGAAAAAGAAAAAGCGGAAGACGCCAAAAGGGAAAAAGAGGAAGCCGAAAGGTTGGCAAAAGAAGCAAAAAACTTGCTTCAGCAGGCGAAATTACTCACACTTGACGCCGAAAAGAAGGCAGAGGAAGCACAGTCAAAAGCAGATGATGCCAAGAAAGATGCAGACTTGGCAAAAGAAGCTGCAGATGAAGCCGATAAGAAAGCGAGAGAGGCAAAAGCAATTTTGGAAGAGACGCAAAAGAAAACGTTGGCCTCTGAATTGGCACTTGAAGCTTTTGATTTAACCTTGAATGGAGAATATTCAAATGCAGAATTAAAGGCCGATTCCGCGGTGCAATTATTCAAAGAAGTTGAAAGCAATTTCGAAACCGATCTTTTGTACAATACCTACTACTCTATACTCTCTAAGAAGCGCGAATCGCAATTAAATTCGAACCAGCATGACTTTATAAAAGAGACCACTATTCCTGCCGAAAGTGATGCGATTGATAGTTGTCTTCACGAGGGAGATGCAGATTTTGAGATAGTGAAAGGCCTGCAAGTAAATTCCAAACTTGTCTATTGTCTCACCTTTTCAAAGAATCGAAAAATGGGAGCGCTTGGTTTAAAATCTGGTAAAGTGATGTTCTTTAATCCTGCAACAAAACAAATTGTTGACAGTGTTTCAGTAGGTACTTATCGAGTTACTTCTTTAGATTTTAGTCCAAACGGCGCCAGTATTGTAGCAAGCACAGTAGATCAAAAGCTTGCCATTATTCCGCTAAATATGAAAAATGGTAAGAGAGACTACTCGCGACAAATAATAAGAAGAAACACCTTCACTCGCATCGAAGCAATTGAATTCATTGATCAGAATACCATCAAAGCGATTGGAGGTGAAATGATAGAAAAAGGTGTCAAAGTAAAAGAATTCAAATTGTATCCAGCCACTGTCGAAAAAATAACTGAAATTCTGAATTAACATGCATACGCACATACGTAATATCCTTATTCTACTGGGGCTCTTTCTTAGCCATGGCGCCTTTGGACAAGATTTGGTCTATGGGAAAGTGGTCGATCAAAATGGCACTCCAATTTCTGGTGCGAAAGTGTTTTGGGATTCGAAAAATGAAACAGAGAGAGATCAACAATTAACGGGACCCAATGGTTCTTTTGCTATTGAATATCCCAAGGACACAACTGTTGCCCTGAAAGTGACATTTACAGGCAAATTTGAGGAACTCCAGTTTCTAAATCAAGCCGAATACAACGAATTTATTATCATAAAGTTATTGGAGAAAGGAACAACTTCTGTTACCGCTTCGCGATGGGAGCAATCTGTGTATGAAGTTCCTGCTTCCACTGTAATTATCTCTCGTCAGGAAATTGCCGAAAACGGCTACATCAACGTACAAGAAATTCTGGAGAATGTCCCAGGTCTTTTCACCATGGATCATCGAAATGAATCTGGTGTGTCAATTGGCGTGCGCGGATTCTGGTCAGATGTTAACAGAAACGTTATGATTCAAGTGAATGGCGTCAACGTGATTTCAGAAAGACGCAATTACTATGCGCTTGATAAAATTAACGTCGCAGTGGAATCTATCGACAGGATTGAAATTGTGCGCGGAACAATGAACGTCATCTATGGTTCTGGTGCATTTTTTGGTGTAATAAACATCATAACCAACAATAGCCAATCTGAATACAACGGACAAGTTGCCACCGGTTTTGGGTTACAAAGTGTCAACAACAATAACTTCGGTGCCGGCTTTACACAGAATGATGCTGGATTGTCTCAAATTCAAAAAAATGTATTTAGCTATTCTGGAGGACAAGATGGTTTTCAATTCTCCATTAATGCCATGACGTTTCAACGCGGTGGTTTTCACGAAGATTGGAACGACATGATTACCGATTCTGTTCCTGAAGTAATTCCAGGTTTTCCAAATGCTCAAACGGCTGCAAGCTATTATGGACAAACAATTGAACCTGATCGCTATCGAAGAAACCACCAATCCCTCAATCTTTCTGCGAGTTACAACGGCTTTTTTGTAGACGTCAATTATGCCGGTTCAAACTTTGGGCATTGCGCTTGGCTCTCCCCAGGCACGGGAGATGGAATTTACCTTCAATCGCATGCTGGAAACTACCAGGTAGGATACCGCGGGAGCTCTAAAAATGAACGCTTTGGGCATCAAACAAGGGTCGCCTACATGAAAACCAATAATGTTGGAGAGTACAAATACTACTTGGATTCATTGCTCTCATTTGGTGAAGACCGCTGCGAAACCATTCGCGCTGAATTCAACACACGCACCAGCATTATTCAGTCAGACCGACCAGAGGAACTCAAATTTGACCTCATCACTGGCATTTACTTTAGTCGAAATTTAGAAAACAATTCGTACTACAATTTACCAGAAATCAGGTCCAGAAGTTGGTTTACGGGATTGGATCCAGATTCTCATGTGGATACAAAGGCGGCGTATGTTCAAGCAGAAGTGAAAGTCAATAATTGGGTATTTCTTGGCGGAATCCGAGCAGAGGATGAATCTAGCTACCTACTTCTCGATTATAAAAACGTTGGTTTTCCCGATTCAATCTCTGGCGCAGAATTGGGAGGTGACCCTTCAGATACAGAGAAATTTGTCTACTCTGCTGTTACCGAGAAAAAACCTGGATATGGCGTATTTTATACACCTCGCCTCGCAGTAATTCATAAATTCCCAACCAAAAATGAGAAAGCAACTCATTATTTGAGAGGAATGTATGGTTCGGCATATCGACAGGCCACACCAGTACAAAATGCCTTCGATATCATGCGGAGTAACTACAACAACGAAGTGGGAACAAGCATTGATACTAGCTGGACACACTTGCCCTTCCTACAACCGGAAAAGATCCGAACATTTGAAGTGGGGTACACCTTCGTAAATGAAGAGTTTGGCACCGATTTCAGCGCTAACTTGTTTTGGAATGATTTACAATCTCTCTTTGTAAAAGAAACCTATGCCGATTCCATTGGAGCATTTAATGGTGTTAGTAAAAACTCGGGAGAACTTATAACCCGTGGATTAGAGTTAATCGCTAAAAGAAGGTTCAATGTTTCGTTGCGTAACGGGCAAAGAATCAATTTAAGAACAAGCCTCAGTGTCTCGTTT
Source organism: Fluviicola sp. (assembly GCA_043584915.1). Lineage (GTDB taxonomy): Bacteria > Bacteroidota > Bacteroidia > Flavobacteriales_D > Crocinitomicaceae > UBA4466. The sequence continues at coordinate 551,957 of CP121319.1, forward strand.
CAGAATACTCGAAATGTTGCTCCTGATTCGTTATCGGAAGCATTGAAGCAGCAAATAGAAGATACTCTTGTAGCTTTCTCTCCGAGAGTGCTCGGAACAGCGAATATTGTTGCGCGCTATAAAAAATTTAGTATCGGATTGAGTGCTAATTATGTGGGTGCGATGGTCGCGTATACACCGCAGCCAAGAATTATTTCTGCTGACTCCATGATAACGACGCCTCCACTAGGAGCAAACACAGATCCATACTTGCGTCTCTCTGCCAACTTTAGGGTTGATAACCTGCGCTTTTTCCAAGAAAAAAATGGTGGTTTTTATGTCAATCTCAAAATTTCTAATTTAATGAACGAACAATATTCTTACCCAACTTATACCAATATCAGATGGGCAAAACTCGGACTTCTAGGAAGACCACGTCAATTTCTATTGTCCGTTGGCTATGTTTTCTAGCGGGACATTCAATTCTAACAATTAAAAAAAGCAATCGGGCTTAAAACCGACCATCCGAACACACCGGCACAACACTATTCATGAACACTGTTCAACTCACTCCCAACCAACAAGCTATTTGGCTCGAGGCCAAACTGCACAACAATCAACCTATATTCAATATTGGGACGTATGTTGCGTTGAACGGAATTCCCGATAAAGATCGGCTTGAAAAGGCCATTCAGTCTGTCATTCATGAAAATGATGCATTGCGCCTTAAAATTGAACCGAACCCGACAGAAGCATTGCAAACCTTCGAGATAGATCGCTCATTTTCGCTGAAATCAAAACATTTTGATTCACCAGAAACGGCCCTCCAGTGGATGAACGAAGACTTTACGCGAAGTATTGAAATTCACGACAATCCGCTTTATGCTATTTCGCTCATTACAGCGGAAACACACGCTTTTCTCTACTTCAAACATCATCACATATTTATTGATGGTTGGTCGAGGGCGCAATTTGTTCAGAAGATTTCAGCGCATTACAACGGCGCAAACAATACGAGCAAATCCAACACCTTTAGCAGCTATCAAACGTATGTTGAACAGTATGTTATGCCCAGAACAGACCTTTCAAAAAGTCTCCAATTCTGGCAAAATACATTTGATGATTTCCATCGTGTCCCCACCTTCCAGAAGAAAGATTTAGCCTTGCATCACACTTCCAGTAAACGAACGCGTTTTGCGATGGAACGCAGTGCTTACAGCGAAATTGGTTCTGATAACAAAAGCCGATTTTACTTCTTGTTGGCATCGCTCTATGTCACTTTGAGTCGTGCCACTGGGAACCAAGAAATTGTGATTGGAATTCCGCTTTTAAATCGATTTTCAGAAACCGAGAAAACCACCATCGGCTACTTTGTTGGATTGATTCCTTTGCGCTTATCCTTTTCGCCAAACACCTCCTTCAACGATCTCGTTATCGGAATTCAATCGAAAATGAAGGAAACACTTCCTCACCGCCAGGTTGCCATCCATGAAATAAACAAGGCCATCGGAATCAACTTTGCGAATACTACCCAAACGTTTGATGTTGTTTTTTCCTTCGAACCACACAATCACGATTGTAGTTTTGGGGAGTTTGAGGTGATTCATTCCGGAACCTTTTCAAGTGATTTCGAACAAAATCCATTGGTCATTCATGTGCAGGATTTCAATGCTTTGGATGCCGTTAATTTCGAATTCGATTACAACCTAAATTATTTGAGCGAACAGGAAGTTTCTCAATTGATTGCCCGTTTTGAAAACGTTCTGAATCATTTTAAATCGCACCCTTCCGATACAAAAGCAGCAGCTCCCATTTTATTGGATGATGAAAAAGCGCAATTGGAAAAATTCAGTCGAGGGAATCTCGCTGCTTCCGTTAAAAAATCATTGATTCAACAAATTGAAGAAAAAGCACTGGAGTTTCCCGATCGCATTATTCTCAGGGATGAATTTACCGCCATCACCTACTCCGAATTGATGCAACAGGCGCAAGGAATTGCCGGAAACCTTGTTCAAAATGGCATTAAACCTGGGGAAAGTGTCGGTATTGTTGCCCCTCGAAATATCAATACTGTCGTGTGCGTTGTAGCCGTTTTAATGAGCGGTGCACGTTACGTTCCCATCGATCCAGATATTCCGCAAAAACGCCTTGGATTTATGATCGAACAGGCAGAAATCAAAACAATTCTATTTGACAGTCAATCCAGTCGTCCTGAACCGATTTCTGCGTTGACGTACATCGACATTCGTACTTTAGAAAAACAGAAAACTTTCGCGCGACCAACCATTTCCTTCGATGCACCGGCTTACGTAATTTTCACATCAGGAACCACAGGCAAACCGAAAGGGGTTTGTATCAATCAAAATTCAGTCTCTAATTTAATCCAGTTTCTAAAAGAAAACATCTACGCGCCCTACGGTGATCATTTGAAATTGGCGCATATTGCTTCCTTTCATTTCGATCAATCTGGACAACATATGTTCGCGAGTTTACTGCTTGGGCATGAACTGTTGATTGTACCAGAAATAGCGCGCAAAGACGGCAAATTACTCGCAGAATTTTTAACAAACTATTCCATTGACGTGTGCGATGGCATTCCGACACAGCTACGGGCCTTATTATCCAGAGTTCCAAAGATTCCAGAACAGTTCAATGTGAAGCATTTCATTATTGGCGGCGAGGCATTTACCCCCGAATTAGCAAAACAACTCTTCGATTGGAGCAAAGGGAAATCGATTCAAGTGACCAATGCTTATGGCCCTACGGAAAGTACCGTTTTCTCCATGCATTACACGTTCAATGCTACAAATTTCAAACACTTTAACGACATTCCAATCGGTCGTCCAATTCGCAATACCTCCATTTGGATTGTGGATGATAATGGTCATTTGCTCCCGCCAGGAATTCAGGGAGAATTGTGCATTGGCGGTGCGGGACTCGCCACCGAATATGTAAATCAATCGGATACTACAAAGGCCAAATTTCGCTTTAACGACGCAGTTCAAGAACGATTGTATCATACGGGTGACCTTGCCAGATGGAACGAAAAGGGACAACTGTTCTACAACGGTCGTATGGACAATCAAGTCAAAATTAAAGGATATCGCGTAGAGCTGTCTTCTATTGAATCGTGGCTCAATGAGATGGATGGCGTAGAGGAAACTGTCGTCCTTATTCAAGAAAAGCAAAATCAGCAATTGGTTCTCGGGTTTATCCAGTCGAAAACCATTCAAAACGAGCAAGAAGTGAAAGACACGCTGAAAAAGCACTTGCCGAGTTACATGATTCCGAATCGGTTGTTCTTCTTTCATGATTTACCCTTAACAAAAGCAGGCAAGTTCGATCGTGAAAAACTGCTCAATATTGCCACAAATGCCACTCCTACAATTCAAAAACAAGCGACAACGGAATTGGAACGGACACTGGCAAAAATTATGGCGAAAATTCTTGAGGTCGACCAAGTTGATGTAGCGCAAAGTTTCTTTTCACAGGGAGGCGACTCTCTTTCGCTTGTGTATTTCCTGTCTGAAATTGAAGAAGAGCTTGGCGTTTCTCTTTCCATGATTGAATTCGCCACGATGAATTCCGTCCGAGCGATTGCCAAAATGATTCGCACTGAGAAAATTAGCGCCCCAGAAGCCGTTTCACTGGTTGATGAATTGTCCCATTTCGAAGCGCTTCCAACACTGGAACAAAATGCTCAAACGAACCAAAATAAAACCGTCTTGCTAACGGGTGCTACCGGATTTGTCGGTGCTTTTCTTCTCCGCAAGTTGTTGGATATATATCCAAAGATCATTTGTTTGGTGCGCGCCGAAAGTCAAGAATCCGCAAAATCACGACTCGAGGATTCGCTGAGAAGATACCACCTTTACGCTGCAGATTTTCAACACAAAATAACGGTAATTCAAGGCGATTTAAGTCGAGAACAATTGGGTTTGAATGCCAGCGATTACAGTGTCTTGGCAAATCAAGTTGATATCATTTATCACTGTGGGGCAATGGTCAATTTCATGAAGAATTTTGACGTTATGAAACAGGCAAATGTTGGGGCTACTTTCGAATTGCTCAAAATTGCTCAAACGAAGAAACGAAAGCAGTTCAACTACATTTCAACCATGGGTGTTTTTTCCCAGAAAGGATCCACCTTTAGCGAAAATGCCTCCATTCAGGATCAAGAACACTTTAGGGATCGAGGATATGAAACCACCAAATGGATTGCCGAAGGACTTATCGAAAAAGCGCGTGAAATGGGCATCGATGCCAACGTATTCCGATTGGGACGCATCACGGGTGATCACCAAAATGGCATAGCTCGATCCGACGATTTCTTTCATCGTTTTTTAGAAGGATGCGTTCAAATGAAAATGTTTCCAGCCGAATTGCTCGACGTCCATACAGACCTCACTCCTGTTGATATCGCAACGGATGCCATTGTTGCATTAGCACAGAAAACAGGCAACGGGGTCTATCATATTTTGAACGAAAAACAAGCATCCTATCGTTCCATGTTGAACACTTTTGAGATGCAAGGGCTTGCGTTGAAAGTTGTTGCGTACGATGTTTGGTTGAATCATATAGAGGCTCAGAATAAGCTCGATCACTCGAATCCACTATTTTTAATTACGCCGCTATTGAAACAGAAAACGTGGTTCTCCGTATACAAAACAGTGCTGGACAACAGATACACCAATCGTCTTCTAAAAACAGAAGGCATCGAATGGCCAGAAGGAAATGATTTATGGCATATTTATGTCGGAAATTGTATCCGGCAATCGAGTGAAAAGTTGAGTTCAGTGACAATTCATACGAAAAAATGAAGGTATTTCTAGGCGGTACTGTTAATGGTTCGAAATGGCGCAATGAAGTCATGGAAAAACTGACCATCGACTACTTCGATCCTGTTGTAGAGGAATGGAACGATGCTGCTTACGAACGTGAATTGTCGGAACGCAGGAACTGTCATTATTTACTCTATGTTCTAACGCCAAAAATGACGGGATTCTATGCTATTGCTGAAGTTACCGACGATTCTTACCAACGCCCCGACCGCACGCTTTATTGCTATTTACCCAATGACGAAGGCGAATCTTTTACCGATGATCAAATCGCGGAATTTGAACGTCTTGGGAAAATTGTGATCGAGAATGGTGCTACCTGGTTGAAAGATCTGGACGAAGTGATCGAGTTTTTGAACTCGGCTCAGGTGAAAGATGAGAACGACGTAACTCACGGGCACGATGTATTCATGTGTTATGGACGAAAGGAGTCGAAGGATTTTGCCAATCGTATTACGAATCGTCTGAGCGAAAAACACTATTCTGTGTTTCAGGATTTGAACGAAATTCCGCTCATGATAGACAGTGAGGAATATGTGTATCAGCAAATTTTGCGCGCCGACAATTTTGTCTATATCATTTCACCAAACGCCGTGCGCTCGGAATACTGCAAAAAAGAACTGGATTTTGCCATTCGTTTCAACAAGCGGATCATTCCCATTGTGCACCATCGTCTTGGAAGAGACATTGGATTGTTGGATGATATTGTGGCGAAAAAGAGCATTATTGAGCACAAAAAAATCGAAGAGAAACTGCCCGAATGTGTTGTGGAGATAGCCGATATCATTGAAACGGATCGCGATTACGTTCGCATGCACTCAAAACTGTTGTTTAAATCCAGAAATTGGGACTTTGGAGGAAAACGCCAGGCAGATTTGATGTTTGGTGAGGAACGCAAAGAAGCGGTCAAATGGTCAAAACAAACCTCGGAATCGCTTTCGGCATTGCAAATTCAACTCAACTACATTCAAGCCTCTAAAAAGATTTCCCTTTTCATGCTTCCGCTCATGTGGTTGCACCAAAAAACCAAAGCCATCACTCAAAAAAGAGCGTTTGATCAAATTGTTTTGGTTTTTTCACTTGCAAATCCCCTGGCGCTTGGAATCACTTTGGTTGAATTGTACATCAAAGAAACTGGAGTGAAATCGATTGGGATGTGGTTCATCTTTTTTGCCATTCAACTCGCGCTAACATTCGATGGAATCAAGAACAAAAACCTTGGTCTTTTCATCAGTATGGTGCTAAGTATGATCATTACCACCCTTGTGATTATTCAATCGTATTTGCACTAAAACTGCATTCAAGCCGCCTCAAATCCCTGTCCAAATCAACTTCGCGCTCGCAAGTACCAAAACAAACGCAAGCACATACCGAAGCACGTTGACCTTCCATCGCTGACTTCCAAAATACGACCCAAAAAATCCGCCAATCACAGCGATTGCCGCGTACAACCACACTTCCGAATCAAGTGCCACGCCAGTGTACAGCTGTCCTCCTAATCCGGCAGCAGAATTGACCCAAATAAATAATGCCGATACTGCCGCAGCCTCTTTCACGGATCCCCACCCCAAAAGCAAAATCACAGGGCTCAGTATGATCCCGCCACCAATTCCAATCAAACCAGAGAAAAACCCAATGGCACCTCCAATGAATACGCCGATGGCAAGGCTTGCAGCGTTTAGTTTGAAATTGCTTTTCTGAGCTCCCTTGCCCATCAACCCCAACATTCGAATGATGGCAAACAACAGCAATACTCCCAGTATGATTTTGTACCATCCGGCATCAATCGAAATCGTTCCTCCGACAAATGATAATGGAATGGAAAACGCAGTAAAAGCGAGAAATAACCGCCATCTAAAATGACCTGCAAACGCAAATTGCGAGAAAGAGATTCCCGCCACAAAAAGATTCAATAACAACGCCGTGGGTTTCATGGTTTCCGGCGCAAAAGAAAACAACGCCATCAAGGCGAGGTATCCGCTCGCACCGCCATGTCCCACAGAAGCATAGAGAAATGCGACCAAAGGTAAAATGGCAAGAAACACGTACAGGGAATCCATGCCACGAAGTTAGGATAAATTGGACGAGGAAGAAGAATTGGCATCGCAGGCTCAAGCGAGTAGTTCCATAAAAAATGACACTGATTTCGAGAACCATTATTACTTATTCATTATTTCTTATCATCATTTATCATTCATTATTTATCATTCATCATTACGAACTCATAATTCCCCATCTCCGTTCAGCCCAAAACCCCGATCGACTTCCCTCCAATTTCCTATCTTACTCCCACTAAAACTATAATTTATGAAAGCCATCAAAGCGTGTACTTTTCTACTTGCCCTTGGAACCTTGTTTTCCTCTCATTCTCAAGAACTTGACATTGAAAACGCTTTTCCTACCATCAATGAAGGACTGGAATATCGCTGTATTGGTCCCTTTCGAGGAGGGCGCTCTGCTGCAGTGACAGGAGTAGAAGGCAAACCAATGTTGTTCTACATGGGAACAACAGGCGGAGGAGTTTGGCGCACACAAAATGGTGGAACCACGTGGGAAAACATCTCTGATGGCTACTTCGGTGGTTCGATTGGTGCTATTGAAGTTTCAAAATCGCACAACAATGTCATTTACGTTGGAGGTGGAGAAGTGACCGTTCGTGGAAATGTTTCACCCGGAACAGGCATGTACAAATCTGTGGATGGAGGCCGTAGTTGGACGCACATCGGATTGAAAAATGCGCGCCACATACCAAGAGTTCGCGTGCATCCAACCAATCCAGATATTGCCTACGCAGCAGTTCTCGGCGATTTATTCAAAGACACCGAAGAACGCGGCGTTTATAAAACTACCGATGGCGGAAAAACGTGGAATCGCGTACTTTTCGCCAACAATCGATCGGGTGCTGTTGATTTAATTCTAGACCCCGTAAACCCAGATGTGCTGTACGCAAGTACGTGGAATGTGCGCAGAACACCCTACGATTTCTCCTCTGGTGGAGACGGTTCAGAACTTTGGAAATCAAAAGATGGCGGAAAAACATGGAAGTCACTTTCGGATAAAGACGGTATGCCAGAAGGAACTTTGGGAATTATCGGCGTGACCGTTTCCCCGGCAAATCCAGATCGTGTTTGGGCCATTATCGAAAATGAAAAAGGCGGTGTTTTCCGCTCTGACGACGGCGGTGATACCTGGGAGAAAACAAACTCAGACCGTAGTTTGCGCCAACGTGCGTGGTACTATTCGCGCATTTATGCCGATTCACAAGACCCGAATAAGGTATACGTAATGAACGTTTCGTACCATAAATCAACCGATGGAGGAAAAACGTTTACATCGGCAAACGCACCGCATGGAGATCACCATGATTTATGGATAGCACCCGAAGATCCCAATCGAATGGTCATTGCTGATGACGGTGGAGGGCAAGTTTCTTACGATGGTGGAGAAAGCTGGTCTACCTACATGAATCAGCCAACAGCGCAATTTTACCGCGTGACAACCGACGATCATTTTCCGTATCGAATTTACGGTGCGCAACAAGACAATTCCACCATTCGCATCGATTCGAGAGCACAATGGGGCTTGATTGGAAATGACAATTGGGAATCGACCGCAGGAGGAGAAAGTGCACACATTGCACCAGACCCAAAAGACAATGAAATTGTTTACGGAGGTAGTTACGGTGGATTTTTAACGCGATACAATCACCACACAGATATGAACCGTGCCATCAACGTTTGGCCAGACAACCCAATTGGTTATGGAGCCGAAGGAATGCGATATCGCTTCCAATGGAACTTCCCGTTATTTTTCTCGCCGCACGATAAAAACAAATTGTACACTGGTTCTCAATTTTTGCATGTGTCCTACAACGGAGGTCAAAATTGGGAAATCATATCACCCGATTTAAGCCGTAATGACAGTACCAAACTTGTTGCTTCTGGAGGTCCAATTACCAAGGACAACACCGGTGTTGAATACTACGCAACCATTTTTGCTGCCATCGAATCGCCTTTTGAAAAAGATTTGCTTTGGTGTGGTTCAGATGACGGATTGCTGCACGTTTCAAAAGACGCAGGAAAGAATTGGTCCAACGTGACTCCGAAGAAACTGCCAGAATGGGCACAAATCAACAGCATTGAAGCCGACCCATTCAACAAGGGCGGATTGTATGTTGCTGCCACCATGTATCGCATGGGCGACTATACGCCGTACTTGTATCACACAAAGGATTACGGAAAAACGTGGAAGCTAATTACCAATGGAATTCCAGAAGAGCATTTCACGCGTGTGATTCGTGCAGATCAAAACGTTGAAGGATTGCTGTATTGCGGGACAGAGTTTGGCATGTACATCAGTTCGGATAATGGTGCAAATTGGCAACCGTTTCAATTGAATTTGCCTCCAGTTCCTATCACAGACTTGGCCATTAAGGACAACGACCTAATTGTTGCTACACAAGGGCGTAGCTTCTGGATTTTTGACGATTTGAATGTGATTTGGGACGAAATTAAATCGCCTACGAAGGAAAATGATTTGCGTTTATTTTCTGTACATCCAACCGTGGGTTATGGTGGTTCCGATCGAACCTCTTTGCAAGCAGGAACGAATCATCCGAGCGGTGTTCGATTCTACTTTAATGTGCCCGATGAAGAGGAGAAATTGACCTTGAAATTCATGGATTCCAGCGGAGAATTGATCCGTAGTTTCAGCACCAAAGCATCAGACAAAGCAAATAAATTTGAAGTAGAATCTGGCTTAAACACTTTCGATTGGAACACGCGTTATCCAAAGGCGGATAAATTTGATGGAATGTTGATGTGGTGGGGAACTTTACAAGGACCAAAAGCGCCTCCTGGAACCTATACTGCCCGCTTGATCAGTGAAACGGACAGTTCTGAAGTTTCTTTTGAAATTTTGTTGGATCCAAGAACGGAAGGTTCAGCGGAAGACCGTCAGGCACAATTTGCTTTCTTGTTGGAAATCCGCAACAAATTAGACGAAACACATGACGCTATCACAGCAATGCGAAGTTTAAAAGGGCAAATTTCTGGATTGAAATCACGTATTGATAATGAGAAATATGCGACCGTAATTGAAGAAGGGAAACGCCTTGATTCCATTATGACAAGCATTGAAAAAGTGTTGTATCAAACAAAATTAAAGAGCAATCAGGATATGTTGAACTATCCAATTATGCTCAATAATAAATTGGCGCACGTTGCATCACTTGCGAGTATGGGAATTTACCGCCCAACTGAACAAATGATTGGCGTGGCGAAAGATATAACGGCTAAGATTGATGTGGAATTGAAAAAATGGTATGACATTCAGAAAAACGATATTCCGAAATACAACGAACTAATACGAACTGAAAAAGTGGATGTTATTGGGGTAATGAAGGAATGATGCATTCGGGAGAACGAACACTTCGAGAGCCTCAGTGTTCTCATTCATCCAGCGTATCCAGTTATCTAATCCACCTGAAAGCGTTCAACTACAGCGCCGCTTTCCGTTTCTATTAAGAATAAATACACGCCTGATTCTAAGGATTCTAGCGACACTTTTTCATTTTCAACAGTATTTGTGGTAAGCACCTGCTGTCCTTGCATGTTCGTGACCTTAATTGAAGTTATTTCTTGATAGTTTTCGATAATAAGGTTTTTATTACCGTCCACATAAATCTTCCCTGAGAGCACTTCTTCGTCAATAGCAAGCCAATCACAGTCGGCAATGCCATCATATAACTCAGTGGCGCTTAAAGACGTTGAAACACGCTTTAAAGATCGATCAGGACAAACCATGTATACCACGGGGTAAAAAGTAACGTTGTAATCATCGAAAACCGTTCGGTCACCACCTTCCACCTGAAAAATGGGATACGGTGTTCCATCCAACCAATTTCCTGCAGTTACCCAAGCTGGACCGATTCCAATAAAAGCTTCGTAAAAATTGTATTGATCATACTCCAAAGCAAAAACCATCACATCATCCGTTCCATTTGGACCGTAGGTATTGTACAAATTCTTTAAGGTCTCTGCTTGATGATACCCCCAACATCCGGGGCAATGCGCCGCGAAAATCTCCACGAAACACGTTTTTCCTTGATTTAAATAATCGTATAAATTGTAGGTATTGCTGTCCACAATATCATCCAAGGTGAAATCAGGAGCTGTGGAACCATCTGGTAATTGTGCATGCAAGTGTGCTGCAAAAAAGAAGGTCAGAAAGAAGAATACGTTTCTCATCAATAAAGTATGTAGTGACCTATAAAACGAAAAAATGGATGAATTCTTACAAAATGCGCAGAAACAAACCAGAATCATCTATTTCATACGGAACAATGAACGGTTATTACACCAAAATACACCTTTGAATACATAATACGTCCGTTTTATGGCAATTTCGATTTTTCATGTGCGAAAAGCTCCCATTTTTGAATTGAAGACGAGATGAACAAATCGATTTGGCGGCCACGTTTATCTCTGGCTTCGGGCGGTATCAGAAAAGCCCTAAAAGAGTATGAATCACTATTCACTGAAAACTTAATACTATGGCAGCAAATAACTATGTCAACATCGTAAACCACTCAGGTGGTTCTTTAAAAGTTATTGTTAACGCAGAAGGAATTTCAATCCCGCAAGATGGAGGGGAATCTCCTGGACATCGCCTTCCATCAGGAGATGGTCCAGTTACATTTGACGTTGACGGACACAAAGTAACATTTGAAATGACTCCTGGAACAAACTCTTGGTCTACAATTGTTTTTACAAACCTAGGTGTAGCTAACTTATACCCTCCACACGCGAACCAGGGTACAGTTCCTTACAATATGTAATAAACGTATGACTAGTCCTAAATAACCGTTACGGGTTAAACATGGATAAATGTATTAATTAAGTCTCAGCAAGAAAGTTCTTGCTGAGACTTTTTGATTTATGGGTTCTGATTTTCATTGATTTTTGCTGATGTGTTTTCTCTGGTGTTCTCATATAGCAAGATAAATGAGGTCTTTTGCTGTTGTAAATCTTCACCGTTTGTTTGATGATTGATTTCATGATTTCTATGTCACAATCAGGGTTTTCACCTAAAAACTCTTGCTTGATAATCCCGTTTACCCTTTCAGCTACGGCGTTGGCGTATGGATCATAAGACTCTGTCATGCTACAGATGATTTTACGTTTTGTAAGTTGATCTTGATACTCATTGCTACAATATTGAAGTCCTCGATCCGAATGATGAATGAGTTCTTTGGTTGGATAAGCCCTTTTGGAAAACGCCATTTTCAGAGCACTTAAAGCACCCGATACAGCAAGTGTATTGGATACATTGTACCCCATAATTTTCTTAGAGTATGCGTCTGTGACCAGGGAAAGGTACATTGGATTGGTTCTCTTTCCTATGTAGGTGATATCTGATACCCACACTTGCTCAGGACGAACGACCTGAAGGGTTTCTATTAGGTTCTTGTGTTTTCTAAAACGATGGTGAGAGTTCGTTGTTATATGATAGCTTCTCTCTGGTTTAATGAGCATCTTATTGGCTTTTAGTATCCTGAAGAGTTGATCTCTTCCAACACCCAGTGTTTGTAAATCGTGTTTTAAAATGACATAGAGTTTTCGTGTTCCTAAGCGAGGCATTTGCATGCGAACTTCTTTCACAAGTTCAACAACTTGTTCAGCCCGAGCCTGTTTTACACTCCTTGATCTTATCGCTCGATAGTAAACTTGCCTGCTATACCCGAACAACCCACAGGCGTAGGTTATACCTTCTTGTCGTTCTTTTTTGAAGGTGTCGACTGTTCGGGTGATGAGTTTTTTCTGATTGGAATGTTATACTCTTTTTCGGCTATATCGATCATCATATCAAAAATAACCGCCTTATCATCAGATCTCTTCAGTTGATCCTCTAACCGGTTCTTTTGCTTCTCTAAAAGACGAACCTTCGCCTCTAACTCTAATAATTTCTGCTCTGGGGTTTTAGCCATACTCGAAGGAGTTTGATTCTCCCAATCGAAATTACCATATTTTCTCAGCCAAAGCAGAACTGTTGACTTGCCTTGGATGCCGTACTTGTTTTTTGCTTGAGTCAACGATAAAAGGCCCGACTCTACTTCTTGGACAACCGAAAGCTTAAAACTCATTGTATAATCTTTCTGTGTCCTTTTTACATAATTACTGTCTTTCATGACATTACTGAATTGTGTAACGCTATTTCAGGACGAGACAGTACTTGTAATTAAGCCGGCCTTCATTTTGAAAGTCGGCTTTTTTGCTTTTGTTGCATCTCGATAAACGACTTTTTACTGCAAAGTAAATACAATCGGAATTCGCACCATCGACTTCACTGGTTCTCCTTGATTCTCAGCTGGAATCCAGAGGGGCATTAAATAGTTAATTCTCAAGTATTAAACACAATACAATTTCTAGAACGGGATCGAACTGCTTCGCCATCTTTTTGCGCCGGAATCCAATTGGGCATTAAAGAAAGAACGCGAATACCTTCTTGATCCAATAATTCTGAGCCGCTGCTTCTTTCCACCATAATGTGTGTAATACCACCATCCTTTTCTATTACAAAAGATAAATATACTTTACCATCCTCCCAGCGTTCTAGAGCTTCAGAAGGGTATTCGACATTTGAAGAGATAAACTCCATAAATGCGACTTCTTTCCCAGGAAATTCTGCCTCTACGTCCGGGAAATCACAAATCGTAGTGTCTTCTTCCTGGCAGTAACTCGACAAGGGAAGCAACAATAGTAGCATTGCGATGAGAACTCCTGATTTCATAGAAATGAATAACGGAAAAAATTAGCAGAAATTTTGTTAATGGTTTTGCGTCCTTCCCATTTGTCCCTGCGATCTTCAAAAAGGGGATTTCATCTCAGGTAGGAATTTTGAACTACTCCCTCTTTGGAGAGGGCTGGGGTGAGGATTCGCAAGTAAACACAAAAAGTCCTCCCCCTTTGTCCCCCTCCAAAAGGGGGAACCATTATACCTATGATTAGCAATTTATTGAGAATTGACAGTTGGATGGAGGTTCTGTTCCCCCTTTTGGAGGGGGCTAGGGGGAGGACATCATAGGATCTCGTCAACGACATTGCTTTCGCGAAGCTTCAGCATAGCAAAGCTCAGGGTAACCATTCGAAACTTCGGCACCTTTCGACAGGCTCAAGGTATAAGCTCAGTTCAGTGAAGGCTCAGGATAACCCTTCGACAAGCTCAGGGTGAAAAGAAAAACTCCCGCTTCTTTCGAAACGGGAGTCTGCATATAAAAGTTTATTTTGACTAATTGTTGAGGGCCTCTGCTCCACCAACAATTTCCAAAATTTCGTTTGTAATTGCCGCCTGACGAGCTTTGTTGTACTCTAGCGTCAATGAACGTTTCAAATCTGATGCATTGTCTGTTGCTTTGTGCATTGCTGTCATTCGTGCTCCATGCTCGGATGCATGTGAATCTAACAATCCTTTAAACAACTGCGTTTTCAAAGATTTAGGAATCATTTCCTCTACAATCTCTGATTTCGATGGTTCGTAAATGTAATCTCCAGTGGAAGCTGCTCCGTCTAGTTCAACCGGTGCGATTGGTAAGAACTGCTCTGTCATTACTTGCTGAACTGCTGCATTGATGAACTTGTTGTAAATGATTACAACTTTGTCCACTTTACCCGCGGCGAATTCGTCCATTAGAAACTGTGCCAATTCAGAAGAGCGCTCAAATGTTAGATCGTTGAACATATCTTCCGCAGCTCCAATTCCTTCTGGTCGGAAATTGTTCTCGCTACGTTTAAACGCATCGTTTACTTTCTTCCCTACAGAAATCACTTTTGTATTGTAACCAGCGTACTCATTCGCCATCAACGCATTCACTTGCTTGATCACGTTGTTGTTGAACCCACCACAAAGTCCACGGTTGGACGTAATTGCAACGATGTACGCGTTTTTTACTTCGCGCTGTTCTGAGTATGCATTTTCGGAAAGGTCAAGTGAAGCACTCAAGTTCCCAAGAATTTCCTGCAATTTCTCTGCATACGGACGCATTTGCGTAATCGCATCTTGCGCTCGTTTCAATTTTGCAGCAGAAACCATTTTCATCGCTGATGTAATTTGCATCGTAGATGAAATCGAGGTGATTCTGTTCTTTATTTCCTTAAGATTAGCCATCTTCTAGAATTATGAATGATGAATTTTGAATGATGAATTACGTTCATAACTCATCATTCTCAATTCATAATTTTCTTAGTATTTCGCTGCCAATTCTTTTGCTACTTGCGCAAGAACATCTGTTTCAGCATCTGTATATTTTCCTGCTTTCAACGCATCCAATGTATCGCGGTGCTTTGCATTCAAATAATCAAGGTATTCTGTTTCGAATGCTTTCACCTTGTCAACTGGAACGTTTTGGATCATTCCTTTTGTTCCAACGTAGATGATTGCAATTTGCTTCTCAACTGGGTAAGGGTCACCTTCTTTTTGCTTCAAGATTTCCACGTTACGTGCTCCTTTGTCCAATACTGACTTTGTTGCCGCATCCAAATCCGAACCGAATTTAGCGAATGCTTCCAACTCACGGTACTGTGCCTGATCCAATTTCAATGTACCAGATACTTTCTTCATTGGTTTAATTTGCGCCGATCCACCTACACGTGATACCGAGATACCTACGTTAATCGCTGGACGAATACCCGCGTTGAACAAGTCACCTTCCAAGAAGATCTGACCATCTGTAATCGAAATTACGTTCGTTGGGATATATGCAGAAACGTCACCTGCTTGAGTTTCAATAATTGGCAATGCAGTTAACGATCCACCTCCTTTTACCATTGGTTTCAATGCTTCAGGAAGGTCGTTCATTTGTGCAGCAATCGAATCATCGTTAATTACTTTCGCAGCACGCTCTAACAATCTTGAGTGAAGGTAGAATACATCTCCTGGGTACGCCTCACGACCTGGAGGACGACGAAGAAGCAATGACACCTCACGGTATGCAACGGCTTGCTTAGACAAGTCATCAAATACGATCAACCCTGGACGACCTGTATCACGGAAGTACTCACCAATCGCAGCACCCGTCATTGGAGCGTAGAACTGCATTGGAGCAGGATCAGAAGCATTGGCAGCAACGATTGTAGTGTAAGCCATTGCTCCAGCTTCTTCTAATTTCTTTACGATACCTGCAACTGTAGAACCTTTTTGTCCGATTGCTACGTAGATACAGTAAACTGGCTCACCAGCATCGTAGAATTCTTTTTGGTTGATGATTGTATCGATACAAACAGTTGTTTTACCTGTTTGACGGTCACCAATAACCAACTCACGTTGTCCACGTCCAATTGGAATCATCGCGTCAATCGCTTTTACTCCAGTTTGCATTGGCTCATCTACCGGTTGACGGTAAATTACACCTGGCGCTTTACGCTCGATTGGCATTTCATATAGTTCACCTTCGATTGGTCCTTTACCGTCGATTGGGTTCCCCAATGTATCAACAACACGACCAACGATTCCTTCACCAACGTTTACTGATGCAATACGACCAAGACGCTTAACAGTGTCTCCTTCTTTTACTTCAGTTGAACGTCCCAAAAGAACGGCACCAACGTTATCTTCTTCAAGGTTCAATGCAATTCCTTGCAATCCTCCATCAAATTCAATCAATTCACCGTATTGAACTCCTTTCAATCCGTAAATACGTGCGATACCGTCTCCAATTTGAAGTACCGTACCTACTTCCTGCAATTCTGCTTCTGAACGGAATCCAGATAATTGCTCTTTTAATATTGCAGAAACTTCTGCCGGTTTTACATCTGCCATCTTATAAAATTCAACGTTCTTTTTCTCGATCGCTAATTCTAGAAGTGCTTTCGCGTAACGTGCAGCTACTTTAGTACTCTTCATGCTTTCTTAGTTCATGTTAATGTCTTCCGCCAACTTGTCTGCCAAAGCTTTTTGCTTATCTGCAGACGACAATTCTCCGCGAACCACTTTCTCAGCGATTTCAATAGAGAATGCAGCTACTTGAGTTTTCAACTCTGTGATTGCTGCAGCTTTCTCCGCGTTGATAGCGTCTTGCGCTGAAGCCAACATTTTGTTTCCTTCTTCTTTTGCTTTGTCTTTTGCTTCTGCAACCATTTTAGATGCTGTTTCTTTGGCATCTTTAATCATTGCATCGCGCTCAGCACGTGCTTCTTTCAAAAGGCTTTCGTTGGACGCTTTCAATGATTCCATCTCAGCTTTTGTCTTTTCAGCCAAATCCAAAGAATCGGAAATCTTTTGCTCACGTTCGTTTACCGAGTTCAAGATTGGTTTCCATGCAAACTTTCGCAGCAAGAAAAGCAATGCTAAGAACAAAACTGCTTGCCAGAAAAACAAGCCTATCGAAAACTGATCTAATAACTTATCCATCGTTTTGTTTTATACTTTCAAATAACTCTAATAAACCTGGGCATTAACCAACCGTTAATCACCCAGGTTTTGATTTTCTAAACCTTATGCTACTGCGAACAAAGCTGCGAAACCGATACCCTCGATCAACGCTGCTGCGATCAACATAGCAGTTTGGATTTTGTTTGTAGCTTCTGGCTGACGTGCGATAGCGTCCATTGCAGATCCACCGATACGTCCAATACCGACACCTGCTCCGATAACTACCAATCCAGCTCCGATCAATTTGATCCCTGCTGCTGTTACTTCAGCTACTTCAACTGCATCTCCCATCTTACTATTATTTAGAGTTAAAAATTTACGTTGTTATTCTAGTGATGCGCTTCTTCAGCTGCCGATCCAAAATACAATGCAGTTAGCATCGTAAAGATGTAGGCCTGAAGTAGTGCTACCAAAAGTTCTATAATGTTCAAAAAGAATGTCAATCCTACGAAAGCTGTTTTCGCAAGGAAGGCATCAAAGAAGAAGATCACTGCGATCAAACTTCCCAATACGATGTGACCCGCTAACATGTTCGCATACAAACGAATCATGAGTGCGAAAGGCTTAACAAGCACTCCCACTAATTCGATTGGCATCAAGATGATTTTCATCGGCCATGGAACACCCGGCATCCAGAAAATGTGCATCCAGTAGTTTTTCTTCGCTGTTGCGTTTGTTATCACGAAAGTCATGATCGCCAAGGCACACGTTACTGCGATGTTACCTGTTACGTTGATTCCGAGCGGCGTCATACCTGCCAAGTTCAGGAACCAGATAAAAAAGAATACTGTTAATAGGTAAGGCATGTATCTTCTGTGTCCCGCTTCCCCAATATTTGGAATAGCGATTTCATCACGGATAAATACAATAATTGGTTCAAAGAATTTTGCTGATCCTGTTGGTGCCAATCCTGTTTTGTAAGATCGTGCAACACCTCTAAACAAGAAGAAGATGAGCAATGCCATTAAAATGGTCACCAAAACGTTTTTTGTGATGGAGAAATCCAATGGAGTTAACTTTACCTCTTCACCATCCACCTCTTTCGTCATCACGTTACCGTGTTCGTCTGACTTATAGATTTTGCCATCGTGGTAGTTCAATACGTAGTATTTTCCTCCTGATTCAACAACTTCATGACCGTGGTGAAATGCGGAAGACATGAAAACATGCATTCCATCATCCCAAAGAATTACTGGCAGTGGGAACCCGATATGAGAATCTTCTTCGCCTTCTTCACCTTCAATGGTGAACAAACCAAAATCATGTGAATCGTTGGTGTGATGCTTTACGTACTCTTTGTTCTCTGCACGTTTTTCAGCTTTGGTTTTCTCTTTCTTTTCACCTGAATCCTCTGGAGCGTTGGCGAATACTGCAACTGGTGTAATCAGCGCTAATACAAGTAAAAATCTCACTAATCTTTGCATAATCGGGGATTTGTTGTTCTTTAAATCCGCCGCAAAAGTACACATAAATATAGAATCGGGAAAAGAATGTTGGTAATTCTTTATTTCTAGTTGAAAAGAATCAAGATTCCCTGGAATCCTCCACATTATGACCTTCATTTTCAGAAAGTTCAGGAGGTGCACTGTTCAGTAATTTTATCGCCAAAATGACTTCTGCTGCAAGACAGACTGCATAAGGAATAAAGAATGCCGCAAATGAAAAAGATTTTACCGAGCCATTCGTTTTCAAAAAGGGATAGACCACCGAGAAGAATAGCAGGAACTTGGCACCTGTCGACATTAAAAATATCGAGCCCATCTGTTGGATCTTGTTTTGAAACGCCCATCCAAACAGCAACAGGATTAGCAAAGTAATACCGAAATTGAATGCATAGGTCAACAACAGTAACGTGAACGCATTCTCCTGCATATTGCGAACAATAAAATAATGACCAATAAACAATGCTACCAAGAGAATAATTAAGATCAAGATTGGTTTAAGAATTCTTTTCATCGTCTTCTTTTTTATTGAGTCGATTGACTTGTTTTAATACGGAGTATAGTGAGGCGACCACAGCAAAAAGCGTCAACCCGATGGTAAACCACTTTTTATCCGATGGGTACTTTTCGTCGAGCCAACGACCAATCCAAGCACCTAAAAAGATTGTCACTCCCATCTGGAGTCCAATGCCCGTAAGGATAATGAATCGATTGATTTTGCGCGGTTCTTTTCCCAAGGATTAATAGATAACGTTCTCTTCTGGTTCAGAAGGCGCAGGTTTAGCAGTTTTGCTTGAAGCGGCATTGCTCATGGTACAATTTCCAGAGAAGTTGGCTCCTTCTTCTACTTGCAGTTTCGCGGTAGTGATTTCACCCTGAATATTCGCTGAGGAGCGTAGAGACAATAAATCGTCTACTTTGATGAATCCTTCTACGTTTCCTTCGATATCCGCGGAATTACACGTCAGGTTACCATCGATACGACCGCTTTTACCAATCACGATTTTTGCTGCCACGGTAACATTTCCTTTCACTTCGCCGTCAATACGCAAATTAGATTCCGTGATCATGTCTCCAATCACTTTAGAACCTTCTACAATTACGTTTAGTCGATCTGGGCTATCTGGTGCAACCGTTGCGCGTTTTTTCATCACTAATAATATTCGTTGTAAAAATCTTCGTACTCTTTCAAGCTACCTCTTAAGAACAAAGTTGCCATATTTTCTTTAGAGATCATAAAGATTTTTGCTTCGTTTAGTTTTAGCAGGTGCTTTGAGGTGTTTTTAAATGCGGTAATATATGCTGATGCTTTGATCTCATCCTCAAACTCCTTCACCATTACCACGCCTTGATTGTCCTTTCCGAAGAGCTTCGTATCCATATTCAAGTCTTGCAATTTGAAGTACTCATTATTGAAGGCAGACACACGTGAAATGGCCGATTGCGAAGACACTCCTTCTGGCAAAAAGACAATGATGCGCATTTTCGCGCGTTCATCGAAATTAAAGACCGACCCCGCTTCTTCGAACGGAACATTTTCTGAATAACCATTCTTGATGATGTCAATCATTTCTTTTCCGCGACTCGCTTCTTCCGATTCTGGGAATTCCTCCACCAACATTTCCAAAACAGGCAATAGTTTCGTTTTGTCCTTTTCTGTTTTACCAAGACACATTGCCTTCAGAAGCATGTATTTTGCACGGTAAATATTATCGGGTTCGCTTTGAATTACTTTGTTTGCTTTCGTAAGCACTGGATAATACAAGGCACGCTCGTAGCGCTCGATAACCTTCACATACTCTTGCACGGCAAGTTCATTGCGCTCTTTCTGCTGGATGAAGTAGTCAGGGTTTCGCAAGTATTTCGCATAATCACTACTTGGGTAGTTGGTCAAGATGTACTGTTTGTGCTCTTCAGCGATAACAGCATCCTTCCCTTTGTGCATATCGTACAATTGGAAAGCACTCAATAAATCGTGTGGATCCGTTTTTATTTTACGACTCAGAGCTTCCCTGTATTGTTTTTTTGCCATTTCTGGCTCTTTCAATTGGTCGTTATAAATACGTCCGGCATCAAACAAAGCCTTCATCAAACGCTCGTTCGAAATCGCCATCATGGAATCCGTGAGTGGAATGAACGTCATCATGTGCTCTACGGTCAGCGTATCTTCCACCTCAACCGGATCTTCACCATCAACGACAGTGTTTGAATCCACGGTTATGGTAATGTCGATTTTTTGTGATCGGCGCCAATTGTCTTCGTTGTCTCGCTGCCCCCAAAGTCTGCGGAACTCTTCTGTTCCTTCTCTAACTAATTTCGGATTGTTCCAGTACCACTTGGAACCATTTCCAACGTCACCGCCAAAAGTGTTTTGATTTTCTTGCAGTTCACGCAATCTTTCTGCTTCGCGACGTTTGCGCTCTTCCTCTTCTTTTTTAATGCGCTTGATTTCGTCTTTGATGAACTTTTCACGTGACGATTCATCCATCATGGCAATTCGTTGCACACTGTCTTCAAAATTCGCAGTTTCTACTGCAACTACCAATTTTGCCAAATTCTGAGCTTTCCCTCGGATTCCGTCAGCATTTGGATAGGTATCATCGATTACCTTTGCACAGGTATCGTAAAACTTTTGTGCCTGAACGTATTCGCGTCGGTCGAAGCGGTAATCACCAAGTCGCTCGTAGGACTGTCCTTTTTGTCGTGAATTGCTTGTTGAGTAGAATACAGAACGGTGCAGGTTTGAAATTGCCAAATCATCGTTTCCTTCATTGAAATCAATTTCTGCTAATGCGTAGTAAATCTGATCTTTGAATTCTGCATTCTTCTGATCTTTCAACATTTTGTGCAAGTCCTTTTTCACTTTGTCGCCAGTTCCAAGGAAGGCACGTTTCAATCGGGCGTTGAATGCCATTTCAAATTTCGCGCGTCCCTTCACCACTTTCGTAAAGTGCTCCTGCGCTTTTGGTTTGTCGCCTTTTTCGGCGTACAATTGACCTAAAATAAAGTGCACGCGTGCCACATCATCTTTAAAACGTGCGTGCTCCAACGAAGCCTCAAGGTATTCAATTGCTTTTTCTTTGTCGTCGCGTTCCAACGCCAATTGCGCCTTTGTTTTCTCTAAGTCAAAACGGATTTCTTTTGGAACTTTTGCCGTCTCGTCGTCTTTGTCTTTTTTCTTGTTGAATTTGCTCCGCTTTTTTCTGGGGAGCTTTTCTTCGGACGCTGCTTCTTCGCTCGCAATGGCTTTGTCGAGATTATCGAGATTGAATTTTGCTTCGGTCAATTTACCGGTAGCGATATTCGTTTTGGCCATCCACAATTCACCAACGTAGAGCGAAGGATCGTTGTCGTAAAATTTACGGACAAACTTGAAACTCTTCATGGCACCTTCGTAATCACGGCGATAATACGATGCAATTCCAATGGTGGTCCAATTCTCATCGATCCAACGGTTGTGTTCTTCTTTCTTTCGAGCCGGTCGGTCGTTATTAGGCATGCTGTGATTTTGAATCACTTTTTTGCATTTCACGATTGCGGTATCAATTGCCGGGTATAAAGCTGCTACCTCTTTCTCGGTTGGAACGGGATCAATGGGTAAAATATCGTAATAGTCTTCCACGCGACCGTCTCTGTAGCTCGTCATTCCTTGATCGATGAGCTCGTTCGCATTGTAATAACCGTTATAATGTGCTGTGAGGCTGTGATAATTCCGGTTGATCCAGGTGTTTTTTTCTGTGGAACATGCCGAGATAATCAACGCGATGATCGCCAGTAAACCTCCTATTTTTGCCGTAGTTTTCATTTGTAACGTATCGTTCTTCTTTCAGAAGAACTTAAAATTGTTCTTTTTATTGCCTGAGCTGCAAATAATTGCTCTTCGAACAATGTCAATGCCTTTCCCATGGTAAATTTCTTAGGCGATATTGGTAAATACTTGCTGTATATCGTCGTCGTCTTCAATTTTGTCCAACATCTTTTCGATATCGGCGTATTGCTCATCGGAGAATTCTGTTGGAGAGGTTGGAATGCGTTGCAAGTTGGATTTCTTTACGTCGACCTCCATATCCTCAAGGGCTTGTGATAAAGTTCCGAAAGCGGTGTAATCGCCATAAACATACACTGTTTCTTCGTCTACTTCAATTTCTTGCAGTCCGGCGTCGATCAATTCCAACTCCATCATTTCAAAATCCATTTCCTCTGTTTTCTCAAATTCAAAAACAGCTTTGCGGTTGAACATAAACTCCAACGATCCGTTGGGAACTACGCCGCCACCCGCTTTGTTGAAATAGGACTTTACGTTGGCCACTGTTCGTCCTGGATTGTCCGTAGCGCATTCCACTACAACCAAAACGCCGTGTGGTCCTTTTCCTTCGTATACAATTTCAGTGTATGAGTCTGCATCTTTCGCTGAAGCGCGTTTGATGGCCGCTTCGATATTGTCTTTGGGCATGTTTTGCGACTTCGCATTTTTAATTGCGGTGCGCAAGGTTGCATTCATATCAGGATCTGGGCCTCCTTCTTTTGCTGCCATTGTAATTGCCTTCCCAAGTTTGGGGAATAGCTTTGACATTTTGTCCCAACGTTTCTCCTTTGCCGCTCGGCGGTATTCGAATGCTCTACCCATATTTATGCTTTTTGCTTAGATGCAAAAGTAAAGTTTGAAAATTGAATTTCCGAATGGAATTCTCTGAAGTTAGTCCTGATGATTAAAATCCTCTGAATCAATCACTGAGAAAAGTGCCAGATTTGCCCGAGAATCGGTCAAAATTCCATAAACTCTAGCGCCTCTTCTTCTTCAGGTTTTGGACCGCCAACTTCGAGGTATTCCATTATTGGAGTTGGCCCAATATACAGGTCTTCCATTCTTACACTGCCATTGAGAACGCGCACATGCACACTAGATGCCCGACGAAAATTTTGCAGAACATATTCACCGTCTAACGCATATTCTTCGTTGATGAAATACTTGTTCAAATTATTGGGCAT
Organism: Fluviicola sp.; assembly: GCA_043584915.1. Taxonomy (GTDB): domain Bacteria; phylum Bacteroidota; class Bacteroidia; order Flavobacteriales_D; family Crocinitomicaceae; genus UBA4466. The sequence goes on from CP121319.1 coordinate 575,631, forward strand.
TTCAACATCTACGGTGGTGTTTTCTCGACCGCTTCCTCCCCAAAGATTAACATCCCACCAACGTACCACACGTGAAACCATGTAATCTCCTTTTTGCGGCGGATTTGCCAATGCTTTCTCAAAATAGGCATAACCGTTTTCGTCCGTCGCTATTTTTAAATACACCGTTTCTCCTGAAATCCAATCGGATTTATTGGTTTTAATGCCGCGAGTATCAATGCGTACGGTTAAATAATTCCCCCGGAAAAAATCGAAAGGATCGCGCCCTTGCACTCTAAATTTATATGCTTTTCCATTGGACAAAATAGTCTCTGAGGATCCGATAATCCATGTTGGAATTAGCAGCACTAAAACTGCGTAGCCAATGAAAATCCATTTTCTTTTATTTTCCATCGATGCGTTTTTTATTGCGTGAAACCTGATCTACTCTCTCCTTCATAAACATGGTGATCATAAAGAAAATTCCTCCAAAACTCATGAAGAGTAATCCTTTCCAAATGAATCCCATGTCGGTATCAAAATAACGAACAATGACCAAAACCGTATAGAGAAGAAGTCCGCCCATAATCTTGTAAAATTTTCCGTGCTCGCTTCCGTTCACCATCACTACCACTGCAAGACACAGGATATAGAGATTGACGATGAGTGACAGCACCCACCACGTATCCACCATATAATCTACAAGCATCAAGAAAATAATTAGGCCTGGAGCGAATAGAATCAATTGATTTGTGTCTTCGTACTTTTCGCGTGCTTTGAAATAGTTGTAATAAATGCCTGCCATTACCACCATCAATAAAATGAAGTAATACCACTGGCCACCTGTCCAGTCATCCATATTGAAAATAGAATCGAAGCGGAAAGCGCTCATCATTAAAAATCGATTGGAAATAAGCAGCAGCGTTAGTGCAATTAATGCTTGTGGTAGCCAACTCATAAATCGACTCCAGAACCAATAATGACTTCCCATGTACCGTTTGGCGAGCAGGTAAAATCCAACATTATACACTACGCTCCATAAGAGTCGGTTGCTATCGATGCTCGCCAAAAGCGCAATGTTCACGGTGAAATACAACAAAATGGTTAGGAACATAAATCGTATTCCCTGCTCTTTTTTAGAACGATTGAGCGATAAATAATAATGCGGTAAAAAAGCAAGGATGAACATCCAGTACCAGATACTATTGCTTCCAAAATCAATGAGGGATTCACTTCTGAAGCTCACACGCAGATCCAGGAAGAGGTAAAACGTTGCAAAAAAGAAGTAGAAGAAGGTAATTCCAGACGCCCGTTTGATATAAAACAGCGGCACTGTTACCAATAGCATGGTGAACAGAAAATCCTCGTAATCGCCGCCCATGTGATAGGTTTGGGAGGTTACGGCGATGGAAGCGCCAATCATCAGCATTAAGAAAAGAGAGGTCGATTCAATCCAAGCGGCAGAATTCGGGTGTTTTGTGAGCATTCTATAATAAAAGAACAGCGCTACAATTAGCGGAATGAACCCCAAGACACCGCGTAACCAGACCGGAAATTCGTACCAATTGTGGGATGTGATTGCAAAAACTCCTGCGGCAAAAGTAATGGCACCCAACATGCTTGAAATAACCAAAAACAAAATCCAATGTGAGGGCGATTCTTTTGCTCTTACGTACTTTCGAATTTTACTCGCTGATTCTGAGGAAACGATCGCATTCTCCTCCAGACGCTCTGTGAATTTGACTAAATATTGACTCAGATTGGCTTGTAGCATAGCAGTTTGATTTTGTCCGATACAATATAGTTATTTCCTTTAGTTGGCACGAAACGAAAACATCGAAGGTAATACTCCTGCTCCCAGGACAAAGTTCACTCGGGCCGTAAGAATCCAAGTCGTCTTTTTTTTAACATTCTTTTTTGATAAATGTTTCTTATTTCACATTGTGAATTGCCATTTCAATGCCTACATTTGAATTGAACTATACAATTAACTATGCAAACAATTCTTGTCCTCGGCGCCGGCTTGTCCTCTTCTTCTTTGATTCGATATCTTCTTGAAAACTCTGAAGAGCACCAGTGGAAAGTGCGCATCGTGGATCAAAATATCGCGACGGTTGAAAGCAAGATTAACGGACATCCGAATGGAGTTGCATTGGCTTTCAACGCTTTGGATCGTGCGGAGCGAAAACCAGAAATTGAGAAAGCTGACCTGGTAATCTCTATGTTGCCGGCACGTTTTCACATTGAAGTGGCGGAAGATTGCATTGATTTGAAAAAGAATTTGATCACTCCGAGCTATATTTCACCAGAAATGCGCGCTCTCGATCAGCAGGCGAAGGACGCGGGAATCTTGATCATGAATGAAATTGGCGTAGATCCTGGAATTGACCACATGAGTGCCATGAAAGTGATTCATGAAATTCAAGAGCGCGGCGGAAAAATCACCAGTTTTAAATCGTTTACCGGTGGATTGATTGCTCCAGAAAGTGACGACAATCCATGGAACTATAAGTTCACCTGGAACCCAAGAAACGTTGTTTTGGCAGGACAAGGTGGTGCTGCGTCGTTTATCCGAAACAATCGTTACAAGTACATTCCTTACAACCGTTTGTTTGGTCGTTTGGATTATATGTCTGTTGATGGTTACGGTGATTTTGTTGGATATGCCAACCGAGATTCATTGAAATATCGCGAAACGTATGGCCTGGAGAACATTCCAACCATTTTCCGCGGAACTTTGCGCCGACCAGGTTACTGTGAGGCTTGGAACGTGTTTATTGAGTTAGGAATGACTGACGATACTTATGCCATGCAAGGAACTGAAAGCATGACACCTCGTGAGTTCTTGAATGCCTTTCTACCATACGATGGAAGCAAAACAGTAGAGGATAAATTCAAAGAATTCATTCGCGAAGACCGCTTGCATTTGTACGATAAATTTGAATGGTTGGGACTTTTCGCAGACGAACCTTTGGTTGGATTGAAAGAGGCGTCTCCCGCTCAAGTTTTGCAGAAAATATTGGTAGACAAACTCTCACTCAACGATGGAGATAAGGACATGATTGTGATGATTCATGAGTTCGAATTCCACTTGAATGGCGATTCGCACAAAATTGTTTCGCACATGGTAAATATTGGGGAAGACCCTGTTTACACTTCTATGTCGAACACCGTTGGATTGCCCGTTGGAATTTGCGCTAAGAAAATCTTGACCAAGGAAATTATTGACAAAGGCGTAACGCTTCCTGTGGAGAAACATCTGTACTTGCCGATTCTGGCGGAACTCGAAACATTCGATATTAAGTTTATTGAGAAAGAGTTGGTGTTGAGTTAATTTGTGGCGGAGTTTCCCGAAATAGCAAAACTTCAAGCAGTACGCCTACAGCATCAGATTGAAATTCGTATCACACAGGAGCAACTGTGCAATCGTGCCGATTTTCCGAAGGTGCTTTTCACGCTAGACGAAAAAACGTTTCCCATTTACGTAGATGACGAATATGGCGATTTGAAAATCAACAATCCAGACTTGCATCTTTGTTTGGTCCTGCGATCGCTAGAAAACTACGCCGATGCGGAAGATTTCCTGGTTTGGTGCACGCAGCTCGGCTTGAATTCCTCAGACACCGAAGCCAGAAATCATCACTTAGCGTTGCGCACCATTTATCCAGAGATAGCAACACTCCTCGGAACAATTGATAGTTTTATCAGCGATTTTGATTTTGAATTGAATGCCGGTGCGGCGCAAGAATTGCGGAGGAAAGAATGAGCGAGAAAAAATTCATCATTCATTATTAATCATTCATTATTACAGAACCCTATCTTTGCACCTTAATTCTATCATTTCAGAATGTCAAAAGCAAAATATACGGTTACAGCCGCCCTTCCTTATGCCAACGGCCCCCTTCATTTAGGCCACGTTGCAGGTGTTTATCTTCCATCGGATATTTTCGTTCGATTTTTACGAATGAACAACCACGATGTCGCATTTATTTGTGGAAGTGACGAGCACGGCGCTGCTATTACCCTTCGCGCGAAAAAAGAAGGAACGACTCCGCAGGAAATCGTTGATAAATACAACGGAATGATTGGTCAGGCCTTTCGTGATTTTGACATCTCATTTGATATTTTCCATCGAACTTCAGCCGAAATTCACCACGAAACCGCCCAAGATTTCTTCAAAGTGCTCGACGAAAAAGGACACTTTACGAAAGAGACGAGCGAGCAATATTTTGATGAGGAATTTCAGCAGTTTTTAGCCGATCGATACATTACTGGAACGTGCCCGAACTGTGGGCATGCAGACGCTTATGGAGATCAGTGCGAAAATTGCGGATCGGCTTTGAGTCCAACAGATTTGAAGGACCCAAAATCGACCTTGAGCGGAAAAACACCGATCATGAAAGAAACGTCACACTGGTATTTGCCAATGGAGCGTCATGAAGATTGGTTGAAAGAATGGATCAAAGAAGGCAAACTGGACGGTGTACAACAACACGACCAGAAAAAATGGCGCAACCAGGTGGTGGGCCAATGCATGTCTTGGATTGATAACGGATTGCGTCCGCGAGCAATGACACGTGATTTGGATTGGGGTGTAAAAGTTCCGGTCAAAGGCGGCGACGGAAAAGTGCTGTACGTGTGGTTGGATGCTCCAATAGGTTACATTTCTGCTACAAAAGAATGGGCCGCTCAAAATGATAAAAACTGGGAAGATTACTGGACTGGCGATCGCAAATTGGTTCACTTCATCGGAAAAGACAACATTGTATTCCATGCGATCATTTTCCCGATATTGCCGGGCACGCAACGAACAAACCCTCCATTCTATTCCCGAAAATCGAGGATGAAATGGTGGAAAAAGAAGTGGAAAAACTGAACGCAACCAAATCTTCTGAATCGGCAGCGAGCTTCCCGCCGCAAAAAGAAGAAACCTCTTTCGACGATTTCACCAAAATGGACATTCGTTTGGGAAAAATTCTGGAAGCGGAGAAAGTGAAAAAAGCCGACAAACTCTTGAAACTTATAGTGGATACGGGCATCGACAAGCGCACTATCGTTTCTGGGATTGCGCAACATTATTCTCCCGAAGAGGTGATTGGTAAAACGGTAACGGTGTTGATGAATTTGGCGCCACGGAAAATCCGCGGGGTAGAATCTCAAGGCATGATTTTGATGGCCGAAGACGCTGAAGGGAATTTGAGTTTTGTATCTCCTGAGAAGGATTTTGGTCAGGGCGGCGAAGTGCGATAAACACAATACTATACTTTCATATCCGTTTGAGAAGAATATTTCATACTTTTAGTTAATGAACAAGGCACTTTTATACATCTTTGGGCTTTTAACTGTTATTGTTTACGCTTGTAATAAAGACGAGGAATTTAATGAGGTTGTTACTATTCCCGAATTCAATTTCCCAAAGACAATAACGTTTGAGGAGAATCTCTCTTCTTATGCCATTTACGCAGGAAATCCCGTCGATTTGAATCCCACTGGAGATTTTCATTTACTCGAACTAAGTTCAATTTTATTTACTGATTATTCTCACAAGCAAAGATTGGTAAAAGTTCCTGCGGGAACCCAAATGACGCGCCTTGCAAATGGATCTATCGATTTTCCCAATGGCACCATACTCGTGAAGACCTTCTTTTATTACAACGATGAATCGGACACAACTTTGGGGAAACGAATCATTGAAACACGATTGTTGATTCGCGCAAGTGATACGTGGAATGCTGCCACCTACATCTGGAATCAAGCGCAAACAGATGCTACACTGACCTTAAATGGTTCTGACACGCAAGTAAGTTGGATCGACCAAAATGGAGTAAATCGATCAACGAATTATCATATACCGACGGAAAATGAATGTATGACTTGTCATCAAGTTAACTCCTCTATGGTTCCCATTGGTACATCGTTGAGAAACCTGAATAGAGTTGTCGAACGAAACGGTGCGAACCTGAATCAAATTGAGCACCTGCAATCTTTGGGGATCATGAATTCTTTTGCTGCCAACCAGGTTTCACAAATTTCGGATTACAATGATCCTTCGGCCTCTCTTTCTGACAGAGGAAGAGCGTATTTAGCCATGAATTGCGCGCACTGCCACAACCCCAACGCCTGGGATATTCCTGCACAAGTTGATTTTGATTTCAGGTATGAAACGCCATTTTCTGAAACAGGAATTCTTTATGACAAAGCAAAGATTTCCAATTCTTTATTGGACGGTGAAATGCCCTTTATTGGCACAACCATGGAGGACGAAGAGGGAGTAGCTTTAATTTTACAGTATTTGGAGAGCTTGTAGCTGTTTTATTCTTTGTAAAAGAATGCGATAGTTCCACTTCGAAAATCACAAATAAGTATCCTTCTATGCCAAACAGTCACGGATTCAACGACGAAAATTCCGGGGATAAAAATCCGCGGAAAGGATTTTGGAATTTCCACAGAGACTTTAAATTTTACGGTGTATTGATTGTCATTTTACTTCTAATTCTACAAAAGTGTGGTGTGATTTTTAATCACTAACTCGATGAAAAAACTTCTTTGTATATCCTTGAGTCTTTCCATGCGCTTCTTTCGGTAAAAATGGAATTGAGGTACAATATAAGAATGGAGCCACTTTTGAAGTGCGGAAATATGAGTCTGGAAAACTTACACAATGCACCAGAAAAAGGCGGGAAATGAGAAAACTCATTAAATCACGGTCAAGATTTCCTGACATCAAACTCTGTTTATATCACCATTAACCGAATACCTCCATAGCAGACTATTCCACTTACCTCCCTTCTTTTTCGTATATTGAGAATTCGCCTCAAGCCAACCAACCCCGCACATAATTAACGATTGATTTATTCATGAAAGTATTGCTTACTGGTGCGACTGGGTATATTGGAAAACGATTGCTTCCCGTTTTGGTGGAGGCAGGACATGAGGTTGTTTGTTGTGTGCGAGACAGAAAACGGTTTGTACCTCCCCCATCCCTTCGAAATAAAATATCGGTTGTTGAAATTGACTTGCTGAACGAGGAATCACTCCAAAGAATACCAAAAGATATTGATGGCGCCTACTACCTTGTTCATTCGATGTCGTCTTCGAAAGATTACGCTGCACTTGAGAAAAAATCGGCCGTTAATTTTAGAACTGCGGTAGAAAAAACAACTGCGAAGCACGTGATCTATTTAAGCGGAATCATTAATGAATCTGAGCTTTCCGAACATTTGAATTCTCGAAAAGAGGTGGAAATGGAGCTAGAAAAAGGTGCGTATAATTGCACGACATTGCGCGCGGGAATCATCATTGGATCCGGGAGTGCGTCCTTTGAAATTATTCGGGATATTGTGGAAAAACTCCCAATCATGATTACCCCAAAATGGCTCAATACGCAATGTCAACCTATTGGCGTTACCGACGTGATCGCTTTCTTGTTTCAAACGCTTTTCAATGAAAAAACGTACAATCAAAACTTTGATATTGGTGGGCCCGATGTGCTTACATACAAGGAAATGCTGTTGGGTTTTGCCAAAATGCGCAACTTAAAACGCACCATTCTCACAGTACCTGTGATGACACCGAGGCTATCTTCTTATTGGTTGTATTTCGTGACCTCCACATCGTACAAATTGGCAGTATCCCTCGTAAACAGCATGAAAGTTAAAGTGGTTTGTCGCGACCAGAGAATCAACGAAATATTGGGAATCGAGCCCATTAGCTATACCGAAGCGCTAGAAAAAGCCTTCCACAAAATTCAAAACAACGCCATTGTTTCTAGTTGGAAAGATTCATACGCCAGTAGTGGTCTTGATTTTAATATCTCCGAGTTCATCGAGGTTCCAACCTTCGGATGCTTCATTGACAAACGGAAAAGTGAAATCATAGATCATGAAGTATGTCTGAATAGAATTTGGAGCATCGGCGGTGAAACAGGATGGTACTACGGAAATTGGCTTTGGAGACTCCGTGGACTCCTAGACAAACTCGTTGGCGGGGTTGGACTTCGTAGAGGAAGAACGCATCTTAACTCAATTGACCCGGGAGACACCGTTGATTTTTGGCGCGTGCTGTATGCGAACAAAGAAGAAGGCCGCTTGCTTTTATTTGCAGAAATGAAATTGCCCGGAGAAGCTTGGTTAGAATTTAAAATAGTAGATAATGAGTTAGTACAAACCGCCACCTTTCGACCGCTTGGCGTTTGGGGAAGGCTCTACTGGTATTCTGTACTTCCCTTTCACGGCTTCATTTTCAAAGGAATGCTCAGAAATTTGACGAAACGAAAAAAGTCAAAAACGAAAGAACGCACATCCGAAAAACTATAAGGTGCCTAAGAAGCAAAGTCCAATTGCTCTGCCGCGGCTTTTAACAAAGAACTTCAATCCTGTTTAATTACTCTAATTCTATCAACTCCCATTGATCAGAACCGTACTTTTACACCAAGAAACAATTGATCGGCTATGAAAACCGCACTTCTATCTATCCTATTGCTCGGATTCAGCCCTATTATTTACGCACAAAATGCACTCGATTTTGATGGAAATGATGACGTTGTCCAAACAAATTATACAGGTGTTCTGGGGTCTGCGGACAGAACGTTTGAAGCAATTGTTTTTGTGAGCTCAAGCGCACCGTCATCCAACCTAGCCATTTTGGACTATGGTACAAACGCCGTGGGATCGCGCAATACTTTCGCAGTTTCTGGTTCAAGAGCTTTGACGTTTATTTCTGGTGGTACTAATGCAAACATTTCTTCTCCTGCTAGCTCCGTTCCTGTGAATCAATGGGTGCATGTTGCACTTGTTATTGACAACTCTGTTGGCTTTTTGTATGTTAATGGTGTGCAAGTGGGAACAGGATCTTTGTCGACTGTGAACACGCCTGCAGGAAACGAAAACGTAAAAATTGGACAACGTGTGAGCGGAGGTTCCATTCCATTTCAAGGTGGCATTGATGAAGTTCGCATTTGGAACGATGTGAGAACACCTGCGGAGCTTCAAGCGAATATGATGTCTGAATTATGCACACTAGACCCCAACTTACAATTGTACTTGCGTCTCAACGAAGGTACAGCCGGAGGGAATAATTTGGGCGTAACATCCGCATTAGAAGAGTCTGGAAATGGACACACAGCAACGCTTTCAGGGTTTGCGCTAAACGGTGCAACATCCAATTGGATTGTAGGAAGCGCTATTACTCCGGGAATATCCTCGTCGAATACTGTTGTTTCAGAATGTGATTCATACATCTGGTCCGCAACTGGAACAACGTACACCACAACGGGAATCTATTCAACAGTTCTTTCTGGAGCCAACGCGAACGGATGCGATTCTACGCTCATCTTGGATTTAAGTATTTTCACAGCCAATGACTTAACGACAAACGTATCCGAGTGTGATTCCTATACCTGGTCGGTGAACGGTCAAACTTACACCACTTCAACAACGGTTGTAGAGCCACTAACAACCTCCCAGGGATGCGCGTACAATCATACATTAAATCTTACTATTGGAACCAGCAGCTCGGATACTTCCACTGTCAATGCCTGCGATTCATACACGTGGTCGGCGAACAACCAAATCTACACAGCGTCTGGAACTTACACGGAAACGTATACCAATCAAAGCGGTTGCGATTCCATTGTGACGCTCGAATTGGCAATTAACACTGTAGACAATACGGCTACGGACAATGGCGATTTATCGATGACAGCCAACGACGCAACCGCTAGCTACCAGTGGCTTGATTGTGACAATGGATTTTCAATAATTGCCGGTGCAACTTCACAAACGTACACGACGACGACAGACGGAAACTTTGCCGTGGAAGTAACAGCAAACGGCTGTGTTGACACCTCTGCATGCATCACCATTGATTACGCCAATTTGGATTTCCTGGATCTCTATTCGCATGTTTCGTTGTATCCAAACCCAACAAATTCCGGCGCCCTGCTTTCGTTTGGTGAAACAATCGCTTCGGCCAATATCACAGTTACCGATGCCTCAGGAAGAAACATCTCCAAACACACCATCCTAAATCAAAAAGAACTACTTCTTGACTTCCCTTCTGAAGCGGGAGTTTACTTCGTCTGCGTTAAAACAATCGATCAAAGAAGCCTGACTTTGCGTTTGGTAAAGGAGTAATTCAGAAGCTTCGCGATGCTCCGATCGATGCAATTTTTCTTATCTTCCGCTAATGAAACACTTAGCACTACTCGCTGCGATTTCGTTGCTTATCTCCTGTGAATCAGCGTCAAAGAACGCACCGAAGGACAACTCAACGACTTCCAAACAAGAAACCATTGCTCAAGAGCAAACCAATGAATACGTGTACACATCAGACGATATAGGCGCAACAGAATACATGCGCCTGAAAATAGAAGATGGTGAACGCCAATGGTTCTATTGGTCGGATAAAAGCGAGGAAGAAATTCGTCTGGGCGTCAAAGAAATGGATGGATTGGAAGCAGTGTACTTCTTCGGTAAGAAAAATGAAGTGTATGAAATGGCGCTTTCCGAATGTGGATTTTCACTTTTCCTTGGTGAGAAACGACTGCAATGGTATCAGCAAACAGAACCTGAATGTACTCGAAGCTATTAAAAACGAACACCATGGAAAAACTACTCTACATTAGCGTCATCTTTCTACTTTTTGGCTGTTCTTCCGGGAATAAAGAGTCTGATTCAAGTCCTAAAAAAACACAAACGGAGTCATCGGAAATTAAGCAAAATCAACAAAAAGCGGAAGCGCCCATCATTTATACTGCGAAAGGCGAAGTCGACGGTTATTTTGAGGAAATCTACATTCTGCCAGAAGATGATGCTGCGGAAAAACTGGACGATCTCCCAGAATTTAACGTGTTGCACGTAGCACCCGCATTCACAGATGCAGATGGCATTGGGCGCTACATGAGTACAGCAGTCGAAAACGATTTCGGTCTTTATGGAGCACTGAGCGAATATTCGGGACCCGTTGTAGTTTTTTACGACCAGGAAAAACGGCACAAAGCAGCTACTTTCGAGAGTATCTCAGGAAAGCCAGATGGTATCGCTACAGTGTTCACACCCAAAGGCCGCATCATGTTAAAGCGTGCGTACGATCATGGAAAATGGATCGAAAGTTTTGAAGCTCCGGCCTGCGCTGATTGGCATTACAATCAAAGCAACTCAAACCTTGCCATCAACGATATTCAAAACGGTAAAACTACCGAAGAGGGAATAAACGTCATTTCACTCGTTCCCTCTGTGCAAGCAAGCGCCGATTATCAAGAAATTTTGGACAAATCAAGTTATGAGCGCTTGTTTACGGTGAACAACCAAAAGTACACGGGAAAACTACTCGCTTATAATTGGACTACTCTGAAAGAGAACTATCCTGCTTTTGAATTGAATTTCAAAGAGGGTTCTTTGGATGGCGATGTGAAAATTTACTCAGACATATTTGGCCTTACGCTGCACGAAGTATTCGTCAACGGCGATCTCGCAGAGACCGTTTATGTGCTCAATCCAGAGGAAATGGATGGAATGGCCAAACCAATTATCTACTTCTACCCAGAGGATACCACGGAACTTGTGGTGAAATTGAAATTAGACGGTCATCTTACCCATTCGTACCCAAAATACAAAGATCAATGGACAGTGACCGCGCATCCCGACGGAACATTGATCGACGAAAACGGTCAAGAATACTACGCGCTTTATTGGGAAGGAGAAAACAGCCATCCGTTTACGCTCAATGAAGGGAATGTTGTGCGCGGAGAGAATACCGTTGCATTTTTGGAATCGTCGTTAAAAACGCTGGGTTTGAATCGACGTGAAGCGAATGAATTCATTATGTACTGGCTCCCAAGAATGGAAAACAATGCCTTTAATTTGATTCACTTTTCAACGAATGAATACGAAGAAATGGCGCAATTAGACATTGAGCCAAAACCCGAAACACTCATTCGTGTGATGATGGTTTTCGAGCCGCTGAAAACAGCGGTGACCATTCAAGAACAAAATTTGGACGCTTTAAGCAAAACCAGAAATGGCTTTACCGTTGTTGAATGGGGTGGAAAAGAGATAAATCGAACGAAAGTGTTTTAAGATTACTGGATCAAAACGCGCACCGATCCTGTTGTCGCTCCTGACCTCCAATTCAGAAGATACACCCCTGCCGTAACATCGAGTTGACGCGAAGCTCCTTCCCACCGATCCAAGACTTGTCCGTTCAGATTCACCAATTCAAACTGTGCATTTGCATCCGCGCCTTGAATCTCCAAAGATTCATTTTCTACTGGATTCACCACTTGAATTTGGATTGGGTCGTTTGCGGCTATCGAAGCGGTTGAAATACAGCCATCCGAAAGGTTATTTACGTCTTCCAGAATTTGTGATCCATCAAATTGCCTTCCATTGAAACCCGCGTAATTCACAGGATACTTTTCCGCTCTAAAGGCTTCGTTTTCAAACCCAGTGAACGTGTAATACTGGTCTTGAATGCCTTGCTGTGTCACCGGGTTAATGTAAATCCAAACAACTTCGCCTTGTTCATTTACTTCAACAAAACGACCTCCTTGCGATTCACAAACTATATATCCGCCATTTGGCAATGCCATCGCACCACTTTTCTTTGGTGAAAATAACGGCGTTGGCACATTGTTCCCAGACCAAACACTAAACGGCACTTGCGGATCGAATTCGCCTGCCGTCATTGTGTAATTTGATCCTGTCACCGTCGGATCCACCATCACAACTTCACTCGCCAATCCTGTTCCGTCTCCTCCGTTATCAAAAATGGTAATCTTTCCCTCGTGCAAATACCCATCATTCACCCATTTTGGATCGTGCGGCCCGTCAATATGGCGATCTGAGGGAGTTCCTTGACCGTATGTCTCAGCATTCCCCCATCTCCATAAAAAATCACCTCCTCTACCTGCATTTCCTCCAGAATGACCTTGAGATTCTGCCATTGTAGTGCTATGATCAATAATGTACACTTCATCAAAGTTTCGGCTGCTAATAATGATTTGATCCAACGCGGCATTGTAATCAATTCCATTTACATGATTCCAGTCTGTATAATCGCCATGATCGTAGTTAAAATCAATCAGTTCTGGATGGTCTTCTACCACACCGAAATTGTTCTTTGTAGCATCATAGTCTTGAATTAAATGATCCCAAAAGCTCCATTCCCAAACAATATTTCCTCCATTGGCTCCAACCGGTTCGATCTCTACAATTCCATCCAATTTAAAGCTCGCTCCAATCAAGTTCGGATCTCTACCCTCATCCAATAATTCAGCACTTGTGCGCGTAGAAGCGGCAATGCACAAAATGTTTCCATTGGGTAGTGGCTCGATATCATGGTGGGCGCGTATGCCATTTGCGGTAGTCGGATAACTCCAAACTGGGTTGTCATCCCAATCGTGGATTGTGAGACTGTCTTTTCCTGCGTACAACAGGTTTCCGTTCGGCAGCAAATAGGTCGTCAGTCCTGCGTTCTCAAAAAACTCCCATTGCTTCAGCACCCGACCACAATTGTCGATTAGGTAAACAATTTTGCTACTTGGATGCGTGAAAAGCGTGTAGCCTTCATCTACATTGGCACTCGTATATGTGACCCCAAGCGTGTTCTGTGCAGAAACGAAAAAAGTAGATAAAGCAAACAAAAAAAGGAGAGAGAAACGTTTCATTCTAATAGGTTTTGCCGAAAAGTACGCCTTTTAGATGGTTGGCAACGAAGGCAGAATGCATGGAAATCGTGAAACAGTGGAATCCCATCCGAGAAGAGGGTTATAATTGTCATTTCCTAGAACTATTAGCATCGTGCTAATGCTTTGGTCAACATTTGAAATCGAAATATATACAGCACATTTCTTCAGAGGCTCCGTTCAGGTTATTTCTCATAATGGAGACAATTGTTTTGGTATCTTGTCATTAATGAAAGCACGCCTTTACTGCATTTTCTTGATAATAACGCTCATCGTTTCGTGCACCTCAAAAGATAAGAACGTCAATGTACCTTTTAAATTGCAGCCTGATGGTTTGAAAAAGAAGATTGAGGCGGAATTGATTGAAAACAGTAAGAAAGAAATCGTTGAATCAATGCAAGAAGCGCATGAAACCTTCGAAGATTTTCCCGTGATCGGTTGTTGGGATCCAAGAATAGAACTTAATATTCAACGTAACCACACGCAACAAATTATGGTTCGGTCTCACATCATCGACTCAATGGAGGAAATCCAAAGCAGTATATTCCTTTATTACACGGTCAATGCTGACTTAAACCAGGCTCAAGTAGAGAAAAACATGAGAGATCCCAATTATACATTTTTTAATTATCCTTTCTTCAATCGAGTAAGCCTTGAATTTATTGAAAGAAAAATTAAAGAAATGGAAACGGAGCTCAAATTTGCATCCGATGATCATGACACTAATCTTATCCAATTCTACTCTAAATACTTGAATGAATGGAAAATGAAACATCTTACCATTCAAGTTATAGAAGTAGAAGAACTTGTTGAAATACAACCCCAAGCATTCATACAAATTGAAGATGCCACTAATAAAAAAGGGTTGTCTCCATTAACAGAAGAAGCAATTCGAGGCATTCTGAATGTTCGAAATTACGCCTCTCGAAAATATTTCGGGGTCTCTTATTATTCTTTGTATTTCGATGCTTCTCGGAAAAATGATGCAAAAGCGCAGAATAAGGTGGATGCGATCGATCATTTATATCAAATGAAAATTGTAGATGAAAGTTATGCGAGGTCAAAAGGATTGCAAACAAAATGGAATCAATACGAGGAGGAGCTTCCTATAGAAATCACGGAAGAAGAATATGTAGCGCCATCGCAAGTTGAAGCAACGCCACCTCCCACAGAATCAATCCTTCAAGAATGACAAAACTCTCTAAAGAACAATTCCTCCTTCGCTTTGAAGACACACAATTTGCCCTGAAAACACAAGCGCAAATTGCCAAAGATTTTGAACGATTGGGACACAGCGCACATCCATCGCTACTTTTGAAAGCGGTTTCGCTGAAAGAATTGCAACTTATCGTAGAAGAAATGCTTGCCAACGTTGTTCAGTTGGGGGAGTCACAAACACTCCAATTACTTTACATCATTGATATTCAGCAAGCTACATTTCTCGCACTCACTAGTGATCCTAATTTTTTATCAAAAGGTGCTGAGCTCATCATCCATAGAGAAGCTCAAAAAGTGTATTTCCGTTCCATTCTTTAGCGCCCCAAGACAATTGCGGTTTTTTCGAGTCCGACACGATAAAAAGGCATAATAATCTGTACCTTAGCGCTTAGACCAACTAAAAATCATTATTAATTCAACACTAAATTGTAACTGAGTCCTGTATAATTTCGATCCAAACCGATGAAATTATAGACGACATCACAGATCAATGCACTAATCAAACACTTATGAGAAAACAATTACTCAAACTTACTTTTGGGCTTTCTATTCTTGCATTTGGACAAAATGCAAACGCGCAATGTCCTGTTATTTCGTGTGCCAACGACACAACCGTTAGCAACGATCCGTCCAGTTGTGGCGCCATTGTGAATTTCAGCAATCCAACTGCCATCGACACGTGTTTTCCGGGAGGTTCTGAAACATTTACCTACACGGGAGCGCAACAAACATTTGTGGTACCTGCAGGAGTCACAAGTATTTCCGTTGATGCCTTTGGCGCACAAGGAGGTTCAAATTCCCCTCAAACGAATGTGAATTACGGAGGTCGCGTTCGCGCCGATTTGCCAGTAACCCCGGGATCAACAATCTACATCTATGTTGGTGAACAACCGAACGGAATTACCGGTGGATGGAACGGTGGCGGAAATGGAGAAACTGCAGGTCAAGGTGGTGGAGGCGCTACCGATATCCGCATTGGTGGTACTACTTTGAACGATCGTATGATTGTTGCAGGAGGTGCCGGTGGAGGTGGTTTCTGGAGTAACCAGGAAGTACATGGCGGTCTTGGCGGAGGTCTAATTGGTGGACCAGGATACCGAGTGGATACCTCGAACCCAGGAGGTGACCCAGGAACACAAACACTATCTGGAAACGGAACGTGCGTTTCACTCAACAACCCGTCAGTTTCTGGTGGATTTGGATTTGGCGGTGTTCCTTCTGGTTGTGGCTGCGAAGGCTACGGCGGAGGTGGCGGCTGGTACGGAGGTGCCGGAAGCGGAAACTGTCGCGGTGGCGGTGGTGGAAGTAGCTACACCCATCCAACTGCAACAAACGTAATACACGATCAAGGTGTGCGACAAGGAAACGGAGAAATCACCATTTCCTGGACAGGATCATCACCAACCGTGTCTCAAATAGCCGGCTTACCAAGTGGTTCAACTTTCCCAATTGGAACAACCGTTAACACATTCACAGCTACCTCAGGCGGAAACGTAGATACTTGCTCTTTCGCGATTACGGTAGAAGATACCGAAGCACCATCTATTTCTTGTTCAGGAAATACCATTGCAGTTTGTGAGGGAGTGGCAGTTTCGGTTCCTGCACCGGCAACGGCAGATAATTGTACAACACCAACACTTTCATACAATACTACGGGAGCAACTACTATGAGTGGTAACGATTCTATCACTGGTGTCGTTTTCAATCCAGGAACAACAACTGTTTGGTACATCGCTACGGACTCTCTTGGAAACCAGGATTCTTGTTCAATTTCAGTGATTGTAAATACGACCCCAAGCGTTACTTTGGATGCGTTTAGCGTAGATTCTCTTTGTAATTACAGCGCGCCAATTGCCCTACCTACTGGAAGTCCTGCTTCTGGAAGCTATTCTGGAATTGGAGTAAGTGGTGGAAATTTTGATCCTACGCTAAGCGGCGACGGAACCTTTTTAATTACCTACACTTATACCGACTCTTCGGGCTGTTCAGCATCTGATTCTTCTGTGATTGTCGTACATGGATGTGCAAACATCAATGAGTTAAATCCATTCGATCAACTGAGCGTCTATCCAAACCCGTCAAACGGCGTGTTTAACATAGTAACCAGTGCTCAAGTTGGTACAGCAGATTATACCGTAACCAATGTGGATGGTAGATTGATTCACCAAAGTGTTTTTGAGTTAAATGAAGACTTGATCATCGATCTAAGTAGCGAGCCAAAAGGCTATTACATCCTTCAACTTCGAAGCGAAAATGCCACAAAAAGTATCAAGCTGATAAAAAATTAGTGGTAAAACACCACCAATTTAGCGCCCGTTGACATCAGTTAACGGGCGTTTTTATCAGGGTACTTATTTACGTTTAACGGTTCCAACTGAAGAAAAACCATTCCTTTTTGCACTCAATCATCTGAAAAAAATACGTATTCGTAAGACTTGCATACCTATTGACCGAATTCCCTTCGTTTTACCACTCTCAATTCCCATACTTTGCCTAACTTTGATAATTACAACTTGCGCAAAAAATGGATAAAGTGTCTTATGTGGGAAACGCAGACGTAAATGCGATTGACCATTTGTACAAAATGTATCTTCAAAACCCTGAAAGTGTAGATATTGGGTGGCAGAAATTTTTCGAAGGGTTTGACTTTGCCCGAACGAGCTTTGAAGAAGGCGGCGTTCCTGAAAATTTCCAGAAAGAATTCAAAGTAATTAACTTGATCGATGGATATCGTTCGCGTGGACACCTGTTCACTGCTACGAATCCAGTTCGAGAACGTAGAAAGTACGAGCCTACTTTGGATATCGCCAATTTCGGATTAGAAGAAAGTGACCTGGACACGGTGTTTCAGGCAGGAGAAGAAATTGGTTTAGGTGCCGCGAAACTTCGTGACATCATCGAAACGCTTGAGGAAACCTACTGTCAATCGATCGGTATTGAGTATATGTACATGCGGGAACCAGAGCAACTGCAGTGGTTTAAAAACGCAATCGAACTCAAAAAACGCGATGGATACGACAAGGAAACCAAACGTGAAATCTATCGAAAGTTAGCAGTCACAGCCGGTTTTGAATCGTTCCTTGGAAAGAAATTCGTCGGTCAAAAACGCTTCTCCATTGAAGGATTGGAAGTTTTGGTGCCTGCCCTAGATGCCTTGGTGCAGAACGGAGCAAATAACGGAGTAGAACAATTCGTTGTTGGAATGGCGCACCGTGGTCGACTGAATACATTGACCAACGTTTTTGAAAAACGTCCACGCGATATTTTCCGTGAATTCGAAGGAAAGGAGTTCGATATGGAACACCGTTTCGATGGAGATGTGAAGTACCATCAGGGATTTACATCACACGTTAAATCAGAAGGTGGAAAGGACATTACTTTGACCTTATCTGTACGAGACAATTCAAATGGCACAACTCGACGGATACAAAACGGGAGGAACCATTCATATTGTTGCCAATAATCAAGTTGGATTTACTACGAATTATTTAACAAGACGTTGAACGAGGAACATTCTCACACCGTCATGCTGTTGTAAAAGCAGAGGATACGGAAGAAGAAATCGTAACCTTGAACCTCCTAGAAGACGGACAAGCGGAGTTTTCTATATACAACTCGCTCCTGTCTGAATACGGTGTTCTTGGATACGAATACGGCTACTCATTGGCTTGCCCGAACGGATTAACCATCTGGGAAGCACAATTTGGCGACTTCTACAACGGAGCGCAAATTATGGTGGATCAGTTCATCACCGCAGGAGAAGACAAATGGGCCACCCAAAGTGGATTGGTCATGTTATTGCCACACGGTTATGAAGGTCAAGGAGCTGAGCACTCAAGTGGACGCATCGAACGATTCTTGCAGCAATGTGCTGACACGAATATTCAAGTAGTCAACACCTCAACGCCAGCCAATCACTTCCATTTATTGAGACGCCAAATGAAGCGCGAATTCCGCAAACCATTGGTAGTTTTCTCACCGAAAATGCTCTTACGCTACCCTCAAGCAACTTCAAGCCTTGATGATATGGCAAAAGGAGGATTCCAGGAAGTAATCGACGATGTGGATGCAAAAACGGCCGAAATTGATACTGTCGTATTCTGTTCTGGAAAGTTCTATTACGAAATGAAAGAGCATGCGGATAGTCGCGGTGTTACCAATATGGCATTTGTGCGCGTGGAACAACTTTATCCGTTACCACGACCTCAGATTGATGCAATCTTGAAGAAATACAAGAACGCGAAAAACATTCTTTGGGCGCAGGAAGAACCAGATAACATGGGCGCTTGGCGTTACATGGCAATGCAATTGCGTGATTTGAACCTTCAAGGAATTTGTCGTCACCCATCAGCTGCGGCTGCAGCAGGATCGCATGACTTGCACAAGCGTCGTTTGGCTCGATTGTTTGATGAACTCATGAAGTTCGGAAAAGAAAAAGTGAAAGCATCAGAATAAGGAATATTGAATAAAAAATAAAGAATAAGTGAGGGTTGAACCACATTCATCATTCCTTATTCATCATTCATAATTAGAAAAGTATGTCAGTATTAGAAATGAAAGTACCAAGTCCAGGAGAGTCGATTTCCGAAGTAGAAATCGCACAATGGTTGGTATCTGATGGAGACTATGTAGAAAAAGACCAGGCGATTGCTGAGGTCGATTCTGATAAAGCACCAGTGAATGAGAAAAAATCATATGCCACCGGAACACCTTCTCCTGCTGCAGCAAAAATGATGTCTGAAAATGGCGTTAGTGCGAATCAGGTGAATGGAACTGGTAAAGATGGACGTATTACGAAACAAGACGTTGTAGCGGCAATGGCCGGAGGATTCTCAGCTGCAGATGCTGCAGGTTGGGGAGGAACGCGTGATCAAGAGCGCGAGAAAATGAGCTTGATGCGTCGTAAAATTGCAGAGCGTTTGGTTGCTGTGAAAAGCGAAACAGCCATGCTCACAACGTTCAACGAAGTAGACATGAAACCGATCATGGATCTTCGAACCAAGTATAAAAAAGCATTTGCTGAGCATCACGAAGTCAACCTCGGATTTATGTCTTTCTTCACAAAAGCTGTGACAGAAGCGTTGAATTTGTTCCCATCCGTTAATGCACAAATTGATGGTGATGAAATGATTTTCCACGATTACGCTGATATCGGTATTGCGGTATCTTCTCCTAAAGGTTTAATGGTACCTGTAGTTCGTAACGCAGAGCAAATGTCTTTGGCAGAAATCGAACGCGAAATCAAGCGATTGGCTATTAAGGCGCGTGATGCGAAAATTACTCCAGACGAAATGACGGGAGGAACATTCACCATCACCAACGGAGGTGTTTTCGGTTCGATGTTGTCGACACCAATCATCAACCCTCCGCAATCGGCAATTTTGGGAATGCACAACATCGTTGAACGCCCTGTTGCGATTAACGGCGAAGTAGTAATTCGTCCAATCATGTACGTTGCACTTTCGTATGATCACAGAATCATCGACGGTAAAGAGTCCGTGAGTTTCTTGGTGAAAGTGAAGGAAATGTTGGAGAATCCAGAGAGAATGATTTTCGGCGCGAAAGATCCGTATGAAGTGCTTTTAGGATTGTAAGAAAGTAATTTAACACATATTTAAAAAGGCCTCACCGAAATTTCAGTGAGGCTTTTTTCATTTGCAACTATCGTATGTTCGATACTGAAAGAGTTTAGCTAAATCATAAAATCATCGTTCTAAATTTTTTATACCTTTCCATTCACACAACTCATTTCTACACTACTATGCGCTACCTTACTACTGCACTTTTCTTACTACTATTTAGCCTTGCGTCAATATCTCAATGGTCAAACAATGGAATTGACCCTTTGGATGGCGAAAGAGGAACCATTCCCGTAATACAATATCATGAAATAAACGATGTATACGTAATGCTTTCTTCCGATTCAATGATAGGACAGCATTGTCGATTGGATACAGTGGGTTTACTCGGAGGCAATTGGGGGTTCTTAGATTCTACGCTTATTGCTTACGACTTCGTAGTTGCAGATAATGGAGACTTAGTTTTCACCAAATTTGTCAATAATACCATGGAATTGTACGCCACAGATTTTTCCGGACAATTGTTGTGGACAGAAAGTCCACCTGGGCAAAATTTCCCAGCCACTGGATTACTAGATATGCATCTTTTCAAAGGAATGAACGATGACTATTACGTTTCTGTGGTAAAAGATACAGTAGGAACCACTTATAAATATGCTAACGGAACATGGGAAGTTTTAGGGGATCATACCCCCAATATTCAATTCCTTACAAATGGCGACCCAGTGAAACTAGTGATCGATTCGGATATGACCACTGGGGCACAGCACATACTGTATACTTTTGAATCTTTCGATGGAAACGCATGGCAGTTCTTGGACTCGGTTTCATTTTATAATGAATATATTTTCCAAAGTGAATTTTGTGTAAACAATAAAGACTCCATTTATCTAGGGCATTCCATTCCATCTGGATTTTTTCCGGGCCCATTAAGGGTTTTTAATATAACTTCAAGTACAGCCGTTCCAATTATGTCGGAAATCAACGGCCTTGGCCTTGTTGACTTCAAACTGACGAGTGATCTTTTGGGTGATATACATTTATTCTACCATCAATGTGACCTAGGCTGGAACAACTACGATCACATTGCCTATGATGCCATTACCTACGATGTTTTCGGCACTGGTAATTTATTTAACGGTCAACCAAATGAAGGTTTAAGGCCATTTTCTACGTGTATTGATGAATTGAATTGTGTGGGTTTTTCTTTCGGTTATCACACAGATTATTTTTTGTTGAACGGCCCCGACTCTCTTCGAGTTGATGCACTGAAATTTTGCTCGTGCAAATACATCAATCAGCAAAACCTAATTACACTTAATGGAGGTGTTTTTCAATCCAACATTACCGATCATGCAACGTATCAGTGGCTTGATTGCGCCAACAACTTCGCTCCTCTTCCAGGAGAAACCAATGCTTCATTTACACCCACTGCAAACGGAGGGTATGCTCTTGAGGTAAGCGTAAACGGGTGCGTTGACACCACTAGCTGCCAGGAAATTTCAGGTATCGGAATATCAGAATTCCTCGGCAACAACCCGGTTCAAATTTACCCGAATCCAGCGACGGACTTATTGAACATTCAATTTCAAACACCCGAACCAACAACCATTCTCTTGTTTGATATGCTCGGGAAATTAGTACTGAAGCAAGATGAAACAACGTCAAAAATTGTAGTGGACCTTTCTAAAATGAGCCCTGGGCTTTATACACTTCAAATTCAATCAAGTGAATCTATGCGCAGCTTTCATGTAAGTAAAAACTGATACAATCGAAACAGCGAAACCCATTTTCTCATCTTTTTTTCAAAAAAATAAATCTTCTGTATCGACCATTGCTATTGACTTAGCACTGGTTTTTTTGTGTCCATTTCAAAAAAAAATGACTTTTTAAAAATCCAAAACTTAATCTCGTTCGTAGGTCTTGCAAATCAAAAATTAAAAGATGAAAAGATCTAAATTATTTCTCCCGTTAGCAGTTCTAACTTTGGGAATCGCAATTACCTCATGTAAGAAAGAAGAAATGGAGGAGCCAACTCCAACAACGCCATTAGCTTCGCAAACGTATAACTACGAGTTCAACAACGGTCAAGTAGTACCAGCAGCAGCCTACATGGGTTCGCATAGTGACAATTTTTATGCAGACATGAAAGTGGATGAGATTTCGGCGTCACAATCGATGATCTCCGTTACACTTCATAATACAGTTGATGGTGAAACTTACATGGTGCATGCACACGATGCAGCTGATCCAAACACAACACCAAACGGAACACCTTATAACGAAACACCAAACTCAAATGTGTTTACACAAATGGCAATGGGTAACGGTGGTATGGTAACCGTAACACAAACGGTAGATATGTCGTTCTCAGAATTGACATCTACTTACGAAGGTTTCTTTGTAGTACACGATCCATTGCAGGGAATTAACACGGCAGATATCTCTACTTACCTTGTAGTTGGAAGTTTCGCAAGAGCGCAGGCAGCAACAAACTTTGCAAGTACTGAGGTGATGTACGATTTCAATACTGGACAAATTGACCCAAGCTACGCTTATATGGGAACGCATGCAAACACATTGATGGGAACATTGCGTATTCAAGAATTGGCAGACGGACAGTCACGTGTTTCAGTTTGGTTAGACAACACAATGAACGGTGAAATGTACATGGTTCACGCGCACGATGCAGCAGATCCAAACACAACACCAAACGGAACTCCGTACGATGAAACGCCAAATTCAGGTGTATGTACCTTGATGATTTCAGGAAACGGAATGACAGCCGGAGCAGCGCAAGTAAGCTCAATGTCTCAAGCTGATATCACATCCATGTACAACGGATTCTTCGTAGTACACGATCCACTTCAGCCAATTGATACAACAGATCCATCAACATACCTGTTGCTTGGTGTATTTGGACAATAAGAATTTTAAAAGTCTACTCTGCTGTAATAGCGTTTAGAAACATAGTGAAATAGTGGTTAGGTTCATTTGTAAGTTCGTCTTGCGTGTGATGTGCTCCCAAGGGGTTATAGCAGAAAGAAAAATTGGGAGTACAGTGAAAATGGTCGATTCAGTAGAGTCGACCATTTTCTTTTTGGTCGTTTTATGTTCACACTTTTTACCAATTTCCTTCTCCAAATCTTGCGTATTTTTGGCGGGTTATCAAGCCTATGGAACCAAACGTATTTTATCAAGAACGATTAGAAACAATTAAAAGTGATTTAAAAGCGCTCAAAGGACGTTTGCGCCTCTTGGGAACGCTTCGATTATCTGTCTTTCTCGCCGGTGGATTTGGACTCTATTTTTTCTGGGGAAATGTTCCCGTTATTGCGGCAACGCTTGGAGGCACATTAGTGCTGTTCCTTTTCTTAGTAAGCAGATATGCTCAAACAAAAATGCAGCATTCCTTCGTGGATGAATTGCGAAAGATCAACGAATTAGAACTACGGCGTATACAAGGCGATTTGTCTGATGCAGACACGGGGAATCAATACATTTACGAAGCGCATGATTACAACCAGGACATTGATCTTTTTGGTGAAGGATCGTTGTTTCAATGGCTCAATCGCACAGCGCTGAAAAACGGAGAGCAGACACTGGCAGATTGGTTCAACAGCAATACCATAGACGCCATTCAGGAAAAGCAAGAAGCCATTCAGGAATTGAGCGACTGGGCAACATGGCGTCAAGAATACACGGCAACCGCCGCAATGATTCAATCGGAAATACAAGCCGAAAACGTCTTTGATTGGGTAAAAAACCACACTTCCTTCGTACCGAAAATATACGCGTGGCTGCCAATGGTGTTTTCTATTATATCTGCGGGACTTCTTGTAGCATTGAGCTTAAGTTTTATTCCATTAGCACCCATCATCGTTTGGTTTTTCATTGGTACCGCTATCAACGTACCTTATGTGCGCAAAGTGACCAAAATGTACAACGTCACGAGTAAAATTGACGATCTACTCCGACAATACTCGAAACTTTTGGAGAAAATTGAGCAAGCCGAATTCAAAAGCGCCCGATTGCAAAACTGGAAGGGTGAGGTTGTAACCAATGGCCGCCCTGCATCTGCCACCTTAAAGGAACTGTCTCAGCATATAGAAGCGCTTGGCAACCGAAATATTCTGCTATTTGGGTTTATCGCCAACATTTTCTTGCTCTGGGATTTACGATGCGCCTACCGCATAGAACGATGGATGGAAGGATTCAATGGAGCTCTAAAAGACTGGTTTACCAATGTTGAAAGGTTCGATGCCATGAACTCATTGGCGAATTTTGCCTTCAACAATCCAGGGTATATTTACCCGAAAATTTCAAAGGATTCTACCAAACAATTATCGGCGAAAGAACTCGGACATCCCTTGTTGAATCCAGATAAAATAGTGAAGAACGATATTTCCTTGAAGCACGAGGACTTCTTCATCATTACGGGTGCCAACATGGCGGGAAAAAGCACCTTTCTACGCACTGTGGCGATGAATATTGTGATGGCTAATTCCGGGCTACCCGTTTGCGCCGCATCCTTTGAGTACATTCCCGTGAAATTAATTTCAAGCATGCGCACCAGCGACTCCCTTGTCAACGATGAATCGTACTTTTTCTCGGAATTAAAACGACTCAAGTACATCGTTAACAAATTGGAATCGGATACCTATTTCATCATTCTCGACGAAATTTTAAAAGGAACCAACAGCGTAGACAAGGCAGAAGGCTCAAAGAAATTTGTGGAGCGATTGGTCAAATCAAAATCCACAGGACTTATAGCCACGCACGATTTAAGCCTCTGTACTTTGGCAGATACATATTCCGAAATTCAAAACCACTACTTCGATGCCGAAATTGTCGACAACGAACTCTATTTCGACTATCGCTTCAAAGACGGCATTTGCCAAAACATGAATGCTTCCTTCCTATTGAAAAAAATGGGAATTGTAGAAGGATAGCCCAATCATTCAACTCCTAAATTCAGTCCTCCATTCGTTCTTTTTGACCAAATTATGACTACCCAGTCATAATTGTTTCTATATTTGTGACCAAATAGTCACATTTATGGCAAAGCAAACATTTTTGAATCTACCCGAGGAACGACAGAAAACGTTCTTAGATCGTGCTTTTCGCGAGTTCACCTTGAATTCGTACGACGATGCATCCATCAGCAGTATCCTGAAAGATTTAGGCATGGCCAAGGGGAGTTTCTATCAGTATTTCGACAACAAGCGCGCGCTTTTCGATTACCTCTCGAAACTTACCTATTCAACAAAGTACACGTATGTGATGTCGGTGAAACGCGAAAAATACGACAACTTTTGGTCCTACTCGCGTGCTATGTACGAACACGGATTAAACTTTGATCGAGACCATCCTTTGAAAAGCAATTTCGGTTATCGATTGAATGAAAACATGGACTCTCCATCTGTCCGTGAAACGTTCGTAAAATGGCAAAAAGAAGGATTTGAAACCATCAAAGAAATGGTGAAAGGCGAAGTAGATGCAGGATTGTTCCGTGACGATATTCCACTGGATTCAGTTGCCATGTTTTACATGAACATGGGGCGGCAATTGGTAGACCAACTTCGTATGACAAACCTGGAGGATTTCAACCAACGCATCGAAACCGGACGCCCCCTACTTGCAGATGGTAACGAGGAATTACTTTTTAACCTTATCGATCAGAATTTTAAGCTCTTGAGCGCGGCACTTGATAAAAAATAGTATTATGAACGCAATACAAACAAACAAGCTCACGAAACTTTACGGCGATCATGTCGGCATCAAGAATGTTTCGCTTGAGATCAAACAAGGGGAAGTATTTGGATTTGTTGGTCCCAACGGGGCAGGAAAATCCACGGCCATCAGAACTTTGCTCGGCTTGCTGCAGCCAACATCCGGAACGGGCACTCTTTTTGGACAGGACATTACACAAGGACAAGACGTGCGCAAACGCATCGGGTATTTGCCTTCCGAGGTAAATTATTACGATGAAATGAGTTCCCTAGAATTGTTGGAATTTCACATGCGTTTCTACGGCGAAAGTAATCGATCGAAAATTGACGAACTGGCAGCATACTTTGAGTTGGATCTTCACAAAAAAATCACCGATCTGTCCTTTGGAAACAAAAAGAAATGTGCCATTCTTCAGTCCGTTTTGCACAATCCCGATTTACTCATTCTCGACGAACCAACATCTGGACTCGATCCTCTGATGCAAAATCGATTTTTTGAATTGTTGGAACAACGTAACAAACAAGGCGTAACAATTTTCTTCAGTTCCCATATTTTATCTGAAGTACAACGCATGTGCAGTCGGGCAGCAGTCATCAAACAAGGGGAAATAATCGCCATTGAAAATATCGGTGAGCTGATGTCGAAACAGGTAAAACGCGCCCGTGTGACGTTTAAAGAGCGCCGAGAAATTACCGCTGAACCGGGCATGAAAGATGTGCAATGGCACGGAAACAAACTTGCGTTCAATTATGTCGGAAAAATACATCCCCTTTTAACCTGGCTCAACCAACAGGAGATTTCCGATGTAACGCTGGAAGAACCCGATTTGGAAACCATTTTTATGAACTATTACGAACGTTGATATGAACCTGAACTTATATTTCACAGAGGTAAAACGCAACCGCAAAAACCTCATCACCTGGACGCTTATCGCCGTCGGATTTACCGCGCTTGTGGTGGGTATTTTTCCAACGATGGAAGAAATGGGCAACGATATTGTCGCCTTAATGGAAAAACTTCCTGCAGAACTTGCCAAAGCAATGGGAATGGATGCCAAAACCTGGACCAATATTCTTGGATTCTACAGCACCTACTATGGCATTTACATCATTCTTTTGGTCGGGATTTTCTGTATGTCAACAGGTGCCTCAATTGTCTCGAAAGAAGAACGCGATAGAACGGCTGAGTTCCTACTCACAAAGCCACTTTCTCGAAAGCAAATTTTTCAAGAAAAAATGATGGCTTTATTCACTTTGACGGGAATTATCTTTCTCATTCAAACGCTTATTGCTGTGGTCATGGTCGCAACGCTCGGCTCTAATGTTCAATGGTCGGCATTCACAACTATGCACGTTCACGGCTTCACACTTATCGTATTCTTCACCTGTCTCGGCGTGCTGATTTCATTCTTCTTCCAGCCCAAGAAAAACTTTATGGGAATGGTGGTTGGAATCATCTTTGGCAGTTACTTTCTCAATGCGGTTTCCCGCACCGCGGACTCCATTGAGTGGCTCGGATATATCTCTCCTTTCCGGTACTTAGATTTCGATCCGTTGAATCCTGAGTACGCCATTAATTGGATCGGCGTTGTGTGTATTTTGTTGCTTTCGGCAGTCTTCCTTTTTGCCGCATTTCGACTGTTCAACAAAAAAGATATTGCGGGGTGATTAAAACTCCATCTCCAATTGCTCGTCCAACGCATCTGACGGCGGATTTTCGGCATCCAGTTTCGACATAGAAATACCCAACAATCGCACAGAGCTCTTTACGGGTTCTTGTTTCAGGAGGTCCTTCACAATTGGGAAAAAATCTTCTTTCTCCGAAATGAATTTATCGATTGTTTTGCTTCGGGTTTGAATGGTGAAATCACTGTATTTCAACTTCAAAGTGATGGTACGCGCATTCACTTTGGATTTCTTCATGCGGTCTTCCAAGGTCTCGGCGATGCGCTCCAAATGCTCCAACATAAACGTTTCCTGGGAAATGTCTTTGTCCAACGTTCGTTCCGCTGCAATCGATTTTCGAATTCTGTCTGGTTTCACTTCACTGTGTTGAATTCCCCGAACGATGTTATAAAAATGTCCGCCAGATTTACCAAAATGTTCCGACAAATACGCTTTCGAAAATCCTTTTAAATCGATGCCATAATGAATGCCGTGCAGTTTCATTTTTTGGGCTGTCACCTTCCCTACTCCGAAGAACTTACGAATGGGCAACTGCTCTAAAAAAGACAACACCTCTTCGGGTGGAATGGTTTTCTGCCCGTTCGGCTTGTTGATATCGGAAGCTATTTTTGCCGTAAACTTATTGATGGAAATTCCCGCCGATGCATTCAATCCCACTTCATTTTTTATGTGATACCGAATTTCTGAAGCCAATAAAGTCGCTGACGGATGCCCTATTTTATTTTCTGTAACATCCAAAAACGCCTCATCTAGAGAAAGCGGCTCCACCAAATCTGTGTACCGATAAAAAATCTCCCGGATTTTCTGAGAAATTTCCTTGTAGCGATCAAATCTCGGGGGAACGAAGATCAAATCGGGGCATTTAAGTGCAGCCATTTTTGAAGACATGGCAGACTTTACGCCAAATTTACGGGCTTCGTAACTTGCTGCGGCCACTACTCCACGCTCACGATTTCCTCCCACGGCAATGGGTTTCCCAACCAATTCTGGATTGTCCAGCTGCTCAACGGAAGCATAAAACGCGTCCATGTCAATATGAATGATTTTTCTAATCGGGAAATCCACAGGACAAAATTAGTTTTCTCTGCCAGAAAGATCTACATCCTTAATCCTCTTCAAAGCGAATAAAAAATTATTAATTTGCCTTTTCATAAGTCATTCGTTCTATGCACTTCAAAATTCTCGCTGTTTTTCTATTCATTGCTTCCACTTTATTGGGTCAGGAAAAGGTTCAGATTGATTTCAACGTTTCCGTTATTTTCCCGGATAAACCAACAAAAACGAACAAGAATAACATGGACGAAGGTTGGTCGTTGAGCAACTTTCTTTATTACTCCAACTCATTCGAAGAAGAATACGGCTGTAATCATCTTACCGTTAATTTAAGCTCTCGCGATGCAAGCTTCAAGGACCCTAAAGAAATAAAGCTGCGCTACAATGAATGTTGCGAAGATTTAATCGATGAATATGCAATTGATGGGTATGAGTTTACAGACTCTGGTAGTGTAGACATCTCTGGTTGGACAGGATATAAAATTGAATTAGATCATTTGGAAGATAGTTCTCATGCCGAATTCCGTATGATAATCGTGGATGAAGAATTATATCTGTTCTGGTATATTGGAGCTCCGCCTAATGCTCGAAATAAAGAAGAGTTCTTTAAATCTATTTGGATCAATCCTCATGCTGAAAAAGAATACGATGGCTTCTTTAGTTACAAAGTGGTTCAAATTACAATCGCACTTATTTTGGTTGCCATCATTGGTTTCATCATTCGATATCAAATGAACAAATCAGAATCCAGAAAAAATTTCCAGTAGTCGATCGACAATCAACTAAGTAGAAGTTAGTTTTCATAAGTAGTAGTTTAGGTATTGAAAGGGGAGGATGCCAGTCTTCCCCTTTCTTCTTTTATAGAATTCAAGTTCCGTTCGTTAAAGGAATTTTTGAATGCTTCCTAGGTCTTCGAGCCTGTCGAGAAGCCGCTCATAATGTTTCACCTTGAAAATTGGGCTTCTCGACAGGCTCGAAGTCCAACACATACTACCTTTACTCAATCAAACGCGGATTCTTGACAAGCCTAAGTCCAACGTAGAAGTTAGTTTTCATAAGTAGTAGTAGTTTAGGTTTTGAAAGGGGAGGATGCCAGTCTTCCCCTTTCTCTACATCCTTACTGAATCAAATGCGGCTTCTCGACAGGCTCGAAGACCAATACACGACATCCTTACTGAATCAAATGCGGATACTTGACAAGCCCGAAGTCTAATACACGACATCCTTACTCAATCGAAAGTCGATTTCTGTCAAAATCGTGCTGAAAATCCTTAATATGACTGCCCTTTTTCATTAATTTGCCGTACTTTTGGAGGCTTATCCGATACGTGTCGGATCCACAGTGAGTAAGACTTTTATGAAGAACATTCGTAACTTTTGTATTATCGCACACATCGACCATGGGAAAAGCACTTTGGCCGATCGTTTGTTGCAAACAACAGGAACCATCTCAGACCGTGAAATGCAAAATCAGGCATTGGACGATATGGAACTGGAGCGCGAACGCGGAATCACGATCAAAAGTCATGCGATTCAGATGGAATACAAACATGAAGGAGAAGATTATATCCTGAATTTGATCGATACTCCGGGACACGTAGATTTTTCCTATGAAGTATCACGTTCCATCGCTGCCTGTGAAGGCGCCTTGTTAATTGTAGATGCTGCGCAAGGAATTGAAGCGCAAACGATTTCCAATTTGTACCTCGCTTTGGAACACGATCTGGAAATAATTCCAATTTTGAACA
The DNA here is from genome assembly GCA_043584915.1 of Fluviicola sp. Lineage (GTDB taxonomy): Bacteria > Bacteroidota > Bacteroidia > Flavobacteriales_D > Crocinitomicaceae > UBA4466. The sequence goes on from CP121319.1 coordinate 606,310, forward strand.
AAATGGACCTTCCTGGTGCAATGCCGGAAGAAGTTACCGATCAAATTGTCGACCTTATTGGTTGCGATCCAAACGACGTAATTCCAGCTTCTGGTAAAACTGGCTTGGGCGTTGATAAAATCTTAGAAGCCGTAATCAATAGAGTTCCTGCACCGCAAGGAAACGAAGATGCTCCATTGGAGGCAATGATCTTTGATTCTGTATTCAACCCGTTCCGTGGAATTATTGCTTATTTCCGTGTGAAAAACGGTGTGATCCGAAAAGGAGACAAAGTACGATTCTTCAATACGGGCAAAAGCTACGGTGCGGAAGAAATTGGGATTTTAAAAATGGACTTAAATCCGCGAAAAGAAGTGAAGACGGGAGACGTTGGATACATCATTTCCGGAATCAAAAAAGCCGCTGAGGTAAAAGTAGGTGATACGATAACGCTGCACGAGAATCCGTGTGAAACGGCCATTCAAGGATTCGAGGACGTGAAACCGATGGTCTTCGCCGGAATTTATCCTGTTGATACAGAAGACTACGAAGAACTTCGCTACTCGATGGAGAAGTTACAGCTGAACGATTCGTCGTTGGTGTTTGAACCGGAATCATCTGCCGCACTTGGATTCGGTTTCCGTTGTGGATTCCTCGGAATGCTGCACATGGAAATCATTCAGGAACGTTTAGAGCGCGAGTTCAACATGACCGTTATTACGACGGTTCCGAACGTATCGTATAAAGCGTACATGAAGAAAACTCCAGATCAGGAATTGATCGTCAACAACCCTTCTGAATTGCCTGACCCTTCTGGGATGGATTTCATCGAGGAGCCTTATATCAAAGCGCAAGTCATTACGAAGTCTGAGTATGTTGGACAAATCATGACTTTGTGTATTGAGAAGCGTGGTGAATTGAAAAATCAGGTGTACTTAACACAAGACCGTGTGGAAATTACGTTCGAAATGCCACTGGGAGAAATTGTATTCGATTTCTACGATCGTTTGAAAACAGTGTCTCGCGGTTATGCTTCCTTCGATTATCACCCAATGGCCATTGGTGCGAAAGTAATTGCGCGTGAAACCATCAAAGCGTTGCGTAAAGATGTGACTGCCAAATGTTACGGGGGAGATATCTCTCGAAAGCGCAAACTTTTGGAAAAGCAAAAAGCTGGTAAGAAAAGAATGCGTCAGGTAGGAAAAGTAGAGATTCCACAGGAAGCGTTTTTAGCAGTTTTGAAGCTGAATGACTAGCCATTTTCAGCCAGGAGATCAAATTCTAATAGTCGAGAATTTCCAACAACTCATTTCAACTCCTTTTGAAGGTGGTACCAATGCACACGCTTGGAAGCGTTCTTTACGTGGCGACTTTTCAGAAATTGCCGATTCCATTGAGGGAACAGATGACATTGTAGAAGTTGGTCGAGAAGAACTTCTTAAACTTTCACTCAGCGAGCAAGGGCAGATTGCCCGGACATTTATTTTGGAAGATTTGCAACGCTTAAAAGATTATGGCGCCGCTCCGGTTCTTAATTTGATCACGAAATACGAACGAGACACCTCCTTTTTTCCAACAGATGTGTATTCGTTTCACGTTGATCGATCTCCCGTTCCAACGGCTACATTTTTGTGCACTTATTTTGGTACATCCAGTGACATTCTGCCTAACGATCAAGCAGAGCAGAAAATCCTAGTTCCCGAAATTCGCGCCGAACTTAAAAAACACTTCGATGGAAGTGATGAAGATTTTGAAACCTTCCTGACTGACTATTTCTTTGATCTTCATTATCAAGAAAAGCACGGAGCTCAAACAATCAATTTGGGGGTCGGAAACCTATGGAAATTGGCAGTTGACCACCCCAAAAGTGCCGTTGCGCCCTGTATTCATCGCGCTCCTAAAGAAAAAAACGACCAAAAACGGTTGCTGCTAATTTGTTAAAACCAGACAAAAACCATTTGTGGTCGTTCCAATATTGAAGGGGTAACGGTCTATTCCTCTTCCTCCGAATCTCGGCGTTGCAAAATATAGTGATACGTCAAACTTCCATCGTTATCGATATGATAATTGCTAACAAATTCCCATCCATTTTCGTACATAAAGTTCAAGGCATCTACCATGCTATTGAAAGATGAGCGCGTTCCGTTTACATCTTCAATTGTTTGTTGGCGCCAAGAGAAATCTTGTCCGTAATCCACGAATACTTTGATTTTGGTTAAGTTGATGAATCGCGTTTGCCCAACCAATTCAACATATTTCAAATCCAATTCATTGATGTCTACCTCATCAACGATTACCTGAGCACTGCTGTTAAAGGAAAACAAGCCAAGTGCCAATACTGCTAAAAGTTTTTTCATAATTAATTGTCATTAAGTTCGGTAGACATAATACAAATATTACGCCATGTTATGGCAAAAAAAAAACGGGAACGATTTCTCGTCCCCACTTTTCATTGCTTCGCTAGAGCGCGTACTTTGAGTCTGACTTCAAAGTGGTCAGCGAAGCAGTCGGATGATTCGGCAATCAATCCACCTTGCTACTCAACTCATTCTTCAAACCATTCCATTCGACAAGGTGCATCTTCACCGTTCCAACCGGTATTTTCGCTTTTACCAATACTGGGATTCGGTTTTGATCCGCAGTTACCCAGAATTGGACATCTTCTTCGCTTGTAAAGTAGCGTCCCGTTTGCACTACTGGTACAAATTTGTAGCACTGGAATTCTCCTTTACGTATTTTAATTTTCTCTTTTCCTTTGTATTTAATCTTTAGGTCGTACACTTCATCGTCCATGAAACACTTGAACGAAAACACTTTTCCGGGTGTCATTCCTTTCATGTTCAAGGTACGCGCCTTATAAAAAGACGAGATCATGTCCTGAATTCCGAGGGTTACATCAAAATCCTTTTTACCGTTGTTTACCTTTTTTACATTCTGTTTGAAGGTGTAGTTTTGGTTGATTTTAAATCCTCCTTCATCTACATTTCGAACGAAGTACCACGGCATCATGGATTTCTTATCGATATAACTTTCGTACACATCGTGTACTTTGTAAAAACTGTTGAAGCTTCCCAGGGTTTTCCCAGTCGCCACAACGTGCTGTAATTCTCTTCCTTGTCCTTTTCGCGAGGTCGATTTCACCTCAATCGTTGCTTCTCCTGCATCCACAATTCCGTACGTTACACGGTACGTTAACTTTTCACCTGTTTTGAAGGTGGTGTTTCGTACATACGGGTAGGATACTGAAGACGATGCGCTGCTCAATGCAACCAAACCGCCGGCAAGCCCTAGAAGATATAGATACTTTTTCATCGCTAACATTTTAACTGTTGTAACCAAGTAATACAAAGGGTGTGCCAAATAAAACGGCTAAAATGTGAATTGTATTGCGAAAGAATGCCGCGATTTACTCCTGATCCATACGAATTTGGGGCAATTGCCAGTTGTAACGCACCGAAAAAATTCGGAACAGTGTTACGAGAACAATTGCGATAGGTAAGCTAATCTCAGGAATAAATCCAAGATAATCCATTCCCAAATAGGCTGATGCTCCAAACAAGGCCGGAAGCGCGTACACCTCTTTTCGGAATATCAGGGGGATTTCATTACACAATACATCGCGAATCAATCCGCCGAAACAACCTGAAATCATGCCACACAGAATGGCATACACCGGATGCACGCCAAAACTGAGCGCTTTTTCCATTCCAGCAATGGCGAAAGTTCCCAATCCAATGGCATCGAACAAGAAAAATGACTTTCGGAAATACTGTAATTTTTTGTGCATGAAAAAAACCAATGCAACGCCAATAGAAACAATGAGTACGTATTGATAATTGTCCATCCAACCCACAGGCTGAGCACCAATTAAAAGATCGCGAATGGTTCCACCGCCGAGCGCCGTAACAAAAGCAATGATGGCAACGCCCATAAGGTCAAAGCGTTTTTCACCTGCAGCCAATGCGCCTGATATTGCAAAAACCAACGTTCCTACAATGTCAACAACCGTTACGATATCGTTGGTAGTATAGAGCACTAAACAACGATATTCACTACTTTTCCTGGAACCACAATCACGCGTTTCGGATCGTTTCCATCCAACCATTTCATGGCAGTTTCATGTGCCAATACTTCCTTCTCAATTTGCTCTTTGCTCATATCTAGCGGAAATTCTAGCTTGAAACGCATTTTACCGTTGAATGAAATCGGATACTCATGACTCGATTCCACCAAATGTTCTTCATTGAACACTGGGAATTGTGCTTGTGAAATGGTTCCGGCTGCATTGCCCAAACGGACCCAAAGTTCTTCTGCAATGTGCGGTGCGTAAGGAGAGATTAAAATTGTCAATTGCTCCAAAATTTGTTTGTTGTTGCACTTTTGATCGGTCAATTCGTTCACACAAATCATGAAGTTGGATACGCCCGTATTGAAGGAGAAACGCTCCAAATCATCTCCTACTTTCTTGATGGTTTTGTGCAAGGTCTTCAAAGCATCTTTGGACGGATCGCCCAAATCCAAACGTACTTCATTGTTCTTGTCGTGGTACAAACGCCACAATTTTCGCAAGAAGTTGTGCACTCCGTTAATTCCTTTCGTATCCCAAGGTTTGCTTTGCTCCAAAGGCCCCAGGAACATTTCGTACATACGCAGTGTGTCCGCTCCAAAATCTTCGCACAATTCATCCGGCGTTTGCACATTGTACCAACGTTTCGACATCTTTTCTACTTCACGTCGAACTTTGAATACATCCTCCTCCTCTTCCACAAAGAGGGCATCTTTAAATTCATCGCGCCATTCTTGTACTTTCTCCAAATCCAGTTGATCTTGAGTTCCGACAAGATTGATATCTACGTGGATTAGTCGCTTGCTCCAATCTGTAAATTCAATATTCCAGTCTGCTACCGATTCAATTTCATTGCGTTGACAAATGGCATTCATCAAAATCTCTTTGAGATCGGCCTCAACGTCTTCTTGTTTGACACCAGAAACGCCTTCGGAAAGGTAGACCATCTGTTCGTTACCTGCTTCTTCGTGAGATTCGTCTGATCCGTTAATGCCCCCCATCCAAATATCAAACTCCAATTTCAACTCGGTGATTAGTGCGCTATTCCCCAAAATCATCCCTTGGTTGATCATTTTTTGGAAGGGCTCTTCGAACGGAATACAGCCCAAGTCGTACAAGAATTTCGTCCAGAATCGAGCATACAAAAGGTGTCCCGTTGCGTGCTCAGAGCCGCCAATGTATAAATCGACATTGTTCCAATATTCCACTTTATCCTTCGCAACAAATTCGGTCTCGTTTTTTGGATCCATATAGCGCAAGAAATACCAGGAACTTCCCGCCCAACCGGGCATGGTGTTATATTCCATTCGATCGCCTTCCTGGAAATTCCAGGCTGACTTCTCAGCACGCGCTAATGGTGGTTCTCCATCTTCAGTTGGCAAATATTTGTCTACTTCAGGCAGCGTGATTGGTAAATCTGCATCGGGAACCAAATGCGGAATTTCATCTTTGTAAAAAATCGGGAACGGTTCTCCCCAATAACGTTGGCGGGAGAATACTGCATCGCGCAAACGATACTGCGTTTTTCCATTTCCAAACCCGCGTTTTTCAATTTCGTAGATGGCCGTTTTGATGGCTTTTTTTGCAGGCAATCCAGACAAGAAATCTGAATTCGCGATCACCGCATCCTTTTCTGTGTAAGCCGCTTCAGAAACGTCTTCACCTTCAAAAATATTGATGATGTCAATTCCGAAATGCTTCGCGAAATCCCAGTCGCGTTGATCGCCACATGGAACGGCCATTACAGCACCTGTTCCGTAGGAAGCGAGAACGTAGTCGCCAATCCAGATTTGTACTTTCTCTTCCGTGAATGGATGGATGGCAAACGCACCCGTATTTTGTCCAGTAATATTTTTTACATCCGATTGACGGTCACGCTCGGATTTCAGTGATGCTTGTCTTTTATATTCTGCCACCTTATCTGCGTAAGCAGGTTTGGTGATTTTATCCACTAATGGATGCTCTGGCGCCAAAACCATGAACGAAACGCCATAAATGGTATCTGGTCGCGTGGTAAAAACCTCAATACTTCCATGATGTCCGTGCAACTCAAAATGCACGGATGCACCTTGTGATTTTCCAATCCAATTGCGCTGCTGATCTTTGATAGAGTCGGTCCAATCGATCGTCTCCAAACCTGTCAATAAACGCTCGGCGTAAGCCTTAATCCGCATCGACCATTGGCGCATCAATTTCTGTTCTACCGGATGTCCGCCACGTTCGGATACTCCATTCACCACTTCGTCATTGGCCAAAACTGTTCCCAACTCAGCACACCAGTTCACCCACGAATCTGCCAAATAGGTCAATCGATAGGACATCAACACGGTGCTTTGTTCTTTCTCAGACATTGCTTTCCATTCTGCTGATGTAAATGTTCCTTCGAAATCGTGCTCTGCACTAACATTGGCATTGCCTTCTGCTTCAAATTTTGCAATCAATTCTGATATTCGAACCGCTTTGTCGGCATCTTTATCGTACCAACAATCGAACAATTGTTTAAAGATCCATTGGGTCCACTTATAGTATTCAGGTGAGGAAGTGCGCACCTCTCGATCCCAATCAAACGAAAAGCCAATTTTATCCATCTGACCGCGGTAACGCGCAATATTTTCCTTGGTCGTTTTTTCTGGATGCTGCCCGGTTTGAATCGCATACTGCTCAGCTGGCAAACCAAAGGAATCGTACCCCATTGGGTGAAGCACGTTAAATCCTTGTGCTCGCTTATAGCGTGAGAAGATGTCTGAAGCAATGTATCCGAGAGGGTGTCCTACGTGTAGCCCCGCCCCAGAAGGGTAAGGAAACATATCCAATACGTAGAATTCAATGCATTCACGCACTTTCATTCCTTGTCTGATTTCAGAAATTCGTATTTTAGCTTTTAATGCGACGAACGCTTTTACTCCTTATCTCAATTCTTGCTGTTTCAACGTACAGTCAGAAGGCATCCGCACAGTCCCAAAAGAAGGAGACTCAGCTGATTCGCGCCGTTAACAGCGCAAAATCGCCACAACAGCGTTACGAACAAATGCTCGCCTTAGGGAACTATTACAAAACCAATAATATTGGCAAGGCCGATTCTTTAGAGAAAATCATTTTGAATGAAAGCCGAAAATTTGAGGATTCGCTGCGTTTTAGTGCATTAATGTACAGTGCAGAAGTTTCGAAAATTCGTGGTGACTTGGATGCCTATTTCAATACCATTCTTTCCTGTCAGCCTTTTTTAAATAAGTTAAAGGGAGATAAAGTTCAGTTTACAATTTACCTTCACCTTGGCTTCTACCACAGTAACATGCAAGAGGTAGAAACGGCCAAATCGTACCTCAGATTGGCACTAAAAAAGGCGCGTCGTTTGCGCGATATCGAAAAGCAATCCGAAGCATATCAATACATCGCATTAAACTTCATGCGACACAACGAAAAAGACTCGGCTGTTTTTTATGCCAACAAATCGGTGAATGCGGGACGACGTAGCGGTAACAAGTCGCAACATGCACAATCGTATAATGTGCTCGCACAGGTTTATGAGTTTTTTGGTCAGGTAGAGTTAAGTGTAGGAAAAAACCTTGTAGCACTGCAATTGGCCGAGAAAGTTGGCAATAATTTGCTCATTGCGCGTTACTGTCGTGAAATTGGTAGTACCCAACAAGTAATCTTGAATTTAGACGATGCCGAATACCACTTTCGTCGATCTTTGGATTACTCTCAAGCCATAAACGACCAGCGGCAAATGGCTCTGGCGCTTTCCAGTTTGGCTTCTATTCAATTGGAACGCGATCAGTACGAAAGCGCTATCAAAAATGCCAATCGTTCCATCAAGATTTTGTCAGAATTGAACGACCTCAATGGCTTAGGGTTAACGCACAACATTCTTGGAATGGTCTACAACGAGCAAGAAAAGTACAACGAAGCATCGATCAACTTCAATCAGGCACTTGTCTACTATGAATCTACAAGCAACCGCGATAAAATGGCTCAGGTCTACCACAATGTTGGAACTGTTTTCGCCGGACAAAAACGATATCAAAATGCATTGAATTACTTGAACCGATCCATTGAAATTCGTGAACAATATGGTGCGAAAACGCAAATTTATCAAACCTATCGTGTAATTGCTGAAGTATACAAAGAACTGAACAACAATGGACTGGCGCTTGAATACATGGAGAAATACCTGAATTATGTAGACAGCAATACTACGGTTCAGGCAGCGACGAAAATTGCCGAATTAAGTGAGTCTTACCGATCAGAGCAACGAGAACGCTTGATTACAGATCAGGCAGATTCCATTCGACGCCAAAGACAAGAGCGACAGATGACCGCCGCTCGATTGGAAACAACGCAACTTCGGAACAATTTCCAGATGTACATTATTATTGCCTTCGTAATAATCATGGTCATGGCAGGGTTGATCCTCTTCTATCGGTGGAATCAAACGCAAATTCGACAGCAACAACGCGAAGCTGAAATGTCTCAAACCCTATTGAGAACGCAAATGAATCCGCACTTTGTCTTCAACGCAATGTCTGTAATTCAAAGTTATATCTACGATAACGATACTGAAAATTCGTCGAAGTTCCTGGTGAATTTCTCCCGTTTGATGCGACTGATTTTGGAGAATTCGCCCAAGGAAAAAATTCCGATGGAAACAGAGATGGAAATTTTGAGTAAATATCTTTCGATACAGAAACTACGTTTTCAAGAACGTTTTGACTACGAAATTGAAGCAGACGATCAACTTATCAATGAGGTGGCGCAAATCCCTCCGATGATTACGCAACCTTTTATTGAAAATTCTATTGAGCATGGCCAATTGCACACCATTGAGGGTGGTTTTATTCGCGTCTCATTTGAGAAGGTTGGCACCATGCTTCATATTACGATAATCGATAATGGTATTGGACGAAAAGCGTCAAAAGCCAAAAAGAAAAGCTCTGCTCACAATAGCATGGCGATGGAAATTACAGCGGAACGTGTAGAGAATTTGAACAAGAAATTCCGCACGGATGGATACTTGCAAATTGAAGATTATAATAAAGAAGAAGAAACAGGAACAAAAGTGTTAATTTCATTACCTTACACTTCAGAAGCCTAATAAAACAAATCGAATATGAAAAAGGTGCTCATCATTGACGACGAGAACAGAACGCGCGACCTAATTGCAAAAATGATTGACTCATTTGGTTACGATGTCGAGACTATTCCCGAAGGAGAAAATGTGCAATCGGCAATTGCTGCCATTGAAAAACACCAGCCTGATATCGTTTTTATTGACATTCAAATGCCCGACGGAACTGGTTTTGATGTAATTCGCTCTATCGAAGACAAGCAGTTCGAAGTGGTTTTCATCACGGCGCATGAAGAGTTCGCCATCAAAGCGATTAAATTCAGTGCCTTGGATTACCTTCTCAAACCGGTAGATACAAGTGAATTGCGATCTGCTTTGGACAAAGCACTTTCGACCATCGATGATAGAAAAGAACACACGCAATTCGAAGCATTGCACAAAAACATTCAACCCAACGAGAAACGTCGTTTAGTTTTGAAGACGCAGGAGAGTGTGCACGTGGTAGAACTAGAGCAAATCATTCGATGTGAGGCAGACAGGAATTATACTTCGTTCTTTTTGAAAGACAATAAAAAGATTCTCGTTTCGAAAACGTTGAAAGAATACGAAACCTTACTTTCTGGACACAATTTCCTTCGTGTTCAACAATCACACCTCATTAATATTAACTATGTAGACCGTTATGACAAGAAGAACGGTGGTGCCGTTGTTATGAAAGATGAGATTACTGCTTGGAGAGGCAGTTTCATTTTCTAGTTTGATAAAGAGTATAACAGTTCTTAGCCTCTGTTTTGAAGCTCGTTTCGAGAGAAACATGGCTTAAAGAAAATACCTGATTTTTTTATTTCTTGTTTGAAAAAGGTTTTAACTACCTACTACGAATAAGATTGTTGTTACAACTACTACAGAAATTAACTTACTACTAAAAGAAAGAGTTGACATTTTCAGCTCTTTCTTTTTTTTGCTCCAAACTTTCGTTCGAAAAGTTTTTCCCCCCAACTATTGACATTGATATAGTTATTACCCTTCTTGAATATCGTACAATACGGGACGACTGGGCGCGGCATCATTCTCGAAAGGCGCCACCTGCAAATTCAAGAGATACTCACCGTCAACAATACTGTCAGGTACTAAAATCAGTTCTGTAATGGTTCTTTCATGATTTGGGTTTTCTGGCACCTCCCAAAAAGCATGATGAAATGCCAATACGCCACCATCCGATTCACGATCCACAGAAGGAAGATCCAGTAAAAAGTGAGTCACCCCCTGCTCAATTAAATACTGAGCAATCTCTTTCTCAAGGTATGCCGGGTTGGTATCTGAATAATTGAACGATTGCTTTTCTGTTCCGTTCGGCAATGTTCGCAAAATCAACGCTTCCTTATTTATCTCAATTTGCTTTATCTGTTCCAAAGTAATCACACGATCCTCTTCGTTGTCATTAACAACTACTTCTGGTTCAATTGAGATCACCTGAGCTTCGAAAAAATATTCGTGCAATTTGTCATTAATCGAGTATACCTCTTTGGTAATGTGCCCCAGGCATTCCGTATGCGTTCCGTGTCCATGAGGATTGAAAAAGATATCTCTAAAATTCACCGTCCCTCCTTCTGCCACAGAACCCGTGTAATGTTCCGTTCGCACTGGCTCAAATTTAGGCGCACTCACATACCACGCTCGCGGATTGCTTTCCTGGTCTCTTAATCCCAAAGAAAGATCCAGTGGAAACTTCGTGTCTATGTACCGCGAACTGTCAAGAAAAAACTTCATGTTTCGAAGATATATATTTCCTGAATATGAAAAAATTGCAAATAATTCCCCTGATTATTGTTACCATGGTATTTATTACCTATATTTGAGCACCTAAATTGATAAAAATGAAAAAAGCAAGCGTATTATTTTTGGCAGCGACAGCGCTGTTCGTAGCCTCATGTTCATCATCTGATGAGCCAACAGATGAAAATGGAGCAGATGAAAAAGTAGAGTCAGCAGTGTACACATTAGATCCTGCAAGTACAACTCTTACCTGGCATGGTGAAATGAGTCCTGAATACGGACACGATGGAACAGTGACTATCACAGAAGGTTCTGTAAACATGATGGGTGATGCCTTGGAATCAGGATCGTTCTCTGTAGATATGAACTCAATCACTGTTACTGATGAAGGAATGGATGATGAGAAAAAAGGATATTTGGCAGCACACCTTATGGGAACAGCTCCAGATGAAGATCATCCTCAAAATATGTTCTGGAATACACCTGACTTTCCAGCGGCTACAGTTACATTGAACGGATACGTTGACGGTCAATTGGATATGACGTTGAACGTTATTGGAAAAGAAGTGAATAAAACGGTACCGGCAACAGTGAAAGTGGATGGTGACAAAGCAATGATTATGGGAGATTTCTCGATCGATTTTAGTGATCTTGGAATCCCAGGATTTATGGCAGACCCAGAAACAGGAGAAGGAATTAGCCCAACTGTTGACTTCTCTTTGAATGCGGTTTTGAACAAGTAAATAGTAAGTTTCGTCTAAATAGTTAGGGTGCACTCAGGTGCGCCCTTTTTTTGTATCCTTGCACCACGTAATATTTGCAATTTGGGGAACACGAAGGAACAGTTTAAGCAGATCATTTTTGATTTCGGTGGTGTGATTATCAACATCGACTACCAAGCAACCATCAACGCCTTTGAGGAATTGGGAATTTCAGACTTCGATGCGATGTACTCTCAGGCTGCTCAATCGGACCTATTCGATGCGATAGAAACCGGACGCATTTCCCCACAGCACTTTATCAACGGTTTGTTGGAATATCTTCCCAAGCGCGTAACTCCAAATCAAGCCGTGCACGCCTGGAACGCCATGATTCTTGATATACCCAGAGAAAGAATCGACTTTTTATTGGAATTGAAAAAATCGCATCAAATTTACCTGTTAAGTAATACCAATAGCATTCATATCGACAAAGCCTTGCGCGCTTGGAACGCAGCATCGGAACTGGATATAAACGATACTTTTAATCATGTATATCTTTCTCATGAAATGGGGATGCGCAAACCCAATATTGAAATTTTTGAGTATGTGTGTAAAGAGCAAGGCATAACTCCTTCAGAAACGTTATTCATTGATGATTCTATTCAGCACATTGAAGGAGCTAAAAAAGCAGGACTTCATGCACATCATTTGATAGAAGGGCAATCCATTCAATCTGTTCTTTCCTGACAAAGCTCAACGAGTAAACCATGCGTTGCTTTTGGATGTAAGAAGGCAATCCGTTTGTTGTCAGCGCCTTCTTTGGGTGTTTGATGAATCAATTGGAAACCTTCGCCAGATAGGCGCGCTAGCTCTGCGTCGATATCGTCTACTTCGAAGGCAACATGATGAAATCCACCCTTGTTCTTTTGCAAGTACTTTGCGATCGCTGAATCGTCGTTGGTTGCCTCCAGCAGTTCAATTTTGGAACTTCCTACCATAATAAAGGCCGTTCGCACCCCCTCTGACACGACCTCTTCTTGTTTGTAACAATCTGCCCCAAGAAGTGTCTCAAATGTTTTTAGCGTGTCGTCTATGCTATCTACAGCGATTCCAAGATGTTCAATTTGCTTTACCATGACATAAAAAAACCCTGACGTTTCTGCCAGGGTTTTGCTTTTTGATTGTTAATCTATTTCTTCACGAACTTCTCGTTCACATTATCAAAGTTGATGTAGTAAACGCCACGAAGTAAGTTCGAGCAATTTACTGAAGAGCCTACCCCCTTCTTCACTATATTTCCGTAGGCATCATAGATCTCGTAACGCGTCTCTACTGGAGCGCCGTTTGCCAAGAACTTGATTTCATTACGAACTTGCTTCGGTGTTTTTGTAACCGTTGGGATGTCTGAAGTAAACTTAATTTCATCCGATGTACGTTTTGTTCCAGAATGATCTACCTGAACTACGCGAATTGTGTTCACTCCTGAATGCGGAGACACTTTAAACTCATACGTATTTGAACCACCTGATCCTTTCCCTTGAACTTCACCTACAGTTACCCACTTATTCCAACGATACTGCTCGATGATAAATGGCAATTTTCCTTGCTCTCCTTCTGTGGTCCAAGTCAATTTACCATCATCAGAAATTTTCATTTCTTTCACAGTAAACGTCGATCTTGGGCGTAATACTTCTGGATTTAAAATTTTCGGTTTGCATCCTTCATTGTGTTCGATCACAATGAACACTGGTTCTCCGATTTCGATATTAAACATTGAGAAGTCAATCTCGAACGCTCCCACGCTTGTTCCTCCAGGCATGATGTCGCCGTTTACCGTAACTTTCGTTGCACAGTATCCGAAACCTTCATCATCCATTGGATTGGAAACGTATAAGTTTTTACCTTGATATGTGCCCTCAACAGACAACGCAGCAAAAACACTTACGTTTAACAGTAGAAAGCCAATAAGTAGAGTTAAGTTCTTCATTTGTTGTGAAATATAGTCAGTAGCTCAAGCTCTCAAAATACTCTAAGAGCACACAATGCTTCCATTGGCTGTAATTTCAACCAACAAATATAACACCTTTTTATATTTATCCCTCCCCTTTCCGAAGAATTATTTGGCAACTTCTACGTTAAATAATCATGGAGCAGCAAAAACACCAATCTTCCGACGAATGAACATCCATCTTCGATAGATTGCTAGATTTAATAGATTTTTGTTATTCTTGTATATTATTATTGCGTCAATTAAGTGCCCTTTTTGAAACATATAACACTCGTTTTAATCATCTGCTCCTTGCTCTTTTCGTGCAGCGAAGAAGAACGCAAAGAATTTGAGCACGCCGGTGGTAAAATCACGATGGCTCTTGACAATCAACCAAGTACATACATTCCGCAGCAGGTTGGCGACTTCTATTCTGCCGCTGTATTGAGTCAAGTGACGGAAGGCTTGGTAGGTATTGATGGCAAAACTTTGAAGATTGTTCCGCGCATTGCAAAACGTTGGACACAAAGCTCAGATGGTAAGACGTATACCTTTTATTTACGTGATAACATCTTGTTTCATCAGCACAAAGTGTTCAAAACAGAAAAAGATCGAAAACTCAGTGCCGAAGACGTAATTAAAAGTTTTGAGATTGGTTGTACGAAGGATGAAAAAGGAGAACCTCTCGCCACTTACAGTATGGTGTGTAAATCGCTTGTGAAAGGCGCTGATTCTTTTTACGATGGAGATGCCGCTAACATTGCTGGAATTGTTGGGAAAGGAAACAAGGTGACATTCCATCTAGAACACAGCGACCACAATTTCTTGTACAAACTGGCGCAAGTCAATTCGCATATCATTTCAAAAAAAGTGGCAGACGCTGGTGCTCTTACTGACGTTGTTGGCACAGGACCTTTTGTTTACGGAAAAGAAAAGTCAAACGAGGACTACAAAAGTTTGATTCTAAAACGAAATCAAGATTACTATCTCAAGGATGAAGATGGCAACGCACTGCCTTATTTGGATGAGTTAGAATTTGTTTTCCAAAGCCGAAAAATGGCACAGTTGGAAATGTTCGAGAACCGACAAATTGACTTAATCAAGGGGCTGCCAACCAGTCAAATCACCAAAATGATGCAGGGCCGTTTGGGAGATTTCAACGGAAAGCCGCCGAATTTAATTCTTGACGACAATCCATTGCTAGAGTCGAACTACTACATTTTTGACATGCAAGATGAGCGCTTTAAAGATCCAAAAGTGCGCATGGCATTCAACTATGCTATCAACAAAGATGTGATTGGAAGCGACATCCTTCGAAATCAAGTGAACGATGTAGGTGTTTATGGAATTACCCCGCCAGTGCTCAGAACTTTGAAAGGATACGATTTCAAAGGAATTAAAGATTCCGGCTACGAATACAATCCAGAAAAAGCGCGTCAATTATTGGCGGAAGCTGGTTACCCCGGTGGAGAAGGTTTCGGAACAGTGCAATTGCGCTACAACATCAACGACATTCATTCGGCTGTTGCAGATGAGTTTTCAAGACAAATTCGTTCTGTTCTCAATATCAATGTGAATATCGATGGCTCTACATTTGAACAGTTGATTAAAGATGCAGAGTTAGGAAACGGAGACATCTTCCGCCTGGGATGGGCTGCTGATTATCCAAGTCCTGAGTCTTTTCTTGTGAACTTTTACAGTCAGAACATTCCAGAGAGTGCGAACGAACCCTCGAAGGTCAACAAGTCGCGTTACAAGAATCCTGTATTTGACGAATTCTACGAGAGAGCTGCCAATACCAAAAAACAAACCGACCAATTGAAATACTTCGCAAAAGCAGAAAAAGTATTGCTCGGTGACCCTCCGTTTATCCCACTGTGGTACAGTGGAGATTACGCCATTATTTATTCCGATGTGCGCAACTTCCATTTCAACTCATTGAATTACCTCGACTTTACCTATGTCTACAAAAAGAAGTGGACCAAAGAAGAGTTCCTCAAAAAGCATGTCGCGAACAAGTAATTGAATTGCGTATTTCGCAAGATGTTATATTTGTATTGCGTAATTCATGAATGCATTATTGTGCATTCGAACTATGTTTGGCGCTATAACTATAAAACTTACTCTTATGAAACTTACACTCATACTTTGTATGTTGTGGACCTTGCAAGCATTGGCGCAATCGCCAACGCAATCAGTTCGGGGTCAGGTTTTCGATACAGAAACCAACTTTCCAATTTACGGAGCCAAAGTTCAAATTTATACCAGTGATTCCACTTTAAAACTGCGCGCACTTACTGGACCCGAGGGAGAATTTACCATTGAAAACGTGCCCGTTGGAAAACACGATCTGGTTTCGACCTATTTGACTTATGATACCAAAACCATTACGATTGAGGTGACTTCTGGAAAAGAAGTAATTGTTCAGGTGCCCATGCAGGAAAGCTTCCTTGAGCAAGATGAAGTGGTGGTGCAAGGACGTAAGAAAGGCGAACCACTGAATGAATTGGCCATGCTTTCAGCCCAACAATTCAGCGTTTCAGAAACGGACCGCTACCCTGGTTCTCGCTCAGATCCTGCACGAATGGCTTCCAATTTCGCCGGAGTAGGCGGAGCAGACGATTCACGGAACGATATTGTGATTCGCGGAAACTCTCCATTAGGTGTTGTTTGGCGTGTAGAAGGTGTGGATATCCCGAATCCGTCCCATTTTGCTATTGCAGGAAGCACGGGGGGACCTGTGACCATTCTCAACAATAAAATTCTCGCAAATTCTGACTTTTTCATGAGCGCATTTCCTGCAGAATATGGAAATTCTACGTCAGGTGTATTTGATTTAAAACTACGCAACGGAAACAATCAGCAGCATGAAATGACCGGCCAGTTTGGGTTTCTTGGAACCGAACTTCTGGCAGAAGGCCCAATGGGTAAAGACGGAAAATCCAGTTACCTTGTCATGGGACGCTACTCAACCCTTCGCCTGTTCGAAGCCATTGGACTTCAAATTGGTACCGATGCCATTCCTACCTATGGCGATGGTGCCTTTAAATTTAATTGGCGCCTAAAAAACGGAGCCTCTTTGTCTTGGTGGGGCATGGGCGGAGCAAGCGATATATCGATTGAGATATCGGAGCAATACCCGCTAAATTTGTCTGAAAATAGTGGCTCTCAAGAATTGTATGGCGAAGGAGATCGCGATCAATATTTTGGAACACTAATGGCTGTTTCTGGATTGACTTACAAACAACCGATTAACGAAAAAACGTATCTGACAGCAACTGTTTCGCACTCTATTGAGCGTCAACGATCCAATCACAATTTCTTGTCACGACGCGCTATTATTTCAACTGACGGCGATTCCATCGTAGACTTATTTGCGCCCGTAGGAGACAGCATCTATCCTTTGATGGCGTATCAATTTCAAATTCAAAAAACGTCTGGATATATTGCATTCAACCATAAATTCAA
Organism: Fluviicola sp.; assembly: GCA_043584915.1. Lineage (GTDB taxonomy): Bacteria > Bacteroidota > Bacteroidia > Flavobacteriales_D > Crocinitomicaceae > UBA4466. Next base: position 623,355 of record CP121319.1, read on the forward strand.
CACGCGTCATTTGATCAAGTTTGGCATGAATGTGGACGTCTTCTTCTACAACATGCAAGATTCCGTGCTTCAAGCAGGACACACTGCCGATCCATCCACTCATAACTGGGTCAACCGATGGGATTACGTTGGATCAGCCGCCTTAATTCAGCCATTTGTACAATGGAAGTGGAGAATGACAGAGAACATGCAATTTACTGCGGGCTTGCACAGTCAGTACTTTACTTTGAGTAATAGCATCAGCCCTGCTGAACCACGCGTTGGTTGGAAATGGCAGCTAAAAAACGGCCAAGCTATTTCTGCTGGCGGTGGAATGCACAGTATGACACAACCGATGTACACGTATTTCTACCATCAATTAGACGGTCAGGGAAATAAGGTATATGAAAACATCGATATGGATTTCTCTCGCAGCGTGCACACAGGTGTTGGATATGAAAAGGCATTTAAAAAGAGCTTGAACCTGAAGATGGAGGCGTACTACCAAACGCTGTACAATGTTCCTGTAACCGTAACTCCATCGGCATTTTCTCTAATTAATATGGGAAGTGGATTCCAACGATTTTTCCCAGAAAATCTGGAAAATACTGGAACAGGGCAAAACTACGGAGCCGAACTAACACTGCAAAAGTTCTTCAATAAATCGTTCTTTTTCCTTTTCTCAGGTACAGTATTCAACTCCTTGTATACAGGCAGTGATGGTATCGAGCGATCCACTTCTTACAACGGTAATTACATCTTCAACCTGCTAGGCGGAAAAGAATTCCAGGTAGCTCCAAAGCACACCATTTCGCTTGGTTTCAAAGCAACGTATGCAGGAGGACAATTGTACGGATTTGTAGATACCGCAGCAACGAATCAATTGCAGGAAATCATTTTCCAGGACGAAGGATTCAACAGCCGTCAATTTGCCGATTACTTCCGTTTGGATGCTAAAGTTAACTGGAGGTTCAATGCCGACAAAGTAATGCACGAAATTGGCTTGGATTTGCTGAACGTGACCGGACGACAAAACGTTCTCGGGTTGGCCTATGCTCCAAATTTGTTCGATCCTTCAGCTGAACCAGTTGCAGAACGTTACCAACTTGGATTCTTGCCATTGTTCTATTACAAGGCAGAATTTAAAATCAATAGAAAAGTGAAGGAGTAGACTCTTATCTAGATTCGATAATACGAAAGCCAATCCGAATAAGGGTTGGCTTTTTTTATTGCTGCATAACCTCTTATTTAAAGGGTTAGCCTATTTAAGTAATCACAGTAATTCTTTATTAAGATATGTCACTAATTAATTTTTTTCTATTTTCATTAAATAGTGTCAGTTATTATTAATGACCTAGAATCTTTAGAAATTATTCACGAAATAACTGGTTCCAAACATGGTAAGATGTTCATTTTTAGCGATTATTTGAATCTTTTCCGATAGGAAGCTCAACATCTGAAAACGCAGATATATTCACCCTACCAAACCGGGCAGCTATCACAACCATTCGTTGGTCGGATGTACGCGAAAAAGCCAACAACCGTATTAAACTCGCCATAACCGAAGCTCTGCTGTGCGAAACTAGAAGCATTGTTCTTGCGTGTCTTTACTTTCCCTTGTCGTATAAAACCTCCAGATAAGGTTGGTTGAATGAAGATATGTCGGAAAAATTCAAATCGTGGGGAAACATGCAAAGCCGTTCCAATCCCTGACATGCTCACGGTGCGCAAAGATTCTTGTCCTGCAAATCGGAAATCATTGAATGATAAAATGCCTCCAAAACTGAATCCAACGTTGGTGGAAAACTTGAATTGATCTCTATTTCCAAGGCTGAGCCAGGTATCCGTTCGTGTTAACTCTAGGCGCAGAAAGTTCATTCCATCTGAATTCTCGTAATGAAACTGTTTTCGATTGGTAACAATGGGCTCGGCATCGTAGGTTCCAGACCAGTTGGTCACGTCGTCCACCCCTGGATCGATTTCACCACTTAAAAACACTTCATTATCGTCGGCAAAGATGTATTTCATATGATCGTACCCAACCGAAATTGCCCAATGATCGCGAAAGTAATATCCCAGTCGTACATTGAACTGCGGCACGGTAAGGTTGGAAAGGCGTAAATAATTATTGCTACTCAAAATCGCCTGCTCATCATGCGCTTTCGCATTCGCCATCGTAAAATCATAGCCCGGCCCAACGAAACGAATGTCACTTTTCGTGTAACGCGTTCTGTTGTACCCCCAATATCCCCAAAGCGTCCCTTTTGAGTCCGCCTCTTTCTTTTTCATACGACGGTGCTGTGCATCAGCCGAAAAGCTCACGCTCATCAAAAGTAGAAGTAGCATCAATCGAATACTATGGGAAGCAAAATTCTTACGCATTGGGTGTCATTTTTAAAAACGATACCTCCTTCTCTGTCAAATGGCGGTATCTTCCTCTTGGCAAATCTCTTTTTGTTAATCCTGCAAAAGTTACGCGATCCAATTTTCGCACTTTGTATCCCAGTGCTTCAAATGTTCTGCGCACAACGCGGTTTTTTCCTGAATGCAATTCTACGCCAACCAATCGGCCATCGTGTTGATCCAAAAACTCAGCAGCATCAAATTTCGTTGTTCCGTCTTCCAATTTAATGCCTGAAGTCAAGAGCTTCAAATGCGAAGAAGTCACATTTTTGTCCAATTCAACTTCGTAGATCTTTCCTGCCTTAAAGCGAGGATGTGTCAGTTTTTTCGCCATATCACCATCGTTGGTAAACAGCAAAAGACCTGTCGTTTCTCTGTCCAAACGACCAACAGGATAAATGCGTTCCTTGCATGCCTTTCGCACCAGACCCATTACGGTTTTTCGTCCCATAGGGTCATCCATCGTTGTAATAAATCCTTTCGGCTTATTCAACAATACGTAGCGTTTCGTTTCTGCGTTAATCGATTCACCATCGTAGCGCACTTGATCTCCGGGTTTCACTTTGTAACCCATCTCGGTAACAATTTTACCATTCACAGAAACAACGCCCGTTTGAATCAACACATCTGCTTCACGACGCGAGCAAATTCCAGCATTCGACAAGAATTTGTTCAGACGAATTTCGCTTTCGTTAAAACTTGGCAATGGATCCCCTTTTTTCTTGCTCTCCTTAAAATCGATGTATCGACCTTTTTCTTTCGCAACTTTGGAAATTCCGGGTTTGTCTGTTTGACTTTTGCCCTTAGATAACGGGCGCTTATTGGATTTGTTACCAGATCTTCGTCCGGTTGGCTTATTTCTTGAGTTCATCTCGAGCTTAAGTTTCGTGTAAAATTATGTTGCAAAGGTACACTATGCAAACGAAACTGACCAAGAAAGGTTTCAAAGCGTTGGATAGAAGGCCGTTTTTATATGGTCGATCGTTGTTTCATAGCGATTGTGAATAATCGAAACAACATCAAATCGGGCTTCGCAATCCAATTCATTTTCCTGAATATAAGCGTTCGCCGCTAACAATAAATTGCGTTGTTTGGTTTTGGAGATCGATTTTTCAGGAGCTCCATAGGATGCATGGGTGCGCGTTTTCACCTCAACAAACACCAAATCAGTTCCTTCAGAGAAAATCAGATCTATTTCTTGTCGTTTCCAACGGTAATTCTTGGTTAGAAATCGCATGTTTTGCCCGATAAGATAGTTTTGCGCCAATTGTTCGCCTGTGCGACCAAGTTCAACATTTTGCATAATTGTGTGGATTAGGTACAAATTAAGTTAAGCAAAATGTATGTGTTTTTATAATTAGGCAACAATTTATTAATACTCAGATACTTTCATTATTAGGGAATTCACCGTAAATTGTCGCCACTGCTAAAACTAATGCTATGAAAACTACGGGATCCTACCTCCTGACCCTGTGCGCATTTTTCTTTGTGCTCACCTCAAATGCTCAGCTAACCGTGAACAACGGTTTTACTGCTCAACAACTCGGTAACAATCTGGCTGGCAACAATGTAAACGTGTTCAATGCCTCAATCACAGGTACTCCAGATCAATACGGAACGTTCCAATTTACGGGGAATGGTCTTGGTTTGAATTCAGGAGTTATCTTAAGTACTGGAGATATTCAGGATGCCATTGGCCCAAACAACTCAGGCAACACTTCTTCCAATCAGGGAGGCGGTGGCGATGCTGATCTTTCAGCGCTTGCCGGTTTCAATACCAATGATGCGGTAGTCTTTGAATTTGATTTTGAAGTTCAGGGCGATGAGATCGAATTTAATTTTACCTTCCTATCCGAAGAGTACAACGAATTTGTGGGGTCCAATTTTAACGATGTATTTGCATTTTACATCTCTGGGCCCGGAATTGTAGGTCAGGAAAATCTAGCAGTTGTTCCCGGAACTACCACTCCCGTAACCATCAATACAATCAACAACGGATCTTTCTTCCAATACTTCACAGACAATACGAACAATGCTGTGGATATTGAGTTTGACGGATTTACGACCTTAATGACAGCCGCTCGCGACAGTTTGCAACAATGTGGAATCTACACACTTTCCCTACGCATTGCAGATGGTAGTGATAGCGCATACGACTCAGCAGTTTTACTACAAGAAAACTCATTGGTTCAATCGAACATTTCCGCATCAAGCACTACCTTCAGTGGGAATAATACTGCATTGGAAGGATGTATCGATGCAAGTTTTACCTTTCAGTTGGATAGTGCGTTGGTAAACGACGTAAACATTCCAATTGGAATTGGAGGAACAGCAACCAATGGGGTTGATTACGTGGGAATCGATACCCTGATTACCATTCCTGCAGGACAAACTTCTGCCACCATTATCATCGATGCCATTGCAGACGGATTGACAGAAGGACAAGAAGTAATTGAGCTTTACTATGCGCCAACACCATGTGCGCCAGAAGACACCATCTTCTTATTTATTGACGATTATATTCCGCTAGAATATCAAATTTTCCCATCGGATGTTTCTTGTTTTGGCGCTCAGGATGGACTAGTGGATCTCACCGTAAGTGGTGGATTAGCGCCTTATACCTTAACGCTTACCGATTCTGCAACGGGTAACGCAACTTCATACACCACCTTTCCAGTTACTGGGTTGGATATCGGAACGTACTATGTTGATGTGATTGACGGATACGGATGTACAGCCGAAGATCTTGTGGCAGGAAACTATTTCGATGCAGGTCAAACCTTCCTTCCAGATGGAACAGGTGCATCGTATACCAGTGATTTAACAATTTCAGGATTTCCGGTTGGACAAACCATCACAGACATCAACCAAATTGTATCCATTTGTGCCACGATGGAACACTCGTATGCAAATGACTTGACCATTGTTTTGGAAGCGCCGAATGGAGCTCAGATCACGTTAAAAAACCAAGGGCCAACAGGAGGAGCGATTAACGCTTGTAACCTTGGAGAACCTGTGGCATCTGGACCGGTAGATAATTGGAACAACACGGATATCACGCCGGGTATTGGTTATGAATACTGTTGGAATGCGAACCCAACATTTGCCACAATGGGTGCAATTGTTTCACCTACACCTCCAGGTCCGCCACCACAGTACACCTACACAACGCAGGTTGGTAATACCTATACGGATTACTACCTTCCGGCAGGTTCCTATACTCCTGCACAAGGTTTCGCAGGTTTGCTTGGAGCACCATTGAATGGAACCTGGTCTTTGATTGTTACGGATAACTATGCTCTTGATAACGGATACATCTTTGATTGGAGTATCAGTTTAGCGGCAGATATTCCAGATTCTGTATTTACCATCGAGCAACCACCGCAGCCAACTATTGCGCATACTTCGGTTGATCCTGATTGTGGATTGAACAATGGTTCGATTGATTTGACGGTAACCAATGGTGAGGCACCATATTCGTTCCTTTGGAGCAATGGAGCAACAACAGAAGACATTTCAGGTGTTTCAGCCGGAGCCTACTCGGTAGATGTTACCGATAACGATGGCTGTGTGCATACGTACCAGGTTAACTTATCCAACAACGGTACATTGAATGTCAACGGTACTACAACGGATGAACTATGTGCAGGCGACAACAATGCAAGTATCGATGTCACAGTTTCAGGAGCTACCAATCCAATCACCTACGCTTGGAGTTCTGGACCAACAACGGAAGATCTTTCCGGACTTTCTCCTGGCACGTATACAGTCAATGTAACGGACGGAGCAGGATGTCAGGGAGTGGCATCATTTACAGTGAATGCTGCACCAAACATCAATATTACGGCCAACCTTACCAATGAAAATTGTGGCGATGCTGAAGGAATTATCGATATCACAGTTATTGGAGCAGTGAACCCGATCTCTTATGTTTGGAGTAATGGAGAAATCACAGAAGACATTGATGAATTGATTCAAGGAACCTACGATGTGCAATTAACCGATGGAAATGGATGTACTGCGGTAGATACATTTTCTATCATCAACTTAGTTGGAAACTGTGTGCCAAACTGTGATCTGGCAATTACAAACACATTGATTAGCGATGAAGCATGTGGAAATGGGCTTGGTTCCATCGACTTAACAACGTTCACTTCTTTCGGTCCAATTGCAGTAAGCTGGAGCAACGGAGCAACCACAGAAGACATCAACAACTTATCGGCAGGAACTTACGAGGTAACATTAACTGATAATCAAGGCTGTGAAATAATTCAATCGTACACCATTACAAACCAAACAGGGTCGTTGGCCATTTCAGGATTGAATGTTACTAACGAATATTGTGGTAACGGACAAGGAGGACTGGACCTAACGGTTACGGGAGGAGCACAACCTTACACATTCAATTGGAGCAACGGAGCAACAACAGAAGATCTAACAGGATTATCTGCCGGAACTTATACACTAGATGTTACAGACGATAACGGATGTACTGTTTCTATTACAGAAACCATCATCAACGACGCAGGGAACCTGGCATTGACCTACGGAAATGCCGTAGATGAAATCTGTAACAACAGTGCAGGTTCTATTGATATTATCGTTTCAGGAGGGCAGCAACCCTACACGTACTTATGGTCCAATGGATCAACTACGGAAGATTTGATTGGAATTTCGGCAGGCACTTATTCTTGTGTAATTACGGATGACGGCGGATGTTCTATTTCAACTCCTGTTTATACCGTGAACAACCAATCAGGAACGTTGCAATTTGACAACATCGATGTGGACAATGAAGTGTGTACAAACGGATTGGGTGATATAGAACTCTTCATTAGCGGTGGTGTTCAACCTTACACCATTTTATGGAATACAGGAGCAACCACAGCCCAAATTTCCAACCTTTCGGCAGGAACATACTCTGCAACGGTAACCGATGCAAATGGTTGTTCAATGAGCACAGGAAACTTGACGCTTCTCAATGAATCGGGAACTTTACAGCTCGTGAGTGTGATTTCATACGACGAATTGTGCGGAAACGCAACGGGTAGCGTAAATATTACCACTTCAGGAGGAACCGCACCTTTAACCTACCAATGGGACAACGGATCCACTTCGGAGGATCTCACCAACGTAAGTGCAGGAAACTACAATTGTGTCATTACTGACGCGAATGGTTGTACGGTTTTCGCAAGTGCGACCATCCAAAACGATCCAGGAATCTTATCCATTGATAATATCATCATAACAGATGAAACTTGTGGTGCAGGAGACGGAGCATTGGATGCCATTGTTTCAGGAGCTCAAAACCCAACATCGTATGTATGGGATTCTGGTCAAACAACCGAAGACATCTCTTCCTTAAATGCGGGAACCTATACATTAACTGTAACAGATAACAACGGATGTACAGCAAACGCATCAGCAGTGGTAAACAATAACAGTGGAACACTTCAATTGGTTTCAGAACAAGTAACCAACGAAATTTGTGGTGGAGCGAATGGAACTATTGATGTGGACGTTATTGGTGGTGTCGCGCCGTTATCCTACTCGTGGGATTCAGGTCAAACAACTGAAGATCTCTCAGGGTTGTCATCTGGAACGTACACTTTAACCATTACAGACAACAGTGGATGTTCAATCCAAGCGGGACCATACACTTTAAACAATTCATCGGGTACATTGTCAGCTGCGCTAAATAACAGCATGGATGAAACGTGTGCCAATGGTGGAGGTAGCATCGATATTGATGTTACAGGAGGAACAACGCCTTATTCATACACTTGGGACTCTGGACAAACAACGGAAGATATCAGTGGATTGAGCGCGGGTACGTATACTTTGACCGTATCAGACGCTTCTGGATGTTCTGATGTCATCACAGTAACCATCGCGAACGATCCAGGTACTTTGGCCATCTCTGGTTTCTCAGTAACCGATGAAACTTGTGGAAACGGACAAGGCGCCATCGACATTAGCGTTATTGGTGGAACTCCTGGGTATTCGTATTCTTGGTCAAGCGGTCCGACGTCTGAAGATTTAAACAACATTTCAGCAGGAACATTTGACGTTACTGTTACTGATGCTGCAGGATGTCAGGTAAACTCTGGAAACATTTCTGTCACCAATACCTCTGGAAACTTCACAATGGATGCAATCCTGGTAAGTGATGAAACCTGCGGAGATGGAACAGGAAGCGTAGAAATTTTACATTCTGGAGGGGTCAACCCAATCAGTTTCTCCTGGTCAAACGGAGGCACCAACAGCGCCATCACCGGATTAAATGCAGGATCATTTACCGGATCTGCGACGGATGCAAACGGTTGTACTATTAACTTCTCAGCAACGGTATCCAATGATGCAGGAGCACTTGCAGTAACCGGACTTACGACGGATGCAACGTGCAGTGGTTCCAATGGAGCCATCGATATTACCTTAACAGGTGCCAATCCACCAGCAAGTTTTGTTTGGTCTAACGGTGCAACAACAGAAGACATTTCAGGTATCAATGCCGGAACTTACACTGTAAACATCACGGACAATGCCGGTTGTGCAACATCATATTCAACCACGGTGAATAGCACAGGTTCGCCAAGTGTGACAGGCGTATCCGTTACAGACGAGCAATGTGGGAATGGAGATGGATCGATCAGCGTAAACGTTGGTGGAGGAACCGCTCCGTACACATACAATTGGAGCACTTCTCAAACAACACCGTGTTGTACCTATACATTAGACATGCAAGATCAAGGAAACAGCTGGAATGGCGCCTCCATTGATGTTCTTGTAAACGGTTCGTTCGTTGGCAATTATACAGTCCCGGGGGGAGGTTCCAATATTGAGACCTTCTCTGTTTGTGATGGGGAATCCATCGAGTTAATTTGGAACTCAGGCGCATTTGATCAAGAGGTTTCCTTCGATTTGTTGGATGCCTCAGGTTCCGTCGTATTTAGTCAAGGGTCATCGCCAGCGGTAGGAAGTCTTTTCACTGGATCAGCGACGTGTGCACCACAACCATTGACTGGACCCAACCTAACTGGATTGACAGCCGGAACATACACCGTAGTAATTACCGATGCAAACGGATGTCAGGACAGCACAACAGTTACGGTGAACAACACTTCAGGAACACTTCAAATTACAGATGTTGTTATTGACGGTGAAACGTGTACCAGTGGAAACGGAGCCATCGACTTAACAGTAACAGGTGCAGCACCGATTGATTTCGTCTGGGACAACGGGGCAACAACGGAAGACTTAACGGATCTTTCCGCAGGAACTTACGAAGTAACAATTACGGACGCAGGTGCATGTTCTGTGGTACAATCGTTCACAATTACCAATTTCGACAACGGATTGGCGATCACAGATGTCACCATTACGGATGAATTCTGTGGCGATCAAAACGGAGCCATTGATATTACAACCGTTGGAGGTAATGGCACTTTGTCGTACTTCTGGGATAACGGAGCGACTACCGAAGATTTGGTGAGCTTGTCAGCTGGAACTTACACAGTGACGATCTCAGACGGATCTATCTGTACAGTGGATACCACTGTGACCGTAGCGAATAATGCGGCAGGAATGGCTTCAAATACGGTTGTTGCAGATGAAAACTGTGGCAATGCGGCAGGATCAATCGACTTAACGATGACGGGCGGAGCAGCACCGTTGACCTACTTATGGAGCAACGGTCAAATAACCCAAGATATTTCTGGATTGTCGGCAGGAACGTACACGTGTATTGTTACAGATAACAATGGCTGTATCTTCAATATCTCTGCAACGGTAAATGACAACAACGGCGGATTGACTGCCAATGCGAACATTACCGACGAAGATTGTACGCAAGGAGACGGAGAAATCGATGTAACAGCAACAGGCGGAACGGGACCTTACACCTATTCTTGGACAACTTCTCAAACGACACCGTGTTGTACCTACACACTCGACATGCAAGATCAAGGCAATAGTTGGAACGGAGCATCCATTGATGTTTTTGTTGATGGAAACTTTACTGGAAACTTTGATGTGCCTGGTGGAGGAGCAAATGTTGAAACCTTCCAGGTTTGTAATGGCGCCAACATCGAGTTAGTTTGGAACGCTGGAGCATTTGACGATGAAGTTTCTTTTGATTTGTTGGATGCCACAGGAACAGTAGTATTCAGTCAAGGAGCTTCTCCAGTGGCAGGTTCGTTGTTTACAGGTTCTGCAACGTGTGCACCACAAGTATTGAGCGGAGCTACATTGACCAACTTATCGGCTGCAACGTATACCGTGACTATCACCGATGCAAATGGTTGTTCAATTACAGAATCATACGTTGTCAATAACACTGGTTTCAATTACCAGGCGAATATCACGGATGAAACGTGTACAAGTGGAAACGGAGCGATCGACATTGATATTCTTGGCTTCCCGAATCCGCAGGATTATGTTTGGAGTACAGGAGCAACAACACAAGATGTTTCTGGATTGTCTTCTGGGTGGTATTCAGTGACACTCTCCACGAACAATGGCGGTGGATGTATCGTAACAGATTCTTTCTTTGTTGCATCTTCATCAGGAACATTGAACATTGATTCGCTTATTGCAATTGACGAAAGTTGTGATCTTATGAATGGTGCAATTGATGCCTTTATTTCTGGAGGTACAGCACCATACACGTATTCCTGGGATAACGGAGCAACATCGGAAGATCTCACAGGGTTGGATGAAGGAACCTATACTTTGACAGTTACAGATGCCGCGGGATGTATCACATCTGCCTCCGTAACAATTGTCAATAATTCCTTCGGATTTGGAATTGCAGGATCTTTAATCACCGATGAAAACTGTGGAGACGGTCAGGGTGAAATTGACATTACCGTTGCAGGTGGTCAAGCTCCTTATAGCTATTCATGGTCGCACGGTCCAACAACCGAAGACGTAACTGGTTTGATATCTGGCTCTTATACCGTAACTGTTACAGATAACACCGGATGTACTTCTTCTGGAACCTTTAACGTTGGAAACAATACAAACGGGTTTATTGCTTCGGCGAATGTTACTGACGAAACGTGTGGAGATACGAATGGTGCCATTGATCTCACGGTATTCGGTGGAGTAACACCATTGACATACGCCTGGGACAACGGAGCAACAACACAAGACATTTCTGGCTTGGATGCCGGAGCGTATTCAGTAACAATTACAGATGCCAATGGCTGTGTGATTGGCCTGAGTGAATCGATTGTTTCATTCAGCGAGAACTTCGTATTGAATGCACCAATTGTTGTTGACGAAACGTGTGGCGACACCACAGGGTCCATTGAATTGAATCCAACAGGCGGAACTGGAGCTTTGGATTATAGTTGGAATGCGAGCAATCCTTGCTGTTCTTACACATTGAATATGTACGACCTGAACAACAACGGCTGGGGCGGAAACCCGATTCCAGAAGTGTTGGTTTACATCAACGGAACACAATACGGGAACTTTACGGTTCCAACTGGAAACGGAAACAGTCAAGCGACGGAAATCATCCCAGTTTGTACAGGTGATGTGGTTGAGTTTGAATATGTAGAAGCGGCACAAAATCAAAACAACACCTACGAAGTTTTGGACGCCAACGGAAACATCATTTTCACAGACGGCCCGAATCCATTCAATGGAATAGCATTTACCACAACAGCAAACTGTAGTCCACCAAATGCAAATACCATAACTGGGTTAAATGCCGGTTCGTATCCAGTAACGATTACAGACCAGGTTGGATGTCAGATCATTGACACCATTGTGGTTGGTAATAATACCAGCGGATTTGTGGCATCGGCAAACATTGTGAGTGAGTACTGTCAGAGTGCTGATGGTTCCATTGACCTTACCATCACTGGAGGAGTATCACCATACTCGTTCTCTTGGGACACAGGAGCGACAACCGAAGATTTAACGGGATTGTCTGCAGGTTCTTACACAGTAACTGTGAGCGATGATGCCGGATGTATGTTTACCGAAAGCTATCAAATTGCTGATAGCACTGGTGGATTCCAATTGGACAACGCAATCGTAACGGACGAACTTTGTTCTGACGGAGCAGGCGCAATTGACATCTCAATCATTGGCGGTCAAACACCTTACAATGTTGCTTGGGATAATGGTGCTACTACCGAAGACATTTCTGGATTGATCGCAGGTGTGTATGCATTGAATGTGACGGACAACGGAGGATGTCAATTGGTGGATACCTTCACTGTACTGAACCTGAACAGCGGTGTTGCCATTTCAAATAGCGTTGTAACAGACGAGCAATGTGGTGCGGCAGATGGAGAAATTGATCTGACCGTAACAGGTGGAAACATGCCTTACTCTTTCAACTGGGATAACGGCGCTACCACAGAGGATCTCACAGGTCTTTCTGCCGGACAATACATCGTTATTGTAACGGATGATTCCGGTTGTTCGGTTACAGATACCTTCAATTTGATCAACAACACGAACGGGCTGGGTATCACAACATTTGTCGTTACAGACGAAGCGTGTGACAACGCCGACGGAAGCATCGACATTACTGTTGCAGGTGGAACGCAGCCATACACATACTTATGGAATACGAGCGCGACAACCGAAGACCTCACAGGGATTGGAGCAGGAAACTACAGCGTTGAAGTTACCGATGATGCAGGTTGTATCTATTCACAATCCTTTACGGTAAACACAGGAGGAATCTTTGTTGATGTTACTGACACCCTTCTTGGAAATGCGAGTTGTGCCACGTGTAATGATGGGTACATTGATTTAACAACTCCTGTTGCAGGCGAACCATACACGTATTTGTGGAACACGGGGGCTACATCGCAAGACATAACATTCTTGTTGCCAGGAACGTATACCGTAACGATTACCAACCAATTCGGATGTCAAACGACTGAAACGTATGTAATCAATGACGTAACCGGGTTGGACGATTTATCTGCATTCGAATTATTGGTGTTCCCGAATCCATCTCAAGGAATCTTCGAAGTGCAATTTGCTCATGCGGGAACCAACGATCTACACTTGAAAGTTACCGACGCAACCGGACGCATTGTTCGCGACCTTGGCAAACTTGAGGGAGATGAAGGAACGTTACAACTTAATTTGAGCCAGTATCAAACGGGAATGTACTTCTTACAAATTGAATCGTCAACACGCACGATTCATGTAGAACGCTTAATTGTGAAACGTTAATCACTATTCGATAAACGAAAAGGTTGTGTCTCTGTTTGAGGCCAGCCTTTTTTTATGCGCTTCAATGCGGTGCTCCTAGCCGGCGGTGTACAGATAAATCCACGCGATAACGCAGTACCGAATTAATTTCCCGAGAAAAACCGTGCTGCACAATGGCCAGAATCGTGTTTTGAGAAATCCCAAAGCCACCAACATCGGATCGCCTACTATTGGCATCCACGCAATAAAACCGAGCCAGAAGCCCCATTTTTCCGAGCGTTGCTCCCATCGTTTTACCTTTTCCATTCGCAGGCCAAATCGAGGTAAAAACTTCTTGTTATTCGCCAAATAGCCCAGGCCGTAATTCGACATTCCACCGAGAAAATTTCCCAATGTTGCCAACGCAATTGCCAAAACAGGATCCAATCCAAGACCCAAAGCTCCCACCAATAGTGCCTCTGAGGGAAATGGGATTAAAGTCGCTGCCAGAAATGAACCCAGAAACAATCCTCCATAACCATATTCCAACCATTCGGGTGACATGCTGCAAAGGTATCTACAATAGAGTTCGTTACCAACAATGATGAAACCACGTAAATTAATTCTGTTTGGAAGGTTTACATTTCCTCACAACCTTCAATCAATTGGAAATTCAGGTCTTTAATGTTGAAACTGTAATAAACTAGCAATATTCAATATTAGATTTTGTGGAACCAAATTTATACTATTGATAGTAGCACAACTTATACAAGGTTAGTAATCTTGACCAAAACCTAAAAGGATCTGATACACGTGTTAATTAGCTTTTGAAGGCTAATTAAATCAACTCGGAATTATTCAAATGTGCAATTGAAATATCCACAAATCTTTCGTTCGAAAATAACGTTTTTTTTCTCTCACTCCAATTTGCTAGTCGGTTCCTGATAAACTCTTTATCCGAATTTTTAGAGGAATGAGCAATAAAATCAACTGTTGATAAAAGTTCTAATCCAAATGCAGAATAGAACCCATTAAGAAATAATTTTGTGCGATCTACAATCTTTCTTAATTCCTTATTATTTTCTAAATATTCAACCACATCTTTTTCCGTTTCCATGAGCAGATCCAACTCATCGAAAGGCTTTTTATCCTTTCCACTGTATCCCATTATATAGCTTCCATTCATATAGTTTAGGACATGCTTTACTTTTCCTGAATAGGGACCATAAAAATTTGGAGAATAACTCAACTTAAAATACTTTTCTCCTCCAAACCTTTGAAGAAAATAACAAAGTTTTTCGCTTGTAAACTCTGAAACAAACTCACCATTCTTCACCAATTCAAATAACATTGATAGAAGCATTGCTCTCGCTGGAGTTAGTTTGACACGTTCTTTGTTGAGGATCTCTTTCACCGCCGAATTTGGCTCATAGACAATGATTTGACATTCACTAATTTCCGATAAGTGCAACTCAATTAAAGTTTTTACTTTTTGCCATTGTAACCCCCCATTTCCGCTGCCCAATGGTGGGATTGCTACGGACTTAATATTTTCTTTTTGAATAACATTCTTTAGTTCTATTAATCCCAATTCTATAAAATCATATTGAGAAGGTGAGCGCCAATGCTTTTTGGTAGGGAAATTTAGTATAATCTTCTCACCCGTAATCGTATTCTGATCTCTAAAAGCTAATATTTGTCCAATCTCAAAGTTTCCAGATTTACACAGTTCATTATACGCTTTAAAATTGTTAGGATATAATTTCTTGAATTGTAAGGCAATTCCCTTCCCCATCACACCAACAGTATTGACAGTATTGACTAAAGCTTCTGAAGAACTTTCAAACAAATTTCCAATTCTATATTCGATCATACTTAAAAGTAATAATTTGGTTTAACAGCAATAGGAAGTTTAACCCCTTTATCAATTAATATTTTCTCAGCCTTATTACTGTATACGATGATGCCCAGAATAAATTTAACTGGGAGATCATCCTCAAGAAGTAACTCCGCTTCTTTTCTTCTCTTGAAATCTAAATCATCATCTTTCTTCCAAAATTTAGCATTTGTAGCAATAAAATCAACTTGATTATTAATATCATTTAAGTCTGAAGGATCATAAAATTTTGTAAACCCATCAGTTGCATGACCGTCTGTGTATACAAAATCTACTTTAGATTGTTGTATTAAGTCTAAGCTTGTAACGAAGTATACTATGTCTCCAGGGGAAGTAGGCTGAACTCCATTAAATCCATTCTGAATTACATAAAGCATTGGTGTTCTCAATCCAAAATAAAATGGAATATAGTCTCCTAGAATTTTACCGTTCGCTATTTTAAATGAATTACGCGTATTAATCAAACTGTTATCTCCAATCGGTTTATAGTCCACATTAGAATTAATCGATTTTTTATGCGTAAGGCCATATTTGAGAATGTGTTGAACATTTTCAATATTGGTCATTCTATACAATCGAATGTTTTTTAATTCCATCTGTTAGTACAAGTATAACTATTTCTATTGTGAGCGTCTGAATACAGGAATGAATACATACTTTTCTATTTAAACTACTCAAAACAAATGATTCATAAGAGCAGTATTAATACTTAATATAAATGAGCGCTAGTCTTAATCGTAAAAGAAGTCTGATTTGAGTTGAACGAAACCAAGAACAACCTGTACAGATCAGTATGAAATTTGCCGTGCTTCTTTTCATTTTACTGCCCATAGTTGCGCTCTCCCAAAAAGGAGACAGTGCACTGGTAGTTGGGAATGTACAGCGATTGTGCCTCCCCGACTCGACCTTGGTCTTTAAACAGAGCTTGCCCGATTCCCTAGAAGCCTTCAACACCATTTTTTTGTTTTCGAATGCCACTAGCCTACTTTCTTCGGATGACGTTGTTCGAATCGATTCTTTTATCGTTCAGGGCGGCGGTTTATACGGTGGCGCCGACAATTGGCCCTTACAGGCAGAAGCCAATCAAATTACCCAGAAATTGTACAAAAAAGAGAGTTTTGGCAATTATCAGGAGGACATTGCTATTTCCAACGAAAAAGGGAATCTCGCTTTGTCCGATTTGGACACCATCCCCGCCGGAACGTCGACCTCAGCCTTCCCAATGGATTATCGATTGCGCGTAGAAGCATGGATTGCCGATCAGCCTTTGATTCTTTCAGGAGAACATGGCAAAGGACGCATTGTTATTGACACTGGCTATTCGCGCTTTTATTGTGATTTGCGTGATGAAAATACAGACATCATCTTTGAGAAGGTATTTCGTTATCTGCGCGGAGAAACAGCGTATCGATGAGGGTCATTGATGAATGATGAATGATGAATGATGAATTAAGAAACAATGAATTACAACTCACCTAAAAGTTGCAGGGTTTCTTTCGACGCAGCTTGCTCCGCTTTTTTCTTTGATGAGCCCGATCCACGGCCAAATTCTTGTTCGTTGATGACCACTCGAATTTTATAATTCCAGGAAGATCCAAGATTTTCTTCTGATTCCACCTCGAATTCTAGTGGCAAACGGTTCTTTTGGCTCCATATAAACAGTTTCGACTTAAAATCAATCTCTTCCTCCAGAATTTGATTCAAATCGATGTACTTGCGTAAAATGTGCTCGTTGAGGCTTTTTTTCACCTGAATATAACCGGCATCCAAATACAATGCGCCTACCAATGCCTCAAAAGCATTTCCTTCAATAGTTGCCATTTTTATGGAACGACCTCGGTTATAGCGAAGCACTTTACCAATTTCCATTTCTTCCCCAATCAAACTAAGTGTGCGTCTGCTGACTACCTTCGATTTAATTTTGGTCAAATGTCCTTCGTCTTCTTCTGGATAGAGGTTGAACAGCATTTCTGCGATTACCGCATCCAAAATGGCATCACCGAGAAACTCCAGGCGCTCGTTGGATAACTCGTCGTTATTGTGTGCAATGGACTTGTGCGTTAAGGCACGTTTGAACAATTCTAAATCCTTTGGGCGATGTCCCAGACTTTTTTCCACAAAGCGAACGATGAGCAATTCATCTTCTGTGTATTTTTTTGAAAATAAGGGGAATAGCGCTAGCACCTCCTTTAGCCGTTATACTTCTTAACGATCACAGTGGTGTTATGCCCTCCAAAACCGAAGGTGTTCGATAACGCGATATTGACTGTGCGCTCCTGAGCCTTGTTGAACGTAAAGTTCATTTTCGCACCCAATCCATCTGGATGTGGAGCGGTCATGTGATAAGCATCTCCGGACATTCCACCACCGATTACTTCGGCGTAGATTTTCGCTCCGCGTGCTTTCGCATGTTCGTATTCTTCTAAAATTAAGGCACCACTACCCTCTCCAAGAACGAATCCATCACGATCCAAATCAAATGGACGCGACGCTGATGCTGGATCATCGTTTCGTGTTGAAAGTGCCTTCAAGGCATTAAATCCACCCATTCCCATTTCGTTTACACACGCTTCGGATCCTCCCGTTACAATCGCGTCGGCTTTTCCAAGGCGGATGTAATTGAAGGCATCGATAATCGCATTGGTAGACGATGCACATGCTGAAACAGTCACGTAATTAGGTCCACGTAGTCCATATTTAATGGAAATGTGACCTGCCGCGATGTCAGCAATCATTTTAGGAATGAAGAAAGGATTAATTCGTGGAGTTCCGTCACCTGCGAAAAATTCCTTGGACTCATCCTGAAAGGTTTTAAGTCCACCTATTCCTGATCCCCAAATTACACCAATACGGTCGGTGTTTGGGTCAGATTCCATAAGGCCCGAATCTGCCATGGCTTCTGTTGAAGAAACCATAGCATATTGGGAAAATGGATCCAATTTTCTTGCTTCTTTGCGGTCAAGGTGATCTTGCACATTGAAACCTTTCAGTTCACAAGCAAATTGTGTTTTGAACTTCGATGCATCGAAATGGGTAATTGGAGCAGCACCACTCTTTCCGTTGGTTAGACCTTCCCAGTATTCAGAAATAGTATTTCCGATTGGGGTAAGTGCCCCTAGTCCAGTGACTACAACTCTCTTTAATTCCATAACCGATCGTTAGTTCAACAAAGTATTGTTATGTAAGTGCTATTAAGCGTTCTCTTCGATGTATTTGATAGCGTCACCAACAGTTTGAATGTTTTCAGCTTGATCGTCTGGAATTGCGATGTTGAATTCTTTCTCAAATTCCATGATTAGCTCAACAGTGTCCAATGAGTCAGCACCAAGGTCGTTTGTGAAGCTCGCTTCATTCGTTACTTCGCTTTCCTCAACACCTAACTTATCTACGATAATAGCTACTACTTTTGATTGAACGTCAGACATTTTCTTTTAATTTAATGGGTTAATTCAGCCGCAAAGAAAACCACAAATTATCAGAATGCAAAATTATTACTTCGACCTCTGCCAATTCGCGTAATTTCGATTTCAATTCTGTATTCGAGATCAAACAAAAGGTCCAGGGTTGTTTGTGCGCGCCAGAAGGAGCGGTGGATCCCGTCATTATTAAATGCTCCATCACCTCTTTCGGAACGGGTTTGTCGGAAAAGTCACGTACGGATCTTCTTGTATTCGCCCATTCGTAAAACGCTTTGGAACGTTCTAACATTTCTTCTGCTTCGTAATGGTCGCGCTCGTAAGGCACAAATGGGTGGTCTTTTTCTAATTCCATGATAATTGCGTTGACACGAATATAAGGAATGTGCGGATTATTACTTCCAAAACGTACCATCATAATCTATAACCCCTCGAAGGGATTATTCCAGAATAACACGGATCAAAAGGAAGGTTATTCAGTAACTACCGGATTCTTAGCCCCCGCTGGAATCATAATGCTTTTACCATTGCTATAAATGATAAATCTAGCTCCCTCGTAGAGTTCATTGACTTCTTGCCCCATCAAGTTTACAATCCTAAACGAAGAGGAGAGTTGATCAGGACTATTGTCGATGGAAATAACATCGAAAGTCTTTGCCGTTCCGTCAAAATCTGTTTGTGTAAGGCGATAATAGTTCAAGCCAAAAGCATACCCTTCATCGTAAATTTCGTATTCTGTGGGCTCGTAACTCGTTCCAGCACCTGAGATCATTTTTACCACTTCCCAATATTCTCCATCTACACTTCTCTCCACCGTGAAGTAATCGTTATTATGCTCAGAGCGTGCAGACCAGTAAAGTTTGTTGGCAAGATTTTTATGTTCAACATCAAAAGAATACAATTCAACGGGGAGCAAAGTACAGGGAGTGGTTACGGAAGACACTGTTGCATCCCATCCAGCCCTATTTACAACACTTGTAGCCCAAAACTCAAAAGTTAGACATTGCCCTGTCGCACAGAAATCCATAGCCGCAGCACCAATTCCACAATCTCCAAAAGGATTATCTGCGCCAGTTGAACTGTTATCATAAATAACTGTAGCCCCTGTAGTTGGACCGTCATAAATACGCATCCAGTCCCATCCAGAAGTTGTATTCCACATGGCAAATTCGCTAAAATCAACGATTAGATACTCTCCTGGTGCTGCACAAATAGTTGTAATAGTAAAACAGTTGGAGTTTGCATAATTTCCTCCCCCCGTTTGATCTGCGCATGGGGCTCCTCCTGCCCCTCCATCATCATGGAAATTCTGTGTTTGAAGAGAGGATAAGTTGTATGTTGCCGTCGCACATGCAGTCGGGATTATCGTACCAGTTGGTGGTGGTGATGCTCCTGCGTACACACAAACGGTTCCGGTCATGGTTGCAGTGTTGTTGCCACTATTTCTATGAATCTGAATATAATAAGTTGTACCAATGGTTGTTGCGAACGTAATAGAGGCTGTAGTCCCCGCGGTCTGATTGTCGCATGCCAATTCTCCCGTTCCACAACTGCCAGTAAAAGCTGCTACGGTTCTCGTTTCATCGCCTGTAACATCTACCGTTGTACTTGTTCCTGTCGCAACGAATTGATACCAGCCATCATCTCTATCTTGACCGCCTTGACAAGAGGCTGCTACGGCACCACCATTGGCATAAGAGCCTGGAAGTGTATAAGCCCCTGGAGTGCAAGAGGCATTCGAGGTTAATGTTTGGACACCTGGTCCACACGCGTCTGTTGGGTTTTGCGCAAAGAGATTACCTAAGCAAAAGCTCAAGGCAAATAGAGTAGCAGTTAACCTCATGAGTGTAGTTATTTGAAAGTTTTTGTTAGTCTAACCACAAGACGGCTTAACGTGCTAAGGGTTGGTGATTATCCGCAAAGGATGATCATTTCGAACATTGGACTGAACATAAGGTCTGATTGAGTGACCAAACTTGCTTTCCTTCTAAATACTAACATTTTACACGCTAAATCAAGGTGAATTCACTGCCGTCGTACACATAGGTGGAATTGGCTACGGTTACGCGTCCTCCTGATTTCACATTTGCCAAACTAACGCGTTTTCCATTGACGAGAAGGTCGCCGCCTGTGGCTTTTGCAAGGTTGAGATAACAAGCACGGACAACAGTTACGTCTCCGGATACCAAAATGTGCGTTTTCTTGGTGATTTGAGGAAGTAATTTAGCGTCCCGCACATCTGAAAAATTATCCACGATTAACAGAAATGCATCTGCATCCTGGCTCCACGATTGCGCAGCGACAAGGGCTTCAAAATCGTTCTCTACTACGTCGCCTCCATTACCGTTGCGCATTGCTTCCAATAACGTGGCGGGAAGATTGCGTAATTTGACTCCATGATAAATTCCTCCGGTGGCGCCCACCTTTTTCTTTCGATCTTCTATATTATCTCCATCATTGAAAAACGTGTAATGCACAATATTCAAACTATCCGCGCTATTCGCCAACCACCAGTTCATTGATGCTAAGTGGATCGACATGCTTGAGGTTACGTCCATAACAACGGAAACTTTTTCATTGGGAATAATGATTTCCATCGCCTTGTACACCGAACTATTCTCTGCCGCGTTGATCCGCGCTTCGGTTTGTTCATCGGGTGCCGCGTTTCTTACCGCCGAGGCTGCCACTTCCTCCTGGCTAAAGTTTGGTTTCTTACCATCTCGATTGTACATGCCTTTCACAATTGGTGAATAGCTCATGCGCAAACTTAAATTCACTTGAGATGCAACGGCTTTCCCTTGCTTCTTTGCAGGAATCCAATTGGGCATTTCGTCCATTACTTTTAAAAGAACTTCTTTAACGTACTCCTTTTCATCGTTCTTGAATCGGATCTCGCCAATTGTTCCATCGGCTGCTACGTCCATCTCAAAATCAACCCAAAGATCGTCGCGGTTCAAAGCAATCTTTCCGCCGCCCGGAATATTGTTTTTAAAGTATTGATAGAGTGCAAAATTTCCGTCGGGAAAGTTGGCTTCGAGGTCTGATACCTCAGAGTTCGTCAGGTTGTTCGTTTTCTGTTCAGACAAGCTTTTTTCCGTGAGCAGTTGCTTCGACAGATTGGAGCGTGTTGGATCATTTGCCAATTGATATCCAGCTTCTGGATTTGCCAAAAACGCCTCTAAATTTTGAATCTCCTGAGCACGCTTCGATTCAGAGACTGGTGGTCTAAATTCCAGTACAAAACCATGGAAAAATGTTTTCCCCTCTGCTGGAGAAGTGCATCCTGTTTGTTCAATGATCTTCCATTCCACGTATGGATTTTCAATTGTTTCGGGAATCAACTCTGAAAGTCGCTTGATCCGTTTTTCATTCAGCACTTTTTGATTAAAGGCAGGACTTTGCTTATAGCTGGTATAGATGTAATAAACAGTCGTTAAGTCGCCATTTCCTCTCGCTAGGATCTTTTGCAAAGATTCCTCTGAAAAAGCCGAAGGAATGATCAACGTATTTGCTTCTGGTTTTGGGTTGACTTTGTTTACTTGCTGTGCTTTCAATTGAAGCACTCGTTGCAAGGCTTGGTTTTGCGCAAATAGCCCATTAGACGTAAGAACAAGGATGGAGAAAATAGTAACAGTTCGAATCATAATCCCATAACTCAAAAAATTGAATTTGGTAACAAAGTTAAACCAACCACGCTTCAAAGCGTCTAATTGGTATATTGCTATTCTATTATGAAGTACCTTAGTCTCACATTGCTTTTCTGTAATTCTCTTTTTACCATGGGTCAAAACCCAAACCCACCATGTGGAAACACATACGGCAATGCACAAGATGAAGCAAATATCATACAACAAATGCGTTTCGGAACCATTACTGATGCGCAAAATGCATTATCTCAAGCCAAAAATACACGCGGCACCAGTTTGGGATGTCCAGAGCTGTCTTACAATTATAATCCGGCAAACTACGCACAGCCAAGTTTGAGTGCCGTGGCAAGCGTGTGGAATAACGTGCACCTGCCATCGATTGAATCATACAGTTTGGATTGTCCAAGAATTGGGAGGTATGAGAACAATGCTGCTTTGGGCGCCTATTACGCCCAACTGGCCGGGTACCCAGCCAACACAAACGTTCTTTACTCCATCGCGTCCATGCAAATAGCGCAACAATATTCGGACCTGAATACAACAGTCGTAAATACTGAAAATGAAGGTGTTTATGGTTATGTGCATGTCCCATCCAATGACCCATGCTATCCTGGAGGTGTTGTGGGAAGCTCAGTTGAAGCCGTATGCTCCAACATTCCTTCATTTTGTGTTACTTATGACAATGGGCTTTTTGCAGGAGAAACTTTTTTAATTGGAGATCAATACGAACCATTGTCCTTTTTTGACGGCGGGATTGCTTATGATCATGGGTGGGTTGGCGCCCATCTTATTGAAGCAGCAATACAAGAAACTGATGCTTCAAAAAAACAAGAAATGAAGAACTCACTGATTTTAGCCACACAATGGGCAGTAAATGAGGAGGTAGTCAAAAATCATAATTACACGGCAAAATTAATTTGGCTTCTGGCACAAATGTATAATTGGACAGGCGATGCCGTTTATAAAGACGCATTGAACTACAAACTCAACAAAAACCTTCTTCCTGCCATTATAATGGATACAGATTCGGATAATTTTGTAGATGGAACAAATCCTCCGGTGGCATTTCAAGACCTTACCAATGTTGCGCAAGTTCCAGGTAGGGTTTGGGACGGTCACAACTCCTTACCTTGGTATAATTCCATGAATGCTTGGGCGCTATTAGAGGCATACATTGCTTTTAGAGATCGAGGAGATACGGCTCGTGCCCAGGTGCTTAAACCATACGTTTTAAGTACAATGGACAATTTATCTTGGGAAATAAACAACTATGGGATCATTGACGATCAATTGGGAGTGCGCGATTTGACGTATGGATTGCTATTAGCAATATGGAAATTAGCACAGTACGAGAATGAATCGCACCCGAACTGGGAAAGTGCTGCCTGGGCAATGTGGAACTCTGGTTATTTCAACTCATACTCAACACACAGTGTGTGCGTCGGGTTGTATTTATGTGTTTTGGAGCAAACGCTTTACGAACCTCCCTTCATTCGAGAGAGTTTTCTTTCATTGAACGAGCCTGAAACAAGCCAATTGAAGGTATTCCCTAATCCTTCTGAAAGTGAAGTAAAAATAGAACTCCCGAATGGGATGTCTATCTCCAATGTCTCTTTATTTGATGCTCAAGGAAGACAACTAGAGGCAATGTATTCGGTTGAAGACAATATCCGACTTAATGTTTCAATACTACCGGCAGGAGTCTATCATTGCCTAGTGCAGACAACACATGAGGTAAACATTCGAACAGTGCCATTTATTGTCTATTAATTATTCCATTGAATTTAACCTGCCGCCGCTCATCCTTAAATTTTTAACAGAAAAGGGGTGTTTACCCAACCTTTTGTAACTTGCGCGTGTCTTAATAAATGGAGAAGTCTATATAACACATTTAAAAACAATTGTAAGAATGAAAAAATTTTACGCAACTATCCTTTCGTTAGCGGTAATTGGATCTGCCTCAGCGCAAATCACTGCCCCGTTAACGCCAGGAAAAACATTACAAAATCCCGTGCACAAGTCGAAAGCGACGAATGAAGGCACTGCCACTGCAAAAGCAACACTTTGGGGTCCAAATACAATGGACGACGCATCAGAGTGGTCTTTCATTGACAACTCAAGCTCAGGAGACAACTGGGTAATTGGTACGGGAGTTCCTTCTGGTTCTTTCGCTATCCCAGGAATTGCTTCTACAACTGCAGGTGACGGTTTCGCTTTGTTTGATTCTGACCTTTTGTGTTCAGGGAACCAAAATGCTGATGTCATCTTTGATACAGCAATTAATTTAACGGGAAATAACTCTGTGGCATTGCAATTTGAATCGTATTACCGCGCATATCAGGGTTTCTGCTATGTAATTGCAAGTACTGATAGCATCAACTGGGTTGAGATTCCAGTACACACAGGAATTGCTTTGAACAGTTCAACAGCAAATCCAGTAACAGTTACAGCGAATATTTCTGCTGCAGTAGGTGGATCGCCAACAGCATACATTGGATTCCGCTACGTAGGTGGATGTGATTACGCCTGGATGGTAGATGACGTGTGTATTAACACGCTTCCTGACAACGATATGGCTTTGGTTCGTGGATGGCACGCAGACATCATTACGGATTACGAATACTCAATGGTTCCATTGTTGCAAGCACGTGAAATGGTTGCCGGTGTAGTTGTTGAAAATGCCGGAGGTATGGCACAAACAGTTGATGTAACATGCGATGTAACGGATGGTACTTCCAACTTGGCTACTGCTACGCAGTCGGTAACGCTTGCTCCTGCTGAAATGGACACGCTTTGGTTCAACACTGGGTACACACCTACAGCCAATGGAACGTATTACGCTGAATTCAGTGTTCCTGCTGATATGGTTACAACAAACGATCAATTCACAACTTCTGAATTGGACGTGAATGATAACTACATGGCGCACGATTACGGATCAACAACTGCTTTAGGATGGGATCCAAACGCAACTGATCCAACAAACGCTCAGGATCCACACTCATGGGGTAACGTATACTACCCAGAAGTAAATCAGGAAATCAGAGGAGTTGATGTAAACTTTGCTTCTGGAACGACTCCAGGTCTTTACCTTTTGGTACGCGTTCAAGAAATGGATCCAAGTGGTTCAATTCAGGATCCATTGACATTTAACAATGAGATTGATTACACAATTTTGCCAACCGATGTTGGAAACGGAATTACAACAATTACGTTCCCGAACCCTTCTATTTTGGAAGCTGGTAAAGGATACATGATTGATGTATTGAAAGTTGACGGAACTACTGGAAACGAAACATTCAACATTGGAGCATCTGATTCTAATGGCGAAGATGATGATTTCGGTGCAATTGCATTCGGACCTTTCGGAGCAAACAACGCAATCAACTATTACCTTGGTTGGGATGCGTCTCCATTAGTACGTGCAAACTTTGATCCTACATTGGCGGTTGAAGTAAACACTTTGGAAGGAGTTGGAGTATATCCAAACCCATCTTCAGGATTGATTACCATTTCTAACGATAACAACTTCAGCAACGCTGTAAGAATTACAAACATGGCTGGACAAGTGGTACATACGCAAGATGTATCATCAGAGGTGTCTATCGACATGGCTACATTCGGATCAGGAGTATACGTTATAACTGTTACAGGTGAAAACGGATCTCTTGTTGAGAAAGTTGTGATCAAGTAAGATCAACATACATTATTAGAAAGGCGCTCTGATTAAATCAGGGCGCTTTTTTTTGTCGGATAAAATAAGAGACTGCGCTATTGTTTTACGAAGCGTATGCGACCAAAGGCGTTTGGATAGTGCTCGCTTTGGAAGTTCAGGAAATAACTACCCGATTGAAGCTGAGAAACATTCAATGAAACCTGCTTGGATTGAACATTTCTCGTCAATACAACACGCCCAGAAAGATCCACGATTTGAAGTTGATTCAAAAGTACTTCACTGCTCACGTTTAATACATTCGAAGTTGGATTGGGTGCTACCACTACATTTGTCATCCAAACTTCTGAAAGGCTCAACGTTTGAATGGTAATTTCGGCGGTGATTTCACAACCTTCTGCATCCGTGATTACAACTTCATACGTGCCACCGCACAAATCGGTTGCAGAGGCCGTAGTTTGGTTTTGAGGGTCGTTCCATTGATACGAATATGGTTGGGAACCTCCTTCAGCAATTACGTGAATGGCTCCATTACAATTGTCCGTATCAGCCGAAGAAAATGAGCTGTAAGAAAGTGCTTGTGGCGCTCCCACGTACACGCAGTAATTATCTACCTGACCGAGGAAATCCGTTACTTGAACACAATATTGACCCTCTGGCAACCCTGTTACGGTGGCTGTTGTCGCATTTCCTGCCGCCGCATCCCACTGATAGGTGTAAGGCGCTTGTCCCTGATTGGCAACAATGGTTGCTTCACCATCTGATTCCCCTGAACAAGAAACATTTTGAACCACCGGGTACAAGGCCAGTCCATTGCTTGTTGGATACGTTACCACGACGTCCATAGCAACTGGTAAATGATCCGACATATAGTACAATGCACGTACAATTGCCTCTGGATATTGCGTATTTGGACCGTCTAGAAGATTGGTGTTGAAGTGATTTCCATCATTTCCAATGGCGTCGTACGAATTGTTCAAATAACGCACACTATCACTACCATTCATAACATTGGAAGAAACCAGAATTTGATCAAATCGATCGTCTGAACCACCTTTACTCCCACAATCCAAATTCAGGCTCGTGCGTGTTGATTGTGTATGAATGGCGGAATACGTGCTGTTGTTGTTCCAACTTCCTGGTGAATTGATCGGGTCTTCCAATGCCAAAGGACCCGTTACCAAATTCTGATATCCGGCTTCGCTAGAGGTGTAAACGTTTAAATCGCCACAAACAAAATGATGGTGATCCGATGGCTGCGTTGCAATGTAATCCATCAATAATTGTGTTTGTGCTGCTCGCGTTGTTGCGTTCGATCCACCTTGCCCCGCTTTTAAATGGCACATATACACATCAATGAAGGTGGTGTCATAATACACATTCAGCGTAGGATCATTCACATACAAAACATAGTGATCGATATCTCTAGAACTGGTGGCAATTACATCCTGACTGTAGAAAATTAGTTTGTCCGAATTGTAATACATCTGGTTGTTTAAATTTCCACCATTTCCGTTTGGATGCCATTGCGCAGATTGATAATTCGTTGCACCATTGATATTCAGCGATCGCGTTAAGATACTGTCTGCGCCTTCTTCCGACTGAATTTCACACGCCACAAAAATATCGGGCTGCATGTAATTCAACAAAATCCCGAGGGTATCTGCTCGGTTGGGAACTACAGTGTTTGTTCCACAATCGTCTCGGCCATCTGGAAAATTAAGAACGTTGTAGGCAACAATCGTTAACGTATCCGTTTGAGCGTTTGATGCGAAAGAAAATAGTAATGCTGCAATCAGTAGGAACCTTGTCATGTCGCAAAACTACGGCATTTCGGAGCAATTAACCAATCGAAATTGAGTGCTCGTGCTCAAAAACGGTTTAGTTCTGAAGAAATAAAAACGGATGGGGCTGATCGCATCGTTTTTAACATCTATTGGCGGATTCTTGTCTTTTTTTATTTGGCAGAAAATTCGAATAATTACCTTTGCGGCATGCAAAAGAAACGCATTGCCATATTTGCCTCAGGCACAGGAAGTAACGCCGTAAACTTGATTCGCTTTTTTGAGAAAGACGCGCAGGTTGAGGTGGCTTTTGTGCTAAGCAATAAATCCGAAGCGAAAGTTTTGACTTCTGCGCAAGATTTAGGGGTAACGGCGTTGCATTTCGACAACAAACAAGTAGCAGATGGAACGTTTTTGACGGCGCTGTGTAAAGAGCATCAAGTGGATTGGGTAATTCTTGCAGGATACCTTCGCTTGATTCCTGCTGCTTTGATTCTAGCATTCGATCAGAAAATGATCAACTTACACCCTTCTCTATTGCCCAACTATGGCGGAAAAGGTATGCACGGAAGAAATGTGCACGAGGCTGTTATAGCCAATGGAGAAGATACATCAGGAATTACGATTCACTTCGTGAACGAAGAATTTGACAAGGGCCGCATCATCGCTCAATTTCATTGTCAATTAACACCCCAGGATACAGTGGAATCTTTGGAGGGAAAAATTCGCTACCTCGAGCAAACGTATTTGCCGACAGTAGTTCGTGGAACCATTTTAAAATAATACATCATGACAGCATTCTTTGCGGGATTCGATTGGGTCGAATTGTTTAAAGCGACTATGGTACTTTTTGCGGTAATCGATATTGTTGGGTCGGTACCTATTATAATTCGACTGAAAGAACAGTCGGGTGAAATTCATGCAGGGCGCACGAGTATCGTCTCCATGATTATCATGATCAGCTTCCTTATTCTTGGAGAAAGCATCTTAAACTTGTTTGGGGTAGATATCGGTTCCTTTGCTGTGGCGGGTTCATTTATCCTGTTCTTTATGTCAATGGAGATGATTCTTGGTGTTCACCTCTTCCGCGATGAGCCTTCGGGAAAAACGGCGAGCATTGTTCCATTAGCCTTTCCCATTATTGCAGGTGCCGGTTCTATGACTTCCATTATTTCATTGCGCGCTGAATATTTTAGCATCAACATCATTATTGCCATCATTATCAATATTGCCATCGTCTTTTTGGTGTTGCGCATGACCAAACATATTGAGCGTTTGTTGGGTGAAGGTGGTATTGCGATTTTGAAAAAAGTGTTCGGAATCATCTTGCTTTCCATTGCTATCAAGCTGTTCAGTACGAATGTTGCCATGTTGTTTTAGTGCATGGATGTTTCAGCTAGTTAACTGAAGAGTAGAATATATGAAGTCACCGAGCACTGAGGCTCTCGAAGTGCGAAGTGTGACGTGTAAAGAACCTACTTCCTAGATATCGGTAATACCATGTTATTTTACGACAGAGGCGCAAAGGACAATTAGACTGATTCGATGGTTCGACTATTTGATTGGTTAGGCTAAACAGGTTAGCTTGCTATGCACGGACATCGAGCTTTGCGAATGCGATGGCTTCTTTGAGTTGAGCCTAATAATGTGCAATTCGAGAGCCTCAGTGCTCATGGACTGGTAAAGTGAGCGATTTCCGCTATTTCTTAACGCAAAATGGATCGCTTGAAGACTTTTACTGGGGAGCCATTGAACAAATGAACCGATTCTGGTTCGTGGTTGTTGAGTACCGCGAACTCTGACCCGAAAACCAATCCAAAGTCGAAGGAAATGTTTGCCTCGATAGTTTTGTACATGCTCCATTCTGGATGTTCAATTTCATAAACAGTGCAAGATCCTGAATCGATTTGAGAGGTGCCCCAATAATGTTTGGAGAAAAAATATTCGGGCGTGTCTTGCTGAATGGCAATCTGATTCTTTTCTGTCACCACTTTTGCCTCATGCCACGCATTCTTGTTCAAGCCATAGGAAGTGTGATAGTACTTTTCATCTTCATCCCAATTGTGTGACATTTTGTAGGTCTCGTAGTTCTCTTTATAAATTCGCTTTGCTACCAATGTCAGTGTCCGCTTCGGAAAAAACAATGTAGTGAAGGCTACTTCTGACCGCCAAACGTTTGGGGAGATTTGTCGTTTTACGTAAAACCGTAGGTTTATTTCTTCGAATCGATGATGGAAGGGCACTTTGAACTTGAGCAATTTCGTGTCGGTGTATCGAAACGCCACCAAACTAACGTAGCATTTGCCATCGAAAAGCTCAAGCGTTGTGCCTTCTGGAATATGCGGGGTGAGAATATCGGGATCAATTGGGTAGTTCGCAGACAAAAGCCGCTGCCAATTCGCTTCCAAAAAAATCTTTCTGTCTTTCTTCCTCCTCAAACCCTTATCAATTGTATCTCACCTGACTCCTACAAATGTATGAGATTCGAATTCAACCACAAAGTAATTGTTTGTGTAAGCATGTTGAATGATGAAAAAAAAGCGAATTCGACGATGTGAGTGCTACAAGCGGATCAAAATATCTGCGTGGGCGCCATCTTTATCGTAAAACTTGATTCCACCTCCCAGTTGTTCGATCAATCCTAAAACGATGGAAACACCGAAGGTTTCTGTGTTTTCAAGTCCGTTAAGTACCTCAGCTGTGTATCCTGGTCCATTATCGTGGTAACGACAGATTAACTTTTTATCGGAAACTTCCACTTTTATGGAAATAGAAAGCGGCGCACCATTGCGACGACCATGCTTCATCGAGTTGTTGACCAATTCAGTGATAATGAGCCCAATTGGTATTAAGAAATCAATTCCTTGCTCAAAATGATCGCCTTCTAAATCGAACGAAATATTTGATCCTGAAATAATGGGCTGAACGATTTGATCTATATACGTATCAATGGAAATATTATCGAGGTCGTCTGATTGATAAATTCCTTCGTAAGCACGTGCCATTGAGTTAATGGAATCTTCAATTTCATGCACTTCTATTTTACCTCCTTTGTTTTTCAATCTTGAGAGACTGAGCAAAAGCTGTAAATTGTTCTTTACGCGATGGTGCACTTCCTTGAGTAGAATATCTCTTTCGCGAATGGCACGTTTCAATTGCAATTGCATTTCCTTTTCTTCCGTAATGTCTACGTGACAGCCAATTGCTCGGATGGGAGAACCGTCTTCGGCCCATTCCACTACCTTTCCATTACAGCGTACCCAAACGGTTCCTCCTTTCTTATGATGGTAACGCACGACAGAATGAAACGGGACTTTTCCGCCTGAGCCTACGTGCGCATTAAAACTTTCGAACATTCCTGGTAAATCCTCCTGATACGCAATTTTCTGCCACGCCTCAGGGCTGTTTTCCATTTCATGATCCCGGTACCCAAACATTTCCTTAAAACGTGGACTTAGATACTCCTCATTGGTAACCATGTTCCAATCCCAAAAACCTGCCAATGCGCTATCTAAAGCGCTCTCGCTCAGGAGTTCTAAATCTTCAATTGTCGAATACTTTTTCATCGAACTTACTTACGTTTTGTTTAGAGGTATGGATCGGTGGTCTGCTTAAATCTAATACTTTCTGGGCGGAATACAGTCACAATTGTCAATTTAAATTGAATTCTGTTAAAATTCACATTTGCTGAGAATTCGTATTTTCCAACTTCACTACGAAACTGAAATTATGCAAAGTCAAGATTCTCCCGTACCATCTGATGTAAAAGAAATACACTACGTTGTTGTGGTCCATGGCATCGGCGAACAGCGCCCTAACGAAACCGTTCCTGCAGTAATAAGTCGTTTTGCTGAAGCCCGAATGATGGACGCTCGCATAGCCCCAGAACCTTCTGGAAAGGCTGTTGAAATGCATAATTTCATAACAATGGGAAAAGTTGCGGCGCAGGCCGGAACCCAAAAAAAGGACGGTAAAATCAGTTTCGCGGGCGAAAGCCCATGGTCACAATTCGAAGGCATTCCCAATAAGTATGGCGACCCAACAAATCATTTTAAGGCCATTCAATCAGAAGGTGAAGAGGATATTCGCTTTGTGGATATGTACTGGGCAGACATCCTTGATGATTATTTCAAAGTTTCTGGGCAGTCTGCAGAAGTTTGGACCGACGCCGTACTGAGCAGAATGAAAACAGATCCTGAAGAGAAAGTTGACGCTGCGAATGTGAAGCGAAAAACATGGATCAAACAAGTTTTGACGCATGTTCAGGAAACCGCACTTTTTGCCACCAATGTTGCGGGATTACCAAAAGTGAATGCTGCTAAGGAACTAAACGCAGTGATGGAGAATGTTGTCGGAGACATTCAAATCTACGGTGAAAACAGAAGTGTTCGTGGAGAAGCCGTTGCCCGTTTCCACGGTTTGATGGAGAAGATTCACGAACAGCACCTTCAAACGTATAACATCACTGATTTTAGTTTAAAAAACGAAGTGGACAAACGGTACCCGATAGGTCCAAAGTATTCGGGATACAAAAGGCTTAAAAAAGCCGAGATTCATTACGTCCGTCCAAAAATTCACATTATTGCACACAGTTTGGGAACCGTTTTGAGTTTGGACGCAATTATGTACGCGCACGTAAAAAAAGAATACGCAAATCCTGCCAATTCTACCGAGAACATTTACCGAAACATCCCTTTTGAAATGTACGGGGAAGATCAATTCAAAAAAGTGAGATGGGACATCGATAACAACAAACCTTGGGTAAAGGAGGAGGAGAATAAAAAGAAAAAGCAAGAGGACGAGGAAAGAAAAGACGGGAAGGAAAAAGTCACATTCACCCATCGTACGGAGGGTGAATATGTGGGAAGCAATTGGATTGATAATCTGGAATCCTTTGTGACACTTGGTTCTCCCATTGATAAATTTTTGGTGCTATACCCAGAGAATTACTCCTATTTGAAAGGTGATTTGCACAAAGTAGATGGTGTCGAAGTTCCCAAAAAACAAACTATTTCAAATGCCCAGTCACTTTTCCAAACAAGAGAGGAAGGCGGCATGCCGAAAGTAAGACACTACAACTATTGCGACGAGCAAGATCCAGTAGGTCATCATTTGGATTTGGTGCATGAACAAGAGGGCTACCAACTCATATTTGATAATGCCGAGATGGATCGTGATGTGGTTTTTAATCAATACGTAACGCCTGGAGTTGCACACATTAAATACTGGGAAGATCAGGTTTTAATGCGTCGAATTTTGCACCAAACCGTAGACGGAGATCCACAAGATGAAAACGATTCAGGTCCAAAACCAGAACCAGATGGAAGCACGTTCACAGAGATACATTCTCCTTCCGCTAACTATAAAAAAGTACTGAGTATCACCTATTATTGGCCTATTTTCATCTCAGGACTGGCCATGGCACTCATTTTCTTTTGGGGTTGGAATTCATTAAAAACCGATCCTACAAATTACGTGGTCCCTGCGCTTGCCGCGTTTGTCTTCTCGATGGCTGGATACTTATTTCGAAAAGTCATCGCTCTTTTGATTTGGTGGCGTCAAACCTTGAGAACCAAGTCAAAACATGCCGAGAAAAGAGCCTCCGAACTAAGTGAAAAAAGTAAGTACCATAATGAAAAAATAAGCCGAGGATTTCGATGGATCATTAACGTTGTCGGGATTTTTCTTTGGTTGTTTTCCATTCTAAGTATCTCCTTTGCTATTATACAAAACTTTTTGGCACGGCATTTGAAATACTCAAATCAACTAAGTAGAAGTTAGTTTTCATAAGTAGTAGTTTAGTTACTGATCCAGTAACAAAAGACAATTTACATCACGTGATGGATCAAGCGATCCAATTGGAGTTAGCGACTATTCCCACGTATCTAACAACCTATTATTCCATTAACAGAGCACAAGATCAAGACGCCTTGTACGAGAAATTACAAACGCAATTAACCAATGCTGCGAATGGAAAATCTCCTGCGGAAATCAATGCACTTGCCCAAGAGTTAAAGTTGGACATTTTGACCTATTCCAACAAAACAGCGGCTTTGATTATGAGCGTTGTCATTGAAGAAATGCTTCATATGTCCTTGGCATGTAATGTTAAAACGGCTGTTTGCCAAAAATATCCAGGATTGATGGAAATTGGTGCAGGATTTCATTTTCCAGCCGAACTAAAGGGACACGTACCCGAGTTTATCATTCACGGTGCAAAACTTTCATTGGACCAACTCACAACCTTCTTGCAAATTGAGAGTCCAAAACCTTTTCAGGATCCAGGAAAGACGCCTGATCAACTCAAGGGAACAGTGGACTACCTTACAATTGGAGGATTGTACAGAATGATTGAAGAATGCATTAAAAATGACTACCCTGGGCCTTACCCGAAAAGATATCAATTGCTCCCACCGGAAAAAGACAAGCCCGAAAAGAAACGTCCTTTCTACAATCAAAATTCCATGAACACCATGTATTTCGATCGTGATCACAACCCGCATTTCGCGAGTGAAGATGATAGCGGTGTCCTGGTGGGTGTTCACGATTGGAAGTCAGCCATAAAAGCCATTCATGAAATTATAGAGCAAGGTGAGGGCAATTCCAAAAAAGGCGTGCAGCAGCATACCTTAGAATGGGATAAACATGGCATACCAGTTCCTTTAGAAATTATCGATGGAGAAGGCGTGTTCTATCCTGGAGATTACGATGACGACGGCAAAGAACTGTCGCATTACGCCAAGTTTTTAGAGGCGTACTCATTTGGACAGCACTACCAGGAAAAGTTCAAAAATCATGATGGTCTGGATGATTTCTTTGAGTACTTCGTTTACGATTACAAGACGGATGTACGTCAAGCCGATTACGATAAGCTCACCAGTAACAACTGCTCGAATCCAGAAGCGTTATCACTCGCAAATCTCGTTGGAAATGCCACCTTCTCGTATTTGCTTTTGATGATAGAAGCATGTTACCATAGCGATGAAGACACGCAGTTCGATTTGTTCATGTATGGAATCCATAAATCCATGATTTGGCTGATGAGCGGTGTTGGAAATCAAATTCACTCGTACAGTTACGAAATAGATTGTAAAACCTACCAGGGATCGGTTACATGGGAGCCGTATGTCTTCAAGAAGGAGCCAGGCCCAAGTCCAAAAGCACAATTGCTGAACCTTGTGAACAAACTTGCCATGGCGGACCCTGAAGGTTGGGGATGGGCAACAAACTCCGAATACGCGAGTTACTTCCAGGCACTTCCAGATGTAAGTTTGAAATATGTGGTGACGAAAAATGTACCAGAAGTACCAAAAACGTAATCATTTAGACCAAATATGTCTCATTTAAAAATTTGAAATTATGTCAAACGAAATAAATAAAGACCTTCATGTATGTATGGGTCTAAATTCATGTAAAAACTTAGGATATTCAGGAAAAAACGACTGTGCCGGAATGGGCGATTGTGCTACGGCTGTCGGGCATCCTTGTCACACGCTAAACGACTGTAAAGGTCAGGGAGGATGTGGCATCTTCGGTACAACGGAAGAATTCTGCCATCCTGGTTTGAACGATTGTAAATATCAAGGAAGCTGCGGTGTTCCAATATTAAACTCACGCTTTATTGCGCAAGGTCCTAACAAAGGAACAAGCGTTTGGCTTTTAGCACGTGCACGATTTGAGGAAAGCAGGGCTGCAAACAACAAAAGTGTACCGGGTAAAGCTCCATTGCCATATGGTCCAACGAATGAGTTTGTCGCTCAGCTAAGAGGTCAAGCAGGCGATTATTCTTCCTGCGCACAAAGTGGAGATCGTAGCTGTTCTTATGCTGCCAGTCCAGTAGAGCGGGCGAAACAAGCCGAAGCAAGAGTGAAGAAGATGTCTGAAAAAAGCGTTATCAAAATGCCAGAATCGACTTCGCACTGTCCGAAATTTACGAGCAAGAAGAAATGACAAACAGACTTGGACTTCCCCAACTTGGTTTGGGACTTGGCCTTCGAAGCCCACATTTTTCACACATTCTCGATACCCAACCAGAAGTAGATTGGTTCGAGGTGATTTCTGAAAACTTCATGGATTCGTATGGTCGTCCGAGACAAATTCTAAAACAAATATCAGAAAGATACCCTGTGGTAATGCATGGGGTATCTCTTTCCATTGGCAGCACCGATCCATTGCATATGGGCTACCTCAAAAGCCTGAAAGAATTGGCCGATGAAGTACAGCCTGCCTGGATTAGCGATCACTTGTGTTGGACGGGCGTTCTTACCACCAATTCGCATGATTTATTGCCCTTACCGCTAAACGAGGAGTCATTGAAGCATGTTTGCGATCGCGTAAAACGTGTTCAGGATTATCTGGAGCGTCCTCTGATTATTGAAAATCCAAGTACCTATGCTTCGTTCAAGAATTCGGACATTAAGGAATGGGATTTTCTACGTTTGATGACGGAAGAAACAGGTTGTGGCCTCTTGCTCGATGTAAACAACGTGTACGTTTCCTCTTTCAACAATGAGTTCGATCCGGTGGAATACATCGAAAATATTCCGCACGATAAAGTGGTTCAGATGCATCTTGCCGGTCATCAAAATTGCGGCGATCACATTATTGACACGCACGACCGTGAAGTAACAAAAGCGGTATGGGAGCTGTTTCAATTGACGTATCAAAAGACAAAAGAAGCGGCCATTTTATTGGAGTGGGACGGGAACATTCCCGAGTTTGATGTGTATTATTCCGAGCTCATGAAATCGAAGCAATACATGGATGCGAACTTTGTGGATACCTCACCCGAAGAGATTTCCGCGGTAGAAGCACTGGTATCCAACCCTTTGAATGTCGTTGCGCCCGAATTATCCGATCAAACCCAAGCGCGTTAATGGACGAATCTCCTAAAATACCTTTGCACCAATTCCAACAATGGATGCAACAAATGTTATTGGATCCTTTCCAACAAACAGCTGTCGCTCCTGTGCAGTTTTTACCAGAGCACTTG
The DNA here is from genome assembly GCA_043584915.1 of Fluviicola sp. Taxonomy (GTDB): domain Bacteria; phylum Bacteroidota; class Bacteroidia; order Flavobacteriales_D; family Crocinitomicaceae; genus UBA4466. The sequence continues at coordinate 660,312 of CP121319.1, forward strand.
CAGCAACAAGCTGAGGATTCCACGGGTATTGAAACATTGATTGAAGACACGGAAAAGCTCAATGCGCGGCGTCATTTGGGAATTTATCAGCGTGGGTATATTGCACGTTTACGCAATTGTATGTCGCAACAATTTAGCGCCTTGGAATATGCACTTGGCGAAGATATTTTTATTGCTTTTGCCGATGGATATTTGGCCTCTCGCCCATCCACTCATTACAATTTGAACTGGCTTGGAAAAGACTTTGCCAACTACATGCAAATCAACCGACCAGACGCAGATGCGGAGGTAAAAGAAGATTGGATTGATTTTATGATTGAGTTGGCACAATTTGAGTTTGATTTCGGACTGCTTTACGATCAAAAAGGAGACGAGCACTTTATTGGTGCGCAGTTTGAAGATTCCGATGACTCCATAGTCTTGCGAGACGTTTGCGGCATCTTCGAATTTCAATTTCCGATCCGTTGGTTCTACACCGAATTCAAACAGGATAAAAAGCCTTCGTTACCACAAACTTATCCTAGTTTTTGTCTGGTCGTTCGTCACAATTTCCAGATGTCAATTTACGATTTGCACCCAGAACAGTATGCCTTCTTATCGCTCGTCAAAGGCGGATTGAGTATCCCTGATGCGAAAGAAAAATTCAAAGAATTGCGTCCTGAAGTTGCCGATCAATTTGAGACGGTTTGGCCAGAATGGAAACGCCGTTGGGTGGAGATCAATTTGTTTGGACGGGAAGGATGAGCTAGATCGTTGGATAAATTAGACGAAGTGGGAATTAATTTAGTAAACAATGGTTGGTGCTTTCAATACGCAACCAGTAATAGAATTATACCATTTCCATGGTGCAAATTCAACGGACGTCGCTTCCGATCCTGTTAATGCCCCTGAGCTCCAATTGCTCCATAAAAAACGTAAAACTATGTTCACTCATTTCCTTTGGGTTGAAGCGAACAGGCCAACTTTTCGAATCATTCGACACTAAAAAAACAGTGCCTTTCAAAACAAGGTAACCTTTTAAGTCTCTTTGGAAAATCACAACGGAATCTTTAGAGTGCGATAACACAATACGACCAGTTTCGAAGCCGATACGTTCTGTGTCAATAGGAAGCCTTTTTGACGTTTTCCATATACTGAATAATGCCCGTAAGGTGTGAAACAAAACATATGCTAGATAAATCCCCGTCGCGACAAACAGCCATGTTTTGATAAAGAACTGCTCGCGCAATAACCCTGGAAGGAGATAATCCGTTATTAAAACGGCCGCAGAAACAACAAACAAGACCAAGGATATTATTATTCCGCGTTTTTGCCGATGAAAAATATATCTCCGATAATCTTGGCGGTAAAATTTTGGATTGTATTGAATATGAATCATCCCGATCTTCGCATTTGTTGTAAATCTCCTAAAGCGCCAACGGCTTCAAAAACCTGGTCTTGATCTTCTGATTTCGTCCAACCTTTCCTGGCCAATAGATCGCGCACTTGATCTTCCGTTTTGTCTTTTACTAGATAGTAGACAGCGAAATCAATGACTTCTCCGGGAACGCGGTTCAATTGATAACGTACCATGCCAACCCCTATTCGAAAAATGCCAATCCAGTAGGTTATTAGTACCAAAATAAGCCAACTGATGACCAATCCTACCCAACCTGTATTGAGTCCTTTGATTTCCAGTCCATGTACAAAACGCAATCGCATGAATTCGATAAAGTTGAGTCGCGCGGCTGGGAATTGCGCTATTCGAATCTGAAACATAAAATACTGGCTACTCACAAACATGAGAGCAATTACTCCGATAAAGATCCATCGTAAATGCGCATAATTCGTATAGTTCGCCAATTTAAATGCTTCTACCATGATCAATCCCAAAACGAATCCAACAGCTAAATCGAACACACCAATCAGATAAAAATTATGCGCCAAGGAGACGCCAAGGATATAACCTATTCCAAGTGCAGCAATTACAGCAATGGCAAGAACGATTGACACGTTGGGACGTTTGTACCGTTTTGGTGGCGGAAGTGTTTCTGGGATTTCGTAATCGCTCATTTCAAACTCCGATTTTTGTTTCTCTTCGAAGTACTGAATTTCTTCTGGACTTAACTGGCTTTCCAATTGTTCCAAAACCAACTGAAACAACTTCACACGTTTCGAGTTGTACCCAAAGTCCCACATTTGATTTCCGAGGCTCTTACTTTGAATTTGTACAGAGTGATGATCATATGTCATGGTGATACTTTCGGTCCTTGTCTCCCACTCATTCATTCGCTGCGCTTCCACCGTATAGTCATCGAAGTAGATTAAATCCCACCCTATTTTCTCGATCACTTTCTTAGCCAATGCAATGAATGCTTCACGCGATAAGCGCGTATGAAAATTCTCTTTGTACTTAGGAGTGAAAGCTACTTTATGCACTTTCTTAATGGTACGTTCAAGTTTTTGTATTTCTGGAGACATTTCTTGTGATGCTTATTTTTAGGAATTGATGGCAGTTGAACTCAAAATATCGCGTTTAATTTCTCCGGGGTACACCACATAAACTGGGATTTCTATTCCAAATTTTTGGATGCATTTTAACACGGCTTTGTCAATTTCCTCCCTTGAATATCTGCTTGAAAAGTGATTGAGAATAAGTGTTCCCACGTTAATTTCTGAAACCATTGCCAACACTTCGTCCAGATGACTGTGCCGATTTCCTTTCGATTCCACATGGTGATCTCCCTCATTTTGAAGAAACGTTGCTTCGTGCATTAACACCTGTGATCCTTCCCATTTCGAGTAATCGTCTACCGGCGTATCGCCAGAAAACGAAAGAATATTGGTAGCAACTTGTTCGCTTATAAAAGCACTGCCTTTTTCTGATACAATTTGTTGTATTTCTCTTTTGGAGATGGATTTAAATTCGGGTTTTAGTTTGCTCTTTTGCTCGAACACTTTGTAGCTGAAACTCTTATGAATTCCGATATCACATTTTACGTGCTCATTCCGCAAGGCTTCCACAACGATGTTTTTCTTAATCTCAATTCTTGTGCGATCTTCGATGGGAATCCATTCACTTTTTGACACATGCGGATCAAACTTGTTCAAGAAATCGTTCATTGCAGGAAACGATCCTGAATTGGCGGGATAATAGACTTTTGGCAACCCATCTCTGGAATTCAATTGCATAAATTGCGGCAATCCAGTTAGGTGATCCCGGTCGGCGTGCGTGACAAAAACATTCCGAATTTTACCTGATTTTTGCAACAATCCAGCCGATACGCCATCTCCAGCGTCAATTAAAAGATTGAGCTCTTCAATGTTAATCCATGTGGAAAACAAAGCGGTTGAATATGCGGTAATCTTGTATTGCACTTTGATTCGATTCTAATTGCTACGTGCTTAAATCGGTATCCTCCCAGTCGGTTCTGTAGGAGATCATCCATGTAAGCGACAAACGGCGTTCGTGAATTACTCCTCCATTGGCCAAAATGTTAAATCCTTCAGGAACTGTGTCGCGGCCCATTTGCGCGCTTCTTGCAGCATTGTGCAGACAGTAAAACAAATCTTCCAACTCAAGTACTTGTTGGTCGTCGACTGTTTCTAATTTTTGCGCCCATTCCTCCACGTTTTCGTCCAAGGGACAAGAATACTTATCCAAAATCTCTTGAATGTCTTCTCCAGACATCATTTGACCCGAAATTTCTGGTTCTTTGTGTCCAAAATACCACGCCAATGGCCAGGCGTTTTCAAATTTCCATCCAATCGCATTGCGCCAATCTTCGTCATCTCTGGGTCCGGCAAAAATCACTGCTTCATCATCAGAGATGTAATGCGTTAAATTGTTTTCGGCAATGAATTTTTGCAAAGGCTCGTTGGGAAGGTCGTTTTCTGGAACCATTAACCAAAACACCATAGCTTTGATAGCATTCAATCTTCCAGCGATTTCTACTGCGGGTCTCACCTTGGCAGGCTTGATCAATGGCAATGAATTTGCAGGCGTAAATCCTGCGTCTAAGCACCTTTCCATGGATTTCTTTCGAATTTCTGTAAAGTCGAAATCTAATGCTTCGGAAGCATTGTTTGCTCCTTCCTCGTCGTGTTGAGGATCCTCTTTTTTACGATTGAACCAGCCCATTTCTAGTGTTTTTAATTGGTTATTCGAAGTTAGTGAAAATAGAGGGATTGGGCTTGTTGGGAGCTTGATCAGGGTAGAAATTAGACTTTTTACGGATATTTTGTCTTTCTCCCTGCGATATAATCTGATAGAAATGCATTGAACTCTTCCATCAGGTGAAGGTTCCCGTCTTTCGTCATTTTACCAAAATCTAAAATTAAATAGCGATCGCTATGGTAATAATCATTCGGGGCATACTTAAATGATTCACTTTCTGCATCCCAGCGGTATCGGAATCGCTCTATTTGTCTTCCTGAAAGCACAATGAACATTGGATCCCAAAGCCAAAAATCACCTATTTCCAGGTTGTCGTAGTTTTCAAAAGTGTAATCCAAACCATAGCGAATTCTTCCATTTCTAATTTTATAAACAACCGCACTTTCCCGAATGTAAACTCCAGTTAAAGTGTCTTTAAGTAAGAAGTCTATCATGGGCTCCCTGGTTTGATAGGAGTCGGGAATGATAAACTCAATGGAATCGCCAATAAATGTTGAATCAGAAACAATGTTGAACCCAATTTTTTGAGGGGGTGCATAGCTTTGCTCTTGAAGGTAGTCTTCCAGTTTTGGTGTCGGAGTGTCAGAACAGGCTGAAAATAAGAGGGCAAGCATCAGTAGAATACTTGTAATTACACTTTTCACTTTCTCAATGGATTGAATTTTTTGAATCAAGCGCATGCTATCTCCCAGGGGTGAAACTTCCTGGTGTGTTTGTTTGTCCTTCGATAACGCGCTGACCATAGGCGTAATCACGTTTTTCGACCACCTTCCCACGTTTGTCGTAAATGACCACTTTACCGTGTTTGAGACCGTCTTTGTAGTCCATTTCCTGGAGCAATTTTCCTCTTCGGCTATATTGCTTCATTGTCCCGTGAAGCTGTCCGTTTTTGTAATTGGAAACTACTGCAGGAACACGTCCACCGGGGAAATAGGCAATCCATTCGCCGTCTTTCTCACCTTGTTTGTACTCTCCTTCTTCGGTTAATTTGTTATCCTTTTGCGAGTAACTGGATGCCGGCCCATGCTTCTTGCTTTCCATGGTCACACGTTGGCTCAAGATTTGATCGTTGAATTTGTTCTTTTTCTTGAACAACTTGTAGGTTGTTTTGTTCTTCAATCGCCCATTCTCGAAGTATTCACTCCATTCACCGACTTTCAGATTGTCCTTGTATTCTCCCTGAACAAGTGGCTTACCATTGGTGTAAAACGAATTCCAATCGCCATCAAGCTGACCGTCAGAGAAAGTGGCCACGTTTTTCAAGTCACCCGTTTCCCAGTAGTTGTTCCACTCTCCTGATTCTTTCCCATTGAGGTAATCGCCCTCCATGAGAAGGGTTCCGTCTTCGTACCAGGTTCTCCAGGTACCATTTTTCATATCCTCCGCAAAGGTTCCTTTCTTGAACTCCTGTCCGTTTTTGTAATAGTACGTCCATTCGCCCACACGATCGCCCATATCGAAATGCGCATAATAGGAAACTTCCCCTGTCGGATACCAAAACACCCAATCGCCATGTTGCTCGCCCTCTTTGAAGACTCCTTCCATGTCACGATCTCCTTTGTTCGTGTACCATGTCCACTTTCCTTCTTTTAGGCCATTCGCGTACTTCCCTTCCACATTTACCTGACCATTGTCGTAGAAATATTGGTACTTACCATTGAGCACGCCGTTTTTGTAATGGCTAATTTTCTCGATATCCCCGGTGTAGTAGAAAAACTCCCACTGCCCATCTTTGTCACCATTCTTAAAGTTCCCTTTCAAGGTTGGATAGCCGTAGATACTATATTCGATAAATTCGCCATGCTTCAATCCATCCTGGTAATTGTAGTATTCTTTGGTGTTTCCAGTGGTATAGTAGTCGGCCATTTCGCCGTTGCCATCTTTTACACCTTGCGTATGCAATGAATCAGGATAGTAATATTCCCAGAGGTAATTATCGGCTCCTTTCACTTCTTCCACGGATTTCACGTGTCCGTCACGATAGAAATATTCCCACCGTCCGATCGGTTCATCCATATCATATTCACCCTGTACTTTGATTTCTCCATTTTCGTACCATTCAGTGTAAATACTGTCCTGACGATCCCACTTAAAATAGCCTTCTTGTTTTTTCGCGCCATTATCGTAGTACTGGGTTACTTTCCCATATAGTTTCCCCTTGTAGTAATTACGCACTTCTTCAATTTCACCGTTGCGTGTGTAATACTCCCATTTACCATGTTCGTCTGTCGTGATACAGGCTTCGTCATTACAGATGCTATCCTTATAGTACTTCCCCCGTGATAAAACCTGCGATTTCTCATAATCCCAAAACGTGCGCTTGGATTTTGACAAGTTGTATTTACTGATTTTCATGTCTTGAGCCTGGCTTCCAAAAGCCAACAAAACGGAGAAGAAGAGGAGAAACTGTTTCAAAGGAAATCTTTTACTATCTATAACTTTAATCATGCTACTTGGTTACCAATCGGATGATTCCTTGAGCGATAAGTACTACTCCAAACCCGACAAAAACAATGCCGACCATACGATTGAGCCCCATCATTAACCTTTGTGTTACAAGTGAACGCAGTCGTTTGGCACCAATGATTTTTAAGAAGTCAATGGAGAAAAAGGTAATGAGAATGTAACTCAAGTATAAAATCATGGAAGAGTCGCGCGATTCGCCATCTTCTGCACCAAGCGTCATTACTGAGAACCAATAAAACACAACCAAAGGATTCATCAAATTAAGTAGGAAACCTTTCAGTGCGAGCATGGCATAACCCGCTACATTCGGGACCGACTCAAACTCTTTCGCTGCGTTTGATTTATTGACTTTCTTGAAAAAGTTGTACGTACCGTATACCACAAAGAGCGTTCCGCCTACCAAACGAACCACGGAATTATCGTTCCCAACGGCCAAATCAGCGACTTGTTGGAAGAATACAAAAGCAATAATGATGTAGACCACATCTGAGATAAATACGCCAAAATCAACAGCTAATGCCGCCTTAACTCCTTTTCTGATACTCGTTTCGAGCAATACAAAAAAGACAGGCCCAATCATGATGCTGAGCAGTAATCCGGTCGCGATGCCTTTCAATAATAGATCCATTGGGTTTTATAGGGCTGATCTTCACTACAAAAGTACGATTTCATTTAACTTTTTTCTCATCCACAATTCCCTTTTTAAAAATTGTTTCAAACGCTTTCTATGTAATTGCAGTAAGTTAATTACCTTTGGCTGCGAACTAGATAATAGGTATCATACGCATTAACAGAATTATGAAACTCGAAGCAGCAAATAAAAAACTCGAAGCGATCATCGCAAATGTGGAAAAGAATGGTCTTTCCGCTGACAAATTGATCGATGACTTGAAAGAACTTCGCGAATACGCTTTGAAGGAGCAAGATCCTTTGGTAACAAAAGTCCTGCGCTTGAGCTACGAGTATTTGGGAGAAAATGAAAACTCTTTTGACGTTCAGGCTCAGTATGAGGAGGATGAAGAAGAAAATGAATACCCAATCGAAATTGAGGATACAGAGAACTTCTTGTACTTGATGAATCTTTTGAAGAAGGCAGATCACAAGATCAACCGCGAAGAAATCAAAGATTACCGTTCCGCTTTGAAATTGGAATTGTATTAAGAAATTCAACTAAACGAAATAATAAAGCCGTCGCCGAAATCATCGAAGCGACGGCTTTTTTTATGGGCAATGTTGAGGTCGTTTGATCTCTAGAATCCTCACCCCAACCCTCTCCAAAGAGGGAGTAGTACAAAATTCCTACCCAGGATTAAATTTCCCTTTTGAAGATCGCAGGGACGGTAGGCATGAAAATCTTTTCCGAGAATTAATCCCCCTCCGAAACGGGAGAAATTAATCAAAACAAGTGTTAAAATTAGAATATCAGAATGCTTCACAGAAAGGCTTAAACCCCTCACTCTACAAGGACTTTGGCACATTTACGTGATTGCGAAACTTATCCTGACGCATTTTTTTTTCTGAAAATACCAACCCTTTTAAAATCTCGTACGTCTTAGTAGTGAATATTGAAATTCTGGTTTTATCAATACTGGTTTTAATTTCCTTGCAGGTACCTGAAAAGAGTTCCGTAGTCGTCTTTGTTGAAACAAGCACATTTGAGCGCCTCGCATTTAAAACGGATGCCAACGGTCATCTTTCCCTGACATTTGATCATGGGAAAATTTGGCTCGGATCTGTAGGTGAGATGCGCAACTTTATTAAAATTGATGTTTCTTTCGGAGGTCGTGGAAGTCGAACTATGACGTACGATCCTGTTGGTTGGGAGCGCGAAAACCAGGTGTTGCCAGACAGACGCTCGATTAACTTTACGGAGGTTGATCAGAAAAATCTTACTTCGCGAGAAAAACCTACCACCACAGAAACAGTCCTAAATATTGTTCTTCAGGACAAAAATAGACGCAACTATTCCAAGGTAGACGTTGCTTTGGTTTGTTTTGAAACAGAAACCAAATACATCTCGCGTACAGACGGCACCGGAAAAGCAACCTTCAAAATCCCTGTGAATCAGAATTACGAAATTGATGTAGACGACGTGCAATCTTTAAAATACATCGACCTTGGAGCGCAGGCCATGACGCAATCCATGTTTATCATGTATCAACCGCGTACTTTTACGGAACAGAAAGACGACCGTTTTATCGTTCAAAACATCCCAAAAGACACAAAGCCAAGTTCTTCGCATGCCCGCATAAAAATGAAGGTGCGTAAAGATTATGACAAGGCGATCAATGAGGATGTGTATGTACGAATGCTGCAATCGAACACTGTGTATAAGGCGAAAACAAACGATGAAGGAGAAGTTACTTTTATGCTTCCAATTCGTGCGCAATACGCCGTTGACTTTCAATACCAACGGAGTGCCGATTTGATTGATTTATCGCATGTAAAAGGGATTGCACTTCAAAATATGAGTGTCAATTATATCGTTGATCCGCGTTTGGCGAATATCGAAGATTTCATTCCTGCCGTAGATGAATTGGTTGAATACGACATGCATAGTTTCGTGAATGCTCAGTATCCTGAACCAACGCAAAATGACGTAGATTTTCAATTAAAATGGGGGAATAAATTCAATGAGAGTTCCAAAGAAGCCTTGTTAGAGGTTGGAATGAAGGTGAAATCTAAAATGACCCGGAAATCGCCTGATCCATTGAACATTTGTTTCGTAGTGGATAAAAGTGGTTCGATGACAGGAGAAGACCGCATTGGTCAATTGAAGAAGTCGATGATCAAATTTATTCAGCAATTGAGTCCAGATGATGTTGTCTCCATCGTTGTTTTCGAAAGCGATGCGACTTTGGCTGTTCCGGCGACAAAGGTGGGCAACAAAAAGGCCATTATTGATATCATTTACGCGATTCAAGCCGGCGGTGGAACGAACATCTACTCCGGAATGGTAAAGGGCTTTGAAGAAGTGAAGAAATTGAAAACTTCCAAAACCATTGATCGCGTTATTTTGTTGACCGATGGCTACGGAAGCACACCGCCCGAGGAAGTAATTGCAGAAGCGAAGAAATACATCGCGGGGGGAATTGAGTTATCCTGCGTTGGTGTTGGAATCGATTACAATCAAGAATTGCTGTCCTTATTATCGTCTGCAGGCGGAGGGCTACTGCACTTGGCTTCTACCTCAGCGGGAATTGACGAAGTGTTCCAAAGAGAATTGGAAAGTATCCTCTATCCAATGGCAAAGGAGGCGACATTAACGGTTCGTTACAACGACCAAATTGTGTACCGCCAATTGTATGGTTATGCCAACGAGAAAGTCACACCGGGAAAAATGAATGTTGAAATTCCTCATTTGTTCCCTGGCTTGAGCCAAATGGCGCTGATAAAATTCGATCTTATCAATCCAACGAAAGCGATTGTAAACGAAAAGGTTGTGGTGACCCTGGAATACAACGATGCGGTGACCGGAAAGCCCGTGAAAATTGAGAAGAAAATTCACCCTGAATGGACAGATGCGACGGGTGAACTGGATATGGCCATTGATCGCGAACACAAGAAAGTATTGGCGGTTGCCATCGCGAATCAGTCTTTGAAACAAATGGCAAATTCATTTGAGTCGGGGAATAACGATGCAGCAAAGGCTTCCCTGGAAAGTGCTATGGCGCAATTGCAGCGCTTGTTCCCAAATGCAACGCCTTCTGAATTGCTTGCTGTTGTGGACCAATTGCAAATTTATGTGGATGCCTTTGAAGTGCTCAAGCAACAAAGTAATTATTAGAAAACGACGTTAGTTTAGTAGTAAGTAACAAGGGGGACGCCGATTGGTGTCCCCCTTGTTTTGTTTTACAATTTACGATTCTCGTCGCTTGTTCTTTTCCAGAAATTTCATTTTTATGGCTCCATCTATGAATGATCTTGCTCAATTTTTGTTTCAAACTGAGGCACTTCGTTCACGCGTGCATACGGATATGAAGCAATGCGTTTGAGGCTGTAATAATTGTTCAGACCTCCAATTCCCACATCAAAGATACGATCCAAACGCATGTATCCCTTATCATCAATACTTTCTTCCGGCACAATAATCTCTTCTATTTCACCTACAATCATTCGCGTGTCGTTGGCTTCGATGTAGATTTCCTCCTTGAACTTCATTCCAATTTTCACAAAACTCTCTTTGACAAAAGGCGCGGGAAAATCGAATTTGTATTCTTCGGTCAATCCACAGCGTTCAAACTCCGATTCACCATGATCGAACTTCGCGGAAGTATAATGGGATTGCTCGGCTATCGACTCATGTACATGATTGATGGTATAATAGCCCAACTCCTTGATGTTGTCATAGGTATTTCGATTCACCTCACCCGTTGGGCGCAATATGAATCCAAGCAACGGCGGATTGCTACCCAGATGAACCACCGAGCTAAAAATACTCACATTGCTACCGAATTGCCTCGAATGCGTTCCGATCAAGTTTGCAGGCTTGATACCCGTGATCCCATTGATGAGATTCAGTCTACGCACACGATGCATGTTTTCTATTGCATCTCTATTTACTCGCATAACTTTAATTTAAAAATGCCACTTTCAATTCTTCTATTTGCAATTGCAAACGTTTGGCTTTCAATAATTTTGTTCTTGAGGCAGGAGGGTTTTGTATTCGCAGCAATTGCGCATCTCTTACCAATGCTTCGTAACGATCGCTTAGTTCATCGATCCGACTTCTAAATTTGAAACGATACACCATAACTTTTCTATTTTGTTCCGGCGAATGATCCTCTGCTCTGAGGCTGTTTATCACTCCATCCGGATGTAATCCAAAAATTCTCTTTTGGTGGTTGGTTCTTGAAACTTACCACCGTAAAATGCTGTTACTGTTGTTGAGTTTGTGTCCTCAATTCCTCGTGATGCCACACACAAGTGTTCTGCATTCACAACCACAGCAATATCCTCTGTGCCCAGAATAGATTTCAATTCGTTGGCAATTTGATTGGTCAATCGCTCTTGCACTTGAGGGCGCTTGGCAAAATGTCGCACAATTCGATTCAATTTCGACAGACCAATAACCTTTCCGTTCGAAATATACGCAACGTGCGCTCGACCAATAATTGGCACAAAATGATGTTCGCAATTCGAGTAGAGCGTAATGTCTTTCTCTACCAACATCTCGTTGTATTTGTATTTGTTCTCGAATAGGGCAATTTTGGGTTTGTTGCGATCATCGAGGCCCGAGAAAATTTCATCCACGTACATTTTGGCAACGCGATCTGGTGTTCCCCGCAAGGAATCATCTGTCAGATCCAAGCCCAACGTTTCCATGATATCACGGAATTTTTCAGAAATGATCTCTTTTTTCTCTGCGTTCGACAGTGCAAAAGCATCATCGCGCATGGGTGTTTCTAATGAAGTTCCGATGTGTTGATCTCCTATCTCCTCAATCGTAAATCCTCCTCCGCTCAGTGCACTTGTGCCATCAGTCTGCGGGATATTCAACAATGTTTCGTTCAGTTTCATACAATTTGATCTTTAATTCAAGTTCATCGGACAATTCCCTTCTCAACCTTTCGTAGATCACTCTGGCCATATTTTCTGCCGTTGGATTGAGGTTTTTGAAATCCTCGGTATCCAAATTCAAATTTTTGTGATCGTAAGGCGCCACGACATGGGTCCGAATCAAGTTCTTTAAAATCTTGGCGTCAATGACATATCCAGAATCTTCATCTACCATTCCAATTACCTTCACTTCTAAATTGTAGTTGTGTCCGTGGTAATTTGGATTGTTACATTTTCCGAAAATCTCGCGGTTCTTCTCATCACTCCAATGAGGGTTGTGCAGGCGGTGGGCTGCATTAAAATGTTCCTTTCGGATGATTGCTGTTTTGTGTGCCATGTTGACCAATTACGTTGCCAAGGTATAAAATGTTTAACATTATATGAAATTTGTTAAACAAAATATCTGTTAAAAATTTACCATGGTAGATGTATTCTAGTCATTGAGACGTTGGTTCACTAGCAATACTTACAAAAAGAGAAGAAGCCTGTATCCTCATGCTGGAAAGGCGTTTCTGTATCGTAGACGTGCTCCAGAATGGTTTGCATGTAGGTGGGGAAATCGGCAATTGCGGTTTCTAAATCCAATGATTTTGTGTCCAAATAGAATGGCTCACTTTTACCTGAAACGAGCGAAATAATGGTTGGATCGGCTATTTTTCCTTCATTTTGATGGTACAAAAAGGCATATTGAAGCAATTGTAGCACGTGTTTCTTCTTCGACATTGTTTCGACAACTTCCTCTGCTGTTTCATCCTTGGCCCGCATTTCGACATCTCCTTTCTGAACGCGCCCTGTTTTGTAGTCGACGATGCGAATACGGTCCCCAATTCTATCCACACGATCTATAATTCCGCGCAAGCGCACTTTTTTCATGGCTCCATTTACTTCTATCTCCACAGTAGTTTCGTATTCTTTCTCCAAGGCTTCGATGTAAACGAGGTTGGTTTGCTCTGAAATAAATGCGATTTCTGATTTCAAGAAACGTTCGGTCAGCTCCATCGCCATTTTGTACGAAAGGAGGTTTTTACCTTTCATAAAGGAGGCTTCTTGATTGTTAAAATGCTTCATGAACTCTTTGTGCAGTACTAGCGGATATTCTTTGAGCATCTTTTCTATGTCGAAGGAGGTGATGTTGCGGTGTTTCATCTCGGCTACGCTTGGTGAACTTTTGCCTTCCATCTCGACAGGCTCGATGTCCGGAATGAATTGATCGATGTCCGAAGCGGGTTGATTGCTGTCCAGAGTGGGGTGATTGATGTTCGTAGTAGGGTGATTGCTGTCCGGAATGGGTTGATTGCCGTTCGGGGTGGGTTGATTGCCGTTCGATGAAGGACGTACAAATGGTTGGTACAACTCTTCGAGTGTATTGTGAATGAAGGTTCCGAAGGTGCTGTGCTCCACTTCTTCCTCAACCGTTGTGGCTTCGCCGAAATCCATCACATATCGGAAGTAAAAATCCATGGGGCACGTGAGGTATTTCTTCAACATGGATGCGGAGGTAGATCCTGCAAAAAGAGCATCCAATCGCGCCAATAATTCGGGTGTTTTCGCAATTTCTCTGTGCAATTCTTCCTGCTTCGTTCGGAGCGAATAAATCCTTTTGTTCAATTGAATGTTTGGATTGATGCGTGTCAATTCCATTTCCAATTGCATTAAATATCGACTGGGTTCATTGCTCCCAATGGACTCATCTGCACTGGTATATGCCACTAACAAATCTTCGCAAGAATGTAGCAAACGATAGAAATGATGTGCGAAAATACCTTGCTTCTCGCGCGGTGTTGGCAATTCCAAATAGCTGCGCAAATCCATTGGAATTAAGGTTTGAATGGGATTTGTTGGCGGTAACATTCCTTCGTTCATGCCCAGGCAAATCACGCGCTTAAAATCAAGTCCACGTGTTTCCAACATTCCCATTATTTGCAATCCATCCGTTGGATTTCCGTGATAGGCAATGCTTTTTCGGGACCAATGTTGCTGAAACAGCAAGCGGAAACTTTTCAATTGCATCTCTGGCAGTCCTTCGTTGACCAGGTTCTCCATTTCAATCAATGCGCTGTCAAAACATTGCAACATCGCTCGTTCAAACGCCATGGTATTGTTCAAGCCTGCGTACAACTCTTTGTTCATTGATCGGAATAAGAACATGGCTTGCTTCCAGTTTCCTTGCCAATCTAAGGTGATGCTTTCCAAAAGTGTCTTGGCGACGCCTTCCAACTGAATCGATTCCACATTTAAAAAGATGCGGTTCCGTTGAATAATTTCATGCTCCAACTCAAGTTGTGCCGCTTTTTCCTCCTCGGAACACACTGCCTGAATGAGCGGATGGTTCCAAAAGGCCTGTAGGTCTTGAAAGTAAATTGCTTGAGTTCTAAAACGCGCTTTGTTTTCTTGAATTCCAATGACCAGATCTACCCACGTTTTAATGGCGGTATTTCGAATGGGAAGTCCAAGTGAAATGTTTGCTTTGCCGATGGCTTTGGGTAAATTCTTCACCACAGGAGCAATTAACGTTTCGTCGGCGAGTAAAAGCACCGTATCGTTCAATTCTTCCTTCGTTAAAGTCGCCAATGCCGACGCTGCAATTTTTACCTGTCCCGTTTTTTGAACCGATTCCACAATGTTAACATCCATGGACTTATGGCTCAAGACATCTTGCACTCTTGATAAGTTCGGTTCTTCCAGATAGCTGACCACATCTCGGAGGAATGTCCCTGCTTCGTGCGTTTTCTTATCGAAGTAAAATCGGTCAGCGTCGAGCAAATAATGCCCTCTTCCGTATCGAATAATTTGGCGAATTATGCTCATCTCCGCCTTTGAGAGCGCGTTGAATCCAGCAAACAAAAAGTGTCGTTCTTTGTCCTCTGCAAAAACGGGTTGAATGTCTTCGGATAATGCCTTGTACGCGCTTCCCATGTAGCATTGATCCAAGGCGTCTAGTTTTTCATTCAAAGCGTAATAATAGCCCGGCAAGCGATCCCAAAATTCCATGAATCGTTTTTGGCTCGGAGTCAATTTTTGCTGTCCGAAACTCCAATTTTCGATCTCTTTGATATCGGCCAGATTGCGAAATACTTGCTTGGCGTCGAGTAGGTATCGGTCGATCTCATTAAAATCAGAAAGGAGAATGTTTCCCCAATTCAGGAACTCTTCAAACGATCGATCTTCTTCTGTTTTTGCTTGCTCTAATTGAATTTGAAAGAGTGACAACAACGCTCTTGTTGAGTCGATCACGGCGCGTTTGGAATGCTGCCGTACCCATCGATCCATTGTGATCATCTCCGGTGCCAAAATGGGTTTTCCTGCAGCTTCCACCAATGCTTTCGACAGGAATTTGCGCATTCGTTCTGAAGGGAGCACCAATGTCAAATGTTCTAAATCGAGCTTATTTTCCTCGATGTATTTCGCTATGTACTGTACAAATGTCATCTACGCTTTCCGAGTTAAAAAATTCCAATAGGTCGTTTTATTCAATACCGACGTTTTTGCCTGCGGATAACACGTTTCAAAAGATTTCGGGATGTTCACTTTTTTGCGCTTCGCATAACTGAACATGGAAGGGTCTGCTTTGTATGCCATCATGCTCTCCTTACCAATTTCCAGAAAATCCATTTGCTGACGGGTGTGAGTCCGCCAGAAATACAATTGTTTGTCCATGCGCTGGGTGCGAATCCATTTCACGCGTTCGGATATCATGTAGTTGCGCCACAAGGCATCCAAATCGTTGCGTAAATCGGGCTGATGAAAATTTTGGATCAACGCGTTTCGAATTCCATTGTCCTGAAAGTAGACGCAATGTGTTTTCTTCAGTTCGTATCGGTGTCCGCTATGATAGGACGGAAGTCGAATAAGTAAAAATGCCTTTTCAAAAAGATCGATGTAGCGCTCAATGGTTTCATTGTCTACGCCGCAGCGCTGAGCAATGTCGTTATAAGAGATCGGTTCTCCGCATTGGAAGGCTAAAATTTGCAACATCTTCATCAGTTTGTCGGCTTTGTTTACACGATCTTTCGCGCCGAGTTGCGTATGAATTATGTCTTCGATGATCTCTGAAAGATGCTCGGCTGCATTGTCCAAATCGCTCAAAACTTTGGGATAATTTCCAAAAATCAAGCGTTCTTCCAACAACGCTATTTCGTGCGACAAGCCAAAGTGCTGCGCGGCTTCACTAAACGAGGGTGCATAAAGCGAAAATAACATACCTTCCATTTCTAGGGCTTCCCGCAATTGTGGATCCATCATCGGCGGATACGAACAGGTGACAATTACCGTGGCGGGAATACTTCCTGTAAGCGTCATTTCAAGAATTTCCTGAAGGTTGGCAAGGAATTGTGCTTGTCGAATTATGAGCACGGATTCGGAGTAAGTCGTCAATTGATTGGTGTCTTCCTCAACTGATTTTCGCACTTCTTTTTGAACTGCTTCGATGAGCGCAAAGGAAATATTTTGTTCCTCCAAAACCTGTGTAATCATGGTTTGTTTTCCGGCGCCTTTCGGCCCTTCCAATAATACCAATTTGCTACTAGCTATTGCCTTGGAAACTGCCTCGTGAATCCCGCGTGCGATCATGTTTTTGTTTTGAACCGAAGATAGCTTTTTTGGGTCAATTTCCGCTTAATAGTGTTGAAATTTGCGTTTATACTTTGAAATGGAGTGTGTTTTGGATCTGACTTTTTGATGGTTCGATAACGAAGCACGGACATCGAGGCTCTCGAGATGGGATGTGCTTGAAACGGCTAGATGCATTGGATTGACATTTCCTGTCTAATCCATATCCAAGGTATCGAAAAAGCGAGATGCTCGGGGTGAGTTCATGAACTTATTTCCTCCGGAGGCTTTTAAAACGATGACGTATTCCTCGGTTAATAACACGCGCATCCATTTCATGGAATTGTCCCAATATTCTTGTCCTAATCCTTGAATGGCTTCTCCTCCGTTTGAAAGTTTGATTTTCTCATAGGGGCTTTCTTCTGGGCTTGGCAAATATTCTGCCGCGGCATCCTCCCAAGACTCAATTTCTCCGCGTTCGAACAATTCTAATGAGTAAGAGTTTCCCTGACCAAATTCTCGATACACACAATGGATGAGTTGATTGTCGTTGAGTTCAACATCCTGTGGTTTTCCGGGAAAGGAAATGGACAATCCAAGTTCTGATTCGAAATAGGAGTAATAACGCAAATTGCGCACTGCCTCTTCTTCTTCGCTTGGCTGGTCGTTATACGTTGCCCCTACTCTTCTCACCTTGTAGCCTTTCTTGCGGAACAAGCTCAAAATGCCATCTTCACCGGCCAAATGTCCTGCGCCAACTGCACAAAAAATGGTATTGCTGACCATTTTTTCTTCCAAATTCGCCACCATGTTCTCGTTTCGTTCCACAATGAGGCTCTCGTACGCTTCTGGGGCAATTGACAGTGCCGATTTAATAAAATCGTTCATGCCATAAATATCGCCCTGCAAATACAATTCAAGCATTTCGTCTTTACTGGAAAGAAACATGCTGTAATCGGCCTCTTCGAAAGACGGTGATTCAAACGCATCGACAAAAGTGGACATTTGAAAATCGACGGTTTCAAGTGGAAAGAATTCTTTCTTGGCGTTGTAGCAATACTGCTGGAAATAGGCGTCCAGAAATTGCGGCATTCCGTCTTCATCGCCATAAGAAGATTTTGAGGCACGACGGCTGTTGGTATATGGCTTGCCTTCGCTATCAAACTTTAGTTTCACCGTTCCCACTTGCGGATCGTATGATTCGAATAACGAGAAAATATCCGTTTCAAGAGAGATGATTTCGGCTTGATTTAAAGCAAAATATAGGCTATCCGGCAATTCGAATAAGCGGCGATCGTTGGAGTGCATACTCCCAAAAACATACGATGCTTGGCCTGATGGCGCGGTAACTTCCCAAAGTAACGCATATTGATTTGCATTCACCTGACTGAAGGAGAAATCTGCAAAAGCAAGAAAGACGAATATGAGAAGTTTGTGTTTCATTCTTATGTTCTTGCATCAAAAAATGAGCCGCTCTACAAGCTGATCTCCAAATGCATACGGAATATACGCCAAATTTGGGATTTCCCCGGTTAAAAGCACGGGTGTTTTTTTACCTAAAGAGATGGTTCCGTGCGAATTGGACAAATCCATGGCATATGCCGCGTTGATGGTAAGGGCATTGAGCGCCTCTTCTGGATTCATTTTCATTTTCACGCAAGCCAGTGACCAAACGAAGCTCAGATTTCCACTTGGTGTAGATCCTGGGTTGAAATCACTTGCCAAAGCAACGGGTAAATCATTGTCCATTAGTCTTCGGGCATCGCCGTATGGAATGGATAAAAAATGAGAACAACTCGGCAATATGGTTGGCATGGTTGTTCCTCCCTTGAGTGCTTCGATATCGGCTTGTTCAATTTCCTCCAAATGATCGACAGAAAGGGCTCCAAGTTCTACGGCTTTTGCAATTCCACCCAAAGCTGAAAATTGATTGACGTGCACCTTTGGTTTTAAGCCTAGCTCGATTCCTGCCTCCAAGATCTCTGCCATTTCGTCTACCGAGAAGTAATTGCGTTCGCAGAAAACATCGATGTAATCCGCTAGTTTTTCCTCGGCTATTTTTGGAAGCATTTCCTGAATAATAAGGTCGATATATCCTCTGTGATTTTCTTTGAATTCGGCCGGAAAGGCATGTGCTCCAAGAAAAGTCGCTTTGATTTCGATAGGGCAATCTGCTTTCAGGCGTTTGATGACGCGCAACATTTTCAATTCAGCGTCTACTGACAATCCGTATCCTGATTTGATTTCAAGTGCTCCGGTCCCATAGGACATCAATCGCTCTACACGTTCTTTCGAAGCGGCATATAGTTCGTCTTCAGACATTTCGGCCAGGCGTCTGGCAGAATTGAGGATCCCACCTCCTTTCAACGCAATTTCCTCGTAGGAAAGTCCATTGATTCGATCGACAAACTCCTCTTCTCTGCTTTTGGCAAAAACGGTGTGCGTGTGCGAATCGCAAAAGGCTGGAAGTACGTATTTGCCTTCTGCATCAATCACTTCGAGGTCGCGCCAATCGGTTATTCCACCCCAATCCGACATAGCGCCGTACGCTACTATGACGCCGTCTTCGAGCGCCAAGAAAGCATCGTTTAGAATCGGAAGCTCTTTCATTTCAGCACCCTTGCGAGTTTGCGGTAAATTCTCACCACATTGAACCAGTCCTTTTATGTTTTTAATGAGTGTTTTTGCCATGAAACAATGTTAGTAAAAATAGACGGAAGAAACTTGAGTAAGCACCTTGAAGATAGCAGGCAATTGATTCAGGAAGGGAAAATTTTAATCATTGGAAATTCTCTTTGATTTTTATTTCCATTGTTTGGTCAAATGAATAAAATGAATATCTTTGCAGCCGCTCTATCAGCGAAACAAATGCCTTCAACGATATTAAATCGGAAGACAAGCCCGGGTGGCGGAACTGGTAGACGCGCTGGATTCAAAATCCAGTTCTTTCGGGAGTGCGGGTTCGATTCCCGCCCCGGGTACAAAAGTCAGAGTGAGAATGAGAGTGAGAGCGATTATTTAAACTCTGACTTTTTTTTTCGCTCTCGCACTCCAACTCACACTTTTTTGATTCACACCCATGTTTTACGTTTAAATTCTATACAGCAGCAAGAACGACAGATTTTACATTGGACAAACCAATAATCTGGAAAAAAGAACTGAACGACACAATAATGGATATGTGAAATCGACTAAACCCCACAGACCTTGGAAAATCGTATATACAGAAACTTTCGAGGAGAGAAGTTTAGCCGTGCGACGGGAGTCACAATTAAAGTCGTGGAAGTCGAAAATTAAAATCAAAGAACTCATAGACGCGTCCCGATCACAATCGGGATTCCTTCGGGAGTGAGGGTTCGATTCCCTCCCCAGGTACAAAAGTCAGAGTGAGAATGAGAGTGAGAGCGATCATTTAAACTCTGACTTTTTTTCGCTCTCGCACTCCAACTCACACTTTTCAAATCAAATTTTTACCTAACTTAAGTAGAAACCTACCTACTATGTTTGATTTTGAAAAACTTACTATTTACAAAAAGGCAAAGCTATTCAACTCACAAATTCGATCCTTTATCAATTCTACCCCCTTGGATCGCACAACCAAAGATCAACTAAGACGTGCATCATTCAGTATTGTTCTAAATATTGCTGAAGGTTCCGGTCGTTTTTCAAAACCTGATCGCCGCAACTTTTTTGTAATCGCAAGAAGCTCCGCATTTGAGTGCGTTGCCATTCTGGATGTATTAAAAGATGAGGAAGTCATAAATCAAATTGAATTTGAAACCTTTTACACGAACATCGAGGAAATATCGAAAATCCTATTCGCCATGATAAAAAATCTAAGTGCTAAAGCGTAAGCATGTTTTCGATGTCCTCTTGAACGTTTTAGTTCGATAATTGTCCCGCTTTGAGTACAAAAAGTCTCAATGGAAACGTTGGGACTTTTGTTGTTTCTTCAAAGAACAAACCAAACACAACATTTTTACGTTTCATAGAATAGAAGCCTCATCAAAATATGTCCTATGAAATACCTCCTTGCATTTTTCCTTGTTGCCGTCACCCTTCTCTTCGCCTGTAAAAAAGAAAACAAATTTACTCCCGTCTGCGATGGGTCAACTCCAACGTATGATGCCGATATCAGCGCGATTATCACGCAAAATTGTGTCGGCTGTCACAGCAATTATGCCACGTATTCGGGACTTTCATCGGACCTATCAAATGGAAATTTTGAACGTGAAGTACTGAACGAACAAACCATGCCCAAAGGAGGTTCTTTATCGAATGCGCAATTAAACCAAATCAAATGCTGGGCAGAGAATGGTTTCCCTGAGAATTGATTGAAAATGCAATTTGTGTAGAGGAACGAGTTCCTTGATGCCCTTCAAATTTCTTACTTCTAACAGATCACTTCAACAACAAAAGGTGCTCTTCCACCCACGCATGTATGCGTAATTCCGCTTCAAACTGTTCCAAACTTCGGATTAGCATCCTGCCAAAAGGATTTTTAGAATACCGTGCATTTCGCAACAGCTGTATCACCTCTCCAAGAAAAGGTTCCTGATCTTCGTGAGAAATGGCCTCTCGACTCTTTTGGTATTCACCGCTGAGTACCATCGGATACAATTCTTGTTCCTCTTGTTTCATGTGCCATTGCATTTCCAATTGAAATTTCTGAAATACATTGAATATCACTTTTAAGGTAATTGCATCGGGGTACAACTTCATCAACCCTAAAAACTGTTGCTCAATTTTCGGGATTTCAACATCTCTATAACGTGCATGTGCATCTTGTAAATAGTGCACTATTTCAAGAGTCGGCCCTACTAGAAGATCCATTGGAACATCAACAAATTGAATCAATTCTCGTGTTTGTCCGTTCGTCATAATTGGTATTTGAAGCGTGTTAACCAAAAGTACGCCTATTCACCTCGGCTCACAATACCCTTTTTTTGGTATTCTAAAAGGTTTTTATTTTTGTCTTGCATACAAACGAAACTACCAATGCTCACGAGAGAAGAACACGTAGCGTTCTGCGAAAAATGCACGAACCGCAAACCATCAATGCAAGGCTTACTCTGCAAGTTAACAAATGAAAAAGCCGCTTTTGAAGAAACTTGCCCAGACTTTCAGCTCGATATCCAAGAAGAGATGTTTTTAGAGAAGCAACGCAAAGATGCTACTCGAATAGACTATGGAGGAAACATGGCTCAAGATGAAGTGAGTATTATGAATAGTGGCATCATTGGAGGCTCACTTGCTATTTTAGGTGCAATTGCATGGTTCTTTGGCGCATTAATTTATATGGATACCATTTTCTTTTATCCACCTATACTTTTTGTTGTTGGTCTCGTCGCCTTAATTCGTGGAATACAAGATCAAAAACAAAAAAAGCGCCAAAACTTACGCCAAAGAGAAGTTTTAGATGCTGATCTCGATGAACACAATGACCTGTAATTC
Organism: Fluviicola sp.; assembly: GCA_043584915.1. Taxonomy (GTDB): domain Bacteria; phylum Bacteroidota; class Bacteroidia; order Flavobacteriales_D; family Crocinitomicaceae; genus UBA4466. The sequence goes on from CP121319.1 coordinate 682,495, forward strand.
TGACACATACCACACCTATCTTATTTAGAACAATTATAAATACCACATTTAAGGTATTGTAGAAACACCGCTTCCTTTATTTCTTTGTGACGTAATTACGAGTACGCAAAAAAATTAACTTATGAAGCTGACATATATCTCCTTAATTCTTGTCGCAACCGCACTTACATTTACTAGTTGTAAAAAGAAAGGTTGTACCGATCCCGCATCTACAAACTACGATCCTAGCGCTGAAAAAGACGACGGCTCTTGTGACGGAGGATCAACACCAACGTATACCGTTCCTACGACCTACTCATTCGTAGATGCAAACGGAAACAATACGGTAAGTTATCCTGGACAAACAGATCGCTTGAATCAATTGAGTGAAATGACCGCCCTGATGGGAACAGGAACAACTGCTGCTGTATCTGCACAAGATTTGAAAGATATGTATGCAAACGTTGGAGACAATGGAAATGGGAACTTCTCTTTCACCTCAACAAAGCAATTGAAAAATAAAACGTTTACGATTGATCAACCCTTGTTTGAAACCTGGATGGATGATTTCGCAACGGCAAGTCTTTCGTTTGGACAAACGGCATCTGACGGACAAGCAGGAACGCTTACCACTTCTTCAGGATCCACGTATTTATTCGACGCAAACGGTGTGGAACACAAACAATACATCGAAAAAGGATTGATGGGAGCCGTATTCCTATATCAGGCATTGAATGTCTACTTCGGTGATGGAAAAATGGACGTGGATAACACAACTGCCGAAGATCCTGCCAACGGAAACTATTACACGGCGATGGAACATCACTGGGATGAAGCCTTCGGTTACTTTGGTGTGGACGTGGATTTTCCAACAACCATCCCTACAAGTTTTTGGGGGAAATACTGCAACAGTCAAGACCCAACGTTGAATTGCAACGACGATATGATGACACAATTCTTAACAGGTCGTGCAGCAATTACCGCAAATGAATTGGGCGATCGTGATGCAGCCATTGTAGCGCTTCGAACAGAATGGGAAGAAATTTCAGCCTATCAAGCCATTTCATATATCGATAACTGTATTGGATATTTTGGAACAGATCAAGCCGCATTCTTGCATGCACTTGCCGAAGCCTACGCTTTCGCATGGAACCTTCGATATGCTCCAACGGAAACACGCAGAATGACCACTACCGAACACGAAGCATTGATGCAATTGTTTCCAACGAATTTCTGGAACACCACCATCACAGATTTGAACAATATTAAAAACGCGATCAACGCAAAATATTAAACAAATGAAGGCACAAAAGCGACTTTCAATCATCGGCATACTAGCTGTTCTTATTCTAGGAACTGCAGTTAGTTGCAAGCCAGACCCGGATCCAACACCGGAATTTGACAAAGCAGCATTGCTCGAGAACATTGCAGACAATCAAATTTTGCCGGCACTAGAGGATTTTGATGCCAAGATCAACACGCTGGAAGCAGACTATTTGGCAATGCAAGCAAATCCAGATATGCAGACGCTTGAAACCGTTCAAAACAGTTGGAAAGAAGCGTATATCTCTTGGCAAACCATCAAGATTTACAATTTTGGACCATCGCGTGACTATGCTTTGAAAGGGTCTATCGGAACGTTCCCAACCGATCCAACGAAAATTGAAGATAACATCGCTTCAGGATCCTACAATTTAGGAACGGCTTCTAACACGGATGCCATTGGATTAACAGCCTTGGATTATCTGTTGTACAAGCCTTTCGTGGTGAATGATTTATCCAATCCTGCTTACCTGCAATATGGATTGGACGTGATTCAAAAAATGCAAACGGAAGTGGCCGCGGTAAAGTCGCAATGGGGTTCTTACCGAAACACGTTCGTTACCTCCACAGGAACCGAAACAACATCTTCCTTCTCCGAATTTGTAAACGAGTTCAACCGCGATTACGAATTGGCGAAAAATGCAAAAGTGGGCATTCCGATTGGGAAACAAAGCTTGGACATTGCCATGCCAGAGTACGTAGAAGCGCGTTACAGCGGAATTTCTTTAGAATTATTGGAAGCAAATATTATCGCGCTAAGAAATGCCTACACAGGTGGCGATGGTGTTGGATTCGACGATTACCTCTTGCATTTGGATCGAAGTGAGTTGAACAATACCATTAACGCGAACTTTGGCGGAATTCTTTCCAAAATTGACACCTTCTCTGGAACCATGGAAGAGAACATTTCCTCCAATTGGTCTGATTTGAACGATCTCTACACCTTACTTCAAGGACAGGTAGTTTACTTGAAAACAGATATGACATCGGCATTCGGTGTACTGATTACCTATCAGGATAACGACGGTGATTAACGCCTTAAGAAATACCTTCTCCTTTAACAAAGAGGTTTCCATTGCCCCATTAATTATTTTCAGAATAATTTTTGGGGCTTTGATGCTCTTTGGCATTATCCGTTTTGTGAGCAAAGGTTGGGTACAAACATTGTACATCGATCCGCAGTATTACTTTGGGTATTTGGGATTTGAATGGGTAAAACCGTTGGAAGGTAATTTCATGTACGTGCCTTTCGTGCTCATGATTCTTGCCGCAATCGGGATTCTTTTCGGATGCTTTTATCGTTTCAGCGCCACCCTTTTCTTTCTCTGCTTCACGTATGTCGAATTGCTCGACAAATCGAACTATTTGAACCACTATTACTTTGTGAGTTTGATGAGCTTTTTGATGATTTTGGTTCCTGCGCATCGACGTTTTTCCATTGATAGCTTGATTTGGCCAAAAATCCGCCGAAAATCGACCTTAAACTGGCACATTGGTATTTTGAAGTTTCAATTGGCCGTGGTCTACATCTTCGCCGGAATTGCAAAGCTCAATAGCGATTGGCTACTCGAAGCACAACCGTTAAAAACATGGCTCCAGGCACATCATAATATTCCAGTAGTTGGTGGATTGATGCAGGAAGAATGGTTGGCGTATGCTTTCAGTTGGACGGGTTGTATTTACGATCTCTTCATCGTATTCTTTCTATTGAGCAATCGCTTCCGGCCGTATGCGTACTTCTTCGTCGTTTTCTTCCACATTGTAACGTGGTACCTCTTTCCAATTGGCGTTTTCCCGTGGGTGATGATTTTCTCGACCCTGATATTCTTCCATTCAAATACGCACCAAAAAGTGCTGAATTGGCTCGAATCAAAACTGTCGTTCAACCGAGACGGATGGACCGTTTCCCAACCCCAAAAGACAAAACCTGTAGTACGCTATTTCTTAATTACATTTATCGCCTTGCAATTGCTCATTCCGTTTCGATACGCGCTTTATCCAGGAGACTTATTTTGGAATGAAGAAGGCTTTCGTTTTTCCTGGCGCGTGATGTTAATGCACAAGGAAGGGTATGCAACGTTTTATCTCCACGACAAAGCCACAGGACGCGAATCTGAAATTGACAATGCACAATTTCTAACACAAACGCAGGAAGACCAAATGGCCACACAGCCCGACATGATTCTGCAATATGCTCGCATTCTCAAAGAGCATTACGATGGAAAAACATTGCGCTACGGCGAGCACGAATTTAAGATCGAAGATCCTGCGATTTATGCCAAAATTTACGTCTCCCTGAATGGAAGACCTTCGCAATTATTTGTGGATAAGAAACAAGATTTGGCATCTTTGCCCTACAACTTAAAACACCGGGATTGGATTGAACCCTTTCAACCATGAAGTGGCTTCTTCCCATAGCGTTTATCTTCGTCACATTCTCTGGAATGACGCAACTTTCTGGTGAAATACGCGACAACAAAGGCGTTACCATTCCCTCCGTTCAGATCAAAAATATCAATCAGGAGAAAATGGCGCGCGCCGAAGTAGATGGCACCTTTCGAATTGATGGGGCCATCGGTGACACACTTCGATTTTCATTGAGGGGCTATGATACACTCTATGTTGCTTTTGAACAAGCGCGTCAGGTAGTGACGCTGAATGGTATCCTCGAAATGCAGGAAGTCAACGTGACCCGCGATCGATTGGCTGATTTTGATGTGGGTTATCTTCCGCCGATCAAAGGCGTACAAATTTACACGGGAACCAACGCCATCATCAAACTAGACAAATTGAATGGTGCCAAATCGGCGGCGAATCCGCGAGAAATGTTTGCGAAAATACCGGGTTTGAATATTTGGGAAAGCGATGGAGCCGGAATTCAAATTGGTATTGGAGGGCGCGGACTATCCCCGAACAGAACGGCGAACTTTAATACGCGGCAAAACGGTCACGACATCAGTGCAGATGCGTTGGGTTACCCAGAGAGTTATTATACGCCACCTTTCGAGGCCTTGGAATCAATTGAGATTATACGTGGTTCGGCTGCGCTGCAATTCGGAACGCAGTTCGGGGGACTTTTGAACTTCATCATCAAGGCGCCGCCAACATCTACACCTTTCGAATTTACCTCAAGAAATACCGTCGGGACTTACGGATACTTCGGAACCTTCAACCGCATTGCAGGTTCAAAAAACCGCTTCTTTTACCAGATATACCATCAATACAAACGTGGAAATGGCTATCGCGAAAACAGTGAGTTTTTTCAACATCAAGTCTTTGGTCAAGTTGGGTATCATCTTAATGAGAAAGCGAAAATTCGTTTGGAATACACACACATGAACTACCTGGCGCGTCAAGCCGGAGGTTTGTCCGATTTACTCTTCGAACAAGATCCCCGTCAGAGTTTGCGCGATCGCAATTGGTTCAATGTCGATTGGAATACTTTGGCGGTACATTACGACCATGCATTTTCCGATAAAGCCTATCTGAATGTGCGTGCTTTTGGGATGCATTCGAGCAGAAAAACACTCGGTTTCTTAGGGAAGATCACGCAACTAGACCCTGGAGGCAATCGAGAAATGCTTTCGGGCGATTTCAGAAATGCCGGAGTTGAAGCGCGATTTTTGCGACGTTACATCCCCAAAAAGGGAATTGATATTCGCGGTGCCGTGCTTGTTGGTGGGCGCTACTATCAGGGGTTTACAACGGCCAATCAGGGAATTGCTTCCGATGGTATAGACGCCAATTTCACCTATCAAAACCCAGACGATTTAGAAGGCTCTTCGTTCTCCTATCCGTCTCAAAATGCCGCTCTTTTTGCGGAAAACATCTTGTTCTTAGGGAAAAAGTGGACGGTAAACGCTGGTGTTCGATTCGAGCACATCGAGAGTGGTTCTGGTGGCTACTACAAACAATACTTGATTCATCCTGTGAACTTTGACACCTTGAACATTTTCCGTAGAACAGATTCCAATTTGGTCTCTCGCCAGGTTCCCTTGTTTGGTGGAGGCGTTTCCTACAAAGCACTCAAAGGATCAAAAATTTACGCCAATTTCACGCAAAATTACCGCGCCATCAACTTTACAGATATCCGTGTAAACAATCCAAACGTGGTGGTGGACAGCTCCATGCGCGACGAATACGGATATACCGCAGAACTTGGGTTCCGAGGTCTCAAGAAAGATTTCTGGATTTATGATGTTGCCGCATTCTATGTTTTTTACGGCGATAAAATTGGACTGGCACCAAAACCAGGAACAGTGCTAAAAGAACGCACCAACATTGGAGATGCACGCAATTTTGGCGTCGAGATTTTTACCGAATTTGATTTCATCAAAGCATTGACCGATTCTTCGAAGCATTCGCTCTCCTTGTTCCTGAATGCCGCGTACATTGATGCAGTGTACATCCGATCGAAAGAGCCCAATTTTGTCGGTAAGCAAGTGGAATACGTAAGTCCGTTTATATTGAAATCTGGCATCCGCTATCGATATAAGAGTTGGAGTTTCCAGGTGCAAGGAAGTTACAATGCCGCGCAGTTTGCCGATGCATCCAACTCCGTTATTCCTTCTGGCGATGCTGTAATTGGAGAGGTTCCAGCGTATTACGTATTCGATTTTTCAGGTCGATATGCATTTCCCAAATACTTTCAGGTAGAATTCGGCGTGAACAACTTTACCAATCAATCGTATTTCACACGACGAGCTACGGGATATCCGGGTCCGGGAATTTTGCCTTCAGATGGTATTTCCGCGTACCTGACTGTTCAATTCAAAATCAGCAAATAAGCGGCAATTGCGCCGAAACGATTCGCAACCCTTTCACTTTGTCCGTGACCAATTCCCCATCTACTTCCATCTGAATGGCGGGATGCAATTCTTGAAACTCAATGGTTTTCGCTGCGCTGTACGTCAATTTTCGGTGCTGAATGTGGCGTCCGTTCTTTAAATCGCCCAATTTGGAAAAGTATGTCAGAAGTGAGACGTCTCCCACAATGGTAATTCCAAGATTTCCGCTGTTCAGGGATGCTTTGGGGTGAATTGTCAAACCGTAACCAAAATCGCTGCCATTGCAAAAGGCAATTAACAAGGCTTTTCCTTCCCAATTCTCATCGTTGAGACGCAGTTGCACCTTCTTTTTTCTGTAACTGAAAAATGCCCGAAAAATGGCGATAGAATAGGAGAATTTGCCACGCATGCCGCGGTTGCGTTGTTTGTCTAAAATCTGCACTACTTTCGCTCCGAAGCCCATATCGGCGATGTTCAAAAAAGCGCGCTCACCATTTTCCGTTTCCACCAATCCGTAATCCACATGCTGTACGTTCAACGCCTCTAAGTTGTAGACAAAAACATTGGGATCGAAAGGGTTTAGCATGCGTTGGAAATCGTTTCCTGTGCCGTCTGGAAGCACACCAATTGCGCAACATTCCGGTTGCATTTCATGCCAGCCATTCAAAACTTCGTTGCAGGTTCCATCGCCTCCCACAGCAATGAGAATGTGTTTCTTCATCGACCAATCTTTGGCCAATTCAATCGCGTGTTGGGAATATTGGGTCGTGGCAACTTCGGTATCAAGCCTCTTGGATTTCTTTGCCAACGCAATTGTTTTCAAAGCAATCTCACTTTGCTTTCTCGCTCCATTGACTATGAATCCAACACGTATCATGCATTCACAAGGTACTCAAATTCAACGAGGCAGATTTTGGGTTGGGAAAGAAGCATACTTGATAGTGTTAGGAATTTTGAACTACTCCCTCTTTGGAGAGGGTGGGGTGAGGATTCTAGTGTAAACAAAAGTCCTCCCCCTGTGTCCACCTTCTAATGGGGGAATTAATTCTCGGAAAGATTTTCATGCCTACCGTTCCTGCGATCTGCAAAAGGGAAATTTAAATCTTGGATAGGAATATTGAACTACTCCCTCTTTGGAGAGGGTTGGGGTGAGGATTCTTGAGTAAACAAAAAGTCCTCCCCCTGTGTCCACCTTCTAATGGGGGAATTAATTCTCGGAAAGATTTTCATGCCTACCGTTACCGTGGTGGTGTCAATTCCTCCAAGGTCAGAAAACCATCTTTGTTCTGATCCGCGCGCTCAAATTCCTGCTGCAGTGGGCCACGTACTTCCGATTTTTCCAATTTGCCGTCGCCGTTGGCATCCATGGCGGTCAACAATTCTTGTGGATCAGGTCTTCCGCCTCCCCCTCTTTGAGGTGGACCACCTCTACCGTGTCTCGGACCGGCTAGCGCTCCATCCATTGGTCTGTTTCGAAAATCATCGCTTGGTTCGGCTTTGAAACATATGGGGGATGAGGGAAAATTGTCTGTAATTACGTAGTAATATTCGTTATCGCTTTCTGGTGTTTTGCCGTAACGTCCGTTGCACGCATCCAATTCTGATATGCCGTTCACGTATTCATAATCTTGAAAGTAGGTTCCATCGTAAATGCCATCTGGTGCAAATTCTCCATCACCAGGACGTTCTCCATCCTTCAATCTATAACCACTTTCGAATGCGGTAATATCGCCAGAGGCATCGTATCCCCATTTGTAATAAATCGGATATCCGTCGGCAGCGTACCCCACCTTGATCATCTCGGTTCCATTTACCTGCATTTCCTCCAAATAAGCATTCGGCGTTCCGTGGTAATGGTACTTTCCTGAGGGTTGCACATGGCCGTTGTTGCAGTCCAAACCGAGATCTACGGTACTCGTTAGTGTGGTAATATTCCATTCTCGATTGGTTCCGTTCTTCCCTTTGAAAAACTCGCCTGTGAAGGGATCCAACTCTACCCCCGAGAATAAAATCCCCATGCGGATTCCCTGTGCAGAAATGGGTTCAGCCGCTGGTTTGGGATTGAGTGGAATTTCGTAACGTGCATTTTGCGGTGAAATGGTATTCGGATTACCCTGATTGGGAAACGCGCCTGTTTTATGGGTTGGAATTCCGTTCGCTGTAATGATGCGCAGACCTTTCATCTCATCGATTTCTTCGGTATACACGTGTTCGTGTTGTGGTTCTTCATGACAGCTCTCGGGACTTAAATAAATCATGAATGTACTAGAGTCACTTTGTATTTGCCCGAAAGCTGTTGCACTTATGAAAAGACAGAAATAAGGGAGAAATGTCATGCTTTTTGCGTTGCTTCTCTTCTTATGTTGCTGAATGGAAGAAAAACTTGCGGGCGGATCAATAATGCTTCTTTATTTCAATCGATTTTCTGCATAAACCCTTTGGTGCAAAATTCTAATCACCTCCATTTTATTGTCGTCAGATATTCGGTAGAAGATTAAGTGAGATTTGACTTTTGCGGATTGGTAACTGTTGCAAAGTAGAGTTTGAAGCGTTACTGAATAAAACGGTTGGACAATACTTGCGTTGGATTTGGAGGTTAAATTGTAGCCAAAGGAAGGCTAGAACAATAAGGATTTGATGGATTTGATGGATTTGATGGATTTGATGGATTTGATGGATTTGATTGACTATAGAAGATACGTAGATTTTTGTTAAGAACCAAGATAAAACCATATTCCTATATAACCATTTGGTTATATAGTTATCAAGTTCAATGGCTCAATTTATCGCACCAAAAGCACCCTTAAAACCTTCTCTCCAACCCTACTAAACCAGCATAACCCATTCAATCTTCCAATTGCATCACACGTTCACGCGTTCCGTCGCTGTAAACGTAAATAAGTGGCGTATTCAATGTATGCCTTACTTCGCGCCCCATAAAGTCTATGATTTTCACCACCTCCTTATCCGTTTGCATTAACTCCGAAATGCCACTCGTAGGGCAAGCAACTCCAGTATAAAGAGCCGCTACTTCGCAGGCATCCAATTCTCTACTCCAGATACCAAGATCATCGATTTTACCGGTAAACGAGCTAAAATTTGGATTAATGTCTTGATACCACCCGCCCACTTTAAATTCGCTGTTCGTATTGTTGAAAGCTGAAATGGGTGAACTTGTGTCGGTAACCAATGCATTATTGACGTAGAACTTAATGAATCCGTAGTTTATGGTAATGACCACGTGCGACCACTGATTCATTAAGATACTGGTTAATGGCGTTTTCAATGTATCGGCGGCAATCCCGTCTGTTAGTGCAAAACAGAGGTCGATCCCATCCATAAATACAGTGTAAGAAGATGCCGTCAAATCTCCAGGCGCTCCCCATTTCGAAATGATTGGTTTTACTTGTGTGGAATCACTTGCTCCATACTCTTCTGGCAGGATCCAGAACGAAAAAGTAGCAATGTAGGGTTCGTATGCATCCACATCGCCATAATTTAAAAACTCCGTTTCATTGCCAGAGAAATAAAGTGCCTTCAATGGGTCTAAGTTTCTATCGGTGGTTGTAATAATATTGTAACTAGCGCTATTGTGACCATTGCCGCTGTTATCCAATACGTTTCCAGAAAATGAATAGAATCCCTCCAGATTAGACGTTGGTGCGTAGGTTGGGAGCTGCGCTTGTACCTGATTTAGAAGGAGGATTAATGTAAGTAAGGTCCAGTAATTCATGATGGAAAGTTCGTTTGTTGGCATTCAATATGAAGGAGCTTAAAAGCGTTGATTCTTTAAAGATAATTGAATTGGGGGAGAAGGTTATTGAGATTTGCCATTGGGAAAACAATATTTACAGGCAAGGTTCCAAATCATTCAATTCAAAGTGGATCATATTATTTGAAAATTTCTTTTCTTGTTGAAGTTATTACTGCCAAATGGAAGGAATGCAAAAACTCTTATTGAGACAAGAAACGAACTTTGAAGATCCAAAGGATGTTGTCATGAATTTTATTCTCTCCATGAAGTTGTTTGGCAAGAAATCTAGCATTATCTACAGAGATTTCGGGGAGAAGGAGTTTAATCGAATGGGGTTAGAAATCATCCATTTTTATACTTCTATCAAATACCATCCATATTCAAATCGCACTTGGGACGTTGGACGAATAGCAAGGATTAAAGAGATTGAATCTATCGAACGAATCAATAAATCTGAATACTTAGTGATAACGAAACGAATTCAAAATCAAATTGCATCGTGTAGGTTCACACTGAAAATGTCTCACAAAAAATGGAAGGTGACGAATATTGAACTTGTTCAAGGTGTGAATCATTACTACTCGTTGATTGTTTAATGAGTTCTTTAGGAAATGGTTAGGACTGGTGGAGTGAAAGTTTAAGTTTAGCTTAACACGATATCTAAAATGAATAGCTTACATCTTAAAGTGTACTCTCAAGTAATCAGATTTGAAATTTTGATTTTTTAAGAAGTTCTCAATTGAAAGTAACGTTTCAATCTATAATCTCGTTTTCATATCACCCATACATTGTCATAATTTTTATCGGTATCAGATTTCAATAATCCAAATTTCAAAACCAAATAACTTCATCCAATAGACCGCCTTGCTTTTCAAAAGATTCAAGAGTAAAGATGTCATTATCTCTTATTTCAAAAGAAACCTGGTCTTCATTCTTCATAAAACCTAAGCCGTTTATTATAAATTGTCTACCCATCGCATCTTCTGCAATGATATCCAATCCACTCATGTCATTATTGATTAGATAACCCTTTGCCTTAATCTGATCCCAACCTTTTAGACCAGCCTCTTCTAAGAACTTATTTTTGACGTCAGTGATGTAATTTGATGCGCTCGAATACTTAAAATTAGAAAAATCCATCATCGGAAATAAACCTTCTAAATTTTCAGAATTTTCCTGAGACATAGCCGCAATAAAATCTCTTGAGATTTTTTCATACACATTGTTAGAAGTGTTTTGAGCATCTGAGACAGTTTCAGTTTCATTATTAGAATTACTGCAACTTAATGTGAAGAGCCCTAATACCAACAGGATAATAAATGGTCGTTTCATATTCTTAAATTTAGGCAGCCTACTTTCTAGTAAAAAAATTACCATTAAAGTCAGTTTTCAGCGTGCATTCTGACTATTGTGCTTGTTTATTTCAAGGACAAATTTCCTCTTTGCTCTTGTGATTACTCTAGTGACAGTTTATGCTTAGTGCCTTAGCATCCAGAAGGGTGCTATGCAATAGCATATTATTATCTAGTGTTTTAATAATCATAAGTTGCTCTATAACTTAAAACTTCATCTTTAAGTTCCGAGATTCCTGAATTGAGAGCATTATAGTCTCCTGCAGGAAATTCAACAAACTCTAAATTGTAAGTGCGCTTATACGATTCTTTAAGAACAGGGTCTGTATCGTTTCCAACAGCAATATAGTGCGGGTGAGCACTTTTAGCAGCGATGTTTGAGTTTTCCAGAATTAATTGAATATCAGGGTCACTAAGTGAATAACCTAAAAATAGTATTGTATGAGTTAAGAAAAGGGATTCTAGAACCTTAAAAAAATTTCCGTGGTCTTGCTTTTCTTTAAAATATTGAGATCTAGAAAGAACTATTTTAGAAGGGTTAGAAACACAACCGTGAGCTTTAAGAATTAATCTTACCGGTGACCTTAAGTCTGAAACAAGGTGATCTTCATAATAGCGACAAATATTATAACCATCAATAGCTTCACCTTGCCGACAATAATTGTCATAAATATCATCATAATTCGTTGTTACGACAACCTTTGGATCAATCTCGAGCACAGACTCATGCACAAGTGATGGTTTGTATTTAGGTCTAACTAACTCTTCTCTAATATAAGCTGAAAAATCAGCTTGTGGTACATGATGCAGAATTACTTCTGCCGCATCTAAGAATCTTTGCTCTGAAATAAACTTGTCAATCGTTGTCTTATCTCCAGATGTCATTTTACCTTTCAAATCATCAAGGAATTTATTCCAAGTTGTGGGGGATTTACTCTCATCTGCAGAAAGTGAGCCGGCAGATGCTCCTGAACCCAAAAATATAATACACCTCCGTGATGCTAGTTCAGCTGTCAATGCTTTAGGCCAAATCATTCTGCTAAGTTTAAATTCGTTAATATGTTACCTGTAATAGCAGAAATTATCTCTTCATATTCTGACTGCTGCTTAAACTGTGTGCCAACTAAACCATCACTTGATTTCAATTTTAATATCGGTGAGGATACAGATTGAGCCAGAGGTATTAAGCTATATAAGTGTTTTACATCACCTATTTTCAAGTGGGCAGAGTTTAAATAAGTCGGCATAAAAAGCTGTAATGAATTGGCAATTTCCTCAGGAATCATATTAATAATCTCTTCAAAAGCTTTTGTTGGTCTTCTAACTCCTTCTTTACTCTTTGTAATATATTGTTGAGATGTGTATCCTAAGTAGCCTTTTGAAATAGCAGGTTCAGCAGCTATTTTATATTGAGCAAGTCTGCCAGGAGTTCTGTTTTCAGTCAATTCTAAAGAATTAGTATAAATTTCCATCCATGAAGACAGCCATGAAGAAATGTTACGTACTCCCAAAATACTAAAGATGTCTGTGCCCATAGGAGTTATAAAATATTGGCAGCCAATCAAGATGCTTCTATTAATCGAGCCTAAACTTGGTCCTAAATCAAAAAACACAAAATCATATCGCCCTTGTAATTGAGCGACTAAGCTTGTGTTCCAGTTGGTCTTCCTTATACCACCTAAGTCACCTCCTTTTAGTTCATGCCATGCTGATCCTAATCTATCTTCAATAATAGAAAAAGTTGGATGACCTGGAATTAAATCTACATTAAACCGATTTGTCGATTTATCAATGGGCACAATACCTTCCAATATGGCAGAATCACCATCTTCTATCGGTTGAAGGATATCGCTTACAGTTGTGATATCACTGTAATTTGTAGAAGAGTTGTCCCAGTACAAATCACTTGCAAAATCAGAACCCATAATTAATTGTGTTGCATTACACTGTGGATCACAGTCAACTATCAATACTCTTTTCGCATGATAATCTGCTAGGTAATTACCTAAATTGCAGGTTAGTGTAGTTTTTCCAACCCCTCCTTTATTATTGAACATTGATATTGTAATCATAGTTTCTTTTATTATGCTAGCTTACTTATTATACGCACCTTTTTTCTCAAACCAATCTAGGCAAAAACAAAGCTGATAATTACCATTTACAATTTGTTGTAGAGAACTCTCCCCCCCAATATACCAATCCTATCACACCCAATGAACACTTTTAGCATTTTGCGTATTTGTTGCAAATCATCTACGCACATATACCTAGCCATCCAAAAACGAAAAAACGGCATCCCATCCTTCCCATTGTAAATCACTTACACTGCAACATTTACGTTATTTTACACCGCGTTTACCAATCCGACCTCAACTTGGTCCTAGCTTTGAATGAAACCCATTAATACAAATTCTATGAAAAAGAGCCTTTTAATTGTTGTAGCCGTACTATCTACATTCAGCATTTTTGCTGTAGAATACTTCAGCGGAAACCGGGAAGCAACCTCTGGTGAGCACAATTCAGTAGCAAAAAAAGAAGTCGCGGCCTTCATTGAACAAACTCCATCATTTCATTATGCTATTGGCTCTCGTTTTTCTAACACAATAACGCTCGAAGCATTACTCAAAGCGAAAATTGTAGATGATCTGATTGCAGCGGATGCGATGAATTACGTTGAATCCATGTGGGAGGTCGAGTTTAAGGTACTCTCCAGTAAAAAAGACCTGATTGAGAAAGGTGATGACCGCGTGCTGACAGCTGAGCAATTGGAAATTCTCCAATCGTTGGATTACAATACCAACTGCAATATTACAGCGCTTTGTACCTTGCGGAACTCCAAATCAGGGGAGCTCACTGAAGGCTATTTTGATGATTATTTTACCGTAATCCCTGAAAAAAAAGCAAGTTACAACGGTGGCATGGGCGCAATTACCGAATACCTCGCATCCAAAAGCTCTGAGCTGACCCAAAACGTCGATCAAAAACAATTGAAACCTGGAATGATTCGCTTTGTGGTGACCAAAGAAGGTACCCTTGAAAATGTTTCTTGCGACGCCTCTTGTGGTTACCGTTCTATTGATAAAGCTATGATCAACCTGTTAAAGGAAATGCCTGAAAATTGGACACCCGCAGAAAATGCGACTGGTGAAAAAGTAGATCAAGAATTGGTGTTCTTTTATGGTCTAATTGGGTGTTGATTTACATCGTTTATCGATCAATGTCAAAAGTTGAGCAGGATTATTAGTTCGTAATTGAATGCTGTCTTTTGGCTGAGTGTTTCGACAGGCTCGACGACCGCCAGAAAAACGAAAAGATCGACGGATATCTACACGAACGGAAGCATAAAACTTCAATGCATTACCTCCTGTTGTCGTTTCAGGATTTCCGAACATCACCCCAATTTTTTCACGCAACTGGTTGATGAAAATACAGCAGCAATTTGCTTTGTTAATAGAACCTGTGAGCTTACGCAATGCCTTCGACATCAAACGTGCCTGCAATCCCATCTGAGAATCGCCCATCTCACCTTCAATCTCCGCTTTTGGCGTTAATGCCGCCACGGAATCTACCACCAAAAGATCAATCGCTCCCGAACGGATCAAGTTATCGGCAATTTCCAATGCTTGCTCTCCATTGTCTGGCTGAGAAATCAATAGGTTTTCTACGTCTACCCCCAATTTCTCTGCGTAAAACTGATCAAAAGCGTGCTCTGCATCCACAATAGCTGCAATTCCACCTTGTTTTTGTACTTCGGCAATTGCGTGAATCGCCAAGGTTGTTTTACCCGATGATTCTGGACCGTAGATTTCTACAATTCGTCCTTTGGGCAATCCGCCCACACCGAGTGCCAAATCCATTGTCAAAGAACCTGTTGGGATCACTTCTACGGGCACTACTGCCTCATCTCCCAACTTCATTACTGTACCCTTTCCATACGTTTTATCCAACTTATCCATTGTAAGTTTCAACGCTTTCAATTTGTCTGGGTTAATGTCTTTTCCTGCCATATCGTAATTAATTTTTATTTGCGCGGACATCAATTAGTATCTAAGAGGTTGTGGCAAAAGTGCCGTTGTAATCGAAGCCTGCGCTTTCGTTGTTTTGTTGATACAAAGTTGCATCGTTAGATCGTAATCTATTTACGTTCTACTTTTCTCCATTATAAATTTCCAAAATTTCGCGGGTGTGATCCTTTGTTTTCGGCTTTTCAATGATGCCGACAATCGTGTGCGATTCGTCCATTAAGAACGTCGTACGATGAATACCATCGTATACCTTTCCCATAAATTTCTTTTCACCCCACACACCATACAATTCGATGAGTTCTTTTTCCGTATCCGCTAACAACGGAAACGGCAAATCAAATTTTTCGATAAAGTTCTGGTGTTTTTTCTCTGTATCGGCGCTCACACCCAAAATCGCAATCCCTGCATCTTGAATCGCCTGGTAATTATCTCGAATGTTACACGCCTGATTCGTACACCCAGGTGTGTTGTCCTTCGGGTAAAAATAAATTACCACACGTTTTCCGGCATAATCTTCCAACTTCACTTCTGCCCCATTTTGATCTACTGAGGTAAATGCTGGCGCTTTGTCTCCTACTTTAAGATGTTTCATTGATCATTTTTTAATCATGTTAATGACGAATTATTAATCAAATATAATGGCTATTTCTTAAATGACAAGAAAAAGTGATTAGTTTTTAGACAAAAGGTCGTTAGATCTGCTCGTAAACTCGATTGTAAGATAGTAGACCGCTTCGCTCTTAGACAATAGACTGCTTTGCTCTTAGACTATAGACTGCTCATTGCATTCGCTTTTAGATCGTAGACGAAAGATCGTTTTGAATAAAA
Source organism: Fluviicola sp. (assembly GCA_043584915.1). GTDB lineage: Bacteria > Bacteroidota > Bacteroidia > Flavobacteriales_D > Crocinitomicaceae > UBA4466. The sequence goes on from CP121319.1 coordinate 698,543, forward strand.
AATGAGGAATTATAAATAATGAATCTCCGAAATCAAAGGACATCGAGCCTGTCGAGATGCCGAGATGCCCAAACAGAAGCGTACATCCATTATTTCGAATCTTATGTTTAGACATAAAGCGATCTAATGCCTCGTGTCCAACAATCTTATGCCTGACAACTATTTTTTCATTTTGAAAATGCCAAGCGTGCCAAGAAGTCCATTTTAGCCTGAAAAAATACCAACACAATCCTGTAGAAGTTTGTGCATAAATTCCGTCGAAAAACCCCATAAACACTGGGCCAATTCACTAGCTTCGTTCTGCTAACTGTAATAAACTCCTTAAATTATGAAGACTTTGAAGAGCATCCTATGCGCTTGTATAACCGTCCTGGCATTCTCCGCCTCAGCTCAGGATTGGCGCGAAATGATTTTAAACGAACACCCCAATTTTGCCGAAATTCAAGCCAGTTTCTATGAAGAGTTTGGCGATAGCATTGGACCCAAAGGTTCGGGTTGGAAACAATTCAAACGCTGGGAATACTATTGGGAAAACCGATTGGATGCAAACGGAAACATTCCAGATCCAACAGAACGATTTGAAATTTTCCAAGCCTATAAAGAACTTCAAATGAACCAAGGCAAATATGCCGCCGGGACAGGAAACTGGACAGAACTCGGGCCGGTAGCTCTTCCAACCAATGGAACAGGACAACCAAACGGATTGGGTCGCTTGACGTGTATTGCGTTCCATCCAACAGATCCCAACATTTTATATGTAGGAGCTGCATCTGGAGGTTTTTGGATGAGTACAGACAATGGCGCCACCTGGGCGAAATCGATTACCGGAATGACTCGATTGGGCGTATCTAGTATTGTGGTGCATCCAACCAATCCCAACATCATTTATATTGGAACGGGAGACCGCGACGGAGGAGATGCACCGGGATATGGTGTATGGAGAAGTACGGATGGCGGAGCTACTTGGGCATCCTACAACTCAGGAATGGGAAATCGTACGGTGTATGAAATCTTAATGGACCCAACCAATTCCAATCGATTGATTGCCTCAACAAATGGCAGCCGCATTTATCGATCTACCGATGGCGGAGCGAGCTGGACCTTTTCAGGAGCCGGAACCAATGCAAAAGATATCGCTTTCAAACCGGGTGACCCCAATACCATTTACGCAGCTGGAACGCGATTCTCTGTCTCAACAGACGGGGGTGTTTCGTTTACCGTTAATGCCACCATTGCAGCCGAATCGCGCTATGCCATAGGTGTTTCTGCCAATCAGCCCAATTGGGTGTACCTCATTGGAGGCGATGGAGGTGGCTTAACAGGCATACATCAATCAACTGATAGCGGTGTTTCTTTCACCACACAAGCTACCACGCCCAACTTATTGGGGTATGGAACAACTGGTGGAACTGGAAGTCAGGCCTGGTACGATTTGGTCATGGTTGCCGATCCTGCCGACGCCAACACACTGTATATCGGAGGAATCAACATTTGGAAATCAACAGATGCAGGCGTTAACTGGTCAATTGTGGCACACTGGACAGGTTCTGGAGGGGCCGATGATGTGCATGCCGATCAGCACGCGCTTGAATTTTCTCCACTGAACGGAGATTTGTACAACGGAAACGATGGGGGAATTTATGTGACTGCCGATGGAGGAACTACCTGGGATGATATTTCGAGCGGACTGGGCATTGCACAAGTATATAAAATTGGCGTTTCACAGGCCTCCGAGAATGTGGTCATTAATGGATATCAAGACAACGGAACGGGCATTTACTATGACGGTAGTTGGTCCACCGAAATTGGAGGCGATGGCATGGAATGCATTATCGATCCAACAGATGCGAATTATATGTACGGAGCTTTATATTATGGCGACGTTCGGCGATCTACTAATAACGGCGCCAACTTCTCTCAAATTGCTGCTAACGGCACCAACGGAATTACGGAATCTGGTGCTTGGGTTACGCCCTACATTTTAGACCCGAATACGCCTGCACGAATGTATGTTGGTTACGACAACGTTTGGCGATCGGATGATGTTAAATCGCCTGCAGCAAACGCTATCACCTGGACACAAATCTCTAGCTTTTCCACCACAAGTGATCTTCGTGTCATGGCTATTGCCCCATCAAATAGTGATGTACTTTACATCGGAAAAGGAAACTCCACAGAACGCTTCTTTAAATCGACCAACGCAACCGCTGGCTCACCAACGTGGACCAACTTAACAGCAAACTTGCCAACGAATAGTAATTTGAAAGCAATTGCCGTTGATGCTACCGATGAAGACCACTTATTTATTGCAATCAACAACGACATTTATGAAAGCACAGATGGAGGATTGAATTGGACAAATTACTCTGGAACGCTACCAAACATCTCCTTGAACACCATTGTGATTGATGCAAACAGCACCGTCGAAGCAATGTACGTGGGAATGGACGTTGGAATTTATTACCGAGACAATACCATGGCCGATTGGTCTTTATACGCTACAGGAATTCCGAATGTGGAAATCACCGAGTTGGAGATTTATCAAAATCCAAACGAATGCAGAAGTAAGTTATTCGCAGCAACTTATGGGCAAGGATTGTGGTCCAGTGACTTGAAAGATCCAGGTGGATTGTCGCCTACCGCATGTTTCGAGGCTTCCGCTGAAGTTGTTTGTGGAGCATCTACAGTGACGTTCACAGATTTAACGGATTTCACACCAACGGGCTGGACATGGAACATTACACCGGGAACGTTCAGTTTTGTGGGTGGAACGAATGCCAATTCGCAGAATCCAGAAGTGCAGTTTTCAGCATCGGGAACCTATACTGTTGAACTAACCGCAGTTAATGCCAACGGGTCGGATGTAGAATCGAAAGCAGCCTATATTACCGTAACCACATCAAATACTCCAACGGCGCTCAATGATGATTTCGAGGCCTACGCACTTTGCGCAACAACCAGCAATTGCGGAGCGGCAGTTTGCACCTTGACGGGAGCACTGTGGACAAATTTAACCAACGGCACAGATGACAACATCGATTGGCGTTTGGATGAAGGCGGAACTCCTTCCTCAAATACGGGGCCTAGCGTTGATTTCAATCCGGGTACAGCAACTGGAAATTACCTGTATACCGAAGCTTCATCGTGCTCTGGAAATACGGCCATTTTGGAAAGCGAATGCCTGTTCTTGGATGTTGATTACGAATTAAACCTTGGTTATCATTTATTTGGTGGCAACATGGGGACGCTGCATATTGATATTTTCGATGCTACGGGTTGGAACAACAGCATTGCAAGCGTAAGTGGAGATCAGGGGAATTCCTGGCAAACTTTAAACGTAGATTTAACCGCTTGGACAGGACAAAACGTGCGCATGCGGATTCGAGGAATCACAGGCGGCGGATTCGAATCAGACATGGCAATTGACGATATCGCATTCAATGTGATTTCTGGCTTGCCCGTAGAATTGGTGGAATTTGAAGCGACGAATATAGACGACCGTCAAGTTGCTTTGGATTGGACATCGGTATCAGAGTTAAATGCTGATTATTACGTTGTTGAGCGCGGGAGTCAATTGAACAACTGGGAAGACATTGCCGAGGTTGCAGCTGTTGGAAACACCACAGAAACCACGAATTATGATGCTCTTGATAACGATCCGCTTTTGGGCTTGTCGTATTACCGTTTGAAAGTCGTTGATATCGATGGAAGTATCGAATATTCAACCGTGCGCTCTGTAAACATTGGACAATTGGCCGTGGCAAAAGTATTCCCAAATCCAGTTCATGACGGAACACTGATCGTATCCATGGAAGGAATTGACAAAGCTCAAGTGAACATTTTGAGTGCTGTCGGTCAACGCTTGATCGTGCATTCCAACACCTTAAGCAAAGACGAGAAATCCTTCGAGGTAGGACATTTTAGTAGTGGCGTTTACTTCGTTGAGTTGCAACAAGAAGGTTTGGAAGCACAGCGCATTCGCTTTGTGGTGCAATAGACCGCGCTTCGAGAGCCTCAGCGCTCAATGTTCAGTGTTCAGCGCTCAATGTTCAGTGTTCAGCGCTCAGTGTTGAGTGCGTCAGCGACCGTCCATTTTTATTCTCCATTCTGGAATCGAATGAAGGCATGTTTTTGCTACATTTAAGGTAAACACATTGTAATATGAATCCACAACAATTAATATTCATCGGAATTGGTGCACTGTTTCTTTTGATGCTCATTTTCAAAGCAGTCGTAATTACGAAGCAAAAAGAAGCCAACCTCATTGAGCGATTGGGTAAATTCAAAAACATCCGAAGAGCAGGGTTTTCGTTGATTATTCCGTTTATCGACAAGGTTGCCTACAAGCAAGACCTTCGGATTAATGAGCTAACGGTTGATATTGAGACGATTACCAAAGATAAAGTATCGGTACATATTTCCGTAGCCGTGCAATACTATATCAAAGATTCGCCGGAAAGCATTAAAAATTCCGCGTATGAGCTGTCCAACTTTCGTCAGCAAATTCGTTCATATGTTTTCGATGAAATTCGCGCTGAAGTGCCGAAAAAAGAGCTCGATCAGGTTTTTGAAAACAAAGAAGACATTGAAAAAGCTGTTAAAACTGGGCTTTCCGGTGCTATTGAACAATATGGTTTCATCATTCAGAATGCCCTGGTTGTAGACATTGATCCCGATCCGAATGTGAAAGATGCCATGAACAGAATCAATGCTGCAACACGCGATAAAATTGCGGCGGAAGAAGAAGGGGAAGCGGCGAAAATCCGAAAGGTAAAAGCAGCGGAAGCAGAAGCTGATTCCAAACGATTGCAGGGACAAGGTATCGCCGATCAAAGGAATGCCATTATCAAAGGATTTGAAGAATCCATCAATGCTTTTGGACAAAACACCAGTATCGATCAGAAAGAGATTATGAACTTTGTGATTTTGACGCAGTATTACGATACCATGCGCGAAATGGCGAAGGACAATCCGAATGTTATCTTCATGCCGCATTCACCCGACGGTCAAGGTTTTACCAGTCAGATGATGGCTGCTGAAATGGCCGCTGAGCAATTGAAGAAATCGCAAGAAAAAAGCGGAGGCGAATAAATTCCACCGATAGTATTTAAAAAGTCCTGATTACCGAGCACTTCGAGAGCCTCAGTGCTCTGTACTCCTTGATCGGGCTTTTTTTATTTCCCAAACTTCGTCCAGGGAACAAACCTTGGAACGGTACGTTGGTATTCTTTGTATTCTGGATATTTTTCCGCCGTGATATTCTCGGAAAAATCAGAACTGGATTTGAATAAAATCAAGAGCAAAAGCATGCCTGTAATGGACCAATGCAGCCACTGCCCTGTTGCCGAAACGCTAAACAAGTAAAACAACACCCACACCAACTGTTCCATGGCGTAATTTGGGTGGCGCATAATTGCCCACAACCCGTTTCGTGTGAATCCGTGGGCGTATTCTCCCAAATCTTCCCCCGCATTTTTACGGCGGTATTTCTCCGTTTGGAAATCGTATTGTTGTTGATCAGCAATATATTCTAACACAATCGCCCCGAACATGGCTACGGCTATCGCCCAATCAATCAGGGTAATTTCGTGCGCTGCTTCGGTGCCTGCCACTGCTAAAATTGGAACGGTAAACAAGAAAATCAATACGTGCTGATACCCAGAAATGAAAACTAGGTTGAAGATTCCCCAAACAATGCGATTGTTGAGCACAGGTTTCTGTCGTAAAACATCCCAACGGTAATCTTCGTCGCCTGCCCAAAACTTCCACGAATATCCGCCTCTTCGACCAAAATTGTAGGTCAGGCGAATGCCCCAAAGCGTCACAAGAACGGACATCAGCACCATTTTATCTGGCATTCCATCCATCCACGACATATACCAAACATATCCGATGGGCACAATACTCCACAGTTTATCGGTTTGTGAGGTGTTCCCAGACAATTCTCCCACCACAAAGCAATACGCGATAACACCGCCCACAATCCAAATCATGTCGTGCATAATGAGTTCTTGGGTGGCACTCATGGGTTCGCCGTAGAAAAAACTTACGAGTGGCACTACCACCACCGTCATGATCAAAAGTAGTATCGTTCCTAACATAGGATAAAGTTACGCAGCGAAAGGGATTCGTGCAAGAGAAAAAATAAAGGCTTTTTTGAGGCGAAAATTTTAATTCCAAAAGGTAAAGAGAAATTAGGAAAATAGGTTTTCCAAATTACCTAATAAACAATTCAATGTTTAAAACAACAGATGCTTTTTTTGTTCACGCGACATGGATTGACTTATCTTTGAAAGATAATCAGGTAATGTTAGAGTAGTGTTTTCAGACAACACGACTCTATTGAGTAAAGGTCAGTCAGCAAAACTGGCTGTAATCAGCTATCTAATTCTGGTTGCTTAAGCAAAAGTCATGTTTCTAGAACGTGGCTTTTGTTTTGTTAGGACAAATTTATATGAAAAATGGGGGTATTTATTCAAAAACAATAAAACTTTATTAGGATTGAACTGTTAATAACTGATTTTGAGTCTAAATCTATTGCTTCACAAGTTCAAACAGTTAATAGAAATAACTGTTTGTTATCCACAAATAAATTGTACTCTGACTCAACGTCTCCCTTTGTACCTTCGGTCTTAAAAGCAATGCTTTCTCTCCTCCTAAGTGAAAATACTTCTCGGTAAGATTTTCAAAAAGAAAAAGAATTTAATCTCGTTTGGGAATTTTGATCTACTCCCTCTCTGGAGAGGGTTGGGGTGAGGATTCCTCAATATAAAGAAAAAGCCAACGCTGGTCACTGAGGTTCTCGAAGTGATAAGCGTCGGCTTTCAATATTGAAACTAGAAGTAATTACTTCATCAATTCCTGATATTTCACTTGAACTGCTTCATACGCCGCAATTTTCTTGCGTGTTTGATCTGCGTAGACCGCATCATCATTTTCTTCGTATGCCGCCAATTCTTCTTTCAAATCAACAATTTTGGCTGTAAAGTTCTCATTGATATAATTCACATTTTGCGGCAAGAACATTTGCATGTAGTAGCTTCCCGTCTCACTTTGCTCCTGATATACTTTCAATGCTTTTTCAGCAACCTCAGGCTCGTTTTTACTAACAAACAACGTCATTTGGTTCAACGCACCCAATCGATCCCAACCTTGTAATGTTGGATTGCCCATCGATTTGATGAAGTAATCAATTTTTTCAGGTCCTCCGTGAGCAGCGTACAATTGACAAATTCCAAAGATCATTTTTGATGAGGACTCGTTCTCCATTTTTGCCGCTTCTGCCATCGCCATTTCTGGATCGATTGTCGCCAAACCGGATAGTGCTTCGGTAACTACGCTGTACGATTGGTCTGTTTTTACCGCGTTCGCATAAATCGTTTTGCGTGCCATTTCATCTTCCAAAATGTCTTCTAAAACAACAATTGCTTTTGCTCGTACGCGCGATTTCGGATCGTTCGCAATCATCTCTTTGACCATCGCAACGGCCGCAGTTTGACCGGCTTCATCCAATCGGTTTACCTTGTCCAAGGCCAGTTCACGAATGTGCCAGAAATCGTCTTTCAAAGCATCCAAAATCATTTGTTTCGATTCTGCCGACGCGTCAAATCCAAGTTTCAATCCTTCCTTGCGTGCATGGTAACGTTCTCCGTTGTAGTATTGGTATCGGTACATCGATTTCGATTTATCCGTAACCTTCACATCACCCAAAAGCATTTGCTGATTGTCAATCACATAACCCTTTAATGTCCCTTTAAACGGAATCACAATCTCGTTCTCCAACGCATCGATTTCTACTTCGTGAACGTGTTTTCCTTCGTCATCAAATGTCGCAATTTCGAAAGGCAATTTGTAAATCGGACAAAGCTCCAAATCTTGTTTCTGGTAGGCTTGTATCACCAATTTATCGTTTTCTTCATCCGCCCAAGGCATGAATACCAAATTCGGATGCCCCGATCCAAGGAACCACTGATCGAAGAACCAGTTCAAATCTTCCCCGGAAACTTCTTCAAAAGATTGACGCAAATGGTGGAATTCTGCCGCTTGAAATTTGCGCGATTCCAAATAATGGTTCATCCCCGCAAAGAAGGCTTCATCTCCCAGGTAGTTGCGCAACATGTGCAAAATTCGTCCTCCTTTGTTGTACGAGTGACCGTCGAACATTTGTTCTTTGTCATCGAAATCGAACCAAATTAAATCGTGGTAACCTTGCATTTCTCTTCCTCTCCTTTTGGGTTGATGAAGTACAATCCTTTGTCTGAGGTAATAGCCGCGCTACCGCCTTCTTCACGTTCGTCTGGTTTTGCGAGGTAATCAATTACGACTGTGTATTCCTCATCGCGCGTGTATGTTTTGTCCAAAGTGATCTTCAACATATCGTCGTTGTACGTATACTCCAGTGCGTTTCCGTTCAATTGAACGCTGTTGATATCCATTCCTTTGGCATCCAAAATCAGCATGTTTGAAGGATAGAAATGTGGTTTTGCTGTAATGGTTGCAACGCCGTTCATTTGCGATTTCTCCCAAATAAAATCCACTTCCAATTTGGTATGAATCAAGTCTGTTAAAAGTGTTTCTGATGCACGATATACCGGTCTTTCAGGATCAACGTATGTATCGTCAATAATTACGTCTGCTGGTTCTTCAGGCATCGAAGTTGTCATTACTTCTTCAACATCCTTGTCATCTTTAGTTGTTCCACAAGCGAATAAAATTCCGATCAATAGGAACCACATTAAATTCTTCATCTCTTCGATTTTGATTTGTAACAAATCTCCGATTTTATTTCCGATTCACAAGCAAATTCTACAGCATCGGAAGTGGATTCTATTATTTTTGTAATAAATTCTGGATAAATGGCAAACCGTACATGGACAATTGACGATAAAGAAGTTGGCTTTTCTGAAGGAGCCATTGTTCGTTGGGACACTGAGAAATATTTCTCATTGGAATACAAGGGCAAAACTTTTTTCGGCGAAGTAATGGAAGATGCAACCGAGAGCAATCGCTTGAAAGTGAAAATCAACCACCGTGTATTCGAAGTAAGTAAGAAAGGTGAGCTCGACGATTTGATTAAATCCATGGGGTTGGACAAACCGAAAGTCAAAAAGCTCAAGGAATTGCAAGCACCAATGCCAGGAAGAATTGTAAACATTGCCGTTTCTATTGGCGATGAATTGAATGTTGGCGATGAAATTCTTTCGTTGGAAGCCATGAAAATGGAGAACGTTTTAAAAGCAGAAGGGATTGGCGTGGTGAAGTCGATAAACATTGGAACAAACGATGTTGTGGACAAAGGCTCCGTTTTAATTGAATTCGAGTAAGCAACTTTTCGCAAGATTCCCCTCAATTTCCTTAATTTCGAGTTCGATTAACCGAATCTTGGAAGCGACGCACACTATAGCAATTAAAAGAGGCATTTTACGGCATTTGCTGTATTCTGAGATCTTCTCACATCCTTTAAATCAAGAGGAGTTGATCCGGTTTTCTGGATCGAAAAGCGACATTTCTTACGAAACACTTCACCAGATTCTTGGAGAATTGGAATCCGATGGATTGATTCAACTTCACAACAATCATGCATGCATTTTTGGGGTGGAAAACAAAATTGAACGACGAGAAATCGCCGCCGAAAAAGCAGAGAAGTTATTTGATAAAGCAGTCCGTGTTTCCACCTTCATTCAGAAATTTCCATTTATCGAAGGCGTTGGTATTTCTGGTTCTTTATCCAAGGGCATTTTACACGACGATGGCGATTTTGATTTCTTCATCATTGTAAAACCAAATCGTGTTTGGGTGGCGCGCACTTTATTGATCTTGTACAAAAAAGTCTTCCTTTTGAATTCCAGAAAGTACTTCTGCGTCAACTATTTCATCGACAGCGATCACTTGGAAATTGAAGAGAAAAACCGATTCACGGCAGTGGAAATTTCCACCTTAATTCCTGTTTGCGGAGAAGTGTTTGATGCTTTTTACACAGCCAATCGATGGGCGAATGATTATTTCCCTGGGAATGCGCGCACTCCATTCGATACGAAACATCCGAAAAAACCAATTTGGAGTAAAATGCTTCAGGGCATCTTGCAAGGTGGATTGGGAAACTGGGCTGATAAGCGCGCGATGAAGCTCACCTTAAATCGATGGCAGAAAAAATTCGGTGCATTTGATGATCAAAAATTTGAACTCACCATGAAATCGCGTCGGTATGTTTCAAAACACCACCCAAACGATTTCCAAAACAAAGTTTTGACGAAATTCGATACTTTGCGTCAAGAATACATCAAACAACATTCTGAAGAACTCAAGAAACACGGCATTGAACTGTGAAGATTTTCATTACACATAGCTATTTCTATCAGTTGGACCAAAAACAATGGATCAACAAAACGCCCTATCCGCCGCTTGCAACGATAACGGCATTATCTCATTTGGAAGTTCATGGCTTCCCTGCTGAATTTTACGATGTTGCTTTGGATGCATCGCCAAAACCATGTCAGGAGAAGATGGTGAATGCAGCACCAGATGTGGTGGTCATTTACGAGGATGGCTTCAATTACCTGACCAAAATGTGTCTGACCAATATGCGTCATGCCTGTTTTGATTTGATAGCCACTGCAAAGGAACAAGGAGCCACGGTCATCGTATCTAGCTCTGATGCTACCGATCATTGGGAATTGTACCATGAAAAAGGTGCAGATATTATCCTCCATGGTGAGGGGGAACACTCGCTTCTGGAAGTTATTGAAACACTTAAAACGCAAGGCGATGTGTCTGAAGTGAATGGAATTAGTATTAATGCCAACGGAAAATTTGTAAAGCACGCACCGAGAGCTAACGAGCGCGATTTGGACGTTTTTGCGCAAGCCAAATGGTCCGTTATTGATTTGGAGAAGTACCGAAAGATTTGGAGTCAAGGCAAATTCCCATTTACGCTTAATATTAGCACGACGCGTGGTTGTCCATTCAAATGCAACTGGTGCGCAAAACCCATTTATGGCAATCGATACAATTCGCGTTCACCTGAGCGCGTGGTAGAAGAAATGGCACTTTTGCAGAAGATTTCTGGTGTGAAACACTTTTGGATCACTGATGATATTTTTGGCTTGAAACCTGGTTGGGTGAAGCAATTCAATACTTTGGTTCAAGAACAAGGACTGCAAATGAAGTACAAAATTCAAAGTCGTGCCGATTTGCTTATGCAAGATCAAACCATCGATGAATTGGCGGCTTCCGGATTGGAAGAAGCGTGGATTGGTGCCGAAAGCGGATCTCAAAAAGTACTGGATGCCATGGACAAAGGAACAAGTTTGGAGCAGATCAAAAAGAGTACAGAATTATTGCAACAAAAAGGCGTTCGTGTCGCTTATTTCCTACAGTTTGGATACTTAGGAGAAACGAAAGAAGACGTACAATTAACCGTTGATATGGTCGCGAACAATGCACCGGACGATATTGGAATTTCCGTTTCTTATCCACTGCCTGGAACCAAGTTTTACGAGACCGTTAAAGCGCAAATGGGTGAGAAATCCAACTGGGAAGATTCCGACGATTTGGATCTCATGTTCGAGGGAAGTTTCTCCCCAGATTATTACCGTGCGCTCCAGCGATTTGTGCATCATCAATTCCGCTTGAAACAAGGTTGGCGCAAACTTTTCGGAAAGCGTTCTTATGTTTCTTGGCGCTACGTCATCTTGATTCCGTACAATTGGTTCAAAGCCACTTCACTCAAACGAAAACTAGGATGATGCACGATTTCGATGCGGCCGCGAAAACGTATGATAATACCTTCACAAACACGTGCGTGGGCGAGGCGCAGCGCGAACAAGTGTGGAAGTATGTCGATAAGCACCTGACCAAGTTCAACAATGTTTTGGAGGTAAATTGCGGGACGGGAGAAGATGCGCACCGTTGGGATTTTCGTAAAAAAGATGTCGTCGCTACGGATATTTCCCCAGAAATGATTCGTGTGGCACAATCCAAATACCCCGAGCTGCATTTTCGTGAGTTGGACGTTACAAAAATTGGAGATTATCAGTACAATTTTGATACGCTCTTCTCTAACTTCGGTGGCTTGAACTGTCTTTCCCAAGAGTCGTTGCAACAGTTTTTTGGTGACGTAAAGAACAAACTAGACTCCAATGGACATCTGATCTTGGTTTTGATGGGAAAAAAATGCTTGTGGGAGCGTTTCTATTTCATGTGCAAAGTGAAGCTGAAAGAGGTATCGCGAAGAAATACCAATGAATGTGTAAAGGTAAACCTGGATGGCGATGCTGTGGAAACGTGGTATTTTTCGCCCAAAGATGTGAAGCGACTTGCAGAAGAACATTTTGATGTTGTAACCGCGAAACCGATTGGTTTGTTTGTGCCTCCTTCTTACCTCGCTCCTGCTTTTCAAAAGCGAAAACGCATGTTCTCTTTTCTTAAAAAATTGGATGCCATTTTCACGCATTCAAGATTTAGTAATAATGCGGATCATTTCTTGGTTATTTTGAAGAAACGAGATTGAAGTGGTTGGATTTATTGGTGGGATTGCATTTTAAGAGGAGGGAGTTTTCTGCGAATTGGGTTGGAAGGTGCTTTCGTTAGGAGAAAAAACGGTTTTCGAGCCATTTAGCTAATTAGGCATTTGTCTAATAACCAAAATGTATTTTTTTCGTAATTGCGAAGATTTTTCATTATCTTAAATAGAAATAACCTAACACTAGTAATATAATGGCATCAATCCATCGCATCGGTTTTACCCGATCTCAAAACGACCTTTCTATCATTTTCAAAGCACTTGGACATCCTGCCAGACTCGCAATTATTGACAACCTTATTTCCAAGGAAAGAGTCATGTGCAAAGAGCTGGCAATGGAAACAGGATTCACCTCTCCAACTGTCACGCATCACTTGCAAGTTCTTATGCAGTCAGGCCTGATTGGTTACGAAAAAATCGCTAACAGCACTTATTATGTGGTGAATCCAATATTGCTTACTAAAGCAAAGGAAGCACTACGAATTATTTCTTCGGAAGCTCTTGATAATTTACCTGACTACACCAACGTGGTATTCTTCCAACAACCACTACCCAACAGTTTTTGACCATCCGAAATCGCGCACAAAACCGTACTTTTAGACTTACACTAAGAGTAGAAAGATTTCGATGAAAGTTGTTTTAACCCATGCATATTTCATTCAAGAGGATATCAAGGAGCAAAAAATTATGCGCCCTTATCCTACACTTGGCTTGCTGTACATTAGTGCGTTTCTAAAAAGAGAAAACAAGGATATCACGCTCGTTGATAGTACCTTTTCATCTGTTGATGAATGGCGGAAGGAAATCCTACTGAATGAGCCGGAAATTGTTGCTTTTTACACCAATCTAATGACAAAAGTGCAAGTCATCAAGCAGCTCCAATACTTAAAAGAACAGCTTCCCGAAACGCACTTTATTGTTGGCGGTCCAGATGTTACGTACAACCAAGAAAACTACTTGAAGGCAGGATTTGATTTTGTGGTGATTGGTGAAGGCGAGCAAACGATGTTGGATCTGGTAAATACACTAGAAACAAAAGGCGACTTGCATAAGGTGCACGGAATCTCATTCCTGAAAAATGATGAAATCCAAGAAAATGAAGCGCGTACAAAAATTCGCGAACTGCCCACCCTGCCGTTTCCAGACAGAGGCGCCATACCATTCGAGAAATATCTGAGTGTTTGGCAGGAACATCATGGAAAGCGAACGGCAAACATCAGTACGCAACGTGGTTGCCCTTACACGTGTAAATGGTGCAGCACAGCGGTTTACGGGCAAAGCTATCGCAGAAATGAACCAGACCGAGTGGTGGCAGAAATTTTGCACTTGAAAGAAGATTTTGGAGTAGAAGCACTTTGGTTTGTGGACGATGTTTTTACCGTAAGTCATAAGTGGTTGGAACGACTGCACGCCGAGTTTGCCAAACATCAATTGGTCATGCCTTTTGAGATTATAACCCGAGCTGAGCGGCTGAATGAAACCGTTCTGCAACAACTGAAAGAAATGGGCTGTTTTCGCATTTGGATTGGCGCAGAAAGTGGTTCTCAGAAAATCATCGATCGTATGGATCGACGTGTGAAACTAGAGACCGTGCAAGAAATGATGCAACTTACGCAAAGTATGGGCATGGAAGCCGGAACCTTTATCATGGTTGGATATCCAGGAGAAACACAAGAAGATATTCGTGCAACCTTAGAGCACATCGAACGTTGTAATCCCGATTTATTGACCATCACGAGAGCCTATCCAATCAAAGGGACGGCGTTGTATGAAGAGATCGAAGCAGAAATAACCGTGAAGCCCGACTGGAATACTAGTACTGATCGAGATATTCGCTTCAAGCTCCCCTATTCCGATACGTACTACGAAAATGCTATTCGGTATTTGGTAAATGGTTGGCAAGCGCATAAATTCAATTCACTCAAGAAAAAAGTGAAAAGCAAGGCGGCCTATCAGTTAATGAGAATGAGGAAGTAATGATACATTTTCAAATCGAAGAAGATTCCAAATACACCGAAGATTAGTAACTTCCCAACTATGGAAAATCCACCATTTCAAGTGACTTTTCTCACGCCTCCCAAAGAGGGTTTTGAATCGCAATACAAAGCCATTCGAGACAAAGAAAACCGCTGGCTAACAGACGACCAAGTGAAACAATTGCCCAAGGTAGCGCCCAATTCGCCTCATGCTTCCGAATGGAAAAAGCGCGCATGGATGCTGAATAAATTGGAAACCTATCTGAGCCTTGGCGCATTTGAGAATGTTCTTGATATTGGCTGTGGAAACGGTTGGATGACACACAAAGTTTCAAAGTATTGCCAATCCTCAATTACAGGTTTGGATGTCGGAAAGGAAGAGCTGGAGCAAGCCACCCGTTGTTTTGGTAACGAAGCCGTTTCCTTTGTTTGCTGTTCCAATTGGAAGTTGTTGCCAAAAGAACGATACGATCTCATATACTTTGCCGGAAGTTTTCATTATTTCCAACCCGACGAGGCTTTTTGGAAATTGCTCTTTTCGCTCCTAAAACCCGGAGGAGAAATTCACATTCTCGAAACACAGTTCTACGAAGTTGAGGCGGTTGAAGCCGCTCAAAAACGATCGAAAGAATATTTTGAAAAAATGGGAGCCAAGGTCGATTATTATCAGCATGTATCATGGAAGATGTTGCCCAACGATTACGAAGTCTTGTATCGTCCCAATAAATGGAACAACGTTTTCAAGAATCGATCTCCTTTTCCCTGGATACGGATGCGTAAATAGCTTGATACGCATTCACCGTTTCGGCAATAGAGAACAATTCCGTCTCTGGAAGATCCACTTTCAACAACATTTGTATCATGGCCGCATCCAATTCTGAATCACCAATCAAATGTGGGATTTCCAAACTTTTAGCGATCCCAACTGGCGTAGCCAAGACATGCGTCCTTGCCGCCAAAGCCTCAATGATCGTCATCCCAAACCCTTCAAATTCTGAAGCGTGTATCAATATTCTCGACTGTGCAATCAAGCGCTGTGTTTGATCATAATCCAATGCTCCCGTAAAACGAATCTGATTGTTCAGTTCGCGCAAATCTACCAACGATTCCATCACTTTTTTTGCCGGTCCGTCACCAACAATTACCGCTCTAAAATCGGATGATATTTGTTTTAATTCATCACACAAATCGATAAAATACTCTACGTTCTTCAGAGGAATGATCGACCCTACGCAAATTAGGTCAATTTCTTTCTCTGATTCGCGTGTATCAGGCACTCCCCAAGGAATTATTTTCGACGGAATGACACCGTGCTTTTTCAACGCATCCGACTGGAATTCGCTCAAGGCTACAATTGGAAAGTGAACTTTCTTCCATTTCTCAAACCCTTTTCCTGGATGGCGCATTTCCTGACCCATCGCGGTTGCAATCATGGGTAAATTGAGCGCACTGGCTACTTTCTCTGATAAAGTGGTCGCGCGATGCAGCCAAAAGGAATGAATAACATCCACAGAATTTTCATTGTGAATCTTTTTGGCAATTGCTACTAATCTCCTCTCCAGAAAGAGCTGCTTCCATTTCTTGTTGGCGCCATTTAATGGATACACCTCAATTCCTTTCCATTGATAGCGTGCACTCTTAAATGGATATTGCAGTGCGATAATGGAAACTTTCACTCCGCTTTTTGCCAACTCATTCGCGTACATCCACAGCGCAGGAATGCATTGTGTGTCTTGCTCATCTGCCGGAAAACCAGGCGTGACAAATAATATGTGCTTAATGAATCCGATAAATCTTCCAGTTTTCGGGAAGTTCGTCAATAATTTCGAGATCGAATTCATCGTTGAGTTGGTTCCAATGCTTCATCACGCGTTCTGTATTTTTAAATTGCTCCACATTGAAGACAACATAACTCCCTTCCTCAAACGTAAGATCTTCTTCCCACAGATCAATTCGTTCATTCGGCACGTCGTAAGAGCCCAAAGAAGGCGTGACATAAAAAGCGTATATTTTCGGATCATCGTCTAATTCCAAAACCGCCGACGCAATCTCTTTCTCCAAACGATGCATTCCAAACAATTTTGAAAACGAATAATAGAAAAAAGATGCGTTGAAAGTAAGAACACCAATGACAAAAACCCACCATAATTTTCGTTCTCCAAGCCAATTTTTCAAGGCTTGAAATGCAGGAAAAATCAACACCAAAACCCAGAGATGCGAAATCACCATGAAGCGCTGATTTTGAAAGCCAATTCCACCAAGAAAAATCAGGTATGCGAGAATGCCAATCCAAACCCATTTCAATTGGAAATTCCATTGCTTCCACCAAAAAAAGAGGAGAACTCCACAACTCAAAAAGCCGACATGCGCAAAATTACTCCAGATGTACATCCCATTTGGAACCCAATAAGACATTTGACTCGATTCATAAATAAAACGACGCTGAAATAGATGTTGAACGTTCCAGTTTTCGAACATTTCTCCGATCAAAACAAGGATTTGATTGTTCACAGAAAGAAGTAGAACTCCCAAACCAATAATTACTATCGCCACTAAGAATCGAAGGGTTGAATTCCATCGAGACAAAAGCAACCACGAGGCATGAATCAACGGGATACTGAAAAGCGGCAATGTTGCATATCGTGTAAACAACGCCATCGAAGCGAAGCCAAGAATCAAAGCAAACAATTTCAATTCTTTCGATTCTCTGAATTTTACATAGAAATACAAAAAACCCATCATCCAGAAGGTGGCCAATGCGTCCGACATCACGAAAAATCCAGAGCGAATAAAATAGACTTGCGTTGCAGCACCCAATAGAACCAACCAGGTACCCTCTGAATGATACAGAACCTTTAAAATTCGTTGTAGGAAAAACAAAGAACCCAGAATCGAAAACAAGGAAATTAGTTGGAGACACAAATAGGTGGACACGCCCGAATAACTCAAGACGGCGCCTAGAAAAGGGAATAATTTGGGCCAATAGAAGTCGCCTGCCGAAACACCTGAGCCAAAGCCTTCTTTCAGTGCCTTGGAGTAGCGTAAATATTCGTGTGCATCTTGCCCGTACAATCCATTAAACTCGAACCCTAATGAAAGCACTACAAATAGCACAATCACAGTCAAATAAGGCATCCAAGAAATTATACGTCGGTTCATTTGCATCGAAATCGTTCCCGAAACGAATGTACAGAATTCTCAGCCATGAGAGACTTTCGTATATTTGAACTGCTATGAAAAAAGTAACCTTTCTACTGATCGCAATCTTGATTTCTAGTTATGGCTTTGCTCAAAACTACAATCGCCCCATTCCTAGCGAAACTTTTCCCTATGAGTTTCAAAGCTCCGGCACTGCAACCAACGGCTTTTATCTTACCACGAACTTCAAGGTGAACGTTCCTCCTCCAAGTCCCAATTTTGTTTCTCCGTATCCAGCCATCTATGATGAAAACGGATACATTGCCTGGTACTCGAAACCGAACGTGAACAATTGTACTGATTTTAAATATTATGCCGACGTAGATCTTTACTCATACTCTGTGGTTGAGCCTGGTCCAGAGGTCAAATTCATCATTTTGGACGGAAACCTGAACCGAATCGATACACTGACGGTTCAAGTCGATGAGGAAGACATTCACGACTTGCAGCGAGCAGAAAATGGAAATTGGCTGTTGGGTGCATTATTTATGGATACCATGGATTTATCCGCCTACACTTTTGACGGAGTTCAAGGGAGCACACAAACAGCAATTCGCGGATTCGGAGTACAGGAAATAGATGCAAACGGTAACGTAGTTTTCGAATGGAATAGCAATGATTACATGCATCCAACAGAAACGTACGACTTTTTTGGGTACAACGTCAATGACTTCGACTATTGCCATGGAAACGCCATTGAAGAAGATACGGATGGCAACCTTCTATTTTCGATGCGTCACACCAATTCCATCATCAAAGTAGACCGAACAACAGGAGCAATTATCTGGAGGTTGGGCGGCCAACTTTCCGATTTTACTTTTGTCAACGGAACGCCATTCAGCGCACAGCACGATATTCGGAAATTACCAAATGGCAATTATAGCCTGTACAACAATGATAACATGGGCCCTCAACAATCCAGAGGCGAGGAATACACCTTGGACACCGTGAATTGGACAGCAACGAAAGTGTACGAATACATACATCCGGATGCCAACTATCATCGTGCCATGGGAAGTTACCGATACCTGCCGAATGATTATAAATTAATGGGCTGGGGGTTCTCTTATCGGCCAAGTCCAAATGCAACGCTTGTTGACGATCAAGACAACATTGTTTCCGAATATTTCTTTGAGGATTCAGTGATGATGTATCGCATGATATTTGACGACGATCTCACGTTACCGCGCCCAGAAATTTTATGTGTCGATACAGGAAATGGATACGAGCTTACGGTAAATCCGGCAACGTCTTACCAATGGTCTACTGGGTCAACTTCACAATCAATTCCATTAACTGTTGCAGGAACATATCAAGTTTGGATTCCTTTTGGAGAAGGATTTGTAGGCTCGCTTCCGTTCACCGTTATTGATCCAAACAACCCTTGCTCTGTCGGAATAGAAGAGCTGAACCTTGATTCGGGGGCGTTCAAATGGTGCAATTTATTAGGACAAGAAATCCAACATCCGAAAAGAGGAACGTTGTATTTGAAAATCTTCGAAAACGGACACATCGAAAAGGTAATTTTTCACTAAAATGGCGAAACACGTAGTATTATTTAATCCGCGCAGTGCAGACGCCAAACACCGAATTCCCAATTCTATTTTGCAGGTTGGGTCTTCCATTGACGGCAAGTTCCCCTATCATTTTGTAGATGGGAACATGGAAACGGAACCTTTGCAAAAACTTCTGGAACTGATCGAATCGCATGATGTTGGTTTCGTTGGAATGACCGTAATGCCCGGTCCTCAACTTTCTCAGGCAATTCCGTTTACCAGAACGATTCATGAGAAATTTCCCAACATTACCATTATTTGGGGAGGCTATTTTGCTGCCAATCAACACAAGGTTGTTTTGGACTCCGGTTGGGTAAAATACGTGATCAATGGCCCGGGTGACACCGCGTTTCCTGCCTTGCTCGATGCGATTGCTTCAAACAATAAAGAGGCCATTCCATCGATTTGCAATTTGATTTTTAAGGGTGAGGATGGGAAAATCATTACCACCAAAAAAGAGGCACTTCCAGACATGGATAATTTACCGGCGTTTGCCTACAATAAGTTGGACGAAACCTATCCTCTGGATAATTATTTGGCGAAGACATTCATGGGGCGTAAAACGCTTGCTTATCACTCTAGTTTTGGCTGCCCTTTTACTTGCTCTTTTTGTGCCGTAGTTCCTATTTACAACGCCCGATGGAAAGGTTTAAGCGCTCAGCGTATGGCAGATGATGTCTTGGGATTCAAGTCGAAATATGGCATTGATGCAGTAGAATTTCACGACAACAACTTCTTTACTTCGAGAAAACGCGTGGTGTCGTTCGCCGAAAAAATCAAAGACGAAAAAATCTCCTGGTGGGGAGAAGGACGCATCGACACTATCAATAAATACTCTGATGAAGATCTGAAATTGATGCATGAGGCAGGCTTACAGATGATCTTTTTAGGCGCTGAAACGGGCAACGATGAAGTGCTAAAACAAATGGACAAAGGCGGCACGCAATCGGGAGCTCAGATTAAGGAATTTGCCGGACGATTGAAAAAAATTGGCATTGTTCCCGAGTACAGTTTTGTTTTGGGAATGCCTGGAGATAGCCATGAAAAAGTACTGCGCCAAATCAACGAAGATATTCGATTCATTCAAGAAATTAAGCGCATAAATCCCGATACAGAGATCATCATTTACGTGTATTCGCCCGTCCCTACCGAGGGAAGTGAATTGTACGCAATGATTCAGGAACAAGGTTTCTCTTTTCCGCAAACCCTGGAAGATTGGCTTTCTCCTGCCTGGGAGCGCTTCGATTTGCGCAAGAATCCATTAACGCCATGGCTGAATGCCAAACACATCAAGCGAATTAAAAATTTCGAGACGGTATTAAATGGTATGTTTCCAACGAGCAGCGATTTCAGGATTACAAAAAACAAGCGGCGCCTTTTACGAATGGTTTCTTGGTGGCGTTACAAAACAGGATTTTTTGCCTTCCCGTATGAGATCAAATTACTGCTGAAAATCTGGAAATACCGTCAACCTGAAGAACAAGGGTTTTATAGCGAGTAAATGCGTAAAAAACTTCAAAATATCTGGTTCCGATTGTTTTCGAAACGCATCTTGCGAAAAATTGAAAACGATCGTTCTTATCACTATGGATCGCTGGAAATTGCGATGGAGCCGGGTGTTTTTCATCCCAAATACTTCGATAGTAGTCAAATGCTCCTTGCTTGGGTAGAAGCCAATGATTTGGATCAAAAGAACGTTGTTGAAGTTGGGTGTGGTAGTGGAATTACTTCCTTGCGAGCGGCGCAGAAAGGTGCCAATATTTGGGCCATTGATATCAATCCACAGGCGATAAAACTTCTCCAAAAAAATGCAGCAACCAATGATATATCCGTGAAGGCATTGGAATCTGATTTGTTTGTTGCGGTTCCACAAATCACTTTCGATTTTGTGTTGATTAATCCTCCATTTTATCCAAAAAACCCAACGACAGATGCCGAACAAGCGTGGTTTTGTGGCGAAGGGTTTGAGTATTTTATACGGCTGTTTGAACAACTCAAGGGGCGCAAAATTTTCAGTGGAATTTTCATGACGCTGTCTGATGGTTGTGATTTGGAGAAGATTCAATCTATCGCGAAACAGCAGGGGTACGCGTTTGAATTGCAAAGCACCAAAAAAAGTTTCTTTGAGAAGAATTTCTTGTTTGAGATTCAAGCTACGTTTGAACCTTGAAATAAGCGTAATTTTCTTTGTTGATTAACTGGATAAGATGTGTCTTTTTTTACTTGGTAGGGGGTAGTTTACGGATAGAATGTACTGTCTATAATTTCGTTATAATTCTTGAGATTTCAAATTTTTCGATCAACTTCTTGTTCCTAAAAACGCGTTTTTGCAAATTCTAGAATTGCATAATTTGCTAAATGTAAGCCACTTGCAATTTTTCAATTGACAAAAAAAATCTAAAAAGGATACACCAACGGCGCCAAAACAGACGATTCCCCAAGAAGGATCAAAACGGCCAAAATCAAGAATGCCAACAACAATGGAAACAACCAAAACTTACGTTTCTTCCAGAAAAATTTACCCAATGATCTAGCGACTTCCCAACGACTCATTTATCCCATGTTTTCATACTCCTTCGCATTGGTTTTTTCTTTCCAACCAGGGCTTAAATCTACCTTCACGAAGAGTTTTCCGATCCAAATAAACAGAAAATAGAGCAGTGAAAGCAAAATGGAGCTAACAAATTCGCCCAACAACTTCCCAATAAAGAACCAAATCACCAAAACCGGATACAGCAGCTGTGGTAACAAGAACAATCCGAATGTCATAACCGAAAAGGCAATCATTCGACTGTAAAAAGGCATGGTAAGGCCATACCATCGATAGAACAACACCCCAACCAACACAAATATCAATGCTGTAAATTGCAATTGCTTGCTTCGTTTCGAAGACAATGCGACACTTTCTTGATATATCGTTCTAATCCAACTCAAGTCGTACGTCCTTAATTTTTACATCTTCATTGCCTTCCTTCTGAACCATCACATTTCCCACTACGAGAACATCCAAACCGCTACCGAAAAAAGTTCTCAGCGCATCTTCCGGACTATGCACCATGGGCTCTCCACGGCGGTTAAAACTCGTGTTGATCAAAACGGGAATACCCGATTTTTCATGAAATGCTTCCAACAATTGATACAGGCGTTTGTTCTGTTTGGCATTCACGGTTTGAACTCGCGCACTTCCGTCACGATGCACACATGCAGGAATAGATCCATTGTTGGAATTAAACGTAAAGAGCATCTCGTTCGCATTGCGAACATTGTCGAAATATTGATCGGCCAATTCTTCTAAAACCACGGGGGCAAAAGGTCTAAATTGCTCACGAAACTTGATCATCTCATTGATTCGGTCGCGCATTTCCTCATCGTTCGGTCGCGCTAAAATACTTCGATTCCCCAATGCTCTTGGGCCCATTTCATCTCTTCCTTGATACCAGGCAATCACTTTTCCTTCGTTAAGCAAGGTCGCAGTTGCATCATACAATTCATCATCCGAGAGCGCCGAAAATTGCACCTTATACTCTTCCAGTGTAGATTCAATTTCAGTTGCAGAAAACGTTTTGCCTAAGTACGATGAAATTGGGGTGATTTCTCTTTTGGCATTTTGATTTGCACACAGCAAAGCCGTTCCCACAGCTCCACCAGCATCACCACTTGCGCTGTAAATAAAAACATCATCAAAAATGCCGCTTTCCAACAAGCGCTGATTCGCCCTGCAGTTCAATGCTACGCCGCCTCCATAACACAAATACTTCTTCCCCGTCACGTTTCGAACATGCTGTGCCGTTTTCAAAACGATTTCCTCCAAGACCAACTGAATGGAAGCGGCTACATCCATATAAAATGTACTGTGATTCTTCTCTGGTTTGAGTGCAGGCTTTCCCATTACCGATTCAAAACGCGCATTGATCATGCGCATGCCACGGTGAAATTGGAAATATTTTAAGTTCAATTCGATCGAACCATCCTCGTTGATGGTCACAATTTTGTCCTTGATTAGATCGACATATTTTGGCGTTCCATACGGAGCCAATCCCATAAGTTTGTACTCTCCGCTGTTTACGCGAAAGCCACAATATTGCGTGAACGCAGAATACAACATCCCTACCGAATGTGGATAATTTTGCTGTGCGATTTGCGTCAATTCGTTGTTTTCAAAAGTCCCCAAGGATGCACACGCCCACTCACCAACACCATCCAACGTGAGGTACGCAGCTTCTTCAAAAGGTGAAGCATAACAGGCGGCGGCTGCATGCGATTCATGATGTTCTGCATAAAAAAATGATCCTTTAAATCCTAGCTCTTTTCTGATGTTGTGAGGCACCCACAATTTCTCGCGCAACCAGGATTTTACCGTTTTTCGAAAGGGCAAATACGCCTGTGGGTAAAAGGCAATTTGCGTTTCTAGCAATCGTTCAAATTTTTGAAAAGGCTTCTCGTAATAGGCAACCGTTGCGACATCTTGAATGGTGATCCCTGCGGCTTCCAAGCAAAACGCTGCGGCTTTCACCGGTAATCCGCTATCTTGTTTTTTACGCGATAAACGCTCTTCTTGAATCGCAACAATGACCTGCCCGTCTTTCACCAAAGCAGCGGCAGAATCATGGAAGTAAGCCGAGATCCCCAATACGTAGTTCGGTCCATCTAGTGCCACAGATTCTTTGTTTTTTGCTGTAGATACTCAAACAACGCCAACTGTCCCGCCTCATTCAAATGAGGGTCATTGTTGAAATACAGTTGCTTGCCTTGCGCTTCCATTTTACGAAAATACCGCATTGGATTCAAAACAGTGACACCTTTTACCGTAGATATTTCTTTTAGCAAAGGATAATTCAATTTCATGTCGGATTTATGGCCTGATAGTCGCTCATAATTGGTATTGTAGTTTACGGAAACCTGACTAAAATGAGGTATGACGACCACATAAATAGGCACTTTTGATGGCACCAACGTTCGCAAGTAGGCAATGGATTCCTTGGCATCCTCCACGGCATCTTCCAAGTTTTCAGAAATCAATATCGATTCATTGATGTAGTTGGAGGAAGCTCGAATCATCATTTTTGTTCGTGGCGAATACAGCGATGTCGAAAATTCCACCTCATCTTGTTTCAGTTTTTTCGGATCGAAATCAGATTGGAGTCCACTCAAACGTCTGGATAGCAGCCCCAAAACTTCGAAGTAGGGTTTCGCAGACCAATAACAATTGCGCGAAAATGACAGGGTTCCCCAATTTACAGGCGGACTCAAATCGGTAAGATCGTTTCCAACATACATCTGATAAATGATTCCTTTTGGCGGATGTGCGTCAATACGTCCCGAAGCAATCAATTCCATTTCATACGGACCACTCCCAGGCATGGCACAATTAATGACATTCAACTTGGGATATTCCTTTCGAAAATGTCCTACATATCCTCTGGGGTACGCCGTGAAAGAATCACCAAAAACAAGCACATTGGGTTGGTTCTTCCGTATCTTTTTGTTCAGCGCTTTGTACTCCGTTTTATAGAAATCGATCCATTGAAAACGGTAAGCCAGTTCCAAAACCAATAGCGTACAAAACAGCAACAAGGCAATTTGCCAGGTACGTTTCCAAATTTTCTTACCAAGGTCTCTCCCGTTCAATTCAATTCGTGTTGATTGCCAAATTAGTGCTTTCGTTGCAAAGCGAAAACATATCGTTGTGGTTAAATTGGCAACTGATTTCCTTAAATTTGATGGCACCCTTCAAATCGAACCAATTGGCGCAAGACATTCTGAAATATTTTGCTCGTAATCATGCCGACTTTTTACATGCGCATGGGGCTGCTTCAACGGCGCTACTTATTGAAAAATTGGATTGCCAAGCTGACGAGTCGATACTTGAAATTGGTTTTGGAACAGGTGCCACCATTGTAGAACTTGCGCATCGATTCCCAAAAACTACTTTTTGTGGCCTTGAGCGATCTGAATTCATGTTTGAAACAGCCTTGAAGCGAATAAAGGCAAGCAAGCTAGTCAATCAAATATCCCTTCACTTAATCGAGGAACAGAAAACACTTTTTACAGAAAATCAATTCGATACCATTTATTTGGAAAGTATTTTGGCGATACAGAACGAGCGTAGCTTGAGACAACTGCTAACAAACATTCAACTTTGGTTAAAACCGGGAGGCAAATTTATATGCAATGAAACGGTTTGGCTGCCTCACGTAGCGTTAACTACCATCGAAGAAATCAATGATAAATGTCTACAAGAGTTCGGAATTATTCAAGCCACCGGAGATTTTCCCTACCCAACAGATTGGATTCAATTATTTGAATCGTATCAGCTGAAAATGATGGAAGCAAATGCCATTGTTAACGAAAAGTCGTTGACACCCATCAAGCAAAATAAGGAATCTCGACGTTTCACTCGAACAGGAAAAATTCGCTCCATCTTCCATCTCAAATCGCGCAGAGAATTTAAGAAGTACCAACACGCTATGAATGAAATTATTCCGCCCGGAGATCAATTAATGGAAGGTTGGTTCTTTCATATGGTAAATGATAAAAAGTCCGGCTAAAATGAATCTATCCGACTTCTTTTTGGGATTTACGAGCAATTTGAGAAATCCAAACCAGGGTTCCGAGCGCTGAAAAGTACAAAAAGGCCATTTTGCTTTGATCCATAAACGAATTGAAAATGCCGTGAAAGAAGTACGTCACTAACCCCAACAAGATTCCCAAATTGAGTAGACGTAGCAAAGGATCTTCCAACTGTTCGTGATTTTTAATGCCAAAATAGAGCGCCGAGAATACAATGCAGAGGAAAATAATAGCTCCAAGAAGCCCTTTTTCACTCAAATATGTCAGGTATTCTGAATGCGCATTTCCCTTTTCCCCTGTGTTCGATGAAATGTAGGTTTTGTATTCCATCGTTTGATATTTGTTGTACTCAAATTGATACGTTCCCGGACCAAATCCAACAAACGGACGATCCTCAAACATTCTCACAGCACAAACCCAACGATTGACTCGTTCCAAATTGGAGGCATCGGTTTGAATGTTCGTTACAGAACTCAGATGATTGGTCACTTGTCCATCATTACTAACCGCTTCTGTCTTTTCGAGATACGCATAAATCTGATTTTGTAGGGAAAACGCCAACACAGTAAGGGCAATCAATCCAACGACCAGACCGCGGAAACGCATTTTCCAATACAAAAGAAGTGCAAAGAGAGCGGCTACAACGAGACTGAGAATGGCGGCTCGTGATAAAGCCATAAAATCAGACCCAATAATGACTATTGTAAGTAGGAAAAGTCCAACTGATTGCCATCGTTTCCAATGGAGCTTTTTCCAATGAATACACAACAAAATGAGCAGCGGAATGATAAATGCCAGACAGGCTCCGTAAATGGTATGATCTGGAAAAAAGGGCTCTGATATTGCGAAAACCGTCCGTGGATTAAAATTATGATGTTGCAAATGTCGAAAGGCAACCCACATCACAGGAATCAGACCTATTGCGTACGCCATCCAAATTTGAATGATGCGCTTTGGACTTTTGAGCATTGAAATCGTGGTGAAAAATCCAATGGTAAAAATGGTGTGAATGATCCATCTTTTCAAGGAAACATCCATTTGAGAACTCTTGAAGGTGACAATCAGTTGCCAGAATAAATCGATTAAGAGAAAGATGGCAATAGGGTGACGTAAGGTAGTTTGTAACGTTCGTCCATAATCTTTATGGAAAAGCACTAATACCGCGAGCAACAGCAACAGCATTAGCTCAGATGGCGTATTGACCTGAGCACCACCGGCTATTCCAACATCAATGGAAAGTGGAATAAAAAAAACCATGGTAGCGTAAAACCAGAAGGTCTTTTGAAGTGCAATGGCAACGGAAAACAGCAATCCGCAAATAATAACCGCCAGTAACGCTGTCGCATTGAGGTCTCCATAGTATTGATAGATACCTGCGAGCAACACTCCGGAAATGAGCAGTGCCAAAAGTTCATTCTTCCCAATCCCAAGCGATTTCATTACTTCGGTAGTTCGGCTTTAATTTCTTGCCATTTGTCCATAAAGTAGCGCACCAAGAATACAAGCATAAAGAATACGAGAGCTCCCAGAGCAATGTTAATTGCAAAAGAAGGCGATACAGCACGATAACTTGGCTGCGCAACGTCTACCTTATACACCGATGGAATTGGGTCTTCCATGGCTTGCTTTTTCTCCTCAAAAGAATTTCTTGCGTTCACGTATTTATCGTAAGCAAATTTATAGTCAACAATAAGCGGTTCCAATTCGGGTATATCAACAAAATCGGAAGGATTGTACTCATCGTTGTTGAGGTTCTCAATGAAGTTGAACAACAGCGCATCTGTTCCGCCTTTTACGGCATAAATAGAATCTTGAAGGCTCTTTAGTGCCGCTGCATTCATTTCCATCACTGCTTTGGACTTATCAAGATCAGCAATTCGATTGGCTTTGAAGATGGATGCTCGATATTGATCTACCTCCTCTACCTGATAGTTCGCAACATTGGCAGCTAATTCAGGGTCTTCCATTGTCACGTTGATTACAACGGATAAGAATTTCGAGCGCAAAAAGACGACATCCTTTACATAGCGCCGCGTGATTTCTGAATTCCAAGACTGCTCGTTGGTGTCGATGTTGTAGTATTCATACAGTTTGAATTCCTGAATTGTTCTATCGCGCATCGATTTTGAATTCAGCAACTGCATCAATTGCTCCGATTCAACTTCGTAACCAAATTGAGGGTTGGAAATCAGATCGTCTCGGGTTTGCGAATTGTAGGGATACACAATGGCCGTTGACATATACTTTGGAGACATTGTGAAAGTGGCCCCACAACCTAAAGCTGCCCCAATGATCAATGATAGTATCCACAGTTTTCTGTATTTAAACAGAAACAAAATTCCCTTGTTGTTGTCGTTCATAGCGTTTTATTACGAGTAACAAAGATAAAAGAATGCTGAAAGGGGGGATTGCGTTGAATTTTTTGTTGCACCGCAATTGCTGAAACAAAAAAGTCGTCCTTTTCAAGACGACTTTCAATTTAGTTTGTTGTTGATTGCCCGAAGGCTCGATTAATAATTTTGGGATACGTGGTTCCGAATTCGGTAATACACCATTCCTGGAAACGTTGTATCTCTTCAGTATCTGTAATCCACTTTAAGGCTTTGTGGAGCTCCTTTTGAAACAACTGCGCATCAAAACTAACGTTGCGAAGTATTTTCTTTGTGAGTTCAAGCATAACTTGTGGTTTTTAGAATGGACACTTAATATAACAATTATTTGTCGGTTTTATTTTGTCAAAATCTGTTAAAAACTATGAAAGGTTGTGAAATCCTTTGAGTGGCAAGGCTTGGGAAGGTTATACACAAATTGCCCATTTTTTATTCACAAAACACTGATTACTAAAGGTATAGATTACCATTAGTTAGCACAGTTGAAAGCACAAAAAAGCCCCTGATCATCGAGCGGAGTCGAGATGCAGGGGCTTTGAATGTTACTAATCTCAGTATTCTAAAATTCGTGCTTAATGACTTGGTATACTTCTTCCGTATCTGCGTCACGAACGAAAATAACAGCGTGTGAGTTACCCGCATACGCTTCTGGCACTTCATAAATGTAATTGAAGTAGTATTTGCCATTATCCAAATGCTCAGCATCCAATTCCTGCCCCCAAACAGTTCCATCAATGGAAGCTCTTAGGATGTCATGGTGCATGTAATCCGTTTGAGTTATACCTCCTGGGAAATCTTGTGGTGACTCGAATTCATCCTCTACCAAATAAGCTACAACGCGCAGTTCATTCGTCAACGCTTGATCTACCACTTCAATTTCTGTGTGTAAAAACAATCCGCGCGTACTTGGGTAGTAGTTAGACATTGCTTGCAAACGCACTTTGTTGTCGTTAGCTTGGATAATATTATCCACTGAGTTACTCCATGTAAAAGGGCCTTCCATAGGCGTTCCGTTTCCATTATCTCGGCGGCTGATGGATCCAAATGGATTCCCGATAAACTGGCTCGCTGGCCAATTCATTCCGAAATACTGTCCAAGCGCTTCCGATAATTCGTTGTAGAAAATTGCCGGGTGTTCTGCATCCTCCGTTTGAAATGCTTCAATCCCAGTTGGTCCTGAGTGAATTCCCATCACGACAACCCTACCCGCGTTTGCATTCTTTAGACTGTCGGCTGCCGCAGCTGCCGCAGGGCAGAAAATACATTTGTGCCCAGTATAATCCTCAATTAATACACTACGATCATCGCTTGTATTCGCTGAAAATGTTGGCCAGGCATTCTGCGCATAATGCGTCGAATCTCCGAGTGGATATAACTCATACCCAGACTGATTTCCCTGACTTGACGTATTTTCTACTTTATCACAAGAGGAAAAGAGGAAACACGCCGCAGCGGCAACTAAAAATAACTTTCTCATAAAATTGTATTAGAAATCGTGCTTAATGACTTGGTATACTTCTTCCGTATCTGCATCACGAACGAAAATAACAGCGTGTGAGTTACCCGCATACGCTTCTGGCACTTCATAAATGTAATTGAAGTAGTATTTGCCATTATCCAAATGCTCATCATCCAGTTCCTGCCCCCAAATAGTTCCATCAATAGAAGCTCTTAGGATGTCATGGTGCATGTAATCATCCTGGAGAACTCCGCTTGGGAAACTCTGAGGCGATTCGTATTCGTCTTCGACCAAATAAGCTACAACACGCAGTTCATTCGTCAATGCTTGATCTACCACTTCAATTTCTGTGTGCAAAAACAGCCCGCGCGTACTTGGGTAATAGTTAGACATTGCTTGCAAACGCACTTTATTGTCGTTGGCTTGTAGAATATTACTTACTGAAACAGCCCAAGTTTGAGGGCCTTCCATTGGCGTTCCGTTTCCATTATCTCGGCGGCTGATGGATCCAAATGGATTCCCGATAAACTGGCTCGCTGGCCAATTCATTCCGAAATACTGTCCAAGCGCTTCCGATAATTCATTGTAGAAAATTGCCGGGTGTTCTGCATCCTCTGTTTGAAATGCTTCAATCCCAGTTGGTCCTGAGTGAATGCCCATCACGACAACGCGCCCTGGATTGGCATTCTTCAGACTTTCAGCTTCTGCCGCAGCTGCAGGACAGAAAATACATTTGTGTCCAGTATAATCCTCAATTAATACGCTGCGATCATCGCTCGTATTTGCCGAGAACGTCGGCCAGGCGTTTTGTGCATAATGCGTAGAATCTCCATCAGGATATAAGTCGTAAGAACCTTCCGTAAGGCCTCCACCGTAAGGGTTTTCTACTTTGTCACAAGACGCAAACAAAAATGCGGCTACTCCAATAAATAAAAAGATCTTTTTCATATTTCTACTATTAAAAACTGTGCGTTATTGATAATGTCAAACCATTCGATGCCGGAACAAAGCGACATACTCCTCCAACGCAAAATAATCCAGCACGTTGGCGACCGTATCCCGCAGTGACGCGTGTGGCTCCTCGAATATATCCCGCAGAAGCGTATATATAGTGGACTTGACGCGATTCAACTGGGTTGCCATAATTGTATTGATCCATCACACTGAAAAACCAATGTGGCGATACGTTATACTCAATTACAGCGGTTACCCAATTCCCCTGGTCGTTGATTCCTCCATCTTCCTTATCAGCGATAAATAAGGCTTGAATCTCTGCTCGAAGCGAGTGTTTTCTACTGATTTTATATCCGAATTCAGCTACACCTATATTGGTGCGAACCAATCCTTTTGCATTTTCTGCCACTTTTGCTACGTCATTGTTCAAAATGATGTTGAAATAGCTCAATTTCATATTGAACTTCTTGCTGAACTTTCGGTAAATGTTGAAGTTGATATCTTGCCAGTAAAGGCTGTCGTCCATGTCAAACAATCCCGTTTCATAAAAAACACGGTTCGTATCTATCAACTCTTGTGATACTTGGTTTCTATTTGGGCCATAAGCAGTCGAGAAATTCAAATTAAGCGATGTTCCGTATTTACCTCCCAATTTTGATCCTCTTGGAATGGTGTACAAAATTTCGGCTTGATAGGCCATTTCACCCACGGGCTGCGTTGCATATGGATACAAGGAAGCCACTAGGTTGTACGTATGTACTTTGTTCATTGGCGGCAAGAAGTTGATCAAAGCATCCTGCAATGTTGCGTTTCGATCGGAACGGAAACTCATATTATCCACCGACTTTGCAGAAACGGCAATTCCCAACCCTTTTTGAGAATACCCAAAATTGAACAATGCCGCGTGACCGTAGTTGTAATTGAATCCGTTATCTACTGAAGGATCTTGTTCTTTGATGATATACTCACCATCCAAAGTAAATCGTTTGTAGCGCAATTTTGCACGCCCTCCATACGACCCTGTGTTCTCTGGAAGAATCAAATCTTCGCGATCATCATCTTGCCACTTACTCACGAAGGAACCGCCTAATGTAATGTCCAATTTCTTTCCATTCAATGCAGGAATAGCTCTATTTAGGTTAATTTCTCCATCGAATCCACGAACAATTCCGGGTGCATGTGTAATTTGTCCATCATCGAACGAAAAACGTTGCAATCCGTACACTCCTTTGATTTTAACTCCGGCACGAGGTCGGAAAATAACGCGAGCCCCATCAAGGAAGCTATCGTATCCTAAAGCACGATCTTCATAGGCTCTCAATATCATTCCAGAACCAAACTGCTCGTAAATAGACCCCAAGGTGATGTCGATAAAATCGTTCTCATATCCAATGTAACGCATGCCCAACCCTGTTCCACTGAAACGGTTCGGGTATCCTTGAATTCTTGGCAAATATGATTCGATACGCATTCCAGCTTTGAACTTTCCGTTGGTGTAGAAAACGTTCATGTAGGTATTTAACAAACCTTTTTCTGGTGGTTGGTTTGCGTTAATTACGGTATCCTCATTCAGGTACTGGAAGGTACTTTCCATGTTACCCGTAAGGTTCCCATTGTTGTTTTGCGCCCATGCCCCAGCAGTTAACAGCAAGCAAAGACCAACAATCGTCAGTTTTTTCATCAATTAAGCAGTTTTATAAGTTTCGCAGCAGTAAAGCCCATATGGGCAGTCAGATTATTCTGATTCTTCCGCAAGCATCAAAAGTTCTTCGTAAAGTTCTTCTTCGTCTCCCGGAGCATAGTTGTTGTGAGAGTATACAATAGTTCCGTCAGTATTAATTAAAAAAGTATGTGGTACGTTATTTACCCCCATGGCTCTTTTAAAGTCTCCATTTGGATCCATCAATACAAGATATTCCCATCCTTTTCCATTGACATACATTGGAACAGAATTCTTTGTTCGCTCATCATCCACAGAAACAGCTACAAGCGTAACGCCCGTTTCATCTTGCCAATCAATGTACATATCATGGATGGTATTCAATTCACGCTTACAAGGAGAACACCAGGTTGCCCAAAAGCTGATAATAACAGGACCATCGAAACCAAGATCGGCAGTATTTACCTCGTTCCCGTCCATGTCCATCAATTTCACCGATGCTACTTTCTTGTTGGAATCGTTGTTGTGATCATCTCCTCCTTCTTGTGCTGTTGCAGCTAGTGTAAATGTAAATCCGATAAGGAGTAATGCTAGTTTTTTCATGTTACGTTTATTTATAGTATTTGCTGCACGGAATTCAAATACCCTGCCGCTTTTTCAAAGTTAGCGTATTTTTCCCTCCAAAACCGCCAGAACTTGGCAAAAACTCTTGGAATCCTATACTTATTTACTCTAGTCGATTGGTATAGAAAGAGCGATTCTTTCTATTTTTACCTTGCAATTTAAAGTGAAGATTGAATGAAGAAGATGAAAATTGCGCTGATCCTTGGGAACTGTCTTTTCCCAGATCACGAAAAATTACGTCCCGACGAGAACACCATTTTCGTCATGATTGAAGACCATGGTTTGTGTACCCATTTCAACTATCACAAACACAAACTGGTTTTGTTTCTGTCTGCAATGCGCTCTCATGGTGACATGCTCAAATCAAAACACAAGCTAGAGTATATTTACTTGGATGCCGAATCGAGCGAGCGTTCTTACGAGGATCATTTGGTTGAAATAATCAATCGCTATCCAGAAGTGGATGAATTGGTGACCTACGATATCGAAGATCATTTTTTCGAAAATCGAATTGTAGCATTTTGTGCATCCAATGATTTATCACTGAAACAATTGCCTTCGCCCGGGTTTCTCACCTCAAAAGAACAATTTCGCACCTATCTAGAAGGAACGAAACGCCCCTTCATGCATACTTTTTACCAACAACAACGGAAGCTGTTAAACATTCTGTTAGAAGACGATGCACAGCCGTTACATGGTCAGTGGTCCTTTGATGCCGACAACCGAAAGAAACTTCCAAAGGGAATTTCTATTCCGCCCATCCATTTCCCAGAGCCTACAGAGCATACCAAAACTGTTGCCAAGCTAATTGAAGATCTTTTCCCCGAACACCCAGGGAGCACCAAAAATTTCTGTTGGGCAACTACCCGAGATCAAGTTTTAGCACTGACACAACAATTTTTTGAAGAACGATTTGCATCCTTTGGACCTTATGAAGATGCCATTGATGCCAACGAAGTGTTTGTATTTCATTCAGTACTCTCGCCCTACTTGAATATGGGACTCATCACGCCCGACGAGTTGATTCAAATGGCGCTGGAATTTGCTAAAAAACATGAAACACACTTCCCAAGTTTGGAAGGTTTTGTGCGCCAGATTATTGGTTGGCGCGAGTTTATTCGCGGCATCTATCATGAATACGATGAACAATTAAACGTCAACCACTTCCAACATTCTCGGAAACTACAATCTTGTTGGTACGACGGAACCACGCAAATCCCGCCCTTGGATGACTCCATCTTGAAAGCGAAAACTTTCGGTTATACCCATCACATCGAGCGATTGATGATTCTTGGAAATATGATGCTTTTGGCAGAAGTAGAGCCCGAAGAAGTTTATAAATGGTTTATGGAAATGTACGTCGATTCAGCAGATTGGGTAATGGCACCGAACGTTTTTGGAATGAGTCAATTTGCAGACGGAGGCATTTTTGCCACCAAACCATATATAGGTGGCGCGAACTACATTCGTAAGATGAGCCGTTACCCAAAAGGTGAATGGGAAGATGCGGTAAATGGGTTGTATTGGCGATTTATTGCAAAAAATGAGGAAACATTTGCGAAAAACCCTCGGATGGCGATGATGGTTTCCACGTTAAAAAAGATGGATTCGGAGAAAAAAACACGACTATTTGCTGCGGCCGACGCATTCATTGATCGCACGACAAAAGAAGCCGAATAGTACGCAAACAGGGCAATAGGGTTACACTTTCTGTTCTTGGACGTGTATATTTTTGATCAATTACATCCTGGAACCCTCTAAAAATGGGCGGTTTTAGGAATACAATTCTTTTCATGCTTTTTTTACATTTTTTGGCGCAATCCTTGCAATATCCTTGACCTGTAAAGGCTTTATGCCTATATTTGTTAGACACACGAATTTGAAAACGTATGAAAAAACTAATACTATCTGTTTTAGCAATCGCGGGAATTTCAGTTGCAGCTTCGGCTCAAATTGAGATTTATGTGGAAGGTGATGCCACTCAAACGGACTACGCCGGGGGGGGTACTTACTCATACTACGCAGCAACTGCCGATGACAATGAGAAAAAAATCAACATTTACAATGAATCAGGTTCAACTGAAATGTGGTTGATTAGTCGTCGTAGAATTGATCAACCTTCTTCGTGGGAAGATTATCTATGCTGGGGACACGAAACGGATCAATTCGGTGGAATTTGTATCGGAGCGGGTGCAATGGACATGGAATTGTTTAATATGACAACAAACGCTGTGACTGTGCTAGATGGCGAACATGGCATTCTAGCGGCTCACGCCGTAACTACGGCTGAAACGGGAACTGCGGTTTACCGTTACTATGTAGGAACAGATCAAGACCCTTACCAAGATTCAATTGACGTTGAAGTTGTTCTTTTGGGGGCTTCAATCGCAGAGCAACAACCTGAATTATCCGTTGGAGTTCAGCCAAACCCGGCAACAGAAAACATTACTGTTACTGCGGGAGGTGTCAATTCAGCATCTGTTCAAATTGTAGATGTGTTAGGGAACGTAATTTTGAACACAACAATTTCAGGTTCAAAAACATTTGATGTTGCTGAATATAGAAATGGAATCTATTTTGTGACTGTATCTGCGAAAGGTACGCGTGTGAGTCGTAAGGTAATTGTGAGACACTAAACGTCCTCAAATAATATTGAAAAAGCTCTGGTACTTCCAGAGCTTTTTTTTGCGCTAAACTTTAGTTCTCTTATTATGGGAATCTTACAGATTTTCATAGGAATCATCGAATCCAGAGAATCAAATTTAGTGCGACATTGGGTTTTTCCATATACTAGCAGTATCAAATTAGAATCATGAAGAAATTATACACATTATTACTTATCACAGTGGGGTTTGCCTCAACGTCCTTCGGACAATTTGGAGCGTACGTTCAAGGAGATTTAACCGGAACGAATTACGCTGGCTCTACTTTTTCATACCAGGCACTAGACACATCCGAAAGAGCCATATATGTCGACTTCGTGAATAATTCAGGAATGGATAGTTTGTTTGTTGTCTCACGTCAAAAAATTTCCCCCGTCGCTTCGTCATGGCAGGATGGATTGTGCTGGGAAGGTAGTTCTGGTTTTGGAATTTGTATTGATTCAAGTAATATGAACATGGATTACTACCAACTAACAGCAGGAAATGGTGCTTTCGTCGCTCCAAATGATTCGGTTGAGTTAAAGGCTCAAATTTGGCCTGATTATTTAGATCCAGGCACATATACCTATCGTTATTATGTAGGAACTCCTAGTAATCCCAAAATGGATTCAATGGATATTGAAGTGACATTGACACCATTAAGCATACCTGAACCAACACTCACAGTTGGAATTCAACCAAATCCAGCGAATGAGTACATCACCATCAATGCAGAGGGATTCTCGACTGCAGACCTTCAAATTGTTGACGTACTTGGAAATATCGTTTTGAATACATCGCTTTCTGGATCTAAAACAATTGATGTTGCAGAATTTAGAAATGGTATATACTTCGTGACTGTTTCAGCAGCTGGAACGCGTGTAAGCCGAAAAGTGATCGTACGGCACTAGTCGAACACCATAAATCATTCTAAAACCCCACATCTCGACTTTGATCGATGTATGTGGGGTTTTTTCTTTGGACTCATTTTGCCTATTTTTACAGAAACAGCAACGTGGAGCTTCCATCCTACTATATTACCGCCTTAAAAGCTGCTATTGAAGCATCAAAAGCCATTCTGGAGATCTATCAGAAGGAAGTTGTGGCTGTTCAAAAGGAAGACGGTTCTCCCGTAACAATCGCCGACATTACTTCCTCTCAAATTATTGAAAGACATCTGCTGACAACCAACATTCCAATTCTTGGGGAAGAGCAGGAACAAGCCACTTTTGAGGAACGCCAAAACTGGACCGAGAATTGGTGCGTTGACCCCTTGGATGGAACGCGTATGTTTTTGCGGCGAAATGATGAATTTGCGGTGAACATTGCACACGTCATTAGCGGAAAAGCCGTATTCGGAATTATTGCTGATCCAGTGAAAGGGAAAATTCTTTTCGGAGGAAGTGAAACAGGCGTTTTCACAACAATGTTTGAGGACATCAATGATTCGGAACGATGGAATAAGATTCAGGCTCGAGAAGAACGAAATAATCCAGTAACGGTCACTTGCTCTAGAAGCTACACCCATGGCAGCGGATTCAAATACATGCAACAATTGGAAGCTCAGTTCGGCGAGCTCAATTATATCTACAAAGGCAGCGCACTGAAATTTTTTGATCTTGCAGAAGGTCGTGCAGATGTTTATGCAAGGTTTGCACCGACCATGGAATGGGATATTGCCGCAGGACAGGCAATTTTAGAAGCGCTTCAAGGAACCGTTGTGACGGTGAGCGAAAACAAACCGTTGTATTACAACAAAGAGCGCTTGTTCAATCCAATGTTTATTGCCAAAACTAAAGCCTTACTGAAAAGATGAAAGCATGCTTATTTCTTTTCGTGTTGCTTATTAGCAATATCAGTTGGGCACAAGTAAGTTTGACCTCCCATCATTCCTTTTTTAAGGACCAAACATTTGCCAACAAACGGGTATCTCCTTTCAATAATGGCGACTTTTTTCCTTACACGGAAGGATCGTACGATTTACTCGCCGTAATCAATGATTCATCGAAACAATACTACGACGTTACGGAAACCTTGTTCAAAAAACACCTATTCGAACTAAAGGGCGAAGGCTATTTCCTCACCATTTCTCCTGCCTTTAACTTTTCGATAGGCACTGATTTGGAAGATACCACAGGGCGCAGGCTTTCGCGTAACACACGTGGATTCCTAGTGGAAGGAGACCTATTGGACAAAGTGTCGTTTTCCACCTCTTTCTATGAAAATCAAGCCACGTTTGCCCGATATGCAAGCGAATACTTTTCTTCCGCTGGGGAACTTTACCTTAACCAAAATGGATATTTCACGCAAAATGCCGTTGTTCCAGGAGAAGGTCGTACCAAAATTTTCAAAGAAACCGGATTTGATTTTGGCTATGCAATTGGAAACGTTGCCTACCGCCCGTGGGAAAACCTAACAATCGCTTTTGGCAATAACAGCCACTTTATCGGTTCCGGACATCGGTCATTATTGCTTTCAGACAATTCATATTCCGCCCCCTATTTTCGCATCGATTGGAACATCCATCCAAAATTTCAAATGCGCGTGCTTCGATCCAAGTTGTTGAATTTGTTGCGACGCCCATTGACGAGTTCCGCGGAATCATATTACGAGGCAAAAGGGCACTCTGTCAACTATTTTACCTGGATGCCAAATGAACAATTAAATATCAGTTTGTTTGAAGGCGTTATTTGGAACCGTGGCGACTCCGTTACTTATCGATCAGCGCATCCATTGTTTTACAATCCAATTCCCGGGGTTGCAGCGGTGCTAGGAACCAATGAAGTTAATAGTATGATTGGTATAAACGCATCGTATCAACTCCAAGAAAAACATCGTTTGTATGGCCAAATTGCCCTTCCGAATTGGAACTTTGAGCGCACAGGATTCCAGGTCGGATATCGCGGATACAACTTCTTCGGTCTGACAGATTTTATGCTGCAGGCTGAATTCAATTATCTTCCAGAGGAAATGTATGCAGCAGAGAATCCACGATTGAATTACGTGCATTACAACCTTCCTCTTGGGCACATTCGAGGCGATGGTATTCAAGAGATCATGGTTCGTTCCAATTATGAATTCAAGCGGGTATACGCCGATTTATTCATCTCTTACATGATGTTGCGCAACTACAATCCTCGCGGACTTTTACCAACCCATGCACTCATCGACCCTGGAACGGAAAGCTCCTTCAACACGACGAATGTGCAATTGGAGATAGGGTATCGCTTTAATCGAAAAATGAACTTTAGCGTTTTTGGGCGTAGCGTCATTCGAACCTCAACGAAAGAAAACCCCGTGAATGGAACCATTTTTCAAGTGGGAATGCGCACTGGATTGTTGAATCAATACGATGATTTCTAATGAAGTATCTACTTGCAACATATCTCCTAGTATTACTTCCAATTTTCGGATGGGGGCAAATTACGCCAGATACAACTCAAAATGTCCGAGCCGTCATTCCTGATTCTGTCTTCGGACGAATAAATAATACAGATTCTCAAATCTTTCAATACTACTTTGCTACCACGGGAAAAGGTCGCATACATTATTACAATTTTGATTCAGACTTGATTTCTAGCACTTATGGAGCAAGTGCGCACTCTTCCTTAAAGCCAACAACGCAAAACTCTCAATTTCAGTACTTGCAACGCGATTTGAAACAGTCGAATATGCGGCCGTTATTTGATTTTAATGGTTTTGGCAGTAATCCCAACAATGGTGACTTTGAAACGGGATACCGCACAGGTGCAGGAATTCAATGGCAGGGATTCTACAAAGACAAGTGGAACATTCACTTGGCAGGAGTTCAAGGGATTTATGACGGTGACTCTTCCTACCGTCCGCGGGCGTATTTCAATTGGCGAGAAGGAAACACCAATTTATACACGGATATTCGCAGCCGAATTTCCTTTGCACCCAACAAGATCTTCAATTTCCAAGCGGGAATTGACCATAACTTTATTGGTGAAGGATCACGTTCTTTGTTTTTAAGTGATTATGGAAATCCGTATCCATTTGGGTTGATTCGAGCAGAATTTTGGCGTTTGGAATATGTTGTTTTATACCAATTCATGCGGGAAGGAAGTCAGGGCAATTGGAATCCTAAATTTTCCTCTTCTCATCATATTTCATTCAATGCAGCTCCCTGGTTAAATATTGGCGTTTTTGAAACGGTGATATTCAATCCAAGGGATACGCTTTTGAACCGTGGTTTTGAGGTTGAATATTTGAACCCTGTGGTTTTCTACCGTCCTCAGGAATATTCGGTGGGATCTGCCGATAATGTGTTGTTAGGATTGGATCTGACTTCAAAATTGGAACATTTCACGCTGTACGGTCAATTTATCATTGATGAATTCTTCCTCTCAGAAATTCGGGAACGCACAGGTTGGTGGGCCAACAAATTTGGAGGGCAGATTGGAGCAAAGACCAACTTTTCCAGAGGTGATCACCTATTCTTTGCACGGGCGGAAATGAATTTTGTGCGACCGTACACGTACGCTCATTTGAATGACAAGCTCAATCATGCAAACCAGGGACGTCCTTTGGCGCATCCATACGGAGCAAATTTTGCCGAGGTGTTGGGAGAAATTCGATGGGCAAAAAAGAATTGGCGCGGACATTTCTTCGTCAATTATACGCAACGAGGTGGTGATACGGACAGCTTGAATTACGGTGCCGATATCTATCTGCCCTACGTCAATCGCCCATACGAAAGAGGTCATTTCATTGGTCAGGGAAATGCCACGCATACGATGCTCTTCCGTTGGAGAATTGCTCGGAAATTGCCAAAAATCTACCGTGTATCTGCATTTGCGGAATACAACCTGCGCTACACCGTGCAATCAAATTCTGCGCAACATTTGGTTTCGGTTGGATTGAGAACCAATCTTTGGAATGATTACAGGAATTATTAGGATTCCAATTTGATGAACTTCCATTACTTGAAATTATTCGAGATAAGTTCACTTCTGTCCTCAACTACCTTCATTTTATTCAATTAACAATTCAAAAAGCATTCCTGTAAAAGACCCGATTGCGAATCGTTAAAACCCAGCCCTGCAGCAATAACTGCCGTTCATTATTGTTGAATGTTTCGAAACTTAATAAAAGAGAAATTATGATTAAATCAATTTTCGGATTGGTTGCCATTTTACTATCGGCAACCACAGTATCCTCACAAACAGAATCAATGAAAGCACCAAAATGGAAGGTCAATTCCATAGGCTTAAATGTTGGAACTGTACATGATATCTACCGGAGAATGAACCTAGATATGATGTATGATTTCACGCAAAACCCAGCACTTTTGGATCGTGATTTGACAGGAATGAATAACAATCTTTATCGACAATCAACCGGAGGTAGGTTGGGATTGAATGTAACATTAACTGCGAACAGGCCTAATGCTCGCTTTGGTCATGAACTCCGGTTCGGGGCATTCTACTCAAGTCGAGAACCGATGATCTCATTTTATGACTCTAATTCAGAGATCGACAACTTTTCTAGCAATAGAATTATCTATTGTAATGTTGTCAACGAGGTAAGTTTAGAAGGAGCCTACCTTGTTCGCAAATCCTTCGGTAAAAAGGGCTGGTTCAGCACTTATACTGGCCTTGGAATTACACTTGGAACTTCATTCAACAATCAAATGGTTGTGATGGAATCAACAACTGACAGCTCTGGAATGAATATTTCTGGTCAAGACAGTTTCTACGATGCCAAATCAAGTTTATTCACTCGCGTGAACATGCCAATTGGAATTCAAGCAACCATTTTAAGGAAAGTAAACATCAACTTGGAAACTAACATTGGAGTTGGTGTGCAAAGTGTCTTCGGAGGACGAAATTATTTCATGCCATTGACTTCTGGAATTAGATTAGGATTATCCTATAATCTCTAGTAATTTGGATTCAATATAGAGGCCTGTGATCTAGCGTTCACGGGCCTTTCGTTTAATAATCCCACTTGTTTCGGAAGGAGTCGTAGAAATTGATGCCGAATTTGTATCGAATGGCTGCAGATTCGAAATTGTTATCGGACGCCACTGCATAGAATCCAATTTTGAACAATTGTTTTCGAATTCTGAACATACGTTCCAATCCTACGTAAAACTCAATCTGATTAAAGTTCGATTCGGGAACCATCAGCAATCCACCTCCGATCGTTTCTTCCAATCCCAACTTGTTGAGCAACCATACTTTGTTGAGGAAGAATCCATTAAAATGGTGAATGAAATTGGCTTGCAAGAAGTTATTTCCGGTGTTGAGAGACGTATCCAACATTTGCAAGGAAGTGGTAGGGTTGGAAAAGAACCATCGATCTGAAGTTCGAAAGAATCGATTTTCTATCAGTCTTAAATCGTTTTTTCGTAGAAATGATCCTGCAACCATCTTCACTTCAGACTGTCCAAGTCCCTTGAGATCAATACGATCGTGCATTCCGAATTCCAAATAATCAAAGTCTGATTGCCCTTGAAAAATATTCGGATATCCTTTTCGGTAAAGGAGAGATAGGCGGGGCCATTTGTTGCTCGTAATGTACTTCTTGCCTTTCTTGATGATGTAACGTTGACCAAAATAATACGCAACTTCCACCTCTGTCATGAAGATGTTGTAATCGTCGAATGGTTTTGGTTGCTGAAAATTTCCAAAGACCTCGTTCCATTCCGGGAATTCAAGACTATCGATAGATCTTCGTTGTGAGTACTTCAGATTTGTTGCCAGGTAAAAGCCATTAAACACTTCGAATTCGTGCTCAATCGAGAGCCTTTTGTTACGCACGCGGTTTGCCGGGCCAAGCGTTCCTTGAATACTCTCATAAGAATTGACAAAATCGTACACATCTCCTCCTTCAACATACAATCTGGAAAAACGTAAGGGATCGTAGGTGAATCCTAATCCTAAACTTCCTTTCACATCTTGATTTCTAAATCCGTAATCAATTCGTGGTCTAATTTCAATTTCCTTGTTGTTCTCAAACCCTTTACGATAATAAACTCCGAGCGCATGACGCCATCCACCGACGCCAAACGGAATTACCTGTTCAATTAATGGCGTAAATCGAATTGTTTGCTTTTTGTATGTATTTCTAAATCCTACTCCATTGAAGAGAAAATCCCAGACAGTCAGACTATTGTACACGCTATCTTGAAAAAGCAGGTATTCTTCGCTTGATTCATAGGCGTAA
This sequence comes from Fluviicola sp., assembly GCA_043584915.1. Taxonomy (GTDB): domain Bacteria; phylum Bacteroidota; class Bacteroidia; order Flavobacteriales_D; family Crocinitomicaceae; genus UBA4466. Next base: position 741,283 of record CP121319.1, read on the forward strand.
ATGCTGTCCTGTTTTCGCATGAACTCCTTGGCTCCTGAACTTAATTGAAAAGGTCTGAGTTGCTCCCAATACGCGCTATCTGTATCGAAAGCAGTAGGTTCATAACGTCGGGTTTCTGTCCAAAAACTTCGTTGATCTGTATTAAATTCAAAGGCGTAATCTGAATGCGAAACCTGAATATTTCCATGTATAAAATTACGTCCTTCTTTAATGCGATAGACGAATTCTCGCTGCTTCACCACAGGTCGATCACCAATCATTTCGTACTGAGCAATAATGCGCATGTCTTTGAAATAGTGCATCACCCCAGGGTTTACAGCAAGCTCATAAGAAACCGGTACAAAAGAGTCCATATTGATAAATATGGTTCCTGAAAAAAGTCCTTCCTCTTTGAAAATAGGGTCGATACGTACCTCAGCGATTTGCTCTCCATTTTCAATAAAAGAACCTTCGAGGTAGAAATTGTAGTTCAGCAATGCGTTGTATGCGATTGGTGAGATTAATGGCCGTTGCGAAATCAAGGGAGAGTTGATGTAATTTCTAAAGATATTGATGTCTGCGTTCTCCAAACCATCAATTAAAACATACGGGTTTGTCGGAAGTGCTCCTTGTTCCCCCAATTCTTCATCGCCGAAAGAAACGCTCACTTCCATCGAACTATTTGCCTTTTCGGTATAATCCCGATATCCTTCAATCACATCTTTATAACGATTCATTGATTTATAATACGATTGACCGTACCACTCGGTAATGTTCATTGTTTTCATATTGAGTGGCGACGCATCTGGAATGGTATCTGAAGTATTCTCGGTTCGCTTATCAAGACTGGTAAAGCAATAGGTTTTACACGTATAGTAATTTGTTGCGTCAAGAAAATCGCTTCTTTTATCGATCACTTGTTTCATGAGCTCTTTTCCGCGTTGCCGTTTGTTGGTAGCCTCCACGGTAACCTCACCCATTTCCAGAATTATTGGGTTTAAAGTAGGAGAAAAATATACCGTCCCATCATTGATTTCCAAAGTAGTATCAAGATCGAGAAAGGTTGCCGCTGAAAATCGAAGTTCAAATGAACCCGTATTTTTTAGTTCCAGTTTATATTCTCCCTTACCATTGGCAACAGTTCCGTAACTCGTACTTTTTACCCAAACTTTTGCAAATGGAATTGGGACTCCTGATTGGTCATTGATCGTGCCAACGAGCACTTGTGAACAGGCTTGATACCCTAGCGTGAAAAAAAGGAAAAACAGAACCGTTTTCATGTGTAGTTATTTCGTTTGCTCGTAAGACTTTCTAAGGTACAAAATGTTACACCGGAAATACGAAAAACTACATAGGTGGGAAAAATCGCATCTTTCAAGGAATAAAAAGCCCCCTGACGAGGTTGAAGTCAGGGGGCGTCACATGATTGGTTCTTAGGTTAGGTATCCATGTAACTCAGTTATAAACCAATCACGTGCTTCACTTCCACTTCCGTGATTTTTCGTTCTTCTCCGTTTTTGTTGAAGTAAGTTCGACTTACAAGTCTGCCATGAATTGCAAGCTCTTTGCCAATTTTTCCGTGGCTCTCCATGAACTGCGCCATGTTGCCCCAGGCAAAAACGCGATGCCATTCTATTCGAGCCTTCTTATCCTTCATTGTGTAACGGTTCGTCGCAACTCGGAAACGTGCCACCTTACGTCCATTTTCAAAATTGGTGATTTCCGGTTTTGAACTTAAACTACCGATCAAGGTAATGTGGTTTTTAAGTGTTTTCATAATATAGGGTTAGGTTAGGTATATTATTATAGGATTACAAGATCGTTTACTTCAACTTCTGAGACAAAATGACGCTGTCCGTTTTGATGATAAAAGCGCGTGGTTAATTTGCCTTCTACCGCTAATTCAAGGCCAACATCTCCGAGTTCTTCGAGTACTTTGGTCCAACGTCCCCAAGCACATATTCGGTGCCAATGACTTTTGTTCTTTTGACTTCCATCTTCATCCAAGTAGGAGTCTTGTGTAGCAATCATAAACTGAGCAACTTTTCTCCCTGTTGGCAGAACGTAAAATCGTGGTTGCGAGGTGATTTTTCCAATAAGGTTAACGTGATTCATGTGATAGTGTTTGGTGGTGAAAAAAACAGAGCTGGAAGCAGGAATTTCTGTCCCAGCTCTTCGAATACGAACTTCTTGTGAAGTATTGATCTCAGGATTTGTCATCGTTCTTGGCTCCAATCGCTAAAAACTCATTCATTTCAACCTCCGTACTGTAGCGTTTCTCGCCTGATTTTGTTTCATAAGACTTATTTACGAGGCGCCCTTCCAAAACAACCTCTTGTCCTTTGCTCAGGATTTTACCCGCAAGTGCCGCAGTTTTTCCCCAGGCGGTGACATTGTGCCATTGGGTTTGCTCTTGCCATTTGCCGTCTTTATCCTTATAAGGTTCGTTTGTTGCAATGCTGAAACGCGCCAACGTTCTCCCACTCTCAAATGTTACCAACTCTGGCTGCGCTCCGAGGCGGCCAATCAAACTCACTTTGTTTCTTAATGCGTTCATCTATACAATTTTTAGAACTAAACTTTATTTCTGTGTCCCTTATCAAACCATTCGTTGACATCGACAGGACAAAGGTGGGGTGGCATCAAAATTTTATCCGGTTATTTGTCATTTTCTGTCGACTATTTTTCGTTTGTAACCGTTTATATTCATTTATAGTATTGTAAATGCTGGTTGTTCGCCATTTCTCGAATTAGCGAAATTCGCACAATAAAAAATCGTGAATTGGCATAAATACCATTAAAGCACCTGAGCAAACTCATTTTACTTTCCAATTTCTGGAAACAACTTATCCTCGACTGAAATACTTTTTGCAATCTCACAATACCTCCGTAAATTGCTACTATGAAAACTATTGTCCCTATAGCGTTCTTTGTCTTACTCATTGGTTGTAAGAAAGATAAAGTACCTGAATACCCGCATTGTTTTGCAAATCTCACCGCGACTCATCAGGCATACTCGGATTTTGGTGGAACAACTTTATATGTCAATATCACGGATACCAGTACTTTGGTTTTCAATCTGGATGACAGACAATTAGGAATTGGAACAACTTGTAAGGAACTTCAACCGAGTGATTTCGAGAGTTGGAGCTCTATCAGCTACATGGAATGGTCACTTCACCCCGATAGCATTCCGCCAGATTTTTCCAACGACGTTTGGCAACCAAATACCAGTACCATTAGGACGTGGGCGCTCTCGGAGGGAAATATCACAGCAATTGTTCCTGACGTACCTGAAAACCGTGAAATCAACAAACCATTTAATATGTCATTCCAACTTCGTGACGGTGTCTTCAATCGCTCTCAAAGTGGATTGTCAAATATTGAAATAGACAACATCATCGTACGCGATGCAACGGTAATGGATTGGGGTCCAGGATAAACTTTTTACACTCATGGAATTCACGATAAAAACCACTTTGAAGGTATCAGCTGAGCGACTCTTTAACGCTTGGCTTGATAGTGCCAGTCATTCTGAAATGACCGGTGGAGATGCGGAAATTAACGCAAATATTGGGAGCAAATTCTCTGCTTGGGGTGGCTATATCGAAGGGAGTAACCTCGTTATAGAGCCTTACGAGCGGATAATTCAATCATGGCGCACCACCGAGTTTGATGAGTCAGAAGAAGATTCACGAATTGAAATAATATTTAAAGAATCGAATGGCGTAACGGAGTTAACTCTAATTCATACGCAATTGCCAGAACATGGAGAGCAATACAAGAAAGGTTGGCAAGCGCATTATTTTGAACCAATGCAGACGTTTTTTGGGTAAGAAATTTCGTTTGTTAGAAGACCTGTGTGGCAAAATGCTAATTAGGCATTTGTCTAATTACAAAAATGTTTTTCTCTAGGAAAATTCAATTTTAATTGCGAACTTTTAAAGTCAACCACAAAAAAAGGCCGCCTTTCAGCGACCCTTTCAATTCTATTTAAAATCTTACTTACTTCGTCAAAACGGCCATAATTCCAAATTCGATTTCCGGAGAAATAGACTCATCTTCGTCTTCCTCTGGTTGCAACCCAGGCACACCTACACTCGAAAGATCAATCGCAAATCGTCCTTCCATGGTTGCTCCGTTTTCGTTTGTTACAATCTCTACAGGAACCGATGATTGAACTTCCGTTCCCATTACATTTAACGTGATATCCAATTTTCCATCTGCATAGTTTCCAAGTGAAACCGTAGTAGTAGCATACTTGGCAATATCAAAGAAATCTTCATTCTCCAAATGCCCTTTTAATTTCCCTTTCAACGGATCAGGCATTCCTTCGTCTGTTACCGCAATTGATCCCATATCTACGACAAACGATCCCTCCGTTAATTGATCACCCTGCATGGTTAAACTTCCTTCAGAAAAGCCAATTGTTCCAACATGATAATCATCCTCACTTTCTGACCCTTTCCATTTTAATATTGAGGCTTCCGTATCCAACTGGTATACAGTTGGTTTTGTCGCTTCTTGCTGTTCTTGGTTTTCCGTTTCGTTATTCGTTTCGGTGTTTTCTTCCGATCCACCACAAGCAGTCAAAAATAATCCTGCTGCGCAAAGGCTTAAAAATGCAATCTTCTTCATGTTCAGTTTTGTTTTGGTAATTCAAAAAAATCAATCCCCGTAAATATACTGCTTGCTTTTCGGAATTGATCGCTCTTTTCACAGAATACCAGATTTATGGTAATCGCACCGTTGCAACGCAGGAATGGTAAGAAAAACACAAACGAGTCAATCCCCTTTTGTTACGTTTTGATGCTTATTCGTTATGCATACACAGCAAGTAAAACCAAACTATTTAAACCATGAAAATTAACAGCTCATTGCAGCGCCTTATCAGCGCAGCTGCACTTCTATTCGTTGTGGCTTCTGTTCAAGCCCAAAATTGTACCAGTACTGTAACCATGAATCTCAAAAGTACCCAGGGAGGCTATCACTCTGGACAAACCGTTACACTCACCAGCTTTTCCGATTCAAAAAAGTACACAGTGAAATCCGACACACAAGGCAACGCCATATTCGAACTTCCCTGCGATCAACAATTCGATGTAAACATCAGCAATTATCCTTATGAAGGAAGACTCAAAACATCCTCTCAGGCAAATAGCAAGGCAACTAAAAACTATCAATATCCTCCGAATTTGGTCGAAAATCAAAAGAAGTTTGCCATGGATGAAAACGAAAAAAAGGCTGTAAATGCCGCCATCGCAAAGCTTCCCGACACTACTAGAATTCGACGCTCTAATATGCAAGAACCGAAAGACCTGCAGAATTACGCCGTTTACGACATTTTACTCAAAGACTTGAAACGTGGGCCACTCGTAGGAGAAAAAGTGACCTTTTCAGGGACGGATCGCGACAAATCGTTCCAGGGCAAAACAGACTCCAAAGGTCGATTGCATTTATACTTACCAAAAGGAGATGTCTACAAACTCAACTTCCAATACCACAAAAACTACAAAGTGCAAGAGGTGAAATTCATGAAGGGAAAAACAACCGCTCGCCTCGAAATTCAATATATGGGCACCGAGGAATATCTGCGAAGAAAGGAAGCGGAGAAAAAACGCGCAGAAGAAGAAAAGAAACGTGTTGCCGCAGCCTTACTCAGGAACGATAACGAATTCATTGCAGATAAAATTGTGGAAACCGTGATGAACAGAAATAATTGGGAAGACAAACTGATTATCTGTGATGTATCCTCAGAAATGATGCCGTACGCCAAAAAATTAGCCGTTTGGTATGGCAAAAATGAGGCTACAGAACAAAGCACACAATTCGCATTCTATTACAACGGAATGATTCGAGATGGTGGGAATTCAACAGGCGTATACCATCAAACTTCGCAAGGATATGATTCACTCATGGCACTCATCAAGCGGGTGCACGACTATCGGCTTGGAAGGAATGCGGATTACGATATCGAGGCATTGATAAAAAGCGAAGGCGTTCAAAATGATTACAAAGATGTGCTGTTAATTGTAGACAAAGACAGAACTCTGGCAGATTACGAATATTTCATGCAACTTGAAATTCCAGTGCACATTGTGTTATGCGTCGATCCGAGAAGAGTTAATCCACAACATTTAGAAGTTGCCTGGAAAACGAAGGGAAGTTTCCATACCATGCGTGAGGACATCACCGATATTGGTAAATATGTAGAAGGTGATACCGTTACCGTCGAAGGCGTTAAATATCAAATAATGGGAGGCAAATTCGTGCGTTTGTAATTTTTATTAAAAAATCCGAAATCTCAATGGAACAATGTGCGTTTCATTGGGATTTTAAGTAATTTGCCTCTTACTCATTATTACGAAGTATGATCAAATTACTCAGTATTTTAGCCTTCTTGTCTTTGTTTCTGGGCGCATGTGGAATGCAGTCGGAAATAATTGAATTGCAGCCGTCCCAATCGATGTCAATCTCCGGAAAAGGCCCTGGACAAGACGCTGCCATAAATCCTTATTTGGATGGAAACAGCATTGCCATTGTTAAAAACGTTGGCAAAAACCCTTTATCGTATCGCATTCAAAGAGATGGTAAAGTCTTGCTAACAAATGAAATTTCAGTAAAGCAAAAGAAATTTATCGATTTGGAAAAAGGCGACGAACTGTACTTTGATAGTGAGAAAGAAGCCAAAGCCAAAGTAAGTTTTGCCAGAGTAAGCAATACCCAACCAAATTAAATCCTGTTCAAAATGCGCATTACCATTATCAGCTTCTTACTCCTTTTTACTTGCTCGACAGGTTTTGGGCAAACGATCGAAGAAACAAAAGGGTATTCATCTAACATAGGTGTTCTCGTTTCTATGTTGGACGATCTTAAGCAACGTGTTACCAATAGTGTTCAAAATTTAGATCAGGAAGGGACGGATTTCTTGCTTGATTCGAACGCCAATCGCGTGGGAGCTTTAATAATGCATCTTGCAGCTACGGAAAAGTACTATCAATTGTACACTTTTGAAGGACGTGGATTCAATGAAGACGAAGCAATGTGGGAACGCGCGCTGAATCTTGGTGAAGATGCTCGCGAAGAATTCAAAGGAAAACCGATTAGTTACTACTTGGACCTCTGGGCCGAAGTCAGAAAAGAAACCAAAAAACTTCTCAAAAAACGAGATGATAAATGGCTAAAGAAAAAGGTAAACGGAACGAGTATGAACAACCATTGGGCATGGTATCACGTTATGGAGCACCAAGCCAATCACATGGGGCAAATTAGATTGATCATCAAGCGTATTGAATGACTTCGAACTTCTTATAAGTAATTGTAAAACTCAATCGAAAAGACGAACTTTGTTAAACTTTTCAAGAAATATGAAACTCTTTTTACTGCCCCTCTTTCTTCTATTCTTAACCTTCAACCTATCTGCACAAACGGTAGAAGATGAAGTTTTGGAGGAGCTTCGAATTTCCTTCAAAGAAGAAGGCTTGAATTTGAAAGGTCTTGTTAAAGAGTACGAAGATTTATTGATTGAAGGGAAGCTACTCAAGGATGGCTCCGTAAAAAGTTGGGAGAATTTGCTTCGCAATATGTGTGGGCGCGGAGTAATTGCTCACGTGGCGTCCTATGACTTGGAAATTGTTGAACTCGAATTCCAATTGTCATTGCAGCACTTTTCCAAAGCCGTTACCAAGGTGAAAAAAGCCGATGAATTGCGGTTTGTGAAAAGCGATCTCCACCCTTTTATCGAACGATACCCGCAATCCAAATTCAACGCAGAACCAACGCTTACTTACCTCTATCAAACTTTTGATGGTGCTTCTAAAGATTTAGAAAAGCATGACTTATACAAACATTTGCTTGTTCTCACCATTGCCAATTTTACCGATATATTGGACAATTCGGGAGATAAAATCCTGAGAAGCGAATCTGATTACGCACGTTGGATTCGTTCCCTTGGCGGAAACATCCCGTTAATGGAATCACGAAATATTTGTCGTGTTCAAATCAATGCGTTAGACCAAGTTATGATTCGAAACGAGCGCACTGATAGTGCTCAGTTTATCAAGCCTACGATATCCGCTTTCCTGACCTACAACCGAAGTCTAACTCTTGAAGAAACAGCGGAAAAAATAAAAGACAGGTCTTACGAAGGATACGATTTGCCTTTCTTCTCACATATTACCGATGCACAAATCAATGAGAAAATTGAAGCAATTAACAGCCAATTAGACACTGTTTCCGACAACAGAATGCTGAAAGGCTTGATCTGGACGCGTGAACAATGGCTTCGTAAAAAGCACTTTCTGCACACCAACGGTGGCGAATATTTAAAGGAAATTCATGGGGATGCACATTTAGAATTAATTTCTACGACTAACAACCCACAGCAAATCAATGAATTACTTGTTCCTGTGCTTGAAGTTTTAGCAGAATTACGCAACGAAGAATGCCTCGCTGTTTTTGGGGAATCCTTCGCTGAAGTTTCAAAACGCAACAATTTTCTTCTCAACGATCACTACAAACTGCGTTATTTAGAAAATAAATTTCCTTTGTTCATTCTGGTGAATCCCAATCAATATATGTATCCAGACGGCCCACCGCCTCAGGCACCTGAGCCCCCCACACCACCATTTCGTGTCGGTGGACAGAATTAATCGGAATTATTTTATTCAATTAAAGGTTAAAGACGACATTGTTATTGAAGAGACAATAACGAACATGGGGCTACCCAATATGGCGTAACAGCATTCGAAAATTACCGTAGGGCGTTTTTTTGTACTTTCAGAATATAAAAACCAACAATATGCGGATTCTTCTCCCGTCAATTTTTGTACTTTTCTCCATTTTAAGCAATGCTCAAGAGCGCGTTTCAATAGCTAAGGCTGACAACATAACTTCTATAAGTCTAACCTATGGCCAACATGCCTACTTAACTGATTTCGGAAACAACTTTAATTCCCTGGATGAATATGAAGCCTTCCAGCCTGTTCAGTCCGTTGGTTTCTTGATAAATGTTTTCGAGCCTGGTGAAGGAAAATATAGACTAGGCAACCTCATTTCATATTCACAAATTGTCCCACAAGATATTCGAATCAATGATACCTTGAATGGTAAGATTAATGGCTTCAATTTTGGGCTCTCTCTTATTCAGGTAAATCTAACTCCTAATGTAAAATGGTCTTTTATTGGACTAGGATTCGGATTCAATACAGGGAGAATGCGCATCACGAGTGAAGCGTATCGTTCTCGGAAAAATCCTTTCTGGGCACCTGCGATTTTCTTCAATCCCCAATTCCATATCAATCGATTTGTCATAGGAATCAAAACATCGTATCAATTCGACATAACAAGAAGGAGATGGCAGCCCTTAAAATTTAGCAATAAGAGCCAGGATTTTGATTTAAACGAATTTCGACAAACGGGTTTTAATGCAAATGTTTGTATCGGGCTAAAATTGAAATAATCCACCGTGCAAGACCTCACCAGTTATATCCAAACGTATTTCGAAACGAAAAATGAAATCGCCGAAGTGCTCTCCAATCGCTTCGAAAAACAAACGCTTTCCAGAAACGAGATGCATACGGAATTTGGGGCGCGATTTGGAGATCTTAGTTTCGTGAGGTCTGGATATTTGCGCGTTTTCAAACAAACCGAGAAAAAAGAAATAACACAATGGATCTCGTCCCCTGGAGATTTTGTTACCGATTTAGGCCCCTTGATGTTCGATCAACCGGCACGCTGGAACATTCAAGCATTAACAGACTGCGAATTATATACATTGTCGTTCGCTGCCTATCGAGAAATTCAAGAAGAAATTCCTGAATGGCCGCAAATTGAAAAGCTCTTTCTGGCCAAATGCTTCATGACTATTGAAGACCGAGTTTTTAGCTTCATCTCTATGACAGCAGAAGAACGCTATCACTTTTTGCTTGAATTCAAACCAGAGCTTTTTCTGCAGGTGCCACATCAATATTTAGCCTCCATGTTGGGAATGACGCCAGAAACATTCAGTCGCGTACGAAAAAAGATCATTTCTTGACATTTGTCAAGAGTGCACCGATGACATTCTCTGACCTTTGTCAAAACAAAAGTTATGAGACACCATTTAAAGACTTCAATTGTTATCAATGCAGACCAGGAAACGGTTTGGAATACATTTATCCATTTCGATGCTTATCCAACATGGGAAACATTTATCAAATCTGTAAAAGGAGAAATGAAAGTTGGCGCCCGTTTGGAGGCTGAAATCAAAGGGATGAAATTTCGCCCTACCATTCAAGTGTTCGAGGAAAAGAAGGAATTGACCTGGCTTGGGAAACTCTGGTTCTCGGGAATGTTTGATGGAAAACATACCTTTCAATTCGAAGAAAATGAAGATGGTACCACTACGTTTTTGCACTCAGAGAAATTCCGCGGCATCTTGGTTCCCTTGATGAAGAAAAAGTTGAAAACAGAGATTCTTGAAGAGTTCGAACACTTCAACAGAACCTTAAAAGGAAAAGCAGAATTATAGCGATTGCCTGGTGCCAAGCTCAGCGTTTGTTCTTAAAAACTAGGGAGGTAGATGCAGTGCAAATTTTCAATCAAGCGTACTTTTCATGTATTCTGTCATGAATGCCTCTAGTTCTGCGAGCGGGATCACCAATTGTGTTCCACCATAGTAGTACGGCGCGATTTCGTACTCATTAAAATCAAAAACCATCGTATCTCCCTCAATTGTAAAATTCTCATTTACCGCAAACGTATCGTTGGGAAACCAGAAGTCATGGTCGGACAGCTCTTCTTCAAAAGTGATGCCATACAACTCCCTGTATTGAACCTCCGCCAGCGCATTTACCTGATTCACATCTGAGAATAAATCGCTCAATTCTAGTAATTCTCCCGATTCTCGATCGATTAGGAAGTGTTGGACATTTGAACTGCCGTGCGCACCGCCCGTGTACGAATAGTTTGAAATGGTGAGAGAAATATGATGTTTGAATTCAAGCACTTCGGTGTGTGTCAGTAAATCCCAAATGATGCCATGTTCGTTGTGCGCTTGTTCCTTCGAATAAATGGCAGCAACGGTATCCAAACGATCTTGGAAAAATTGAGCAGTGATGGACGTATTCACCAATTCTTCATCGAAACTAGAAAGGGTTTCCCACATGGCATTTTCGTGGACAATTTTATTGAACGTAATCTGGTATGGCTCCAATACGGATTTCGAATTCTTCGGTTTGTAAAAAGCATATTCGAAACGAAGTGTATTTGAATCTTGCGCATTTAAGGTGTACAACACTGTGTTGGCTTCCCCCATAATTAATTCGGCATTTTGTGTTGCGGTATTTTGCGACGAATCTACTTTGGATGCATTGTTGGCACCAAATGCCAGAGTTTGTAAAACCAATGCTGCTGCTAATGTGATACTTTTTCCTTTCATAATGATTGCTTTAATCTAAAGATCATTCATTATGACTTCATAAAATGGGCAAAGTGATTATTCGTAGGAAATGCTTGAATAAGCGTTAGTTGATGTGTCTTTTACTCGAAGAGATGCACACCATGCAAAGCACCAAAACCAAAAGTGATTAATCCGAAAATCACTCCAAACCAGGCGATTTTGAAATTTCGAACTGCGGGAAAAACACACAACAAAATGGAAAGCGTTCCAAGAACGAGTGCAAGCATTCCATACGTTGTTTCGAATTCAACTATTTGAAGCAAGTCTCGGTATTCCTGCGATTGAACAAAATCGAGCCCTCGTGCATCAATTGCTCGATCAATTTCAATATTGACAAGGCTTACGGCTTTGGCGTAAACAAAGTGCAAGTGCAATCCAAGTGATATGGAAATAACACTAACAATCAGGCCAATAACGCCGAGAGTTTTCATGGAGTAAAAGGTTTTACTCTACAAGATACGAAATCGTAATAGATTAACGTTCAGGAGGATATATTTCTCCAGTTTCAGATGTCCAACGCTCACTTTTAATCAACGCTTCAATTTTATTTTCAAGCAACAACAAGCGTTTCGGATAGCCATGACGACGCATCACTGATTTGGTTTTGCCATCTTTCACCACAGTAGTTGTCGTTGAAGGAAGATCGGTAATCATGCCATCATCGTACTCATCTTCATAACCAAAAAAGCCAATGCTGTTTGCTTCTTGTAAAATGGCATCCATTTGTTCTTGTGTGATTGATGTGGTGTACTTTCCAAGCATATCTACATCTCTGATTCCGTCAAATTCCACAAATCCATCTGAATATACTTTCAACTTGTAGGTTGGACAGCGCCCAAAACAAGGTGTTCGTTCAATGCTAGCGAAAAGGGTGCGTTCCGCAGCATCGTTGGTTGCAACGGGTATTTCTTCCGAGGCAACTTCTGTCGCTTCGGTTGGAGCTTCACTCACTGTATCTTTAGGGTCCATTGCTTCCTTGCTTGATTTACAGGATTGTACTGCAAAGGCAATGAGTAAAATCGGGAGGATGTAGTATAATTTCTTCATAACGGTTTCATTTTCTATTCAATGTTAATCAAATAGTTTGCCACAATCCAGAATTTCTATCTTTAAAAGATGAAACAAACAGCACTTTTTCTTCTCGTTTTCATCTTCGTTGCTTGCGAGAATTCCAGCGAAAGCAGCAGACCGCAAAAAAATGAAACTGCAAAAAAATTAGCGTATATCGAACCAATCGCTCTCACGCAGGCACAAGCGGAAGATTTGGCAGAACTACCCATCAAGTGCATCGATCAGGAATACCCCAACAAATTGAACCAGGTTATTTCAGGCAATGAAGATTTGCGATCGCCTCAATCGTTACACCCTGCTTTTTACGGATGTTTTGATTGGCATTCATCGGTTCATGGACATTGGTCTCTGGTACGATTGCTGAGAACGTTTCCTAACCTCAAACAACGCGAACAAATAATTGAAGGCTTGCAAGCGCACATCACCCCAGAAAATATTGCCGGAGAATTGAAGTATTTCGATCATCCTCAAAGTCAAGGTTTCGAAAGAATGTATGGATGGGCGTGGTTGTTGAAACTTGCCGAGGAATTGCACCGTTGGGATGATCCGGCAGCGGCAGCTTTGGAAGAAAATTTGCAACCACTCACCGACTTAATTGCTGCCAAAGTGGAAACGTTTTTACCGAAATTGAAATACCCCATTCGCGTGGGAACGCACACAAATACTGCATTTGCGCTGTGCATGGTATTTGACTATGCCGAAAGCGTGGGAAATGACTCCTTGAAATCAATTGTGGTGCAACGAGCCAAGGAATATTACCTCTCTGATGCCAACTGTCCGCTAACATGGGAACCAAGCGGCTACGATTTCTTGTCTCCCTGTTTGGAAGAAGCCGACTTAATGCGCCGGGTACTTGGCAAGAACGAATTCAACACATGGTTAAACGATTTCTTACCAGATCTTATTGGAGGGAAATCCACCTTAAAGCCAGGGATTGTTTCTGACAGAGAAGATGGACATTTGGTGCATTTGGATGGATTGAATTACAGCCGTGCATGGTGTTTGAAAGGCCTGGCAAGAACAGCGCCAAAACTGAGCCGATTGAATGGTTTGGCGAACCAACACATTGAACATTCACTTCCAGAATTGGTGGATGGAAATTACGAAGGAGGACATTGGCTTGTGAGCTTTGCTTTGATGTCGTTAACGGAATAATTCTGATTGGCATAGAAGTGTATAACAATCCTCAAAATTGATTTTTTGAGCGATTGCAGCGCACTTTCTACGCTTAGTTTTGTAGCAAACCCTTTACTATGAACGCTACAATTACCACTATCTGCTTGTTGCTTTGCGCAATTGGCACACATGCCCAAACGGTCGTTACCACTCTTGTCAATGACGGCGCCACTCCTTTTACTGACGACTTAATCGAAGATGCATCCGGCAACCTCTATTGTGCGGATTATTCGGGAGATGCCGTATTTAAAAGAACACCCTCAGGAGTTGTGAGCACATTTGTAAGTGGCTTGAATACACCAAACGGATTGGCATTCAACAGCAATGGAGAATTATACGTTTGTGACAATGTTGGAAGCAGAATTTTCACGTACGATGCTGCCGGGAGCCCGCTTGATACCATTGTTGTTTCGAGTCCATCGGGAATAGTTAAAGATGCAGTCAGTGATACCATGATTTTCACCACCTACAGTGGCTTCGGCACCTTGAAGAAACTAGCTCCAGACGGTTCAATTTTTGATTTTCACTCAGGGGGAGAATTAAATGGACCCGTTGGTTTGGAATATTGCCAAGGAGAACTTTACGTCGCTAACTTCAACAATCGTAAAATATTCCGTGTGGAAGACGATACCGTTGTTTATATCACAGCGCTACCGGGTTCTGGAAGTCTTGGATTTCTTGCTGTTGCAGGTGATAAGTTATTGGCGACAGCGTTCAATGGTCAAAAAATTTATTCCATTGATCCAATTGCAGAAGAAGTGAATATTTATGCCGGGAGCAGTTTCGGAGGTACCGACGGCGCTTTGGATAGTGCCAAATTCACCACGCCAAATGGTATTTACGTGAACGGAACCATGGACAGTATTTATGTATCGGAATACAACACTGGCAAATTACGATTGATTACTGGATTTACACTTGCCGTGCCTGAGTTGAGCATAGCAACAAACGTACAACTCTATCCAAATCCATCAAATGCATCAGTGACGGTACAATACAATGCTGAGGTTCCTTTTGAGGTGATTCTTGCCACTTTGGAAGGAAAAGAATTGATCCAAAAGTCTTCAAGTCTGGTGAACAATTCCACGTTGGATTTAACCGCATTATCTTCAGGAGCCTATTTGGTACAAATCAGAATTGATGGAAGCATCGTGGCGCAAGAGCGTTTGATTCGTTATTGATACTGCAACTTCCATCCGCGTGTTTCCATGACGGATTGGAACGTGACAAATTCTTCGGCCTTCGTAAAGTGAACGTGTGGTTTGCGCAACGTAAGTAAACTTTTCTTGGTCGAGAAATCTGCGTCAATGGGCAGAGCCAAGGATTCTGAGGATTGTGTAGTAACCTCCAGATTAGCAAACCACAGACGCAATAAATCGATGGATTCGTTAGCGCTAAGTTTAAAGTCTGAATAAGATATCGAGCTAAAGAAGTCCATTCGGCTGCGGGCGCGCGTCAGGAGAACATTCAATCGACGCCGCCCGTTTTCTGTATTCAAGGGGCCAAAGCGCATGGCAAAATTGCCGTTGGCATCTTTTCCGTAACCAAAGCTGATGAGCAAGTGGTCGCATTCATCCCCCTGTACGTTCTCCAATGATTTAAAAAACACCGTGCCCTCCTCCAGGCGGTCGGAGAGCAATTTTTCGCTCGCTGCCGAAAGTTGTTTTCGGATGCAAAGCAATTGTTCTTCCGAAAATGCGACAATCCCCAATGTATGTTTTTGCTTGAGTTGCGCCTCAATCTCCTGGGCAATTGCCTTGGCTTCCTTCTCGTTTTTTCGATCTTCAAAAACACCCTCCGCAATCAAATGATGCTGAATCGGGTTGCTAATGCCAAATGCCGGGTACGCCGTAAGTTCACCCTGATAAAAATGGGTATTCGAGAAGGCAATCAAATCAGGGTGCAAACTGCGATAATGATGCTTCAAGGCACAATTTTGCCAATGAAACGAAGCTTGGTGTAAAACGTCGACAATGTCGGAAGAACCACTTTTGAAATAAGATGTTGGCCCCATTTGTTGGTTATCTCCGGCGATAATCCCATGTTTGGATCGTTGCAAGGCACCAAGGCTATTTTGCAGTGGAATCTGACTCGCTTCGTCAAAAATCGCAACATCAAACAACTCACGATTCAAAGGAAAGGTCTTGGAAATTTGCGTGGGGTTGCTCAACCAAATTGGAATTAACAATTGAATCCATTCTCTGGCCTCCGAAGCAAATAATTCTCGAACAGACGGATGACTGCGCGTTTTGGCGAACTCTTTTACCAAGATCGATTTTCCTTTTCGCAATCGTTTTTTCAAGGCTTTATCATCCTCCGAAAGCTGACGCGCTGGCGTATTGAGAAGCGTTTGAAATTGGCGAAACCGTTGCTGTACTTCGTTCAATATTTCCGTCGAAAACTGATGAGATTCCGAGACTTGTGCAGCTATAATCGCCTGCGCTTTTTCGTGCAGATCTTCTATTTTAAATGTGGAGAATGCGGGAAAACGTTGCCTGAAAATTGACCAATGACTGTTCGCAACAATGGCTTCGCAAGCACCATAATTTTCAGCAACCCTGAGTAATTGAACCAGGGGAAGCGTGAGGTTTTTCAATGCTGCATGCAGGGCGTTGATTTCACCAAAATCGGCTTCCAAAGCAATTAAAAGAGGAGCCAAAGGTGTATCATCTTCCAAAAGCAAAAGACCGCCAAGAACGGATGCGCTCGTACTTAAAACTTGATGCGATTCCGTCAAATACGCAACTTGTTTGGGTGTAAGATCTTGAATAATTTCCCACTCAGATTGCACAAAACTCTGGATAGAATGATGCAACAAATCCACTTCTTTTTCGGGTTCCAACACACCTAAATCGCAAAATTCAACAATTAACTGCGCTTTTTGCTCTTCTAATCGATGGTAATTGGCAAGGGTATCGATGGCCTTTTGCGAAACATCCGTGGCAACTGCTGAGTACTTTTTCCAAAGCCGTGCAAATTTTCTTCGCGCATAAAAAGACGTTCTTTGGGAAATTGCCTGAAGCTCTAAAAGTTCCGAATTATTTGGTTTTTGTCTCCATTCAAACTGCACTGTTTTTGCCGCGCGTTCTTTTTGCAATCGATTCCAATCCTTGTACAATTTGAAGAATCGTTTTTGCTTTCTCGAATTGCTCTTATACAGATCGGCGTATTGCTTTTGTTGATGATTCTCAAGATTTTGACAAAGCACCGCCTGCTTGGTTACAAAACGCAAATCCGCCCAAGTGGAAAACGGAACTATGGTTTGAAGACTTGAGAGGATTTTTCGCCAATGACCAATTTCCGAAACCACTTCATTAAAGTTGTCTCTTTGAAACGTTTTTGGATGGATGGCAGCAATGGAATTTGCCAGGTTTTTGGCGAAGATTTTTTTCAGTAAATCTGCATGATTTTGCAAATCGGGAATGCTCGGTGGATTGTCGAGAAAAGTGGTGTTTTGCCCTTCAATAGAAAGCATCCATTCACGAAAATCGTACAATGGAATACCACCAACAGCATCCCGCTGATTCAAAACATCGAGCGAAAATTGCAGCTGCGAAGTATATTGTTCCGAGAGCCGAAGATTCGGCTCGCTGCCAAATGTAGATTGCTCGAAAAAGTTCCAATTTTCCTCCAATTGCTTCAAAAGAGCTTTGGATGCGGCATCATTGGTTACGATGAATCCCAGTCGATCAAGATCAAACATTGCCAGTTTTTGCAACAGCACTTCTAACGCTACCCGCTTTTCTGAAAGCACTACTGATGATTTTTTGATCGCCAAAAGTTTCCCCAAAATATTGGTCAGCACCTGCGATTTCCCCGTTCCCGGAGGGCCTTGAATTACGGTATTTCCTTTCGAAACCTGATCAAATACCGCCAGGTGATCCAAATCTGCAGAAAGCAATAAATCAGGTGGCAGTTCTAGGGTTGAATTGGGCTGATGCGACGTATCCAAAAGCGATTCCAACGGAGCACTGAACGCTTGTTGATCTAGCAAATTTTCAAGCTCTCGCAAAACAGCATAACGATGGTGATGAAAATTTCCGATACACGGCATTGATTCCAAGTCCACAGTAAATCCAGCGTCAGACAAGTCCTGAGCATTTGTGGCAACATCTCCCACAAAAGAAACTTCATGCGTTTGAAGCAAAAATTCGATATACGGATTGATGAATTGCGCATCTTCCGCTTTCTCAAAGTGAATGATATTCCGAACACGATCAATGCGATATTCGATAGGCGTGAGCAAAATCGGGCTTCTAACGGAAGTGTCCGCTTCATCACGAACAACAAACCCTTCTGCCAGGCAAAGCGTATTTACACCACTTTCCTTGTGCATTTTACGAGCTTCTTTTAAAACTTGCCATGGAAAATCCGTCAACGCCATGGAGTCACGCCACGATTGAAAAATCAAACGCTTATGATCCGCAGAAGCATTCACCAACACATCGTTCTTATTGAAAGAGCGACTTTCCTGGAGCAATTGCGTAATTCTATTTTTAATCGTTTCGGACAAGACGCTAAAAATAGTGAAGTTGTGCAAGATTCAACTATCGAATCCACAGTGATTTGCAGGTGTTTTTACGCATTTATACGTAGTGATGCGCACATATACCCAAAATACAAGTGACTGAATATCGGGCGCTTAGAGTACGTATTTTTAGGTTCCAATGTACAAATGACCCCTCATGAACAAATTACTTGTTTTCTTTCTTGGTGCTACGGCTGTCGCAGGAGGAACGTATTACGCAATTGCTCAATCAAGTTATGAATTGGATCAAAATGGACTTGAACCTGAAGCCGAAGTATTTGAAGATCCGGTAGCAGCATCAACATCAGATGAACTTACCATTGTTTCTTTCAATATTCGAGACATGAGCGGACGTGAAAGAACCTTGGAAGATTTTCAGGAATTGGCTAAAATGGTTGATGGTGCGGACATTCTTGTGCTCCAGGAAATGGGTGCGAAAGCATTCAGGGTAAGTGGCAACAACGAAGAATTAACGGAGCGACTTGAAGCATCTACCGAAGTGCTGAAAACGTATCTGGGCGATGAATGGCAATTCGTTTTTGCAGAAACTGCCACTCCAATAACATTTGGCGGAGCAGCCGAAATTCCATGCATTGGTTATCGATCCACTAGAGAAAATATTTCCATAAGCGCCAACTGGGCAGGTTATTACGATCTTGGAGATGCGCGCGACATGGGAACATTCACCGTAACGTGTACCAATGGCACCGAGCAGGAACAATTTACACTCGGAACATTGCACACCAAACCAACCTGCCCGCAGCGGGGGTACGAATTACTCAAAGTTGCTGATTACATCGATGCCCACGAAAACGATAATTACATTCTCATGGGCGACTTCAATTGGGGATATTATTCCACGTGTACCAACAGATATGAAGGAGAAGAACGGATTCTGGCACAACAAGAAGAAGGAAAAGTATACCAGGTATTCAATTCCATTTCGTTCACCGGAAAAGGAAAACCCGGTGAAAACTTCCGAACCAACCTCAACATCCGATCCACACCTCAGATGTATGATCAGTTTTTCCTCTGTAAGAATTATGCCGATGTTCTGGCGGAAGGAGGAGTATTGGGTGTGGATTGTGGCTTTGTTTCGTTTAGTACCGACACGCATTTCGAATCGCGGGTAAACGACGTAGTACGAGAACAACTGAAAGGGGTTAAGGCGTACATGCGTTCTAAAGGGTTTACAGCAGCTGCTCCCGAAACAGTAGCGGCATTAGACGCTGCAGAAAAAGAAATTCGGGCGTCCTGGTTGACAAATGACGAGGCGAGTTATAAAATGAGCGATCACAAACCTATTTGGATGCGCATCGACTTATTTGATTGATACTTTCGGCGATCTGCTTGCTTTATAAGCAAAATGACATTTGAGGTACTTTATCAATTAGGTATACGGTTAAAAACGCTATCAGAATGGATATTAAATTTCCAATCAGATAGTACTCTGTGTATGTTTTATCCGATGCACCCTTTGATGTTCCTCCTAATTTGGTTCCGATTTTCAGTGCACCGTAGGCAATTAATATTTGTGGATACGTCATACAAATCCCTGTCACTAAGCACAATCGTTCTATGTTGCCTTTAAACCATGGGGGTATTTTTTCTCCACTTTGTTTGCTAATGATTTCATATCGCTTATTCAATAGCTTAAATACGGTTAGATTGGCGAGGACCTCAACTGCAATGAATATTAATGCAGCGTTAAGCAGCGTGACTATTTCGTTCATCAGTGTTGTGTTAAAGTTTCAGCGACAAAGTTTATAAGTTTAGAAGTAATTTTATCAACTGTTTTTCGGGAAGGCTTCTTGATGTTCTTCTCATTACTAAGACTCTCCGAAATGGTCTGATTCATATTCGCATAGAATTGGCTTTGTGCGGTATCTGTATATAAGATCGAGAAAATATTTGACAATTTGAGAATAATGTTCTGCATTTCGAAATATTCTCTAATACGCAAGTTCTTCTCTCTTTTCCATATCTGTGCTTTTGTTTTTCCCAATTTTTCCGCGACAACTTTGTAGTCCTCTCCATATTTGTAAAACCCTGCAACAATTGGGTAGTCCTTTTTATGCCAACTGTCAGGGAATGACTGATAAACAAAGAACAATTCATTGAGTACATCGCTGAAATTGGAATTCGGTAAGAATACATCAATACGCCTTCTCTTATCTTTTTTCGAATTCTCGAGTATTTCTCTTGTTTTGGTCAGTCCCTCGCCGTACATACCATGAGCGACTTCACTATTAATGGGCGTGATTATTGGTCCGTAGCCTATGGCGTATCTTAGTTCGAACAGGTAGTTTCTGTAAATGAGTTCCTTTTCGATTCGAAAAAGGATTTCAATGGATTGTTTTAATGACGTGGCAATACCCTGAAACTCATCACCTAACGTAATTGTTAATGGGGATACCATTTCAAAGGTATTGTTGATTGATTCTGTAATTTTTCGAAACTCTTTAAGCTCATCGTAGTCGTAATTCGAACTCTTAATTATATCCCCCATAATGATGAAGTACTCTTCTTTGTTATGAATGTTATCGCTATTCGTTTGATTTTGTTTAGATTCCATGTTACGTTATCTATTGCTGAACTTTTACTGTTTCACGACGGCAGTACTATTTCATTTTTAATGCAATATAGCAATTATTTCACTTTTAATGAAAAATACTATTAATTTCATTTTTAGCGAAAAGTAAAACTAGAAGAATGAATTTGTTACGGAAATGGAAATAAGCCTTGTTGAACAATACGTAACCAAACTTTTCGAGAATGGTAGGAAAGATTTAATCTATCATGATATCAATCATACGAAAACCGTTGTTGCTAAAGTAGAACAAGCATGCGATGATTTAAAGCTAACCACAGAAGCAAGATTAATTATTTTGGTGGCAGCTTGGTTTCATGATGTAGGATACCTGGAAAAATATTCAAATCATGAAGAGCAAAGTGTTCAAGAATTCAAGAAGTATGCTCGAAGCATTGATGCTGATGAATCAAAAGTCAATGAAAAAATAATCGGTTGTATCAGGGCCACTGAAATGAAGGCAATCCCTACGAATGATCTAGAAAAACTGCTTAAAGATATCGACATTGCCTATGCTTTGTATACCGATTTTCAGCAAGAAGGGAATAAACTTAGACAGGAATTAGAGGTAGTGAAAAACTGTACATACGAAAACATCGATTGGAACCATTCTCAAAAACAATTTTTAAAAAAGATTGAATTTATGTCAAAGTATGGGAGCGAACAATTTCAGTATCTCTTAGATCAGGAACTGAAGAAACTAGAATAAGATTAACGCTAAAAAATTTAGTTTAGACAGAAGCATGAAGAGCCTAATTCAACCCAATAGTTTCCGTTTCATCACCACTTGACAGGCGAAATGCGTATTTTTGAGAAGCAAATACGTAGAGATAATAAGCCAAATGAAATTCGGAACCAAAGCCATACATGCGGGAGTGGAAGCAGACGAAGCTACTGGTGCTATCATGACGCCCATTTACCAAACATCGACCTATGTTCAGGAAGGAATTGGTATGCACAAAGGCTACGAATATTCACGCACAAAAAATCCTACCAGAAACGCATTAGAGCAAAACATCGCCGCGCTAGAGAATGGAAAATTCGGAGCATGTTTTGCATCGGGTTTGGCTGCAATTGATTGTCTTTTGAAAATGCTTAACCCAGGAGATGAAGTTATTTCAACCAATGACTTGTACGGAGGCACCTTTCGACTGTTCACAACCATTTTCGAGAAATACGGGATCAAGTTTCACTTCGTTGGAATGGATGATACGCACGCCATTCAAGATACCATCAACGAAAACACAAAGCTAATTTGGGTAGAAACACCCACCAATCCCATGATGAAAATTGTGGATTTGAAAGCAGTGGCTCAGATAGCAAAGAAACACAAGGTATGGCTCGGTGTTGACAACACATTTGCAACGCCATTTTTACAAACCCCGCTGGATTTCGGAGCAGATATCGTAATGCATTCCGTGACCAAATATTTGGGCGGACATTCCGATATCGTTATGGGCGCTTTGGTGACATCCAATGAAGCCATTGCAAAGGAGATGTACCGCATTCAAAACTCATCAGGAGCAATTGCCGCCCCAATGGATTGTTTTTTGGTGCTGCGCGGAATAAAAACACTGCACTTACGCATGCAAAGGCATTGTGAAAATGGAGAACGCATTGCTCGGTTTCTCGCAAAGCACCCCAAGGTAGAGCACGTCTACTGGCCCGGCTTCGATACACACCAAGGACATGAGACAGCCAAACAACAAATGAATGGTTTTGGTGGAATGATTTCCTTTACTTTGTATGCCAATAAAAAACAAGAGGCATTTGATCTTGTGGGTAAAGTGAAAGTATTTGCATTGGCAGAATCCCTCGGTGGTGTAGAATCCCTCATTGGGCACCCTGCAACCATGACCCATGGAGCAATTCCAAAGAAAGAACGAGAAAAAGTGGGAATTGTAGATTCACTCATTCGATTGAGTGTGGGTGTAGAAGATGCCGAGGATTTGATAGAAGATTTAAAGCAAGCGCTGGCTTAAAAATAAAAGTATGAACTATAGCAAATTTGCAGTAGTAGGAGTGGGTCGATACGGACACACTATCGCAAAACGATTAGCGGAGAAAGGAACACAAGTTTTTGCCTTCGATCCTGACGAAGAAAAAATTGAAAGCATTAAAGACGAAGTATCCTACGCCGTAACGTTGGATGCCACAGACTTGCGCGCCCTTCGGATGCAAAACCTGGATGAGTTGGATGCCGTCGTAGTAGCCATCGGTGAAAACTTTGAAGCCACCGTTCTTACCTGTGTGCACTTGCTCGACCTTGGCGTGAAAAGAGTCATTGCCAGAGCAAGTGGAGACCACCAAAGACTCATCTTAGAAAAAATTGGCGTTACTGAAATTCTTACACCTGAAGATGAGGTAGCCAATGTAGTAGCGGAAAAACTACTCAACCCGAACATTGTATCGTTCTTGCAATTGCCAGACGAACACGAAATCGCGGAAATCATTGCGCCAAAAGGCGTTATTGGTCGGACGATTGAAGATATCGGATTCCGAAATAAGTACGAAATGACCCTAATCACCATCAAGCGTGCTTATGAGGTGACCAAAAATGGCGAAGACACCACGGAAGAGCACATTATTGGCGTTCCAAAAAGCGAAACGCCCATTAAAGAAAGTGATACCCTCGTGGTATTTGGTGCTGCGAAAAGTGTGCAGCGTTTTATTGAAATCAATGAGTCCTTGTAGCGCTATTGCAAGCGACCTGAACTGAAAAACTATGAAATTATTTTTGAAAATGTTGTCGGTATTTCTGGCAACCTCTCTTTCGTTTTGTGCCAACGCCCAAACAGTAGATTCCGTGATGCTTGATGGTGAACAAGTCTACGTTTACCCCTTCAAAATCAATGTGCAACGATCAGAGTTTTATCGAATCGCCATTGACGGAAGCAATATGATGTCGGGTGCGTTTGTTTATGAAGACATCGCTGAAGAGCAAAAAGCTGCTGGCATTCCAGATTCGATGCGCATGACTCGTGACGATTTTGATTTGTTTCTCAAGGCTTTGTATGCGAAAAACTACAAGAAATTCAAGAAGTATTATCTGCCCAAATTTGGTCCGCTTCCCTCAAAGGAAGAATTCGAACAGTACGCCAAAATACGCGATGGAGGCTTGAGCATGTTCGGGATGGAAACAGAAGCTAAAATCTACAAATCGAAGAAGTTAAAAAAAGCCATTCGGGCCAACCCATATCCATTTCTAGCACAGTCCCAAAATCTGGATCACGACATTACCCCAATGCTCGACCCCATTCCAGACGGCAAATACATCCAATATTACGAATCCTTTTGCCTGGTGCAAGAAGATGGGTCTTGTGAAAACGTAAGCGATCAAATAGCGGGGTTTTTCAACATTAAGAACAACACTCTTGATGGCGAAGCAACTTGGGTAAACATAGAGGGAGACACCCTCAAACACGGTACTTTTAATGAAGGATTGAAAACAGGAGCATGGATCTTGGTGCACAAAGACATGAGCTATTTCGGCCCAATGCGTGCAGAGGAATTCATAGAAACAGGAGAAGTTGCTACCGATTACCGAAAAACATTGGTCACCTTCAATAAAGGAGTGGCAGAGGGTCAATTCCAACGCATCAATGGTGAAGGGCAATCGCTTGAAATAGGAGAATACTTTGACGGAGAAGCTACCGGCGAATGGACTACTTTCTGGCAATATCCCGATGAGGCATATCTGGAAGAATCCAATGGAAAACTCCCAATAAACAAGCACTATGTAATCAACACGGATGATTCACTCATCGTTCATCCATTCGTCTTACGACCAGGATTATATGAATCGTGGGATTATGATGAGGAAGAGTTTAACTTCTACCCTACTTATGAAATTCCAGAATTGCCTAATTTGTATTCTCCAGCATTTCCGAAGGAAGATAACTTCGAATTAGAAGAAGAAATCTACGACGACAACTTCTCAGAAATGGAGTATTATGGCAATGAATACTATGATGATGAATATTATGGTGAATTCGGTTTTGAAGGATTGCGCGGACACGGATTGAGTTACTTCGAAGCAAGAATCTTTGATCCAAACAAACGAGAACGTGTCTATCGAGGAGGTATTTTTGATAGCCTCGGAGCCTACCCAAAATATTTGGATCTTTATGAAGCATATTACGGAAACGGACAATTAGCCTATCGCTATGAGCTTGAAAACGGCGCGCTAAAAGAAGAACCCACCATTTATTGGGACAATGGAAACGTGCACGACGAAATTACGTTCGATGCCGATTCAAATACATACCTCAGAACCATTTACGATTATAACGGAAAGGAATTCAAAACCATGCTCTACGATTCCGCAGGTTATTACAAGTTCGCGGGAACTTACAATGAGGAAGACCAATTTGTAGAAATTGATGGTTTGAGGTTCCGAAGTTCTTCGTACTCAGGAGTAATGACTTACGCCATGCCCGATTCCGTTCTCAAGGATGCATCCAACCCAAGAACGATTCTAGAGCGCCAATGGGAACGAATAGACACTTCACTGGTGAGTGAAACATTTCTGAATACAGAAACACGAACCTCCAACTACAGCTCTTACAATATCTTTGGAGATACCATCCTAAAATGGGAACGTATTTTCTCCGATAATTATGATAGTTGGACAGGATCACGTTCCAAAAGTGTGGGACCTTTTGAAGTAAGAGCCGTGCGTTCTGCTTCCTTGCGTGAATGGGCAGAAGTCGATTCACTACCCATCCTCATGGTAAATTATTATCGTGCTTTTGACATGAACGCGGATCACGAGCTTTTCTTTGAAGACCAGAGACTTACAGGCCCGATGGAAATCGTTTTCAAAGGAAAAAAAATGAAACTCAAAAAAGATAAAGTAACCATTCCCACAAATCAAAAAGAATGGGATAAATTCAGTGATGAAATGTTGATGTACCACATATTTGATGGGGATTACAAGCTCAGTAAAAAGCACACCGAGCTCGCGAAACTTTATGTGAATGGTCGTACGCGTTTCCAAGATTTCAATACCATATTCAGTGGCATTTTTGATCCGGTCTTCTCCAACTCTTGGGGCGATAGTCAGGGCTATAACGAAGAATACTACTGGGAAGGCGAGTACGAAGAAGAACAAGAAAGTGCACGCACAGAGAAAATCGAAGGGTATTTCCTCGATGGCAAGCCTGAAGGACTTTGGAAAAGCTACGATCAATGGGGGAATTTGCGCAAAGAGGTGAATTATACCAATGGTGAAAGAAATGGTATTTCACGCACGTATGCTTACGTCAACCCAAGAGATGAAGAAAGATATTACTTCCCAGGTGAAGAAGATTCCTTGCCTGAAAAACGTACACATTACATTTCTGGTGAATACAACTATCAAAATGATCTGAAAGATGGCAAAAGCTACGAATACACGTGGTATGGCGATAAAACCCTGGAAGAAAATTACAAAGAAGGATATCTGGAAGGATTGTCCATTGAGCGCAATGAAATGGCTGTCAGTATTTCCGAATTCAGAAATGGATACCGCGATGGATACAGCAGAACTTACTTGACACTGCCAGGAAGAGACTCCATATTACTTTTCGATCTGAATTTTCAGAATGGCGCGCTCCAAGGTGAGTCTGTCTCCTATCACACAAATGGAAGAATCTCGAAAAGAGGCTTTTTCCTACAAGGAGAACCCATTGAAGATTACGAAGGATACGATTCTCTAGGCTTTAAATACCACTACGTGAAATTCGAATACGGATATCCGGTAGAGGAAAAATTGTGGGAAGAAAATGAACTCAGCGTTCGCTATTCATTTGATTGGGAGGATTCTATCCAATTTATCCCCATGAATTTAACGGAATCCGAATCTTTGGATGCACTCCTCGTTGAAGCAGGGCTTTCCAGTGGGTGGGAATATCGTGACTATTACGGTCGTCAGACGATTGTGGATAAAGCCGGCGTCGATTACCACCTCACCAAGTACTTTCCAAACGATACCGTTTCGCGTGAAGGAGATATCATCGAAGGAAACAAATCAGGTCACTGGGAATTCTTCAGTTACGATGGGGAAAAGCTCTACGAAGTCAATTATTTTGATTCACTGCTTGTTGTCAACGACTCCATTAAGTTCAACACCAAAGGAATCTACACCGAACTTGATAGTGCAGGAAACGAACTGTTCCGGGCTTACATTATTGAAAAATCGGAACGTTTTGATTGTTCGCACAAAGATCATTACGAAGTGCGCCAATTCTACACCATCTCCGAAGTGGATGATTCCCTCGGACGTATGAACGGTGAGGTGTTCAATTTCTACGACAATGGAACACTCCAGAGTTATGGAAAAATGAAAGATGGACTTCCAGACGGCGAATGGAGGTATTACGATCCTGCAGGGAAATTGAATAAGTACGGAACGTATATTCAAGGAAAACGAGATGGACGTTGGTTGTCTGGAGACCTTTCCAAAACCAAATATTTGGGCGATATCTGTTTGAATCCGAACATGCCTGACGTTGAAGAAACCATGCGATTCCGTGAAAACTTCTTGGACATTCAAATCATCAATTACCGATTGGGACGTCAGAAAGGAAGCGAGTACTATGACATCAACATGAATCGCTTCATTGATTATGAGGAAGAGGATGCTTCCGATTCTGAAATGGAGACGGAGATTGATGAGAGTGGATCGGAACCAGGAGAGTAAAAACCATCAAAAAAATGAGCATGTATTTGATCACAGGCGTCTCACGCGGATTGGGAAAAGCAACAGTTGAAGCATTATTGAAAGATGGAGAAAGTGTCGTTGGAATCGGGCGATCAAACCCTTTTGGCGATGCAATCGAATTCATTACTTGCGATTTAAGTGATGCTGAAGCAGTTGCGGCGCTGTCGTTTGATTCTCTGGAAGGTGATATTACATTGATCAATAATGCCGGAGTCATCGGTGAAATTGGGCGGATTTCAGAATTATCTTCGGCCACCGATTTGGAAAAGGTAATGCAAGTCAATGTTTTTGCCCCAATGACGATCACGAAAAAAGTGTACGCCTCCATGCAGGAAGATCAAAAATTTCATTTGGTCAATATCAGCTCGGGCGCTGCCAATCGATCCATTCCGTCCTGGGCATCGTACTGCGCATCCAAAGCAGCATTGAACCGATTGACGGAAAACTTCTATTTGGAAGAACAAGAACTTGGAAGAGATGTAACGGCTTACGCAATATCTCCAGGGGTTATAGATACTGGAATGCAAGTAGAAATCCGTTCTGCCGATAGTGCCAGCTTTTCTTCCAAAGAGAACTTTGTAAAAATGAAAGAAGAAGGAGCATTGTTCAGTCCTGAAGAAGCTGCAAAACGTTTGCTAAGGCTACTTTCTATGCCATTTGATGGGGATGTTTTTCACGACTTAAGATCGCTTTAACCGAAGAATCAATAGGAATAACCGTTCATCAAGTGTCAGGCACCGTTGGCTCAAAAAACTTGTAATTTGAACACTAAGTGCGTATCTTACACTTCCAATCTGGATAAACTGTTGTACTTATGAAAAAAACCATGCTCTCCATCATGGCCATTTGTGGCCTGATATTTTCTGCGTCTTCGCAGCAAACCAATAGTAATTTCGATCCTCAGAACGCCCGAGAAGGTGAATCTGTAGAATATTGTCGCCAGCATACATATCACGCTGAGCGTCAGAATGATCCTGCCTGGCAGCAAATTTATGCGCAAGATGAAGCACTAAGAGCTCAAGAGGCGCTAAATCCGCAGCCTGAAAATGGAAACATCTACTACATCCCAGTTGTATTCCACTTGTTACACAACAATGGAACTGAGTTTATCTCTGACGAACAAATTTTGGATGCATTTGAAATTTTGAATCGTGACTATATGTTGCAAAATTCTGATGCGAACAACGTAGTAAATGCCTTCAATGCAAGTAACCCATCGGCTACAGCCACTCCTGATTCCGCTTGTATTCAGTTTCGTTTGGCGACAAAAGCACCAGATGGATCTTGTTTCACTGGAATTACGCACACTGTTAGTGCGGCAACGGACAATACAAATGATGCTGCGCGATTGAACGCGATCATGAATGGAAATGATGTTTACAACGGAAATTGGCCAGGAAATCGTTACCTAAATATTTTCATTGCTGCTGATATCGGCGGTGCAGCAGGATATACTTTCTTGCCTTACGGAAATGGAAGCTCTTGGCAGAATGGAATTCGCATACTTCCTTCGTATGTTGGTTCTATCGGAACGGGAACACCTGGAAGAAGCCGTGCATTGACACATGAAGTTGGTCACTGGTTGAATCTTCCGCACCCTTGGGGAGGAACAAACAATCCGGGTATTCCATCAAACTGTAATGATGACGATGGTGTAAATGATACACCGGACTGTGTTGGTGTTACTTCTTGTAACTTGGCATCAAACTCATGTAGTGGCGATAACGGCTACTGGGGATTTGATCAAATTGATAACGTAGAGAATTACATGGATTACTCCTACTGTTCAAAAATGTTCACACCTGGTCAAGTGACGCGCATGCGTGCTGCCATGAACTCAGGAGTTGGAGGACGAAGCAACATTAAATCTGCATCCAACCTCAGTTTAACAGGTGCCGACGGAAACTTAACACTGTGTAAAGCAGAATTCTCAGCAAGTAGAACTTCTATTTGTGTAGGCGAATCGATTGACTTTTCTGACGATTCATATAACGAAGTAACCAGCCGTACGTGGACATTCCAAGGAGGAACGCCAGGAACATCTACTCAAGAGAATCCAACAATTACCTACGATACACCAGGAATTTACGAGGTAGTATTGTCTGCAACGGATGGCACATCAACAGACGTTGAAACAAAAACAGGATACATTCGCGTTCTTGCCAATGGAGGCGCAGCCCCAATTCTAGAAGGATTTGAAGGATTTACCACATTGGACAACGTAACAGAATGGGAAGTAATTGACTACGGCAACAATGCTGAGTGGGAATTGACAACATCCACTGGACACTCAGGAGCAAAGTCTGTGAAATTGGCCAACTTCGGTCAGGCAGCTGGAAACTTTGACGAATTGGTATCAGAACCAGTAGACCTTTCAGGGATTACCTCACAATCAGGAATGACACTTTCATTCCGTTACTCTTACCGCAAGCGTAACTCAGGAAACAATGAAACAATGAAAGTATATGTTTCAAACACCTGTGGTGAAACTTGGGTAGCTCGTAAAACCTTAACAGGTCCAATTTTAGGAGCGGATGTAACAACTTCTTCATGGACGCCATCAAGCGCATCTGACTGGGTAACGGTTCACATGACAAACGTTACGTCAGCTTACTGGGTCGATAATTTCCGATACAAGTTCGAATTCGAAAGTGATGGAGGTAACAATGTATACCTTGATGATATTAACATTTACTCTGGATCACCATCAGACAACTTAATTGCAAGTTTGGATGAGCAACAAGCGATCGATCACGTTACATTGTACCCAAACCCTACGGAAGGCGATGTAACGGTTCGTTTTGATGCTGCCAACGCTCAGGAAGTGAGCTTGCAAGTAGTTGATGTAACTGGAAAAGTAATTAATACAAGCACAGTGAATGCAAATACTGGAGCGAACATGGTTGTTATTGGAACAGACAATTTCGCACCGGGAATGTACTTCTTGAAAATTGACGGAGGTGCAAGCTCACTGCAATTCGTAGTTAAATAATCAAAACATTTTAGGAACGGGATATACCGCGTATGTCCCGTTTCAACAACCCATTGTGTATGCACGAAACATGCACAATCATTGTAGTCTAATTGATTACACTGTACTTATGATAAAGGCATCCTTCGGGGTGCCTTTTTTAGTTGGATTGAAGGTAGGAGATTAGTGCTTCTTGAGATGGTTCTGGCAGTACCGTTATTTCAGTATTGACACGATCGTTCAAGGCTTTCTCCGTGCTTTCCCCCCAAGCAATTACCGTGGCTTTGGTAGGGAGCGAATTCGCTTCAAAAAACCCTGCAACATTCGACGGGCTTGTGAAAACATACACATCGAATTCTTGCTTCAATTGCTTGCCAATGACTTGAGTATCGTAGCATTCCACGTGAATCACTTGCCGTGATGGTATTGCTTTCGATATGGTGCCTAAAGATTTCGTAGATACAGGAAACAAAGCAACGCGTTCTCCCAACCAATCTTGAAACGCTTTCGCAACTGTAGAGATACTACCTCTGCCCTCGCCATTGAAAACCACTTCATGTCCCAATCTTTGCAGCAAAGCGCTTGTTTTACTACCCACCGCAGCGATTGCTACCCCTTCAGGAATAGAATACCGGCTTTGATAAAACATCACTGCTCTCGGACTTCCAAAGAAAATAACGTCGAAAGAAGATGGGATAACAAATGAAATGGGTTCAAAATGAAGAAAACTGTGTGAGACCAAATGCAGGTCATTTCCAGAAGCAAAATCCTGCAAAACCGTTGTTTCACCAGAGTGCTTGGATATGAAAACAGACTTAGCCATTGGTATGCGTACGAAGGTCTGCAACCACTTTTTCCGCCATGGAAGTGTAATCTGCTACGTCATAATGCAGAAAAGTCGATTTTTCGTCAGCACTATTAGCAAAGGCCACATGCAATTGATTTTCTTCTGTGCAGTAAACGCCAAGCGGCAGCTGACATCCACCTTCCAACAAATTCAACACCTTACGTTCCAATTCAATGCGTTTTTGCACTTCCGAATGATTCATGTTTTGCAAAACGTCATGCAAGTCAGTATCGCCTTCACGGATTTGCAACCCAAGTACTCCTTGCGCTGGGGCCGGAATGAATTCAGTGGGGTCAAAAACAGTTACCTGAAACTCCGAGAGATCAATCTCCAGACGGTCAACGCCCGCTTTTGCCAAAACAATGGCATCGTAATTTCCGTGGCGCAACTTATCGATGCGTGTGGGAACATTTCCCCGCAAATCTTGGGTCGTTACGTCCGGTCGTAAGGTCGATAATTGTGATTTTCTTCGCGCCGAGGAAGTTCCTACAACGGCATTCTGTTTCAAGGACCACTTCTGATCACTATCGGCAGATTCCTTACGAATCAATAGCAAATCGGATGGATGTGCCCGTTCGGAAACACAAGCGATTTTCAATCCCGCTGGAGGATTGGTTTCCAAATCCTTGTGAGAGTGCACTGCCAAATCGATGGTACCGTCTAGCAATTGTTCTTCAATTTCCTTGGTGAAAAATCCTTTTCCTTCTAGTTTGTCGAAGCTCAGATTTTGAATGCGATCTCCTTGCGTTTTGATAATTTTGATCTCAACAGTACAGCCCAATTTTTTCAATTCTGATTCAACAAAATGGGCTTGCCAAAGTGCAAGGTCACTACCTCGCGATCCAATGATCACGTGTTTCATTTCTAGCGTTTTTTAAGAAGTATTTCTTTGGCCATCAGCATCGGCATGCTCATGTATTTTTTCTCCATATACCCCATGATTTTCTCTACAACTTCTCTCGATTCGTTGTCCAAAGAAGCCAATTCATCATGGAATACATTTTCAACAGCATTGCTGCGAATTTCTTTTACTTTTTCAGGCACACAACGCATGGCTAATTCCACCATTCGTGCTTGATATACGTGTTCAAACTCATACACAGCCTCGTTGATAATTTGCTCAACGTGCTGAATTTCTTTCGAACGTTCCTTGAGGTTTGCATTGGAAATTTCCTGAAGTACCTCCACCGAAATGTGCGTCACATTGTTTTCAGCAATGATTTCAGGAGATAAATCTTGTGGAATGGCAATATCAATAACAATTTTACGGTCTGTTTCCCCTTGAAGGAGTTGTCCGTAAATTTCTTTGGTGATGATGTGCTTTTCCGCTCCAGTGCAGGTAATAATTACATCAAACCCTTTCCCGAATGTCGACAATGCACTCAAGGAATGTGCTGTTCCGTTGAGATCGCCCGCCAATTTTTCAGCCTTAGACAAGGTTCTGTTAAAGACATCGAAATTTGTAAATCCGTGTTTCTTTAAGAAACGACTCATGTTGTTATTCGTAACACCGGCACCAATAATCAAAATCCGAGAATCTAACGGTACGTTTAAGTCACGTAGTTTGTGATATGCGAGGGACACAACAGACACTGGTCGTCTGGCAATGTTTGTCTCGGTGTACACTTTTTTCGCCGTTTCAATGGTGTTACGCATGACCAAGCGAATGGTATCTCCCGTCAATTGCATTTTGCGGCAATCTTCAAATGCATTTCGAACTTGCGTAATAATTTCGCGTTCTCCAACAACCATGGATTCCACAGACGAAGCAACGCTAAACAAGTGCCCAACGGCATTAATTCCCGTGTAATCTTCCGCAGAATCGGCAAAAAGTTGACGCTTTGTTTCATCCAAATCAGGATACAAAGCATTGAAAAAACGGTGAAGGAAAGAATGATCGACAATGTCATCGGTCACAAATAAAAATTCCACACGGTTACAGGTAGACAGAAACATAAGTTCTTCCAACCCCATAGTCACTTTAAACGCTGATAAACGCTCTTTTTGATCGTTCGGATCAATGTGCAAACTTCCAATATCGGACACAGGAAGGTTGCGATGCGTAAAAGCAACGGTATGCAGCCTGTTTAATTGGGATTCCATCTTCACAATGCAAAGAACGGAACGAATCGTTTTAATAGTGTCATGGTATTGTCATGAATTTCTATTTAGAGAAATTCTAAATAAGCCTGTAAAGACTGGGGATACTGGGCAAGTGAAGTTTGCAAAATTGTTTGATTTGGGTATCTTTAACACTCAAGAAACTGAAAATGAAATCGGTCGAATTTGTATCTGCACAGAATGTAAAAGTTGAGTATGAGTATGCTACGGTAGTTCAGCGCACTACTGCAACGATCATCGATGCTACAACAGTGGCAGTTTATTTGATCATTTTGTTCGTAGTTATCTCAGGAACAAATTCTGAATACACCTTGCTTTGGGAGCTCATTGTGATGAAAATTCCATGGATTTTTTATCATCCAATTTTGGAATATCTGACGCACGGACAAACCCTGGGTAAATACGCCATGGGCATTCGGGTCGTGACCTATCACGGCGAACGCCCTGGACTGCGAGAGATCTTTACCCGTTGGATTTTCAAAGGCCATTTCCTGTGGATCGCATTTAGTTTTTTTGCTAGTATCGAGCAACTTCTTTTTGCTGGAATGACCCGATTTACGGATGAAGACATGCTCTTGATCAAAAACACGATTCAGCGCGTTCGATTGGAAGGCGAAGTAAGGATTTTTTTGAGCCTTGTTTACCATTTAACTTTATTGCTGCCTTTGACGGTCTGGAAAAGTAATATTCGCGAATTCTGGAATTTGCTAAAAACAATCCGTGCCTTATTCGATTGCCTTGTTCGCTTTGGCGATCAAAACTTCCTGTTCATTGCGTTTTATTTGAGTTTGCGGTGCAATTTCATACATTGAGCTAATTAGGCATTTGTCTAATTACCAAATTGTTTTTAACTAGGATTTGAGAAAGAATATTCTTATTTTATAGTAAAACAACCTCCACCACAAACACTATCAATTTCCAACTAACCCAAATTAATCTCCCTTACTTCAATTAAAAGGAAGAAAAACTTCTAACTTTCAGATGAAGAATTTTTTCAAGAATCTCACATGAAAACAGAAGGCTATTTCTTAACCAAAAAAGGCGACCCCAATAATGCATTCGAATTGCGACCATTCGAGATTCCACCCTTGGAAAACAACGAAGTTATTGTAGAAGTCGAGGCCTTTGGATTGAATTATGCCGATGTAATGGCAAGAAATGGATTGTATCGTGGTGCACCTCCAATGCCATGTGTATTGGGTTATGAAGCCGTTGGAAAAGTAATTGAGGTTGGGGCTGATTCCGATGCAGACTTGGTCGGAAAGCGTGTTATTGCATTTTGTCGTTTTGGAGCGTATGCAAAGCATGCAGTCACAAAAAATTACGCCGTGATTCCTGTTGAAAATGAAGATGCAAATGAACTACTAGCCCTTTGTACGCAAGGCGTAACGGCCTATTATATGGCAGAATATTTGGCTCCTGTACAGAAAGGCGATATCGTTTTAATTCATGCTGCAGCAGGAGGCGTTGGAACCTTACTCATACAAATGGCTAAGCGAAGGGGCGCAACGGTCATTGCCAAAGTTGGACGATCAGAGAAAGAAAGCCTGGTAAAGGAAATTGGTGCGGATGTTGTGGTGAATTACCGAACAGGTGATTACGTCGAACAGGTGAAGCGAGTACTCGACGGTGGTCGATTGGATGTCAGTTTCAATCCCGCGGGAGGCTCGACCTTCAAAAAAGATCTATCATTACTTGGAACCGGCGGCCGCATTTTTTTATTCGGAGGCTCAGAGCTTTCGGGTTCGAAATGGGGCATTTTGTCTGTGTTTTCATTCCTTTTCAAGATGGGACGCGTGATACCCGTTTTTCTCATGGGGAAATCCAAAAGCATCCTTGGTGTAAACATGCTCGAGTTTTCGGATCGCAAGCCAGAAGTTTTAAAGCACTGTTTGAATGAGGTCGTGAATTTATACAAAGTAGGCGATTTGAAACCGCAATCAGGAGGAATGTATCCTGCCGATCAGCTTGCAGAAGCACATGCAGCACTAGAGAGCGGAAAAACAACGGGGAAGTTGGGGGTTGAAATAAAGAATAATTAATACGAATGAATTGGCTCGTAGATTGACGAGCTGTGAATCAAAATATTGAAATAAAAATCAAAAAATTATGGCAACAGTAACACTAAAAGGAAACGAAATTCATACAACAGGGGAATTGCCAGCAGTTGGCACGACAGCTCCCAATTTTTCCTTGGTACAGGGAGACTTGTCTTCGGCATCTATGGAGGATTTTAAAGGGCTAAACCTCGTTTTGAACATCTTTCCAAGTGTCGATACGGGAACGTGTGCGGCCTCGGTTCGAAGATTTAATCAGGAAGCAGCGGATTTAGAGAACACGAAGGTGCTGTGCATTTCTCGCGATTTGCCTTTTGCGCAAAAACGATTCTGCGGCGCCGAAGGAATTGACAATGTGGTTATGCTTTCCGATTTTAATAGTGGATCATTTGGAAAAGCATATGGTTTGGAATTAATTGATGGGCCGCTGGCAGGTTTGCATTCTCGTTGCATCGTTGTAGTGAACACAGAAGGAAACATTGTTCATACCGAGCAGGTAGCCGAAACGGTTGATGAACCAAATTACGAAGCTGCGAAAGCAAGTTTGAAGTAACTAAGAGTTTGCGCGGCCTGCAATCAGTATTTGCTGGAAAATATCTTTGATTTTGATTGCGTCAAGGTAATTCTTGAATACGGAATCAAGTACTCTTTTATCGGTGTAGTCTAGAGAAGTTGCCTTCATCGGCAGCATGGACCTTTCCGTGAAGTAATGGACTTTTATGGTTGAATGAGAAACCCAAAATTGAATTTTCGAGGCAGCACTCCATTCCTCTAACTTTTGTCGAGACTCAGGGTGTAGGATGGCCCGAGTAGTTGCCTCGTCATTAGAATATACGCGGAATAAATCTTCAAACTTTGACGCGCCAAAATGTACCAATTTAGGTTTGGCTAAATCCATTTTTTGAGCAAAAACACCAACTTTTCCAGTGTATTTTTCCAATTGATCTTTTAAGACGAACATCTCCATGAATATGGGGATGTCGTGCTTCCACTCGACGAGAATCCCGTTTTCCTGATAGTAACGGTTTCGCCCCATTCCCTTGAGTTGATAAAGATTGGCTACAGAGAGTTGTTCACTATCAAAGGAAATTTCATATTGCTTCCATGATGAAAGCCAGTCTTCTTCTGTTTTTGCCTGCGTACGTGAATATGTGGCATTATTTCCAAAGAAGTTAAATAAAGCAACATGAGCTTCGTGCTGTATCATCTCCAGCTTTTTGAAGACCTTAAAAACTGAAAACGCGACAAAACCCAAAAGTCCAACCCCCACAATTTTTGAGTAGATGGCTACGTATTTCGGACGGATAAAACTAAAAATCAAAACAAAAAGTAGAATGCTTACAACAACTGCCAAGAGAATCTTGTAATTGGCCGAGCGCCAAACGGAATTTCTTCGTAATGCCACAGGCAGCACCTTTTCAGTGCAGTATTTCCTGAATGAATGTTGTGTTTCTTGCGTCACAATCTAAACTTAACTTATTTTTATGATCCACGATTATTACCGATAGAACAAAGTGCTCAAATTTAAAATCAAATGGATACATGCCTTTGATTCCCGAAAGGAATTGGAAGAACAATTCGCTTTGAAAAATGTGGCGTTGGTGCCTTCTTCTTGGG
This sequence comes from Fluviicola sp., assembly GCA_043584915.1. GTDB lineage: Bacteria > Bacteroidota > Bacteroidia > Flavobacteriales_D > Crocinitomicaceae > UBA4466. Next base: position 778,383 of record CP121319.1, read on the forward strand.
GCAAAATTCTTTGGGTGAAGCACGACGGTACATTTCACGCGTTCAAGAATAAATGTCCGCATCAAAACAAGCCCATGGACAATTGTTGGATAGATCATGGCGACCTCGTTTGCCCATTTCACCGTTATCATTTCGCTATTGAAAATGGACGCGGAATGGCGACTAGCATGTTCAAGTACGAGGTCAAAATAGAAGACGGGAAAGTTTGGTTGGGCAAAGAGGTTTTGGCGCTTTCCTTTGATTTAAAATTTAAGCGTGTAAATAAGATTCGGAATCATTGACAATTGCGTGTCATACTCGATGCTTTCAGTTCTGTCGCCATACCACTCTCGAATGCGTGCCTGATTGTTGGTAACGTTACGAACATCGATTTTAAAGGCGTGAGTTACACGTTTTTTGTCCACGCGATAGGTCACGTTTTTTTTAAAAAAAAGTGCAACGTTTCGAGGAAATATTTTACTCTTTCTCAGGCGCTTCTGATTCGCCCGATCCTTCATTCTCTTCACCGCGATGGCTGAATCCGTCGAAATCCTGACGCTGTGTATTTTCCTCCATACGCTTTTTGAACTCTTCCTTTTGGTCAGGATTTTTGTTCTTCCCAAGAATTGGAACAGTGTGGAAAAGAACGTCGGTAACCTTTTCACCACGGTAGGAAATCAAAGCAACCATCATAATGATGCTTGTAATCAGAATCGGATAAAGTAGTAATCCTGCATCAAACTGATCAATGGTATAGCTGCTTTCTTCGAGCGTGAAAAACAGGAGTACGGTAATCAACCCTCGTGGCGCAATCCACAATTGTGGAATCAGGTTTCTACGCACAATTAATTTGAGGAAGATCCATCGAACAACTAATAAAATTGCTACAATCGCGAAGCTATTTACGGCTACTTCCCAGTCGTAAAGGGACGATATGGTAATTGTGAATCCAAATACAACGAAAAAGAACGTTCGAATCAAGAAAGCCGATTCCAAGGTTAGGTTGTGGAAGTCGTGTAGGATGGGTTTCACTTTCTCCCGATCGAAATACTTGCTGAGAAAGCCCTGAAAGAAGATTTCGGTATTGTTCAGTACCAATCCAAAAGCAAGAATGATCAATAGCGACGATAAATGGAAGATTTTCCCGAGTGCAAACATCATCAGTAAGATGCCAATGATCAAAAACAGTTTCACCTGCATTTGTAAGTGCTGAAAGAGGTATACGAGCACGTACGCTACAACGACAGAAAGTACTGCTGTTGCTAGAATATTGAGCACGATTTCCCAAAAAATGGAACCGCCTCCTGCGCCGCCATCGGCACCAATCATGAAATAGAAAACCATAATTCCAAGGATATCGGAAAAGGTACTTTCGTATACCATGAATTCTTTTTTCGCACCCGTCAATCCGCCAACGCTTGGGATAATAATGGCGCTACTCATAATACTCAAAGGCGTTGCGTACAAGATGGCTGTGTATGCACCTGTATCTGGGAAAATGTACATGAAAAACGCACCCAATGCAATCATGGATCCCCCCAATGAGAGCAGCGCTGTTAAGAAAGATCGTAAGATTAAGGGAGCTTTTTCACGTTCGAGCTTAAGGTCCAGTGCCGCTTCGAGAACAATCATGACCAATCCGACGTTTCCGAGAATTTCGAGAACCGATCCAAGCTGTAAGTCTGTATCTAGAATATTGTAATGTCCAAGAACGCCTTTCAGTCCCATCCCCAATAAAATCAGTAACAAAACCGAAGGGATGTTGGTGCGTTTGGCGAGAATATTGAAGAAAAAGCTGAGAATAATGATCCCTGCAATTCCTACGATCAAGACATACGTATTCATACGAGTGATTGCTTTGGTGCCAAATTAGTTGTTTTTTTCGGGATAGTAGGCACGGCAGAATAGCGGAGGCCTACAATTTATCCACATTGGCATAAATTGAAAGTTGATTCACAAAAAAAGGAACCCAAAAATGGATTCCTTTCTCGTTTGTTTTTGGTTTTAGCTTATTCCTGTAGTCGCTTTACCGTTGTTCCGTCACTCATAACGTCTACAACCATTCCTTTGTAATTTCCATCCACTTTTTGTCCCAGCAAGTTGGTAGTGTACATTAGTACATTTCCAGAGTAGGTATTGTCGATTGAAATGATTCGGTAGCTTCCAGTTTCTCCATCGTAATCTGTTTGGAAAATACGGTAGTAATTCACCGTCGCTTCAATGTCCTCGTGGATGAACGAATATCTTTCCAGGTTCGTAGAGTTCCCAGATCCATCAACCGTTCCAATTTGTCGCCAGTTTTGTGCATCCAAAGAATGCTCGACGGTAAAGTAATCGTTGTTGATTTCTGTATTCGTTTTCCAAAACAATTGATTGTCTGTATTGTTCAAAGTTTGTACGTAGAATGTCATCATCTCCGTTGGGAGAATGGTACAATCCAATCCTGCTGTACTTCCTGTAAAGTCTAGGGTATAAGGCGATGTAGTAGAAGAAAAATTATCTACCAATAAGTAAATTACATCTCCAATATTCAATCCAGTAAGAGGCGCCACCCAGTTGTCACCAGCGGCAGATTCAGAAAGATCAACAGCCCCTTGACCCAATCCAGTGTCGAAAGATCCACCGAGGCCCGAACCTGCAGCAAATGAACAACGGTCTACGTCATTATTTGCGGGTGGGCAGGTTTGACCTACACCTCCAGGGTAAACCCAAAGGGCAAAGTCGTAATCATCTGTTCCGTTCTGTGGTGAAATGGCAAATTCGATATCTCCAGGACTGGAAACTTCAAAGTGCACCCAGCTAGATTGGTTTTCTCCAACCAAACAATCATCATTATTGATATTTAAATCGGCAACACTTCCTGAACCATTGGACGCTCCTGCAAAAGTCGTTCCTCCACAGATTGGAATAGACGTTGCACAATCTTGATTGTTTAAGGTTACTGGAGGCTCTGCAACACAAAGGTCGAAGTCGCCTGAAAGGTCGTTTCCAAATTCCCAGATACGAATAAACACCGTAGTTCCTGGGGTTAAGCCTGTTGCTTGAATAATTGGCATCACACCTGTACCATCCAAATCATCACATTCGATTTCTGTCAATGAACCACACACGCCTGAATAAATGGCCATATCGGCATCAGTAATGGAATTCGCTGCGGCAAAATCAACGGTAAAATTCACTTCTCCAGATGCAGGAACTGTAATCGAGTACCAAACGTCACCTCCCGCATACAAACCACAAGACGGAGCAGGCGCACCGGCACTTGCAGTAGCTCCCGTATTTGTTCCGGTAACTTCCGTACAAATACCATTTGTTCCAACAGAAACAGGAATTGCATTGGCGCAATCGTCGTTTGCTGGTGGCGGTGGCGTTACTGTAATACACAAATCGTATGAGTCTTCCGAGGTGTTGTCAGAATAAACAGCAATATAGTAAGTACCATTCGCTAACCCTGCAAGTGTTGTGTTCTCATCAGTATTATTACCATTTGCATCAACACAGGCTAAAGATGTTAGCGATCCACACGTTCCTGAAAATACTTCAAATGCCATGTCGTTTGCGTTCGGACCACCGCCTCCAAAATTAGAAAGGTCAAATTCAACAGTTTGTGGGCCGCTGGCAATAGTGAATTCAAACCATGCATCTGCCGACCATGGAGCGCCTCCAAAACAACTAGCGTTATCCAATGTGTTATCTGTTGCACTTGCACCATTGATACAGTAGATGGTATTGTTAACAGGGTCGTTGATAATTTCGAATGCCGTAGCACAAGATGCTTGAGAAGCTGCCCAATGTTGAGCACCCAAAAACAGGATCGTTAAAGTGATTAGATTCTTCATTTCTCCTCTGCTTTAGTCGTTAATACTTGACCTCCTTTTTTCACCGTGAGTGAGGTTACAGGAAAGCCATAAAGCTCTAAATACTGACGGATTCGATCTTCTGGAACTACGATGTCAGTGGCAATTGTAAAAGTGCCTTGCGAAAATTTTGGATGTACTTCAAACAAATCCTTTGAATAGGTACGAATATCCTTAATTGTTGCCTCATCTGACTGAGCATCAATATTTAAAATGGAAAATTCGTATAAATAGTTAGAAGTGTTTTGTTCTTGCTCTTGGGCAATACTTGTTCCGCAGAACAGCATAAATACCAAAAGGCATTTGAGGGTAGTAGTCATACTATGTCTAGTTGTTAATTAGTCAAAAATTGCTCCGTAAGCATTCACTCACGCAACGAGTTTAGCAACACAAAGTTATGGCTTTTTTGTGAAAAAAAAATGTAAAAGTTCGAACATACTGTTAAAATTTAACATTAACCGTTTTAGTATTGAAACCCTAGAATGATCACCTGTGCTTATTTCAGTAATGTGCTAATGATGTCCAGAGAAACAGCAAAACCTCCAATGCTTTTGTCCATAAAGCATAACAATTTATTCAAATTAGGAATAGAATTTTCGCTGTCGAAAGTGCTATTTTTGTCTTTTAAAATTACGAAGTAATTCATATTAATCGTAATATTGCGATAAACAGTAGAATCAAGTGGGAATAACGAAAACAGCACAATATTCTGAAACGCAGATTGAGCTAGCAAGTTTGCTAAAAGTGTTAGGGCATCCGGCACGCATAGCAATTGTTCAAGCTCTGATAAAAACAGAATCGTGCGTGTGCGGAGAGCTTGTCACAGAAATTGAATTGGCGCAGTCCACAGTGTCACAACATTTAAAAGAGTTGAAATCTGTTGGATTGATCAAAGGAACAATTGAAGGGACAAGCGTTTGTTATTGCATCGACACCAAGCGCTGGGCACAATTAAAAGAAGTGCTTTCGCCGTTGTTAGATGCGGGCTTGACTTGCAATGACAGCAGCTGTTGTTAAATGAATTACTATGAAAAATACCTCATACCCTCGTATGCACGTATCGCTGTACGTGAAAGACATTGCGAGCACCGTTAATTTTTACACGGCATTTTTTGGACAACCTGCAAGCAAAGTTAAAGCTGGCTATGCCAAGTACGAATTGGCATCTCCCGGGTTGATTATCTCTTTTGTGCAAAACGAAGAACGCGTTCAATCAAACTTTGGACATTTGGGAATCCAAGTTGCGACTAAAGAGTTAATGGAAGAGCGATTGGAGGTAGCACGGAATCTTGGAATTGTTTCCCTAGAGGAAATTGGAACGGCTTGTTGCTATGCAGTTCAAGACAAGTTTTGGGCAACAGATCCAGACGGGCACCAATGGGAAGTCTACTATTTTCACGAAGATGTTGAGTTCAACGATCCAAAATATGCTTTGGAAGCCAATGCTGTTTGTTGTTCACCGGAAACCGTGAACTCTGAAGCACAGCAAGAAAAACCAAGAATTAAATTATCCGAATTAAATACACAAGGATCGAGCTGTGAGCCAGGTTCTGGATGCTGCTAAGTTATGGGAAAGAAAGTATTGGTGCTTTGCACAGGAAACAGTTGTAGAAGTCAGATGGCACATGGTTTTTTAAAAACATATGCTGCAAATGGAACAGAAGTATTTTCGGCAGGAGTGGAAACACACGGCGTAAACCCAAAAGCCATTGCCGCGATGAAGGAGATCAATATTGATATCTCTCAAAACACTTCAAACAATGTGGACGAATATTTGGAAATTGACTTCGACTACATCATCACGGTTTGCGACAGCGCCAAAGAACGATGTCCGGTTTTACCTTCAAAAGCCTTAAAATTCCATCAAAGTTTCCCCGATCCATTTGGAGCAACAGGAACTCCAGAAGAAGTAGCAGCAGTTTTTAACGGAGTTCGCGACCAGATTGACGTGTACTGCAAAGAATTTGCATCGGCTTACTTGCGATGAAACGCTCCTATTCAGCAGAATTTTTAGGCACCTTTCAATTGGTCTTTATTGGAACTGGAGCCGTGTTGCTTGTTCAAACACAACAATGGTTGTACCCGCAATTGTGGATTGGTCTTGCTTTTGGATTGGCGGTATTTCTTGGAATTGTACTTTTCGGCAAAACTTCAGGCGCCCATATGAATCCGGCGGTAACAATCGCTCTTTGGATCAAAGGTGTTTTTAGTGGCAAAGAGGTTCCTTTTTATCTCCTGTTTCAATTTGTCGGCGCCATAGTCGCAAGTGGATTGCTCTCTATTATTTATCCAAACCATCCTCATTACGGCGATACGCTTCCCACTGCCGGGATTTGGGAAAGTTTCGGTTTGGAGTTTGGCCTAACCTTCATTTTATTGCTCGGCGTTATTTTTGATTTCTACAGCAAATCAAGCATTTGGCAAGCAGGGTTACTCATCGGTGCCATCGTTGGTTTAGAAGCCTACTTTGCCGGGCCGTATTGTGGCGCCAGTATGAATCCTGCGAGAAGTCTCTCCCCTGCCGTTTTCAGCGGATTGTGGTCACATCTTTGGATTTATCTAACCGCCACAATCTTAGGAGCAGTTGCGGCAGTTCTTTTCATAAAACCGAAACGATAAGTCGTTGTGGCTCATCGGCTGTCATTCTCAGACCGCTATTTACTGAATTGATGATTTTCCTACGAAAAAATTGAGTATCTATGCTTAATGTCAACGATTTAAGAGCAAATAGAGCGTTTATATTAGTGATTTAACGAGAGCAATTGTATCTTAGGGAGGTATCAAAATCACGTTATTATCTTTTCAAAAAAACAATTATCCGGGAATGGCCATGTGCCTCAAGTTGCCAGAAGCAATAAGAAACCGCTCGTATTGCAACGTGAAGGGATGAATTCTAATGCTTTTATTCGTAATTCAGAGGGGAAAATTATCCAAAGTAAAACGCAACTAGATAACTCGAATGATAGTCTCGAGAATGAAGCAGATGCGGTTGCCGATAAAGTGGTAAATAAGCAAGCAGGGAATAATATTCAGAGTTCTGGTGAGGATAAACTTCAACTAAAACGAATATCTAGTAATCAAAAGCAATCCAATGCAAAAAAGCAAGTTGGTGATGAATTTGATCAAAACTTGCGTCAAGCAGAGAAAGGAGGAACTGAGATTAACGAAAAAACTAGGGCTGAAATGGAGTCTGGATTTGGTAGAGATTTTCAAAATGTACGCATTCATAAGGATGCACGTGCAAACAAAATGTCCCAGTCCATTGGAGCGAAGGCTTTCACTCACGGAAATCATATTTATTTTAATTCTGGTCAATATCAGCCAGAAAATCAAAAAGGCAAGAAATTATTGGCGCATGAGCTTACCCACACGATTCAGCAGAAAGGCGCTTCAAAAAAGAAGATTCAGCGTTCAGAAGTAGACGGCATGGCTGGGGGTGAGTTACAGGACTCAGCATCAAAAATTAATGAATACGTCAACACGAGCATTGAATCCGTTCGTTCAAAGTTTGAGGCATTAACCTCCTATGAAGACCGAGCAAACTTTGTAAAGAAAGTTTTTAAGAAAATTGGAGCAATGTCCGATTTGGTCGAATATCAAAGTAGGATAGAAGAATGGGTGGAAAGTGATTTAAAAGAAGGCACGCATTGGGTGGTTCCCTATTCACAAAATACCAAGTATGCCAATATCAAAGAAAATTTTGGGTTCTGGAAGACTTTCAAGGTGCTCGGTCCAACAATGCTCGTTTCGGGAGTCCGTATTGGAAGTGATAAGTTAGGGCATTTTTTTCACGAAGGATATCAATACTATAAGAGCATTAAAGGGGCAATTGATTCAGATGAAAAGTTTGATCCAGACACAAGAAATACATGGACTGGATGGGATGAAATGAAAGATTTTTATCATGATGCCGAGACTGGTAAACAAGGCACTGGAACCACAGGTGTGTACTCTTTTGCAGATCTTGCAGCAAACTATTCTGGGTACTCCTTTTACATTGATTTGCTATTAGATCCTGAGTTGAAATTTGATATTAAATCATATATGGGGGAGCACATAAAACCCTCTGAAGGTGCGAACAAATCAGATGCTTACGATTCTTCAAATAATCGAGCGCACTGGAGCGAAGAAACCAATAACAATATGTACCGAAGGAATATTGGTCGCTTTGTTTGGGGTAACATTCTTGAAAAAAACCAATGGCATTCAGAAAGCGCATCTGAAAACTATTCCAATGCAAAACTTTCATTTTATGTTGGCTCTGACGAGTCTAGAACCAAAATTACGTTCAGCGGTTCGAATAGTACTTCATTAGTGTCCGAGGAACTTATTGGAAAGAAAATTCCCATCACTCTGAGAGATGGAAACCCTTTTGGAAAAATATCTCCTGAGGATAGAACGAAGTCAAAGTATGATATTGTTGATGGGGTTATAATTAATGGTGACTTGAAAGACAGTGAAAAAAACTTGGTGCATATAAGCGTTGAATCGATAAGTGAACACAAACTTTCTGTTTCACTGACAAAAAATGGCGAAACAAAAGATACATGGATCTTCACAAGAAAATAATTTCGGGAATCTTGCTAATAGGTTTGGTAATTGCGAATCACAGTTTCGCCCAATGCAACAAAACTGTTACACTTGGTGAATCTTTTGACATTAAGCTTCCTAAAAAAATGACATTTAAACCCCATGCTGATAGCACATCGAGTGCCATGGAATATTTTTTAGGATACATCCAGTATAAAAATGATTCCGTTCGAGTTTTTGAGGCAAAAGAGTTGTACATTCAAGCCACCCTCGCTATAAATCAGGAAATTTTTGATTTGACAAGTGCAGATCAATTCCAACCGGATAGTGAAACCATAAAAGAGTTACAGGAGATACGCAATGTTTCATTCATTGTTAAAGAGGATTATTTGATTGTAATAGACCTTGGGCCGAAAAGCGCAAAAGGAAGTGTTCCGATAGAAGTATTTTGTTACGATTTCGTTTCAAGAAGATCTTTGGTAATCAATAGTAGCTCGACTGTTGACGATTGGAACAAAAATCTTCAATTAATCAGTAGTAAATTTGCTAGCAAACTCAGTCAGTCTCTGAGCAAGGTGTACTAATTCGACTCTATGTAATTGAAATGTGATGCAGCCCATCATGTTATTGGTATGCGTAGAATCCCCCTTTTCAAGCTCCCAACCCCATGGAAAACTTGATTATTTAACGTAATTTTGTGCCGATTGTATCTTATTTAACATTTAAAGAAATGGCTGAAACAATGACAGATTTAGGAATCGCGGATGTATTGAAGCAGTTCGGAATCGAAGAAAATAATAATGGTGCCTCAACAGGAGGGCATTGGTTTAACACACGAGGTGAATCTATCGCTTCTGTTTCTCCAGTAGATGGAGCAACAATTGCAAAAGTGAACGCTGCTACTGAAGCAGATTACGAAGCAGTGGTGTTGAAAGCACAAGAAGGATTCAAAGCGTGGAGACAATGGACAGCTCCGGCACGTGGTGAAGTAGTGCGTCAATTGGCGACAAAATTGCGCGAGTACAAAGAGCCTTTAGGGAAATTGGTTTCGTATGAAATGGGTAAATCTTTGCAGGAAGGTTTGGGTGAAGTTCAGGAGATGATCGACATCTGTGATTTCGCAGTTGGATTATCACGTCAGTTGCATGGTTTAACAATGCACTCTGAGCGCCCAGGACACAGAATGTATGAGCAATATCACCCACTTGGAGTTGTTGGAATTATTTCAGCGTTCAACTTCCCAGTTGCCGTTTGGAACTGGAATACTGCCCTTGCATGGGTTTGTGGAGATGTATGTGTGTGGAAACCATCAGAAAAAACACCTCTTACAGCAATTGCTTGTCAACAAATTACCAAAGAAGTATTTGATGCGAATGATGTTCCAGAAGGAGTATCAGGATTGGTAATTGGAGGCGCTGATTTAGGAATTGCGATGTCAAATGACAAGCGTATTCCTTTGGTTTCTGCCACTGGTTCAACACGCATGGGGAAAGCCGTTGGTGCTGCCGTTGGTGCGCGTCTAGGAAAATCATTGCTAGAACTTGGAGGAAACAACGCGATCATTATCGCACCTTCTGCCGATTTGAAAATGGTGGTTCCAGGAGCCGTTTTTGGTGCCGTTGGAACGTGTGGACAGCGTTGTACATCAACTCGTCGTTTGATTATTCACGAAGAAATTTACGATAAGGTTAAAGAGGCTTTGGTAAGCGCTTACGCTCAAATCAAAATTGGAAATCCATTGGATGAGAGCAACCACGTTGGGCCATTGACTGACACGGATGCCGTGAATATGTATCTTGAAGCATTGGAAAAAGCGAAGGCTGAAGGAGGAAATATTTTGGTTGAAGGAGGCGTACTTCAAGGAGAAGGATACGAATCTGGATGTTACGTAAAACCAGCAATCGTCGAGGCTGAAAACCACTTCGAAATTGTACAACACGAAACATTCGCTCCAATTCTTTACATCATGAAGTATTCTGGAGATGTAACCAATGCAGTAGAAATGCAAAATGCGGTTCCTCAAGGATTGTCATCAGCAATTATGACTAACAGTCTTAAAGAATCAGAAGCATTCTTGGCGGCGTCAGGGTCTGATTGTGGAATTGCTAACGTAAATATCGGTACTTCTGGTGCTGAGATTGGTGGAGCATTCGGTGGAGAGAAAGAAACAGGTGGTGGACGTGAGTCTGGATCTGATGCTTGGAAGATCTACATGCGTCGTCAAACAAATACAATCAACTACACTGATCTTCCGTAGTAGAGATTGTGGGTGCCTACCCTTACTATCGAAAATATGAATTGGAATACTCTGACATCGATAATGCCCTCACAGGGTTCAATGAACTGGTTTTTCCATCGGAACTCGTTAGCTTGTTAGGAATCCCCGCAATTTACAGCAAGAAATACTTGAAAAAGGCCGTTCGCGTTGATGCTAAATCCAATGAACAAGAGCCTTTACAGGAATCCTACACGCCTTCCATGCAAGAGGTAAACTTTGAAATATCTAAAGCAGGAAAACAGGAAACACTAAAATTGACAACGGACGGATCGCGTCAATGGTCTGCCATAATTCATTGGTAGTCGCGTTTTTACTATCTTTAGGAGGCTAAAACTATACTTATGAGACTCCTTATCCTATCTCTTTTTCTCGGGTTGGCTCCTTTTTCATTTTCTCAAAAATGGAAAAAAATGGCGCAAGACCCAAAAGTCAATTTTTATGATGTTGTAGCAGAAGCTGAAGCCTATTTTGATACGATAGATATTCATGCGAAAGGCTCTGGTTGGAAAGGATACCAGCGATGGATCTGGGAAAATGAAAAGAAGTATTACCCTTCTGGAGATCGCAGTCAAATTGACCCCTATTTTGCCGAAAATGCCTACAAGGAATTTGTAGATAATACACCAGAATCCAATATTTTCAATGCCGGATGGGAACAATTAGGACCGCATTATATTGGTCAGGTTACCGGGCATTATTCTTTAGGATTGGGTCGTGTAGAGTGCTTTTATGGCGATCCAAACGATCCGAACAGAATCTATTTGGGATCTCGAAGTGGAGGATTTTGGCAATCATTGGATGGCGGAGCAACCTGGAATGAAGGCGCAACAGATTTTTTGATCGCAACGGGAGTGAACACCATGACGGTACGACCAACGAACCCCGATTCTATTTTAATCAATGTTAGAAATGCGCGAAATGGAACCACACATGGAATTTATCGCTCTACCGATGCGGGTCTAACATGGACAGAAACGGCGTTCAATCCAACCAATCTCGGCTGGGGAGGAATGGGCACCAACCGTCAGATTTACGAAGTAATTTACCATCCAACGATTCCAGATTTGGTGTACGTTGCTACCAATGAAGGATTCTTTCGTTCAACAGACGACATGGCAACCTGGTCGCAAATACTTACCGCAAACACCTATGAAGTGCACTTTCATCCTACCGATCCCAACGTGATGTACGTGCGCAGAAACAACTCCAATTATATCTACGTTTCAACAGATGCTGGACTTTCTTTCTCCAATTCAGGAACTACGCCGGGAGGAAACATCAGCCGATTGTCGACAAGTGGCGATTGCCCCGATTGCGTTTATGCTGTTAATGGCGATTACGTTTGGATGTCAGACAATCAAGGTGCCTCGTTCACACAAATTTCAAATCACGGTCTTGGAATGTACGGTGCATTTGCCGTAAGCGATGTCGATTCAAGTCAAATTTTGGTAGGTAACATCGATATTAACATGAGTGCCGATGGAGGACAAAGCTTCAATCAAACCACGTTTTGGTCGCAAGGAAATGCCTCTTACGCCACCAATTCATCGTACGTTCATGCAGATATTCGCCGAGCACGTTGCTACAATGGCGTGTTTTGGGTTGGAACAGACGGATTTTTAGCACGTAGCTACGACAACGGAATTACCTGGGAAATTTTTGAAGGACAATCCATTCGAGAAAATTATTCGCTGGGAGTAAGTCAGTCGCAGCATGGACGCACAATTACAGGATCACAGGATAACGGAACAAGCATCAACACAGAAAACGGTTGGGTAGAATTCTACGGAGCCGATGGAATGGAAGGAATAATTCATCCGCTCAACGACGATTGGATGATAGGAAGTTTACAATACGGTGGTCGCCGATTGACAAAAGATGGCGGTACAACACAAAGCGGAGCAACACCTCCAGGTCAAAACGGTGGTTGGGTTGCACCTTTGGTATACGATCCGAACAATCACATGATCGTGTATTCCTTTGGTGATACAATTTTCCGAAGTACAAATTTCGGTGAGTCGTGGACGCAATTGGGCACCCCAAGTTTTGGCGGAACGATTTCACATGCCGTGATTTCGGAAGGAAATTCGCAAAAAATGGTCGTTTCACGCGGTCAGGACATCGAAATCTCATTCAATGGCGGAAACATTTTCTTTGATATTCAGGGATCGTTGCCCAACGCTTCCATTTCGGATATTTGCTTCGATCCAAACGACGACAATACCTTGATTGTGGTGTATGCATCTTATCAAAACGATGGGGAGAAGGTTTTTATATCGAACAATAACGGCGTCACCTGGACCAACATTACCGCGAATCTTGGAAATATCCCCGTAAGATCAGTTGTCATTGATCATACAGATGCGCGTACGATTTACCTCGGAACAGAAATTGGCGTTTTCAAGAAAGCCATGGCCGATAACACGTGGTCGTTGTACAATCCGGATTTGCCCAACGTTTCCGTTTCAGAAATGGAAATAATGTATGGTTCCAATACCTTGCGTGCCATTACCTGGGGACGCGGATTGTGGGAATACACATTGGACGGGCGTGTAGATCATCCGGCAATTTTAACAACGGACATCAACGATGCGCCAACGGCCACTTTGCCATTAGAAGGCGACGATCAATTTGTGACTTCGGTTATTTCGTATGACGGAACAGTATCCAGCGCGTATGTTGAATGGTCTTTAAATGCCCCTGTATTTGGGAATGTGATCCCCATGACCAATACGATTGATTCCACTTGGGTTTCAGATCAACCCTTACCAAATGCGGCTGCAGGAACGCATATCTTCTTTAAAGTATACGCTGTAGGAAGTGCAGGCGATACCTCTGAGACGTACAAGTTTATGTACGTTGTGAAACCCAAACAGTACTGTCAATCAACAGGAAATATGAGTTGGCAAACGGCGGTTACGTTGGTAGATTTCAACACGATAAGCAATTCAACTGGCAAAACGCAGCCCTACACAGATTACACCGCAACGCATTCAACAACCGTTGAGGTAGGAAGTTCACATCCGCTGACTACCAATGTCAATACGGACGGGAATTACACCATTTACGCAAAAGCGTGGATTGATTGGAACCATGATTTCGATTTCAACGATCCGGGCGAGGAATACGATATGGGATCGGCTCAAAACACAGCCAACGGCCCCACAAATTCCTCTCCAATGGTGGTTACAGTTCCAGCCAACGCATACATCGGAACAACCACGATGCGTGTTTCAGCGAAATACAACCAATCGCCTGATACCTGTGAAACAGGGTATGATGGAGAGGTAGAGGATTATAGTATCGAAATTATTCCAGCCTGTCCACCCTTGTCATCTACAACAGACATTACGGCGTGTGATAGTTATGATTGGAATGGAACGACCTATTCAGCAACAGGAAGTTACTCTGCGAATTTTGTGAATGCACAGGGATGTGATTCTACCGCAAACCTCAATTTAACGATTGAAACGGTAAATACGAGTGTTACGCAAGGGGGAATTGTCTTGACGGCGCAAAGTGCTTCGGCAACGTACCAATGGATCGATTGTGACAATGGAAACATGGCAATTTCGGGAGCAACAAACCCATCTTTCGTAGCAACAGCCAATGGAAATTACGCAGTGATTGTTACCACTGGGTCGTGTTCTGATACCAGTGCATGCTTCGTGGTGGATCAGGTGAGTTTGAGTGAGAATACTCTGGAGGAAATCGCTGTGGTAGCGCCCAACCCGTCAGATGGAAATTTCTCGATTAACTTCAATGAGTCGCAGGAGTCTATTGCAATTACGGTATACGATGCCGCTGGAAAATTGATTCTTACGGACAACCGAAAGAACGCGCAATCGTTGGCTTATGCATTGGATGTCGCTCCGGGGACGTATTACTTGCAGGTTCAACTGGCAGAAAAGGCAGGCGTATTCACTTTATTGGTAGAGTAAACAGACGAAGCTCAATAACGGTCATTCAGAATGCACATCCCATCTCGAGAGCCTCGATGTCCGTGCAAATTCTGTATCACTCGTGCCCACATTAATCATTCCTTGCATCGAGCGTGTCGAGATGATAACCAATCATTCAGAATGCACATCCAATCTCGAGAGCCTCGATGTCCGTGCAAATTCCGTATCACTCGTGCCCACATTAATCATTCCTTGCATCGAGCGTGTCGAGATGATAACCAATCATTCAGAATGCACATCCCATCTCGAGAGCCTCGATGTCCGTGCAAATTCCGTATCACTCCTGCCCAACATTCATCATTAATAATTCATAATTCAGAATGCACATCCCATCTCGAGAGCCTCGATGTCCGTGCAAATTCCGTATCACTCCTGCCCAACATTCATCATTAATAATTCATAATTCAGAATGCACATCCCATCTCGAGAGCCTCGATGTCCGTGCAAATTCTGTATCACTCGTTCCCAACATTCATCATTCCCTGCATCGAGCGTGTCGAGATGATAATTCATAATTAATAATTCAACATCCCTCAATACCCTCTTAAAGCCGCTTGCTTTTCCTTGTAAATCTGATATTCCTCCATCATTCCAAGTTGAATGGTCACTTGTAAAAGCGCATCTATGATGTACAGATTGTCTGCATCCAATTCGTGTCCTTTCTGAAGGTAGGGCAAGGCAATTTGGAATTGTTCCTCTATTTTTTCTTGCCATTTCGCCGCCTCTTCGAAATCGATTGCTTCATTGGATTTCCTGGCAAATTCAACACCTTTATTAACGCGATTAGCACCTGCATTGAAATGTGCAACAGAGCTGTTTGGCGCCAATTCAATGGATTTTTTATATGCTTCAAATGCACCGTCAATATCTTTAAATTCAATGAGGTTCGCATAAACGATATACAAATTTGGATCGTTCGGATTGTTTTTAATTGCCTGTTGGAATTTGGCTACGGCTTCATCGTACTTGTCAGGAGATACTTTGTAAATATCCAATTCAAAGCGTTCCAGAGCGTCCTTCACTTGAGCAAACTGCTCTGTTTGAGCCACCAATAATTGACCATTCGAAGCACCTGCACTGAGCACAGTTTTTAATCGGATCAATTCATCATCAAGCAAGGCTGCTCCCTCCTGAATAGATGTAAGAGCAGCATCTAAATCATCCAAGTTATATCGCTCAATCATCGCTTTGGAATAAAAAGCATAACCAATATTGGCGTCTGGAATTTCTGGAGCTTGGGCGTTGTAGCGCAAAATCGCTTTTTTGTAATTGTCCAAAGCATTCGTTGAATCGCCTATTGACAATTGCGTTTGCGCCTTGTACTGATAGACTTGATAATCGTTTTGTATTCCATATGCTTCCGCAATTTCCTGCGCTGCGCTGTAATATTGAAGGGCTTCTTCATTCGCCCCAATCAAGTATTGCATATTTCCAGAATTGAAGAGCACATAAGAAAGTGATTCAATGTCCGTTATTATTTCTTCTTTGAATTTCTCGTTTTGCTTCTCCTTTAAGGCTTTCTGAAGATGGGCATACGCGTCTAAATCGTACCCCATGTACTTTTTTATCGCTTCTCGATCCTGAAGACTCATTGCCTCTGTAATGAGCTTTTGTTTCACCATGCCTAAGTAATACCAACCATTCGCTCGGTCTTTCGGCTTGAGTAACTCTGGGTGTTCCATTTCACTGGAAAGTATTCGAATTGCCTCGTCATAATTGCGTGCCTCAAAAGCTGCAATTCCGTCTTTCACCGATTGTTGGCAAAACGAAGATAACCCAATAAAAATGAAGGTGTTGAGCAATAGAAACCTCATGTTAGAAAAGTGTTTGTTACGTAAGCGAATATAGAAAAATTGTGCCAAGAGTTGTTGGAGGCAGATGAATGGTGAGAATATCCTTTCCTAATTCCAATTAAAAAAAGTATCGCCCTTGATGGACTTGCTGAACGTTTCTCTGAGTTGATCCAAACGTTTGCGCGCAAGGAGATCTCCCTGTGCCGCTAATTCTTTTACACGATAGTATTCGTCCATGGTTTCCCCGAACAAATCATGATCCAACTTTGTTTTAATGGAGGCGATTTTACCGTTGATTTCAATGAGAAAATGCTCTAACTCACCAAGTTCTTTCCGCTCCTTATCATCGATTTCATCCTTTTTCATCAAGGAAATATAGCGCGGAAGAATTTCACTAAGGATCAAATTGAATTGATCCAACTCTTTATTTAATAGGCGCTTATGTCTTTCGAATTCCATGTCTACGATTGTAAGTTAGAAAAAAATGCAACTTGAAACAATCCAATTTGAAAAATTAACGAGAATCATTCCCAAACGTGAAATTGAAGTTGATTGAATCTGCGTACTTTTGATCCGTGGCAGGAATTTACATCCATATCCCTTTCTGTAAGCAGCAATGCTCTTATTGCGACTTTCATTTTAGCACTACGTTTCACAAGTACCGCGAACGTATGATTTCGGCCATGCTCAAAGAATTGAAAGACCGTTCTGATTTTTTGGAGAAGCATACCATTGAAACCATCTATTTTGGCGGAGGCACCCCGAGTTTGCTCACTAAAAATGAAATAGAGCACTTTCTTGCGTCCATTCGGGAAGCCTTTCGCATATCTTCCGATCCAGAGATTTCTTTGGAAGCGAATCCCGACGATTGTACCAAAGAGAATTTACAAGCCTGGCAACACGCGGGCATAAATCGGTTGAGCATTGGAATTCAATCGTTTAAGGCAAGTGATCTTGAATGGATGAATCGTGCACATACCGCCGAAGAGTCAAAGAAATGCGTGCAGTTAGCACGTGAACAAGGATTTGAAAACGTAACCATCGACTTGATGTACGGCTTGCCAAACCTTTCTGAGGCTGAATGGCGAGAGCATGTCCAAACGGCTATTGATTGGAACGTTCCGCATATTTCTTCTTATTGTTTGACGGTAGAAGAAAATACACTTTTGGAAAAGCGCGTAAATGCGGGAGAGCTAAAAGTAGGCAATGATGAAGCTCAGAGCCGTCAATTTGAGATTTTGGTCGAGATGCTTGAACAGCATGGAATTGAACAATACGAAATCTCCAATTTCTCCAAACCAGAATTCGAATCGAAGCACAACAGCAACTATTGGAAAGGCATTCCTTACCTGGGTATTGGACCTTCCGCACACTCGTTTCTAGGCAAAACCAGACAATGGAATATTGCCAACAATGCACAATACATGAAGGGGGTAGAAAGCAATGTAACATATTCTGAATCAGAAACATTGACAGCCGCGGATCAATTCAACGAATTGCTTTTAACTGGATTGCGCACCATTTACGGCGTGCCACTGGAACGTCTTGCGGAATTGTGTCCACTCAATGGCTCGTTTGAAACCAAAGTGCAAGAGTTCCAATCCCATGGCTGGATGATTCAAAAAGACCGTCACATATATTTGACAAAGCAAGGTCGATTGCGCGCGGATTACATTGCCGCTGAGCTCTTTGTTTCGTAGTCTTCTATGTCGCAGAAAATCGGTATTTTAACGTCTTTAAAAAAAATCAAGCAAATGCGAATCTTATCTGCTTTCCTATTCATTTCAATTGCAGTAGGAGCCATCGCTCAAGAAAAAAAGGTAATCGATCATACAGTTTATGATGATTGGAAATCCTTGAGGGGCGCTCAAATCTCAAATGACGGAAAGTATATTTCCTATGAAATCAAGCCACACAGAGGCGACGGTGTTTTGTGTATTTACAACGTTGAATCGGAAGAAACGGACACCATTCCAAGAGCCACGCGCGCACAATTTTCAGGAGGAAGTACGTACATCGCATTTAAAATCACACCTGGATTTGACACGTTGCGCACCTGTGAATTGAAAGAAATTAAACGCTCAAAATGGCCAAAAGACAGCCTCGGGATTTATATGCTTGGTCAGGATTCATTGGCGAAATATCCCAAACTTTCTTCTTTTTCCACCAACGATGAAAATGACTGGATGGCCGTTGAATTCAAACACAACAATCCGAAAGAAACAGAAAAGAAAAAAAGAAAGTGCTTTCTCTTCGGTCGGAAAAAGGGAAAAGAAGAATACGCTTCAGATGGACATATTCTTTGGCTCTACCATCCCGAAATGGAGAAGGAATACAAGAACATGACCGACTATGAAATCTCTGAGAAAGGAAATTACGTCGCCTTCCAAACACACCAAAGCATTGATGAAATTGATTCTGTTCGATTGAATTTTTTCGCCACTTCCGATCAATCATTGTGGTCTGGAGATGCTGATTATACCGCGTTAACGAAAATGCGTTTCAATCACAATGAAAATCAGTTGACGTATTTGGCCACTGCGGATACATCCGAGGTAAAACGATACGAAATATATGTTTGGGGAACAGACGGAAACCAGGTAGCGAAGATTGATTCTGCCACAGTCGGTTTTGATGCAGATCACGATATCTCGAAACATTACGGCCCGCGATTTACGAAGGATGATGCAATCCTGTATTTTGGTATTGGCGACCGTGAAGTTGAAGAGCCAGAAGATACGTTGACGAAGAAAGAAAAAGTGAATTTGGACTTATGGCATTACAAAGATCAACGACTTCAACCGCAGCAGTTATTGCAAAAAGACCGAGATCTCGAGCGTTCCAACTTGCACGCCTATCATCTGAATACCAACGAGGTGGTTGCTTTGGAAAATGACACAATGGAGGTTGTGGCGACAACCAATTTGAAAGGAGATTATGTCCTAGGATATAGCGACGAAGTGTATGCACATACGTACAATTGGGTTTCCCCAAGACCGATGGATTATTACCGTGTTAACGTCCAAACGGGAGAGAAAGAACTGATTTTAAAAGCTCAAAAATTCTTCCCAGACCTGGCGCCTTCAGGAAAGTATCTGACGTTTTACAGCGAAGGAGAGCACCACCTTTTGGATCTTGAAACGGGTAAAAAAGAGTGTATGACCTGTTCCACAGAAGATGTTGTATGGGTAGAAGACATGAACGGAATGCCAATGGAAGCATACCCGAAAGATGCCGGAAATTGGACCAGAGATGAATCCAAAGTATATGTACAATCCGAGTTTGATTATTGGGAGTACGACCGCAATTCAAAAGAACTTTCATCCTTTTCGCACGAACTAGGATTGCTGAATAAAATTGAATTGAGCATGGTAAAATGGGAATATGACAGCGTGTACTTTGATCCATCCAACGTGTATTTCTCCGGTTTTGATAAAACAACAAAAGGATCGCACTTCTATGAATTGAAGATGCATGAAGATCACGCCGATTTAATCGAAACGGGCTACTTCGATGCACGCGTAATGCAATTAAACCGTTCGAAAAACAAAGAGCGCTTCATTGCGCGAAAAATGACTTTCCAGGATTATCCTGAAGTGTATACCTACACCGATGACATGAACGCGATGGAGAGAATTTCTGAAACGAATCCACAGCAAGATGAGTACAAATGGGGAACGGTTGAATTGACCAAATGGACCAGCTACGATGGTTTCGAACTGGAAGGATTGCTCTACAAACCAGAAGATTACGACTCCACAAAATCGTACCCATTAATGGTGTACTTCTACGAATTGTATGCGGATCGTTTGCACAATCATTACATCCCAAAACCAACAGCATCCATAATTTACGCAACGGAATACGCTTCTGCAGGATACGTTGTGTTTATGCCAGACATTCGCTACAAACCAGGACATCCTGCGGCCTCTGCCTACGATTGTATCATGAGTGGAACCGATCATGTTTTAGAAACCGTGCCCGGTGTAGATTCCACGCGCATGGCCTTACAAGGACAATCTTGGGGAGGCTATCAAACTGCGCAATTGGTGACAATGACAAACCGTTATCGCGCTGCAATGGCAGGTGCTCCAGTAGCCAATATGTTTTCGGCTTATGGTGGCATTCGTTGGGGAAGTGGATTGAACCGTCAGTTCCAATACGAACGCACTCAAAGTCGTATCGGATATACGATTTGGGAACGACCAGATTTATACATCGAAAATTCTCCATTATTTCATTTACCCAACGTGCAAACACCTCTCATGATTATGCACAATGATGGCGATGGTGCAGTGCCCTGGTATCAGGGAATTGAGCTGTTCACAGGCTTAAAACGCCTAGGGAAACCAACCTGGCTTTTGAACTACAACGATGATGATCACAACTTGATGCGCAATGCCAATCGAATCGATTTAAGCATTCGAATGCGACAATTTTTCGATCATTACTTGATGGACGCACCCGCACCACAATGGTTATCAGAAGGAATTCCGGCAACTGTAAAAGGAAAAGAACTGCGCTACGACTAAAAAAACGAATCAAACACTTGTGGATGAGCGATTCATGAGATCAAGACAAATGACCACTTAATGGCCAACAAACGTGAAGACATACCTGCCGAAGGATGGCTGGGAATAAAAAAACATTGGAGAAATGATGTAATTGCCGCCATTAGCGTGGCGCTCGTTGCATTGCCGCTTTCTTTAGCCATTGCGAAAGGAATGGGCTTGCCCCCAATTTCTGGGTTGATCACCGCTGCCATTGGTGGGTTCATGACTTTGTTTTACCGAAGTGGATATTTAACCATTACCGGTCCTGCCGCGGGATTGATTGCCGTTGTGGGCGTTTCAGCCGTCGCTTTAGCAGATCCAAATTCTACCGATCCTTATTCCGGATTTCCGCATGTTTTAGGCGCAATTGTCGTTGCGGGAGGCTTGCAGGTCGTCATTGGATTGCTTCGATGGGGAAGGATTGCTGAAATATTTCCAACGTCAGTCATTCAGGGAGTACTTGCTTCCATTGGGATCATCATCTTTGCCAAGCAGCTGCACGTGGCAATGGGAACCACTTCAGATGGTGAAAACACGATTGAAATTATTCAACATCTCTTTGAAAAAATCCCCAATATTGACCCCTACATTGCCTTCATCTCTGGAATTGGAATTCTGCTGTTAATCTTTCATGCAAAAATCAGTTACAAGGCGTTCCACTTAATTCCTGCGCCCGTTTGGGTTTTGGGAATCACCGTACCGATTGTCTTATTGTACAATTACCTCGAAGCGAATCAAATTGCTGTATTTGGAAATGTGTTTGAATCGCCCAAAGACTACCTCATCGATGTACCGAGCAACTGGATGGACGGACTCGCATACCCGAGTTTTAAGAAAGCCTATACCGGAACGTTTTGGATGGCGGTGATTTCTATTAACTTGATCTCATCGGTAATTACGTTGGCTGCTGCCAAAGCTGTCGACAAATTGGACCCATACAAACGTAAAACCAACCTCAACAAGGATTTAACATGGGTTGGAGTATCCACAATGGTTTCAGGAGCCGTAGGAGGTTTGCCCGTTTTGAATGTAATTGTTCGTAGTACGGTAAATGTGCATAACAACGCAAAAACCAAGTGGTCCAACTTCTACCATGGAGTACTCATTGCACTCTTCGTTTTACTGCTCACCCCAGTAATTCAGCTGTTCCCCGTTGCGGCTTTAGCAGCCGTACTTGTTGTGACAGGTGTGAAATTGGCTTCTCCCCGCGTTTTCAAAGAAGTCTATCGACAAGGATTGGAACAGACGGTATTTTTCCTTGCAACCATTATCATTACGCTTTACAAAAACCCACTTATCGGGATTCTTGGCGGTATTGCTGTGACGTTGGTAGCGCACTTGCTCATCTCACGATTGTCCATTCCTCAGTTCATTCAAATGGTTTTTCGTTCAGGAACAAGATTGAAGCAAAGTTCGGATGGATCGTACGCGCTGAAAGTGAAAGGAGTGGCGAATTTTTTATCGCTTTTGAGGTTGATCGGGATTCTGGAAAAGATTCCACCTGGAGCCGATTTGACCATTGACCTTTCCAAAACACGATTGATCGACCTGACTTTTCAAGAGAAATTGACGGAGTTTCGAGCGGCACATCGACTGACAGGTGGGAAGGTGCACATAATTGGCCTGTCTCAACATATCGCCTCTTCAAATCACAAACTGGCGCTCAAAACGCATATCATTCCCAATTATCAGAAGACATCACCGCGTCAGCAGCGCATGAAAAAGATTGCCGTGGACAACGGTTGGTACTTTGTGCGTCAGGAAAATGTGGATTCTAGTGAACTACTTGATTTTGAATTCTTCCGTTCGAGACCCTTGGAAGCTAAATCGAATGTTATTGGTGGAGAATTTGAAGAATATCAAGTCGATTGGGAAATGTCAGATATCATCTTTGATGAAGGAGCCATGCTCTCGAAGGAAGTGTATAAAACAACCTTGTTATTGGTGCATTTACCCGTGAAAATTCCAGAGTTCACCCTAGAAAGCGAAGGTATTTTTGACAAACTTTTTGAACGATTATCGATTAAAGGATCGGGGGATATTGATTTTGATGAAGCGCCTTTGTTCTCAAGCAAACTGAAGTTAACAGGGCCTGATGAAGCTGCCATTCGCGCATTGTTCACCCCAGAGCTGCTAGCATTTTTTGAAAGCGAAGAATTGTACCACATCGAATGCAACGGACGCGCGCTGATTATCTTCAAATCGCTGCGAATCGCCAATACTGGAGAGGTGAAAAACATGGTTCGATTTACCGCTGATATGGTGAAACACTTACCCAAAGGAACGAAGTAAATATGAAATTTTCAATGAGACTTTTAGTAATGGTTTCTCTGGTTATCGTACTGGTAGGTATTACCTATTTGAGTTTATCGCCGCAACCTAAAGTAATGGCGAGTAACGATAAAGTTGGGCATTTCATTGCGTATGGAACGCTCATGTTGCACCTTGGCTTGTTGTACACGGGCAATCGAAAAAGACTCCTAAATGCGGCCGTTTTTGCCTTTATTTACGGTGGACTCATGGAGTTTGGACAGTGGTTCGTACCCGGAAGATCCGTTTCAGGCTTGGATCTACTTGCAAATACCGGCGGCGTAGTCATTGGATTTGTTCTTACATTACTCTTTGGCAAAAGCGTCCAAAAGCTCTTGCGCATGAAATAATTGATCATGGCCAGTTTGATGATGTCGGCTGCCGAACCTTGAATGGGTGCGTTAACTGCATTTCGCTCCGCAAATCCTCGAACTACTGCGTTAGCAGAATTGATGTCTTTCAAGTAACGACGACGTTGCATGATCGTTTCCACGTAGCCATTTTCACGTATAATCTGCACCTCTGGAAATGAATGACTTTCGGATCTCACGCCCTTTTGCAGAACGAATGGGAATGTTTTGCAAGTTCGGATTGTTGGAGCTCAATCGGCCGGTAGCCGCCACCGTTTGCATGTAATTCGTATGGATGCGTTCATCTTTCGGGTCGCGCAAGGTTGGTAATGGATCAACGTAGGTGCTTTTCAGCTTTCGCAGTTGACGGTAATCCAAAATCATTTCAATGATTTCGTGTTTGTGCTTCAGTTTTTGCAACACGTCCTCGCCCGTTTTGTATTGACCCGTTTTCGTTTTCTTGGCTTTCGTATCTATTTGCATGTGATCAAACAACACCTCACCCAATTGTCTTGGTGAATCGATGTTGAAATCCATTCCCGCTTCTTTTTTGATGCTTTCATCCAAACGAACGATGTCTTTCTCCAATTCCGCTGAATACTTTTGCAATCCTTCGGCATCAATGGCAATTCCTTCTTGCTCCATCGATTTCAACACAGAAACAAGCGGCATTTCCATATCGTAGAACAAATCTTTCAGGTGTTCTTTCTGCACTTCAGGTTCAAAAATTTCCTTCAATTGCCACGTGATATCAGCATCTTCACACGCATAATCAGAAATGTCCTGTGGCTCCAAATCGGCCATGCTCTTCTGATTCTTACCTTTTTTCCCAATCAGGGTTTCAATCGAAACAGGCTTGTAATTCAGGTACAATTCTGCCAACAAGTCCATATTTTGTTTCGAATCCGGATTGATCAAATAATGAGCAATCATCGTATCGAACATTGGTCCTTCGACTTCAACATCATAGCGATTGATCACCTTGATATCATATTTGATGTTGTGCGCCACCTTTTCGATGGTTTGAGATTCAAAAAATGGTCGAAACTCCTCTACAATCGACTTGGCCTCCTCAAAATCTGTGGGTGTTGCTACGTAGAATGCTTCGCGTTTCTTCCAGGAGAACGACATTCCCACAATGTTTGCGTGCAATGCGTCCAAACGATCCGTTTCGGTATCAAAACACACGGATTTTTGCGCCATGATTAAATCCAGTAGCTCTTTGCGTTCTTCTGGCTTGGTAATTAAATGATAACTGGGTTTTTCAGTTACGATTGTTTTGAATTCTGACGTTTCAGACGGTGCTTGTTCTTCCACCAAACTTTGCGTCCCAAACAAGTCCATTTGTCCCTCACTTGCAGGCTTTTCTTTCGATGTCACCACAATTTCTTCTCCCAACACCCGTCGTGCCAGATTGCGGAATTCAAGATCGGTGAAAACCTCTTTGATTTTATCGGTGTCCGGTGCATCCAAAACCAGGTCTTTTTCGTTGAATTCAACGGGAACATCCGTAATGATGGTTGCCAATGATTTCGACATCAACCCTTGCTGAGCGAAATTCTCAACGTTCTCTTTTTGTTTGCCTTTCAGCTGATCTGAATTGTCAATAATTCCTTCAACGGACCCAAATTGTTTCAAAAGTTTGGCCGCCGTTTTTGGACCAATTCCTGGAATTCCTGGAATATTATCTGCGGCATCGCCCTGCAATCCAAGAATGTCTATTACTTGCGATACATTTTCAATGTCGAACTTCTCGCAAACTTCTTTCGGTCCCCATATTTCTGCAGGATTCCCTCCTCTTCCTGGTCGGAACATTAATGATTTCTCCGTCACCAACTGACCAAAATCCTTATCAGGCGTCATCATGAAAGAACCAAGGCGGTCAAATACGAAACCCGCGTAAAACTTTTATGGGACGATGCGTATCTGTACGTGTATGCTGAACTGGAAGAGCCGCACGTTTGGGGAGACATTACCGAACGAGATGCCATTATCTACTTAAACAACGATTTCGAAGTATTCATCAATTCATCGGAGAAAACAGAAGCCTACGGCGAAATTGAACTCAATGCACTCAACACGGTTTGGGATCTTTTGCTGGATCGTCCTTACCGTGCAGGTGGATACGCCAATTTTCACTGGAATTTAGAGGCATTGCAAACGGCCGTAAAAATTAATGGAACCCTAAACGATCCTGGTGACACCGACGAAGGTTGGTCTGTGGAAATGGCCATTCCTTTGGAGCCGTATATCGAACTGAAAAACGACCGGAAAAAGCCCGTAAAAGAAGGCGATCAATGGCGGATTAATTTTTCGCGTGTTCAATGGAACCACGACATTGTCGATGGAAAGTATGAACGAAAGAAAGTAGATGGCAAGTACCAATCCGAATACAATTGGGTATGGAGCAACCAAACGGCCATCAACATGCACATGCCGGAAAATTGGGGAATTGTTCAATTCACAGAATCGGAAAATCCGAGCGGTATTGAAGTAAGAAAAGATCCAGATTTTCTATTAAAACAGGCGCTTTTTGCACTGTACAACGAAACGCGTTATTCCTCATTTAAAGCGTGGAATCACCTGCAGGCAGGCGAAAAACGGTCGGTTGCCGTGACCTATGCAGAAGGAAAAGCGACCGCGGCTGATTTCGTAAAAACCAACATGGGCTACGAATGGTCGATTGCCGGAGAAAACGGGCTTTACCTCATAGATCATTTGGGCAAATTGATTCAAAAAGAACTGAGCGAACCAACGTTCACCATTGCAACTTGGGCACATGGGAGTAAAACCATGGATCGTGAGGTATGGAATCGAAAACTCCTGTCCTATGATTCACTCGGAATTACGGAAATATTGGTGGGAGGAAGTCCTGAGTTTTTAAAAGAGTTGGTTGCCATGGCGAAGCCTTACGATATGCGCATTCACGCCTGGATGTGGACATTGAACCGACCTGGCGATAGCATCGCAAAGCAACACCCAGAGTGGTATGCCGTCAATCGAGCGGGTAAAAACTCGCTAGAATACCGTGCGTACGTCGATTACTATCAATGGTTGAGTCCATTTCATCCAGAAGCACGAGAACACATCAAAAACAACGTCCGAAAACTGCTTGCTATTGATGGTTTGGCGTCCATTCATTTGGATTATGTTCGTTATGTCGACGTGATTCTCGGAGCCGACTTGCAGCCAAAGTACAATCTCGTGCAAGATCACGAAATGCCGGAGTACGACTACGGATACCATCCCATTGCGCGGCAACAGTATGAGGCCATTTTTGGAATCGACCCCATGGATTTGGAGCATCCGGAATTGAGCACGGAATGGCGCCAATTTCGTCTGAATGCCATTACGACTCTGGTGAATGAGATTGCCGCGGAAGTGCATTCGGAAAATCAGAAATTGTCAGCGGCTGTTTTTCCATTCCCAGAAATGTCGCGCCAAATGGTACGTCAAGCATGGGACGATTGGAATTTGGACTTCGTATTCCCAATGATTTACCACAATTTCTACCGTCAGTCCATCCCTTGGATTGGTTTTGCCACAGCGCAAGGCTTACGCGATGTTGACTATCCACTTTACACGGGCTTGTACATGCCAGGATTTGAGTCGGTGGAAGATTTCAAGGAGGCCATTCGCCTAGCGAAAGAAAAAGGTGCTTCAGGCGTTTGTTTGTTCACTGTGGATGGAATGAAGGAGGAGTATAAAGCATTCCTCTTAGAAAAGAAGATTAGCGAATAGTCCGAAACTATTTTTTGCTCAATTTCAGCTTTACGAAAAGGATGGTTTGATCTTATACTAACTTCTTCCCAAACTTCAAAATGTTTTGTTGCTCAAGAAAACCATGTAGCCATGCTAATAATTCCAATTGTTGTGATAAGGGCCAAGAAGTAAAAGCCTGGTGCAATTCCTCGTAATCTTCTGGTTTCAGATTTTCAGCGAGAATTATTGCCAGTGTCCAGGCGGAACATATTCCTATGGCAGGAGCTTCAAAATGCAAAGCGACGTGCATTTCTTTCAATAAGAAATCTTTACAGGCCGCATAATCCTGGTTCATATTCAATCCGATGAGAATAATGGAACTCGATCGAATATAGTCGGATGCCCCGTGAGCCTTTAGCATTAATGCTTCCTCCAGGGTGAAATAGCCCAAATCATTGGCAGTGCTAGTGGTAAAAATTTTATTCATGTTCTTAGTGGCAAGGGCGCTTCAAACCGCAATGATTTTGTGAAAATGCATAGTGGTGCTCGATCTCAGCGTGTCTTAATAACGACAAGTTATGGAAATAATTACAAACAAAAAACAGAAGAATTCACAAGATCGGTGTAAATCAACAGTAAATATCACTAACTAAAAACCTCATACACAGCACGCAAGAACCCTTAGGAATTCAACGTTTCCCGCGTTTAAATTTTTTTTTCCCGTGTGAAGCAACTATTTTTAATGAAGTTGTATCTACTAACTAGATAACCACATAAAACACATCTAAATTTAGATTGCTATGAAATTGAATAAAATAATTCGCGTCGCTCCGGTTGCAGCCTTATTTATCGTTGGAACCCTTGGACTTTCATCTTGTAAGAAAGAAGTTATTGTTGAAGGGACAAGTTCGGACTTTCTGGAAGTAGAACAAACAAACAGCAGTTTCCTGGTGAAACATACTGGAACATGGTGTGGACCTTGCGGAGGTTGGGGATTCACAAACTTCCAATCGCAAATTGATACCTATGGTGATACAGAAGTTATGGCAGCTACCGTTTCTGGAAGTCTAGGAGGAGCAAACAACGAGTTTTTCTTTGATGCTTTTGCAAATGCATTGAGCATTTCTGCGACACCTACTTTCCACGGAAATTTCGGTCAAACGACAAGTGGACAATTGGTAAACGATCACAAGGAGGCTCCAGTTGTTGTTAACTCGAACTACGAGATGACGATTGAGGGAGGGAAAATTAACGTAACTACAACTACGGAATTCTTTGAAGAGGTAAGCGGAGACGATTATTACCTTGCCCCTTACATTATTGTGGATGGTATCGTTGCGAATCAAACGGGTCACCCAGATGGAGCAAATACAGTACACAAACTATCTTTGGTTGATATCGCAACACCTGTTGGAGTGGATCCAGAGGCATTTGGATACAAAATTGCTTCAGGAGATATTCGCAAAGGGTACCGTGTTAACTTGAATTGTGAAGCGGATTTCAACGCGGCATGGGATGAATCAAAAGTCTCTGTAGCGCTTGTAATCACAAAGCGTGACGGTTCTGGAAACCCAGTATTTGTAAATGCTTATACTAAGCACTAAGCCACTTAATTCTTCTTGTATATGAAATATGCTCTTGCACTCGTTGCACTCATTGCGTCTACATCAGTATTTGGTCAACATTTACCAGACAATAAAAGTTGGGGTTTCAAAGGAAGTTTTAACTATTATTTCCCGAGCTTCAAAGCTACAAATGAGGCGTCTGAGATCAGCAACAATACCAATACTGGTTTTGGGGGTGGTGTCTACTTTCGCTATGACTTTAATGATTTGGTTTCTTTTCAGCCTGAAGCGATCTTCGCGTCAAGAACGGGAAGCGTTACTAGCGTTACTGTGAGTAATCCCGATCCATCCATTATGATTACAGAAACATCCATTTCAAATCTGGCACAAACGACGTTTGAAATTCCGATGAATCTTAAGCTCCGTTGGGAGTTTATTCCACGACACCGTGGTGCTTTCCGTACCAATGCCATGCTTGGTATTGTAACAGGACCGCGATTGGTGATGAACATGGCCTCGTCGAGAACAACATCTTCCAGTGAAGTGACTTCGCTTTACGGACAGCAATCTACTGAAGTGCGCGATATCTCTTCAACTGCAGCGTCTGATTATTTCGCACCGGTATCTTTTGGTTGGGACATTGGTGTCGATTTCGAATGCTTGAGTCGATTGGTATTGCATGCAAAATATTACCGCGGATTTACGTCGATGAACAAACCAGATTTTGGATTCAAATCCTTCGACAATCGTGTGGAAGTGGGTATTGGAATCCGCTGTTGGTAAGAAGGAAAAAATAAGATTAATGTGAAAGGCGCTTCCGTAGAAGCGCCTTTCTTTATGCTCTGAACGCGCCAATGAGCGCGTGATCCTTCAGCGTAAAACTCAATTTGGACCGCTTACTGGGTCTTCGAGCCTGTCGAGAAGCCCCATCAATTTGAACACAGGTAGCGCATAAAACCTGAAATTTACGTGTGAATTTTGGTCAAACAGAAACCTTTTAAGTCAACCCCAAAAAAGGGACCACGACGGCACTAAGGACAGCGTACTAATTATGTAACGAAATCTTTGTGAAGTGCACTATGCTCTGACTATGTCAGAATCTTTGGTCAGCTGTAAAAATAATCTTTGCCATATCAGTGTATTTGTGGTTTTGGCCTAAACAGACCTCATGTAGACTAATATATTAATTCTGAATTAAAGTTGCCTTACAAGTGGTTAATTCCAGGTAGAACCGTCCTTTGAATCTTTTACGGTGATTCCGGCAGCTGCCAATCCATCGCGAATCTTGTCTGAAGTATCCCAGTCCTTGTTTTCACGTGCCTGCTGTCGTAAATCCAAAACAAGGTCCATTACAGGTGCTAGTTTGTCTTCGCCGCCCTCTGCTGTTGTTTCCAATCCTAAAATGTCCACGACAAAATTGTGCATCGCCAAACGAAGCGCTTCCAAATCCGCTGCAGTAATCGTCTGTTTGCCGTCACGAACTCCATTGATAAATTTCACTGCCTCAAACAGCTGAGCAACCAACACCGGGGCATTGAAGTCGTCGTTCATGGCTTTGTAAAATTGAGCAATCAAAGTCGTAACATCGATAGAAGATTCGGACCCTGTGGATAGATCTTGCAAGGTCTTCATCGCCTCCATGAGTTTATCGTGCCCTTTTTCGGCAGCGGTTAACGCCTCTGAGGTGAAATCCAACGTACTGCGGTAATGCGCCTGCATCATGAAAAAACGAACGACCATCGGAGAAAATGCTTTCTCCATAAACTTATTCTCTCCTGTAAATAACTCTCCTGGTAAAATCGAATTTCCTGTCGATTTACTCATCTTCTGCCCATTCAACGTAAGCATGTTCCCATGCAACCAATATTTCACTGGCGATTTCCCATTGGAAGCAGTTCCTTGAGCAATCTCACATTCATGGTGCGGAAATTTCAAATCCATTCCACCTCCGTGAATATCAAACTCTTCTCCCAGGTATTTCGTACTCATTGCCGAACATTCGAGGTGCCACCCGGGAAAACCAACTCCCCAAGGCGATGACCATTTCATAATGTGTTCAGGAGCCGCATTTTTCCAAAGCGCAAAATCCAATGGAGCGCGTTTTTCACTTTGCCCATCCAATGTGCGTGTGTTCGAGATCAAATCTTCAATTTTACGACCGGACAGCTCTCCGTATGGGTGCGATTCGTTGTATTTTTCTACATCAAAATAAACCGATCCATTTGATTCATAGGCAAATCCGTTATCGATGATTGCCTGAATCATTTCAATTTGTTCGATGATATGTCCTGTGGCAGTTGGCTCAATATTCGGTGGCAGCGCGTTAAAACTTGCCATAACACGATGAAAATCCAGAGAATATTGTTGTACAATTTCCATTGGTTCCAATTGTTCCAGGCGCGCTTTCTTTGCAATTTTATCTTCTCCTTGATCTGCGTCATCGACGAGGTGCCCAACATCCGTAATGTTTCTCACGTAGCGAACAGTATACCCTAAATGACGCAAATAGCGGTACACCATATCGAATGAAATAAAGGTGCGACAGTTTCCAAGATGCACATTGCTGTATACGGTAGGACCACATACGTAAAACCCAACGAAACCTTCCTTCAATGGAATAAATGTTCGTTTTTCACCTGCAAGGCTGTCATAAACTTTAAGCTGTTCTGCTTCTCCTCTCATTCGATTTATTTTTATCGATCAAAGATACTAAAAAGCGTAGCTTTTGATTGGAGGGAGTGGCATTTCGGTCGAGGTCGATGACCGATGACCGACTAATGATGAATGATGGATGATGCCCGAAGACTGAGGTTCCGCCGAACTGAGCTTGCCGAAGTTTCGAAGTCTGAGGTTGTGAATGATGAATGATAGATGATGGATGATGAATGATTAATGAGCGAATAGTGCACGAAGAAACTATCCTGGGGGCTGCTGAGCTTTGCTCCGCTGAAGTTTCTCCTTTGAAATGCTATGGAGAAGGAGCTTTGCGAAAGCGATGCCTGTCGAAGTAACCCGAAGACGGAAACGCGACGAATAATGAATAAGAAATATTGAATAATTAATGAGCGAATTGTGCAAAAAGAGTATCCTGAGGGCTGCTGAGCTTTGCTCCGCTGAAGTTTCTCCTTTGAAATGCTATGGAGAAGGAGCTTTGCGAAAGGGATGCCTGTCGAAGTAACCCGAAGATGTAAGCGCGACGGTCGACTACTTGTTCTCTAGTAGTACATTGTATTTCTCTAGCAAGCTATAATACATCTCTTTCCAGTACAACGCCTCTTCGGTGTTGGTGTCGAAAACGCGTGATTCTTGCGCGTACTGAGTCGATGTTGAGGAAGGCGTGTAAAGTTTGATATCGTTGCTAAAGTCGTAATGGATGATTTTGCCAATTTCGATGACCACGTCAATGGAAACATTGGGTTTATCAAAGATATAGTACATCCAGCGCCTACTTTTTTTCATTTTTCGCGCCAGTGTAGTTACAGAATAACCGCTTTCCTGTACAGCGTTTTTGATTATTTCTCCTCGGTGTACCATTCTCGTTACAAAGATGTGTCTCTTTGTGAGCAACTTATTTCCCCGTTCTGTGCTGCTTTTGCGCAAATTACATGAGGTGGGATACGATTTTATGCCTTTACCGAGAAATTGTTGTCCAAAATAAGGACGGAAATGCGCAACTTCGCTATTAAAGATTGGCTTGTTTGGTGAGAAGATCGTTGTACTTCTCAAGAAGGGTCATGTATTTTTCCTTCCAATGACCCACTTTCGCGAACTGCTTTCTCGATAATTTCACCTTTGTGTTGCATTGTTCACAAATATGGTAAAGGTTTTGTGTAATTAATTTCCCGTAGTTTTCACGTTAATGTTATCGAACTCTCACATTTTGCTCAGAAAACCCAAATGGAGCCATTTTTTGGCCGTTGTTGAAATTACGGAAAATGATTTACTATGAGTATTTCTACTCAATGTTTCAATTCTTCGAAACTGCGAAAAAATGACAAAAAAGCACAGAAATATACTGTTAAGTATTTGATAGCGTAACCGTTAGGAAAGGATTATTTCGCAATAAAAATGATGTACACAATTTCGCGATCTTCTTGCCACCCTTTTAGGGTTTTCAATTTCCGAAATGCACCAGTTTTTTCAATTTGCTCTTTCGAAACGTGACCATCTACTGGACTGAACCAATTGTCCCAAATGATAATATCACCAGATTGAGGATGGTCCAGTGTTAATGGAAACAAATCACCACGTTGCTTGAAATCAAAATGATCAAGATCTAAAACCACACTTAAATAAGGCGGCAAGTATATAAATCGATTGTTCTCTGTCTTTAATTCTTGGGCATAATCTGCAGCTTTCTGGGCTATTCGCTGCTCGTTGGACAAATTCATATCTCGCTTCCAATGTACCGAAGATGGATTGTCCCAAATAGGAAAGGTGAAGAGGATGAGCGCAAGAACACCTCCTATCCCCCATTTGAATTTTGGATTACTGCTGAGATCAATGAGGGTATTCGCGCCAACCAAACAAAGTATGGCAATAAAGGGCATGACTCCGAGAAGTACTCGATTTAAGCCCATTGAGTTAAAAATGCCCAGGTACCAGAACAGCGAATGCGCCACGAAATAGGATAAAAACCCATAAAGCACCAAGGCGTGTAGCTCCGAATGATACTGTTTCCGTAAAAACCTGATGAATAGAGACACAATGCCGACAACCAATAACAACAGCGAAGGAATGCCAATGACAAAGGGTAGTTGATCGACAAAATGAAGCAAGTCACCATCTCCATAGTTACTGGAAGTTGTGGCGTAAGGAATCTTGGTAAACACCCAAAGAATGTCTTTGTAATGGAACCACCCGGCAAGTGAGTACACTATATGCCCGAGCATGAGCCATGGAATTGCCTTCCATTCTTTTCGCACTAGCAGCAGCAATCCAAAAGCGGTCATTACAATGAGCCCTTCGGAACGCACAAATGGAAGAAATGAGATAAGCGCACAAGCCAAAATCCAACGTTGTTTGGAGACGAGATACATTCCTGCTGCTATGAAAAGTGCAAAAAGCGGTTCGGTAAGACCTGAAAAGGTATGTCGGATCAATAAGGGTGCGCACGCAATCACTAACAAGACGAAAATTGGACGTTTCAATTGCCAATTCTGCGCCGTCTTAAACGTTAGAACAAAGGTAAATATGACAACCAGGACATTAAAAACCTTCATCCCAAAAAAACCAAACTGCGCGAATGGGCTGGCCAAGAGCGTGAAAACTGGCTTCGCCCAATGATTGAAATACAATTCTGGATGGGTTGGGGCTGATTGCGCAAAAAGAAAGTGGAGAATGCTATCGCCAGAATCACCCGTGCCATCAAAATAAGTAAGGACACAAACAGCAAAAATCACGTATGCTAAGATGAAAAGTCTCAGCGTATTTTTTTCTAACCAATGCACAATGAGTAAAGTTAGGGATATTCAGAGTGTAACAATGATTACATTCTAAGAAATACAAAATGAATACTTTTCGCAAAAACTACGTTATAATGAAGTTACTACTACTGCTCTCTTTACTATTTGTGCATTTGAGTCTTTTCGCTCAGAATCCACTTTATGTTCCGCCAACTATTGAAACATCGACCATTGATTTGACGCTTCAAACCGGAACCACACAATTTTACAATGGTATACAAACGGAAACGATGGGTGCTAATGGAAGTCTTCTTGGCCCAACGCTTATTTTACAAAAAGGAGATTTGGTGACCATTAATGTAGACAACCAACTTGGGGAAGAAACAACAATTCATTGGCATGGTTTGCACGTAGCTCCTGAGCATGATGGCGGACCTCATTCTATCATTCCCGATGGCACCGTTTGGAGTCCTCAATTTGAGGTGTTGGATCAAGCAGGAATAAACTGGTACCATCCTCATTTGCACTCAACAACCAACGAGCACGTTTCCAAAGGAATTGCAGGAATGATTTTGGTAAAAGATGCAGAGGAAGCCGCTTTAAACTTACCGCGAGATTATGGCGTTGATGACTTTCCAATTATTATTCAAACCAAAGGGTTTGATGCAAATGGACAAATTGAATGGATGTCTGAATTGGACACTTCCTTAATGGTGAATGGAACAAGGGATGCTTTTTTAAATGCACCTGCCCAAGTAGTGCGATTGCGCATTTTAAATGGATCTTCTCAACGCGCTTACAAATTAGGTTTGTCAAATAACGCGAACTTCCAACTTATTGGAACAGATGGTGGTTTGCTTGAGGCGCCTGTTTCACTTTCCCGATATCAAATGGCCCCAGGCCAAAGAGCAGATATTCTTGTCGATCTTACTGGTATGCAAGGACAAGCAGTGCAATTGATGAATTTTGGGTCAGAAATTGCCAATGCCATATATGGTTCGTCGCAGCCGGGTATGATGCCGCAACTAACGCTTCCAGGGTATGATCAAAACCCGCTAAATGGCTCGGACTTTAGCATTTTAGACATTCAGGTGGGAGCATCTACTACCAATCCTGTAACAACGATTCCAGGTGCGCTCATTTCACACAACATTCCAATAGAAGGCACTGAAGATATTACGCGCCAATTAACTTTCAATACACAGCAAAATATTGTGGGACCTTTTACTATAAATGGTAGTTTGTTTGACATGAACACCATCAATTATACCATTCCACTTGGAAACCGAGAAATCTGGTCGCTTCGAAATCAAACCCCAATTGCTCACCCATTCCATATTCACGATGTGCAATTCTATATTCTTGATATTAATGGAACACAGCCCCCTCCAGAATTACGTGGTCTAAATGACGTAGTCTTGGTTCCGGCTGGCATGGGAACTGTGCGCTTCATTGCAGATTTTCTCGATCATGCAAATGATTCAATTCCCTATATGTATCATTGTCATATGTTGACGCATGAAGACGAAGGAATGATGGGACAGTTCATTGTTTCAGATGTAAATGCAAGTCTTGAGACTCTGGAGGGACAGCAACTTTCAACTTTCCCAAACCCCACAGATGGTAAAATCCTTGTCGCGCATCCAGCAATTAATAATGCTGCTGTTTCAATTCAAGATTTATCGGGTAAAAGTGTTTCCAATTGCTCATTATCCAATGGAGATGGAGCGTCTATCATTACGTCTCTTCCGCTGTTGTTTTTCGGGAACGCGATGTAATCACGAATAGACTCCGATCCGCCCATAGTTGCAACCAAACGATCCAATCCGAAAGCCAAACCACCGTGTGGAGGCGCTCCGTATTCGAATGCTGACATCAAGAAACCGAATTGAGCTTCTGCCTCTTCTTTGGAAAAGCCGAGCAAGTCGAACATGCGTGACTGCAAATCTCTGTCGTGAATTCGAATGGATCCACCGCCCAACTCTACACCATTCATGGCAAGATCATAGGCATTTGCACGAACTTTCCCAGGGTCGGTATCAATGAGATTGTAATCTTCTGGTTTTGGCGATGTAAACGGGTGGTGCATTGCGTGATAACGAGCTGTATCTTCATCCCACTCTAACAATGGAAAGTCCACGACCCACAATGGTTTGAATTCATTTGGATTGCGCAACCCAAGTTCGTCTCCCATGTGAAGGCGCAATTCGTTCATTTGTTTGCGCGTTTTATCCAACTCGCCGCTCAATACCAACAGTAAATCTCCAGGCTTGGCATTTGCGGCAGCTGCCCATTCTTTTAAATCTTCTTGAGAGTAAAATTTATCCACCGATGACTTAAACGTTCCATCCTCGTTGCATTTCACATACACAAGTCCTTTGGCGCCAATTTGTGGGCGTTTTACCCAATCCGTGAGTTTGTCCAATTGCTTGCGAGTATAAACCGCGCATTGTTCCGCATTGATTGCAAGAACCACTTCCGCAGCATCAAAAACATTGAATCCTTTTCCTTGTGCCACTGCATTCAAATTCACAAACTCCAATCCGAAACGCATGTCAGGCTTATCAGAACCAAAGCGCTCCATTGCCTCTGCATACGTGATTCTTGGGAATTTTGCATCCAATTCTACCCCGCGTACTTCACGGAACAAGTGTTGCACCATTCCTTCGAAAGTGTTCAATACGTCTTCTTGCTCAACAAAAGCCATTTCGCAGTCTATTTGCGTAAACTCTGGTTGACGGTCGGCACGCAAATCTTCATCACGGAAACACTTTACAATTTGGTAGTAGCGGTCGAAACCTGAAACCATCAACAATTGCTTAAATGTCTGTGGAGATTGTGGTAACGCGTAAAATTGACCTTCGTTCATGCGGCTTGGCACCACGAAATCACGTGCCCCTTCCGGCGTTGATTTGATCAAAACAGGTGTTTCCACATCCAAGAAATCTTGTGAATCTAAGTACTTTCTCGTTTCGAGAGCAACCTTGTTTCTCAAGCGTAATTTCTGCTGAACAGGGTTTCTTCTTAAATCCAAATAACGGTACTGAGCGCGCAACTCTTCGCCTCCATCGGTGTCATCCTCAATAGTAAACGGCGGTGTTTTTGAAGCATTCAATACTTCTACTTTTTCCGCTTTAACCTCAATTTCACCTGTTGGAATATTTGGATTGGCTGATGCGCGCTGAGCAACGGTTCCTGTAATGCGAACCACAAACTCACGTCCCAACACTTTGAGATCGTTCATCACAACCTCCGAAGCATTGTCAGATTCTCCCACAACTTGCGTGATCCCGTAGCGATCTCGAAGGTCGACCCAAATTAGGTTTCCTTTATCTCGAACGGTTTGAACCCATCCTGAAATAGTAACTGTTGAACCAATGTGCTCGGTGCGTAATTCACCGCAAGTATGTGATCTGTACATTTTTTCCCGTTTATTCGTCGCAAAAGTAGTGAATTGGTAACGTTTTGAAAAGACCTTTTAATTGGTTCTATTGAATGT
Source organism: Fluviicola sp. (assembly GCA_043584915.1). GTDB lineage: Bacteria > Bacteroidota > Bacteroidia > Flavobacteriales_D > Crocinitomicaceae > UBA4466. Next base: position 816,166 of record CP121319.1, read on the forward strand.
TTTATGTTCTAAGAAGTTTTCAATTTACCTCTAACACCTTGAACAATATAAATGAAGAGCAAACTTAGTCCAAAGTTTAACCAGTAATTATAGCCTACCCATCCATTTAATAATGGAATTAAAGACAAGAAAGAAGCCCAGATAATGGCAATAAAAAACAGAATTGGTTCGAAGATTAGAATTACAATTAACAAAGTATTAATCCCGTCATTACTAGCACTCCTATTCTTATCAAGAAACCAAAGAAATGGCAATACTAGCATTGTCAAAAGAAATATATAGGAGCTCGAAACCAAATGAAACCAGAAATTCCGTCTATCGCCTTCATCGAAAAAATCAAACTCAATAAAATAATTTTGCAATCTAGTTTGTAAAGGTTGTCTTTCAAGAATGCTCCTCTTAATCTTTAAAAGTTTAGCTCTATCACTTTTGCCAATTTGCTGATTATCAAGCAAATTTGAAACTTGTTCCAGTCTTGATAACTTGTTAGATAGTTGATAGTTATGAGAGAATCCGAAATACAAATCCAAAGTGAATATTGTTGCTAATACCAAAACAAAAACTATTAGCTTATTCAACAACCGATTTGAGTCTTCAGTAAAATATTTGAATATTTCTGATAAAAATTGCACACCTAAATCTAACTATTTACTGCTCGCATTGCAATAGGCACTAGTACTTATTGTGAGCTGCAACCAATTTTTCCTAATTTCACAGCGATTTCAAGACATTCATGGAAACATTCTTAGAACGATATAAATATGTGCTCGTCATAACCGGGATTCTAATGGTCTATGTCTGCAATCTTTTTGTGGATGTCATGGATGTTGATGCTTCTCAATACGCTTCTATTTCGATGGAAATGGCGCAAAATGGCAGCTACCTCGAAGTATATCATTTAGAGCAAGACTACCTGGACAAGCCGCCTCTACTATTCTGGTTGAGTGCCGGAAGCATGTCTCTTTTCGGTATTAGCAACGTCGCCTACAAGCTGCCCTCAGTGCTACTGGTAATTTTGGGCATATACAGTACGTTTCAATTCGCACGACTGTATTATTCGAAGAAAGTAGCAACGTACGCGGCGTTAATGCTAGCGTCTTCACAAGCACTCTTCTTGATTACCAATGATCTTCGTACCGATACCAATTTGCTGGTTTTTGTCATTTTTTCCGTTTGGCAATTGGCGCTGTTCGTCCGAAATAAAAATTGGTGGAACTTTCTGCTCGGATTTACGGGCGTTGCTTTGGCAATGATGGCGAAAGGACCCATTGGCATTGTGACCATTGCTTTCGCTTTGGGAACGGATTTTATCTTGCGGAAGGATTGGAAAATGATCTTCAATTGGCGTTGGTTGATTGGTTTGGTGTGGGTCGCAATTCTTTTGGCTCCCATGACCTGGGGACTTTACTCGCAGTTTGATTTGCATCCGGAGAAATCGGCGTATGGAATTGACAGCCCATCTGGTGTGCGTTTCTTTTATTGGACACAAAGCTTTGGACGCATTACTGGTGAGAGCGAATGGGATAATGGTGCAGGATTCTTTTTCTTCTTTCATTCCATTTTGTGGGATTTGCAACCTTGGGTCTTGTATTTTATCCTCGGATTGATCGCTGTCGTAAGAATTTACATCAAAGGCGGTCTGTCGTCTCAAAAAGAATTCATGACACTCGGTGGATTTGTACTTACCTTCCTCGCGCTGTCCATGTCGAAGTACAAATTGCCGCATTATATTTTTGTCACGTTCCCCTTCGCGGCAATAATTGCTGCAAACTACTTGCTCAGTTTGAGAAAGAAAACCATGTTATACGTTCAGGCATTTTTTAATGCACTGTTTTGGATTGTCTGTGCCCTCGGCATTTTCTATGTGTTCCCATCCGATAGCGTTTTACTCGGAATTCTGTTGCTTTTGCTATGTGCAGGGTCGTGGATGGTCTTTTTCAAAGGGAAATCAATTTCTGCACGGATCTTTTTTAGTGCGATAATTACTGCCATTGGATTTAACCTGATGATGGCCTCTCACTTCTATCCAAGCCTTATTTCGGGGTATCAAGCACCAGGAAAAGCGGGACAGTTGGCGAGAGAAAATAATAAAGAAGAAGGGCAGTTCTACTATTTTGCTTCGCACAGTCATTCGCTAGATTTTTACTACAAGGATTTGGTGCCGAAAGTGCCAAAACTCTTCCAAAACATGGAGCAAGGAGATTGGGTGTACACAAATCAAGAGGGAAAAGACTACGTGGAATCGCACAAGTTAGATTTCCATGTCGCGCACAAAATACCAAGCTACCGAGTGACCATTTTAACAATGGATTTCATCCGACCAGAGACGCGTGGAAACGTGGTGGATACGATGTATATATTTGAGAAGAATTGATAAAAGATCGCTTCGCTTTTAGATACTAGATCCCTCGTTGCACTCGCTGTTAGACATAAGACACGGGCACTTCGTTCGCTTTAGATGATAGACCGAGCGCTGAGGCTCCCGAAGTGCGGTAACCAAAATCTAATCGTCTCCTGTCTAGAATCTTGTATCTTCTTGTCTAGAGCCTTGAATCTTCTCGTCTTTTCTCTAACATCTAAAGCGGAATATTCCCGTGCTTCTTTTGAGGCAACACTTCTGCTTTGTTTTCCAACATTCTAAATCCTTCGATGACTTTGTCGCGCGTTTCTTCGGGAAGAATTACGTCATCTACAATTCCACGTTCTGCCGCACGGTAAGGGTTGGCGAACATTTCGGCATACTCGGCTTCTTTCTCAAGCCATTTTGCCTCTGGATCTTCGGCTGCGGCAATTTCGCGCTTAAAGATGATTTCGGCCGCTCCTTTCGCTCCCATTACTGCAATCTCAGCCGTTGGCCAAGCGTAGTTCAAATCAGCACCGATACTTTTTGAGTTCATTACATCAAAAGCGCCTCCGTAGGCTTTTCGCGTAATTACCGTAATTCTAGGTACGGTAGCTTCGCTAAATGCATACAGCAGTTTGGCTCCATTGGTAATGATGGCATTCCATTCCTGATCCGTGCCTGGAAGGAATCCTGGAACATCTTCAAATACCAAAAGTGGAATATTGAAGCAATCACAGAAGCGCACAAAACGCGCCCCTTTTTGTGAAGAGTCGATGTCTAAAACGCCTGCAAGTGCCATCGGTTGGTTGGCAACAACACCAATGGTTCTTCCTTCGATACGCGCAAAACCAACAACAATATTCTTAGCGAAATCTTCGTGCACTTCGCGGAAGCTGTTGTCGTCAATAACGCAGTCAACTCTGTTACAAACATGTACGAAGTATCCTCCACCATGAAAATGAAATCCGTCAATGCGGGAGAATAAACTGCACCTCCAGCACATGGCCCCATGATGACACTCAACTGTGGAATAACACCTGACGCTCGTGTATTTCGATAAAAAATATCTGCATAACCTGCCAGAGACACAACGCCTTCTTGAATACGTGCACCTCCCGAATCGTTTAATCCGATGAGTGGTGCTCCGTTTTGCACGGCCAAATCCATGATTCGGCAAATTTTATCAGCGTGTGTTTTTGAAAGTGAACCTCCTAAAACCGTAAAGTCTTGCGAGTACACATAAATCAACCGCCCGTGAATTCTTCCAAAACCAGTAACAACACCATCCCCAGGGATTTTGTTTTTTTCCAGACCAAAAGAAGTAGATCGGTGTTCTACGAATTGACCGATTTCTTGAAATGAACCTTCGTCCAACAACAAAATAATACGTTCTCGCGCCGAAAGTTTTCCTTGCGCATGTTGTTTTTCAATTCGTGCTTCACCTCCTCCTAATTTGGAAGCTTCTCTGCGGTCTAAAAGGTCTTGATTCTTGTCCATATTCGTGCGATTGAGCAAACAAATGTAATCAAAATAGGACAGAAGAATGACGGGATATTACAGCTAATTGATGACTATTTGATCAATTTAGCTTTCACGAAAAAGTTGGTATAGACGTCAATGTAAACATCTTGAGGAATCGTTTCGTCGGTTACGGTCTTGAGGCGCAACGTAAATCGATCTTCCTTGATATATTCCTGTAATTCTAAATCCACCAAATCGCACACCAAAATTGTTCCTACGTTGGAAGGAATGGACTCTTTGAAGGCTACTTTGCGTTCCGCAACGTTCGGTGAAGAGATAAAAACCTCTATTGAGTTCAAAAAACTAAACGTTTCTCCGTTTGGTGATGTAATGGTCAACTTTAATTCTTCCAAGCTGATGCGATCGATATTGTCTTTTCGTGTGTTATTTGACTCGAACTCAAACTCAGAATTGGTTTCCATTTCAGGCGTATTCACGCTGAATGGCACAAGTTGCCCGACAGATGAACTTACAACAACAGGAGAGGTATAATCGATGTAAAACTCCGTGAGCTTTTTCTTACAAGAAGATGTAAGTAGTGGCAGGCTGATTAAAAGAATTGCGGCAATGAATGGAAACTTTTTCATGGTATAATCTAAACGTATTTCTGTCAATTTGGGTTGGCTTCCATCGGGTAAAAATACATTGAATTTGGATTTTGTATTTTTGGAGCAGGAAAACCTAAAAACAATCCCAATGAAAAAATCAAACTTACTAAAAGCATTTGGTCTCTTGACTTTGCTATTCGTTTTTGCAGCTTGTAATCGTTATGAAGAAGGATCTAACTTCTCATTGATTTCTGCTAAAGCACGATTGGCTAACACTTGGACCATCAGCAACATTACATTCACTTCTGGTGGAACAACGACTACTATCACAGGAACAACTGGAAATTTGACTATTTCCAAAGACGGTTCTTGGAATTCAACAACGACGACTACATTTTTCGGACAAACGCAAACAAGCACAGATTCAGGAACCTGGACGTTTAACGATGACAAGACTCAAGTAACTTATGTGGACTCTAACGGGGATGCAGAGGTTTCGACAATTGTTAAGTTGAAAAACAAAGAATTAACATTGACTTCTACGGATAGCAATGGTAACATCACACGTATCGAGTACACAGGAGAGTAATTACTCTTTACTTGAATAAATTTTAACCCTGGCTTCCAATAGGAACGTCAGGGTTTTTTATGGCACAATTTCTATTTTCACTTCACTCGAAATAGACTTATAAAGATCTGTTATGTGTGCGTTTTTGAGTGAAATACAGCCCAAGGTCCAGTTGGTTTGATTCTCAATCATACTATCGGTTCCATCAGGAACACCATGAATTCCAACCTCTCCTCCTATGGTAGCATTTGAAGGGATTTCTCCGTCGGCCTTTCTTCTTTTGAAACGATTCCACGATTCTGCATTGGGATAATCAATCCAAATAAAATATTTCCAGCTTTTGTGGGCGTACATACTTCGAACTCCGAATGTTCCTTCTGGTGTACAGCCATCACCTTCCATCGCTTTGTCGTCAATGGCATTGAACCCAAAAACGCAGGGATAAGTAATTAAGGTGGAATCGGCATGCTTCACTGAAAGGGAATACGCAGACTTATCAATATAGATCGTTAAATCGCGTTTTCGAATGTTGTTTTCAGCAATAAGATCGACGAGTTTGTCCGATGGATCGGGAACCACAATGACCTTTGGAGGTAAGGAGAAACGTCCCGAATCCGAGATGGAATTGGTCTCAACACCCATCAGCGAAAGGCATAAGGCGATAAAAATGGAAATAATCGTCATGACAAGAGGTTTCTTTTATAATGCCTACAACGCAAAAAGAAACACGTTCAATCCAATTTCGAGGTTAAATGGTTCCTTTTGCCTTCAATTCCAGATACTTATTGATCGTATTCAAAGACAATTCACTTGGCAATGTTAAAACGGTTTGAATACCATTTCGGCGCAATTCAAAGGCAATTTTGGACTTTACGCTCATCATTTTTTCGGCTACTGCACCCTGATAAACTTCTTGCAAGCTACGCGCTGGTTGGAAAGCCAATTCTTGCAATTCGCTGTTCTCAAAGAAAACGACAACCAATACGTGTTTCTTGTTCAGTTGGCGCAACATTGGCAAGGCCCGACGCATGGCAAATTCCGTCTCAAAATTGGTGAAAAGTACCAACAAAGAGCGCGTATTGATCGAACGACGAATGGATTGATACAACAATTCGAAATTGGCTTCTTTGAAATGTGTTCGCTGATTGTACAACGCTTCTTGAATTCGTCGCATTTGTCCTGCTGAGCGCTCCGCTGGTAGTTGCGTCCCAATTTTATCAGCGAAGGTAACCAAGCCAGCTTTGTCCCCTTTTCGAAGGGCGATATTGGTAAATACCAACGAGGCATTAATGGAGTAATCCAACAGCGACAAATCATCAAACTCCATTTGCATGTTACGGCTCTTGTCAATAATACAGAAGATATTTTGCGATTTTTCTTCTTGATATTGGTTCACCATCAGCTCATTACGTCGACTTGTTGCCTTCCAGTTGATGCGTTTCAATTCATCTCCCTGAACGTAATTCTTGATTTGTTCAAACTCGCTGTTATTCCCCAAACGACGGATTTTCTTAATTCCTGCGCTTGTTTTTTGCTGCTGAAATACAAGCAGTTCGTACCGTTTCATTTGCAGTACTGAAGGGTATACGTGTACCGTTTGCGTTAATGGAATTTTCATGCTTCGTGAAGCCATGAAGAACACCGAGCGCACAATGACAAATACATCTCCAAACTCAAACTCACCTCGAGTTCCAGGCGTGTAATCGTAGTTGTATTCTTTGGTCGCTCCTGGCGCCAACACAAAGGAAAAAGACGCACTTCGCTCTTGCATTTCCACTGGGTATCCTTCAATCAAAGTGTAGGCAATGGGCTGAGGTGCATTATTGATCACTTCCAAACGCACAGGGTTTTTGTCTCCAAGGTTCAATCGATCCTTAACGTGCCGTTTGACTGTTAGTGGGTTTTTACTCGAGAACACCAAAAGAATATCGAGCAAGGTAATGGCTAGCAACACTACCAATGTTACGTTCGCGACAAACGCCATCCATGGGAAGGAATAGGCGAGCACGTACATGAAAATAGTACTCGAAAAGACCACGAAAAACCATCGGGTCAAGTGTATGTTCAAGAGCTTATTCAATTATCTTGGAACTTCTAATGTTTGCGTAATCTCTTTCACGATGTCTTCTGGAGTAACTCCTTCCATCTCAGCTTCTGGCGTTAAAATCAATCGGTGATTTAACACGTGAATTGCAACAAACTGAATGTCTTCTGGTGTTACAAAATCACGTCCTCGAATGGCTGCCATTGCTTTGGATGCACGCAAAATTGCCAATGAGGCACGTGGCGATCCTCCGAGGTAAATTTTACCATGGTTACGCGTTTTGTGAATCAAGGCCGCAATGTATTTCACCAAATTGTCCTCAACGATAACCTTTTCCACGGTATCTTGAATTTTTTGCACTTCTTCCGCATCGAAAACAGGCACAACGTCCTCCAAATTCGGCGGTTTGATGTTGTTCTTGTAACGCGTCAGGATTTGTTCTTCCTCGTGCAATTCAGGATATCCCAATTTGATTTTGAAGAGGAAACGGTCCAATTGCGCTTCTGGCAGACTGTACGTTCCTTCTTGTTCAATTGGGTTTTGCGTTGCAATGACTAAAAACGGGAAAGACATTGGGTACTTTTCCCCATCGTAGGTAATTTGTCGCTCCTCCATTACCTCGAATAGTGCGGCTTGCGTTTTTGCCGGGGCACGGTTGATCTCATCAATCAAAACAATATTCGAGAAGATTGGTCCTTTCTTGAAGGTAAACTGCGCGTCTTTCATATTAAACACGGAAGTTCCGAGAACGTCTGACGGCATCATATCAGGTGTAAACTGAATACGCGAAAAGTCTACTTTTAACGATCTTGAAAGCACTTTGGCTGAGAGCGTTTTTGCCACTCCCGGTGCTCCTTCTAATAAGATGTGTCCGTTGGCAAAAATCCCTGTCATAAGGAGTTCAACCATTTCCGATTGACCGATAACGTATTTGGCCATTTCCGCCCGAACATCACTTACCTTTTGCGCCACCCACAACAAATCGGAGTTTTGACGCTCAAATCCAAATCCAGTTCCAGCACTTGATGGCGGCGTTACTGGCGTGATAGGCGTTTCTTCCTTGGGCATTTCTGGTGCCACTGGAGCGGGTGGTGTTTCTAACGGCGCCGGCGTTTCAGGTGGGGTTGTATTCTCTTCCTTTTGTTCTTCTGGCTTTGGCGTATTGTCGCTGCCTGGCATGTATGCACTATGATCCTGTTTTGGAGCGTTTTCGTTGGCTCCCTCTGGATTTGTGTTGTTCATTTCATCGTCGTTTCTCATAGGTCTAAAGTATGAACTTTGGAAATAAAGCGATCGAACTGCTCACGGTCGAAATAGCTCAATTCCCAATTATTAATAACTAGCTGTTTGTTGTTGTGAAGTTGAATAACAACTCCTGAACTGGTTGATTTTGTACTGATAATATCTTCTCGTAAAAACGCTTTTTTTCCACCCAGTCCGTTGTATGAAATCAATTCTTTCTCGGTGACTTTTAAATACGGATGAATCAATCGGAGGACACCCAACGTAACAAGAGCAACACCAATTGGCCATAGCGCAATTCCCACTCCTACGGCAACTACCAAGAAATAAAATCCGCATAATATGGAGATGATTCCCAAGAAAATTAAGCCCATTGGAAGCAGTAAACTTCTGCGGAAAACCATTTCTCGTTTCTTCATTCGAACTTCCAAACGATCGGTTATGATGCCCATGTCTTTGTAGAACGCTTGTTGTTCTTTCGAGACTTTCATAATTGTTTGGTCCGTAACACGCGTCACATCTTTGGTTTCAAGCTGCGTAATTAATGCCTTTATTTCATCGAATGGTTTGTTGCTTTTTTCAGAAAGCGTTCGAATTTCGCGATCGCCTTCTCTTCGATTAAGGTCGACGAAGTAATGCTTGAGAATGGTTGCGTAGAAGTTTTTACGTTGTACCTGAAGCAATCCGTATGGGTTTTGCTTCGAATAATAAATAGACGTAATAGTTTCGGTAAATGCCAAGGTCATGTTCTTTTTCTTGCCACGATACGGCACCACAGGTCGTTTTCTTTGCGATCTGAACAGGACAAATAGAATCAACCCAACGATAAGTAACAGTAAGGCATTTCGTAGATTCGGTCGTTCCAAAACCCACCGCAAGAAACTATCGTCCTCCTTGCCATCTGGACCCTCTTGCTTGTCTACGTCTTCATTTCCAAAATCGTCCGGCAATCGCCCTAATTCCAATAAGACCACGTCGCGATATTTGGAGAGTTGATCGATAGTATAATTGGAGTATTTGAATCCTGGCGCTCGTTTCAACTGATAGTTGAAGTACATATTGGGATTGGTTTGTAAAAACACTTTCCCTTTCCCCATCTTAATTTCAATGAAGTTGTCCATCTCCATAAACGAAGAAAGCGCTTTCGAATCTCCTTTTGTGGCAATGTCGCCAAATGCATTCCAACTTCGGGCAATGGTATCTTTCTGGTAAATATTCCACATTTTGAAATTGCCTGCCGGTGAAAAAACCAACTCGGATTCCGCATAATCGGTACGCAAATAGAATTCATCAAAAAAGCGATCCAACACATTCTCTGTGGACTTATTGAAACTTATAAACAAGTCGGAACCTTCCACTACCTTACCCATGATTGAATCAATCTCGGCGTCTTCCAATCCGAAAAGGTTCCCTACATAAACGAAGGTTTTCTTCGTGTCATTCATGTTTAGGATGGAATCCAATTCAGCCTGATTATTGGCAATGTACAGATCTTTTGATTTGATGTGTGTTTGCAAAAGTGTGTGGAACAAATACGTTCCGCGCGGATTCTTGTCAAAGGGCTTAAACTTGGTGCGCCAATCGGATGAATAAAAGTTTTTTGCCTCGGCGTCATTACCGTTTTGGCCACCTCCTGGCGAGAACAGCCAAACAAGTAGTAAACCGAAGAGCAGCACTCCTCCAATCAGCATTGTTTTTCTACCACTATTCATCTGATGGATCCAATGATTTGTAGTAATTCAACAATGTTGGCTGCAACATTTCGAAAATGTCGCGATCGATTTGATATTCTCCATACCAAACCAAATCATAAATGCGCACGCATTCCATGAATCCGAGAGATCCGTCGCGGCCGCCCATTTCCATTACGTAGTGGTGATTGGTTTTCTCTTTCTTCCAACGAATCCACCCTTTTTTGATAAGTTCTTTGAGAATAAACGTGAAATAAATTCGCACACATTCACGGAAATCTTCCCGTTCCATGGCGGCCTCCAATTTCAACTCCAATTCTGTTTTGGTGATTACCTCTGGATTCCATTCGTCTTCAACATCTACCACAATTTTGGCATTGGCAGGCTGCTTGTTACGGAGCATGAAATACAATAAAATGACCACAATCACCACCACCAAAATGATCAGCAGCGTATTGAAAAACCCGGATGAGGCTCCCGAACTTGAACTGCTAGAAGATCTGGAACTACTGCTACTGGATCCGCTGCTACTTCTTCTGCTTGGGCGTACTCTTGGATTGGGACGTTTTGCAGGTTCGGGTCGTTTTACTTTGGGATCGTATTTGAGCGTCCCGTTACCCCCTCCACGATTGAAGCCCCGGTAATTCTTTTGGCGTTGCCGTTGTACCTGCTGCGGCTTGTATTTCAGTGTTCCACCACCATTCGATCCTCCGCCGTAGGTAGATCCGCCTGAGCCTCCAGAACCTGAACCAGAGCCACCACTTCCATACATGCGTCGTTGCAATTCATCGCTTGGAACGTATCGATTGTCTCGAATATCCGTTGGCTCTGATGAATTCCAATCCTCTGGACCATTGTAATCCTTGCCGCGATTGTATTTGAGGCGTTTTTTTTTCTTTCTCCCACGTCTCTGTTTTCGGGTTATCAGGCAACTTATCGCCCTTTTCCTGAGCCCAAGAGATGTTTGCGCAAAGACAACAGAAAAGCAATATGTAACTCCACTTAATCAAAGTCGACAGGGGTTTCTTTGTTACGATTGCGCTTCCCGAATTTCTTAAAGGTGTCGCGCAATCCTGATGCTTCATTGCGTTCTTCTTCCGTGAAGTAGGCAAACGACATGAGCACTGCGACTATGCAGAAAACGATAATGATATAGAACAAATACACCAACTGACGGAATACATTCGCGTAGAATATATAGTCATCGGTATAAATTTGCCCAATGCGTTTGATGAAACTCGTCATTAAATCCAACAAATCGGACATAGCGGGTTCATCGCCGTACAAATGATTGCTAAAAAAGAAGGCTATAGGCTGCGCAGCAATGAACACAATACACAGCATGATCATTAAGGCGAGTAATCCGTTTCCATAATTTTTTGCGCTGTAACTCCAACCTTTCGAAAACCGCTTTCCGAATGAACCATTGGAAAGTCCCATGGCGGCGGCGTTGAGGTACACAAATGGAATAACGAAGAATGTTAGCACGTTGAACCAACCTGGGGTAGCGAAAACAATAAATACTAAAAAGATATTGGCGAGCCAAATTCCGAAGAAGCGTTTGGCGAGATAACTCCAAAAAGACTTCCACTCAAAGGGTTTGTCGTGATTTTTGACGGACCAAAAGACCGAGGCAAAAAGAAAAGCGATTGAAATTGACCATATGAACGCAACGAGAAAATCGTAGGCGTCAATGAAGCAATACCCGAACATAAACGACAGTTGGGTCGACCAATCGTACCAATATTCTGTCAATTGTAAATCGAAATGTCGGAAGTTTTGAATGCCGATCAAGAGCAACATAACTGGAAGGTTGACCAACAAGTTGATGCGCATCAGACTACCAAGTTTCACTCGGAAAAAACGGAAGGAATCGGCCACGATGTCGTTAATTGGTCGAATAATATTGAATCGGAAACCGCTACGTGGCTGAAAGGTTGTTGTTTCCTCTTCGTCGAGCAATTCTGGGTGTTTTCTGGCAACGTAGATGGGATAGAATACGTAGTAGAACAATATGATCGCAAAACAAAAACCGATCAATGCCCACTTGGACCAATCGGGTAAATCTTGATAATTTGCCGTTACGAAGCTCTCTAAAAACCCTGCTAAAATGATAAATGGCACAAGGCTTAACATGATCTTTAAACCTCTTTTGGTGGAGATTTGCAGCGCTTGCATGCGGGTATGGCTTCCGGGGAAGAGTAATCCGTTTCCTGCTGTAATTCCCGCACCAGCTGCTAAAACAATGGCCGAAATTTCAAATGCTCCGTGAATCCAAATACCGAGAAAACTCGTTACCAATAGGCCTTGCGTATTAAAAAAGTATTGGAAGGCACCCACCATTACTCCGTTGTTGAACAATAATATATGGGTTCCGATGGTAAGGAAAAAGCCGCCAAAAAAGGTCAAAAGTGCCACCCGCAGGTTGTTGGTGGTAATTTGAATGAACATATTCATGTGACCCGATGCGGTCTCTTGCGTATAGACATCGAGCGGTTTCCCGGCTTCGATATTTGCAATGGTCATGTCCACGTATCCGCCACCAGTAACGGTATCCAAAAAGTACGGATCTTGTTGAACAGTGATCGCACCAATGATGAAATACAGCATGAAAAGTACAAACGCAAACAGAAGGTTTTTACGCGATCGATAAATTTCTAAGGGTAACGAGGTTCGCCAAACGGTGAAAAATTTCTTGAAAGACTCGCCTTTTTGCTTGTGAACCCCTGTGTAAACGCGCTGCCCTAATTGGTTCAGATACACACGAACGGTACGTCGTTTGTAAAACGTTTGTGCGTAACTCAAGTCGTCGGTGATGTCCATGTAAAGGTCACTCAACTCCTCAGGGTCATTCGATTTGGACGTATACAGCTCCTCAAAGCGGTTCCATTTCTCCTTATTCTGTTCTATAAACTGGGTCTCTTTCAAATCGAATATTGTACTCAGCGCACGCGCAAACCCTAAATATAGCCATGATTTAGAATTAAACCAGAAATTGAAAACTCAATTTTGAAATTTACAAACCTTGCCAGAAAGTCTTAATTTCGCCAGACCAGAACCCAAGCGAAAAAATTGAACTTTAGTAGCACCATATTCCTTCTTTGGTTTTTACCAACATTTTTAGTGTTGTACCATTTGGTGCCACGTGTTGCAAAAAACTACTTGATTCTTGGTGCCAGTCTATTTTTCTACGCCTGGGGCGAAGCCGACTTCATCGGAATATTGTTGGTTGCCAGTCTTGCTAATTTCTTCATTGTTCAATTGATGCATGATGCTGCCAAGCATCGAAAACGGTATTTGATTGCCTCTACAATTCTCAATTTAGGCTTGCTGCTGTACTTCAAGTACGCCAATTTTTTTGTCGAGAATTTTAATGCCGCCCTTCATGAAATGGGCTTTACAGAAGTGGGTTGGACGAAGGTCGCTTTGCCAATTGGAATTTCATTTTACACCTTCCAAACCATTACCTACGCGGTGGATGTATACCGAAAAGAGCATCCTCCTTTGCGCAATCCTGCCGATTACTTACTGTACATTCTTTCCTTTCCACAAATGATTGCCGGGCCCATTGTTCGCTATGGAACTGTTGCCAAAGATATTACCAGTCGTGAAGAGGTAATTGATGATAAATTGCTCGGATTTTACCGCTTTTCTATTGGTTTGGCGAAAAAGGTATTGATTGCAAACTACCTCGGACAACAGGCCGATTTGATCATGGATGCGGATGTCGCCGGAGTGCATTCCACACACGCCTGGATCGGTATTCTGGCCTATACCTTCCAAATTTATTTCGACTTTTCTGGGTACTCCGACATGGCTATTGGATTGGGACGTATGATGGGTTTCAAATTCCCGGAAAATTTCGACAATCCCTACACATCGCGCAGTATTACAGAGTTTTGGCGCCGATGGCACATCACCTTGGGCACCTTCATGCGCGACTATCTTTACATTCCGCTTGGAGGAAATAAAAACACGTGGAAAAATCGGGTATATGTGAACCTTACGGTAGTATTCCTAATTTCTGGATTTTGGCACGGAGCCTCCTGGAATTTCCTGTTGTGGGGAGCCTTCCATGGTATTTTCCTCGTATTGGATCGTTTGTTCTTAAAGAAATTTTTGGATCGAATCGGGAAATTTCCATCCATTTTGATCACGTTCTTCACCGTAATGATGGGTTGGGTTTTCTTCCGAATTGAAGATTTAGAACACCTTTTTGCCTATTTCGGAAAGTTGTTTGCATTCGACTGGGTTCCTTATACGCCCATTGCACAATTCACCCTACCATTTTGTCTTGCCATCGTATTCTCATTCATTACCATCTTCGGTTTTGGGAAAAAACTGGGCGCGTACTTCTTTTCGAAAAACCGCTTCAGCATCGGTGAACATATCACGCTTTCTTTAAGTCTTGGATTTTTGTTCTATTTATCTGTTAGTGTTGTCATTAGCTCAGGATTTAATCCGTTCATTTACTTTAGATTCTGATGGATAGATCAAAACTCATAAAACGATTGTTGTTCGCTGGAATATTACTGGCGATGTCGGTTCCGATGATCTTGACCGTCTATCCTTTTGTGGATATTGATCCGTTGGAAGGCTCTTTCGAAACGGTGGAGAAACCTGAGTTTTCGTGGGATTCTGTGTACACAGGGGGATACCAAAGCGCCATGGAGTCGTACATCAACGAAAATACGGGAGGACGACCCTATTTGGTCCGCATTAACAATCAATTGGATTTTTGGCTCTTCAACAAGGCGAATGCTGCGGGTGTATTGATTGGAAAGGAAGATTATTTATACGAAGAGAGCTACATCGACTCTTACTACGGAGGTGATTTCGTTGGGGATGATGTGGTCAATGAAAAAATTCGAAAACTACAGCGCGTTGCCGATTCGTTGCATGAACGAGGGACAGAATTAGTGGTTGTTTTTGCTCCGGGAAAAGGGAGTTTTTACCCCGAGTACTTTCCCGATCATTTGCGTCAGAAGCAAAAGCGTACCAACTATCGCGCGTATTTAGAGGCCATCGAGAAAACTGACGTACACTTTATGGATTTCAGGGCTTGGTTCCTTGCCATGAAAGAAGATTCCAAATATCCACTTTTCCCAAAAGGCGGTATTCATTGGAGTAGTTATGGAGAAGTTTTGGCCGCAGACAGCATCATTCGCTACATGAATTCGATCACAGATGAATCGCAGATCAACAGCATTAAGATTGATAAAGTAAATCCGTCGAAATACGCCTACAATATGGACGAAGACATCGAAGAATCGATGAACTTACTGTTCAATATGGAAGATTTGGAGATGGGGTATCCAGTTTTTGGTCCAGTGGCGCATTCAGCGGCACGCACAACTAAAGTGTTAACGGTGGCTGACAGTTATTTCTGGGGAATGTACAACTGGGGGCTTGCCACTGAGTACTTCAACGATGGTGAGTATTGGTACTACAATCGTGAAATGTATCCACAGTCATTTGAGAAACAAACGTTCGTTCAGAATTTGGTGGATTTGACCTATGAAGTAGAGAAAAACGACGTGGTCATGGTTTTGTTCACGGATGCCAACCTCAAGGATTTTGCCTACGATTTCATTGATCGGTTGTACGAGGAATACTGTGAAGATGGACGCGCCATACGTGAGCAGAAGATTCAGAAATTGATGCGGGATATTCGTAATACTCCTGAATGGCTCGCGAAAATTCAGAAACAGGCGAAAGACGAAGGAATTTCGTTAGAAGAGGCTTTACGCAAGAACGCCGTTTATATCATGATTCAGGAAGAGAAGAAGTCATTGGAGAAGTAAACTTTATGCGTTGACTTCGAGAACCTCAGTCAACGGAGAACCTGAGTCAACGCAGCGTGCATTTCGGTTCCGCTCAATGCACCGTCTGCGTCTAAAATAAATCTCTTAATGCTTGTTCTTCGAGAATTCGAATTTTCCAATTTTTAAGAAGAAACCACCTTTCTTTTTTCCTTCCGCCTTGCGACGTTTGAATTCAACTTCGGTTTTTGCCTTGTCAGAAATGAAATTTGTTACTGGCTCAATTGGGTTTTCCATCGCCAGGTCTTCCCCTTGAGGATTCGCTGTTTTATATACTTTCATCTCTGCATCCGCCGTAGCATCTTTCTTGAAAATATCCGCTGAAACTGGGCGTAAATTAAGGTCAATGGCCTTCTCGCCCAGATTTCCTTCCAGGTGATCAAGGTAGAATGCCTCGTAGTTAAATATGCTTATTCTCTGAAAATGCATTTGCCGACATCGATGTGCAGTTAAAACAACGTCATGACCTCATCCCACAGTTGATTGGAACGGTTAAGGGATATATGGATCATGAAGAAAAAGTATTAACGCGTGTTACAGCAGCGCGATCTGGTGCCATGAATGCTGGAAGCATTAACGATAAAATTGCTGCAGAGGCTGAACTTGGTGCTGCAATGAGTGCATTTAACATTCAAGTAGAAGCCTATCCAGATTTGAAGGCGAATTCAAACTTCATGCAATTGCAAGCGGAAATTTCTGATATCGAGAACAAATTAGCGGCTGTGCGTCGTTTCTTCAACTCCGCTACTCGCGAATTGAACGATGCTATCGAGTCGATTCCATCGAATATTGTTGCCGGATTCAAAAACATGAAGCCAGAACCAATGTTTGATTTGGGGTCTGCACAGCGTGCTGAAATGGACAAAGCTCCTGAAGTTAAATTCTCATAAACCGCATGAAGTACGTAGGTCTTGACACGCAAATTCGGCGCAACAACAGGCGTTCGATTCTGCTCTTGCTTTCCTTTCCGCTATTAATTTTCGCGGGAGTTTTCGGTTTTTTTCTTTGGGTGCACCAAGGTGAAATGAACGACGTGGGACATGATTTCATCGTAACGATTCCTTTTGTAGTTGGCGGTGTAGCGATTTGGTTTTTAATCGCTTACGCAAGCCATTCTACGATGATCAATTTGTCTACTGGCTCGGAAACGCTCGATCGAAAAAACAACATGCGCGTGTACAACTTAACCGAAAACTTGTGCATGTCGGTTGGGATGACAATGCCGAAATTGCGCATTATTGAATCGGATCAATTGAATGCATTTGCCTCTGGATTAAATGAGAAATCATACACTGTAACGCTTACCCGTGGGATCATTGATAAATTAGACGATCGCGAATTGGAAGGTGTTATTGCACACGAGTTGATGCACATTCGAAACCGTGATGTGCGCCTCTTGATTGTTTCCATCATTTTTGTGGGAATTTTTGCATTCGCCGTCAACATTCTCTTCCGAAGCGTTTTGTTCGGATCTGGTCGTCGTAGGAATAATAAAGATGGCGGCGGTTATGCCGTTCTCATTGCCCTGGTAATTGCCATTGTAGTGTATGTGCTTTCATTACTTTTCCGATTTGCCCTTTCACGCAAACGCGAGTACATGGCAGACGCCGGAGCTGCTGACATGACACGAAACCCTGACGCACTTGCGAGCGCATTGCGCAAGATCAGCGGGAATTCCAAGGTGGATGTTCGCAGCGACGATGTCAAGCAAATGTTCATTGATAATGGCCCTGCGGAAAACGAAGCTGGATTCTCTGGATTGAGCGGCATGTTTGCCACACACCCACCTATTGAAAAGCGCATTGGGTTTTTGGAGAGTATGTAGGCGGGAATGATGAATTAGGAATGATAAGTTATTAATGGTTGACTTCGAAACTTCGACAGCATCGCTTTCGCAAAGCTCTAGCGAAGCAAAGCTCAGCTCAGAGAAGCCTCAGTCAACGTTTTCTGGTTTTTAGAGAATGTGTTGACAATAATGATGAATTAGGAATGATGCATTATTAATGGTTGACTTCGAAACTTCGACAGCATCGCTTTCGCAAAGCTCTAGCGAAGCAAAGCTCAGCTCAGAGAAGCCTCAGTCAACGATTTTGGGATATTCGGCATTATAAACCTCATCAATAAATCCCCAACTTAAGTTCGGAAGGTTGAGTAAGGTTGTCATGATTACAATCACATCGCGGTCCTTTGTTTCTTCGACTATTTTGGATTTATCGACATCCGTTTTGTTGTGCTTGTTATCAAAACTTTTCTTGTTGTAGTACCAATAATTGTAATCGTCTGAGAAATATCCTTGTGGTACACCCGACCATGAAATAACATCAAAATAACTGTCTGAAACAACGAGTACATTGGGCCTTTCCACCGTGGAATCTGCCGGTATTACATCGGCATACATCAACTGAATGGGTTCGGGCCAAGGCTCGCTGAGGTTAATGGTATTGCTGATATCGCGATCAATTTTCCATTCAAATTTGCGCCAATTCTTCGTTCTGACTTCAGGCATTTCTTTGCCCGATACTTTTTCTGCGTACTTCAGCAGTTCGCGCATGCCTTCATACGCTCCAACTCTCGTCCAGTGCACGCCCCCTTTTGCATACAAGGGATACGTCAATTTATCCCTCTGCTTTTCAAAATAGGCATTCAGGTCGATCCAATTGACTTGTTTGTCCTTCAGGGCATTTCGCAAACATTTGTAGTTGGTGCTATCCGAATACATTCCCTTTTGAAATTTATCGGGCAAATCATGGCGATGATAGGTGTATTTGGCAGGTGAAATGGACAAAATTAAGGTAACGCCTTGTTCTTCCAGTTTCTTCGTAATTGCCTCTAGTTTTTTGCTTTGCTCGTTGTAATAACTTGCCCCTTTAAAGTTGGTTTCAAAATTGAAGTTTTTCTGATGAAAGCGGAACAAATGACCGTTTTTCCCTTCGTATACATTGGGTGCGGCAAAAATTCCAAAAATGGTGTAATTCACATCGTTATTGATTCGAACAAAATCGGCACGATAACCGAAATTTTCGTTCAAAAATGTTCCTTTGTTTAATTGATATTCGCCTGAATACCAATCATCCCATGAGAATTCAATGTCCTCTGCATATACAATCGCTCCTTTTAGCGGAGGCACCTCACTTTGCGGTGAAATTTGCTGCATCAACGGAATGAATAACCCTACCATTATTGTAGCGAAGAGGAAGTATTTGATATTTGGAAGGAACTTCATCAAAATCTAAAATAGATAAAGGGATTGAACGAGGATGAGGTGACAGAGGCTACGGAAAGTACAAAGAGTGCAATGCTGATGACGAACATGGGCAGTACAAAAAGTGTGTTTGCCTGACCATAAAATACGCGTTGCTCAATTCTTTTGCCGAGCTTGAAGATCGTGAAAAAGGAGAAGAAGATTGCCACGCAGAAAATCGTGAAAAATTGGTTGTCTTCGGAAAAATCAATGGCTTCAAATTCAAAACTAAACAGTCGTTTGTAATACACCATTGCTTGCGAAGTGTCTTCTATTTTGAAGATTACCCATCCGAGTGCTGCAATAAAAAAAGTGAACAACACACTCGGAAATTTCCCGATGCGATCGAGTACTTTTCTCAAGAAAATGCGGTCTAGAATTAAAAACAATCCGTGGTAGGCACCCCAAATCACAAAACCCCACGAGGCACCGTGCCAAAGTCCCGAGAGCAAAAACACGATCCAGAGATTGAGAAACAGGCGCGTTTTCGATTTTACTCGATTGCCGCCCAATGGAATGTACAGATAATCGCGCATCCATCTTCCCAAGGTGATGTGCCATCTTTGCCAAAACTCGGTGATGCTGCGCGAAACATAAGGATTGTCGAAATTTTCTGGGAATTTGAAGCCCATCATGCGTCCCGAACCAATGGCCATATCGGAATACCCAGAGAAATCGAAGTAGATTTGAAAGGTATAAGCCAGAATTCCAATCCATGCTACCGTGGCATCCATTTGGGAAAAGTCCATGAGAAGTATGTGTTCTGCAGAAGTTCCCATGATTTCGTCTGCTTTGGCTCCAACAACATTGGCAATGAGCACTTTTTTTCCCAGGCCAATGCAAAATCGATAGAATCCCAGTAGTTTGTCGTCAATTGTGCTGGTGCGTTCCGTTATTTGATCGGAAATGGAATTAAAGCGAACAATGGGTCCTGCAATCATTTGCGGGAACATTAAAATGTATAATGCGTAATCGCTCCATTTGCGCAGTGGAACATGCACTTTTCGGTACACATCCATGGAATAGCTGAGCGATTGAAAGGTGAAAAATGAAATCCCGATTGGCAGCACAATGTCTGTCCAGGAAACGGCATCAATACCCATCTTATCAAAAACGGCGTTGACATTCTCTATAAAGAAATTGGAATACTTGTAGTACGCCAATAACCCAATGTTTAAAAGGATTGATGCGGTGAGCAACCAACGTTTCGTGCGCTTTTTCGCGCTTTTATCCATGAATTGAACCAGGTAAAAGTTAACGAGCGTAGATGCCAGTGTGATATACACAAAAACAGGAGCTCCCCATGCGTAAAAGAGGATGCTACTTCCTAAAAGGACGTAATTTTTTAGCGCTTTCGGACTCAAAAAGTACAAAGCCAAAAAGACAGGAAGGAAATAAAGTAGGAAAACTATCTCACTAAATACCATGGTTCGTAAAACTACATTATTACCGAATCATATTGACGGTTTCAATCTCATTTTCTGATTTCATCCTTTTGTAAGGATTACTATTTTCAAAATAAATCCTAAAATTCTTTCTCGCTTCCAAAAAAATTTTCAACTTTGAATCTCAAAGTACTTTTATCTACATGGAAAAAGACACACAACATTTAGAACAGCTCGCAGAGATCCGAGACATCATGAGCAAGTCTACGCGGTTCTTGTCACTCAGCGGATTATCAGGTGTAATTGCCGGCATTGCAGCGTTGGGAGGAGCCTGGGCAACGTACCATTATCTAGGAAACAGCTTTTCGTTCCCCAAATATTACGCAGAGGTAAACAGCTCCGAATTGATCCGATTCTTGCTGATTGTTGCTGCTGCAGTATTGGCAGTAGCCATTGGTTTTGGAAGTATTTTCACACTGCGAAAAGCGAAAAGAAATGGGCAAAGTGTTTTCGATGCATCGGGGCGACGCCTCTTGATTAACCTGTTCATTCCTTTATTGACAGGAGGTGCTTTATCGCTCATTCTAATTTATCATGGTCTGTTCTTTTTGCTGCCTTCCACCACGCTTATTTTTTACGGATTGGCGCTCATCAATGCGAGCAAATACACGCTGGAGGATATACGTTACCTCGGTATGTGCGAAATTGCGCTTGGATTGATTTCCGCCTTATTTATTGGCTACGGATTGTTATTTTGGGCCGTTGGATTTGGTTTCCTGCACATCTTGTATGGAACCATCATGTATTTTAAGTACGACAGAGCGTGAAGAATATCATCACACAGCTAGACAAAGCATTCGAAAACCGCATTCGACTGGGCATAATGTCCATGCTGATGGTGAATGATTTTGTTGACTTCAAAACCATCAAAGAAACGCTGGATGTTTCAGATGGGAACCTGGCGAGCCACCTGACTGCGTTGGAAAAAAAGGAATACATCACCGTTAAAAAACAATTCATCGGAAAGAAGCCCAATACGTCTTACTCGGCTTCTAAACTGGGGAAACAAGCATTCAAAAAACATCTAAAAGCGCTAGAAGCACTCATAGGCAACTAATATTTTTTTACCTTTTTACTTTGTATTTCAAAGTACTTTTAAAACAATAAAAATGGAACTACAACGAATTACCAAATTTACACTGCTGATTTGTGGCGGCATCGTTTTCAACCTACTCTTTTGGAAAGAACAACTGGGAATTAACCTCTTGCTATTTTCATCACTGCTCGTATCTATCGGTTTGATTTCAAACAAAGAATCATGGCGATCAAAAGGAGTTTGGGTGTCCGTTTTCGGCGTGTTAATCACAGGTGTCATGGTGTTCATGCACCATTCATTTGCTGCGCGATTTGTGCATTTCACCTCGCTTCTTGTTTTTATGGGCTTCTTGAGTCAGCCGCGATTAAAGGCAGTATTTCATGCGATTGGGGCCGCGGTAATGAATGCTATGGACCTTCCAAAATCCATTGCCCATGAAGTTGTTTTGAAGACAAAAAACCGACAAAAGATGAAAAAACGGTGGCGCTGGGTGAAGCTGATTATCATTCCATGGCTTGTTTTCTGGGTCTTCTATTGGATTTTCTACGGATCGAATCCTGTGTTTGCCGCATACTGTGATCGGTTTTGGAATGTTGTTTTCGATATCCTGGAATCGATTTTTAAAGACCTTTCCGTCCTTTGGATTGTAAAGCTGATTTTCGGAATGGCCGTGGTGGGACTTGTGATTTTTCGTTCATCTCGAAAGAAACTCACCAACTATGAAAATCAACTCACGGAGAACATTGAACGCAAGCGAAAGCCGCGCCCAAATGCTTTCAGTTTCACGAAAAAAACGCTTGTCTCCTTAAAAAACGAGCACAAATCGGCGCTCTTATTGATTGCTTCGATAAATCTTTTGCTCCTGGTAATCAACGTTATTGACATCAATTGGATTTGGTTCAATTTTGAATACGACGGCACGTACAACTTGTCTCAATTCGTGCACGAAGGAACGTATTTGTTGATTTTAAGTATTCTGCTTTCGATGGGAATTCTGCTCTACTTTTTTCGTAGGAACCTGAACTTTTTCCCGAACAATATTTGGCTGCGACGACTTGCGAACGCATGGATTTTTCAAAATGCCATTCTCGTGGTGTCTGTAATTGTGCGCAACTACCACTATATGTATCATTTTGGATTGGCTTACAAAAGAATTGGCGTGATGTTCTTCTTGTGCGCAGTCATAGTTGGGTTAATTACACTCTTCATCAAAATAAACAAGGCAAAAACCTCTTTCTACCTATTGAAAGTGAATAGTTGGGCAGTATATGGCTTGCTCTTGGTGCTGAGCCTTGTAAATTGGGACGATGTAATTGTGAAGCACAACATAAAACATACGCATGAGGTACGATTGGATGTTCATTTCTTGATGTCGCTTTCAGACAAAACGCTCCCTGTTCTCTACGAGAATAAAGACACGTTGCGATTGTCTGACCGAAGAGGTTACCACGGAAATTTGGAACAACGACTCAACGACAGGATTTATCGCTTTATGGCAAACCAGCGAAAGCTTTCCTGGAAATCGTGGAACCAAGCGGATGCCAAAGCATTTGAATACTTCGAGTCAAAGGGGAAATAAATCACCGTGACCACTATAACCCAATTTGTTGATCTCTGAATTGTTCAATCATCTCAAGTACCTCCTTGTCTTCATCGTTTTGAGGGCGCATGGTAAGAGCATAATTGTACAGTTGTTCAGGGGTCAACAAGTTGCTGTACGCCGAATTTCGAAGCACCAATCCGAAGCCTACAACGGTGTTGAGTTTTCTACCGCGTTCAATTGGGTCTTTACAATAGACCGGATATCCTCGCTCGATGCTGTTTTCGGCCTCAAAAGGTTTGTAACGCAAGCGAACATTGGCGATTCGATCTTCAGTGTCCACAAGTAATGAATCGTGCACACGTTGTACCTCGTACACTGCCACCACTTCATGTCCGTAGCCAATTTCGCCGCCGTCTTTGGTGTCATCCACAAAATCTTCGGGCTGAAGCATGCGGTTTTCGTAGCCAATCAATCGGTACGAATTGACCATGGTTGAGTCAAACGCGACATCCAACTTTACTTCACGTGCAATGTTGAGCAAATTGCCGATATCTTCTACCAAAACTTTGCGGCTTTCTGCCATTGAGTTGATGTAGAAATGATTCCCATCTCCACGATCTGCCAATGATTCCAGAACATCGCTACGATAATTGCCCATTCCAAAACCAAGCGCCGTGAGGTAGATTCCGCCCCCGCGTTTTTTCGAGATATACTCTTCTAATTCGTTTGGATCGTTGATTCCCACGTTGAAATCGCCATCTGTACAAAGGATGATTCGGTTGTTCTTTTCCAAATCTAAATTCGATTCTGCCAATTCGTAGGCTTTTTGAATTCCGCCCATACCGTTTGTTGATCCACCAGATTCCAGGTTGTCCAGTGCTTTTAAAATCTCTTCTTTGTTCGATGTAGGATTCAAGGCCACACCAACACTTCCTGCGTAGGTAACGATGGAAACAACATCGTCTTCGTTCAACGTTTTGACAAAATCTTTCAATCCCGCCTTCAACAAGGTTAACTTGTTCTCCCAGGACATAGATCCAGAAACATCTACCAGAAATACAAAATTGTGTGATTTTCTTGGCAGTTCTCGGGGTAATTCCATCGCTTTCAAGTGCACAGACAGCAATTCGCTGTTTTCGTTCCACATACATTCAGAACGCACTACTTCCACGTGCATTAACTCACCTTCGGGCACCTCAATATTCCGATAATGAAACGCGTTGATCATTTCTTCCATTTTCACGGCATCGCGCTGCACTTCTACACGTTGGTTGAAAGCATTCTTCACATATGTCCATGAGGCACGATCGACGTCTAAGCCAAAAGTAGAATTGGGATGTTCCGTGGGTGTGAGGAACATATTTTCATAAATCGGATGAAAACGATCGGCACTGATGCGCGGCTCCAAAACCTCTTCGGGCCCAGCATCAATTTGAACTGGCTCAATATCCGCTACATTTGAAGGTTCCACTTCAGGAGTCTCATTTGACGCTCGTGATGACGCATTGTAAATAAGACGACTTTGTTGTGCCTGCCAAGATCGGTACAAATCGAAATAACTTTTGGATTCTACGGTAATTATACCGCCCGTAAAATCGCCATAAGATGCAGGAACTCCGCCAGTATAAACAGTTACCTCACGCATCGAAGTCTGCGGAATCTGCGGCATGGAGCGCACGCGAACACCATCGATATAATAGTTTGTTGCATCGGATCGTGCACCGCGGACATGCAATCCATCGGCATCGGAAAAAGATTGAACCCCACCTACGGTATTCGCGAAACTACTCGGGCTTCTGTTTGGCATGTTCCGTATTTCTTCTTGCGAAAATGAAACTGCAGAGGATCCTTCTGATATATCAATGAGCGGCACTCTGTAGGCAACAACCGCTACTTCATTAATGCTCATAACGCGACTTGCACAGCAAGATTGAACGGACAATCTTGCAATATCTTCACGCGTGATAGTGGCTCCTATAGCTCCTCGATCTTTCAAAATTATAGGTCCGGTGCTCGCATTATTCATTGGCTGTCCAGCGCCTATTTCATATTGACCGTAATTGTTCACATCAATACCTTCAAGCAGCGTATCAATGAGTAACGTAGTGCTTAACATTTGGCGTTCCTGCACAAAAAAGTCGCGATACCCATACTCTTTGCTCAAATAACTGAAGCGTAAGGCATTTTTCCCTTCTGATAGATCGTTGATAAGAATTTGACCCTTGGCATCAGTAATTCCGAGAAAACGCTGCGTGGAATCTTCCTGCAAATACACACTCACTGTTATTGGTCCCAAAGATGGGTTGTCGAGAATGGTAAGGTTTAAGCCGCCATTTTGACCAAAACAAGAAAGAGAAATTCCAAAAAGAAGTGTGATGAAGTATTTCATAGTGCCGTTTATTGGAAGATGCACTATGGTTTCTATTTCCATAATTGGGGTGATGCCGTTGGTTTCGAGAGCCTCAACCAACGGGCATTAATTTATTGAGAAAAGCCCATTTTTAGCGAGGGCCTCAGCCAGCGTTTTTCGGATAACATGACGGTGGAGAAGGATGAATTAGCCATTGTTGACTTCGAGGGCCTCAGTCAACGGGCATTAATTTATTGGGAAATCGTCTTTCGTTCGCGGGAAATTGATCACATTTCAGCGACGGATTCCAGCATAATTTCTCTCAAATCCTCCTCGGTCACTTCTTCGTCAAGAATACTGTTTAGGGGCGCTGTTAACAAACTAACGGCCTGTTCGATGGGCTCATTGCTGCCTCGCTTGTGCGCTTCTTCACACGTGGAGTAAATGAGGATGGAAATTTTGGCTTGTGTTAAATCTGGAAATGCCTCGTTGTGCTTATCAATATCGTTGAAAAAAGCGACATTTTTCGGGTGGTCCAACTCGTTGATACCAATGCAGAAAATCAAGAACTCGTCCTCATTTTCAAGGTTTACATCTGGGTATAATTCAAGATATTCTGACACGATTGGCTCAAAATCACTATCGTTCTCCACCATTTCTGAAATGTACGATTGTAGGAATGCTTTATCACGGTTACCTTTTTCGTATTGGCTTCTCAATTTATAGATTTCGGTGGAGGTAGGATCTACCACTCCTTTGCTCACTTGCAATATTTCCTCTGCAGAGACAGCACCAACAATTCGATTCAGCTCGTCTTTATCGGCAGACAAGTAGAGCATTGTTGGAAAAGCGTCGAGACCGAATTCAGCCATCAGAAAATCGCCGTCGCCTTCTTCACCATCCAATTTCAAATTGATGAAGTGCTCGTTCATGTAATTTCCGAGTTCCTCTTCTACAAACACTTCTCTGCTAAGATATTTGCAGGGACCGCACCATGTTGCGTAAACATCAATAAAAATGGGTTTGTTCTCAGCCTTCGCTTTTTCAATCGCTCGATCGAGGCTGATGTGTTCAAAGGAGATTCCTCCGGCCAATGCGCCAAAAGAGAGCAGTGCGATGGAGAGCGTCGCAAATAAGTTCTTACTAATCATTTTTCTGGTTTTATGGGTTTTATACTTAAATAACCCCTAAACCCACATGATTATTGTGCACGCATACCATTAATCCTGAATCGCAGCGATTCCCGGGAGTACTTTTCCTTCCAAATATTCCAACATTGCACCACCACCAGTGGAAACGTGACACAGTTCCTTTTTGGAAGCTTTCCATTTCGAAAACCCCCATGGGTCCGTTCCATAAAATCACTTTTAGAAATCAAGGCGAACACCTGCATGAAAAAATGGATAAAATTCCGTAGAACTCTGTCCTGTCCAATCACGTGCGATGCCGCCTTCAAGAAACATCCTGTTAATAACTATCGATTGGGTACTTCCCCATCCCCAACCAAGATGCGCATTGGTTTCAAAATAGGATAAATTGTCTCTTCGCGTGCTCAATTTGGTGGCAATTCCAGTATACAGATATTGATACGATCGAAGTTCTGGTTGAATGGAATTTGGCGAAATCCATTTTCCCTTCTGACCAAAATAACGTTCTCCAAAATAAGCGATTTTATAATCTGCAGTGGCATTTGCAAACAAGCCAACATTTGTGTTTAGTCCAATATCAATGCTGTAATTCATGTTTGCATTTGTCGCACCAATTCTGGCTCCGATGTACCCCATTGTTGAGTCATTTTGATGCACCATTCCTGCTTGAATTCCAATGTATGGTTTTAGACCTCCAAAGAAATTTCCACAACGTCTTGGATTGTAACAACCTCCCCACACCCCTGTCCATGAACAATTGCGTTCATAACATTCAAGCAAAACAACTTTCGAGGTTATGTAGGGTATTTCCCCGTTTTCTGTTCGAATATCAGCGAAGTAAAATGATCTGCGCCTTCTTCCCCTCTTCGTTTCCCAATTAATCAGGGTTAAATTGAAAAAGTCGCATGCATCATAGTCAAAAGAGGAATAATATGACTTATCCAAGTTAATGTATTCGACAGGCGCCCTAACCTTGTAAGTAGAACGCTT
This sequence comes from Fluviicola sp., assembly GCA_043584915.1. GTDB lineage: Bacteria > Bacteroidota > Bacteroidia > Flavobacteriales_D > Crocinitomicaceae > UBA4466. The sequence continues at coordinate 843,699 of CP121319.1, forward strand.
GAACCAGCGTCGTTTCACTTGAATGTTGGACATTAAAAAGGCATCGGCTACTGTTCTTTCTACATACTTAATCACCGTATCCTCATCGATTAGATTACCTAAGTTGCAGTTACTACAATCGCCCGTATCAAGCGTGAAAAAGTTCGATTTTTCAAAACTGTTCCTAGGGATTTCAGCAACCAATCGTTTTCGTTTCCACCAAAGTTTACCTGTTACCGTTTCCTTCCACCTAACGCGCTTAGCCTCTGTTCGTCCATCTCGGTATTCACGCAAGTAATAATAATCTTGATCCGAAATGAGGGCTATATTCTCTGCTTCTAATCTTGCATACTTTCGATTGCGCTTTTCAATTTCAGAAACGTTGCAATAACTTAATGCATACATCGCTATTTTGAAGCATTTTGGATCAACGTCTGTTATAACATCCAAAGAAGAATCCGTGTTGACTGAAGCTTCTGGATAATACAAGATCATGGCGACGCGCCTTCCAAATGCATCCGATTTTTGGGTGTCCTCCCCTTTTGCATAAATTGGCGTAATTACATCTTCTTTCAAGAATGAACTTATGTATTTACGGACATTTTTCGCCCGTTTTAAGGACAGCCGAATGTTCGCATTAATTCTTCCTACGGAATCGGCATATCCAATAAATACTATGGAATCGGGTGTGGTTAAATCGTATTGATTCGGCAATGACTGCAAGGTGCTTTTTGCATCTTTTGTAAGCTGTGATTTGCCAAAATCAAAGAAAACACGAACGGTGTCCTGAGCTTCAACATTGGACGAAAATAAAAGGAATAATAAGGTCACCAATACAAGGTTTGCTCTGAACATTCGGCTAAGATACATCCTTCAAAAGTGTTGACATATGTACTTTACCAAAAGTAAATTCTCGATGAATATTTACGCTCGATACTACAATGCAAGAAAAACCCCACTCGTAAATTCGAGCAGGGTTTTCGTGGTTGGTTACAGGTTTAAATACTTCCTCAAATCGTCGGGAGATTTTAGTTTCTCGGTCATATCGACCATTTTAAATTCAAGTTGTTCATCGCTCTCCATATCCAATACAGCGAATTTATTTTCGGGCAACAAATACGTTTTCTTGTCTTTGGTGAATAATACAATCACATTTCTGCCTTCTTGATTACAAACGATATTTAATGGGTTAAAACTAAAGGCTCCGTTGTAAGACAAGTCAATGACACAGGCGACATGCTTCTTTTGAATGGGCTTTCCTGTTCGTGCGTCCACATAAGATGGGCTGATGTTTCGAGCCTTCCCAATCCGATAGATTTGATCGCAATTGTACACGCCAAAATCGTTGGCATTCAATCCTTTCACTAAGTTCGGGTACGTATGACCTGGATCTGAACTGCCATCTGCCAAGAGTGTTGCCCGCCGATCATTCGGAATGGGCTCTCCGTTTTCGTTCAACATAACATTGGCGTTTATCCGTCCTCCCCATTGACTTTCATTGATCCATGCTTGCACCGTTAACCGATTGGTTGCATCTACCCAAAATGTTCTATTGGTGGCGTCTTCTCTCAGGATGATGTTCTCCAGATCTGGGTCTTCTTTTCGATCCTTTCCTAAGCGTGTCCACAAGCTCTGCGAAAACGTGTATGAAACTTCGTTCGAGCTGTCGGACCAAGTACATTTCCAACTGGTGTTTTCTCCAAATTGAGCCATAAGTAGAGCGGCTCTCGGCTGTACATCTTGAACTACTTCTTTTTCGGCAACATTAGGCTGATTGAAATCAACTGCTTCCAACTTTTCCCACTCACCAGACGCATCATCCATTGCATAGAATGCCACATCGTCAGCTTGACGCGTGCAATTAAAATCGACAGTGGCAGGCTTCGATAACTTGAGCTCTTTTTCTCCTTGCATAGCGCGCATCTCAAACATTCCTGCCGAGCTGAAATTGTATGTTTTACCGCCGGTGTCATACGTCATTGGAATTCCCGAAAAAGCAATGTCTGCCTGATCTCTGAACTCACGATACTGTAATTCGTAAGCACCTTTTACAGGTGTTCCATCGGCATAGGTAACCGCGTTTGCAGGGATGTTAATGCGCGAACCGGAATTATGAATATATACTCCTCCTTCGGCATTCGAAATGGTATACGAACTGAATTTTGTTTGGTAATCGTCAAGATAAGACCGAAGCTCTTTGAAGTCCATTGGGTCGGCGATGTGCAATACGAAACCATGGAAATAATCTTCCGCTTCTTCTTTCGTAATAGCGCCTTCTTGTTCAACAAACGTCCATGCAGGATTATCACTATTAATTTGCGGCAACAATCGTTTCAATTGTGCCACCCTTCGACTGTTCAGTGCTTTTTGGTTGAAGCTTTCTGATTCTTTGTAGGCGGTATACACCAGTTCGATGTGTTGAATGGTTTTTCCCTGAATCTGCTTTTTTACCTCTGGTGTCAAAATTATGGCTCCGGCGAAATCTGTGGGTAACTCAACCCCTTTTTCTGTGTTGGTATACTTCTTTACGAATTGAGTTGGCGCCTTCATTGCCAAAGTTGGAACCGCGAACATTGCAAGTAGCAGCAGTAATATTGTATTTTTCATAATTGTGGTCTTTTGTATATCAATGTCAAAACTTCCAAAAGGTAACCTCATCCCACTTGAAATTCTTGATGCAAACAACACCTTTTTCGTACCTTTATCTCTATGATGCAACCCAAATTTTTTACGCTTCGACAGGTCGTATCTTCTATTAGGAAAACCTTGGAAGAGCGCTACCAAAGTGAATATTGGGTGAAAACGGAAATGCACAAATTGGGCAAAACGCCTAGTGGACACTGTTACCCTGAATTGGTGCAAAAGGAAGACGGAAAAATTGTTGCAGAAATTCGGGGAACCATCTGGCGACACCATTTCGATGCCATCAATGCGCGTTTTATGAAGGTGGTAAAAGAGCCGCTGAAAGAAGACACTACCCTGCTCATGAAAGTTAAGGTTCAATTTCATGAAGTTTACGGACTGAGCCTTCAAATTACCGATATCGATCCGAATTATTCCTTGGGAGAGCTCCAGCGTGAACGTGCAGAAACACTCCGTAAATTGCAAAAAGATGGGTTGCTTGATGCCAACCAGAAATTGGACTTTCCCTTACTGCCAAAACGCATTGCTATAATCTCCGCTGCGTCTAGTAAAGGGCTTTCGGACTTCATGAAAGTGATTGAAGAAAATGACTGGGGATATCGTTTCATTTCGCACCTGTTTCCGGCATATTTGCAGGGAGATCAGGCAGAGCATTCGATTATTCATCAACTGAAACGTATTGAAAAAGTGCGCGATCATTTTGATATCGTGGTGATTGTTCGTGGTGGTGGTGGCGAAGTTGGAATGAGTTGTTACAACACTTACAATCTTTGTCATGAGATTGCTTCATTTCCACTACCCGTTCTCACTGGGATTGGGCATTCCACCAACCTGACCGTGGCAGAAATGATTTCGTATCGAAATGCCATAACACCCACCGAACTTGGCGATTTTTTAATTCAAGCGTTTCATAATTTCTCAATGCCGTTGAAAGATGCCATAAAAAGTATCCGTGTTCATGTGATGCAACAACTCGAGGTAGCGCAATTGCAGTTGAAAACACACTCAAATAATTTCGGACACATTGTTCGGAAGGCTGTGGAACGCGAACGTCAGCACCTGCAATTGGAAAAGAAAGATTTGCTTCATGTCACCAAACGTTTTACCCAACGAAAATCAGAGGATCTTCTTGGTTTCAGAAGACAGATTTCGAGCAGTACGCAATTGCTTTTACAAAGTCATGCGAATGAGTTATCGCGACAAAAAAACCGACTTTCCAACAACACCCATCAATTTGTGAAAGATGCGCATAATTCTCTGGAACGAACGGAGCAAATTGTAAAACTGGTAGATCCGATCCATGTGCTTCAACGTGGGTACACTATTACCACCAAAGATGGAAAATCGCTTTCTGAAAGTAATTCAGCTAATGAGGGCGATACGATAACGACAAGAACCGCTACTTTTACGTTGCAGTCGAAAGTGATTAAAAAAGAAGACGATGCCTAAAGAACCGAAATACACAGAAGCATTTGAAGAATTGCAACAAATTGTTGCCGATATTGAGGATGGAGAAATTAGCGTAGATGAGTTGAGTGTAAAAGTAAAACGGGCTTCTGAACTGATCAAAATCTGCAAGGATAAACTGTCTGCAACAGATTCTGACATTGCTAAAATTTTGGAAAATCTGGAAGAGTAATCACCAAGCACTTCAACATTAGATGAGTTATGATTTAGTCACTGTTGCGCGCTATGATAGTTCGATTCAAGCGCATATTGTAAAAGCCCATTTGGAGGGTCATGGATTGGTTTGTTTTGTTTTTGATGAACACATCGTTGACATGAATCCTTTGTACAGCAATGCTATTGGAGGGGTCAAAATAAAAGTTCGAGAAAAGGATTCAGAGGAAGCATTGGAACTTGTCCAAGCGCTGGATAAGAAACCGTACACAGACGAAAACGACACGGTAATTGCATGTCCAAATTGTGGGTCGGAGGAGTACTTCAAGGATTTCAATTCAATGCGCAACGTTGGAAGCGTATTGGCCGCAATTTTTTCGTTACTCACTTTCTTATTTCCGATTTATCGAAAGCGCGTGTATCGTTGTAAAGAATGCGATACCGAATTTGACCCAAATCGAACGAATCAGGAGGTTTTGGATTAAAAAATGGGGGGAGTATTGAAGTGGGCGGATGCTTGAAGGACGTGTTGCTTTTTGAAAAGTTGGGTTGTGGCGAGGCTAATTTAAGTTAGGTGTTTTGAAAATAAATTCCTAGGAAAAACTATATTCCTTTATAACCATATGGTTATATAGTAAAATGGTTAGTCTTCCTCCAACAACATCTCCATATCCGACATCAGCTTCGTAACCTCAGCCTGTTTCGTTCCATCGTAATACCCGCGAATTCGCAGTTGTCGATCAACCAACACAAAATTGTTCGTGTGAATAAAATCGCTTCCTGCATCTCCCAGGTTTCTGGCCTCGGCTGGTTTTAAAACGAAATAAGACGTTCGCGCCAATCGGTACAAATCCGTTTTATCGCCTGTAAGAAAATGCCAATTGTTTCCAGAAGCACCGTGTTTGTTCGCATACCATTTCATACGCTGTACCGTATCGTTATCTGGATCCACTGTAAAGCTCAGAATCTTTACATCGTCATTTGATTTGAATTTTCGGTGAACACGTTGCATCTGCTTATTCATCACCGGACAAATCGATTGGCAGTGCGTAAAAAAGTACTCCGCCACATGCACTTTTCCCTTCACGTCATCCAACGAAACACGCACACCGTCCTGATTCGTCAATTCAAACGCACCAATGCGATGACCTTGCCCAATATTTCGTAACGAATCATCTACCATTTCCGCCTTTACATCATTGGGATTTATCACCGGAAGCGTCTCCTTTTTGTCAGAGGAAATGTAATATCCAACGAAAATACCAACAACTGTTATGACGCCCAAAAAAACCAACTTGTACATACCACAAAGTTACTGCTTCTTCAAAATGATTGCTAATTTTAAACGCAAGGCTTTCCGTAATGCGGAAAATTTAACGGCCTTTTAGGATTAAGCACAATAAGACGAGATGATCGATACACAATTACTCAATAAAATATGTACCACGCCAGGTGCTCCGGGATACGAACAAAGAGTACGCGCATTGGTGTTTACGGTGTATTTACAGTGCAAGAAGAAGTTGGAATTCGCGGAGCAAACGTTTCAGCATTGCGCATCAAACCTGATTTCGGATTTGGACTCGATACAACTATTGCCTTCGACCTTCCTGGCGCTTCAGCTCACGAAAAAATCACTGAACTTGGAAAAGGAACAGCAATTAAAATCATGGATGCCTCAACCATCTGCGACTATCGCATGGTGAAGTTTATGAAGAATACAGCCGATAAACACGGAATTCCCTGGCAGCCTGAAATTCTCACGGCAGGCGGAACAGATACTGCTGGAATCCAACGCATGACTGAAGGTGGATCTATCGCAGGAGCCGTTTCTATCCCTACGCGCCACTTACATCAAGTGATTGAAATGGCTCACAAGGATGACATCCGAGGAAGTATTGACTTGCTCACGGCATGTATTTCTGATATTGACCAACACGACTGGAGTTTTAAATGAACACAATTACCGGGGCTTCTCGACAGCTCGAAGACCCAATAAGCGGTCCTGTTTGATTTTTACACGCTGAAGTTGGAAGCAAGTTAAAACGAGTTGGGCGGGTGCGTGCACTATTTTTGGCACTATTAGGAACGAACCATTTCTAAATCATGGCACAGAATTAGCATATACTTAACTGAATCTCAAAACCGACAGTTATGAAATCAGCTATTATAATTCTTGCCTTATTCGGAACCTCGTTTGCTTTTGGTCAAACGGAATCAAGAACTGAGAAAAAATACCAGCGTTATGAAAACGGTGAGTTGAAAGAGGATAAATACTATCTCGAAGAAAATGGTCGCGTTATTGAAGGAGAAGATTTTGATACACCAGAATTTGCGGAAATGGAGGCTAAAATGGCCGCCAAACGTCAGGAAATGGAGCAACGGATGCAAGAAATGCAACGAAATGCCGACCAAATGATGCAAAAAGCCCAAAGCGATATGGATGTGCGTATGCAGGAAATGCAACAGCGCATGAATCGAATGCAACAAGAAATGGACATGAAAATGCAGGAAATGCAGCCAGCTGCGAAACCTCAAATGCAATCACCTAATAATCGTGCAACTCCGCAAAGCTCTCCAACAAAATTGGCAAATGGACAAAAGGTATTCAGAACCTAACAAAAGGTTCCCAACCTCTCCTATGATAGAGAAGTCGGGAATTCTTTGAATTATATTTTTGTTCTTTTGAACGGAGGGTATGGATAATAACCGTTCACCAATCCCTGATAGGTATTTAACGAACTATGCTGCGCCGAAGCTTCTTCATACCAACTTGAAGCAGACGCGTTATAATTGCCTGGAATTACCAATCCGACCTGCGGCTGTGCATAAGTTCCTCCACAATTGGCTGCTTCAAAGAATAAAAAATCCAGAGCTGACGACCAAGGTTCATCCCACGTTAAAGGCGGACTTTGGTTCTGATAAATATTCTCCACTTCCGATTTAGACACCCACAAAAGCGGCGCTATATCCAAACTGTTTTGAATGCGCCATAAAAAATCTTGATTGTTCGGTAAAATGGAATTCAAATATGCGTTGAATCCTGTATCACCAGGTGTCAATCCGGCAAAAGACCAAAGCGCCATATTGTGAACAGGTTCTCCTCCGTAAAGCATGGCATTCAGGTAAGCAAACATAGGCGGCGTTAATGTTCCTCCCAAACTGTGCCCGGTAACATAGATATATTTAGGCTGTTCTTGCTGCAAAAAGTCGACTACACTTTGTCCCGTAGTAGGATCCTTCAATGAAAGCAAATCGCTTACTCCGTTAAACGTTCCTTGAGATAACATGGCATCGGCTGGAACATTCGGTGGATTCCCGGGCAAATCTGCAAAAGCGGCCAATGTTCCGATATCAAAATCTTCCCCTGTCCACGCTTCAAGACTATAAAAATCTGTTCCTTGAATGGCCACCCAGTACTCTCCGGTGCTACTATTCTTTGCCACGAACATTTTGCTGTAGGATTGCCATAAATCACCTGTTAATTGTGCGGGTCCCCAACAAACATCTAACTCCAAAGTGGGTCGATCGTTCACAGATCCTGGAATGGCTTTCATATCCTCATAGGCAATAATACTGAGCTCTATTGCGGCATTCGGATAGTAATTATAATTCGTTTGTAGTTTTTCAAATACATTCATACTGATTGGTTTTGGTTAATACAGGTTCGAAATTACCACGAGCAAAGAATCATTTAAAGCGTGTTTTCATGGGAATTGCTACAAGGGTATTCCCTCATTTTGTTCGCTCACGCAATCGTTTATTCCTCAATAATCCGGTCAATAAAATTGTCCAATTTACTTTTGAAAGCATCGACTGTTTTCTTTCCTGCTTTTTTCAGCTTGTCAATATTTTCAGGAGCAGCATCCGCCATATCAGCAGAGTACATCTCTCGATCTTCCGCGGGAACATCCACTCGCAAATAAGAATTGTGATGTTTCTCATTAAGGGTTTGATAGATTTGACGCAATTGGTAATCTGTAGTGTCGATACTTCCGTCCATCATGATATTCGGAATGGACTTCGCCCATTTAACAACACTCCATCGGTTGCTTGTTTGCAGCGGTTCTAATGCAAAATTTCCGCCTCCAGTGCCTACAGAAAGAATCAGCATATCTTCCGCACTGGGACAATTCACCCCGCGATCTGGAAAATCCATGTTACGCGCTTCAGCATAGGCACAGATGGTTGGATTGTTCGCAAACACGCCTCCGTCCAAATTGTACAGGACATTCAACGGTGTAACCGGCTTCGCATAATTGTGTATTTCAGCCGGAGGGAAATACGTTGGTGCTGCTGAAGTAGAGCGCAATGCCTCCCAAACTTTGTAATCTCTTGGGTCGTCTTCGCGCTGTACATCAGTGCTTCTCAAGAACATACTATTCTTCGTGTTCATGTTGTATGTCGTCACGGTACACGGCTTTACCATTCGGTGCAACATCATATCCGTTTTGCCATCTTCTTCCTTAAAATATTTCTGCAAAGCGCCTTCCAAATAAGCGGGGTTGTATTGCGTGGCGTTCCAAAGTTGGCGCAATCCGAACCAGGCGAAGTATTTTGAGTTATTGAAAATATCGTATCCTTCCTTGGTATACACTTCAAGCGCTTTGGATGCTGGAAATGCAGTTGTGGGCTTGCCTTCTCCTGGCTCTAAATTCGGCTTCAAATAAAAGCACGTAAGCAATCCTCCTGTACTGGTTCCAATAATCAGATCAAAGTAATCGGCAATGCGCGCATTCGGATCATTCTTTTTTAATTTGATTTGCTCCTCGATATATTCAACGATCGTTGCGGGGATAACGCCTCTAATTCCTCCTCCATCCAGAGAAAGGATGCGTACTTTTTTCTTTTCAGCCATAGTGTGTGTTTTTGGTTGTGTCTAAATTAAGAAAACGCTCGAATTAATCACTTGATGGATCATCATCTGAAGCATCAGCACTATGAGTCGCCCCTTTCCATCCAGCAATACCTCCATAATGCCACATCGCGCCATGCACATTCATATCAATCAACTCCATTTTTCCCTTGTCTTGCAAGTGATGCCAAGTATAACTGTTCACCCTACTACCAGCAGTTCCATGGGCTTTATCAGCATGCCTAAAATGTAAATCACGCCCGCCTGATTCCATTTCCGTACTAGACAGTTTGCCATGGCTGTAGTCTTTGCCCAAATCATGGGAAGCTACAGCTACAGAAATATTTGGTGCTGATAACCCATCGTACTTTGTTGATTTTGCAATTTTCGGATCAGCGATATTTGTCCCATTGAAAGTGTCAATTTTATTTCCGCCAGTGTATTTAAATTTGAACAACCCCCTTGACCCGTTTTTAGGATCAATTACTTTGGTCGCTGTTTCAACGCCACTTTCTCCATCACTAAATTTATGAATAGCCGCATCCTTCTTCATTTGGATTGGGCTTGAGTCATTGTTTATGGCATTCTGAATCTTGCGTTGAAGGGCGCTCTCAGGGCGGTTGTTTTTGAATTGGAATGCACCTTCCTTTTGAGAAGTTTGCGCTTCATTGCCAACAGATTGACTCTCAGTTTCGCTTTTATGATTTGCGTTTGCCTTCATTCTACGTGAATAGTATCACGTAAATATCTGATTTTCTGATAGAAATGGCAATACGTGTTTCTACGTAATTTCCTAGCATTTGGCTATGAACCGAGTTTTATCCTGAGTCAAAGCTGAATCTCAGAGAATCGTCAAAACGAAATCGTTGAAAAAAGTGTGAAAATTCGAAGCGGAATCCCTGGATTGCTTCGAGCCGTTCGGCGCAGGAGCTTTCATCCTTTTTTATCAAGAAAAAAGGATAGAGAAGACTATTTGGAAATGATTTTGCCAAAAAGTAGGAAATCGGGTGTTTCTACGTAATTTTTGGCTACTTGCTCAGTACCTTAGGAATGCGGAAATAATCTGAATCTGCTTTTGGCGCGTTCTTCAAGGCCTCATCTTGCGTTAGCGTATCTTTGGCTTCATCCTCGCGCAAGTGATTGATTTCCTTGGTCATGAAAATCAACGGCTCTACATTGTCTGTATCCACCTCCTGTAATTTTTCCATAAAGTTTACAATGCGTTCCATGTCCTGCATGATCGCTTGTTTGCTCTCTCCTTCAAATTCCAGGCGCGACAAATGCGCTACGTGATCCACAATATCTTCTGTGATTTTCATACAACAAATGTAATACTATTGACGCAAATGCGGATGCTCTTCTAAAATTGGCGCGTTGATTATTTCAAAACAATGGTTCCGAAGTTCACTTATGTCCATAGCGGCAATTGTCTCGGGCGCGATTGCCTCATGAATGTGCACTTTACTCATCCCAGGGCGCGCAGGTCCGAGTATTTCTGTGGGGTCTGAAAAGAGTTTGTGGTTGTTCGTAAATGTGATGGGTACAATGGTCAACTCCAAACGCTTCGCCAACTGAAATGCTCCATTCTTAAATCGAATCATTTTCGGCGCCTGACCATCGGGAATTCCTCCTTCCGGAAAAATCATAATCGACCAACCATTTTTTGCTTCTTTTGATGCTCGAATTAAAGATCTGGCTGCTTTTGCACGATCTCCCCGAAAAACAGGAATGTTCATGTGCTTGAAGTAGGCTTTGATAATTGGGTAGCTCAAAAGTTCACTTTTCCCCAGAAACAAGAAAGGACTGTTTGGAAGAATCGAGTACATCAAAAAGATGTCTAAATATGAGGCATGATTGGCCAAAATAATATACGGTCCATCAGGCAAGGGGCTATTTTTGACCTTTTTGACACCATAAAGACAGAAAACCCGGAAAATTCTGCTCCAGAAAACGAATACTTTGAACGCTTTTTTCCTTCCCTTATCCGAACGTAAAAGTGGTCGGATAATTGGATACAATACAAGTGCTGTAACCGCGAATATCACGGCGATGTACAACTTCCAGATCAGGCCCAAAACGCCAACAAGCACTTTCATAAAGCAAAATTACGAAATCGCCAAGGTTAAACGACTATTCCACGACATTCAAGGTCGAAAATTTCTTTATTTTCGTGTTCTCAAATTACACGTATGGCTCGCATTCTTACAGGAATTCAAAGTACAGGAACCCCTCATTTGGGAAATATCTTAGGAGCCATCCTTCCTGCAATCGAAATGTCGGAAAAAGCGGAAAACGATTCCTATTTGTCCCTGAAGTAACCGAACTGACGTGGTATTTGATGTGTTATTTCCCATACTCACGTTTGAGGTTGGCACACAGTTTCAAAGACAAAGCGGACCGTTTGGACGACGTTAACTCTGGATTGTTCACCTACCCGATTTTGATGGCTGCTGATATTTTGTTGTACGATGCAGAAATTGTTCCTGTAGGGAAAGATCAGAAACAGCACCTTGAATTTACACAAGATGTTGCCCGTCGATTCAACAATGAAATGGGCGAAACATTTGTGACACCAGAGGTGAGTCATAACGAAGCTACGAAGTTGGTGCCCGGGACAGACGGTGAAAAAATGAGCAAATCACGAGATAATTATATCGACATCTTCTTGACAGACAAAAAGTTGCGTAAAAAAGTAATGTCCATTGAAACGGACTCCAAAGGCTTGGACGAACCAAAAGATCCGGATACGTGTAACGCTTTCGCACTGTACGCTTTGTTGGCAAATGAAGATCAAATTGCAGAAATGCGGCAGAAATATCAAGCTGGAGGATATGGCTACGGTCATGCAAAACAAGAGTTGTTCGAATTGATTTGCGAACGCTTCAAAACGGAACGCGAACGATACGCACACTTAATGGAACATCCAGAAGAAGTTGAAGCAGCCTTGGCCATTGGAGCAAAACGCGCTAAAGAGGTGGCAGCTGATGTTATCAAGCGTGTCCGCGAAAAAGTTGGGTATTAGAAATGGGTTCGACAGATGAAGAGTCCATTTCGGCATCTCGACAGGCTCGATGACCTTCGATCCAAGAATCTAACAGTTGAAAAGTCCACTGACGGTCATCGAGCCTGTCGAGATGCCAAAAGTTAAATGAATTCGAGATCCAATGAAGATCACATAGTGATCGACTTGTGCCCAAAACCAACGCATTTCAACCTCGCTCTTCATAACCTTGTGCCATTGTGGTAAATCTATATCCAACACTTCGAATAATTGGACCAAGTAAGAGAGCGTTCCCATCTTTCAATGGTTCGGCAAACTGCTCGCGAACTTCCAAATCCCAACCAGAAATAAACTCGCATAGTTTTGTTCACATAAGTTTAAAACTGAGGGAACACACCCTGTCAAAGGAATGCCGAAATTTGTCCTGAGAGAATTGATTTAGGGGAACGGAATCAACCAAGGGTCTTAATCAACCTTGCATTCAATAGTTCGTTCGATAGTATAGTTAGTTCATAAGTAGGATTCCGTTCCCAATCAATTCTTACATCTCTCTTCATTTTTTTTGTAACCACATCAGCCAAAGCACGTATGAATGGTTAGAAACTGAGCGTTTTAAATGATTTGAAGACCTATAAATTCATTACATTTGCAACTGAAATTCGAGACGATGCTAAAAAAACCCGTAACACTGCTATTTATAGCTATTGGACTCCTTTTGGTGAATTGTTCTGGTGAAGAAGAAACACAAGAGCAACTCGTTGCCAAAGGAAATAAAATGTATGGAGGTGAATTGAAATTCATGTCCACAGAAAAAATCGACAACCTTTACCCGATTTTCACCGGCGACGTATACTCTAGCCGTCTTGTTTCACAAATTTTTGAGCCTCTTTTGATTATCGACCCTGAATCGGGAACGGTAAACCCTGGAATTGCAGAAAGTTTCAAGCCAAGTGAAGATGCACGGGTGTATACCTTCAAGATTCGCAAAGGCGTGAAATTTCATGAAGACGCTTGCTTCAAAGACAAAACACGCGAAGTCGATGCCAATGATGTTAAATTTTCATTGGATATGGCTTGTACCAACCACAAAGACAACGAAGTTTCATACTTGTTGGTAGATCGTATCAAAGGTGCAAAAGAGCATTTTGAAAAGTCATCAAACGGGAAAATTAACGGAAACGGTGTCAGCGGAATCAAAGTTCTCGATAAATACACGGTTCAAATTACATTGGCGCAACCCTTTGTTGGATTTGAAAAAGTGTTGACACATTACGCTTTGAGCATCAATCCAAAAGAAGCATTCAAAAAATACGGAAGCGCTATCGGGAAACATCCTGTGGGTACTGGACCCTTCTCTTTGGATAAGATGAGTGACAGCAAAATCACCCTAAAACGCAATCCAAATTACTGGCGTAAAGATCAGTTCGGCAATCAACTACCCTTCTTAGCGAAAGTGACCATGACGTATGTAAAAAACAAACGTAGCGAATTGCTCGCCTTCCGTAATTCGAAAGTAGATCTTGTATTGGAATTACCTGTTGAAGAAACGGAAAACATCTTAGGTACTTTGGAAGAAGCGCAACGCGGACTCAATGTAAAGCACCGTGTAGATGCAAAGAAAAGTTTGAACATGATGTACATTGCCATGGCAAACGAAAGCGAAGAGTTTTCTGATCCTCGAGTACGCAAGGCGTTCAACTTAGCCATTAATCGCGTTACCATCGTAGATAAAGATCTCGAAGGAGAAGGTTGGCCAGCGAAAAACGGATTTGTCGCAGAAATGGAAGGATACCCTTCGGAAAAAGTTCGCGGACACCAATACAACCCGACAATTGCGCAGAACTTAATGCGCCAGGCAGGGTATGCCAATGGAAATGGATTCCCAACGTTAGACTTCTACGTGAATGGACTGGAAGGGTCTGGAGCGCACCGCTCTTGCATGGCAATTGCCAAACAGCTGAAAGAAAACTTGAATGTAAACCTGAACATTGTCTTGTGCAGCCTGGAAGAACGTCGCGAAGCAGTGCGATCTGGAAAAGCAAAAATTTGGCGCGCCGGATGGATTGCCGATTACCCAGACCCAGCAAACTTCCTAGCTCAGTTCTATAGCAACAACATGCAGGAAGAATCTTCTTTGGTAAACGACTTCAACTACAAAAATGATTCTTTCGATGCGATTTACGAAAAAGCCTTGATTGAAAAAGACGATGCAAAACGCATGGATTTGTTTGTGAAGTGTGATCAAATGGTGGTGGAAACAGCTCCAGTTATTCCCGTAATGACAGACGATCACATTGTGATCATCAATGCTCGTGTGCGCGACTTCAGTGCAACTCAAATGGAAACGTTGGATTTAACGAGCGTTTACATCAAAGAACTGCGCACTAAGAAGTAAGGTCTAGCTTAAAATTTCTTGAACGATAGGATACGTATCAAACTCACGTAATCCTGGCACATGGATTTTGTAATAGTCCATCATGGCATTCAGCGCCTCGTCACGTACCGATTTTGCAAGAAAAGATGATTCTCCTTGAATCCGTTTCACAATGCAATTTACGGGCGCTCCGCCCACCGAACGATGTCCTGCAGGAATGTGGTTCGCAATATTTCCTTCGTCCAAATCAAACAGGGTTCCATTGACTTGCACCAGCGGTTGAATTCCAAGTATTTCGGTAAAATCTATCAGAAAAAATAAGGGAAAGTGCGCCAAATCTTCCACTTGGTTCAGCAACGCAATCTTCTCTCTCAGAAAACTGAACATTGTTCCGTCTGCATCAAACTCATGGACACATTTTCGAATGGTTTCCGCAATAAAAAAGGCAATGGTAGATCGGACGGGATCAAATTGAAAATCGGTAGCAAAAAGAGCCTCTGTGCTCGTCAATTGCAAAAGATCACTCTCAGGACGCCCATAAAAAGTAAGCTCTGTTGGAGCTAAAGGAAAAAGTTGGTGGGCTTTCTTCTTTCCTCCTTTGAACACAAATTTTCGCAATCCTTTGTCAGCAGTATAATACGTGACAATTAAACTAGAGTCTGAAAATGCCGTGCGGTGTAAAAATATTCCCTGATCCGTTTGTTTCATCACTCGTTGACAACAAGAACTTTGCCCACAAAGCGTCCGTCATTTTGGTTGGATGCCGTCCAGATCAGGTAAACGCCTGTTCGTGCCAAATCTCCGGTTAACGTTCTTCGATCCCAGGTGGCTGTTCCACCATTTGAAGTTGTTTGATACACCAGGTTTCCTCCTGCATCCGTGATTTTCACATCCGAATCGTATTTAATCCCCTGAATGGTAATTACGCCGTTAAAATCTGGTCGCGCCGGATTTGGAAACACCGTAACATCCGAATAATTTGGATCTTCATACGTAGCATCAGTGCGGTAAGAAATCAATCCTTGATCGGTGATAATGAACATTTCTCCTGTTTCTTGATTGATCTCCATATCGATAATGGTGTTTGAAATGAGTGGCGAATTTTCCATCGTCCATTGTTCCAAAATCTCCAAGCCATCTTCCGACAGTAAAATAATTCCGCTGCTCGCGGTTCCAAGCCATTTTCGGTTTCCGCCATCAACTTCGATATCGGTAATGTGCGTGGCGCCCAGAACAAATTCTACGTTCCCTTCAAATTCCAGTTTGATTCGTTGCGCATTATAATCGCCTGGAGCAGCATCAAATGCATTGTCTGAATTATACAATACCGCGAATCCCGCATCGGTTCCAATCCAAATTTCGTTGTCAAAATCAACCGCAATTGCCGTTACTTCGCTGGAAGGAAGCGCACCGCTGCTTGCTCCTTGATTGAGCTGCACCCATTGATCGTCTGAAGTGTTGTCCAAGGTTCCGTTGTCTTTAAACCCATACAATCCTGCTCCTTTGATCGCCAGCCATTTATTTCCATTGAAGTCAATTTCAATGCGCTCAGTAATCTTACTTTTTGCGCTTGCTCCCAAATTGTATGAATACCATTCTCCTTCGCTCGTCAGTACTTTCAGGGGTTCAGAAGCATATCCATTTAAAACCCAAAGATTGCCGTCTCTGTCGTATTGAACATCTGAAACCAAACTCCAAGGATTTCCAATGGATGTTTGTTCCACCAGGCTATTCCCGTAATTGTACAGTCCTGATGCTTGCCCCGATTCATCGACAACGGTAACCGGTACGCTTGAATAAGTGCCAATTCCAATTTGCGTTTCGTCATTTGGATTGATGGAAACCCCCATGAAATCATGCAGGGTATCTGCCCAGGATGAAACACTTTGATGATCGATTAGGCTCCATTCCTCGTCTTTAAACAAGTAAACCCCTCCTCGGTTAAACGATGGTGCACCACCGGATCGTGCGCCGCTTGCAACCGCAATGGTTCCGTCTTGATAATCCAATGCATAAAGGTCTGATTTCGGTGGGCCAATAAGCTCAATAAAAGTGTTTTGATAAGCGCCTTCGTATTTCACAAAGCCATTGTTTCTATCTGCAATCCAGTATATAGAGCCATCGTACGCCACTTGACTGGCATTGGCAATCGATCCACCACTATAAAACCCAAGGTTTTCATGAACGGTCCAATTGCTGTTGTAAATTCTTGCTCCACCCGAAAAATTCACAGACAATCTGTTTTCAATCGACTTTAACGAATTGATTTCCATATTAAACGATTCCACAAAAGCTAAATTAAGCCCTGCATTGGAGAGTTGGTATACTGTATCCCCCCCAAATCCCGCATCCTGCGAAAGAAGGTACAATTCGTCGTGTGCATATTCAATGTCCATAAATGGCGCCGCTACTGCCGAAACACGTGTATCTAAGGTCCATTGAGCGGGATCTGCAAGTGCGATGTTATTCACTGATCCTCTGTACATTGCATCTTCCGTAATAGCGTAAATACTGTCATTGGCAAAAACCAAATCCGTAATCGCTTCCTGTCCATTCGTTGGATAGTATGTATCGCGCACTTCGTCTTTTGCAGGATCAATTTTCACAATTGCAAACCCTGTTGCCAGGTACATATGCTCTTCGTATTCCACCATATTGAATACTTTTTTTGAGCCTTGAATTTGCGCTAGCTTGATTGCTGGAATGTTGGTCACTCGGTTGTTCTGAATTTTATCGACGTTTCCATTTTCGTAACCGATAAACACGGAATTGTCTGATTCACAAGCCTCAACACAAGAGACGGTGATATCGGATAAACCGTTCACGTTGTCCCAAATACTGAACTCATTGGATGCTTTGTTGTAGATGCCTACCCCCTTTTCATAAGCGACATAGGCGTTACCTGAAAGATTTGTGACATCGATCGCACGCTCGGGTATGTGCAATCGCCATTGACCTGTCCCTACCTGGGCAGATGCTGCAAACGATAGAATCGTAAAAGCTATAAGTAGTCGCATGTTTACCAAAATGTAGGTGTATTAACGAATGGGAAACAAAAATATTTGAAATTGGCGCAATTCCTATGGTTATTGGGAAAAAGGTTTGGGTTCGGCATCTCGACAGGCTCGATGACCTTGATCCAGGAATCTAACAGTTGAAAAGTCCATTTCGGCATCTCGACAGGCTCGATGACCTTGATCCAAGAATCTAACGGTTGAAAAGTCCACTAAAGGTCATCGAGCCTGTCGAGATGCCGAAGTCCCAAGAAGCCGCGAGCCGAAGTGAACCGTTCGAATTCAATCTTACTCGTTTGTGACGCGGTAATCTGGGTTGGTCAAAAAGGATTGATCTGTGAGAGCTTCCAGAAAACGCAGAAGGTTTTTGCGCTCTTCGTCCGTTAAATCGAATGGAACGATTTCACTTCCCTTACCGGGATGCAGCTGTCCGCCGGATTCATAGTGTCGGATGACTTCTTCCAACGTGTTAAGGCTTCCGTCATGCATGTAGGGCGCTGTCACGGCAATATTGCGCAATGTTGGCACCTTGAAGATTGCTCTATCCACTTCTTTCTCGGTGAGGCGCATTCTTCCGGTATCTGCGTAAACGGTGTATAATCCGTTGTTGGTTAAGCGCTCTTCCGTGAAATCGGGCCCAGAATGACATTTTGCACAATGCAATTTGTCAAAAAAGAGTTCCATTCCTTTCTTTTGACCGTTGTCCAGGGCTGCGTAATTTCCATTTATGAATTTATCATAAGGCGAATTGTCGCTAATCAGGGTTCTTTCGAAGGATGCAATGGAATTTTTGAGCACGTATTCTGTTATTTCTGTACCATACCCTCGCTCTGCCCATGCCACATATTGCTCGTTTTTCATGAGGCGGTCAAGAACCAAAAGCACGTGAAAATCGAATTCATTGTGCTCTTGAATGGGCACTCCCACTTGAGATTCCAACGAAGGATTTACGCCATCCAGGAGAAACATGGTTCTGCTGCCCACATTCGTTAAGGTGGGAGAGTTTCGCGTTACCATGCGATCACGTATTCCGATACTTTTGGGCAATCCGTCTGTAAATGCTAATTCTTGTTTGTGACACGTTGCGCAAGAAATCGTTGAATCTCTCGACAGAATGGGATCGTAAAAGAGGTGTTTCCCCAATTCAACACGGTAATAGGTAGAATCGAGAATTGCTGCATCATTTTCGACAGAGGCCGTCTGATCCATGGATGCATTCATCACGCTGGCGCAGCGAATCAAAATGAAACTCAACACTACAAATCCTAACAAAAAAAGACGTGCTTTCACCTGAAATTACTTTCTATAAAAATACAAACCCGCATCCAAAAAGACACGGGTTTGCGTTTGATATTGTGCTTGAATTAGTTCTTAACAACGAAGCGTAACTGCTCGTTCAACTCTCCATTGGTAAAATTGATTAAGTACGTTCCATCCGGAAGTTCTTTTCGGATGAAGTAGTTCCCTTCAGCATTTTGTTGTTCGGCTTCTAATACCACTGCTCCAGTCATATCAACCACGGTGATATCTACTTTTTCGCTTGTCGCCAAGGTATAATAGATTGTTGGTGCATATGGCATGGAATAATCGGCGTAGATGTTACTCTCGTCCAATGTCAATTCTTCTGCATCCAAGGTTGCATTCAAAGTAAAGACTGTTTCGTCGTTTGTGTTTGAAGATACCGCTTGATTGAACGGACCTCCATCGTGTGATGAAAATACCGTTGCCAGATCGATTCCCACCAACCAGTCGGCGATGTTTACATCCATACCAATGGTAATAGTGTTTCCTGAGAGGTTCAACCCTGAAAAAGTAGTGACATCAGTTAAAAGAGCATCTCCCAAACCACGCATAGAAAAAGGCTGATCTGGTGTTCCATCTGCATCCGTATCTACCTCTCCATCAATCACCCAGAAGAAATAACCTCCTGGCCAACTCCAGTCCATGGAAGGCGATTGCGCTGCTAGCGGATGTCCTGCAGACCAGGATGAAGTTCCCATTCCGTTTCGTGCTGCATCCACTCCAAGATCGAAGGAAAAGCCCTCCAACGTAGTGATATTTTCCTGTCCCAGGGAGTAATTTGAAATATTGGCGCTTCCCAAAACATACGTGTCTGGCATGGATAAAGTTTGACCTCCATCGTGCGTTAACTCTAGTCCTGACATATAATATTGAACGCGATCTAACTGAACAGCGACACCGTTCACTTGATATATAGTTCCGTATTGGAATTGCGCTCCATCGAACTGATGGTTAAGTACAAGATCAATATTTGTTTGTGCTTGTGTTGAAAAACCTGCCGTAACAGCAAGTAATCCAAGAAAGAATTGTTTCGTTTTCATAGTTTTAAAGTAATTAATTTTTTACGACAAATCGAAATTTATTTGTGCCGTATGCATTGCTAAAAGTGATTAAATACGTGCCATCGGGAAGCTCTTTTCGAACAAAGAAATTACCACTTGCAGGCTGATCTTTTGCTGATAGAACTTCTTGTCCTAATGCGTCGTACACTGCAATCTCAACATTTTCTTGCGTAACGAGATTGTAATATATTGTTGGTGCATACGGCATGGTGTAGTCTGCATAAATATTGGATTCCTGCAGCCCCATTTCACTTACCGAAAGTGGGTTGTCTAGCGTGAATACCGTCTGTGCATTGGTGTTATTGGCTACATTTCCATTATCGTGACCACCGTCATGGGCGATTCCAACGTACCGCAACTCGATATCACGGAGCCAGTCTGCAACATTGACAAAAAGTTCAATATTGATTTCGTTTCCCGTGATGTTTAATCCTGAAAAATCGTTGACCTCTCGCAGTAGGTGATTTCCCATTCCGTGTAGCTGAAAATCCAAATCGGGCACTCCATCGTTATCGCTGTCCACCTTTCCGTCGATACACCAAAAAAAGTAACCATCGGGCCAACTCCAATCCATGGTAGGCGTTTGAACAGCAAGCGGATGCCCTTGAGGCCACGAACTTGTTCCCATACCATTTCTTATGGAGTCTATACCAAGATCAAAGGAAAACCCTTCGAGCGTTGTAATGTTTTCTTGCCCGAGCGGATAATCTGAAATGTTTCCGCTTGCCAAAACATACGTATCTGGCATGGCCGTTGTTTGGCCGCCATCGTGCGTTAGTTCCAGTCCACTCAAGTAATATTGAACCCGCGTGAACTCAACGGCTTTTCCATCGCATTGGTAAACGGTTCCATACTGAAAAATGTCGCCATCAAACGTATGGTTCAGTTTCAGGTTAATGCCCACCTGAGCCGAAAGCATCATTGGAAATGCGCTCGCTAATAGAAACAAGAGATGATTTCGCGTCTTTTTCATCGTTGAATGATTAGTTTGATTAACTGAGTGCTTTCTCCACTTTGCCGCAGTAAATACGTGCCGTTGGCAAGTTGCGAGACATCGAACTGTGTGCTTGCCGAATGTATTTGGGAAATTTGTCTTCCGGAAAGGTCTTGTACCGTCCAATTTCCTGCATTCGGCAGTTTCACTTGATTCGAAGCAGGATTTGGATAGGCAAATTGCACCGTTGCATCCACTTCATTGAGCGCAACGAATCCCGAAATGGAGAGATCCACTTCTTGCGTGTTGGCAACTTGATGCGTGTTCATATCAACATATTGAATTTGCACCACATCGTTAAACTCAGCAGTAGCTTCAAGCATTACTCCAAAGCGTTCTCCAGGGTAGATAACGACCGTGTCGGAATTAAATACATTGGGCAACGGTCTGCCATCCGAAGCAATAACTTGTGCGTTCATTCCCGATGGAAAAATTACTTTGTTGCCATAATACCCGATATTCGCTAAGCGCATGTACACTTTTTCGCCCACACTTGCCACTAAAGGCGTTGCATCTAACTGTGTTTCAGCATTGCCATTAATTAGATAATGTTGCGGCTGATACGGAAGAATTGGATCCATATTCATTCCAGTGGTGTGCGGATGATTAATAATAGAGTCGTGGTGCCAATTGGTATCCACTTCCGACATCATCCATGCACGCTCTGAATCAAATTCGTATCCATTTTCCCAAGTCAGATTAGGGTTGCTTTTGGGCTTTACAATAAGTAACCCGTACATTCCAGACTGAACGTGCAAAACGGACATTACGTGACAGTGATAAATGTACGTCCCAGGATGCGGGGCTTTGAAATAATAATCACCAATACTATCGTGCTCCACTTCAAAAGATAACTGTGGTACTCCATCATTGGCCTGATTCACATCGAGTCCATGCAAATGGATCGTATGCGGCGCACCCTGCGATAAATTCCACAGGCTTAAATTAACGGAGTCACCTTCCTCAAAAATCAAGGTTGGAGAAGGAATATTAATGGGCGCAGAAATCAGCTCCGTAAATCCCATAAGGTGAATTAAATTGCCATCATGCAATTCGAATTGCTCCTGAAAATCAATCTTGGAAATCAATTGAACAGTCGTATCCATTTGGGCTGAAGCCGAGAGGGAAAATACGAGGAGAAGAGCGAGGGTGCATCTCGACAGGCTCGATGACCTTCGCTTTAATAACGGCACTTCGACAGCGACGACGCTTACTTTTGGTATTTTGAATGTCATTCTCATGGTGCAATCAATAAAGTGGTGAACATTCCTTGACCGTATTCACCGCCGCCCGTGGTTCCGATCAAATTATGATCGTGAACAGGATATTCGCCCGGTTGATCGGGTACCAACTCAAAAATCATCGTTTCCGAAGGGAAAATTGGCATCGAATCTTTGGACCATCCTACCTGAGAAGGGTCTTTGGACGAATAGGCAATAGTGACGTGATATCCATGCAGGTGCATAGAGTGCACGCTTTGCCCCGTATTCGCAATGTAGATATAAATGGTATCTCCAACGCTCCCCGTTACACGCGCCTCGGCATCATTGTTAATACTTGGGGCACTTTTCCCATTGATGGTGAAATACGTTGGGTAATACGTCGACCAATCGGGAGAATTTCCCGCAAAAACGAGTGCGTTGTTTCCTTCCTGGTGCTCTTTCACATTCCAATAAAACCCTGGATGTTGGGTGTCCTTCACCACTAACATTCCTGACAATCCCACAGAAGCGAGATCTGGAAAGTTGGCTGGATCGTGAAAGATGAACACGCCTGCGCTGTTGCAATCGTAGCTTACCTGAACAGAGTCGCCTACTGGAATGGAAACGGTTGCTGTTTCTCCTTGAATGCGGAATTCGTGTACTTCGGAATCGAAATTCACCACCCATAAATCCAATTGATCGCCTACATCCACAACAATTTTAGCGTTCGTTGCAGCATATGAATTGCTTGCATTGAAGGTCGCATAAGGGATTCCCGTGCCATTGTTAAAATGGATGCTATCCCTTAAAATGTAAAGAGATGCATTCACGGTTGCTGCTCCTGCTGAACTTGAGATCAACAGAAACAGCACGAAAAGCAATCGAATCATAATTTCACAAAGCGTTTTTCGATCACACCTTGATCACTTGTCAAAAGTAACGTGTATACTCCTTCTGGAAGGTCTGCAACATTGATTGTTTGCTGCGCTTCAGAAATTTCAATCGTCTGCAAAATGCGTCCTGCGGCGTCCACCACTTGGGCCTGGTTCAATTTCAACTCAGAATCAATTGTTAATTCCGACTGCACAGGGTTCGGTGCAATTGAAACGCTGTTGGCCAACAATTCTGGCGTGCTTGCCGTGGTATTCAAAAGCCACGTTGCCGTATCGCCATCATTTGGGAAATCCACATCGTACACATACACTTGTAAGGTTGCTGCTTCCGTCCCGTTGAAAGGATTTACGGTCAATCGCACCATTCCTTGCTGAGCTCCTGAAATAGGTTGCATTGTTGCTTGCGTTCCCACTGGCGAAATTGTACCCAAACATTGTCCGTAAATACACAGCATTCCATCCCACGCTTGGGGTAAATCGTTGTAAATTACTTCTATTGCCAATGTAACAGTATCATTTCCAACGGCATCGAGATACAGTGGATATTGCTCTGTCGTGTTCGTTGCTAAATTGGTTTCTACGGTATTTGACGTTGACCAAGTGAAGGTCTGTGCTGTTGTTGCTCCTGCGATGAGTGTGCAAACTGCGAGTAAAATTGTTTTCATAGTATTGATTATTTAGATTTTGGTCGTTCGTATTTACAACATGCGTGCAGGCTTTCGTACGCTTTTTTTGTAGCGCGAACTTCATCCGTGTCATGACCTGCTTGAGCTGCTTTTTGTTTGATTTGATCCAGTGAAATTATTTCAGGATCGTATTTTACCGTTAATTCGAGTGTTTCGAGTTCCCAGTCCGCCCAGGCTACTCCATCCAATTTGTTAATGGCTTTTTCAATGCGGGTTTCGCACATACCACATTCTCCGTACACGGTAAAAGTTGCACGTTCTTTTTTGTTTCCTGCGTTTGTAAAACTTAAGGATATGATGGTCAAGAGGACCAAACTATATTTGAATAACATTGTTCTTTCAATTTAAAGGTTCACATTAAATGCTTGTATTCCTACAGTTGGTAGGACGTGAGTCAAATGCGAAAAACTTGAAAGAAAATCTGGTAATTGGGAATTAATTGCCTGTCTGGCGGTCCTCGAAATGGTTGCTCTACCTTGTTCGCTTGATTCCATAGCATAGAGCCATCAACGTCATTAAAAGCACCGTACTCGTTTGGCGCATGTGCGGATAAATCGATACTCAATTGAGCCGTTTCTCCATCCGTTTTGAAACTTACTTGATCGTTGTAACAGCACTTGCCATTTTTAGCAATTGGAAATCCGCGACTTGGTTCTTGTTGCACCTTTTTACGTGCCATGCAACACTTTCGAACTTTCTTCTCGACCTTCTTTTTGTGCATTTTGCACGGCTTGGCTGTTTCGAATAGTGCGAAAGATTGCGCCTCTCCCTCACAAAAATGAATATCTGCCCCAAAGCAAGTGCTGGAGACCATTAAAATAGCCGCCCAGAATAATACCAATGCTCTGGAGAAAAATCTCATGACACTAAGATAGTGAACTTGCCTGGTGTTTTCAAAGTAAAGTTATGAGTGGCAAGCAATCCCAAATACGTTTCAAAGGTTGGAAAAACCAAAAGAACTGTTCTATATTTGGTTTTCAATTCTGTTGCATGACTCGGATCGTCCTATTTTTTCTTTGTGTGCTGTTAACCTCTTTGCTCTTTTCTTGTGAAAAAGAAAAAGTAGCGAATTTGGGGCCGACGGTTCAATACTTGCACATCGGTCGTATGCGCGGTTTTACCAATCCACAAATTGATCCGGTTGCTGCCAACATCAATTACAACAATTACGACATGCTTTGGTTGGGTGGCGATTTGGCTGCGAACAGTTCTGCAGATGTAGGTACCATGAATGTATTGCACGGCGTTTTCAATTTGGCTGATCCCAATACTTTATGGTCGCTTGGAAACCATGATTATGATGATCTTTCGGTTGTTCAGCAATATACCTTGCGCCCAACAAGCTACACAACGCATAAAAATGGCATTACGTTTCTTGTACTGGACACTCAGGACAACTACAGCAATATAGAGGGAAGTCAGTTGGCGCTTTTTAATGCTGTCATGGACACCATCAGTGAAAGTTCGCATCTGGTTATTCTGCATCATAAGCTCATTTGGATGTACGATCACCCTGTTTTGGAATCGCAGATTAACGCCATTTCGAATGGTGAGTTTGGCTCTTGTTTTTTCTGTTTAAATCCGAACAACTTTTACACTGATTTATACCCAAGATTGGTGGATGCGGAACAAAGTGGTATTGAGGTTATTTGCGTGGGTGGTGACATTGGCGCACTCACCAAAACATTTGAATACAGAACATTAGAGGGTGTTGATTTTCTGGCTTCCGGGCTCTTTTACTTGAGCGAAGAGAACAAAGCGCTGGTCTTTACGCACTATTTGGAGCGAGACAGTTTGGTTTGGGAGTACCGATTGACCTCTGAACTGTAATTTTTCAATGATCGCATGAGCCTTCTCCGTGACTTAGAACACTTTGCCTTGAACGTACAAAAGGGTGCTTCTCATGAGGTATTAATTTCACAGCTTGCATCCATCCGAGGTGGACTTGAGCATATTTCTACTATCGATTTTGACGGCCCACAAGAGCGGCGCAATTTGGACTCTCATGCAGGAATGGCACTGGGAACCGCCTGGGCAGCAACGTGTCTGGAAGATTGGTTTCGTACCATTCAATTCGTTTCGGGCATTTTACAGGCAATTGAAGAAAAGTTAGTCAATGCGCAGCACCCTATCCGCATTCTTTATGCAGGAACGGGACCTTATGCCACGCTCATGTTACCTGCTCTTACCATTTATACTTCAGATCAAATTCAATGCACTCTTATTGAGTACAATCCGGAGAGTTTCCGACACATGAGGAGCATTGTTCATGATTTGGGCTTGGAATCGCGGGTACAATCGTTTGTGCATGCAGATGCCATCACTTACGAGCCCCTTTTAGATATTGACATCCTCGTTAGCGAAACTATGCAGGCTGGGTTGATGGAGGAGACGCAAGTTCCTATTGCACTGCATCTTTCACAGTATTTAGCATCGGATGGCATCATGATTCCAGAGTCAATTACGGTTTCTGCTGCGCTAATTTCAAGGATGGAGGGCCCTGAGAAGAAAAGTGGTCTACAAGAACAGCCACTTTTAGAACTCACCAAAACGTTTTGCCTGAAAACTAAAATTCCCTCGAACACAGCTTTGCTGCTCCAGAAAACTTGCGTTTTCGAACCTAGCGAAGATTATTCAAGACTGGCGCTAACCACAAGGATCAATATTTTTGGAAATCACCGCATCGATGAACATCTCAGTGGCTTGACCATCCCTTTGATTTTACACGAGTTCCGCACCTTTGAAAAAGTGGAGGTGCATTTCTGGTATGAATTGGAACCAAAAACGGGTTTTCAATTTGAGATCAAGTGAGTTTGGTGAAAAGAAAAATGGTTCAGAGCACATTTTTGGGTTTGCTCGCCAATTCGGGAACTTTGGTTAATGCTCTTTGATCACTTTCGTCTGATATAAGACCTTCTCTCCTTGCCCGAATTGGAACAAATATATGGATGAAGGCAGATTTAGAAGACTCATTTGCTCCATTTCGGCGTTATAAAATGTTTCCGAATACACTTGCGTTCCCAGTGGATTATAAACGTTAAGAGCTACCTCTCCCTGACTCCAATCTACTTGCGAAAAATTGATGTTTAATTCATCATCCGTGGGGTTAGGAAAGAGAGAAAGCGTTACCTTATCTCCTTGAGTTCTTTCGATCGATCGAATTGGAGAATACTCGAAACTACCATCAAAATCAATCATTTTCAATCGATAGTAGGACACTCCTTCAGAAGAATATCTTGGCGTTAAATCCATGAACGCGTACTTGGTTAAGACCTGACTATTTCCTGCGGCCGTAACTCGCCCTACCACATCCCAGGTTAATCCATCTGTTGTCCGTTCAATATTGACGAAATCGCTATTCACTTCTGAAACCGTCGACCACTGCAATTTCACAGCGCCTTGAGGGGTTTCCCGAGCCTCAAATGACACCAATTCCGTTGGCAATGTGATGCTTCCTGGCGTAAGAGGTGCAGGGGATTGATAGAGTCCACCGGAGATGTAAGCCAAGTAAAATTGGAAGCTAAATTCACAATTTGTCAATCCTGTTAATGTATAAGTATACGGACTTGGTCCATTCATGCCAACGAACATTCCTCCGCCCAAAAAAAGTTGCGGTACTAGCCCAACAGGCTCTGCCGTGGTGTACTCAAGAGTGACAACAGCCGTATTTGCGGGAGAGCCACAAACGATTGTGTAGTCAAACGTATATTGGTTCGAACTTCCATGCGTTACGGTTCCTGAGTAGGTTTGTGCTTCAACGTTTTGGTTGCTGTAAAGCATGAGAAAGATGGAAAATAGGAGGGTTTGGTATCCTTTAAGAGTTTTGGCTATTCTAGTCTTCGTTTCCATAATTCAAATGAATTAAGCCGCTTAAAGCACCAAGCAAAATGACTTTAACTTGTTCCTTAAACTTGTTAGTTTCCCTGAAGATACGAAAAAAAGGCTAATTGTACTAATTACAATAAGTTAAGTGCGTTAAAAGCTGCGATTGGAGTGATGTAAGCCTTTTCCTGTTTAAAATTGTCGATTTGGAGGAATTGAATGGATGCTTTTATCAAAAACGCCGAGATGCTTGCCAATTCGGGAATGTGGGTTAAATTTGCACTTCCTTGTTTGGTGTACTTCGAGAACCTCAGCGTACCAAACACTAATAGGCCCCGTGGCGCAACTGAATAGCGCATCAGATTTCGGCTCTGAGGGTTACAGGTTTGAATCCTGTCGGGGTCACAGAGAAACCTTCATCAGAAATGGTGGAGGTTTTGTTTTATATGGAAGTCTGACGTTTTGTCAAGTTTTTAGAAGTGGAAATGGGACGGGATTTGGGACGAATTGTATATATTTAACAGACCAAAACCACTATTATGTCAATCAGCACAAATGAAACCATTCACCTTGATACCCTCATAAGAACAGCGAAAAGACTAGATCGTTTCTTTTTCTTTCTTGGTATAGTTCTATTTTACGCATTTCAGCAAGGGTTAAAGGTTAGTAAAGTGAATGAAAAAATCAAACTAACTGACGACATATCCTTTGTCAGCCCCACGCACTATTACTGGATATTGTTCATTGTTTGCTCAACATTATTCACAATAATTGGATTCAATCTACTAAATTATATAGTAGTACGGTTTCGTTTCGATATGAAACCCATACCTACGGATATCAATTCTATTGAGGATAAAACAGAACTCGTTCCCATCAATCTTTATGAGTTTCTTTATCAAAGACTTCTTGGTAAACATATTATGCCGAGCATCTTACAAGATCCATCGAGATGGTTATTCAGAATACTAGTTTTTGTTTGTCTGCTTGCTGCCCTATGCATTGTACTGTTTAGTGCATACAAATTGTACAACCTCACCTATAATTATTCAATCGTACTTGGTTCTATTCCATTTGCTTTGTGTCTGATATTTATCCCATTAGTATTGTCTTTTCATTATACCATAAAAAGGAGAAAAGACCCACTAATTGCCAAGAATGAAATAAAACCTACGTCCTCTTCATTAGAAAAAACAGACCGTCCTTGTCAATCCGAATCTGGTACGCTTCAATCCCCTCCTCGGTGACAGGGTAGAATTCTTCGTTGTACTTCACACTGTTTTCTTGGGTTGTAACCATAAACACTCCCGTATCTGAGATGATAACCACAAGTGGGTCACCTAACATATCAAGGGTAACACCATTCATCACCTCCGCATACACTAACTGTAAATTTTCCATAACTATAAATTTTGGGTTAAAGCGGGGGCTGTCAATCTCTCAAGGAATGACCATAGAAAACCAAACCCGCCAAGAAAAAGTCAGGGGGGACGGAAAGATTATCCTTGCAGTCTGTGGATCAAACCAATTTTTGTAATGTGATGGGGGGGATT
The DNA here is from genome assembly GCA_043584915.1 of Fluviicola sp. Classification (GTDB taxonomy): domain Bacteria; phylum Bacteroidota; class Bacteroidia; order Flavobacteriales_D; family Crocinitomicaceae; genus UBA4466. Next base: position 872,695 of record CP121319.1, read on the forward strand.
CTGACAATGTACCCGTACCCAAAGAGCGTGTCTCTGTGACTTTTGGTGCTCAGTAGGGCAATGATGATGCTGAATGGATGTTTTGCTCAGAGAGTGCCACAAACAACGTCCCACCTGAGTGTAGATGTTCCGCTAACAATTCCCATTGTCCAGAAGATTACAAGGAACAATGACGAGGGTGGGACGATTACAAAAATTAAGTGAGTGTAGGGTGGGTTAAATTCATCCTATTCTATTTTCTTTGTCGAAAACCAAATCCATGGAATTCCACAAGGCTCTTAAACCGTTTGTTGATAGTATATCTAAACTTCAATTCTCAACAATCCACGATATTAAACCTAGTCCAAAATATAATGATGGAAGCACTATGGATGTTGTTACCCGAGCTTCCTGCAACAAGATGCGTACCGAAGAATTTCAAGAACAGTTAAATCAGGTAGTTGATGGAATTTTTAAAGAATCTAAATTATTTCTCTCAAAACTTGGTACACACTTTCAAAAAGAATTGCTGGATATTGTAATCCACGTTGATCGTCTCCGACATCATTACTTTGATGGTCAACAATTCAAAGGTATTGAAGAAACTGTTCAAGGTTTGGATCTTAAAAATAATGAAGCCTATCAGCATGGGGCGATGGATTATAGCAAAGTTGAGACACGAATTGAACCCAAGGAAGAGTTCTATGCAATCATCTTGAACCAAATCGAGCATTTGAAAACTGATTTGTCGGAACTGCTATTCGACGAGAAGCAAGAAGTTTTACCAGTTGAAAAATTGCAGTGGAACGTCAAACCTGCTATTCTTGCAGCGCTCCTAGAAGAATTAGACACAATGGGTTGGATTTCCCCACAACTATATCATGGAGATACTTCATTCTCTAAATTAGCTGACATATGCGATGGAATCTTTGAGTTTAAAGGAACTAAATCCTCACTAAGAAGTGCCTTGTCCAACAATACAATGGTTCGTGATAAAAGAGAATTAATCACCCTACCCCCACTTAAAGACATAATCAACTGATTACCTTATAGTTTCGTAGTTATTGCATAGCTACTGATTAGCCAATTTCTTTAAAGTCGTCGCTTCTTGTACCTAGGTTTTGATCAAAACAAATAGATCGATCAAGGCTTAGGGTGATATTGCCCGTGCAACATTTAAAATCCAAAAAAGATGGACGAAAATGTAAATCAAATTATCGAGACAGAAATCAAAGAAATGATTCAAACTCGATTTAATATTATAACGGGGCTCACAGAATTCTCGATTAACAAAGGCAGAACATACAGTTCTATGACCGACAGAATGGAAAAAACTATTCTTCGTAGACTACGAGCGAACGGACACAAGGTTGGCGTAAATACTGTCAGAAACATCGTTGAATCAGATTTTTCTAATCCTTACAATCCTTTTGAAGAATACTTCAATGACCTGCCACAATGGGATGGTGAAACAGATCACATTTCAGAATTATGTGCAACGGTTACTGTTGAAAATGATGAATACTTTTCAGCATGGACGAAAAAATGGATTGTAGGAATTGTAGCCAACATGCTGAAAGATGATGTAACGAATCAACAAGTACTGGTTTTTACTGGAGGGCAAGGTATCGGTAAAACTACTTGGTTTGAGAGTATTGTACCCAATGCATTGAAAAACTACTCGAACACGGGGTATATGAACCCTGAAAGCAAGGATGCTCAAATACAGGCAAGCGAGTGTTTTCTGGTAAACATGGATGAACTTTCATCATTCAAATCAAAGGACATCGAAGGATTGAAACAACTTATTACGCAGAAGAAAATGCGTGTAAGAAAGCCGTATGGTTACAATCCCCAAAACTTGGTGAAACGCGCTTCTTTCTGTGGGTCAACCAATGAGGACCTGTTCCTTTATGACTACACTGGAAACCGCCGATTTCTGTGTTTCAAGGCAATCGATATTGATTTAAACTGTCTTTCTCAGATTGATATCAACAAAGTATATAGACAAGCTTATTCTCTATATAAGGATGAATTCCAGTACTGGTTCGATAAAGACGAAAACAAATTGATTGAGGAAAACAACAAGCTATTCGTATTTCAGAGTAGTGAAGAAGAGGCAATCATGGAGCGTTTAGTACCTGCTAATTCAGATGAGGAAGGACTATTGGTTCACAGGTGGACAGCAACGGAAATAACCATGACACTCGTGAGTAATAATCTTCTGCCAACAAGATCAAATGCTACCGTACAAAAGGTAGGAAAAGCGCTTAAAAAGCTAGGCTATTTCTCCTACAAGTCCAATGGTAGAATGCTCTACAAGGTAAAACTTAAGTAAAAAACCGTGTTTGGTGGGCGAAATGGTTTACGTCAAATTAACCCACCCTACGCACACTAAAAATTTAATATGCAAGTAAAAGATAAATTCCTAAACGGAAAAATAGCATACAATTCAAGTAAACAAGCTAAACTTACCGTAAAGTACGGTGTAAATACATCAGACAAGGTCAAAGGTAAACCATGCTTGGTTAAATTCTACCAGAGGAAACCGAATGCCGCGTAAAACAGATGGGGATGCAGAAATGTGTCCCCCTTTCTTTTCAATTTGGGTGTGATGATTGAATTTCGAATATTCGATCACAAAAATACACGCAAATCCACAAAAACGTTTGAAAGTTTACCATTGTTTGTTTAACTCAATGACGAGAGGTCTTATGAAATATACTTTTAAAGAATATCCGTTTTCCTTTCCCTCCAAATTTGGTAGAAAATGTGTTCCCTGTGGATGCCAAAGAGCGCGGGTATAAACGTTTTAACTCTTTTACAACCTTGTGTAGTAAAACCTATCTTCCACCTGAGAAGAGCTAGGGAATGACAAAATTAAAGAAGTCGATGTGAGTTCCAGTAAATCGAAAGTCGTCGTTCCATTAACTACAATTTGTGTATCACCATTCCAAACATAGGTGCTGGTGTCCTGTATTCCGAATTGGTGTGTAAAGATCATTTCCAATTGGGTGTACTCGTAGGTGTAGTTTTCGGTGTCAGGGTCTATGCCTAGAGAAACACCGTTAATGATAGTTTCACTGCTTGTTCTGTCCCAAACACCAATGAGCAATTCCTGAACAGTAGGTGAGGCCTCACAGCTTCCGTCATCCTTTGTAGCCTCAGAATTATAGTTCAAAGCTGTTGGATCAGTGCAGCCCTTTTTATTACAAGAAGTAGCAGAGAATAGTAAAACTGTGAGAGTGAAAATGACGTATTTCATATGCTTTGTTTTTGAATTTACTTACTGATCGGTCATTGTAAAGATAATGAGCTTTCCTGACTTTTCGGTCATGACTAATGAAGAGTTACTACTTAACCTTGCCAAACGCTTGAAAGAGTTGAGAAAAAAGAAAGGCGTTACCCAAGATGATGTCTACAATGACACAGGCATACACGTTGCCCGTATAGAGCAAGGAAATAGGGATATTGCTTATACTACCCTAGTCCGTTTAGCTGAGTATTTTGGTGTTGATTTGAATGATTTCGCCTAAATACTAGAAAGGGCATTGTAAAGATTACTAGCCCTCTCAGTTGTTTCTTCAGCACTCAAGTTATTTGGTATAGACAGCATTTCTTTGTGGTATGTCTCTAACCATCTGTCTGGGATTTTTCCTTGCGGGTAGCCCATAATATCAGCAACCATGAGATCGATGCTTAGAGTGTACCTATCGTTGTCGTTAAGTCCTATACTGTCCAATCCGTTGAGTAGCTTATTGTGCTTGATGTCCTGTTCTAAAAGGGTAATGATTTTGTTTTTCTGCATGGACAATTTTATGCAGTGGTTTTGAGATTTTCAAATAGTTTATTGAAAACTTATCTATCTTACCATTTAAATGACAAGTTATGGCCGTAAGAGTTGCTGAATATTTAGGGAAATCTGTCGCACACTATCCGACAACTATAGAACCAGCCACTGGTGATGAACAGTGTCCCTTTATGAATAGTCCATGCTCAAAACTTGCCAAAGGTAACAAGCCAGTATGCTCTGTTCAAAAGGCAGATGGAGAAAACTGGATAGTTTGTAGTCATAGACTTTGTTCCACCTTACCAAAAGTTCCGTTAACAGAATATCAAAGAGGAGTGTTAACCGAGGTTGCTCAATGCACATTTGGAGACACCGTTAACCTATCAGAAGTTGCTATTAAAAAAGAAGTAACTATTCCCGTGGTAGGCTCAAGTAAATATCACGCTGACTATGTTATGATGAATACAGGATCATCTGGAAATAACAATGGTCAAAAAAAGTTTGTACTTGAAATGCAAGGGGGTGGTGAAACTTCTTCAACAGGTGCAATTACTAGAATGATAAGTGAATGGGAAACAAATGAAAAAAGGACAAACACAGAGTTGTTTCAAATAGTCTCTGCCAATCCCATTGTAACCAACGCATGGAGACGCCAACAGGAACAATTTATCGTCAAAGGAAATATAGCTCAACAAACAGGGGGAGGTCTAGTTTTTTGTGTGGGAGGACCGTTATACGACTACCTATATCAAAGAATTGAAAATTCAAACTTGAATGACCTTAGAAATCACAATTGGACTTTAGCTCTTCTAGCATTTCGAGAAAGCTACAATTCAGATGGAACGATCACATATTCCCTAGACGAATCTCGTCAGCTTTTCACGAATTATTCTGCTTTCTTGCAAATTCTCATCAATCAAGGTGAACCGCATCCTGAAATGTTTATGGGTGACTTTGAGCGACTAACTGGTGGACAGGTTCAAATCGACTAACTTGCTTTCAATCTGTATAGATTTATCAACGCTAACAATCCTATTTCCAATCCATTCTATAATCGGAACGGCGACAGCATTACCTAAAGCTCGGTATCTAGATCCGTCCACCCTACTGGAAACCCCTGTAACTTCTCGTACTCTGAAGGCATCATCCGTCGAGCATACAGCGTCTGAGCTTCCTCTGGAATCAAGGGTATAAGTCTCTCCATCATTTCGGAATCCTTTTCCTTGCGGTCCAGCTTCTGGTTTCCTTCCGATAGTTGCATGTTGGATAGAATAGATATCTGAGTTTCCAACGCCGCTAAGTACTCCGCTGGTAACTCTTTCCCTTTTGCCCTGGCCCTGACCAGTAGTGACTTCAGTTGATTCGGGCTCAAAAAGTACTTCGCTGGACTTGAGGCTTCCAAGACTTCCGACAATGTACACTCTTCTACGTCGCTGTGGTGTTCCAAAGTATTTAGCATCGAAAACTCTCCACGAAAGGCCATACCCGAGTTCATCCAACGTGCTAAGGAGTGCTCGGAAGTCTTCCCCTTTATCACTGTTGAGCAATCCGGGAACATTTTCGAGAACGATCCATCTAGGGAGTCTTTTTTCAACGAGTTCTGAGAATTTGAAAAATAATCCACTTCTTTTACCATTTAATCCTTTTCTTTTACCCTGATTGGCCAAGGATAGATCTTGACATGGAAACCCACCACACCAAAGTTCCGATTCTGGAATTTCATTTGCCTCAAGGATATTAATATCTGTGTTTAACATCGTGTTGGGCCAGTGTTTCTTAAGTACCTTTTGACCGAACGAGTTAATTTCCGATTGAAAAACCACTTCCATTCCGGCTCTTTCAAAGCCTAAATCGAACCCTCCAATACCTGAAAAGAAAGACGCTACCCGTATTTGTTGATTTTTCGACATAATAATTGTAACAAAGTTAAACAAACTAGTTTGACTGATAAAGCCAAACTTAACTCTCATAAACGTAAACTATTTACGTACACCCTCAAACGGCTCGTTTTGATCTAAAGAACCTATGTTGACCAACCAAACTTGCGTGTTCTTCTTTACTCACTCGAATGTATTTCAGAAACACTCGTTCCGTGCGGTGTCCCGTAATTGCCATGATTGCTAGTGTCGGTACTCCCGCTTTATAGGCATTGGTTGCAAAACTTCTCCGTGCTGTATGTGAACATACAAACTCACATTTGGGTTTGGTAATTTTGATTTTCTTACCTCCGCATGTTCTGGTAACAGTTACCGATTGAGTAATTCCAACCACCCTACACACCCTTTTGATGTATTCGTTGAATTTTGCGTTGGAAATTATCCGTAGTGTACCGTTGTATTTGTTCAGGATGTTCTTAGCGATAGGGTGTAGAGGTATTATAACTTCCTCGTCCGTTTTCTCCGTGCGTACTTTCAACATTGTCCCCTCTCCTACCAAGTTGTCGGTGTTCAGTTTATGGTAGTCCTGAGAACGAACCCCCGTGTAACAGGCAAGCAGAAATATGTCCCGTGCATTATCCAAGTGTTTATTGGGCATTATCGCTGTCCTGATTCGGTGCAACTCTTCTTCCGTTAGGTAGATTGTATCAGCAGGAACGTCTATTTTCTTGAACGAACGACTTTGGTGTGCCGTACTTGTATGCAACCCGTCATCTAGTGATGCATTCATCCACATTTTGATGTTCTTGATGTGTGTACTTATCGAATTGTTGGCTAGGTTCAGGTCTTGCATGCAATGGCTCACGAAACGATTGTAAAAAGTCAAGTCCACGTCTTTGAATCGCAACTTTAAACGATGGCGTTTCTCATACGATTGGATCTTTTTTAGGCTAACATTGTACTGACGGGTTGTTCCACTCTTACGTGTCGGCTTTGAGCGTTCTATGTGCACTTTGGCGTACTCATACAGATAGGTTTCTGCCATTGCCTGTTGGTTTGGGTTGGTCAAAGATTCCCGAAGTTCTGTAATGCCTTCTTTGATACTTTCCTTAGTGAGATCACTCACTAACTGTAAATGGCGTATCATTTCCATAATCTTTGTACGCATGGTGTTGATTAGAATGTTGGTTTCGGCATCTGACCCACCCTGCACACACTGTTTCTTAGGGTTGAATTTTTGGTCTTTTACGGTGATGCCTAATGAACTTTTGACACGGATGCCAGAGACTGAAACATCGGCGTACAGGTAGTTCATACCCGCTTTTTGTCGGATTGTTACTTTCATGATTACTTGATTTTATTGGTAAAAGAAATAGGTGACTGGATATCCAAACCCATGAATTTGAGCATAAATACCTATTGACAATTCATTCAATCCCTGAGTAACTTGCAAGAAAAAGATATGGAAGAATTAAATGAATTAGAAACTAGTCTCGATGAGGCTGGTACAATTGACATTTTTGCAGTGGTTCACGTTGAGAACTCAGGAAATGGTACAGTATTTCCAAAAGCAATTAACTCTTACTTGACACAAGGCTACCACGTTCACGCTGTTGATATTCCTGAACAGGCAAATGGTGCAAAAGCTATTGCATTTGTGACATTGAGAAAGAGGTAAACTTGCTGTCCCACTACTCGAATCTATGGGACAGTTCTTGGGACAACTATCCGAAACATTCAGAACAAACCGATCTGCCCAGAGATTTGTTCTTTTGATGCCTCAGGGTCATCAGGTGATTACATTAACTAGTCAATCGGCCCCGTGGCGCAACTGAATAGCGCATCAGATTTCGGCTCTGAGGGTTACAGGTTTGAATCCTGTCGGGGTCACAAAAAAAGAGCCCAATTAATTGTTTAGCAGTTAGTTGGGTTTTTTATTTTCCCACCATTAGCCCACAATTGCTATTTAACGAGGTTTTCACATTTACAAATGAAAATCTATGAAAGAACCAAAAGAATGTGAGAAGTTGTTAGAACTAACTGATTCTATGATCCATGTGCAAGGGGTCATTTTAATTGAACAAGGGTTAAAACTTTTGAGTTGGTCGAAATCGAAATGTGAATTCTCGGAAGAAGTAAGTGAAAAATTAAACCATGCAAAATGTCAAATCCAATCGGACAAGATTAAAAGTTTGATTTATAACGATATTACCTCCAATTACGCTATTAAAGAATAGATGGAACCTCAATTGATAAGGCAACAAAAATTTTATAAATTGAGTATAAGATCGAAATGATAAGAAAGTATCTCATTAATCTATGCAGTTTCCATTGCATCCTATATTTATTCGGCGAAATACTCGTGATTTGGTAATTCGAATCTGCAAGAAAATTCTCTTCTTCTCGAAGTTTTGCGATTGAAATGGTTAAATAAACCCTGATTAGATTATATGTTAATAAGAATAAAGTCAAAATGCAGTTAATTATTGCATAAATCCCAGTCTCCCCACCAAAAAGAAGTAATTGATATAAAGGGGTACTATCCATGGTTGCCATTAATGGAGTTTTTGCTGCTAATGTTAATACAAATGATTTTGTTAGAAGCGGTAGTAAAAAAAACAGGGTTAATAAAAAAACAATGAATAAACTTAGTCCCGAATATTCCTTTCGCAATGTTGACCAATTATCCACTAAGTTCGCATCACTTAAATCCAATGAAGACTTATCGTGGCATTTTGTAGTAAGATAGTATGGGTTAACATTTATTTGTCGAAATACAGTATTGGAACAGTCTGCTTTTAATTGAATTTCCTTATCCCAAATTGCTTTCTTCTTTGCCTTTTTATGAACATTTTTACTCCCCTTCCACTGACCTTCAATTAAGCAGTCGGACATGATTAAATTCTTACAACGACCTTTAATAACTGAGTTACTTAATTTTGATTCACTTGTAATCTGAAAGATTTTCGCGTCGGATTTATCATTAAGTTGGTCTATAACTGATTCAGCAATATTTAAAGCGCGGAAGCACATATTAAACTCCGATTTGAAAACAATACAATCCTTCAATATTAAGGTAGGGAGTTGAACGTTAAAATCACCGCTCGAACCTACAAAATTACAGTTGTGGAACATACTCTTTGAAAACCTAACAACTTCTTTTGACGAAATTTGAAACTCACAGTTCGTAAATTGAAACCCCATAGGCATTGCAATGTTTTGAAGCGGAATTATAAAATCTTCATACTGTGCCAACTCTGGGTGTTGTTTCCTGTATTCAGCAAAGTTTATTAGTTTTTTCTCTTTCAAAGTTTGAATGTTTTCATTTAAAGATAATTCAATTTTATATTTGAATATATTATCCGATTTAGCAATGATTTTTGTCAACCCGATTATCTAACAATTCCATAATATCAGCGGGTGGTGCGTAGTCAGTTAAACGCTCCATAGTCTGTTTATTAATCCAGTCGTGTAGTTTCGGTATGTAGATCATTTCCTGAAAGTCTGCGATAACCTTCGCGCCTGTGGGTTCATTTGTTGAGGTAGGAACGTTGAACCCGAAGCGATCAAAAAGGCGATGGTTATCCATTGCTTTAAGGATATTGTACAAAGCACGAGCGTAGATTTTGGGGTTTCCTTTTTGTCCCTTGACTTTCTTCTTCATATCCGGTTCGGTGAAAATCTTCGACCCGTATTTGATAACTTCAATTAGGTTTTTTTCTAAATCATAAACTGGGCGTATATCTTGCCCACTTCTTCGGGCATATTTTGTTGTCCACTGTTTGAGCCATTCATCAATAAGTAAGTTGCCTATTTCTTCATTTGGAACAATGACGTGAAAATGCGGGTTGTACCATCGGTATATTGGATTGAAGTTACATTCTTATGAGCGCACGCCAATTAGCTTTATTCCATTGCCACGCTCGTGTCGTTTACGTGTTCGGTCGATAATTAGTTGAAAGGCTTGGATCATTTTATTCATCATGAGGGGGAGACGCTTTGCATAGCATGATTTAACCGTGAGTGTAACGAATTGTGGCTGCTCCCATTGAGAAAGTACAGCGTAGTATCTGTTGATAATGTCGGCTTTTCGAATTGCCATGCAGACAGTACAAACGCGATTTTTACAGTAGTTACCATATATGAAACCATTCGATTCAGTAATCTTTCGCTGACAATGAAAAGAATTCCAGAGTTTTTTCTCCATTTTCTTGTCCTTTTTGCTCTTGGAAATGTCGATTAGATTTAACGTCAATTGAACCGTTATAAACTTACGTTTGCCGCGACCTTCAGCGGTTATTCCATCCGTTAAATCGGAGCCATTTCCTGTCACAACTTTGCCATCTATTTTGGGGGGGCTGTCCGACTTTGTGCTAATGTATCTAGTATTATTTTCTAATTTTCGAACATGACCATCGAAGAAATCATACAAAAAACGGAAGGACTATTTACTTCTTTACCTCCTCAATGCCAACAGGATTTTATTGCGCATTCAACAATTCGAAATTTGGAGAAGGAAGAAGTCGTGGTTAAAGCGGGGCAGTATTCAAAAAAAGGATACTTCATTTTACAAGGGTGCTCTCGATCATATTATATGAAAGATGGAAAGGATATCTCCGATTGGTTTGCTTTCGAAGGTGAGTTTGTGTCTCCCATCGTAAGTTTCTTTAGTGATCAACCCAATCCCCATTACATTGAATTTCTAGAAGATTCTCTCGTAATAGAATTCAAAAAAGAAACGATCGACATGCTTTCTGAGAAATACAGAAACTTTCAGCAAATCGTTACCTCCGTAGTGACTGAAACCATGCTTAGTTTAAACGAACGGCTATACCATATCCAATTCACCAAAGCAGAGAAGCGTTACAAATACTTATTATCTACTTATCCGGATATCACAAACAGAGTTTCTCTTACTCATATTGCTTCCTATTTAGGTATTACACTTGAAACGTTGAGTCGTATCAGAAGTATCAAAAACTGAATTTGATGTAGATCAAATGATTCCTGCCTTATTTGCTTGACATTTGTGCGCAAATATGTTCAGAATGAAAAAAATATTAATAATCAATGGGCATCCAGATAAGGAAAGTTACAGTTTTGCATTAGCCGAAGCCTACAAGAATGGAGCAGAGCGCTCGAATTCAAAATTAAGACAAATCAACATTCGAGAACTAGACTTTAATCCAAACCTTCAGTTTGGATACAGAAAACGAACCGAATTAGAGCCCGATTTATTAATGGGTCAGGAAATGTTAAAGTGGGCAGATCACATTGTTTGGATATTTCCTGTTTGGTGGGGCTCGGTTCCAGCAATCATGAAGGGTTTTTTGGATCGAGTCTTTTTGCCAGGTTATGCCTTTCAAAAAAAAGAAAATTCTTTATGGTGGGACAAGTACTTTACGGGCAAAACTTCACGAATCATTTGCACAATGGATCAACCCACATGGTACTATAGGTTTGTTAATGGAGCTCCTTCTACAAAAGCGATGAATAAAAATACTTTGAAGTTTATAGGAGTAAAATCTGTCAAAATCACTGCTATCGGTCCTGTTCGATTGTCCAAGCAAGAATTCAGAGAAAAATGGCTGCAAAAAGTCGAAAAGTTGGGGAGGCTCAACAAATAAGTCAGACTAGTCTATTCAATATATTAAATCTATGAAAAAACTCACGTTACTAATACTTCTTACCTTATCTGCATCAACCCTTGCCTTTGGTCAAGACTATTTAAGCCCAATAAACAATCCCGCAAACGTGGCTCTTTTAAGATCCGATACAACCAAAATGCAGTGGTTTCTGCTTCGGGATTCTCTCAAGATTCCGGTTGGAATTGTAGAGACTCAAATACAGGAAAAGAATGAGGAAATATATCTTATCACTATCGTGGAAATAGGTCAGGGGGCTACGAAATGGGTGGATAGCACAATCGTAAAGTCAGTAAATTTTGAGCCTGTTTATCACTCTTCATTCAATGAACAAAGAGAAATGGTTTTAAAATTTGGAAAGAATATCACTGGTTATTATCTAGATAAACAAACAGGGAATAAGACACAGATTGAAGAAGAAATGGACATACCTTTTTTCGACAGTAATTTCTATCCTCAACTTCTAAGACTGCTTCCTTTAGAGAATGGCTACTCATGTGTTCTATCAATATTTGATTATAATCCATCGTCTCAAATTGGGGTGATAACAGCTACAGTAAGGGATACTGAAGAGCAAACTATGTCTTTTGATGACAAGGAAATAAAAGTTTGGAAAGTGACAACTACAGATGAAATATCAAGTGATTCCACGACAAATACCTTTTACATTGACCAATCAACTAGAAAAATACTTAAGCAAGAAATTAATTTCGGTGATAGGAAAATGCTTATGGAATTAGAGATTCCATAGTATGATGGTGTACATAAGTTTGGCAACTGAAATAACCTTCCGTTCCATAAATAGGATAATAACCCTAATACTGCACTGCTCTCATGTCATCGCAGTGTTAACAATCAAAATAATCGAACATGAAAAAATATTTGCTACTTCAATTAATCATGACTAGCTCTATTTTATCTTTTGCACAGATAAAAGACAGTCAAACTATAGACAGTCTGTTTTCAGATTGGAATAGGCCAGATGCTCCAGGGGGGCAATAGGCATATTTATTGATGGTGAAATTGCTTATTCCAAAGGTTATGGAATTGCGAATCTAGAAAATTCGATTCCGAATTCAACTTCATCGGTATATAGAGTTGCGTCCATATCTAAGCAATTTACTGCCGCCTGTATTGTACTTCTCGAGCAAGAAGGAAAACTAAAGTTTGAAGATAAATTGTCCGATTTCTTTCCTGAATTCCCAAAATACGCTGAGAAAATCACAGTCCGACATTTACTAAATCACACAAGTGGTCTTCGTGACTATCTAGCTCTGGCGCGTCTGAAAGGAGTAGATGATGAGAACGGCTATACAGATAAAGACATCATGAGCTCGCTAATCAATCAACGTGATCTTAATTTTCAACCTGGTTCAGAGTACACCTATTGTAATTCAGGGTATTGGTTGTTGTCACAAATTGTAAAAGAAGTTACTGGACAGAGTATGGCGAAATACGCACAGCAAAAAATATTTCAGCCTCTAGGAATGAAGAACACTCATTTCCATGATGATCATACGGCGATTGTTCCAAACAGGGCTGTCGGATATCGACCAACGGATGACGGATACGCTATTAGTATGACTACTTTAGATGACATTGGAGCAGGAGGTATATATACGACAATTGAAGACATAAAGATTTGGGATGATGCTTTCTTTTCATCAAAAACTCTCGATAGTGCATTTTGGGAAGAAATGACGCTCCAGGGTAAATTGAATGACGGTTCTTCCATACATTATGCTTCAGGTCTAATAATTGGTGAATATAAAGGACTGCGTTTTATCCGACACGGAGGTGCTTTCGTTGGATATAGAACAGAGCTTTTGAGGTTCCCTGATCAACATTTGTCAATTGCGATTTTTGCGAATAGATCAGATGCGAAACCATCTGTGATGGCCATTGAAATTGCAAATCAGCTCTTAGCATATCAGTTTGTGGAAATTGAGAAGCCGGAGGCGAACAAAATAATCGAAGAACAGCCGATTAATAAGAACAAATTTATCGGTGAGTATGAGCTTAAACCGGGAATAATATTTTCTGTTAATATCGAAGAGGATAGTGTACAGGTTACCCAAAAATGGAATAGTGTAACGTACAATCTAATTTGGTTATCTGGTAATACGTATAGGCATCCCCAAGGCGAAAACTTCACTTTTAGGTTCAAGGATTTGAAAAGTGGTTTCACGCAAAGCGTTGATGTCAATCAGGGTGGAAGAATCACGGAATGTAAGAGGTACGTTCCTTTCGATCCAAATTCGATCCATAGTGAAGACTATGAAGGTACTTACTATAGCAAAGAGCTTGAAGTCAACTATAAAATTACTCAAAAGGAAGGCGATTTATATTTATCTGTTAACAATCTCGCCCCTGAAATACTTATTCCTGAAAATACAGATCAATTTCTTGGTACTAACTCGTTGACATTTATAAGAGAAAATGGCATTGTCGTAGGATTTACTCTTGATGCGGGAAGAGTCAAGAATTTGAAATTTCAAAAGCTCTAGAGCAACTACTTGAAGAATCAATAATTCGGAGATGTTAGTCGCTTAATTCCTGTCTCGGTGCTATGTGCATCAAGCGAAGACGTAAAAGAATATGTTCGAAAGGATCAAAATTTCTTCTTAAATCTTCCTCCAAAAAGTTCGACTCTTGTCCTACCGGGGTCACTAAAAAAGGTCATTCTATTCCCAGAATGATCTTTTTTGTTTTGCGATGAAGATCTTAAAACGTCATACCCCCTGCTACTCCTCACTAATTATCCAGTTTTTTGCTGCAACTATTGAATTCTGAGAAAACTGACCTTCAGGTATCAAGCTATCCTGAATATCGTTGCTCGAAATGTGAATCAAAACCGTATTGTTTACCAACAACTCATAATCTGAGAATGGATTTAAATGCAGACACACTATTGAATCGTGGATGTTACCAATGGGCTCCAGGGAACATACATTTCGCTCATCACAATTGACGACACTCAGGCGCAGCGATTGAATTTTTTGATGGGTATTTAACTCGTAATTCACGATTTCCGCGTCTTGAGCGTATGTCGTGAATAAAAACAGGATGGCGAAAAGTGTACTAATGCGTTTCATAGCTGTTGATTTTGTTCGTACTGGACTTTAAAATAACCCACACAAGCAAGCGCAGAGCCACAACAACTTCCCAACGTTCCCATTTGACTTCCGAACGTTCGGATTCAATAATAATCCCCTTAAACAATCGCACTACTCTGCAAAAAATGCGCTTTGCAGTCCTGCGACAATTTCATTTGCTACTTTCAAATACTATTCTCCACACTCCACTTCCCAAAAATCGGGATATGCCTCCGATAATGCTATTTGAATATACTCTCCTTCTTGCGTGTACTTGTGTAGTGTATTGATACGGTTCACCCGTGCCGTTAGCCGACCTTCTTTGGGGTATAATTCGAAAGACTTTAGCTTTGTTCTGTCTCCTGTGTCATACCATCCGGTGAAGCCATCAATTCGCTCATTGTTCAACTCGATGACCATGTCAAAAGCGCCGTAAATGCGCCACCTTACCTTTACATAATCTGGATACACCCACAAAGCCCGAAACCCATAAGTCTCAGTACAATTGAGTTCATAATCGTCGTGATTCATAATGGCCTTCCCAAATGGGACAATTTTAACCTTTGCGTAAACTTGAATGGGGGCGATCAGTTGTAACGGCTCTCCTTCCGAAAAAGTTAGCTGAATTTTAAGGGTTGAATCAAAATCCAACGTTTTTGATCGATTGTAAACCTTGCACTTAATGACGTAATGGCCTTCCTCTATTTTATCGATAGTCCACTTGTTAATGTCCGAAACAATATGTGCATTGATAATTGGATGGGATGCATGGAAATAGAAATGGCTCTCTGCTAGTGGATAAACCGCTGGAAGTTCTTGTGATTCATTGACATGAATTGTGTCGGGAATCACCTCAGCATTTACTGGTAAATTGAACAAAAAAAGCGAAAGGAAAAGTCCGTATTTCATAAATGGTGCAGTTTCTAGCGAGAAGATACAGCAGATAATTGATCACTTCCCAATATTTAACAGGACTTTAATACTTCACGAAGTTTCGCTTACCGCACAAAAAAACCACCGCTGTTGGAGCGGTGGTTTGCACAAAATGTGGGTCAATATTAGTTGGTCGACAACTTCGTCAAAACGCTGTAACCTGTTAGCTTCCCGTTTTTGTTGTACGATTCAGAGCGTACCATTCCGATACCTTCACTGTACCATTCGATGGAACTAGATTCAATTTTCATGATCATGCGTGTATTCACCGTCTGTGTCATTTTCAGACATTCAAACGTTCCTGCCTCTGTAGTCACTTCTTCGAGGCTTTCAATTTCTCTGTCGGTTACATTTACGGTCATCGTCATCATGTTTACGCCGTTTGATGCAATTTTCACCTTCAATGTTCCATCTTCCAGCGGACCGATTGCAGATTCGTTCATTTCGGGAACTTCAAATTCCGTAGCATCTACTTCCACTTCCATGCTTTCGTAGGCAGCCATTGTGTTTCCATCCATCATTACGGTCATATCCAAATGGAAAACCCCATTTTCGCACATTGCTTCGTACGTACTTTGGTAAGTTTGTTCGCCTTTCTCATCAAAGAAAGTTGATTGCACTTCGTACGTGGTTGTTGAATCCGATTCTGTGATTGAGAGAATTTCGTAGGTGATGGTTCCGGTAACCTTGTCTTTTTTCGAATAGCTTGTAATTTCCCAACTATCTCCAACTGTTCCTGGCAAGTAAGGTTTGCAGTCGTCTTGAGCAAAAGTAAATGTTGCCGCCAATAGCAAGCAATAGGTTAATAGTGTTTTCATTGTAGTCATTTGTTTGGTTATCAGCGAATTTACAGATATTTTATGAATTCTAACTTCTCCCGTTGACTTAGAAAATCGCGTCTTTTGAACTTCAAATACCTACCGATACTTAAGAAATTCCTATTTTTCTGTTGGATTAAGTGAAGTTGGAACATGGAAGAGAAAAAAATTTACATCGTAGGTGCGGGCGTGAGCGGATTAATCGCAGCCTTTGAATTAGAACAACGCGGATATGCGCCTGTCGTTCTTGAAAAATCAGATTCAGTTGGAGGAAGAGTAAAAACAGTGAACGTTGCCGGCGTGCCGCTTGACCTGGGGTTTCAGGTATTACTGGATGGCTATCCTATGGTGGAGAAATACCTTGACAAAACCGACTTACAGCTCAACAAATTGGTTCCTGGTGCGTTTATTTATCACAGTGGAAAATCGTATTTAATTGGTGATCCATTGCGTGAATTTCGTCTGTTAATTCCTGTTCTTTTTGCCAGAATTGGCTCCTTTGGTGATAAGTGGAAGATTTTGAAACTGAACCGATTGTTAAAGAACAAATCCATCGATTCCATTTTCGAAGCTCCGGAACAAACTACTTTGGAGTATTTGCGTGCTTTTGGATTTTCTGAAATCACTATTGAACGCTTCTTTCGCCCTTTTTTCTCAGGAATTTTTCTTGAAAATGAGCTTCACACCTCCTGTCGAATGTTTGAGTTCGTTTATAAAATGTTCGGGGAAGGACACGCCACCATTCCGCTGGAAGGAATTGGTGCTATCGCAAGTCAATTAAAGAAGAAATTAACCAAAACGCAATTCGAATTCAACACCACGGTTTCAAAAGTAGATTCCTCAAAAATTTATTTCGATAATGACACCATTATTGAGCACCAGGGCTTGATTGTTGCAACCGATCCTTCTTCAATCATCTCAGATCTTCAAAGAGAAAATGTGCCATGGAAATCGTGTTATTGCCTTTATTTTGAGGTAGATAAAACAAACATTCCTACGCGAACCATTGCCTTAGTTGCCGATCCGAATAGGCTTTCAAACAACTTGTACGCATACCGCGACAGAGCCACAGGAAAGCAACTTTTATCCGTTACCGTTGTGCGTGATTACCAGGGTTCCATGCAATCGCTCACCGAAAAAGTTATGGAAGAAATGAAGGAGTACGTTGGTGCAAAAGAATTGCATCACCTCCATACTTTTGATATCAAGCAAGCGCTCCCGGATCTTCATGATTTAAAAAATACGGCGGAGCCAAGTGATATTCAGGTGTTGGAAAATGTATTCCTAGCGGGAGATTATCTTTTGAATGGTTCTTTAAACGCGGCTATGGTTTCGGGAAAATTGGCTGCAAGGGATTTGGTGGAAAAGCAGATGCAACGATGAACGTTGGCGCATGAGAACGTGAAGGGTTGGACTTGAGTATTTTAATAAGTTACGAATAAAAACGGAGAATTGAAAGAGAAATACAATTTGGTAATTAGACAAATGCCTAATTAGCTTAATGGCTCGCTACATTCGATCGCACCACTCCCAAAACACCTCAAATCAAGCGCTGCCTAAATAATTTGTTCAAATTATCTTCCAAATCTACCTTATACAGATAATAGGCATACCCATTGTAAATAATCACCTTCTCTGGATATGCATGCTCCGTAATGTCAGCCTTTCGAATGACATTGAACTTCTGTGAAGACAGCATACAATACGTTTGAACACCCCCTTTCTCTTGCATGGTATAAAAGCGCTCCTGTTTCTTATCGAAAAGAACCTTTTGCTCCCAGTGCTTGGCATAATGGTAATCAATTGGGATGTCACGAATGTAATTTCCAGTATCACAAAGTAATACCACCTTGTCGTTGACATGGTCAAAAACGTAGGTTGTATCATCTACCACAAACAAAGGGTTATAAGTAGGTTTCACAACATGACGAAAAAAGAAATGAGATTCCTGATAAGCACTACGCGCCCTTCTCAAAAGTGAAGAGTCTATCTCTTCCGAGTGCACTGCTTCAAACAGGCCAACATCCTCTAGATCTGCGTATTGCCTCGCCAGTATTGCTCTCTCCGAAGAATCCTCCACCGCATAAATGCGCTTTTTTGTCTTTTGAGAGGTCATTTGTTGGTAATAGGCAACAGTTTGATTGAAGTTTAATTTTCGTCGCGTTATCATGCCCTTCTGGTTAGAGGCAACACAACTTACAAGGTATCGGTTATATACGGAAATAGGGTTCGACTCCCAGATCACCAAATTCGTATCATTCAGCAATTCTATTTGATGCAAACTGTCTGGAGCCACTAAATGCAAAAAACCCAAACAATCTTCAAAGAGTTTCAATCTCTTGGGTTTTAAAGGAATGTCCAATTGAGCTATCGGCTGCATGTCATCATCCAAAGCATACAAACGATATTTCGCAAATCGCTTCATCAACACGAAACGACCTCGATCGCCCACATAAAAGTCGGTTATATAAAATTCCCTATCTCCGTAGGCAATTTCCTTTTTATAACTGAAGGTAACTTCGTCCAACTCCAAGGTTCGAATGCTATCTTCCTGGGCAAAACAGTTTCCCCACACGATGAGCAACACTATCATCAACCCATTCTTCATGTACTGAAAATAGCTATAAATGCGCATATTAACAACAAAAAGTACTCAAATAATGCTAATTGAATGTATAAATATGCATTAATGGATTCTGCTCAAAATCGCATTCCATTTATATAAACTTCAAGTCCCTTGCCCCATATTTATCGGCTTTTACTTTCTGTTCCTGTATCATCAATGTACACAGTAACATCCCCGCGCGTAGCGTACGTTTTACCATCATTATGATCTCCGATATAATCGTATTTGGGTTTTGTAATGAGTTGATCTCCTTTCAAAATGGCCCACTTATCACCAATTTTGACTCCGAAATAACCATTTCCAGCATAATCAACATCATCGTACTTGGTTGGAACCCATTCGGTTCCGTCGATGCCGTAAATGCCCATTTTTCGGTTGCTGTAATCACCAATACCTACCTCAATGTGGTCGTTTCCCGGGTAATAATAAATGTAATCGAATTTTGCCGGTACAATTTCATCAATGACCCCTTTGTCGTAAGATCCAAATCCTTTCTTTCCACGTTTCTCAAACTGAATATGCCCTTCTTCTGGAACGTCAAAACTGCTGTACTCGAAAGGTGTCAACTCGTTATTTTCGCTGTCAACAATTCCCCATTTGTGTTCGCTTTTCGCCAGGAACATTACGCCATCGTCGGTTACGAATTTTGTCGCGCCAATTTCGCTTTCCTTGTTCATAGCTCCAAAGCGAGAGCCACGACTGAAAAAGTACATATGATTGACGTATTCGAAGGGAATTACCACCTCATTCCTTCGGTTGATGAATCCGCCTTTGTTTCCTTTTTTCACCCAACAAAGTCCTTCGCGAAATCCAGAAAGGCGTGAATAGGTTTGATTGTCTATCTTTTCTCCCGCCTCGTTGATGAAGAAATAACGGCCATTTTTTGAAACCGGAGCAATACCATCTGCAAAATCTCCAGCCCAATCATATTGCGCCTCAATGACCTCTTCTCCTTTTTCATCAATGAATCCATATTTGCACCTCTCCGAATACTTGAAATCCAGCATGTCCTGATAATATCCAACCGCAACACGCGCTCGCTTGCCCTGAAATGCAAATCCCATATCGTACTTTGGCTCCACCACATAATCGCCCTTTAAGTTCATGTATCCCACTTTGTCTTTCGATTCCTTTCGAACGGCAAACAAGCCATTTTTCAGACTGGAAACGTACTCGTATTGAAAGGGAATTACCTCATCTCCTTGTTCATTGATCAATCCCATTTTATTGCCGCTCACACGTACAGAAGCATGCTTTTCGCTAAACGGACGAATAAACGAGTAATCTCCCTTGAGCATGACTTCATCGTCGGGGGTTTGCCAACCCAACTCTCCCAAACCAAAAGAAACCACCAACCAATCGTCAGAAGTGTATTTATTCACCCGAACATTTTCTACTTTTTGGCGTTTCGGTTTTTTCTTTTTAGTCGGATTTTGACCCACGGGCGTATTGCCCCCGCAGGCTGCCAGTAGAAGGGCCGAAACCATTGCTCCAGCAACATAGATTTTCATACGAGTATTGTTTTGGTTGTTTTCCAAGATACTGAACAGATGCATTTTGTGCAAGTCTTGAAATTGAGCATCCAAATAAATGAAGTTTGCGGATTTCTTCTTAAATCAAGACGAAGTGCACGAAGAAATTTTGGGTGCATTAATTTTCGAACCCGAAAAACCCGTAGTATTATCCTTATTATTCAATTCACGGTAGTATGAAAACAATGACCTGTAAACAGTTGGGTGGCGCTTGCGATTTGGAATTTAAAGCCGAGACTTTTGACGAAATCGCCTCTTTGAGTCGTCAACACGGAATGGAAATGTTCCAAAATGGCGATGCAGCACACATGGAAGCGATGCAAGAAATGCAAGCCATGATGAAACAACCTGGCGCATTGCAAAAATGGATGGACGAGAAGGAAGCTATTTTTGACGCATTGTAGTACTGTAGATTGGCATTCATCGCATTGCACTTACCAGGTAAATCCAAACTAATGGTACTTTTACCTATCTGAAGATCAGGGAATCTCCTGTCCTCAAAAAAAGGTCATGTTTCAAGAACCTTAGTATATTTGAGATAGAATTATTAAGAACATAACTACACTCACTGATGAAAACCGCACTAACATTGACCCTTCTTTTGGCGTGCACCCTTGCCTTTGGCCAACAAAACGTAGTATTCGATTTAAATACTGGAAAATTTGATAAGAAACTCTCTTACATTGAGCATATTCATGTCAAGGGAATCCCTTTTAAAGATGGTACAAAGATCGACATCATTGAGTTAATCATTACCTCTAAAAACAAGTCATTTGACAGCAAAATTGACAAAAAGGAAGGGGAGTTAGCACAATCCGTGATTCAGTTAAATAAACTTGAAAAACTAATCGCGGACAATGGAATTGCTGAAGAACACTTAAAAGAATACACAAAAATTCTTGAGGACTTAACAAAAGAAAAGGCAAAACCTACTGCCGATCAAAATACTGCTGACATAAGCACTTGGGAATCAGAATTAACGGCCCTTAAAACTTCATCGAAAGGAATTAACGAAGCGAAAAAAGAACTTGAAGCAGCTAAGAAATCTCAATTAATATCAGAAATTGCTGAACTGAAAGCAAAAGCAGCTGAAAAGCAGGAGTATCAGCGTATATACTGGGAGCGTAAGGGGGATGAAAAAGAATTTAGCCTCGCGCTCACGAAGATTCTCACAATGGCTGAATCTTACTATTTTCAGTTCAACCTGTACAGCCATTCAGAGCAGGAGTTCCCTGTAGGTGAGCTTACCAAAAAAATTGTGGATGAAGTAGCTACCAAAATTGAATTAAACAACTTCTTACCCAGGCCTCAAATAGAAAGTCTTATTGAAAAAGAACTCGATTCTATATGCAAGGTATACTTTAACGCCAAAACGGTATTTGCTAGTGGTAAAGGGTTTACAGAAGTTGAAGAAAAGAGCCTTCAAAATAAGCCCGCCATTATAAGCGCATTTGCCGATTTATTAGCTCCTTCAGGAAACCTTGCTGCTACTACTAAAAATCAACGTGACCTGATTACGCTATTGTTCAATGATTTGAACTCACTCGCAAACGGACCAAAGCTCTACAAAGATTCTACAGCCAAACAGGAGTTAAACGACCTATTTTTCAATTTTGACACGGGTAGATTGAATGAATTTGAATCTTTGATGAAACGCTTTGAAATTGATTCTACGCAGGCAAGCGCCATCTGGAAAAAAGCGGATATCCGCGGTGCCGATGACAATTATGCATCTATTCAAAGGGACAAAGCGTCGATTGAAAATGCTAAAATTCAAATTCAAAAACTTCTTGCACCACAAATCAAATCGCTTTACGTAAAGAAGTTTGAGCTAAAACATTCGACTGTTGGGTCATCGGAAGATACCAAATTGGACGCGACACGAATCGGGACGCACTACGGTATTGGTGGTATTAGTATGGAGAATTGGTTTCAAGTAACAGAACTAACGCAATATATTGCGCTCAACTTGCGCTGGGATGCATACGATAATAGGTTACCTGGAAAAGAAGCATTTAAATCCCATTGGTCGCGCTATTCATTTCTCGTCGGTATTGGAACTACCAGCAATCTTGAATACAAAGGCCAGTCTCTTTCAAACACACGACTTGGGTTCAAACCTATGATTGGTTTGAGCTTTCAGCCCATCAAACACATGGATATTTCAGTTTCCACCTTTGCATTTACGCAAGAATCCATCAGTTCAGAGCAAAGTTATACCATCACTAAATTTAGACCTATGGTCGGCATTGCGTTTGACTTTAATGCAGTGAATTTCTTAATCAACAAAAACAAATAAACATGCCAGTTTACAATATTTATACCTCGTCTTCTAATGTTTCTCAAGGTGAAGATTTTGAATTGTCCGCAGCAGCAGAGCAAGCATCTGTAACATTCGAAATTCGGGATAATGTGCCAGTAGTCTTCAACAATGGAACAAAGAAAGTGACCGCCCCAGTAATTGATGCTAAAGCAACAGCGATCGTAAGTTTATCCGGTAAGCCTGGAATTTTTAAAATTTACGCCGAAAATAAAAGTGTAACTATAAATCTTAGTTAAGATGAGACAAATTTATCTTCTCGCGTTGGTTGCTACAGCCATAGCATCGTGCACCAAACTAGACGATCCTGTTGAAAATGTAAACGTCGATGATATCATTGAAATTCAGGTGTTTAATGGAAGTGATAATGTGTATTCACTTCCGGCAGACAGCAACAGCTCGGTCCTTTTAACAGGTATTCTAGGAACTCGTATGAAACCTGGTCAATCCATTGAATTTAGCACCACTCATGGATTGTTGACACTTCCAGGGCAGACTATTTCAGAAGGAAAGAAAACGCTTACCGTGGATGCTGCATACCGTGAGGCACTTGTCGTGTTGCACAGTGGGAAAACACCTGCAAATGATGTCATTGTTTCCGCTAAAGTAGGAGAGTTTTCGAACGTTCTAAATTTGATTTTCGCCGAAGCATATCCCGAGCTCATGAATGTGGGTCCAGCATTTATTAATGCTGCCGTAACCGATACATCGCAAATTTCTTTATTCGTATCACGCAATTCAGGTGTGGTATCAGACGGTGTGCCATTCAACATTGAAAGCATTGCTCCTGATACGATTCCACTTAACATGCCAACTTTTGGTGTGTTCGAGGGAGAATCTGCACAAGTTTCTATTTCAAATCCGCTAGGGAAAGTGGGTGTTGCGAATGTTCAAATAACTACTCCCATAGCTAATGGAGATACGATAATTCGCACAATTCAATTGATTTATCAGTAAATTCGGAAATACAAAACGAGCCTAGTTGATTCATTTTGATTCTTCTGATTTTTAAATAATGGAAAAATCCATTTGTCCGAAATGTAATCGTCCTTTAAGTCGCGCAAATGCCTGGCATTACTGTGAAGAGGTGGATATTGATTCCCTTTTCCTGGACAAGCCCGATGCGGTCGTTCTTGCGTTCGATACTATTTTTCAAGTGGTGTCCGAATGGGACGGGGTAGCGTATAGTGCCACAAAAAATTGCATCGTTTTCTTAAACAACAAGACGTTTTTGGTGATCAAACCCATGAAAAAATGGCTAGAGGTGAAGTTTTTCAGCGATGCCGTAATTGAGGAGGATCGCTTACACAAGCAATACCAGCGGGGCAAACGATACGAGGGCATTTTCCGCTTTGAGTTCGAGGAACAGATCGACCCGAAATACTTTCAGTTGTTCAAGAAATCGTTTGAGTTGTCGTAGGATTTGATTCAATTCACCTTAAGAGCTTTAAGAATCTTCTTGTCGTTAATTAAAGCGTCTCTCATTAGCAGATTTGTAGGGAAAACTTGTTGAGGTGCATCTTTAAACCCTTTCCAAATGTTGTATAAGGTTTCACTAGTTATTAATGAAAGGTTCAACTCTATATCCAAATCACAATCTTCAATAAAATCAGGGGTAAAATCGGGTGCAATTAGAAGCGTTTTTATTACACGGAAACCTTTGTTTTCGAGGTTCCTTTGATAAGACTTAATCTGCCTTGAGCAGGATGAAAACTTGTTATATTTTGTAGATTTTGCGGTCTTACATTCGACAATTATTACCTCGTCCTCTGCGATTGAAAGTAAAATATCAATTTTATCCTTTTTAGTGTTGACTTCATTCTTTAACTCGTCATTAACCTGAAAGCCCAACTCTTGAAATAGCAGCTTCGCAATGAACTCATACTTCAAACCTAGCTCTGCGGTTGAAATTTCTATATTGTTCATTTTCAAGGCTTTTAAGTCTCTATTCCCAATATTAATGAAGTTTTCAATGTAGATACTTTCCGTATCGGTATATGTCTTAAGAATGTTTTGAATTTCATCGCCTCGAAAAGAAATTTCTTTCTGATCACAGAGCTTTCTCAAGTCTTCTTTCGTCAACAAATCAAGAATATCTCTAGGTTTAAGATTATGATTTATTAAAAACTCGCCATTCAATACTTGAGTTTCCTGAAATTGAAATTCAGTGCGTAAATATTCATTCAATTCTGGTAGAATGGACTTTAAATCACTACAAAGTGCCCTGTAACCATCAAGTGAAATTCCAATGGTCTCGTCTTTCTCAACCGTATTAAAATGACTTATGATAAAATCAATCTTGTCATCCAGAGTTGTGCCTTTTGGAGGGATATTGAAGTATTCCATTATTTTGTTGAGCTCTTTCTTTCGATCATTGACGTTCACATTTTCTTTATGAATATCATGAGACAGCAGGCTCTTTAATGAAATTCCCTGATTAATTATCGCCTTGACTTTCTGGTTACCTTGAATTCTTTGATTTATGTTATGTCTTTTACAGATTAAATTAAGTTGCGGGCCAGTCAGAGACTTTAGTACTCTCCTTAAAAACTTATCCGCTATTCGTTTTCCTCTTAACTCTCGCAGAATCTTCACCACCTCATCTGGGATATAGACAGAATCATCCTTTTTATGATAAAATATGATTGCCAAATCCTTTAACTTCTTAATTAATACCTCTCTATCAATCGGCTCTAGCGGTACTACATGATAATTGATTAATCGAACTTCCTCGTTGGACAGCTCCAACGAGTCAGATAAAGTTTGAAGCAACGAGAATTCATCCGAAGTAACTTTTAAATCCGTATTATTCTTCTCGTCGTTAGTATATGCCGTAACTACACAATTGCGATAAATTGTATAATCTCTTAGTCGATTTGGCTCGAATTCTCTTGATTGATTATCAATTAGGGTATTGAAAGCTGAACTCGATTCCCTTAATTCTTCTATCTCCATCCTATAAAGGTCTTCAAACCATCGATCGTTCAATATTGAATTCCCGTCTCGAATCAATAAATCAATAATCACATCGAGTTGGGAAAGGTTAGAAGATAATTCCCGCTTAATAAAACTCTTATAATTATCTCTCAGTAATAAAAAGACCTTTTGAATGTTTTCGTAATCTATCTCCTTAACGCTTCGGCTATTATTATCCAGTATTTCTTGGATTTCATCAGTACCCCCTTCATCAATTAAATTGTTCAGGACTTTGTAAAACGACGTTTTTTCAATTGTATTTGTGCGGTCTAGGACATCAATTAATTTCATGATTAAAAGTGTGATTCATTTGTGAATAGCTTGTGTAAATATAGCTCTCCAAAACGATAAAATCAAGGAAGTGGTTTTTCATAAGAAGTCCACTTTTCACTTTTTTAACACCCTCAACACAAATCAATCCAACATTGTTGCGAACTTTGCGCTCACAATTGACGATTTATGCAACGATTACAGAGTTTACTAACCATCTTATTCGCTGCCTTCACCCTACACTCTTTTGCTCAAGAAACATTTACCGTTTCTGGAACTATTGCTGATAGCAATACAGACGAGCCTATACCCTTTGCTACGGCAATTTTGAAGTCCAAAAAAACCGACGCAACTATCATGGGAACAACGAGTGCCGACGATGGTACGTTCTCTTTGGAATCGTCTGATTCATCTTGCTACCTTATTGTTCGATTTATGGGGTATTTCGATACAACATTCACTGATCTTGTGTTCGAAAATAATACGGCGAATCTGGGCAGAATTGGTCTCAAAAGCAGTGTGCTTGATATTGGCCCCGTTCAAGTTCAGGCGGAGAAATCGACCATGGAGTTTAAGCTCGATAAGCGCGTTTACAACATCGGAAAAGATATTAGTAGCACTGGAATGGGCGCCATGGACGTTTTGAATAACGTGCCGTCTGTAACTGTGGATATCGAGGGACAAGTCAGCTTGAGAGGAAATTCTGGAGTTCAAATCTTAATCAATGGTAAGCCTTCCGTAATGTCCGACGATCCGGCAAATGCCTTGAGCGGATTGACAGCAGACATGATTGAACGCATTGAGATCATCACCAATCCTTCGGCGAAATACGAGGCTGGAGGAACCTCTGGGATTATCAATATCGTTCTGAAAAAAGAAGAAAAACGCGGATTCAACGGGTCGATTTCGGCCAATACAGGAATTCCCGACAATCATAGCATCGGTGGAAGCATCAACTACCGCACGGACAAGTTCAATTTCTTCACGCAATTTGGCGGCGGATATCGCTCTCAGCCTCGATTTGAGGAAAGTGATAATTTCAATCGATTGAACGGAACACGCATCACCAGTAACGGCGAATATTTCAGAGATGAGCAATTTTACAACATCACTTTAGGCGCCGATTACTACATAAACAAGTTCAATACCCTTACGCTTTCTGGAAACTTTGCCTACGAAATTGAAAAGCAGCCTTCGCAATCGAATATTACCTTTTACGACAGCTTGGGCGTTGTTTCTTCGCAATTTACACGCTTCGAAACCACCAATGCCAACAATCCGAAATGGCGCTATGAATTGAACTACAACAAGGAATTTAGAGATAACAAAGAGCATACCTTGCAAGTGAGCGCGCTCGGGCGATTTTTCGGGAAGGACCTTTCTTCAGAATTCAGCAATGAATACTCCGTGGGATCCAGTGGAGCCACCGACCAGCGAACAAGAACCTTCTTTTTTCAATCGGATTTTACCTTCAAAGTAGATTACAACAATCCCATCACGGACAAGATCACCCTGGAGCTTGGAAGTCAATATGACATGAACGATGTGGGCAACGATTTTCAAGTAGAAAATTTTGATTCTGTTTGGGTAATTAACGAGGACCTAACCAACAATTTCCTGTTCGACCAAAAAGTACTTGGTGTTTATGGAACAGGGGCTTATGAGGGCGATAAATGGGGAGTGAAATTTGGCGCTCGCGTGGAAAACACCGATTTGACTACACTTCTCGAAACCACCAATCAATCCAACAGACAGAATTACACCAATTTCTTCCCGACCTTCCACACCTCCTATAAATTTTCGAAAAAATACTCGGTTCAAGCGGGTTATTCGCGACGCATTTATCGACCACGTTTGTGGGATTTGAATCCATTTTTTAACGTTCGCGACAACTTGAACATCCGGGCAGGAAATCCGAATTTACGTCCTGTTTTTTCCGATTCTTACGAAGTAACTGGCATCCTCATTTTCGATAAGGTTTCCATTAACACGAGTGTTTACCACTTGTACGAGCGTGATATTTTCGAAATGGTTTCCACGTTTGAAGACGATGTGCGAATAACCACAAGACAAAACCTTGGAACGAAGGCAAAAACGGGGTGGGAAGTCAACGGTAAATACCGCGTAACGAAGTGGTTTACAGCCATGGGAGATTTTAATTACGGATATTTTGTTCGAAAAGGCGAATTCGAAGGGCAATCTTTTGATTTTCAAGGAGATCAGTGGTCAACACAATTGACTTTGAAGTTTGAATTACCCGCTGACATTAGCTTCGAAGTGACCCCACAGCACCGATCGAGAATTTTGACGGTGCAAGGAGAAAACCAGGGGCAGACTTTTGTCGATGCCGGGATTCGCAAGAAACTTTGGAAAGGAAAAGCGGTGGTAAATTTTGCTGTGCGCGACATTTTTGCATCCCGTGTTCAAGTGCGTGAAATTGATCAGCCTGAGTTTTATTTGTACAGTTTTTCTCAAAGAGGGCGCTTTTTAACGCTTGGGTTTAGTTATAGTTTTGGAAAAGGTGATGCGGTGAGTTATAGTGGTGGAGGGCGTTATTGAGAGACGTTGGTTTTAATCGTAATTTGACCGCGCCATCCATTACACTATATAACCATATGGTTATTTAGTTATATAGAAATTACTGGCAATCCTCACTTATTCTTCTTATCTTCTCTGGTCGCGCCCCCCAACTTTTAACGTTCCTTACCATTTCCCCACTTTCGAATCGCCTAAATTGCCAACTATGAAAGTCTATTTTTACATCTTCAGTTGGCTCATTACTCTGGTTGCAGGGATCATCTTGAGTGCTCCAATTACAAATGAGGTTGAAATTGCGTTTGCATTTGCAGCAGTAGCCGCCGTTCTTTCTGCTCCATTCATGGCCATTTTTTGCATCATGATGTTCATCTACCTGAAAAAGAAACCGACCAAAAATCAGTTGCATCTCAGAACCTTTCTCTTGCATGCTATAGGCAGTATAGCAACCGTGTTCGTTCTTATGCTTGCACTGAACGAGATTTTATCAACAGAGCTTTATCTAGCAATTTTCGGCTATTTCGTTGTTGACAGCATCTGTTTTCATTCCTTTATACACGTTCGTCACAAAGAGACAGATGCTACTAAGCGGCTAAATGAAGACATCCTGGACAGTCCAATGGATTGATCAACTTGATTTTACTTCAAGAAAGAAAGGCAATTTCTATAAATGATCCACCAGTAAGCGATTGGACACATTTGCGCTCAATATCAGTGGATTGGAATGCTCTTTCAATTGCACCTGCACACTTTTATCGAATTCCTCGATGCGCAAAACCTCAATTACCGTACCGAGCTTAATTTGTTGTCGGTTCAAATAATGCAAAAACTCCTGAGAACTGTCCTTCAATGCGCAAATACGCACAACGCTGCCCGCTTCAATATCACTAAGCAATGAAAAATTGCGGGGCTTAATGTTACCGTCTTTATCTGGAATCGGCGACCCATGCGGATCCATGGCCGGAAACCCGAGCAATTCATCCATGCGATCGAAAAACTTGTCAATGCGCACGTGCTCAATCTCCTCGGCTATGTCGTGCACCTCTTCCCATCCAAAGCCCATGAATTTTTCCAGAAACATCTCAGTCAATCGGTGTTTTCGAATAATCAAGGCAGCCGTTTTTCGACCTTTAGAGGTCAATTTTAGTGGTTTGTACTTTTGGTAAACAACCCACTTTTCTTCCTGAAGGCGTTTCACCATGCTGTTCACCGTAGGAATACTCACGCCCATCTCTTTGCTTAGGTCCGACAAAGAAATGTTCGGATCTTCGCGATCGAGATAAAAAATTGCTTTGAGATAATTCTCTTTAACGTTGGTTGCCATTGCCTTCAAATAACAGCGCAAAGGTATAAAGAAACAGCATTGCAAGCGTATTGACACCCCCCTTTACCCCCACTAAAACGCCTGGATAGTGCATCATAACTAGGAATCGAATGATCAAAAATATTTGTTAGAGTAGTCTAACTTTGTATATTTGCCCATAGAAACATTTATTGAGCACAATTGAAACAATTACTTGTATGCCTTATCATCAGCCTGAGCGCAGGGTGTTTTGCACAATCCGGAAGCATTTCTGGAACGGTGAAAATGGAAGAAGAGATGGTGCCACAGGTAACCATTAAGTTGAAGGGCGAAGGCTTGGGCGATGTATCCGACTATGACGGAAAATGGGAAATCTCTGAGGTTCCCTTCGGAACCTATACCCTCGTTATTGCGCACCCGAAATACGATTATTTCGAGAAGGAAATTACGCTATCAAAAGAAGATTCTTCCTTAACCATGGAGATTACACTTTTGGACAACCCGTTGTTGGTGAATCAAGTGGTAGTTACGGCAACACGTACTGACAAACGTAAAACCGATGCCCCGGTAATTGTAGGAGTGATAAACAGTAAGACACTCGAAAATGTTCAGGCTTGTACGCTTTCAGATGGATTGAAATTTCAGCCTGGATTGCGCGTAGAAACAGACTGTCAAACGTGCAATTACACGCAACTTCGCATGAACGGATTGGCGGGAGGTTACTCTCAAATACTCATAAACGGTCGTCCAATTTTCAGTCCTTTGACCGGACTTTACGGACTAGAGCAAATTCCAACCAACATGATCGATCGCATTGAAGTCGTTCGCGGCGGCGGATCAGCACTTTTTGGATCGAGCGCCATCGGAGGAACGGTAAACGTAATCACGAAATTGCCGCGCAAAAACGACTACTCCATTTCCAACAATACGCAGTTCTTGGGCAATGGAAGCATTGATAACATTTTGGCAGGAAACGCCACGTTGGTATCCGAAAACCGAAATTCCGGCATCTCATTTTTCGTGAATAACCGAAACCGCGGTATGTACGATCACAATGGCGACAACTATTCGGAAATCACTGCATTGCGCAATCTTTCCTTCGGAACAAATATGTTCTTTCTTCCTACCGAAAATCAAAAAATTGAATTGAGCTTTAGCCGCTTGCACGAGTATCGATACGGTGGTGAGATGGTAGACGGACCCGCACATTTAGCGCAACAATCCGAAGAAAGAACCCACGATGTTTATATCGGAAGCCTGGATTATCAAATCAATTTTAATGAAGGAAGATCGTCCCTGATTCTTTACACCGCTGGACAATACACCGATCGAGATCATTACACAGGTGTGTTGCCTGATGATAGCACGGAATTACTCGCACATTTTCTAAATCCACCCTACGGAACTTCAGAAGTAACCACGCTTCAGGTAGGCGCGCAATTCAATCAAAAAGCCAAAGGATTTCCCTTGGGAGAAAATGTTTTTACGGTGGGAACCGAATACGTTTATGACGATGTTTTGGATGTAATTCCTGCCTACAATTACGTGATTGATCAAACAACGCGGAATTTGGGTGTATTTGCACAAAGCGATTGGGAAATTAAGCAGAATTTAAAGTTATTGTTGGGGGCTCGTGCCGATCAACACAACTTCTTGGATGCACCAGTTGTCAGCCCAAGAACTTCTTTAATGTACACGATCAAAGATGCCTTGCAGCTTCGCGTTGGTTGGGCACGTGGATTCCGTGCTCCACAAGCATTCGATTCGGACATGCATATTGCATTCGCAGGTGGAGGAATTTCGCGCATTACTTTGGATGACAACCTCATCGAAGAACGCTCGAATAGCTACACAACTTCCATAAACTATGACAAACGCGGGAAGAAATTCATCACTGGATTCACGCTCGAAGGTTTCTACACAGAACTCGACAATGCATTTTACTATCACCCCTTGGGCGAAGATGTCTTTGGTGAATTGTTTGAAAAAAGGAATGGTGATGGCGCAACGGTATTGGGAACCAGTCTGGAATTGCGATTAAACTGGCAAAACGATTTCGAAATTGAATCGGGATTCACCGTTCAGGAAAGCAAGTTTGACAGTCCTGTTTTGTACAGCGATGTTCTGGAACGTACAGATGTATTTCTACGAACGCCAAATACCTATGGATATGCCAATGTATTCCTGTGGCCAAAACGTAAGTTCAATGCTTCTATTAGCTCTGTCTATACCGGTCCAATGACCATTTTGCACCTTGCAGGAGCACCCGAACAACCCAATGATGCCTTCGTAACTTCGCAAGCATTCTTTGAGTTGAGCACCCGTCTTTCGTACAATCTCAAATTGCCAAATATCAAAGCAGAAATGCAATTTTTCGGTGGGGTGAAAAACATTCTAAATGCCTATCAAAACGATTTCGATACGGGCAAAAATCGCGACAGTAACTTCGTTTACGGACCTGCGCAACCTCGCACAGTCTATATCGGGCTGAAATTGTCTGCGTTGTAAGCGGCTTTGTTTTCGGTAATCAATTGGCTGACTTCGAGAGCCTCAGTCAGCCAATCTCCCCAACGAATTACGTTGAACCAGGCACTCGAAAAGGTTGACTGAGGCTCTCGAAGTCAACGCATCCTCAAAAACCCTATTTTTAGACTGTGAAAAAGCGGATTTTTTCGGTTCTCAAAATGGCGTTCATCTACACGGCAATTACCTTCATTCTGGTGGAAGGTGTGCTTTGGATTATGGGGTATCGCCCTTATTACAATTCAGATTACGAAGTAAGTTCTACGCCCGCAAATCCGTACATCGCTGACAATACCCTGGGGATTCAACTCAATGAAGGAACCTTCGAGTTTACCTTGAACAATGCGGTGGAATTTACTGCCACCCATCTACCAAATGGACAACGATTTATTCCCGAGAATCTCGGCGAAAGTCAAGAAAACATCTTGTTTTTAGGGTGTTCGTACACTTATGGTTATGGGGTAAATGACAACGAAAGCTACCCTGCAATTGTACAGGCCAAACATCCCGATTGGAACGTTGAAAATACCGCTGTGGTCGGGTATGGAACGGCGCAGCATCTGCTCCAATTGCGCGATCGTCTTGAGAAAAACCCACCATCTTGCGTACTTCTTGGACTATCTTCCGTGCATTTTATCCGAACCGTACTCTCGGAGAAATATCGGGCCAACTTACGGATTGGCTACCGACGTTCTTCCTCTGATGTAGACGACCGAATGGATGGAGCGAAGTTCCCTTTTTTCGACGATTGCTCTGGAAAAGTGAAATATGCCCCTTGGCACAATTTGTACTCCGAATTGCCAGGAAGATATTGGTCGGCGAGCATTAATTTTCTGCAAGGAATTCTAGAGCGCAACCGAGAAACAGACTGCGATCCTGTGGCGGTTACCGCATGCATTATTCAAGAAATGGAGACGTTGTGCAAAGAGAAAAACATTCCTTTTGGAGTAATCTGCCTTGATACTTCGCATGAAACCAAAGCATTGGAAAAACGTTTGAAAGAGGTACAATGGAAAAACATCGGTTTCTCGTTCAAAAAGAAAAAGTATACGCACCTTCCCCACGACAGTCATCCGAATGCTGCGGGACATCAAAAAATTGCGGGGTCTGTCCTTCCATTTATCGAAAAACTTCTGGCAAATGAATAAATGGCGCGTACTTCTTTACTTGATAATTATGGGATCCATTGTGGGTGCCATAAACGTTGCCCCACAAATTCCTTTCGAGAGCAATCCAGATGCTTACACCTTGATTCCAGAAGAAGACCGTCTCCAATTGGAGGCTTTTGATGCAACATTCGC
Source organism: Fluviicola sp. (assembly GCA_043584915.1). Lineage (GTDB taxonomy): Bacteria > Bacteroidota > Bacteroidia > Flavobacteriales_D > Crocinitomicaceae > UBA4466. The sequence continues at coordinate 906,218 of CP121319.1, forward strand.
AGGCGATGGCTACCCGATTATGGTGCTGGTTCTGAAAAACGAGCGCGGATGGAAATCGTATGAAGATTATCAATGGATGGATCAAGCGGCGAATTGGTGGCAAAAAAACGACTCGCTCCAAGCGCTCAGTATTACCAATGTTCCGTTTCCAGTGCAGACTTTTCTGGGCATTAAAAGGAAAAATTTTGTGCCGCTAGAATCCAGACAGCGCTTTGAAAAATGGCATGCCAAGTCACACTTATTCAACGACATCACGCGAAAGTTTTTATCTGAGAACCGCAAATATGCGCTGCTTTTTGTACCGTTGGAGACCTACTCTCAAAAACGCCTGGATCAATTTCATAAAGAAATGAAACGCGATGGAATTACAATGATTCCTCTGGATTATCAAGCCATCGAACAAGAATTGCGTGTTCAAAACCAGAACGAAACTTTGTTTATCGGCTCCATTAGCTTCGCTATCATTTTACTGCTGTTTTATGTATTTACTGGCTCATTGCGCGGATTGCTGTTCATTTTTGTAATGATCGCTTTCAGCCTATCACTAACAACGCTCTTTTTATATACCAATCAAATACCGTTTTCGGTACACATGGTAGCCATTCCGTGCATGTTGATCGTTTTATCCTTTACGGATTTGATGCACTTGCTCTACAAACACCATGAAATTCGGGCAAGCGTTGAAAGCGAAAATGCATTGAGAAAAGTCCTTGCGAAGTCTTTGAATCGACCGATGCTTTTGACTTCTCTCACCAACATGATTGGATTTGTTCTGTTCCTATTTTTAGCAGACAGTCCAACGTTGACAGACATTTCACTTGTTTCCATTTTTGGTGTGGCATTCGCATTTCTCACTTCACGTTTTGTGGCCATTCAGCTTCTGACACCCGAAATGAATTTCTTCAAGCAAGGAACTGGAAACCGTTGGAATACTTTTCACGAAAAGTACACGAATCGTTGGAAATCGAAACGCTACATTTTGCTTGGCGCGAGTGCCGTAATTTCAATCGCATTGGCATTTATCGTTTGGAACAAAAGTGTCATCAACAACGTGCCTTTTGTAACGGAAGGAGAGCACCCTGCATTCGAGGCGGCGACTATTATGGGCGATCAATTCTTTGGCGATAAAACCGGGTCCATTCACTTGTCGTTCAGGGAGCCCGATGATTTGTGGAACGAAGAATCCATGCAATATTTGGAGAAATTGGAAAACAAAATGACGGAATTGTTCCCGATTAAGGTGATTTCCAGTCCAACCACTGTCGCCAAACGCTATCATCGCTTCCAACGAAATGGTCATCCGGGAGCCTTCAGCTATCCTGCGCGCTTCGACAGTCTTTTCCTTCAAAACACGGATTTACTGGGAGGCGAGAATATCATTCGACACAACAAGGGAAAAGCAAGAATTCGATTCAGTTTTTCTAATTTAGACTTGAAGCAAGCACTTGTTCGTTGGGAAAAATTGGGCTTGTTCATCCGAAATAATCCACCGCCAAAAAACCTTCAAGCACGATTGAGCGGAGTTGCTTTTCATAACGATGTAACCACACAACGGTTTTCAGAAAACATCATGCTCGGCATTCTCATTAGCATTCTTTTCGGCGCACTATTAACCTTTGTTTTCGTGCGAAATTGGGCGGTATTCTTCGCCACCTTGCTTGCGAATTCACTTCCATTGCTCGTAGCATTGTTAGTTATGGTGCTTTTGGGTAGCGACCTTAACCCCATTTCACTGTTCTTTTTCACCGTAATTATGGGGCTGTGCGTGGACGATTCCATTTATTTGTTGTTGCATCGAGACAAAAATTCCCGCGGATCGCTGTACCCAATAGCAGTTACCTCAGCCGTACTCGCCATTGGTTTCGCAGCCTTCCTGTTCTCTGGATACGATTGGGTGCAGCCTTTCGGATGGGCATTCCTGATTGGAATCACCGTGGCATTCTTATTTGATGCGTTTTTATTGGCGCTTTTCACGGATCGAAATAGTATTTTTGACGCCAATGTCTAATGCAATTTTCATTATTTGGCTTGTGATCAACGTTCTGTTGATGATGCACGTCCTACACGAAGGAATTCTTGTGGTAAACGCACTGCGCCGACGTAAAAAGCCAAAACCGAATGTAGCGGAGGCAGATTTGCCCATGGTTACCATCCAATTGCCGCTGTACAACGAGAAATATGTCATTGAACGACTGTTGGATGCCGTAAGGGGTATCGAATATCCCGCGCATTTGTTGGAAGTTCAAATTTTGGACGATTCTACCGATGAAACCACAGAAACCATTCGCAAGTACATTGAGAAATACCAATGTAATTTTGATTTAATTCGCCGAGACGATCGTTCGGGCTTTAAAGCAGGCGCGCTTGCTTACGGACTCCAATTTGCGAAGGGAGAATTTGTCGCCATTTTCGATGCTGATTTTGTTCCATCAGCGCAATTTCTCCTAGAAACAATTCCTCATTTTCAAGATCCGAAGGTGGGCGTTGTTCAAACCCGTTGGTTGCACATCAACAAAAAACAATCGCTGCTCACACGCGCTCAGGCATTAATGCTGGACACACATTTCAGCGTTGAACAACTCGGGCGTCACAACGCAGATGGGTTCATCAATTTTAACGGAACGGCAGGTGTTTGGCGCAAGGAGTGTATTGCGGATGCGGGTGGCTGGAAGGCGGATACCTTAACGGAAGATTTGGATTTAAGTTTCCGTGCTCAAGCGCGTGGATGGCGCTTCGAATACCTGTTCAGTGTTGGTTCTCCTGCAGAACTTCCATCGACATTCGAAGCCTATCGAACACAACAATTTCGATGGTCGAAAGGTGCCGCAGAGTGCGTTCGTAAGAACTGGAAACTACTTTGGGCTTCATCCGTGGGCTTCGGAGCAAAACTTATGGGCTCTTTCCACTTATTGAACAGTTCGGTATACTTGCTTGTGGTGGCATTGTTGCTGCTGAGTCCTTTCGTATTTTATGTGAATACCGAACAATTGGTGACATTGCCCTACCACGATTATTTCTTGCCCATCGGTCCCGTAGTGAGTGCTTCACTCTTCCTAATTTTCCTGGCGGGAACACTCATTGCAAATAAGAACAAATTGAATGCACTTCTTTGGTACGTTCCTTCCCTGTTTACCTTCTTTTCTATGACAACCGGAATCTCTCTTTACATGAGTTTTGGTGTAATTGAAGGATACTGGGGTAAAAAATCGCCCTTTGTTCGAACACCGAAATTTGGGGATGAAAAAATTGCCAAGAAGATCAAAAACGGATACGATTACAAGAAAGAATACAGCATTAAGTTTCTAGAGTTCGTTTGTTGGGGCTACGGTTTGTACTGGTGTTACCTCGGATTTAAAACCATGAACGCCATGATTATTGCTTACGCGATGATCATTCTTACTGGATTCTCCCTTGCCATTTTCTTTAAAAATCGAACATTCCAGTGGCGTTAATCAGAACATACGGCGCCTGGGTTTTTGTTCTTATTTCTGCCTTATTCTATTGCTTCTTTGCGCAAAATCTTCAACGTACAGACCACACCGAAATTCTCTTGTTCTTTGCAATTCTCGCTGCATTTTGGTTGCTCATGCACCGCCTGTTTCGCAATTATTCATGGACCTGGATTTTTGGAATTGGGTTGGCATTTCGACTGTGCTTTCTTCTTGCCACACCCCACCTTTCCGACGACTATTTTCGCTTTGTTTGGGACGGAGAGCTAAACAAGGATGGGTATTCGGCTTTTGCCTTTGTGCCTTCACAGTATGAAAAACACGTGACCAAAGAGCATCAGGAGAAGTACCGCACAATGTTGGAAGCGCATACAGAAGAATTCCCTGATGGGATGAATTCGAAAAACTACTACTCTATCTACCCCACTGTCAATCAGTTTGTGTTTCGCACAGCTGCTATGGGAAATGATCCCTATGGAGCCAACCTGTCAATTTTACGCTTGTGGATTTTACTCGCGGAAATTGCCTCGTTTTTTCTTCTTAAAGCCTTATTAACTGCGAAAAATAAAGCACATTGGCTCCCTCTTTATTGGTTGCACCCGCTCGTAATTATTGAGTTGACCGGAAACCTGCACCTTGAAGCGCTTGCCATCACCTTTATCTTGTTTGCTCTTTTCTTAGCCCAAATAAATCATTGGGTCGGCGCTTCCATTTCAATTGCACTGGGAGTGATGACCAAATTAACTCCCCTGTTGCTTTTGGGGGCCTTCTTTCGCAACCAACCGTTTAAAAGATGGCTGATCATGTGCATGATTGCCGGGCTTGGCAGTATCGGGCTGTTTGCCATTTACGTAGATTTCGAAACCTTCAAGAACTTCAAAGAAAGCGTGGGCTTGTTTTTCGCATGGTTTTCATTCAATACGGGCCTCTATTACGTTTTGCGCGACTTCGTGTTGTTGTTTTCCGAAACCAATATTTCCGCACTCATTTGCCTAATTTTTCCTCTTATTTCTGCTGCCATCATGCTGCGAATTACCTTTTTTGGAAAAACAGATCGCACCAATACCGCGCTGCTCCTTTTTACCACGTATTTCCTCTTTACGCCTATTTTACATCCCTGGTACATCACTTTCTTGATTCCGTTGGGCATACTTTCGCGCAAGCTGTATCCCTTGGTTTGGTCCTTGCTGATTTTCGGTACCTATCTCGCTTACGGCGATACATTTCAAGAGCCTTTCTGGTGGATTTATATAGAATTTTCAGTGGTCATTTTCCTCATGTTTTCTGAATTCCGAAAGCAGTCCAATTGGGTGCAAAAAATCACTGATAACGTGTATCAGTAGTTTGTTAAAAGTTTCTTAACGTGATGATTGTGGCACAACACTTGTCTTGGGGAGTGTGAAAACATGAAAATCATTAGATTTACAAAAACCAAAACTTATGAAACGATTACTACTTGCTACGGCTCTCTTATTTTCGGGGGCAGTATCCTTCGGTCAAAACATCAACGACCATAAGATCAGTTTTAATTATATCCAATTACCGCTACTAAAAATTGATACGCAATTCGATCAGTACAATGTTACGGTAGAACATGCTTATCTTCAAGCAAATGAAGACAGTACAACCATGTTTCAGGCACGACAAGCAGTTGCACTGCAATTCTTTCAAGATGCTTCTGCGCGTTACTATCGTGAAATTGACTCTTTGGATCGACTGCACTTACAAAATATGGCGGCATGGGAAAAAAGCGTAAATAGTGGAACAACAAACCCAGATGGAAGCACTCCGGCTCAGCCTGTTGCTCCCGTATATCCTCAGCCTCCTGTGATGGAAAATGTAGAAGCTCCCATTTTGCATTCCAACTTCGAAGAAAACCAAGCAGAGCAGCGCATCAATCTTTCTGGGTACGAAAAAGGAGAAGGAGAAGTAGAAATCACCATCACTATTCACCCAATTCGCAGCATTCGCATTCTTTCCGAAAAGAAAGGAACGGGAGCCACAACAAAATATGAATACAAAGCACGGTATGTATTGCCGATTGGCTTACGAGTTGCCAATCCATCGCAAGGAATTATGATGGAGACCATGCTTTTTGAAGGCGAAATGACCTACAACATGCCAACGCAAAAAAGTAAGTACGATCACCAATTGTACATGATGGATAACAAGGAGACTTTCTACCGTCAGCTTGAAACGCATGCACGTCAAAATGCACTTTCGCGCGCCAACGATCACCTAAACAATCAGTTTGGGTTTGTGGAACGTTCAAGAACCGCTGAAATTTACTCAGTAAAGTCATTCAAAGGATTTGATTATTCGGATGTGACCAATGCTTTCACGCAAACGACATTGGCATTACAACAGGTGAGTTCAGATCGTGATCGTTCTAGTGCAATGGCTCAAATCAATACGGCAATCAATACAACGGAAACAATCTTGGCAGAATCGAACTTGAACGATAAAAAATCACGCATCAACTCGAAAGTTACCGCTATGCTGCAGTGCAACCTGGCAGAATTGTATCTGTGGAAGGCCGATTTTAACAAAGCCGACGGATTAGCAAATTTGGCTATGAATAGTGGGGAAGGAAAGGCCAAACGTCATATCAAAGACGAAATGGGATTCTACAAAGACCAACGCAATCGTTGGGATGTTCATTATTAATAGATCTAAAGTTGACAAAGGAAAGCATCGCTGAAAATGCGGTGCTTTTTTTATGAAGTTAGCATCTGCAAGGATTTTATGGGTCAATATCAAAAGTTGGGGAGAAATTTTTAGGCGGTAATTTACTGTATTCCTATTGGCTTGCACTTCGATAAGCTCAGCGACCGCCAAAATGACGAAAGATTCTGACATTGTCAGAAACTAGTGCACTTCACAAAGATTTCGTTACATACATATGTCCTTAGTGCCGTTGTGGTCGCTTATTTGCTGTTGACCTAAATCGTTTCTGTTTGACCAAAATTCACACGTAAATCGCAGGCTTTAGACGCTACCTATTTTCAAATTGACACATTACTGGGGCCTCTCGACAGGCTCGAAGACCCAGAAGCGTTCCTGTTTGGGCTTTACGCGCTGAAGTTTCCCGGAAGTAAGGTAAATGGCGTTTGGCGGATGTGCGCACTATTAAAACTGTCAACCTGCAAGGTTTACCTCTATACATTTTGTGCTCCTACGTTCTAAAATATAGAGCACAAAAAACCCTGACCTCTCTCGGAAGTCAGGGCACCTAATGCGCGTCTAAATCTTTTAAGCAATCAAAAAATACGCGATCATACTAAGGTTAATGATTGTGCTAACAATTCCTGATGTCATTACATAACGCATAGGCGCTACCGCCAAAAGCAGGCTTAAAGTGATCATCGTAGGGATTACTGCGGCAACCAACGTTGCAACATATTCAATTGCTCCAAGTCCAACGGCCAGTCCGCCAGTACATCCTACCACAAGTATTACAGCGCAAATCAATCCAAAACGATTGAATTCTGTGTTCTCTGCAAAGATTACTTCTCCAGACTTCAGACCTTGATTGTGTACATTTTCCATATCATTGAGTTTTTAGTAACGTTTTATATGTCAAAGGTGCGGCAATCAAAACGCTCAAACCATGATCATTTTTTGCTTAAAACCTGATCTTCGTCATGTTTTGTTAGGATTAAAAGAGCCATCTTAATTAAATTTTTCGCTTTGGTGCCGATTTCCTTATCTTTAACCAGAATAGTTAAACTAGCGAAAATGAAAACTGTACTTTACTCCCTGGTAGCCGCCAGCTCCTTATTACTGTCTGGCAATTTGGCTGCTCAGAATAGAAAAACGGTAAGTTATCCTGCCCAACAAGTTTCTGAACAAACTGTTTTGGCGCATGGCGACTTGCAAATTACGGCAACTGATGCCATTTACTTTGAAATGAATGAAGAGGCTCTTGTGGCTCAGTTGAATGGAATTATGTTCCGTGAAGTTGGACAAGGCTTTGTGGCGGAACTAGACTTTCCGCATCCAGATGGAAGTTTCCACACGTACTATGCCAAAGGAAACCATACCGTTAGCCCCGGATTGGCTGCCAATTATCCTGAAATCCACACGTATGATGCGTACAACGAAAAAGGGCATTTTGTAAAGTGGGACATCACCCACAAAGGATTGCACGTAATGATTTTCCGACCAGACGGGTCTACCATTTTTATTGATCCGGCGATTCAAGGAAACACAGATTACTACATTGTATACACGCGTGAAAATTTCGTGACGGACAAAGAAAGAGATTGCCAATTCAACAGCGACCTTGAACCATTGAATACAAGCATCGAACTTACAACAGGACAGTTGAAAGAGTTCGGAACTTGTGAATTACGTACCTACAGATGTGCCATTGCAGCCACTGGTGAGTACACAGCTTTCCAAGGTGGAACCGTGAACGATGCCGTTGCAGCTCAAGCAACAACCATGAACCGTGTGAATGGTATCTACGAAAAAGATATGGCCATCACCATGGAAATTGTCGCAAACAACGATCAAATCGTTTATACGAATAGTGGTTCAGACCCATATTCAAATGGAAACACTGGTGCTATGATTGCAGAAGTGCAGGTCGACATTAATAATGTTATCGGTTCAGCGAATTACGATATTGGTCACGTTTTTGGAACCAATAGTGGTGGTTTGGCTGGATTGGGCGTTGTATGTTCTAGCAGCAAGGCTCGCGGAGTTACCGGAAGTGGTGCACCAGTTGGTGATCCATTCGATGTAGATTATGTAGCGCATGAGATGGGACACCAGTTCGGAGCAAATCATACGCAAAACAACGATTGTAACAGAAACAACAGCACGGCAATGGAGCCAGGTAGTGCAAGCACTATTATGGGATACGCAGGAATTTGTGCACCAAACGTTCAAAACAATAGCGATGATCACTTTCATGGCGTAAGTCTTGAAGAAATCAGCTTCGAAATCTTGAGCGGTGGACACCAATGTGAAGCCATTACGCAATTATCGAATACAGCTCCTGATATTACAGGAACAAACGGAGGGGCAACAGTTCCTGCGAATACACCATTTGCTTTGACAGCAGTGGTAGACGATCCAGACAACGATCCTTTGACCTATAACTGGGAGCAAATGGACAATCAGGCAAGTACACAGCCACCTGTATCTTCATCTACGAACGGTCCAAACTTTAGAAGCTGGCCATCGGATAGTGAACCCACACGATACTTTCCAAGATTGTCGGCTATTAAAAACAATGGCCCATTCACATGGGAGCGCCTTCCAGGTGTATCACGTACCATGAATTTCCGTGTTACTGTAAGAGACAATTCTTCTGGAGCGGGCGGATGTAATGATCACGCAGACGTAACAGTAACCGTAGATGGAAACAGCGGTCCGTTCGAAGTAACTTCTCCAAATACACTCGGAATTGTTTGGTACGAAACACAAACGCGCACTGTAACATGGGACGTTGCCAATACAAACAATGCGCCTGTGAACTGTCAAAACGTAGATATTTTCTTATCAATTGATGGCGGTAACACCTTCCCGATTACACTTACAACAGGTGTTCCAAATACAGGAAGCGCTCAAGTGACTGTTCCATCAAACTTTACCAACATTGCACGTGTAATGGTCATGAGCGAGGAAGGAACTTTCTTTGATATGTCCGATTTCAACTTTACCATTGCCGAGGCATTTGCCGGTTTGGAAGAAGTAGTGAATGGCGATTTAGAATTGTTCCCAAATCCAACGAAAGATGTCATCAACGTGCATTGGACAGAAGAAGTGGCAACAATTGAATTGACCGATGCCACTGGAAAGATTTTGGAAACTATCGATGTTTCAAATGATAAAGAAACAACGGTAAACCTTCAAAATTACAGCACAGGAGTTTACCTCGTTCGCGTAACAAGCAACGAAGGAACTTCCGTTCACCAGGTGATTAAAGAATAAGATAAATCACACCTCATTGAAACCGCCGCATCTCAATGATCGGCGGTTTTTTTATGCGTACACTTATGATACTCATTTATTGCGATAGCGTTTTTGACCAGAATAAGGTTGAACCTGATTATGCTTTGGAGCAAAATGCGGCTCAATCCATTGGATTTAAAACCCACCTAATAAGTTTCGAGGAACTCACGAGTGGTAATGTAAAAAAGGCGTTGCAATTGATTCCTGAGCTAAAGGATGAGGCAACAGCGTTGTATAGAGGCTGGATGTTGACGATTCAAGCATATACGCTTCTCTATGAAGCTTTGCAAGAAAAGAACATTGTACTTATCAACGATCCTAAAGCCTATAAACATTGTCATTACTTCCCTTCATCCTACCATAAAATTGAAGGGTACACGCCCAAATCTTTCTGGAGCGAGCCGAATGCACCACTTGATGAAAAACAAATCCTAGAACTAGCTGCCAATTTTGATACTGCTCCGATAATTGTCAAGGACTTCGTGAAGTCAGAAAAGCATCATTGGGAAGAGGCCTGCTACATTCCTAACGCATCAGATAGAAATGCTGTGCTCAAGGTCACTAAACAGTTTCTCGAATTACGAGGAGACTCTTTAAACGAAGGATTGGTATTTAGAGCTTTTGAAGAGCTTGAACACATCACCGATCACCATAAAAGTGGCATGCCGCTTACAAAGGAGTTTCGAGTTTTCTTTTTGAATGGCGCAGTCCTAGCATTGTTTCCATATTGGGACAATGTTGATTATGGCGATCAGCTTCCGGAGCTACGTCCATTCATTGAAATTGCGCAATACATCGAAAGTCAATTTTTCACGATGGATATTGCCCAAAAAACGAATGGCGAATGGATCATTATGGAACTGGGAGATGGTCAGGTTGCGGGTTTGCTAGACAATGCCAATATCTCTGATTTTTATCGTCAGATCTTGCCTTTACTAACTGACTAAAACGAAAAAAGGAACCATCCGAAGACAGTTCCTTTTTGAATTATGAAAGTTTTAAATCTTAGTGAATCACCTCGATTGGAAGTACCTTAACAGCACCATTTCCGTGCACTGCACGCAATGTGTAGTGTCCTTCTGACAATTGAGAAGTTGTTACCGCTACAAAGTTGGTGTTGCATTCCAATTGAATTACGATACGTCCTGTCATGTCCATCATTTCAATGGATGTGATCATTTGACCTGATTCAACATTCAATACATCATTTGCAGGGTTCGGGAATGCCACAAACGACTCTCCTTCTAAATCCAACAAACCAATTGTAGTTACATCTACCGTTTGTGTGGTTGTGTTGGTTCCACAATCATCCGTTACTGTCAATGTTACAGTATATGTTCCATTGGCTGTGTACGTATGTGTTACATCCTGCGTAGTGTATGTTGTTCCATCGCCCATGTCCCAGCTATACGTAGTATTTGTGCTAGAAGTAGATCCGTTTGTAAACGTAAATGTTGGCTCTGAACCAGACTGTGTAAAGTCCGCTATTGGATCTACACAACCGTTGTTAACTGTAACTGTTGTTGAAACGCTATCCACACCACAATCATCCGTAATTACCAATATCACAGTGTAAGTACCGTTGTCAATGTACGTGTGAGAAGGGTTCTGCTGTGTCGATGAGTTTCCATCGCCGAAGTCCCAAGAATATGTTACGGGTCCCGTTGTTGTAGAACCGTCTAAGAAATCAAACGATGGATCGTTGTTCGTTTCTGAGAAAACTGCTGTAGGATTGCTACAAACCGTTACGTTAATTGTTGCACAAGTTGAATCAATTCCACAATCTGTTAATGTTGTCAAACAAACCGTGTAGTTTCCAGATGTAGCATACGTATGGGAAGGATTTTCCTGTGTTGCTGTGTTTCCATCACCGAAATCCCACAACCAGCTCGTTTGTGTAGCTGATGAAGTAGAAGTGTTGGTAAAGTTTACAACGCCACCTCCCGCTGGAACGGATGTCCAATCAGTTTGTAAATCATCACCAATAAAAGTAGAATCCGTATCAACACAAGTAGAAGTCCAACCGAAAATTGAATCGGTAAGGAACACTGTGTAATCGATTGTTGTATTTACATATGTGTTAAACGTATCGATGGCGTTTCCTCCACCTCCATCACCGAAGTCCCAGGTGTATCCAAGTTCTGGCGCTCCGATGAACGCAGCTACCGAGTACATTCTGTCTTCCATTATCGGTGAAGACGTATTGGTAAAGTTGATCAATGGACCTCCTGAGAAACAGTTCGCAGAGGCAGTAAACCCTGCGTCCAACGTATAGGAAATAATCGGATGAAACAGTGCGTCACAATCCAGTGGAGAACCACCAACACTTATATCGTAAGCACGTAGGTAGTTTCCACCAATATTTACGGATGGCAACCATTCTTCCAACCCATCTGGCGGAATTGCATTGTAATCACTGAAAAGCAATCCCATTCCAATCGCCGTGTTGTTCTCAACAACCACAACGTATGGTACATTAACACTTACTGGGAAGAAGTTGGCTACTTTGCTCAAACTTTCAAGGTCTCCTCCATAAAAGTTCGTATCCATAGTAACTGTGGTAGTCCCTAATGGAGCGCCACTTGGAAGTGAATCTGGCCCAGCGGCGTAAATTTGAACAGTAGCTGTCAATGAAGTTCCACCTGTTGCATCAATTTTGTAGGCGAAAAATTCAACAGCTGAAATTGTCAATGGTTGTGGACAGTTAAAATATTGTGCTACTGCATAACCTGATGTTGCATTGTTAATACTCAAAGCTGAAAGTCCCGTAGCTTTTGCTAGTGCATATTCAACTGTATCAGGTCCACAAGAAGTAGATTTTGAACCTGATTCAATCGCTTGCAACGCAGGATTTATCGGTTCGAAATGAAGGTCGGCTTCAACTGCTTCCACCTGGGCAAATCCCATAGCAGGCAGCATTGCCAACGCGAGTAGTAGTTTTTTCATAAAAATCGTTTTAGTTTACTCGCAAATTTACGAAATATAACCCATCGGCTAGCTAGAGTCAATTAATTCATTCTCAACGATTCCTAGCTAATCGCTTCAGATGTTCTTACTATGTTGGAATAAATCCTAAATTTGTTACGTAACACAGTAAATGAGCGACCAGAAGAAAATAGCTGTAATAGGCGGTGGTAGCTGGGCTACAGCCCTAGTTAAAATTCTTTGCAATAATGTTCCGTCCGTGGGATGGTACATGCGCAATGAAAATGCGGTTGAACACATCCTAAAATTCCGACACAATCCCAATTATCTACAATCTGTGGAGTTTCAGCTGGATAAAATTGATGTAAGTACCGATCTCAAAGCTGTAATTGAGCCTGCGGATATTGTCATTATCGCAACACCATCTGCCTTTTTGGTGGATTTGTTCGAAGATTTTCCAAAGGAGCTTTTGGAGGGCAAAATTGTGTTTTCGGCGGTCAAAGGAATCATTCCTGAATTCCATGCTATTCCCGCCCGTTTTATTCACAAAACATTTGGCACTCCTTACGACAACATCGGAATCATTTGTGGCCCTTGTCATGCTGAAGAGGTGGCACTGGAGCGTCTTTCGTATCTGACCATTGCTTGTCAGGATGAAGATGTTTGTGAAGAAGTGGCCGAGTTGGTGCGTTGCCGATACATTCAGGCGACAGTTTCAGACGACTTATTTGGAACGGAGATTTCTGCGGTTCTGAAAAACGTGTATGCCATTGCTTCAGGTATTTGTGCCGGACTAGGATACGGCGACAATTTCCAATCTGTGTTAATTTCAAACGCCATTCAAGAAATTGAAAACCTCATTGATGAAATGAGTCCTATTCACCGTGATGTAAAATCATCTGCCTATCTCGGCGACTTACTCGTAACGGCGTACTCTAAGTTCTCGCGAAACCGCTCTTTCGGCTTTATGATTGGCAAAGGCTACTCAGTGAAAACAGCGCAAATGGAAATGGACATGGTGGCTGAAGGGTATTACGCTACAAAAAGTGTGATGGAAATCAAGAAGAAGTTTCAGGTGGAAATGCCCATTGTAGAGGCGGTTTACAACATTTTGTACGAGCGCATTTCTCCCGTAATAGAAATGAGAATTCTAACAGATAAGTTAAGCTAATAACTTCTTGTGAAATATTTAAACGCTTTTTCTTGGGAGAGCGCTTAAATTCCTACATTTGCCGAAAATCGGGTGCATGAAAGTGTTCAAATTTGGTGGTGCTTCTGTAAAAGACGCCGCTGCTGTTCAGAATGTTGCGAGCATTCTTCAATTGTTTGAAGGTGAGAAATTAGCTATTGTTATTTCTGCCATGGGCAAAACAACCAATGCTATGGAGCAGGTTGCGCAGGCTTATTGGGAGCGCAATGAATCCAAATTTGCAACGTTGGTAGCAGAACGCCAAAAGTTCCACATGGAAATCATGCAGGCACTGTTCGAAGATCAAAGCGCACCCATCTTTGAAGAAATTAACGGGGTTTTTTCTGATTTGAAAGCACATTTTCACGGCATCGTTTCGGAAAATTTTGATTTCGAATACGATCAAATTGTATCGCTTGGCGAAATTATTTCTACCAAAATTGTTTCTGCCTACCTGAGCTCTAAAGGACTCTCGTGTCAATGGGCAGATGCGCGCGAAATAATCACAACAAATCGCAAATTCCGCGAGGCTGAAATTGATTGGGATTTAACCACCACGCATTTTGAGAAGCGTTTTCTTCCCAATTTTGACTCCTGCGACATCCAAATTACGCAAGGATTTATTGGGTCCAATGATAATTCAACGACTACTCTGGGTCGCGAGGGTTCTGATTTCACCGCTGGAATTATTGCCTACTGCTGCCATGCCGAGAGCGTTACGATTTGGAAAGATGTACCGGGCATGTTAAACGCAGATCCGAAATGGTTTGATAATACGGTGAAATTGGATCAGATTTCTTTTCGAGAAGCGATTGAGCTTTCTTATTACGGGGCGTCGGTTATTCACCCTAAAACAGTGAAGCCGCTTCAAAACAAGAACATTCCTTTGCACGTAAAATCTTTTGTAAACCCAAAAGCGGAAGGCACGATCATTCAAGAATCGATGTCGAGTGACCACCTCGTTCCCTCGTTTATTTTTAAGATGAATCAAGTCTTGTTTTCATTTACACCCAAGGATTTCTCGTTTATCGTAGAAGAAAATCTCAGCGATATTTTTGATCGATTGGCAAAAGTGAGTACGAAGATCAACCTGATGCAGAATTCAGCCTTGAGCTTTTCCATTTTGGTGGATGCTGACAAGGTAGATATTTCGCAAATTTTAGCCGTTTTTGGCGATTCCTACCAAGTGAAATTCAACGAGGAATTGGAATTGGTGACCATTCGCCACTACGATCAGGCGACCATAGACCGCGTTACCGTAGATAAAGATGTGATTCTGCAACAAAAGACACGGGAAACGGCTCGATTGATCGTAAAGCAGAAAATTCTGATTTAGACAGAAGACTGCTTCGCAATTAGGCGCAAAACTAATTGTAAACCCGCATTTGGACACCTCTCGCGTCCCTTGTTCAAATACCCTTTTTAGGTTACTGCAAAATCAGGCAACAAACTGTATTTTTGTCCTTCGCATGTCGCAATTACTATCGAATATTCAAAACGGTCAGCAAGTGGAGGTTCTTTCTATCGCTTCTTCTGTACTGCGTGTTAAGTTGCTCGAAATGGGTCTTCTGGAAGGACAGTCTGTTCGTGTCTTATTCCGCGCTCCGTTAGGCGACCCAATTGCCATTGCTATTAATGGTCATTTGCTTTCTCTGAGAATTAGTGAGGCAGAATTGGTTACTGTTTCAAACAATGAAATAGAAGGATGAGAGTTGCGCTGGTTGGGAATCCGAATACGGGAAAAAGCTCCATTTTCAACATGCTTACGGGTTTGCGACAACACGTGGGCAATTTCCCTGGCGTTACCGTAGACATTAAATCAGGATCCATTCAGTTGGGCGAAACCAAGGCAGACCTCGTCGATTTGCCCGGAACTTACAGCATTTACCCAAGATCTGGCGATGAGAAAGTGGTGTACGAATCACTCAATGCTACCCAAAAAGGCGAACGTCCTGATGCCGTGATGGTAATCTTGGACAGTTCCAACTTGAAACGAAACCTGCTTCTTGCCAGTCAGGCGTACGATCTTGGACACCCAACATTGTTTGTGCTGAACATGACCGATGTTGCGAAGAGACGTGGGATTTCCGTGAATCTGGAGGGCTTGAAAAAACACTTTCCAGAAGCTGAATTTGTGAGTGCCAACGCACGTGCCGGAATCGGGAAATCTAACATTCTTGAAACGCTTCAAAATTTACCGAAACGCTCAAAAACGGGGTATGTTCCTTGCGCTCCTATCGATTTCCCTGGACAAGAGAAGGAAACGGTAGAACGCTACAAGCGAATTAATACCATTCTTCCAGATATTGAGCAAGTTGTGACCAAAGATCAATTTGTGAGCAAGTGGGATAAGGTCTTTACGCATCCTGTTTTCGGGTATGCGATTTTCGCGGGCATCTTACTTGTTATTTTCCAATTCATTTTCGAATTTTCAAGCATTCCTATGGACCTCATCGATGGAGCCTTCGGTTCTTTCTCTGAGTGGACGGCAAGCATGATGCCCGAAGGTGTATTTACAGACTTACTTACTGAAGGAATTATTCCTGGCATTGGCGGTGTGGTCATTTTCATTCCTCAAATTGCCTTGCTTTTCTTTTTCATTTCCATTTTGGAAGAAACGGGGTATCTCGCTCGCGTTGTTTTCATCATGGATCGATTGGTACGACCTCTTGGGTTGAATGGCAAAAGTGTGGTGCCGATGATGTCGAGTATTGCCTGTGCCATTCCTGGTGTAATGGCTGCACGCACAATTTCAGACCGAAAAGAGCGACTGATAACCATTCTTGTGGCACCTTTGATGAGTTGTAGCGCGCGCATTCCCGTCTATACTTTGTTGATAGCGCTCGTAATTCCTGAAACGACTGTTTGGGGAGTGTTCAATGCTCAAGGACTGGTATTGTTTGGGTTGTACTTTTTGGGAACGGCCATGGCATTAATCGTTGCAGTGATCCTGAAAGTGCTGATAAAAACAGATCAAAAAGGTTTCTTGATGTTAGAGCTTCCGCCTTACAAAGCACCACGGTGGGGCAATGTAGGATTGGTGGTTTTAGAGAAGGTTCGTCTTTTTGTTTGGGATGCCGGACGCATCATCTTAGCCATCTCCATACTTTTGTGGGCATTGGCCAGTTATGGACCGTCTGAACGCATCCAATTGGCTCAAAACCAAGCGAAAATGACGGCTCAATCGCAAGGGTTGGATGCCGAAGCAGCCGATCAATTGGTGGCTTCCGCTAAAATGGAAAACTCGTACATCGGCATTATGGGTAAAACCATTGAGCCTGTCATCGAACCTTTGGGCTACGATTGGAAAATTGGCATTTCACTCATCACCTCGTTTGCGGCGCGTGAAGTCTTTGTAGGATCGATGGCGACCATTTATGCCGTGGAAGATGATGGGGAACAGCAAGTACCATTGATGCAAAAAATGAAAGCGGAAAAGCGTTCGGATGGAACGCCTGTTTATTCGCTTGCTACTGGCGTTAGCTTGATGGTTTTTTATGCTTTCGCGATGATGTGTATGGCAACGTTAGCTGTGGTAAAGCGAGAAACCAAAAGCTGGAAGTGGCCCTTGGTACAACTTGGATATATGGGCGTTTTGGCGTATTTTGGAGCCTTCATTACTTATCAAATTTTGGCGTAATGCAAACAGTTTTAGTCATAGCAACCATCAGTGCAGCGATCTTCTATTTAGGATACGAGGCATACAAGCGTTTCTTCAAAAAAGATTCGTCATGCGAGGGGTGTGCATTTAATCCTGAGTCGCATCGACCTTAGACTTGGAGACTGAAGACTCTTTCTACCTAAATCGATAACAGCGCTTCACGGCATTCATCAGTAATTTTTCGGAGAATTATTTCACTGACATTGCCATGGGCATCTAAAAAAGATAGGTGCACATCATCATTGCTAACAACCACTTTTTCAACTTTCGATTTTGGAATTTTATATTTTCCTCTATACGCGCGTGTCAGAGATTGATACAGCGTATAAACTCCGAAAATACTTGCTATCACAATGGCAAAAACAACTTGGCCTTTTAACGCCACAAAAACTAGGAGGACCAAAAACAGACTGACATACAGACTGTTCATTAGTGTCGACTGAAGTTTCGATGCTTCTGGCTGATCGGCATGTTTTTCCTTGAGTTTTTGAACTTCTGACCAATTGCCTGAGTTCGTTAAGTAGACAAAGTCGTCATCAATATTGACAAACCCAAATCGATGTTTCGACCAAATTTTCATGATTCTACCTCTCTATTATCAATGATCAGTCCAATTCCACTTGCTGCTTTTTTAAGATTCCAGGAACCTTCAACGCGTAATAAAACAGGTATAGGAAACATCCTACACCAACAAAGAAGCTTAGCCTGATTCCTACAGATTCTTGATCAACTAATATTCCTTGAAATAAGGAGATGAATCCTCCACCCATAATCATCATAACTAAAAAGCCCGACCCTTTGTTCGTGTATCGACCTAGTCCTTGAATTCCTAAAGTAAATACACAAGGCCATAATGTGGAGCAGAATAATCCAACGCTAATCAATGCATAAATACTGGTCAATCCATCCGTAAACATTCCAATGAACAATGCCACAATTCCCAAAGCAGAGAAAATCGCCAATTGTCTTGCAGGGTTTCCTTTACTGAGGTACTCGGCAACGATCAATACGATAATTACAAAAGGATAGTAATACAATTGTGATAAGTCTTGTTGGTTTAATGCATTTGCCAGGACAAAAATTCCGAACGCTGCATACGGTAAAACGAAGCGGAAAACATTTCTCATAATAGGTTTTGACGTAAATACATTGGCAGCAGACGTCCATCGACCAATCATTAAACTTGCCCAATACAATGAAATATAAGGTGTGATTTCACTAGACTCCATATCCAACTCAACTTTTAGGTACTCCCCTAAATTTCCCGCTGTCGCTACCTCTACTCCAACATAAACGAATATTGCAATCATTCCTAAGTACAATTGTGGATAATCTTTAATTGATTTTCTAGGGCCTGTGTCCTCGTCGTTTGCACTAGAAACATGATTAGGAATCTTAGATATCATAATGAGTCCTGCCACAATTAGAAAAGACAACCCAAGCAATAAGTAAGGAATCTTAATACTATCTATAGATACGTCCCCTGCCGGGCCTGAGGTGGTTCCAAAAATTGCCAGTCCAATCAACACAGGTCCAATTGTAGTTCCAATATTGTTTACGCCACCTGCCAGGCTCAGACGCTGAGAGCCTTTCGTAGGATCGCCAAGGGATATCACTAAGGGGTTGGCAGCGGTCTGTTGTAGAGAAAAGCCAAGTCCTACAACGAAAAGTCCACTAATCATCAAACCAAAAGACTCTGTAGAGGCTGCAGGAATAAATAGCAGTGTTCCGAGCGCTGAAATGGCAAGACCAAGAGCGATACCTTTTTTATAACCCAATTTGAGCAGTATGTCCCGCTTTAAAGCCAATGAAATCAATAAATAAAGTATGGATCCCACCGTGTAGGCAACATAGAAAGCAAAGGAAATCATTTGCGATTGCCATTGCTGTAAGTTCAATTCTTCCTTGAAGACAGGAATTAGAATGTCGTTAGAAGCTGCAACGAACCCCCAGAAAAAGAACACTGTTGTCAAGGTGATTAAAGCACCATAATTTGTTGCTTTGCCTGGTTGCTGCTGCTTTGGCGTTTCGCTTGGAGTATCTACAGTTGCTGCCATTTTTCTTTGTTTAGAATTGCAATTTAGATAGAATTGCGCGTTTAAATGAGCTAGGATAAGGAATTTGCCCGTATAAGATTGTGCAAAACCAATAATTTCACTTTTTAGCTGCTTATTGTAAATAAAACAATATGTTCTTTGTTTTAGTTTGAAATCTTTATACATTGTGAGTCGTACGTTATAACTAACACCTGAATATGAACTATTTAGCGGCAATTATTCTGTCCTTTTTTATACTCGAATCCGCTTCGGCTGCCACCTTCACTGTGACCAATCTCAACGACGCGGGAGCAGGTTCATTTCGACAGGCACTCATCGATGCCAATGCTGCGGCAGGAAGTGATAACATTGTCTTTTCAGTAGTTGGAAACATCCCTATTCTATCAACACTTCCCGCCATTACAGATGTTGTAGATATTGACGGAACCTCAGCTCCAGGCTATGTTGCATGTGGCGCACCATTTGTTGCATTGGATGGTACCGCTGCAGGCTCGGCAAATGGTCTCCAGTTTTTATCCGGGGCTTCAGGCTCCACCCTTCAAGCCTTAAATGTGCGTAGTTTTTCCTTAAATGGTGTGCAATTTATTGGTTCTGCCAATTGTCAGGTTCGTGCTTGTTTCATTGGAACTGATTTAACGGGAACAGTCGATCTTGGTAACGGGCTGAACGGCGTTCAAATGGAAGGCGGCTCGAACAACAATACTATAGGTGGCAGTGTGCTTTGTGATGGAAACTTGATTTCTGGAAATAACGGTGCTGGGATTAGCATCAACAACTCTACAGGAAATATTGTTAGTGGAAACGTTGTTGGATTGAGCCTAACAGGAACAACTGCTTTACCCAATTCATCTATTGGAATTTTGTGTATCAACGGCGCGAACAGCACCTCAATTGGAGGAAGTTTAGCAGCCGAGGCAAACATTGTGTCAGGCAATGGTAGCGGGTTAACAGGAAATGGAATCAACTTAGATGCTTCATCTGATTGTATAATCCGAGGGAATTTTATTGGAGTGGACGCTACTGGAAATACGGGTATCGGAAATGCCGAGAATGGTATTGCACTGAATGGATGTCAAAACACTCTTATTGGTGGGTCTGGCGCCAATGATGGAAATACGATTGCCGATCATAATTTCCATGCGATTGTGCTCAATGGTGGATCGAATAACTGCGTCATTCAAGGAAACAATTGCGGAACCAACGTAGCAGGAAATGCGGCCATTGGAAATGATGATTCGGGTATCATTATTATTAACTCAACGGGAACAATTATCGGAGGAACTGCCGCGAATGAAGGAAATGTGTTATCTGGGAGTCTCTCAGAATACGGAATTTTCGCTATTGCTTCAACTGGCTTAGTCATAAGAGGAAATTTTATCGGTACAGATCGAACAGGAACAATTAATCTGGGCAATTTCGATGGAGGGATTCGCTTCGATTTTGGTGCAGGTTCTTCTTTTATCGGCGGATCCCCTGCAGGTGCGGGAAATACCATCGCTTTCAATACAGGCTATGGAGTGGGTGTTTTAAATGCATCTTCCAATCAGGTTGTAATTAGTCGAAACAGTATTTATTGTAATACTGGAGATGGAATTGATTTAAACGGTGTTGGAAATAATAACATTCCAAGTCCAGTTATTCTGAGCGCTGATAACACAGGTGCTTCTGGAACCGCTGGCCCGAACAATTTTGTTGAACTCTTCTATGATTTTTCATGTGGAGCCTCTTGTCAGGGTCGAACATATATTGCTACCGTAATTGCAGATGGAGCCGGAAACTGGAGCATCGTTACTCCATTAACTGGAAACATTACCGCCACCGCCTCAGATGCTACGAATAATACTTCAGAATTTGCCAATTGCTTGGTTTTTCTACCCGTCGAATTTGATGATTTTTCGGGCTCAATTACTTCGGAGGGAAACCTTTTGACCTGGAATACTCTCAGCGAAAAAGATGCGTCTCACTATATTCTTGAACGCCGCCAAGATAATAGCAATTGGATCGGTCTTGGTCGTGTAGACGCAGTTGGCAACTCAAGTACAAATAGCAATTACCATTTCGTTGATAGAAATCCAAATCGAGGAATGAACTATTACCGTTTGCTGCAGTTCGATATTGATGGAGGCTCGGATCAACATGAAACCCTTGTCCGCATCGACAATACAGCCGAAAGCGAAACGCCCATTGGAATTTACAACCTCTTGGGTCAAAAGATTTCGGTAAAAACCAAAGGGGTTCAAATCCATGTTTTTGCTGATGGTTCAACCAAGCGATTCGTAGTTGATTGAGTTCATTTGGCATCTCTTGTTTACAGTGAAACCGTTAAATATTCGTTTTGAAATCTAACTATTCGTCCCTACCTTGCATTTATGAAAATAGTTGCTTCTTCCTTGAATAAGAGTGGGTTAATCATACTTCTTGTGATTTTTTTCTTTCCATTTTGTTCGAAGGCTGCCACTTTTGCGGTTTCAAGCACAGCAAGTACAGGGGTTGGAACGTATCGGCAAGCAATTATTGACGCCAATGCTTCTCCGGGTGCAGACATCATTATTTTTACTGTAGGTGGCACCATAATGCTAGGATCAGGAGCACCTGTGCCCGCCATCACCGATACGGTTCATATAGATGGAACATCAGCCCCAGGTTATGCAACTTGTGGCGTGCCGATGATCACTTTGGAGGGAGCTTTTGCCGGAGCAGTTAATGGAATTCACCTACTGGAAGGTGCCACAGGATCAACTGTTGAGGCGCTCAACATTCGCGGATTTCAACTCAATGGAATCCGACTTACTGATGCCGATAGCTGCGTGATTCGATCGTGTGCCATAGGTGTCAACTACTCTGGATGGTCTGCAACGGCTAACGGTGAAAATGGCATTCGGATAGAAGGCGGGGCCGACTACAATCTAATTGGCGGTTCTGGGTGCGAGGGAAACTTAATTTCCGGAAACCTGGGCGCTGGTGTTAGTATTGACGGTTCCTTATACAACGATATTGAAGGAAATGTAATTGGACTGCACATTAACGGCACTAGCTCTATTCCCAACGGCAGTCATGGAGTTTCTGCCGTCAACAATTCGCACTATACCGCCATAGGAGGGTTTACTACCAATGAACGCAATGTAATTTCAGGGAATGGAAACGGAACCCTTGGGAATGGAATTAACTTAGACGCGTCAGTAGGCTGCACCGTTCGTGGCAATTACATTGGGTTGGACGTTACGGGCTCTTTCGGGATTGGAAACTCCGATGATGGTATTGCACTTGACAATTGCTCGTTTACCGTTATTGGTGGGTCGGCACAGCAAGATGCGAACGTAATCGCCGATCATAACAATCATGCAATTGCGCTCAGTTCAGGGTCAAACAGCTGCCTAATCCTTGGTAATTTTTGTGGCACAGACGCCTCTGGAACCAATATCATTTCTAATAGTGGCTCGGGATTATTCGCTATTGGCTGCCAAAATTTAACTATTGGCGGTGGTACTCCATTTGAAAAGAATATTTTCTCTTCCAGTACAAATGGATACGGCATGTGGCTTATAAGTGTTACGAATTCGCTCATTTATGGAAACTTCGTGGGTACGGACAAAACAGGCACCCTAAATATGGGAAATGCCATGGGCGGGATTCAGTTTGACGTTGGTGGCGGCAACTCCATTATTGGTGGGGCTTTCCCCAATGTTTCCAATACCGTCGCTTATAATTCGGGGTATGGTATTGGTGTCACAGCCTTCGGAACAAACGGCATTAAAATTCAACGGAACTCCATTTATTGCAATACAGGCGAAGGGATTGATTTGAATGGACAGGGCAACACAAACATTGCCGCTCCCGTAATTACATCCGCCAATTTCAACGGTTGCTCGGGCACGGCTGCACCTAACAGCACGATCGAACTTTTTTACGATAATTTGTGTGCTTCAACCTGTCAGGGGCAAGATTTCATCGCTTCTGTGCCGACGGATGGAGCCGGAAATTGGAGTTATTCAGCGGCGCTGCCTGCCTCAACCATTACCGCTACTGTCACCGATGGCTCAGACAACACTTCAGAATTTGCCGCTTGTTCAACCATCTCGTGTAACGCAACCGCTACTACCATTTCACCAACGGCCTGCGGAAGTTATACCTCTCCGAGTGGCAACGTTTGGACGACCTCCAACACATATCAAGACATCATTCCCAATTCGCAAGGGTGCGATAGCATTATCACGATCAATTTAACGGTAAACGCAAATTCAGGTAGCACAGATGTTGTTACTGCTTGTGAATCTTATGTATGGATGAATGGAATCACCTACATCGCATCGAACAACACTTCCACATTTACGCTAACCAACGCCATCGGATGTGACTCCGTAATCACCCTGGATTTAACCATTTTGAATCCAAGTGCCGCCACTGATGTTATTTCTACGTGTGATTCTGTTTACACCTGGATTGATGGTGTAACATATACTGCTTCGAATAACACAGCGACGTACACCACAACAAATGCGGTGGGTTGCGACTCAGTCATAACGCTTGATTTAACCTTGTCTGCGCTACCCAATGTTTCTTTGCAACCTTTTGTAGATGTTTGCAGCAATTCAGGAGTTATTAATCTCATTGGCGCCTCTCCCTCGGGTGGGAATTACAGCGGATTGGGCGTTAACGGAACTACTTTTGATCCTTCCCTCACTGGCGTTGGAACTGTCGATATCACTTATTCTTACACCGATTCCAGTGGATGCACGGCATCCGTTGTTGAGCCGATCACGGTAATTTCCGCTACCAACCCAACACTCACGGAGTTTCCTCCCGTATGCAATACCGATGCGTCATTTACGCTTTCTGGTGGAAGTCCCTCCGGCGGCACATATGCCGGGACGGGCGTTGTAAATAATAACTTTGATCCCTCAGCTGCCGGTGCAGGAATTCATACTGTGGTGTATTCGTATACCGATGCGAATGGATGCACGGGAACGGCTCAACAAAGCCTCATGGTGAATGATTGTTTGTCGTTGCATGATCTCGATCTAATTGAGGTTAAGATTGTCCCAAATCCGGCAAAGCACCATTTTAGCATTCTAACAGACCAGGATGTTACCTGTATTGCACTCTTCGAAATTAGTGGCCGTCTTGTTGAGAATTTCCAGTCTGATTCCGATTCATACGATGTTTCAATGCTTCCAACTGGAATGTATATCGTTCGCTTTGCCATTGATGGACAGCATTTCCAAGAACGCTTGATTATCGAGTAAATGCATTGAGTTCGTGTTCATCATAAGAAAGATCCTCACCCTTTTGTCCCTTCGGTCTTCAAAAGAAATGCTTTCTCTCCTCCAAAAGAGCAAAAGTTCATTCCATGAAAGAAGGCTACCCAATGGGTAGCCTTTTTCGACTGTTTCTTACTGTCTGAGACGAAAACTCTATCTAACTAAAACTGTACTTATGAAAAAACTCAGACGCTCAAAACATAGTCACCTAATGTTGTCTATATGTAAGAGGGGCTTCCCCCTCTAAAAGTTACAACTGACTCAAATTTATTTTCATTTGATCAAATTTGAGTCAAATTGTGCTAAGTGGTCAATGCGCTCTACAAGGCGTCAACCTTACGGATTAAATCTCTTTGATTTGCCCATTTCCCGGGTTGTTAAGGTCGGTAGTTTTGGGTGAACCGGCGTACTTAACATCGCCAAAACCTGTTAAATTAACTTCTAAAGATTCCGTTGCATGCAATTCTGCATCTCCCATTCCAGATAAGGAAAGCGCCACAACTTTTGACTTCATATTGCTTGCTTTGAGGTTTCCAACTCCAGACCAAGCATAGTTTGCGGATTCTCCTTGGCCTTCCACTTTTACGTTTCCAACGCCAGAAAACTTTACGTCTAATTTCTTACAATCAAGATTCAGTGCAACATCTCCTACGCCCGAAATTTTACACATCAGCTCGTCTAATTTTATTTCTCCTTTAGAGCTAACATCTCCCACTCCTGAAAAACGCAGCTCTTTTAAATTTGTGAACGTGACATACACAACTGCATTGCGCTTGTTGGCAAATGCTTCTTTGTCAAAGTCAATATTCAACACTCCATCCTTGATATTCATTTGAAAATCTTCCTCAATTTCTGGATTGATATCAAAGGTTACTGTCGGCGTACTTCCTTGCATCAAAACCACATCTGCCAGGCCAGATATCTTTAATACGGAGAAATCTTCCACGACAAATTCTCTCTCCGCTTTTGGGGCCGTAATTTGCTTACTGCGACGGTTTTCTCTTCTAGTACTTGGCATCGCGATTGGAGCCATTGGTTTTTCTTCCTGAACCGCTGGCGCCAACGGCTCAATTGGTTGAATTGGCACGAGCGCTATCTCTGCTTTTGGTGGAGGTGTTTTAAGCTGAGCAATCGGAATCGCGTCTTGTTTTTCATCTGGCGCTTTATCTACACTAATCACGGCGGTGCTTTGTTTTTCTATTGGTGCTTCCTGGGGTAGCTCATCTGTGCTCAATGACAAAGACACGATGACTCCAAGGCTCGCAATACTGATAATAGTTCCCATAATTAAAAAGGTTTTTTTGGCAATAAATAATTTGAGTTTGCCAGCAATTCCGAGCACACCTGTGCTAGACGCGGCTGCAACGCCTACCCAACCGGCCACTTGTTCTGGTGCCGTTTCCACTGGTATTTCGCGCGCTGAAGCGAACAACTGATTCAATTCGTCACTTGTCATACACTGGTGTTTTTAGGTTGATGCAACTCATTTTCTTGTAACAACGCCATCAATGCTTTTCTACCTCGCGCCAATCGTTGTTTTACGGCGGAGATCCCCGATTCTTGCAATTCAGCAATCTCAGCAATGTAGAAACCGGAAATTTCAAATAATACCAGGGCTTCTCGTTGTTGATCTGGAAGTGCTGCCATTGCCTGATAAAGAAGATGAACATCTTCATTACGGTCAGCGCGGGCAGATTCGTCAGGAATCCGCTGTGCTTCATCCGATAGGTGAATGAGGCGTTGTTTTCTGTTTGTATTGGCCAATACACGAATGCTGATTCCAAAAAGGAAGTGCAAAAAGGCTTTCGGATCTTCTAGCTTCTCGAATTTCTCAAACGCGATGATGATGGTATCATGCATCAGGTCTTTGAAGTGTGTGTCGCCATACACACGTGCCCGACAAAAACGTTCAAACCTGTCGTGAACGGGTGTGTATAGTTCCATAAAAGCAGCTTTTTTGACTTACTCATTGCAGCATTCTTACCCTGTAGATGTCACAATTATGGAAAAAGTTACATTGGGAGGTGGTTTTTTTGAGGATGTGCTCTAAGAAGTTAGGGAAATGGATTTTGAAATCCTAAGAAAAAGTTGAATTACAGTTCGAGATTTCTAGTTTTCTAGTTTTCTAGTTTTCTAGATATGTAGAAATCTAAAATTCGCTACGAAACGAAATGGCATAAAAAAGCCGTTTTCCCTTGCTTTAACAAGACAAAACGGCTCTACTGCACTACGAACTACTACTAAACTTCCTTATGTGTCAATTGATCCCGTGACGCGCTGCATAAAACCGTTCAACGCCTCTTTCTCCGTTTGACCCTCAGCCATGGCTTTCTGCACCTCCAATGCCCCGTAGGCATTCGACAACACCTCTCCAATGACATCCAATTCTTCATCCTTTAACCCTCTTGCTTGTGCAAGGTGCTCTAAAAAATCGATGGTCTCATGAACAAAATCTACATCGTTTTCGGCAATAAAGCCGTTTATGTGTTTAATTACTGGCAGTCTCATGGATAAACGATGTTAGTTTGTCTACTTTATTTGTGCTTACTTGTGCTATCAACTGCCCGTCTCTAAAAGCGGCGAAAGTGGGTAGGTTTTTTACCTCTGCCAATTCCCTTGATTTTGGAAATTTCTCGGCATCCACCATGACGAATTCCGCTCCTTCCGTTTCACCTGCCAAGCGCTGAAATGTGGGCTTGATCAATCGGCAATTGCCACACCAACCCGCAGAATACTGCACATACGTGGTTTTTCCTTCCGCCACGATCTCTCCTAAATTATCCGATGTTATTTCTTGATACATTCCTTTTATTTTTAAGTACATCACAAATGTACTGGCAATGAATCATCACTAATATTGATAAATCTTAATTCGGGATAGAAATTATCGATTCTGCCCAAGCATGTATCCGCTCGAATGCACATTTTGAATGGAAAGCGTATCGTCGTGCTGCAAGTATTTACGGAGCTTGGTGATGTACACATCCATACTTCTGGTGGTAAAATAACTGTCTTCGCCCCAGATTTTTCGCAGGGCCTTATCGCGTGGCATCACTTCGTTAAAATGCTCGCAAAGTAGCTGCATCAAAGCCCCTTCTTTTGGAGACAGCTTTCTGGATTCTTGCGGATGCACCAACAATCGCGTAGTCGCTTCATACGTGTATTCGCCAATGGTGTACAGTGATTTGGAAGTGTCAACTTCATCAGACGAACGTTGAAACAAAGCCTCCAGTTTTAACAGCAAGATCTCAATATCAAAGGGCTTGGAAAGATAATCGTCGGCACCGCTTTTGTAGCCACGAATCATGTCTTCACGCATGTTTCTTGCCGTTAGAAAGATGATGGGCGTAGTGTTATTCTTATTGCGAATTTTCTCTGTAAGCGTAAAACCGTCCATATGTGGCATCATGACATCAAAAATGCAGACATCAAAATTTTCTTTGAAAAAAGCTGAATATCCCTGGGCGCCGTCCTTCATCCAAACGACTTCGTAACTAGAAAGCTGCAAATAATTCTGAAGTAAGGAGCCGAAATTCTCCTCGTCTTCTACCAGTAAGATGCGTTTTGAAGCACTCATACTTTCGGAATTTGAACAGTGACAACGGTTCCTTCGTTGGGCTTGCTTTGCATTGCTACCTTACCCGAATGCTTTTCAATGACGCTTTTTACATAGCTCAATCCAAGACCAAACCCCTTTCTGTTGTGAATATCGCCTGTTTCTGCTCGATAAAACGTATCAAACGCATGCTTTTGCTGCTTGGTGGTCATTCCAATGCCATTGTCTTCAATGATCACCTCCATCAAATCTTTCACCTCGCTCGTACGAATGGTAATTTTCGGAGCCTGTTCACTTCTATATTTAATGCTGTTATCCAAAATATTGGTGAATACATTGGTGAGATGAAAACGATCTCCCAGAACCATGATTTCCTCGCTTTCGGGCAATTGTATGGTCCCGTTCACATGCATCAACGAAAGCTCTAGATTTTTGACTGCCTGTTTCAATATGGGAATAAGGTTCACTTGATGTATCGAAAGTTTCAATTCGCCAGAATCCAGTGCTGCAGTATCCAGAACGCGCTCTACATGCGTGTTTATTCTGTCTTTCTCATCTTCAATCAATTCGATCAAACGGCGGATTTCTTCTGGGTTCTTGACAATTTCAGGATGTTTGATGGACGCTGTGGCCAGAGAGATGGATGCTAGCGGCGTTTTTAGCTCGTGCGTCATGTTGTTGATGAAATCATTTTTCACCTGACTCATGCGCTTTTGCTTGAAAATGAAATGTAAGTTAAAAGCGCCGTAAATCCCTTCTTTCTGTAATGCTCTTTTGATTTTCTCTTGTAAATCTTTTGGCTCGATTCGGTCTTTCAGTTCACCCGTAAGAAGCGTTTCAAAGGTAAACCGTTGCATCATCGATTCTACGCGATGGCGCTTCTTAAACACCAGTTCTTTTTCTTCAATTAGTGAATCTTCATCTCCATAATGCGTTTCGTAGTGCTGAGACCAAACGAATCCGTTCAAACTATCTTTCAGACTGTCTTCTTTCAGAATGAATGCGCTTTTTCCTACTGAATCTTTGATAACACGCACACGATCTGACCCCTCCTCATTGGTGGAGCGAATAATCATCATTTCATCATGAATGCCCCTGCCGTCACCATCTCCATGCTGAACATTAATTTCAACGATGGATTCTTCATTTTCACCAGGAATCATAATGATATCATTCACCATGGAATCAATTCCACCGAATTCTTGTTTCAAGAAAAGTTCAACCTCCTCAGAGTCAATGGAATCATTCACAACATTCAAGGCTTCATTCACACGTACCTTGAAATCTTGTTCTTTTTCAGCTATCGCATCTCCAATCCAACTCGTTTGAATCCAAATAATCCCCACGAGCGAAATGAGCATTAGAGATATTAATATGTAAATGAGTCGATTGTTCATGCCTGCGATCAAAGATACAATCGCTTCGCCCTCCAAAAAAACACTTTAACCTAACTTTAACCTTCGTTGCGACTTCTTTAACCCTTTTGCGCTTGAAGTGCCTGTAATTTAGCCCCAGAAACATTTTTTGAAATCCATTAAAATTGAAACATATGCATTTATCAAAACACATTTTTATCGGCGCTGGAATTGCAACTATTGCAACAGCTTTGTTTTCTTTTCAGGGAGAGCATCAGAAAAAAGAAGATGACGAAAAGAAGAAAAAATACCACGTAATTCATCAGAAAGATGGTGAAATGCATGAGTACGATACCATTATCCCAATGACTTCTGGCTATTCAGTGAACGACTTTTTGGCGGACAAAGGAATTGACGACGACAATGTGAAGGTGATCGAAATTCCATCAGTGGCAAACATGGCATTTATGTCAGAAGGCGGAGAAGACACACAAATTTTCATGCACAAAATGGATGAAAATGTGATCATCAAAGATGAGGATGGAAAACACGAGGAGGTTAAAATCATTCGCGAGGAGAACGAAGATGGAGAAGTGATCATGAAAAAGTTTGTCAACGGAGAAGAAGTAGAAGTATCAGACGAGGACATGAAAGAGATGCACTTCCACCAAAAAGATGGAGGAGAGCAGCATATCATCATTATGGAAGATGGCGAAAATGTCAACTGGACACCAAAAGACGGAGAGGAAAACGTCGAAATCAAAGTGGAAATGGACGATGAGGGAAACACCAAAATTCAGAAGTTCGTGAACGGTGAAGAAGTGGAGGTTTCTGAAGAAGAAATGGAGAAAATCCAAAATGGAAAAGGAAACGTATTCATCATTAAAGAAGGCGACGAAAATGTGACCATTGATATGGACTCTATCATGAACAGCATAGAAATGGAAATTGAAATGATCGAAGAAGGCGACATGGAAGAGGGTCAGAAGCGCGTGATCATTAAAGAAATTCACATGGACGGCGAAGAATCAAGCAGCGATTCGAAAGAGGTAAAAAAGAAAATTCGCATGCAAAAGCATATCGCTGTAGATGGTGAGGAATCAGAAGATTTTACCATTGTGCTTGTTCATGAAAATTACGACGAGGCTATGGAAGAACACATGCAAGTGCGCGTCATGGCTGAGAACGATGATCAAATGGAGGAGCGCGATGTAGCCATGAACGAACCCATTTCTGTGTACCCAAATCCGAACAACGGAACGTTTACCATCGCCTTCAATCAAAAAAATGTGGTAAAAACTTCCATCCGAGTAGTGGACACGCAAGGAAAAGTGGTCTTCAAAGAGAAGTTAGGTGCTTTTTCAGGTGCTTATAAAAAAGAATTGGACCTGAAAAAACACGGTGCGGGTGTGTTTGTTGTTACTGTTCAACAGGGCGATGAAACATCTTCACGCAAAGTGATCGTTGAATAAATTTTAGACGCTACAACATTTCATAAGTACAGTTTTAGTTGGTTAGGTACTTCAACGAATCAAGCAAAAGCCGGTGTGAAAGCATCGGCTTTTCTATGTGCTCAGCATTTCTGAAGACTAATTTCACCTACTTAACTGACCCCTAGTTCTGCCGAAATGACATGAAATTCACTTTGGCGCAATATTCGACGCTTGGAAATCATGAGCGATAAGAAAAAGAACGTGTCCTTCAAATGGGCATTCAAAGAATACGTATGGCCGAGACGTGGAATGCTTGGTGTTGGGTTGCTACTGATTCTAATTCGAAGTGCAGCCGGGCTTGTTGCACCATATTCCAGTGGTTATCTTTTCGATTACGTAGTAAAGTACGAAGATATGGCAGCCCTCTGGGTGCTTTTAGGTGTAGTGGTAACGGCAATCTTCATCCAAGCCTTGTCATCCTTTTCCCTTACGAGGCTTCTCAGTGTACAGGCGCAGCTTATGATCTCTCAAATGCGGGCGCAGGTGCAACAGAAATTGATGCGATTGCCAATTCGGTTTTTTGATGACAACAAATCCGGGGCTTTGGTATCTCGAGTTATGACGGATGTAGAAGGTGTTCGAAACCTGGTAGGAACTGGGTTTGTTCAATTGATTGGAGGAACAATTACCGCCATTGCGTCGTTGGTTCTTTTGATTCAAATTAACCCAATCATGACTGTTTCGGTCCTCGTCCCCGTGGCACTTTTTGCCTTTATTGCCCTAAAGGCATTCGGGTATATTCGTCCAATCTTTAGAGAGCGCGGTAAAATTAATGCAGAAGTAACCGGCCGATTAACAGAAACGCTGAATGGCGTTCGTGTAATTAAAGGGTTCAACGCAGAAGAACAGGAAAACAAAGCATTCGAACAAGGAGTTGATAGATTGTATCAAAACGTCAAGAAAAGTCTAACTGCAACAGCCATTATTACCAGCTCTTCTACATTTTTATTAGGACTGGCCTCTGCAGGAATCATGGGATTTGGTGGATATTTAATGATGGGAGGCACAATGACTACGGGTCAATTCTTCCAGTTTTCTCTGCTACTTGGGTTTTTAATTGCTCCCATTGTTCAAATGAGTAACATTGGAAGTCAGTTGACAGAAGCAATGGCAGGACTGGATCGAACGCAAGAACTTCTCACCATGGAAGAAGAAGACAATCCAAAAGAACGTCCTATTGTGTTGGAAGAGATTCATGGAGACATTCATTTTGATGATGTTTCCTTCAGCTATGATGAAAGCAAAGAAGTAATACACGAAGTTTCTTTCGATGCACCGGCAGGGAGTGTTACTGCTTTAGTTGGATCTTCGGGATCTGGAAAGTCAACCATTGCTAGTTTGGCAGCTACTTTTTTACAACCTGATAAGGGAACAGTAACCTTAGATGGAACCGATCTTTCTAAGGTAAACCTCTCCAGTTTTAGGCGCAATCTTGCCGTTGTTTTGCAAGACGATTTCCTCTTTGAAGGAACCGTGCGTGCTAACATTCTTTTTCCTCGACCTGATGCTTCTGAAGCAGAATTGATGGCCGCAGTTAAGGGCGCCTATGTAGATGAATTTACCGATCGTTTTGAAGACGGGCTTGATACAGTAATTGGTGAGCGCGGCGTGAAATTATCAGGCGGTCAACGACAGCGATTGTCAATTGCCCGTGCGTTATTGGCAGATCCTAAAATCTTAATTCTGGATGAAGCCACCTCAAATTTGGATACCGAAAGTGAATCGTTCATCCAAAAAAGCTTGAACGAGCTCATGAAAGACCGCACCACCTTTGTAATCGCCCATCGATTGAGTACCATTCGTCAGGCAGATCAGATTTTGGTGATCGAGGATGGACGGATCTCCGAACAAGGAAAGCACGACGAATTACTGGAGCAAGAAGGACGTTATCATGAATTGTTTACGTATCAAAGTAGAATCTAGGTTGGTCTTAGTTTGAAGGATTGTAGCTCTCCTCCCCTAGCCCCCTCTAAAGGGGGAACTAATCTTCAAATCGATTTAAATTTCTTGGTAAAAGTTATAATTGGTAATCCGCATTATCGTGATAGTCGTTAGGACAAACCATTCCCCCTTTTGGAGGGGGCTAGGGGGAGGAAATTCCCGCATTTCCCTATCTTTGCCATCTCAAAACGTGATCATGAAAACGCTTTTCCTTGTAGTTGCCATAGCACTCTCAGCTTCGTGCCTTGCGCAGTTCGATGGTGCCGCTGGAACACCAGGTTCTTTGGCAATTCACAAGGACAGCACGGCAATTATTGCATGGGCAAATAACTGTCTGGTGAGTCGTGGGTGGTTGGACATCAGCAATAAGCCACTAGGACTTGTTTCGCAGGGTCAAGATGGCTTTGGAGCAGGCATGGCGGACGGTACCGACGTTGTGAGTTTGGGTGATTCTGGTGTTGCAACGCTTGCATTCAATCCGTCTATTGCCAATGGCTCAGGCCCGGATTTCGTTGTTTTCGAAAATAGCTTTTCCGATAATTTCCTTGAGCTAGCTTTCGTTGAAGTGAGCAGCAATGGTGTCGATTTTTTCCGTTTTCCAGCCACCTCAAACTACGCAACCGATACGCAAATTGGTCCATTCGACGCGATAAGCGACCCGACTTTACTGAACAACTTTGCGGGAAAATACCGCGGCTTGTTTGGTACTCCATTTGATTTGAGCGATTTAGACACCATTCAAGACCTGGACATAAACCAAATTACACACGTGCGCATTGTTGATGTTGTTGGAAGTATCAATCCAAATTATGGTACTGAAGACATCAATGGAAATTTAATCAACGATCCGTATCCAACAGATTTTCCGGCGGGTGGGTTTGATTTGGATGGTGTTGGTGTCATTCATCAAGGGCCACTAAGCGTGGCTACTCCGGAATTGTCCTCCATGAGCATTTATCCGAATCCTCTATCGCAAGGGGAAACGCTTCACATTACATCAAACGAATCGATTGAATCCATTGCGATATTTACCCTCTCAGGAGCAAAAGTGTTCGATGGAAATCAAAAAGAATTGGGGGAAGCACAACTTTCCCAAGGTGCATACATCATCCATGTAAACACGCCATCAAAAACATTGGTAAATAAATTGATTGTTGCCAATTAACGGTCTTAAGCCTTTGCCGTCTTGGCAGCGTCACCAACCTGTAAATGCAGCATTTCTTTTATGGTAGCAACAATAGCATTGGTATCGTAACCGCATTCATCCCATAGCTCTTGCTGCGTTCCGTGTTGGATATACTTGTCTGGAATTCCAAGTCGTACCACTTCTGCGCTGTATTTCTGGTCTGCCATGAATTCAATCACCGCAGCTCCAAAACCACCCATCAAACAACCGTCTTCAACAGTGATCACCTTATCAAATTTAGTGAACACCTCGTGAAGGATCGTTTCATCCAAGGGCTTTACAAATCGCATATCGTAGTGTGCAACTGAAGCACCGGTAGATTTTAATTCATCAATCGCTTCTTGTGCAAAATTCCCAGGATGACCAACAGTAAGTATCGCAACATCTTTTCCGTTCGTCAATTTACGTCCCGTTCCCACCTTGATCTTCTTCATGGCGGTTTTCCATTCGGTCGTCATACCTTTTCCGCGCGGATAACGAATGGAGAAAGGCCCCATGTTATTTTGCTGTGCGGTGAACATCAGATTTCGTAATTCTGGCTCATCCATTGGAGCACTTACAACCATGTTCGGAATACAACGCATGTACGCCAAATCGTATGCTCCGTGATGCGTAGCACCATCGGCTCCTACCAATCCGGCACGATCCAAACAAAATACCACGTTCAGATTTTGCAACGCCACATCGTGCAATACTTGATCGTAGGCACGCTGCATAAATGTGGAGTAAATATTACAGAACGGCACCATTCCTTGTGTGGCCAATCCTGCTGAGAAGGTAACAGCGTGTTGCTCTGCAATTCCTACATCAAACGAACGCTCTGGCATTGCCGCCATCATGTAAGTGAGCGAAGAACCCGTCGGCATCGCTGGAGTTACCCCCATAATTTTGTCGTTTTTTTCCGCCAACTCTACAATCGTATGTCCGAAAACATCTTGATATTTTGGTGGCTGCGGAGATTTTGGCAATACCTTGACAATTTCTCCTGTTTCTTTGTTGAAGACACCCGGTGCGTGCCATTGCGTTGGATTTCCTTCTTCCGAAAACTTATATCCGGCTCCCTTGCGCGTGATGCAATGCAAGATTTTTGGTCCGGGAATGTCTTTCAAATCTTCCATGATCTTCGCCATTCCAATAGCATCGTGTCCATCGATAGGACCGAAATATCGGAAGTTCAGCGATTCGAACATATTGCTTTGCTTCAACAAAGACCCTTTCAAGGCAGTAGAAATTTTCGAAGCAACCGACTGTGCATCGGGTCCCGAAATGGATGTCGATGAGTGACCAACACCAAAAGTATCGTATTCGCTTTCTGAACGCTTGGGGAATCCTGAAATCCCACCTTTCAAGCGATTTGTTGGAAATGCCTCTTTACGACCCGTCAAAATTTTGTGTCCGTACGCTTGGTGTCCAACGTCCCAAACCAACTGATCTTCAGGAGTATTGAAGACATAGTGTAAAGCCACTGTTAACTCAACCACACCGAGGCTGGCTCCAAAGTGACTGTTTCCAATCTCAGAGATGACATCAATAATGTACTGTCGCACATCGCCTGCCACATGCGGCAAATCATCAATGTCGAACTTTTCTCTTAAGTCGGCGGGAACGTTAATTTGTTCCAAATATGGTCCTGTTGAATATTTCATTGCAAACGTTAAACAAAATCAAACTTACATCAAATATGGCTGTTTAACAAGACTGTAGCTGATTTTATTGTTCAAAATTAAGAAATTAACGTCTGTTATGACAGGTTTTTCTACTGATTCCATCACCATCGAGATGTTAATTTTCAGGTGTTGTTGTCACTTTTTCCCTGGCTATCCTACTAACCAAATAGAACCCTAATTTCGTAACGCAACAATGAGCGATACCAAACAAGATCAATTTTTATCCCTATACGAGCCGGTTCATGAACGGTTTGAGCGCTTCTGCAGGGCGCGTGTTTACGGGAATATGGATTATCGAGATTTAATGAATGAATCGCTTTTGGTGGCTTACGATAGGCTGGAGTCCTTGCGATCGAAGGAGGCATTTTTGTCTTTTTTGATTGGAATTAGTGTTCGAATATTGTCTAACAATCATCAAAAGAAGAAAGAAGAGCGTTGGTCTGCCGCGACAGAAAAACACAAGCAAGACTTCGCAATTGGTGTGAACGATCCTGACATTCATTTTTTGTACGAAGGATTGTCGCACTTGAAGGAAGAACAGCGGGAGTGCCTGATTTTGTTTGAAATCTCTGGATTTAGTATCAAGGAGATTGCCGAAATCAAAAATGCCTCTGAAAGTGCGATAAAACAGCGTTTGAAACGCGGACGAGATAAGCTCACGCAAATTCTCACCTTCGAATCTTCTCATAAAACAGGAACAGCAAAATGAAAGAGCCCGTAAATATCGACCAGTTGTTTCAGAAAGCTGCCACAACCCCTGTGCATACTTCTTTTGATGCTACGAAGGAAACATTTGCCCATTCCCTTGCCAATCGCGGGAAAGGAGGAAGCAAATTCTTTCGTTCAATCAAATGGATTCTTATGACCACACTTATTTTGGGCGGAATTACCGCCATAGCCCTTGCGTTTTTCCCAGAACAAAAAACAACGCAACAACCAACAGATCAATCAGCCGCGAAGGTGGAAATGGAAACAACCGCGTCCGCAAAGAAGGGAACTGCCAAATCAGAAGAAAATTTGCCAACAGTGTTGGAGCCGATTCATTCGAAAAAAGCACTTGCCACCTTGCCCGTGCCTATTTTCACGCACTATTTGCTTCAGCCGCAAAAAATGCTTTTGGATCCCCATCAGCTTTTCTATGATTTCGCTCATGACCGCCGCAATCAGAAGGACACCTTAGAGGTTCCTCAATTAACCGAAAAGGCCATTGCCGACAATCAAAAACGTAAGAGAAAAATGATCAAAGCACTCGCGAAACGAGATAAGGATCATTACGCCTATATTCCCTCTGGATCAACCAAATACAAAGGTGTGAACTATTCCGTTCAGGCATTTTACGCACAGACGAAAGAAGTCACAAATTTGGAGTATCATACTTTTCTAAACGATCTTTTGATTCAGGGAAGAAATGAAGACTACATTAAAGCATATCCTCAAGAGGAGCAATGGACGCAAAAAATCAACGGAGATGTGCTTTCTATGGAAAAACTTTACTTCACACATCCCGGTTACGATGATTATCCCGTAGTAAATATCACGCGAGAAGGCGCCGAAATGTATTGCTCCTGGTTAACTGAGGAAACGAACAACTCGAAATATATTGATAGCGACGAACTTATCAACGACTTGCGATTGCCACAACGAACAGAGTGGGTATATGCAGCAAGTTCAGGAATTGCAGAGATCGTTTACCCTTGGGGCTGCGACTCCACCAAAAGCGAAAATGGTCATTACCTAGCCAATTACAAGCCAGATTCCCTAAGCTACTTCGCTGACGGCGCTTTTTTTACGGCCAAAACAGGAACGTATACGCCAAATCCGTTTGGATTGTACAACATTTCTGGAAATGTGGCTGAGATGGTTTATGGTGCTACCGATTTTACTTCTAAATCTGATTTAATTGAATACAAAACCGAAGCAGGAACGGCGGGCGGAGGCTGGATGGATGATGAAGAGTCTTTGAAAATTGAAGGAGACGATCCCTATGCGAACATCGTTGAAGCACATCCAAACATTGGTTTCCGACCTGTGATGACTTTTATTCGAAAGACTCCTTAGTCGGACAAAAAGGAAATTAGGCACGAGCCGGGATAGCCGAAGACCTGTATACTTTGAGCGATATTATCCCGGTTGCTTTTTATTTTAGGGAAGAGAACGGTATTTTTAGCACCTACAAGTACCCATGCAAGCCTCTTTCGATACCTGGACATCTCTTTTTCTGCTTTCGAGTGGGTTCGGATTCTTTTTATCCATTGCCATTGCATTTGATCGAAACAATTTGCGTTTCAACTTCCCAATCCTGTTGATTGTTTTTGGGTTTTCGTTGGTCCTGGTTCAATATGTATTTTTCTGGACGGGGTATCGATTGCACTATCCAATGGTCTACTTTTTCGATTCCTTTTGGTACATCATATTTGGACCTTTGCTGTACATCTATTTCTACCAATGGCAGAAAAAAGTAACCTGGAAACAATGGTTGCACCTCCTTCCGCCGCTCTTTCAGCTGGCCATGTTGCTCTATTGTTATTTCAAAACAAGCGGATTCAGCGAAGTGCAAGGGGTTCATCAAGATCCCATGTTTCGTTGGGCATTTAACTTTCGCGCGCCTTGGATTCCCTTTTTCTACTTGTGCATTTATGGCATTTTGATGTTGGAGCTCATTCCGTCGAAAGCAGCGACCACTGCTCCTGCAAAAGTGCTGCAAAGCAAATGGATGCGTACTGTTTATGCCTTCTTTTGGCTGTTCACCGCCGCGTATGGTAGTTACTATGCCCTGTCGAATTTCGCGTTTTTTAATGTTGAGTGGGATTATGCCATTTCCATCGCAATGTCGCTTGGCATCTATGGGATCGGATTTTTAGCCTTGAAGCAACCTTCCATTTTTAACGGCGATTTGTTTCAGCGCATTTTCAATGACAATCCCAACCAGAAAGCCACGTTGTCGAAAGAAAATCAAGATGACTGGTTTCACCAGGTACAAACTACAATTCGCGAAAAATCATTGTTCCTGCGCAGTGATTTGCGCCTTGTGCATGTTTCGGAAGAGGTTTCCATTCCCCTTCACGATTTATCGCGCTTAATCAATGACAAATACGGTGAAAATTTCAACCATTTCATCAATAGTTTTCGTGTGGAGCATGCAGCCGAATTATTGCGGAATGATCCCGACTTAACAGTGCTTGAAATATGCTACATGGTTGGATTCAATAGCAAATCGACCTTTTACAAAGCGTTCAAATCGAAATACGAAAAAACACCTCAGGGATATCGGGAAAACGCTTCGTAAACTTTACGTCCGCAAAAGAGTACTGAAGAAGCGCTGCCTACCCTTGCGTACCATGAAAAACAGTGCAGTTTTATAAAATCGCACCCCATTTTTAAGAATTACGACTCTATTTACAGCGAACTTTTAATCACAAAGCATGAAACAATTCGCTGCCCTATTTTCCCTCGTTATAACGCTGACAATTGCACAAGGTGCCACCGCACAAAATTTAGAAATCTACGTCAGCGATGCCAATGGAAATCAGATTTACAAATACGATGAAAATGGTGACAATGGAGTGGTTTTTATCGACTCGGGTGAATTGAACTGGCCTCAGGACATCCTATTTCTGGAGCACCTCAACGAAGTATTAATTTCCAGTCTGAACTCGGGGCGCATTACCCGACACGCTATTTCGACGGGGGCGTATCTTGGGGATTTTGCCAATGGTTTGCCAGGACCCACGCGCATGGAAATTGGCCCTGATAGTTTGATCTACATAATTTTTTGGCAATCGAACAGCCCTGTGAAGCGCTACGAATTCGACGGAACTTTTGTCGATGATTTTACCAATACCGGGAATCCGCTTGGCATTGGGTTTGCCTTTGATGACAGCCTGAATTTTTATACAAGTTCTTATGGGCAAGGTCAAAACCCACCGCCTTACGTGCGCAAATACGATGCGGCGGGACAGCAAATTGGTGCATTCGTTTCTCCGAGTGATTTGAACGGCCCCGTGAATATCTGGTTCGACAAAAACGGATCAAAAGCCTTATGGGTGTTGGATTACAATGCGGGGAACATCAAAGAATTCGACAGTCTCGGTGCCTATCAAGGAATCCTTTCCGCTGGACTCAATTTTCCTGAGGGCGTGGCATTTTTCCCAGACAACAGCTTTCTCATCGGGAACGGAGGAACGGGAGCCGTAAAGCATTTCGATGCATCCGGAACGTTCATTGAAGATTTGGTGTTGCCCAATGCCGCGGGTCTTATTCGTCCGAATGCTGTTCGAATTCGAGAAGCAGGCAACGTTGGTTTGACTCCCAATGCATCAGACAGTCAAACATTCATCTTCCAGAATACTGCAGGTACGTCATTCAAGATTGCCCCGAAAGCGGCCGAACGCTTTGATGCCATTCGCTTAATCGATGCTTCTGGGAATTTGGTTACAACTATTGATGTTCAGCAGGCAGTTTGGACTGCAGACTCTAATGCAAGTGGCATTTATTTCGTGCTTGGAATGAAAAATAATGTAGAAATGGCGCGTCAAAAAATAACGATCAACCAATAATTTTTCAGCCCAAAATTTAACACTTCATTGACAATTAACGGCGTGATTCTTGCAGATTTCAGCGTATGAAAGTGTATCTCTTACTGCTTATATTGCTCCCTGTTGGAGCGAGTTTTTCGCTAAACGCCTCAGTTTCCTTAACTCCACATACCGTAAAATATCACCCCAACGGATTTGTGAAAGTGAAAATGTACACTTTGGAGACAGGATTAAACGTTTCTGTGCGTTATTCGAACTCGGCAGAAAACCAAATTGTTTCTGGATATAGAGGTAATTGCTCGATGACATTTAAAAACAACCGCCTTGTTTCCATTGCCTCCAATCAGATTATTGAAACTCTTGACGTTCCTCAAGATGCCATTCCCAAGAAAAATAGGGGTAACTGCATCGCAAAGGGGAGTTTTCGAGACTTTGAATTGTACAATGGATTTATCTATTACTACGATGATGAGGGAGAACGAAAACTCACCGAAAAAGTCACGAATGGCGTTATTCAATACAATCCGCGTGTTTCCATTTCATCCGAAATACTGAAACGCAAGGCACTTCGGCACGATTTAAACTTCAACGGGAGAACCGAACAACGTGAATTGAACGAGGTGAAATCGATGGTATTTGAATTGGACAGCGCAGGCATTGCTGCATTCCCGTTTAATGAATTGTACAAGTTTCGGAAATTGACCACACTTGACATCAACAACAAGCGCTATTTATTGAAGGATTTCCGTTCCAAAACTGCGCTAAAAAAAGCGATTCAAAATGAGGAAGGAAAAGAGATCAGATATCGCGACCCATATGATCCCTATGCTGGGCCTCGTGTTTTAATGCCACCACCACCGAAGCCGAGAATAAAAGCGGTGCCCGACACCAATGAAATCGTCAACTTCCCGCATATTGAGGCTGAGTTTCCTGGCGGTGCCGAAGCATTAATGAAATACATCGACACCAACTTAGTCTACCCTGAAGTTTCTAGGGAAATGCATGAGCAAGGCAGGGTTTATCTTTCCTTCATAATAGAAAAAGATGGGAGCATCAGCAATGTTCAAGTAGTAAAAGGCGTTTCAAAAGCACTAGATCAAGAGGCCAGGCGCCTGGTTCGAAACATGCCCAAATGGACGCCTGCTCAGATGGATGGACAAGTGGTTTGTAGAAGCAGAATGCGTTTACCCGTCGTGTTTCGATTGGAATAACGAATTTGTTATCGCATTGTGTTATCTTGTGGTAACAACCCTTCGAACATGCATCGATTGCTTTTTTTCTGGTTTTTGTTGCTTTGCAATGTTGGCTTTTCCCAAATTCAAATCTTTGAAGATTACAAGTTGTGCCTCATGGGAATTAAAAACCGTCAAGGTGAAGTGCTCTACGAAGCTCAGTTCCAAAAAATCACAAGACATCTTATCAGCAGCACAAATAGCAGTGAAGAATACTATTTGCTCGATACAGATGAATTTTTGGGCTTGATTGACAACAAAGGGAAGCTCATCTTACCGTGGGAATACACTGATATTCAGTTGCTTTCGGATAGCTCGTTTGTTGCATCGAAAGACGGGGAAGCATACTTCATTGAGTATTCGAAAGGTTTGGAAAGGCCTCTTGGATTTGAACGAGTACATGCTTTAACACGCTACAACAAGGACCGTTACTCGGGAAATGTTGAAGTTCTTGATCAACCCCTCTATTTGCTTGGTTGGAACAACGAACGCTGTTACTTGCTCGACTCAAACTTCCGTCAAATTAGCGATACCGGCTATGATCAAATCAGCTTGCGTCTTTACGAGATCGGTTGGCCTAAAATTGTTGCTTCCAACCTCTATTTTAAGACCATTCTCGGGAAAAAGAATGGGATTTTAGATCATGATGGAAATGTTGTGGTTCCCTGCGAATATTTGCATGCGGAAGCATTATTAGTTCGAAATTCAGAGGGTACTACTACACCTTATTATTCTGCCCTAGATTCCTTGAGAAATATGGGCATGTTTAATGCTAAAGGAGCGCTTGTTATTCCCATGAAACATTCTCTTGTTCGGGGGGAACGAACCTTCGAAAACAGTGCTCATTCAATTACTGATCAACACTATCCGATATTTATTGCGCAAGATGCCAAAACCAAACAACTGGATTTGTATCATTTGAATTCTGGGAAGACACTAAAAGGCTTTCAGGATGCAATGATGTTTGGAAGTCACGTTGTTTTTCAAGATTCAGAAGGTTGGGGCATCATAGACAGTAATTTGAATGTTGTTTCTAGCGGAAACAAAAAAGTTCATTCTTTTTTTTGTGGCCCTTTTCAGGGGTTCCCAGATGAATTTGGAGGGCATTACTCGTATTATCAAGAAATCGATAATAGCGCGGTCATCCCGCCGAACTACAATGTTATCTATGTCTGTCAACCTTTCCAGGAGAAAACCTACTTCCAAAATGGTCGCAAGTATACACAACTCAATCGTGATGTGAAGCGTGGCTTGCTCAATTTCAAAACGGGAAATCGAATACCAATCAAATATGCCTCAATCGCGATTAAGAAAACACCCCATGCCATTTGCTTTTGGGCTGTTTACCCGCGTAAAAATGAAAAATCACCCTTCAAGGTAGATGTGTACGACAGTGCTTTTGTCAAGTTGAGAACCATTGAACTTGACGCAATGGACGAAGACGATTATTACGCCTGGCGCAATGAGCTGGAAAATTTGACGGAGGTTGAAGAAATGACTCCGTTTCATCAATTTCGAATAGATGGTAGAGCGGGGGTCTTGAATTATTTGGGCGAAACCGTTATTCCCTTTGAACACGATAAAATGAAAAGCCTCTCATTTCAGAAAGAATGGCACATAAAGTTTATTCGACCTGATTTTCTTCTTGCTTCGAATAATGAAAAATGGAATTTGTATTATCCAGACGGTAAACGAGCACTAGCTGCGTCATTTGAAGAGATTCAGATTTTGGATTCCTGCCTTTTGGCAAAACGTGAAGATTTCTACAGCCTCTTTGATGCCTCCTTGAACCTCATCCAGAACAGTATTTCTGCGCACATAGTTTTGCCTGCGCTGAATGAAAACGGAAGAGAAATCCGCGGCAAAAATCGTTCGATAGTACACCGAAGCTACCTCATCATCGATGCGTATTTGTATGAATGGACAGGGGCAGAAATTATCCTAATAGACGAAAACCGCATTCCATTTAGCGGAAGCTCCAAAATACTATTCAAACGTTTTCTTGTTGCCAGAAATGGTAAAATTATGGAAAACTACACGCGCGACAACGCCGGAATGCGCGCATTCAGAGGTGGTTTTGGGAAGTTTCGTTTGAATGGTGATAACTTAACTATTTACGGCAATGGTGGGAACAAGTATCATGAGTTCCACAATGTTCTAAATCAAAAACAATGCGGTTCTATCCTTAGAGTACAAACAAAAACCACTCATTTCGTCTACGACTTGCAAACATTTAAAGTCCTACACAGCTCAAATAGAAGTCGGGCAACTTTCGCAATGACGGATACACGAAATCAAAAGCAACTCTTTTGGATGCGTGATAACAAAAGCAATTCCTACGATCTCTATAACTTGGGTGGAATTAAGGTTGATTCCAACTTCCGTTACTTTACCGCAAAAACCAAAACCGTCACTCAAAAGGGCGACAAATTTGGTTTGATTGATGAAAACGGTCAAACGCTCATTCCGCACGAATACGATCATATCGGATTCGAGAACGACATCTATTATTTAAAAAAGGGCGCGCTTTGGTCGATTTATCAATACGCTTCGGACAGTATGCATCCCCAATCATTTAGCGATATTTCCACCAATCGTCATTTCAGCTACCGCATGCAACCGCGATACCTTGTACAGTCGGGCAATCGTTTCGGGGTGGTGGATTTGAATTATGAAACCCTGGTGCCCTTTTCTTCGGAGGATTCGCTTTTGAAACACACAGATTTGTTCCAATTGTTTTTTGAAGGTTCCCGCGCAAAAGGTTTCGGTGGTTTTGAAAGCAAGGGAATGGATCCACTCTACCGTCAACTGAGCAATGAAAACATTCTTAGAAAGCTGAAATCAACGATGGCTAGCAACCGCATGTTCCTTTTTTCAAATTGTCCGCCACCGAACGATATGAATTGCTATTCTTCAAAGGATCAAAAAACATTTGCGAACAACGAGTTCGAAACAAAGCTCGATATCAAGGTCTCCTTTGCTCAAAACGGAGTCTATTCGGTGCAAGAAACGAAATCGACGTTTCATATTGTTGAGCGTGAGAAAGTGTTGGAGTCATATGCGGCCACCTATGGAAATTATCGCATACAAAAGGGGCGAAAAACGACATTCATGTTGCAAGATCTATTCGCCAATCCAGAAACGTATCATGACGACATTAAAAACATTCTATT
Source organism: Fluviicola sp. (assembly GCA_043584915.1). Classification (GTDB taxonomy): domain Bacteria; phylum Bacteroidota; class Bacteroidia; order Flavobacteriales_D; family Crocinitomicaceae; genus UBA4466. The sequence goes on from CP121319.1 coordinate 950,859, forward strand.
GGAAACCTTTAACGAACAACAATCGTTTGGTTTGCAATGCGTTAACATAGACCCCGTAGTGGTTTCTGCGAACACCCAATTTTCCATTGAGCCTGCGGGAATTCGTGTTTACGACGGCGCTATTTCTCGTGGTGTCGTTTTGATTTCCAAAAATCGAATTTTGCCGTATTTAAAAAACAAACGACTTTTCGATTAACCCTTCAATCGACGTTTCATTTCTACCTTCCAATCTTTCAGGTCTGTTTGAATGGTGGAGAAAAGTTTTTTACCGCGTTCTCCTGATTTTTCTAGGTTGTCGTAGAGATGTTCGTCTCGTTTTTGGCGCGAGTCATCGAGGCTTTTGGCACTTGCTTCCACAACGTCCAAACCATCTTCTATCACAGAAAGATTGCGCGAAAGGAACTGGTTGTGCGCACTTGATTTTCGCATAATTTCGTAACATCGCTCCAGGCGTTGGTGGTACTTCGCCCAGAACATGCGGTAGTAATCGCTCAAATCACCCGCCTTGCCCTCTTCGACCAATTCATCCAGTGGCTTTTTCTGCGATTTCACAAAGCGTTCAATATCTTTTACCGCATTCATCAAATCCTTTGGAAATAGTTCGTTTTCCACGGAATCTTCCATAACTGCGCGCGCAAATTCTAGTTGTCGCACAGCGATAGAATCGTGTTCGGAAATATCACTTGCCAGAGCAATACTAAAGGCTGAAACGTAAGCATTTGCCACTCGGTTTTCGTACTCTGCCTCAACAATATGGTCCATTACACCCTGCAAGCCCGAGTGATACAAATACGTTTCGAATTTGTCCATGGCACTATCCGCTTTGGCGCACTTTGCATCGAATGCATCGATAATTTTCTGAAATTCTTCACTTCGACCCGTCGCATCGGGTTCTCCCTTTTCCTTGAAGCGGTCGTGAAGCATTTGATATTTCGCAAGGCGCTCGTTCGCATAATCGGCGTAATCTGCTAACTTCTCATTGTTTTCATCTATATCTTCCTGCAAATCCTCAACATCCTTCAGCAGTTTCTCTGAATATTTATTCATCGTTTTTTGAGCCGTTGCTTCCGCTTTGAAAGATGCCTTGTAAAAATTGCGCTCTTCTTTGTTCAAATCCTTCGCCTGTCTTTGTGCTAATTTGGCGTGTACAAGGGCTGTGTCTGCCTTTTCAATGAGGTCTTCCCAAATTGGGCGCTCTGCAAAATCTGACAGTCGTTTGATGCGCTTTTTAAGGTCGGTGTCCAAAAAGATGCCCACATAGTTGTAGTAATTTATCGCCACAACTGAATGGTTCTCGGGATTGTAGGCCAAGCCGGCATCTGCGTTATGCGACCATTGCTCCACAATATTTTTTGCCATATAATTGGCAATCTTCGCATTGTAGTTCAACGTTTCCCCGTGCGGGTCGGTAAGCGCCAGTCGCACGCTGTCTTTGGGTTGACAAAATTGATCCATACTCAATGTATGCTCGCGCAATTGCCACTCCGGAATTTCTGGTAAATGTGTCAAAATAAAGGAATCTGCAGGGGCAAGATAGTAGTCGTAACTTGTATCTCGAACAAACCCAATTTTGTCGGTGTACGGGTCTTTTTCCTTTTCCGCTTCATCAAATGCCTTCTTCTTGCGTTCAATTTTGGCTTCCCACTTTCGCTGTTTTTTCTCTTTCTTGAAAGTGTGTTCTTTAGTCCAACGTTTTGGATATGTTCTCGCCTTTCTCGGAATTCGTCCAATATAGCCTGCATCCCAGGTTGGATCGGCAAGTTTCCATTCTCCATTGATTTTAATGGCTACCCAGGCATGATCTGAACTGGCCAAAACGTACTCGTAATCAGGATCGTAATCGCGGGTGTACCCCTCTATCCTCATCGCTTTAATTCCTTGATAATCCAACATTTCAATCAACAAATCGGCGTACCCAAAGCAAACGGTTTCTTTCTTTTTAAGGATTTCTTTCGATGACATACCGTACAATGGATTGTCAGATGTTGCCTCTTCATAATCGTAGTCGATATTGTTGATCACCCAAGCATACAAGGAATCTACTTTTGATTGCGTGGTGGCGCAATTGCGCGTTAGGTGATTGCTGAGTAGTTCGGGAGAGGTTCTAACTTTTCTAGGAATTTTGTCCTTTTTCTGTGCCACAAGGGCGGCGGAAGAAACCAAGAAGAAAAGTAGCGTGGTTAAAATCGATCTGCACATACTACGAAAATAGAATCAAGTGTATTTCGTTACAAGATTTTATTGCTTTTTTTTGAAAAACCAGGGGAAATTCTTCGAAAAAAAAGAGCGCAATCAATCGAAAATGAAGCGCTCTTTGTCTTAAGAATTCTCGGTTTCGTTAGAACGAATAGTGTACGAAATATCCTCCCTTGTTGTCTTTTGCATAACTGTCGTTACAAGCCAACTGCAGGTTTCCACCAGCTCCGGAATTTGCTGTTTGAGTATCTGCAATAAGGAATGGTTCTCCGTCGCCAATTTTACCAATAGCCGCAATATTGTTGATAGTTGGAACCAAAGCCCCCGTATTGATTGGGTCACCACCTCCAGGTCCAGTGCAATTGCATTTTGCATTTTCATCATAAACTGCACTTACTGCTCCCATAGCAGTCAAGCTAACTGTTGTGTTTGCTGGAATAGAAACACCTGTGTCCTGCCACGCTGAGTTATTTCCTCCGTCTGCGTAATTTCCTTCGATGTAAAAGTTTTTCTCTGTATTTGACATAATAAATAGTTTTAAAAGTGGATAGTTTATGAGCCTACGTTGATTCCAACGAAAAACCCTCCTTTGTTATCACTTGCTTTCGAATCGTTAAAAGCCAATTCCAGGCTTCCTCCTTCGTGTTGCGTAATTGTGGCAGTTTTACCGATTTCGAAAGCAGCTCCTCCGCCAATTCTTCCGATAACAGTACCTCCGTTAAAGTTAGGTGCCAATGAATCCGGAATCGTATACGGTGACCCTTCAGGACCAGCGAAATTGATTGGCCCATCGACTTTGTAAAGTGAAGAACCCGCTCCGTCCACTTTGAACGATACTTCTTCATTTGCATTTAAAGTAATTCCTGAAGATTGCCATTTTGCGTTTCCTGCGCCATCATCGGCATTTGCTTCTACATAAAAACATGATTGTGACATAATGAATAGTGTTTATAATGGTGCCTACTCTGTGTTTGAATCGCTTGTGAATTTTCGGCTACCTTCTGTTCAAGCGATCTTCTTCAACAAACATATTATCTCTTTTTTAAACACACGACAAAAAGTGCTAATATTTTGATAAACAGGGCAATAACGGTTATTTATAACTATGTGATCCAGGTATAAATAACTGTTTGTATGCCCCGTTAAAAACATGCGATTATCGCTGACAATTCACTAACTTTGCATCTTGCAAATTCGCACATTATGAGTCAGAAATATCCAACGTACAAAGGTTTGGACTTGCCGAACGTCGCAAGTCGTGTTTTAGCGCAGTGGGAATCGGAGAAGATTTTTGAAAAATCGATCGAGACACGCGAAGGAAAAAAACCGTTTATTTTCTTCGAAGGACCGCCCTCTGCAAACGGACTTCCAGGAATTCACCACGCAATGGGACGTTCGATTAAGGATATTTTCTGTCGCTACAAAACACTCAAAGGTTTTCAAGTAAAACGAAAAGCTGGATGGGATACACACGGACTTCCAGTTGAATTGGGCGTGGAAAAAGAATTGGGGATCACCAAAGAAGATATCGGTACCAAAATCTCTGTGGACGATTACAACAAAGCATGTCGTGAAGCTGTAATGCGCTACACGGATATCTGGAACAACTTAACCCGCCAAATGGGATATTGGGTGGATATGGAAGATCCATACATCACGTACAAATCCAAATACATGGAGTCGGTTTGGTGGTTGCTTTCCCAATTGTACAACAAAGATTTGATGTACAAGGGCTACACCATTCAACCGTACTCACCGAAGGCAGGAACCGGTCTTTCCACGCACGAATTGAACCAGCCAGGGTGTTACCGCGACGTCACTGACACAACTGTTGTGGCGCAATTTAAAGTTCGTGATGGCGAACAACTTCCCTCTTCATTTGGAGGGGAAAATGAGGGAGATGATGCACAACGCACCTACCTTCTAGCATGGACGACCACTCCTTGGACGCTTCCTTCGAACACAGCGTTGACCGTTGGACCGAAAATCGAGTACGTTCTTGTGAAAACATTCAACCAATACACCAAGGAAGCCATGCAAGTGATTCTAGCGAAAAACCTGGTGGGGCATCAATTCAATAAGAATTATTTCGCAGTAACATCGGCAGAAGAATTGTCGGCGTACAGCGCAGAGGATAAAAAAATCCCGTATTTCGTTGCGGGTGAATGCACCGGAAACGATTTGGTGGGCTTAAAGTACGAGCAATTGTTGCCGTATGCGCAACCTTATGAGAATGCTGAAGAGGCGTATCGTGTAATTCCTGGTGATTTTGTTACTGTGGATGATGGTACGGGAATCGTTCATACAGCGCCAACTTTTGGTGCAGACGATGCCAAGGTTGCAAGCGATGCCGGAGTGCCTGGTTTGTTGGTTTTGGATGACAATGACAATCCAGTTCCATTGGTCGATCTACAAGGTCGATTCACGAAGCACATGGGCGAATTCGCGGGTAAATACGTGAAAAACGAATATTACACGGAAGAACCAGCTCCAGAAAAAAGTGTCGATGTTGAATTGGCCATCAAGCTGAAAACAGAGAACAAAGCTCGTTTCTGATTCTGGAAAACCGATGAAGCGCGAGGCGGATTTGATCGACGTTTGGTTTGATTCAGGTTCGATGCCTTACGCACAGTGGCACTATCCATTCGAGAACAAAGAAATCGTTGAAAACCGTGAAGGGTACCCAGCCGATTTCATAGCGGAGGGAGTGGACCAAACACGTGGTTGGTTCTATACACTACACGCGATTGCAACAATGGTATTCGACTCAGTGGCGTACAAAAACGTTGTTTCGAATGGACTCGTTTTGGATAAAAATGGACAAAAAATGTCGAAGCGTTTGGGCAACGCGATTGATTCAGGATTTCGTTGGAGATCAATTGTCGAACTGGTACGTACGTTTAGGACGCCGCCGTTTCTGGAAACAATCTTCGGATAATTCGAACGATAAATTGTCGGCATACCAAACGCTTTACACGTGTTTGGAAACCGTTGCCATCCTTGGGTCACCAATTGCACCTTTCTACATGGATCAATTGTTCCAGGATTTGAACGCAGTTTCAGGTCGCAATAAAAACGTTTCTGTGCATTTGGCCAACTTCCCGAAAGCGGACGATTCCGTGATCAATAAGGAACTGGAAACACAAATGGATTTGGCTCAGCGTACCTCATCGTTAGTACTTGGATTGCGTAAAAAAGAGAATTTGCGTGTTCGTCAGCCGCTTCAGAAGGTAATGGTGCCTGCATTGAATGCAGAATTCGCCGCAAACATTCAACACGTGCAAGATTTGGCTGGATTTGAACGATTTTGAAATCGCTGCGCAAGACATCCCAGGATGGACAGTGAGCTCAGACGGAAACTTGACGGTTGCATTGGACGTTACTTTAACCGACGAATTGAAGTCCGAAGGAATTGCCCGCGAATTGGTGAACAGAGTTCAAAACTTGCGTAAAGATTCTGGATTGGAAGTAACGGATCGGATCTTACTCAAAGTAGACACAAACGAATTGATTCAAAACGCAATCGTAGCAAACAAAGAATACGTTTGCAACGAAGTATTGGCGAATGATGTTCAATCTTTTGCCCTTGCTTTTTTCCTGCCAAGGTATACACCAAACCTGTTCCTACATCAAAGGCGCTTCGGCTGTAACTTGCTAACAATTCACCCGATGCAGCATCTGGATCGTAGAACAAACCATTGTGCTGACTTGCCCAACTTCCTGCTTCGCGCCCGAAATTATGACCGTAATAACCGAAACTCATGGCCGTACTGATCATTCCGCCGCGGTGCACAGGCAAATGATACCCCACAATTCCTGAGAACGTGGTTACGCTGTACATGCTGTTCAATTGTTCGTCGTAAATGTTCGCACCGATGGACATATATCCTTCGTGCGCCTTTTTTCCGGGGAAAATGTTTGTTCCGAATGTTCCAGCAATTGCATTGTACGGTGTTCCGGCGGCGCTCCATTGCGTTCTGTAGGATGCGGACACTTCGAAAGCATCGTTTACTGCGCACATGGCAGGGTTGTGCACCGAATTGAGGTAATACAGGTTGGAACTGTGCAGGTCCTGTGCGAAGGAAAAGCCAGAAACCAACATTACTATACTTGTGATAATGTGTTTTTTCATCGCGCTAAAATTTTAGTTGACAACACTCACGAATCCTGAGAACGATTCTGAATTTCCGTTGTCGTAAGTAACTTCAATTTGATATACGTATTGATCGTTTGGAACAACCACTCCCTGATACATTCCGTCCCAACCATATGCCTGATCGACACTGTAGAATATTTGCTCGCCCCACTGATTGTACACAGACACTTCGAGCCTTTGAATGCAGGTTCCAATGACGCTCCACACATCGTTCAAATTATCGCCATTTGGAGAGAACATGGACGGAATAAAGACATCCAAACATGGGATGAAGATATCAACGTCGATGGTTGCCGAGTCAATACAGCCGTTGCCATCTGTAACAACCACGGTATATGTTTCGTCATTCATTGGCGTAATGTCTGGGTTCGGGCAGTCCGAACAACTCAAATCACCCGAAGGAGACCATTCGTACGAATACGTTCCGTACGTAGCATTTGTAATTGCCTCAATCGTTTCCGTGGTCGCAATTTCGATCAAAGCATTGCCACCGGGAACTGTCCAAACATCCAAATCGTTGATCACACCAATGCTATCTTCAACAGGATAGGTACAACCATTTAGATCTGTTATGATTGCCGTGTATAATCCGGGTTGCAGAGAGTCCAGATAGAAGGTGGTGTCTGTTGTGTTCCACAAGATAGAGGCACTTCCCGGAGGCACTATATCTATTTGGATAAACCCAGACGGCACACTGCACAGGCTCGAATCCGAGGTGATAGTGTAGTCCAAACTGTGTGCAGATGCAATAGTAACGGTATCGGAAGACGAACATCCCTGAGAATCGTAGACAATTACTTCATACGACCCTGCTGTTAGGTTGGAGGCGGTCGCCGTGGTATCTCCGGTATCGACCCAATCCAACGCCATTGACTGGAACTGCGGTAGCGCTTCCGGTAGCATCATTCGGGCAGTTGACATCAAAGATGTAATCAAAATCCAGGCTCAAATGGTTTTCATTGTCGACGAAAAGTGCATATGTTTCCTGGCAGCCAAACTGGTTTGTTAAAATCACTTCGTATGTTCCTGAAAGCAAACTGTCTGCAGTTGCCGTGGTATCATTCAACCCTGTCCAATCGATGGAAATGTTGAATTGTGTCGTATCGAGGTCCAGTTCGATACTGCCGGTTGGCGAAGTACATGCCGATGCAAAAATATCCGCTCCAATGAGCATGGAATCTGGCTGATGTACTGTGATGGAATCCACAAATACACAGTTGTTAGAGTCTACAATGGTCAACATATAATCGCCCGCACCAATGTTTGTCACAGAGTCCATTCCGATCAAAGTATCGTACGGATTGAAAAGCTGCTCCCATGTATAGGTATAACCTATCATTCCGGCGGTGTCTTGCGCAGTAATGGAACCGTCCATGTATCCAAAACAACTGGCATCATTTGCAGAAAGTACAGCTGAAGGCCCGTCAAAAACAGTTAAATCAATGGAGTCTTCGTACGAACACCCTACGGAATCTGTCGCTTCCAAAAAGTACCATCCTTCCAATGAATCTGTTGCAATTGAAAACTGGTTTTGAAATAGGTTTGACGTGAAATTATTCGGCCCTGTCCACGCAATACTTCCTGATCCGTTCGCTTCTAATAAATAATCCGACCCGGCGCACAACACGGAGTCTGAAACGATCTCGATAGGTGTTACGTTGTGAACACACACGTTGATTGAGACACAGTTGCTCGCATTGGTGACACTTTCAGCGCGCACGAAATAAGTCGTTGAGCCGGTTGGTGTGACTAAAAGCGAATCACCCTGCCCAATGGACATCGACGTACCACAGCCTCCCTCGTACCAAACCCAATCGGCGTCCGTTCCAAGCTCTCCTCCAAGAACGGTCAGTAGAAGATCTTCTCCGGGACAAATACACAAAGTACCGTTACCGGGTGTATTACAAACGCCACCTGGAAGGGTTGAAGTAGACTGTCGGAATTTCGTAAAAAATCCTTCCTGGTCGGAATTGTAGGTGTTCAGCGTATCCTGGTAACCCGTTGGAACAATGATTGTGTCCGAGTAGGTATGTCCAACCACGTAAATAGCTGTATTTCCATAAACGCCAATCGCCTCAGCAACATCATCATTGGGACCTCCGTAATAGGTTGACCAGAGCATGAAGCCGTTTTGGTCGACTTTGGTCATGTACGTGTCCAATCCTCCGGCAAGACTGTCTTGATAGGAAGTGGAATCTGTGAAAGGAAGGTTGTCGGATGCCGTTGTTCCATATACAATGAGGTTGGAGTCCAGTTCGAAGAACAAATCGACACCAATTTCGGTGCTATCGCCTCCAAAATAGGAGCTCCAGAGCAAATCTCCGTCGCGGTTCATCTTTCCGATGTACGCGTCTGTATGGAGGGAGTCGCCACGGGATGCTTGAAATGCACCAATGGATACGATGTTTGAATCAGAAGCGGTTGTTCCTGTAAAATACACGTTGTTGTTGAATACTTTGACATTGCGCATGTTGTCGTCATTTTCGCCACCAAAGTAGCTCGACCACAACAAGTTGCCATCCATTGAGATTCGAGAAATGAATCCATCGGAAGCGCCCAATAACGAGTCTTGGTACACGGAGTCGGTCACAAACAAGTCTGGAGAATACGTAACTCCAGAAATGTAGATCGAGGTATCTCCGAATGCAACACCCGTCGCGGCATCGTACATCGAACCTCCGTGGTAGCTAGACCATTGTAGCACTCCCGATGAATCAAATTTTGCTACAAATCCGTCCACGTCGCCCGAAAGCGTTGTTTGGAAAGTACTATCCGTAGCAATTGCAGTGTCAGATTTTGTCAATCCGCTCAAGTAAATATTGTGTTCAAAATCCGTCGATAATTTCAATCCCATATCAAGGCTATCGCCACCCAAATACGTTGCCCAGGTCAAAATGCCATCTTCGTTAAATCGCGCCAAAAAGGCATCTGCATTTCCGCCCAATGTGTCCTGGTGCCCCAAACTATCGGTAATTCCTGTTGGCGAAAACGTGGTTCCTGCCAACATGATGTTCAGGGAAGTATCCACGTAAACATCGTTTCCAATATCCAAACTATCTCCTCCGAAGTAGGTGCTCCATATCAGTCCTCCGTATTTGTTGTACTTGCTCAAAAATGCATCCGCAATGGAATCGTTGATGGTATCTTGATGCGCTCCTGCGGTGGCAATATTGTTCATGGATTGCGTCATTCCGCAGATGTACACATCTCCATAACGATCGGTTATAACGCCGCGCACTTCCGTTTTCAACGAATCACCAATATATTTCGCCCAAGTCATTGCAGGAACCGGGTCGATTATCAATTCGCGGGTTAGAGGTCCATCGAATGGCGCCTCGAAAGAAACAAGATAGCCTGATTCGTGGGCCTGCAATTGAAATGTCACGTTGATTTCTTCGCCATTATCGCGGTAAAAACTCACGGGAATCATCTCAGAAAGTGTACGAATAGCATTGTGCGAAATCAGTTCTTTTTCAGTGATCTCCATTGCTAGTGCTCCTTCATAGAGCAATTGAACATCGCTCAACTGCGCTCCTGGATGCAATACCACATCGTACTTTAGCTCGCCCGAAGCCGATTTTTTGAAGACGAAATCAATGTTATCATAAACCTCCTTGTACGTTACTTGCTCGAACGCACTCGCCCTTCCCGAGGTACTTCCCGCAACAAAACTGGAGGTGTGCGCCTTCATTTTTTCCGTTGGCACCAACGTTATTGCGTCGTTCGCGTTTTCAAAGGAAATATCAATCCTGTGCGTATGAATGGATGCTTCGTTGTTTTGATATAAATCGTAGCTAAAGCCTGCGGTGCGTAATTGCACATTCATTCCATAAGCTCCTGCAAATAAGTAGCGTACATCAGTGTTTGCGCGTCCATTTTGATCACGGATTTGCCCAATGTTTTCTACGTATCCCTGAATGATACTTGTTGTTTGCGATTGCTGCGAAAAGCTGCATGTACTAATGACAAGCATGCCTGTCAGCGTGAGAAGGAGTCTTTTCATAAAATAGAGTTTTACACTTACGAATATGGAGGGAATCCTGAAAAAGAAATGCACGTCTCAACTCCAATTTGGCGGCTTCTATACGGCTCTAGGTGGTTGTACATTACCCCCTGAGTATGTGAAGTGTCCTTTTTGTTGAGTGAAGTTTGGGAAGTAAGAAGGGAGCTCGGTTTTTGGGATTACATTTCTATTTGTTGAAATAAAATGATGGAAAGCCAAAAAAGTGTTTTGACTGAAAAAATATATCGCTGTGTTACTAGAGTGCGCTACAAATGTGTACCTTGTATGTACAACGCACTTTTCATGTCAAAAAACTTCACAATTCCCCCAGAGTTAAGAAATGCCATTTGCAACAACAACTTAATAGTGTTTGTTGGAGCAGGTACTTCTTTTAAGCTTTTAAATATTAATCAAGAGGAATTACTCGGTTGGTCCAATCTAGTTAAGCGCATCCTAGATGACCTTCATGAAAAGGGCTTTGATGTTCAATTGTTATTGCCATTAGTTGAAAAGTTCGACCCTATAGACGTTCTTAACCTTATTGAAAAAGACACAAATCTTCCTAAGAAAGACGTCTACTCTTTTGTTAAGGAATTCCTTGACCTTCATGAGGATAACAATTTGGAAATTCACAAAAAACTATTTCAATTATCTCGTAAGATTATCACCACTAATTACGACACTGCCTTTGAAACTGCTATTCCAGCGCTCAGAAAGCACAAGGCATATAAGGGCAAAAACTACGAACAAACAACACACAAGGATCCACTAACCCCCTTGTTATTTAAACTGCACGGCTGTTATGAGGATGCGGACTCAATGGTATTATTTCCTTCAAACTACTCGGACTTATACGAAAACCCGCAAAGAGACGCTGAACATTCTCTATTGGTTCTTAAAAACATCATTATCAATAAAACCATTCTGTTCGTTGGGACGGGTATGGGAGACTTTCAAATCAATTCTCTGTTTCAAGAAATAAAAAAGTTACAGGGTGAATACAATCAGAAGCACTTTATATTGACAACATCGCAACTTGACAGCGCGCTGAGCTTTTTGAAACCAATAAAACTTAAAGACTTTACAGAAATTGAACCCTACATTGATCACCTTGTCGCGTTAAAAAATGAATTCGAATCCCAAGAACCTGAGGAGGTTATTGAATTAAAACAACAATTGGAAGAAGCAAATAAGACTATTGAAGAGTTAAAGAATACATCTAACAAGGACAAGCTTTTAAAAAGAGAGTCACTAAAGTATTTCTCCAAAGGATTGGAATTTAGTTTAAATGATCAACCTGAGAAGGCTTCAGATGAATACAAAGTCGCGATTGAGTTAAATCCAAACTTTCCCGAAGCTTTGAACAATTGGGGAAATAGCTTAGGTAATTTAGCAAAATCGAAAAGCGATGAAGAAGCAGAAAAACTATATAATCAGGCTTTTGAAAAATATCGAAAAGCAGTTGAAATTGAACCGGATAAGCATGAGGCGTATTACAATTGGGGAAATTATTTATGCGAATTAGCAAAATCGAAAAGCGACGAAGAAGCAGAAAAACTATATAATCAGGCATTTGGTAAATATCAAAAAGCAGTTGAAATTAAACCAAATAAGCACGAGGCGTATTACAATTGGGGAAATTATTTATGCGAATTAGCAAAATCGAAAAAAGGTATAGAAGCAGAAAAGTTATTCAATGAAGCATTTGAAATGCTTCAAAAAGCAGTTGAAATTAAACCAGATAAGCATGAAGCATTTAACAATTGGGGAAGTTATCTGGGCGATCTAGCAAAATCGAAAAAGGACTCTGAAGCTGAAGTATTATTCAATCTAGCTTTTGAAAAATATCAAAAAGCAGTTGAAATTAACCCCAAAATGCATGAAGCATTTAACAATTGGGGAAGTGATCTAGGTGAATTAGCAAAATCTAAAAAAGGTATAGAAGCAGAAAAATTGATGGAGCAAGCAATGGAAAAATTCCAACTTGCAATAGAACATGGGGGGGGTAAATCATACAATCTCTCTTGCCTTTACGCGCTTAAAAAAGAAAAGAAAAACGCACTAAAACATTTAGAAGTCTCCCTTTCAAACGATGAAATTGATGTTGAGTTTGTTCTTGCTGACGAGGATTGGGAAATGTACTATCAAGACCCTGACTTTATTGCGTTGATCGAAAAACACAAGCGTAAGTCCCAGTGAATTCATTTACTATCGAAAATTAGCTACTTATACTTAGTAACTAATTTGATCCTTTCTATTATCAACTATAATTGTTGATAGAGCAGCTATTTCTTAATTTCCCCGATTCACAAAGTATAAGACATGAAACAATTCCTATATCTTTTATTTGCTACAGCACTAACTGTGACTTCCTGCGGCGATTCTGAAAAGCCCAGTACCCCAAAGCCTCTCGTAGTCAACGACAATGAAGTGATTGTAGAAGATTTTCAGGCAATTTTGGACTCGGCAGGATTGCGCGGATCAATTCTCATTTCCGATGGGCAAACGCTGTATTCCAATGACTATGATTGGGCCGCAAAAGGGCATTTACCCGCTTCGACGTATAAAATTCCCAATTCAATTATCGCTTTGGAGCTTGGGATTATGGAAAACGATAGCACGATCAGTAAGTGGGGTGGCGAGCCACGCTTTATGAAACGTTGGGAACGAGACATGACACTAAGAGATGCGTTTCATCTTTCTTGTGTGCCATGCTATCAGGAAATTGCTCGAAAAATTGGTGCATCGCGCATGCAAGAATACATCGATACATTCAATTACGGCGCTATGCAATTTGATCCCTCCAACATCGATCTTTTCTGGTTGGAAGGCACCTCTCGTATTTCACAAATGCAACAAATTGAATTTTTGCAAGCCTTGAACGAGGGCAAACTGTCAGTTTCGGAGCGTACGCTTGAAATTATGCGCAGAATGATGATCATTGAGGAAAACGATCGGTTTACCTTGAGGGGAAAAACAGGCTGGTCTGTCACCAACGACATCGATAATTGTTGGTTTGTAGGTTGGGTAGAAACCGATTTGGGTACGTATTACTTTGCTACGAATGTAGCGCCTGGAATCAACACCAAGAGTGACGATTTATTTACCATTCGAAAGACAATTACGTATCAGGCATTGGAGATAATAGCGCTTTAGTTGTTTCTCATCTAAACAAAGAACATAGGTATTCTAAGCGCTCATTAATAGGTACTTATCGGAATTTTAATGAAGAAATTAGAGCACTAATACTTATTGCGCTGCAACAAGATTGATAGCATATTTGTTGTCATGAAAAATTCGGAAAGTTCTAAAGACAAAAAAGCCATTAAAAAAGAAATGTCTGAAAAGCGCAAAAAAAGGCGCAAAAAGCTAAGAAAAGCTCTGAGGAAGGACTTTTTACCACCTCGAAGAAAAGTTCAAGATGATGGGATCCATGCAAAACTCAATTATCAGAGTATTGCAGACGCGCAAAGACGGTCTATGAGCATACTAATGGTCTTTATTGTACTTTTTTCATTTGGGTTTATTGCAACAATTTACTGGATTTCAGAATCAGACGAACTTCTTTCTAAACAAGACGTGGAAAACTATTCAGAATACATTGATGTTATCAAAAAGAAGGTAATTGTGGGCAACTCAGAAAATATCGAACAAAATACTAGTTCCACATTTACCGAAGAAGAAAAGATGTTGGAGGACAACACAAGCATGTACTGGGGTGTTTTTTTCGTTCGATTTCTTCTGGTTAGGGTTCTAATCGGCTTAACCCTGGGTATAATTCTTGCGTTCTTAATTCGTATTTATTTCAGAGTGCGCGACGATAGAGCTGTAAACATTCACAAAGAGGAGGCATTATCAACTATTCAGTATGTAGCTAGAGGCGAGTGGAAGTTAAAATCCAATAGCGACAACAAATCAACAGAAGAAGTAGGTTTCATTAATGATTCAACGGAAGAGGTCGGGTATATTAATGATAAGACAGCTGACGTATTGACAACTGAAAAATTCCTAAACACTATTCCCATTGACACCTTGTTTCAAGCACCTAACAATTGTAACCGGAAAGGAAAAAAAGGAGGTGGAATGGACAAAGAACTGATTGAAACCCTAAAGCAAATTCGTACCACGTTATCTGATATCGAAGAGGAGTTGCATGGAATTCGTAAAGATTCAGGAAACAATAGCTCTGGTGGCTAAACCATTTTACTTCGCCAATTCAAACACACCATTCTTCCAAACGAGGGTGCGCGGCTCATCTTCATCAATTACGACCGTAATATCCAGTCCATTGGAAGGTAAAATGTATGGATTGAGAAGAGATTGGACTTTTCATGGAAGTTTGGGTTGTTATTCTTTCAAGTTCAAAATTATTCTGTTCAATTCCAAGAGTTTGCAATTATTACTGTTGGTGCATGATCTTGTTAACATTTTGGCATTTTAGACAATTGCGGTGACTTCGAGAGCCTCAGTCACCTTTTATCGCGAATGATTATTTAACTTCGTTACTATTGAGCCTCATTCACCTTTTTTCATGAATTATCGTTTCACTTCGTTATTATGGCGTTTCATTCATTTTCGTGTCACTGAACAAAGCGGTCGCTGAGGCTCTCGAAGCGCCGCTTTATTTCCACTTAATTCCACAACCAATGCTTGGTTTTTGTGGTGATGTGTTTTCAATCCCTGCCAGCAGTCGGTCCATGGCATTCCGGAAATCGGCACCATTTAGAGGCAAATCATTTCCAGGGCGTGAATCGTCAAGCTGACCGTGATACACCGCCTTCAAATCGGCATCAAACAAATACAAATCAGGTGTACACGTCGCATCATACGCCTTCGCCACATCTTGTGTTTCATCGTACAAATATGGAAACGGATATCCTTCTCTTTCTGCATGTGTTTTCATGTGCTCCGGACCATCTTGCGGATGCGTTGCCACATTGTTACTGCTAATCGCTATGAAGCCAATTCCTTTTTCCGCATATTCAGTGGCCATGCGCACTAGTTCCGCATTCACATGAATGACAAAAGGACAGTGGTTACAAATGAAGAAGATGGCTGTTCCCTTCTCCCCTTTTAGTTCCTGCAAGCTCGCCTCTCGACCCGTAACCGTGTTCAACAATGTAAAGTCTGGAGCCAGCGTTCCCACTGCAAATGGATTTGATTCGGTAAGTGCCATATCGTCGTTTTTACTCAAAGATACAATGCAAATCACCTGATTTCGCAGTCGCGTACAAGATTTTCGTAATTTCAGGAACAATCTCAAAACCAAGAATTTTGAAGTATTCCACGCTCCTTTTTATGTCAATTTTGCTAACAACGTGTTCTTTTGCTCAAGAAGATGCTGTTCGAAACATTCCACTGCCTAATGACTTAATCAACCTACCTAATAAGGTAACTATTTATAGCACTCCGAATCCCAATTTCCCAGAATATGTAGACGAGGAACGCACAGAAGTGGCATGGAAACATTCCACCATTATTAAAGCAAGTGAGTCAATTGAAATATTGGAAACGGGCGCATACCTTTTAAGGTACGGAACTTGGTGGAAACGCGCTTCATTTTCAACAAAAGACACAAAGGATATGTTCGACACAAAAACACTTTCCTTAGCGGCAGGTGATTCGATCGTTTTTGAAAAGAACTGGCGCGTTGAACAATGGACACGGTCTGGGTGGAATTTTTGGTACGTAAAAGCATTAAACGCACAAGGTGATACAATCATGGGGTACGACATTCTGCATACCGCAGGAAATTTGGAAGATGGGACACAAATAATGCCACTCGTTGGTCCTAAGTCGAGGGTGGAGTGGACCGGTCGCGCAGGCGATTCTGATTATGCTCTAACGGGACAGATCTCACGCATGAGCGGTAAAATGGCCTATTCTGATGACGTCATTTCTGATCTTACCGTTGTTCTCGAAATGGAAAGTCTCACACACGAAATTGCCGATTTAGAAGGACACTTGAAAAGCAAAGATTTCTTTCATGTTTCAAAATATCCGGAAGCTACATTTACTGCGGAAACATTAATGCCACTTGAAAACAATCAATGGGAAATTGAAGGTGAACTTTGTCTGCACGGCAAATGCAATCAGGAAACTTGGACTGCCACACTTGCGGAAACAGATACTTCCGTTTGTTTGAGTTTTGAAGCTCAGGTCAATCGCACCGAGTATAAAGTAAGTTACGCTTCATCTGTGAAGCCGGATAACAATTATAGCATCTCCGATATGATCGACTTGTCAGGTCAATTTTATTTCCAAAAAGATTACCCAGGCTCAAACCCATGGAATTCAGTTGAAGCAAAGGAATAAATCCCAAGAAATCGTAACTTCGAACCCTAAGCAATACTTATGGCAGAAAAGCATTTCAAAGCATTCATTGTCTTTTTCTTTATTGCGTCCTTTTCCATCGGACTCTATTTCGCTGGTCTAGTCAATTAAATCTTTCGGAAACGCATCTCACGCTTTGGATGGGCATTTCAGGTAATATACTTGCTCCATTACGGATTGCCTTCAGGCGAATGGAAATCCAATCGGATTCGTGTACTCGAAGAATAATTTAAAAATTTAGATCTTGCGGTTCCATTTTTTACTAACTTAAATTAGATGGAGCAAAATACCGATGCGCAATTCAATCAAATTGCAGACTTTACCGAACGATTTATCAATCAAACCAACCGATCGATTTTTTTAACGGGAAAAGCGGGTACGGGAAAAACGACCTTCTTGCGGCAGTTGGTGAAAACTTCACACAAGCAAACAGTTATTGTTGCTCCTACTGGAATTGCTGCTCTAAATGCGGGTGGCGTAACCATTCATTCTTTTTTCCAACTTCCCTTCGGAGCATTTATTCCTGAATTTGGAGCAGGAACGGCATCCGACTCGCTGAAAATCGAGAGTAAATCTACGTTGATGCATCATTTTCGCATGAATTCTGCACGACGTGCCATGTTTCGGAATTTAGAATTGCTTATTATCGATGAAGTTTCCATGCTTCGTGCCGACCTTTTGGATGCCATGGATTGGACGCTCCGAAATGTGCGCAAAAATAACGCTCCATACGGTGGTGTTCAAGTGTTGTTTATTGGTGATTTATTGCAGTTGCCCCCCGTTGTGAAACAGCAAGAATGGTCGCATTTGAACAAATATTACAACGGCATGTATTTTTTCCATGCGCAGGTGATCTCAGAAATGCCTCCGTTGTATGTTGAATTGGAAAAAGTGTACCGACAAGAAGATCCTGAGTTCCTGCAGATCTTAAACAACCTAAGGAATAACAGCATTACGGATGAAGACATCGAGATCCTGAATCAACACCTTAAACCCGATTTTAAGCCAGAAGAAGAAGAAGGTTTTATCACCTTAACCACGCACAACCGCGAAGCAGACAGCATCAATCAAAGGGCGTTGGACGCTTTGGATGCCAAATCGAGAACTTTCGATGCTGAGGTAACGGGCAAATTCCCAGAGTATTTGAATCCAATCGAGGCCAAATTGGAGTTAAAAATTGGTGCTCAGGTAATGTTTGTTAAGAACGATTTATCGCAAGAAAAACTTTTCTACAATGGGAAAATGGGTCGCGTTGTGGCCTTGGATCGCGATGAAATAAAAGTGCTTTTTCCAGAAGAAAAGAAAACGATTAAAGTGGAACTTTACGAATGGGAAAACATCAAGTATACCTACAACGAGTCAAGCGGAGAAATGGAATCTGAGACGCTCGGAACCTTTGTCCAATATCCGCTGCGATTGGCATGGGCGATTACTGTTCATAAAAGTCAAGGTCTTACCTTTGATAAAGCAGTGTTGGATATTACCAATGTTTTTGCGCCAGGACAGGCGTATGTTGCACTCTCCCGATTGCGCTCTTTGAATGGCTTGGTGCTCCTGAAACCGATGCGCAAAAATGGCCTCAGTACCGATGCACAAATCAAAGAATACGCTTCAACGAAGGTAGCTCCCGATATTCTTAACGAACAACTGGAACAATCGACGGCGGTTTACTTATATGAAGAGCTTTCACAAACATTTGATTGGCTAGATATGGTGAACGCGTGGCAATCGCATGAAAAATCGTACAAAGAGCACGGATCGAAATCACAAAAAGGAAAAAACCGCTCTTGGGTAACGCAACAAGTGCAGCAATTGTCTGGAACTATTGATCCTACTCGCAAATTCCGAAATCAGCTTTCCTCGTTGTTTTCAAAACTCCCTATCGATTATCAGCATACTTTTGAGCGCGTGGAGGCTGCGTACAATTACTTCTACAAAACATTGGACGGTGTTCTTTACTCCAACCTGAAAAAAATCGCAGAGCTTCAGCAGAAACGAAGCACTAAAAACTACGCCGAAGAACTACTCGATTTGGATTTAATGCTCACCGAAACCATCTTGCGATTGAAAAAGAGTTTGGCGCTTGTTCAGGCTGTTCGAGATGGGAAACCACTCGACAAAAAGGTAACGCAAACTCCTGAAATCAAAAATTATAAGGTTGCAAAGATCGAAATGGTGAAGAATGAATTGATGGCGAGTAAATCTACTCTTGATTTTGATACGCTTACCATTGATATTCAAACCAAAGATCAGAAAAAGCCGGAAAAGAAGAAAAAGAAATCGACGTACGAAACCACCAAGGAACTGATCAAAGAGGGCAAGACTATCGAGGAAATTGCACGCGAACGCCAACTATCCTTAGGCACCATTAGCACGCATTGCGCTCGCTTGATTCAACAGGAAAAAGTGGAATTGCGCGAAGTAATGGATAAGGAAAAACGCAACGCGCTGTATGATTTGTTCGAAGACAATTATGAAGGCGGATCATTAACACCACTCAAAGACCTAGCGGGCGATCAATTTACGTGGGATGAGTTGAAATTGTATCAAGCGAGTTTGATGTTGTAGTAGTTTGGGGTTCTTTTGGGTTAATGGTAAGTTCATACGAATAAGTTATGATTTTGCCCTATATTCGTGTTATAATGTATCGATATACGCAACGATCAACAACCTAAAAACCATTCATCTATTAATTTTGCCGCTTATCACATCCATGAATTATTTGGTAACAACCTTACATAACTTTGTAGCAAGCCAATTTCCTATAGTCGGCTAAACAAGTATTAAGAATGTAATTTTAAGAGGGCTGCAACCCCGAAACTTTGAAAACTTAAAAGTACTTTCGAAAAATATAAGCCCTCGTATTTAATCGTACGGGGGCTTACTTTTTAAGGTATTAAGATGCTGTATAAAGAGGCAGGTCTGTGCAGTGGTACAAGTTGAAGCGAAGGTTGCAGCTCGTGAATTCGTTACCAACCCCTGTCATTAATACTTGTAAAATGACTATAGGAAATGGTCAAGATGATTCTCGACGATCATCTGGAAAGTTAGTAGCATGGATTAGTATAGTTTTAACTGCGGTTAAAATAATCTTTGACATCTACGTAGAACTATCTTAGGATAGTTGGGGACTTCGGTCCCCTTTTTCGGGGCAAACCTTCAATTAAGTATTTCTACTCATTGCCAGTTGTGTAGAGTTGTATATAGTTCCCAATTAGGGGGAATACAAAAAAGGGAATGCTTTCACACTCCCTCTTTCGTCTAGTATAGTCAGTCTCTAGTCGTTTCGCCTAAAACCTACTCTATCGTCACTTTCTTCGTAATCAACTTACCGCGGTAGTTCAATTTTACCAGGTAAATTCCGGATGGAAGCTCTGATGCATCAAAAGTGATTTCATCCAGCGAAGTCGTCATTGGAGCTTCAATTTCCTGACCCATTTGATTGATCAACTGCACCTCAGCCTCAGAAATGCTTCCTGCTGCTAACGTGAACTTATCGTTTGCTGGGTTCGGATACAACTCAACGGCATATGTATCGTTAAACTCTTCGTAAGACAATGGATAATCTACCGTGAAGTTGTAGACGATCGTCCCACCGAAGTCGCCTTCGAATGTTTTCACCACACCTGCACCCACCTGACGGAATCGTACAAATCCAGTTCCATCGTTGTTCGCCCAGAAATCAATTCCATCGTCGCCAGAATCATACACATTGAATTGGTAACATCCGTATCCTAATTCAAACGTATCGCGGTAGGTAGTAGCGTTGGTCATTCCATTACGAAACAACAGCACATTACCTGCGTCGTCCAACAATTCATAGCTGCTTTCTTGCGCTGCGTTGTTCGTTCGGAACTCAATCCACATATTCGATGGCACCACTTCTGGGACTTCAAATTCCGTTACGTACTGATCGTTGAAAGCATATTCATCTGACCCTCCGTTCGGATTTGTCACACGCGCATAGAATTTGTTGGTTCCTGTTCCGGATAAATCGTTCCACAATGCCGATGGTGTAGGCAAAACCACTTCAATCTCATCCAGGAACCCCAAACTTCCGTTCCATGTATACGACTGTGGCGATGCACTTCCATTTACCCAGTATTCAATTGTTGCTTCTGTAAGCGTTGTACTTCCCGTATTTCTTAGAACTACTGTTGGCTCTTGACAAATACCATTTGTTCGGAAGTACTCAACGTAATTCGAAGGGTTTTTAATGTCTACAATAGACGCATCCAATGTGTGATTTGGCGCTCCGTAGGACACCAATTGGTTGTTCACGATGTAGTTTGATGTTCCCGCTGCTCCCGTCATTCCATAATCGAAGGTATGAACCGCGCCTGGCGATACCATGCTCGTAATATCAAATTCGTTTAAATCTGTTGGCGCTCCAGGACACCATCCCGCACGGTCGTAAATCCATGTTCCTCCTTGAGGATAAATAGGGTTTTCCGAACATTCCGTCCAAACAGACCATTGGAATTCGTTGGCTCCACCGTCCAAATCAACGAAATGCTCGCGTGGAATAAATTCACCTTCTTGTCCGTGACCTGTGATTGCTGTTCTTACTTTATATGCCTCAGCATTTGGATTCATTGTAACATCTCTTGGTGGGAAGTATTGATCGTTTACAATGGATGTGTATCCACGTGATTCCGTTCTCCAAAGCGATTGGATGTCCACCACGTCACGCGCAGGCGTTCCCACAACAAAGTGGAATTTGATGTCCATATCTTCCTGGTGCTGACCGCCTCGCTCCATGGTCATGCGCTTCGATCCTTGCAAAACTGGAAGGAAGTCAGTTACGTCGAACAGCCATGTTTTTCCGTCAGGCCCCATGTTCAGACCGATTCCGTAAGGTGTTACAAACGACATGATTTCGAATTTCATTGGCCAACGACGCCAGTAATCCATATCCGCAGGAGTAATCGACCCTTCTGCAGTTACAGGTACTGTCGATAACAACGCCCCTGTTACTCCATCGTAAATGTTTTGGTCTACGGCTTCCCAATAACTATACGTATTGATTACGTTGATATCATCGTCCATTACCGTTCCTGAGTTGGAAGCTACATCGTACTCATTCACTGCATTTGGAACCAAAAGAACCGAGTCCAAAACATTTGTTGGTGTTACTGTCGTGTTATACGTTCCCTGCACCAATGTTAATTGTGGTCGCAAATCAGATACACGGAAAAACTTATTCAAATCAATACCACGATCGAAATTCCAAACAACCGCCGTATTTCCATTCGCTGTAAGTGCTGCAGGAGAAATATCAGAAATAGTTGTTCCCGATCCTTCGTCCATATTGTAGTAAGCTACCAGGCTCCCGTACTCTGGGTGCGTGTTGTCCACAGGAATGTTCATCCAGTTTTGGATATCCGTTCCAGAAAGTGCTTTGTTCCAAACGCGGAACTCGTCTACTTTTCCTTTCCAATTGTTTCCATAGTTCCAGTTTTTACCAAGAACCATATTCGCAATGTCAATGAGGCGTGTTTTACCTGTTCCTGAATGCCATAATGTTCCATTCAAATACACCTCCATAATTCCAGTTGTCGCATTTTTTGTCATGGCCCAATGGTTCCATTGTCCCGCCATTTCATTTGCTGCCATCGCCTGATCAATTCTGTCATAGCCGCCTTCGCCGCCACAATCCCAGTACAAACGACCATTGCTCCAAGGTAAGTGTATGTTTACGTCTCTTTCTCCTCCAGCTCCTGTTGCCTCAACAATAGAAGTATTCACTGGTAAGATATTCTCATTTCCATACGCCCAGAAAGAAATCGTGATTTCATCCGAAATAGAATTCATGGCACTTGTTGGAATGTCGAAGTGACCCTCACCTGACAAATCTACATGGTAACCATTGTTTGCGTAGATTCCCATTCCTGGAGCAGCTGCACCTAAGAGTTCAATATTTGCCGCTGCTACGGTATTCGTGTAAGAAAATTCAATGATCAAATTGTCTGTTCCATTCCAAACGTATGGTGTGTGAAATTGAATTCTGTTTTGACCCACAACAAAGTTATAGTCGCTAAAATATACTTCGGTAAACCCTGCTAAATCTGCTGATGTAGCATCCAAGTTGGCTACAGTCGTGCCTTTCACGTTGATACGCAAAAAGTTAATAGCTCCTGCGGTAGCTTCCACTAAAAACCCATCAATGTTTCCAGCTGAAAACCCTGCGGCAGTTAACTCGGTAGCAGTATACAGATACTGTGCTTTACCTGAATTATGACTTCCTCCAAATACATGCGGTGCAGACACAAATCCAGAAGAGACTACATATTGGTTTTCACTAACGATATTATTCAATACTACGTTTTGTTGTGCGTATTGAAAGTAATCGTGCAATGGTTGCGTTGTATAATCATACGTAGCACCGGTAAATCCTGAGATGGTAAAATCTGGATGCGTCGCAACCAACGAGTCTACTCTCGATGAATCGTGAACGTAGGTGTTACAACTGTAATCCCATTCTCCACAGGCTACATTGTTTCCGCCTCCGGTATTTACGCCTGCATCTTTACAACGCATGTTGTAACTCATGATCACCTTTTCGTACTCAACGTTAGGATCATCGGGGAAATTAACAATGGTGTCACGGATTCCAGAACCAAAGTTGGTTTGTGAATAATTCCATGAATTAATGGTGATGGTGTCACCTGGGAGCTGTCCAAATGCCGTTGCTGATAAAAACAAAACGAACACAGCCAATACTGAATTACGATACATAACTTTCAATAGATTTTAAGTCGGTAGTTAGTCGAGTGGTCGCAAGATACGAAAGCTCTGCCTGATACTAAAACCAGTGCTCAAGAATTCACAGATTTGAAGCGTTACAAAGTGTTTACTAACGAGAAGTGCGTTTTAGTTCCATATCGCCCACAAATGCCTGCGACGCGATGCGCTCGTAATCCGTGGTTTCTGGCTTTAGGATGATTAACTTGAGTCCGTCCATTGGCAATTCCTCTTTGGATTCCACATAATCGAACTCACGCGCATTTTCACCCTCATAATCGAAATGAGCGATTTCTAACTTTTTCCCATTAAAGCGAAAGATGATGGGAACGTAGCGTCCGTTTTCAAACTCGTTCAAGACATATTCGCCGGGTGTGGCCGTTTTGGTCAGGACATTTTTCGATCCTGCTCCCACGTATACATCAAAATTTCTCACACCGAAGAAATAAAATCCGTCTTCCAAAACACACGGAACAGAATCGTTTTTCTCTACACCGAAGAGATATCCGTTTCGAACGGTATAATCGGCAGACTCGCGCACCGTTGCTTTGCTGATAGATGCAATGGTGGTTGAAACAATGGTCACTCCTTCTGCATCAAACTTATAGGTAAGTGTTCCATCTTTGGTTTTGTAGCTGCCAAAATATTTTTCTGCAACATTTTCCACTTGATCACTTGCCGAAGGCAAGGGTTCTGCGAAATAGTAAGAATATTGCGCTTGGGACGAAAAAACGACCACAAGTGCCGTGATGAATAGAACTATTTTCATAACTTATATAAGACCGATCCTTAAATTTACAACTACAAATGCACCCTCAAACCAACTTGATGCAAAAAAAATGGCTGGTGAAGTCACCAGAAGATCGTACAGATGTCGAAACGTTTCGTTCAAAACTGAAAATTGATCCTGTTGTGGCTGAGCTACTCTTACAACGTAATATTACCACTTATGATACAGCACATGCGTTCTTCCGCCCAGACTTAAGCACTTTGCATGATCCTTTTTTAATGAAGGATATGGATGCTGCGGTTGAGCGTTTGCAAGAAGCGATTGAACAACAAGAAAAAGTGCTTTTGTTTGGCGATTACGATGTTGACGGAACTACAGCTGTTGCTTTGATGCACACCTTTTTAAAAGATACACTTCCCGTGGATTATTACATCCCCGATCGATATCAAGAGGGATACGGCGTAAGCATGAAGGGCATCGACACTGCTGCGGAACACGAGGTAACTTTGATTATTTCTTTGGATTGCGGAATAAAATCGGTGGATGAAGTTGCCTATGCAAATTCCAAAGGGATTGATTTTATCGTGTGCGATCACCACCAACCTGGAAATAAATTGCCCGAGGCCATTGTATTGGACCCCAAACGCTCCGATTGCGCATATCCCTACAAAGAATTGTCTGGTTGTGGCGTAGGCTTCAAATTGTTGCAAGCGCTGAGCGAGGCCAATAACTGGAAACAAGACCCATTATTTGAGCAACTGGACCTGTTGGCCGTGAGTATCGGCGCTGATATTGTACCAATTACCGGAGAAAATAGAACCTTGTGTTATCATGGCATGGAGCGTTTGAATGCACATCCGAGGCCTGCTTTCAAAGCATTATTGGATCTTGCCAAAAAGACTTTTCCCGTGACATTAACAGATGTCATTTTCAACATAGCTCCGCGAATTAATGCTGCTGGACGATTGCGTTCTGGTAGGTTTGCCGTGCAATTGATGATTACCGACGATCAAACAGAAATTCAACAGTTGGCGACCGAAATCAATGAAGATAATCTGGAACGGCGCGAGTTGGATAAGGAAATGACTGTTGAGGCATTGGCGCAACTTGAAACCAGTGATCCAGATCGATATTCGAACATCGTTTATCAAGAAAATTGGCACAAAGGCGTGGTGGGAATTGTTGCCTCACGCATCATGGAAACCCATTACAAACCAACGCTCGTTCTAACCAAGTCCAATGGGTTGATTACAGGGTCGGCGCGCTCCATTGCTACGTTTGACTTACACGATGCCTTGGAGAAATGTGCTGAATTTCTTGAACAATTTGGAGGACATTTCCATGCGGCCGGACTTACACTAAAGGAGGAAAATCTTGACGCTTTCGCCCTAAAGTTTGAGGAAGTTGCGAAATCCAAGATTTCTCCAGAAATGCTCGTGGAAGAACAAATAGTGGATTTGGAATTGTCCTTTGATCAAATCTTCACCTCGGAGGAAAACCGCCTAAAAATACCAAAGCTCAAGCGCATTTTACGTCAATTTGAGCCGCATGGCCCCGGAAATATGAAGCCTGTTTTCCTAAGCAAAAATGTGTTCTCTACCGATTTACGTGTATTAAAAGATGCGCATTTAAAACTTTCCATGACACAACCCAACAGCGATGTCATTGTGGAAGGAATTGGTTTCAATATGGCCAACAAAGCCGATATCGTTGCTGCCGGAGTTCCGTTTGATGTGGTGTATACTTTGGAAATCAACCGCTGGAATGATCGCGAGAGATTACAACTAAATATCAAGGATGTTCGAGAATCATAGGGTACCTCACAATCAAAAATAGTAAGTAGGAATTCAACAATAAGAATGATTCACCATGATAATAGTTACCATGGTAACTATTTTTTATATCTTTGTACAGGGTTTCAAAGCAAACTCACTCAATTAATAGAAAAGGAGATTAAAATGAACACGGTATTACACAAAGCAGATACGCGTGGATTCGCAGACCACGGATGGCTCAAGAGCAAACACTCTTTCAGCTTTGCGAATTATTACAACCCAGAGCGCGTGCATTTCGGCGCCTTGCGTGTACTCAATGACGATAAAGTTTCGGGCGGACAAGGATTTGGTGCTCACCCCCATGCGAACATGGAAATCATTTCTATTCCACTCAAAGGAGATTTGGAACACAAGGATAGCATGGGCAATACGGCCGTGATCAAAGAGGGTGATTTACAAGTGCTGAGCGCAGGAACGGGAATTCAGCACAGTGAATACAACAAAAACGCTGATGCGGAGGTTCAATTCTTACAAATTTGGCTCTTTCCAAACAAAAAGAATGTGCAGCCGCGCTATGATCAAATTGCTATTGGGGATTTGCTCAAGGACAACGAATTGTCGCAAATTTTGTCTCCAAACAAAGAGGATCAAGGGGTTTGGATTCACCAAAACGCCTGGTTTCACATGGCCAACTTCACCGAAGACAAAAGCCTTGATTACCAATTGCACAGTCCTGAAAATGGACTCTATGCCTTCGTATTGGAAGGAAACGCCACAATCGCAGATCAACAATTAGAAAAACGCGATGGATTGGGTGTTTGGAATACAAATGACATCCAAATATCAGCTAAAAAAGAATCAAAATTATTGCTCATGGAAGTACCAATGAGCATTGAATCATAAATCAAAAACGAAAGAATATGGAAACGATGACAAAAACAACATGGGCAGTAGACCCAACACACTCTGAAATTTCATTCAAAGTAAAACACATGATGATCTCCACTGTTCGTGGGTTCTTCAAGGATTTTGATGCAAAAATTGAATCATCCAACGAAGATTTAAGTGATGCCAACTTTTCATTCTCTGCAGACATTGCCTCTGTGAGCACGAATAACGAGGATCGCGACAATCACTTAAAATCGAACGATTTCTTTAACGCGGAAGCGTATCCAAAAATGACTTTTGAATCAACGTCTTACGACGGCGATACCATTAAGGGAAACCTGACCATTCGTGACGTAACCAAAGAGGTTTCATTGAACGCAGACATCAGCGGAATTGCGGTTGACCCTTACGGACAAACGAAAGTAGGTATGGAAGTTAGCGGAGAAATTAATCGCAAAGATTTCGGCTTGACTTGGAGCGCAGTTACAGAGGCCGGGAATGTTGTTGTTTCCGACAAAGTAAAACTAATTGCAGATGTGCAGTTCGTGAAGCAGTAAATAGTAGCTGGTTATATATGCAATGAAGCGCCCTGGAAACGGGGCGCTTTTTCATTTCTGCGTCTCGATTTTAACGATTCACAACAATGGTGGAGTCGCACCGAAGCCACAAACTTTTGGTTCCTGGCAGAACAAAATTGATGTAATCATCAGACCGCATTTCTTTTGCGGTGATATACGTGGAGTTCACCTCATCGTCGGCCGTACTTCCGTCACGATCTAAGGCTTCCACATAAAAACGAACATCTGGGTCTTTGTGATAGAGCGTACCTTTTGCCGAGTCATAAACAGCGTAACTTTCGTTCGTGTATTTATAGATGATTTTTTCGCTGTTCGCTTTGATCAAAATTCCTGCATCCATGCCGCCAGAGAATAAGCCCGCATCCCAAATACTATACATGCTATCGCAATACTTTCGATCCAAAACCATGGATTTGAAATGTACCGTGGTTGCGTAAACTGGATCTGCGGTGTAATGAAATCCTACTTTGAATTGAAACGGACTCACTTTTGAATCAACACCAAAAAAACTGCAAAAAACAGCCTTTACATCCAAAACGAGATCATGCTCCCCTAGGCGAAGGTTTTTGAACTCTCTCGGCGCGAAGGAAAAACTAAATTTACTTCTTCCGGAATGTTGCGATACGTTGGTTGTAATTCTTTCCAAACATGCCACTCCTTCCGAATTTCGTCCTGAAGTATATAATCGCATCCAGTCGGCATCTTCTAGCTTTCCGAAGCTATTGTACAATTTCGGGTACGCGACAGAATCGCCCAAGTCCACCAAAACGTTTAATCGAATATAATTTGGAGCTGTTTCAATGGAAACGTCTACAATTCCTTCATCAATCCAGTTGTTTCCTTCGAGTATTTCAAATGGGATAGATTTGGGTTCATTCAGCTCCACGCTGCCGTTCAGATCGTGCTCAACGAAATACGAACTATGCCCAAAATATTCTTGCGAATAATCTTGAGGCTTAGGGGCACAGGCTCTGTAAAGCATGATTATGGGCGTGGACACTAGGAATAAAAGACAAAAAAGGTAAATGATCTTGTTTCGCGTTGCACGCGTTTCTATTTTCTTCTTGCGTTCTATGTTCATTGTTTGCGATCTATCCTCGTTGAAATCATCGCAAAAACTATCAAAGTTGGGCTTTTTGTTCGTCAAACCACAAACCACGCCTTGCTTCAGATCGAAGCTTCTGTTCTGACAACGTTCGCAAAGAGATAAGGGGTCTTTCACGCAGTCAAGATACAAATTCGCAATTTACATGAGTTCCCAGGCACTTTTGTAACCGCCAACACGCTCCACAAACTCCAAGAATTGTCCGTAGAATTTATCCTGTCCTATCGTTGCACTGTCTCCAACAATGTACAAGCGCTCTTTGGCACGTGTAATGGCCACATTCATTCTGCGGTAGTCTTTCAAAAATCCAATTTCCGCCTCCTGGTTGGAGCGCACCAAAGAAATGATGACTGTTTCGCATTCTTGTCCTTGAAAACTATCAATGGTGTTGCTGCGAATGTGATCCGAAAGTTGTTCTCTTGCCAAGGCCACCTGACCGGAATATGGCGAGATAAACGCAAGGTTGTTCACGTCCAATTTTTCCGTTTCGATGAGTTTCGAAACAATGTCGAGTTCGCCCTCGTTGATGCGACTGGTTCCGTCGTCCCCAGACTTCTCCTCAAAACCGGTTCCTGCAGTGTCAAAATAGAAGATATGTTCTTCTACATCATTCAGGTGATTGGGCGTCTTAAGCTCTCCATTATAGAAATAATTGCTTGAAAATTGCGAAATAGAGGCTCTCATACGGTATTGTGTGTCCAACAAAAATACCTGCTGCGCATTCTTAAAACAACGCTCTAAAATCGATTTATTGAAGCCTAATTTTTGCGCGTCATTCGACAAAACCGTTGGTGGTAACTGATACGGATCTCCTGCCAATACCCACGAATCTGCAAGGGGAAAAACGCCCCATGCCAGCGGCTCCAATGCCTGTCCGGCCTCATCCATAACGAGTACATCGAAATGATCTTCATCGTTGAGGCTGTTTTTTAGTCCTACGGGTGTTCCCAAAATGACTTCAGCAGCATCCATTAATTTCTCATCGAAATAAGAGCGGATGTCTTTGATCTCCTTTCGAATGCGTTTCACCTCCTTGAACAACAAGGAACGCTGCGCTCGTTCTTCCTTGCCGAAATTACGTTTGTATTGAAACGCCATTTTTCGTAACTCTTCCGATTGAATTTTCAGCTTCTTGATTTGTTTTTGCTCTTTCGAGCCTTGCATTCCGCCTTCTGAGGTAAATGGATAAATTGCTTCGTCTACTTTTAACGTGTTTCCAACGCGCAAGATTTTCACACCAGAACTTACGAGTTCCCGCGCAATATGATCTACCGCAGCATTACTCGGCGCCGTAACAACAATTCGCTTTTCATGTTTTACCAATTGTGTAATTCCCGCAACGAGGGTAGTCGTTTTTCCCGTTCCAGGAGGGCCGTGTAGCAAGAGTAACTCTTCGTTCAATTCCATTGCCCGCACTGCACGATTTTGACTTTCGTTCAACTTTTCATGCACCTCTTGCGGTACGATTTCTTCTTGCGAACCAAACGGTGTATCTCCATGGATGTTCTCGAAGAGCGTTTTCATTCGGGGTATCTCAGAAATTGCCTTAACTGCCTCCTTCATAATGGACTCCGTATGATGGTCTGGCGCCAACTTGATCACCACATCATTGTCTTCCGTCCAATCTGGAAATTCTGGAGCAAACAACCGAACGGCTCCTTTTTTGCCATCACCTCCCAGATAAACGCCCTTAACAGCATCTTCGCCTTCCAGTAAAAACTCAATCGCACTGTTGGGTCGAAACGCATCTGTTTCAGATGCAAAAGGCATATAAAATTCCAATTCCGGGTACTCGGCATATCCGAAATACTTTCTGGTAATTTTCAAGGGATGCAGCGCAAGGCCTTTCGACTTGAGTTGTTTTAACCCCATTCCACCCCCAAGTCGAAAGCGCGATTCCTGCTCTTTCATCTCCAGGGCAATGCATTCCAATAGCTGTATTTGTTGCGGATGTCTATCGCTCATTCGTTCGTCCTTCTGGAACTAAAGTTAACAAGAGCATCGAAACGTCCCAAAATCACTTTTTAAATACGTTGTCATTTTTAAACCGTCAAATCTCTTATCTTCGTGATAATAACCCCCTTATGCATGAAAACAGTTCTAAAAACTACCCAAACGTCATTAACACTGGTACTTGTGCTCGCCCTTTTCTCAGGGTGCTACGTCAACCTGAAATCAAAAATTGATCGGGAGGTAAAGGTGGAGATTTCCGGCAATGTTCCCGTTGTAATTAACAATACAAGCAACTCTACTTTTTCTTCTTACATGACGCAAGAGCAGTATGTAGCGAAATTTCTAGAAGGCGTTCGGGGCGAATTAAGCGGAACTGAGAATGTGGTGATCGTAGAAACTGGAGGAGAATTTAGAATCACTTTCGATCAATTGCAAGTAACCGAAACAACGACAACGCAAAAAGTAGACGATACCGAATCGGACGATCACGGGAAGGAGTTTGAATTGACCAAACTCAACTTTTCTGCCGCTGGTAAGGTACAGCGCATCTCGGATGGATCAAGCGAAAGTTGGACTGCCTACAAAGACAAAAGTGAGGATTTAACAAGCTCAAGAAGTGCGGGACAAGTGCTTACCGGAGATAACAAAGACAAAACAGAATACCGCGAAAAAACGTTTGATTCAGGCACTGCAGAAGATCTTACCCGCAAAACAGGAAGACGTTCTGGGGTTGTCATTGTGCGCGACATCGGACGCTTGATGAAGTAGTTTTATCCATTGTTTTCACTCATTTTCATGCCAATGTTTCGATACTTAGCCCTTTGTTTAATCGCCTTTTGCTCCATTGCCAGTCATGCGCAGAATTATGATTCTTACTTTACGGGAAGTTCCACTGATACCATTACCTCGCCTGAAGGTGGTGTCTGCTTAATGGGCGGCGCAACCGAAGAAGATGAAGCCATGAAATGGTTTTTGAATCGAGCCGATGGCGGAGATATTTTGGTTTTACGTGCCAGTGGATCGGATGGGTACAACGATTACTTTTTCAATCAACTGGGTGTTTCTGTCAACTCCGTGGAGACCATTGTTTTTAACAATGCATCGGCGAGCAATGAAGCCTATATCCAACAGAAAATAGCGCAGGCAGAAGCCATTTGGTTTGCGGGTGGAGACCAGTGGGATTACATTTCTTATTGGTCGGGAACGCCCATTCAAACAGAAATCAACCAGGCCATTAGTCAGGGGACTGTTGTTGGAGGTACTAGTGCGGGCATGGCCATTCTTGGAGACTTTTACTTCTCAGCGGAAAACGGAACCATCACATCGGCGGAGGCGCTAAGCAATCCTTACGACAATAACGCAACTGTTGGTACGAGTCCTTTTCTGCAAAGTTCATCGTACTTAGAACATACAATCACAGATACACATTACGACAATCCGGATAGAAAGGGACGCCATGTTGCCTTTTTGGCGCGTGTTCTCGAAGATTCGGGGATTGCTGCGAAAGGCATTGCCTGCGACGAGTACACTGCAGTGTGCATAGATGAAAACGGTTTGGCGCGTGTCTTTGGACAGCACCCTACCTACAATGACAATGCCTACTTTTTGCAAGTGAACTGCGAAATTCAAAGTCCCATGCCGGAAACGTGTTCGACTGGAGCACCACTCACCTGGAACCATAATGGAAGTGCGGTAAAAGTGTACGCTGTGAAAGGAACGCTGACAGGTACCAACACGTTCGATCTTTCTGATTGGCAAACCGGCTCTGGTGGCGAATGGCAAAACTGGTCGGTGAATAACGGAACACTGAATGAAACCCAAAGTACCGCGCCAAATTGCGACAATGTCTCATTGGAAGAGATTTCCGAAGAAAGCACGGTTTCCATTGTCCCAAATCCCGCGCATGCGTTTTTTGAAATACAAACGAATCACAAAGGTTCGTATGTTCTGTCCATTCTTTCAACAGATGGAAAAGTAATTGATGTTGTTGCCAAAAAACAAGGAGTCACTACGTACAATGTTTCTTGTCTGAACCCAGGCGTTTACTTCGTTTCGATTCATTTTGAAGACGGAACTGTTGCTCAAAACAAAATTCTGGTTGATTGATTTCGAACGCAACGCATGGATACTACTTAATTCCTTGCAGCATTTTGTATTTTGCATCCTTGATTGAAGCCATCACTCTAATTGTGCGCACTTGAAACGCTATTTAATCGAAATATTTGCCCCCGGCAACTCCAACACCAAATACAAAATTTGGGTGGCTATTTCCTTGTTGATTCAAGTAACGGCGGCATTGGTTCCTGTAATGCTCATTCATGAACCGACAGCGCTGCATCAGTACTTTTTGATTTGTGTTTCGGCTCTAGCAATCGTCAGTTTACTGATCACGAAAACCCATTGGCAAAAATGGATTGCGTACGGACTTGCCATTTTCGGTTTGTTTCTTGGGTTCACGCTGGTGGTAATGGATTTGACAAATACAGGATTGAACATTTACCTTTTGGCTTGGTCGATGAGTGTTTCTTTGGGCTACGGTCGTGAGCTTTTCAACTTAAAATGGTTCTTCGCCTTCATGTCCTTTGTGCTCATCCTCTTCGGGTTTGTACTTTATTTTACGCCTCATACTGAATATACAGGGCTCGAACGCGGCATTTCCATTCTTTCTGGAGCCTTTGTAATTGCGATCAACATTGTGCTTTGGTCGAAAGAGGCCAAAATGTCGTCAAACCATTATTCAGAGCGTCGTCAAAAGTACGAGGATATCGCCTCCTTGAGTGAGAAGATGACAGTCATTCTCGCATCAAAGCAAAACGCAAAAGAAGCATTTGTAGAAATTGCAGAGGCAGCCGTGCCTAGCTTGCATTTGGATTATTGCATGATCTATCTTTTCGAGAACAACACCCTTGTGAGTGCTGATGGAAATGAGAAAATTGACTTTGATGCAGGAACCATTGTTGGTGGAGCATTTTCAGGAATGGAAACGCTGATCAACATTAACAGTTCGCTCTCCAACTACAAGCGCATCAAGGCATTCCAAACAGCATCTTCCGAAATTGCCACGCCGATATATAACAATGAGAAGATTCAGGGAGTTATTTATGGGGCAAGCAACGCCAAAGAAATTTTGCGCGAACGACATTACCAGGCATTCAATGTAATTGCCTCCTTCTGTGGCTTAAAATTGGCGCAAACCGATGCCGAAAAATCTATTCGAGATGCCGAAAGAACCGAAGCAGAAGTGCAGAAATACAAAGAACTGGACGAGCTAAAAAACCGGTTCATTACAAACATCTCGCACGATTTAAAAACGCCGCTTTCGCTGATTAAGGCCCCGGCGAAACAAATCCAACAAACCTCGAAAGATGCCAAGGTTCAAGGATTGGCAAAATATATCACGAACAATGCCGACCATTTGCTTTCCATTGTGCATCAGTTATTACAATTGAATCGGGTTGAAAAAGGAATCAATGAATTGTACATTCAACGAGTGAATGTGAAAGCGCTTTGCAACAAGGTGAATGGTCAATACGAAGAGCAGGCACGTTCAAAATTCATCGACCTTTCTATCCATGCGAAAGACGTTACCATTGTTACTGATGCCTTTCGACTGGAGCAAATAATCCACAATCTTCTGAGCAACGCCCTGCGCTACACACCTGAAAAGGGCAAGATCTCGGTGACCTGTGTTCAAGAGGAAAACACTCTGAAATGCACTGTTTCTGATACCGGTATGGGAATCCCAAAAGAATTACAAGCGAAAGTGTTTGAGCGGTTCTACAAAATGGACGAGAACAACCAGGAGGGCACAGGAATTGGGCTTTCTCTCGTGCAAGAATACACCGAGCAGCTAGAAGGAACAATCGACCTGGAATCTGAGCCAGAAAGCGGTACTACTTTTACGTTGACTTTTCCAATGATTCACAGTCAAGGTGAGAAGGATGAGGCAAAAGAAGAGCACAAGAATGCCACCGATACCCTAGTTCCTGAAGCAGAAGGAAAAATGCAAATGTTGGTTGTAGAAGACCACGCAGATCTCAATAATTTTGTGAGCAGCTTTTTTGAGAACGATTTCATTACCTATTCGGCATTTGATGGCGACGAAGCCTTGCAGAAAATGCATCAAAACTTGCCCGATATTGTCATCACCGACCTTATGATGCCGAAAAGAGATGGCAAATCTCTTGTAGAAGCTATCCGCGCAAACGAAGAATGGTCGCACATTCCCATTATTGTGCTTTCTGCCAAATCCAAAGTCGAGAACAAAATTGATTTGTACGAAACAGGCGTTGACAACTTCCTCGCCAAACCATTCGAGATTGAAGAGCTACAAGCCGTTGTACAAAGCACCCTAAAACAGCGTAAAACGTTGCGTGATGCTTTCCGCCAAAAATTCTTGCTAGATACTGTTGATTCCACACTTGAATCATCGGAAGAATTCACTTCAAACGACGATACTCCAAAGAACAATCTCATTGAAGAGGTTCGAAACTTTGTATTGGAACATCTGGACAACAGCGAATTGACAATATCAGACCTTGCGAAAAGCCTTGGGTACGGACGCAATCGTTTCCAAAAAGAAATCAAAGAATTGAGCGGACTTACACCTGTTGAATTCGTTCGATCCCTTCGTTTGTACGAGGCAAATCAACTGCTTAAAGATCCATCCAAATCAATTTCCGAAATCGCGTATGCCGTTGGCTTCAGCAACTTGTCATATTTCACGCGAAGCTTCAAACAAGAGTTCGGAGTGCTCCCTTCTGAGTTGAGATCATAGGAGATACAGATAATAGACTTTTAGATTTTAGACACAAGACTTTTAGACGTTAGATGTTAGACACAAGACTTTTAGACGTTAGATGTTAGACACAAGACATTACAGTCTCAGATAGGTCGTCATATTCTGACTTTGAGTTGCTTCACACTTCCAGAGCTTCACACTTCGAGAGCCTCACACTTCGAGAGTACTTCGGTAAACTCAGTATAATACCTCAGTGCTCAGCAATGGGTCATCGAGCTTGTCGAGATGCCCCCACAACCCTAACACTATTTGCACTTCTCTAACACTAATTGCATGGCGTGTAGAATGTGTTAAACGCTCGTGAGAATGTGTCAAAGCAATCGCCAATGAGTCCCAATCTTTGTCGAAGTAATCATTAAAAAATAAACAAGATGAAAACGACTTTACTTACAGTTACAAGCCTTTTATTATCAAGCAGCATGTTTGCTCAAACGCCTGGAGATCTCGACACAGATTTCGGAATTAGTGGGTATACAGTTACAGATCCGTATGCAAATACAGGAGAGCTTTACTGGGATTTAATCACGCTATCAGATGACAAAATTGTTAAAGTAGGATATACCGATGACGGTGTTGACGCTGACATTCTCGTTAGTAAGTTTCAAGCAAATGGACTGCCAGATAGCACTTTCGGTGTGAATGGTTTTACAGCTATCGATCTTTCCCTAGGTGGAGATGAAGACGCACGTGGAATTACCGCACTTCCTTCCGGACAATTACTGATCACAGGTTATGTTCAAACGCCAGGAGCAATAGATGCTTATGTAATGCGATTAGAGGAAGATGGAAGCATTGACGCTTCCTTTGGAACAAACAACGGACACACACTTATCAATACGGGAGACAACCTCATCGCCTATGGAAAATCGGTGATCTCTGATGGCTCAGTCATCTTTGTAGGAGGAGCCGCACTTGTTGGCGGTCAATCGGATTTGTTCGTATGTAAACTAACGCAAGGTGGAGGAATTGACAACTCTTTCTCTTCATCAGGATTTGCTACTCAGGACATTGAAGGTGGAAACGATCAATTGATGCAAATGGACATGAAATCGAACGGATCTTTCGTTTTGGGAGGCTTTGCCGATTCTTCGGGAATTCAAATCGGATTCGTTACTGATTTCACGCAATTCGGAACGCCAACTTCAAACGCTGCGTATCATTTTAACCAAGCGGGTGGGCCCAATGAAATCAATGATTTGTATGTAAATGCAAATGACGAGATCGTTTTTGTAGGTGATGCTGGCGTATTCCCAAATGTGAATGGATATATCGGAAAATTAACGTCATCGCTTACGCTTGATGCCACTTTTGGAACCGCTGGAATTGCAATGTCAGACCCAGGTGCAACAACTGGTTTGTTCTTGAGAGGTGTTGTTGAAACGCCTGAAGGAGACATCTTGGCAACTGGTAATTTTGCAGGAGCATCCAACGAAATATACGCATTCCTCATGGACGACACGGGTTCTCCAAACACAGACTTCGGAGGTAACGGGGACGCAACTATTTCATTCGCCATTGCGGTAACAGAAGTAAACGCTTACGGGTGTGCGTTGCAGTCGGACGGGAAAATCATTATCGGTGGATATTTGGAAAGTCAAGACTTTGTTGGATCGAATATGTTCATGGTTCGTGTGTACCCATACCAGGACAATTCTTCCGTATTTGAACTTGAGAAAGAAGCAATTACCGTGTATCCAAATCCAGTTGTATCCGAGTTCCGCATCGATGGCGATGTAACTTCTGTAGCATTAATTGATGGAAACGGACGCATTTTAATGAATTGGGAAGCGCAGGAAGCATACATCTTGCCTTCTTCAATCGCGAGTGGAGTCTATACCGTGAGAGTACAGACAGAGCAATCAATTGGCCTTGCTAGAATAATCGTTAAGTAAAGTCAAGATCTAGCTTGAGAGACCCTGGATTCTTCGGATTCAGGGT
This sequence comes from Fluviicola sp., assembly GCA_043584915.1. Classification (GTDB taxonomy): domain Bacteria; phylum Bacteroidota; class Bacteroidia; order Flavobacteriales_D; family Crocinitomicaceae; genus UBA4466. The sequence goes on from CP121319.1 coordinate 988,059, forward strand.
TTTTTTATGTTCTTAGGTTATGTGTTTGACGCGTTGAGTACCTTTTACCACAAAGGAGCAAAGAACAATAATTTCCTGGTGAAATGCAGTGTGGTGCACAAAAGAGCACTAAGCTGAGTGGAAACACATACCAAAAACACCGTTTCACTGTGGCAAACCCAGGAAGCGAGCACTTATTTCGCATGCGTTACACCAAAGCGCGTTGTTTCCGTAGGCTCCGGTGCGGGAACATTCTTTTCGTCGATCATCTGAAGGAGGTCAATTTCTATTCCACGACAAATCGTATTGATAGGAGTATCGGCCGCTACGTTCTCAAACGGATTTTCTGTCATCGTTCCTGATTTGTGCAATATGAAGAAGGCGAATGAAATCAAAATACTCAATGGAATCATGATGACATTGTCCATAATTTGCGCCAAAGCGAAGGGCAAACTGGCGGTAAACAACCACAAGAAAAACAAGGTGAAGTAGTTATAGTAATACGGGAAAATGGTGTTTTTGATCCGCTCTGCCTTCCCTTGATCGTCGTAAAACCTCGTGAGCGTTTGCACCAATGCATTGAAACGGTATTCTCCCATCCAACCGTTGTTGAATGCAACTTGCATTTCTTTGGCTTGCAAGGCAACAATTTGCGCAGGTTTGTTGCTTTTTTCCGCGATGGCATTGCGCTCTTCTTCATCCAAATAGTTGGACAAATCAACAGGGTTTTTACGCAGGTGTCCGTTCAGCGCATAAAGCCATCCAATATGTCGGTATATTGCCTTTTTTCTCCAGGCCGCAATTGCCTCTGCCTCTTCAGGGTTGTCGCTTGTGGGCAGAGCAATCAACTCCATAGCAAACGAACGACTGTCGTTCACTACCGCTCCCCAAATTTTGCGCGCTTCCCACCACCGATCGTATGCCGAACTATTTCTAAATCCGAGAAAAATGGCCAGGGCACCCCCAAGAATACTCACGGGAACAGGAGGAATTTCCAAAAAATGGTATCCGTATTCGTGACACAGAACATAGGCAACACTTGCTACGAGAGCGAAGAAAATCAATTCAACCAGGTTGAAATAAACAATTCCTACTGTGCGTTTTAAGGGGTTTTGAGAGAACGAGATAATCATGGATCAAATGTATCTCAAATAATTCAACTGATCTCTTTGAAGTGTATTTCCAAGGTGTTTTTCCATTCGGGCGTACTGCTTTGCTCAATTGTTCCGTCTACCTGTTCGATAACCGTTTCAATAAGTTCAATGCCGAAACTTTCCTTCTTGCGTTCTTTCAAAAAGCCCGATCCATTGTCTCGATACATCATTTTGAAGGCTTTGGCGCCATCCTCCACAATTTCCAGTTTGATTTCAGGTGCCCGATCTGATTTCTCCTTAAAGGCGTATTTCAGCGAATTTGTCACCAACTCGTTAATGGTAATTCCCAAGGGGACAAGTGTTTTGATGTTCAATTTCTCAACATTGGTTTCCGCGGAAATGGAAACGTTTGTCTCCGTAGCGTACGACTGAATGGATGACAGCAATCGATCGAGGTAAGAGCGGAAATCCAACGCCTCGAACATTTCTTGCTTGTAAATCAGTTCGTGCACGGAAGCCATGGATTGAATGCGCAAAACAGCATCATCAAAGGCCTGTGCAATTTTCTCATTGTTTTCTTCACTTGCCTGCAAACGCAACAAGCTAGAAACTACCTGAAAGTTGTTTTTAATACGATGGTGGATCTCTTTCAAAAGCAATTTACGCTCGTCGTTCTGTTGTTCAATTAAGTGTTTTTGCTTTTTCACAACGCGCAATCGCTGGAATACCAGAACGATAATCGCGAACAACAGAACGCAACCAATGATAAAGCCAATCGCAATGATTTCTTGCTTCGATTCGTTTGCCTGAGCCAATGCTATTTGTTGTTTTGATTTGCTCCGTTCAAGCGCCAACTGCTTTTCGATTTCGTACTTTGCCTCGCGTTGTATCGTTGTTACTTTCCGGCGTTCACCACGCAATTCAGAGCGTACTTTTTGATATTGCTGATAGCTCTCATATGCCTTTTCATATTGACCCAAATCCTGGTAAGCCAGGTGCAAAATTCGAAGTGCACGCCTTTGAATGTCTTTTTGTTGCAATGAGTCGCCAACGTGTAAAGCTCGCCGTCCGTACTCCAAAATTTTCTGCTTCTCAGGAGATTTTGCATCTCTCATTACCCGCGCGAGTTTGGCAAGTGTATATGCTTCCCATTCGGTATTCTGAATGCCTCGAAACAGCTCCAATGATTGTTGCAATTGATCCATTGCTTCCTCGTGTCTTTCCAGGTTTCCCAAAGTTCCCCCCAGGTTGTTTCTGCACATCCCCTGTAGGTATTTATCGTTCAATTCAATGGCCATTGCCAGTGCATCTTTCAATGTTTCCAGCGACTGAAGATCATTGTTCATTTCGCTTTGCAAAACGCCCATATTGTTCAAATGCGTGCACGCCTCAGCGCTATCTCCAACCTTCAAACACAACTTGTGTGAGATCTCAAAATACTTCAGACTTTCTTCGACTTGTCCTTGCCGATGGAACAAGATGCTGATGGCGCCATTCACCTCTAACTTCAATTGGTCGTCTGGATGACTGTCTGCAATTTGTTTGGCATCGAAAAGGTATTCACGGCCCAAATCTCCCGTTCCTGTGCTCAATAAAATTTCCGCGTTTCCTAAATACGAGCGGGCCAACAGTGCATTTCGCTTATTGAGACGCTCCGGGTTCATGCCTGAAATCAAACGTCTTAATTCCCGCACATTTACTTGAAGCAAGCGCCGTTTGATGGTATAGCCTTGAATGGAATCGGAAAGATCTAGAATGATTTGCGCTCTTTTGAGTACATCTGACGTGCTTTCATATTTGCTCGCCGCTGACTTTATCAAAGCGCGATCATGATCATTCGCACCCGACATATTGATAGCCAAGTCTCCTTCGTTAGCCCAAGCCACACAACCTAAAAACAAGAACAGCACAGCAATTAATGTACTTCTAATCATAGCAATTTACCTTCGTAGCAGGTCTTGTAAGGCGCTAAATTACAATTATTTGAAGGATGCATCGATACCTTCCGGTAAATTATGATTTAGGTTTTTAATCACCTCATTAAATCGCAGCCAACGCCTGCTCAACATCGTTGATCAAATCCTGGTAATTTTCCACGCCAATCGACAGGCGCACCAATTTTTCTGTAATGTTCATCGCCTCCTTGTCTTCAGGACTCACATCAGCGTGTGTCATGGTTTGCGGGTGCTCGGCCAAACTTTCCGTACCTCCTAGAGAAACCGCCAATCGCATCAGTTTTAGGTTGTCCAAAAAGGCAAACGCTTCCTTTTCGCCTCCTTTGATATCGAATGAAATCATGGCTCCGTAAGAACTATATTGTCTGGCAATAACGGCCTTCAAAGCATCCGATCCATTTTTTGCCATATCGCCGAGGTAGTAGACGTTCTCCACCTTTTCGTGGCTGTTCAAGAATGCTGCAATGTGTTTTGCATTTTCCGCTTGCTGATCCATACGAACTTTCAAGGTTTCCAGACTTCGCATCAAGAGCCATCCCGTCCACGGACCCGCCATGTTGCCCATGAATGTGCGTAATCCTTTCACACGCGCCATCAACTCAGAAGACCCCAAACACGCTCCTGCAATGACATCCGAATGGCCTCCGATATACTTCGTAGCAGAGTACAACACCAGGTCGGCTCCGTGTTTAAGCGGATGTTGCCAAAGCGGCCCCATGTAGGTGTTATCTACCGACAAAACTACAGGCTTTTCCTCTGTGGTATAGTGCGCCTTAATTTCCGCACACATTTCAATATCAATTACGGCATTTGTAGGATTTGCCGGCGTTTCAATATGAATCATCGCCAAACGATCTCCTTTTCCGGTAGCGTCAATTCTAGCAATGATATCTTCCTTAGAATCACTGGCTAAAAAGCCCACAGCATCAATGTTCAACTTCTTCAGGAAGTGATGGATAAAGTGGTCCGTGCCACCATAAACAGGCTTGCTATGCAACAACAAATCTCCTGGCTGCATAAACTCTAGCATTGCCGTTGAAATGGCCGACATTCCGCTTTCAAATACCGCTGCGTCTTCCGCTTCATCCCACAAACACAAGCGATTCTCTAAAATTTCTAAATCTGGATTGTTCAATCGGCTGTAAATCAAGCCAAGCTCCTCTCCCTGTTCTTTCTCTCGTAGACCATACGCCACTTCGAAAAAACGCTTTCCCTCCATCGCATTGTTGAAGACAAAGGTGGATGTCTGGAAAATAGGGCATTTGATCGCTCCTTCCGACAATGAAGGTTTGTATCCATAGCTCATCATCAAACTTTCTGGGCGCATCGTTGAGTAATCCATAATTCTATAATTTAGAATTCAAACCTATGTGATTATCTAATTCATTTCAATATAATAGATTATTTTACTGCTAATTCAGTAATTGATGCGTTATATTTTCTATTTTTCTAGTATCAATTAAACCGTTTTAGAAAAATATTCTGCCATGGACGCCATCGATAGCGCAATTTTGGAAATACTGGAAGAAAATGCCAAGCTAGGCACCAAGGAAATTGCCTCTCAAGTTGGGTTGAGCATTACTCCAACATACGAGCGCATCAAAAAAATGGAACGCGAGGGAATTATTCAACGCTATACCATTGAAGTGGACAAAAAAAGCACGGGAAAAGGCCTTCAGGTTTTTTGTTATGTATCCTTAAAAGAGCACAACCTGGAGTTGTTGCAACGCTTCGAGAAGAAAATCATTTCCCTTCCGGAAGTCGCCACTTGTTTTCACATTGCCGGCGACCACGATTATGCGCTGATGATTGAAATTCAAGACATGGAAACCTACGAGCAATTTTTACGGCACAAGCTCACAACCATTCCAAGTATTGTGAACGTACGCAGCTCATTTGTCATGAACGAAATTCGATAATATGCAGCCAAGCGAAAAAGAATACCAAAGCTATTATCAAGGTCAGGAAAGCGAACGCCTCATGTATCGTCCGTTTGAAGAAGCAGACCGAAAGCGCTGGACGCCATTTTTTGAGGAAGAAGCTGTTCTGGGGTTCGTTGGAATGCTTTCTGGACCGTTCAAAACAATGTCAAGTGAAGAACGTGCCAACGCATGGATTGACAGGCAATTGGAGCGTCAGAAAACAGGAACCATTGGACAACTTGCCATCATTGAAAAAGCCTCGGGTACATTTATTGGTGTGGGTGGAATCATTGCTCGCACAGATGAACAAACGGGCGGAGAATGGGAAATTACCTATGCCTTACTTCCTCCCTATCGCGGCAAAGGATATGCCACTGAGCAATCCATTCACTTTAAAAATTGGGCGTTCGAAAACACATCCAAAGAAAGCCTTATTTCCGTGGTTCAGGTAGACAATAGTTCTTCCCAAAAGGTTGCAGAGAAAAATGGAATGCGCGCGGAAACAGAAATGCGCTATTTCGAAATGGACGTGCGCATCAATCGGGTGTATCGAGACCAGTAACTCATATCAAACACGAATTTGTCTTATTTTTATACCATGAAAACAATTTTACCTACCCTACTGTTACTTCCATTTTTATCCTTTGGTCAAGTCTCTGAAAAAGACAAAAACTCCATTGATGCGTACACGATTACCATTTGCGAATGCATGAACGAATTAATGGAAACATTGCATCCGTTGACGATTGATCTTATCTTATTGACAGCAGAAAAAGGAGAGGACGAAGCCTTTATCGAGTTCGAGTCCAAGTTGGCTGAAATGAGCGAAGAAGAAGTTGAAGATTTTTTACTCTCCGTAGACAAAATGGCTTCTGAAGAATTTGAAGAATACATTGACGATTGCGGTGAAGCCTCTGAGCTAGACGCAGAATTGGACGAAAGTATAAACAGTGAAGAAGGCGGAGCTTTTGAATACCTTTTGGAAGTATTGAACCGCGAAAAAGCCTGTAAAATCATGAGTGCCTTGTATGAAATAGGCGAAGTTGGTGAGGAATAACTGACAACCCCGCTGACGCTAGCCTTTCACCATTTGGTGCTGCACTGCCGTAAGCACATCTCGATACGCCCAATGAACGAGCGTGTCTTCCTCCACAAATGGCAAACCACCGGTGAGAAACAATTGTTGAACAGCCTGAAACAAGCCCAAATTTTGCTGCGCTAATGCTACTTTTAGTTGATGAGAAGTTGTTTCTGTCCATTGATCGACCTCCACCAAAGACCCCACTTTTTCTGCCCAATCAACACAGCACTTTTCTGCTGAATTTATGGCTGGTTGCAATTCAAGGTTGATGTATTCCAACGACCGATCATTCAGCGGAAATTCAACGCAGCGGTCAGTCAAACATTTCACAATTCCAATGAAGGAAGCACACATGCAAACGCGCGCAAAAGTCTCGAATGGAATGGCGTGCACGTCATACGCGCTTGAATTGAGCATTGTATTTATCTCAAATTCATAGCGTCCTGGAATGGGTTGATTTTGAATAGAAATGGCATATGACGATGTGTTTCTGAGCCCCGCGATAGCCCATTTTTCATCGGCAATTTTCACTTGTTCTCGCGGAATAACGAACGTTTTGATCGCTCCGGCTTCATTTTTCGCCTTCAAGCTGAAAAAATTCGCGTATTGCGCACCCGTGCATCTCGACCATGTTCCACTGATCCAAAACTGATCCTCGCGCTGTTCAAACGTGCCGCTTGCAAATCCACTTCCCGCAATGACAGCTTTCCGTAGTGAAAACACTTCTTCTGCCCCATGATCTGATAAAAAACCGCTGAACCAATTGGCTCCTGCACCCAAATTTAAGGCCCAGCCCAAACCGCCCTGAATGGCCGCAACACGCATTAATTCGTGCACTCCCGAAGCAAGATCCAACTCCAGTCCTCCGTATTTTTTCGGCACAAACATCTTGAACAACTTTTCATCATACAACGCCTCCAATCGATCTTCTACAAGAAAGGATTGTTGGTATTCTTCAAGACTGAATTTCTTCTTCATGTTGTTCATTGTTCCTTTCCATTGAAAGGATTCTTGAGGTTAAAAAGCCCACCATCGGTCGTCGAGCCTGTCGAAACGCTATGGTGGGCTTTTCACTTTGAGGGCATCAAATATAGGAGGTACACTTCGAGAGCCTCAGCGTACCTCCTTTACTATTAAAGTTTTATCGTCAGGCGTGTCATAAAGTTTCGTCCTGCCTGCGGGTAATAGAAGTTTTCTATCGTGCGCGTTCCTCCGGCAACATATCCAAACGTATAGCCGTTGTTCTCAAAGAGTTGGTCGAACAGGTTGTTTACCTGAACCCCAATAGTCATTTCTTTGAAAACGACATCTTTCAAGGTGTACGACAATCGGAGGTTCGAGAAGTTATACGCATCAATTTTACGATCTTCGGAAGAGGTGTTGTCTAAAAATTGTTGGCCAACATACTTCGTAGTAATTCCAATTTCGAGCCCTTTCACTGGTCGATAGTCAATGCCCAATGCACTAATAATGTTTGGAGAAAAAGCCAAATCTGTGTTGGTATGCACAATTTCGTCCTGCCCACCTACATCGTAATTATCGACGTACTCAATGAATTCACTGATCTTGTTTTGGCTCAAAGTTAAGTTACCCGCGATGCTTACGTTTCGCAACAAGCTGTACCCTGCATCTAACTCTATTCCTGCTCGGTAACTGTTCTCAACGTTTGTTCTCGTGTAACCGCCCACATCGTTAATTTGCCCCGTCAATACCAATTGATCTTGATATAGCATGTAATAGAAATTCGCATTGGCAATGAACTTGCGCGACTTGTAACGATAACCTGTTTCCAAGTTGATCAATTGCTCACTTTGAGGACGGTTTTCTGGCGTATTCTCACGGAAATCGGCACGAACGGGCTCACGATTGGCCATCGCCACAGAAAGGTATGCGTTGTTTGAACTGTTAAAGTCGATCATCAAGCCCGCTTTTGGATTCAAGAAATTGTACGTTGCGTCTTGCGTCACTTCTTGCAGCGATCCGTTTACCTCATCTACTCCTAAGAATTCATAGGCAATGTGTCGGAATTGAAGGTCGGCGTAATACGTGATTCGGTTTTGACGGAATGTTGCTTTGGCGTACGATTGCGCTTCGAACTTATTCCCATCGTTATTGTAATACTCGGTTCCTAGTTCACTGTTTGAAGCAAACTCCGCCCAAATAACTTCGCCAAAATGTCCACCAATGTATTGGTTGGCCCCTCCACCGGCTGTTAGGTCGAATTTGCCTTTGTGGTAATTCAACGAGAAAATTCCTCCGTAGAAATGATTGTCTAACCAGCGACGGCGAATGAAATCACCAGAAGTGACAGTATCGTTTGTAAACACAACAGGTTCCAATCCATAGTCTGACAAATCATCGTCGTTTCGGAATTGCTCGAAGTATCCACGTCCGCGCGTGTAATGTCCTTTTAGGTTTAGTTTCAAGCGCGGATTAAAGCGGTGTCTGAAATGCAGTTGATAGTGATCTTGCTGATAATTATCCACTTCGTTTTCATACGTGTAGAAATTGTAGGTACGTCCCGAATTCAATAAGTTTTCACGATCGTCACCAAAAATAAAGTTACGGTCGGCGTATGCAATGATATCGGCTTCGTTTCCTTCTACGACTGATTGCGGCGTTCCGTACCAAGATTGATAAGTCCGTTCCATTCCGCTGAAAATATTAGCTGTTAACGAGCTTTTCTTTCCTTGCCAGGTTCCGTCCAAATAGAACGATTTCAAATCCGAAGAAGCACGATCGATGTATCCTTCCGATGAAATTTTCGACAAGCGGGCATTCATGGAAAATTTATTGTTAATCAATCCAGTCCCGGCTTTCACCGTGTGGCGCCATGTGTTGAATGATCCGTATCCATTGTCAATTTCACCGTACGCTTTTGTTTGCAACTTGTTGGTGTTGACATTAATACTTGCACCAAAAGCTGCTGCTCCATTGGCAGATGTACCAACACCACGCTGCACTTGAATCGATTGTGCCGAGGAAACGAAATCGGGCATATTTACCCAAAAAACCCCATGCGATTCTGAGTCATTTAGTGGAATTCCATTGATGGTTACATTGGTTCTTGTTGGATCTACACCACGAATTCGAATTCCTGTGTAACCAACCCCCGCTCCGGCATCCGAAGTAGAAACCGTTGAAGGTGTGAAGCGCAAAAGCATCGGAAGGTCTTGTCCAAAGTTTCGTTTATCAATGGCCTCTTTGTCCAAATCTTTGTACGTAGTGGGTGTTTTTTCGTTTGCCTTGAGGTGAATCACTGAAATTTCATTCAAGCGCAGCACCGAATTGCTGAGGGAAACATCAATCACAATCTCGTTGTTGGAAACCTCTGCCTCTTCGATTACTGGCTCATAACCATCCAATTCGAAGGACAACAAAACCTTCTCGTTTGGAACATTTTTGAGTTGATACTTGCCTTCTGGGTCGCTGTACGTTCCCAAATAGGTGTCGAGCACACTTACTTTTACGCCATAAAGCGCTTCACCATCTTGATCCGTTACAGATCCTTTAATTGTTTGTGAAAAACCGACCAGTGGCACCAAAAGGAGGCCACAGATCATAGATACTATTCTTGTTTTCATAGAAAATGTTTAACAAGAACAAGGGGCTAATTCTGTGTTGTTAATAATTAGCTTTGTCGGTCACTTCCCTTCGCAGGCATTATCCTGAGCAGGTAAAATGGGTGTAATCTCAGCCTTGATTTCTCAAAGCACCCCTTAGAGACGGGGCAAAGTTACGAGTTTCTTTGCAATTTTTGTACAGCGTCTTTCACCTTTTTCAAACGCTTGTCATGCGAGCCTTCTACAATAATGTACCGTTTGTGGAAGCGTTCCAGTTCCTCGACGTAACGTTGAAACAATGCATCTCGATCGTTTGGCGACTCACGCAGTGGATCTTCTTCCCATGGAATATCTGGGGCACAAAGTACGTGAAGATCAAACCTGTTTTCGCTTATTAGACTGTAAATCAAGGTAGATGCCGCGTTATATTTGTGCTCTGACCAAATTTTGAAAACCACAAAATCCGTATCTACAAGTTGGAGAGCTGTTGGGGTTTCATCCATTGCATTGGCGTGACCGAGTGCCATGGTATCCAAATCTTCCACTTCGTAATTGGGACCATATTCCTCCAAAAAAGTACGTGCGTATTCCTTGATATATTCTCCCTTAAGCGCTTCGGCTGCTGCCATAGCAAGTGTCGACTTCCCCGATGATTCAGGTCCTGTAAAAGCAATTCTGATCATGCCTTTTGCGTGTTATATTCTTTCCACCAGGTAATAAGTCCAATGGTTGCCAGAACGGTGAAGAGTACGTACAAAACAACGGATAAATACAAGCCGCGATCGTAGTAGAGCAGTATTGAAACGGCGTCTATTATGATCCAGTATACCCAATTTTCTAAGATGCGGCGCGTTACCATAAAGGTGGCTAAAAGACTGTAAACAGTGGTGAATGCATCCATGTAAGGGTTTGCCTGGTTGGTGTAGACATCAAAGATCCACCCAAGAGCAAATGCCACTACTCCACTTACAAAAACATTGATCACGTGAATCCATAAGGGCCAAACATTGATGCTTGCTTTGTTTGATTGATCGTCTTTTGCGTCCAAAACTTGAGCGGAATCTTTGGGTTCTGCATTTTTCCAACTAATCCATCCTACTACGGCCATTGCCACGTAGAAAAGTTGCAGTCCCGATTCAATGAATAATTGGTACTGGATGCATAGGTAAACGTACAACCCGGAAGAAATAAATGCGAACATCCAACACCAAATGGAACGATACGAGGCGAGAATCACATATACCACACCTGCCAGAACACCGAGCCATTCTACCCATGATGTTGCTAGCACTCCATCAAAAAAGCCTTCCCAAAAGCCAATTTCTTCCATCGGCGCAAAGGTAATAACCTGAGTTAGATTGCTGGAAAGGAAACCGTATTTTTGGGATTCAAGCAAATGTTGAGTAACGAAGAAATAAAACGATATGCCCGCCACCTCTCACTTGAGAATGTTGGGTTGGAAGGACAAGAACGTCTCAAATCGGCCAAGGTTCTGGTTATAGGCGCAGGCGGACTGGGGGCACCAGTCTTGCAGTACCTTACAGCTGCCGGAGTGGGAACCATCGGAATTGTGGATCATGATGTTGTGGACGAAAGCAATCTTCAACGTCAGGTTGTTTTTTCCATCTCCGATCTCGGAAAGCCGAAAGTTGCCGCTGCTATTGATCGTTTGAAACTGTTGAATTCCTTCGTGCAATTTCAAGCACATCAAACGGCTTTGGATGCTTCAAATGCATTGGAATTGCTAAACAATTACGACATCATCATTGATGGAACGGACAATTTTCCGACGCGTTATTTGGTGAACGATGCTTGCGTGATATTGGACAAACCTTTCGTGCATGGTTCTATTTTTAAATTTCAAGGACAGATTTCAGTCTTCAATTATCAAAACGGCCCCTCGTATCGTTGTTTGTATCCAACCGCACCGGGCGCACAAGAAGCTCCCAATTGCTCAGAGGTAGGCGTACTGGGAATTCTTCCTGGGGTGATTGGTACCCGAATGGCAACGGAGTGTATTAAAATGATTTTGGGTATTGGAAAAGTGCTCAGCGGCACCGTCGAAGTGATCGATTTGCTTGAGAATCAAAACGTGCAGCTCAAAATTCAGCGAAACGAATTCAACTTTCAAAGAAACGAATTGGAACCAAGCTATGATGCCGGTTGCGAAATCAAAGAGATTATGGAAAGTGAAATCAGCGTCATTGATCTAAAACGGCGTATCGATGCCCATGAGGATCCTTTGATTTTAGATGTTCGGGAACCTTTTGAACTGGAAATTTGTGCGTTTGAGAGCGCGTTGCACATTCCTCTGCAATCCATTCCAACGCGAATGGCGGAAATTCCGAAAGACAGGCCTGTTGTTGTCGTATGCCATCACGGCGTAAGAAGTGCCAATGCGATGGCATTTTTAAACGAGCAAGGCTGGACGAATTTGTCCAATCTGGAAGGTGGAATCCATGCTTGGGCCCTTGAAATAGACCCAAACATGGCTCAATATTGATTTTCTAGGAAAACGGTACTTCAATCGTAATATCTACCTGACTTTTCTCTGGCTTTTTCGGAGAAACACCGAAGTCTGATGCGTTGATGGTTGCCGTCATTACCAAAACACTGTCTTTCATCATCATTTTAAAGGTTACTTCAACCGAAACGCCTTTAATGGTCAAGGTTCCTTTCGCAAAGTACTCCTCCCCTTTTTTAATGACAGAGGAGCTTTTGAAACTCATTTTCGGATAGTTTTCAGCATCAAAATACTCTTTCGATTTCAGGTGCTTGTTGCGCATTTTATTTCCTGTAGTGAGCGTAGCAACTTTTGCGCTTCCCTCTACTGACGAGTTGCTCAAATCAGACAAGTTCAAAGACAATGTTGCATCAATCCCAGACACACTTCCCTCTACACCTTCAGACACAAAAACAAAAGAAACTTTTGCCTTTTCGGTATCCAACTGTAAATCCTGCGCCATTCCTAACATTGGGAATAGCAATAACGCTACTGCAAAGATCTTTTTCAAATTTCTACGTTTTAATTGTTACTAGTAAAGGTACAACAAACCATGCTGAGTTCTTCAATAAGAAACGAAAACAAGGTGTCAAGATTGTCCCAATGCAATCATTTATTGACGATTGAATTGGTAATCAACCAACTATAACTTTTCGTTCTGTCTGATAAATAGTACTTTTGATGCAACTATTCTTCCTGCACGGGCGTCTCAAATTTGTATAACTTGACCGTGTCATTTTTAATACCTGCGAAAAATGAAATTAGCTTTAATTACATCGATTTTAATACTAGTAAGTACTTCTTCTCAAGCTCAGTGCGTTGTATTTACCGAAGATTCTATTGAAACATGCCCCAATGCTCCAGTAACATTTACTGGTAATCCATCGAGTGTGTTAAATGTTGTTCAAGATCAGGTTGATTTCAACTCAGGAACTCTGCCTGCAGGTTGGTCAACTACGGGAGGAACTTCTTTTTCGCAACCTTGCGGTCAGGGTATTAATAATACGCCTTACTTCTGGGCATCCACTTCAGGAGGAGGCACTCCAATTATTGAGAGTAATACATACGACTTTAGTGCTGGGGGGCTCGTAAATTTTGATTTTGTATACGCGGTACAAGGAGGAGCCGCGCCCTGTGAAGGACCCGACCTCGCCCACGAGGGTATTTCCCTGCAGTACAGCATAGACGGCGGAGTTACTTGGAACGATATTGTTTATTATTCCCCAGGAGGATTCGAACTGCCATCCAACCCGGGAACTACCGGATCCGTGGTCAATGGACAAACGCCTTATACATCATGGAATACTTACTCCGTAGCTATTCCAACGGCTGCGGAAACACCCAATACCATTCTGCGCTGGGTACAACTCAATTCTAGTGGAACATGCTGCGATAATTGGGGTGTTGACAACATCAATGTACTTGGAACAACGATGGGCCTCAATTATTTATGGAATACAGGTGCAACGACGTTAAACATGACAACCTCAAGCGACGTGGACTCTACGTTTACGCTTTCTATTTTTGACGGAAACAATACTTTGCTCTGTGAAGACTCGGTGTTTATTAACATCAGCAGTCAGCCATTTGATAATGCTGTTCAGGTAATCACTGCAAACTTCATACAAGGGCAACAGACGCTCCTTTTTGTTGATGCCTATAATGACGGATGCCCCATACAGTCTGGTGAAGTTGTTGTGAAGCTTGATCCATTGCTTACATTCAACAGTTCGAACCCCAGTCCAGATGTAATTACTTCAGACTCTTTGATTTATAATTACTCAAGTTTATATCAATCTGGGCCTCACTACACAATTGATATGTTCGTTACGACAAGTCAAAGTGCTGTAGTAGGAGATTCTGTTTCCGTTGAGACATATATAACACAAATTGCTGGGGATGCGGTACCGGCAAACAATTCAAAAGATTATATTTTCCCAGTGTCTGCTAGTTATGACCCGAACGATAAAAAAGTATATCCAAGAGGGGATTGCGACGTTGGTTACGTTCCAAACGATCAATTAATGACGTATACAATCCGCTTCCAAAACACAGGAAATTCAGAAGCTATCGACGTTCGTATTAACGACATTCTAGATGCCAATTTAGACGCTTCCACCATGCGCGTTGTTGCTACATCGCACGAAATGGAATTGGACTGGGTAAATGCCACTGTAGTAAACTTCCTTTTTGACAGTATCATGTTGCCTGCTCAGTCGCAAGACGCCGTTGGAAGTAACGGATATGTCGTTTTCGAAATTGAGCAAAACCAAGGTTTGGCCCACGGAACAGAATTTACCAATGAGGTTGATATCTACTTTGATTTCAACGCGCCAATTACAACAAATCAGGTAGTGAATACAGTAACGGATGGCAGTCATTATGTTATTGGTGACACGGTTGTTGTAAATGCTCAAAGTGCTTATAACTGGCAAGGAGACTTGTTGACAAGTTCTGGTGTTTACACAAAAGTATTCCAATTGCCTGATGGATGTGATAGCACAGCCTTTCTGAATCTTATTTTGGAATCAGATGCAGGCTTGAATTCTCTGTCGAATAATCCTTTCGTGATTTATCCGAACCCTGCCAAAGATCATTTGGTGGTAGAAGGAAATCAAGTGGGTGTGTTGCGCATGAAGAATGCCTCAGGGCAGGTTGTTTTGGAAGAAGAAATCTCAGGAAACGACATTATTCGCTGGGACGCAATGGCTTCTGGTATTTACATCGTTGAAATCGAAAGTGATAACAAGTTGTATCGTGAAAAGATCGTTATTGAGAAATAACTAACTGAAAATGTTACCTTTGGCAATAAGCAGCAATACTCTCCGTTGTTGTTTAGTAGTAACGTAACAAACAATCTTTATTATGAAATTCCTTATTTCTTCGGTATTTCTGTTGTTTTTGTTCTCCGCAAATGCATCTGAAATCCAAACAGTAGACGCTTCATCGAAAGCGACTCAAACAGAATTCTACCCACGCCCGGGAAAGAAAAAAAACAGAAAAAGCAAACGCACCAACAAACGCCGCAAACGCCATTGCAGCAAATGGGCGCGTAGATCATACGCTGGATAAGTTTCCAACGACATTAAGTAATTACCAAAAAGGATCAGCATCTCGACTTCGCTCGATGAGTTGATCCTTTTTTTGTTTCTTATAACTACCTTTAAGAGCTTTAATAATTGCTCATGGCGAAAGTAAAATCTGCCTTTTTTTGTCAAAATTGTGGTCACGAAACACCCAAGTGGCTCGGAAAATGTCCATCGTGTAATGAATGGAATACGTTTGTAGAGGAACTCATCCAAAAACAAGTGCCGCAAGTGGTTGCTTTTTCACGATCGAAAGAAAGTGCCCAACCACAATCCCTCCATCAAATTGACGAGAAAGAACACCCAAGAATTGTACTTAGCGACAGTGAGTTAAACCGCGTTTTGGGCGGCGGACTTGTACCGGGTTCTCTCATTTTGTTCGGTGGCGAACCTGGAATTGGAAAGTCCACCTTATTGCTGCAATTGGCCGTGTCTACCGCGGGGCTGAAGGTATTGTATGTTTCTGGAGAAGAGAGCGACCAACAGATTAAAATGCGCGCCGAACGCATCGGGATCCAAAACGAAAACTGTTTCATTCTAACAGAAACAAACGTTCAAAACATTTTCAAACAAGCCGAACAAACACAGCCGCAATTATTGGTCATCGATTCCATTCAGACTTTGTATTCATCGCATATTGAAAGTTCCCCAGGAAGCATTTCACAAGTGCGCGAATCAACGGCGCAATTGCTTCGGTACGCTAAACAAAGCAATGTTCCCGTATTTCTGATTGGACATATTACCAAGGAGGGTTCTTTGGCAGGCCCGAAAGTTTTGGAGCACATGGTGGATGCAGTATTGCAATTTGAAGGCGATCGCAACCACGTATATCGCTTGTTGCGCTCCATTAAAAATCGTTTTGGAAGCACCAATGAATTGGGAATCTATGAGATGTTGGGGTCTGGACTTCGACAAGTAGAAAATCCATCGGAGATCTTAATTACGAATACGGATAACTCACTCAGTGGAATAGCCATTGCTGCCACCATGGAGGGCATGCGTCCTATGATGGTTGAAGTACAAGCATTGGTGAGCACTGCCGCATATGGAACGCCGCAACGCTCCTCTACCGGATTTGACAGCAAACGATTGAACATGCTGCTCGCCGTTATGGAAAAGCGCTGTGGCTTCAAACTGGGTGCAAAAGATGTCTTTTTGAATATTGCCGGTGGCATCAAAGTAGACGATCCCGCGATTGACTTAGCCGTTGTAGCTTCTGTACTCTCTTCCAATGCCGATATGCCCGTAACCAGTAACATTGCACTGTGTGCTGAAGTAGGACTCTCGGGGGAAGTAAGGCCTGTGAACCGCGTAGATCAGCGCATTCACGAAGCAGAGAAACTAGGGTTCGACAAATTCATCTTGTCAAAATACAACAAGGGAATTAACCAAAAAGATTACAAAATCGAATTGGTGCAGTGCGGAACTATCGTTGAGGTGGTAAAAGCGTTGTTCGCTTAGTACAGCAATTGCTTCTTAGAGCTATTCTTCCAGCCTGCTTGAGATTCGTAGTCTACGAAATAGATTTTCAAATCTGCCTGAGACTCATAATCCACAAAATAAATCGTTTTGTCCGACTGTGATTCGTAATCGCAGAAGTACCAGTTGCCTTCGTTTCCGTCAGCATTCGATTCATACTTTTGCTTGTACACCAACAAATCGGCTTGGCTTTCATAGTCTACTACGAAAACGGTAACATCCGCTTGGCTTTCGTAATCAACTGTGTAAATGTTTTGCGCGTAAACGCCTTGAAAACAAATGATAGTAAGTAGGGTAAATAGATATTTCATGTCCCTAAGATAAGAAGATTTCTTTTGAATCTAATTCATGAAATATGCCAGTCCGAGAAGCGCTATCGACCCATCAATCCAACCGGCGCAGTACAGGTCTGAACGTTTTGGATGCATGGCAACAACAAGTGCCGCTTGCACGAGCAGTGCCAAATAGAACCAATAGTTATCGATTCGGATGGGAACCCAATAGATCATGAGTACACCTGTTGCAATCAAAAGCAACAACGAGAGTGCTTTGGACGACCAAACACCAATTACCTGTGGTAGCGTCTTTTGAGAGGATTGATCGTATTTTAAATCACGGATATCAAAAGGAATCGTAACGGCAATCACGTAGGCATAATGTGCGATAATGAGCGCAGCAAAAGGCTTCCAGTAGGCAGTGTCAACGTAGTAGCCACACAAATACGGAAAGAGAATTAAAATGCACACCCAAGAGAATGCGATGAGGTGAATTTTTAAGTGAGGAATGTCGCGCAAGTTCTTGCCCTTCAAGCGAAAAACGTACAAAAACGAAATGATTACCGCCGGTGTCATCCATGCGGCAATGTACCAGAAGTCCTTGTTGTAGATCAGCACGAGCCCCAAAAACAATGAAATTGCAGAGGAAACAATGGTCAGAATGTAAATGTTTGCGAGGTTCTTCCGTACCCACGAAAGCCAGGGGGTTTCTACTTCAGACACTTTGAAAAGTCGCTGCCCATTATAAACGGCAAGCGTTCCGAAAAATGAGAACAGACCAAACAATAACGTGTGTTGGTTGTCCCATCCGATCATGTGAGCAAAACCCGCCGAGAGCAATCCTGCTGAGATCGAAACAACGATATTTAAATAGATGATATAACGGAGAAATGAAAAAATGCTTTCTGCTTTGTATCAAAGGTACGGAATTCAAGAGGTCAGCGCATCGAAGGCTTGAGAAACAGGAATCTCGGCCAAACAATTGCATGCTTCTCCCTTTTCACAGAGCGAGCAATCTTCTTTTGCTAAGATGGTTACTTTCGGACCCAAAGCCTTCCATCTTCCCGGGTGAATAGGACGCTTGGGTGAAAACAGCCCTACGGCCCGAACACCCGAAAACCCTGCGATGTGCAAAGGCCCTGTAGAACAGGCGATCAAACCATCCGAATTTCCGATCAAAACAAGCAATTGCTGCAAGGATAGCTTTCCTGTAGAATCGATTATACCTTCATTATCAGGTAATTGCTCTCGAAATAACTGACCTTCATTCTCGGTTCCGGTAAAAACAACTTTCTTCCCCGCTGAGATCAGCTGCTCTGCCAATTGCACGTATTTCTCCATCGGCCATTCGCGCGCACTCCCTTGCGATTTTGGGTGTAGAATCACAAAATTCGAAAGCGCTTGAAACGTTTCCGGAAGGTCCACTTTATCTGGAACGAAAGAATGCGTTGCCTTCTCTAACGCTTCCAATTGCGGAATTTCAGAAAGACCCAAAGGCTTTAGCAACTCAAAGTTCAACTGTGATTCGTGCCAATTCGATTTACGGCGTGAGAAGTTCACACGATGCGTGCATGTCAGTAAATGGTAGAAACGGTGCGAGGTTCCAATTCGAATGGGAATTTTGGCTTTCTTCGCAATGGAAGCAAGCTCTTTGTTCGGAAAAACATGGATCAAAATATCCGCATTTAACGCTTTCATCCACTGGATTTGATCGGTAGCAGTCTTCTCTCGGAAATCTTCCCAATCTTCGAATTGATCAACATCTTGAAAGGCTTCCACCACGGCGCGTGTGTATCCTTTTCCGAGAAAAATCACTTTTGCGGTAGGTGCTTGCTGCTTGATCCACGAACAAACGGGAAGTGTGAGCATGACATCTCCAATGCTGTCTGTACGACTAATTATGATCTGTTTTCCGTCTAAATTCATGCGCCTTTCTCTCGCTGCAAACGTAGCAATTCTTTGTATTTGAACACATTAGACTGTGCGCTAATCTGCGCGATTTTAAATCCCATACGACCGTCCAAAAAGCCTTTTTTAATGAAGTACATTCCTATGAATCTACCTATTGCACTGATGTACGGCTTTAGTGGACCTACACGCTTTCCTTGTTCGTAAAATTTCGCAGCTGTCAAAGCTGAGTACTTGTCGGCTCGTTCTCGATGTCCTTCAAAGGAGTAATACGAATAATGCTCTAAGTGACCCGGTAACTGTTTTTCGTTGAGGCCCTTGGGATATTCCAGTTCTTCATGAACATGCGCTCCTACCCATTCGCTTCCCAATTTTGGAAACAGACGCACTTTCACGTCTGGGTACCATCCGCAATGCTTGATCCATTTTCCACAGTAATTCGTCAATCGGTTTACAGAATATACGCTCGGAGATGTCTCATTTTTTACCGCTATTAGCGCTTCACGTAGCTCTTGATCCAAAGCCTCGTCTGCATCTAGTGAAAGAATGTAATCGTATTGAGCGAGGCTATTTAGGTAGTTTTTACTGGCCGAATATCCCGCCCATTTTCGTTCTTCGAAACGCACGCCTGCTTCCTCGCAAATAGCTTTGGTTTTGTCGGTTGAAAATGAATCAAGAACAATGATTTCGTCTGCCACTCTTTCCAGAGACTGAATACAGCGTCCAATGTTGCGCTCTTCATTGAGCGTAATAATGGTGGCGGATATTTTCATTTATTTGATCTTGACACTCCTTAGGATGGCTTGAACTTCTCGCAAGGGCTGCGTCCAACTGGTGGTTGGCGGGGCATCCACGTAGCCACTCAAACACATCATTTTATTGCGTTTTGGATGTTTGAAGTGGAATTCCCAAAAAGCTCCTCCAGTACTATGCATGGGTCTCCCCGTGAAAACGAACATGCCTCGAATGTCGTAGCCTGTCACTTTTCCATCTGCACTTTCTACCCAATTTCCTTCAGGGTAAACGAGATCCGAGTATTGCGTTCCCATGTAGAGTCCGTCAATTTCGTGCGGTACAGCGTATTTCAGCGTCGTATCACGGCGGCGCAACAATCGATCAAAATCGAATTGCGTTGAATCAACGAAGTCATAATCATAGATGACCAATCCCGAGAAAATCTGTCCAATGTCTTCGGATGATCCGCCGGATGCCTCAAATTGCATCGGTCTGGCCGATGGTGGGAATTCTAGGCGATACACGCGGTTGCGCTTGGTAACAATGTTGGTTCTTGCGGGTAGTGAAATCTCAATGCCGTATTCGTCGGCAATGGCCTTCTTAACTTCCTTGTTGTTGTAGGTATTAAAATAGGTGATAAGGCGCTCCCACGACGAACGGTCGTAGATGTCGTGCACTTCATCCAAACCTGCAACGCATGTTGCTTCGAGCTGTGCATAATCTTTCGCTGTAATATCAATTACCACCTGATTGCGCGCCCAAACATCATTGTGCTTTACTATTTTGCCTTTATCCCCTTTAAAATCAGGGTCAATTTTGACAAAAAGAATGTTTCGGTACGATTTCACTCCTTTTTCGAAGTGTGCTGGCGTTTTATGAATCAACTCAAAAGTGGCAACGTCAGGAAAATATGGCATAATCCACTGTGTGAGGTTGCTATCCAAACATTCGCGGATATCCGATTCCCACACACCTTTCTCGGTTACTACAAGGATTTCACCAACCTTTCCAGTGGCCTTGTTGAAGCCTTTATCGGTTGCGTCACCTGAACAACTACTGGCTATTAGAAGAAACAAAACAACCGTACTCGCAATAAAAGTTTTCATAGATGCAATCGTTTTGATTATTCCCCACAAAAATTGTGCAGAATTTATTTCACTCGTATTTTCTGCCCTATACTCAATCGATCAATGTTGATCCCTGGGTTGAGGCGACGCAATTGAGAAATGGACATTCCATATCGTTGCGCAATTCGACCGAATGTATCGCCAGAGCGCACAGCATAATACTGGCGTCCGCCTGTGTTTGTGGTAGTTGGCTTGGTCGATGTAACAGGTTTTGCGGTTGCTTTGACCTTCAAACGCTGCCCCACATAAATTCGGGAAGAACTCAAACCATTCAAACGTTGCAACTCACTAACGGAGGTGCTATATTTTGAGGCAATGGTTCCCAGTGTTTCCCCTGACTTTACCTTATGGTACGAATAGGTTTTGGTACTGGTGTACGTTGTTTGAGTATTCGGTTCGTTTGATGCTACTGATGGCGCTTCGTACTTCTCTATCTCCAATGCGTAAAGGCTGTCTTCCAGGCTCACCAATTTCCCAATTTCATCAAGTGGCAATGTAATACTGTAAGGCTCTACGACACCTTTTGGAATGTAGCTGCGTTTGTAGATAGGGTTCAATCGTTCGATGTCCTCTAGGGAGATTTCCAAAAGATCTGCTACCGTTTGCATGTGCACGCCATTCTTCAAGTGCATGGTGTCCAATTCGTAGTACTTTATTGTTGCTTCTTGAGGAACAATGTTGTGCTCTTGATAATAGTTTAGTAGGTAGGCAGCCGCGATAAAATTCGGGACATATCCTTGTGTTTCGCGCGGCAAATAGGGGCGAACTTCCCAATATGTTTTCTTGTTTCCAGAGCGACGAATGGCTTTGTTTACGTTTCCAGGACCGGCGTTATAAGCGGCAAGGGCGAGGTTCCAATCGTCGTACATTCCGTACAATTTCTTCAAATAACGACAAGCGGCATCGGTTGCTTTCTCTGGATCCATGCGCTCATCCACGTAGGAATTTTCCTCCAGTCCAAACATACGACCTGTGCGGTACATGAACTGCCACAGCCCAAGTGCGCCTGCTCGAGATTTCACCTGGGGACGCAATCCGCTTTCGATTACTGCCAAATACTTTAGTTCAATCGGCAAGCCGTGCATGTCCAATTTTTCTTCGAACATATCGAAATACAACTCCGATCGACCGAGCACAACTCTTGCAAATCCGCGGCGCTTCTCGGCAAAAAACTTAATGGTTTTTAGGGTCGTTTCGTTGCAGTCTAAATGAAAGGGACTCATTTCATTCAACTTGTCCAAACGATCACAGTACACGGCATCCGAATAACTTGGGACGTCAGACGCTTCGAAACTCAACGCTTCTTGAACAGAATCTACATTCCCATCTTGTCCGGCTGCATCTGTGTAAAAAATCAACAAGCTCTGCTCGATGGTTTCTACCATTCTCGCATTGGCCAAGCTGTCTTGTCCGAAAGAAGTTCCGGCGCACAAGCAAAGAACTAGCGCTATGTAAAATCGTTTATTCATTCGATGTAACTGCTTTTTTGTCCATTTGGCGCGCAAAATTGAACAATGCTTTTTCCTTAAAGTGAGGCGCCATTAGTTGAATTCCAAATGGCAATCCATTGGAATGTTTTCCGAGTGGCAATGAAATTGCTGGATTTCCTGAAAGGTTTGCGTGAACTGTATAAATGTCTTGCAAATACATGGAAATTGGATCCGTTACGGCATCCAAATCAAATGCGGTTGTTGGTGTTGTTGGCGTAAGTACAAAATCGAAATCTTTAAAAATTTCTGCTGTTTTGTCTTGTAGCACGCGGCGTACTTTTTGGCCTTTCGAATAGTAGGCATCGTAATAACCTGCCGAAAGCACGAAGGTTCCTGCCATGATACGTCGTTTCACTTCGGGACCAAATCCCTCGGAGCGTGATTTCTTATAGGTTTCCTCAACTCCCTTTGCATCGCTGCTGCGGTATCCATAATGGACTCCATCAAAACGAGAAAGGTTGGAGGATGCTTCTGCCGTTGTTAAAACGTAATACGTCGGCACCATGTAGTCCAAATACGGGAATGAAACATATTCCACGGTATGCCCGTCTTGTTTCAGTGCTTCGATCTGCTGCTCTAGCGCTGCTTTGATTTCTGGATCTATTCCTTCCGACTCCAAGCATTCACGAATTACCGCGATTTTCTTAGAATCCTGGGGTTCAATGGTGGTGTATGCATCTACTTTTTCTGTGGATGCTGTTGCGTCGAATTCATCGGCACCTGCCATTACCTCGGTAAGCAATGCTGCATCTTCCACAGAATTTGTGAAGGGTCCAATTTGATCAAACGAAGATGCATAGGCAATGAGTCCGTAACGACTAATGCGCCCATACGTCGGTTTGAAACCGTAGGTTCCTGTAAAACTTGATGGCTGACGAATAGAGCCTCCGGTATCGCTACCCAATGTTGCGGTGCACAAACCTGCTGCCACTGCTGTTGCTGATCCTCCAGAAGATCCTCCTGGAACCTTTGAGGTGTCGAGAGCATTTTTCACTGGTCCAAACGCGGAATTCTCATTGGAACTTCCCATGGCAAATTCATCGCAATTCAAACGACCAATAATTATCGCGTCTTCGTCGATTAATCGTTGCACAGCAGTTGCGGTGTACAAGGATTCAAATCCTTCCAAAATTTTAGAGGATGCAGAAACTTTATGGTCTTTGTAACAAAGGTTGTCTTTGAGGCCAATAACCATTCCCGCTAGTTTCCCGGCGGTTCCATTTTTGATTTTTTCATCTACTTTTTGAGCGTGTTCGCGAGCAGATGTTTCAAAAACTTCCAAAAAAGCGTTGAGATGCTGATTGTCGTGGATTCGACCCAGATAGTCATCCACAATGGATACTACTGAGGTTCCCGAAGCAAGAGCGTTTTGTACTTCAGCGTAGGTGCGCAGCATGCGAGAAATTATTTCTTTTCTTCAGAAGATTCGATAGACGCTTCACCATCTTCCGGCTTGGAAGCATCTTTGAACTCCTTTACTCCCTTTCCAAGTCCTTTCATCAATTCCGGGATTTTTTTACCACCGAACAACAAAAGAGCAACTACCAAAATCGCGATAACTTGCCAAGGACCAAAAATTCCTAAAATCATTTCACTAGGTTTTAATGAACTTCAAAGGTACGCAATATTGACGAATGCTTTCTTTAAATGCACCGCTTTCTGTTAATTTTTCGCAACATTCCTTTATTTCAAAACTTTCTGACAATTCCGTGACAAAAAAGGGGCGAAATGGGTGTTTTTACCGTAAATCACTCTCATTATCAGTGTGCGAATACGTGCCTCTTCTGTTGTTTTCAGCATAGAATTATGTATTTTTCTAATCAACAACTATTATTCACGACACGCTATGCTCGGTTTTATTCGAAAAATCCGCGAACACCTTAGTTCTGGAAAAAATATCCGTAAATCTGTTTTAAACATCCTTGGAGAAATCGCCTTGATCGTAATCGGGATAGTCATTGCGCTGCAGTTCGATGCCTGGTCAGAGGCCCGAAGTGATGCAGAAGACGAGGAGAAGTACATGCACAGAATAGCGCAAGACCTTCACGAGCAACTTGACTACATCCAACTCCAAAAGAAGTTTGAATACTCCGTTATCTCGAACGGGCGCCTCCTTTTACGCAGGTATCAGTCAGACTCAAGTTTTCAGGTCGACAATGAGTTTACGCAGGCCATTGGCGCACTGATGTTGCGAAATACATTCATTCGTACCGACCCGACATACACCGAAATGGTTTCATCAGGAAAGCTTGATTTGTTGGACAACGATAGTCTCAAGTTTGCATTAGCCTCCTATTACGATAATTTAAAGCGTATTGAAGAAATTATTAGTAAAAACAACAGCGAATTCACAGACGCGCGAATGGTTCCAATCGTTCTTCGCCTTACCGCCTCCGATCGGACTTCTAATTTAAACAGTTTGCCAAGCGATACCTCCTATCAAGCCGGAATGAAATTAGCCTTTTCATCCGTCACCAATGATCGACTTTTGTCCACTTCAAGAAATCAGCTCGCCATACCTGAAAATGAATTGCTTTTGTTAAATGCCGTTTCGTTCCGATGCGACCTAGCGACAATTCATTACAATTGTCTCATTGAACTAGAGGCAAAAACCACCAAACTAATTGAACTCACTGAGTCAATTCTAAGGCAACTTAAATTATAACCAGCGGATTAATGAATAATTCGTAGCGCTTCACGTGTGTATTCTAGTCCAACTCTTCTGTTCTTCTCATTGATTGAAGTGTGAAACTGTACTTTTAAAGCGCTAAAGTTGCATCATTCGCGCGTTAGCTAGAGATGTATAAGTGTCTGGAAATTACCCCTGTTTATTATCTAAGCAAGCACGCCCAAACATTATATTCAAGGTAAAATACTGCTTATGAAAACGACCACACTGATCCTTTTTACGCTGAGTCTTTCTTTCCTACATAGTCAGGTTTCAGAAACGCTCAACGCAAATACGGTGAATGCAACCATCTCAAATAGTTCTGTATTCTTCAATAATGCCGTAAACAATGTTGCCGCATACGAGATTCCCGCAGGATCTAACAAACATTCTATATTTGCCTCCTCACTTTGGTTGGCTGGAGAGGATATCAATGGGCAAGTTCACGTAAGTGCAGAATCATTTACCTCTGCCGGATGGACTCCTGGCCCCATTGCTGATGTTCAATATTACAATTCCAACAACTACCTGAATGCCTATGGATCCTCTATTTGGAAAGTGAGCCGACAGCAGGTGTTGGATCATCAAGCGCAATACCAACAAACAGGCTATACGCCCATTCCTGAAATTGCCAATTGGCCGGGAAATGGCGATGTATCTATGAGTGTTGCAGATCAATTGGCACCTTTTGTGGATAACGACAATGATGGGGTTTATGAACCTTTGGATGGAGATCATCCCGATTTTCCTGGAGATGCGGTGGTTTATGTGATACTTAACGATGAAGCAAGCCCCCTTCAAAGTTACCTAGGCGTTGAGGTGCACCTCATGTTTTATCAGTTCAACAACACTGGATACCTGGGTGAAACAACGTTTTTAAACACACGTGTATTCAATCGCAGCACCACGGACTATTTCAACTTTCGCCAGTCGATTTACGCAGATTTTGATATTGGAAATTTTCAAGACGACTATTTCGGTTGTGATTCTTCCAGAAATATGATTTACACTTACAACGGAGACGCATTGGATGAAACCAATGGAGGAGCTTTGGGGTATGGTGCCACGCCTCCTTGTCAGGCTGTTGCCTCATTAAATCGTGCTATTTTTTCTGCCGCTTACTACACCAACGGAGCCGTTTACCCAACCTCCGATCCGGGAGGTGAACCTGAGTTCTGGAACTACATGAATGGTTTCTGGGCAGACGGTTCGCCAATGCTTTATGGAGGCAACGGTTACAACTATGGAACCACAACAACTCCTACCAATTTTGCATTTACCGGGAACCCATTTACAGGAACGGGTTGGACAGAACTGAATGCCAATATCGGATCTCCAAATCCGCCAGAAGACCGCCGAGGCGTTATGACCAATCACGTGGGCGACTTACTTTCGGGCACTTCCATTTGCTCTGATTTTGCCTTTATTTATAACGACGATGATGGACACCTGGAAAATGTGCAAAACGTCATGTATGTTGCGGATGCCTTGCAAACACTTTATGATAGTCCGTCGTCTAATTTCCCTTGCGGATTTTTCATGGCGAGCACCCCTGAGTTGGATCCTTTAGAATTTACCATTTTCCCAAATCCTTCTTCTGGAACGTTCTCGCTTCAATTGGCAAATACCGCCGATGCAGTAATTGTTGAGGTCCGCGACATGACAGGAAGATTGATTCATTCAGAAACAACGCATTCCGAGTTGACACAAGTTCAATTGGATGCGCCTGCTGGGGTTTATCAAGTAAGTGTTCAATCACCTTATCAACGAAAAACCAAATCGATTGTGGTGCAGTAAAATGGCGCTTGTTTCCTTGTATTTAGTACTGATTATTACCGAATAATTGATCTTTTATACCGAATACTCACTTATTTTTTCATCACTACGCAATTTTGTATATTGTAGTCTATCGATCTGTGTATCAACCCAAAAGACTGCTAATTATGCGCATTTTCATTACCACTTTGTGTCTATGCTGGGCAACCGGCGCCTTCTCTCAAGTAATTTGGACGGAAGATTTTAGTGCTGGAAGCGCGGCGCGAGGAACCTCGGCTGTTGGCTATCCTGCTTCATCTGGTGGAACCTGGAGTCAAACCATAACGGGTGCAGAAGGCGGAAGTGCCAACCAATGGTACGTTAGTGGTGAAGAGTGCGGGAATGCCGTTGGAACCTGTGGTGCGGCTTGTAGCAATGCCGATGCCTCACTTCATGTTAGCGCCATTGGAGGACTTTGTGGAACGCCAGATTGTGGTGCTGCTTATGATGAAACTTCTGCTGCAAATGCAACGAACAAACGCATCGAATCTCCGAATATTAGCACTGTTGGTTATGGGTCACTCACGTTGGATTTTGGTTATATCGCAGCGCAAGGAGACGATAGCTTTCAAGTAACGTACAGTTGTGATGGAGGCGCGTCGTGGAATACTTTAGCTACGCCTGCCGCCTCGCAATGCTGCTCTTGTCTTGATGCCTTTCTGTGTGGCTTTCTGGGGATTTGTTGTGCACCTCAAACGCAACAATCCTGCGCGGCCGGGGGACAAGGCTTTTGGACGAGCTTCTCTATGGCGCTTCCGGTATGCACTGAAAATATTGCCAATTTGCGCATCGGCTTTCTTTGGGCGAACGATGGCAACGGAATTGGAACAGATCCCTCAGTGGCTATTGATGATGTCTCTATAACTTCCTCTATGCCTCTTCCGGTAGAGCTAGTGAATGTACAAGTAACCGAAACCAGAAAAGGGAATCAAATTAGTTGGACAACGCTCTCTGAAAAAGATAATAGTCATTTCGAGATTCAGCACCATGACGAAACCAGTACTAAGTTTATAACGATTGGTAAAGAGCAAGGACACGGAACAACCACTGTGTCAAACGATTATTCTTGGGTGCATCCGAATGCGAAGCCGGGCGATAACTACTACCGATTGAAACCGTTCAAACCACATTCGTAGTTGTTTTTCACCTCTTTCACATCATCTTTGAATCGTTTCAACGAACCAAGTTTTCCTGTGTGAATTACGATTCCATCTCGGATTACTCGTATTCTTGAAGAACGTTTGATGATTCCTTCGGTAACGTAACAACCTGCAATAGTACCCACTTTGGTAATATTGAACACTTCGCGCACTTCTGCAGATCCAATGATCTCTTCCACAACATCTGGAGAAAGCATTCCCTCCATTGCTGCTTTAATTTCATCGATCGCTTTGTAAATAACCGAGTACAAACGAATATCGATTTGTTCTACCTCAGCCAACTTACGCGCTTGCATTGATGGACGTACCTGGAATCCTAGAATAATTGCCTCTGAAGCCGATGCCAAGTTGACGTCTGCCTCAGAAATAGCTCCTACTCCTTTGTGGATGATGTTCACTTGAATTTCTTCTGTTGACAATTTCAACATGGAATCGGACAGGGCCTCGATAGAACCATCCACGTCACCTTTCACAATCAGGTTCAACTCTTTAAAGTCTCCAATCGCCAAACGACGACCGTTTTTCTTCGCAGAAATTTCCTGACATTGGTATTTTCCACCCCAATCTTCCACGAGAATATTCATGGCTGAAAGTTGCTCTTTGATTTTATCTGGATTAGCCCCTGGCTTATCAATCTTGTTAATTGCGAAGATCATCGGTACTCCTGCTGCTTGCGCGTGAGAGATTGCCTCTTTCGTTTGTGGCATCACGTCGTCGTCCGCCGCAACAATGATAATTGCAACATCGGTAACTTGAGCACCACGAGCACGCATCGCAGTAAAGGCCTCGTGACCTGGAGTATCAAGGAAAGTCATGTTTCGACCATCTTTCAACTTCACGCTGTATGCACCAATGTGCTGCGTGATTCCTCCTGCCTCACCTTCGGTAACATTCGCATTACGAATTCTATCCAGCAACGATGTTTTACCGTGGTCAACGTGTCCCATTACCGTAACAATTGGTGCACGGTCAATCAAGTCTTCCTCTTTATCTTCAACGGTCGGAATGGATTCCTGTACTTCAGCTGCAACAAATTCGGTTTCATAACCAAACTCTTCTGCTACAATCTGAATGGTTTCAGCATCCAATCGTTGGTTGATAGAAGCAAAAATTCCCAGAGACATACATGCTGAAATGACATCCGTAGAACTCACGTTCATCATTGTTGCCAACTCGGAAACAGAAACGAATTCTGTTAACTTCAGTACTTTCTCTTCTAATTCTGCTTGTAATTCTTCTTCTTGACGACGTTGCGCGACGCTATCACGTTTCGCACGACGGTTTTTAGAACCTTTAGATTTCCCTCCCTTGTTGGAAAGGCGCGCCAACGTTTCTTTGATCTCACGTTGGATATCTTGCTCGGTAATTTCCGGTTTGTCAACCCTTTTCTTACCCTTGTTTTTGTTTTGTTGTTGCTGTGTTTGTTTGTTCACATCCACCTTGCGCACACGCTTACGCTTGCGACGCTCGTTGCTTCCGCCACCACGTGGCTTCTCAACTGGCAACTCAATTTTACCTACAACGTTTGGCCCTGTGAGCTTCTTGGATTCAGCGCGAATAGTTTCTGTCTCTTTTGGAGCAGGCTTTTCTTCTGGCGCATCCACTTTTTTAGCAGCAGGTGCCGCTACTTCTTTTTTCGGAGCTTCTTTTGCAGCAGGCTTTTCCTCTTTTGCAGGTTGTTCCTTTGCAGGTTCTTTTTTGGCTTCCGGTTCTTTCGACTTCTTGTCTGGACGCGTCTTCTGGTTGATCGATTCGAGATCAATTTTACCAACAGTTTTCACGCCTGGCTTTCCATCATCCTTTACTTCTGGCTCAGGTTCAGCGGGCTTTTCAGCAACTGGTTCTGGATCAGGTTTTGGTGCTGGTTCAGGCGTTGGCTCTGGTTCTGGTGTTGGCGCAGGAGTTTCTGCCACCGGTTCCGGAGTTGGTTCAGGAGCTGGCTCTTGCTCAGGCGCTTCTTCCGCATCTTCCTTTTTATCTCGGATAGAAATGGTTTCGCGCTTTTCGCGGGCTGGAGTAGCTCTCTTTGATTGTTCTTTCAGATCTTGGTCCGCAGCAAATTCGGTGCGAAGCATGTCATATTGCTCAGGCGTCAACTTTGTGTTGGGACTGGCATCGATGCTGGCACCGTTGCTTTCAAGAAAATCCACGATGGTAGACATACCTACGTTCAATTCTCCTGCTGCTTTTCCTAGTCTTATTGGTCTGGCCATAAAATTATGCGTCCTTAATTTTTCTTTATAAATGCGTTAAATATACTGTTTTTGCAATGATTTACTCGAATTCAGCTCTTAGTATTTTAAAGACTTCTTCGATTGTTTCTTGCTCCAAATCAGTACGCTTAACAAGGTCTTCAGATGTAATTGCCAAAACGGATTTCGCTGTATCACATCCAATTGCTTTCAACTCATCGAGAATCCAGCTATCGATTTCATCCGCGAATTCTTCCAAGTCAACATCTTCGATATCCACTTCACCTTCACGGTAAACATCCAATTCATATCCCGTCAATCGTCCACCTAGCTTGATGTTGTGTCCTCCTTTACCGATGGCCAATGAAACCTGGTCTGGCTTCAAGAATACTTTCGCACGTGAATCTTACTCACGAACGATTCCGTGAATACGTGATCCTTTCATACCTACACAGGCACCAACTGGATCCACACGATCATCATACGACTCAACAGCCACTTTTGCTCTTTCACCTGGTTCACGCACAATACGTTTGATGGTAATCAATCCGTCGAATACTTCAGGAACTTCCAATTCGAACAAACGCTCCAAGAATTCTGGCGCCGTACGAGAAAGGATAATAACTGGGCTACTGTTACGCATATCAACTTTGGCAACAACCGCACGGATTGATTCTCCTTTTTTGAAGTAATCCGATGGGATTTGCTCTGATTTCGGAAGGATCAATTCGTTTCCTTCGTCGTCGATTACCATGATTTCTTTCTTCCACACCTGGTAAACTTCTCCCGTAATGATTTCTCCAATACGTTCTTTGTACAATTTGTACAGGTGATCTTTCTCCAATTCCATGATTCTTGAAATCAAGTTTTGGCGCAATGAAAGAATGTTTCTTCGTCCAAAATCTGAGAATTTGAATTCTTCCGTTACTTCCTCCCCAATTTCGAAATCTGGTTCAATTTTGATTGCTTCAGAGTAAGCGATTTCAATATTTGAATCTTCTACCTCACCGTCGTCAACGATTTCTTTGTTCAAGAAGATTTGAACGTCACCTTTATCAATGTTAACGATCACGTCGATGTGCTCGTCTGTATTAAACTTTTTCTTCAACATCGCACGGAAAACGTCTTCCAACACGTGCTGCATGGTTTGTTTATCAATATTTTTCTTTTTGCGCCCTTCAATACGTTCTTTGCGCGTTGTTTGCACCGTAATTTCTTGTTGCGTCGCTGCGATTAACTCTCCTTCAATAGATCCGGATTCGTTAAACTTTACTTTCACCTTTCGCCCGATGTTTTTCAAATATTGAGCAAAAACGCGCAATCCCTTGTCCAATCCGGCAGAAGATACGTGCAATTCAAAATCTTGCTCTTCACGGTCCAGGTTGTGTTCAACATTTCTTGAAACACGAATACAATCTTCGACACTTACACCCCCTTCATGTTTGTCTAGCTCGACATAAATAGCATTGCTACTTGAGATGTTTAGCTCTACAATGAACAGGCCGTTGT
The DNA here is from genome assembly GCA_043584915.1 of Fluviicola sp. Taxonomy (GTDB): domain Bacteria; phylum Bacteroidota; class Bacteroidia; order Flavobacteriales_D; family Crocinitomicaceae; genus UBA4466. Next base: position 1,019,600 of record CP121319.1, read on the forward strand.
CTAGCTCTGCCATGCGCTCTTCCACCAATTCTCGAACTTTTACTTTACTTATCATGGGTTATAAAAAGAGGGGACTTGCGTCCCCTCATTCGTGTATTCCTCTATGTTGTACGATGCAAATATATGTTTTTTATTTGATTTACATCAATTTGAAGAAAAAATGAGTTTCTCTGCTTTGAATTTCGCTAAGCCATAATCTTTTTTGAAATTTGCGTCATGCTCGTAGAAATCGATGATAAAATAGTCTCCACGCAAATTTTTGATAAGAAGTTTGTGTGTGATTTAAGTGCCTGTAAGGGTGCTTGTTGTATTGAGGGAGACGCTGGGGCTCCATTAACGCAAGAAGAAGTTTCCATTCTCAACGAAAATTTGGAGACAATCAAACCGTACATGCGAGAAGAGGGTGTGAAAGCCGTTGATTCTTCTGGTGTTTCTTACCTGGATGAAGACGGCGAACCGGTGACAACACTCGTAAATGGAGGTGAATGCGCATTTGTTTTCTTTGATGAGAACGGTATTACGAAGTGTGGTGTTGAAGCGGCATATTTGGACGGTAAAACAGACTTTAAAAAACCCATTTCTTGTCATTTGTACCCCATTCGTGTGAAGCAGTTCAACGAATACAAGGCATTGAATTACGATAAATGGAGTATTTGTGAACCGGCATGTGCTTGTGGTGATGCTTTGAACGTTCCTGTGTTTCGCTTCTTGAAAGAGCCATTGATTCGTGCTTTTGGTGAAGGTTTTTATCAGGAATTAGAGAAGGTGGATAATGATTTGAAGAGTGAAGGGCTGAGTTAGTTGGAAAGACTTGGACAAGGATGGCGTGATGGCCACTTCGAGAACCTCAGCGGCCGAATTGATGGGTCGACGAATTTGAACATAAAAAATGCGAACCCGTTTGGATTCGCATTTAGTATATATAGTGATAAGGGTAATTTAGAATACTCCTTGCTCTGAAAGCAAATCGTACACTTTTTTGTTTTCCACTTTTACTTCTTCCTTAACTTTTTCAATATCAACTTTTCCTTCGTACTTGTCTCTCCAGCTGATTAAGCAGTCCATTCCTTTTTGGGCTTCTTCAACCATTTCTGATTGTGCACTAAAGAGGTCATCTGTGTTTTCTGAATTGCCTGCTTTATCCTGTGCTGCCAAAACTCCTTCGTAGCATCCACAAAGTTCTTTGGCTGCTTCTTTTTCTTCTCCTCCTCCACAAGAAACCAAAAGTGTCCCTGCAGCTACAATAAGTAATAATCCTTTTTTCATTGCGTAGTGTTAAATAATTTGAAACGTGAATCTAAAAATTCTTACGCAATTCTGGGGATGAAAAAAAAGTTAACCGTTAAGTGATGAATATTTGATGGGTTTTATTAGACTGAATAGTTTGCACCAGTCGCTGTTTTGTTCCACAAAAAAACCCTGACTCGTTGGTCAGGGTTATCACTCTTGTAAGTTTAATTATTTCGGCACAATTATTAATCAATACAAGATATCGTTGAGTGGGGCACTTCGAGAGCCTCAGTGTCCCACTTTTATTATAAATTCATCAGGAGCTCTGTGTCTTAGGGCACTGAGGCTCTCGAAGTGTCCGGTCGCAAATCAGCATAGGTGCTTCTTAGCTCCCGCACATTTAACTTCGCTGAATATCCGGTCGCAAATCAGCACAGGTGCTTCTTAGCTCCCGCACATTTCACAATCGTCTGGGTTTTCAATTGAACATGCTTCTGCTTCTGCTTCCTCAATTGACTTTGCTGTTGGCTCGGCCACCACGTTTTTCTCAATCGTAAACTTGATCGCGTCTGTCGCAGCTTTTGTACGCAAGTAGTACATTCCAGTTTTCAATCCTTTTTCCCATCCGTAGAAGTGCATTGACGTCAGTTTCCCGAAGTTTGCGTTCTCCATGAAGATGTTCAATGATTGAGATTGACAAATGTATGCTCCACGGTCTGCAGCTTGCTCAATGATTGCTTTTTGCGAAATCTCCCAAGCCGTTTTGTACAAGTCTTTCAAGTGTTGTGGCACTTCGTTGATGTTTTGTACTGATCCGTTTGCCGCCATAATCTTCTGGCGCATTTCTTTGTTCCAAAGTCCTTCACGTACCAGGTCTTTCAATAGGTGCTTGTTCACAATGATGAACTCTCCTGAAAGCACACGGCGTGTGTAAACGTTTGATGTATATGGCTCGAAACACTCGTTGTTACCCAAAATTTGAGCAGTAGATGCTGTTGGCATTGGCCGCAAGTCCTTGAACACCCAATCCGATTGGACGGTGACGCATGTTTGAGTTGCGCGCCTCCTCTACTGGATAGTAGTTTCCATCGATGATTTTATTCAAGTTCAATGTTGCTTGGTACGTTACATCGAACAACTTTTGGTGATCGAATGTCTTGTCGTCATTCACGTATTTTGGCAACGCCAAAGAAGCTAGGTTACAAACCGCTACCTCATCTGGAGCCGTATATTCCATGATCTCTGTACACAAGTTCGAAGACTTGATTGTACCCAAGTTCTTTTGGTTCGATTTCGCGTTCGCAGAATCTTTGTACAACATGTACGGTGTTCCTGTCTCAATTTGAGATTCCAAAATTTTGAACCACAAATCTTGTGCTTTAATCGTTTTTCTTCCACGACCTTCAGCTTCGTATTTCAAGTATAGCTCCTCAAATTCAGCGCTGTGCGTATCAGAAAGACCTGGACATTCGTGCGGACACATCAACGTCCAATCTCCATTTTCTTTTACACGCTTCATGAACAAATCTGGAACCCATAATGCGTAGAACAAGTCTCTTGCACGTTGCTCTTCTTTACCGTGGTTCTTTTTCAAGTCAAGGAAATCGAAGATGTCCGCGTGCCATGGCTCGATGTAAATCGCGAAAGATCCTTTACGCTTTCCACCACCTTGATCAACGTAACGCGCTGTGTCGTTGAATACGCGGAGCATTGGTACAATTCCGTTCGATTCTCCGTTTGTTCCTTTGATGTAAGATCCTTTTGCACGGATGTCGTGAATTGACAACCCAATTCCACCCGCAGATTGTGAAATTTGCGCACATGATTTCAATGTGTCGTAAATTCCACCGATGCTGTCCTCCTTCATTGTTAACAAGAAACAAGACGACATTTGAGGTTTTGGTGTTCCTGAGTTGAACAATGTTGGTGTAGCATGTGTGAACCAACCTTCAGACATCAAGTTGTATGTTCTGATCGCCGCATCAATGTCTGTTTTGTGAATCCCTACAGAAACACGCATCAACATGTGTTGTGGACGCTCAACAATTCTACCCTCCAATTTCATCAAGTAAGAACGCGTCAATGTCTTGAACCCGAAGTAATCGTAGCGGAAGTCACGATCGTAGATGATACTCGAATCAAGTTTCTTTGTGCAAGTTTGATACAGCAATACGTGATGCCAACAAGGCATAATCTGGGTGATCAATCGTTTTTGCTGCAGCAACTTCAGCTGCAAGGTTGTCCAATTGAGTTGTTGTTACTCCATCAAACAATCCTTCAATCACTTTCATCGCAACAGCCTCTGGTGACACCAATGGATCAAGTCCATAGCACATTTTGGCGATGCGCGCCGTGATTTTATCAAATTTTACTGCTTCTTTTCTTCCGTCTCTTTTTACAACATACATGGGCGCGTTCGATGTATTGAGACATCAATTCACTGTTCATTCCGATCAAACGAACTGGAAGTGCATCCAAAATGAATTCTTTTTCAATCTCTACTGCGTCAAGGATAATTTTTTCAATGGCTCCTTTCTCCATTTTGTTGACAACGTAGTTGTTGTAAAGTAGACATGCGAAATCACAGTGAAGACCTTCATCACGCGAGATCAACTCGTTTGAGAACGAAAGTCCTGGCATCAATCCACGTTTTTTCAACCAGAAAATAGAACAGAAAGAACCTGAGAAGAAAATTCCTTCTACTGCTGCGAATGCGACCAAACGCTCAGCGAATGATCCCTCTTCGATCCAACGCAACGCCCAATCAGCTTTCTTACGAACACAATCCAATGTTTCAATTGCGTTGAACAAGTAATCTTTTTCTTTTGAATCTTTGATGTATGTATCGATCAACAAAGAATACGTTTCAGAGTGTACGTTCTCCATGGCAATTTGAAATCCGTAGAAGAATTTTGCCTCTGTGTATTGTACCTCTGCTAGGAAGTTTTCGGCCAAGTTTTCATTCACGATACCATCTGAAGCCGCGAAAAATGCCAACACGTGTTTGACAAAATGGCGCTCGTTATCATTCAACTTGTTTTCCCAGTCAATGAGATCAGGTTGAAGGTCAATTTCCTCTGCCGTCCAAAAGCTCGCTTCGGCTTTTTTGTAAAACGACCAGATATCGTCGTGTTTGATTGGGAATAAAACAAATCGGTTTTCATTTTCTTCCAAGATCGGTTCTAATTGTGCCATTTTTACTTAAATTTTAACGTAAATATTCCCTGTCAAAAAACGTGTATTTTTTGATTTTTATCGTCAGTAAACTTTATGTTTCCTCTATGTTAAATCGGACGCTTAGTTTGCAAGTGATTCGCTTTCTAGAGGCTTACAAATTTTGTCAAAATTCTCCCTTCAACCAACTAAAGAAATTCACAATTCATTAACGTTATTAACATTGGGTTTGCGAATCCCTTTAGCAACAGACCTTAGCATCATTTTCAACACGTCGAATAAAGATATTCACAGTGTGGAACGCTAACTCTGTCGATAAATATTCTTAATTCGTCTAAGTCCTTTACAGAGTGATGAATCGAGAAGGTTCTTTAAATTTACGGGTCATTTACCCCTTTGTCAATACGACTAAATTGTTATTTTAAACATCCAATTGTTCATTAACACAACCATTATTCTCACAATCCGAAGATAGGCCTTGGAAATCGTCAAAAAAACCCGTCAAAATAAGTCGTCCGTTCTTGGAGATTTATTGCATTTAGTTTACCCTGAAAAGTGTGTTTCCTGCGAAAACGAATTAACTGACAAGGAAGCACATATTTGTTCGCTCTGTGACGCGGACTTAACAGAAACTTCATATCACCTATATGATGAGGCGACAGCGTTTGATAAATTGTTCTGGGGACGTGTGAAATTGGCGACCACGTTCGCGTTGTTTTCCTTTACGAAAGGATCTGCTTTGCAACGATTGTTGTTTCAATTCAAATACCATCACACTAGTACCATTGGAAACATCTTTGGCGCGCGTATGGGAAAACGCATTTCGACCGTGGATAAATATGCCGCCATCGAGGTATTGCTTCCTGTTCCTTTGCATTCTAAAAAGCAATTTATTCGAGGATACAATCAAAGTTTAGCGTTGGCGAAAGGAATTTCCAGTACTTCCAAAATTCCAGTAGATGCAGGTGTCTTAAAACGCAAACACAATAATGCTACACAAACGAACAAAGATCGTTTTGAGAGATGGTCTAATGTATCTTCTGTATTCTCGGTGTCGGAATCTATCTGCGATTACAAGCACATTGCTATTGTGGATGACGTCGTTACCACGGGTTCTACCATAGAAGCTCTGGTACAATCTATTCGTGCGGTGCATCCAGAAGTGGAGATAAGCGTTCTTACCCTGGCAATTGCGTAGTGGGATTCTGAAGGAAAGAAGGGCTCGCGCATTTTAATGCGTAATTTTGTCTTTGATTTGAGCAACAATTCGAGCAAATACCTGCATTCAGTTGATTTTCTACGCGGCATTACTGCGTTAGGCGTGGTAGTATACCATTTCCTCAATTATACGGATGCGAATGGCGTGCTGCTGGAAGAAGGAAACTTACTCAAAACGACGTCATCCGTGTTGCCTTCCATCGTATTTATTTTCTTCAGCTTGTCAGGGTTTGTGATTGCCATGTCGATGCACAGAAACAATTTCCAACTGAAAAGTGTGGGTGGTTTCTTGGCCCGACGTTGGGTGCGTATTGAAATTCCCTACATCGCATCCATTGCTGTCTACATCGCCATTTCTATGATTTGGTCTATGAAGGCTGGAGGTGATCTTTCCATCGATCCGCTGTGTTTTCTCCATCATTTGTTTTACACCGTACCTTTTACAGCGTTTGAATGGTACAATGAAATTTACTGGACGCTCGGATTGGAGTTCCAGTTCTACATTTTTATCGCTCTGGCTTTTCCTCTTTTCGTCTCCAAAGATTGGCGCATTCGATATGGTTCGTTGGTAGCCTTTTCTGCACTTGGGTTGCTTATTCCTGACAACCGATTGCTTTTTCAATACGCGCCTATGTTCGTTGTTGGAATTGTGGCCTACTTTTACTGGTACTCGAAAGATGGAAAGCATCCAATTGCCTGGGTAATAATGGTGCTTTGTTTGATTCAAATTGCCCTCAATTTCGATATCACCGCTGCCTTTTTCGTGGGAGCTTCCGTTGGCGTAATGCACATTACTGTCTCGGAAAACAACCTTGTTGCCCGCATTGGTAAAATGGGTTATTCCCTCTACCTCATTCACGGCGCAGCAGGTGGTTCGTTGCTCTATTTTCTATCAAAAAATGAAGCTGCTTCGTGGTACAATTACGTGATCATTATCGTTGCAATACTGTTTTCGTTGGGAGTCTCGTATTTGTTTTATCGTATCGTTGAAAAGCCCTCGATAAAAGGCGCAAAACGCATTCAATTTGGAATCAAAACTGACAAAAAACATGAGTGATAAACGTCCTACCCTTGTTGTTGGCTCCGGGCTTGCAGGCTTGTCCGTAGCCGTTCGGTTGATTGAAAAAAATCAGTCGGTTGTGTTGTTCGATAATGGCGTGAATCACAGCTCTCGAGTTGCTGCGGGGATGATTAACCCTTTGGTTTTTCGACGCATGAATAAAGCGTGGCGTATTGATGATTGTATCGCAGCGGTGCATGATTTCTACACAGGGCTGGAAGAAAGAACGAACACGACATTTTTCCATCCCATTGTTATTCGGCGCATGTTTTCCACCGAGCAAGAACGCAACCTATGGTTGGAAAAGCAAACACAAACGGCCTACGCTAAATACATGGCACCCACAAATCCAGCGGATGATTCGTTTCAAGGCGCGATCAATAATTTTGGCTCTGGACGCGTTTTAAATGCCTCTTTCGTAAAAACAACTGTCTTCCTAGAGTCGGTAAAAGCGTATGTTGCTCAACATGCAGAGGTGCGAAACGAGGCGTTCGACTATGACGCCATTGAAGGAAGTCAATACAAAGACATTGCATTTGAACGCATTGTTTTTAGTGAGGGATATCGTGGTAAAGAAAACCCTTATTTTGATTACCTGCCGCTGCAACAAACCAAAGGAGAAACGCTGATTATTCAAACTGATGCCATTCCAGAGAACGAGTCTGTCAACCGAAAGTGTTTTATATTACCCATGGGCGATCAACAGTTCAAGGTGGGCTCTACGTATGAATGGGATTCGACAGACTTATCTATCACCGAAGAAGGCAAACAGGCGATTTTAGAAAAGGTTGCCTATCTTACTTCAGAACCTGTAGAAGTCGTGCACCAAGAGGCGGGGGTACGCCCTACAACTCCAGATAGACGCGGCATGATGGGACAGCATCCAGAACACAAAAACCTGTATATCTTCAACGGACTGGGCACCAAGGGATATTTAATTGCACCCTTGCTGAGTGAAGAGTTTGTAGACTACCTCATCGACGGAAAAGCATTGAATTCAGAGGTAGATTCGGCACGATTTACGGCAAAACATTACAGATCATGAGCACAAAACAATTACCATGGTAAGATAATTTGTAGCTTTGTATAGAATTAGTAAAAATAACAGCAATAAAAACACTCAAAATATGTATCCACCAGAATTAGTACAGCCGATGAAAGAAGACCTAACAGCAGTTGGGTTCAATCAGTTGACTTCACCAGATGAAGTAGATGAAATTATTGAAAATAGCGGTGAGAGCTTGCTTTTGGTTGTGAATTCCGTTTGCGGATGTGCAGCTGGAAACATGCGCCCTGGAGTAAAACTTTCTTTAGAGAATGCTAAAGTTCCTACGACATTAGCCACTGTAAATCAGGCGCGCAAGTATTTCTTGCCTTACCCTCCATCTTCACCTTCTATCGCCTTGTTTAAGGACGGGAAGTTGGTGCATTTCTTAGAAAGACACCACATTGAAGGAGGAACAGCAGATATGATTGCAGAGAATTTGAAAGGAGCTTACAACGAATTGTTTTAAGTAGGAGGTGTGCGTCTCGACTTCGCTCGACGCACTGGTTGGGTACATTTCGAGAGCCTCAATGTACCGAGGATCTCAATGTACCCAGAGATAGATATTTAGCAAGAACGTAAAACAAAAAACCGGTCACTGAGGTTCTCGAAGTGCCGGTTTTTTTTGTGTTTGATTTTTTATTAGAGTACTTCCAAAAGCTCAATGTCGAATACAAGCACCGTGTTTGGTGGGATGCTGCTGCTGCCGCTTGGCCCGTAAGCCAAAGCAGACGGAATCAACAATTTTCCTGAGCCTCCTTCGCGGAAAAACGGAATTCCCAGTCGCCATCCTTCAATGACTCCATTCAGGTTGAACGTAATTCCTTGCTGATCGCTGCCATCGAAAATAATTCCATCCAAATAGTATCCCGTGTAGGCCACGCGCACGTCTGAATTTGAATTGCACGAAGGTCCTGACCCTTGTTGATCAATCACATAATACAGCCCTGAATCATCTTTTATGGCATTCAAGTTGTTATCGGCAATATATTCTTGGATCAAACGATCGTCTTCAGCCGCTTGTTCTTCTGCTTTCTTTTTACAGCCCGTGGAGAATACCAGCGCTGCAACAAAGAGCAATGCTCCTAATTTTCTCATAGTAAGTCAATAATTTTATCGCTCATCGGTTTGGTTTGCGAGCGGAAGTGTCCCAATAGGTTTCCTTCTTCATCCACTACAAACTTTTCAAAGTTCCAACGAACGGTTACTTCTCCCGCGGCGTCTGTTAACCACTTGTATAGCGCATGTTGCCCGTCTCCTTTCACTTCTACTTTGGAAGCCATCAGAAAGGTAACGCCATAGTTTTTCTTACAGAACGATTGAATTTCTTCCTCTGATCCTGGCTCCTGTCCACCGAACTGATCGCATGGAAAACCAATTATTACAATTTCATCTCCGTACTTGTCATGCAATGCCTGAAGCTCTTCGTACTGCGGTGTGAATCCACATTCAGAAGCTGTGTTTACGAATAAGATTTTCTTTCCTCGAAATTGTTCCATTGAAATTTCGTTCCCCTCGATGTCCGTGAAGGACAAATCATACATGGAGTTGTCTTGCGCTGTCGCTGTCAAACTCAATGTTACTGCTGCAATAAATAATCCTAAAATTTTCATGGAGCTAAAATACGAAGAAATCACCGCCACTTCAAAATGATGCTGTGAGTCGTTTGCTACGATTTGGGTTTTAGCCTTCTTGTGCCATCTGTTGTTGAATTGTGATAACGATATATTCTGCCGGGTGTATGATGGCAACTTTAATATCAATAATCATAGATCCATTCAAGAGATCTTCGGAAGTCATTGTGGAACCGAGACCCACTTGCACGGAGAACGCGTCGGATGCCTTTGTACCCATAAGCCCTCCTTCCTTCCATATTGATGTTAAAAAACCACTTATCATGGCTTTTGCGCTATCCCAAGTATTCTGGTTGTTGGGTTGAAAAGCGAAACTCTCACATCCAATTTTACATGATTGCTCAATAAAGGTAGCGGTTCTTCTCACATTTATGTAGCGCCAATCTAGGCTGTTTCCGCTCAAGGTTCGCGCACCCCAAACCAATATGCCTATTCCATTAAAATGACGTATGCAGTTCACCGACTTCCCGTATATCTCATCTTCATACAAATCTACTTGCTGTGCCTCTGTTATGTTTATTGTCACTCCGGATGCTCCTATTGGCGTCACATTTGCCGGAGCTTTCCATACACCATCGGTAGTATCAACAGTTGTATAAATTCCTGCCATGAATCCGCTTGGAGGCATCACGTTGGCGGAATTTTCGGCTATTTTCCTGAAGGCTTTGTACTCTTTACTCGCGTTGATCAGAGATGCATCTGCCTGGGCTCCTGAAATTTCTCCTTTCTTAATTAAATCGATCACGTGATCGAATTGAGGGTTCGGTTGGGCTTCAGGACTGATAAGCGCCTTCAATTGATCGATATCGCCACCGTAGAAGTTGCCATAATCAAAATTGCGCATTAGGGTAGTTTCGAGAAAAGGGAAATAGGAAGCCCCGTATTTCTGTCCATTTGTACCCGTTCTCTCTCGAAAAGCTCGGATGTCATCGGTATATAAAAATGGGTCTGGATCGTTTGCTCCAATGATATCTAGAATGCTCATCGCCGTCTGCACCTCTTCGCATTGGAAAAGCATTCTTTCCATTAGTGTTCCATTATCATCAACCGTCAATAAGGTCGCTTCAGGACAGATATACATGGTGACTTCCGAGTGTGATTTGATTTTTTCCAAACCTCCCAACAAGTCATTCAACTGAACATTTGGATTTACAATATGATGCATTTGCTCTGCAGGACTCCCTGTTGGTGCTCCGTAATAACCTGTGGAAACGATGTAAGCGGAACCTCCTCCATTCTCAAAGAAAGCCCTAACACTGTTTATTAAATAGTAGACCGTTCCTGGGTCGGGCATTGCTTGGTATTGTTTCCCGTTAATGGAAACGGTGGTTTCGTCCGTTTTGCCCTCCTTAACTTCTACGGCATAATAACTGGGGGTATATTGCTTCGCAGGAGCTGCCGGTGCATCTGGATCTGGAAGACAAAAAAATGCCTTGAAGTCTGTGTAGGATGTAATTTTTACGGGTTCGTTTAAATATGATTTCCCTTCGTATTCTGCCTTTGGTGTGTATCCAATAAAAACAGGAACGGCTGTGGGAACAGGTACTATGGAGTTGGGGTACGAGTTAATTTCGTCGATATAAACGCCAGGTGTTTGCATGATTTTTCAGTAAATGTGATGTACTAAAAATAGCAAGAAGAATTGGGTTTACCGCCATTTTCGCTTGATGGTGACAACTGTTAACTTGACATCTGACCGAATTTGCCGCTTGGTTTTGCCTTGGCCGAACTGATGATCGTAATTGGTTTCCATGTGCCGAATATGCGCTTCTACGGCCAAATCTATCATGTTATGATCGAACTCTTTAGCTTTCGCTGTTCTGCCCACCCTTCCGCTGTGCTTTTCACAGGCGTGCTTCGCAATTGCAACTTCTCTATTCGCGGGACAATTCGGATATCTCTCTCGAATTGCTTTGGAAAACTCGGCAATGTAAGTTTTGTCTTGCTCCGCTCGCACCACCGCCGCTTTTTGATTTTTTAATTGCCGTTCCGCTGCATCTGCCCTGCACTCTTGCTCGGCTTTTGTGATCGCTGCTCCTTCCACGTACTGTCCTCGCCTCTCGAAACGTTTTCTTCGGGCATTCCAGGCATACACCACACCACACAGGGACGAATGTTTCTTCGAGCGCCGCGTCATTGCAGCATCGCCCGGTTTAAGAAAGGCAAGAGATTATTTCCCAATACAGAACTTACTAAAGATATTCCCCAACAAATCATCCGTAGAAATATCACCAGTTATCTGACCCAACTCATACATTGCCTGCCGAATATCCATCGCAACAAAATCTCCCGTGACTCCCGTTTCAAGTCCTTCCAAAGCTTTTTCGAGGGCCTCCGCGGTGCGAACCAATGCATCGTAATGTCTTGCATTGGAAACAATCGTCTCTTCGGCCAAATCAAAATCACCTTGCACGGCATCCACCAAAGTCGTTTTTAGTGCCTGCACCCCCGTGCCTTCTTTTGCCGAAATTTGCAGCCAATCGCTTGAAAGAGGCGCAACATCTGACTTATTGATTATTGGAATGATTTTCTTCTCGGCGTGTATCTTTTGGAGTTCATCTACCCACGCCGAAACGCGGTCCACCTCTCCATCTACCGTTGCATCGGCCATGCACAAAACAACGGTTGCTCTGCGAATCATGTCTTTCGACCGTTCAATTCCGAGCGCCTCAATTTCCTCTGCATTTTCGCGAATTCCCGCAGTGTCAATCAATCGGAAAATAATTCCGCCAATATTCAGTGTTTCTTCAATAACATCGCGTGTGGTTCCGGCAATGTTGCTGACAATGGCACGGTCGTCTTCCAAAAGTTGATTCAACAAGGTACTTTTCCCTGTGTTTGGAGCGCCGACAATTGCTACAGGAACCCCATTTTTGATGGCGTTTCCTAATTCAAACGACTTCGCCAGTCGTTGGATGTATGCCAGAACATCGGCGACCAATGCTTTGAGTTCCGTTCGATCGGCAAATTCAACATCTTCCTCGGCAAAATCCAGTTCCAACTCCACCAGAGAAGCAAAATGAATGAGTTTCTCGCGCAACTCTTTCAGCTTGTTGGAAAAAGTTCCGCGCAATTGCTTGATGGCCATGTTGTGTGCCCCACGCGATTGTGCGGCAATCAAATCGGCTACAGCTTCGGCCTGCGATAAATCCATGCGCCCATTCAAAAATGCACGTTGTGTGAACTCACCCGGTTGTGCCAGTCGACATCCCGAACCCAAAAGTTCTTGGATGATTTGTTGTTGAATGTACGGCGATCCGTGGCAGCCAATTTCGACACTTTCCTCGCCTGTAAAGCTCTTGCCCTCATCAAAAACCGTGACCAACACCTCATCCAACACAACACCTTCTTTCGATCGAATGGTTCCGAAGTGAGACGTGTGAGATGCGCTATTCTCCAAAGATCGAGAAAACACTTTAGAGGTCACCTGCCTGGCTTCGCTTCCAGAAACGCGGATCACTCCAATTGCCCCAATTCCATTGGGTGTTGCTAATGCACAAATTGTGTCGTTGGTCATGTCCACAAAATTAGGCATTTCTCCCGCTGAACGATGCAGACAAATAAAAAAGACCGCGTCTCGAGAAGCGGTCTTTCAAATACGATTGTTCGGTTGCTTACTGTTTCACCAAACGCTGATCTTCCACCAACCTTTCCGCATACACACGAATCATGTATACACCAGAAGGCAGTTCTTGAATGGAGTACGATGTTGCGTCTGCATCAAAATCTTTGATTGTACGACCACTCATATCAAGCAGCGCCACTTTCTCAATATTCGATGCTGAAACAATTTGGAAATTGTCCGTAACTGGGTTTGGAACCAATTCGAATGAAATCAACTGTTGCTCTGCAATGCTTGCGCAATCGTTTACGGTGATTGTTTGGTTTGCCGTTCCATCACAACCATTAACATCTGTAAAAGTATACGTAATGGTATGTGTTCCAACACCTGCAACCGCCGGGTCAAAAACACCGTTCGTAACGCCAGGTCCACTATACGTTCCATTGGATGGCGTTCCTCCAGTAATAGTAAAGAACGGATCAATGTTACAAACGTCTGTGAGCGGATCGAAAGTCACGGCTGGCCCTTGAATCACTGTTATCGACTCAATTGCCGAGTTTGAACAGCCGTTTCCATCCGTGTATGTGTACGTTAGTGGGAAGGTTCCCAAACCTGAAGTAGCAGGATCAAAAGAGGTTCCGCTTGCTCCAGTGCCAGAATATGTTCCTCCTGCCGGAGCACCACCAACAAGGTTTACGGCACCACCTGAAGAACAAACATCCGAGAATGGCTGCTGCGTAACGGATGGCAATGCATTAATCGCAAGGTCGGATCCATTGTCTGTACCAACAGTGGCTGGGTTATCCGAAACTACGCGAATTCGGTACCCGTTTCCTGCAGGAGTGGCACCAGAAATGACTGCAGGAATCACTCCTGAATTCGCTGTTGAAGCCAATGTTCCAATTACTGTTGGCGCAGCGAAAGAGCCAGTGGCATCCGAAAGTTGTGCTGAATACGTGTTTCCTGCATTAAATGTACCTGTAGAAGTGAAATCAACCTGAAGGGTCGTTGTGTTACCCTCACACCAAGAATTTGGCGTTAAACTGGTTCCTGTTGTGATGGTGTTTGACCCACCTCCGCCGGCTGTTCCTTCGATTAATACATCGTCGATAGAAAAAGAAGGATCGGTTCCAGATCCTGAGTTCGTATTCTGCCATCTAAATCGGAAAGAAAGTGCCGCAACATTATCCCATGCCGGTAGTGATACCGTTTCTTGTGTCCATGCGCCGGTATTTTGATACGTTGTTCCTGTTGGCGTCCAGGTAGTTCCACCATCGGTAGAATATTCTAAGGTTCCATAAGCAATGTTCGTAAGCCCCTGACATAAATACCAAAACGACAACGTCACGTTGGTATATGTCGACGCATCAATCGATGTTGCCAATTGCGTCGTAAAGTCAGATGTTCCACCTGCATCGTAATTTGCATTACATACTGACAAACCTCCACAAACAGTGGTGTTGGTAATGTGCATGTAAAACGATTGTGGTGCATTCGTAATTCCACCTGGTTGGTTCGGTGTGTCTGGAATAAGACCCGAAAACCCGAGGTAAGCGTTGTTTACCACCCAGTTATTAGAGCCCGACCCTGTGGCGTTGAGGGTCCATTGTCCGCTCCCCGATTCAAAGTTATCGGAAAACAGCGTGGTTTGCGAAATGCCGGTAAACCCTATGAGCAGACCCGCAAGTAGTAACGTAATTTTTTTCAAGATACTTAGTTTAGAAGTTCGTTTAATAGTAATCCCCGAATGTTGAAAATAGACCATTGCTATTGCTCTGGAAACCTTTGTTTAGTATTCGGAATAAGATATTGAGTAAGTGGTACCAAAGAATCCTTGGCAAGGGGCAGTAGTTTTTCCATAGTGTGTCATTTAGCGTTTTCTAATTTAAAACGAATTCTTCTGAATTCCAAGAAATTAACTATGTGTGAAAATTTATCGTTTCGCTCGAAAAAACTCTTGAATAATGCTCTGACACTCATTCTCCATAATTCCTGAAACAACCGCTGTTTTGGGGTGGTAAAGCGATCCCACAGTGCTTGCGCCTCGTTTTTCGTCGCTTGTTCCGAACACAATTTTATCGAGTTGCGACCAATACAAGGCTCCCCCGCACATAATGCAAGGTTCCAAAGTCACGTAAAGCGTACAACCCTTGAGGTATTTGCCGCCAAGAAATCCTGCCGCCGCTGTAATTGCTTGCATTTCTGCATGTGCAGTAACGTCGTTGAGTTGTTCTGTAAGATTGTGTGCCCTTGCAATCACTTGTTTGTTGGCAACAATTACCGCACCCACCGGAACTTCGCCCAGTTCGAAGGCTTTCTCAGCCTCTTGATAGGCTTGCTTCATGAAGTAATTGTCATCAAACGGATCAATCATCGTACACTCATTTGCTTCGAAATTAGGCAAAATTATGGCGCTTGGATGGCATTTCTCTTACATTTGCCATCATGATGCACATCCCGAAATTTTTGTCAAAAGGAGCTCATATTCGAATTCTTGCCCCTGCAAAACGCATCGATACTTCCGACGTGCAATTGGCAAAAAAAGTCCTGGAAGAAGCCGAATACAGCGTAAGCATTGGCAAACATTGCCTGGGTCAACACCATTATTTTTCAGGAACATTGGAAGAGCGCCTTTCGGATTTACAACAGGCCCTGGACGACCCTTCTGTTGATGCCATTTTGTGTGCTCGCGGAGGCTATGGCTGCGTGCAACTGGTAGATCTTTTGGATTGGACAACTTTTCAAAAACACCCAAAGTGGCTCGTTGGATTCAGCGATGTAACCGTTTTACACGGAAGAATTCAAAATCTTGGAATTTCAAGCATCCACGGCACCATGCCGCTCAACTTTAAAGATCACTCCAAAGCGTCTCTTGAAACGCTGCTCAATGCAATTTCGGGAGTTACTTACACCATCTCTGCTCCAAAATCAAACTTCAATCAAGCAGGAAAAGTCCAAGGTACATTAGTTGGCGGAAACCTTGCGATTATTGCCAGTCTTCTCGGAACAAACGATCAACTCGATTACTCCGACACCATTCTTTACGTAGAAGAGGTTGGAGAACCACATTACAGTGTTGATCGGATGTTTTACAGCCTCAAAAAAGCAGGCGTTTTGAATAAAATCAAAGGGTTAGTTGTCGGAGGGATGACCTCGATGAAAGATTCTGAAATTCCCTATGGAAAAACCTTGGAGGAAATCAT
Organism: Fluviicola sp.; assembly: GCA_043584915.1. GTDB lineage: Bacteria > Bacteroidota > Bacteroidia > Flavobacteriales_D > Crocinitomicaceae > UBA4466. Next base: position 1,035,726 of record CP121319.1, read on the forward strand.
TCTATCGCACACAAAAGACCTCGGAATTCCCGTTGCGTTTGATTTTCCCGCAGGGCATATCGATGACAATCGTGCTTTGATATTTGGTGCGAAAGTAAAGCTCTCAGTTGATGTTACCGGGTCTGAAGTTAACTTCGAACTTGCAAATGATTAACTCGTTGCTACTTCAGGAAGCCTTGGTACTTCATTAAAACGTGTGCAGATTCTTTCAAGGTTTTGAGTTCTTCCTTCTCCAAAAGCATTGGCTCTTGCAGTTTTACTCCCTTAGATGAAATTGAAACCAACAAACTCATACAAATCGGTTGTGCTAGCTCCAACCACTGGGTATTCTCATCATCAATCAATACAGAAATAGGAACAATCGTTTCTGTTGGCTGCATCCAATATTCCATTATTCGCATAGCACAATGTGACACCGCCATGGAGGTTCCCGGCTCCGTTTTTCTTATTTCAAATGCTGCATTCTTTGTCTGATAAATTGCCTTTTCTATGCACTTATTTGCAATCGAACTGCTCTTTAGAATTGGCCCTCCAGAACACAAACTATGTGAAATAATCGGAACGCATGACGCTCCGTGCTCCCCAAGAATTAGAGCATCCACTTGATGGATATTCACTTGATTCAACTCGGCCAAATGGTATGAAAACCGCACAGAATCCAGGAAGGTGCCAGTTCCTACAACCTGTTCTTTTGGCAACTGGGTCGCTGAAATGATGCCTGCCGTAATCACATCAACAGGGTTTGTAATGGCAATAATGCGCATGTCACTTCGTAGTTGTTTGCCGCCAAAAACAGCACGCACCAATTGCAAATTATCTTCAACGGTGCTCAATCTAGAAGCTCCGTGTTTACTAGGAATTCCCGCCGTGAAAAACACATAGTCGGAACGTTCGAAAACATCTGCCTGGTTAAAATAAATCTGCTTTTGAGGCTGCAATCCTGAGGCATGCTTCAAATCTAAAAATGCCCCTGTCAGGTAATCCGCAGGATCCATAATGTTCAGCTCCATATTCAAATGGGTGCCCAAAAGTAAGTTCGTTAAAACCCTTCCTACGTTTCCGTAGCCAACAACCGTTATTGTTATGCTCATAGTTCGAATTTACCATTCGAACGGCAGTAAAAAAATGACTTTCATCAGTCGAGAATGACGATCCTTGATGTGCGTTTGATGCCATTGTAATGCACTGCGGCAATAAAAATACCTGTGGGTAAGTCTACCAGGTCGAGACCATTTTCGCCTACTTCCCATGTTCCTACATAGGTTCCTGACGAAGAAAATATTTGGCAGGAAGCTCCCTTTGGTGCGTCCAAATGCACAGGTCCGTTGGAGGGATTCGGGTAAACTTCGACGTTACAAAGCGATCTTTCGACGCAATCAGCGCGCAGCTCAGCAACTTGAAGTATTTCATTATCAGAAGTTTGGGTGTGTCCGAAGAGCGAAGCGCCAAAAAGCGCAAATAAAAAGAAGTAATTCATGTTTTGGAGATTTAAACAGTTCTGCACGCATAACGTTTTTCGGAATAATTTGTTACACGTTTGAGCTTCTTATTTAAACAGAATCTAAATAAGCGCCTTTTTCCCAACAAACTCAACGAACTGTTAAATTTGTATTGTCATCAATTTTTTAAGATAAATCGGTAAAATGAGCAAATCAGCGATTCTCAAATCCTCAATAGCGAAAAAGTGGTGGATGTCCCTAACCGGGCTCTTCCTTTGTCTTTTTCTTGTGGGGCACCTTCTTGGTAACCTTCAGTTGATCTTTATCACTGGAGAAGAAGGTCAACAAGCGTTCAATGAATATGCCTACTTCATGACGCACAACCCTTTTATTAAAATCCTGTCGTATTTAACGTATGCCTCGATTTTATTCCCAACATTAGACGCAAAAATTCCAGAAGGTCCAATTAAGGATAAATGGACAAATCATAAGAACAACATCAATCTTGTGAACCCTGCCAACAAGCGATTGATCGATATCATCGTGGTTGGAACAGGATTAGCTGGTGGTTCAGCATCCGCTTCGTTAGCCGAAATGGGATACAACGTGAAAGCATTTTGTTTCCAGGATTCACCTCGTCGTGCTCACTCTATTGCAGCTCAAGGAGGAATCAACGCCGCTAAGAATTATCAAAACGATGGTGACTCCGTTTACCGTTTGTTTTACGATACCGTAAAAGGTGGTGACTACCGCTCTCGCGAAGGAAACGTATATCGTTTAGCAGAAGTGTCGGCGAACATCATCGACCAATGTGTAGCACAAGGAGTTCCTTTCGCTCGCGAATACGGTGGACTATTGGACAACCGTTCTTTTGGTGGAGTATTGGTTTCGCGTACTTTCTATGCGAAAGGGCAAACAGGACAACAATTGTTGTTGGGAGCTTACTCAGCAATGAACCGCCAAATCGGAAAAGGAAAAATCAAAATGTACAACCGTCACGAAATGCTCGAGTTAGTGAAGGTTGATGGTAAAGCGCGTGGAATCATCGCTCGAAACCTGGTAACAGGAGAATTGGAGCGCCACTCGGCTCACGCAGTTGTGATTGCATCTGGTGGATACGGAAACGTATTCTTCTTGTCAACCAACGCGATGGGATCGAACGTAACTGCTGCTTGGCGTGTTCATAAAAAAGGAGCATACTTCGCAAACCCTTGTTACACGCAAATTCACCCAACGTGTATTCCACGTTCAGGAGATTACCAATCGAAATTGACATTGATGTCAGAGTCGTTGCGTAACGACGGGCGTATTTGGGTTCCAAAAAACATGGAGGACGAGATACCCAGCATTTGGTAACCTCGTTCCACGTGACGTTGCCTCTCGTGCTGCTAAAGAGCGCTGTGATGCAGGATTCGGAGTAAATCACACAGGTGAAGCTGTTTATTTGGATTTTGCCTCAGCTATTATGCGTTACGGAAGAGAAAAAGCAACCGTAGATGGAGAGCCAAACGCATCCGATGAGCGCATTCGTGAGCTTGGAGAAGGAGTTATCGAAGCGAAATACGGGAACTTGTTCCAGATGTACCAAAAAATTACGGACGACAACCCATACAAAACGCCGATGATGATTTACCCGGCAGTTCACTACACCATGGGTGGTGTTTGGGTTGATTACAACTTGATGACAACCGTTCCAGGGTGTTATGCCGCAGGAGAAGCAAACTTCTCAGACCACGGAGCCAACCGATTGGGGGCATCCGCCTTAATGCAAGGGTTGGCAGATGGATACTTCGTATTGCCTTATACCATTGGTGATTACTTATCCAATGATATTCGTACGGGTGAAATTTCAACAGCAACTCCAGAGTTCGAAGAAGCTGAAAAGGCTGTGAAAGAACGATTAGAAGGCTTCGTAAACAACAAGGGAACAAAATCCGTAGATCACTTCCACAAACGACTGGGAATGGTGATGTGGAACAAGGTTGGAATGTCCCGTAACGAAACTGGTTTGAAAGAAGCCATTGCCGAAATTCGCCAAATCCGAGAAGAGTTTTACAAAGATGTATTTATCCCAGGAGGAATGTACGAGTTAAACCCAGAATTGGAAAAAGCGGCGCGTGTTGCTGACTTCCTTGAGTTGGGCGAACTATTCGCACAAGATGCTTTACAAAGAACAGAGTCATGTGGAGGTCACTTCCGTGAAGAATCTGTTGGACGTTCTAAATGAGCAGTTAATCACGCAAGGAGAAGAACCTGTCGCATTCGACCATGATTGTCGTGAAGGAATTTGTGGAAGTTGTTCCATGCATATCAACGGTGAGCCGCATGGCCCAGACCGTGGCGTAACAACTTGTCAGTTGCACATGCGTAGCTTCAACGATGGAGACACGATTTATATCGAGCCATTCCGAGCGAAAGGCTTCCCAGTCTTGAAGGATTTGGTTGTAGATCGTTCCGCATTTGATCGCATCCAACATTCTGGAGGATTTGTATCGGTAGGAACTTCAGGAAACACACAAGATGCAAATGCCATTCCAATTCCAAAAGCAGATGCTGACAAAGCATTCGATGCTGCAACGTGTATTGGGTGTGGTGCTTGTGTAGCTGCATGTAAAAACGCGTCTGCCATGTTGTTTGTTTCGGCAAAAGTTTCGCAGTTTGCATTGCTACCACAAGGTAAGGTAGAAGCAAAACGCCGTGTATTGAACATGGTTGAGCAAATGGATAAAGAAGGGTTTGGAAACTGTACAAACACAGGAGCATGTTCGGTGGAATGTCCTAAAGAGATTTCTCTAGAGAACATTGCCCGAATGAACCGGGAATACTTAAAAGCATCCGTTTCTGGAGAATAATTGAGTATGCCGAAATAGTCGAAAGAGCCCCCACGTGAGGGCTCTTTTTGTTTCCAACCATTTACAAGTCAGAAACGTTTTCATTTCATGAAACTAGCCGCTTCACTTTTGCTCATCTTTTCTTTAATTCCACAGTTGGCTTTTTTGCAGCTTAGTAATGATGTTGGATTCCACAAAGGTGACGTTATTGAGCCTCCATTCGCCGCTGAGTACTATAAAACATTCGATGGTTTTCCGACAGGAGGTACATTCTTTAATTTTGGATCAAACAATCAAGATAGTGTTTACGTAAGTGTTCAGGTTTTCAGTAGTACGAGCACAATATATTCTGATACGATCGGCCCAGTTCAATTACTCGCAGGAGACTCTTTAGTTATCGCTGAAGGACTAACTTCTTCTTTTTCTCCATTTGACCCTCCTCTTTTGGCGACTCCCACCGATTCCTATCAATTAGCGTATACCATAAATTGCGGGCCAGATCAAAACCCCAATAACAATAACGCATCATTCCCTTTCGAAATTTCCTCATGGTCTAACTTCCCTATTACTCAGGCCAACCTCAACCCCGATCAAACACTAAAACATAGCACTTTCCACCACCCTGACACGTTACAAGAAAAAGGATCGTGTATTGTTTGGCAAGAAGAACACACAGATTACTTTGTCAGCAATCCCTACCCATACGCCGCCATTGGAGTTGAGTTTGTTCCACACCTTGAAACAACTGCCACCGTTTTTGACCCTGCCTATTTCCTTCAAGTGTACGAGTGGAATGACCCTTGGCAGGATCTGGACGACCCACTTTTTCAGGTACAGAACGCTGCATTTCAACAACTTAACCTTATTGCTGCAGAGTTCTATTACATCGACCCTCCTTTCCAGTACGATACATCCAATTTGTTTTCAATACCAGTTGTTCACCCTCAAAGTAACCAACGATATCTAGTTTGCGTAAGCGCTTGGGACCCTGCGGTGGGAATTGGCTATGATACAACTAAATCTCTCTCCGCAAACCGCACACTTACCAGGCAACCATTTGTAGTAAATAAGATCGACACAAACTGGGCGCTTGCTGACCTCTCTATTGGTACGCCCGCAATTTCCTTAATGTTTACTTATGCAGCGTGGGGCATCCCTGAATTGCAATCAAAAGAAATTATGGTCTACCCGAACCCTGCCAAGAGTGACGTTCTGGTAAATTTTGATGTTCAGGGTGACGGAACGATTCAAATTATTGGTGCAGACAGTCGTGTTTTAATTGAAAAGCATGTAAATTTTAATCACCAACCCGTGTCAATTGATATACAAGAAATTCCCCGCGGAGCTTATATTATAAGAGGTTTTACTGGTTCTGGTCAAAACTATTTTGCCCGTTTTCAAAAACGATGAACACGTAGCTTTTGATAATACTAAAGTTAAAAAAGCACTTATCCCCAACCTTATTAGGCTTTCCTTCGTACTTTTACGGTACAGAACATCTAAAAATTAGTACTTATGAAAAAACTTCTACTCTCGCTTACGGCGGTAGTCGCTGGATTTGCTGCATATGGCCAAGTGGTTGTAGCAGGAGTTAGCCCAGCCGCTATTCAGGGAAATTATGATTATTCAGTTCAAGCCAACTGTGGACAGTGGCCCGGTGAAACGGACGATGGAACATGGGGAATCTGGAACAACGGATTAAACTTTAACAACGCAGGTGACTTCATCCTTGACACTCTTATGATGGTTGAAGACGGAACACCAGGAACGAACCCTCAAGGAAACCCAATCTCTCAAGAGGGGTGTAACCCATTAACAAATGACCTTACGGGTAAAATCGCGGTAATTTACCGTAACTCATGTAACTTTACAACGAAATTGTTGAACGCTCAGAATGCTGGGGCAGTTGCAGCAATCATCGTAAACCGTGAAGACGCACTACTTGGAATGTTAGGAGATGCTGTTGAAGGTATTCAAGTAACTATTCCTGCTGTTTTCATTTCAAACATTGACGGACAAGCGTTGATTACTGAAATGGCAAACGGACCAGTTGAAATGTTCATCGGAAACAAATTGGGTGCTTTCCCTACAGACTTCGGTGCTGTAAAAGGAGAGTTCATGATTGCCCCTTACGGAGGAAACAACTCAATGACATTTACTGGATTCCAACCAGGTTTGCAAGCTTACAACTTCGGTATTGACGATCTTCCAAATGCTACAATTACTGCGTCGATTGATGGTCCTAACGGAAATTACTACTCAGAAGTACTTCAAACTCCTATCAACTCAGGAGATACCGTATTCCCATTCCCAGGAAACGCACAAGAATTCCCAGTTTGGTCGGAAACGGCTTACGATAATGGAGATTACGTGTTGACATACACAATGGATGCTGGTCTTGCAGATGACTTCCCATTTGACAACGTTTACACGGCTGAATTCTCAATCAACGATGATATCATGTCGGCATCTCGTTTGGAAGGAGCAGTAGGTGCACAAACACCTGTATACTCTAACTACCCAAGCAATGCCACTACAGAATACCAGGCATGTTGGGTTGTACAAGAGCCAAACATTGATGGAATGATTGTTAATGGAATGTACATCGTTGGTCATACAGATACTGCAGTTAACACATATGCAGGAACCGAGATCTTCGTGAACGCATACCAGTGGGACGATGCTTGGGTTGATTTGAACGATCCAAACTTCGACTTCACGCCAACAACAACAAATGCATTTAGCAATTTGAACTTGTTGACATTCGGAACTTACTACCCAGCATCTGACAACGAAGTTGATCAGCCAGAATGGGTTGAATTCCAACAAGCATTAACTCTTCAGAACGACGTTCGTTATATGTTCTGTGCACAAACGTTTACTCCAGATATCATTTCTTTCGGATACGATAGCGGATTGGATTACGGCGCGAACTACAGCATCAACGCACAGCCTATTTCTCCAGTTAACACGGATGGAACTTGGTACGTTGCAGGATGGAACGGTTCTTCTGCACCGTCATTTGCATTGACTCAGTCGTACTTAGGCGTTACAGACCCAGCAATTTTGCAAGGAAATGCATTCCCTAACCCAGCGAACGATCAGGTAACTGTATCAGTAAACGCTTCAGGAGATGCTACTTTGGAAATCATTGATGTAACAGGTAAAGTTGTTTTCAACGCACCACTTACTTTGGAAAATGGTCAGGCAACAGTAAACATCAACGCATTTGATGCGGGCGTTTACGTATTCAACTTGACAACTGAAGAAGGTCAAACTGCGACGTTTAACGTAGTGAAGAAATAAAACAAACGCTTATTGTTTGAAAGGGAGGACTTCGGTTCTCCCTTTTTTTGTGCCATCAAATCGTCAACTTACTAAGAGCATCACAAGTTTCACACGATACATTTTAATCATAACACCCTACTATTTATGCCATTAGACACATTTCCTTTTTTGTTCTCCCTGCATTTTTCTACATTAGCCGAAACCTTTAATACGCATTATGAAAAAACTAATACTATCACTGGCCGTTTTGGCCATGGGCTTTGCATCCAATGCCCAGGTTGTGGTCGCAGGAATCTCTCCGGCTGCAATTCAAGGAAATTATGACTATACCACGCAGGCAAACTGTGGTCAGTGGCCCGGTGAAACGGACGACGGAACATGGGGAGCATGGAACGGTGGATTGAACTTCAACAACCCTGGTGACTTTATTCAGGGAGAGTTGATGTTGGTAGAAGACGGAACCCCTGGAACCAACCCAGAAGGAAACCCAATCTCTCAAGAAGGGTGTAATCCATTAACAAACAGCCTTACAGGAAAAATTGCCGTTGTTTATCGCAACACCTGTTGGTTCTCTGCCAAAGTATTCTACGCACAAGATGCAGGTGCTATTGGTGTTATCATCGTAAACCGTGACACGGATAATATTGGAATGTTGGGAAATACCGATCCACTAAATGGGCCGCTCGGAGTTGATTGTACCATTCCGGCAGTTATGGTTTCTAGTTTAGACGGTGCATTACTTGTGTCAGAAATGGCCAACGGACCAGTTGAAATGTTCATTGGTAACAAGTTGGGCGCATTTAATGAGGATCTGGGTGCTGTAAAAGGAGAGTTTATGATTGCTCCATTCAGCGGAAACAGCGTTACTATGTTCGATGGTTTTGATTTGGGAATCCAGGTGTACAACTATGGAATCAACGATATGCCAAATGCAACGGTTCAAGCAACAATTGACGGACCAAATGGAAACGTTTACGATGAAACAGTTGCCATTCCATTAAACTCTGGAGATACGGCATTTGTTTTCAATGGAAACGCAACAGAGTTCCCTCCATATTCAGAGGCAAACTACGACCTGGGAGATTACACGTTAACGTACACAATCTCTTCAGGAGGAACAGATGAATTCCCATTTGATAACGTTTATACAGCGGACTTCTCTGTTACAGACCAGTGGATTTCATTGTCTCGCTTAGGAGCATCCAACCAAGGTGTTGCCAATAGTTACCCAAGTAACTCCACAACAGAGTACCAATCCTGTATGATGCTACAAGAGCCAAACGCTGTTGGATTTATCGATGGAATGTACATTACTCCGCATGCAGACACTTCAACAGTGACACTTGCAGGAACGGAAATTTTCACAAACGCTTACCAGTGGGACGATGCATGGGTTGATTTGAACGATCCGAACTACACGTTTGATCCTGCCACAGGAGACGCGTTCCAAAACTTGAACTTGCTTTCATTCGGAACACATTACCCTGCCTCTGATAACGAAGTTGATCAACCTGCTTGGGTTCCTTTCCAAACACCCGTAGCATTGCAGCCAAACGTACGTTACTTGTTCTGTATTCAAACATTTGACCCTGCGAACATTTCATTCGGTTATGACAATGCCTTGGATTATGGCGCAAATTACAGCTTGCTTGCACAGCCTGTTTCTCCTGTTCTTGTTGACGGTGAATGGTATGCAGCAGGATGGGCAGGAGTTTCTGCCACATCAATGGTATTGCACCAATCATTTGTTGGTTTGGATGAGTCCAACCAATTGCAAGGAAATGCGTTCCCGAACCCTGCAGAAGATCGTGTGACGCTTTCTGTAAATTCAAATGGAAATGCACAATTGCAAGTGTTTGATGTTGCCGGTAAAGTAGTTTACACAGCGTCTGTTGTTCTGGTAAACGGACAGGTTGATGTAAACATTGCTGACTTTGCATCAGGTGCTTATGTGTTCGGTTTGACAGACGAAAACGGGCAATCTGCTCAGTTTAGCGTTGTGAAACGATAGAAGATTCTTGAAATATTGATAAAGAGGGGGCTTGAGGGCTCCCTTTTTTTGGGTTAACAATTTTTTTACACTAACTTAGCGTCGTCTAAAATTTAATCTTATGAAAAAACTCTTACTCTCAATTGCAGTAATTGCGAGTGGATTCGCTGCTAACGCACAAGTTGTGACAGCAGGTGTCTCTCCAGCCGCAATTCAAGGAAATTATGAATTCTCATGGGCAGATCCTGCCGGAGGAGATTGGTCGTCACCAGACTTCTTAACTCCAGGAACATTCGTTGAAGATACTTTAATGATGACCGATGACGGAAGTACAGGAACAAACCCACAGGGTAACCCAGTCTCAGCAGAGGCGTGTAACCCACTAATCAACGATCTTACAGGAAAAATTGCGGTAGTATACCGTAACACGTGTGAGTTTGGTGCAAAAGCATTGAATGCTGAAAACGCAGGTGCAGTTGCCGTAATTATTATCAACCGTGAAGATGAAGTAATCAACATGGGTGGTGGTGCTGACGGACTTACTGTTACTATTCCAGTTGTATTTATCTCTAGCGTTTCTGGTGCTGCTTTGGTACAAGAAATGGCTAACGGGCCAGTTGTTATGTTCTTAGGAAACAAAGTGGGTGCATTCTCTAACGATATTGGCGCTAACAGCGGTGAAATGTTGGTATCTCCTTACGGTGGTGCAAACTCTCGTCAGTTTGACGGATTCAGCCTTGGTATTCAGTTGTACAACTTCGGTACAAACGATCAGGCTTCTGTTGACGTAACAGCGACTATCGATGGACCAAACGGAAACTACTACGACGAAACTGTAAACATTCAGAATATGTTGTCTGGAGATACTGTTTCTGTATTTGATGGTAACCCATTAGAGTTTACGCCTTGGACTGAAGGAGGTGTTGGTAACTACGATAACGGATTGTACACATTAACATATACATTGGATTTCGGTGGTGTTGATGATTCAGATTTCGATAACGTATTTACATCAACTTTCTCTATCGTTGACAATGTATTGTCTTCATCGAATGTTGACGTTTCTGGAGAGCCAGTTGCGAACACATACCCAAGTAACTCAACTACTGAGTACCAATCTTGTATGATGGTTCAAGAAGACAACGCTTCTACAATGGCAACTCACGGTATGTGGATTGTTCCTCACGTAGATACAACAGCAGGTGAAATCTTGGCTGGAGCTGAGATCTTCGTGAATGCTTACCAGTGGGATGACGCATGGGTTGATTTGGATGATCCAAACTACGCATTTGATCCTGCAACAAACGATGCATTCCAAAACTTGAACTTGTTGTCTTTCGGAACTCACTACCCAGCTTCTGATAACGAAGTTGAGCAGCCAGTATTCGTTCCGTTCCAAACACAGTTCCAAATGCAAGATGCTGTTCGTTACTTGTTCTGTATCCAAACGTTTGAATCAGCGACTGTTTCTTTCGGATACGATAACGGTATCAACTACGACGGTAACCAAGGAATTTTCCGTCAGCCAATCTCTCCTGTACACGTAGACGGTGAGTGGTATGCTGCAGGATGGGCTGGAGTATCTGCTCCATCTATCGCTTTGGGTATCTTCGATCCAGCTGAGCTAGGATTGGAAGAAAACACACTAGTTGGAACTGCATTCCCTAACCCAGCAAACGACAACGTATCTATCGCTGTTAACGCTGAAGGAAATGCTACTGTAACTGTTGTTGATGTTACTGGTAAAGTTGCTTTGACAACTCCAGTTAACTTCGTAAACGGTAACTCTAAGGTAAACGTTTCATCTTTAGCTTCAGGTGTTTACACATTCAACGTAACATTTGAATCAGGTGAAGTTTCTACATTTAACGTAGTGAAAAAATAAGATCTAACATAGATTTTCTGGAAAAGGGAGTGCTTCGGCATTCCCTTTTTGCGTTTAACGCCCGTCTAAGAATCGCGCTGTTTTTTGACCCATAATTCCTCTCCTGTTAACTTGGCGTAGCTCAAATGCATTAATTTTGGCTCTGAACGCCCTTTTAAAGTAATATGCGCAAACTGATTACTGAAACACCGCGACTATTCATTCGAAATTGGTTGCAAGAAGATATTGCTCCGTATGCCAAAATTATTGGAGATCCCGAGGTCATGCAGTTTATAGGAGACGGAAAACCCAAGCCGTTTGAAGAGGCGATCCGCGCCGTTGAAAAATACAATGGACAAATCGAAAAACAAGGTTGGGCACGATTTGCCGTGGCCTTAAAAGATACGGATCTCGTTATTGGTTTTTGCGGTTTCGACTTCTACGAGAAGCAATTGGATTTTGGATGGCGCCTGGCAAAAGATCAATGGGGCAAGGGCTATGCAACTGAGGCAGCAAATGCAGTGCTTGAGTTAGGAATTCATCAATTCAACTTCAACAAAATTAACTGTCATGCCTTCAAGGAAAACAAAGGCTCTATTAACGTCATTGAGAAACTTGGAATACCCTTCGAAAAAGAGTGGTTGTTTCACGGTAAACCTGTGCGCGAATATGCATGGACCCGATCTTCCTAAAACAAAAATGGGCATTCCGAACTGCTTCGGAACACCCTATCTATCTGTACTTATGTTATTTGCTCTTTAGAAGTTGTAAGACAATCCAAATGTAAGTGGATATACTTCAACCGTTGCTCCTTCATTGAAAAGAGGTAGCAAGCTGTAATTTGCGAATACACCCCAATCTCCGTAACCCATTCTTGCCGCTGCATCCAGTTTGAAAGAGTTTAAGTTGTAATCACCTTTGATGCGCTCTTCGAACTCAGTTCCTTGAAACTCTCCGTTTCGCTTCAATCGTTGTGTCAATCGCACACCTCCTACAACACCCGCTGCCAGGTAAAAGCTACGGTCTTCATCCGCACTTGTATTGAACTCTAGCATCAATGGTACCGTTAGATACGTTGACTTCAACTTGTTCTTTGTGTACGTGTTGATTGTATCCGACACGGCAAAAACCGTATCTGCATTGGACTGAAGCAAGTAGCTGTTTCTAAATGCAACCGACGTGAAACTGAAGCCAAGACCTGTTGTTAATCCAACATAAGGAGTTCCAAAGTTGAAATTGCGCTCCAAAATGTTCAGGTTCCAAACGTGTGATCTTGCTGCATCATTTTCCCAATACGGGTTGTTTGAAAAGGAATTTTCGAAGTTTTCATTCATCAACATTGATACCCCAAAGTCAACTCCTGCCCAGTGAGCACCGCTTCTTGGCTTGCGCTCTACGTTGTCACCGGTTGCTTCATCGAATTCGATATCCAACTCTTCCATTTCGTCGCCGCCTTTGGTGATAATGATTATCTCACGACTTCCCACATTCATTCGGGTTGTGTCAGGGTCACCTGATCCTTCTTCTTCAAAAACTACAGGCTCTGTTTCTTCCGAACCTGTTTCTACTTCTTCTTGTGCAAAAGTTGGCACTGCAAAAAGTAAAGCTGCTAGTAATGTGTTCCATTTATTCATAACGCTGTGTTTTCTTGTTTGTTTGTTCGTAAGACTGAACCAACTACAAAAAGTTACAATGCGTTACCAATTTTCTAAAAAATCATCGAGGTCGCGGCGGTCTTTTTTGGATGGTTTGCCCGTTCCATGGTGCCTATAGGTGTTTTGAGATACTTGATAAACTTTTAGTTTTTCTATCTCTTCTTCCGGTGTAATATCTAACAAATACTCAGGAACTAGCTTCGCTCCCACCCTTCTGTCGAGCAACTGAAGTACCTTAAAAGTGAAAACAGCGGTGTGTTTGTGAATGTGAATTTCATCGCCAACTTTCACATCTTTAGCCGGCTTCACATTGTCTCCATTCAACCGTACGCGACCTTTAACGATTGCATCAGCGGCTTTTGAACGCGTTTTTGCCAGGCGAACGCTCCAAACGTATTTATCCAAGCGTGTGCTCACTTCGAACCTTTTTGGTTAATGATGCGACAATTAATTCGTAGGAATGATCTATTAACTCATAGATCAACTGATCTGGAACGTCTTGTTGTGTATATACCGAATTCCACAACTGCTTGTTCATGTGATACCCTGGCTTTACACCATTGTAAGTTTCACGAAGCTCTACTGCGCGTTCTGGATCACACTTTAGGTTGATGTATTCGAAGGAGTCGACACCGGCTAATGCAAACATTTTGCCTGCAACTTTAAATACTGTATCGATGTCTTCATCCATTCCTGTCACATTTGTGTAAGTGTGGTGCAGAACGTTGTGTTGAATTCTCCAATTCACATCACTACCCCCTACGAGCCAGATCAGCTTTCCCAAAGCGCTATTTATAAATTTGTTTTTTGAGTATGCGCCATGGTTGGCATCGTGCATAATTGAAAGTCCAATTCCGGCCATTCCAAAGCCCATTAAAATCCACATCAATACAATGATCCACGTTGATTCAAAAAATGTTAGCATTAAAATAAAAGGAACCAGGTACAGAGAAATCATAAAAATTGTCTTCAATACCATGTTGAAATTCGCGTATCGTGAGATATTGTTTTCCTTGAAATAATTCGTGACTCTTTTGCGAAGTTCTTTGTGAAAATCGTCTGTCTCGTTTTGAGCAAACTTTACCTTTTGAAACTGCATGGCTTATCTAATCTTGGTTTTATAGACTACAAAGTTACGGCTATTTCTACACAGTTGTGCTATCAGAACAGCCAACTTTACACAAAAAAGTGTTAATTCAAGGTTTGCTAAGCGCCGCTATACCTAATATATAGCTATTTTTACGTTTAATAAAATGTACATCAGGTTAAACAACAATGCATGAGTGTCGGTAAATATTGTAATGACTATTTGAACCGTTCGCGGTTTGTTACGCGAGAGGTGAAAATTGGAAATGTCGACTTTGGAGGGGCAAACCCCATTCGCATTCAATCCATGACAACAACGGATACAATGGACACTGATGCGTCTGTGGAACAATCGATTCGTATGATTGACGCGGGTTGCGAGTTGGTTCGATTAACGGCTCCGAGTAAAAAAGATGCCATCAACCTGCAAAACATAAAAGATGCTTTAATCGCTAGAGGGTATTCTACGCCCCTTGTCGCCGACATCCACTTTACACCAAATGCGGCCGAAATTGCTGCAAAAATTGTAGAAAAGGTTCGTGTGAACCCCGGGAACTATGCCGACAAGAAGAAATTCGAAGAAATCGAATACACCGATGAAAGCTATCAAGCAGAATTAATTCGAATTGAGGAAAAATTCACGCCACTGGTGCTTTTGTGTAAAGAACAGGGCACTGCCATGCGTATTGGAACCAATCATGGTTCTCTCTCAGATCGCATTTTGAGTCGCTACGGCGATACACCCGAAGGAATGGTGGAATCCGCAATGGAGTTTTTAAAGATTTGTCGCAAGAACGACTTCCATGAGATTGTTCTTTCTATGAAAGCGAGCAACACACTTGTTATGGTTCAGGCGTACCGTTTACTCATGGCCACCATGAACGATGCGGGAATGAATTATCCTATTCACTTAGGCGTAACGGAAGCTGGTGATGGTGAAGATGGTCGTATTAAGTCGGCGGTTGGCATTGGTGCCTTATTGGAAGACGGGATTGGGGACACCGTGCGTGTTTCTTTGACAGAAGCTCCAGAAGCAGAAATTCCCGTTGCTCAAAAACTGGTTGAAAAATTCAATGGTGGCAACCATTTTTCACTGACGACAGAAGTAAAAAGCCTTCCCTACGATCCGTATGCGTATCAGCGTTTTGATACACGCACCGTTGGCAAGGTTGGATCGAATGAAGTTCCTGTTGTAATGGCCGATGTGAGTAGCATTGAAGACCTCAAGCCTGCGCATTTGTTTGGTTATGGGTATATGTATTCTGTTCCATTGGATAAGTGGAATCTTTCGGACTCTGCTGCCGACTTTATCTATATTGGCAGCAATGCTCTAAACTTTGAAGTTCCGGGTACACTTCAGGTGTTGTGTGATTTGGAATTATGGACTGCCAAATATGCTCAAAAACCAGGTTTTTTTCCTTTGATCGATGCGGAAGATCTTTCGAAAATGAATGAAAATCAGGTGTTCTTTGTGAAACATCAAGCGGAAAATGAAGCGGTAGATTACTTGCATAATTTCCAAAATGCCATTGTTGTTTTGGAAACTCAATATGCGAACAAAGCACAACTATATAGAACTATTTATTTAAAATTTGCGGAAAACAACATTAAAAACCCCGTTATCTTATCAAGTTCTCAAGAAACGGAAGATGTAGAAACCTTCCAACTTTGGACCTCTTCCGATCTCGGTGTGAGTTTTATCGATGGTTTTGGGGATGGTATTTGGCTGCAGGGGTCTGTTGGCTCTCAGGTGATTAATGCCACCAGTTTTGGTATCCTTCAAGCAACCAGAACACGCATCTCGAAAACGGAATATATTAGCTGCCCTTCATGCGGCAGAACCCTCTTCGACCTTCAAGAAACAACGGCAAAAATTCGTGCAAAAACCTCGCATCTGAAGGGAGTAAAAATTGGAATTATGGGTTGCATCGTGAACGGTCCTGGCGAAATGGCTGATGCGGACTATGGATACGTGGGAACGCGACCTGGTAAAATTCACCTGTACAAGGAGAAAGAAGTCGTTCGTAAAAACATCGAATTATTGCTATTCTTTCGTAGGGATGTTAATTTGCAGCGTACACTTCGAGAGCCTCTGTGTACAGTTTTCCGTAAACGACGATAATTCCCAGAGGTGCACTGAGGCACTCGAAGTGCACCGACCAGTATTTTAATAATCTTTATATGAGTATCCATTTGGAGCGTACACTTCGAGAGCCTCAGTGTACGACTTTCTGTAATAGATGATAATTCTCGAGAGGTGCGCTGAGGGTCTCGAAGTGCACCGACTAATATCATTGCTATTCTTTTATGGTTGTTCTTATAGCGTACACTTCGAGAACCTCTGTGTACGATTTTCTGTAATCGATGATGATTCTCCAGAGGTGCGCTGAGGTTCTCGAAGTGCACCGACTAATATTATTGCTATTCTTTTATGGATGTTCATTTGGAGCGTACACTTCGAGAACCTCAGTGTACGACTTTCTGTAAACGATGATAATTCTCCAGAGGTGCGCTGAGGCACTCGAAGTGCACCGGCTAGTATTATTGCTATTCTTTTATGGATGTTCTTAGAGCGTACACTTCGAGAACCTCAGTGTACAGTTTTCTGTAATCGATGATAATTCTCAAGAGGTGCACTGAGGCACTCGAAGTGCACCGACTATTATTATTACTATTCTTTTATGGATGTTCATTTGGACCGTACACTTCGAGAGCCTCAGTGTACGACTTTCTGTAAACGATGATAATTCTCGAGAGATGCGCTGAGGTTCTTGAAGTGCACAGTTTTCTCTCATTGTTTCATGTGAAACATGATTATTTGCTGATTTTCAATAAGTTAAGATGTTTTCATGCCTTTTAAAAACACGTTCACTGTATTTCACGATCTCGAATTGCTCCTAGTGATTTCCTTTCAAAACAATATTAAACCCCTTAAATCGCATAAAAATGCCTTTTCCGCTCGATTCAGACCTTCTGCTCCATAAAACTCTACGAGATTTTAGGTTTAGCGACCCATATAGACTAGAAGCACGGAAACGTCACTCGGAGACACGCCACTTATTCTTGATGCCTGACCAATTGTTGCCGGACGAATATCATTCAGTTTTTGTCTCGCCTCTGTACTCACACTTCCTAGTTTTGCATAATCCAAGTCGGCGGGGATTTTGACTTCTTCCAGGCGATTCATTTTTTGTGCAACATCTTGTTCACGTGATATGTAACCGTCATACTTTAATTGAATCTCCGTTTGTGAGACAATGTCCGCGTGTTCTTCGTTCAATTCTGATGCTAACTTCTTAGAATCTTCACTCATGTTTAAAACGTCTTCGATTAATACATTCGGACGTGTTATCAACGAGCTTAATTTCACTTGCTGCTTTATTGGGGAGCTTGAGCGATCCTCTAAAACTGGGTTCGCGGCTTCGGGCGAAACTCCTTCTTTTCGTAGCGACTTCTTTAACTGCTCCGTACCTTGAACTTTTTTATTCACACGGTTCATTGCTTCATCATCCGTTAGTCCCAATGCGTGACCAATCGGTGTAAGGCGAATATCTGCATTGTCCTGCCTTAACAGAATACGGTATTCCGCGCGACTCGTAAACATTCGATACGGCTCTTCGGTTCCTTTTGTGATTAAATCGTCAATCAAAACGCCAATATACGCATCGCTTCTACTTAAGATGAAGTCGCCTTGCTCATGCACTTTTCTATGTGCATTAATGCCTGCCATTAAACCTTGGCAAGCTGCTTCTTCATAACCGGTAGTTCCATTAATTTGACCAGCGAAGAACAAATTCTCGACACGTTTTGTTTCTAAGGTATGTTTTAATTGCGTTGGTGGAAAGTAATCGTATTCAATGGCATAACCCGGTCGAAACATTTTCACGTTTTCAAAACCAGGAATAGTTCTAATTGCACTGTATTGAACTTCTTCTGGCAAGGAAGTACTAAATCCATTAACGTAGATTTCAACGGTATTCCAGCCTTCTGGCTCTACAAATATTTGGTGTCTGTCACGATCTGCGAAACGATTGATCTTATCCTCAATACTTGGACAGTATCTTGGTCCTGTACTTTTAATTGCCCCATTAAACATTGGCGATCGATCAAACCCCGAACGCAACAATTCATGCGTTTCTGTGTTCGTGTAAGTAATGTGACAAGATCTTTGCTGAGCTAACGCGGGAATGTTTCCATGGCTAAACCTCGACGGATCTTCATCGCCAAACTGCTCTTCCATTTTGGTGTAATCCAACGAGCGTCCATCCACCCTCGGCGGAGTTCCTGTTTTCATACGCCCTGATTCAAAGCCTAAGTTGATCAACTCTTCGGTAATACCTGTTGCGGCTCTTTCTCCGGCTCGACCGCCACCAAACTGTTTTTCACCAAGGTGGATAAGTCCATTCAGGAAGGTTCCGTTTGTTAAAACCACACTCTTCGCTTTCACCTCAACACCTATAGACGTTTTGACTCCCACAATTCGAGAATTCTCAACAATCAACCCAGTGCACATATCCTGCCAGAAGTCAACATTATGATTTCGCTCCAAAAGCAGTCGCCATTCTTCCGCGAAACGCATTCGGTCATTTTGGGTTCTCGGCGACCACATGGCTGGTCCTTTCGACCGATTCAACATTCGAAACTGAATGGCGCTCAAATCAGAAACAACGCCTGAACCTCCGCCCAACGCGTCAATTTCACGAACAATTTGTCCTTTTGCAACCCCACCCATAGCAGGATTACAACTCATTTGTGCAATGGTGTTCATGTTCATTGTAATCAACAACACAGAACTCCCCAACTTCGCAGCGGCATTTGCGGCTTCACAACCAGCATGACCCGCACCAACAACAATCACATCATATTCATTCAACATACCTCATGTTTCACGTGGAACAATCTCGAAAACCGAGACACAAAATTACAACAGAAATACTTACTAAGGATGTTTCACGTGAAACCAAGATAAAAATCTTCCTTCTCACGCATAAAGCGAGACTCATTATCACTTTTATCTTTAAACCCGATTATATGTAGCACCCCATGAACAACCACACGGTTTAACTCTCTTTTCCAGTCATCACCTACTGACGTAGCATTATCCTTTACACGGTCTACGGAGATTAATAAGTCACCATTAATTATATCATCCTCTCGATAGTCAAACGTAATAATGTCTGTATAATAATCATGATTCAGAAAGCGGTTGTTTGCCTCTAGAATATGCGCGTCTGAGCAAAAAACAATCCCCAACTCGCCCAATTCACATCCTTCATCCCTACACACTTTTGACAGCCATGAAACAAAAAATTCCGGATTCACATCCAGAATTTCCGTATCCTCATATTGGATAGAAATCATTACTTGCTAAAATAAATGGTTACGTTTCGACCGTTATCTTGAAACTCGACTTCTTCTGCCAGGGATCGCATTAAAAAGATGCCTCTTCCGTGTTCCTTTTCAATGTTTTCGGGAGCTGTTGGATCTGGTAAATTATCATAGTCAAACCCTTTGCCTTGATCTTGAATGCTGAAACAAAAATCCGTTTGCTTATCACCGACTGCAACGTCTACCTCCAAACTAGCATCTTGATTATTCCCGTGTTCAATTGCATTATTCACTGCTTCGGTAACAGCAATTAACACATTGCCGTAATAATCTTCTTTAATGCTTAGTTTCGAACAAATAGAATCTATTAAAGACTCCACCTGATTTATAGATCCAAAATCAGAGGGAATTGAAATCTTCTCCACTACTGCGTAACCATCCTTCATGCTTTTCTTTCGTCTTAAAAGACACTGTTGAAATACTCGTTGGCTCTGTCCTTATAGTACTTGCTATAAGCCGGATCTACAGCGCGCAGTAATTCAATTTGTTTCAACTTCTCCTTGTTATACTCATCAAATCGAATTAGGTTACCATTATTTTCATTTTTTCCTGACTTCGATTCTCTTTTCTCATCAAAACCTCTTTCCATTAATGCTTTTTCGCTTTCCAATAAGCGCGTAAGAATTTCCTTTTGACGCTCCACAGAATTGTTGTTAAGACGTTTATTAATGATGTCCCTCTCTTGCTCTTCTAACTCTTTGATTAGATCGTTGAGCTTATTACCGTTTCCGGAACCATCTTTATTCAATTCCTTTCGCAGTTGCTCCAACCTTCTTCGAATAGCACCTTGCTCAGCTGCCATCTTAGCCATCTCCTTGCTCCCCATTCCAAGCATTCCACCTTGTCCACCTTTCCCAGGTTTTTCTCCTTTCTTTCCACCAGGTTTATCGCCACCTTCCTGTTGACCTTTTTTCATAGCATCCAACTGCTTCTGAAGCATCTTCTTCATAGACTCGCCAGACATTCCTTCACCAGGTTTCGGCATTCCTTTTCCGCCTGGTTTATTGCACGAACCACTACCCGGCATTTGATTACGCATTGCGTTTTGCATTTGCTGCAGGCTCTCATTCAACATCAATGCAAGGTTATTATAACTTGTCATAACGTACTGTTGATGTATCGTTAATTCACGCCTTCTGCGCTCGTCTATGTCTTCTAATGATAAATCATGATTCACGCGAATTTGATTCAATTCATCGTCAATGAACTTTGCAATCTTTGGTTGACGCTTCGCTAATTCGTACAAACTATCCGCCACAATTTTCGTGTCGTCAATGATTCTGCGTTGGCGTCTTGAATGCGTTTTAAAAGCCGGGTCAACATCCGAAACGCGCTCCAAATCATTCATATTCGTTTCCTGGTCAAAGCTCAAGGTCACAAGACTCTCGAGAATATTTCGAAGCATGGTCATGTCTTCTTGTTGTTGCTCCTGATTGGATTCGTTTTGCATCTGATCCATCTGCTCAGCCATTTCTTCCATTTTATCTGAAGCATTCTGCTGACTTTCCCCTGCCTTGCCACTCTTGCCTTTGTTCATGTTCTTCTCGGCATCGTTCAGCTCCTGATCAATCTCGTCGGTATTCTCTTTCTGATCGCCCATATCCATTGGTCGCGATAGCTCCTCATTCAGGCTGTCCATTTCTTGAATGTCCTCCTTTATCTTTTCAAACTTATCATCTATCTCCTTCTGAGCGTTCTTTTGCTCTTCCGAAATTTTGTCGGAATCCTTTACTTCTTCTGCCAATTTTTCTTGTTCTTTCGACAGTTCCTTCAGCTGTTCTTCAATGGCGTCAATCTTCTCATCAACCTGCATCTTTTTCAGCATTTCCATCGTTCGATCAAGCTGCTTGTTCATGTCCTCAGTATTCATCTCGAGCTCCTCCATGTTCTCTTGGAGCATCTCCTTGTTTTGCTCCTTCATGAGCTCTTCGAGTTGATCTAACAGGTCGCGTAGTTCTTCGTCCATCAATTCTTCCAACAAATCCTCAATCATCTCTTGCTTCTCCAAGAGCTCTTCGTCCATCTCCGATAACTGATTCTTTTCCTCTACACTGTTCTTCATTTCCTCCTGAAGGTTTTGCAGGTCCTCCATGAGCGATTTATGATCTTCTTGCAATTGGTCTACCTGATTCTCTTGGTTCCAATTGGATCGCTTCGAGTTCATCGTTTCTCTTGTTAGCTTATCCAGATCTTCTTTGAACTTGGCCGCCTTTTCCATTACATCTGAAAGGTCTTCCTTTGCTTTTTCCTGCTCCTCTTCACGCTTCTCATTTAGCTCATCCAAATCGGGAAGTTTGTAAACAAAAGATCTACTGCTTGTCGCTTTGCTTCCGTTCACGCCGTCGTTGTCAAAAACAACAAAATGGTATTCAATTTTATCCTTTAGTTTGACGTTTTCTTTTCGAAAATCTACCGCAAAATTGAAAGGCGACTCTGTACCAAGTACATTCCCAACATTCATGGACTCTTTTCTTTCCTTCCCGTCTTCTGATGTAATTGTATACACAAACTTCAACCCTCCAAGTCCATAGTCGTCACCTACCACACCCGAGAAATAACGAATACCATCTTTGATCGAGTCTTGCACCTCCTCTACCTGAATTCGCGGATATTCGTCTTTTATGACATCTACCAACAAAGAAGTTGAGTCCAGTTTCCCTGAAGTCTTGTTCTTTAAAACAATCTCGGCTGTTGCATCGTTTACAAACTTCCTATTTACGCTAAACCCTTGTTTTTTAAATAGTTGCGTCTTGTCGTTAATAGTGAATTGAACTTCTTGACTGTTTTTCGTGAGCACACTCCAACTCACTACGGTTCCTTCTGGAATGATCAAGTCTCCGGCGTTCTCTACCACCTCGTTCTCTCGACCAAGATATTTTGGATAATTCAATGTCGCCTGTAATTTCCCAATTGCCGTTTTCGCAATAACGTTTACATGGTAATCATTGCTTGAGTACTTTTCTTTATCATAAGAAGCCACAAACTGGAAGTCCATATCCTCTCGCACTTGCACCAACTTTCCGGCAAACCTATTTTTCGCTACTTTCTTCAAAAGAAACGTTCCTTGTTTTGACTTAACGTATACCTTCTCTGGGATCACTTTACCACTTAAAACTACTTCAAATGGTACATCCTCCCCTTCCTCTACTGCGTTCAAATCAGAAGCAAGTTCATATTCAAAAGGAGCCGCTTCTTTATATTCTTTCGAGAAATTTACAACGCGATCGGTGCCGGATAAAAATACATCTGGCTTGAATACGCCAACGGCAAACATGATCAGTACAATGGGCATTACCCACATCGCGTATCGTCGGTTCTCTCCAATATTGATCGCTTCTGAGAAAGGAACAGCATTCAACTTTGCACTTCGTTGTTGCACACTCGCTTCGATCAGGTCGTAGTCTCGCGAGTTGCGATCCATTCTGTCGCTCAGCTGGAGCGTATTCAACAAACGGTCTGAAATATTTGGGAAAAAGCGCCCAATGATACCCGAGGCTTGATAGCGATTTATTCTTTTTCCGAATGATTTTAGCTTCAGCAGCGGAATTATGACAAAGCGCGCCATAATCAATACGTTGACAAAAAGGAAGCCGAAGAACAGGGCTGCTCTCACTGCTGTGTTAAACCTGCCAAAATATTCAAGTGTGATTACTGCTAAATAGGTAAACAACAAAACCCCAGTAAAAAGGATTACCCCTTTCACCATTTGGTTCTTGTAATACTTTCGAATGAAAGCATCTATCTGGTTTATTAATCGATCAAAACTACTCATAACGAATCCGCTAACTATCGAAGATACAACAATACGCCTTTCTATTCTATAAATAAACGTTAATTAACAGTACAATCGTATTCAACCTTCGTTCAACGAAAACAGCTATCATTACTATTCATTCCCTATCTTTGCACTCAAATTAAAGATTGAGCTATGTCACAAGCAGTTCGCGTTCGATTTGCACCTTCGCCAACAGGACCACTTCACATGGGTGGAGTTCGTACCGCACTTTACAATTATTTATATGCTAAAAAGCATAACGGAACTTTCGTTATTCGTATCGAGGACACCGATCAAACACGTTTTGTTCCTGGTGCTCAAGATTACATTTTAGATGCTTTGCAATGGTGTGGTATCATGCCAACTGAAGGCCCTGGAATTGGCGGTGAGTTTGGACCTTACGTTCAATCTGAGCGACAAGAAATGTACCGTCCATATGCTGAGCAACTGGTAAAGGATGATAAGGCATATTATGCTTTCGATTCATCGGAAGAATTAGACATGATGCGCGACCAAGCCAAGCAAATGGGCATGCCGAATTGGCAATACAATTCGGTGACGAGAAGCAACATGAAGAATTCATTAACGCTTCCAGCGGATGAAGTTCAACGCAGATTAGAATCTGGCGACCCTTATACCATTCGTTTTAAAATGCCGCGTAACGAAGATGTTCGCTTCGAAGATGAAATTCGTGGGTGGGTTGTTGTGAACACCAATAATTTGGACGACAAAGTGTTGTTTAAGTCGGATGGGATGCCTACTTATCACCTTGCCAATATTGTTGACGACCATACGATGGAAATCAGTCATGTGATTCGTGGTGAGGAATGGTTACCCTCTGCCCCACTCCATGTTTTGTTATACCGTGCGTTTGGATGGGAAAGTCCAAAGTTTGCACACCTTCCTTTGATTTTAAAACCAAACGGAAATGGTAAACTTTCGAAACGCGATGGTGATAAAGGTGGTTTCCCTGTATTCCCAACAAATTGGAAAACGGGTGAGGGAGAAACGTTTCCTGGCTACCGCGAACAAGGATATTATGCTGAAGCATTTGTAAATATGTTGGCATTTCTTGGGTGGAACCCTGGAACCCCTCAAGAGATCTTTTCTTTGGAAGAGTTGACAGAGGCATTCACTTTGGAGCGCGTTTCTAAAGCAGGGGCAAAATTTGATCCTGATAAAACAAAGTGGTTTCAACAACAACACCTTCGCGGTCGTGATGATAAAACGCTTGCAGAAGAACTTAAAGCCATCTCTGGATCAGATCTTTCTGTTGAAGATTTAACCGTAATTAGCGGGTTGATGAAAGAGCGTGCAACATTCATTCAGGACATTCAAACGGAAGGAGACTTTTTGTTTGCTGCGCCTACATCGTATGATGAAAAAACGGTTCGCAAGAAGTGGAAAGATGAGGCTTCTGCATTGATGACAGAGTTCATGGAGGTATTAACATCGCTTTCTGAATTTGACGCCGCTACCATAGAAACTTCCTTTAAGTCTTTCCTAGAGAAGAAAGAACTAGGAATAGGACGTGTACTTCCGTTATTCCGATTGCTCCTAACTGGAAAAGCAATGGGACCAAGCATGTTTGAAATTGCTGCATTTCTTGGAAAAGAGACATGCCTTGAGCGCATGAAAAGCGGAATCGCTGCTATTGCTCAACTTCAACAGCAAGCATGAAACACAGCATTGAAGTCAATGGCATAAAAACGTATGCACACCACGGTTGTTTGCCAGAGGAGGCTGCAATTGGTGGACATTACATAGTAGATGTCCTCATAGAGACGAATTTCTCCATTGCTGCCCTAGATGATGACCTCAGTGCTACTGTCGATTATGTGGATGTTAACAAAATTGTTTTGCGCGAAATGGCGATTCGTTCCAAGTTAATTGAACACGTCGGCCAACGCATTGTCACTGCCCTTCAAAACGAAGTGTCTGGTATTGAATACATGCGGGTGAAAGTGACAAAGTTAACCCCCCCTATTAATGGAGATGTTGACAACGTTGCTATTATTATAGAGTCATAGTTCTTCACTTTTTTTGAGAAGTTTTAGCAATGTTTCCAAGGGATTCTGTACCTTTGGCGACTACGTTAAAAATGGTCCTGTGGCCGAGTGGCTTAGGCACTGGTCTGCAAAACCAGTTACAGCGGTTCGAATCCGCTCGGGACCTCCAAAACGCCCTCTGATGAAAATCAGGGGGTTTCTTTTTGTAAGTACACATTGTATGAGAATAGGAAGCGATTTTGAAAAGATGGAGTTTTCTTGGTTCGGATTGGATCTCTTGGAACCAAATGCACTTCTCACAGATTCCCTAATTACTGTTTTTGGATTGTTTTTCGCTTACCTGGTGGTTCGCAACTTTCCAACCAAAAAACCTTTTTACAACTATTGGAAATGGCTCTTCATTATCCAGGGAGTTTCCTTTTTCTTTGGTGGGATGGGGCACGTTTTATACAACTACACGGGCGTTTGGGGTAAGTATGCGCCTTTAGCCACAGCTGTATTCTTCATTATGATGGTGGAGCACGCAATGATTTCTTTGCTTACAGAAAAGCAGCAAAAAACATTTATGCTTTTATCTAAAATAAAAGCGGGGTTGGCTACAATAGCACTTACCGTTGTAATGTTTACTGTGGATGTTGAGAACAACCTTCCGATTTTGCTAATTGTTCCGAGTGTAAATACCGCCATTGGGTATTTTGCCACCTTATTCTTTTTGGGATGGAAATTCGCTCGACAGAAATCGTATGCACTGTATTTACTGCCTATTAGTGTGCTTACTTTGATTCCTGCAGCAATCTTTCAAGCGAAGAAAATCAATATTCACCCCTGGTTTGATCGCAACGATTTTAGCCACGTGTTAATCATCATCACGTTCTTCTTGTATTATTATGCGATAAAGGGATATTACAAAGACACGAGAGAAACGTCTTCTATTCGTTGATAGTGATTGTTCCTGTTTTCTTGCACTGAACTCCGTCAATCGTTTCACCAATCATTACATAAGCATACATACCTTTTTCAAGGTACATGCCTGTTTGCGGATTCATTGCAGTCCAATGGAAGTCCGATTCTTTCGTGATCATCACAACATTACCTCGTTGATCATACACGACAAAATCAAAGGTTTTGAATTCTACATTCGAACTCTCGATATAGTAAGTGTCGTTGATTCCATCTCCGTTTGGCGTAAACACATTCGGGAATGAAATTTCAATTTCTTCTGCACGAACAATATCAGGATCTTCTACAACTGGTTCAACCGCTTCTACTGGTTGCTTCACTATTGATTGTGCTAGTTCTAAGCTGTCTTTTCGACGCGCTTCTTGCAATGCAGCTCTTTCATCCTCCGCATTCGTTGTTGGAGTTATTACCGTAACAACTGGATCCAATGGCCCTCCAATATTCGAATTCAAATTGATTGGTCCAGGCTCTAAAGCAATCGGTTCTGGTTCTGTTGGACTATTTGAATTCCTTCCGGGATCATTAGAAGCGACATTCTGCGCGGTATTCGAAACAGTATTGTTAGCACTTGATTCTGGCTGTGAAACAGGCTTCTGTTCAGGAACTTCTTTTGTGATAGGCGTTTGAACAACTTCCTTTTTGATTGGCACTTCTGCTGTTTCTTCAGAATCTGACCCCGTCCATAAAACAACTCCCGTTGTTAAGACAGCTGCTCCCGAAACGCCGATAATCGCTTTGGCTAATAAAGACATACCTCCGCCCGCAGCCGTAGCTCCTGTTGCAGCACCAACTTGTGAAGCCACGTTTGCCCATAACTCTGGGTTTACCGGTGCTTCAAAATTCCCCAATTTCTCGGAGAACAGGTCTTTTATTTGGTCTTTATCGTTCAATTCCTAATTCTTCTAATTTTACTTTCAAGTATGCCCTTGCTCGAGAGTACTGACTCTTAGACGTATTTTCTGATATGTTTAGTTGCATGGCGATCTCTTTATGTGAATATCCTTCAATCGCGAACATATTAAAAACTACTCTGTAGCCATCTGGTAAGTCGTTGATTATCTTCATCAAATCATCCGCTGCCAATCCTTCCACAATGTGACTATTCAGTTCTAATTTATAATCGACATCATCTACATTGACATTGTTTTGAAACTTGACGTTGCGGCGAATTTCATCCAACGCAGTATTCACAATAACCCTGCGAATCCAACCTTCCAATGATCCATTTCCAGAATAATTGGAAAGCTTCGTGAACACTTTTACGAAACCATCTTGTAGTACATCTTCTGCTTGCTCGGTGTTTTTTGCATATCGCATACAAACTCCGAGCATCTTTGGGGCAAACTTTTCAAACAACGCGCGCTGAGCTCTGGCATCACCTTTTATACATTTTTTCACCAATGCCGATTCATCCATAAACAGCGCTTATTCTTGAAGACCTAAAAATGGTAAAAAAGGTTGCATCAAGCATGAAATATGACCGAAAAGGGCGAAAAAGTGCTATTTTCGTGATCCCAATAACTGTACATGAAATATCTGGCGATCCTATTACTCACCTTTATTGCCTCTTTCGGATTCGCGCAAAACAATGAAATTCCTCGACTAAAAAAAGGTCGTTGGGTGGCTGGTTTGCAACTAAATGAGAAAGATGTTCTTCCCTTCGAAATGGAAATTGAAAAAACGGAGAACGGATATCAATTCTACGTAGTGAACGGCGATGAAATGATCGAAATGCAAGCACCTGAAGTGAAAAATGACAGCGTGCACGTTCGTTTTCCTTATTTCAATTCTGAATTGGTTTTTGTCACGGACGGAAAAAAGGACATTCACGGGTATTGGCAAAATTTCAATAAAAACAATTACACCATTCCGTTCGTGGCTTCTCGCTCGAAAAAGAACGCTCGTTTCGCTGAAACAAAGAAAAAACCAGAAAGTCTTGTTCAAGTAGATGGTCGTTGGGAGGTTACATTTAGCGCTGGATCAGAATCGGCATATCCTGCCGTGGGTGTTTTCAATCAAACCGAGGATATTGTTACTGGAACTTTTTTGACAGAAACAGGCGATTACCGCTTTTTGGCCGGAAATGTGACAGAAGACAGTTTGTTCTTGTCTTGTTTTGATGGTTCTCATGCTTTTTTATTCAAAGCATCTAAAAATAACGGTGCACTGGAAGGAACTTTTTTCAGTGGTAAACACTGGTCCACGCAATGGATGGCGAAACCAAACGCTTCCTTTAATATTCAGAGTCCAGAAGAACTTACGTAATCATCATTCAACTTATGGGAACATGGTGTCCGAACTGTTTAGATGAAACTATTTACTACAAGAAGCTGCAAGAGCGTTACAAAGAGCAAGGACTGGAAATTATTTCTGTTTGCTACGAATACGGTGAAACGTTTGAAGAACACAAGGCAAACATTGAGCGCTTGAAAGATAAATTGGATCTTGATTTTACGTTTGTGGTTGGCGGTAGTGCCAGTAAATCATTGGCTTCTCGCCATTTCCCTATGTTAAATGAGGTAATTTCCTTCCCTACATCTATATTTATTGGGCGTGACGGAGAAGTGAAACGCATTCATACTGGATTTAACGGACCTGGTACAGGAGATGTTTATTCAGACTACATGGAAGAAACCAATGCGTTAATCGAGTTCCTTTTGGCAGAATAGATTAGCTACACGCAATCTTATTCACGCGGCGCTCGTGGCGTCCTCCTTCGAATTTTGTTTCCAGAAATACATTCACCATTTCCAAGGCTTCCTCGGTTGATACGAAACGTGCCGGAATTGCTATAATATTTGCGTTGTTATGCTCTCTGGCCAATTGAGCAATCTCTGGCTTCCAACACAAAGCACTGCGCACACCTTGATGCTTATTCGCTGTCATGTTGATTCCATTTCCAGATCCACAGATCAAAATTCCGAGCATTCCATCGTTTTCTTCCACTTTAGAAGCAACAGGATGTCCAAAATCTGGGTAATCAATACTGTCCTCTGAATGGCATCCGAAGTCTTCCGTTTCGTATCCTTTACTTTGTAAGTGAGAAATGATAATTGCTTTTAATTGAAACCCGGCATGATCGGCACCAATAGGAATGTATTTGCTCATTTGAATGGAATTTAAAACAAAGCTATAGCATATCCACATCACCCACAAGTTTTAAACAATGAAGAAATCAACACAAGCGGAAAGCCCAGAAAATAGGGTGATTCTAAATGCTAATTTTCAACGCACTTTTACACAATTGTGTTCATAACGTTGGATAAGTAAACAAATCTTTTTCTAGGAACTTCCGATAAAAACGCTAAGCCAGATACAAACGAGAACTGCAAGCAAAGTTAGCGGGTATTTTTCCCAACTTATCCTTACGAAATACACACATAAAGGACGATGATTCTGCTAAATTCTATCAACACTGCCTTCACTGTTTATAATTGTGGATAACTACGTTAATCCAACAGTATATCAAGACACTAAATATGGATAACCATGTGTATAACCCAAGCCTTGTATTTGATAACTTCAAAACCAAACAAATTGCTCACAATTTCCAAACATATTAACAGCCTTAATAAAGATTAATAAATCTTCTTTTTAAAAAAATATATAATTATTTAATTCAATTGTTGATGAATTCAATATGACTTGAATTATTGGAAAGGAATTCCTATCTTCTTAAAAGTCATGACTTAACTAATTGAAAATGAATAAATTAAATTGGTTCTGGCCCGGGCGCCCCGCGAAATCCTAAAAAATGACGCATCTTTGTAAATAGGTGGTTTTTAATGACCAACGCATGATAAAAAAACTATTGGCGCTTCTTAATCACGATTCTCCACAGATTCGTTTGTTTCACAATCCTGAAAACAGCTTTCAACGCATAGCAACAGGACAGGCATTTGCTGCATTAATTGTAGCTCCATTGTTTGCTTATATCATGTATCGTTCTGGTGCTCCAGACATTTACCTCTACAATGGAATTATCTATGCGCTTGCGTACCCAATAATTTGCCTGGTTTTCTATTATGTTAAAGCATTACGTCCCATGCTTGTTTTTGCATTTCATGGGCTTTTTATGGCGTTAACATTTCTCGCCTATTTGGATTTACGTGGCTCCGGTTTTCAGCAGATAGATCTGATCTTTTATTTCTTATTTTATGTTATTGCAAGCGTTTCAATTCAGCGTTTGTACCCAGCAGTTTTGTTCCAACTTGGTGTGATCCTTGCACTTTTAGCAGACACGAAATTACTAGAGGAAAGTATCAACTCTCCAGTCTTGGTTTTGGGCGTCTTTTTAATTGTAGGGTTGTCCGTGACAACGTCGGTTTACTTGCGCCGCCAATTGTTGTTTTCAATGAAGGAGTATATCTCCTACCTAAAGCGGATTGTGAACAACCCGGGTACAGGATACGTTTTATTAAAACAATCGAATTTAGCCATTCGAGATAGTAACAAAGAGGTACTTCAAGTGTTCAACATTGAAAAGCACGAGTTGTCTGATGTATTTTCAAGTTTTTTCACCGAAAATGAACGCAAAACGATTGTAGACCTGAAGCCTGGACATAAATTCAAAAAGCAAATCAGTTTATCGCGCCACAATGCTAGAAACTATGCAGAGATTCGGATCACAACAACAGTGGTGAAAAACGAGACATATCTTCTGGCTTCAATTACCAATACAACAGATGAAGTTTTAAAGCGGGAAGAATTACAACTGAAGGAAAAGCGGTATAGAAATTTATATTTCCGAAACAAAGCCGGCGTATTTACATTGAACAGCAGAACTCAGGTTATTGAGGCCAATGAGGCATTCTTTAAAATGTTCGAAAATTCATTGAGTAAGGGAGATCGTTTGTTCAAAGATGAAAACCATGCAGATTGGTCGTTCATCATGGATTCTTTGAAATCTACCGAGAAAGCGCAGAGTTATCAAACGCAATATATGTTGAGCTCTGGCAATCAAAAAACCTTTGTATTCAGTTGGTATATTGACCAACAAACGGGATATATTGAAGGCTCTGTAATTGATCTTACGAGCATTGAAAAAGCCAATCAGGCACTCAAAGAAAGTGAGGAAAAATACCGCTTAATTTACGAGGAATCCAACGATGCGATTTTGCTTTTGGATGCAGATAGAATTGTTGATGCAAACAAACGTACAGAAGAATTATTTGGATTGAATCGAAAGCAGTTGTTGCGCAAAAACCTATTCGAATTATCGTTTGATGCAGATGTAAATCGAGAGAAGAAATACCAAAAAGAAAAGAGTCGTTTGTCTTCTTCCCGAAGCATTCGTTTCAATTGGCTGTTTGACGGCGTTGAAAATGTTATTGAATCGGAAGTTTCTTTGGTTGAAGTAATGATTGGAAACAAGCTTTTCTATCAGTGCGTTATTCACGATACAACCGAGCAAAATAAACTAGCGAAAGAGCAATTGCGTGCGGAGTTGGCAGAAGAAACCAATGTAAAATTGGCTGCAGAAATTGAAGAACGCATCAAAGCTGAAGTGAAATTACAGGAACAATTTCTTCGAACACGAGCAATTTTTGAGAGTTCTTCCAACACTCTTTTAATTACCTCAAAACCCAATGGAGATATTACCTTCTTCAATTCGCATAGCCATAATTATTTCCAAAATACTTTTGGTTTGTTGGTGGTAAAAGACAAAAACTTCTTTGATTATTTAGAGGGAATTGTATCGGTACGTCGTAGAAGAATGTTGGGAATTGTCTTTGCAAGTGTTCGTAAAGGATCTTCCCGACAATATGAAGTACGTTTAACGCGTGACGGTGTAGATTTCTGGTTGGAACTTTTCATCAACCCGATTTTTGATACAGAAGGAGGTGTGGTAGAAATATCAATGGTGGCTCACGACATCACAGATAAGAAACGATCGAGTATTGGTATTGAGGAATCGTTGAAAGAAAAAGAGGTATTGCTGAAAGAAATCCACCATCGTGTAAAAAACAACTTGCAGGTAATTTCGAGTATTTTGAATCTGCAGAGTTCTTTTGTAAGCGATGAAAATACGCTGGGAATTTTACAAGAAAGTCGGAACCGAATTCGATCTATGGCAATTATTCACGAAAACCTGTATCGAACAGAAGATTTTGCCAGTATTCGATTCGATGAATACTTACGAAATTTAACAGCCAATTTGATTGCCTCGTATAGTGTGAATCGCAGAATTGAACTGGATACAGAGCTAGAAGATGTCAACTTGGTACTCGACCAGGCAATTCCCTGTGGATTGTTAACCAATGAGTTAATCACCAATGCGTTGAAATATGCATGGGAGGGAAAAAATGGAACGGATGCACGAATTAAAATCCGTCTGGAACAGAAAAACAATTTCATCCAACTATCCATTGCAGATAATGGTGTTGGTCTTCCGGAAGAATTCGAAAAAATGCAATCGGATACTTTAGGGCTACAATTGGTAACAACATTAGCCGAGCAATTAGATGCCCAATTAACTGTGAATAGAACGCAAGGGACAGAGTTTCAGTTATCTTTTGAAAACATAAAGTCTGTTCCCATCCATCCAGGAACGAAATCCTAGTTTGTGAGTTGAGAATGCGTGTCGTGAAAAGCGAATTTTTAGTTACATTTGGGAGAAACACCGTAAAAAACGTATGTCCAAAGTAAATGTATTGGTTGTAGAAGACGAGTCAATCGTATCCAAAGATATTCAGCACAGCCTGAAGAAATTGGGGTACAATGTGGTTGGTGCGTCAGCAACAGGTGAAAAAGCTATTGAATTGGCCGAATCTGAACAACCAGACATCGTTTTAATGGATATCATGCTGAAAGGGGAGATGAATGGTATTGAAGCAGCTGACGCCATCAAATCCAAATTTTCAATTCCTGTAATTTTCTTAACGGCGTATGCAGACGAGTCGACATTGTCGAAAGCGAAGATTACACAGCCTTACGGATACATTTTAAAGCCTTTCAAAGAGATTGACCTCCATACAACCATTGAAATGGCGATCTACAAGCACGGCAAAGAATTGGAGGTTATGAAGGAGCGTGACCTGCTTTACTCTATTGTAGAAAGTAAGGATAGCAGCTCTAATGACTTCATTTTTGTTAAATCGAACAGCAAATTGGTCAAATTGCGCAACGATGAAATTTATTACATCGAAGCATTGAAAGATTATGTGGTTATTCACACTCCAGGTACCCGATATACGATTCATTCAACAATGAAAGACATCGAAGCCAAGATGGGGGAGGAAGAATTTATCCGAGTGCACCGTTCGTATATTGTCAGAATTGACAAAATTGCAACGATTGAATATCCAAACCTAACTTTGGAAAACATTAAAAAGATTATCCCAATTGGAGGATCTTATCGCGATGAACTGAACAAGCGCATCCGTACCGTTTAAATCATATTTATTTTTATCTAGCTGTGCACTTCGACAGGCTCAGCGTACAGTATAGTTTAAGGTGTCAATAATTTTCCCTAGATGAAGTAACACGTAAGAAAACAGGCTTTTCTACTGTATACTTCGACACCTTTCGACTGGCTCAAGGTAAAGGCATCGCTTTCGCAAAGCCCCTTCTCCATTGTTTTACGAAGGAGAAGCTTCAGCGTAGCAAAGCTCAGCGTACAGTATAGTTTTAGGTGTCAAGAGTTCTCCCAACATCAAATAACACGTAAGAAAACAGACTTTCCTACTGTACACTTCAACAAGCTCAACGTACAGTAAACCTGAAAAATTACGCTTCCACCACTTCCAAATCAATTTGACGCTTGCGCACAGAAACCTCATAAATGCGCACCTTCACAGGGTCACCAATGTTATAAGTATCCTTCGTTTTTGAACCAATAATGGTAAATGAATCCGCGTCAAAATAGAAACGATCACCGGGAATTTGTGCCATAGGAACCATGCCCTCGCAATAATTATCCGTCATTTTTACAAACATCCCGAACTCGGCAATACCAGAAACAGTTCCTTCAAACTCCTGACCAATTTTATCCACCACAAATAAGGTTTGGAAATACTTCGTGCTTTCACGTTCCGCCTCAACAGCTTTGCGTTCCATTCGAGAAATACGCTTCGCCACGTCATTCAGATCGTTTCCGTAGGTCAATTTCTTGTTGTGAATAGTTTCAAAGAGAACCCTATGAACAATCAAATCGGCATAGCGTCGAATAGGTGAGGTGAAGTGCGTATAGTGCTCAAAAGACAAGCCGTAATGCCCAATATTTTGCGTTTCGTAGGTTGCTTTTGCCATCGATCGAATCGCCATGGATTGAATAATAGAATATTCATTTTTCATACGGATATCCTGCAACAATGCATTGATTCGTTTCGAAATAGAACGCTCGTCGGTGAGGTCAATATCGTAGCCAAATTTTTGAACGAATAGATCGAACAAAGCAATTTTTCTGGCTTGTCGTGACAACGGTAAACGAATGGAATTTTCGGAGCGTTTTTATCGTGTGGTTTGGCGATGTGTTTTGCAACATTTTTATTCGCCAAAAGCATGAACTCCTCAATGAGTTTGTTGGCGTCTTTGGAGGTTTTAATGATCACCTTATCAGGGTACCCATCATTGTCCAAATGGAAGCGAACCTCTTCCGACTCAATATTCATCGCACCGGATTTTAGGCGTCTTTTTCGCAAAATTTTAGCGATTTTATCTAAAATCAGTATTTCATCCTTGAAATCGCCTTCGGCTCCTTCGATAATTTCTTGTGCTTGTTCGTACGTAAATCTGCGATCAGAATGAATCACTGTTTTACCAAACCATTGGTTGTACACCTTTCCACTTTCATCGATCTCAATTACCGCTGAGAAGCTAAATTTATCTTCATTCGGACGCAACGAACACGCCATATTAGAAAGTTGCTCAGGCAACATTGGAATCACACGATCAACCAGGTAAACGGAATTAGATCGCTTCAACGCTTCGGCATCCATCGCGGACCCTGGGCGAACATAATGACTAACGTCAGCAATGTGTACACCCACCTCAATGTTTCCATTTTTTAAGCGCTTGAAGGAAAGGGCATCATCAAAATCTTTGGCATCGTGCGGATCTATCGTAAATGTATCTACACCACGAAAATCGCGGCGCTTTGCCACCTCTTCAGGATCGAGTTCCATTCCCACCTGTTCGGCTTCAGACATAACAGCATCTGGAAAAGCATAATCGATACCGTGATTCACCAAAATACTGATCATCTCTACGTCATTTCCGCCACTGTTTCCAAGGTTTTCAATGACCTCTCCATAAGGATTGTCGGCAGATTGTGGCCACGCAGTAATTCGAACCAATGCTTTGTCGCCATTTTTGGCTCCGTTCAGTTTTGCTTTTGGAATAAAAATGTCTGTTCCTACGCGCGCATTGTCTGGCACGAGAAAGGCGAATTTATCTTCTTCCTGAATGGTACCAACAAACTGCGTTCTTTCGCGTTCTTCCACACCCAAAATAACCCCTTCATTTCTGCTCGAACCTTTCTTGGTAATTTGAACCGTAACACGATCGCCACCCAGCGACTGATTTAAGTTTTTTGGATGAATAAAAACATCCGAAAAGCTAGGGTCGTCCAACACAACAAAACCAGCACCTCGGGGTGTAATTTGAAGGGTTCCAATCATTGCGTTTGACTGCGTATTTAACCCGTAAACGCTGTGTCCCGATTTTTGTAAAAAACCCTGTTTGGCCAAATCTTCCAAACACTGGAACACTAATTTGCGCAGCGCCGCATCGCGAACATCAATAAGATGGCAAACTTGCTTGTGCGTTAGATTGGTTTCTTTATTTTGGGTGAATACCTTCCGAATGGTTTGTGTTAAGCTATGTTTTAGCTTCTTATTCGGCGACTTTTTACGTTTCGACATACACGAAAGTACAGTTTAATTTAGAACAAATCTAAGGCCTCACAATGAAACAATTACCTAGGTTATCATTAAATTTGTTTAAAACACGAAATCATGAATGCACGCGTAGAAAAAGCACTTAACGAACAAATCAAAATGGAAGCATCGTCTTCACAGTTCTATCTTGCTATGGCATCTTGGGCAGAAACCAAAGGTCTTAGTGGAACAGCGCAGTTTATGTACATGCACTCTGATGAAGAGCGCTTCCATATGTTAAAGTTGGTGAAGTTTGTGAACGAGAGAGGAGGGACCGCGATAATTCCAGGGTTGGAAAATCCGCCTGCAGAATTCGATTCATTGTCCAATGTTTTTAGCTTATTGTTAGAGCATGAATTGCAAGTTACAGACAGCATCAACAATCTTGTAGATGTTTGTTTACAAGAGAAAGATTACACAACGCACAACTTTGTACAATGGTACGTTTCCGAACAACTAGAAGAAGAGGCATTGGCACGTACAATTTTGGATAAAGTGAAAATGATCGGAGAAGACAAAGCAGGTCTTTATATGTTCGACCGCGATTTGGAAAACTCCGCAATTCAAGGTGCAACTGTAAGTGACGGGGGAGGAAACGCCTAATTGCCAATATTTTTTGGTAACTTCCATCCAATGTCAAACTGGATATTAAAAACGCTTTTCCTATTTCTTTTTGTTTCTCCCACTTTGGGACAGACAGAGCTGCGTTTTAGAAACTTCACAATTAACGATGGGCTTTCCCAAAGCTCCGCCCTGTGCATGGTGCAGGACGACGTTAACTCTTTGTGGGTAGGCACGCAAGATGGGCTCAATAGATACGATGGGCACAGCTTTGAAGTCTTCAGTTCGACAAACACCGAAGGCCTTTCTAGTGATTATGTAAGAGCTTGTGCCAAAGGAAAAAATGGCGAACTGTGGTTTGGAACCAATAACGGTCTCACAAAGTTCACGCTGAAAAATGAATCTTTCGAGACATACTACTCCAAAGGAAATGACGCTTTGGACATTGTTGATGTTGCCGTGAATAATGATGGACAGGTTTGGTTGACCACCGTTGACAAGGGATTGTACTCATTTGATCCAAAATCGAAAAAACTAACATCGTACCTCGACAAAGTAGACTCGAAGAAAACAACGCAATTATGTGCTGTTAATGGCAATGTTATTGTTGCGACAGAAGGAAGCCATTTGTACGTTTTGGACGAGCAAAAAAAGGTTCATAAAACCAGTTTGATTGCAGACATTTCGCAAAGCAGCCACAAATCAATCATCATTAACAACATTCGAAAGTGGCAAGATAACGCGGCTTTATTGGCTACGGCAAACGGGATTTACATTTTTGATTTAGACTCAAAAGAGGTAGCGCTAAAAGTGATTAGTTCTGAGCTGATTTCATCACGGATCAACGTGACAGATGCCTGGCATACGGATAATGGAGCATGGATTGTCGCTTCCAAAAGTGAAGGTCTGTTTGTTGTAGAGGACGGAAATACGAAACAGTACACAGAAGACATCTTCCAGAAGAATGCCTTGTTAATTAACGAGCTGAACTTGCTTTTCCCAGATAATACGGGGAATATTTGGTTGAGCTCGCAAAGAGGGTTGTCGGTTTTTAATATAGACGACAGTGGAATTTTGGGTTACGGACCAAGCGGAAATGATCGCAAGGGAATTCCAACGCCCAATGTGTGGAGTTTTGCTGAGTCGAAGTCAGGTCGCTATACCTTCATTGGCACCGACCGTGCCGTATCGCGGTGGGATCGAAAAACAGGAACCTTTGACCAATATTATCGAAGCAAAGAGAATTCATCTCTTGGAACGGGGGAAATGGATGTGCTTGGTTTGTACGACATTTCAGACAACCACTTATTGGTAGCGTGTGCAGACGGAGCATTTGAATTAAAGATAACACCCGAGGGATATTCATATGATCAAATTCAGGAAAGCGGAACAAGCGCAGAGTTTTTGAAGTCATACAGTATTTTGCATTGGAAAGGTTCGAAGTATTTTATTGCAACCAGAGGCGGTGTTTTGTTGTATGATCTTCGCACGAAAGAAATTCAAAAATTTGAGCACGATCCGAACAACCCAAACGAGACATTAACCGAAGGAATTTGTCGTGTAGTGTACAAAGATCACAAGGGAAAAGTTTGGTTTGCAACGAGTGTGGGAGGACTGAGTCATCTGAAGGAAGAAGAGGGAGAGCTTGCCATTGTTCCCTACAAGTACAATAGCGATTTGCGAAAAGCAAGTAAAGACTACATCACGTCCATTTATGTTGATAAAGAGAACAATTTTTGGTTGGCAACACTTGGAACCGGCTTGATCAAGTGGAACGAAAAATCACGCAAAATTAGGGTGTTCACCGAGGCAGACGGACTTCCAAACGGTGTGATTTACAGTGTTTTGGACGGATCAGAAGGAAACTTATGGTTAAGCACAAACAAAGGCTTGTGTTCGTTTGCACCAGGAAATGGAAAGGTAAAAATTTACACCGAGCAAGAAGGCTTAATGAGCAACGAATTCAATTTAGGTGCCTACATGAAAGGGAAAGACGGCTACTTGTACTTTGGAGGGATTTACGGTTATAATTTTTTCCAACCGTCAAACCTCACTAAAAAGAAGAAAAACTTAAGTATCCAATTCACCAAGTTCAAACTAGAAAACGATTGGCTAAAACCAGGGGAAGAGGAAGGCGTATTGAAGGAGCCAATTTTCCAAACGAACGAAATTTTTCTGGATTACCGCCAAAACAGCTTCACACTTCGCTTTCAACCCACAGACATTGGAAGTGGCGAAACGGTAAATTACAAATACCACTTACTCGGCTCTGATGAAGGGGAAATTTTGCATGGATCTAATAACGAGATTCACTTTAA
Source organism: Fluviicola sp. (assembly GCA_043584915.1). Taxonomy (GTDB): domain Bacteria; phylum Bacteroidota; class Bacteroidia; order Flavobacteriales_D; family Crocinitomicaceae; genus UBA4466. The sequence goes on from CP121319.1 coordinate 1,074,768, forward strand.
TGCATTGGCTTCCGGCGATTATGAATTACTTGTGTACGCCCGACGTGGAAACGGCCCATGGAGCAAGGAGCCTGCCCGAATGAAAATTCACATTGGCTCTCCGTTTTGGAGAACCTGGTGGTTCTGGACAATCATCGCAGTGTTCCTTGTTTTAGCACTAAGAGTTTTCATTAGACGCAGAATTGATGCGGCACGACGCGAGCAAATCCGACTGGAAATAAAGGTGAAGAACAGAACGAAGGAAATACAACAACAGAACCAAAAAATTGCCGCGCAAAAACTAAAAATTGAGGAGGAAAGAAACAAGGTAGTCAAACAGCAAAAGCTGTTGCAAGTGGAGAAGGATAAAACAGAGAAGCTCCTGAAAAATGTAATTCCTGCCTCAACCGCCGAAGAACTGAAAAAGAAAGGTAAGGCGCGCGCCAGAGCGTACAAAACAGTATCGGTATTGTTTACAGACTTTGTTGGCTTTACGAAAATCTCAGACCGCACACAACCTACCGAATTGGTGAAGAAGTTGGACGTCTATTTTACCAGATTTGATAAAATTATTGTAGAAAACAGTCTGGAGAAAATTAAGACCATTGGCGATGCATATATGTGCGCCGGTGGAGTTCCCGTTCGAAACAATACCAACCCAATTGACACGTGTTTGGCAGCATTGCAAATTCAGCATTATATGTCGCAACGAAAGCACGACGCTATTGCGAACAAACAAGAATACTGGGAGTTGCGCCTTGGAATTAATACAGGAGAGGTAACAGCAGGGGTAATTGGAAGTGAACGGTTGGCGTATGATATTTGGGGTGCAACCGTGAATCAGGCACAACGCATGGAGATGCTAGGAGCACCGGGAAAAGTCACTATTTCTGGCGCAACGTATGAGTTCATAGAGCCGTATTTTGATTGTACCTTCAAAGGAAAAGCGCAAACTAAAAGCCGCGGGTTGATCGATATGTATGAGGTCAACTCCATAAAGCGCGAACTTTCCGAAAACGGGGAAGGTATCAAGCCGAACAAACGCTTTAAAGAGATTGTAAACCTGCATTTGTACAGTTCAATCAACTACTACAAAGCGGAGCGATATATTATGAAGTTACTCGACCAACAACTCTCGCCAAAACTACACTATCACAGTGTTGGGCACTCGAAAGATGTGGTAAATGCCGTGGAAAGAATTGCATTGTTAGAGGGTGTTACAGATGAAGGACTGTTTCTTTTGAAGTCGGCAGCGAATTATCACGATGCAGGGTTTATTGAACAATATGATGCAAATGAGCCAGTAGGAGCGAGGTTGGCAGGGGAAATATTACCGCGATTTGGGTACACGCAAGCAGACATTAAAGTGATTCAAGAGTTGATTTATGCCACGCGCATTCCACACGATCCACAAAATCATTTACAAAAAATTCTGTGTGATGCCGATTTGGATTATTTGGGTAGAGAAGATTTCCATGAAATTGCCGACAACCTAAGAAGAGAGCTAAAAGAACACGGCAAAATTCAAAGCGATCGCCAATGGGACGAAATTCAGGTAGGCTTCTTGAAAATGCACAAGTACTTTACCGAAACATCCATTGAAACACGCCGAGCAAAGAAGATGCAGCATTTAAAGGAAGTAGAAGAACGATTGGAGCGCGACGAATACAAGGATTGATTCTTTGCTCAGTTGGCAGCGCAGGAAAATACAGAACAACGATTTATAAAATGACCGAAGATTTTTTCAAGTTTATTTCAGAAACCACCAAGGAGAATTTCATGCGATCCCAAAAGGCCGTACAAATGAGTGACGATTACGATCCTTATTCAGACGATCTGGACAAAATGACGCAACTCCTTGACGCGAACAAGCTCGAAGAAACGGTTGATTTTAGCACTGTCAATGTGATTTTGTCGCCTCGCGCACACTTGTACAAGAGCTTTGCATTAGAACAACTGGGAAGAAAAGAAGAAGCAAAGTCAGAAACCATTTTGGCGCAGAAAATAATGGAAGGAATCAGCATTACAGGATATGGTTCGTTGCGTTACCCGTATTTTATTACGCAAATCTCTGACGAGCGTGATTTCCTCATGTATTTGAAGGAGGAATTCGAAAGTCAGGAACTCATGACGGGAGATTCTGTAGTTTTTGATAAGATCACGTGTAAATCGGGACGGATGGTTTATTTCGACATCACCATTCCTTACCTACGCCTGCAAAAGCTTTCAGCTGGGTCGGCCAACTAAAACACGAAACAAACGTTTAGTCTGAGCTCTGTGTGGCAGCATTTCTATTGTACGCTTCAATTGCCATTACTTTGCATTTATTAGCCGGAAAAGCAAAGGCAAAAGCTGCACCTGTGCCGCCCAGTCCTCCGGCCCATTGCCACCATTTAGGGGGATTGTCGGGGCTGTTATTTTGTGTTGAAGCCAGCAGGGCGATCCCGGTAAAAGCAAAAAAGCCGCTGGCAGCGTCAAACCATGAGCCACGTTTCCACAATTGCTTGGCTTCTTCGTCTGACTTCAATATGCGCCTGAACTCTTTTTTCTTCACGACTTTATCGTTTACAAGGTAGTATGTTTTGAAAAAGTCACCCTGAACAGACAAACTATCAACCTGAGCTTGTGTTTTGAGCGGTAAAACAAGAAGTACCAAAGGGAACAGAAAGGTAAGTCGCATTGTGGTCGGGTCGTAAAAAAGGGGCAATCAACGATTCCCCCATTTCTATAATTCAGTTGATTGCCTTCTAATTAAAATCTGCAGCGAATGAGAACGAACCTTCAATTGGGTTCATAATCAATGTTGGGATTTGAGCATCATTTGTAATAACAAACTCCTCATTGTTTGAGAAAAGCGTTCCAAACATACTGTCTTTGCGTAGGTTCATAATTGCGATCAAGTCAGCACCGATCTCTTTGGCGTGAGAAACAACCTTCTTATCAAACGAACCATCAATTACGTTTGTGGTAACTTCAATTTCGCGCTCCTCAAAGTACTTCTTCGCAAAACGAATGTTTGCCGTTACTTGCTTACGTAAAAACTCATCATTCTCGTTCGGTGTTAATACATGAACGCGAGAACTAAAGTATTTGGCAATATTCGCAACGATTGCCAGTTTTTGTTTCGTTTCTTTATTCAGATCCAAAGGAACAACGATATCATCGTAACCCGTTTCTTTCGGTGTTTTTTCCTGTACAATAACAAAAGGAACGCTAGAGTGTGTAATTACCTTTAAGGCGTTCATTCCAGTTAAATGTTGCCAACCTTGAGTTCCATGAGTTCCCATAAAAATGAGTTCAGCATGATGTTCGGATGCAAAATCTCCGATGTCATCAAAAATATTTCCAAGTCGTACAGATGCAATCACTTTTACATCTGATTTCAATGCTTCGATAATGCCGTTTAATTTGGTCTCGGCTGCATCAATTTCTTTTTGTTTGGAAACAACGTGTAGCAGGTAAATCTCAGCCCCAACGGACTTTGCAGTCGCGATGGCGTGCTCTAATGCGATATCCGCAACGTCAGTAAAGTCGTGGGGAACAATAAAATTCTTGGTTCGCATAATATTTGGTTTTCTAGTTAATTTGGTTTGTGCAAAAGTACAAATAATCAGCCTTTCAATTCTTGATCGAGAATCATATTTGCGCGGTTTTTCTTTTTCTTAAGATAGGATTTCAAAATAGCATTCACAAAAATCACCAACACAATAATTACAGATCCAATGTAGAATTGCAGCCCAAGCTCCTGGTTTTCGTGTAGAATTACGATTCCCAAGATAATGGCATAAACAGGTTCGAGGTTGATACTTAAAGAAACGGTAAATGCGCCCAAATGTTTTACAAGTTCCACCACCGCTAGAAACGCGAAAGATGTGCATACAACTCCGAGGAATAACAAACGCCATGATTCGTCCAGGCTCAAGTCCCAAAGTGAAGCGTTCAGGTTGCCGTTAAACAAGAGCACCAAACCAATAGCGATTGCCGCCATGGACATTTCGTACAGCGTTATGGTAGAGGGCGCGGTGGTTTGTGCAAATCGTGCATTGAAAACGGAGAAGGTCGCAGCCATAAGAGCTGAGGTTAAACCAAACCCCAAAGCAAGCAATTGATCTCCAGAAAACTCTTCCGTAACAAGGAAAATGCCGAGCACGACAATTAAACTCAATCCAAATTCCAAATAGGAAAACTTCCGTTTCATGACGAGGGGTTCCAACCAGGAAACGTGCAGCGTTGTAGTCGACAAACAAAGCACCCCGAAAGATGCTGTAGAGAGTTGTATGGCCTTGAAAAAAGTAATCCAATGGGCGGCAACGACGAGCCCGGTCAGGCAAACACCAATTAAAACCGACCGATTTGGAATGGTCAGTGGACGTTTTAAGATCCACATGAAAATAAACAGGGATACACTGGCAATCAGCACCCGATGAAACACAATGGAAAAAGCGCTCAACTCAATTTCTTTCCCAAGAATTCCAGTATATCCAAACAGGAGAATAATGAAATGGAGCAGGATGTGATTTTTGTACTTTTTAAACATTTGGAGCAAAAAATAACGGGTGCATCCGAAAATACACCCGTCAAAGCTAATCATTCAGAAGATGGCTTAATTCACTTTCTTCATTTTGAGTAAAATTTTCTTGCGTTCAGCATCAATATCGTTTTGCTTTTCATCCAACTTTAAGTTCTTTTCATCAAGCTTAATTTGGTCGTCTTTGAGCTTGTCGAGTTTTTTGCCTTTCGCTACTTTTTTATCGAGTTTTTTCTGTTCGCTCTCTAGTGCTTTTCTGTCAGCGTCTAGTTTTGCCTGGTCCACGTCTAACTTGTCTAGCTTCTCTTGGTATTTCGCCAGTTTTTCCGCGAGTTTTTCTGCTTCTTCCGCTTCTTTCTCCGCTTCTTTGGCCTCTTTTTCAGCTTCTTTGGCTTCCTTTTCTGCCTCTTTCTGTTCTTTTTCCGCCTCTTTAGCTGCTTTTTCTTCGGCTTTTTCGCGCGCTTCTTCTTCTTTAGCTGCTTTCTCCGCTTCTTTGGTTGCTTCTTCCGCTTGCTCTCGCTCCTCCTTCATTTGTTTCTCCTTCTCCTTCGCTGCTTGTTCTGCCTCTTTGCGTGCTTTTTCTTGCTCCTTCTGCAAACGATCTGCTTCTTTTTCTGCTGCTGCTTCGGCTTTCTTATCGCGCTCCAGCGCTGCTGTTGCAGCCGCTTTTTCCTCTAGCTCTTTTTGGCGCAATTCAGCTTCTTCTCTTCTTTTTTGTGCCGCTGCCTCTCTTTCAGCAATGTTCGACTCTAATTCCTTTCGGCGTTCTTCCGACATTTCAGCGCCATTATTTTTCAGCTCTTCGGCTTCTTTACGAATTTCCTCCGCTTCCTTCTTCGCATCTTCAGTTTCTTTTTTTGCCTCTTCTGTTTGCGTGGCAATTTTTTCTTGCTCTTGTCTCAGCTCTTCTTGACGTTTCAAAGAGGCTTCTTTTTCAGCTGCTGCTTCTTCAGCAGTTTTTTGCTCATCGGCTATTTGGCCCTCAATTTTGGTTACTGTTTCCTCAGATTCAGCGGCAATTTCTTCCGTTGTCTGTTTTTTCGCGCGCATGATGACGTTGAAACTAGCTCCATCCGTCAGTTTTCGATCGCGTAGTTTTTGAGACGCATAAAGTTTGTGGAATACTTCAATTGTTACCGTTTGGCCGCTGTATTTCGGAATGTTGATGCTCGCATTTCCGGAAGCATCCGTGGTTCCAGAGCCAACCGTCATGCGTTCGTGCACAATTTTAATCAAAGCACCGGCAACAGGATTACCATCAGTTTTTACGCTAATATTCACCGAAACACCCTCTTGTATTTCAATACGCGTTGTTGGGGATTTATCAGCCTCGGCAGCTTGAGCTCCGAAAGCACACAAAGCCAATGTAGCAGCTATGTAAAAGTTTTTCATCGTTTTGGTTTTTTTGTCATTTCTGTGTCGTGACCGTAAGGGTTCAACAAGGAACTCTTTTTGGGCGATGACATCAGAATATTAAATATATGAATTCCTATCGGACTCCTCCAACAGATCAAAAATAATTCCAATTTTTCAAGTACTTTTGAACTATGCAGTTTTCACAGGTAATTGGACACAACGCACTCAAGTCGCATCTCATTGATGAGGTGAAAAATGAGAAGATAAGTCATGCCCAATTATTTCTCGGAAAACCAGGCTACGGCTCACTTCCTATGGCATTAGCCTTTGTGCAATACCTGTTTTGTGAAAACAAAAACGAGGAGAACAGTTGTGGTACTTGTCCCGCATGTAAAAAGGTGAGTCAATTGCAGCATCCAGACCTGCACTTTTCTTTTCCAACCGTGCAAGCAATCTCAAAAACATCCAACGGAAACCTAAAAGAGTGGCGCGAGCAAATAGCCGAGCAGCCCTATTTCGACTTGAATGATTGGATTCGAAAAACAGACGTTCGTGAGAGAAAACCAATAATTGGCGTTCAGGAAAGCGAAGAGATCATCAAAAAGTTGAGCCTCCGTTCTTATGAGGGAGGATACAAAGTGATGATTATCTGGATGGCAGACCAAATGAACGTTGCAACGGCGAACAAGCTCTTGAAGATCATTGAAGAACCGCCGAACAACACGCTCTTCATTTTGTGCGCAGAATCGCAAGAAAGCATGTTGGCAACCATTCTCTCAAGATGCCAAATCGTAAATATCCCAAGAATCACCATTGACGATATGTCGATGCATTTGCGCGAAAACAAATCCATGAATTCCAATCAAGCGGACAGCGTTGCGTCGAGGGTGGAAGGAGATTTCCTGGAGGCATTGGAGTATATGGGCGATCATGTAGAGCAAGATGCCAACCGCGACCAATTCATTCAGCTCATGCGTGTTTGTTATCGAAAGAACGTTTTGGAAATGATGCAGTGGTCGGAGGAAATCGCTGGATCGAGCAGAGAGCAACAAAAAATCTTCTTGAAATATTGTTTGCATATGTTCCGTCAAAGCATGCTTCGAAACTATACCGAGGACACGCTGACGCGCGTTTCGGAAGAAGAGGATCAATTCCTGGAAAAATTTGCACGCTTTATTTCTGGCAACAATATTTTTGATTTTATGACATCTTTCAACGATGCGCATTATCATATCGAGCGAAACGCCAACCCAAAAATTCTATTCATGAATTTGTGCTTCAATGTGATGCGTTACATTCACGCTGCATAGGTGTGGGAAGATAAAAGACTTGAAGACGTGAGACATCGGCATCAGCCTTGATAAATCTAGCGAGTCTAATCAGTAAGCAACAATGCAAAACCTGACTAAAGGCAATGGAGCGTAGTTATGATACGAAACAGTCGACCGATCCAACCCTTCAACACTTTATCAACAGCTTGTTGCGCATTCTTTCAAGCACATCGTAAGGACAGCGGCAATATTCTTCGTACCTTTATCCTACAAACAGAAATTACTATGGGTTGTGCCAGTTGTGGGAGTAATGGAACTCCTGGTGGATGTAAAAACAATGGTACCTGTAGTTCTGGAGGTTGCAACAAATTAGAGGTTTACAACTGGTTGTCCAACATGGAGCTGCCAGGAGGTCAATCGCCTTACGATATATTGGAAATCCGATTTAAAAACAGTCGGAAAGGATTTTACCGGAACTCAAAAGCAATGAATCTTCAAGTTGGAGATGTCGTTGTAGTAGAAAGCAGTCCGGGAACCGATGTAGGTGTCGTTTCAATTGTTGGAGAACTCGCCAGAATTCAGGTCAATAAGAAAAGTCCGAACTTCAAACATGCTGAAGCGCGGAAAATTATACGCATTGCCGAACAAGAAGATATAGACAAGTGGATCAAAGCGCGTTCCTTAGAACGTGAAGTGATGTACAAATCGAGAACGCTTGCCGTAAACCTTGGTTTGCAAATGAAAATCTCCGATGTGGAGTATCAGGCAGACTTAACGAAAGCAACATTTTATTACACCGCAGAAGGTCGCGTGGATTTCCGTCAGCTAATCAAAGACATGGCAGACGAGTTCCGAATTCGAATTGAAATGCGTCAGATTGGTGCACGTCAGGAAGCATCGCGCCTAGGCGGGATTGGTTCTTGTGGACGGGAGCTTTGTTGCTCTACGTGGCTCACTGATTTCCGATCGGTTTCTACTTCGGCTGCACGATATCAACAGCTTTCCTTAAACCCGCAAAAGCTTGCAGGTCAATGTGGAAAGTTGAAGTGTTGTTTGAATTACGAGTTGGATATGTACTTGGATGCCGTGAAAGCGTTTCCAAAAGGAGACTTGAAATTACGTACAGAGAAAGGAACGGCCTCACACATCAAAACAGATGTTTTCAAAAAGCAGATGTGGTACGGTTATGATGGAGAGGCCGGAGCAGGATCTGGTTTGATACCGCTGCACCCAGACCGCGTGCGTGAAATCATTAAAATGAATAAAGACGGCAAAAAACCAGCCGACTTAAATGATTACATGGATGTAACAGTAGAGGAAGAACCGGATTATACCAATGTGGTTGGTCAGGACAGTCTGAATCGTTTTGAACACATCTTCAAAAAGAAAAAGCGCCCAGGGAATCGACGCAAGAAAGCAACAGCTTCAGCTGGTGGAGGCCAGGGAAGAAATAAGCAACAAGCGAACAAACCCAAAGGCAAACAGCAAAACCAAGGCGGTCAACAAAAATCGAACAAGAACAAAGGACCTCAAACCCAAAGTGGTGGAGAAAACAAGCAAGGTGGAAACCCGAATGCTAAAGGAGGACAAAACAAACGTCGCTCTAACAACAGAAGAAAGCCAAACAATAAGAACAATGAAAAGAAGTCATAAAATTTGGTTGAGTTTGTTCCTAATTCCCTTGCTTGTTGCATGTTCGGAAGGCCCCATGTTCGAGAAGGTGTACTCCTTTGATAATCGGGAGTGGAAGCAAGATCAAAAAATGAAATTCGAGGTAGACATCAAGGATACTTCGAAAGTTTATGACTTTACGGTGTTAGTGCGTACAACCACAGATTACAAATACAACAACCTCTGGATGTTTATGAAAACCATTGCACCAGATGGATCAACAGGCCGTGAACCCATTCAAATGTACATCACCAATCCGGATGGAAGTTGGGTCGGAACGAAGTCTGGATCCACCGTTGAAACGCCGCTCTACTTCAAGGCAAGAAAAATGCCGATGAAAGGGAAGTATACCTTCATACTAGAGCAAGGAATAACAGATTCCAAGGTAACGGAAATCATGGACCTCATTTTCCGCGTTGACTATGCTAGTGACCAACTACAAGAATAAAAAAGGGGAGCCTGAAAGCTCCCCAATATTATCGATAGTTAACCATCAATTCTAAGACGGATCATCGTAGTTGGCTTTACTAAAGTCAATTGAAACAGTTGCCTTTTTCGACTGAGAAGTATGGCTACAGTTGTTGTAAGGGAACTTGCTATAGAAATAGTTCAATCCTTGAAATGCTTTAATATCGATTTTACCAACACCATTTTGATTGCTGTCAGCGTACCAAATGCAGGAAGAATCAGGCTTCAGCAATTCACGTGAAAGTGAAGGCCAAGAGCGTACACGGTCTCCATCTGGGAAGTGATAGTAGAACATTTTCTCCATTTCCTTTGTAAATCCAGAGCTCCCATCAAACCCAAACCCGAGAGGGTCCACAATAGTATCTCCACCTACAACATGCGTATTATGATAAAAGCGCAGACCGGCATTTCCAACGGACTTAGCCAAGGTTCTAAAGTCTTTTGTAGAAATTGTGTGCGATGAATCTTGGGAATAACTGAAACTTACGCTTCCTTCAGGACCTTTACCACTGCCGCCACCAGTAAAACCAATACTCCAGCTATAACCGGCAGTAATGGAAACATCATCCGCGCTGTTTACAGGGACATAATCTTGAATGTTTCCAAACTTGTTGTCTTGTGGATTGAACTCGATGTATGTCACTGATTGGGCCCAGCCACGGTGCTTGTTATCGTTTCGAATCATACTTTCGTCAGACTTCACAGGTTCAAATCCGGTTCCACCAACAATTGAGTTAAAAACTTTCTTTTTAACCGGCGTGTTGGCAGCCAGTAAATCAAAAATTGTTGTGAAGCGAAATCTGGCAGTTTGTGTTTTCTTTTTTTCACCTGAAGGATCAGACAGAACTTTATTCAGCCAATCCATTTCCCAAAAGGTAGACCAGTGACGGTTTTCTGGAAGTGAATCATCCGCAGTTTTCAAAGCGCGCATTTGATTCAGTTTTTCATCAATAGAAGAAAGCTCCGAAAGATCTTTCATCACCAAAGTTGTACTGTCAGTATCCTCTGGAACTGTTTCAGATTCGATGTCATTTTCTGAAGGTGCTTCTTCTTCACCTTGTGGCGGCTCACTTTTTGATAAAGTAGCATTTGTAATCGTTTCCGCCTGCTCTCCTTCCCCCATGTAAGTTTTAACGAAGTAAGCGTTGCGTTTTCCCTTGACGATGAGAGCAGCTTCTGCCCCGTCAACACCCAAACCTGACAGAGAAAGTAGTAGGTCGGAAGACGGCTCATTGATAACAATTGGAGTTCCGCTCCGAAGAGCCGCAGTTACCTGGTCAGAACTATCAATTTTATTGCCTTCAAAACCGGAGTCAATAAATAAGATTTGTGATTTGTCAACGGATGCATCTCCTTTCGATGCTTCTGTTAGTGAGGATGCCTGCTCAAAACTTTCCATAAGAGCAGATCCTAAAGCAGTTTTAGCGTCACCAAGGACGACTAGCTTTTGGTTCATAGTAAATAATAAATAGTGAATAATGGTTGAAAGCACGCTTTGTACCTTCACTACATAAAATTATCATTATTTAAATGAAAAAGCGTAGGTATTTGTGCTTAAAAGAAGGGTATATGTACCTAATTTTTAACTATTTAAAAAAAATTACAACTTGTACTTATATGAAACGGCAAAAACATGACGAACGCCGCGATCAAATGCATAAAAACGCTTGTCCAGCTGATATTTAAAGGAAATGTCGTGATCGTTATTCAGATCAAAGGAAGCACCAATGGCGAATCGCATTTTATCAAAACGCCTCCCATTTTCTCCTAGCGCCGGATTATAGAAAAACTCCGTACTTACTTCGGGGGTAAGAATGAAGTCGTTGATGTCATAAGAAATCTCAGGTTTAAAGCGGAATGCCTGATCGAAATCTGCATCATAATCGAAGCTTCCACGGCTATCAAAAGCATATTGATAACGAACTCGCAACCCTAAACCTAATCGGTCAAAGTCTTCTTTCGCTTTAATATTCAGGTTTAATCGGTTTGCCGCTTTGTAGTTTCCGTAGTTGTTTTTATCAATCACGAAACGATACTCGAGCGAAGGTCGAAGCCACTTCGTTAATTTATATTCAATTCCAACCTGCGGAAAAAATGTTGCAACGCCCGCATTATCGAAGCGGGTGTTTAACTCTGCTGTCCAATCTGTTTTCTTTACCAAATCGCCTTTAACCCCAACAGTAGTCCAAAACATATAGGTGTCATTCTCCTGAGAGAATGCAGAACTGCCCAAAAGGCATGTGATCAATAGAACTTTCCAACGCATAAACTATAATTAGAAGCGTTCGTATAATTCTGTTGTTCCTAAATCAACAACCTCTTTTTTCTCGTTAATTGTCACTTCTTTGATGATGACTTTTGTTGTTGGACCGTTCGGATTTGAGATTAATTCAGCGAAAGTAACGTCTTCATAGAAGAAAATTCGGTAGTTACCCGGCTCTAAAAATCGAAATTTAAAGGTGCCATCGTAAGAGGTTTTAATATCGTCGTGGAAATACGTTTCCGAAGGGTCATCTCCATAGATAATGTACACATCCATATCTGCCCCGTCGTATGATTTTATCTCGTTTCCTCCGCTATCGTATTCCTTTACAGTGAGTTTTCCTTGGATGGTAGCAGCTCCTCCTGGACCTTCAATTTTTTGACAGCTTGACACGGATAACACCATGAATAACAGTCCGATAGCATAGATAAATGATTTGCGTCTCATAAGGGTTTTTTTCTTTTTGGGGAGTGCCAAATTACATACGACTACCCACTAGTTAGCATTAAGAGTAACGAGCCGAATATACAAATAGTTAGCAATTTCTTAAAACACAATTAACAGACAGCATTCCAATATTTCCTTTCAAAGACAGAAAAAATATACCCTAGCATTTCAACCATTTCCGAAAAACAACCGTCTACAGACTGTTAATTGTTAGCACAATGTGTACAATTTTCGTAAATTTAGGAACGACTATAACTGTGCTAGTAGCCCAGTTTGATACTATCATACTCATGAAACGATCTATCTTATCAGTTAGGCTTGCCCTATTTCTTGTACTCGCAAGTCTCACCTCTTATTCATTCAGTCAAGTTGTTATCAACGAATATTCTGCGTCCAACATGAACGGGCCAACAGATGCGTTTGGTGACAGAGAAGACTGGGTTGAACTTTACAATCCATCAGGAACACCGTTCGATTTAACCGGATATTATCTTTCAGATAAGTCTGGAAACTTGTTGAAATGGCAAATTCCAAGTGGATCTGTACCAGCGAATGGTTACTTGTTGATTTTTGCATCCAAGCGGAATACCGTGCAAGGAACAGAATTGCACCCGAGTTTCAACTTGAAGCAAACGCGCAACGAATGGATTATTCTTACCAACCCTGGAGGAGTGGTGATTGATTCACTTCGAATGGTGAACATGACAAAAATGGACCATTCGGTTGGACGTCAAACGGATGGCGCACCAGACTGGAAACTGTTCACAACGCCGACACCTGGAGCAAGTAACGTAGGAGCAGTTGAGTTTTACGAACCCAAGCCGGTGATGAACCTGGCGCCAGGTTTCTATACTGGAACGCAAAACGTGACAATCACCTGTGCAAATCCAAATGCAACCATTCACTATACAATTGATGGAACAGATCCAAATGCTGGGTCTCCCGTATATTCAGGACCGATTGCACTGAACCAAACAACAGTGGTGCGTGCAATTGCCTACGATGTCAATCCACCAAGTTTTATTGAAACAAACACCTATTTAATCGATGAAACGCATGGTGTTCCCGTAGTTTCGGTGTGTAGTGCAGATCTTTATGACCTTCTCGCAAATGGTAATCAAGGACCGAACGATGTGGGTTCTTTCGAGCTTTTCGAACAAGACGGAACATTTATAGACGAAGGAGAAGGGCACTTTAATGAGCATGGAAATGATTCTTGGGCGTATCCGCAAAGAGGGTTTGACCTTATCATGCGCGACCAATTCGGTTATACAGACGGTATCGATCATGAAATTTTCCCGAACGATACAGATCGTGACCATTTCCAACGATTGATTTTAAAGCCAGGGGCAAGTGATAACTACCCGTTTGAAAATGGAGGGGCGCACATTCGTGATGCCTTTGTTCATACGCTTTCCATCCGTGCAGACATGCTTTTGGACGAAAGAACATGGCGACCTTGTGTTGTTTATCTGAATGGTGAATACTGGGGAGTGTACGAAATGAGAGAGAAAGTAGATGATCACGATTACACAGATTACTATTACGATCAAGGCTCAAGACTGGTTAAACTGGAACACAGCTTGGTGGCGTGGAATGGACGAACATTGAAAATAAACTCTGTGTATCCTCCAAATTATCCATGGACGACGCAGTACTACGGTGCAATAAACACGATCACAATTGCAAATCCAGAACCTGGGTTTATGTTCGACCACTGGGAATATACGGTGGGTCCAATGAACAACGCAATTACAGAAGACACAAACGGAGTAATGTTGACTGCCAACGATTCAATTATAGCAGTATTCGTTCCATCTGTGGATGACGACGACGGCGATGGAGTTCCAAACGATCAAGAAGCGATTGACGGAACCGATCCAAACGATCCATGTGATTATGTAGTTGCTTCCGTTTCTATTGCAGTAACATCAGGGGCTGATTGTGATGGCGATGGATTCACAGATGCAAACGAGATTCAGAACAACACCAATCCATTCGACCCTTGTGATCCAGATGATTCAGATCCGCAATGTCAGATAGATACTGATGGAGATGGTGTATCCGATTTGGCTGAGGCCTCTGGAAATACCGACCCAAATGATCCTTGTGATTACAATATCGCAGCGATTACATTGCCAATTACATCCAATGCGGACTGTGATGGTGACGGAATTGATGATGCTACGGAAGTTGCAGATGGTACAGATCCATTCGATCCATGTGATCCAAACGCAACTGGCGTAGAGTGTGCAACAGGAATTCACGTTCCATCTGCATTCTCGCCAAACGGAGACAATAACAACGATGAGCTGATGGTAATTGTTGGAACAGACGTTGTGAACTACACGATTCGTATTTACGATCGTTGGGGGAACTTAATCGTTGAGTCAAGCGAGCCAAACTTCGCATGGGACGGATTGCACAATAATATTGAATGTAACAGTGGCGTATACGCTTATATGTTAGAGGTTGTTTTTGCGAACGGAACAGCAGAATTGCGCGAAGGAAACATCACATTATTACGATAAACGATGAAAAAACTACTCTTAACAGCACTTTGCGGTATTGCGCTTCACGGAGGAGTGGTTGCGCAAGATTTGCATTTTTCTCAAACAATTCAAACACCATTATTAATCAACCCGGCAGCAGCAGGTGTGTTTGATGGATGGGAGCGAATTTCGGTAAACCACCGGAATCAATGGTTGGGATCATCCACGTCTTTTATGTCAACAGCAATAGCAGCTGATGCCAACTTTGCCAAATCAGACTTTAACGACAAGGCGCATTTTGGCGTTGGATTGATGTTCTTTACAGACGTTGGCGGTGATGGAAGTTTCGGAAACCAACAAGGTTCCTTAACACTAAGCGGAATCCTACCGATGGGAGGAGGAAGCACACTTTCAGCCGGAATTCAAGGTGGATTTGGACAGCGGAGCGTAAATGTTGGAGCATTGACATTTAACAGTCAGTGGGATGGAAACGGTTTCGACCCAACAATCAATAGTGGTGAAACCAATCTTGGAAGCTCATTCTCTTACATCGATGCATCAGGAGGATTAATGTACCAATTTGATGGAGGAAATAGCACTTTTGCCCGCAACAACGATTTTAAATTCCAATTAGGAATTTCAGGATACCACCTAAACGCCCCAGAGCTTCGATACAGTTCAGGGTTTAGTGGAGAACAATTGGCGAGAAAATGGGTGGCGCACACACGTGTTATTGCAGAAGTAGCTGGCTCACGTTGGTCCGTTGATGCCTCTGCATTACAGTTCATCCAAGGTGGGCATTACGAGACAATTTTAGGAGGAATGGCCCGATGGCGTTTTGAAAACGGAACCAAAATTACGGGAATGGCGCACAATGCATACTTGGCGTTTGGAGCTTATTTCCGCGTGTTTGATGCGATTATTCCGTCAGTTATGATTGATTGGAGAGGCTTTCAGTTCGGCGTTTCTTATGATGTAACAGTATCTAAGTTGCGTACGGTGAACTCTGGATCATTAGAGTTCTCTCTTGCTTATCGCAACCTGAACGATTCCTTGTTTAAGACGAAGTACAGAAAGCTGTAATATCTGGTACTACAGGCCTCAATGTTGATTTTTTTGGACTTCGAGACTGTCGAGAAGTCCAAGGAGGGCTTATTTCCGAATCAAGTTTCTAAAACCTGAAATGATTTTCTTTCGAAAGAAGAAGATTAATAGAATGTATGGAATCGCCATAAGGTAAAGAATCCCCATGTTGATGTTGGTTCCGAAACTTGCCTCGTCCAATCCACCATTTCCAGACCCTTGCTCAGAGAGCAGCTTACACTGCGAGCAACCCTGTCCAAAAACTTGGTCAACGGTGAAAAGCACCACTAATACAAGCACTATTTTGATCCAGTGTTTCATGGTACAAAGATACGTAATTTGCTTCATACGTATGATTCGTGGATTCTACCGTAGTTTTCAGCAATTCGGCAGACAGGTTGATCGCGACATTTTGGCTACATTTGTTACTATGAAATGGGTCTTTGCAACAGTGATATTAGCTGCCGTATTATTCGGAACAGCGTCGTGTGAAACAACAGAAGAAACAAAGGAAACGAAGGTTACCGCCAAGAATATTGACAGTCTTTTAACCGCACATCCGGATAGCGTTCCACTTTTACTGAAAAGAGGGGAAATGCGCTTTAACAATTATCAGTTCGATCTCTCAATGCAGGATGCTGCCAAGGCATACCGACTGCAAAAGAACAACCCGAAAGCAAAGTTGCTGTTTGCAGAAGTACTCAACAATCGATCAGGACGAACACCTGAGGACGTTGCCAATGCGCAGGTATTTTACAAGCAAATATTGAAGAAAGACGGCAATAATTTACGTGCATTGGTGGGAATAGCATCAACGTATACGTATCAACAAAAGTTTGATGAGTCTTTCGAATATTTGAACAAAGCACTGCGCATCGACCGACATTACCGAAATGCGTATGTTTTGAAAGGAACCAATTTTATGACAATGGGGCAGAAGGAAAAAGCAATATCCTCCTACGAAACAGCTGTGCAGCAAGACCCTGAGTTTTACGAAGCGTACTTTTTTCTTGCCAATATATACGAGGCCGAAGGAAACGAACAGTGTGTAGAGTACTACAGAAATGCGGTTGAGCTGCGACCCGAATCTCGCGAAATGCGCTATAAATTAGCCTATGCACAGCAAACCTTTGGAAAAATAACATCGGCTCAAGAAAACTATCGACAATTGGCCAAAGACACGGTAGCCTTCTATTCCAACCGTGGTTATTTTCACCAAGGATACATTCATCAGTTTGAAACACGCGACATTGACAGTGCCATTTATTTCTACAATGAGGCATTAAAAGTGGAGCCACGTCACGTTGAGTCATGGCATAACCTCGGAATGTGTTATGATTGGGCCGGAAAGAAAACAAAAGCACTGCAATCATTTGGAAAAGCCTTGAGATACGACCCGGAGTTTGAGATGTCAAAAAACTATGCAGACAGCATTCGATTGCTTCCTGCAAGTGTCAAAATTCCACCATCTTCTTCGGACGTAGAGCTGCAGCCAAAGGAGTTGAATGCGCCAACGGACGGCAACGGTACAACGAAGTAGTGTAAGGCTGAGAACCATGCGCATTCAGCCGAAACACATCCTGATATTTTCTGATGCAATCATACCCTTGCTAGGGCTATTTGTTTGGAATTGGAGCTTGTATTTTATCCTGCTATTTTATTTATTGGACCTTCTGGCGAGAGAGGTGTTGACACATTACAAAACGCGCGAAATATACCGTGTTCAAGGATTGAAAAACACGAAGAAATGGCAACAGAAAGGCGTTCTAAGCGGTCTGTTGTTTCTATTAGCGGTTGCCGCAATCCATGGTGCCGTTTGGTGCATGCAACCAGACATCAACTTCTGGAAAGAACTACAATTGTTTTGGGAATATGAAGAGCTAGGCATACAACAAGGATACATTTTGGTTCCGCTGATCATTTATGCGGCATACGCGCAGTTTCGCATGTCTTTTTTAATGCCCGGAAAAGCAAAGCATGTACTTATGGACAGCTTATGGAAACAACATTTCATAGCACTTTTATGGATTGTTGCAGGTGCGCTTTTGGCCGGAGGAATTGGCTATTTTGTATCGATTCCTGACGTTCTTTCGGTCTGTGCCATTGTTGTTTGCGCTGCCGCATACAGCCTTTATCTTGAGAAAATCTAACGTAGATGCAACGAAATCAGATTGGTACGCATTGTATCAATAAAAAAGATGAAGCATTTATTTCTAACCCTTATTGTTTCTCTGGCTTTTTCGGCGAGCGCTCAAATTAGTATCGGAGCAAGTGCAGGGTATACGCGCGCATGGCAAAATTACGGCGATGTTGTGTTGCCCGATGGGGCTGTTACGCACATTCATGGGTTCAATTCAGAAGTTCAAATTTATTACAAACTCAACCGGTTTATTTCGCTTGGTGTAGAACCTGCGTTTGTTCGAAGAGGCGCAGCTTGTGTACCTGGTTGGAATGGAGGAATTAACCCAAACCCAATATTTCCTGGAGACTCTCGATTTCTTTTGGATTATGTAGAGGCACCGTTGATGGTTCAGGGAAACTTCAGCTTTTTTAACCAGCGACTGGTGGTGCAGCCAGCGCTTGGCTACGGGTGGTCCATGATGGTTAAAGGTCGTGAAGAAGTGGTTAATTTGGAAACAGGAGAAGTAGTAATTGCACGTGAAATGGAAATCGGTGAAGGGACCAACCTGAGTCGTTGGGATCATGGACTCCATGGTGGTTTGCAGCTCGGTTGGCAGTTTGGACGGCATACCGTTTTTACAGAATCCAGTTACTATTTTGGATTCAAAAATGCCGAGTCATGGAACGTTTCCAAGAACAGAGCATTGAATTTTAACCTCGGTTATCGCTTCACATTACAGTAAACCAACACCCACAAAACAGGGCGTGCTTTCCAGTCACGCCCTCTGTTCTACAATGAAAACCTATTTCTGAGGTTTATCTTTCCAAATACAAATGTTGCGTGGTTATTCTTCCATTATAATCGGTCACTTTAACCACATAAATGCCTTGTTGAACCGTTGGGTTTATGAGAATACTCTGCAGCTTTTTCGCATTCACGAAGGTTGATATTGTTCGACCCATTGCGTCTAAAACCTGCACTTCTTTTATGGATTCCCCACGAACACGTATTTTATCGCCCTCTTCAGAACTTATGAGCGGCGCATCGAGATGACACCCTTGATATAATTTTGGCGTAAAGTATTCTGTTGACCCGTCAAAATCTGTTTGACTCAAACGGTAATATACAGGAGTATTTTGGTAGGTATCGTCTTGAAAAGAATACGTCAGCGTTTGGTTGGAATTTCCGGCCCCCGAAACGCGTGCAACCTCTATAAACTGTATTCCATCAACAGACGCAGCAATGGTAAAGAAATCGTTATTTATTTCTGTATTGGTAGTCCATGAGACTTCTGCCTGACCCTCGTTACAGGCAACATCAAACGCAGTTAGTTCGATAGGCAGAATAACACACGGCGGATTTTCGTAAGTAACTCGAAGGTTGCATGACGTTGCGCTCAAGCGTTTCCAGTTGGTGGATGGCTCGTTATCGAATACGAGAGCGACCTGATACCAACCAAAATTATTGACCATGCTCATCATGTCTGTGTATGCATTCGGGCCTAAATCGTACCACCCATATGTTCCCGTTCCTGTCATAGTGAAAGAGGTATACCAACCCGTTGCCTGGTCGTTATACACGTTTGTCATGATAGCGCCATAAGGACCCCATAAATTCAGGGAGTTGGTGGTTACCATATCATAAGCATGAACCAATTCTGCTGTCGCTGATCCCACTCCGTTGACAAAAAGCTCCATTTCTACTGAGCTAACACAGGCATTTGTTGGAACAGAAGAAACGCTCCACTTTAACCAGGCTCTATGTTCAAGGTTTCCACAACATACACCAATAAATACAAACCCCGGATTGTCTACATAATTGTTTTGAGACTGCCATCCGCCCGTGTTTCCTGCAACGGTGAAAGTAGGATCGAAGGTAACTGGAAAGACACGATCAGGAGCGTAAAGCCATTCGGACGAAACCAATGTCGAAATATACCAAACACCATTTTCTTCTTCAATAACAAAAGCAGCGTCGTTGGCAGTAGAACCATTATTATTCAAGCCATTTGCATCATGAACAATGGGTGATGGAATCATAAGTTTTGGCTCATTTTCGGCGTCAAGAATAAAAATTCCATGGTTTGTTTTCGGGTCAGATTCTTGAACGGCCGCTTTCAGGCTCCATCCAGAGGGCAACACCAATTTTTCTCGAAATCCGTAGTAAGTACCCGCACTTGCCTGGCCATTTGGCGCAGTAGATAATCTCAGGTCGTTTTTAACTTCACCATTCAAAATTTGGTAAACATCCTGAACGCCTCCATTAACGTCGGTATAAATGATTTGATTGGTGTCATAATCTGCTGCCATCCAATTGTCGAAAGTTTCAATCGTGTTTATTCCCGATGAGAATTGAACCAACTCTTTTGCCAATGAAAGCTCAATCAACTTACCTTCAATGGAATATTGAATGATTGAGCTTGCGTTGGGTTGTTTTGGGAATGTAGACGAAATCACATTTGCCGCATTGTAAATAGAAGAAGCTGTAGTTTCCAATGTTGGATCAATATCTTCCCAGGTGTTTCCATCAAAATAATGCGCCGGACCTCCGCTAATAATGGCTTGTTTCTGTCCATTTGGCAACAAATATGTCTTTGAATACATATCTCTTAGCTCGGAAATCTCTATCGAGGGTGGGCCTTGCGCTTTGGTTGAAAGCGTGGACAGCACGAGAAGTGCCCAGGTGAGTAGTAAGTGTTTCATTGTTAGTCTTTAGTTGGGGTCAAAAGTAGTACCAACTAAACGATTTAGCAACGTAAAACAGTTAAAAATATAACAATCTGTTGTGATGTGCTGCTATCAGTAAAGTTGCTAGAATTCAGAAACTTATGAATACCTCGAAAAAGAGGGGGGAATTGCTTGAAAATTGATAAATCCGCACAAAATTATCGCCGCGTTCTGCGAATCCAAGCAGGGAGCAAAACAGAACCTAAAACGAGGTACGGAAAGTAAGAAATCAAGCGCCAAATCAAGGCTAAAAGTCCCAGAAGCAGGGTGGAGGTAGTAAAGCTCGAAAGCAATTCACCAAAGGCAAACTCGGCGACGCCACTCCCACCCGGAGTTGGACTGACAAGCATGAAGAGCCACAAGACCAATTGCTGACCGAGAATTTTTATGTTATCGAGAATGCCCAAATGCAGAAAAGCATTGAGAACCGCGTTGATGACTAGGTAGCGAGACATCCAGCTAGCAAAAGTTGTTAAAAAGACCTTCCACCAAAAAGGTCGTGACTCTTTTTTGAATTCTTTTGCGGCCGTCTCAATATCTTTTCCCCACTCTTTGGCAATGAATTTCCAACGGCGAATGAAGGGCAAACTGAAAATTGCCATAAGGAATCGGGTTGCTAGTTTTGGGTACCAGAAAATGGTCAGGTACAAGAGCAAACAAATCGAGAAGATGACACCGCAACCGATCCAAAACCACCACATGAGAGGGAGCGAGCTATCCAAACCTTCCGGGAACAAATCCGTATTTCGTACGAACAGAAAAACCAACGGGATCATAACAACGAAAAAGAGGTTGTCCATAAACGCCGTAATAATCACAATGGCTGTTGCCTTGCCGAACGGAATGGTTTCACGATTTAAAATAAACATTGCCACGGCGGCACCCCCAACCACTCCAGGAGATAGGGCAGAAGCGAACTCCCAAATCATGATTACATAAAACGCCGCCTTCCAGCCGAGTTTGTTTTTAGTGAGAATGCGAATTCGGAGCATATAGAAGAAATCGCGCCCAGCCGTGAACAGGACAGCTCCCAAGAGCCAGGCAATTACGCTAAAATTCCAATCGATATCACCAATGATTGCGCTAAAGGATTGCTCAACGTAGCGGCCATTTTCGGATTTTTTAAACTCTTTGGGATCGTTAAAGTCCACGGTTCCATTGTGGTTGGCATCTACCCATTCGTGCGTGCCTTTTCCATCGGCACTTGCGATAAATTGCGTTTCAGAAACACTGCGATAAATCATCCAGCCAGAAATCAACAAACCGATAGCAATGGCAGCAAACAATCGCCATCCACTGAACAGTTTGCCAAGCGGATTATTCATTCTCTTTGGGGTTAAGTGTGATTTCCACCTCCCAATTGGCGCGCACTTTTGTTGCCTTCGAATAGCTATCTACTTGCTCTGGTTGCTCCAGGGTTTCCAGGTTTCCAATATCCCAAAGACCGTTGCCGTTATCGTCGCGAATTACGCGAAAGGTATACCTGCCTGGTGGCAACAGTTCTAGCTTCAATAGTTCAGAAGGATCATTGATTTTCATTCGCCTGAACAGCTTGCCTTTCTCGAGCATTTCCAGAATTAACGGACTGGAATAACTGGAAAGATCCACAACCAATACACCATAATCGCTTTCTTCCTTAACGACAATGTTTTCGGTAAAAGCCTCGGTGGTTCCAAAGAGGGATTCGACGGCACCTTCTTCAATGGTGACATTGACCTCTCCTATAACAGAAGGCCCGAGCGAAATGTGGATCTCATGCAAATCCAATACGAGCGTATAGTCGGTTATCAAACTGGAATCTTCTTTGTTACGCAAGGTAATTCGATCGGCCAAAACATTGATGGGCTCACAATACAGATTGTAAGAGAGGCTATCGCCTGGGGCAATATCGGATGCGTGAGTTGCTCTTAATCGGATGGGTTTTTCTTGTTCTTTATTTCGGAAACGATACGTCAGCGTGTCTGTGAAATCTGTGGTGTCAGTTGTGTGCGTAATTTCAATTTCGACGGGTTCTGATCCCAAGGTGTCTGAGCTTACGAGGTAATACGTTTCTTCGGTTGGGTTCGTGTAAAACTCAGCGTCTTTTCCGTTAATTTTCGCATTTTTCAATCCGTAATAGCGAATAGAAGCGGTAGATTCCAATTCAAACACCCCTGGAGCCTTAAATGATTTCACTTTGTAACGTTGTCTTGGAAAGGGTTGATAGGTCCGAATCGGAATGGAGTCGAAGAAGCTAGAGTCGACCGTTACCATGGCCCCTTCTGGGAAGCCGACGCGTTCTTCTGGTTGAATTTCGAGGTCTAAGTTTTCATCTTCAAAAGCGATCATTTTGTATTCGCCCGGGCTGAGGTAATTCAAATTGGCAACGCCATTTTCTGATTTGGCCAAGCTTTTCAATCGCTCTGTGGTAGGATCGAATAATGCTACGGTTATATCTGATTGCGGTTCTCCGGAAAACGCATCAACAACAGCCACTGTGTAGGCGGCAGAATCAAGCACACTGCCCGTGGAAAAAACCAATTGCAAAGTGGTATCGTTGCCTTCATTTAAATCTTTTACGGTGCCATTCAGATAAATGGCGTAGGTTGTATTCGCCTCCAAAGTATCCTCCCAGGAAAGATACAAGGTCTTCTTTTTCATCTCCGCGTTGACAGTGGCATGTGGCGGTACCATGCGAATGGTTTGCGTTGGATTGTTGAGTTGAAAATATTCATCGAAAGGAATGACGAATGAATTGCCCCGATAATTTGTGGAAGCATTTTGCGGCATCATTTGATCGGAAAGCGGTTTTGGAGCAGCCGTATCGCGCTCACCTCCAGAAATGGAACCCACTTGTGCACAGCTTGAAAGCAAGGCAAGCAAAAAAACTATAGCGTACTTACGAGCCATTCGCATATTTGATTGAGATAAATTGAATCGGTTGCATCAAAACTTGCCAACGCATCACTGTCAATGTCTAATACAGCAACCACCTGGCATTCTTTCACCAACGGAACAACGATTTCACTTTTAGAGAAAGCACTGCAGGAGATGTGTCCGGGAAATGCCTCTACGTCTTCAACAATAATGGTGTCTTTCTTTTCCCAGGCTGTTCCGCAAACACCGCGGCCTTTTTGAATGCGCGTACAAGCGATGGGTCCTTGAAAAGGTCCAAGAACGAGTTCATCATCTTTCACATTATAAAACCCAACCCAGAAGAACCCGAACGTTTCCTTGAGCGCAGCAGCAATGTTCGCCTGATTGGCAACAAGGTCTTTTTCGTCACCAACCAAAGCTTTGATTTGAGGAATCAACCCTTCGTATTTGGTGCTCTTATCTCCCTCGATTTTTACTAAATCCTCCGCCATATCTGGGTTTTATACAAAAGTGCTTTTTTTATGGTGAATCTGCAATTTTTGACTAACTTGAATAGAGTAACCTATTGTTTGCCCTAGTGACAAACGCTACTTAAACCAAAATAGTATGTTAGAAAAAGTGCCGTTGGAGAAGGTGTTGTTCTTGGATATCGAGACAGTTCCTCAGGTGTATGACTACAAAGATGTAGAAGGAAAAGCGAAAGAATTGTTTGAAGCGAAAACGCGTTGGCAATTGAAAGACGACAAAACCTATGACGATCTCTATGATGAACGCGCAGGGATTTTCGCTGAGTTTGGAAAAATTGTGTGTATCTCGGTGGGATACATCAACAATACCAGTACAGGAAGACAAATTCGCCTGAAATCATTCTATCATGATGACGAAGAAACTTTGCTGAAACAATTCAAAGGGCTGTTGGATCAGCATTACAACACGCCCTACCACATTTTGTGCGGGCACAACGCGAAGGAATTTGATTTTCCGTACCTCTGTCGCCGTTTCCTTATCAACGGATTAGGACTTCCAGAGACGTTGAATATCGCTGGAAAGAAACCTTGGGAAATCAATCATTTGGACACGATGGAATTATGGAAATTTGGCGACTTCAAAGCCTACACATCATTGGCACTCTTGTGTCACGCGTTTGAAATTCCAACACCAAAAGACGACATCTCTGGTGCTGATGTAGCGCGCGTGTATTACGAGGAAAAAGACCTGGAACGAATTAAAGTCTATTGCGAAAAAGACGTTGTGGCCTTAATGCAATTGTTCCTCAGAATGAAAGGCGACCCCTTGGTGGACGAAGGCGAGATTTATTACAGCGGAAGTTGATACCAAAAGAAAAGCCACCGTATAGGCAGCTTTCTCAATTATAGTGTTGCTTCAAAATCAATTGCCGCGTTTAACCGGCTTGCTTTTCTTGATTTTGTGCTTGGGTTTTTGAAAATCCTTTTGACGTTTTTTGTTTGCCTTTGCACTGGTAATCCCGTGATAACCATTACCGGCAGTTCTTGAACTCGAGCAGCTTATCAGGAGAGTTGATGCTGCGATTGCCATGGCAATAATTCCTGCTTTTCTCATATTCTAGTTTTGATTGTTGTGCGTATAACAATGCAACGACAACGTAGAAAAGCGTCAAAAGTAAGGAGTGCTATGAATTTAAACGCGATAATCTTTGGGATATTGTTTACAGCAATTAGCGTTGCCAGCCCAACTACTCCGTTTTTACAATAGGATATGTGAACTGTTCCAGGTTGTTGCCAATTCGGAACAAATACACCCCACTTTCCTTTGGAAGTGTTACTTGATTGGTCACTGACAAAAGCTCTTTTTTGAAAACAACCCGTCCATCAATCGTAGATACTTCCAGTGAATAACCTCCTTCAGGGTGCTGCAATTCAACAGAAACGATACCCTTGGTTGGATTCGGATAAATAGAAAAACGATTTGCGTTGATTGCATCTAGCCCAATGTTATCGATGAGAACACATTCGGAAGTGTCCGTACAACCATTTTGCATCAGTACAACAGCATAATTGCCGTTGGCAGATGGCTGAAAGCTTTGATTGGACTCACTCGGAATTGGAATAAAGTTGAAATCACAATTCAACCATTGATACAAAAAGCCACCTTGATCGGCGGTTAAGATACCGTTGTTCTCAGATACAGTTAAGAGCGGGTTAATGATGGTCAAGTCAAGCGTCACAACGCTGTCGCACCCAAAACTGTTGGTCAGGGTTACAGAGGCAGAATTATTGTCACTTGTATAAGTAACACCATCGATCCATGTCAGGCTATCGCAAGCAATTTGAACATCCGTTACATCGTCAGAAAGTAAAGTGAAACTCAAGGTAACAATGCTGTCACAGCCTGCTTGATTGGTCAAGGTAAATGTCGCCGTGTTATTTGATTGATTGTACGTGTTTCCATCAATCCAAACAATTGGGTTGCAGTCTTGAATAACATCATTTGCGGCCGTGGAAGTATTGATTGTAAGATCAAGTGTGATCAAACTGTCACAGCCTGCCTGATTTTGCAATAAAAATTGTGCGCTGCTGTTGCTAGATGTGTAAGTGTTTCCGTCAATCCAAACGTAACTATCACAAGCTGAAACAACATCAACAACATTGTCGTTGCAGTTTCCTAACTGTACAACAAAAGGATCAGAACTACCTAGTGACGATAGGTTGGAGGTGTTGGTACCTGGGTCTGCATCCATGGTTC
The DNA here is from genome assembly GCA_043584915.1 of Fluviicola sp. GTDB lineage: Bacteria > Bacteroidota > Bacteroidia > Flavobacteriales_D > Crocinitomicaceae > UBA4466. The sequence continues at coordinate 1,100,754 of CP121319.1, forward strand.
CGTTCAAATATCCAGCGATGTAGATGTTTCCATTGGCGTCCATGCTACTGCTTCGTGCCGCAACAAAAGATGCTCCTGGAAACTGATAGACATCCACAAAAGCTCCATTGGCATCCAAAACCTCCATAAATGCATCACTACTTCCCGCTGAAGTGAGCGTTGTGGTTCCTGTTCCGGGGTCAAAGTCACCGTTTCCAGAGAACCAACCAACAGTGTAAATATTGTTCTGTGCATCCGTAAGGAGCGTTCTTGTGTTATCCGAAGCGGTAGAACTACCAAAACTTACAGCCCATTGATGATCACCGTTAGCGTTGAACTTGGTCACGAAATTATCTGAACCAAAACCAACAGAGGAAAGGGTGGTAACTCCAACTCCTGGGTCGAAATCCGTAGATCCTGAAAAGCTACCTGTTATGATAATATTTCCCCCCGAGTCGCAAATAATATCGCGCGGGCTATCGGAATTTACACCACCAAAATTTTGTGTCCACGACAACACACCACTCGTATCAATTTTAAACATATAGATATCACGATCTCCAAGGGAGGTTTCATTTTGAACTCCTGCTGTTGGGTCAATATCAGCAGTGCCACGAAAAACGCCCGTCGCGTAGATGAAACCGTTATCGTAGTATATATCAGCATTTTCTCCGTCACTATCAGTACCACCAAGCTGCAGTGCCCAATCAAGTGCTAAATCACTCGTGTACTTTGCGAGAAAAGCGTCCAAACTTCCTGCAGAGGTTAATTCTGTCAGCCCAACACCTGGGTCGAAATCAACAGTATTGGCAAAAACGCCTGTGGTAAAAACGTTTTCATTTTCGTCCAGAGCGACAGAAAAAGGTTGATCCGCAGAAAGAGAGCCAAAACGAATGGCATTTACAAAGTTTCCATTCGCATCTAGTTTGAGTAAAAATGCGTCAAACGAACTTGCCGATGTAAGATTAAAAATGGATGGTCCAGGATCAAAGTCAACCGTATTTTCGAATGAGCCTGAAATGTATAGATTGCCGGATGCGTCAAAAGCAATGTCGTAAAGAGCCACAACGGGAAAATGCGTTGCCCAAACAAAGTTGCCTAGTTGATCTATTTTCACAATGTAACGATCAAAGGTATTGGTAGAGGTTAATTCAACAACACCCGCGCCAGGATCAAAATCAACGGTGCCAGAAAAGTTACCCGAAAAATAGGTGTTATTCGCCTGGTCTGTAGCAATAACCTCACAGTCATCGCCACTAGATCCGCCAAAGGAAAAACTCCAGTTGTGCAAATAATTTTGTGCTTTTGCCGTAAAAAAGGTGGTTGATAGCAAGGCAATTAGCATAAATAACCGTGGTTTCATAAGGGTATATTTCAGGTTTAACCCAAAAGTAAAGAATGGTGACAATACAATTTGTTTTTTTCTTGTTAAAAGCGACAATTAAATACCGATTGAATTTCGTTTTTTCAGATTTGAATTGAGTCCGCTACCTTTACACTCTAAAATACACACAATGAGACTACTGATCGTTTTCCTACTACTCGCCTTCACGGGAACTGCTCAAATGCAACTTTCCAACAACACCATCGCAGATATTGCGGTAATTCAGAAAGAGCTAAAAGCGAATGGAAACCGCGTTTCAGAAGTAATGCGCAATCAATTCCCTATCGATAACATCCATGGGAAGGAGTACGTTTCTTTTGTTTGTACGGTCAACAATTCCTTTGATACAGAAGAAATGGAAAGCCGCGGAATTATTGTCGGTTCACGAATCAAGCAAATTGTGAGTTTGCGTTACCCAATCGAAGCACTGGATTTGATTTACAACGAAAACGGCATTGCATATTTGAAGTTGGCGGGAATGGCAAAACCACATTTGGATAAAGTGGCCATTGGAACAAATGTTGACAGTGTTTGGGCCGGAATTAACCTTCCACAAGGATATACAGGTAAGGACGTTGTCATCGGCATTACAGATTGGGGTTTCGATTATTCGTCTCCGATGTTTTACGATACTTTGTTGCAAGACACACGCATTTTGGCCGCCTGGGATCAATTTAAAAATGCGGGACCATCGCCACAACCTTATGGATATGGAACCGAATACAGTACACCGACAGATTTAATCAATGCAGGCTCGGACACGGCAAACTTTTATTCGTATGCAACGCACGGATCTCATGTGGCAGGTATTGCCGGAGGAAGTGGAGCAGGACTGGACTACCGCGGAATGGCTTTTGAATCCGAGTTTTTGTTTGTGACCTTTCAAATTCACGAGGCAGCGATTTTGGATGCCTGGGAATGGATGTACAATAAGGCACAAGCTGAAGGGAAACGCCTGGTGATTAACGGGAGTTGGGGTATTTATCACTCTAGCGCACTCGATAACACCGATATTCTTGCGCAAGCAATTGAGAATTATGCCAGTTTGGGTGTGGTATTCGTTACCTCAGCCGGAAACAACGGAAGTGTGAATTTTCACATTCAAAAAGATTTTGCAAATGATACGCTTAAAACGAAAGTCAACTTTTACAGCGACCCAGGTTTGGCAACCTTGTATGGGCAAAGCATTCATATGTGGGGAGAAGCAGGAAATGCATTTTCAACGCAACTAGTTGTAACGGATTTATCCAACACAATTGTTTCCGCAACGCCCTGGTACCCGACTGTTTCAACGGCGAGCTACATCGATTCTTTTGTTGTTGCAGGAGGCACCGATACGGTATTTTTCAACCTGGCGACAGACGCGGCATACCCGTCAAATGGCCGACCTCAAATGCGCTTAAGAGTTACGGAGCCCGCTTCAGGGTATCGCGTTGGATTTCAATCAACTGCGGCAAACGGAACGGTACACTATTGGAATTTAACGGAGCTCACCACCGACGTTGGAAACTGGGGAATGGCATTTGGCAGCATTGGACCGGGATCAACAGGAGGAGACAACCAGTTTGGCGTTGGAATTCCCGCGTGTGCAAGCAAAACAATTTCAGTGGCAGCGTATTCATCGGAGTTCTACACCATGACAGGAACACTTGTAGGAGGAGCCGAGGCTTCCTTTTCGAGCAACGGACCATTAATCGATGGTACCTTGAAACCCGATATCTCAGCACCAGGTGTGCAGGTGGCATCGTCCATTTCATCTTACACAGATGCCAATTTCCAACCCATTGATCAGGTCGACTTCAACGGCAGAACCTATCCTTTTGCACGTTTTAGCGGAACATCTATGGCCGGGCCAGCTGTTGCCGGAATTGTGGCAATTATCCTGGATGCGAATCCGTTTTTATCTCCAGATCAAGTGAAAGATGTGATTATTCAAACGGCAAGAACAGACAATCATACAGGTGCAATCCCACCGCACAGTGAGAAATGGGGTTGGGGAAAAATCAATGCGTATCAGGCGGTTCTTACAGCACTCGATATTGTTGGACAAAATGAGTTAGAACTGCAGTACAATTGGACGGTGGCTCCAAATCCCGCAGCGACAACCATCAATATTAACGGAATTGCCGGAAGTGTTGAAGATGTTCAAATCATTTCTATGACGGGCGCATCGGTGTATCAAGCGTCAGAGCTATCTAGCATTGATGTTTCTGATTTTGATTCGGGTGTTTATATCATTCGCCTGGTGGTTGACGGTAAGGTACAACAAACGAAATTTGTGAAGGAGTAAGGATTTCTTAATTTCCAAATGATTTATATGCTTCGCTTAAGCATCGCTTGCTAATATTCCCATCAATCAGTACAACTTTTGTATTAGCGTCTTTGTAATTAGTAAGAAAAGAGCAAATGGGGATGGAAATTTTAGCCTGATCATAAATTACTTGATCAGTTGAACAATGTGGGATAAATATTTGATATAAATGACTTGCAAATCCAAAAATGATGGAGTAAGATGGAAATGTTTGTCCCACAAACTCTTTCTTCAATTTGTGCACCATAAGCAATGGCGGGCGTTTCCCAAGTTGAATAACTCCGAAGTATGCGTAGAAAAATGGGTTGGTTTCTTCCAATTCAACAGGCGTGTCAGGGTCGATCAACCATTTCATTGTTTTGTCAAAATCCCCATTAGACAACTCTTGTTCTGGTAACACGCTCAGCCCAATTTTCACGAGACACTTAACTAATTTATGAGGGTTAAATTTCTGTGACGGTATATTTAAGAATTTTTCTTCATTCTCGTTCTGCGTAATCCCTCCTTGTTCATTTTTATTTAAATTGAAATTATCATCAGACAGAGATTTTATTTGTAAATGATCATCTGTCATCTTCAAGGTTAGATTCGGAGTTTTAAGTTTAGGAGTACCCTTTTTACCTTTAATACCTAGCAAGGACCTGATTGTATGTGAATGCGCGGCTAGCTCATTTTCATATGAACTAAAACGTTCATTACAATTCTTACATTCTTCCTTAAGAAAAAGAAATTTATTACCCGTGAATTCCGGAAAGGCGTGAGCATTTTTGTTTTTAAATTGCTTTCTATCTGATTCGCCACAAAACCTACAGATGAATGACGAGCCAATGGATTTACTGGAATTGAGGTCTGAATAGTCAACTAGACAATCATACATAGAAAAGAAGTTATACTTCGGATTTCCCGGTGACTCAGAGGTTACAAAATGGGCTTCTTTAATTGTGGTCATCATTACCTTGAGTGCTAACGTAAGGTTTTTCGATAAATTTCTGAGATTATAGAAATATAAAATTTGTCATATTTCAAAAACACCGATTAATGAGGACCGCGAGCAGGATTAAATTGAATTACGGAGAATATTGCCGACCTATTGGATTGAGATCGAACGAAGTTATTCTTTAATAAACTTCAGCACCTTGGATGATGATTGCGAGTCAATAGAGATATAATAAATGCCCTCATTCAAATCAGAAATATTGATCTTCGATTCAGTTAAAACACCTTCTTTCACGATTTTTCCTTGAACATTAACGATAGTAAACGGGGCACTACTATTTTTATCCAAACCACTTATTGCGACTTCATCAGATGCAGGATTTGGTATAAGCGTAAGAGCAGGGTTTTGACTTTCGGCCTCCTCAATGGAAAGGATGTTGTTACATAAGGTGTCGATATCAGTACTTACTAAGGCTCTATCCCAATAATAAATATCATCTACAGTTCCTTTGAAGTATAATGCCGGCAATCCAGTGTTTGAATCTTTTCGCCCTACACTTCCAGGCACGGATGAGTATCCGATGGAACCGCCAGAACCAGAATATGTTCCCCCATCATTCTGACAATTAAGATAGATTTCCATATCTGTAGGCCCATTGACCACTATAACGACATGGTACCAAACGCCGGATTCTAAAGGTGTGTTTCCAACTTTTGTCCGTCTGTTTTGACTAACCGTTCCTCCAGTGTTATCTCCGTAATTGGCGGCAATATTTCCTGCAGAAGAACGACTTACCCATACTCCAGTGTGATTATCTTGAGCGAAATCCGTACAAAGAACGGTTGAGTTTGCTGGGTCATTATCGTCAAATTTCACCCAGAAGGCAAGACTTACAGGCAGGCTAGGCTTAAGTGACGGGTTGCTAGGAAGATCAATAAAGTTAGTCGCCCCATCGAAGTAAAAGGCCTCATCGGCATTTCCCTGTCTATCATCCACTAATGTTGCATTTCCAACACCATCATTTCCATTTCCACTTGCATCGTTCGCATTTCCACTGCACGGGTAATGAAGGAGTAAGTTGTCATTTAAATTTTGACCTATGGTAAAATTCGCAAGCAGTATAGTTACTGCAGATGTAAAGAAAAGCTTCATAATTCGAAGGTACATAAAACAGGCTTGTAATAGATGTTTTTACTTACGTTACTGCAGAATAACTTTTTAATTAAAATCCAATATACCCCTTATCGCCTGCTTGAATACTTTTGATAATCCAATCAAAATAGCGCGTATCGTGACTTTTGACAATGTCCTTTGATTGGGGCGCATCTTCAGGCATGTACACCCGACCGCCTTGCTCTTCAGGAAGTGCATCAAGTCCTAGCACGGCGCATTGCGGGGCAATAACATCTTGATTTTCAATTGCGGCTTTTCCATCATGCTTGCCATATTGCCAAACCTCCTCAAAAAGCGACCAGTCCATGCCGGAAACACAGGCACCTTCTGGCGCAAGGATGTAGCATTTTCCCAATTCTATTTGGTTTTGAACCTCTTCGATAAAACCCAAAACGTAGGCGTATCCCATGCTATGACAAACAATATCAAAGGTATCTTTCACGTGCTCATACACGGGTGTTTTGCAATGCATTTCGAGGTATGTTCGGCCGGCTATTTTTCCTTGATCTTTTCGTTCCTGAAATCCAACGGGGTTTTCTTTTGTGTTGAGGATGAGTTTTGATTTTTTCGAATTGGGAAATGCCCGCGCCATGAGGTAGCTCCAACCAAAAGCAACTTTAGATCGGTGCGATGAGGTGTTCACTCCCATACTTCCATCAATGTAGTACGTATAATCGGGTTGCAGCCGTTGTTGAATAGAGTCATCGAGCTTATACCAATAGCGATAGCGGTCGTAATTGGTGACCAGGTTGTCCGTTTCGTCTCGATCTTTTTTGCTGCCGCGATAGCCGTTCGCAAACAACAAAACCCGCCTTGGCTGTGGTGCAGCCCCCTCTAGATCGGCTGAAATTTCATCGCCTTGATAATTGTACACATCTTCTCGGACAATAGTTGTGCTTCCATCAGGGTTTGATTCCTTATGACAGATCACCATGTACTGTCCACGCGATTTTAAGCGCACATTTGATGTGTAGAGAATTAGCGAGTCTAGGGAATGGGAAAATCGATATTGTCCGTTTTCGACATTGAAATAGACAACATTCTTGCGAATTCTCGACGACCACATATTGTTGGACTTCACATATAATACGCTCGCGGGTGCATCGGCTTGAATGCGCTTTAAAGGAATTTTTCGCTTTCGGCGCTCTTTGTAATGGATGGATGCCTCATCGACCTTTGATTTTTCATGCACGAGTCTTTCAATGCGTTTTTGAAGTGCCTTTTCTTTCAGGCTATCAGATACTACACGACCAGAGCTCGTTTGAAACCGCACCAGATAATTCTGCACGAAAGGCTTTCGGATATCGTTACCAACAATATTGCCTTCGCTGTCTTCCTCCCAGAAATAATAACCGATAAGTCCACCCGTTTCCTTCGGAATTTTTTTCTTCTGTGCAAACAAAGCACCTGCGAAGAACAAGGTTGATATGAGGAGCAAAATGAGGCGCATGAGACTTCCCTCAAAGTAACGGTTTTACGGACGCGATCGTCTGAAAAAGTATGCAGATTAACAATGCTTATGAATTAGACGGTAATTTCAAAATGCCGCATTGAAATCAGCGCAGGGTGTTTTTAAGCACTTTACCCGACCGATCAATAATAATTTGTCCATTAAAAACCCGCATTTTATCGTGTGTCATGTACATGCGATTTTCATCCATCAAGGTGACGCCATCTGGGTCCATTGCGAACAGTAGTCCATTTTTAATGAAGTAATAACTATTACCATTGCTGTTATAGTAGTACTCATTGGAACCAATTTTTTTAATGATTTTCGCAGTGAAAAACTCGGAAACCCCATCTATTTGCTCATTCGTTGAGTTAAGGTAAAGCGTGAAGTTTTCTCCTTGCTCTGCTACCACAAAATTCCAATTGTATCGGTTCGGGTAATAAATGGTGTCGTATTGAACAGGTAAGAGGTTGTTTCCGTCGGGATCAAACAAGCCGTAATGTTCATCGGTCCCAAAGCACAAATGCTCTACATAATTATTGTTGTGAGGACGGTGATAATACAAACGCGAATATTCGAAAGGAACTTTAACACTTCCATCGGCGCGAAGCATTCCGTAAAAGCCCTTATCATTCTCTAAGATTTTCGTCATGGTATCCCCGCTGTTTCTGATGTCCTTCCTAAGAAACTGAAGTGATCGATCGCACAAATTGTAAGAGCACATTTCTTGAAGCTGATTGTCGAAAATGGTAAGCGCTAGTTTTGCATTTTTTGGTTCAGCCTTAATTGCCCAGAAGTATTCAGGAGAAATGCTAGAGTAATACAAATGCTGCTTTAGAGAATCTGCGGAATAAATTAAAGGGATTAAGTACGTGTATTTAACCGGAATGGATTGCTTTGTTTTTATGTTAGTTAATCCAACGGACCCCTGTTTATCTGAGCTGTACGTTACCCATTCGGATGCTGCCTTTTTCGGCTTTCCAAAGTCAACTTGAAACACGAAATCGCTCTCTGGCCGAAGTCCTGAAATTATATTGTACGAATAGAACTCGGAACCTTCAAAAATCATATTTTCATAATTGAATTCCACTGGATTGAAATGGCCAGAATGAAAGGAGAGCCCATGTTTTGAATCGCTAAAGATTTCGTTCAATTCTTCGTCAAAGAGGATCCATTTGTTGCCTTTTTTCGCAATCATGCGATGCTCCCAAAATTGCAAATACTTGAAACCAGTGATAGGCTTTTCATAAATTCCGGGATAGAAATCGTATTTATCGCCCCGTTTCGCAATATAACAGGTATCATTACGAAAGATGGAAAAAGGCCCGCTTGATGATTCAAAGCTTTCATAGACCTCAGGTATAATAACCTCTCCCTTTCCATTTATAAACCCATATTTATCTGAATTAGGGTCACCAAACCGATATACATTCTTCTCTGGGTTAAACACTGAAAAACGAATGACTCCACGTATGTATTCAGTAGTGGTGAACAAAGATTCAAAAGTGGCAGTAAAAACCTCAGACCCATTCTCGCTAGTGAATTCGGTATAGCGATACGGGCTTTCATTTCCTCCATAGTTCAGGTAAGAATCAACATTGTACACTCCTTTTCGCGTGATCGTTTTTTGAGTGACGGTCTCAAGAATACTGGTACTTCCGTCTCTATAGTATTTGATGTATTTGTGAGTCGTATCTGAGTAAATCCAATCGTATTCACCTGGAAGCACCTGATTACCCTTACGGTCGAAAATGCTCATTTTAAAGACCGCCTTTTTCCCTTCAGATAGTTTTCGATGCGCAATGTAATAGGTTGCCTGGTGAAGGGCAATGTTTTGAAAACGAAAAGGAATAATAGTGTCTCCTGATGTGCTCAGAACGCCACAACGTTGCTGTTTGGAAAAGCAGATGTCCTCACTTTGGCTCCAGGTGCATTCCGTTAGAACGAGACTCGCCAGAAGCATGATGATTTTAAAGGAGTGCATAGTTATGATCTAGAGTTGATCTGTTTTTATTGGAAACTCTTCCACTTTCCAATAAATCAAAAAAGGCGGTACACTCAAATGCACCGCCTTTCTTGAATATACAACAATCTAGTTGATGAAGACTACTTCTTCTGTAGTAACCTCCTGTTCAACCTTAATAATTCCTTGTCCAATTAACCCACCTTTCTCAGCATCGATGTTCAAAACAGCAACACCTGCCTGACCGAGTTGGTACGTTTCATTAAAGTTAAAAGTCGCCACACCGTTCGAATTGGTCATCGCAGTGTCGTACAAAACAACACTTGAAGCCTGATTGGTGGTCGATTGCCCATAAACAATAACGCGTGCATTGTAAACTGGGGCATTGTTCGCATCACGAACGGTGATTTGCGCAATGGTATCTTCTTTCTTTCTACACGAAACTTGAATAGTTCCGACGAACAAAAGCAATAATGCAAATACTATATATCTTCCTTTCATAATCTTGTTTTTAGTTCGGTAAGAATACTGTTTCTACCGCCGTTGTGTGAACACGACTTCTAATGTATCCGAAGGCCTCTTTTGATGCCGTCTTAACAATGATGTCGAAATACCCAACTGGATTCTCTTCCGCTCCAGCAGCTTCGTAGTACCCAGCCATATTGAAAAACGCAAATCCAGAGCCGTTCGTTACGACCGTATCGAGCCAACTCATCGTTTCAGGGTTCGAGTTAATATCTCCAACAATGATCACTTTTGCACCTTCTACCAGTTCATTACTAGCCGATCGCACAAATACCTTTATTACCGAAGGATTGTCATTCTTGCACGCGGAGAAAAGTCCGAGTGATAAGAAAAGTAATCCAATAATTGCTAATTTTTTCATAGTCATTCTTACGCTAATCCTCATAAACAGAGCCGTTCAAAGATAATCTATTTCAATTAATACGGGAACTTTACCCCTTTAATTCTTAACTTCGTACGCCTTATTGAACAGTTTTGTTTCAATTTATAACAATATTACACAACAAAAAGTTACAAGCAACTGTATTATCTATTGAAACGTAGATTCTTAGAAATGGTTGGATAAAGTACTGATGAAAGAAAAAGTGGAACAATTAAAGGCTGAAATCGATGCGTTTGCAATCGACTCGGCTGAAGCACTGGAAAAGTTTCGAATTGCCTTTTTGGGATCAAAAGGAGCAGTAAAGGGCTTGTTCGCAGAATTGAAAGAAGTGCCAAACGAAGCCAAGCGTGAAGCCGGGCAATTGGTGAATGGTTTGCGTCAGTTTGCGCAAGATAAAATGGATGCTCAGAAAGAGGCTCTTTCGGGTGCTCAGGAAAGTGGTGGAAGCATAGATGTTACCCGCCCTGGAGATGCCATTGCTATTGGAAGTCGCCACAGTGTACCGAAATGAAGCAATTTCAGCACGTGCTCACTGTTTCTTTCATCAGGTTGAAGGGCTGTATATCGATAAAGATGTTTCGTTCGCTGATTTGAAACAGACGCTAATGTATTTCGCCAAAGAGATGTTTGGAGAGAAAACACAAATTCGTTTGCGTCCATCGTATTTCCCATTTACGGAGCCAAGTGCCGAGGTAGATGTTTCATGTACGATCTGTAGTGGAAAAGGATGTAATGTCTGCAAATACACTGGCTGGTTGGAAATCTTAGGATGTGGAATGGTCGATCCGAATGTACTTGAGTCGAGTAATATAGATAGTAAAACATATTCTGGATTCGCCTTCGGGATGGGGGTCGAACGAATTGCACAATTGAAATATCGCGTAAACGATTTGCGTTTATACTCTGAGAACGATGTGCGCTTTCTCAAGCAGTTACACCTCAGGAATGTAATTATGGGACTTTTTTCATTTTCATCAGGAGCACAAAAGCTACCTTGGACAACGATCGATTCGGTCGATCAACTGCATGAAGTATTGGAGAACTCTGGTGATAAACCAGTATTGCTCTTCAAACACAGTACGCGATGCAGTATTTCTGCAATGGCGCTGAATTCATTCGAGCGCGGATGGTCATCGGAAAATGAACGTTGTCAGCTTTACTTTGTAGACTTAATTAGAAACCGCGATGTTTCCAATGAAATTGCATCGGCAACCGGCGTAACACATCAATCTCCTCAAGCAATTTTGTGGAACGGAAAAGAAGTGTTGTACCATGCTTCGCATTCGGGAATTGACGCAAATGCGGTAGAAAAGTTATTGGAAAACGCATGAAAAAGTATATCGTAATTGGATTGATAGTTCTGGTTGGAGGCGCATTGTTACTTGTGCCTTTAATGAAAGGGGATGATAACCCAACAGACCCCGGAAGAACAGTTCAACCCCCAACGCCAGAGCCGTTGCCCGCTCAGTTTGCATTCGAACAAAACTTGGCTGCGGTGTGCAACAAGTCTCAAACAGTTGAAGTGTTGTTGAATGAAAAAGAAATAGCTTCCCTGGAAGTAACCATAGATGGTAACGTAATTAAAAGGTGGGAGAACCCAGCGGCAAACGTTTCTTTTCCCTTGACAAGATCAGAAGTGGGAACCTACGCGCTGCATCTGACAATGAAAATGAAGGATGGCACTGAAAAAAAAGACGAACGATTTTTACGTGTTGTATCGGACATTACGCCGCAACGCTTGAGAGCAGAAATCGTTGAATCGTATCCGCACAGCGAGACCAGCTTTACGCAAGGATTGGAGTTTGAAAACGGAAAATTATACGAGGGAACAGGCCTTTACGGTGAGTCGCGCGTCATGGAGGTTGATCTTGAAACAGGTTCTCGTGTAGAAGGGCAGCAATTGGATGCCAACTATTTCGGAGAGGGAATCACCATTTTTAATGACAAGCTCTATCAGCTGACCTGGCAGCGGGGAAAGTGTTTTGTTTACGACATGAATCCGTTGCAGTTAACCATGGAGGATAAATCTTTTGTTGGAGAAGGATGGGGATTGTGTAACAATGGCACGGAACTCATTATGTCTGACGGATCTGAGATTATTTATTTCCGCGACCCAGAAACCTTCCAGGAAATACGGCGCATCGAAGTATTCAATGATGTTGGACCAATTCCGCAATTGAACGAGCTCGAATTCATCAATGGGAAGATTTATGCAAACGTTTATCAAACCAACCTGATTGTTTCCATTGACCCTCAAACAGGGAAAGTGTTGGAAATGATAAATTGTGATGAGTTGGCCACACGTGGTCGTGGAGCAGGCTTGGAGCTCAACGGAATTGCTTACAATGATGTGGATAGTAAAACCTATCTGACCGGAAAGAAATGGTCGTTTTTGTATGAGGTAACGTTTGTTCCTGCCCCGACTCAGTAAGTTTTTGACACCTTACAGCTTTTCCATTTTCTTTTGACTCAACTTGCCGTTGGCATCCAACAAAATGAGGGTATAAACTCCTGAACTGAGATTGGGCAATTGTACCGTTTGATTGGGAGCCTTTTGAAAGAACACCTCTTTTCCTGTTATATCTACCATTCTAATTTCAATAATTGAAACATCTGAAGAAAGATGAATACTTGAACCAAAGGGGTTGGGTCCCACTTTCAGCGACTGCGCATTTTGCTCCAACCCAAGGTTGAACTCCAGGTTTTCATAAAACCACAACGACCCTTCGTAGCCGCTTGCCAAAATGTCCAAATCGCCATCATTATCCAGGTCTACAAACTCAGGCAGTATTACAGGTGCAGCACCGCCTGTTATTCCGAAAGGGTTTAATTGTCCACCATCGAAAAGAGGTGCACTGGCGTTGGCTAAGTTTTGAATGTACCGCAGGTTGCCACCCGTTTCTCCAATGAGCATATCCAGATCGCCGTCTGCATCAAGATCACCCAAGGTAGGGTGTGAAAAATATACAGGATTTGGCACAAGTGAAAAAGGATTGCTCACTGCTGGAGCAAAAGCCGGAACTGTCGGGCTTCCTTGATTTTCAAAGTAAATCAAACCGCCAGCCTCACCACTAATTACGTCGTAATCGCCATCTGCATCCAAGTCGGCAAACTCGGGCATAGAAATGTAAGATCCCTGCCCAAGCCCAAAGGCGTTTGTCACCGGAATGGAGAACAACGGGGTGGTGGAGTCGCCAATATTCTGATAATACATATGATTTCCGTTGTATTCGCCAGCGAGTACATCCAGGTCGCCGTCATCGTCTAAATCGGCCGCAGTAACAAAAGCATAATAATACGTGCTCGAGAGCCCAAAAGGATTGGTTTGAGCGGCGCTACTAAAATCAGGCGATTGAGCAGTGCCCGTATTTTCAAGAAAGTCGATAGTTCCAAAATATCCACCGTAAAGCAAGTCAAGGTCACCATCGCCATCCAAATCTGCAGTGCAAAGTCCACCCACGTAATTGGTAGCGTCCACAACAAACCCAAACGGGCTTTCCACTGGGGGCGCAAAATTTTGTGCTGAAACGTGGCTGGAGATACCTGCAGTAACAAGCATGGCTGCGAGTTGTGCCGATGCCTTGATATTAGGAAATGCGCCATTCAACTGCTTTACCAAAACCTGAATTTTTCTGGCGAGTGCTCTCAGCTTGGCAATTGATGCCTTGGACTTAACCAAAGCATTCCATTCTTGAATGCGTTGATTCAATTGGCGTATTTTTCGGGAATATGGAGTGTATCGCATAAAAAAATCCTTCCCACAATTTAGCAAGAAGGATTATTCTATAAAAATAGATTTTTTACAATTTTTCCAATTTTTGTCGGCTAATGCGCCCGTCAGAATCAACAACCTGCACCAAATAAACGCCTTTTTTCAGCTGTTCTAGCGTAATTTGACCATCAGGGTTTACTTCAGAATATACAAGTTTACCCGTCATGTCGAGAACTTCTACAAGATCCAAATTAGCATCTGCGCTAAAGCTCACTTCGCTTACAAATGGATTCGGGCCGATGGCTACGTTATTTTCGAGCTCACCAATTCCAGCGTTGAATTGCGTGTTTTCGAAGAACCAAAGGCTTCCGTAGTATCCAGAAGCAAGGACATCAAAGTCACCGTCATTGTCAATATCTACGAATTCAGGAAAAATGAAGTCAGAGACGTTATCGATTAACCCGAATGGATTGACTTGAGGTGCAGCAAAAGCAGGGCTTGCCTGCGTTCCTGTGTTCTCGTAAAAAGCAAAGGTGCCGTTATTCTCAGCAGTAAGTAAGTCAAAATCACCATCGCCATCGATGTCAGCTAAAGTGGGGTTTTGAAAGTATGCGGCATTTCCCATGATACCGAAAGGGTTGGTAACAGGCGCAGCAAATGCTGGATTGGTTTCGTCACCCGTATTTTCGTAATAAACCATTTCGGGGCTTGCAGCATAAGCAATTGAGCAAGAGATAATGTCGTAGTCGCCATCATCGTCTAAATCAATGAAGCTCGGCATATCTAATAAAGAAGGGCCTGAATTGAGTCCAAATGCATTCGAAACAGGAGCAGCAAATGCAGGGTTTGTGGCTGTTCCCGTATTTTCAAAGTAGAGCAAATTGCCGTAGTATTCGCCTACAATTACATCAATATCTCCATCATCGTCGAGATCTGCCGTTGTAATAAAAGCATAATAGTAAGCACTTGTTAAACCAAAAGGGTTGGATACAGGAGTGCCAAATGCAGGACTATCAGAAGTTCCCGTGTTTTCATAATAATTCAAAGAGCCGAAGTATCCTCCCACAATAAGGTCAGTGTCACCGTCATCATCGAGATCAGCAAGACCGAAGCCTCCAAGGTACGACGTCGAGTCTGTTGCGAATCCAAACGGGTTTTCAATGGGTGCGGCAAATTGTTGCGCTTGCGCGTTCGTCGCAAATCCAAACACAATTGCCAATGCGCCTAACTTATGAGCCAATTGGTGCCCTGAAAGAACACCTCTTAATTGCTTAATTAAAAGAGCAATTTTTTCACGAATGCGATCTACCAGTTCTTTCGGTTGACGCGAACGCATCGATTGCATCATTTCTTTGATCAGCCGATCTAATTGACGGACTTTTCTTGAGTGGTATTTGTGTTTCATGTAGATAGATTTTGTGGCTAAAATACATTGTTTTTTACGTAAACCCGTGAAATAGAGTTACCAAGTCCTGTTTTTGAATCAACAGAAAAGGAAACTGTGGCTCACAAAAAATCCTTCCCACAAAGTAGCGAGAAGGATCTTCTATATAAATGGATTGCTTACAATTTTTCCAACTTCTGTCGGCTAACGCGCCCATCCGAATCCACAACTTGCACCATATAAACGCCTTTTTTTAGGTGTTCTAGCGTAATTTGACCGTCAGGATTTACTTCAGAGTAAACAAGTTTACCGGTCATGTCGAGAACCTCCACAAGGTCTAAATCGGCATCGGCTGTGAAATTGATTTCGCTCGCAAAAGGGTTCGGGCCAATCGCTACGTTATTGTCTAACTCATCAATGCCAACATTAAATTGTGTGTTTTCGTAAAACCAAAGCGAGCCGTAGTATGCTTGACCAAGAATATCGTAATCGCCATCATCATCAATATCAACAAGTTGTGAGAACATGAGATCACTTGAACCGCCAACAATACCAAATGGGTTTTGTTGGTTTGCAGCAAACTGCGGAGCTACCGTTGTACCTGTATTTTCGTAGTACTTGTATTCGCTGTAGTATTCACTCACTAAAATATCAAAATCTCCGTCGCCATCTAAGTCGGCAGAGGTAGGATGTGCAAAATATTGCGATGCAAATACAAGTCCGAATGGATCGTTTACGGGCGCAGCAAATGCTGGACTGGTTTCGTCTCCTGTGTTTTCGAAGAATGACAAGGAACCAGTAGTTCCTGCGATGATATCGTAATCTCCGTCTCCATCAATATCTACAATGTTTGGCATGAAGATATACCCACCACCAACGAGTCCAAAAGGATTGTTTACTGGTGCCGTGAAGGAAGGTGTTGATGCATTTCCCACGTTTTCGTAATAACTTATTTGCCCGTAATATTGACCAACGAGAATATCAAGGTCTCCGTCATCATCCATATCGGCAGCCGACATAAAATTAAACTCGTTTGCGCTGGTTAACCCAAACGGATTTACTTGTCCCGAAGCAAAAGTAGGATTGCCGGCAGATCCAGTGTTTTCATGGTAGTTGAATTGGCCGTAATAGCCACCTAGAAGTAAATCAAAATCGCCGTCATCATCCATGTCTGCAGCAATCAAACCACCAACATATCCATCTGGCAGTGCCTGAAAACTAAAAGGGTTTTCTATCGGTGCAGCAAATTGTTGTGCCTGAGCAGTTGTTGCAAAACCAAAAACGATAGCGAGAGCTCCGAGTTTGTGTGCGAGTTGGCGCGTAGATAGAATTCCACGCAAATCTTTAATAACACGAGCAATTTTCTGACGAATGCGATCTACCAGTGCTTTTGGCTGACGTGCGCGCATTGCTTGCTTCATCTCTTGGATCAGTCGGTCTAATTGACGGACTTTTCTTGAATGGTACTTATGTTTCATTTAGTTAGGGTTTTCAACAAAGTTACGATTGTTTAGCCCAAAACGTTGAATTTGGAATGGAAATTCCCATCTTATGTTCTGGTTTTAAGGTGTTTAAAATGTTTGGGCGCAGCTTATCTGCGAGGACATGGACATCATAAATTTCATCCAATGACGTTTGATAGGTGATTTTTCCGGCAATGCTTGCAGTGGGCAAATGCACAATGGCAATACCTGCTTCATTAGCTTCCTCAGCAAAATCTAGCTTGGCGAATGTGGATGAATTCTTGCGCAGTTTCGAAAGTCCGATGAAGAGGTAGTCTTGGTATAAATCCATTCCTCGAACAAAACCATCCAATTTAATGACTGTTTGATATGTTCTGTTTTCAGGATCGACCTTTATCAATTCGCCCGTAGCTGAAAGCAAACAGTAGAGTTCATCGTTGTAAATGCGCGGAGAATGCGGCATCGCTAACCCTTCCAAAACCACTTCATTTGTAGTAATATCCATGATGACGCCACTGGTGGTAATATGTTCGCGCCAACTTTGCTTGCTGTTTCCGGTATTGAAGGCCGTTGCGAATTTTGGTAAACCATCTTTCATGGCCATTCCATTGAGGTGACATCGGTCCTCGGACACTATATTGTCTACAAACCAAGGTTTCCAGTACGGGGTAAAGTTATAATCATCATCGAGAGAGATTAGACACGAAAAGAGCGTGTTTACGGCGTATAGTTTGCCGTCCTTCCCGAAGTTGAGATCATGAATATCGACCTGACCTGTGTGATAAGTTAGTCTTGGCATGTAAAGCGCATCGTATTTCTGCGGGGCCGGGGGGTAGTATGCCGCTAAGTCGCTTGAGTTGGAAAAAACCTGAACGGTATCACGGCAAGCCAATGCCAATTTGTCTTTTTCCTTGTCCTGCGCAATTCCCATGGGCTTGTCAAACGTACGCGGCAATTGCACCAAAGTATGCTCGTCCTTTGGGGAAATCAAGACTAGTTTTCCTGCTTGATAAGTTGTTACGGCCAGGGTACAGCCAAGTCGAGTTAGTAATTCGGGAACTTGTGAAGTGTACTGACAGGCGAATGGTGCTAATGACGGGTCGGGTTGGTTCATGGGGGGTTAATTTAGGTACTCGTTTTGGAGTTGGGGTGAGGGAAAATGAGAGGTTTGAGTCATTAAGCTATTTAGGCATTTGTCTAATTACCAAATTATATTTTGGTAGGTAATGTCAATTTTTATTCCGATCTTATTTAATTACGCACTCAACCAACAATCACTCTGCACTAAACGGTGTAAACGGATCAAAAGACTGCATCGTATTCACTTCTTTCACCAATCCGTCGCCCACACGCAAAATTCTACCCGGATACTTTTCCACCATGCTCATGTCATGCGTTGCCATAAGAATAGCCGTTTTTCGCTCCTTCAAAATCGCAAGCATCAAACGCATGATTTCCTCAGACGTTTCCGGATCCAAGTTACCTGTTGGCTCATCCGCCAGAATTAGCTTCGGATCGTTGATTAATGATCGTGCAATGGCGACGCGTTGCTGTTCTCCACCCGAAAGTGCAAAGGGCATCGCGTTGATTTTTTCTTCAACTCCCACCAATTGCAACACTTCTTTTGCTCGTTTATCCATGGCTTTTTTGTCTTTCCAGCCCGATGCACCCATCACAAAACGCAAATTTTGAAGTACAGAACGATCGGTTAATAATTGAAAATCCTGGAAGACAATTCCCAGAGAGCGACGCAGATTTGGAATGTCTTTTTTACGAAGGCTGTTGAGGTCAAATTCGGCCACATTTCCCGTTCCATCGGCAAGGCGCAATTCACCGTACAAAGCCTTTAGCAGGCTGCTTTTCCCGCTTCCTGTTTTACCAATCAAGTACACGAACTCATTGTCCTTGATTTCGATGTTAATTTTCGACAAAACCGTAGCGTTGTTTTGCTGAATTACACCGTTTTTAATTTCAATGACGTTGCTCACAAGAATTGGATTTGTAGGTAAATGTCCGAATTTCGGCACGTAGTTTGCCTTTCTACTTGGAAATAATCTTAACAGAATTTCGTTTAAAACTTTTGAACTATCTCTCCAAACACCGAATTGAGTAAGGTTACCTTTACTTGATTAAAAAAGCAGCAGCCTATGAACAAAATGCTTTTTATCGCTCTCCTATTTTTATCCGGCCAGTCCTACACACAGACGTCAGAGAAATACAACAGCGAATATGCCAATTTTTACCGCGCGGAAGAACTCTTTGAGAAAGAGCAATACGGAGCGGCACGTAAGGAATTCAGAATCTTTATGGATGGATTTCCAGAAGTGAACGACCCAATGTATGTGAAAGCGTCGTACTACGAGGCAATTTCAGCATTGATGTTGTACAACAATGACGCGGAAACGCTGTTGTTAAACTTCTTGAAAGACTACCCAGAAAGCATCTACCGTAAAGACATCTATTTCCGACTCGGTAAGCATTATTACTATCGAAAGAAGTGGGATGATGCGCTTTCCTGGTTCAATAAGTTGAGCTATCAAGACATACCTGAAGATCAGCGCGATGAGTTCTTTTTCAAAGTAGGCTATGCCAATTTCAAAGAAGACAATTTTGATGCCGCACGAAATGCCTTTGTTGAAGTTAAGGACGGCGATTCGCAATACGCGGCACCTGCGTTGTATTATTATTCGCACATCGCATACAACAATGAGAATTACCAATTGGCGTTAGAAGGGTTCCTTAAGCTAGAAGAACACGAAAAGTTCGGGAAATTGGTGCCGTATTACATTGCTCAAATCTATTACCTCCAAGGGAA
Source organism: Fluviicola sp. (assembly GCA_043584915.1). GTDB lineage: Bacteria > Bacteroidota > Bacteroidia > Flavobacteriales_D > Crocinitomicaceae > UBA4466. The sequence continues at coordinate 1,120,232 of CP121319.1, forward strand.
GTACGCTCTGGTAACACAGTATGCGAAGAAGATTTCAGGAGAAGATGGCATTTTGGACGACAAACAAATCAACTTACTGATTGGAGACGCGTATTACCGCACCCAAAGGTACGATGAAGCGGTTCCGTATTTAGAAAAATACAATGGATCAACGGCTACAACGCGAGAAGAAGATTACCGACTAGGGTATGCTTATTACAAGAGCGGAAATTATAACAATGCGGTAACGATGTTCGACCGTGTGAAGGGCGTTGAGGACAGTCTTGGGCAAGTTGCCTACTATCACATTGGTGAATCGATGCTGAAACTGGACAACAAAGTTTCGGCGCGCTCGGCATTTGAAGGTGCAGCGTTTATTGACGCAGACCCAGTAGTGCAGGAAGATGCCTTGTTCAATTACGCCATTTTGTCGTATGATTTGGACATCAACCCATATGATGAAGCGGTAGAAGCGTTTGAACTGTACTTGCAGCGCTATCCAAACTCGTTACGCAAAGACGACATCTATCAGTATTTGGTGAACGTATACTTGAGTACGAACAACTATCAGAAAGCACTCGCTTCTCTGGACAAATTGCCAAACAAAGACATCAAATTACGTCAGGCATATCAATTGATTTGCTTTAATCAAGGCGTGAGTTTCTACCAAAGAAATGCTTTTGGAGATGCCATCAAATCGTTTGAAAAGGTAGATCGCTACCCAGTTGATCCAGAAATTTCAGCGCAAGCGGTGTATTGGATTGCAGACTCCTATTACCAGGCAAGCAATCATGACAAGGCCATTCAGTTTTACAACAAAGTTGGAACGATGCCGGCAGTGCCAAATGGGCTGAAGTCAGAAGCGAAATACAATACAGGGTATGCGTATTGGAAGAAAGCAGAAAAGGCTTTTGAGAAAATGTCAGAAATGGAACCAGGGTCAACTTCCTACAATTCAATGAAGTCAAAACGCAAGCAGGCGCTGCAAAATGCCATCACGCAGTTCGGACTGTTCTTGCAATCCAACCCGAATGGTGATCAAAAGAAAGCAGATGCCAACATGCGCATTGGCGATGGATACTTTGTATTGAAAGACAACCTGGAAGCAGTAAAGCACTACAAGAAAGTGATTGATCTTCACGCAGCATACGAAGATCAAGCTCTTTACTACATGGCCTTGACGTACGGGTACATGGAAGGGAAGTCTCAAGAGAAGATTAGCAACCTCCTGAACATCGTCAACAATTTCCCCGAGTCGCGTTATGTGCAAGCATCGCTCTCGCAAATAGCAGAAACGTACATGACCAATGAGGAATACGACAAAGCATTGACGTACTTCAATAAAATTGTGATCGACTACCCGAATTCAAAGAATGTCATTGACGCACGAATTAACATTGCTGATATTCACTTCAAACAAGGGAAAACAAATCAAGCTGAAGGCGAATACATCGATATCATGAATGAGTATGGTAACGATCAGCAGGTATGTAAGACGGTTGCAAATGCACTGAAGAATATGTACACGCAAACCAATCAATTGGACAAAATTGATGGGCTGGCACAGTATCCATGTTTCGATATTACGGATGATGAGAAGCAAAACTTGTACTACATTCCAGCAGTTCAGGCATACTTCGATTCAACGCTATCCGTTCAGGCACGCTATACTGGTGCAATTCCAAAGTTGGAAACATATTTGGACAAATACCCAACAGGAAAGTACCGAGACGAAATTCGATTCTATCTAGCAAACGCACACTTCGGATTGAACGAAGAAGCGAAGGGCGTAGCGGTGTATCGAAACCTGCTCGAAAGCCCGAATGGAATTTACACCGAGTTCTCAGCAGCTCGTGTGGCAAGTTATTTCTACAATCAGGACAACTTCATTGATGCCATTCCTTATTACAAGCGTTTGGAAGAGTGGTCCACGAACCCAGAGAAACTGTCCAACGCCAAGTTGCGCCTGATGGTTTGTCATTATAACCTGGAGAACTGGCAAAATTCTGCCTTGTATGCAGGAAAAGTGATCAAAGACGATTCACATCCGACGGAAGTTTTGGAAGAAGCACATTACATTCGAGCAAAATCGAATTATAATCAGGAATACTACATGGATGCGGCAGCATCTTTATTCTGGTTGCGAGACAATTTAACCAGTGTTCGTGGCGCTGAAGCACGATTCTTATTGGCTGAAATCAAGTTCAGGGACGATGACTTAAATGGCGCGCTCACGGAAATTGAGAACCTCTTGAAAATGCGTCCGGCGTACAATTACTGGATCGCAAAAGCCATTATGTTGCGTTCGAAAGTGTATATGGCACAAGACAATTTGTTCCAGGCAGAGCAAGATTTGAAATCCATTATCCAACATTATGGAAACCAAACGGATGGAATTATAGACGAAGCAAACATGCTTTGGGATGAGTTAATGCAGTTGAAAGATGCTCCGAAGGACATCGAAGAGGAGGGAGAACGTGTAATTGAAATAGACGGAGGCAATGGAAATTAAGAAGAGCATATTCACATTAGTATCGCTGTTGTTTTTCGGAAATGCAATGGCACAGTTAGGAGATGAGGCAAATATTATTGTAACAGGAGATCGCCCTATTGAAAAGGCGTACCGAATTCAAATAGCGCCAAGAATCATCGACACAAACATTAATACAGACGTGGTAGATTATCCCCTGTTGAACCTCAAATATGAGACGGAAACAGAAATTGGGATGATTGATCCAGCGGCGATTAACATCAAGGAAGTTTTACCAACGCTGTACAATTCGTACGTGAAAATTGGACTAGGAACGGAGTTCATGCCTTTGGGGGAGTTCTACTATGATTCAGATCGCTCGCGCAGGTTAATGTATGGAGCGCACGTGAAGCACCTGAGTTCTTTCGGAAATATTTCAGGGTACGCACCCGCACAATTTGATCGCACAGGAGTGAATCTCTACGGAGGGCTGAACGAGCGTCGTTACAGTTTGCGTGGTGACATGCACTACAACAACCGTGGGTTGCACTATTACGCCATTCCAAACGATACGTTATTTGAGCGCGATAGCATTGCACAACGTTATAGCGATTTCGGGTTCTCGGGATCGTTTAATTCACACATCAAAGACAGCGCAAAGCTGAATTATACGGTTGGCTTGGCATACAACAATTTTCTTTCTAAGAAGCCGACAGCAGCCGACCTAAGCGATTGGAGAGCACGTGAGAACTTCTTTGGAATTAATACGAATTGGATGTATCGCGAAGGAAACGAAACATACAATCTTGATTTCGATATTCTATACAACGGATACAAGTATGGAGCAATTGGCGACACCAACACCTCCGCTCTCGATTCAGGATTTGTTGACAACAATACAATTGTCAGCTTGGCGCCGAACGTAACAACGCGTTTGCAAGACGACCGATTCAAAGCGAAATTTGGAGCGAAACTTTTATTCAATGCACGCAACGGAGTGAAGCCGCGCATTTATCCTGATTTGGAGCTGAAGTACAGCATGTTCAATGATATCTTCATTCCTTATGTGGGTCTTACCGGCGGGATGGAGCAAACAACTTTCAGAAGTATCACCCTGGAAAACGAATTTGTACTTCCAAACATTGAGTTGCGCAACCGCGACAAAGCGATTGATTTCTTCTTTGGTATCAAAGGAACGCTTTCGAAAAACATTGGATTCAATGCATCGGCAAGTTTCGCAAACATCCGCAACCAGGCATTATTTGTTTCGGATACGGTGTATACGCCAGGAAACGCGTTCAATGTCATTTACGACACAATGAATGTTACCACAATTGAAGGTTCAGTTACATTCCAGCAATCTGAGAAAATTAAGATTGATGCGATTGGTCGCTTTAATTCGTACAACACGAAGGTGAATGCTTATGCCTGGAACTTGCCACAACTGCAAGTGATCCTAAGAGGTTCGTACAACCTTTACGACAAGTTCTTGTTCAATGTAGATCTTGACCTGGAGGGTGGACGTCGCGGATTGGCGTATGCTGCGGGTCCTGGAATTACAGAGGAAGACGGTCAATTTATCACGGATTTAGGATTTATTGCAGATGCCAACTTAGGCATCGAGTACCGATACAACAATCGTATTTCGGCCTTCTTGCAGTTCAACAACTTAGCCGCTCAGCAATACCAACGTTGGGTAAATGCTCCAGTGCAGCAATTCCAGGTTATGGGCGGATTGACGTTTAAGTTTTAAATCTTGTAATTGGGAAGAAGGGTTTGAATTAGATTTTTTCGTGTCCTCACCCCAACCCTCTCCAAAGAGGGAGTAGATCAAAATTCCCAACCGAAATTAACGTCTATTTTCGAAGACAAGAAAAGCCCTGCATCTCGACTCCGCTCGATGATCTGGGCTTTTTCTTTTAAAGATCACGTAAACATTAGGCATGAAAACTTTTGCCAGGAATTAAAGTCATTTAGGATAAATAGTTCCTCCTTTTCGGAGGAGAGAAAGCATTGCTTTTGAAGACGGAAGGGACAAAAGGGGGAGGACTGTTCACTCGCCTCCGCTCAAAAAAATTATTCCACAGAACCTTCTTGTTTCCCACGAAACTCAAGCGCTAACTCGGCAATAAATCCACCAGATAAAACGAAATAAGACAGCATCATTGCCATGGACGCTCCAGGCCACCACATGAAACGGCAGAGCATTCCAAAAGCCATTAGTGCCGCACCAAGAAGCAAGGTTAATCTAGATCCCTTCGTTCTTCCTTTCACCAAGTCAATGATTTCAGACACCAGCCAAACGATTCCCAAAAGATAAAAGGAATAAAACACCACACGATCAAAGGTCATTCCTGAGGCAAATGAGATTTTAATGACGCACCAAAACATGATGAGAAGGCATTTTACGGTGTCGGTAAATCGATGGTGGCTTTTGTTCCAATAACGCACGGCATAAGAAATAGCAACGCAAGCAAACCCTATTTGAGTGACCCAACGATCCTCTCGACTTACAGAGATGTACCAATACGTGGTAACAATTAAAAACAACCAACTTAATGGCATCGCTATTTTCGCAATTCGTTGTACTATCAAGCTAGGTATTGATTTTTTAATTTACTGCGGCGAAAATTTCACTTGGGGTTTGGAAAGTCTAATTAAGGCAAATACAACGGTTTCATTTGCGCGATGGAATCAATGCTGATAGTTCCTTGCTTGTTTTTATTCGTGTAGTAGAGCGTAGCGTTTTTTCGAAAATGTAGTTCCCTCGGCTTTGCTGCGCAAGGTAAAATGATTCTTTTTTAAGTCGAGTATTTGGTCTCCGTACATCAAACTGTCCATCGTGATGTCCGCGGACAACGAATCGAGCGTAATAACGATTTCTTGAAAGGGCTTCTCTTCCTGCCTTCCGGGATAATACACTTGACTGGTACAAGATACAACGGAAATTTTTGGTGCACATGCAAATAAAAGTGGAATAGTGAGAATTCCGAGGAGGGTTTTGGTGGAGAAATAAGGTCGCATAAGATCGAAATTACGAATAAATTGAAAGGAAATCACGAATAAAAAGGGGTTGGATGAGGGTAAATTGAATTTTTTTTCGCTCAAACCATAAAGGATGCAATATATATTTCATAAAAAACATAAAACTAAACTTATGTTTGATGCAAGTGAATCTTAAGAAACTGATGGTTAGCCTCATAGGTTGTCAATAAACCCCAATTTATGTTTCGAAGAATGGATGTAATTCTGTAAGACCACATAAGTATTTACCACATTTATTGGGGAACCCATAAACATATGTTAATACTTCTATAAGCCGTTAAAATCTATTATTGGCAGTGCCATCAGAAGGTTTCACATAGTTTTGACCCCAACAAAAATTATTCACATGAGAGATCAAAGTAAAGCGCTATTTCGAGGCGCAAACATTCGAAAAGCAGTAGTAGGATTGGCAATATGTGCGATGGGAACATCGGCAACAGGTCAAGTAGGAGAAGTACAACTGGTAACAGAACCGCAATATGCATCTGGGTACCTTGGTTGGTTAGAAGCACCGGGAGTAGATCATTACGAAGTAAACATCTTGCAAGACGACGGTTCTGGAAATGTAACGACGCTCGCAACGAGCACAACAACGGATCCTTACACGCACATAGACCCATCCTTGTTCACAATTGGTGACACCGGGTATGAAGTGTTAGGGATGGATGCTAACGGAAGCATAATTTATGATTCAGGAGAGGTTTGGCCAGCAGCGGAAGACCCATTGGGAACGGAGATAATATGCGAGGAAACGTGTGTTGGGAATTCGTATGCCTGGAGGTTGGTTAATTACGGACAAATCACCTCGCAATCAATGGTAAATGGGAATGTGGTAAACAACATCGGTCATCGTTATTTAAAGTTGCAAAATGCATTTCAGTTTTATGACAATTCAACGGGTGATTTCACACCTTATTGGCAAGCGGTGTCAGATAATGGCTATTCAAATATGGTACTAAATGGTCATCCATACACAAGAGAGTATGATTGGCAGCCAGTTGTAACCGATGGATTATGGTCTTATAGTACTTATCGTCAAGAAGATTTAGGAAGCTTAACACAGGGTGGACCTTTCTATGACGAGAATGGATTCTCACTGACTGACGGAAGAATTATTCAGAAAAGATTAGATGAATTTCACGGGTTTCATGGTGTAACAACATCTCAATCTTCACAGTTTGATGTCAATAACTGCACTTTCAGCACACAGGGATGGATTAACTTTTTTAACCTACACAACACAGCCAATATGACGAATTGGCCTGCGAATCTGACTTGGTTCAATGGTGGAACGACGCCAAACAATTTAGCGTGTGTATCTTCCGGTTCTTCTGGAGGAAATACTGGTGGTGGAGTTAATGGCAGTGGTCCAATTAAATGGTGGAAAGACCTCTATGCTGAAATTAAGACTTCATCGGACCTTGTTAACACAGGAGGGAGTGGTAACACTTGGAACGACTTCGTGAAACACCACGAGAGTATTATGTTAGTTGGTGGTGGAACGGAGCCTTCAATTGTTGAAATCTCCATCAAGTCAATTACCGCTGAAGGTATAGAAGTAGGAATGGAAAAATATGGAGACAACGAACTCCGTTTGACAAGAAGCAAAGGTGAATTGGTGCCAGGTTTGTATCAAGTAACGTTGTTTACAGATGATGGCAACGCAGTTCTAGGGCATTATGGAATCGATTTCAATATGCCGCAAGCGGACGATAACGAATTCGTAACAGTTTCAGTGAGTCCCAACCCAATTCAAAACGGACAAATTAATGTAACTATGGATTTTGTAAAAGATTTATCGGGACAATTAATTGTTCACGACATTAATGGTAATATTCTGCATTCTGAAGCTGTGAATGAATCAAGAGGAGAACACACTCGAAGAATCAATGTTCAGAATCAAATGGTACAATTATTTGTATCTTTAGTACTCGCTGATGGCAGTTTAGCTCAGGTGCAAATCCTGAACATATAATATACACTTTGGGGCGCTCAAACATGAGTGCCCCATCTATAATTAATAGCACTATGAAGAACCTAATTATTGTAGCATTTCTTTTTGGCTCTTTTGCGTTTGGACAGAACTTCAATATAACCGAAGAATTATCCTTTGGAGGTTCGGCAGCGGATATACTGAAAGTTATCCCTGATGGTAACAACACCGGATATATATTTTACGGGTCATCCACCTCCTCAAACTCTATCGACCACCAATCGTCAAATTTTGGCGGTCAAGATGTTTGGGTAGTTAGAACCGACATGAACTATAATATTCTTTGGGAAAACTCATATGGAGGAAGCGGTTCAGATGCTGCGCAAGATGCTTTTGTATTGGACAGTCATATTTATGTGGTTACTTTATCAAATTCTCCCATTTCAGGAAACAAAACAACAGGAAACTTTGGAATGCTTGATGTTTGGCTCTTGAAATTAGACATGGATGGCTCAATCGTTTGGCAAGAGACCTATGGGGGTACGGAAACCGAGCGATCGGTAGGAATTTCTTTCTATGAAAATCAAATTGTAATGTATGCTGTTTCTGGCTCGGGAAACTCTGGAAATATTACGACGAATAATCAAGGTTTTACTGATTGTTGGGTGGCACTTTTAGACACTAACAATGGTGCAATTAATACCCAAGCCATGTACGGTAGTTCATCTTTAGAGGATTATGGAGGTTTGTTTGTTTTGGGCGACCGACTTTTTATAATGACAAACTCGTTTGGTGCCGATGGTGATATTCCAGAGATGGACTCTGGTTTTAATGAAGATATAATCGTTTTTGAATTAGATCAAAGCTTAAACATATTAAGCACGCATGGTTTTTATGGTAGCAGTGTAGATTTTGGACGTGGTTTGATAAAGAATGAACTTACTAATGAATATTTCCTTATTACTGAAAGTCAGTCAAATGCATCTGGTGATAAGACTAGTGATTCTTTTGGGTCTTTTGACATTTGGTTATTGAGATTAGATGAAAATTTCAATATTCTATGGGATACTATTTATGGTGGTTCAAACTATGAGGTTTCGACGGAATTCTCACATTTTGACGACAACGGCTCATTAGTTCTAGTCTCTACAAGCGCATCAATTACAAATTCAGGAAATAAAGAAGCGACATTACACGGCTTCGAGGACTTATGGCTTACTGTTATTCATCCACAAACAGGAGAAAAAATAGTTGAACATTCGTTTGGAGGTGATCAAAATGAAAGCCCGACAGGTATGCTTCCACTAGGCAATGGAAAGCTGCTACTTGTTGGATACACTGAAAGCAACATTTCTGGCAATAAAACTGTCCCCGTTAAAGGCCTAGGAGACACCTGGATAATCGAAACCGACGCAAGCAATTTCCTAAACATTTCAGAAGCAGATAACACAGGAACAGCCACCTTTTATCCAAACCCAACAAACGATATGGTAACGCTTTCTTTGAACAACGAAGTTAGTATCAATCGTGCGCAATTTTTCACAATTGACGGGCAGTTGTTGATGGAAAAAGAGATTTCTAGCAACTCGACTACAATTCAGTTTGATTTTACCGACGTTCCCGCTGGAGTGATCGTCTATAAATTATCAGGAGATTTGAAGTCCTACCACGGGCGAATCGTGAAGCGATAATTTAAGGCTTTCCCGCAATCGATTTACCAATTTCCTCGTATGTTTCTTGCACCGAACTTGGCATAGCGCGAGCTCCAATGTCATTTGGATCATCGAAAAACCCTTATGCCTCGGTTTCTGCGGCCTTATCGCGCTTCAGCAATCGACTCAGCAAAGACTTTTTGTTTGATTTTTTCTCCTTCGGAAAATAAGCACGTTGTCGCAAGAAAACCATCACAACGCCAATCGTAATGGACGCATCAGCCACATTCCAAATAGCAGGAAATACCTCTTTACCACCGACCCAAGGCATCCAAGAAGGCCAAGTGCCTTGGAATTGGAACATATCTACCACATTCCCAAACAAAAACCCAGTGTGTCGAATTTCGGTTTCTTGGGTAAATCCGCCACCATAATTACAATCGTACAAATTTCCTGAACCCTCAAGAAGATTGTAGGTCATGGTACAGTCCAAGTATTGGTCTATCGGAAAAATGAAATCGTAGAACATCGAATCGATTAAGTTTCCTGTGGCGCCCGCGAGAATTAACCCAATGGCAATAAGAAACTCCAGTCGCATGTTTTTACTCGCTTGCTTTATCAGATAATAGGAAGTTCCAAGAATGGCAACGATTCGAAAAATACTCAGCGACAATTTCGCCCATTTGGAAGCACCAAAAGTTTGACCAAAGGCCATCCCTTGATTTTCGGTGTACTCCATTACAAACCAGTCGCCAAGAACCGGATGTGGATCCGCATCGAAATGCGTTTTCACATAAATCTTAATGATTTGGTCGAGCGCTAAAATGGCGGCCACAATGACCGACACAATGATCAGCTTTTTTTTCACGTACGACTAGCTTTGAGCGTTCTTCGCTTCGATGCTTAGCGTGGCATGAGGAACCAAACGCAAGCGTTCTTTCTGGATTAACTTTCCAGTAACACGGCAAATGCCGTACGTTTTGTTCTGAATGCGGATAAGAGCATTTTGCAAATTGGAGATGAACTTTTCCTGGCGTGAAGCCAATTGTGCAACTTCTTCGCGTGATAATGTATCCGATCCGTCCTCCATCATATTGAAGGAGCGTCCTGTGTCATTTGTTCCGTGATCGTCGCTATGTGAAAGCGAACCCTTCAAAAGGTCTAAATCCTCTTGAGCCTCTTTCAGCTTGCCCATAATCAAGTCTTTAAACTCTTGTAATTCGCTATCTGAATATCTTGTTTTACCCATGTCTCTTAGTTGTTGGTTCTTGCCGCGAAATGCGTGGCTAAGAATTAGGAAGCCTAAATATAAAATTCTGGCAAATACTACGCAACATACGGGAAATAAAAAATGTATCTTCGCTCAAGTGGTACGGTTATTCTTTGGAAATAGGTCATTCGCACTCTTGCTTCTCCCATTTTTGGCAGTAATTTATGTTGGGATGAACTTTTATTTCCCCTATCACCTTCCAGAAGAGAGTGCTCATTTTGGTTTTTGGGGTGATTTTTTACCACAATCCAGTTGGGTTTCACAGCTAATTGCCCCGGGACTTGTTTTCGCCGAAGCAATTCTTCTCAACTCTTTGTTCAACCGAAACAACTTTCTCGACAGGAACACTTTTACTCCTTCGCTTTTGTATGTAACGCTAATGAGCGTTTTCCATTGTTTTTATTATCTCGATGGATTTGCCATTGCGCAGTTCTGTCTAATTATGGCTGTGCATCAACTATTTCAGCTGTATCAAAACGAAGATGGGCGCAGACAAGTATTCAATGTTGGGTTTTGGCTAGGAGTTGCTTGTACCTTTCACCCCATTTTGGCACTCATGATTTTGGTGGCATTTTGGCTTATTTGGGTCATTCGCCCCTTCATTCTGCGTGAGTCGGTGCTGTTGGTTCTCGGATTTATTATTCCGTTGGTTTATGGCGGTTTTTACAGTGCTTGGGCAGGAATTAAAATTCAAAATGAGCAAATTACAAGTACGGCAATTGCGTTGAATATAGAAGATGTTCTCGTCGTCGCGGGGATTACATTCGTCCTAATTTTTTTAAGTCTCGGAACACTTACCACCAAGATTCAGCAGTCTTCCATTCGACTAAAAAAGTTGTTCAGAATCCTCTTAATTCTAGTCATTATCACGCTGTTAATTACGATTTTCGAGTACCTTGTATTTGAGAAGAAAGAAGCATTGGCCATGGCCTTTGTTCCGCTAATGTTTGTACTCCCATACGCATTCGGATACAAAAAGCTAAGAGATGTAACCACCCTCATTTTCTACCTCTTGTTTTTGTTCTCTCTCGGTCGTTTTGTGTTTCCGTTACAGTTTTTAGAAATGGGATAAGCGAAATAGAGCAAATTATTTCAAGACAACTTCAATGCTAACTTCTTCTTTGCTTCCGTCTACGCTAACCTTTCCAGAGCCTGTATAGCTATTGGTTTTGAGCGTTTTCTCTGCGTGGTATTCATATTCCCCAACAGCTACGGGTTTAGGAAAGGAGAAAGCTCCCTTGGCTCCTTTTGCAACTGTGTCGGTTTGAATAATCGTATCCGGATCGCTCTGCGCATAGAGATTCACCACAGTGCTATCAGCGAAATCTGTTTTAGCGTTGGCTTCACTCGATTTTACAGTTCCCGAAACCTTAACTGTTGGAAATTTCACCGCTTTTGATTCTGTTTCGGTACCGTTATTGTTATCGGGTTGTGTTGGTCCTTGAGGTCCAGGGTTCGCCGGATTATTCGAATCATCGCTCGGAAAAAAGATGTCTTTGAGTTTCCGAAGTAAAGCAATTGTTCGGCGTGTAAAAAAGCCGAGGATGAAGGCAAAAACCACCACGTATGCTCCTTCAGGAGTTTCTTTAATGCTTCCCGAGGAGACCAAAGCATCCAGGGCGAGATAAATGACCACGGAAGTAAATGGGGTATACCAAAATTTGCCAATATGTTCGGGAATACGATTGGGGTCGAAAACTTCGTTGCTGTTCAATATTACATTTCCATCGATGTCTTCCTCTCGCGATCGTGTTACGCTGTACATGAGATTCGCCATTAAACCAAAAAGCGACCAGAAAATAACCTCAAGTAAAACCCAGTAATCCGTAAGCCAGAAATACGAATTTACCCGAAACGGATATGTTGCCAGGTAATTGACATTATCAACTCCTTGTTCTTGAATCAAGGTGTCTATCTGACTGGAGTCCTTCAAGTCCATCACACGGTTCAGATATTTGAAAACGCGTTCTTCCTTGTCTCTGTTGCAAATTGTAGAGTCTGATTGGACAATGGAGGTTACTGCAACAAACTCGTCTTTAGAAAGTTGGCGTATTTTTTCTCCGTGACTTGAACAAAAACATGCATGAAGTGTTGTGTAAATAATTACAAGTATGGTAACGACGAGCGATGCCGCAATAAGCCATTGTTTTTTCGTAATGCTTGAAGCAGGAGTGCCCGCTATTTTCGGTGGTGGGTTGTTGTCATCAGACATAGCAGTGAATAGTTTTGTACTTAGCTAAAAGTAGCGCACTTTTTATGTACCTGCAAGAGATGGACTGCCTTTATGTGATAATTAAGGGTTTTTCCTGTGTGCCTTGTTCACTAATTAACTTCTTAGCTAACATCGGCGGTCGCTAACAATAAAAAGGCAAATTCTAGGATTAGCGCACAAAATTTCCGGTCTTCTGCAGACTCCCCAAAAAACCTTTCAAAACATTGTTCATTATGTGTGAGTAATTTTTTCCCCTCACCACGCGCACAACCAACGAATAGTCATAACTTTGCGCCAATCATTTTTATTAGCAAGCATGAAGTTTGGAGTAGTTACATTTCCCGGGTCCAATTGTGATGAAGACATGGTATACGTTCTTGAATCCCTTATGGGTCAGCAAGTTGAGCGTTTATGGCACAAAGACACAGACCTGAAAGGTGTTGATTTTGTGGTGTTACCAGGAGGATTCTCGTATGGTGATTACCTGCGTTCAGGAGCCATTGCAAAACTGTCTCCAATTATGACCGAAGTGATCAAACATGCCAACAACGGCGGATATGTTCTTGGCGTTTGTAACGGATTCCAAATTTTGACGGAGTCTGGTCTCTTGGATGGAGCCTTGCTACACAATGACAACCAACGATTTATTTGTAAAAATATTTTCTTGAAACCAGCGTCAAATGAGGCGGCAATCACGAAAAACCTGGATGCAAATAAAGCCTATAAAATTCCAATTGCACACGGCGAAGGACGCTACTACGCTGATGATGCGACAATTCAAAAATTACACGACAACAAACAAGTGCTGTTTCAATACTGCAACGATGAAGGCGCTGTAAACGAAGAGGTGAACCCAAACGGATCGGTGGATAACATTGCCGGAATTTGCAACGAGAAACGCAACGTTTTTGGAATGATGCCGCACCCTGAACGTGCCGCTGATGCTGAATTGGCAAACCTTGATGGGAAAGCCATGTTTGAATCGATACTAGCCCACTGTTAATATGAAAGTTTTATTGTTAGGTTCCGGAGGTCGCGAGCATGCATTGGCATGGAAAATCGCGCAAAGTTCTATTCTGGAAAGCCTTTTCATTGCACCTGGAAATGCGGGAACAAGACAACACGGTACCAACGTGGAATTGTCTGTGAACGATTTCGATGGAATTCGTGCATTTGTTGTTGAAAATGAGATCGATACGATTGTAGTGGGACCAGAAGACCCATTGGTAAACGGTATTGCAGATTATTTCGATGCCGACCCAGAAGTGAATGTTGCGGTAATCGGACCAATTAAAGGCTTGAAGGCGGAAGGAATTTCTTACAAAGGATTCATCTTCTTTGGCTTGATCAATGTGAAAAATGAGCCGTATGTAATCGAGTACAACTGCCGAATGGGAGATCCTGAATCAGAAGTTGTTATTCCTCGATTAAAGTCAGATATTTTGGATTTATTCGAAGGAGTTGCAACACAACACTATCGGAACGTGATGTGCAGTTCGATGAGCGCAGTGCCGCGACGGTAATGATGGTTTCTGGAGGATATCCAGAAGCGTACGAGAAAGGCAAACAAATCTACGGACTGAATGTAGTCACAGACAGCATTGTATTCCATGCCGGAACAAAAGCAGACGGACCCGTAGTTACAACAAATGGTGGTCGTGTGTTAGCGACAACATCCTTCGGAAAAGACGTGGCATCTGCCTTGAAACGATCGTACGAATCCATTGGAAAAATTGAATTCGATAAGTCATTCTTCCGCACTGATATCGGACATGACGTGCTCTAATTCAAGAGTTTTCGTATCTTTCCCTAGTAACCGCAGTTAATGGACGTCCCGATAATTGGAATTGTAATAACACTCATCTTTTCTGCCTTTTTCTCAGGGTTGGAAATCGCTTATATTTCCTCAAACCGACTGAAAATAGAGCTGGACAAATCCAAGGGTACCTTTAACGCCCGATTGCTTGGTTATTTCTACAGAAACGAATCGTTTTTCATTGCCATGTTGCTTTTGGGAAACAACATTTCGTTGGTATTTTTCGGACTGTTCTCAGCACTTGTACTCGACCCTATTATTGTCGACAGTTGGGGAATTGTTGACGAAGCCCTGGTGCTATTTATTCAAACGATTTTATCCACAGCATTGGTATTAATTACCGCTGAGTTTTTACCGAAAGCGTTTGTACAGATCAACCCAAATGGATACCTGAAAGCCTCGGCCTATCCAATGTTCATAATTTTTGGAGTGCTATGGCTTCCAACGCGCGTTATTTTATTGATCAGCAACCTGGCGTTGCGACTACTTCGCGTAGACAATGAAACGAACGAAAAAGTCTTTTCCAAGGTCGATTTGGAACATTATGTATCAGACTTGAACGAACGCATTCAAGATGAAGAAGAACTTGGAAATGAGATGCAAATCTTGAAAAATGCACTGGACTTCGTTTCTGTGAAAGCACGAGATTGTATGATACCCCGCACAGAGATTATTGGTGTGGAGCTAGAAGATTCTATTGACAAACTCAAGCATTTGTTCGTTGAAACAGGGAAATCGAAGATCATTGTTTACCGCGAAAGCATGGACAATATCATCGGGTATGTGCACTCCTTCGAAATGTTCAAATCGCCCGAAGCCATCAAACAAATTCTCTTGCCCATTCAATTTGTGCCAGAGGCAAAGCCAGGTCAGGAACTGTTGGAACTTTTCGCGAAAATTAGCGGAACAATGGCCGTTGTAGTAGATGAATATGGCGGAACGGCCGGTATTGTTACCATCGAGGATGTGATTGAGGAGATTTTTGGTGAAATTGAAGATGAGCACGACTCAGAAGAATTTATCGAAGAACAGTTGTCAGAGGATGTTTATCGTTTTTCTGCACGACTCGAAGTAGATTATTTGAATGATATCTACGGGTTTGGCTTCGAAGAAGACGAAGATTATGAAACACTTGGCGGCCTCATTATTAGCAAAACGGAGTCCATTCCAGATGCAGGTGACCGAGTAGAGTTTGATGATTACTCACTCGAGGTAGAAGCAGTAAGCGAGCACAGAATCGACGTGATTCGATTGCGGGTAAAGTAGATTTTCTCAGGTTATTTAATGTATACTTTTTGGCTTGCACTTCGACAGGCTCAGCGACCGCCAAAACGAGTTGGGCGGATGTGCGTGCTATTTGAACTCTCAACCTGCAAGGTTCGATAGCATCAAGCGCCTTTTTGAACACTTTTGCGCCGCCGGGCAAAAGTATTGGCTTAATACAAAGAAACTTTCTGGAAAGAGCGCCATATCCATAGCATTACGAATGAAAAACGTCAACTACCACCAAGATGACGAAAGATTCTGACATTGTCAGGACCTAGTGCACTTCACAAAGATTTCCTTATAGAATTAGTACACTGTTCTTAGTTTCGCCGTGGTCTCTTATTTGCTGTTGAAGTAAAACGTTTCTGTTTGACCCTGGGTCTTCGAGCCTGCCGGAAGCCCCAGTAAGCAGCCCTGCTTTGGTTTAGATCCAATTAAAATACCTGTAAGTCATTACATAAAAAGAGTCGCCCCACCGGACGACTCTTAAACGAAACAAACAGGCTGCCCAACTTCTTGGGATAACCTTACTTAACTCAAACTACAATAGTAGCTTCCCTAAATTTGTGGTCGGTTACCTAACTATTGGTTATTACAGTACAAATTTGCACTTTTGTTTTCATAAGTTTTTATTTAATCTTTTAATCAAAAGCATAAGCAAGAGGATATGAATTATACATTGCATCAACTTCGGGTTTTCTTAAAAGTTTCGGAATTCCAAAGTGTGACAAAGGCTGCAGAAGAGCTTTACCTCACGCAGCCAGCCGTTTCCATTCAGCTGAAAAAGCTTCAAGACCAGTTTGATTTGCCGCTTACAGAAATCGTTGGACGGCAATTGTATGTCACTGATTTTGGAAAAGAGATTGCCGAAAGAAGCAAACGAATTTTGGAAGAAGCTGATGCAATCAAATACACTGCAGATCGCTACAAAGGGCTTGTAACGGGTAAAATTCAGATCTCGGTAGTGTCTACCGGTAAGTACGTAATGCCTTATATTCTTAAACCTTTTATGGACCTGCACCCCGGAATTGATATTTCCCTCGATGTATCAAACAAGAACCGCGTAGTGCAAGGATTGATTAAAAATGAAAGCGATTTCTCATTAGTATCCGTTTTACCAGAAGGCGTTGCTGTGAATTCAGTTGAGCTTATGGAAAACCGGCTTTACCTTATAGGAAGCAAAGATTTCGAAGGGAAGTTGAGCAAACCATCCGACCTTAAGAAAGCAACCTTACTTTTCAGAGAAGAAGGATCGGCGACTCGAATGGCCATGGAAACGTTTTTAAATTCTCACAAGCTCAAGGCGCAAAAATCAATGGAACTGGTTTCGAATGAGGCGGTTAAACAGGCCGTTAATGCAGGGATTGGGGTGTCTATCGTTCCATTAATCGGATTGCGTTCGGCGTTGTCGCATGAAAACATAAGCATCTATCCTATGAATGGATTGCCAATAGTGACCCAATGGAATTTAATCTACAGCAAGGGAAAAAAACTCACACCAGCGCAGCAAGCATTTATAGATTTTATTCAAGAAGAAAAGCAAAATTTACAAGAGCAACATTTCGACTGGGCGCTTCAACCCGACCCAACCTATAATCAATAGCTATAATACGCATCATTTATATAAATAAAAATTTATAACAAAAAGGATGCACATTTGTCGAAGAATTGAATTCGACAGCTATGGTCAATGTAATAATCCATCTAAAGCAAAATAACTTTGCTGAAAATCTAGCAAAAGAAATTGTCGCTGCGGGACTCGCAGCCGGAGCATCAATTGATGTAAACAACGGTCACTTCGTTAAGGAAGAAGGCGAAGTCGTAAAAACGGCTCATACAGTGCTCACGCTTCAAAGTAAAGCGCTGCTGTTTTCAGAAATAGTAACGTTTGTAGAGAACTATGTAGGAGAAGAGGTGCCAATTTATACCGTGCACATCACACAATCCAATGCGCGTTTTCACGAATTCATTCGCAATCGAACCATTAAGATTTAAAACTGTTAGTTATGTTGCGTAAAACTCAAATTAAGATTTCAATTATCCTATTGGCTCTTGTTGGCTTGATTGTGTATACTCAAGTTGCGACCGTGGATATTTTTACCTCAAAAGCACTCTGGTGTTTAGCAATTTGGCTGTGCCTTGGACTTTTTGCTCAACAAGAAGCATCGAAGCAAAAACAGTAATTTTGCGGAATGAATCGTGCGGTCTTTCAAGGACGAAAATTGTGTATTGCTACCCAACATGGTAAGGAAGTGGCGATTGCGCCTGCATTGGCTTTAGCATTTGATATTCAAACATTTATCCCAGACAATATAGATACCGATCAACTTGGAACGTTTTCTGGAGAGATCGAACGCTCCTTGTCACCCATTGAAGCAGTACGAAAAAAATGCGCGCTTGCGATGGATCAAACCCACTGCGATTTAGCCATTGCAAGTGAAGGTTCTTTTGGAAGTCACCCCACATTATTTTTTGTTCCCGCCGATGAAGAATTTCTGCTGTTGGTCGATCGAAAAAATGAAATTGAGATTGTTGCGAGACACATAACAACAGATACCAATTTTGGGGGAGAAGACGTGTCGAGCGAGTCGGCATTGTTGGAGTTTGCAGCAAAGGCAAAATTTCCCGAGCACGCGCTCATATTAAAAGACAGCGAGCAAGGTTGGTCCTTTTTGAGAAAAGGGATTCAATCGCAAGAGGAATTAATCACAAATTACCAAAAGTGTTTCCAAAAACACGGGCAGGTGTTCGTTGAAACCGACATGCGCGCAATGTTGAACCCCACAAGAATGAAGGCGATTTCAGAAGCTACCGAATTGCTCGTTCAAAAAATGCAGTCACATTGCCCAGATTGTGAAATGCCAGGCTTCGATGTGGTTGAAAATCAATCAGGATTGCCATGTGAACAATGTTCGATGCCAACAAAATCCATTTTAAATGCGGTGTATCGCTGTGCACATTGTAACTTTGCGCAAATTGAAAAATACCCGAAAGGGAAAATGCACGAAAATCCAATGTATTGCGATTTTTGTAACCCATAAGTAATGATTAGCACAGACATTCATAAAGCAGCCGATTTATTGCGATCTGGCGAGGTGGTTGGAATCCCGACAGAAACCGTTTACGGCTTGGCGGCGAGTATTTATTCGGAAAAAGCCGTACGAAAGATTTTTGCAATCAAAGAGCGCCCCTTAGACAATCCGTTAATTGTGCATGTGGCATCCATCGATCAAATGGAAAGCCTGACGAAAGATGTACCTGAGAAAGCGTACAAATTAGCAGGAGCTTTTTGGCCAGGACCGCTCACATTGCTGCTACCGAGAAGTATCGATGTGCCCAAATTGGTTACGGCAGGAAAACCAAATGTTGCCATCAGAATGCCTGGTCTGGGAATTACACGTGAACTGATTGCCACAGCAGGAGTGCCAATTGCGGCACCAAGCGCCAATCCGTTCGGGCGCATTAGTCCAACCAAAGCAGAGCATGTTGCGGCATATTTTCCTGAAATCATTCCAATGGTGTTGGATGGAGGACCGTGTAGATCAGGAATTGAATCGACAATTATTGGCTTTGATGGAGCCGAAGTAATCGTTTACAGACTAGGACCTCTTTCATTGGAGGAAATTGAAGCGAAAGTAGGCCCAGTACAATTGCGTAATAAAAAAGATGCCGCGCCGGATGCACCGGGAATGTTGTCGAAACACTACGCGCCAAAAACGCCAACGGTTCTTTGCTCTGACCTGTCAAAATCCCTATCTGAAAGAACAGAAGAGCGCATAGGAGTCATTGTTTTGCAAAAGGAATGTGCACCGGAAAATGGAATTCTTAAGGTTCTTTCTGATACAGGAGATTTGTATGAGGCAGCACGCAACTTGTATACCACCATGCACGAATTGGATGCGGCCAATTTGGACGTAATTCTTGTAGAGCGAATGCCAGAAACAGGGTTGGGCGTTAGTATCAACGATCGATTGGAGCGAGCGGCACAAGGAAAATAACTTCCGCAACATCTTGACGTATTTTAACAGGCAAATCATTGCAATGAACTTGCAAAAGGTCTAATTTTCGGTATTCCACAGAAACAAGGTTAATTTTAACGTCATGCAATCATTTATAGCTTACCTCGTCAACTGGTTTCTCCATCTACTTTTGGGAGCCGCTCCGCTGTATGCTCAAGTGGAAGAATCGTATACAATTTCGGATAAACTGAACGAAATTTCTGGTCTGGAGCTGCTGAACGACAGCACGTTGATTGCTTTCAATGATGGCGGAAACAAATCGGAGATCTACCTGTTAAATCTGAAGGGGGAAATTTTGCGAAACATCGATGTGCTGGACACCAAAAACAAAGATTGGGAAGACATTGCACGAGATGATGAGTACATCTACATTGGCGACATTGGGAACAACACGAACGAGCGAGAAAAACTCTCCATCGTGCGGATTAAAATTGCTGATATCCTAACGAGAGATGAGGTAGAGGCGGAGCAAATCAAATTCAATTACGCCGAACAAACATCCTTTCCTCCAAAAAATGATTCGTTGTATTTTGATGCCGAAGCAATGACCGTAATCGATGATTCTATCTGGATTTTCACAAAAGACCGATCCAAACCCTACCAGGGAGTTTGCCATGTATACAAAGTGCCAACGGAACCCGGGAAGTATACAGTTTCGGCATCGGATCGATTGCAAATAGGAGGCGCAGGTTGGTGGACAGATGGAGTTACCGCGGCAGACTATGCCAATGGAAAGTTGATTTTGTTGACGTACAATCGATTTATCACCTACGAATTCTCCGAAAATGGCTTTGAGAAAATAGCTGAATTCAAATTTGGTGGAATCACACAGCGCGAGTCTATTGTGGTGTTGAATAAGGAAGCTATTTTTGTCGCTGATGAGCACAATCCAATTGTTGGAGAAGTGCGTCTCTACAAAATAAAATACAACAGTGATTGATCGATCTCAATTTGACGCTATAATTTTTGACATGGATGGCGTCTTAATAGACTCTGAGCCGCTTTGGAAAATTGCCATGGAAGAAGCGTTCCAGTCAGTCGGATGCAACATAACCCGCAAAGATTTTCAAAAAACGGTCGGACTTCGGATTGATGAGGTTGTTCGATTTTGGTACGCCGAACTAGGTTGGGAAGGGTTGACGTGTGAAGAGCTCGAAGCACGCATCATGGAGAAAATGGTCGCGCTAATTCAAGAAAACGGCGCTCCACTACCAGGTGTGGTTGAAACCATTGCCTACCTCAAAGAAAACGGATTCAAAATAGGACTTGGAACCTCTTCTTATCGCGTATTGATCGATGCTGTTCTGGACACGTTGAATTTGAACACCTCCTTCGATTTTACGCATTCGGCAGAAGACGAAATGTATGGAAAACCACACCCGGCGGTATATTTAACCGTAGCGTCCAGACTGCATGTGGCGCCTCAAAAATGTCTGGTCATTGAAGATTCGTTCAATGGCGTTGTCGCAGGTTTGGCCGCGCAAATGAAAGTAGTTTGCATTCCAGAAAAAACCCATCACCCTGATGAGCGCCTGGCAATTGCTACTCAAATGTATCCAGACATGCTTCAATTCCTTAAAGATTTCGCTTCATGATCAAATACAACAACAAGAACTGGTTCAATTTGATCTTTGCTTTCCGCAAGAGCGACACGTTGCGCATCCTTTGGAAAGAGATTTTATACATTGGAATTTTCTCGGCGATTCTCTCGTACGTATTGATCGAATATGGCGGAAACCACAAGAATTTGCAGTCGTTATTGACCGTGTATTCATTGATTGGTTTTGTAATATCATTGCTCCTTGTTTTTCGCACAAACACGGCATACGACCGTTGGTGGGAAGGACGAAAAAAATGGGGAAGCCTTGTAAACGATACGCGTAATCTGGCCATCAAGTTAAGCTCGATGATTAAGGATAAAGAGACGCATGCGTTTTTCGCGCGCACGATTCCTAATTTTGTGTACGCGACAAAGGAGCATTTGCGCGATGGGGTTGACTTTCACGAATTGGAAGGAACCAAAGAGGAAATTGAATTATTGAAAACGAAGGATCACGTGCCCAATGCGATTACGCAAAGCATGTATGTGCGCTTGCACGCATTAAAAGATAGAGGCGAAATCACACAAGAAGAATTCATCACTATTGATCATAATTTGAATGCTTTGTTGGACAGTTTGGGTGCTTGCGAACGGATAAAAAACACACCCATTCCTTTCTCTTACAGCTTGTTCATCAAAAAATTCATCTTCGCTTATGTAACAACTATTCCCCTCGGATTTATTCCGCTCTTTAGTTATGGAACCATCCTAATTGCGATGTTCTTGTTTTATATTTTGGTTTCTATGGAGGTATTGGCAGAAGAAATTGAAGATCCATTTGGAACCGACCCATCTGACCTTCCAACAGATGATCTTTGTGGTAAGATTCGAGCCAATGTAAAGGAAATTTTCGGGAACGTTTAGTCAAGGAGAAACTGCTGATACCCGCCCGTTAAGCAATCTACGCGTAAATTGTCCATCGCAAAAGGCTTCTTGCTTTGATTCCAAACATAAAACAACAGGTGCGTGAATCCAGCGTCTTTCGGAACAGCGGTCATGAGTTGGACTTTCTTCCATTCGCCCCGCTCTTCAATTACTTCATTTGCAATCATATTGAACGGAATTTCTTGCCCTGCGGCATCTAACACGATTCGGTATTCATCTTCCCCCTTGAACCAGGCGGAGACATAAATATGCGTGGTTTTTGGGTGCACCTCAATTGGAATTTGTGCGGCAAATTCATTGTTGACAGGAACAAAGAGTCCATATTTCGATTGAAATCCGTGTCTTGGTGAAACGTGCCCTTTGAAATTGGCGTGTTTTTCAAAATCTTCATTGAATCGGAATTGTTGACGAGACAAGGTGTTGAACGTTAGGGTATAAACGGAGTCAATGTCTCTTTTAGCCGCTGGATTGTTGGGTGTTTCGAGCAATACATCTTGCGTTTGCGAGCGTTCGGACCGTCCAAAAACATGCCAATAATGCGCTTTGGTTTCCGAGTCCCAGTGGAGAATTCCAAGGTTGAATTGTTCCGCTTGAAAGGCGTTTAAAACGATGGCTCCGATGATGGTAAGGTTGAGCACTCCCCAGGCAACACGGTATTTTTCATACAGGTAGCTCACCAATGCCGCAAACGAAAAGGCCAACAAAGGATACATATTTATGTAAGCGCGATTTCCAAATCCCACAAACCACCAACACCACCACGAGGCAAGAACGTAATAATATACGGGCAATCCGATAATGGAAATAGTAAACAGCTCTGGAAGTCTTTTGCGCAATAACAGCATTCCGAGTACGGAGAAAATCATGATGGGTGTATAAATCAACCAACCGTTTCGATAACTGAATAGCGCGTCGTACAAATGTGGTGCTGTGAAGAAGAAGCGCTCATCGTTATAGGCATAGTGGAAAAGTTCTCCGAAAATGTACCAATGATACAAGAACTGTGGCGTCATCATAAGCACTAGAAGAAGCCCACCAACAAGCACTTTCCAGCGGTATTCCCAAAACAACATAAAGCGCTCCTTGAGATCTTTAAAGGAGCGAATGCCATAGAGAACAATGAAAAATAAAAACCACACGTCCACGTGTCGAACAGCGACCATTAAGCCCCCGGTAATCCCGAGCAGGAAAACGTATTTCCATTTTTTTGTATCCAGCCATCGAACGCAACCATACATGAAGGCGCTGAACAAAAAGAAGGTATGCCCATGCGTAAACACACCATCAAACGCAGAATAATAGTACAAGTTGGTGCCCAAATACATGACCAGAAGCGTTGTTGCCGCTGCTCTGTCACTAAAATGGCGCAACATTAACTTAGAGAAGAAGATGATTCCAAGAAAAACGTAAAACAATCCGCCTATCAAGAGCCAAAATCGATAGGGTTCACTGTAACCGTTGGCGGGTGCTTCGGGTCCTCCTGCGGTGGCATGTGCTATGGTAAAAAATGGGCTGTAAAGGATTGCCATTCCCGCAGGAAACTTGATATATCTTCGGCCTTGATCGTCTGTTGAAAACCAAAGTTTCAAATCGCCATTGTGCTGATACGGTTTGAGGTCCTGCAGTTGAATATCATCGTTGATGAAAAGCGCCGGGAGGTAGCCGTAGTATCCTTTGATATCACTGGTAATGACCTTATTTGGGTTCTCCCAGTGTTTTTTGTTGGAAACGTTTATGCAAATGATGATCAGGATAATAATTCCTGACCATTTCGTAAGGGGGTTCGTTTGAAAGAAGGACCGCATGCGCGACTAATTTACGGACTGACTAGTCCTAAATAACCGTTACGGGTTAAACATGGATAAATGTATTAATTAAGTCTCAGCAAGAACGTTCTTGCTGAGACTTTTTTATTTATAGGTTCTGATTTTCATTGATTTTTGCTGATGTGTTTTCTCTGGTGTTCTCATATAGCAAGATAAATGAGGTCTTTTGCTGTTGTAAATCTTCACCGTTTGTTTGATGATTGATTTCATGATTTCTATGTCACAATCAGGGTTTTCACCTAAAAACTCTTGCTTGATAATCCCGTTTACCCTTTCAGCTACGGCGTTGGCGTATGGATCATAAGACTCTGTCATGCTACAGATGATAGTTCTTGTGTTTTCTAAAACGATGGTGAGAGTTCGTTGTTATATGATAGCTTCTCTCTGGTTTAATGAGCATCTTATTGGCTTTTAGTATCCTGAAGAGTTGATCTCTTCCAACACCCAGTGTTTGTAAATCGTGTTTTAAAATGACATAGAGTTTTCGTGTTCCTAAGCGAGGCATTTGCATGCGAACTTCTTTCACAAGTTCAACAACTTGCGATAGTAAACTTGCCTGCTATACCCGAACAACCCACAGGCGTAGGTTATACCTTCTTGTCGTTCTTTTTTGAAGGTGTCGACTGTTCGGGTGATGAGTTTTTTCTGATTGGAATGTTATACTCTTTTTCGGCTATATCGATCATCATATCAAAAATAACCGCCTTATCATCAGATCTCTTCAGTTGATCCTCTAACCGGTTCTTTTGCTTCTCTAAAAGACGAACCTTCGCCTCTAACTCTAATAATTTCTGCTCTGGGGTTTTAGCCATACTCGAAGGAGTTTGATTCTCCCAATCGAAATTACCATATTTTCTCAGCCAAAGCAGAACTGTTGACTTGCCTTGGATGCCGTACTTGTTTTTTGCTTGAGTCAACGATAAAAGGCCCGACTCTACTTCTTGGACAACCGAAAGCTTAAAACTCATTGTATAATCTTTCTGTGTCCTTTTTACATAATTACTGTCTTTCATGACATTACTGAATTGTGTAACGCTATTTCAGGACGAGACACAGGTCAAATAAAAAAGGGAACCCGTGAAGATTCCCCTTTAACTGCTATAAGTAAATGATGAAAGTATATCCAATTTTATTTTAAAGACGCTGTCTTAAGGTAAGCGATGTATGCCTCCAATGATCCGGACAACATCAAATCTACCGCTGCTTGTTTGTTCTTTTCGTTTTTCATGGCTTAAAGTTTTAAGTTGTTCGATAAGAGTAAATCAAATGGCGTGCCAAAAACGTAAAACAAACATTATCAACTACTTAAATTCAAGTTTGATAAATGTAGGAATCTCTCCATCTCATGGAGTGTATGGAAATGATGAGGGATAAAATGACTTATTCTGATTCGTCAGAGCTCGAAATTCGATTGAAGGCCTTTTCCATTTTTTCAATGGTGTCATACGACAACATGAAATAGGCGCCGTCATGGTGCGAGATGCGGACAATGCTTTTGCTTAGGACATTTCTTTTGATCGTGTATTTCTGCCCAACAATTTCCACATTCTGATCGAGGACTTTGTAACAGGTGTTGAAAAACTTCTGAACTTCTGCCTTCGTGTCCAATCGGATATAATGGAGTTCTTTCAAGCGCTTTAAATCTCGAAACTCGATGGAGAAATTGTCTCCAACTTGCATGATTCGATTGGTGTTATTAATCACATAAATATCTGTGGTATCTTCAGTTATTACAGTACTATCAGATTGAGCAAACGTCAATGCGCTGAAAATAAGGCTGGTTAAGAGAAGAAGCGATTTCATAATGATCTTTTTTGCGGAGCGAAAGTACAAATTTTGTGCCGCTTGAGACGCTTATAAAAGTTAGTTAGAAAAATTAGAAAATCCAAGCGAAAGCTATATTCCTATATAACCATTTGGTTATATAGGAATATAGCTAAATGGCACAAAAAAAGGCCGGAAAAACTCCGACCTTTCATCCTTCAATTTTTCATTTAGTGTTGCACAATCACTTGCTTGCTCACAGTAACATTGTTACCAATCAAGTTCAACAAATACGATCCACTTGCAAGTGTTTCCGCGTCAACCGTGTGTTTAACTCCGCTCACATTTGAACGATAAACAATACGACCCGATAGGTCCGTTAAGGTGACCTGGTAATTCGCCTGTGAGGCATTTTCAAGAGAAATTACAAAAGTACCGTTGTTAGGGTTGGGATACACTTGAAGATTTAGAGCATTCAATTCATGCACGCTCAAATCATCTACTACACAAAAGTTGATCGTTTCAGAGTTTCCAAAATTTACATTTTGCATCGACCCAAGTATTGTTCCTGACCCGTTTGTGATATCGTAACTTCCATCTACATTACAACCGAAGGCGCTTGAACCCTCAAGTCCGTCACCCCAGTCGTCGAAAAGTGTGAAATCATAACATCCAACAGCCAAACAAAGTTTTTCGGTGATGAGCATTTCATTTCCATATGCTCCTGGATCTGTATCGTTTGCATTTTGCATTCCACCAGGTGGCACCGTCAAGTTTCCACCTTCGGCAACAAGGTTCACCCCCGCATCGAACAACTCCCACGAGTTTTCATAACCGTAGCAGTCTGTTAAAATGTTGATATTCGTCAATATCCCGTTCGGGTCAATCGTGAATGATGATGAAGCTGCATCATTGTTCGGATTTGAATCGGTAGTGCCGTTCGGGTTGGAAGTAAAGGCATTGTACACATGCGCGCCCGAACTTGCCGTTGCAGATGGAAGGTAAATAGTTTCCGTTCCGTTTTGTGGAAGGTTTCCTGTCCAGTTCAACGTTTGCGTTCCAGAGCCATCAACATTGTACCCAATGTCTACGCTCGTGAGGTTGTTGCTTCCGGCGTTGCGAAGAACGATAATCGGATTAAAAGACTCACCACAAATCAACCCATTTGGTTTAGAGATAGTTTGAATGCTTGCATCATCGGCTGGAGTTGGCCCGAGCGGATCAAAGCCATCAAGAACTAGAGGGGCCGTTCCACAATTGTTTGGAGCCAAATGGTCACTTACTCCTAAGTCCCATGAAACGCCCAAACGTCCGTAGTAATCGTAATCGTTGTTGTTGTTTGTTCCAGAGCAAGCTGCGGCTCCTCCGTATAGCTGACCGATAATACGGTGGTTTTCATCAAAAAGAGGAGACCCCGAAGATCCTGGCTCTGTTACTCCTTCTTCCCATTCATCAATCCACCAAACGGCAGCGCCACCAGTGTTATCATGATATGGAGCGTCTCCATCGCGACAGATTTTCATTAGATCGCCAGAAGGATGGTGAATTCCCATGGTCCAACTAACGCCTCCGTCTGTATCATCGTGGTTCCAACCGGCATAAAACAATTCCCAGTTTTCAGCATCAGCAAGGGTCAAGTTGGTTATTTCCAATAAGGCATGATCCGCTTGGCCGCCACTTACTAAAACGGTGGCTCCGTTGGCTGTTTCGTCGTAGGGTGTTCCAGGGTTTGTACTGTTTGCAGTTGTTGCACAAGATTCAGTTCCTTGAGGACTTTTCCAATTGAATCGAAAGGCCCAGCTTCCCGTACTTCCTCCTAAACAGTGATTGGCAGTTAGGAAAAGGGCACGTCCATCTTCACACGTATTGTTGATCAATGCGCCGGTACAAATTCCGCTTCCGTTTACAACGATCATGGCAACTGAGCGAATTTCGTTTTCCCATCCAAAGCCAAGCGGGCATTCGACATCGATATTACAATCGCCAGAGTCATTTAATCCTTTCAATAGATCACTCTGCACGCGATCCAAACTTCTGTATCCGTGAATCACCGACTCAATGGTAAAAGTTCCCTGACCGCTAACGGTCGCTGGCTCGAAGTATTCCACTACGATATGATCTCCATGCACCAACTCGGTTCCCAACAAGCCATCATCACGGTTGTTTCGAGAAGTGTATGCTCCAACGCGATTCGTTTGATCTTTGTCGTACAAGTACAAATGCGCTCCTTCTGGAATATGAACATTTTCCAAAAGTAGGTTGATGGTCATTGCGCCTTCAGAAATGATTTCCGTGCGCCATAACTTATTTCCTCCCGGCAGATCAATCCACGCTCCTTGAGAAAAATCAATCGCCGTTTTGTGCGTATATCCAAAACGCCACGGCGCATCTTTAGCGGCATCATTCAAAACATCTTCTGCTTGCACGGCGGCAAGGTCGAATTCAGGCATTGCATGCACAGGAATTGCTTTGGATGGATTTATCTTTCCTTTCCAACCAATTGGACCGCCCATATCGGTGACTTGCGAAAAGGAGAAAAACGCCACAAAAAACATGGCGACAGAGAGTATTGAGTTTTTCATAAGTATCTAGTTTTAGTCTTGTTTCCTAAAATACGAAAAGATGCTTTTTCCGTTGGTATTTTAACGTGGAAAAGGCTAGAACCGTTGGATTCTCATGTATAATTAGCCGCCTCTGCTCTCAAAAAAATGTTTCTGACGATTCCTTATTTGATAATGTCACCAATTTTTGATTGCGCATTGATTTCAACCCCGTTTGCCTTGAAATAGGAAATGATTGTGCTCAGATAACTGTTTCCAGCACGAGCTCCCGTCGCATAAATCTTCACAAATTGATCCAATTGGGCAGTAAAAATAAAATCGTAGCCAGGCAGCCATGCAGGCAAGCCATATTGTGGGTTTCGAGCAATTTCTGGACTGTAATAAGGCTTGATTAATTTCCGTTTGCCCATTGGGTACGCCGAATTCTTTCCGGCCACAATGCGATTAATATAGTCGCGCTGACGACGAATTCCATCTTCCAAAGTATTCAACGCAACGTTTGATCCTGCATCCGTATTTCCGATATTTCCAGGGTTGTTTGTTCGATAAGAGCGTGTTCCCGGACGAAAACCTTCTTTGTGTGCCATTACGGTACATAGAAGTTTCAATCCTTTCGGTGATCCGGCGAGTGCCTTTTCCATTGCAGGCAGATATTCATTCTTCATGGTATCATTCAAACTTACCTTCAGACTCGAATAAATGGGCTTGTCTGGGAAAACGCTTCCTTTGAAGATGACGTCTTTATACTTCGTATTGAAATCATCATTAGAAGTGCTTGTTGGCTCGGTATATTTTACAGATGGATCGTTCAGACCTTTCCACGTTTTTCCTCCCGGGTCAACGCGTCCATCAGCGTTATTGAATCCGAGGGCTCCTTTTTGAAAATTGATAATTGCACGCTTGGTTTGATTACCAAAGAGCCCATCGACGGTGCCAACAGAAACACCTTTATCTTTCAAAAGTGTTTGAACCAAAGTAACGTCTGGCTTTTTATTCGGCGCTCCGGATCCAACAGCTGCAGATATATTGGATGCAGCAGGAGCTTCGGAGTTGGACGAGTTTGTCTTTGATTTGACAGATGGTTTGGCTTTGACGCCTCCAGACCAATAATATTGATTATTGGTGCCTTTGTACCATTTTGAGTTGCCGCTAACAGCACTTCCGTTTTCTACATAACCTGTATAATCCGCGGTTTGTCCCTTTTTTAATGACCCTACAACTGGGGCGCTTGTACTTGGGCTTCCACCTCTAATATTGAGGCTTGTAGCCGTACACGTTAAGGTTCCTTTTTGAGAAATGAGTTTTTCTGACATGACAGTGAATTAGATTCGTGGTCTTCAAACTTAACGTATAAATTCGAGCATTGACACCACAGAATTATGCAAGAAATGTGCAATTTTCACTACGCAAAATGCATTCGTTCTAGCCAGTCTAGATTTCTGGGAAGCTCTGTTGAGGTAAATTCTAGGTGAATAACCCTACGTTTTTTCTGCGTTCTTGATTTCGAAGAGGCGTGAAGAAGTAGCGGTTTCATTAAAAGAGCTCCACCTTCTTGAACCAAGCAAGTGGATGGAGAACAATTGTTGGTGATGGTGCTAATTTCGCTATCAGAAAAACGTTTCTTGAAAGCGCCCGAAACTACTTTGAGTGCCCCATTATGCTCGTGTGTATCATCCAAATGAACGCGAATGGTCACTATAGAATGCAACACTTTTTCGGGTGGACAGACACTGTGGATGCCTTTTTTATGCGTCCAACTTTCGTAGCCGGGAGTTTCTATTTTTTCAGCGACATTGATGGGCACATCCTGGTGCCAGGTGACATACCAATTTTCGTTTTCTGGCTTGTCAAAATAGAGGGCCTTGGATAGAAATGCTTTCGGATCAATGGCACGAACAACCGCTAGCAGGTTTTTTGAAAACAAAACCTCCGAAAGCTCAGGGATGTCCATAAGCAATTTTCGTTTTCCAAAGGCCGGCTCATCATTCTCTCGAAAGTATTGATCCACAATTCGCCGCATTTGCTTTACCTCCTTGCGCGTGTACAAATCCTGAAGGACGCTAAAGCCATTTTTGTTCAATTTTTGTTTGGCTGAAGTAATTGTTTTCGGTCCAAGGGAAGTGCGGTAAAGGTCCAATCCGTGTTCAAACTTTTCTTGAATCCGTCGGCGCAAACTGCTGGGTTCCAATACCTGCATAGTATCACCAAAGCCAAGAATTAAGCGTTCCAATTCGTAATTGGCGTGAACATTTAAAGCCACCGTTATGCTGCCATCTTCCAGTTTATCAACGAGTTCCTGCGAATGATGAAGTGGCTTGGTGAGGACATACGGGGCATTACTGCGATCTACTTTTAAGAGAACGCGTTCTACGAATTGCGCATCCATGACCGTCACTCCAACCGTGTTGGCATAGAAGGAATCCCCGTCAAAATCATCGTTAATGAAGTCAATATTCAGGTCGTAATCAATGGCTTGGATACGGTCCAATGCAAGGGTGAGAATGGGGCTGTTTTTTCGTTTTTTGCCAACTAAAAACCAACGATTGTTGAACTCTTTCAAAATGAACGGATGAAACGTTACCTCTGAAGCTTCTCGCGCTTTGAAGGATTTATACGTGAGCTTCAGCACCATTTTTTTCAAAATTGCCTGATAAAGAACATCCAAATGCTCCAAACCCTTGAGGTGTTCGTTTTTATCCAGATGAATAATGGATGGTTGGTGCGTTTTCTCCGTATAAATTTTGTCTTCGAGTCGTTGAATAATTCCTCCGAGCTCTGAAAACAGCGAAAAATCTTTGAACTGCTTCAACATTTCCACTGTTTCCGACAGTACACTCATGTCTGATTCGTTCAACGGAATTTCAGTGATTGAGTAATCTTCATCTGCGTAGCGATAGAATTTTTTATCGTACACTTCGATTGGAGCGTTGTAGCCTAACTTGTCGCTGCGCATGAGTTGAATGTCCAACTGAATTGTGCGCTTACTCACATTTACGTCGCGGCCTTCATATTCGTAAAGTGCATCAGAGCAGGCGTCAATAAGGTCGTTTAGTGTCCAGTGGCGATAACTGTTTTGCAAACACTTATCAATTGTTTTGTAGCGAATGAGCGCGTTTTTATTTTGAGCCATTACCTGTTTTTAAGATATTTTCGTTGGGCCGATTTCGCGAGCGGATGTGTGAGAATGATTTCATAAAACCCACGAGCATGCGTACTGATGTCCAACTTGTTTTCGCCCGTTTGAACATCCGCTTCCATGACAAGGCTTCCGCGGTGATCCATTATTTTAACCTGCGCCGTGACTATTTCGGCAGGAAGTTTCACCGTTAACGTAATGTGGCCATCGCCAGGATTTGGGAAGGTGCGCACGATTTCCAATTTCTTGGGGCGCTTTTTTCGGAAGTACCAAACACCCATTCCAAGAGCGCTCACCAGAACGATACCGCCTCCTCCGTACAACGCGTAACTCCAATCAGTCTTGTTGCTTCTTTGTTTTAAAAACGCTTTTACTTCCTCTGGCAATTCAAGGTGTGCTTCTTCCTGAACTCTAAACCTTAAAGTAAAACCACGATCAATGGCATCTGAACTCCATGTCTCAGAGGAATAATTCAATACGTAGTAGGCTTGAATCTTCCGTTCAAGTACTTGATAAACTGAGTCCAATGAGGAAGAGTTAGATGCCTTTGCAAAATAGCCTTCTGTTTCATCAGCAATTCGACCTAAGACATTCGAATCTGCGTATCCGAGGCCAATGCAATAAACGAGCACATTTTCATCGTTTGCAGTTTGAATAATATCGTCTGGAGTACTCTTGGAGCTACCATCCTGACCATCAGTAAGGGCAATTACTACATTGATTCCCTCTAGGCCTTTTAGGTTTTCAATGGCACGTTGAACAGCATCGTAAAAGGCAGTCCCACCCTCTGCCTGAAGGGACTTCATTTTGTCTTTAATATGTGATTCTGAGCTTCCAACAGCCAAATCAATACTGACCTCGTGGTTAAAAGCAATAAGTCCGATCTGGTCTTTTTCGGCATCAAAGTTTGGAATGAACTTCAGTATTGCGGCTTTAGCGTCTTCCAATGGCGAGGTAATCAAAGCGCGAACTTCTGGAGCTTCCCAGTCGATCGATGCATAGGCGAGAGAGTCCATGGGGTCTAAGGAATCGTAAAGAGCGGAAGCATCTTCCTCCATGGAACCAGAATGATCCAAAACAAGCACAATATTGATAGGTTCATTATCAGTTAGGTGTCTTAAAGAAATTACTTGGCAAGGAGTCATTCCTTCGCGCACAATTAGGTGCTTTTTCTCCAGGCCCCAATAAGGATAGCCATGGTTGTCTTCAGCTTTAAAGAGAACTTCTATGATTGGCGAAGTTTTAGGCGTACTGCTCTTAACGAATACATTTACAGAATCACCCGCAGAAACGGTACCGTCTATTTCTTTTTGAGCAATGGTGAAAAATGGCGAGAATAGCAGTATTATTAGTAGGAAAAGGATACGATTCATAGTTAAATGTAGAAATTAAAAAGAACTACGCAAAATCATTGCGCACTTGATGCAAACCTTTGTCTTGTTCAAATATTCATACACATCAAAATCCTCCGTTGACAATCCGGTTGGCGGAGGTTAAAAAAGAAGAAAGATGAAAGCAAATGGAAACACATTGATTGATTTGGGATACCGACCAGCGCCTTGGTTTAGAGAAGCGTTGGCACATATCAACGAGCATCAATTAGAGGGAGAAGCATTGATGGCATACCTGGAGCAATTCAAACAGCCAGACCCAATCGCTTTGCATGAGAAGCCCGTTTCGTATGCAATCAATATAAAAGCAGAAAATGCGCTGGAGGAGGAAAACGTGAATGCGGTTTTATCGTCCATGGAAGAGTTGATGAAAACACCAACTTTGGTTAACGGAGCGGTGATGCCTGACGCCTGTCCGACAGGGCCAGCTGGAATCATTCCAGTAGGCGGCGTAGCAGTAGCCAAAAATGCCATCCACCCAGGAATGCACAGTGCAGATATTTGCTGCTCGGTTATGTTGACAGACTTTGGGGCCACAGATCCGAAATTGGTTTTGGATGCCGCGCACGAAAGCACCCATTTTGGTTGGGGGGGAAGATCGAGAGACGAGCAATTCAGGTTTCCTGCAGAGATGTTGGAGGAATTGAAATCGAATTACTTTTTGAACGATCAAAAATGTGAGTCGGCGGCAAGGTCACACCTCGGAACACAAGGAGATGGGAATCACTTCTTATTCGTTGGGAAATCCAAAAAAACCGGCAACACCATGATGGTAACGCACCATGGGAGTAGAGGTTTTGGAGCAAATCTTTTTTCGAAAGGAATGAAAGTTGCGGAACGATTTAGACAAGAATTATCGCCTGAAACAATGAAGCAAAACGCTTGGATTCCTTACAATACAGAAGAAGGGAAGTCATACTGGGAAGCCTTGCAATTTGTACGAAAGTGGACAAAATTGAACCACACCGTATTGCATGATGCGGTTGCCGAAAAGCTGGAAATTGCCATCGAAGATCGATTTTGGAACGAGCACAACTTTGTTTTCAAAGATGGAGATTTGTTTTATCATGCGAAAGGCGCCACACCATTGGATGAAAAGTTTTTGCCTGACTCAAACGGCTTGCGATTGATTCCATTGAATATGTCAGAACCCGTTTTGATTGTGAAGGGAGATACCACAGAAAACAACCTTGGATTTGCTCCTCACGGCGCCGGTAGAAATATGAGTAGAACGAAGCATAGAAAAAGCAAGGCGCACCAAACCAACGAGGAAGTATTTGCCGAAGAAACCGCTGGATTGGATGTACGATTCTTCTCAAATGAAATCGATGTTACGGAATTGCCAAGTGCCTACAAAAATGCGGCAACGGTAAGATCTCAAATGGAAGAGTTTGGGCTAGGAGAAGTGGTGGATGAGGTGCTTCCATATGGATGTATCATGGCAGGTGACATCAAGAAAAATGCACCTTGGAAACGAAGAAATAAAAGAAAAAACGATGAAAAATAGAATATTGGAAAAATTAAAAGAAGTGGAGCGCGAGCACAACGTTCGCGTTCTCTTTGCCGTTGAGTCTGGAAGCAGGGCTTGGGGCTTTGCCTCTCCAGATTCTGATTACGACGTACGTTTTGTATACATGCAATCCAAAGAATCGTATTTGAGTCTCTGGGAATCGAAAGATACCATAGAGTTTATGACCGATGATGATTTGGATGGTTCTGGGTGGGATTTGCGAAAAGCAACCAAGCTCATGGCAAAAACAAACGCCTCTTTCTTAGGGTGGCTGTTTTCTCCAATCGTTTATTTGGATCGAGGAAATACACTTGCGGAAATGAAGGAACTTGCAATGGTAAATTTTAATCCTGTTGCCGGGTTTTATCATTTTCACAGCATGAATAAGGGGTTTGATGATTTGTTGGATACCGAAAACATGACATTGAAGTCCTACTTTTATGCCATACGAACAGCCTTGTGTGCCAACTGGATTTTAAAGGAGGAACGTGTTGCTCCGGTAAATTTTCGCGAGTTATACTCCCTGGTTTCTGAGAAGGAAAAACAACTTCTAGATGCGTTGATTGCCGTGAAGGCAACCGCAAAAGAGGCGCACAAAATGACAGTTGATCCAAGGTTAATCGCATTGGCAAAACGCGTGGTCAAAGAAAACAATGAAAAAAGAAACGAAGTAGGAAGCGTAAAAGTGAATCTGAAAGCTTTTGACACCTTCTTCATAAATCAAGTAACATGACACTAGAAGAACTTCATAATTCTGGAAATATTCTTTTCGAATCTGTTAGCGGAAGTCGGGCGTATGGTCTTCATACGCCCACTTCTGATTTAGATATTCGCGGCGTGTTTGTATTGCCAAAAGAGCAGTTTTACGGACTCAATTATGTATCGCAAGTGAACAATGAAAGCAACGACATCGTTTACTACGAGCTTCAGAAATTCGTGGAATTATGTCTTGGCAACAATCCAAACATCTTGGAATTACTGAATGTTCCCGAAGACTGTATTCGTTACAAACATCCGCTGTTTGACCGCTTCACCATGGAGATGTTCTTGTCAAAAAAATGCAAGAAATCCTTTGCCAATTATGCATATGCTCAAATCAAGAAATCGCGCGGCCTGGAAAAGAAAATTGTAAATCCAGTGGATGAAAAACGGAAATCAGTGCTAGACTTTTGCCACATTTATGAGAACGCCAAAACTGTTGAATTGACTCGTTTTTTGGGCGGCAAAGGCATCCAACAAGAAAATTGTGGACTACGAAAACTCTCGAATTTGCGCAACTGCTATGCCTTGCATCATAGTGAAGAGATTCCTTATAAAGGCATTGTGAAAAAGGAGAATTCTAATGAAATTGCAGTGAGTAAAGTTCCAAAAGGAGAGGAGACGCTTGCGCTGCTTCACTTTAATAAAGATGGCTATTCTACCTATTGCAAAAAGTACCGCGAGTATTGGGACTGGGTGAAAAAACGAAATGAGGAACGGTATAAAACAACGGTGTCTCATGGCAAAAACTACGACTCCAAGAATATGATGCACACGTTTCGTTTGCTTCACATGGCGAGGGAAATTGCTGTTGACGGAACGGTGAATGTGCGTAGGGAAGACCGGGATTATTTGCTTTCGATCAAGCGAGGAGAATTTGAGTACGATGCACTTGTTGAGAAGGCGGAGGCGCAAAAGGAAGCGCTAGAATCGTTGTTTGAAGGAAGCAACTTACCCTTAGAACCTGATGCTAAGATGGTAGAGCAAATTTTGATTGAAACGCGCTCGGACTTTTATGCTGAAGCGGCTTTGGGTTGATGATTTGCATTGGTTAAGGATGACTTATTAAGGTCGGAATAAAAATCAAAAGTTCAAAGCAAAAACCATATAACTATATAACCAAATGGTTATATAGTGTAATAGTAAATTTTGATTGAAACGCGCTCGGACTTTTATGCTGAAGCGGCTTTGGGTTGATGATTTGCATTGGTTAAGACTGACTTATTAAGGTCGGAACAAAAATCAAAAGTTCAAAGTAAAAACCATATAACTATATAACCATTTGGTTATATAGTGTAATAGTAAGAAGAGCTGCCTTCGACTTACCAGGTAGCCCTTCATTTAATTTCTCAACTCACTCAAACACCCAAAAATCGCTCTGGATGACTCTTCGCAATATCCTTGAACTCTTCTCCAAATACCTTTTGAAAATCTTGAACATACCGTTCCATTTTGGCACCAAAAAAGTGAATTAAAAAGTAATCAGAACCATACAAAATCTTCGACTTTTCATAATCAGTCATGTGATCGTAAACATTGGTTTTGAAATCCGCCAATTCATGTTCAATGGTGTATATTTTCTCACTTGAACCAGGTGGAACAATCCAATCTCCAACAGAAAAACACGATAGGTCGCTGAAGGCATTCGGGTATTTTGGATTTCGAATAATGTCAAAAATTGCCTTAGCCCAGTTATCATTGAACCCAGCTTTGTACAAAATGTTCCACACAGCTCGGCGTTTGGTCAGGTCAATCTCATCGTCTTTGTAAAGTCTTTTTCTTCCACGTTTTTTAAAGGCAGATTCAACCGTTTTTCGATCTCGATTGTTGAGAAGGCTAAGCATTTCCTCAAATTCAGGCTTTCGAAACTCCGTTTGTTCCAATTCGTAATTCACGAACTTCATAATTTGCGTAGCCCCACCCATGTGTGCAAGATTCAACGTCAAATTGGGATGTTTGCGCAATACCTTTTCCCAAAGTTTAGGATGATTCAACGTATATGCACGCTCGTGAATGGCCTCACCAAACTTAATTGTTAAAGCAAAGAAATCAACATCAAATTTATATGGAGCAGCCGGAGCAGCAAAAATGCGATCCTTGATATTGATATGACCGAATACTTTCAAGTGTCGGGACAAGCAGGCAAAACCGGAATTGGAACAATGCACCGTGATTGGAATATTGTGTTTCACACACCAGCCATAAACTCCAATGTCCTGTGCTTTCCCCATTAGTATTGGATCAGTGGGAGAAAAGCCAACAGGAGCATACATTTTAACGCCCACAAATGGGCCGTTTAAGATGTGTTCTTCCAATTCTTGCAAAATGTTTTTACCATCTTTCCGTTGCCTGCGTGGATCTACGCAGTAGAATGGCTTAAAGTTGTCGTATTTATTTGCCATATCGGTCAACTCCACCAATTGTTGCGTATAATTCGCATCATCAAAAAGCTGCACCTCCTCTTTACTTTTTACCTTGAATTGCTTGTCGAAAGCCTTCACTTTTAAAATCAATTCTGCAATAAGAGCTTTCATTTCAGCATCCTTGCGAAACTTAAACTTGGCAATTCTTAACAAGCCGCGGATGATATCAAAAATGGAATCAATGCGTCTTCGATAACGACGATCTTGACCTTCTCTACCGTCGTTGTCATCGGCATATGTTAGGTCCAACATCAATGGCGTTACGGTAAAGTTGTGATTGTATGCCTCATCAAGGACTTGAAAAACATCCTCACTATCTGGTTGCAGTAAGTCGTTGAAGTTTTGAACCACCAGTTTAAGTCGTTCATTCTTGTTGACAGATCCTTCCTCTTCGACAATATCTACGAGTACTTGCACTACACTGACCAAGCGTCGAATTAGGACATTTTTATTAAAAACATGACAGTGGATATCGTAAAATTCGCTCATTTCAGTGTTTTAGGGTTTAGAACGAATATAGTAGAATTCAAATAAACTGTATCAATCGATTAAAAATTAGGCACTTGTTAAAATGTAGAAGAACGACTCGGTTGATGGTTTGAGGTAATGGAATCATTCTAAATAGACTGAAAACTTGACGTTTGAGCCATCCTTTTCTAGTTTTGCAGCGTCTACAAGACAGAAATATGGAAATGAACAGAATATATATCAGTCAAAAATGGGAACAAACCCTCTTCGCGGCGCCAAATTTTGGTCCGCAATTGATTGGATGTTCTGTGTCTAAAGAAGTACATTTCTACGAATAATGAAATAGAAAAAACAAGATATGCAGAACGTCCAATGAGAATTGGGCGTTTTTTTTTGAATTTTTTTTCAGCGAAATATGAATGAATAATAGGAGAACATAAAACGCATTGAAGAACAGGATCAATTGGGAGACAGACAGTTGTGAAAAGCACGAAAAAGCTGCAAGTTGCGGCCTGAAATTATACTGCTTAAAAAGAACATAAACAACTGAAAGTCAACAAAATAAAACGTTTAAAATGTTTGGAGGTTTAAAAAATGTCCTTCATATTTGCACCGCGCTTTTGCAGGGCTTCTACTCAATAATATTACAAAGGAGAAGCTCCTTCTCCATAGTTTTACGAAGGAGAAACTTCAGCGAAGCAAAGCTGTCGAAACAACATTGAAGTAATTACTTTGATAAAGAAGAATAAGACATGAAAATAAATATAAGCACATATCAAAAGTACCATCTGAACGCATCACAAGAGCGTTTCTTTGGACTTGAATTCACCTCAAAAGATCCGGGGTGGAATAGGGAGAGAACTATAGAATAGTGAATTGAATTCACACTGTTTTGTACAAGCATCTCCCGAAATGAGATGCTTTTTTTTGTGCCCTAAATGAAGCTTTTGCGAAAGAGAGTGTGCTAGTAATTTGGAAGTGTTGAGCAATTGGTTGGCTCGGCAGATTGTAA
This sequence comes from Fluviicola sp., assembly GCA_043584915.1. Lineage (GTDB taxonomy): Bacteria > Bacteroidota > Bacteroidia > Flavobacteriales_D > Crocinitomicaceae > UBA4466. The sequence goes on from CP121319.1 coordinate 1,159,229, forward strand.
ATCTGTTCCTCTAACGAGGCATGTAGGTTCGAGTCCTACCAATTCCACTAGCACCGAGGCCACTCCGCCAAATTCCTTTGGAGGAGAAACGCCAAAACCCAACTGTCTTATGGGTTTTCTCCTCCTGGAGATCGGTGCTTATCACGGGGGATAGAGGAGTCTGGCCTATCTCGCCTCACCTGGGATGAGGAGCACGCAGGTTCAAATCCTGCTTCCCCGACGAGTTGACCGGCCCAAGTTTACTTGAGGCTGGTCCAAAAGGAGCGGTTGCGGGATCTATAATCCTGCTTCCCCGACGAGTTGACCGGCCCAAGTTCACTTGAGGCTGGTCCAAAAGGAGCGGCGGCGCGATCATCGATCTCAATGCCAAAAATCAGCAAGTGACAACGGCTGATTGACCAATAAAAACAGCCTTCTGGACGGATGCCGGAGGGTTACCAGAGAGCGGGTGAGGACCGCAGATAATCTTTGTCCGGGATTATGGTTTTGTAAAAGCTCTGGTTGTTTGTTTTTAGAATGATGTGGTTCATTAGTGTAATGGTAACACGCTTGACTGTCGCTCAAGTACTACGAGTTCGATTCTCGTATGAACCGCAAATTGCTTGGTAGCTCAGTGGCAGAGCAGCTCCCTGTTAAGGAGAAGGTCGGGATTTCGAAATTCCCCCAGGCAGCAAACGAAGAAATGATACTCTCGTAGCTTAGGTGGCTAAAGCCCTCCGCTTTTAACGGATAGATCGTGAGTTCGAGTCTCACCGAGAGTACACAAAAGAGCAAAATTCAATGGACCGAGGCGCGCGAAGCCCACTTTGCCTTGAATTGAAAATTAGTAGAGTAGGAACAGTTGCTTTCGCTTTGGTGAAAGTGCTAAAAACATTAGAAAAATGAAACGTATTAAACACTTTTTGACCAACCGAGATGAAACAGGACGATTCCTGGTACGATCACTAAAAACGGGGAAGATTTACTTCGTCGAACCGATTGAAAAAGGGCGTCCTCCCGATTGGGGAGATGTAGATCCAGTGACAAAGAAAACAACAGGGTCTTACGGGAAAAAATTCCGAGGTGCCGTGAGCGAAAATGAATCCATGATTACAGAATTAAATGGATTCTCCAACATCACCACCGTGAACGGAAGTCCCTTCTCGGAGATAGAGAAACGCGACGAAGCGTATCTCCGCAACATGCAATTGAATAGTTAATCCGAGGGAGCTAAGGCTTCCTCACAAAAGAATAGAAAGATGAAACAACCCATGAAAACCTAATGTTCGGCTCGCCTGGAAAGTGAGTTGGACTTGAAATGAAGTGTTAAACAAAACAATTTATGTATGAGACCAGCTCATGTAAAAGAGCGAAGAATAAAGGAAATTCGTGCTTTGAGAAAAAAGCAGCGAGAACTCTTTCGACAAACAAACTCCCTGGGATATCGGAAATTAGAAAAACCGATCCGTCACGGATGGTATAAGGAAGTAGTTCTTACCGCAAAGTTGGAACGCTACAAAAGTCGGCCACAAATCGAAGAAATCTTTGAGAAAATGGAACACGGCTATTGGGGCAGAACAAAAGCGGAATGCGATAAGAAATGGAGGCGTTGTGTGTCGGATCACTTCATTGTGAAAGACCTTCCCACCATTAGCAAGAAGCAATTCAACAAACTTTCAACGAAAGCGCAACGTTTGTGTGTGCCGTACATCTATCGAATAAATAGAAAAAAGTACACGCGTTTTTACGTGCGTTTTCCCAAACCGAGTTTCCAAATTAAATATACTCGTGCCTACATCACGCATACGAAGATTATCGATCCACTGCTTGAAAGCGAAATGGATTTAATTGATCAGAAAATGGAAAAGCCGGGCTATTTCGGCCCTTCACAAGAGGGTAGAAGGCGCAGCAACTTTTGGGGCAAAGAACTTTCAAGAAAAGCCGAAAAGCGGTCTTTCGAAAAAGAGTTAAACGGGTATCGAAATAAGGATTTAAAAACAATATCATGGGAAAGAAACTCAAAGGGAAAGACCTGATCAACATCGGGTATCCCCAGAACAATACAGTGAACGTAGCCTTGGGTCAAATCAATCGCTATCGAAAGAAATTTACCAAAGAACAAAACCTGACAGCAGCCAAAAAAGTGCTGTCGGAACCGGACGCTTTCGAAGGCGATCCAATTTGGGGCAAAATTGCCGAAGCATTGAAAAAACCAGTGGTACTAAAACGTCACGAATTGCGCGACAAGCAAGTACCAAACGCCATTTTTGGAGATGCTGGAATTGAAGATGCGGCAAAGTATCAAATGTATACAGCGCTGAAACTTCCAATTGCTGTGCAAGGCGCAATGATGCCAGATGCACACGCAGGTTATGGTTTGCCAATAGGTGGCGTTCTTGCAACGGAAAATGCCGTAATTCCTTATGGAGTAGGTGTAGATATCGGTTGTAGAATGGCATTGTCGATTTACCCAATTGATGTGAGTTATTTGAAAGGAAAGAAGGATCAATTCAAGAATTTCTTAGCCAATCACGCCAAGTTTGGAATGTACGAAACCCACAAAGTGAAACACGATCATCCTGTGTTCGAACGATCAGAATTTTCGGAGATTCCCTTATTAAGAGGCTTGAAAACGAAAGCGTATCGTCAATTAGGAACATCGGGAAGTGGCAATCACTTCGTTGAATTCGGGGTGGTAGAAATCATGGATTCAAAGAATGAATGGAATCTACCACCAGGAGAATATGTTGGATTGTTAACGCATAGCGGATCTCGAAGTTTGGGTGCCAATATTGCAAAACATTACACATACCTCGCCACGAAGCAAACACCATTGCCAAAGCAGGCACAGCACCTCGCTTGGCTCGATTTGAATACCCACGATGGGCAAGAATATTGGATAGCCATGCAATTGGCAGGAGATTATGCAAAAGCATGTCACGACAATATCCACGCCCGAATGAGCAAGTTGCTTGGAACCAGAGCCGTTGCAATGATAGAAAACCATCACAATTTCGCCTGGAAACAGGAAGTAAACGGAAAAACGTGTGTGGTGCACCGTAAGGGAGCAACTCCGGCTGCCAAGGATGAGTTGGGAATCATTCCTGGATCAATGACAGCGCCGGGGTTCATCGTTCGAGGATTGGGCAATGTGCCATCGTTGCAATCAGCTTCGCACGGTGCAGGACGCAAGTATTCAAGACGGCAGTGCCACGAACGTTTCACACAAGGATCCATCAATAAACAGTTGAAGGTGAAAGGAGTGGAAATGTTGGGAGGTGGAGTTGACGAAGCGCCAGGAGCGTACAAAGACATCCGCGAAGTGATGAACAACCAACGCGATTTGGTGGAGGTTGTGGGTCAGTTCACGCCAAAAATTGTCCGAATGGACAGACATTAAAAAGTGTGATCAGCTAACAGTGATCGGCGTCGAGAGTTTGAGAAGGATCATTCCAGATTTTCGACGCTGGTTCTGGTCACAAAACAAAAAGAAACAATGAAACGATTTATACAAATAACAGCAGGTCGAGGACCTGAAGAATGTTGTTTTGCCGTTGCGCAAATTCTAAAGAAAATGCTCAAGGAATGCAAAGCTCAAGGTTGTTATTGCGAAGTGTTGCATCGAGAGAAAAGTCATATTAATGGCAATCTCCATTCTGCCTCTTTATGGGTGGATACGAAGAACAATGCAAACATTCTCAAGGATTGGATTGGTACTATTCAGTGGACGAGTCAAAGCCCGTTTCGGAAAAATCACAAGCGAAAAAATTGGTTTGTGGGCGTATTCGAACTCGCTTCCGAATCGTTGGGAGACTTTGACTGGAAAGAGGTAAAATATCAAACCTATCGCAGCAGCGGACCGGGCGGACAGCATGTAAACAAAACAAGTTCCGCCGTTCGAGCTGTGCACGAACCCACTGGAATAGCAGTGGAGGCGCAAGACACACGATCGCAGCTCCAAAATAAGAAGTTAGCGAACGAGCGTTTGCAACGGGCCTGGCACGAAGCACAAATGGAGCGCATCAAATTAGCGCAAGCAAACGAGTGGAACAATCATCTCGACTTAGAACGAGGAAATCCGGTGAAGGTCTTTCAGTCAACAGACTTCAAGCAACGCCGGGAAACAAAAAGATTTAGAGAAAAGCGCACGTCTGAAAAACAGAAATGGCGGCGCCAACTATAAACGAATGATATGGAAAATAATACGTATTTGATGAAGGCGCTAGATGCCTATCCTTACGATTTGGAAGGAGCCGTGGAAGCATTGAATTACGCGCTTTCCTACGAACCAAACAATGGGCAAGCCTTGTGCTTAATGGGCAGATTGCATTTAGAGATTTATCGAGACTACCACTCAGCAATCGCTTATTTTGAAAAAGCCTTGGAAGACAATTTGAACATGCATGCTTTGTACGGGTATTATGCATTGTCGCTTTTGTGTGCCGAGGAATTCGACAAGGCAGATACATTTTTGGATTTCGGGCTGTCGGTGAAAGGATCAGACAAAGGATTGCTCTACTCGTTGAAAGCAGGCGTGCTTGAAAGCAAGCAACAATTTGCTAAGGCGAAGAAACTGTTGAAGAAAGCGCGATTGCATACCTATAACGATGGGTTCATGTTTCACATGGATGACATGGAATCACGTCTGGACAAGAAAATCAAGTTGACCAAGAAGAAATCCGCATCGAAGCCGAAGTCCAAATCAAAAAAAGGGAAAAAGAAGAAAAAGTGAAGGGATAATTTAAACTACGCAAAATGACTGCGTAGTTCTAGCTCAACTTTGTTTTGTCTTAATGAAGGATAGGGCATCGAGATCCTCGAAACGCCCAGGTTGAAATGACAAACGTTCTTTAAAATACTGTGCAAAAGCACAAAACAAACTGAGTTAATAGTGTTCGCGCCTACGATGATGGTTTTAACAGCCACATAGTCTTGTCAGCCATGCTGTTCCAAGATGCTGCGACGAAATTATTTGCTTAGTACTACACGCTGTAGGTCAGGGGTTCGATTCCCCTCGGGACTATATATAGTTCCGTAGTTCAGTCGGCTAGAACAACAGCATAGGGGTTAGAGGTTCGATTCCTCTCTTTATCATCGTGGATAATGTAGCTCAATTGGTAGAGCACTGGATTATGGTTCCAGCGCGGTACTTGTTACCGTCCTATCAGGGTTTTCACTTCCCTTACATAAGTGATAGCTAAATGCACAGCACAAAGATGACCAGCAATATGGGGCTTGCTTCACAATTGCAGTCCGAAAGAAGCCGGTGAAAGGGGATACCGCTGAGGCGAATTGAAAGTCTTCAAAGAGGAATCAAGCATGTTTAACTTACTTGATTGGAATCGGAGAACACTTGAAATGACCCTGGCTCAACTGCTCATCCGTTTCTGAAAGACGGTCGCTTTGTGCGGCATTTTTTGAAAAGTAAAAAGGTTGCAAAGGGCAACAAGTTTAATAATCATCTAAAAACAAAATGATGAAAACAGTACGAATCAATGTAGGTAAGGTCGGAATTGTCCGACGCAACGGAGATTACAAGCGTATTCTAACCGCTGGAAAGCATTGGGTACGTTTAGGTGATCAAGTACAAACATACTCGAAAGAGGCACTTTACGGCATTTCTCCACAAACCAGCATTATGTTGCGTGATCCGCAGTTTATGAAAAGCGTGGAGGTAGTTGAAGTAAAGGATTACGAAATCGCCTTAAAATACAATGGTGTCAACTTTGAAAAAGTGATTTCGCCAGGTCGCTACTTCTATTTTAAAGGATTGGTAGACATGAATTTTGATATCATCGATTTACGCGATACGGAAAGTGCCAATCAAATGAACCTCGGTTTGGCGAACAATAGAGACGTAGCACCCTACCGAACGGAAGTAAAGGTGGAGTCTTATGAGGAAGGATTGCTTTTTATAGAGGGTAAATTTGCCCGTCGATTGACGAAAGGATTGTACTTCTTTTGGAAGTATGTCGCTCCAGTGGAGGTCTTGAAGGTAGATTTGCGTCAGGTTTTGCTCGAAATTTCGGGACAAGAATTGCTCACCAAGGACAAAGCGGCTTTGCGCGTAAACTTTCAAGCAACCTATCGAGTTGTTGACGCTGAAAAGGCACTTTTGAACAACAAAGATTATCAGAAGCAATTGTATACAGCCTTCCAACTTGCATTGCGCGAGTTCATCGGAACCGTGACTTTGGACGAGTTGCTTTCGGCAAAAGAAAAAGTGGCGAAAGCTGTTTTTCAATACGTCAAGGAAGATGCTGTAAACCTGGGTGTTTCCGTGAGTTCCGCTGGTATCCGAGACATCGTTCTTCCGGGAGAAGTTCGAGACATTATGAACAAGGTGTTGGTGGCTCAGAAAAGTGCGGAAGCCAATACGATTGCACGCCGTGAAGAAACTGCGGCAACGCGTACGCTCTTGAATACTGCAAAGTTGATGGAGGATAGCGACATGCTTTTCCGTTTGAAAGAAATGGAGTTCATGGAAAAAATCGCGGATAAGATTGGTGAAGTAAACCTTTCGAGCGGCTCTCAAGTATTGGAACAGTTTAGCAAGGCGTTCTCTAAATAATGGGAACTTTGTACGACGAAAAAGAGATTACTTTGAAGAAGGTGGTCTCTTTTTTTGTTGGGGGTGCATGCTTCTTTAAGTTCGAAAGAAAAAATGGGGTTTGCAACATTTTTGCAATTTGGTAATTAGACAAATGCCTAAATAGCTATAAAGCTCACGATACCGAACCCCCCTCCAATCCGTATATTTATCCAACAATCATCTCCATGAAAAAACTTCTTTTTTGTTGAGGCACATGCTTCTTTAAGTTCGAAAGAAAAAATGGGGTTTGCAACATTTTTGCAATTTGGTAATTAGACAAATGCCTAAATAGCTTTAAAGCTCACGATACCGAAAAACCCCTCCAATCCTTATATTTACACAACAATCATCTCCATGAAAAAACTTCTTCTCACCTTCATTTGCCTCTTGTCCATTCACTCATTCGCACAGGTAAAAGCCTCCTACAAAATCTACGATTCCAACGGGAAAGAACTGGATTACGGGAAAATGCTCAATGATTTAAAAGGGCGTGACATCATTCTATTCGGGGAACTGCACAACAGTGCCATTGCACATTGGTTGCAGCTGGAGCTAACGAAAGACCTCGATGTTAAAAATGATTTGGTTCTTGGCGCCGAAATGTTGGAAGCAGACAACCAAAACGAAATCAATGCTTATTTAAACGACTCCATTGATGCAAATGCCTTGGATACCCTGGCGCGTTTGTGGTCTAATCATGACACGGATTATGCACCACTCCTGGACTATGCTAAAGAGGAAGGTCTTTTTTTTATAGCTACCAATATCCCGCGAAAATATGCTAATAAAGTGTACAAAAGCGGGGGATTTGAGGCGCTAGACTCATTGACAGCAGAGGAAAAATCATGGATCGCACCGCTACCAATTGCTTTTGATTCAGAGTTACCACAATACAAGAAAATTCTGGAAATGATGGGTGAACACGGAACTCCATCATTGGTGATGGCACAAGCAATTAAGGATGCAACGATGGCACACTTTATTCTAGAAAATTATCAGGATGGACAGCAATTTCTCCACTTTAACGGCGCATTTCATTCCGATTTTTACGAAGGAATTTTGTGGTATTTGAAACGTTCCCAACCAACGCTGAATTACGCAACCATTTCCACAGTAACACAGAAGAATATTGATAAGCTGGAAAAGGAATACAAGGGCAAAGCCGACTTCATTATTGTTGTCGATGAAGACGTAACTGGCACGTATTAAACGAAGTTAATATTGCTGTATTAAATAGAATGAACAACAGAGATTACTTCTCCAACAAAATCTTTTTGAACTTCTTGGCGTCGACATCGAACGAATACGAATGCTTTTTGAACAAGCCAGATTTTCCGTAATCTAGTGTCATTTTGTTGATGGGTTTTTTCAGCAACGCGAGGTTATCCTTATCAAGAAATAGCTCGATTTCTGTTACGCCTTTTTTCAAACTATCGGAATAAAAAGTCTCGATATCTTTCGTATCAGATTTCATAGTAAAACTACCTTCTGGCCCTTCAAATGTTACCGTACAACCTTTAACGACCTTTATTTTCGGCGTCCCTAACAGGTGAACCGTCAGGAATTTGTATCCGTTTGTATCGGATCTGCCTCCATGAAGCGTTCCAAACTCTCCCTCTCCAAAAGAAGGCACATTATACTTCTCGATTTGCGGTGCACGAACGGCATCCAAATCGTTTTTGATACTCTTAATAGGGTTAATGCTCAATAACATGCCCGCAAGGTAAGGGTTTCTTTAAAATTAGCCATCAAAATAACCAATCTTAAACGATTCAGGACAACACAATTATTCGTCTCGTTCCAAGTGGATGAATCCATGCTTTTCTTGAAGTGTACCATCCTCTGAAGTACAGAATTCGCGATACTCGGCTTTGTAGAAATATACGGCGTCATCACCAATTTTATCATTTCCAACTTTTCCGTTCCAAGACCACTCCGAGGGGAGTTCGCCACTTTCAAAAACAGTATTTCCCCAACGATCAATAATCACGATGTGGTAGTACTCCAAGTTGTCGAATACATCCTCTGCAGGATTCGACTGATAGCGAGGCTTGTATTCTTCGTTCGCCCCATCATTGTTCGGAGTGAAGACATTCGGCATGACAATATTTCCCGCGCTGGTGAATTCAGAAACGGAGAAGGATGAGACAATCGTGTCCACCTCCGAACATTCAAAATCGTATGCAACTAGAGTGATATCGTATTGTCCAGGCGTTGTATAGATTGCCTGAAAATTCTGAACATCAATCAATGTATCGTTTGGAAGGTTCCACACCAAAGAATCGGCACCTGACCCAGTAAAGGCCACATCCAAAGTAACCGTATTCGTGCAAGGTGGCGGCGGAGTGAAATCCCAAGATGCACTAAATGTTTCTGGTTGAATGATTTCCACTGTTGCGAAGGCAGTATCAGAGGCAACACATCCGGTTGAGTCTTCGGCAATTAGAATAATATCGTAAGACCCAGGCGTATTGTATTGGTGTGTAGGGTTGTCTTGCGTTGAAGAATTTCCATCTCCAAAATCCCAAGTAAAGGTTGCGTTTGGACCGGCACTGCTAGCAAACGGTACATCGTAAGGGGCTTCCCCACAAGCAATTACGTCATCAACAGCAATATCGAGTGTTTGTGATGGTACTTCAAAATCAATTTTGAAAACGGCAATATCCCAACTTGGCTGTGTACTAGACCAAGCATTCGGCGTTGTGTTAAATCCACCTCCGGAACAAACACCTTGATAAACAACACCACTTGGATCAAATCGGCTCGTTCCACCATCTACATGGTTTCCACCGTAATAGGTTCCGTAATACAATCCAGTAGCTCCTGGGTCAAGCACACCAACGTAAAATCCGCCCACCGTTTCAATAGCGTCTGGCGTTAAAGGTGCGCCCGCAGTTGCATTATGACCTGAGTAGTAAATGTACTCACACTGATCTACCATGAAGGCAATTGGAACTATGCTTACCCCACCAACAGTAGTGCTGTAAACAAGAGTTGTAAGGTCATTAGTAAAATTGGCAATGTATTGCGGACTATTTGCATCGGCATAAAGTCCAGCCGTAACTGGCATGCTCGTTCCTCCTTGACCGTAAATAAAAACCTCTCCACCACTACCTAAGTCGAGGAAAAAGGCATTGTCGCTATCTGCAGTTCCCCAGTACGTCCCTCCTAGTAAAGCGGTTCCATCATTGTTGAACTTAACAACGTAGGCATCGTCTCCTCCTTGAGAAGCCGTTAAGTGTCCGGTTACAGGAACAAAGGTACCATCAGTAGCACCACAAACGAAAACATCTCCGTTCGCATCGATGCGCAAACCATAGGCCGCTTCGTTATCGGCAGCGCCCAAATAAGTACTCCAATTCAATGTCGACATATCCGGATTTAATGAGAAAACAACAGCATCTGAATTTCCTCCTCCAAAAGCTCCCTGGTAGGCACCAGCCGTAACAGGAAAGTCTGTTGATTGTGTACAGGAAGCGATATAACAGTTGTCTTGATTGTCTAAAATAATCTCCCCACGAAAGTTGTCTCCGTAGTTAAACGTAACGTTATTGCTCGCATCCGCAGCAGCACCACCTAAGTAGGTTCCGCCCATCAATGTGGATCCATCAGCGCTTAAGTGAATTAATACGTGATCTTGTGACCCTCCTAAAGTATTCTGATAAGCTCCTGCTGAAACAGGAAAATCGGCAGAACTGGAAGAGCCAAGCACCCAAAGTTCTTCGTTGGTATTGGTAATCATACTATGAGGGTACTCACTACTTGAGCCGCCTAAATAGGTTGCGTAAATAAGATTTGAACCATCTGGATTGAGTTTACTAACCGCAATATCAACACCTCCACCTCCAAAAGCCGTTTGAAATGCTCCTGTCGTTGTTGGGTACCCAGTGTTGAAGCTTCGAGCTCCCGTGTAAATGTTTCCAGCATTGTCGAATGCCGCGGAGTGACCGTAATTGGTCGCTGTAGAGCCTGATAGCGTAGACGCTACAAGAACGGGATCAATCACCAATTCACGTTTTGAGTCATAGCCATCGGGAAATACAAAAGTTACCACGCCATCATTCAAGGCGTACTGACAAGAAACTTCCTCGATAGACCCATCTCGCAACACCTGATACGCGTAAGGTGAATTTTCTACAGTTTCTCCTATCGAAGTTTGCAAAACTAAATTGCCATCTTTCAGGCTTACGCTTTCAACACCTTCATGCTGCACACGAATTTGAGAAACGTCTGCTTTTGGATGCACGATGAAATCGTATTTCATGTGCACGTCCTTGCTATATACTTTCAGATCGACACCATCGTAGACACCGTTTTGAGTGATAATTCCAAATCGACTAACATTTGAAGCCCACTTAGAAGGATCGTTACCGATGAAGTAATTGTAAAACCCAGCACGCTGCATGTCATGTGAAAACGTAGGATTGTCGTTACTTCCTAAAAATTTTGTTTTGAAGGCATGCGAACGAACGTATTCTGGCTCTTCGTGATGCTCCATGCCAATCGTGTGATCATGGTGATGGCCTAAATCTTCTTGATTGTGAAATACATACGTGAAACAATTGTTTTCCACGAACACATTTCCGTTGTATAGATTGGCTTTAAAGTTTACTTGATCTGGAAATTGACCAGTATTTTCAACATAGTCCAACGATCCTATTTGCCCAAAAGAAAGGGCAGCGCTGCAAACTGTGAGGGTGAGAAGTAGGGTTTTCATATTAGTAAGACGCAAGAACGTTACAAAAAGCTGCACAAGGGACGAATAGTGCTTAACGCTGGTGGAAAATTACGCTACTTCTTCGTTGAATAACGAACACCATCAATTATATAAAACCATTTACCCTCCGATTTTTTCTCAGGCAATTGTTGAATAGGAAAAACATCTCCGCTTTCATAGAACTGAATGAATCTATTTTTTTTATCGGTTTTGACTGCAGGCTCTGGCTCGAACGATTCTGTCGAAGGAAAGACTGGATGTTGACCTGAAGGAATATTCTTTTCAATAAAAGATCTTTCATGGTCGATTGAAATGTAATTGTATACGGAATCCTCAGTACCGTTTCGCGTAAAGCTTTCCGACTTCCAAACACCCTCAAAGTCTGGTTGTTTCTTGAGCAAAGATTTCTTGATCTTCGGCAATTTCTCAAAAGAATCCCAACCGTACCAATTTCTGCGGGCCGAGTTGCCGAAGGATCCCTCCTTGAAAAAGTGCAATGCGTAGTTTCCAAAAACGTCAACTCGCGTATACATTTCATCGTGGTTGAGGTAGGTGTACATCAAGTCGTCGTACGCTTGTTTGTAGTCGATATTTCCCCAATCGAACGTGAATTTTTCCTTTGCTTTGTCCTCGTAATGACGCAATATAGCCGTGGCCTTGCTCTCTACCATTATTCCAACTTGCAAGCCCGAGGTATCGATAGCGGGGTACGGCATTTTGCTCAAGTCTTCAGGCAATTTCCCGAACATGAATTTGGCAATTCTAGGAATGTTCTCTACAATGAGAATGGGCGCCAATTCTTGCATGGGGCTTCGATCATAAACAATAGATGCGATGTTCCCTTTTCCGTTTTTCTGGATGTACGTATTGATGGTCCAGGTGCCAAGAATATAAGCGAAAACGTGCAGTTTTTTATACGACCCTAATTGATGTTCGGCGTGAAAATCAACAAATTCGTTGTACGTTGCGTCAAACGATTCCTCGTTGATATAATCTGGAATGTAGACGTCAAACCCTTGTCCACAGAAGAATTCCTGTTGGCATTTTCGTTGTTTCTTGCCATCACCAAGGCCTGGAAGAATGACAACGGCTTCTTTTTCGGATAGCGCAATACTGGCATCTTCAATACAAATAATGTGCTTGCTTTTTTTGGCGCTTACCTGAAGACCAAAACTGCCGCAGAAAAGAAGAATCAGAAGGATTTTAACACGCATATCGAACTTATTTGCCCATTAAATACATGCCGCCGACAAGCATCACCATGCCGCCCACATTGATGGGCTTGATGGGTGTTCCGAACGCCAACATGGCGATGAGTGCACCCCAAATAAAGGTGGAGGCATAAATTGGATACAACACCGACAATTCCCCCCCTTTTTTGAAGGCTGCCACGAACAAAACCATCACGGCGATATAGCAAAATACGCCGCCCAACAAACGCGGATTGGCCAGGTAACTTTTTACGGATCCGCCGGCTACATCAGCGCCCGTTTTGTATAGGTATTGTCCCAATGCGCCGAGCAATGCAGCGACTGAAAACAAGACAACGGAAATTATAGGTGTGTTCATTCTTCAGGGTGTTGAAAGGTGAATTGATTTCTATCTGTTTCTTCGGGTATTTTGAGTCCTAAAATGGCATTTTTCACATCGTCCAAAATAGCCTCCATTTCCTTCGATTTATCAATGTAGATCGGCTCGCCAAACCGCACTTTACATTCCATGGGCAAAATAATGGTTTTATCCTTGGGCAACACGCGCCCAAAACCGTCTAAATATACCGGGATGAAGGGAATATCAGGATTGTTTTTGAGTAGGATGGCAATCCCACTTTTGAATTCTGCAATTACGCCAGGTTTGCCTCTGCTGCCTTCTGGAAACAATACGAGGGATTCGCCATTTTTCAAAACTTGATCCAACACCTCTACACCACTCACGTTTTCATCTTTGCGATCGCGGTAAATCATAATGGCATTGAAAAAGAAATCGGTGAGCGATCGCGCAACATTGGTTCTTCCGAAATAGTCTCCGGCAACCAGCGTTTTCAAGTTTTTGATTTTATCTCCAGGCATTCCTGCAATGATGGAAACAACATCGAAATGACTGTTGTGATTGGCCACCAAAATGAATTGGTCTTTCCCTTTAAAAACGTCTCTATTGACGTACTTCACCCCGATAAAAACCGTCAGCCATGGACGGACAATCAATCGGTAAAACCATCGTTTGAAAAAGTCTTTCATTTCAGAAACAGCATTAAGAGGTGAAAGAACAATGGCGCGGTGAAAACAATGGAATCCAAGCGATCCATGGCACCACCATGTCCGGGAATAAGATCACTGGTGTCCTTCAATTTCAGATCGCGCTTGATGGCAGAGATCAATACATCGCCCAAAAAGCCAACAATTCCGATGGAAAGTCCCATGAGAAAGGCTTGCCAACCTTCCAGAGGTGTCAAAACTTGAATGGCAAATGCCGTTGTTGCCGTGAGTAAAATACCGCCAATGAATCCTTCCCATGTTTTGTTGGGGCTGATTTTCGGTAAAATTTTGTGTTTTCCGAAGAGCTTTCCGCACGTAAATTGAAACACGTCGTTGAAGGCGGTAAGTCCAATGACAAACAAAATCAATCCGCCTGAACCCGCCGACTTTTCCGCTGTTGGAATGTTGTAAAGAAATGCCAAATGACTCAAGAAAAAGACCGTGAGCATGAGCATTGCGGGCAGAATGGACATCGATCGTCCAATCAATTCAGTATCGCCCGTAAGTACCAAAACAATCGCAATGGTAGCGAACATGATTAAGGGGATGAAGATCAGCGACCCGTAGAAACTGTTGATGTGAATGAGGTAATATTGAACAGGAATGGCGAGATAACAGAACAGCATTGCTAATCGATCGGAAGAGCGCAAGCGCCCGATGGACATCATTTCGCGCAAGGCAACAAATGAAACATAGGCGATGAGAATAATCCCCAACCACTTTGGCCCCACAGTGACGAGGGTTACTCCGGCAACAATTTTCCACCAGGAATCGACGCGTACAATGAGCTCTTTTTGAAAATCGTTCTTTGTGCGACTATGCCAAATGCGGAACGCAATGGAACAAATGATCAGCACCCCGAAAATGACCGAAAAGGCAATCAGGAGTTCTTTTGGTATGAAGTAATCAAAGATGTTCATTTCAAACTTTTATGCAATCGGATGATGGTACTGAGCGCGGTTAACAGACTGGCTGCGCCAAAAATCCAGTTGCCTGCAACATTGAGATCGTTCCAGAAATAGAAGATCAAACAATACAATCCAATGAGCAAAGCGCGATCACTTTTCCCCATAGGTCCGTCGTATCTTCTGGTGCCGCTTACCACTTTTGCCAACACTCCGGCAAATTCATTCAAAATGGCCAGTACTCCAAAGAGTATGATCAAAAGTGGGTGCAATCCCGGCAGGAAAAACAAGGGAAAAATAATGGCGGCATCGGAAATCACATCGCCGAGTTCGTTCAAAATTTCGCCCAATTTGCTCTGCATGTTGTATTGCGTGGCCATCATTCCGTCCAATGCATTGAGCATCATTCTCACCAAATAACCAATAGGGATCACCAATATCAATGCGGGATATTTGTAGGAATACCAAAGTGCCGTTCCCATTCCAAGCGACAAGATGACCGCGGCAATCGTAATTTGATTGGCAGTAACTCCACCCTTGTGCAACTCCTTGAGCAAGGGCTGCAAAAGTTTCTGGAACGCGGGTTTTATTTTATACACTGAGATCACTTGGTGCGCTGTTTATCTTATGAATATTGTTTGTGTTTTTGATCATCTTTTCCATTCAAAATAACTGGTAATGCCCATCGCCCCAAAGACGATGAATCCCCAAACAAAAATGTACCAGGGCAAATCGAACAACCCTTCGAATTGCGTGAAAAATCCCCACAAGAACATCGTGGTGGTTTTCACAAAAACGGACACCCACATGACCAAATGCAAGGTTGATTCATAGGGCGTGCACCTATCCGTATGAAAATGCAGTTCGTCTATGAATTCGTGCACCAGGCGCGTGATGAGAAAAGCAATAAAAAAGGGAAGCATGATCCATGGACTCCAGAACATGAGCACCAATGAGGCTTCCATTCCGAAGGAGGCCGCCAGGATATTTCGGTGCGTTTGTAGCTCTTTGTCGGTGATGTCCACCTTCACCAATTCTGCGTGTGTTCGCGCGTCGAAAATCCAGACGATACTAAATACCGTTGCGGCACCAAGCGCCAAAATGGCCCAGGTCATTGGGGTGATATCAGAAAAAGAGGTAGTCATGCTCAGCAATGATTAAGCAACTTACAAATATTAAAACACAGGTAAACAAGTTCATGGATTGGCTCCAACGCGGCTCGTATGGATCACGAGCTAGTAAAATCAAATTGATGAGGCGCCAAATCGTTGGAATGGACACGGCAAAAAGCATGTATGCGGGCTGTTCGGAGATAAAACAGTAGCTCATAAACCCAAGATTCAGCACATGACAGAAGATGATGGTTGCGGGAATTCCGATGATTACCGGCAAACTATTCACACCTGCAAACTGATCTTTTTCAATGTCGGGAACGTCGCGGATAATGCCACCAATAAGTACTTGAATACTGGCAAAGGTGAACAATATTGGAATGACATTTCCTTCAAAACTTCCGGCACCGATTAAAATAAGCGCTCCCCAAATGACACCAATGAGTATGTTTTTAACCAGAAAGATGTTCTTGAGGCGGAAGGTGTAGTCTCCAAATTGAAACGTGATGGAGTACAACACGCCGACAATAGCTGAGATTCCCAAAACAACAAATACGAATGGATTGACGAAAATGAGCACGAGTGGCAGCGTTACAAGGAAAAACTGCAGCACCATGATTACATGAATGGGATACGAGAAAAAGTGGCGCAAATTAAAACTAAGGTCTTTGTCCTGGTCGATGATGTCGTTCAAACGATACACAAGAAAAACACCGAAGATGTTGCACCAGAGCAGTAACAATAAGGCGATGCTGTCTTTCTCTTCAGAAATAAAGTATCCGGCGAGAACGAGGGCACTTGATGCTGTAAAAAAGCCCTGGAGCTTTTTGAAATTTACTGCTGTAGCGATATGTGCGTTATTAGCTTCGATAGGATTGTAATTTTTGGTTACTGCTAAATTAGGCATCAAGTTTCGTGTAGGATTCCTCAATTCCGCAATTCGGCAACCGTTATTTGCGCAATTCGCAAATGGTCGTGTCCCAGTCTCAAGCTGAAAATACACATTATCTGTTAGTCAATTGTCGCCACTCCAGAATCAAATAGCTTTTTGCCCATCGGAAAAATAAAACCACGGGCAGGGCGAAAAGTTGAAAGCCATTGGCGATGCGCACACCAGAATAGGCAATTTGCGGTTTTTTGTAACGGTTGTCTGTGGCGCGTTCTCTTTTTTTCGCGAGCGCATTCATTCTCTTTATAAACATCCGAACACCCAATTTTGAAAGTCCTTTGGAACGCACAGGCAAGCGCAATCGTTTTGGAAAAGCGTAGGCTGGATTTGTGTACAAACCAAAATAGACGAACAAGGACACGCGCATCCAATTCGTGAGCAAATCGAAATCGTGCATAATGGAGTACCAATGCGTGTAAATCACGTCACGAGATTGGTAGGACTGAAGAAAGGTGCGCTCGTATTTTCTCCAACGTTTTCGGTGAAACTTCCCCGCTTTGAAATCGCGGACGTACAAGGAACTCATGTACGCTGCCTGTTGGCAAATCATTTCCAACCCGGGACTGATAAATGGATCGGTAAACGCGCCGCTATCACCAATTACCGCTGCACCATCCTGGAACAGTTGCGCTGAGCAATAGCTGAGTTGTGGGATGTATTGAATCTCTTCATGTTGGGCATCGTTGAAGAAAGATGCCAACAGCGGTTCTTCTTGAATTTGTGCTTTGAAATAGGATTCGTGATCAGACACTTTGTGATGATTCGTATCCAACACCAAGCCGATACTAAATTCGTTTTCACTCAACCGGATGAGCCAAAACCAAGCATTTTTACGCATGAAATGTGTGGTTCCGTACTCGATATCATTCACGGCATTTTGCTTCCAAAAGGAGGCTGTTTGCGCGTTGAGTTGCAAATTGGCATTTGGATGTTGGAAGCGCGTAAAAATGGCTGCATTTTTCAATTGCAATGGGAGGTCTTTCCAACCAAGCGCTTTGGGTAAAAACCGCGCTCTGCCTGTTGCATCGAGAAATTTTGGCGCGTTGAGGTGGTGCACTTTTCCTTCCGAACGAATTTCGAGGGTATAATCAAACGATTCGAACGAATGCGAAACAACGGCTGCCGGGCGAAATACACAACATCCCAATTTTTCAGCTTCCAAAAGCAAGTCTTCATCGAACACCTGTCGGTTCAAATGTCTGCCACCAATGGATGATTTAAGCGTGGGACTGTTGAATTCTGAAACATCCTTCATTTGATCGGATTGATTCTCGTTGAACAGAAAGCGAAGTCCTGCTTTGGTCGGATGTTTTTCCAACAAATGATCCAGTTGCAATTGTCGAAAGTAGAGCGTTGAAATATCACTTGTAGATTCTCCTACTTTTTTGGGGAAACTGGCATTTCGCTCCACAATGGCGACCTTTAAATTTGGCGCTTTTCGCATCAAGGAAATCCCCATTAGCGATCCGGCGACTCCGCCACCCAAAATGATCATGTCAAACGCTTCGTTCTCCTTCACAGAAGACCAATTTAGTGAAAAGTAAGAATTAGCAAGGCTTTCTGTTCTTGATTTCACTTGGGAAATCACTACTTTTCCTTCCACCATGTCGTATTTAGCCAAGCATCTTTTAATGGCAGAGCCGCTGCACTTCGGATTCAATGACGAGGCGGCGATTTCCAACAGTTTTCAGAACGAATCGAAGTTGCCTGCCCAGGAACTGCGAAAAAAGGCCCTGCAGGAATTCAACGATGCGGTTGATTTGCTGCGCTCTTTTGAGGTGGAAATCAGCGTTATCCGCGGCGATGAGAACGTGGTAGTTCCCGATGCTGTTTTTCCCAACAATTGGATTTCGACACATGAAACGGGTCAATTGATTTTATATCCGATGGCGGTATCGAATCGACGTGCGGAGCGCCGCATGGACGTTGTGGAGCAACTGGTTCAAAAAGAGGGATATGAAGTCATTGATTTGCGTGGTCACGAAACGCAAAATCCACCGGAATTTTTAGAAGGAACGGGTAGCCTCATTTTCGATCATGACGCCAAACGTGTTTACGCTGCAATTTCGCCCAGAACGCATCCATCTCTGGTTGCCCGCGTTGCCGATTTAATTGGCTATGAAGCTGTTTGTTTCAAGGCGTTCGGAAAGGCGGGGGAATTGATTTATCATACAAACGTGATGATGTGCGTGGGAGCAACGTTTGTGCTTATTGGCAATAAAACCGTTGACCCAAAAGATTGGCCGCGCTTGAAACAAACGATTCTCGAATCTGGGAAAGTGCCCATTTTTCTCACGAATGATCAGGTTTATGATCATTTTGCGGGGAATATGCTGCAAGTTTCGAATGCCAAAAACGAGCGTTTGTTGGTGATGTCTACATCTGCTTGGAAATCGTTAACCCAAGAACAAGAAGAACAATTGTTGCAGCACAACGATCATTTGGTGGCCTTGGAAATTCCAACCATAGAATTTGTGGGAGGCGGAAGTGCACGTTGTATGCTGGCGGAGGTTCGGAGTAAAAAATAGACAACCTTTCACCGCACCCGCACCTTCGGGGTTTCATTGTTAAAGTTTACATAGTACCCCCCCTTTTTGAGATGGCGTAAATCGATGGAGTTGCCATATCCAAGGTAGATGACGTCCCTTTGAGTATTGTACGTTTTCAAAGCATGTTTCACCTCCAACTTACCCACCATAACCTTAGTAAATTATTTTGGGACCTTGCGTGAAACCGCTCATATTATTGGTTTGAATGGTAATGATACCCTCTTGACCGTAGATTGTTTGTTTTCCTTTCAGCCCAACACAGCAGCGAAGCTACTTAACAGCCGTTCAAAGAATTGACTGATTGAGTGTTTTTACTTTGAGCGTGTCGAATTCACTCTCGGTGTTTCGCAACTTTGAATATCAGTTTTCCCAGTACATGGTAGCCCTAAACTTCAGAGATAGATATATAGGTGCTATTCGTGCATAATGTTTTTGTCTTTCAGTAAGCAAGATAGAGCTCGTTTTAGCAACTACTTTTTTCCTTTCCAACTAGCGTTAAAATTGTAATCCTAATTTTCAAGTTGTAAAGTGTGTATGATGTCGGTTTTCGACGAACCCTTGTTTTTACGCAAAACCATCCTCGTAAGTGTCAATAAATCAAGCAGGTAAGCTATTTTTAGCTTCGACGAATTGAGATTTAACAACACATTTATTTCTGTAAAACTACTAACCAAATGGTGATCCTAACTGCAATTTTCATTTGTTTAGATGACTTTCTTTTGCATAATTTTGGAAGGGTATAAGAATACCCTCGTCTAAGAGGCGAGAGAAGACAGACTACTAGCAATGAAATACGATATCAGGGAAGTATTTTCCGATTATTTTCGGGAAAGAACGTTATCAGAAAATGAACTTGAGTGTGTCGTTGCGACAGCTAAAGAATTCGTTGATTGGGTAAAGCCTGACTTCTTTCTTGTTGGTGGACCAACCATTCCAGGGCTTGTTTCTCACGAAGAGAATATTCGATTGGAATTTTATGAAAAGACACCAAGTTCCTTTACGGTAGTCAATAATATTATTGAAGAACAAGTTAATACACTTCAGGAGATTGATGCGCTTACTCTAAAGTACGCGATGACGAATCCAATGGAGCCCAGAGAATTCATTTTTAATCTTCAGTTTAATGTCAGTTTCAAGCCCAATGAGATTAGAACATTGGAGCGAAGAATTATTATTCTTCAAGTAAACGAAAACAACAATCCAGACCTAGCAATCTTGAGTTTGACGGACGTAACCCACATAAATCCTGAACAAAAAATTGGGTTTGAGGTACGAACAAACTATCACTTAGATCGTGAAAACGAGGTGGAATGGGTCAAGGAATTAACAGAGAAAGTTGAGGAAATTCTTACCCCGAAAAAGCTGACTTTAACGTCAAGAGAATTACAAATTCTAAGAGATATCGAGCAAGGTTTGTCAAGTAATAAAATCGCCGAAAAGCTCTTCATTTCCAAAGCAACAGTTGATACCCATCGTCAAAACATGATCAAGAAATTTAACGTTCCAAATACCATCTCTCTCGTTTACGTTGCTAAGCAACAAGGGATATTATAAAAAGGTAAATTACTGATTAATCAGTATTTCACACTTCTCCATTTCAGCGTAGTTTCGCGACGCTAATAAATTTGATTCATTGGCACTTTCGACGATTAACTAACTTGATAACAGTGGCTTCCGGTTTCTGAAGTCGTCGATAGTGCATGAATATTTATACTGCCTGAGAGATGATGAAAACTTGGAAAACTGCTACAACGGCCTTTGTGCTGCTTATCTTTACCTTGATTGGAACTCAAACTGCGCTTGCAGATGGAACCGCTCAAGTGTCACCTACAAACAGTGCAGATGGAGCTGCCCTTCTTGTTGCCCCAGATTTAGGAGCTGGTTCTTACTTGGCTTGTCCAGACGAACAACGCGTTCGTTTTACAATTTCGGACAACGCCAGTGAAAATCTTTATTTTGGATTTCATCCAAGAACATATGCATTCGGAGCAGCGACAACTATCGTAACCAACGCTTATTATCGAATTTACGATGAAACGGGAACTCTAGTAGTAGGTCCTACTTTAATTCCAACTGCCGGTGCTGGTTTTATCAATGACTATACTGAAGCGGCATCGGGTCCAGATGTTTCAGGATTGAATCCAGCTGGATATACACCAATAGTGTTTAACCCAACAACAGACGGTGACTTTTACATTGAAATGTACCGAAGCGCTGACGGAGGAGCGACCATGGACGTTTCTACTGTTTTAAATGGGCGATTGACGATGCCATTCTTTGACTTCACCGTAGCTACCACAACTAATACACAATCTATAGGTCGTATTTGGAGCCGAGAATGGTCCTTTGTTACTACCAATCTTGTTTCTGGAAACTTTGATCAAGCATTGGCATCATCATTTACTGGAGACTACTTTGCTTACACGCCTGATCAATTTGTGGTTCAGGTGCAATTCCAACCTGGCTTTCGTCCGTTGGCATATCAAATTGCGATGAACTTTGAAGGTGCTGCAAATACGGGTAACTTCTTAACGGACAGGCAGTCCACGAACACCATTCCAACACTCGCAGGAGGCTATCAAGTCTTTCTTACCAATCCAGATGTATCCACCTTTCCAAATGGAACACCCGGAAATCCAGCATTTACCAGCGACATTTTTGGGTGTCCTGGTGCCTATTTTATACCGTATTACATCGACCAACCTGGAGACGTTTCCATTACGATAGAACTTAACGGAATTCCGGGATATCAACCGGGAACCGAGGACGTAACACTGGAGGCCTTTGGCCAAAATCCAGGGAACCAAGTTATGCCTTGGAATGGACTGGACGGATTGGGGACTCCGGTTCCAGCAATGTTTACCACGCAAGTGCAAGTAACGCTTTACCAAGGACGGACAAACGTTCCGATGATTGATGCCGAAATGAACATCAATGGGTTGAGCGTCATCAGTATTTTCCCTTCTACTGGATCTCGCGAATTGTATTGGGACGATTCAAACATTACCCCATTCGGAACATGTGGTGCGCAAACGGACAATGTAACAACAGGAGGTGTAACCGGAACTGTTCTTGCTTCAGGAATCTTGGGGCCAACACACGCTTGGAACGGTTCTAATCCAACATCAACGATTCCTGCTGTAGCAGGTGGTCAGGGAGATGCCACAGCATTAACGCTCTGTGACGACTACGGAAACTCTCGATGTATCAACACTTGGTTCTACGCAGTAGACCTTTCTTCGCCACTAACAACAATGGTATTGCCAAGCTGTGATAACGACGGCGACTTGGTGGATGACAATATTGACATTGACGATGACAACGATGGAATTCTAGATGTAGATGAACATCAAGGATTGCCTGATCCTGTTGCAGATGCTGATGGTGACGGAATTCCAAACTACATTGATCCAGATTCGCCAGGTTTCGTGGATTCAAACTTCGATGGAGTTGACGATCAATACGATGCGGATTTGGATGGAATCATCAATTCATTTGACCCAGATTCAGACAATGACGCCTGTTCAGATGTGATTGAAGCAGGATTTACAGACCCGAACGGAGATGGTGTTCTCGCTGAGCTTCCGACGGTAGTAAATGGTGTTGGACAAGTCACAGGTACAAATGCAATTGATGGATACACCGCACCATTGGACGTAGCTCCAGCAAATGGAGTTCCCGATTATTTGGAAGCAGGAAGTACGCCGCCGGACGCAGGCGCTGATCAGTTCATTTCATCCACGAGCGCAACCCTCGCAGGGAATACTCCGTCAGGGGGTTCAACAGCCCTTTGGACACTGGTTAGTGGTTCGGGAACGATTACGAATCCAACAGATCCGAACACAACTGTAACTGGTTTGGGAATTGGAACAAATGTCTTCCAATGGACCTTTACCAATGCGTGTGGAACCAGTTCGGATCAAGTTTCAATCGTTACGGGGAATTTAGATTCTGATAACGATCTCATCTTGGACATTGTCGATTTGGACGATGATAACGACGGAATTTACGATGTTGACGAATGGGAATGTTCGCCCAATCCATTAGACATGAACACCCCAGGGTATGCTCTGAACACAGCATTTAATGCAACAGCTACGTCTGCGGGAACGGTGGATGATCTTAGCGAGTTTGTGAATACTACGCCTGTAACTCCAACCAATTTTGACTTTGGATATTCAGTGATTGGCGGGGCCAACTGGAACTCTGGAATACGCTTGATTACCAACGGAGGTATTACAGGACCGTACTTGCAAATGCAACCACAAAACACCGATTTTCCAGCAGGAGATCAAGGGGTGTATGTGCTGAACTTCAACAATGAAGTGTACAATTTGGAATTCAGTTTCGGTGGAATGGACAATTCTGATGCAGCTACTTTTGAAGCCTTCAATGCAGGAACACCAGTTCCGATCACACCATCGAACATCACAAACTTGAACATCCCTGGTGCGGATTACACAAATATTGGAAACAAAGTAATTAGTACAGCGGGTGGGGCGAACGCTCCAAACAATGCCATTCGACTCAACATCCAAGGACCGATTACGCAAGTGGTAATTCGCGTCGGAAAAGAAAATGGAAACGCGGGTAACGTAACACTTCAACTATATGAATTGACATACTGTGTAGCTATTGACACAGATAATGACGGTACACCTGATCACTTAGATACAGACTCAGACGGAGACGGATGTAACGATGTTGCAGAAGCAGGATACACTGATCAAAACGATGATGGAATCTTGGGCGATCTTCCAACGTCCGTAAATGGCGTCGGAGAGGTAACTGGAGCTACTGTGGTGGATGGATATACAGGAACAACGGCTGCGGTAACAACATTTGATGCTACACCTTCGGCAACGATCTCGTATAGCGCTGCAACATTCTGTCAGGGCGAAACTACGGGACAGGCCGTTACACTGACGGGAGACACGGGAGGAACATTCTCAGCAGCTCCAGCAGGATTGACCATCAATGCAGCAACAGGAGAAATTACACCGAATACAAGTACAGTTGGATCGTATACGGTAACCTATACCATCGCACCGAATGCGGCAGGATGTTTCGGTTTCACAACAACCACAACGATCGATATTGGACTGTGTCCTCCGGTTGCAAACGATGATACAGGTGCGCCGTTGGTAGAAGATGGGGCCAATGGAGTTGTAGCTATTCTTTCTAACGATACCGATCCTGATGGAACACCAGCAGCTCCAACAAACGGAGCGGGTCAATATACTGTTGATTTGGACCCAGGTACTCCAGGACTGCAAACGACATTTACAGATGCTACAGGAACGTGGACGTACAACCCAACGACAGGAGATGTTACGTTTGATCCAGCGAATAATTACAACGGTACGGCAACGATTACGTACGAATTGTGTGACCCAGACGGGTTGTGTGATCAAGCGACTATTTCGTTTACCGTAGCACCAGTAAATGACCCACCAAGTCAAGGAAATGAGACGATGGGTCCAATCGCTGAGGATACACCAACAGCAACGACATCACCGAACTTAACGACAAACAATATCGATCCTGACGGAACAGCGACAACGGTAACAACGATTGTTTCTTCTACAGGTGGAGGTACTACGACCATCACAGGTGGAGGTACGACAATTGACTACACGCCAGCGGCTGGATTCAACGGAATTGACACAGTTATTTATACGGTTTGTGATAACGGAACACCACTTCCTGTGGAATGTGTGAATGATACATTATTTGTGACTGTAAGTCCAGTAAACGATCCACCAAGTCAAGGAAACGAGTTCATGACTGTAAACGAGGACGATCCAGCGACGACATCTCCAAATGTATTGACAAACAATGTCGATCCTGATGGAACAACAACATCTGTAAACTCCATTGGAACTCCAACAGGCGGCGGAACCGTTGTAGACAATGGAAACGGAACATTTGACTACACTCCAGCGCCGAATTTCAATGGTATTGATACAATTCCATACGTAGTATGTGATAACGGAACACCGCTTCCGGCAGAATGTGTGAATGATACTTTGTTCGTGACGGTGAATCCGGTGAATGACCCACCAAGTCAAGGAAATGAGACGATGGGTCCAATTGCAGAGGACACACCAACGGCAACAACTTCGCCGAACTTAACAGCGAACAATATTGATCCTGACGGAACAGCGACGACTGTAACAACGGTTGTTTCTTCAACAGGAGGTGGAACAACGACAATCACGGGTGGCGGAACAACAATTGACTACACGCCAGCGGCTGGATTCAACGGAATCGATACGGTGATTTATACGGTGTGTGATAACGGAACACCACTTCCAGTGGAATGTGTGAATGATACATTATTTGTGACTGTAAGTCCAGTAAACGATCCACCAAGTCAAGGAAATGAGACGATGGGTCCAATTGCAGAGGATACTCCAACGGCAACGACATCACCGAACTTAACAACGAACAACATCGACCCTGATGGAACAACGACAACGGTAACAACGATTGTTTCTTCAACGGGTGGAGGAACGACAACAATCACAGGAGGAGGAACAACAATTGACTACACTCCGGCACCGAACTTCAACGGAATTGATACAGTAATCTACACCGTTTGCGATAACGGAACACCACTTCCGGTAGAATGTGTAAATGATACCTTGTTCGTGACAGTAAGTCCGGTGAACGATCCGCCGAGTCAAGGAAACGAGACAATGGGTCCAATTGCAGAAGATACGCCGACAGCAACGACTTCGCCGAACTTAACGGCAAACAACATTGATCCAGACGGAACAGCGACGACTGTAACAACGGTTGTTTCTTCAACAGGAGGTGGAACAACGACAATCACAGGTGGCGGAACAGCAATTGACTACACACCAGCGGCTGGATTCAACGGAATTGATACCGTGATTTATACAGTCTGCGACAATGGAACACCACTTCCAGTGGAATGTGTAAATGATACTTTGTTTGTGACCGTAGCACCTGTGAACGATCCGCCAAGTCAAGGGAATGAGTTCATGACCGTGAACGAGGATGATCCTGCGACGACATCACCAAACGTATTGACAAACAATGTTGATCCAGACGGAACAACAACATCTGTAAACTCTATTGGAACTCCAACAGGCGGAGGAACGGTTGTTGATAATGGAAACGGAACATTTGACTACACTCCAGCACCGAACTTCAATGGTATTGATACCATTCCATACGTAGTATGTGATAACGGAACACCACTTCCGGCAGAATGTGTGAATGATACTTTGTTCGTGACGGTGAACCCTGTGAACGATCCACCAGTAGTGGACAACGAATTCATCACCACTCCAGAAGACACACCAGTAAGTGGGGATTTGACCGATGCGGGTGACTTCGATCCAGACGGAACAACGTTGGATGCAACGGTAACGCCAATCGACGGTCCAAATAATGGTTCGATTGTGATTAATACGGATGGAACGTACACATACACGCCAGATCCAAACTTCACAGGAAACGATACAGTAGTTGTGGAAATCTGTGACAACGGAACACCGCTTCCGGCAGAGTGTGTAAACGATACGATCTTTATTACAGTTACTCCAGTAAACGATCCACCAAGTCAAGGAAATGAGACGATGGGTCCAATTGCAGAGGACACACCAACCGCAACGACATCACCAAACTTGACGGCGAACAATATCGATCCTGACGGAACAACGACAACGGTAACAACCATTGTTTCTTCTACAGGTGGGGGTACGACAACTATTTCGGGTGGTGGAACAACAATTGACTACACCCCAGCACCGAACTTCAACGGAATCGATACAGTAATCTACACCGTTTGTGATAACGGGACACCACTTCCAGTGGAATGTGTAAATGATACTTTGTTCGTGACGGTAACACCAGTGAACGATCCACCAATTGTGGACAACGAATTCATCACAACTCCAGAAGACACACCGATAGGTGGAGATTTGACGGATGCTGGTGACTTCGACCCTGACGGAACCGCGTTGGATGCAACGGTAACACCAATCGACGGACCAAATAACGGTTCTATCGTGATCAATACTGATGGAACATATACGTACACGCCAGATCCAAACTTCAACGGGAACGATACTGTTGTGGTAGAGATTTGTGATAACGGAATTCCATTGCCTCCAGAGTGTGTGAACGATACCATCTTCATCACCGTAACTCCGGTGAACGATCCACCGAGTCAAGGAAACGAGACAATGGGTCCAATTGCTGAAGATACACCGACGGCTACGACTTCACCAAATGTGTTGACGAACAACGTTGATCCAGACGGAACAACAATGTCTGTAAGTTCTATTGGAACGCCTACAGGAGGCGGAACAGTTGTGGACAACGGAAACGGAACGTTTGACTACACTCCAGCGCCAAACTTTAATGGAATTGATACGATTCCTTACGTAGTGTGTGATAACGGAAGTCCTCTTCCTGCAGAATGTGTGAATGATACTTTGTTCGTGACGGTAACACCAGTGAACGATCCGCCGAGCCAAGGAAATGAGACGATGGGTCCAATTGCTGAGGACACGCCAACTGCAACGACTTCTCCGAACTTGACAGCGAACAACATCGACCCTGATGGAACAACGACAACAGTAACGACGATTGTTTCTTCCACAGGTGGAGGTACAACAGTAATTACAGGTGGAGGTACCACGATTGATTACACGCCAGCACCGAACTTCAACGGAATTGACACTGTGATTTATACGGTTTGTGACAACGGAACACCACTTCCAGTGGAATGTGTGAATGATACTTTGTTTGTGACCGTAACACCAGTGAATGATCCACCTAGTCAAGGAAACGAGACAATGGGTCCAATTGCTGAAGATACACCGACGGCTACGACGTCACCAAATGTGTTGACGAACAACGTTGATCCAGACGGAACAACAACGTCTGTAAGTTCTATTGGAACGCCTACAGGAGGCGGAACAGTTGTGGACAACGGAAACGGAACGTTTGACTATACTCCAGCGCCAAACTTCAATGGAATTGATACGATTCCTTACGTAGTGTGTGATAACGGAAGTCCTCTTCCTGCCGAATGTGTGAATGATACTTTGTTCGTGACGGTAACACCAGTGAACGATCCGCCAAGTCAAGGAAACGAGACGATGGGTCCAATTGCTGAGGACACGCCAACTGCAACGACTTCTCCGAACTTGACGGCGAACAACATCGACCCTGATGGAACAACGACAACGGTAACAACGATTGTTTCTTCAACAGGTGGAGGTACAACAGTAATTACAGGTGGAGGTACCACGATTGATTACACGCCAGCGCCGAACTTCAACGGAATTGACACGGTGATTTATACGGTTTGTGACAACGGAACGCCACTTCCAGTGGAATGTGTGAATGATACTTTGTTTGTGACCGTAACACCAGTGAATGATCCACCAAGTCAAGGAAACGAGACAATGGGTCCAATTGCCGAGGACACGCCAACAGCGACGACTTTGCCAAACTTAACAGCGAACAATATTGATCCTGATGGAACAACGACAACAGTAACAACGATTGTTTCTTCCACAGGTGGAGGTACTACCACAATCACAGGTGGAGGTACGACAATTGATTACACGCCAGCGGCTGGATTCAACGGAATTGACACAGTTATTTACACGGTGTGTGACAACGGGACACCACTTCCAGTGGAATGCGTGAACGATACATTATTCGTGACTGTGACACCAGTGAACGATCCACCAATTGTGGACAACGAATTCATCACAACTCCAGAAGACACACCGATAGGTGGAGATTTGACGGATGCGGGTGACTTCGACCCTGACGGAACCACGTTGGATGCAACGGTAACACCAATCGACGGACCAAATAACGGTTCTATCGTGATCAATACGGATGGAACATATACGTACACGCCAGATCCAAACTTCAACGGGAACGATACTGTTGTGGTAGAGATTTGTGATAACGGAATTCCATTGCCTCCAGAGTGTGTGAACGATACCATCTTCATCACCGTAACTCCGGTGAACGATCCACCGATTGTAGACAACGAATTCAATACAACGTCCATTGGTATTCCGACTTCAGGAGACTTGACGGATGCTGGGGATTCTGATCCAGATGGAACGGTATTGGATGCGAATCCAACACCAATTTCAGGACCGAGTAATGGAACGATTGTAATCAACACAGACGGAACATTTACGTACACACCAAACGGTGGATTCAGTGGAAACGACACTGTGGTTGTGGAAATCTGTGACAATGGAATTCCATTGCCGCCAGAATGTGTAAATGACACCATTTTCATTACAGTGCTACCGTGTCCTTCACCAATTGATTCAGACAGCGATGGATTGACAGATTGTGAAGAGACAACAGGAATTGATGATCCAGGAACACCTGACGATCCGAACAATTACACAGGACCATTCGATCCGAACGATCCATGCTTGCCAATTGGCATCAATACAACAGATTCTGATAACGACGGCTTGACGGATTGTGAGGAAACAACAGGAATTGATGATCCGAGTACACCGGATGATCCGAACAACTACGGTGGACCATTCGATCCAAATGATCCATGTTTACCAATTGGAATCAACACAACAGATTCTGATAACGATGGCTTGACAGATTGTGAAGAGACAAGTGGAATCGATGATCCAAGTACACCGGATGATCCAAATAACTACGGAGGACCATTCGATCCGAACGATCCATGTTTGCCAATTGGAATCAATACAACGGATTCTGATAATGATGGACTAACAGATTGTGAGGAAACAACGGGAATTGACGATCCAAGTACACCGGACGACCCGAACAACTATCCGGGACCATTCGATCCGAACGATCCATGTCTACCAATTGGAATCAACACAACGGATTCTGATAACGATGGCTTGACAGATTGTGAAGAAACGACAGGAATCGATGATCCGAGCACACCGGATGATCCGAACAACTATCCAGGACCATTCGATCCAAATGATCCGTGTCTACCAATTGGAATCAACACAGTGGATTCCGATAACGACGGCTTGACCGATTGTGAGGAAACGACAGGAATCGATGATCCAAGTACACCGGATGATCCGAACAATTACCCAGGACCATTCGATCCGAACGATCCATGTCTACCAATTGGAATCAATACAACGGATTCTGATAACGATGGCTTGACAGATTGTGAGGAGACAACAGGAATCGACGATCCGAGCACGCCAGATGATCCAAATAACTATGGTGGGCCATTCGATCCAAACGATCCATGTTTACCGATTGGAATTAACACAACTGATTCTGATAATGATGGTCTGACAGATTGTGAGGAGACGACAGGAATCGATGATCCAAGCACACCAGATGATCCGAACAACTACACAGGACCGTTTGATGAGAATGATCCGTGTCTACCAATTGGAATCAACACAACAGATTCTGATAACGATGGATTGACAGACTGTGAGGAGACAACTGGAATCGACGATCCGAGTACACCAGACGATCCAACAACATTTGGACCGGGACCATTCGATCCAAACGATCCATGTGATCCGGTTGGATTGAATACAACGGATTCTGATAACGACGGCTTGACGGATTGTGAGGAAACAACAGGAATCGACGATCCAAGTACGCCAGACAATCCAGGTAACTACCCAGGTCCGTTCGATCCGAATGATCCATGTCTACCAATCGGTATCAACACCACAGATTCTGATAATGATGGATTGACAGATTGTGAAGAGACAACAGGAATTGACGATCCGAGTACGCCGGACAGTCCAGGAAACTATCCAGGACCATTCGATCCAAATGATCCGTGTCTACCAATTGGAATCAACACAACAGATTCTGATAATGATGGATTGACGGATTGTGAAGAGACAACAGGAATTGACGATCCAAGTACGCCGGATGATCCGAACAACTATCCAGGACCATTCGATCCAAACGATCCATGTTTGCCAATTGGAATCAATACAACAGATTCTGATAATGATGGATTGACGGATTGTGAAGAGACAACAGGAATCGATGATCCAAGCACGCCGGATGATCCGAACAACTATCCAGGACCATTCGATCCGAACGATCCATGTCTACCAATTGGAATCAACACAACGGATTCTGATGGCGATGGCTTGACAGATTGTGAGGAAACGACAGGAATCGATGATCCAAGCACACCGGATGATCCGACAACATTCGGACCGGGACCATTCGATCCAAACGATCCATGTGATCCAGTTGGATTGAACACAACGGACACTGACGGCGATGGCTTGACAGATTGTGAAGAAATCACAGGAATTGACGATCCGAGTACACCAATTGTTCCGAACGGACCATCTGATCCAAATGATCCATGTGATCCAATTGGAATCAACACGACGGATTCTGATAATGATGGATTGACGGATTGTGAAGAGCTGACTGGCATCGATGATCCTACAACACCGGATGATCCGAACAACTATCCAGGACCATTCGATCCAAACGATCCATGTTTGCCAATTGGAATCAACACAGTGGATTCTGATAACGACGGCTTGACAGATTGTGAGGAAACAACGGGAATTGATGATCCAAGTACGCCGGATGATCCGAACAACTATCCGGGACCATTCGATCCGAACGATCCATGTCTACCAATTGGAATCAACACAACGGATTCTGATAACGATGGCTTGACAGATTGTGAAGAAACAACGGGCATTGATGATCCAAGCACACCGGATGATCCGAACAATTACCCGGGACCATTCGATCCGAACGATCCATGTCTACCAATCGGGATCAATACAGTCGATTCTGATGGAGATGGCTTGACGGATTGTGAGGAAACGACAGGAATCGATGATCCAAGTACACCGGATGATCCGAACAACTACCCAGGACCATTCGATCCGAACGATCCGTGTCTGCCAATCGGAATCAACACGACGGATTCTGATGGCGACGGCTTGACAGACTGTGAGGAGTTAACGGGCATCGATGATCCAAGCACGCCGGACGATCCGAATACGTTTGGACCGGGACCATTTGATCCAAACGATCCATGTGACCCTATCGGATTGAACACAGTTGATACCGACGGTGATGGACTTACAGATTGTGAGGAAATCACAGGAATTGACGATCCGGGAACACCAGGAACACCGACAGGAACTTCTGATCCAAACGATCCTTGTGATCCAATTGGACAAGTAGTTGTAGATACTGATGGCGATGGATTATCTGACTGTGAAGAACTCACTGGAATTGATGACCCTGGAACTCCAGGAGTTCCAACGGGAACTTCTGATCCAGATGACCCATGTAGTCCTAAGCCATGTGGATTGGATATTCCAAATGGATTTACACCAGGCGGAGATGATAATTTCAATAATACGTATGTGATTGAAGGCATCGAAGAATATCCAGGAAACAGCATCATCATCTTCAACAGATGGGGGAATAAAGTCTACGAGACATCCGATTATGCAAATGATTGGGATGGAACCACAAATGTTGGCGCTGGATTAGTTGGAACAGAACTTCCAACAGGAACTTATTATTACATACTTGATACGAAGGATCCGTCTATTGGAAATGAAGGAGTCTTCCAAGGATTTATCTACTTGAAACGATAGTCGGAATAACTGAATAAATGAAACGATTAGTTATGAAAAAACTTCAAATATTTATCACTGCAGTGACGCTCCTGACAAGCAATTGGCTGTCAGCGCAGCAGGATGTGCAGTTTACACAGTACATGGACAACACTTTAGCGATTAACCCAGCATATGCTGGATCGGCTGATATGTTGAACGCAACACTGATCCATCGAGAACAATGGCTTGGTATTGAGGGAAGACCGCAATCAACCACCTTTAACGTGCATTCTCCACTTTCTTATGAAAGCATGGGACTTGGCTTAACGGTGGTTAACGACGTTGTTGGACCTATTCAGCAGACGATGTTCTTTGCAGATGCATCCTACACGCTGCGGTTTAAGAACTCCAAGAGTAAGCTATCTTTTGGGGTAAAGGCTGGTTTGAATATGTTGACGGCGCGAACGGACGAATTGGAAACCAATCAAAGTGATGACCCAAAATTTTTCCAGAACATTCGCAATCAAATCAACCCAAATTTTGGTGCTGGAGTGTACTATCATACACCGAAATTTTTCCTTGGATTGAGTACGCCGAAAATCTTGGAATACGACCAACAAAACTCAACAGGAGCAACGCAACAACGCCACTATTTTTTAATTGCCGGGGGCGTGTTCAATTTGACAAGAGACCAACGCTGGAAATTACGTCCAACTGGAATGCTGAAAGTAACGCAAGGAGCTCCACTATCTATAGATTTGAGTGCTGCAGCTATTTATAAGTCTAAAATGTACTTAGGTCTTGCACATCGATTTGGAGACAGTTTTGGTGCATTTGTTCAGTACCAAATAACGCCACAGTTCAAAGCAGGTATTGCTTACGACCAAACGATCACAGAACTCGCAGGATTCAACAAAGGAACATTTGAAGTATTACTTTCTTATGATTTTGTTTTCAAGAAGGACGGAATTCGTTCACCAAGATTTTTCTAGACCCCATTAATATTAATATGAAAATAGTAGCAATAGTTTTTTTCACATTGACAGTAGGCGCAGGATTTGCGCAATCTGGCAAATTAAAAAAGGCAGACAATTATTACGGACGGGTGGCATACGCTGAAGCAATTCCACTTTATACTGAGCTTCTGAACTCTGAGGTGGATAACCCAGAAATGAAATCTAGATTAGCGGATTGCTATTACCAGATTGGGGAAACGCAGAAAGCAGAGGAGGTTTATGCTATGTATGTTGACTCACAGGAGTCAAAGGCAGAAGATTTGTACAACTATGCACAAGCTTTGAAAGAAAACGGTAAGTACAGCGAAAGTGATAAATGGATGAAGGCATTTCACGCTAAAACAAGCGATGATTTGAGAGCGAAAGAATTCGTCGGCAATGCATCCTACTTGACAGACTTAAATAATCAACAGCCCTATTTTTCGATCAATCATTTGGATGTAAATACATCCTATTCCGACTTTGGAGGCTATCCAGCGAAAGATGACGAAGTATACTTTGTTTCCAATAGAAGGAAGCACGTTTCGGTAAAGCGATTTCATTCTTTTAATGACAAGAAATTCTTGGATTTATATGTTGGAAAGCAAGTGAACAATGCTATAGAAAACCCAGTATATCAAACGAAGAAGAACAAAAAATACCACGAAGGTCCTTTGTGTTTTAGCTCAGATGGTACACGTGTTTACTTTACTCGAAATAACATGAGTTCGGGTAAAAATAGAAGGGACGAGAAGGGAATTCAAAATTTGAAGATTTATTATGCAAATGTCACTGCTGAAGGAGCTTGGGAGAATGAGCAGGAAATGGAGATCAACTCGAAGGCCTACTCTGTTGGACACCCTTGTCTTTCGGCAGATGGCGGCACCCTTTACTTTGCTTCTGACATGCATGGAGGCTTTGGAGGCGTAGATCTTTACAAGATGGAAGTCCTGGCAGACGGAACCTTCGGTACGCCTATAAACCTGGGAGAAGAGATAAATACAGAAGGACAGGAAATGTTCCCATGGATGTCTGCCGAAGGGATTTTATTTTTCTCTTCAGATGGACACGTAGGGCTCGGTGGACTAGATGTGTTTGCCATGCTTCCAGATAGAAATGGAAACTTTAAAAAGCGCATCAACGTTGGAAAGCCGGTAAACAGTTCAAAGGATGATTTTGCGTTGATCATGAACGCGGACAATACCACTGGATATTTGTCTTCGAACAGAGAAACGGGTCGTGGCGATGATGACATTTACAGCTTTCAATTACTGCGTCCTTTGAAAGTGAACTTAATGGTTCAGGGAGTGGTTGCGGACATTCGATCAGGAGCCATTCTTCCTGGTGCACGCGTTCAACTTTTGAATGAAGTTGGTGAAGTAATCGGAACAACAAAAGCGGATGAAAATGGAGGGTATGAGTTTACTATTGAACCCGATTTGGACTACTCCATTGCTGCTACAAATGAAGATTATTTTGACAATAGCACCACCTTCACCACAAAAGGATTGGATCCAAAACTAGAAGTCTTGAACGAAGATGTTGATTTGGAGAAAGATCCAGGATTGTCTTTGTACGCTTTGATTACGGATGCAAAATCAGGCGATGCCTTAGAAGGGGTAACCATTCAAATTACAGATAATATGACCGGTGATGTTGAAACGATAACAACATCAGCAACTGGAGATTATATGCGTCCCTTAGCAGACAAAAAGTTGGACGATCGAGGCAGCTACAACCTTTCGATCTCTAAGGAAGGGTACATTCCGAAAACAGTTACGTACAATGCTTTGTTTGACAAGGAAGGTCAATACGATGTGCATTCCGATTTAGACTTAACGCTGGACCCAATGGTTAGTGACTTGAGCGAATTGATTGAAATTAATCCGATCAACTTCGATTTGAATAAGTACAAAATTCGACCAGATGCTGCAGTCGAGCTAGACAAGATTGTGGAGATCATGAACAAGTATCCGAATATGGAAGTGGAGCTCGGCTCGCACACGGATTGTCGAGCTTCGAAAGCCTATAATGAAAGGTTATCTGATCGACGTGCTAAAGCCTCAGCAGCCTATATCAAAGAAAGAATCACGAATCCAGAACGAATTTATGGTAAGGGGTATGGTGAATCGAAACTTTTGAACGACTGTGAATGTGAAGGTGCAGTGAAATCGGACTGTAGCGAAGAGGAACATGAAAAGAATCGTAGAACGGAGTTCAAAGTAATTGCCGTTGGCGACCCGAATGTGGGAGTTCAAAACAATAGTACAAATTCATTTGAAGACTAACTAGATTTTAGTTTAGGTGCGCGTAGTAGTAGTGCGCAGTTTTCTGATGCCGTAAACAGTTTGACAACAAAACGGCATTTTAGTTCGGAACCTCCTGTCAACTCGGCAGGAGGTTTTTTTGTACTACTTACTTTTCTTTTTCTTCAAATGCTCCTCAATATCAGCAATATGATGGTGTAATGCACGCGTAGAAATCTGAATTTCTCGAATAAGGAACGCTAGAGACATAAGAAGTAAAAGCAGCCCAATGCCAAACATCCAAACCGCCACCTTGTGATAGTCAATGTAGATCAAGAACATGGTAAGTACGCACAAAAGCAAACTCGTAATGCCGAAAATTTGCATCCATTTTGTGAGGAAAATACGTTGTTTTAAGTTTTGAATTTGACGCAATAAGGAAGGGTCTTGGTTTTCTTTAAACTTGTCGTGCAAGTTTCTAATGACAGCGGCATAGGCCAGGAATCGGTTTGTGTATGCAAGCATTATTAATGAGATTGCAGAAAACAAGAGCGCCGGAGTTGTGAGTGTGAGTTCTTCCATAGAAATAAAGGTACGAAATCGGTGTGGTGAACCATATTCCTATATAACCATATAGTTATTTAGTTATATCACTTTTTCTAGCTTTTTTCAATCAAAACCCTTATCTTCTAATTCCTCCATCAAACTTTCCTCAAAGTACCGTTCGTCCCTTTTGCATTGCGCACCGTTCGCGCTTCCCGTAATTTTGCATCGAAACGAGACTGTACTATTGTTTCAAGACATTTCATGCTGAAATCGTTTTGCATATCACTCCTTTTATTACTTCCCTTGATCAATTTTGGTCAAACCAAATCCTTGCGCGCACACCGAACCGAAGAGAGAATTGTCATCGATGGACGCAACAATGAAAAAGATTGGCAAGTAGCTGATATCGCCACAGACTTTCTCGAACGCAATCCAACAGAAGGATTAAAGCCCCCTTTCAAAACGGAAGTACAAGTGCTATTCGACGACAATAACATTTATGTGCTCGCCTATTGTTTTGATGATCATCCCGACAGTATTTTGCGCCAACTCGGAGAGCGCGATGACCGATTGAACGCCGATCTTTTCACGATTTCCTTCGATACGTATAACAAAATGTTAGATGCTTTTCGGTTTTCGGTTTCGGCCTCCGGCGTGCAATCTGATTCTCGAATTTCTGACCCTTCCTTCAACGCCGTTTGGGAAAGCGACGTCAGCATTACCGAAGACGGTTGGATTGTGGAAATGAAAATTCCCTACTACGCTATTCGTTTCCCAAAAGGCGAAAATCAGACATGGCGGGTTCAATTCGAACGTGAAATACGTCGTTCCAGAAAAGAAGTGCAGTGGGCGCTCGTACCAAAAGAGGTAGAAACGGAATTAAATTACTGGGGACTTTTGGAAGGACTGAACGACATCCAAGACCCCTTGCGATTGTCGCTTTCGCCCTACGTTTCCTCCTTCGCGGAATTCTTTGAAGGCGAGAGCACATTTGGTTATGGAGCGGGTGCCGATTTAAAGTTAGGACTCAACGAAAGCTACACCTTGGACATGACCTTGCTGCCCGATTTCTCCCAGGTGCGATCCGATAATATCATCAAGAACCTTGGTGCTTTTGAGGTGGTTTTTGAAGAACAGCGGCCGTTTTTTCAAGAAGGCGTAGATTTATTCAACCGAGGAGGACTGTTCTATTCCAGAAGAATTGGAGGCGTCCCCGTGGGTTATAGTGCTGCGTTCTCGCAGTTAGATTCCAACGAGTTGCTGATTGAAAATCCCATTACATCCAAATTAATCAACGTAGCAAAAGTCTCGGGACGCAACAGAAAAGGATTGGGAATTGGTGTCATGAATGCTATAACAGGAAGCACCAATGCCATCATCAGCAATTTATTTACAGGAGAAACGCGTGAATTTGAAACCAATCCACTGACCAATTACAACATTATCTCCATTGATAAAAACCTGCGCAACAACAGTTCCATTTATCTGATCAATTTGAATACCGTCCGTTTGGGAAGTTTTACGGATGGAAACGTGACTTCGGCAGGACTGAATTTGGTCACAAAAAACGGTGTTTATTCGGTTGGAGGAAACTTTAATGTGTCGCAGCGAGACACCAACCTGTTGGATAATCTATTTTCCGAGAATGAAAACGACGGCGTTCTTTATTCTATAAACATTGGAAAGATTCAAGGCAATTTTAAATACTCACTTTCCAGCGAAAGCAAATCGCCAAACTACAACCCTAACGACTTGGGACTCAACTTTGCCACCAACATTCGTAGGCATGCCGTCAATCTTCAGTACAACAAATACAACCCGTTTTGGAAATTAAACAGCAGCTATAATCGGTTCACATTTAGTTTAGAACAAGACTATACAACCAATGTCATTTTGAAGAAAAAGTACAACGGAAGATTCTTTTTCATGCTGCCAAGTTTCAATGCCTTTTTCTGGAATTTGAGCTCTCAAGTGGGCGATGGGATAGATCTTTTTGAATCGCGCGTTCCCGGACAATTGTTCGTTGTTCCGGAGTTTTATTACAACGGCATAGGCGTTTCTACCGATTACCGAAAAGCCTTCGCCTTCGATGGAAATATCGGATATGGTCACGGTTATTTCACTGACTATGTCGTCAACAGCTATTTCGAAGTCAATGCAGCACCGATCATTCGTGTCAGCGACAAACTGACCCTGAGACCCTCCTCCAATTATTCCATCTTTTTGAACGGAGCAGGATTTGCTGGCTATTTTGATGGACAGCCAAAATATGGAGTGCGCGATGTACGTACGCTTACCAACATCATCCAAGGAAAATACCTTTTTAAAAACAATCTTTCATTGACGCTCCGAATCCGACATTATTGGTCGTATGGAACCTACGATTACTACGGAGATTTGGATGCAGAAGGGTACATCGTACGTGATGACAATTTTGATGGCAATGCGAACTTCAATTTCAATGCCTTCAACACCGACTTAATTTTTGCATGGCAATTTGCACCCGGAAGTTTCCTCAATGTTGTGTACAAAAATGCCTTGCAACAAGATCAGCAACTCATTCAAACATCGTATTTCGAC
This sequence comes from Fluviicola sp., assembly GCA_043584915.1. Classification (GTDB taxonomy): domain Bacteria; phylum Bacteroidota; class Bacteroidia; order Flavobacteriales_D; family Crocinitomicaceae; genus UBA4466. The sequence goes on from CP121319.1 coordinate 1,198,261, forward strand.
AACGTTGGCTCGGTGCTTGAGGCAGGACAGCGAAACACCGTAACACTCAAAGTGGTATATTTCTTCGATGCTGTTTCTACGTATAAGAAGTTAAGGAAGAAAGATTAACTTGCGTATAACGCAACCGAGTAGTTACTCACTTCGATTTACAGTATTCAGGATCGGTTAAGAGCCTTCATCTTTGTTGTGTAAATAAACAACATGAAAACACTTCTCTACTTCCTAGTTGCAGCTTTTCTTATTTCCTCATGTGCTTCCTCGCATCATGTGAATAACAATCTTTTGCTGCAAAAACGAAAGTTCAACAAAGGTTGGCATTGGTCAGGGGGTCGTGCAAATAAATCGACAGGTGGTGCAAAAGAAAACGCACCAAGATTGGCGAAGAAACAGACTAAAGAAACTGAGAACTCAGAAAGAGTGTCAGCAGCAGTTGACGTGCACAAGAATCATGTTGAAAAGGAAGAAAAGACGCCATTCTCCGGGGCAATGCCGAGAGACTCACCACATGATGTTGTAGAACTAACTACCTGGATCGATGATGATGAGGAGGAACAAGAAGATACGGTTGAAAGCGACACCTTGAGTACCAAAGCGGGTATAGGAATTGGTATTGGCTTAGTTGTAGTGGGGGCAGCCATTAATTATGCAGCTTCTACTGCGGTTTTAAGTTCAATTGGCCTGGGATTGGCGGCTATTGGGATAATTGTATTGCTTGTGTTTCTTAACAAGAAAAAGAAATCTCAACCGGAGGTTGTTAGAGAGAGAAAAGAAATTCCATTGGAAAGAACATTTTTAGTCATTGGTTGGCTACTGATACTCGTCAGCCCACTAGGTTTCTACTTGGGAGGAGAATTAATACTATTAGCAGTTGTATTCTTAGTTTTAGGACTTTCCTACGTCGTGACAGGAGTAAAATTAAAGAAAGACCGCTCAGAAGGGGAGGTATCAGAAGGGAGATTGAAAAAATTGAGACGTTACTTCTTGATTTCTTTTCTGATTCTGGCATTAGCATTACTAGTTCTTTTTCTTCTATTTGCCGTCTTGTTGTAAATGCACGGCACACAATAAATATGCGCGCATAGGAGTTTATATAGGTGTAAACCAAAAATGTAAACCATGCGAAAATTTCTCCTAAGCGGGCTGTTGCTGCTCGCCATTCCGTGCTATTCTCAATTAAGTATGAATCTTGATCATGCTAAGTCGAAACGTGCTAATTCTCGAAGTTTGGGGCTTAATATGCAGTACCTTCTCAGAGTTGGATGTAAAGCTTATCCCGGTATTTCAGCAGGTGTTGCCTATAGAAATGAGGACGGTGAAGACAATATTTCCATTCCATTGAACCTGCATTACAGACATTATCTACTCGGCTCTTCCCGTTGTTTTGGATTGTACGCTGAGGCTGTGGGCGGGCCTAATTTCATTCGACCGATTAATCAAGAAGAAGGTGTGCGCGATACTGATTTCCAAACGGCTCCGCAACTCATGGGCGCCTTGGGATTCAATGTGCCTATTGGAATCGATTTCAATTTCCGATATGGAGGCGAGTACCATGAAAATCAATTCAACCCTTTTGTTGGATTCAAGTTGGGGTACGTTTTTTAGGAATTTGAATAACGTATAATTGTTCGAACGAAACGAATAATAGTTAGAGCTATTTTGGGCATTGGTATTATTCTATATTGGTGTTAGCAAAAACACGCCCTATGAAAAAACTAATGCTTTTAGCTGCATTGTCGATTTCAATGTTCAGCCATGCCCAAGACTATTACAAAGATATGCGAGTGTCTAGTTATTACCAAGAATTTGAAGCTGGAGAGACGAAGCTTTTGTACGGAGACAATGTAGTGCTCCGCAAAAAACCATCGAAAGAAGCCAAAGCAATCGACACATTGAGCATTGGTAGCGAATTATGGATTCTTGAGAATACCAAAGAAAGCATTGTAGTAAATGGAAGGGAATCTAATTGGTACAAAGTGAAAACAGAGCAGGGCACTGGATACATTGCTGGGGGCTTGATCGCTCAGGACGCAATAGCGCATAACGGTGGACTGTATTTAGTAATCACGGCTGGACCGGAAGACGATCAAAAATGCCGCATTCGATACTTGAAAAATAGTGATTACTATGGAAAAGAAGTTGTGTTGTATACAAGTGCATTTCAGATCAATGTATCCGACAACAAAGGACTAGAAGCAGTTGAGGGGATTGTAACAATCGACCTTTTCGCTGAAGCGTGCGGGGTGGATGGTGGAACCACTTACATTTTTAACGATGGAGAGAAGCTGCACAATGCAATTCACTGCGCTAGCGTTGCCGATGGAGGCGTTTTTTGGTTCGATGAAGAATTGGAATTCCCAGAAGAAAGAGGTTGGGGAGATCACATAACGTACGAGCGCGAATTTGGCGAAAGCATGGACGAAGAACTCAACATTACGAGAGCTGTCAAACACACGGTAACGCTTGAATGGACAGCAGACGGATTCTCACCGAATGTTTCAGAACTAGATTTTGAAGAGGAGTGATTTTTGAATGAATGAGACGCTTATCACGACATCGAGTCTGTCAAGATGGTGTTGGACCTCTTGATTGCTGAGAGAAATTGTAATAGCGGACATCTAGCCTGTCGAGATGGAAGCGGATGGAGTGGACTTCACGACCGAACGAAGTCTCCCACCCAACCTCTCGTCTCAAAAAATATCCCTAGCTTAGTAATCAACCCATTCATTGATTCTCAGTAGCTAATTTTCAGCATACTGACCGAATTTTTAAGTTGATATGAATGGGTGCATTCACTATTAACTGAAAATTATGACCAAATCTGTTCAATTCAAGGTTGCCGCAAAGCAACTCAGCGAAATCTCTGGAACTTACACCATTCAAAGCATTGTGGGCGACCAACAACCGTCTCAGCCGATAGCTTTTTCGAATGGCACATTTACACTCGAACTGAATACATCCGCAGATTATTATGCGGTTTGCGTGAACGTTGAGAACTACTCAATTGGAGGCGTAACGCACAGTGTGGAAGGAAATCCTATGCACTTTATGGCAACGTTGTATTTGCCGGATGTTGCTACCGTAGCTGTTTGTCCGGAATCGTCCATTGCCTCATTATACGCTTTTGCCAGAATGACAAGTGTTGATGTCAATGGGTGGGTTTCCATCAAAGGAACGGAGCGAAATATGAAAATCGCTTACGGAATGAAACAGAATTTTTTCCAGACAGAAGGACAAGTGTCCGACCGCATTCAAAGTGCGCCCAATGGGTTTCAAACGAACAGCTATTCCATGTTCAATTCGCTGTGCAACTTGATGTATTACGCAACGACGGACGCCTCTTTTTACCATCAGTTTTTGGAGTATGCCTGGTCCGATGAAGGTCAGACAAACACCAGTTTTCTTGGCGCACTTCGCAATATTTTGCACGATCCATTTTACAATGCCAACGAGATCTATCAAATGATAGCGGATCGCCCAGAGGTTTACACTGATTCGTTGGTTTCCATGAACGTTCCAAACGATCAAAAAGCACCAAAAAACTGGACGCTAACCTTTAAATCGCACACGTCTGGAGCGAAAAATTTCATCCCGAGCGGAACGGCATTTGCAGTTTTCGACGCCAACGACCGAGTATGGGTCGCCAACAATTTCCGCGCTGGATCGGGCGATTCCGGAACGCATTGTCTGGTGTACAATCACGATGCAAGTCCGGCCCCGTTTTCCCCCGTGCAAGGCGGCGGGCTTCTCGGCGTAGGATTTGGAGCATCCATCAACCCAGACAAGACCATAATCTCATTCGGAAACTTCGGTTGGGGCTCGGAATACAACAACCCACAAGAAGGAAGTATTGCCCAATTCAACTACAACGACGGAACTCCAATTAGCCCATCCAACGGCTTTACTCCAGGACTTTCACGCGTTCAGGGAATGGAATACGACAACGACGGGAATCTTTGGATGGCTTCAGTAGGATGTCAAGATCCGTTTGCGCCCGCACCCACCGGAGTATACGAATTTGAAGGAATGCCGAGCGCAGTAGTTGTATACAAAAATGGCGATCCCAATCAAATGGTCATGCACGATAAATTCCCAGTGAAAAATCAGCCCAACGAAGACGCACAAGACAAACGCACGCAGTACTTGAAAATCTTTGATGTGACACCTGATAATAAAGGAGGTGCTTACGTTTCCTGCATTGGACATCACGATAGAAAGAATCTAGACAATTGCGCCTATTCTGCCGTTTATTACCTAGTGCTAGAAGATGACAAGATCAGCGTGAAGCACCATTGGTTTAGTAATTTTGTGGATGAAAACGGTACAGAAGGGTACGAATCGTTTCGTCAAATAGCGATTGCACCCAATGGAAATGTGGTTGTAGTAGGCGTTTCCAGTAGTCAAGCAACAGAACTTTCCCCAGATCTTTCCAATATCGTGGCGCATTACAAAACAGAAATCAATGCTCCATGGGGCATGAAAATTGACAGCGCTGGCGACCTCTATTTCGCCAATTTTGGTCCTGGTGAAGGACAGCGCCGTCAAGATGACTCCCTCGATTTAATCGGTCCGTTTGGTGTTACCTTGATGCGGGATCCCGAAGATCTAAAAAGTTCGCGCCTCATGACGGTTCCAACGGGGGGCCATGAAGTAACTCTTGCCAACAACCACACACTGTATGGCTCTCAAACTTACCCTGAAATGAAAGACGGAAAACCCACTGGGAACAAGATTAAAATGAAGTGCTATTCGCCCATTATGCGCTTAACTTCTACCAACATTGATGGCGCCGGAAACTTGTGGTGTATGAACAACTGGAAACCATCGGCTTTTGTGGATGTAGCGGACAATCCTGGAGGCGATGGTGTGGTGATCTTTTTAGGGATAGCGGAGCCAGAGTAGGGGGACTACCCAACATCTGGCCAGTTTCTATATTGACCTTCGGCTTGTTCAATTACTTCCTTTAGAATTTCATCCAGTTCGGAAAACGGGACTTTTCCTTTCAATGCCTTTTTCACTTCTAGGCGAATGGAAGAGCGAGCGCTTAGTAGGAGTTACCCCCCCCAACCGGTAATCATTACTACCTAATTACCTACGTAGATCTACTTAATTTTATAGTAATTACCCTTAGAAAAAATACAGTTTTAGCACACTCTTGTGGCATCCATTTATGCCCCAAATTAAGCAGAAGAAAAGACCTGTTTACTACCACAAAGTGAGGCACTTTGCCACGGAAGTACCTTCTGTTTTTCAAGCTCAGTAGTATTCCTTTTTGCACCCATTTTTCACATAATGGCACGGTGAACCCAAGTTGGATTTGTCCCTATTTTAGTTACTCAAACTTAACGCACTGTTCAAAAAAGGTGACCTGCCTGCTTTGAATGGAAGGAGCCAACCGCATGATAGGAAACTCGCTGAAAGCACTTGTTACTGGATTGAATTATTACCTCGGTACCATTTACACGCCCAATGTAGAATATGCATTTCTTAAACAAGCTAGTGAAGATATGTTCTCCAATACGAACGAGAAAATTGTCGTTTCCTTAGTGAATATGGAGGAAGACGCCGTCTTTAAAAATCAACCCAACCCCTTCCAGTCTCCCAATCCAAATTTGACACATCCCACAGGCGGAAAGCCCACGATTCGATTCAACTTGTATTTACTGATGGCTGAATCAAAATTAATACAACATATCGTAGGGCGCATTTTAAACGTGTGCCCCGCAGAAATGATTGTGCTTTTTGGGTCATTTGCAAGAGGCGAACAGAACGAGAACAGTGATGTCGATTTAATTGTAGTGACGCGAAGAAAAATGCCACGAAAAAAGGTGGAGCGTCAAATTCGTTCTAGTATCAAAAGATATGGGGTGAAATCGGACATTTTAATCCGATCGATGGAAGAGTTAAACGCTGAACTAGCGGTAAATGGAAGCTTTTTACAAAGTGTTTTCCCAAGAGGAAAAATAGTCTATAAAAAAGATGGATTTTCCTTGCAGGATTAGGTCATAATAGTTATAATAGTATTAATGAAAATCTGGAATAACTTAAAGCAGTAATATTAATAGGGTGAACTTGGATGGGAATCGTATGAAGTTGCAGTAAAAAAAGAGTTTTGGAATATTTTGTCTGAGCGTTCGGTGTGTTACACAGTTCGCTCTTTCGCTTTTATAGTGGTTTGTAAGTCAGATATTTATAATATTATCTCGGTGCTTATTACAATCTCGATGTTCCTAATCTAGATTCGAAATTGTAAAGGAGTAATTCTAAAAATAGGGTTAAATGCACACCTCCTTTTTCCAATATATGCGGCCCTATTTCACCAAAGGTTAGCGCTGTTTTCAAACCTTTCTTTCGTTTCGGTAGGATGCTCGCCAAATCATATAAGATGTCAATGAATTCTTACTCAAATGGTAAAACACTAATTCTATAAATCACACCGTTCTTGCCCGATATCTGGCATTACCGTGTGAGATAATCCACTTAACTTGCGGAACTCGCAACTACTTGCACCCCACTTGTATAATTCCATAATTCCGGACCTTAGAATAAACATATCTTTGCTTTGTATTAATTTCAAACCGTATCTTTAAAGGGATTTGCGAACCTATGAACTTCAACGAAAACACTGCGTTAAATGCTCCCAGAATGATTTCTGGTTCCACAAAGAGTTGGACAATTCTCAAGATGTGGTTCAGCGTGTCTGTTTTTATAATACGAAAGTACCGAACACCAGCCCGTTTTTATAAGATACTGCGCCGTGTTTATCAACTCAAGAAACGATACAATGTAGAAGGATCTTATAAGAAGTTGGCGTATGTAGACGGACGTGTTTTTTTAAGTCCCAATAATAATGGCTGGCCAGCGCGTCATTTCAATCGATTGATAGATATTGAAGCCAGAACCGCCGTGAACGATTCTGTCGGAAATTTAGAACAATTGAACATTGTTTTAATAGCTCTAACCAAGAAATGCCCGCTGAATTGTGAGCATTGTTACGAGGGGCCTGAGTTGAATAAGAAAGATACACTGACACTAGACGATCACAAAAAGATTCTTAAAAAACTTCAAAGTGTCGGCATTCCGTTGATTCAATATGGGGGCGGAGATCCCATGGCGAAGGTCAATGATATGTTAGAGCTCTTGGAATATGCGGATGATACCAGTGATTTTTGGATCAGCACTTCTGGATTCAACCTTACACAGGAGAATGCACAACGCCTTAAAAAGGCAGGGTTGACAGGGGTAAGTATAAGCTTGGATGATCACCGCCCGGAACAACATAACAAATTTCGGAGAAATGAAAAGGCTTTCGATTGGGCCATGGATGCAGCAAAGAATGCACGTGAAGCAGGTCTGGTAATTAACTTGTCGCTTTGTATTACCAAGGAATTTATTTCAGATAAGAATTTACGAGCGTATCTTGAATTAGCTGGAGAAATTGGTGCTTCCTTCGTACAGTTCATAGAGCCAAGAGCCGTTGGAAATTACATGGGCAAAGACGTGTATTTGCAAATGGAACACATTGAAATAGCCGAGCGTTTCTTTCTGGAAACGAATGCTGACCCAAAGAACAATCATTTGCCTTTGGTACTATATCCAGGATACCACCAGCGCAAAACAGGCTGTCCTGGAGCAGGGGCGAAATACCTTTATATTGATACAGACGGATACATGAGTTCGTGCCCGTTCTGTCGCAATAAAAAAACACACATCCTCGAAGACGAAACTACAGAAGCGTCTATCCATTCGATGAGAAACGAGGGATGTGGGAAGTTTGAAAACCTTAATTAACAGTCATGTACCAAGTCACATTTTTCCATCGTATTGTAGCTATTGTTATGATCGTGTCCATTTTACAAAGTTGTAGCTATTACAAGTTTCGAACACTACCAGATGGCGGTAATAAGGAATCTACCGAGTGGCATGTGAATAAACGGCCAGCGTATAAAAATTACTACATCGTTCATCAAGGTGATGAGGCCTATCAAATAAACTCTGTGGACGTAACGCAAGATAGTATCAAGGGGACGATCGGCACAATGAATGCTAAGGTCAAACAATACATGCTTAGTGCTTACGAGGGAGGAAGAAAACGTGTTCCCAAAGCCGACTTGAAATATATAAATCAATTGCATTTTTTCGTTGATTCCATCCCTGTTAACAATAATAAGGTGGCAATTGCAATAAGCGATGTTGAGCGTCTTGACGCCATGAATATGAATGCGGGGTTGAAGGTTTTGACAGTGACTACAGGTGCGGTGGTAGGATCCGCCGCTGCTTTGGGGTTATTCATTTTAATCGTGTGTAATTGCCCACATACCTATGTGTTTGACGGAGACCAATATTATTTTAACAACACACTTTTTACAGGAGCTACTTCTGAAAAGTTGGAACGCCACGACTATAAAATAATGCCGGATTATGTACCTGATTCTGATCAATACCACTTTTTCATTCGGAATGATGAAAACGAGCAACAGTTCACCAATTTATTGGAGTTAATAGTGGTACAACACGAGGAATCCGTTGATGTATCCATGGATCAAGCGGGTAATATTTACACACTAGCAGAAACCACTGAGCCAACTATCGCAAGAGACAATTCTGGGAACGACCTTATGAATTTGGTTTCTTATGCCGACGATGTAGGACATATGTTTGATAACGAAAGCCCGGACAAACTGAACAGCGTATTGGCGACATTTAAGAAGCCAATCAATACCAAAAACGCGAAGATAGTGTTGAACGTGAAGAACCACCAGTGGGGTGGTTTGGTTTACAACGAATTCTCTAAGTTGTTTGGAAAATACTACGACAATTGGGTGAAGCAAAACCATAAGAAATCGAAGGAGGAGGTAATGGGGAGCTTGAAGAAAGCGGGGATTCCGTTGACGGTTTCAGTTAAAAAATCCGGACAATGGGTAGAGCTGGAGGATATAGACCTTGTGGGAAGTGTGAATTACAATTCCCTGGTCATTCCTGTTGATGCTGACCTGTTGACTGATGAAACGATTGAAGTACGCCTGCAGTCTGGATTTATGTTCTGGGAGCTGGACCGAATCAACATGGACTTTTCTGCACCGGGAGAGAAAAACGTACAACGATTGGCACCTAAATCTGCAACTGGTTCAGAAGATAGAGATGATACAGCATCATTGACAATGGATGACGATCAATACATGGAACACTTAGCAACAGGAGATTCGACTTTTATCACCTTTGAAGGTATTCAAAATATGGAAGGAAAAAGCCGAACTATCTACCTGCATAGCAAAGGGTACTACCTACCACAAGAGGAGTTTGCGGGTAAATTGCAACGTAAAGAATTAGCAAAGATTAATCAACAAGGAGGCCTTTCAATATTTTCGCGAGAGCTGTTTGAGCAACTCTTTGAAACTACAGCACTTAATCCAGAGAAATAATGAAATCAATACTCATGGGAATTGCAGTTTTCTTAGTAACAACTGCTTTTTGTCAGGATGATACCACATGGAATCGATATGCGGTAGAGGTGAGTCCGACGATATACAAGAAACCACCGCCGAGTTTAAAACATGAATTTGGAGCTCTTTCGATAGGTACAAATTTGACAGCGCTTTTTCGCAATCAACCGTATAACAGTAGGTTGACAGTTGAGCCTGAATATCAGTTGTCGGATCACATTTCTGTGAAGCTACCGATGGTCATAGGACTTTTTCGTACACGCATAGTTGGTCAAAGAACAGGATATTTCGGAATGTCTCCTTGGGATAAGTATGAGGTATATGACTTTGACGCTAACACCATTCCTGAATTCAGATTACGGCCCAAAGTAAAAAACTGGGATGATATCATCGTTCAGGCAGGTATTAATCCGAAGTACTATATTAATGGCAAGTCGAAGAATCTCTTGTCCTTCTACGGAAGCGCTGCATTTAATGTAGGCCTAGCAGATCAGTATAGTTATCGCGGATACGATCGAATGGACTCCGTTGACTATTATAACTGGGAACTTGAAGAGTATGAAACTGGCTGGACTGTTGAAGAGGGTGAAGTGGAGTTTGAAAATCATGAGTTTGCATTTTTCAATTATGAGCTTTTAATTGGAATGGACTATAATTTCAGTCGTCGCTTATCGGCTACGATAGAGATGGGCTATTCATCTCCGTTGTACGGACGACCAGCTAGGCAAGACATTCTTTATACGGCTATTTTTGATGAAGAATATCAGGTGAATTTTGAAGGGGCGCTGGAAACCTATGGTCGGAAATCTTTACCCTTTCGGACGCGAATTTTTTTGAGCTATAGGTTTTAATAGATGCACATTCTACTCACAGGAGCCACGGGGTTTTTAGGATTACGAACGTTAGAGCGTCTTCTCGAAGAGGATGTGATAGCATCAATAGTGGCAGTAGGGCGAACCATTAAGCCGACGCATAAGATAGACCATCCTAAGGTAACTTATAAGCTAGGTGACTTGTCTGATCCTGCCTTCGTTGAAGAGTTGATGGAAAAAAACGTAACTCATGTCATCCATGCGGCCGCTCTGTCTTCTCCATGGGGAGCGTATGAAGAATTTGAAAAAGCAAACGTAACTACGCAACAAAACTTGATTCGTGCTGCTGAGAAGGTAGGAGTAGAACGATACATATTCATTTCTACACCGAGCATGTACTTTGAAATGAAGGATCGTTTGAATGTGAAAGAATCTGATCCACTTCCAACTAAGATGGTTAATGCATACGCGGAGACGAAACGATTGGCTGAATTAGAATTGGAACAGTCGAATTTAGATTATATCGCACTGCGCCCTAGAGCTTTAACGGGAAGAGGCGACACGGTGATTATGCCGCGATTGATACGAGCTTATGATGAAGGAAGATTGAAAATTATTGGGGATGGAAAGAACGTCGCGGACTTGACTTCAGTTTCCAATGCAGCCGATGCAATTTGGTTGTCATTGATCGCTGGGAAAAAAGCCTTGAATCAAGTCTACAACATTACGAATGGTGAGCCTGTGATCTTATGGGAATCCATTTCAGATGTCTTGTCCAAATTAGGGAAGACTCCACCTCAAAAGAGCGTTCCTTTTGGGATCGTAAAAATGGTCGCTGGGGCGATGGAAATGAAGTCTAAACTGACGAATAAAAAGGAACCTGCACTCACAAAATATGGAGTGGGGACTTTGGCGAAATCCCTAACAATGGACATCTCCAAGGCAAAAGAATTATTGGGTTATGAACCTCGGACGACGACAACGGAGGCGATTGACGAGTTTGTAAATTGGTACAAAGAGCATGAAGAAAGTACAGTTACATCTTAACTACGCTGGGCACTGTTTCGCTAAGGAGAATGACAGTATTCGAGGTGGACGAAAGCAGAAAATTAAGTTCAACGCACTGTGGGGCTTGATCAAGCATCCTGAACACGGGTTGATTTTATTCGATACCGGGTATACGGAAAGATTTTTCGATGTTACGAAACGCTACCCGAATAAGATTTATGCGAATATAACGAAGGTGGAAATTAATCCAGAAGATGAAGTGCACGCTCAATTGAAAGAAAACGGAATCAATCCAGCAGACATCAAGCATTTGATAATTACCCACTTTCATGCGGATCACGTAGCGGGATTGCTCGACTTCCCAAACGCAAGATTCTATACATCAAGGTTGGCGTTAAAACACACCCTGAACATTCCAAGAGGAATCTCGTTTTCAAAAGGCGTATTGAAAGGATTGCACCCTGAGGACCTCGAAAAACGTACTGTAGTAATTGAAGACATCGCGACAAAAGTAGACCATCCAATCTTCGGAACGACTTACGATTTGTTTGGAGATGACACTTTACAAATGCTTTCTTTGCCTGGCCACGCAGCAGGACAGATGGGTGCTCTCTTGGAAACAGAAAAACATCAATATATCTTGGCTGCCGATTCAGTTTGGTTGCGAAAATCTTTTGAAGAAATGGTGCTACCGAACCCTATCGTTCGTCTATTTTTTCATTCATGGTCAGATTACAAGGCAAGCTTGAAACAAATTCATGATTACCACAAAGCGTTCCCGCGAACTATTATTGTTCCTACCCATTGTGCTGCATCCACTGACCCGTTAGTATCAAGAGAAATCAGTTTCAATGCGCTTTAAAACAAAGGTCATATCAAACTTTTTAAGGCTACGACGAAAGCACAGATTGCATCGCAATAGAATTTCGGTTTTACAAGAAAAGCGATGGAAGGAGTTACAATCGACTTTATTGAAGTCACCTTTCTATGAAGGCTTGGCAAAGCGCAACGCACCTCTATCTGAGTATCCGATCATCGACAAATCTGTTTTCATGGATAATTTTGATCAAATCAATACCAAGGGCATAAAAAGGGAGGAAGCTTTTAATGTTGCAATGAAAGCGGAACAAACGCGTGATTTTGCACCCATGATTAACGATGTTACTGTTGGTTTATCCTCCGGAACAAGTGGCAATCGAGGTGTTTTTTTAGCTACTGAAGATGAGAGAGCTCAATGGGTCGGGTGCGTATTAGATCGTGTCATTGGTTTTTCTTTGAAGAGAAGATCCGTAGCATTCTTCTTGCGTGCCAACAGCAATTTGTACGATTCCGTCAAATCACGGGCGCTCAGTTTTCAATTCTTCGATTTGATGGAACCTTTATCAGATCAAATAGCGCGATTAAATAATTTACAACCAACGATACTTGTCGCTCAACCAAGCCTTTTGATAGAATTGGCAGAACGCGCTGAGAAAGGAGAAACTCACATTGCACCAGAGAAGATCATTTCTGTTGCGGAGGTGTTGTACCCAGAAGACAAGGCATACCTCGAACGGGTTTTCCGTCAGACGATTCATCAAGTCTATCAATGTACCGAGGGGTTATTAGCGACTACTTGCAACAAAGGAACGCTCCATTTCAATGAAGACTTTTTGATCATTCAAAAGCGCTACGTGGATGATGATAAGACACGATTCCACCCAGTAATTACTGATTTGATGCGGACTACTCAACCAGTAATCCGCTATGAATTAAACGATATAATTGTAGAGAAGCAAGGATGTTCCTGTGGAAGTAAAATGCTAGCGATTGATCGTATTGAAGGCCGCTCGGATGATGTGCTTCGTTTCAAATCAAAAAAAGGAGAAGTGCGTATTTTCCCAGACTTCTTTCGAAGGGCGATTATCATGTCCAACGACACCATTCATGATTATACACTGGTGCAGACAGGGTCAAATATTTTAGAGCTTTTTATTGATCGTGCAGAGGCATTTGAAGAGGCTAAAAAAGGATTATTAGCATTGCTTTCTGCGAACAAAGTAGAAGAAGTGAACATTATTAAAGTGGATGAAAGACACCACGAGAAAGGAAATAAATTAAGACGAATTAGGAATGATTTCTGGAAAGCCAATTAGGATCGTTGCGATGGGGACATACCTTCCCAAGCAAGTGACCTCCTCGGAGATTGAGGAGCGGCACGGAATTCCAAAGGGATGGTCCGAGAAATACTCAGGTGTTGTGACGCGCCATCATGTCACACATGAATCGAATGGATACATGGGAGCACGCGCAGCCGAAAAAGCATTGGAAAAAGCGGGAATGACCTTAGCTGGGATTGACATGCTAATCTCGGCAGGAGGCACGTATGATTACCCTTTACCGAATCAAGCAAGCATCATTAAGAATGAAATCAAAGAAGGAGGAAAATACGATTTTCCAGCCATTGATATTGACAGCACTTGTTTGAGTTTTGTGGTGGCCCTCGATCTCGCAGCAAGAATGTTAGATGAGAATGCAATTAAAACGGTGCTTATTGTTTCCTCTGAAATAGCCTCTAAAGGATTGAATTCTGAAAACTGGGAAACAACGACATTGTTTGGAGATGCCGCCGCTGCCGCAATCGTTACAATAGATCCAGATTCAGAATCATTGTATATTAAAGGTGCGCAGAAAACGTATTCTGAAGGGGTGATGCATACGATCATCGAAGGTGGAGGAAATGTAAACTTTTTCAAGGACCATCCTTACGATAAAGAATTGCATTCATTCAAAATGAATGGCAAGAAATTACTTCGATTGGCAAAAAAGAAGATTCCTCTTTTTATGGGTAGCTTCTTTTCTGATTTACCAATAGAGCTAGAAGAGGTGGATGTGATTGTTCCGCATCAAGCATCTAAAATGGGAGGATTGGTTTTTACTAGTCTCTATAACCTTAGAGAGGGACAAGTCAAGGAAAGCTTGGCCGAATATGGAAATTGTATTGCCGCATCTATTCCACTGACCTTTGCCAAGAGCATCGAAAAAGGAGAAATCAAGCGTGGCGACATCTGCCTACTTAGCGGCACTTCTGCTGGATTCGCTATTGGAGGAGTGCTAATTAAATATTGAATTATGGGAACGAGAAATGTAGTGATATCCACACTTCGTGATTATGAGGTTAGAGATGACCTGAGGTCTTGGAGGATGTTTTTGTTCACTGTTCTATGCCATTTAATTTTGGTCGTAACGAGCATCTATTGTTACACAATAAATCCATGGCTATCCGTTTTGTTTTGGGTCCCGATTGCCTTTTTTCTCTGTCGTTTTTTTGTGATTGTGCACGATTGTGGACACTTTAGTTTTTTCACGAAACGTTCCCACAATTTATTCGCGGGAACGCTATTAGGTTTCTTTACAATGATACCGAGCACACTATGGAACCACATTCATAATGTGCATCATGGGTTGGTGGGAAACTTGAGTGAACGCAAGTCTAATCCAGAGCTGTGGACAATGACCGTCAAAGAATATCAAGAAAGTGGTTTTTTTAAAAAGCTTGTCTATCGTTTTATGCGGTCTTATTTTATGCGCTTAATTGTTACACCGGCCCTTTGGATTTTAGCCCCGCGGATACCCATGCCTCATTTGGGTTGGAAAATAATGACGTCAGTTATTGTACATAACATTATCTATGGTGTTATTCTCTATTTTATAATTGTGAACAGTCATTTTTTAGCCTTCACAATTGTCTATTTAGTGCCCTTATACTTGTTCAATTTTCTTGCGTCTGTATTTTTTTACGTACAGCATCAATATGAAGATACGTCTTGGGAGAAGAAAGAAGATTGGGATTTATACAATGCATCAATTCATGGGTCTTCCTATTTAAAAACAGGCAGGTTGATGGGCTGGGTTTCTGGAAATGTTGGGTGTCATCATGTGCATCATTTGAATACTAAAATTCCGTCGTACAATTTGCCCGATGCTACGAATGATGTAAACAGACACCTGAATATTACCCCCATTTTTTTAAAAGAAATTTTTCACCATTTGGATTGTGTACTGTGGGATGAACAGGCGAAAAAATTGATCTCATTCAGAGCTTATCGTAAGATGAAATGACCATAAAACTTTTGCTCCAATTAACCTTTGGTATTTTTTCCTTTGATCGGAAAAACATGCGTTGGTTCAACCTCAAAAGAGTGTTGGTTGTAATTTTCGTATTGCCCCTTTTCTTGACGCTTTTCTTGATTAACAATGTGTTTTTATTGTTGGATTATCTGTTATTTCCGCATTTTTTAATGAAAAAAATAGAAAAACCAGTATTTATAATTTCTGCACCTCGATCAGCCACAACCTATCTTTTTCATACTCTTTCAAAAGACAACCAGTTTACCTGCTTTAAATTATGGGAGATCGTATTCTCACCTTCGATATTGCAGAAGTTCATTTTTCTCGGTTTGCTTCGTATTGATGGTTGGATCGGAAGTCCAGTTAAAAAATCCGTACTCTATTTGGAAAATAAATTGATCGGAAACTTGAAGAAAATTCACTTAATTGGACTCAATTTACCCGAAGAAGATGAGGCGATTTTACTGTGGAGTTTGTCTTCATTTTATTTCAACTTTTTCTATCCTGATTCTCATTTTTTTGATGATTTGGCCCTATTTGACAAAGCACTTAGTAAAAGACGGAAACGAAGAATAATGAATTCTTACAAGCGCTATGTTCAACGTCATAATTTTGTCTTCAACCGTACAGGGGAAAAACAATTTTTGTCGAAAAACCCCATAATGATGAGTAAGGTAGCTGGGGTGGCATCGGTATTCCCAAATGCATTGCTAATCAATATAAATCGTTCACCAGGCAAAACCTTCCCTTCCACGCAAGAATTAAATCGCACACTATACGCTTTGTTCACTTCAAAGCCTGTAACTAAAGATATCGAGGATAGAACGCATAAGGTACTTTTGGAATGGTATCAAATGTGCGAAAGCAATATGGAAAAACACTTTTCAGGGTCATACATCAAGGTAGATTTTGGTAAGTTGGTTTCAAGAGATCCAAAAGCGATGGAGGAGTTGGCAGATTTTTTGGATATTTCAATTGAAACGATTCTTCACCAAGAAGAATCTAACAACAAGCAACATAAAAGTTCTAATAATTACCAATCACTATCAGATTCAGAACTGGAAGAAGTACTGAAAGAAATCCCATTTTTAAAGCCTTATTGTTAATGATCCGCGAAGAGAAAATAGAATTGAATGGGTTGAAGATCAACTATGCAACGGGAGGCAAAGGTCAGCCCATAATATTTACACATAATGGAGGTGGCTTTTGGCACAGTTGGGAGTACCAATTGAAGCATTTTTCGGAGCGCTATGAAGTCTTCGGGATTGATTGGCCTGGCTTTGGTGAATCTGAGGCACCAAAAAACCTCATCGACTTGCCCTTGCTTACAGACACTCTAGATGCGTTTATTAGAAAGAAGAATTTGAAGAACGTTATTCTAATTGGAAATTGCATTGGCGGTTCGGCCTCATTCGATTATGCACAAAGAGAGCATGCAGATGTAGACCAACTTGTTATTTTCAACATTTGTCCAGGAAATCAAATTGTGAAGCTTCCAATAATGCGAAAGTTACTCAAACGAGCAAATAGTAAACCTCGAATTAAAAAATGGTTGAGTCCGGTACTTTCATTTGCCGCAATGAAAACACCCGTGAGGCATCAATTCCCCAAGCGACTTTTCGGACCAGGTGACCAAAGTAACACACCCTTATTTAAGCGATACGAAGCAAAATTCAAACTTCAATCGCAAATGGCTTCGAGATTGAAAATGTTATACGCCGCAGATTCATATAATTTTAATAGTTACTTCGATGGTAAAGAGATACCAAAACACATGTTGGTTTGGGCAGACTGTAATCAAGTAACCTCACTGGAGAAGCATGGCTACCTGCATCGCGACTTAATGAAGCCTGAGAGATTTGAAATCCTTGAAAAAGCAGGTCATTTGTGCATGTATGACCGTCCCGAGGAGGTGAACAACCTTATAGAAAGCTATTTAAATGATGCTGAATCAACCTCTTGATTCTGATAGGAAGAAACCTTGGCTCGAAAGTTGCTTAAAGAAGATGAGGCTTCCTCATTTATCGCAATTGAAAGTAATGTAACAACAGGGTAAATGAGAAAGCCTTTTTTTATGATTCTTAATTCCTGTAAGGCGGCAATGGGACTGGAATAAGTAAAAAAGCCGACCTCAAAATGAGATCAGCTTAGATGCGCTCCCCTCCCGAGCCGAACATGAAATTTAGAATCCCGTAAATAGTGAGTTTGAGACGTAAGTATTGGGTGAGGGTGAACTTTCAGCGAACTAAGCTTGGATAAGTTTTAGAAAAGGCAAATCTGCATCAGCTAACTCAAATTCGGAAAGTTTATTAGCGCTGACCCACTCATACCTGTCATGATCCGTCAATTCAAAAGTAGCTGAAATGAACTTACACTTATAAGCAATCAAGCGAATTGAAAAGTCTTCATAGGCATTCTTAATTAACTCAACCAGCGCAATAGATTCATTTTTTATCAGTTGATCTCCTAGTTGAATAAGTAGCTGAGCTCTAGGCCGAAATTTGGCTTGAATCTCCCGTTCGTTATTTGTTCTTTCTAAATCTGTATTCACAATTATTTTCTAATATTTAACCCCAAATTTCTTCAATTTCTTTACAGCGGTTTCTACAATTTGTAGTCGTTTGAGGTCAATGTTTTCTTTTCGTTTTAATTTCTGGATCACTGTCTTAATAACGCTAGTATCATTAAACGACAATGTGCCTGTTTGTTCTCCTAATTGTAGGACTTGATCCCAATCAGATTTCTCCAATTTAGCAAATCTATTGTATAAGGTGGCAGGGTCTACTATGTCCTTTTCTGCTAGTTTACTCAACTTGGCAATCTCTTCCAAGTTTGACTTGTTTTCAATTAGGACATCCAACAACTCAACTCCTTTGGAAATATCATGATCCGTGAAGTTTCCATTACGCTTTAACTTACCTCGAATAGAGGCTGCAGCATTTTGTTGGGTAGTGCTTAACACATCCGTTTTTAACATGTATAGATTCAACCCATCCCAGAAACGAATACCTAAATCTGTTATTCGCTGCAGGTTATTATATTTCTGTGTTTCTTCCACATCATCCTCTTTAGCTTCATAGCGCTTTTTAAAAGCTCCATCGGAAACACAATAGCGATTAATCACTTCCATGTTAAATGGATTCTCTTTCTTATCATTTAGTAAGTTCCATGTTTTTTCAGCCTTCGCCGCCTCACTAATCAACAGCACATTTAAGGATGTAAAGAATTTATAAATATGAATAAGACCTTTCTTTAATTCGATTTCTAATTCTTCATCTACCATTTGCTTGGCCCAAATAGATCCTAAATCTATCTTCCCATCCGTTATTTCATGTAGTAACGAAAGCGTATAAGCAACCGTGTGGGATTTAATGTTGGTATCACCAATTGGATCTTGGTTCTTTCTACCAAATAACCTATCTGCAGTTTTAAAGAGTAAAGCATTCGCCACAATGTCTTCCCACATTACGCGCGTGGGCTTCTTTTTCTTAAACTCCTTTTCCGCTTCTCTGAGGTAGAAGTTATAGTTCTTCTGTGCTCCCTTAGATACGTGGTACGGGATTCGTTTGTATATGTTCATGTACTTGGCCACCTCAGATTTTAAGATCTTCTGAGAGGTTGGGTATTTCAACTTAAATGCCTTTTGTTTGCCTTTTGTCGGCTCCTTGTTCAAGGATTCTTTGTACTGTCCTTTTACACGTTCGAAGAACCAAATAGTTTGCTTGTTGCTATCTTCCGGATCAATGGCATAGGCAGTTCTGGAAAGCTCTTCTAGTTTAATGAGGTATGCATTATTCGATGTCAGATCAAGTTCGGACACTTTATTTTGACTGTTGGCATAACGAGATATGAACGGGACAATTTCGTTCTTCTTTTCTTCATCTTTGATTACTGTCAATTTCATCTGTACAAAGACTTCTGAAAGGTCCGCTTTAAATTTCTTCAACGTGTGAAACAAAGAAGCAGTGGTTTGCCCTCCATTAACAATTTGAAAATCTTTGACAGCTGTAATTACTTTTTGACCGTCAACAACCTCTGTCTTCACATCCATTGCTGTTGATGCCAAGCCATTGTTATATGGCAGGAACATATGAGGTTCTTCTTTTATCGTGTCTCGGATGCCTCGGTTTACCTTTCCTGTTTGTTGTAAGAAGGCCCTCACGTTACTTTCTAGTAATCGTGTTCCATAATTCTTATAAAGAGCTGCCAAGGCACCACCTGGAACAATTGCCAAATAACATTCATACAGATCATTCTCCGACGGCATTTCCAAACATGGAATCTTCACCCCTAAGGTCTTGTCAAAATCGATTTCAATCGGTTCACGGTTGTATTTAGATTGAGACAAACGGTGCAATCGTTCCAGATCCCAAATGTTCACATTGATTTGGAGTTCTTCAAATCCTTTCACCTTTGTGTTTGGTGCATCAAATGGAATGTTCCCATTCGATAACAAGAAGATATTCACACGAATAAAATCATCGCGGTGTTTTTTAATCTCGCTCGCTAAACCATAAGCCTCCGTAGATGGTTCGATATCATCCAAGTGGCCTTTCAAAGCAGCATTAAGAAACTTCGTAGACCATTTAAGAAGCCCATCGAAATCCGGCTTGCGCAATGAGTATATTTCATTTGTATCGACATAATGTGTAATGAACAAATCAACACTTTCGAAGCCATCCTCAATGGCATAACCATTTATCTTAAGGTCAATATTTTCGAATCGATTCTCTTTGGTGTAGGGACATAATCGTATCCCTTCTGTTTCACCGGCCTCGGCAAGTGTTTCCATGATATGCTCTGTGAATTTATCTTCTTTCGAAGCACCATCATCATCGGAGTAAGCCATCGCATTTACCTCATGATAAACCTCATGTACGTATTGCTCTAATTCAAAATCTGTATGTGCTGATTGATCGATCATATCATTTCACTAATTACATCTTCCATACCCACTTCAAATGATTCACAAGCTGTTAAATCAATTTGATATTTAACATTATGGATTGCGTCATTATTCAAAATATCTCTCGTTAAAGCTGGAAATCCATCCTCCACTTTGTAAGCTCTTTTCGATCTGATTATAAATCCGAAATCATCGTAGTTTTTTTCTTCCCCTTCAGGAATACCAACACGGTCCAACTTCTCCTCGAACAGCTTCAATAGATTGGGCTGAATGGAAACCTTTTGCTTTATCTCTTCGATTAATTTCTTCAATGTGTCAACTCCATTACTGATTTCATCAACATGAATCACACATAGGAAAAGACTATCTAATTTAGTCCAGTCTAACTGAAGTTCACTAGCTATGTTCACAGATGGTTTCGTTGCTTTGGACGATTTTACCTCTACAGCGGATAACTCATTGCTAAAATCCTGGTTTGAACCTTCTGGCCCTGTCCAAGAAACAATTGTCTTGACAAAATCAGAAGAGCGGCCTAATAACGTATTGAGAAAGGTTAATTCACCGTATAAACCTCTTTGTCTTTCCTTCGATAATAATTCACCTTTTATACGAGCAAAAAGTTTGCCCCAATACCCCACTCTTTGATTAACAACTAATGGAACATCACCTTCATTATCGGTAAGCTCTAGCCTCTGAATTAAATCTTCAAGAAAAAGAATAAAGACATCCAATAAATCATTATCCGAAAGAATAATTGTGATGTCTTTCTTGGTATTGTTTGATTCTAAAACCCTTATTTCAACTCCATGGAAGCGTTTGAGATAGTTTTTATGTATCGAAACTGATTCGTCAATCTCGATTTGAAACATTTTGTTCAAAGAAGCACGTATAAAGCCAGCGTAACAAATGACCCCATTTTGCAAAGAGATTGAGTCACGAACAACAGATTTACTGGTATCCTTACTTTGAATGGCCCATATAGATTTTAAATCATTCGTCTTCATCTGCTGGGTCATCACTTGTTTGTACTTCTTCTTCGAATTCATCTAGAACAGGTCTTGCAGCGTATTCATACGTTTCCTCATTATTCAATTTAGGGAACAGAATACCAAAACCAACTAATGGTGTTTCTTTATCAAGCATGTCTGAAATTCTTGGATCAAGCGGCATTAAGACCAAGAGTGGTTTACTCTTTTTATTCCTTTCGTGCTTAATTTCTCCAACTTTGGCATCACTCGGTAAATTGAGATCAATCATACGAGCCGATTTATCTAAAATTGCATTCTTGCTATTTGGAACTGATAATTCTTTTGAACCTGTTAAGAACCTGAAAGGCATACCAACGGCATCAAGATTCCCGTCCTTCCATTGAACACCAAAATTCAACACATCCATCCCATTGTACTTTTGACTGTCCGGATGACTAGAAGCACTTCTAAGTTTATTTGAAGAATTTAAAATAACAGCAACAGACCAATCTTTCAGATCACCATAACCGTTTTTAGAATCAATGTATCCTTTTAAAATGTCCGTTCTTATATAGTTTGATTTCGATACATACGTCTCTAGAAAATCAATGATATGGGTAGAATCAACATTTTCAAACAACAAAGACTTTGCAATGCCTTTTGATGTAGAATTAATTATAGGACTTGCCATGTTATTTAGCAAAGTGCTAAATGAGTTATAATTCGTATTTACAATTTTTTGATCGTTATCAAATTGATATGTCTGTTTTGTGTCTCCAGAAAAGCCTACTTGAATTCGCTCATGTTCTCTCATTTTGGAAACAGAAGTGATATTCAGCATTCCAGAATGTGTTCTTACTTTTAGTTGGTAATGAATTGGTCGCATTTTTGGGTTTGATGCGAGCTCATCGAAATCCTCACGCATTTCTTCCGTAGCCATCGTAACATGTCGATACCAGTTAACCAATGTCTCCGTAGTATACAATCTACATAGATCTACGTAACCTGGTCTGTAACCAAACCATCTTCCCATCTGCATCAATGAATCATACATGCGAGTAGTTCTCAAGTAATAACTGATTGATAAACCTTCAAGCGTAATACCCCTAGCTAGTTTATTTCCACCGACAGCAATAACAGACAATCCTTGTTTCTTGTACGAATCGTAATTAATCTCCTCGATATTATGGTACTCTAATGAACTTGTCTTCTTAAGACCATGTACTGCACGAACCTCGATTTTAGTAACCGCAGCTATTAGCTCAGTCTTCACCTCATCCCAAGTATGCTCAATAATATTCGGGTCAAGATAATCTATTGCTTCTTTTACCACTTGCGTAGTTAACTTGAAATCATTTTCGAACATCATTTCGAGGTCGCTCAAAATATTGCCTTGTCCAGATTTAATTTGATTCTTATAATCTCTAAGTAATTCATTAACTAACCAAGCTGTACGGTCAATCCAAAGAACTCTCAATGCCACGTGAACTAACATTGATGAATGCTTGTTGCCTTGTCCTCTTAATCTCCTAATTGCATTCGTCAATATAAATGCTTTTACAGCTTCTTTTAATGTAGTTGGTAATCCATCTGGTAGATCATCTTTATTGTCTTTATTGATTGATCGAGGGTAGTATGCTTCATGATCATCTACATCCCTTATTATATCAAGCCCTTCTTTCTCTTCACCAGTTTTATTGTTTTCAAATCCGAAAACAGTAGCTGCACCGATGTAATTGCTAGGTGCTTTAATATTTACAATAAAATCTCTTGGAAAGAGATCTTCCCCAACTTTCAGCGTAATGTCCTTAACGTTTGTCTGAAGATCATCACTCCACGTCGATGGAATATATAAGTTTGCGTAAGGGGTTGCAGTATAGCCAATAAACGTATTTTGATTAAACAGATTAAGCATCGTTC
Organism: Fluviicola sp.; assembly: GCA_043584915.1. Lineage (GTDB taxonomy): Bacteria > Bacteroidota > Bacteroidia > Flavobacteriales_D > Crocinitomicaceae > UBA4466. The sequence continues at coordinate 1,221,425 of CP121319.1, forward strand.
TAAGTAACCTGTTTATTGTCCTAACTTCTAACTCAGTACCTGAATTGACGGAAGCATTATCTGCCTCATCATCAATAACGAGCATAGGTACATTTAGGATTTTTCGTTCTCCATTTACATCCTTAGCGAAGGTGTTTAACCACAATATCAGGTTCTCTAAAATGCTCTTGTTCTTCTTTATTACCAGTACAGTTGGGCTTTTACCTCCAATAGGAACATTGATTTTCGTTGCTATTGACCTATTGAAATCTCCTTTACTATCCGAAGAAGTGTAAGAGTAAATTTCAGTATCAGCTGGGTACTTTCCGACTCCTACTTTAACGTTCTTTTGTCTTTGTATAAAGTCTGCACTATTTCGTCCAATGTATCCCTCATCAACACGTACTTGAGTTTGAGAACGAAGTGTATTGTGAATACCAGCGATAACTATAATTAATTTATAACCTGCGTCAGTAGCTTTATTTACAAGGCCCATATAATTAGCCGTCTTTCCTGACTGCACATTACCTACAACCATTCCTCTTCTATCCCATCCTCCTTTAACTTTGGGATTGATGCACTTATCTAAAATCTTATCCGTTACATCATCTATACTAGAAACAGTATTTGCAGGGAATCCTTGATCAGAAGTTAAGTAGGAGCGATATCTTTTCCATAAACCCCAATCAATGTTACTCTTTTCATCCTGCAACCATGGGGTCACTTCGGTTTCAACCAACATTGTAACCTCACCAGAATGAATCTCCAATTCCGCCTTCATATAGTCCAAGAGGATATCTTCTTTTACCTCATCAAAACCAGGATAGAGAAATACGTTTTTCACTTCCTTTTCAACTGTTTCTTCTGTTAGTTCCGACTTATCGTACTTACTTAAAAGAATCCGTGCTATGTTTAGAGCATTATTAAATTGTTCCATTAATTCAGGTATTGAACCAATTCAGGGAACTGGTTAAAAGGTTCGATATTAAATATTTGTTTTACCGCAATTTCAGGACTTGTATTTGTAGCAATCAAAGACTTATACATCATTGTCGCAAGTTCAATTGTACCCTGATCCAAATCACGCCCTGTATCTCTCAACTCATGACTTTCAGGTTCTTCACTGTGGAACTGAACAATTGATTCCACCGGGGTAGTTTCTCCAATTAGCTTTATTACTGTCTTAAATTCCTTTTTTGAGATTGAATCTTTTTCCAATAATCCCTTTATCAAAGTATGTTCTTGATTCACGTAATAATGACGGGCCTCATCTCTTGTTTTTCTAGCTTTCCAAACAGATTGAAAATCGAATGATTTAATTGAATCATCCAGCATGATTTGATTGCCTCGAAATCTATGAATTGAACCAGCGCTCGACCTTGCCAACTTCCCTAAACGAATTAAATCTTTTCGTACTGTAAACGAAGGAGTTGCAGTCGCTTTTTTGATGTCAATTTTCCAATCATGATCCAATTTATTGGGAATATCAATCAATATTCTAGCATTCTTATAATGTTCATTTTTAGAGAACAATCCCAGCCAATCGCCGTGCAGTAGAAGTCTGTTTTGTCGATAAATATAAAAACCTTGCAGCTTATACCATTCATCTGTCTTTGCTTGTTTACGCTCCTCCGCTGACAATTTTGAAATATGTGGAAGTACATAGCATTTAACTTTCACCTGTGCTTTGTCCAATTCTTCTTTAGCTACTAGTTGGCCCCCTTCAGCATGTTTCATAAAAGGATCCCAAGGCTCCAATTTATTTCCATTCATGAAAATATTGATCCTCTTTTGCTCCATGTAACGGTGGAATACCAAGCATAAATGCTCCTCAACTAGGGCGAACTCCTCAAGGAACACATTCATCGCGGCTTCATTCTGCTTATTTGAATTTCCAACCAAACGATCTAATTTTTCCCAGATAACAGTTGTACCAGATTTAAGATCTTCGAGTTTGTTCGCTAAAGATTTATCTGAAATATAATCCAGCAAAGACCATTTCTTTGTTTCGTTCACATAGTCTAAATCCCAGCAACGATTAATAACATTAAACCCTTCACTTTTTGTCGCAACCGTCAATCGTTTACATTGTGAAAACGATGAAGTTTTCAATCCTAGTCCAAATCTTCCTAGATCATGCTCATCTCTATCGTCCTTTGGATCCTTACTTCCTGGTGTCATTGCTAACTTCAGTCCCTCAAGGTTCATCCCGTATCCATCATCTGTGATTGTCACCCAAGATTCAGCTCCATCCCATTTATATTCAATCCAAATATTTTCTGCTTTTGCCGAGATACTGTTGTCAATGATATCAGCAATCGCTGTTCTTAAATTATATCCAAATGCCCTGAATGTATTGATCATTGCACTTGCTTCCGGTGGAGTCTCTTCTTGCGCTATGTTTTTAAAATTTTCGATCATTTCTTTTTACTCAAAATATTATTCACAATACCTGCTAATTGAAAAGCCAAATACGGTGGCACAGCATTTCCTACTTGATGGAATTGTTGTGTTCTACTCCCTCTAAACAAATAGTTATCGGGGAATGTTTGAATACGTGCTGCCTCCCTAACCGTTAATGATCGACATTGCTTCGGATCGTAATGAATGAAGTAATGCCCATCTTTTGATATGTGGCTGGTGATTGTTGTAGCTGGTCTATTTTTTACTTGCACCCTAAACCGATCGTTAAATTTTCCTGACGCTGCATTCGCATGGTCTGGCACCAAATCCTTACTGTGCCTTGCGTAATCATCCATCCTAGGGAAGGTCCCATTTTTCTCTACGTAAAGACTTGCAAACAAATAGCGCATTAAGTCTTGAGTTAAATGTGCTCTAGACTCATGGTTCGCAAGACCTTTTAGTCGAGAATCAACATACCAATCATGAAGAGCATGCTTTGGAGAAATAGTCTTTCCGGTTTTTATAAATTCATTACCGATTCCAGCCGTAATTTGTTTTGGCCCACCACTCAACCCATTCAATTCTAGGTCTCCCCACTTCTTAATCTTAGCGATGTATTTGTCTATATACTTTAACCAATTCAAATCCGAGTCCTTCAAGTTTTTATAAACTCTTTTAGAATTGCCATTCTCATATTTCTCTGATGTGTGGTACTTAACAAATTCTCTATTCAGAGCACTACGGACTTCAGGGATTTTTCCAATTACAGATTCTAGAGTTACCTCGCCTTTCTTCTCCAAATACTCACCTTGATGCTTGAAATCTGACCGAATTCCTAAAAGAATAACCCTATGTCTTTTTTGAGGAACCCCAAATTCTTCAGATCGAATTAAAAAATCACGATCTTCTTCAACGGGCTTAACGAATGAATGGATCTTGTACTTACCATTGATGGCCAAATCCTTCTTCATCCAATCAAAAACTTTTTCTTCATCTACCTTGGCAGAGAGTAAGCCCTTAACATTCTCCATTACAAAAATTGCTGGCTTATGTTTCTTGATTATTCTAAGATACTCTTGATACAAGTATACTCTATTATCATCCTTATTGATGCCACCAACTCTTGATCTACCTACATTAGAATATGCCTGACAAGGAGGCCCTCCAATTAATACCCAATCTTTTGTTTCACCAAGCTGATTGGCTATCATTACATCTACAATTTTTTTAGGCCATTCTTTCGATCCAAGCTCTACTAATCTAGCTTCTTCTCGAGCAATGTTTCCTTCTGGATATTTGTCCAGTGTTGCTTCAATTAACTCCTCTCTTTTTTTAAGATCCGGTTCTTTATATACTTGATAAAATTCCTTAGGTATTGATATTCCGTCTTTTTCAAACTGACGATAAAAACTTCGCCATGTCAGAGTTTTATGAGCATTCTCATCCTTTTCGATAGATAATTTAATATCGAAAACAGATTTACCATCTTTATTTTTTAGGGACATGAATCCTTCTCCTAGACCACCAGGGCCAGCGAATAAATCTATAATTGGTATTTTACTCGTACTATTAGACATACTTTCTCAAATACTTTCTTAATTCAAGATCACACACATACACATTCGTTCCCTTAATCCCTCTCAACATCATTGTCTTGTAAATATTCAAAATGTACTCCTTCAACAAAGCCGGATCATCAATTCCTTGTTTTCCTTTCTTGTCGTAATATTCCGAAGCATCAATTTCTATCTGTTTCGTTTCTGGATTGTATTTAATCTCGTTCCCGAAGATAATGCCCGCGTAATTTAAATCGTACCCCTGGGTCGTATGAATACAGCCCACCTCATTAAATGCATTCGGTGAATTGATCCAATCTTCATTGGTAGTGTTCCATTTCAAATCTAAACCCTCAATGGTAATATCCGGCACATCTGCTTTCGCACTTTTCCATTCCCAAGAATAACCAGAAAGTAATCGGCACAAACCGTATTCTTCTTCCTTCTTCTTCAAATCAGCATACAACTCCGTTAATGAATCGTACAACTTCACTTCGTAGGTATCGCTTTCAAATTTTTGATCTCCTTCTTCCAAACGGCAATGCAATAGGTTGTCTACAAAATTAATGTAGTCCATTCCTCCCTTTACGCGCATCTGCGATTCTAACTTCAACAAAGAGGCACTCCACTTTTGTTTCAGGAATTTCTCTTGATCTACATCGGAAGGTTTAATGGATTGTCCTTCATCGTAAAAGAAAATCTGATTCTTCGACATCTTTAAAATCCAGTCGAGCTCTGTTCCTTCGTGCTTATCAAACCCTAGTCGGGCATTCGTAATATCGAAACTTCCAAAGTTGGTGATGTTCTTACGCTTTCTTAATCGGTGTGCTTCATCCACAATTAAAACATCGTACTCTTGTTTCGCTGCCTCCGAAGGTCCAATCACCATACTTCCCTTCAATCCTTTCACTTGTCCGAACACCTTTTTCAAGGTCTTACGCAAAGACGTCATCGGCACTACTAAGGCTACTTTAGGATTGCTGAACTTGGTTCTTATTTCTTTGATCTTCTTTAACTCTTCTGAATACGTTTCATCGGCTTCATCTAAATGATGGTCCATGATGTCGGTCTTCAACAGCTTCATGAGGTACACTGCTAAAATAGTTTTGCCTGTTCCTGCTCCTCCTTCTACAAAAACTGTGTTCTCTTCTTTGCGTGTTAACAAAGAAAGTATTTCCAACACAGAATTGTGCTGATCTGCACTTAAGGACTTATATGGCGAATACTTGAAGAGATCGGAATTGTCTATTCGCGACAATGGATTCTGGGCATATCTTTCCACCCTTAAATGCTCCCAAACGTTTTCGAACAGCTTTTTGTACTGCTGGCGTTGGTAATAATTGTGGTCTATCAGTCCTGCGTTTCCATTCTGCAGTTTATAGGTACCATCTGAAGACATGTACTGAATCAAATTGGATTCGATGTCTAACACGGCTGATTTATTGAATTTATCGCAACTGATAATAAGCAGGTCATTGAGTTTGTTACGATCTGGATTGGCCATATGGTTTTTCATGCGGTTAATCGCATTGGTAGATTCTCCGATATAGGCTTCTCCTACTTTGTCGTCTTTAATAATGTAAACTACTGGCCAGGAGTTATTCATGTATTTATTGAGCACATACTCGGCTGATCCAGCTTTGCTGAATTGGTATTTATTGATTTGTACTGATCGAATGAAATCGTCAATCATAAATCGGTATACTTTTTAGCGGTTCCTTTTGCTTTGTCAACGGGATACTTTTCCGCATTGACTTTTATCTTCTCTGCTACAATCTCAAATGGATCGAGCCCGTGTTTCTCTGCTAACAAAAAGGCGAATGACAGGATATCTGCCAATTCTTCTTTGATCTTGTTCACATCAACATCTTCTTCCGATTCTTTAATCGTTTTCCATAAGAACAGTTCGTTCAGCTCTGCGGCTTCTATTCCAATGGCTGTTGCGAGGTTTTTAGAATCGTGGTATTGTTTCCAATCGCGTTCGTCGCGGAATTGGATGAGTTGTTGGAGTATTTCGTTGTATTTGTCCATTTACAGTAATTTTTTCAAAGATTCAGGATAGACGATCCATGAATCTCCTTTCGCGTTTGATTTGTAATCAAGACCTTGTTTTTTTCCTTCAGCTGTAATTGCATCTTCTTTAATGTAACCCAATTTAGACATTGTACTAACAACCTCCTTGTACGACTTGTCAACTGCATTGCAGAGTGCTGTTGCTGAGAGAAGTCTAGTACTAGGTTTTTGTTTAACACTTCTGGTGTAACCGACATTCTGTTTTTTTCGAGGACTCCCGAAGATTTCATTTGATTTGTCTATATCTACTTCAGACCGAACATACTTCTTCGAAAAACCCAACAGTTTATCTTCAAAAACTGGTAGTCGTCTGTAGATTGTTTGCGAGTTTTCTACAACGCTTTTAAAGTATTGCCATGCATCATTATCTAAGCTTTTTGACCCCAGCATATTATTGAGCATGCCATTGGCTTCAGAGTAGATTCCAAACTCAATATTATTATTCTGAGAATACTCATATAAGTTCATTGAACTCAATAGCGTAGCACTTTCATTTGCATAATACTTAGCATGTAGACGAGGCTCATATTTAATGATAATATTAGGGAATGTGGTTAGGTACTCGAAATCTTCTCTACTTAAGCTTTTTTCTTTTTGGTGTTCATTTTTCCCAAAGACAACAATTATTTGAAGATTTTGATTGTTTTTTTTTGTATTTAAAACGTCTTTCACTCTGGAGTGAAACTTAATAAATGGTGAAATCAAAAACAGCTGCCTTTCGGCATGGGCTAGGATTTCATCAAGCTTCGAATTCAGATGATTGCCAGTTAAAAAATCTGCCATTTCAGTATAGGGATTTTTATTTAAACCTAAATATACAAAGCAGACGGAATCGACCTGCATGTTTTCAACAGATTACGCATTTATACTTAGTCACCCCTTTCGCCAAAAAACTATCAATCTGAACTTTGAAAACACCTCTCTATTTTAGCCGAATAATTCAAATACAAGCAATTATGAAACAGTTGTTTAACAAGCAAATTGGAGATTGGATTCCAAAATCAGAGGCAATGGAAGACGGTTGTTGAATGTGCCGAGTATTTCCAAGAATCAAAACCTTCCGCTACGTCTTGAATTCTGCAATTGCTCGGTCTTTTGTATGGGGTCTTCCGTTCAAAGGAATAACGCATAAAAAAAGGCCTATCGAATGATAGACCTTTTCTGCGCTCCTTCCAGGGCTCGAACCAGAGGATGCATTGCATCTGAAGACGCAGGCTCTGACCAGTAAGGTCAGAAAGCCAAGGTAGGACCCTCAGGGTTCCAGCATAATTACATGAAATAAAAAAGCCGACCTCAAAATGAGATCGGCTTAGATGCGCTCCTTCCTGGGTTAAAATATTTTAAGAGTTGTCAAATACATCTCAATGGTAGGAGAGCTATTTTGATCTTTATTTATCAGACAATAATTGAAATTCCTTTAATAATTAATCCCACAAGACCAACTAGTCCTACGCCTCCAATGACCGGCAATATCCACTCATAATTTCTGCTGCTTTTAGTTGTTTCAATCAGCGTATATTCTATTGCAGCATCCAGCATAACGGTGACAGAACCGGCATCACTTTCAATGTTTTTGACGCTTATATGTACCTGATTTGAAAGCAACTTTTCTTCTGCGCTGAGTTTTTTACCCTTTCTGTCAACTTTTAGTTTTTCGTATACCTTAAGAATATCGTAATTCGTTTCCGTTATCCATCCTTTGAGAATAATATGATTTTCCTCCCGAGAAACGGATACATTGAACAACTGTTTAAGGCTATCTCCATTGTGCACAAAGTAGGTAAGCCTGGGAACCTTCAGATTGTGTTTAATTGCTTTTTTTGCTTTCCCATATCCAATTTCGCCAGAGGTTTCCTGGGCAAAACTAATGGTAGAGCTAATGCAGAAAAGAACAATAATAACACCTTTAAATTGAACGAATATTCTAACGAATTTTGTCATATTTCAACTTTTTTTGACAGAAAAGTAGTTTGAACCAACCGAAGAAAATAACCGTTTAGTGCAAAGCTGAATATTACACTTGCGAAACTCGCAGACCGACCTTTTTCTTATTAAGTAAAGACAATGTAAAAAAAAATAAAAAAGCCGACCTCAAAATGAGATCGGCTTAAATGCGCTCCTTCCTGGGCTCGAACCAGGGACCCTCTGATTAACAGTCAGATGCTCTAACCAACTGAGCTAAAGAAGCGTTTTCAAATATATACAAAGAATTTATTTTCCAAATAGTTATTGAAGAAAAAATTCGCCTTTTTTTCAGTGGCAGCGCATCATTCCAAACGCTGAAACCAACATTTTCTCAATTCATTTGATGGACGTACAGAAATTAAAATGCGGTATCGCTCGCAAGATCAGTGCATTCAAGGCAATAAACGGTAGAGGTTAGACCTATTTCGAAACGATAATCGCGTCTTTGAAACCAGACGATTGAACACTTCCCAAAGCCTGCTTGGCCGCTTCTTTTGAATCAAAGGAACCAGCCAAATAAATGTACTTGTAAGCGCTACTCGTGTTGAGCTCCTTGCGGATAACCGCCAAATCTAATCTGCGCATTTGCGGATCTTTTTTGGGATCGATGGGTGATTTGGATGAAGCAATTTGAATGGCATACGTTTTCTCAGCACTCGCAGTAGTAGCCGGATTGGAACTCGTGGAGCTTGTTGCCGTCGGTTTTCGAAATGCAATACCATTATGCTGGCTTTCAATCGTGGAGCGGAAAGCTCTAAAAATGGCCGAAGCGATAATTTCTTGACCGTAGGTGGAATTTAAAAAAGCCGCTTCAGAATCGTTTGTAACAAAGCCACATTCAACCAACACACTCGTCATGTTCGTGTGCTTTAAAACTTGCAGCGAATGTTGAAGATCCGCCTTGTCTTTCACCCCGCGCGATTTACGCCCGGCACGTTTGGAAAATTGTTGTTCAATTTCTTTCGCCAATGTCACAGATTTTTTCAAATCCATGGAGTGCACATGCGTTTCTGTGCCGCGAACAGAAGAGCGCTCGTTCCCGTTGCAATGGATGCTAATGAAATAATCGGCATTGATGCTATTCGCCTTATAAACACGGTCGTCTAGCGACGGATAAACATCAGAAGTACGCGTATACACGACCTTGACATTTTGAAGGTACTTTTCAACATAACCACCGAAATATTTCGCGATTTTTAAGTTGAGGTCTTTCTCTTGAAGCAAGTTAATATTGTTGGGAAGGTGCCCAGGATCGTTTCCGCCATGCCCAGGGTCGATAACAAGCGTGATGGTGTTGTTCTGCGCCATGACTGGTGCTGATAGACAGAAGAAACCAAAAAGGAAGAGTACGAGGAATTTCACGCGGTAAAAATACGGTGGTTTGTTTTTTGTTTCTTTGCAGTGCAAAAAGCTTTCCAAGAACGAATTGTTGAAATCGGAATGAAAAAATCACGCATTGCATTGGTAGAAATAGGTGGCTCGCATGATGAATGTTTGTTGACACAAATGCATGCCATTCAGAAAGGTGGGCATGATCTCGTGTTGATTACCACGAAAGATGTTGCGGAACGCAATCCAACGTTTTCGAAATACCTCGAGGAAACTGTTATTGTGAATGCCGAGAAATCGAACAAAGCATTGGTGAAAGAGGTTTGGAAGCATCTTAAAGAGTTGAATATTGACAAGACGGTTCTGAATACTGCTCAGGGAAAAGTAATTCGAGACCTTTGCCTGAAAGCCTATTTGCATCCGATGGAATTCATTGGAATTATCCATACCACGCGGATGTTTACCGAAAGCTTCACGCAGAAAATCATCCATCGAAAAATTAAAAAGTACTTTTTACTCAGCGAACAACTGCTCAAACAAGTAACGCCCCCAAAAAATGTATCGATTGATTATTTCTATCCCTTACGATTTCCAACCGAGAACCGAATTGTTGAAAAGCGAAACAAAGTAGTGGCCATTATAGGCGGTGTGGAGGAACGTCGCAAAGATTTGGAAGGCTTTATTCAAATGATGCAACCCTTGAAAGACGAAAATATCCGTTTTGTGTTTTTAGGAAGAAGTGATGCCTCCAAGCCAGAGGTGCCGTTGTTTCTGAATCGTTTGGAAGAAGAAGGACTCACAGACATGGTGCATACATACAATCAATTTGTGTCGCAGGAAACTTTCGATGCTACGCTCCAAAATGTAGATTTGATTCTACCCCTCGTGCATCCCAATACGCCAAGCGCCGATCAATATTTCCGCAATCAGATCTCTGGAGCAATGACCGTTTCTTTTGGGTACAAAATCCCAATGTTGATTCACACGGCATACCATTCGATAACAGAAATGCAACCCGCGTCCTTCTATTACGAGCTAGAATCGTTTTCTTCCGTTCTAAAGAATGCTTTGGAAAATGCAGAAAACAAGCGTGAAGAAATGCGCAAGCACCTCCCTTATACTACAGATGAACAAGAAAAACGGTATCTGGAGTTTTTAGCTTTGTAACGCGCGCGTCAAAAAGTTCTAATCGGGTTGCTCCGGCGACTTTACTTCGTTCGACTCCCGAAAATAATTCAAGACAATTTGGGCTTTTGCCCGGCCAATCACATCAATCAAATCCTCCTCGGAAGCACGTTTCACTCCTTGCGTTGACTTAAAGTGTCGGATCAATTCCTCGTAGGTTTTTTCACCAATTCCTTTAATCTGCGTTATTTCCGAGACCAATGCCGCTTTGCTTCGTTTATTTCTGTGGTGCGTAATTCCAAAACGGTGAGCCTCATTTCGCATGTGCTGAATCACCTTCAAACTTTCCGATCGCTTATCAATATAAATCGGGTAGGAGTCGCCCGGAAAGAAAATCTCTTCCAACTTTTTGGCAATCCCAACAATGGCAATTTTTCCGCGCAGCCCTAAATCGTCCAATGCCTTAACAGCAGAGGACAATTGTCCTTTTCCTCCATCAATGACAATGAGTTGAGGCAAAGGCTGTTCCTCCTCTTTCAAGCGTTTGTAACGGCGAAAAACAGCTTCCTCCATCGAGGCGAAATCGTCTGGGCCGTCTACCGTTTTAATGTTGAAATGGCGATAGTCCTTTTTACTTGGCTTTGCATTCTTAAAAACCACACAAGCCGAAACAGCATGGGTTCCATGAAAATTGGAGTTGTCGAAACATTCTATGTGTGAGGGCAAAGTATCCAATCGGAAATCTTTTCGGATGGTCTCCAATATTCGTTCCGTATGGCGCTCTGGATTAACGATTTTTTCGTGCTTTCGTTTTTCCAGTTGATAAAACTTGGCATTGCGTTCCGACAAATCAACCAATGATTTTTTATCGCCTCGGTGCGGCATGAAGAAACTATAGTCATCGGTACCAAAGCCCATTTCATTTTGCACCAATACCTCTTTTGATTGACTGTTGAATCGTTCGCGCATCTCTGGCAACACGTATTGAATAATGTCGATTTCCGATTCGTCAAGTTTTTTGGTCACTTCCACGGTCAGTCCATGAATAATTGCCCCATTGTTGATGACCAGATAATTAACAAATGCCATTTTCGCATCTTGCACCACAGTAATAACATCCACTTCATGAATGGTGGGCGAAACTACCGTTGATTTGGCTTGATAGCGTTGAATGGTATCAATTTTTTGTTTGATCTGCTGCGCTTCTTCGTACTCCAGATTTTCAGCATGCGTTTGCATCATTTCCTTTAAAGAACGAATCACAGCGCCCAGGTTTCCTTTCAAAATGTGATGAATGTCTTTGATGTAGACATCGTAGGATGCGGCAGTTTCCTTGCCTTCACACGGTCCTTTGCAGTTTCCAAGATGATATTCCAAACATACTTTGTGTTTTCCCTCCTTGATTTTCTTGTCGGATAAGTCCAAGGCACAAGAACGCAATGGGTACACTTCACGAATTAACTCCAAAAGCGTATTGACAACCTTCACACTTGGATAGGGCCCATAATATTTGGAGCCATCTTTAATTACACGTCGTGTGGTAAAAACACGCGGGAAAGGTTCATTTTTAATGCAAATCCAAGGGTAGGTTTTATCGTCCTTGAGCTGAATGTTGTACTTGGGTTGATACTTTTTAATCAGGTTGTTCTCTAGCAGGAGTGCATCGAGTTCGGTATCTACCACGATGTATTTAATGTCCCTAATCTGACGAACGAGCATGCGCGTTTTCCCCGAATCTTGATTCTTATTGAAATAAGAGGAGACTCTTTTCTTCAGATTTTTGGCTTTACCAACGTAAATGATTTTATCATCATCATTATAGTATTGGTAAACACCAGGCTTCTCTGGTAGTACCTTTAGTTTGTTTTTGATTTTCTCTGAATCGCTCGCCACAAATTAAAGGTAACAAAGATTGTCTATTAAGGAAGGATCAGTGCTACTCCGAAATCAACTCATACAAAGCATCCAGGTTGGGTGAGATGATAATCTCAATCCGTCTGTTTTTCGCTTTGTTCTCTGGATCTACTGGGTGAAATTCGGAACGGCCTGCCGCCATCAGCTGTTTTGGATCCATCTCGGAATTGTTTAATAGGATATCTATAACCGATGTCGATCGCAATACTGATAATTCCCAATTGTTTTTTGGGTGCTTCGAACTTTTCAGTGGATCGGCATCCGTATGCCCTTCAACGATAATCTCTAATTCCTTTTCAGATTGGAGCACCTTCGCCAATTCAATCAGTGCGTTTTTACCGTTAGGTTCAACAGTAGTGCTACCCGAAGCAAACAACAATTTCGCCTCAAGGCTTACGTAGATTTTTCCGTTGCGCTCTTCCACAGTTAATCCCTGTGATTCGAAATTTTTCAAGGCTTTCGATACGCGCTCTTTCAAAAGGCGCGTTGCTTCTTCTTGCTGTTTAATGATTTCCTGAAGGTTGGAAAGTTCTTTGCGTTGATCGTTGATGAGGGCCTCCTGTTTGTCGAGGTCGGCTTGCTTCTTTAAAAGGGCATCTTCCTTTTTCTGTAACTCAATGCGGCGCGCTTCCAATTCAGCACTCAATTCTGCTACATCTTTGGCTCCACTTAATCGAAGTTTGTTGTAGTTAACCTCCAATGCCTCAATGGTGGCTACCTGTTTGTCATACTTTGCGCGTAGCAATCGGTAATCAGCTCCCATTTTTGAAGAATCGGCAACCAATTGATCCAATTGTTTAGAAGCTACTTCGTATTTCGATTGGTAATCCTTCGAGCTCGCTTCGTAATTCAATGCGTCATTCTTGTATTTTTCAAGAGACTCGTTACAAGCACGCTCCTTCTCCAAAAGTTCGTTGTACTTCTTTGCAGGAACACAAGAAACAAGGAAACCTCCTAAAACAATGCTAGCGATCAAATACTTCATGACGTTTGTTTTCCTACAAAGATCACCTATAAGTGGCATTGCCTCGCGGAAACACTGAGAACTTTTACACAGCATCAATTTGATAAGAAAGGAAGGTAGATCATGCCAAATCCATCAAGTTTGAACGATAAATGCACTTTAAAAACGCTATCGTTAAACAAAACAGGATTAAAAAAAACATCGATTTAATTTTTTTAACATTTCTCTGAAACCCTTGATACCAATGGATTCGGAATACATACCAAGGTAAATAAACCAAAGCAAACCAATAAAATGTTTAACGAAAAGTTGGAATAGTTAAACAAAGTTCTGTATGTTTGTGGAACTATTTCGGTAATCAATTAAACAAAAAGAAAAATGAAAAAGATGTTACTACCCATGAAAGCGATCTTCTCAGCAACCGTGTTGAGTATGATGGTTTTTGCAGCTTCGGCGCAAACGAACGTCTATGATGACGTTATCGCAACAAGCCCGAATCACACAAGTTTAGACGCTGCAGTGCAGCAAGCAGGCCTAGTAGGTGCTTTGCAAGATCCAACAGCTAACCTGACGGTATTCGCCCCAGACAATGCTGCGTTTGATGATTTAGCGACGGCGCTAGGAACAGATATTAACGGATTGTTGGCATTGCCAAATTTGAGTGATATCCTATTGTACCATGTTTTGGGAACAACGAATAACTCAGGATCTTTATCAAACGGTCAAATCGTAACTCCATTAAATAATGCAAATACGATTAAGTTAACCGTGACGAGCATGTCGGCAGTATTCGCAAATCAAGCGCAAGTAAATGCGGCGGATTTGACAACGGACAATGGTGTTGTTCATTCACTTGATGCGGTAATTTTGCCAGTAGAAACAGTAGCTGATATCGCTATTGACAACGGTTTCTCAACATTAGTTACGGCGGTTGCAACAGCAGAATTGTTGCCTGTAGTTACAGATCCTTTTGCAACGTTAACAGTTTTTGCGCCAGATAACGCAGCTTTTGATGATTTGGCAACTGCATTGGGAACAGATATCAACGGGTTATTGGCATTGCCAAACCTTGCAGATGTTTTAACATACCACGTATTGGCAACAGAAGTGGATGCAGCAAGTGTAACGAATGGAGGAATTGTTCAGCCAGTAAGTACAACAAACACGTTGAAAACAACAGTTACGGGAACAGGAGATGTTTTTGTAAATCAAGCACAAGTGCAGTTAGTAGATTTAACAGCTGACAACGGACTTGTTCACACATTGGACGCAGTAGTTTTGCCAAGCGAAACAGTAGCTGATATTGCAATCGACAACGGATTCTCAACTTTGGTAACAGCAGTAGCAACAGCAGAATTGTTGCCAGCGGTTACAGATCCTTTTGCAACATTAACAGTATTTGCTCCAGACAACGCAGCATTTGACGATGCAGCAACAGCATTGGGAACTGACATTAACGGATTGTTGGCATTGCCAAACTTGCAAGACATCTTATTGTACCACGTTTTGGGTGCAGAAGTTGATGCGGCAAGCGTAACAAACGGTGGGCTTGTAACGGCATTGAGCTCAACAAACACAATCAAGACTTCAGTATTTGGTGGATCAGTATACATCAACCAGGCAGAGGTACAATTGGCAGATTTGTCAGCAGACAACGGACTAGTTCATACTTTGGATCAAGTAATCTTGCCAAACGAAACAGTAGTTGATGCAGCAATCGATAACGGATTTACAACATTGACAGCAGCTGTAGTAGCAGCAGAATTGCTTCCAGCATTGTCTGATCCTTACACGCAGTACACGGTGTTCGCTCCAACAGATGCGGCATTTGATACTTACGTAGCAGACGCGGGAATTACATTGATGGACCTACTTGCAGCTCCAAACTTGGCAGATGTTTTATTGTACCACACAGTAGACGGTGAAGTATTGTCTTCAGCATTGACAGCTGGAACAGTACCTACGTTGGAAGGAGGAACTGTATTAGTGAACCTTACTGGTGGAGTGTTCATCAACGATGCTGAGGTTACTTTAGCAGATGTAGACGTAGACAACGGAGTTGTTCATGTAGTGAACAAAGTATTGGATCCGGCAACGGCTTCATTGGATGAGAACACAATTGAAGTGAACTTGTATCCAAATCCTGCAACAGAATTCATTACTGTATCTGCAGATAAAGCTATCGAAACAATTCAAATCACTTCATTGACTGGAGCGGTATTGAAAACAATCGATGCAACAGAAGGACAAACAAAAGTAGACGTATCGGACTTGGCAGCTGGACAGTACTTGTTAGTAGTTAATACTGCGCAAGGAGCTAGCTCTTCAATGTTCAACGTTGCTTCAAAATAATAGTGTAGGGTTAGGTTTGTAGCGTTTATAGTTAGGGGGAACCCAAGCAGAGTTCCCCCTCTTTTAAACAGAATGAACCACCTGAAACACACAACAAAATTGTGTAAGGTTGATTGAAGATGAGGATTTAAAGAGAGGAAGGTACAAGAATATCTTCCTCCCTTTAAAGTGAAGAAAGAGCAATCGAGTTACACGGAAGAATATAGTGTAGGGTTAGGTTTGTAGCGTTTATAGGTTACGGGGGAACCCAAGCAGAGTTCCCCCTCTATTAAACAAAACAAATTGGCTGAAAACTGAAAAAAATGGTGCAAGGTTGATTTGAGTAGAAGGAATTAAATAAGGGGGAGTTATTCATCTATCCTCCCCCTTGTTTAAAAGTGTAGAAAGAAAATCAACCAAAACTGAAGACTATAGTGTAGGGTTAGGTTTGTAGCGTTTACAAAGTGGGGGAGCTTAGCAGGGTTCCCCCCTTTTTTATTTAGTAATTTTAACCTTAAAAATTAATGAGCTTGTTTGGATTTGGCAAAAAAGGAACCAAGAACGTTCCAAAGGATATTTACGATATTGAAATCAATAAGTTGGACGGTACGCCGCTTGATTTAAAATCGTTGAAAGGTAAAAAGGTGATGTTTGTCAATGTGGCATCCAAGTGTGGCCTTACTCCCCAATACGAAGGATTGGAAAAATTGTATCAAGAGTACGGTGGACAATTGGAGATCATTGGCTTACCCTGCAATCAATTCGCATTTCAAGAACCAGGAGGAGCAGACCAAATTCAGGCATTCTGTCAGAAAAACTACGGTGTTAGCTTCACAATTACAGAGAAAATTAAAGTGCGCGGAAGCGATCAACACGATATTTATACGTGGCTAACAAACAAAAATGTCAATGGAAAATTCGACTCGTCCGTAAAATGGAATTTCCAAAAATATCTCGTGTCGGCAGATGGTGAGCTTGAAAAAAAATTCGCACCTACAGTAGAACCAATGAGCGAAGAAATCATAAAGGCAATATAACAGTTGAGAACAGCAGCGATCCTTCTTTTTTCCATTCTATTTGGATGGACGTGCAGCAAAAGTTTCGCGCAAGATACCCTCAACTTTGAAATGAACGAGCACAGCAACTTGCTTTTCCCCGTTGTTGTCAATTCCGAAGACTCGTTATTGCTGATGTTTCATACTGCCATCAACGATTACAGTATAATCTCCGAGAGAGCGCAAAGTCTTTCCTGGAAAAATGCAGATTCAATCGAAAGTTGGGGAGGAAGAAGTGCAGCGCGATACAGCGACTCAAACCAACTGAATTTAGGGCCGTTTCTTTTTGAGAATGAAGGATTTTGGGAATGTCAAAAATCGGGACCAGGGTCTGATGGCAAATTCGGTTTGAATACCTTCGATGGACTCTTTGTTGAAATTCAATTTGAGTCTTCAGAGTTAATTGCACACGCAACAGAACCGAAGAATTTGAGTGATTACCAAATTTGTCCTGTGACCCAACAGAACGGGGTGCTCTTTGTTACCTTGCGATTCGAGGTGAATGGCGAAATACTGGAGAATGACTTTTTAATTCACTCAGGGTATGGTGGCACCCTTTTGCTTGATGATGGATTTGTGCAAGAACATCAATTGAACGAAAAGTTAGCAATCACCGATCAAAAATTTTTAAAAGATTCTTTTGGGAATGAGATTGCGGTGAACAAGGCAAAAGTATCCACCGTTCGATGGTTGGAAAATGAACTTGCAGAAGTTCCCGTTGGTTTTTTTGGAGGAACAATTGCCCGACAACAAATGAGTGTTTTAGGCGCAGATTTCTTAAAAAGATTTGATCTCATCATTGCCGCAAACCGGCAGTTTGTCTACATAAAGCCGAATGCAAATTTCAACAACGAATTCAGTACAATCTAATGCGTGCCCTATGGAAGTGAAACACAAAATTGACGGAACGAAAGGAAAGTTCTACCATGAATCTGAGGGAAAGATTTTAGCAGAGATGACGTACTCAAAGGCTGGCGAAACCCGCATGATCATTGATCACACAGACGTAGACGATTCCCTGCGCGGTCAAGGAGCGGGAATGCAATTACTCAACGCGGCAGTGCAATTCGCCAGAGAAAATAATTTAAATGTACTACCTCTCTGTCCCTTCGCAGCAGCAATGTTCAAAAAAGTCCCAGAAATTCGAGACGTTTTGAAGAGTTGACAAACACATTCCCAAAAGAAAACCAATGCCTGGAACTGGAAAAGTTCAATTTTATGCCTACGGACAGCCTGCCTCTGTTTCAGAGACTACAGAGCGTATGGACGACGGAACTGGATTCATGATCGGAGTGGTTGGGTTTATGTGCGCCGTTCTTATTGCTTGGATTTTCGTGCGGAAATGGAGTGCGCTAGCTTTCGGAAAATACGGTCGATTCACCCAAAATCGCCACATACAAGTGTATCTATATTTGAGTTCTGAAATGATCCGCAGAGATATTATAGATGTGCAGGACAAAACGAAATACGTGCATTCGTACATATTGAAGCATTTCCCTGATTCCAAAAATAATTTTGAAGAATCACTTAGATATGCACTTAAAAATCCTATTGATCCTAGAAAAATTGCGGTTTGGATGCGCACTCATTTGAAGGAGGGAGATCGCATGCAAATCATGTATTTCTTAGCTGGTATTGCATTCATTGATGGGAGCGTAAACAAACGGGAAATGAACTTGTTGCGCTTTCTGCAAAGTCAATTGGAAATTTCCCCAAAAGGATTCGATCAAGTGATCGCCATGCATACCCAGAAACAAAGAAGAAGCAGGCAACAACAAAAACAGACGAAACAAAAGGTATATCGTCAGGAGAAATCAGCCAGACAAATTGCATTTGAAATTCTCGGTGTTTCCGAACACGCTTCTTGGGAAGAGATCAAAAAAGCCTACAGAAACTTGGTGAAAGAAACGCATCCAGATCGTTTTGCATCTGATACAAAAGAACAACAAGCAATAGCTCAAAAACGCTTCATCGAGGTGCAAAAGGCCTACGAATTCATTGAAACAACTTATTAGTCTTCGATCGTATGTTTTGTTTCTGCCAAGATCCTAATCGGCCTAACCCATCCTCGGTCATCGAGTTTTACTACGCTGAAGCTTCTCCTTTGTAATACTATGGAGAAGGAGTTCCGGCGAAAGCGATGCCTGTCGAGATACTAATCCGCCTAATCCATCGTAGGTCATCGAGTTTTATTACGCTGAAGCTTCTCCTTTGTAATACTATGGAGAAGGAGCTCCGGCGAAAGCGATGCCTGTCGAGATACTAATCGGCCTAATCCATCCTCGGTCATCGAGCCTGTCGAGATGCCAACCCACCTAATAAGACACGTCCACAAAAAAAGAGGTCACCTTTCGATAACCTCTCTTCCAAAAAAAATACAAATTAATTACTCAATCACGAATCGTTTTTGAACGCTTCCTGTAGCTGTTTGAATCGTAACCATGTACGTTCCAGGAGCGAGGTTTTGCACGTCCAATACAGCAAGGTTATTCCCTGCTTCGCCATTCACTACGTTCGATTGAACTTCTTTTCCTGCAATGTCAATGATAGTCAATACAGTTGTCTCAGAGGCATTCAATCCAAAGGCAATCGTCAACTCATCCGATGTTGGAACAGGATACACATTCACATTTTCAATACCTGAATTTTCGGTAAGATTAGCGAGAACCAATTCATCCGACGGAGCACCTTGATACAAGTTAATGTTGTCCAGGAAGAAGTTGTTCCCTCCATCCGATTCAAACGTAAATTGCATGCGGAAATCGCCCGTAAAGAAGTTGTCCGAAATGTTGGTCATGTGCACAGTAGTCCACTCCGACTCATTGGATGGAGACCACGAAGTCGTTTCAATTAATGGAGATAACAAATCACCGAATAACGTTTTTCGAACGACCCAAGCGTCTTCACAACCTTCAGTAACGGAAACACGCAAGAAATCATTATCACTCGATTCTGTTTTGCGGTACGCATATCGGAAACTCAAGGTGAAATCATCTCCAGGTGAAAGAGAAGTCAAATCAATTGGGCCAGACGTTAGTTCATCGGTTAGACCCGGTTGTTGTGTATAGTTGAAGAGCATAGCGCTGTTATTTCCTGACAGAGCAGCTTGCGTAGAAATCAAAAACGCAGTGGCATTACCTGGGCTAGAAACACTCCATTCATCAATGCTGAATAAGTTCTGATAGTTTTCAAATCCTTCAAAATAAGGAAGACCAGGAGTGGGAAGAACCGTAATGGCTCCAGTGACATAAATAGAATCAGTTCCAAATCCATTGTCCACAACCATAGCAACATCGTAATCACCCGGAGCACTATAACAAACAGTTGGCGTCGCGCTCGTAGATGTTGCCGGTGTTCCTCCTTGGAAATACCATGTGTAAGAAGAGGTTCCAGAAGTGTTGATCGATTGATCAATCATGTCGAAACAATGTCCAGTTCCCGCACTCGGACAGTCAATATCGAAGGCTGAGGTAGGAGGGCTCCACAAACATCCAAATTCCGTTGTTGGTTTTTGAATGGCAACGGCGCGCTCTCCGCGAGCATTATTCGGACCAAGTGCACGTACACTAAACCAACCATCGTTTGAAGAAGCGATTGGAATAACATAACTATTGGTAGTTGTTGTTGCCAATGAATCCATGTATTTCGCCCCCAACATGCTTACCTCATAAGAAGTTGCCCCAGAGATATTGTTCCAGATCAATTTGGCTGAATCAGGACACACCCACTCGAATTCCAAATTACTCGGTTGCGGCATAATGGTAAACACATCAGGACTTTCAGAAGTTTGGGCATTTCTAGAAATACGTACTTTCGCTTGTCCCGTAATCGTATTTGGTGTGTTCCAGGAGAAATAGCGACGATCAGCATTTGCCGATCCAATAGAATTCCAGGACCCTCCATTATCTGTTGTATACTCTAAATCGAAATTGGAGACACCTTCAGAAGCATCCCATCGAATGGTGTTTCCTCCAGGAATAAGTCCTTCGCCACCCAATGGATACGTTAATACAACATCATCCATAATGAACGAGTAAACGACATAGTATTCTTGTGGCCCTTGCGGAATGGCAAAACCGTCTATATCAATAGTATAGGTTCCACTCGCAGGGTCAGTAATGGCTACTTGCTCCATGTTGTTCAATGCATCAACACCCGTTCCTGCAGGTGTATTCAACGCAGTAGTATTTGGAGTGTGATCCAACAACCACGGCAAATGCACTGTCGTATTCGGATCGGTAACTTCCATATTGAGATCGTTCACAAGCGCGATGGATGCTGAAGTAGATCCTTCATAATCGGTCCAATACGTCATGATTCGCAATTCGCTCACACCTGCCGGAACAGTAATCGTATGTTGATTGGTAGCACCTTGCGAAATGTTATCCTCAATGAATTGATTGTTTTGAATCACTTCAAAAGCGCGGCGTGCATTGATGCGTCCCCATCCATAGCGGAAGTCAGGACCTGTATTTCCCAAATCTTCTCCAGTGTTTAAAACCGCACCTTTAATCAAAGCTGCATCAGGATCGTTACCTCCGTTCAAGTCACGGTATCCTTGATATAATTGAGCCAAAGTTCCAGAAACACCAGGGCACGACATCGACGTTCCCGAGATAGTAAAGTAAATATTGTCTGGACCTGTAGATGTTACCGAAGATCCAACCGCACAAATGTCTGGCTTGATACGCCCATCTTCTGCCGGACCTCTACTAGAAGACCCTGCAAGTGCGTCGGTATGCGACAAATTTCCAACAGCGATGACGTTTTTACCGGCCTTATGACCACCAGTAATATTTCCCCATCCTGCGCCTGCACCATAACCACAATTGTCTCCGCCACTATTTCCAGCAGAAAAAACGTGTGTCAGTTGCTCTCGATCATGCACTTGCTGATCCAATTGACGGGCGAGTGTCGTATATCCAGAATTACAGCCATTACTATAGCTCTTCGAAGTAATTACAATGTCATCGTTATCAAAAAGACCGGGGAATAAATTGTAATTGGCGTTGCTTGAATTGTAGACATCCAAATCAACACCATTCGCCATTCCTCTGAATTCTGGATCAAGGTTTCCACCTCCCATAATGGTTCCAGATACGTGATCGCCATGATCGTTCGCTGGACTCGTAGAACACCCTGCACAATTGGATTGGTCAATACGACCAGTATAATCAATGTGTGGCCCAATGGCTCCATCGTCTTGCATCATTACATTCACACCTTCTCCATTGTATTTCAACCCACCGGCGTAATCCGTATACAATACATTGCTGCGATGGTTGTTACGACCCAAGAGGTTTTCAGGATTTCCTTCATCGGGAAGTGTCTCAAAATAATAGAAACCTGGAATTTCATACAATGCATCCAATTGCGACAAAGGAACGCGCACATTCATGGTGTGAATCGCTTCATTTTTCGAAACGAAGGTTCCGCCGATTGAAGAAAGTAACGCCGTGGCATCTTCTTCATCAAAAGGCGCATAATATGCTGCAATTAATTCAATTTGATCAACACCAAAAAGGGTCCAATGAGGATAATTCTCATCGCGTAAAATTTCCGTGAGTTTGAATTCCGGTTGGATTTCCATCACCGTAGCATCGTTCAACACAGACCAATCTGCATGGGTTGCGATGGATGCATAAAAGGCATTTTTTGGGAGATAGTCATAAAGAACGATGCCTGCATTTTGCAAGTCTTTCTTTACTTCATTCGTTGGGATTTCATCAAAAACAATGATGCGAAGGTATTGATCGTCAAACACTTCGTTTGTATTCCACGCTTCCACAGAAACATCTGGAACTACATAGTCTCCTGAACGTAGGAGCAGCTGTGATTCTTGAGCGTTACTTGTGATAGGCAGAATAGCCGAAAGCAGCAATGCTGCAACAGAGATTCGTTTCATAAGTACGTGAGTATATTAGTTCAGCTTACAAGATACGAATAAATCGAATGATGAACAAGGCTATTCGAAGAGAGGACAGGCATTCCCGTCGGTTCTTTGTGGCTTGCAAGTGGTAAATCGAAGCGAAATTTCATGCGTGTTATTCGCCACCGATTGAATGCGTGTTACACTGTAATCAAATGTGTAAGCAATCGCGAATTGTTCCTTGATTTTAAATTGTGCCGTCGCATTAATGGCGTCACCCACTCGAAACCCAACGCCCAACCCAAAAACATTGTTGTAATCGGCGTGCAAATTCAAATCCAAAGAAGCGGGACTTCTTGGAGGAATTCGAAGATTGAATCCTGGCAAAAGTGTCCAATTTTCGCGCACATTCCAACGATATCCACCGTTCAAAGAGGCATGAAATCGATGTCTGGAATCCGTTCCTACATCTTCCCATTGTGAACGAAATAAGTTGCGCAAGATGAATCCGAAATAGTAATTTTTGGAATTGAACCAAGCTCCGAAAGATGCATCGGGAGATAAGTTGTTGGATTGCTGTAGAACCGTTGGGTCTGGATCGTGCGTGGTTAAAATGGAAGCATCGTAGCCCGTTTGAACAACCCCGCCATAAGCGCCAAGCGAAAGTCGATTGTCTTGAGAAAAATTGAAGTGCGCCGCGTAGGCAATGTTGAGGCGGGACATGGAAAATGGTCCAAATTGATCCGTTTCAAATTTAAATCCTGTACCATGACGAGCGCCATAAAGTCTTCGAGATCTTGCCTGCAACGGAATGCTCAAACTTAAAAACCCCGATTGCGGAGCGCCCTCAAATCCAAGCCATTGTTGCCGATACAACGAGTGAACATCAATACATTGCTTAATTCCTGCGTGCGCCGGATTGATGGCAAATTGGTGCAAATACCACTGCGAATATTGCGATGCTTGCTGCGTCCAACCTTGAAAAGAAAGAGCGCTGAGTAGCGTCAAAATAAGTGCTCTTCTCATCGAATTAAGGTTATGGTACCCTTGTATTGAGTTCCGTTGTTATCATTCAAATCGAGCACGAAATAATAGACTCCCTCGGCATGATTTTCACCATCCCACATTTTGTTTTTCGAATACGCAGTGGTTTGATACACACGCTGCCCCCATCGCGTAAAAATTTGCATTTGATTGTCTGGATAAATCTCCAACCCATCAATTTCCCAGGAATCGTTCACGTCGTCTCCATTCGGAGAGAAGGTGTTGGGAATGTCCAACAATTCCTCAACAGTTACTGTCACATAGTCGATAGCCGTGCAGCCATTTTGAGTCGCTGTAATGGCAAAAGTGGTCGTTTCTTCAACCGTGGCAAACGGATTTAAGGCACTTGGGTCGCTGAGAAGAAATGCAGGCGACCAGGAAATGACAGTTGCATTGGTGGTACCATTTAGTTGAACGGTAGCACCTGTTGGGGCCGTAAAATCAGCTCCTGCATCCACTTGAACCGATTGGATCGTAACACCTGCAGCGATAGATTGCACTGTGATTGGGCAATTGTTATAACACGTGTTACTGACAGATACAATATCGCCATCGCTGAGGTTGGAAACCTGAAAGAAAGGATCCATGGTTGTCGCTGCCAAATTACCATTCACAAACCAAGAAAAAGCACTGGTGTCTGGGCAGTCCGTCAAATTTACCGTGTAGGTTATGATGTCGTTTTCGCAGGCAACCAAATTATCTGGGCTTACCGATGAAGCGGGAGCTGTTCTGTCCACAGCTGAACCTGAAATTTCAAGATCAAAGGTGCACTCTGCAGGAGATGTAATTCCCGCACCGTTGTTGTCGCCATCCACAATTAAATAATAGGTGGTATTGGGAAGCAAACCGGCAGCGGTTAAGGCAAAATTGGCCGTTTCGTCGAAATGACACGTTCCAATTTGTGTAAATGTGTTCGCTGCACAAGGTGTAATTGCCTCAACAAGAACAGCTTGCAATTCGTTGTCTTGCCCCGGATTTGCTTCAAAAACAAGGTTGGTAAAATCAATCTGAAGGTTTCCGCCGACGGCATTTGTTGGAATCTCGAACCAAATGGTATTGTCGGGAGCGAAACAAAAATTGAAATCATCTTCACAATTGACACAACCCGTTACATTCGATCCAATATTATTTACCGAAATGGGGGTGCCTGGACACAATTCCAGTGCATTCTGACAAACGTTGTATGGTTCCTGCCCAAGCGCAAAATGCCCGAGAAGAATAGCCGCTAACAAAAAAATAACAACCGATCGCATATCCCTTTAAAACGCTTGATTTTTCTAGTTATTCTAACAAATTTAAGATATTTTTGATTCCACTAAATTGAAAATTACTACTTGAAACGCTGCGCACTGTTTGGTTTTGGCACAATTCTGGAAGAAGGCAGTTACAAATCGTAAAATCGTTGCTTATGAAAAAGTTGATTACCCTAGCATTTTGTTTGTATGTTATGCCCGGGCTATTCGCTCAAAACGCACAGCGCTACGACCACAATTCCCCTTGGTTTTTCGGGGTCAATGTGGGCGCAGCCTGGAATTCTACTGACATCGAAAATGAAACCAACGCGGGTTGGGGCTTTACCTTTGGGCGAAGTTTCGCAACCCGACCTGACGCTTTGTTCAGTTGGGATCTTCGTTTGAGGTATCTTCAAGGAAACTGGTACGGACAAGATTATGATACGACAGATCTAACGAATTATAATCCCGACTTTATGCCGCAGGCATATCAAGATTACAAGGACAATCCTGGTTACACGGTGAACAACTTCTCTGCCCGTAATCATCATTTAGGAGTAGAATTGGTCTTGCATGCAAACAGATTGCGTCAACGCACCGGTTGGGATCCATACATTTTTGGTGGAGCCAACATTGTTTGGAATCAAACGTATTCCGATTTATCGAATATCGACTCGGCGTTTAGTGTTCCAGGTCAATATGTTTACGATCCGACTGTTATTGCGCCAAATTTCTTGGGCACGCAACTCGACAATATCTACGAGACAGAAATGAATCAGGGTAGTGTTGGTGGAGATTACAATTTAGAATTCATGCCAAGCATCGGTGTGGGTCTTGCGTACTACTTCGGACCACGTTTTGCTATCGGGGTTGAGCACAAATCAACGTTCACAAGAAAAGATGATTGGGATGGATACATCGACGACACACCAGGTTTATGGGATCGTACCAATGATATTTATCATTACACAAGTGGTTTCCTTCGTTTCCACCTCAGAGGAAGCGCCGCGGTCAACAATAATAATAACACAACGAACATCGCTCCTTGTCCAGATCCAATCATTGCATTGGAACGACCAAGTGTAAGTGGAACAACGGTTGAAAACCAAGTGTACTCTTTCCGTGCTAGAATTGATAACATTAACAGCATTCAGAATGTACGTGTTCGCGTGAATGGAGTGGAGTCGACCAACTTCTTCTACAGCACCACAACAGAGATGTTGGAAGGAAGTCTCGTATTGAACGAAGGATCGAACACTATTCAGGTAGTTGCAACCAACTCTTGTGGCACTGATACGGAAACAATTGCGATTAACTATGAGCCTTGTCGTGCACCAATTGTACGATTCACAGACCCATCTCAAAACAGTATTAATGTAGAGAGTCCGGCATATCGCGTTCGCGCGAATGTTGCAAATGGCGGAACCGTGAGCTACACAGTCAATGGCGCAACTTCATCAAACTTCTTCTATCAGCAAAACTCAGGAAGTTTCGAAAGCACCGTAAGTCTTCGTCGTGGTTCGAATACCATCACAATTACTTCAACGAACGATTGTGGATCAGATACAGAGACGATTACCATTGTATATGCGGATTGTGAAGATCCTCGTATTAACTTCCTTGCAGGAAATGGATCCGTAATTAACGTAACCGATCCATTCGCACTCATTCGTGCATCGATCTTTGGAATTGATGACCGCAATGCGATCGGATTCCGAGTGAATGGAGCAAACAAAGCCTTCAACTACAACGCTGGATCCAGCCAGTTGGAAGCGAACGTTTCTCTCACACCAGGAGCCAATGTAATTCAGATTACAGTGGGGAACGATTGTGGAACGGACATCGAAACGATGACAGTGAATTATTCTCCGTGTATGACACCGATGGTGAACATCTTGAATCCAGTTCGTTCGGGAACAGTAAGTTCAAGTGGAACGCAATTGGTAGAAGCATCGGTAACGAATGCAACCAACATCAACCAAATTCAAATGTTGGTGAATGGTGTGCAGGTAGCAGGAGGAAACTTCAATCCGGCAACACGCATCTATTCAAACAATGCAGCATTGAATGCAGGTACGAATGTGATTCAAATCATTGTAACAAATGCATGTGGTAGCGATTCAGAAACGACCAATGTGATTTATGAAGTGAACTGTCCATTACCAATGATTGCATTGGCATCGACCATCACAAATACGCATCAGTCAACGCTGCCAATTCAGTACGTTGTTCAAAACGTTACCTCGGCAAGTCAAATTCAATTGACATTGAATGGAGTGACAGTACAAGGTGGATCTTTCAGCAGCCAAACGAATGTGTTCTCAGCAACACTAGCGTTGTCGCAAGGGCCAAATACAATTACGATCAACGCGACAAACAATTGTGGCGCGGATAGCGAAACGATTGTAGTATACTACACGTTGCCATGTGACGATCCAATTGTAGCATTGATCAATCCAATTGGAAATCAGCTTTCAGTGACAGACGCACAGTTTGATGTTCAAGCAATTCTTCAGAACATTACAAATGCCAATCAAGTTGAATTGTCTGTGAATGGATCGGTAGATATGTCAGGTTCATACAGCCATATTACTCAGGTATACCATAACAGTATCAACTTGCAACAAGGGTTGAACACAGTAATCATGACGGTGGATAACGGTTGTGGAATAGAGACAGAAGTGTTCGTTATCGATTACTCGCCATGTTTACAGCCAGTCGTTTCCATTACATCTCCAATGGGAGGAAACACGCAAAGTGGAAACGCAGTTGTAACGGCAACAGTATTGAACGTAGACAATGCGAGTGACATTGAGGCAATTGTAAACGGAGTGGTTTATTCTGGTTCATACAATGCAACAACAGGAACGTTTACTGCTAATGTTCCATTGAACTCAGGAAACAATACCATTCAGGTTATTGCAAACAACGAATGTGGATCGATTTCATCGTCGGTAAATATTTCGTACTCACCATGTACTCCACCAACAGTTCAGCTGATCTCAAACCCACGTGGATTGAGAAACAGTCAAACTGCAACGATTCAAGCACAAGTAACTGGAGTTAGCGGTGCTGGAGAAATTACAGCAACGCACAACGGTAACACTGTTACAGGAACGTACAACTCACAAACGGGGATGTACACATTCACGGTAACATTAACACCAGGTTTGAACACGATCTCAGTGACAGCTGCAAACGATTGTGGATCAGACTCTCAGTCTACAACAATTACGTATGTAGAACCATGTGATGCACCACAAGTGAGTATTACAGCTCCTGCAAATGGAACGAATGCAGCAAATGCAAGCGTACAATTGTCAGCCTCGGTTCTGAACGTAACAAGTGCAAGTCAAGTACAATTGATGGTGAACGGAACGGCACAAACAGGAAGTTTGAATACAACTTCTGGAGTGTTTACAGCCAACATCAACTTGCAGCAAGGAGCAAACACGATTCAAGTGATTGTATCCAATGCTTGTGGATCAGCCTCTGAAACGGTAACAATTTTGTACCGTCCATGTTTGGCTCCAACGGTTCAAATTGTCGCACCGCAAGGAGGGGTTACTCAGAATGCGACTACTTCGCTTCAAGCGCTAGTAATGAATGTTGGGTCAGCAAATGACATTTCATTGAACGTAAACGGTTCTCCAGTTTCGGGATCGTATAACGCACAATCGAATATGTTTACGGCAAACATTACGCTTTCAAATGGAGCAAATACTATAGAAGTAGCCGCAAGCAATTCATGTGGAAATGATAGCAAATCGATCTCAATAAGATATGACGAGCCATGTATTGCACCGCAACTTAGCATTGCCTCGCCATTGAATGGAGCTCAAGTAGCAACAGGAACAGTGCAGTTGGCAGCAACGGTTGTGAATGTTGTTGGTGTTAGTGATATTGAATTGTTGGTGAATGGAACCCCACAAACAGGATCTTTCAATACAGCAACAGGAGCATTTACAGCAACGGTAACGCTTCAAAACGGTAACAACCTAATTGAAATGGCTGCAACGAATGAGTGTGGACAGGCGGTTGAAGCAATTAATGTTACATACCGACCATGTGTTACACCAAGCATTCAAATTGTGTCACCACTGCAAACAACAACGACAAATGCGTCGGCGAACCTGCAAGCGGTAATCACAGATGTTACGTCAGCGAGTGATATTTCTGCGACACTGAATGGCACAGCTCTTAACGGAACATACAATGCGGTGACCAATACGTACACGGCACAATTGACACTTTCTAATGGAAGTAACACAATTGAAATTACAGCCACAAACGCCTGTGGAACAGACAGTCATGTGAGAACAATCACATACGACGAACCATGTAACACACCTGAGATTACATTCAATACGCCGGCGAATGGTACAACATTCAATACGAATTCGGCACAGGTTTCAGCATCGGTTGACAATGCAACGAATGTTCAATTCACAGTGAATGGAATTCAACAATACGTAAGCATTGATGTAAACGGCTCAATGAGCGCAAATGTAAGTTTGCATCAAGGGGTCAATGCAGTTGTTTTGACAGCAACGAATGAGTGTGGAACAACTACTGAAACGTTGAATTTAACATACACACCATGTACCGTTCCATCGATAGTTATCAAGTCACCACAAGCAGGAGCAACATCCTTTCAAAGTGTATTAGTGACAGCGACAGTTATGGACATCGAACGAGCAAGCGGAGTTTCAGCAACGTTGAATGGTAACGCGGTTGCGGGAACATACAATGAAACAAATAACTTGTTCACTGTAGAGGTTAACTTGACAACTGGTTCAAATGCTATCGTTATTCAAGCAGGAAACGAATGTGGAGTGGTAGAGCAAACATTGACGCTTGTTTACGATGAGCCATGTGAAGCGCCAACAATTCAAATCTCGTCGCCAGTTGATGGCTCTGAAACATCAGCAAACCAAGTAAAATTGGTTGCAACCATCACGAACATTACAAGTGCCTCAAATGTTGAAGTATTTGTAAATGGGCAAATTGTTTCGGGTGGATCTTACGACGCAGCAACGAATGCTTACACAAGTAATCTACCAATCGATCGCCCAATCAACAAGATCATGGTATATGCTACAAACGATTGTGGTAAAGACGAAGCAAAAGTTATCGTGAGTCAAATGAATGAACCAACAATGATCATTTGTCATCACCCACCAGGGAACCCAACGAATACGCAGCAAATTGAAATTCCAGTTTCTGCCTGGCCAGCACACCTTGCGCATGGCGATACGCAAGGACCTTGTACTTCAGGTACAGGAGGCAATAACAGTGGAACTGGAGTAATTGACACTCTTGGAACTGGAAACGGATCGACTCAGCAAGGAGGCACTACTGGTGGAACTCAGACAAACACTTACGGTGGTCAAACTGGAGGTGGCATGATTCCAACAGGAACGGGTTCTGGAAATACAGGAACAGGAACGGGCGGAACAGGAGGTACTACTGGCGGAACAACTGGTGGTACGACAGGTGGGACTACCGGAGGTACCACAGGTGGCGGAACCAATACTGGAGGTGGAACTTCTGGTGGCGGTGGCGGAACCGGAAACGGTGGTCGTGATGAAAACACGAATGGCTCTGGTACGGTAAAAAGTCAAACTTCTGCTGAAGAAGCAGCAGCCAAGAAGGCGGCTCAGGAAGCAGCAGCCAAGAAGGCAGCACAAGAAGCAGCAGCTAAGAAAGCGGCTCAAGAAGCAGCAGCTAAGAAAGCAGCTCAGGAAGCAGCAGCCAAGAAGGCGGCTCAAGAGGCAGCAGCTAAGAAAGCAGCTCAGGAAGCAGCAGCCAAGAAGGCGGCTCAAGAGGCAGCAGCTAAGAAAGCAGCTCAGGAAGCAGCAGCCAAGAAGGCGGCTCAAGAGGCAGCAGCTAAGAAAGCGGCTCAAGAAGCAGCAGCCAAGAAAGCGGCTCAAGAAGCAGCAGCCAAGAAAGCGGCTCAGGAAGCAGCGGCTAAGAAAGCAGCTCAGGAAGCAGCAGCCAAGAAGGCGGCTCAAGAGGCAGCAGCTAAGAAAGCGGCTCAAGAAGCAGCAGCCAAGAAAGCGGCTCAGGAAGCAGCGGCTAAGAAAAAAGCAGCGGCAGAAGCAGCAGCCAAGAAAAAGGCAGCAGCAGAAGCAGCGGCTAAGAAAAAAGCGGCAGAAGAGGCTGCTAAAAAGAAAGCCGAAGAAGAAAAAGAAAAAAAACCTACGGGAAGAACGCCGAGAACAACTGAAGGTGGAGGCGGAATTCGTTAATAAGGTAAATTACTAGTTGAACCGCTCTGATTTCTAATGAATTCAGGGCGGTTTTTTTTGTGTTCAAAAATCTGCTTAAATGCTGATAACATATGACAAACAGAAGTTTGTTTTAATGAATACATCTAACTATATTCGCAAACTCATTTAAGCAAAAATAATGGCACTAATTGGTAAAATTCGCGAGAGATCATGGCTACTTCTTATTGTAGTGGGAGGCGCAATTGTCGTATTTATTTTCACTTCTGGTGGCCCAAATTCTGGTGGCCCTGCTGAAGAGGAGTACGGTATTGGACTCATGTACGGTGAAAAATTGGATCGCGATCAATACAATGATAAATATTCGGAGGCAGAGAAAATCGCAGTGATGAATGCACGTAATTCTCAGCAGCCAAAGCAAGAAGTGAACGAAGATGCAGTTTGGAATCAATTTGTAGATGAAGCACTTTTAGCGCAAGAATACGAAGCGCTCGGAATTCATGTGAGTAAAGATGAATTTAACGCATTCCTTTATGCAAGAAGCGGTTTTGAGCCACTTCCAGATTTAGCGAATACGTTTAAGGACGCCGCTGGTAAATTTGACCCGAAGGCACTGGAAGATCAAATTAATCAAATGAAAGGCCCAGATGCAACCAAAGAAATGAAGGAAGCCTGGGAACAGAGTAAAGATTATTACTACGATTTGCGTCGTCGTCAAAAATATTTCGACATCGTTTCGCAGGGAATGTACGTTACTAGCCTTGAGGCGAAACAAGAGTACATCGCAAACGAAGAAAAGAAATCAGTAAAGTTTGTAGTAATGAACTACAGCACAATTGACGATGAAACGATCAAAACAACGGACAAAGCATTGCGTGCATTTTACAAGAAGCACAAGAATGAGGCGAAATACAAAAACCGCCGATCTGAGCGCGTTGTGCGTTGGGCAGATATTAAGGTATTGCCATCAGCAAAAGATTCCGCTGACTTCGACAAATTAATGAACGATTTGGTGTCTGGTTTTGAAACAACAGAGAACGATTCTATCTATGTAGCGAGAAACGCAGGAAATGGAAACGATCGATTGCCTTATGTAAGTAAAATCGGTTTCCGTCCTGAAGGTTCTCAAAATACATTGGCAACTCAAGGATTTACGTATCCGCAAAGCTTAGATTCAGCATTTGCGAACGCTCAAATTGGAGACGTAATTGGACCTTACGACCAAAGTGGTGGAAAGCGCGTTGCGAAAGTTATCGGAAAAGGACCACTTTTGTCTGTGCGTCACATCTTAATTGGAGCGCAAAAAGAAGACAGCGTTGCTGTAGCGAGTGCTCAGGCGACAGTAGATTCATTAATGCCATTGATCAATTCGGATAATTTTGAAGATTATGTGACTAGCTTTTCAGATGATCATCAACAAGGTCAGCCTGTTGCGAATGGAGGGAAATACGAAAACTTCGTGAGCGGAGAAATGGTAACTGAATTCGAAGAGTTTGCAAAAACAAAACCAGTTGGAACTATTGATTACGTTCAAACACAATTCGGTTTCCACATTATCGAAGTATTGGATCGTGAAGAGGATGCGGTGCCATCGCTAGCAGTTATCCAAAGAACATTGAATCCAAGTACCGTTACCATCAACGAAGCTGAAACAAATGCTTACGATCTTTTGGACAATATGTACGAGAAGATTGACAAAGTTTCAAGTGCGTATAAGAAAGTAGAGAAGTTCGATACTTTGGCGAAGCGTGCAGACATGGTTGTACGAACTATGTCAATTGCGGATAACGCACCAAAAATTACTGGATTCACTTCTGAGTTCGCAGAGAATGAAATTTTCCGCATGGCATTTCAGGATGGAGCGCAAGTTGGAGACTTGATCTCATCACCCGTGAAAGATGGCGAGCGTTGGGTAGTTGCCGTTCTTGCAGACATCAAAGTAAAAGGAGAGTCAACGTTTGAAAATGCTCGCAGAACTGTGGAAACAGAATACATTAAAGAGCAGAAGTTCAAAAAATTGCGTGCGAAAATGGCTGGGAAATCAATGCAGCAATTGGAGAGCCAAGAAAACGTATTTGGACAAACAGCGGAAGTGGTTCTCGGGAAATCAACCCTTGGACCAAGTGCACGTGAGCCAAAGGTAGTTGGAGCGATCTTCTCTGGACTTGCTGATGGAAAAATGACGCAACCTTTGAAAGGGACGTCGGGTGTTTACGTAGTTAAAATTGAGAAATCAGTGAAGGCGCCAGAAAACACAGATTTCACAACACAACGTGATCAGTTGTTAGCGACTCGAAGAAACCAGGTTCAATCCGCAGCCTTGAATGCATTGAAAGACATGGCGGAAATTATTGACAACCGTCGTTTCTCAAACATTCGTATCAGAAACTAATTCGAAAGAATTCAAATAGCGAAACCGGTGTCTTTTTAGATGCCGGTTTTTTTGTGCTCAAAACACTTAAGAAGCGGCAAATCGAGCTTCTTGGTCGAGTTGGAGTTGCTTGCCTGGCAGTTCTTCTACAATACCCGCCAAGCGCAATTGTAGCAGTTCTACTTGTAAAGATGAAATAGGCAGAGCCAGTTGCGCCGCGAGAACATCCAATTGAATCTTCGGATGTGCCTGGATTTCACCAACGATTTCCTGTTGCAACGCAGAAATTTCGGGAAAACACAGAAGTTGTGATTCTTTATTTGAACTTTGTACTTCGTCCCATTGCATGAATTCAGCAAATGAGGAGGGTGTTTGTAATAAATGCGCTTTTGCATTCGCGATCAACCCGTTACAACCTTGAGATGTTTCCTGGTAAACAGGTCCGGGAAAGGCAAAGACATCCCGATTGTAGCCGTTTGCAATATTCGCTGTAATCAACGACCCGCCCGATGTTTTGCTCTCAACAACAATGGTAGCATCACACATGCCTGCAACAATTCGGTTACGCTTTGGGAAATTCTCTCGGTCTGGAGATACGCCAGGCGCAAATTCAGTAATCAATGCGCCTTTCTCGGCCATTTCCTTCGCAAGAGATCGGTGCTGCGCCGGATAAATTCGATCCAAACCATGCCCAAGTACACCGATCGTTGGCACATCATATTCCAAACAATAACGATGCACGAATGCATCAATTCCAAGTGCCAATCCACTTACAACAACAATATTTCTGCTCTGAAAAGAAGCAATAAGTTCGCGGCACAATTGCTGTCCATATTTCGTTGCAGAGCGCGTTCCAACAATGGCGACAAAACGCGCTTGATTCAGATCAACATGCCCTTTTAAAAACAATTGGGTGGGTGCATCGGCGCAATGGTTCAAGCGTCTGGGAAAAGAAGCATCCTGATAAAAGATCGATGAAATGCGGTGTTTTTCATGGAATGCAAGCACAGTATCCGCTTTTTCCAAAGCACGCGATCGCTGCATTTTTTGAAAAAATGCTGGAGATAGTTCCGTAATTGCGGCAAGTTCTTTGGGGGTTGCCGTGAATAATACATCCAAAGAAGGCAAATGCGCTACTAAGGCACGAGCTCTTCTTGGTCCAACGCCGTGCAAAAATGCCAACGCTGTTTGATAGTGGTCATAGGTGTAGTTCAAAATAATTGGTATTTTAGACTACTATTAATATACGAAATATTGCTAATGAAAACCCTGCTACTGCTACTCAGTTTGTGCCCGTTTTTTGCCTTTTCTCAAATTCAGGGAATTGTGACGGAGAAAGGATCGCAAGAACCCATTTTTGGTGCGAAGATATATGCATCAGGTGGCGGACGCGCTGTTTCAGACATCGATGGATCGTTTACAATCAACGCAGTATCTTATCCTGATACGCTCATTACGAGTGCAGCCACATTCGAAAATGATACGCTCATAGTATCTGCCTCAGGATCAGTTACAATCATTCTTCAAAAGCCCGTTGAATTAAAAACAGTCGTAGTAACGGCAGGACGTCGTGGGCAGGATATTGAAAATGTTCCGATTTCCATGGAGATTTTAACGACCGAGTTGATTGATAACAAAGGATTGTCAAATTTAGAAGAAGCGGTTGACCAAAGTCCAGGTGTTTACGCCATGGATGGACAGGTGAGTATTCGCGGAGGAAGTGGTTTCGCTTATGGAGCTGGAAGCCGTGTTTTGCTACTTTGGAACGGAATGCCTATTTTATCATTTGGGAAAGTGACACATTTGCATACACCCCTGGCGGAACAGCAGATACTTCATTGGAAGAATCGACTCTAACGTATCAATCTGGCGTTCGTTTCAGCGTAGATCCGTATGTGAAATATGTTGATAAGAAGCGCAATTTACACAGCCTAAAAACGCGTTACTATTTCATCAACAATAACAACCTTACGAATCCTGCTCAGTCGTCAGAATCAGCCGTTAGCTATGCCGATTACCAGTTTCAGCGCAAGTGGGGAAAGAAGATGGTTTTGACTAGTGGTTTTACTGGAATTCGCACCGATGTTAGCTCGCAATTGTTCGGAGATCATTTTTCCAATAACGTGGCGTTATATAGTCAGGGCGAATACAAACTCGATCGCTTGGATTTAACAGGGGGCCTGCGCCTGGAATATTTTGAAATGGATGATATCCGTGGCGATTCCGACTTCAGTTTTAGCAACGATTCCTCCGCGGCTTCCATGCCTATTTACCCAATCCTTCGGTTCGGAGCTCATTATCAATTGGCGGAATACTCGCATTTGCGTGCTTCTTTCGGACAAGGAATTCGATATCCGTCGGTAGCCGAGCGTTACGTTGCCACCAATGTTGGCGCATTGAACGTTTTTGCAAATCCCAACTTGACAAGAGAAATTGGCTGGGCAGCAGAAATAGGGTTCAAGCAAGCCATTAAAATTGGCAAAAACTGGAAAGGATTGTTGGATGTTTCAGGATTTGTGAATCAGTACAATGATATGATGGAGTTCACCTTCGGAATTTTCAATCCGGCAACAGGAGAACGATTGGATCCAACTGCGCCAGACTACAACGACGTAGTTGCAGAAATTCTGGATCCAAGTACAGGATATACGATCAACGACATCTTTGGTTTTAGCGCAGAAAATGCAGAATCTGCGCGAATTATTGGCGCGGAAGTTTCCTTCAACAGTCAGGGAACTATTGGCGATGTAAAATTAACGAGTCTGATTGGCTACACCTACATGATTCCAGAAACGCAAAATACGGATTCGGCCTATGTGGAAACTTTCTCGACTTACGAATACGATGCATCAACGCAAACGGCGACATACGATCCAACATTGAAGTATCGTTTCAACCATCTGGTAAAAGCCGATGTGGAGGCAGAATGGAAGGGAATTTCTCTCGGGCTTTCATGTCGTTACAATAGTTTAATGAAGAATATTGACGCCATTTTTGAGGACGAACTAATCGATGGGTTGTACATTCTACCGGGATTAGAGCAATATCGAGATGAGTATAACGATGGCAACCTTGTTTTTGATGCGCGTGTAGGATACAGTTTCAAAAAGCACTACCGCATCGGTTTTATCGTTAATAATTTCCTGAACGAAGAATATTCATCGCGTCCAGGAGATGTGCAAGCGCCAAGAAACTTTATTTTGCAGCTTCAAATGAAATTCTAGCCAATGAAGGTAATCGGCATCATTCCCGCGAGATATGCATCTACCCGTTTTCCGGGCAAACCCCTGGTTGATTTAAAGGGCAAATCGATGATTCAGCGCGTGTATGAAGGAGCGGCGCAATGCAACTCTTTGGACCAAGTAATTGTCGCTACGGACGATCAACGAATTTTTGATGCGGTAAAGGCATTCGGTGGAAATGTTGAAATGACTTCCGAAATGCATCCTTCTGGAACGGACAGATGTGGCGAGGTTGCTAGGAAATACGATGCCGACGTTGTAGTCAATGTTCAGGGCGATGAACCGTTGGTCAACCCAGGGCAGATTGATACTTTGTGCGCTGCTTTTAGCGATGACAGTGTTGCCATTGCAACTTTGGGGCATACGAAAGTGTCGTTAGAAGATTTGGAAGATCTCAACCGTGTGAAAGTGGTGTGCGATTACAAAGGAAATGCACTGTATTTTTCCAGAAGTGCCATTCCATCAACGGGGCGCGCATCAGAGAAAGCAGTGTCGGAATTTCCGTTCATGCGTCACATTGGACTGTATGCTTACCGCAAAGAAACCTTGCAAGAATTGGTTGAATTACAGCCTTGTGCACTAGAACAAATGGAGGCGCTAGAGCAGTTGCGTTGGATGCATTATGGGTATGAAATCCGTGTAATTCCAACGGATATTGAAACGCCGAATATTGATACTCCCGAGGATTTAAACCATGTGTTGGATGCGCTTTAGCATTGCACTTTGTTCTATTCTGATCCATACATTCACATGGGCACAACAAGTAATTTCGCATTCTTCAGGCGTGTATGCGCGACCGTTCGACCTTGAAATTACATCTTTCCAAAATCAGCAAATTTATTTCACTACGGATGGTTCGGATCCTGTAAAAAAGGGATCGTTGTATACTGCACCCATTGAAATTGGTACAGCATCCACAGCGCCACCGGCAATTGATCAAATTCCAACAACCCCTGAAGACGGACCCTGGCAATTGTCATGGTTTCAATGGAAACAACCTAAAAAAACGCTTCCGGATGTTTGGGTTGTGCGGTATTGCATTCGCGAAAATGGGAGAGTGATATTATCGGAAACCTTGACTTATTTTATCGGAAAACACTGGAATAAGAAGCATGACTTTCCGGTGATTTCATTGGTAACGGATCCTAACAATCTTTTTAGTGCTGATTCCGGACTTTTTGTGCCCGGAGATGGGTATACCCAAGAGAGTTGGGACAGCACATTTTTTGGAAACGGAAATTACACACAGAAAGGCAAGGCATGGGAGCGTGACGTACATTTTCATTTGTTTGATTCCACCATGCAATCGAAGCAACAATATGCTGCGCGAATGCGGCTTCATGGCGCGGTGGTTGGTGTGCTTCCTCAAAAAAGCATGCGGATTTACACCGATAAAACGAATGAAGGGCAACCCTTGCACTGGCAATTTTTCAAGGCAACCGACACGTTGGAATCTGCAAGGTTTGTACTTCGAAATTCGGGAAGTGATTTTGTTTCAACGCATTTCAGAGATGCCTTCTTGGGCACCGTTGCCGCAACATTAGGGTTGGAGCATCAAAAAACAGCACCTGTAATCGTATACATAAACGGGATTTACTGGGGCATATTCAACATTCGTGAGCGCATTGATCGGTTTTACATGAAAGCACATTTTGGTTTGGAACGAGACGCGTATGATATGATTGAAGGAACGGGCAGCGATGTTTTGAATGGGTCCAATCAATCCTATATTGACGTGTTAACCTTGCTCTATAAAAATGATGCTTCTCAGGACAGTATTTTCGCTTTGGTGGAGAAATCCCTGGATATTGACAATTATATTGATTACACCTTGTTTGAGACGTTTTTCTGCAACATGGATTGGCCGGGAAACAACGTTAAGTTTTGGCGTCCAAAGGATGGGAAATGGCGCTGGATTTTCTTCGATGCCGACTTGATGATGAGCAAGTATGCATTCAACGGAGACGGAGGTGCTGATCACAATGCATTGGCACATGCCACTGCTGACACCAACAATCAGTGGTACAACAGCGAAGGATCCACTTTTTTACTGCGCAATTTGATGAAGCATGCGTCCTTTCGTGAGCGTTTTGTTGCGCGGTATCAAGAACTTTCGGAGACGCTTTTTTCAAAAACCTACCTTTTGCAATTATTGGATCAATTCCACGATGAATATGCCTCAGAAATGCCCGGGCAAATAGATCGCTGGGGCTATCCACAAAGCATGGAGGAGTGGAGTATTGAGGTAGAAAAGTTAAAGCGCTTCGTTCGGGAACGAAAGAAACATTTTGAAGAGCATTTAGCGGCATTGGTCTCAGAGTAATTGCGATAATCTCAGGAAACCGTGGTTTATTCAATGGAGTTTTCCTCAATCTATTGGAATATCTTCGTATTCATGAACGATATGAAAGCGGTCATGATTCACATGCGCGCCTGTGATCCCACTAAAAAAGCCATTTGTAAAACCAGTCTCTTCAACAGGACGATTGTTGTCATCGAAATTGCGTTTGTGAAAAGATTGTAACGCTCCAGACAATGATCGAACTTCAAAATTGATCAGATTGTTATTGGAGTCGTAATCAAACAGACGGACATAAGGACCCGAATTTCCCAAATAATCGTGAATAGACTCCTCAGTTACAAGGCCATTTTCAAATGTTACCTGCATAGAAAGCAATAAAGAACCGGAAGCATTATACTCTTCCTGAAATATCACCTCTCCATCTTTATTGTATTTTTTAATGACTTTCACATTTTCACCATAATTCAAATCGATGATTGTTTCGCTAGAACGATCGTTGGAATTATAGGTATAATCATGTTTTTCTATGAGTACATCATTTTGATAAAATTTCGAAATCCGATTTTTTCCATCTTCCCGGGTTTCCATTCGCTCCACTTCTTCACCGTCCTGAAAAGTGACTCTATCAGCGCCTGAATCTAACTTGGTGTAAACAATTTCTTCGTACAATTTTCCTCCGATGTGAAGTTTTTCGTGAATAAGTTCACCCTCATCATTGAATTCGTAGTATCGTGCACTGTTTTCGAAGCCTCCTTGTTCCTCATTCTGGAAAATGATCTGACCATTTTCATCATAGTTAAAATTTCGTTCGAACGGTGGAGATTCTTCATGGTTGATAGAGTGGATAATGCAGTTATTCTCATTATATGTTTCTTCTTGAACAAGTGTTTTTTGACCTTCTATAAT
Organism: Fluviicola sp.; assembly: GCA_043584915.1. Lineage (GTDB taxonomy): Bacteria > Bacteroidota > Bacteroidia > Flavobacteriales_D > Crocinitomicaceae > UBA4466. The sequence goes on from CP121319.1 coordinate 1,261,315, forward strand.
CAAATAGGTTTTTTGTTTTTCATGCATCTCTTTCAACTTAAATGTAACAAGCAGAACAGCCCTTTATATCGGATCAGAATTTTTCCAAAGATGGACAAATAATTTATTTCTGATTGGGAAAGAGAACTTTTGTAACCTACTCGAAGGCTATACGTACTAATGTAAAACGCAAATTCTGTATCTTTGTTATTATGACTTCTGTTGAGCAACTTATTGGAAATCTGTTATTACGTCACAACTGTGTGATAATTCCATCTTTTGGTGGATTTGTCGCCAAACGTGTTTCGGCCCGCATCGATTACAACAGTGGAACCATGTTGCCGCCAAGTAAGTCCATTCTTTTCAACCGTCAGTTATTGAACAACGACGGACTTTTGATCAACGAGTACGCCCGAGAAAATTCGGTTTCATACGAGGATGCAGCAAAGGAAATGAACGAATTGGTTCAAGGTTGGCAATCTGACTTGAAAAAAGGCGGTCGTATAGAAATAGAGCGCGTTGGTAACTTGTTCTACGACGACGAGCGAAATATTTGCTTTGAGCAGGATCGTTTTGCGAATTTGCTTCTGGAATCTTTTGGATTGGGGTCAGTACATTTCGTATCAGAGGAAGATGTCAGAATGGTAGAACAGTCCGTTTCTATCGCTGAAACGATGGAAGTATCTGAAGAGGTACAACCGAAGGCGGCAATCATTCCTGAATCGGAAGCAAAGAAGGTGGAACAGCCATCGCTTCGAGACCGACAATCAAATGAGAAAGTGGCGCGAATTGTACCCATTGCTAAAGCGACTCCTGTTGCCGAAGAGGAAAAGGTGGTTGCGGAGGAAGAAGCGCCCAAACGCAAGAATCGAGCCTGGAAATATATTGCCGCTGCATGCATTTTACCCGTTGCTTTTTATTCTGTATGGATCCCTGTGAAAACAGATGTGATGGAGTCGGGCATGTTATCGTTTAGTGATTTCAACCCATTTCATCAGCGTACAAAAGGAACTTACACACCATCAGAGAAACCCGTTGTTTCGAAGCATGAAGTTTCAGAAAAAGCAACGTTGATGGATGAAGTTGAAGGCGTCCCAAATGATGTTTACAGCTACAAACTTACAGACGACACATACATCACCGTAGCTCTGCCTGAGAAGGAAGCAGATGTATCGAATACCGAAAATGGGGCTCCAGAACCAATTGTTGAAACGCCTGATCCATCAGCAAACAATAGCTTCAATGCCAACGCGATGCACTATGTTGTTGGGTGTTTTGGCGATAAGGAAAACGCCGATAATTTGGTTGCCAAATTGCGTGCCAATGGACTGGACGCAAAAATCGTTGACGAGCAAGGAGGTTTGCACCGCGTATCTGCAGGTGGAGCTATTTCAGAAGAATCTTATCAAACCATTAAGTTAAAGGCAGATGCCATGGGCTTGAGTGGTTGGAGGCTGCGTTAGAACTCACGTTTACTATTTCACCCAATTCATTTTCTTGTAAGAGCTCATCTACTGATGAAGAGAACGATATTAATGCTCTTGATTTCTTCTCGATATCCTATTATAACAAGTGAGAAAACAAGTCTGAATTGGGACCAACGGGTTTGTATGCCCCTCTCATTTTCCTACCTTTACCAAAACACTAAACATGAAATACTTAGGCCTTTTCCTATCTTTTATTGCGTTTACTGCGATTGCGCAAGAAAAAACTACCAATGCAGAAGACAGCAATTACGAATTTGAAAAGGTCGTTCATTTGGATGCGACCCCAGTTTTGAGTCAGGGAAATTCAGGAACGTGTTGGAGTTTTTCAGGGATGTCTTTTTTCGAATCGGAATTGTTACGCATGGGAAAGGATGAAACGATTCTTTCTGAAATGTACACCGTGCGCAAGGCGTATGAAATGAAAGCTGAAATGTACGTTCGACTGGATGGAAAAACCAATTTTGGACAAGGTGGTGAGTTTCATGACATTCCGGCGGTTATTGAAACTTATGGAGTTGTGCCGCAAGAAGCCTATTCAGGATTGAATTATGGTTCTGAGAAACACAATCACAGTGAAATGTACCAAGTGTTGAAAGGTGCGATGGATGGACTCATTTCTCACATGAAAGGGCGTAATTTTAAAGGCTTAACATCGGCATGGAAAACGGCTGTTAACGGTATTCTTGATGCATACTTTGGAGCAGATGTCGAGAACTTCACGTACAATGGAGCAGAATACACACCAAAATCGTTTGCGTCTTACCTCGGCTTGGATATGAACAACTACCTTTCGTTGACTTCGTTCACGCACCAACCTATGTATGAGCCATTTCAATTGGCTATTCCTGACAATTGGTCGCGCCAGGATTCTTACAATGTTTCTTTGGAGGAAATGTATTCAGCAACCGTAGATGCCTTGAAAAATGGGTACACCGTGGGTTGGACAGCTGACGTTTCTGAAGACGGATTCAACCACCGAAAAGGATTGGCGATTCATGCTAAGAATTCTTTATTGTACAGCGATTCTGAAAAAAACGCCTTTTTAAACCCTGTGGATGAGGTAGACGTTACGCAAGAATTGCGTCAGGAGGGATACGACAACAAAACAACGCAAGACGATCACTTGATGCACATTGTTGGGATGTACAAAGACCAGAATGGAACGAATTACTTTCTTGTGAAAAATTCTTGGGGAACTACGAATCACCCGGATGGCTTCCTTTACGTTTCTGAGAGTTATTTCAAGATGAAGACGATTTATGTATATATGCACAAAGGGTCATTGAAGAAGGGGCTGACGAAGAAGTTAGGGATGTAGGAACTTTGGAAAGACGGCATTCTTATTTAAGTTCGGAATAAAAATTGGCAATTACTAAAAAAAGACAATTTGGTTATTAGACAAATGCCTAATTAGCATTGAAACGTAATGCCTCAGTTTTTCCCTAAGAAGCACGTTTCCCCGAAATTCGCTTCCCGGCACTCAAATACTTCTCATAGTGAAAAACATCTACTGGCCCTGCTTCTAGCGCATTCATCAAACCCAACAACCCAAACAAAGTTCGATTCACATACAAAAAGTGGCGCGAACCGCGTTTCCCAGAAAGTTTTCTCAACTCTTTTTGATCCTTCAACTCATTGCCCAATTGCATCAGTTCGTTGAAGTATTCCGGTGAACTAAAATCAAAGAACTCCGATTGAAAAGGTTTGTTGACAATGGTAAGTAAACGTTCGAAAGTATCCGCCAGGAGTTTTTGCTCCTCAGGTGTATCGTTTTCATTAAAGACATCAAGCTCGCCCAAAATTTGAACGAAGGTTTCACGATGCGTGATGTTTTCAATATGCGTTAGCTTGAAGTAAGAATGATAAAAATCGTCGGGAAGTGCCTTAACGCAGCCAAAGTCTAGTGCAATCAGCTCATTTTCGGGACTTACCATGAAATTCCCCGGGTGCGGATCTGCATGAACACGACGCAGCTCATGAATTTGAAACAAATAAAAGTCCCACAAGGTTTGCGCGATTTGATTGCGTCGTTCCTTCGTTGGTGCCACCTGATCGTACTCTGAGAGATGTTTTCCTTCTTTCCATTCCATCGTCAAAACGGTCTTCGTAGACAGCTCAGCATACGGTTGAGGGAAGGTAAGATTGGGGATCGAGGAACAGGAATCAATCGCATCTTGAAGCTGCTTCAACTCCAATGTATAATCGGTTTCCTCGTACAATTTTTCCTCTACTTCCTGGAAGTATTCTTCCACATCGGCGCTTTTCAAATTGAACATGCGCATGGCAACGGGCTTTACCAATTGCAAATCACTTTTAATACTTTTTCCAACGCCCGGATATTGCAGCTTCACTGCCAATTTTTGATTGTCTTTCCATGCTTCGTGAACCTGTCCAATGCTTGCGGCGAACTTACTGTCATAATTGAACTTGTCGAATTTTTCCGTGGGCGACATGCCCAACTCTTTAGTCAGCACTTTTCGGGCGAGAGGTGCAGACAAAGGCGGAACTTGGAATTGTGCTAGTGAGAATTTTTCCACAAACGCTTTGGGTAACACGCTTTGATCCATGCTCATCATTTGTGCCATTTTCAGGGCACTTCCTTTCATTTCGCTCAATCCATCGTAAATCACAGCGGCGTTTGCTTCATCCAACTGTTCTTTGGCAGCATCTTTATCCGACACCATTTTTTTGCCCCAATACTTTATGTAGTTTGCGCCAACATTGGTGCCTACTTTGAGCATTTTGGCGGCGCGCTGCGTTTTTGATACGGGTATTTTATCGAGCTTTTTCATCTTGAACAACAAATTTTCCGAGATCTACAATACTTTGTAAAATGCTGGAATCAGAGATCTCGAAGCTCAATTTCAGACTTTTTTCAATGAAGATGTCAGTGCGTTCAAAACCGGGAGAATCATCGTGCATCCAGAATCCGAGGATACTCAAGAACTGTCCCCAAGCGGCAGCGTCCAACGTTTTTTCTTTGACTTTGTCACTCGGAATAAAAGAGAGCGCCTCTATTTGAATGTCCAGGGTTCGAACGTAATCCAGAAAGATGCCTCTTGCCGATTTTAGATTTTTCCATGCTTTTAATTGATCTTTCCCTTTTGGAAGCAATAGCATAACCAAAGATCGATTGGCTTTTAAAACCTCTGTGAGCGTGAGGTAAAAAGTGAGCATTTGAGCGCGCTGCTCTTGGAATGCCGCGTCAGTAGCCGCTTGTTCGATCGTAAGATCACGAGCATTTTCTACAAAATGCCCAAACATTCCGGCCTCCATGGAATCAAAAGACGCAAAATGTGCGTAAATATCTTGTTCGCCAATTTCAAGATGCTTGGCAAAGTGATGCATGGATTTCGGTCGTTCTTGATGATCTAATAGATAATCACCGTAAGCACTGAGAATCGTATCTTTTTCCATAATGTTTAACTATTACGATATAAAGTTAAACAAAATATTGCTTTGGGTCGGGAATTTAGACTTCTTTAACGCTACCTATTCATCTTCTCAATAATCCTTAGGTGGTGTTTACGTTTGATTACGGCTCTTTGTGTTTCATCCAGTTCATCATACCGTAAATCAAAACGAAGTTGTGCTACGCTGTCCCTTTCTTCTTGCAGTAGATCGTCTAAAACTTCGTGGACTCTGGTAAACGTTCCAAACTCTGTGTCTCCGGTCAAATGAATGACAACGGTAGCTGTGTCGCCTTTCGTTCTTTTAGCAGAACGAAGCGCCGATTTCAATTGGTTCGGATCTACTACATTGCCTTCAATGAGTGACTTTTCTGAAGCGCCCAAACGCACTTGAATGGAAGCTGCACCATCGCGCAAAATTTCATTTTTTGGAGCAGACGGAATTTTTGGAGCGGGTTGTTTGGTGATCTTTTTCTCTCCAGATTCACACGCTACCAAAACCAATAAAAGCCACAGCCATCTCATTCCTAAAAAGCACTTTTTATTCATGAATCAAATCGGAATACTTGTTCAGGTCCAAATCGAAGAATTGCTTGTTGATGGTTTTTCCCAATCGGTAATTGATGATGGTGACATCCAACAAATTCTCACGGTATTTCTTTTGATCTTCTAGGTTTGGAAGGTTCGGATTCAAACAGATTTCTCCGAGGTATTTTTTCTTTTCCAGATCGCCTTGGAGCCATCGTCCATCGCGCTTTCCTTGCTCAAAGGTTCCCATCAAATTAAGTTTGCCGAAAGGATCGTAATATTTCCACAATCCTGTTGGTTTCCCGTCTTTCATTTCGCCTTCGTTTTGAAGCACGCCGTTGTCGTAGAAATTCTGTACGTAGCCATTTATTCTTCCTACTGATGCATCTTTTTCCCAAATGGTGTATAACTGGCGGATTTCATAGTGGTCCGTGTGTGCACAATCGTACTTTTCCATTTTTTCGATGATGTGCGCTCTGAAGGTTGAGTCTCCGGCAGCGTTGAATCGCGTAAGCACTCCTTTGGATTTGTATCGAATGGAATCGTTGATGGTGATGATGGAGTCGAAATAATTGACCTTATATAAATACAGGCCTTCATAATCGTAAAACTTCCAGAGTCCAACTTTTTTTCCATCAATAATACGCCCAGATCGAGCGATGGTGTCGTTTGGATAGAATTTGGTCATGTGGTAATCCAAACCGTCTTTATTCACGAGCCTGTTGCGCCCATAATATGCCTGTTTGAGTTCGTAGTCATTGTACCCGTATTCCGAGAGCAAACGGTCCAAACTTTGCGATTGCATTAAATCCGAAGGGTCAAAATAAATGGAGTCTTCCCAATCGAATTTGTAGCGCAAGCTCAATTGATTTTCCTCCCAAATTTTCTCTTCAATTGGGAATCCGTATTGGAATTTCACGTAGTGGTATTTGAACCCGAGAGTGTCATAGGCTTCATAGTCTTCAATAGGCTTTCCATTGAGGAAGAATCCGCGTTTGGCGAGTTTCCCATTGGTATGATACGTGTTGGATTCACCGCTCAATCCACCGTCTTGAAAGTTAAGATCGTACAGCAAAATGGTGTCCATGTCGGGGAAAGTCAAATAGGTTTGCGCATAGCCATCCAAATACCCATTTTTAAATTGAGTCACAGAATAGGCATTGCTTTGTCTATCGATAAATTCACCTTCTCTGAAATCATCTTTGTAGGTTCCTTGTTCTTCCACTTCGCCATACCAGTTATAATCTCTGAAATCGCCATTGCGCATGCCGTTTTCGTATTCAGTTGTTGCATTCAAGTAGTACACATCACGACTAGGAAGGGAATCTTCTGATTGCATGCGTTTCCATGTACTAGCCTTGTATTCATACCCATATTGCTTGTGCGTTCCAAAGGCTTCCCCACGTTCGAATTGAATTTCCCCAGAAAGATCACGCCCCACTTTTCCGTACCAATATCCTTGTGGTTTTCCCTCGAATATTTGTCCTTTGACAACATCTGGGTGAATTTCCCCAGTTGAATAGTAACTGAACGAATTGTTGAAGGCATTGAACCAACTTTCGTTAGCTGTTTGATACAAATTGGAAGAGATTTTCAATGAAACATACCCTAAATCGGAGGGTCCGCTAATGAGGTCAAGAGTTCTGTGCTTTTTCCCTTTCTTAAAGTATCGGTACAAACGATTGGCCATTTTGCGCGTATTGTTGCTTGAATTTTGACGTGCTTTGAGTTCGTCTTCACTATAACGCGGGAAAAATGCTTTGTTTTTTACGACCACGTCTCCCGTATACGGTTGACCGTCTCTCAAGATTTCAACATCTGTGGTCACATAGTAACCGCTGTACGGATTAATGATTCGACGCATTCGATAAACGGTGTCCTCTTCTGGTTCTAATGGGTTTTGGCGCCAAATACCAGATTCCGTTTCAATGACTGTAAATCGACCATATTTCCAGATGCTTTTGCCCGTCCAACCATTGTAGTTTTCGGTATATACACGGTTGGCAGAGCGATAATTGACACCGGTATATGAATGTGCTTCTTGCCTGAAGGTACGCGTGGCCGGGTCGAAAGTCACCGATCGAAGGTTTGCGTGCTTATCAAAACCGCTGTATTCTTTATAAAAGATAGTTGCTGTGTCTGGAATAATGCTGTCCTGAGACACGCTAAAATTGCGATATGCGTAGTTTCCATCCATGATTTCCCCAAGTTTTCCATAGCGTTTTCGACTGCGATTGTAATAATAGTCGTTGTAGTAATCATTCGCGCCTAAGAAGTTCTTGTACGCAGTGATTCCATCCACATGAATCGAATCAGGGTCGGGGTACTCCACTTCTTCTACATCATAACGAAGAAAGTCTCCGAGGGAATCGTAATACGCAGTATTCATGTGCAATCCGTCGTAATCGAATACTTTGCGCATGTATTGGTTGGAATCGGCCAGGAATTCGATGACATCGTACGCTTGACCGTTGTCCCAGAAAAGCGTGTCTTCTTTCTCTAATTCTCCGTTTACAAAATTATATCGCATGAACAACTGTCCGTTCGGATAGTAAAGTTCGAATAGTCCATCGTAGACCATTCTTCCACCAAGGCTATCTAGGAAGAATCCGCGTGTCTCGCGCAATTTTCTGTTGGGGTCGTAGATGAAATCGAACAATCCTGGGGCTACATTTTGATAGCCAGGGAGCGTGACATAAATTCGGTCGCTAATGCGCGCAGGATAGAGCCGGGTATATGGATCATAATTATTATAGCCTTGTATTCGATCCAATCGTTCTCCGCCGTAGGTGTCGTATTCCAATTCATGCGATTGAAATTCTTCTTCCTCGAGATCCAAATTTTCTTCGTTTCCAAAATTAAATTCTAGGAGATCATTAGGAATAGCCGGAATTCGATAGTTATTCCCCGTAACGTTAAACTCTTGCTCCCAACCAAAGAAATCTTCCAATGCAGTTCCTGTGCGAATGAGCGGTTTGTGTGTTAATACAGTGTCGTCTGTGGCAGCATACGTAAAGTTTACGGTCAGTTCATTGCCATAATAGATTTGCCAATTTCCCGATCGTTCTCCGTTGGTATAAAAACCTGTAGTTCGGTTATTTCCACGAACATCACTAGAAAGATATGCCCCGTCCTGCACACCGGCTTTGTAGTTAATGGTGTAAAGAGAGGTGTCCATTGGTCGCAACCCCGTTTTTGCAAACCGTTTGGCTTCCCATAAATAGAGATAGTAGCTGTACGTCGAGATTTCGGTGAATTTCCATGTTCCTGATCGTAGTCCGTCGGTATACTCGCCTGTACGCAAAGTATCTCCATTGACATTTACCCAAGTGGCAGGACCATGCAGCAGGTTGTTTTTCATTTGGAAATACACCGCTACTCTTGGGGTTTGAGGGACACACTCCCCGTCTTCATTTAACAGACAAAAATCATTGTAAAGTTGCACGTAGTTGCCATCTGGCAAGGCAGAAAATGCAGGCAATAAGTCCATGTCCATTCCAAAACTTGGGTCCATGAGTGCACCAGGATTTTTGCGTACAGCTTTGGCAAATTTACGGCGCATCCCTTTGCGTTTTTTTGTCAGGGTTTCCCAACGCGAATCCAAATCTTCCAACAGCCAGCCTTTTTCTAGAAAACTAGCCGTATCAAAAGCGGTACGACTGAAAAACTCGCTTTCTCCAAAAACATTGAAGTAGTTTTCAGGGTCTTGCAAATAGGCGTCATCGTCTATACCAATCCAATATTCTTCTTGAATTTGCATCCGATGACGGATGGGGTAAACCTTGTAATATTTGCCATTAATTTGAGTGGAATCTACTTGAGCAATAGAATTTACGGCACTGAGCGTGCATAGAAACAGTAGGGTTAGGATGGGAAATTTCATAAAATACATTGTAGTTCTGTAATATACGTAATGATCGAACGCATATTATATATACAACGCATAGGTCGTGTTAATGTAACATAATTAATACCAGAAAGTTGATCGTCTGATTTCGTTCAGGACATAGTCTCTCGTCTTGTATCTATCCGTCTCCTGTCTTGAATCTATCCGTCTCAAGTCTTCCGTCTCCAAGTCTCCTGTCTTCAGTCCAACCACCTTGATTCTAAATATCATCCCAACGCGAGAGGTTGTTTAAATAATTTGTCGTCTTTTTAATTGTAACAAGTGATGCAAATTCAACTTTACGAGAATCGAAATATTTCCAGTCAACACCAGGATAATAATCGGCATGATTTTCATCGGCAAAAGTATAGGTGCTAAAGCCGTCAGGATCGGTCAAATGAATGCAATATTCGATTACATCATCATCTTTCAGGTCTTCCAAATTGCGTTTTAGCTTTCTCACTTTTCTACGCAATTCGCGCCCAAACTCACGTTTTGTTTTGATGTTGTCCATACCAAGCGGTCCGTAATGGCTTCCATCAATTGCATCTGGCATGGCAGGAATCGGATCTTTGTATTCCTTTTTCCAATCGTCAATATTGCGCATGAAACGGAACATTTCTACTGAGCTTTTCATCCCAAGGTTGTCAATTGATCGCGCCGTTAACTGGGCAATATAAAGTTTGTTTTTTCCTTTTGGAATGATGGAGGTAGAGCGCAGTTTGATTTTTCTTTCTCGTGCAATTTCCACACTTGCCTCAAAATATTCTGGGAAGAAAATCAATGAATTGTGATGACTACTCAAGTGTTTGACCGTAATACCGGCTTTTTCCATCAAGTCTATTTGCGCATTGATTTCTTTTTTCAATTCAGCTTTGGCCGCCTTTTGTTCGGTGCCACCTTTCGGGCGCTCTAACTCTGTAAATGTTCGAAAGAATGGCTTGCCGTTTATGGTACGCGTGAAGTACTTCATTTTGGTCAACGGCTTTCCAGAAGTAATGGTAATGTGACAACCGATATCGGCTTTGTCTTGCAGCGGAGCCAGTTTTTTTAATCGTTCCAATCCGTTGGTTCCGTTGGCAAAAGCTGCAACGGAGTTAATAAGTCCTTGATTGATCGCCTTGATCACACCATTGTCTACCTGATCACAGAATCCATAGTCATCTGCATTGAAAATAATCTTTGCCATGCTTAATACTAGGAAAAAAATATTGGGTAGAAAGAGGAAGAAAGCATTTATCCCATCGTGGAGGTCAAAATACCGTATTTGTGCGCAAGAAAAATACTACCAGAAAGGCAAAATTGCTTTCAAAACGAACACAATACCGAACACAGAGCCGGAAGCGATACTGGCGATGGTATAACCAATGCTTTTACGTCGAAAAATGAAAGAAGACATTAGAAACTCTCCGGTAAAGATGAAGACAGCATATAAAGTGAAAATGACCCATTCGAAATGTTGAATTCCGTAGGTAAGGAATAACGTGATCAAAGCAACAATCACAGCACATATCAATAAAATGAAAGAGTCGTCTTTTTCACCGACGTTCTTGGTCGTTACACGCATAAGTAGTTTTCGTTAGTTTCTTTCGTAGTTCGCTGTATTAACGTAAAACGGCTTATGACTATTGTGCGTTGGGTGCAAAAAAAATGCCGCATTCGAAATTTTTCGAATGCGGCATCGTCTTATGAACTGGAAACCAGTACTATTTAGCCAATTTGAACACGATTGGAAGTGTCATTTCGGAAGCTACTTTTTTTCCGTCTTTCGTTCCTGGCTCCCAATTTTGCATGTTTTGAATCACACGCACTGCTTCGGCGTCCAATGCTTCAAATCCTGATGAGCGAACTACTTCTGCGTTTTTGACAACTCCGGTCTTATCAATCTTGAATTTCACGAAAACTTTCCCTTCGGCACCTTGCTGCTCCAAGTCTTTTGGATAGGTCAGGTTCGACATAAGGTACTTCATCAAACCTTCTTTCCCTCCTGGGTATTGCGGTTTTGTAGTTTCGTCGTCGCCAGGGTTTTCCGTAGCAACGATTTCTGTTGATTCCGGAGCTTCCGGAGTAGTTGTAGATACCATTGAAGTAGTACCAAATGCCAATGCGGCAACAGCTGGAATAAGCAATAGATGTTTCATGTTGAATTTATTTTGATGTTTAAAGTGAACAATACGTTTGCGGAGTGACGAGGGCTGATTGAATGCGTGCACCAAAGTTCCTCCGCTGGATGAAAAATTAAGAGCAAGTAATGTAGCTCCGTAAGTTTTGGGAGGTACTCCCAGGGCCAACACATGCGCGTCTGCCATATATTCGTGATTGAGTTGCATTTCTTTGCCCCAACGGTATATCATAGGATTGTACCAGAACAAAGCCTTGTAAAATGCCATTAGAATTAAATCCCAGGAGTGACGACTTTTGCAATGTGCGTACTCGTGCTCCAAAATGATTTCGCGATAATCTTCGTGGGTTGGGTGCAAGTAAATTCGATTGAACAATGAATGCGTAGTACCGTCTTCGGCTGTAAGCATATACACTTGTTTGCCCTTGTATTCTTCGAGATACTTTGCGCGTTTGATCCCAAGCAAGCGCCACATGGAATACACAAATACACTGAGAATAATTACTGCTCCAGAGATCAATCCGATCTGTGACCAATCGATAACAATACTGTTGGTGGCTTCCGCAGCTTCTAGCAGTTCAACGGTTGGAAGCATAAACTCCAAGGTTGCAGTCGATGATGAATCAAACACTAGAAAGGGCAGTGCGATTGCCAATGCAGGTCCTAGAATCAAATACCAACGATTGAAGGTGAATTGACCGTTTTTAGCTGCCAACCATTTGTACAATCCGAAGAGTAAAACAAGGTTGACCTGAATTAATAGGAATTGTAATAAAGTCATGATTTTTTGATTTCGTTGAGGATTTTTTCCAATTCATCGGCGCTAATTCCCTTTTCTTTAATAAAGAAGGAAACCAGTTTTTCTGCCGAACCTGAGAAGTAGTTATCTACCAATTGGTTTGTGGTGTTTTTCGTGTACGACTCTTTTGAAATGAGCGGGTGGTACATAAATGAGCGTCCATAGGCTTTGTGCCCAACCACTTTTTTCTTTTCGAGAATGCGAATGATGGTAGAAACGGTATTGTAAGCCGGTTTAGGATCTGGGAACTTCTCAACAATGTCTTTGACAAAGCCTTCTTTCATTTCCCAGAGGTACTGCATCACTTGCGCTTCTGCTTTTGTTAATTCTTGCATAGTAAATTAAGATTACACCACAAACATATAACTAATCTTTTAGTTGACAAACTAAATTCATAGTTATTTAACTAAAAGATTAGTTAAGTGTCCCTTTCATTGATTAAAGTGTAGGGTAGAACAAGGAAAAGAGCAAGAATGAAATTTGAACTACAAATGAAGAGGGCAGCGGCACTCGAAGCCCGACAGTAATAGTGATGATTTCAAGGAAATCAACTCGTGCACACCCAAACTAGCGAAGTCTTGTGTCCCCCGTGCCCTTGTGGTAAATCCCAATATTCTTTAAAAACCACAAGTTTTATGGCGGTGCGTCAACTAAGGAATTATCAAACAAAAGAAATGGCTTCATTCGGATTATTCTTACGAACCAAACTCGGAATATCACTTCTCGTTGTCTTCTGTATTGCATTAGCAGCACGATTATATATTAATTTTTCCAGTGAATTGCTTTCTGGCAACGGAGGATATTATCCCTTACAAGTGCGCACTTTATTAGAACGTGGAGCGCTTGGCTTTTCGGATATGCCATTGTTGTTTTATGTGAATGCGGGTATCGTGAAACTACTTTCGCTTATCGGTTTTTCCCTCAATGACGCCTTGATTTTAAATACCGTAAAATTTATGGATGCCATTCTGTTTCCATTGATTGTCATCCCGTTGTATCACCTAATGAAGCAGCAGTCTCCGAAACTGAATACGGGCTTACTTCTCGCAATTTCGGGGTATTTACTCATCTCTTTTGTTCCGATGACGCTCTTGTCTAGCTTTCAAAAGAATGCATTTGCGATTCTACTCATGTTCTGCGCCATTAGTTCTTGGATTCTTTATCAAGAACTCGGCAGGAAGAAATTTTTATGGCTGACAATTGTCTTTTTACTTTTCACAGGACTCGCACATTTTGGAACATTCATGTTCTCAATGATTTTCGGAATTGTGTTTCTCTTTATCCGGTATCGATGGAAAGCAGCTTTGCCCGTTCTCATCGGTTCAACCATCTGCATTGCTTTGGTGTTTTTATTTGATCCAGAGCGAGCGAAGAGAATCGGGGAGTTTTTAGCAGGCACCTTTAGCTTTTCGGGAATTTTTCATGGACCAATCGTCGGGCAAATACTGAAATGGTTGTTTTACGGATTCAGTGCATTTCTCGCCATTCGATTTCTTAAGAAAAGAAAAGAGCAGTTTACGCCTTCCCAGAAAGCGATTATTTGGTCGTGCATCGTTGTTTTGTTGGTCGTTCCCCTTCCAGTTTATGATGGACAATTCGCCTCTAGGTTGGCCAATTTCCTTTTCATTCCTCAATGTATTTTGCTCATTTACTTCGGAGGACATTTCAGAAAAAGAGCCAACCGAGTTTTGACAACCATACTGCTTTTAATTAGTGGTGTCTCGCTCGGATTTAACCTATTGCATTCTCCTCCTCAAGATATTCCAGACGGTGCATTGCAGGAACTACAACCCTTAGAAGTTTTGGAGCCGGATGAAACAATTATCGTAGCGCGTCATAACTTGGAGTTTTGGGTAGCATGGACCTTAAAAACAAAAGTATGTCAGGAAAGCGAGTTCAATGCTTCGCTTCACAAAAAGTATAAACACGTTTTGATTTTGAATCAAACGAAAGGCGTGCGTCCGCAACATGGAGAAAAGGGCGGAATGAACCCATTTAAAGAACCGACAGTTCCCGAAAATGCTGTTTTAATGGATAGTACGTCGTTTTTTGCGCTGTACGAGGTGAAGCAATAAAGAAGATTTACTGAATCAACCCACTGGCAAATGCGCGTGCTTCCGTATCAATCGCTACAAATTCCTCCAACTCAGGAATTCCCGTTGTATGGGTTTTGTGCATGGTCTTTTCGTTGATTTCGGCAATTTGCAAGAAGCTGATTTTCTCCTCCAAAAACGCTTGCACCGCAATCTCGTTTGCAGCATTTAACGCGCAAGGCATGGTTCCACCAACATCCATGGCGTCATACGCCAATTGCAAGTTTCGGAAGGTTTTAGGATCGGGTTTTTCAAATGTCAATTGCGGATAATCCATGAAATTGAATCGTTCAAACTTTGTCGGAAAACGCTCTGGATACGTCAAGGCGTACTGAATCGGCAACTTCATGTCTGGAAGTCCCCATTGCGCCTTCATACTTCCGTCCTCAAACTGCACCAAGGAATGCACAATTGATTGCGGATGCACAATCACATCTACTTGTTCGGGACGCAAATCAAACAACCATTTGGCTTCAATAACTTCTAACCCTTTGTTCATCATGCTCGCGGAATCAATGGTAATTTTCGCCCCCATGCTCCAGTTGGGGTGTTTCAATGCCTGGGCACGCGTCACTTTTTCAAGCTGTTCAGTGGTAAATCCTCGAAACGGACCACCGGATGCCGTGAGGTAAATTTTTTCAATCGGATTCTGGAATTCACCAGTCAAACATTGGAAAATGGCCGAATGCTCGGAATCTACCGGGTAGATAGCAACGTTATTTTCAAGCGCCATCTTTTTGATCAATTCACCCGCAACAACAAGTGTTTCCTTGTTTGCCAAAGCAATGGTTTTCTTCGCTTCAATGGCCGCGACTGTCGGCTTCAATCCCGCATAACCAACCATGGCGGTGAGCACCGTATGCACTTCATTACTCGTTACCACCTGACACAAGGCTTCTGCGCCCGCGTACACATGAATATCGTCTTCCCAGAGCGCATCTTTCACCTTTTGAAAAAGCGATTCATCCGCAATTACAACCGTATTCGGGTGGTGTTTCTTCGCTTGTTCAATCAACAGATCAGCATTCCGGTTCGCGGTGATTACCTGAAGATCAAAATGATCAGGATATTGTTCGAGAACCTCCAATGCTTGTGTTCCAATGGAACCTGTTGATCCGAGTATGGCGATGCCTTTTTTCTGCTGCATGCAACAAAGTTAGCATATTATGGATGATTCCGTTCGGATGCTAATGGGCATTTCCGTAAATTTATAGGGAAGAAAAAACGGTGCTTTTTAATTGGTTTTGAAAGGCGAAAATAGAAATAGAGAGGATATGAAACGAATGGCATTTTATTTCGCAGCAGTTGTATTTATTGCAGGAGGATTAACGCTGATCACGGCATGTTCTGATTCCTTTGCTGGTGGATTAGAAGGAAATCAGGGAACTACGGTAAGCGGGGAAAGAAAAGTGAGTGCCGAGGCAAAGAAATATTGGTACGATGGAACTGCGGAAATAACCAGTTATCAGCTTTCGCAAGCGCGCTATGGAGAAATGCGTGAAGGAAAGGCAGTTATGGTATTCGTTACCGAGCCTTTTTCACGTGAAAACTTCACAAAAGCTGACGGAAATAGTGAAAGCAATGTTCCCGTTTTGAAGTTAAATGCCACGAAGAGTTTTACAACAGGGATTTACCCGTACTCTTTAATGACTAGCTCGTTTTTGCCTTTTGAAGGAGAGAGTAAGTCCATCAAAATTGCTTTTACAATGCAAGAATGGTGCGGAACTATGTTCAGTGAAATGCGCAATCAAAAAGGAGAATTACGATTCAATTTGGATTCGTATTTCGAGGGAGAATCTTTCGAAAATCAAAAGGTAAGCTCTGAGTTTTTGGAGGACGATATCTGGTCTTTGATTCGCTTAAATCCAAACGATTTGCCGACAGGTGAAGTAACAATGGTGCCTTCCATGGCATATTTACGCATGTCGCACAAACCACTGAAAGCGTACAAAACGAAGGTGGAATCGAGTGAAAACAAAAACGGATCTAAAGTTTTGACCTTATCATATCAAGAGTTGAACAGAACCCTTTCGATCGAGTATGAATCGGATTTCCCACATGCAATTTTGGGTTGGGAAGAAACATACATCGATGGTGGAAGAGAGCTCACTTCAAAAGCAGAACGCATCAAGCAGATCAAATCGGCGTATTGGAATAAGAACCGTAACAGCGATGCAAATCTTCGCAAAGAATTGGGACTAGACTGATTTGGATTTGCTTTAAAGCAGCATTGTATCGGCTGATTCTTTTCAAAGTTCGAGGTTGAGCAATGCTCATTAGTAACTTCAATGTTTTTCCCTGCGAGTCCTGTGATACAGCGATTCTGGGCTCCCAATTTTGCTTTACGCACAGACTACCTTCCGTGGAAGTTTTGTATTTTCGAGCAAACTCGATCTGATGAAACGATTCTTTCTATTATCTCTTTTGTTTGTAGCGGTAGCATTTACGCACACAAGTTGTGGACTGGGCGATGCGGCGGATAAAGCAGAAAAAAATGCCGATAAATTTCACACCTACCTTAAGAATAAAAATACGGCGGGTATGATGAGCATGGTGCATCCAGAAGCACTCGCAAATGAAGAGGAAGCCTGGCGCGAGTTGATGGAACAAATGTCCAATGAGTTAACCGTGAAAAAAATAGAGAAATCGATGGGATTCAATTCATCTATTAATAATGGCACGGCAACGGTAACCTTAAACTATGTCATTCACGATGAGAATCACGGAGAGGTGTCGGAAACAATAGTGTTGCAGGATACAGAAGATGGTGGGATGAAGATAATGGGACTTCATTATAATCAGTAGATTGGTTGAATAATTTCAGACCTTGTTCGCCATTATGCGAACAAGAGTATTTGCAAATAATAGCAATTGTCAATCAAAATTGTTATCTTATTTAGTTAACAACGTTTTCCCCTTCTTCTTGAAAAGCGATCCCGACCCCGTCAGAAAAACTCCGACAAAAATCAAAAGCATGTACCCGATTTTCTCCCAGGAAATGCTATCCGTATAATCTTCTGCCCAGCCCAGAGCACTGAAAGATATTGCAAAGAACATGACCAAAACAGGTTGCAGATAAATGTATGCACTGGATACCGAAGGACTCACATATTGTAATCCGTAAACCGTGAGTAAATAGGTCAAGAAGGTTACACCAACAATCACAAAAGCAATCACGCCGTATTGATTGGCGGTAATGGCAGAGAAATCCATGGTGCTAACTTCCATTAATGCGGGAGGGTATAAGGCAACATACAACAGTCCGAAGGTGAAAACGTAGGTGATTACGGTGACAGGTTTATAGCGCGACATCAGTGGCTTCACGAGAACCAAATACATGGCGTAGCTCGCTGCATTGATGAAAATAAACAAGTCTCCGATTGCTGAATCTGCCACTCCCGAAGCGCCTGTTAAAGTGAGTAAAACAGCGCCAGTTGCGCCAATCAAAATACCGACAGATTTCCGCCAGGTTACCTTTTCTTTGAGAATAAGATAGGATAGGATCACCACCAAAATGGGGTTGATCGTCATGATTATCCCCGTGTTAATAGAAGAGGTAAGATTCAATCCATTGAAGAAAAACAATTGATTTAGTGCGACTCCAAACAATCCGCAAAGCGCCATCAACAACAGGTCTTTTCGCGCCACTTTTTCCTTCACGAAAATAGTTTTTACGATCCAAAATAGGATAACGGCACCTGAAGCTCGAAAGAAAATGAACGCATTGGGTTTCATCTCGCCCGACATCACATCTTTGGCCACAACATGATTCACCCCATACAAGGCATTCACGAGAAAAAGCGCCAAATGCGCCTTCAGAACCGAGCTTATTTTCACGTTACGATTGGAAAGATGCTACGGCAGCAGCGACTGTTTTCTTGGCATTACCAATGAATACTTCATCGCCATTAATCATGAAAGGACGTTTCAAAAAGGTGTATTCTTCCAACATCCACTTGCGGTAATCGTCTTCAGTAAGGTTTTGCTCATTTAGACCTAATTGGCGGTATTTCATTGCTTTTTTCGAGAACAATGCTTCATACGATCCAACTTTGTCTTTCAGAAAATCCAATACTTCAGGCTCGACGTTTTGCTCTTTAATGTTCTGCAATTCAACATCGCTTCCCGGATTTACTTCCTTCAAAATGCGCACGTTGGTGCTGCATGTTTTCAGATGATAAATTTTCTTCATTATCTACCTCTTTGCGTATTTTGATCTTGATCGTTGGTTATTCCCGTAGCACATCCTTTTGGCTTCTTTGGAAGTGCAAACATGAACTTCACCTGGAAAAGGATAGGCCAATAGCGTGATGAGAACCAGTGCATCGAAGGTCTTCCCCAATGACTTTCCTTACTTCCGCCGCCGTCCATTGTTGGCGTTGTTGATTGATACCCCAAAATTGGAAGACGCACGCCTGGAATAATGAACATTCCTCGGCGCGGACTAAATCCGAAACCGAGACCGTAATGCAATTGCGCATGAAACGGGCGATAGTACTGCTGATTTTGTTCCATTACTCCGTACCAATCCGTGTAGGCATCTGAAGTTTGAATCAAACGGTAATCGAAGTTGAGACCGAGCGAGTGATCCAGGAAGAAATTGAGCTTCTCCTTGCGTTTTTTCGGTTTGAAATATTGATTTTTGTGCAGCGAGAATCGGCCGTAGACGTTCCCATTGCTAAATCCATAGGTTCGGTCTTCTGAACCAATGTATCCGCCGCTGGCATCTTCAAAGTTTGCTGTAATTTGCTCTGCTCCGCGGAAATATTTGAATCCCAATCCCCAATCGTAATAACTTACCAAGATGAGGTATTTCTGTTTCCCTTTGCTGTCTTTCCACAATTTGATCTTCGGGAATTTCTTCGGAAAGTGGAACATCCCAATTTCTGCGTAAGCTCCCAATCGTGTTTTCGGATCGTGCAAATAATCGCCTCGGAAAACACCATCTACATCGTAACGATCGTCACGACGACCATTCATTGTGGCTGTTGCTCCCAATTGGAACTGGATGCCATACAGGTTGTAATCTTGGAAGGATTGTGCTCCTCCGAACATTTTCTTGCTGTTCCGAGGATTCAAATCACGTTGTGCCATTCCGGCAAATGCCAGTCCTACCAACGCCATGGTTAAGATCAATTTCATACGCCTATTTTTTCCAGGATTCTCTCCATTACTTCTGGAGTATCCCATTTGTCTTCAATATTTGGAGTTTCGGCCATCACGTCTTTCATGATTTTGTCTTGCTCCATTCCTAGTCGATGTGCATCACTATAACGCACTTCGCTGAAAGTCACCATAGAATATAACGGCATCCACTTGTCTGGATACAGTTCAGAGAATTTCGCCTCAATCTTTTTCTGAAGCAAGAAGTCTGGATCTGCCACATAATCCCGCATTACGTAGTAATTGTGCAACGACAAATCCTGCAGTGCATCGCCGTCTGGTTTGCGCACTTCGCTGTATTCGGCAAACACCTTCTCCCAGTCTTCGTTGTGCTTGTGCATCAATTCTGACATCACGGTGCAGTCTTCAAATGCTCCATTCATACCTTGTCCGTAGAAAGGAACCGTGGCATGTGCTGCATCTCCCATCAAAGCGATTTTACCGTCGTGCCAAGGATACGAACGCATAATGGCTAATGACGACAACGGATGGTCTTCCCAGGCATCGGCAATGTTGGGCATCATTTCAAAGAAATCTGGGAAAACTGTTTTGAAGAAATTCTCCACTTTTTCTTTTGAATCCAAAGCATCGAATGAATTTTCGCCACCCGAATGCGGCATAAAAAGCGTGCACGTGAAAGAGCCGTCTTCGTTTGGCAACGCAATCAACATGAAGCGCCCACGTGGCCATATATGCAGCGCATTGACATCCAGTTTATAGCTTCCATCTTCATTCGCGGGAAGTAAAATTTCACGATAGCCGTCTTCAATATACATTTGACTGAAATTGAATCGATCCAGTTTCTGGAATGCATTGTATCGAACGGCTGAAAATGCGCCGTCGCCAGCGAAAATGACATCCGCTTGTACGTCTGAAACTTCGCCCGTTTTTGAATTGCGAACCGTGATAACGCCTTTCTTAGTGTCTGCGCCCAAACATTCGTGATGGTAATGAATGGTCGCATTTCCTTCTTGTTCAGCAATATCCATCATTCGGGCATTTACGCCTCCGCGAGAAATCGAATATATTGCTTGTCCTTCTTTTCCGTAAGCTTGATGGGTTAATTTTCCCTCCAAATCGTGCATAATACGACCGTACATTGGCAAGGCAATTTCACGCACCTTATCGCCAACACCCACGGTGTCTAATGCTTTCCAACCTCTTGCGGACAATGCCAGGTTGATCGATTTTCCGGCAGAAATTTCCGCTTTTCGAATATCTGATCGTCTTTCGTAAATGGTTACTTTATAACCTGCTTTCGACAAATACACGGCCCACAATGAGCCTACCAACCCCGCTCCAACAATTATTGCTGATTTCCCTTCGTTCATTTGTTTTTATTTACGTTTCCACCCTTTTGCATAAGGTGTTTCAAAAAAGTCGTTTTGTTTGCATACGAATTGTAAAGTGGAGCAGGAGCGATTCTAATTACGTTCGGCTCGCGCCAATCGGCAATAACTCCTTGTTTGAAAACAGGAGCGTTACTCAATTGCCAACCTTCAGCACCATACATCGGCTTGAAGCCAGGCTCCATTTGAAAACGCGTTTCTTTATCGTATCCCCACCAACCTGCGAAACGAGGAAGTTCAGGTTTATTCGCATGACGTTTGTGAACGAAAATTCCCGAAACACCACCTGGCGATGAATTCAAATATTTGTAACCGCACCAGGCAGCAAAATCTACTCCCCAATCGTGAAGTTTGAGGTTGATGTTTCCTGCCGCGTGTGCCAAGTCCCAGCCAACTGTTGCACCAACGGCATGTCCGGCAGCGGTAATTTTCTCCATGTCGAATAGTTGACCTGTGTAGTAATTCACTCCACCAATCATCACCATGGCCAGGGTGTCGCCTGCTTCTTCGATCGCCGCAAGAATGTCTTCTTCACGGATCAAATGTTCTCCTTCTCTTGGGGCCACTTCAATCAAATCTTTGTCAAGATCCAAGCTATGGAATTTCACTTGCGACTCCAGTGCATACGCATCACTTGGGAATGCTTTTGCTTCACAAATAATCTTGGTACGATTTCCTTCTGGTTTGTAGAAGGACACCATTAACAAGTGTAAATTGGTTGTCAAGGAATGCGTGATGACCACTTCGGCAGGTTTCGCACCTACCACTTTGGCCGCTTTTTCCGTCAAAAATTCGTGGTACGAGAACCAAGGCTTGTCTGCCATGAAATGTCCCTCTACCCCAAATTTTGCCCAGGCATCTAATTCTTCCTGAATGTATGCTTGTGTAGATTTGGGTTGCAACCCAAGTGAGTTCCCCGTGAGGTACACCACTTCTTTCTCGTGGAAATTGGGAAAGTGAAAGGCATCGCGGAATTTTCTCAATGGATCATTGGTATCCATTTGGCGTGCGTATTCCAAGGTATTTTGATGGGACATTTTCTCGTTTTTTTAAGCGATTCAAAGATACTTAAAAGACCGCGCCCAACCTTGGAGGTTTTGTGCATTTATGCACATTCGTTATTGGATTGCAACATTCAGATTTGTTCTGAACACTGAAATAAATCGCAAAAAAAGGCCACCTTTTATTAAGGCAGCCTTGATTAGAGAAATGTTTGAGCTTAGCCCTGCGTTGCAAAAAGAATTGAAACGGCTGGGTAGATTTCTGTTGATCCTGTGTTCTCTACAGTCACAACCATAGACCCTTTACCTGCTACGTTTTGCACAGTCCAGTCTACAATTTTAACGCTGTAGTTTGCAGAGTTGTTATTGTCACATACCGAAGGTGTAGCGTAAGAAGTGCTGATTTGATCTCCGTAAGCGCAAGTAATAACTTGTTTGTGTCCTGGCTGGCAAGGTTGACCATTTCCAAATCGGTACAATGTTGTGTTTGCGATATTTGATGTTGTCGCGTTAATCATAATAAATAGTTTTTAAGTGAATATTGGTGCGTACTCTTTTAGGGATTTTCGGCAAGCTCCCGACTAGCGCTAAGTCTGATACAAAGGTGGGGAGTGTTTGCCGTCGGTTCAAGAATGAAAATGGGGAAATTGGATCGTGAAATCCCTGAGAATTGTTTGAGGGTAAACCCTGAAAACACACCCTAGGAACACGGAAAATCAATGAGTAAATGATCTCTAAAACTCTTGTATATCAGTTGATTTGAAGAATTTCGCTAGTTTTATCCGTAACCAAACACTGAAAATCCAAAGAAAGTTCTTCCTAGATTTGGATTGAACTTAAAACTATTCACTATGAAAACTTTATTATTTACAATTGGTATTATCTGCCTGTGTTACGGATCTCTTTTGGCACAAGAACCCTGTATTCCAACAGATCGGAATTTAAGTAGCGATACTTTAAAAGAAAGTAAACACGATTTTGCGAGATTATTTAAAACAGATGGAGCAGCAAACGCCTTTGCTCGCGATAGTATAGACAAATTAAGAAGCTTCGACACGAATACATACGTACGAATTTACTTTGCACTTGAAAAAGATAGTTTCCCAAATTTTCTACCATATGTAATTATGGTTCCATATTCGCAAGATGATTGCGACTTGGATTTTACTTCGAATGTACTTGTTTCAAACCTTGGAGCAGATTCGAGCATTATAATGTCTGGGCGCGATTCAAAAATTCAAGAAGACTTGCAAAATTGGAAAAATATCTATGAAAATTCTCCATTAGATACCTTCGCCGTCAGATATGGCTTTTGTTTTACTTGGGATACAATATTTGCCGCTTGTCGAACACCAACAAATGACCTTCGAGTTAATTATTCTATTCTCACGGATCCTGATGATTCTGTTGCTATCCATATGGTACTCTCGGATGTTTGGAGCCAAGACCCGCAAGAAGGTAATAGACCCAAATTGGATTATTCAAGACCGTGTCCTAAGTTTTGCGGGTCATTACTTGACGAAGGTAAGCTAGACTAATATGTCCATTGAAGACATCATTGTCCACATCAGTATCTATATTGCATTGATTCCTATAATAATTGGAATCATCAGATATGCACAACTTACGACCATTCAGAAATTAATATTGTGGATGGTCGTTTTAATCTTTACAAATCAAATTATTGGGATTACTCTTAAACTGTCGAGTGAGATAACCAATGACATGCCCCTATATCGTTTATACATGCTAATTGAATTTGTATTCCTTGGATGCATCTTTTATCAATTGATACATAAAAAAAGTTTTAGGAGAATTATTAAATCTGGATCTGCCCTTTTCATCCTTTGGTGGAGTGTTGAGTACACTTCTTCCCAGATTTGGAATTATCCCGAATTCATGCGATTCTCTCAGGGATTTATAATACTAATGTATTCTGGAGTATATTTCCTTCAAGTTTTCCGAGCGGGACGAATTGAAAACCTTCTGAAGGAAACAGGTTTCTGGGTTTCTGTGGGCTTGATATTATATTTCGCCAGTAACAGCCTCTTGTTTTTATTTAGCGAATTCGTCGTAACTCTGAGCGATCCATCCTATTATCTCATCTGGACCGTCCACGCATTTCTCACGATCCTTTTGTATATTGCCTACACAATCGCTATTCAATGCAAGACGAATCACAATTTGTCCTAGTATTTGTGGTCAGTTCGTTAACCATCTTACTGATCCTCATACTCGTCATCCTTTTTGTTGTCGCTTACCAAAAGCGCGTGGCTACGCAGCGCATTAAATTAGATTCCATTGAACGCGAACATCAAATGCAATTGCTTCAAGCTACATTGACCGTTCAGGAGCGCGAACGCAAACGCATAGCTTCCGATTTGCACGATGATATTGGCTCTTTGCTCTCTGCCTTAAAATTGAACGTTCAGTTTTTAGAAGATTCCGAATCCAACGAAAAACAAAAAGCATTTCTGGAAAAGACACGCATAAAACTAGAGAGCGGAATCGACCAGGTGCGACGCATCAGTCATGATATGTACCCACCTGCATTGCAAAAGTTCGGTCTTTGGGAAGCATTGAAGGAATTTCTTCATACCATTGATCAAACCAAAAGTGTGCGTACTTCTATTGCTGGCGTGCCTGATCATTTGCGTTTGAACCCCGATATCGAATTGGCGATTTATCGTGTCATGCAAGAATTGGCAACAAATTCCTTGCGTCACAGTGAGGCAAGTGCTTTAGAAGTCAAGATTGAACACGCAGGTAAAACCATGTACATTCATTTCACCGATAACGGCAAAGGAATGAATGAACAAGAGATGAAAAGCGGACTCGGGTTCATGAACATGCGCAGTCGTATTGAAGCTATTAATGGACAAATTCACTTTAATTCGAAGCCAGAAAAAGGAACGCACACCACTATCGAACTAACACTGTAAATTATGGAAGCAAATCTTATAAAAGTTGGATTGGCCGATGATCACGAACTGATGCGTGCAGGATTGGCACAAATTCTAGAAGCATCGGGTCCCATCACGGTGATATTTGAAGCATCCAACGGTGCAGAATTGCTTGAACAATTGAAAACCAAAAGAGTGGATGTGGTACTGCTTGATTTGGAAATGCCCGTTATGGGCGGGCAAGAAGCGCTGCCAGAAGTAGTTGTGAATTACCCCGAAACAAAAGTTCTCATTCTCAGCATGCATGATAGCAATTCGTTTATCGTCAAAATGATGGAGTTGGGCGCATCGGGATATTTGCTGAAAGATATGCCTCCTTCCGAAGTTGCCAAGGCAGTGCAAACGGTTGTTAACGATGGACTTTATTTCAATGCAAAGGTGAGTCGGGCCCTTCTCGCGGGTTTGCCAGGCAGTCAGATTGAAATTGAATCTACGGGGCAAGTTCGAGAAACATTGAGCCAACGTGAATTGGAAGTTTTACGATTGATCTGTCAAGAATATACCACAACGGAAATCGCTGAAAGCCTGTTCTTAAGCCCAAAAACAATTGAAGGATACCGTAAAAACTTATTAGAGAAAACAGGCGTCAAGAACATGGCCGGATTGGCTATCTTCGCCGTTAGAAATAACCTTATATAACCCAAAAACACAATTCACATGAAAACAAGCACTTCTATTACACGGTTTTTTGGAACTATGGCGCTCGTCGCTGCCGTTCTGTTCATTGCACCTTCTTGCGGTCCTGGAGGCGAAGACGATCCAAAGAAAGACCCAAAAGAACAAAAGGATGAAGAGGTTTCTATCCTTGAACAGCGCAATGAATTCTGGAAAGAATGGCAAGCGAAATGTGCTCCTGAAACAACCAAGACGGACTCATCTATCTTTGTAACAAACGGAAAAGATTACGATCAATTCAAAGCAGACAATCCAGAGATTTGGCAAGCCATGATCGATATGTATCAAACTCCATCTGACGGAGAAGACTTTCTTCCGGGCGTTATTATGTCAGGAAGTACTTATCCAATTGAAGTACATGCTTCTGCCGGACAAAAGCTCTACAAAATCGTACCTCCAGAAGGAAAAATTGTAGGTAGTTATTCTCCTTATTACATGACGAAAATGCAACTCGAACAACTGAAATTACACCCTGCCGATCTCGAACAAAAACTCGGTTTGCCTTTGCAGAGCTGTTCTGGCGAATACTGGATTTATTCGATCACTTCCTTAGTGGATGACAACCTGTTCTTTCAATCAGAGATAGCGCCAACAAAGCAATATGCTGTAACAACGCCAAATGTTGTTTATCATACTCCTGGGGGCGCTGTTCAATCCTTGTTAATTAATAGTAACGCGGAAATGAAATGGAAAAAAGGAACAGAGCCAGACGAGAAGTATATTCCCGACACTTTGCCAAAAGTTGAATGAAATGTTGACATCCATACAGGACAAAATAACACAATACGAATCTGCAAACGATGTGCACCAACATGCTTTGATTCGTGATGCGGCAACACTATTTCTGGAGTTGTTTCCTACCGAAGCGACTCCAGAAAATGGTTATCAGGAGGGTATTGCTCTGATTCGCCATTTGCAGAGCCTGCAGTACCTTAGCAGTATGCGAAAATATGAAAACGAATATGCGCTTCACAACGAGATTAAGTCACTGAAAATTCGTGTATTCAAAAGATGCATTCCATCCACTCACAGTGAATTGCGCGGGCTTACTGAACTGCTGATAGGAATGAAAGAGAATGAATTGAATTGAAAAAGGTTGCCGTTCGGAAGTAAAAGTATTTAGGAATCTTTTCTACACCGCGGCAACCCCTGAGAGATATTTCTAAAGTTTGTTTGCACTGCTCAATTATCTGGATTGGGACCTATTTCACGCAACGAAAATCCAAAGGAGAAAAGCACAAAACCTTTCATGTCTCGTTTGCTTGCACTTCTTTTAATTTAACATACCTACGGCCCAGAATCTGTATCAGATTTTCAAAAAGTAGACTTTTGATCAAACAGCCTTTTTCATTGAATAAATTCGCAATGATATTGAACCAATCACGTCACTTAATTCCGTAAAATGTTCCTAAAATTGGTGCAATACTCCCGGTTCTTAACTCGGTAAATGCTTCTGGAATTCCTACCTTTGCAGAAATTCAAACCGTAGATATGCGAAATATTTCAACGTCCAATTCTGATGCTTTGTTCGAAAAAGCACTTACTTATTTCCCTGGTGGTGTAAACTCTCCTGTGCGTGCGTTTAAATCTGTGGAAGGTGGTCCTTTATTTATGAAGAAGGGAGACGGCTGTTATTTATGGGATGAAGATGACAACCAATTCATCGATTTCAATTGTAGTTGGGGGCCACTAATTCTAGGGCACAATCATCCAGGCGTATACAAAAACGTGATGGAAACCATGCAAAATGGCGCCAGTTTCGGCACGCCTACCTTGAAGGAAAACGAATTGGCAGAATTGATTCTCTCGCGAAATACCTTTATTGATAAAATTCGGTTTGTAAGCTCTGGAACAGAAGCGGTAATGTCGGCATTGCGACTGGCTCGCGGATACACGGGGCGCAAAAAAGTATTGAAGTTTGAAGGCTGCTATCACGGTCACGTAGATTCTATGTTGGTGAAGGCCGGAAGCGGATTGGCAACGCTCGGAACTTCTTCCAGCGCAGGTGTTCCGGAAGAATACGCCAATGAAACCCTGGTATTGCCCTTAAACGATATTGAAGCCTTGAAAACGTGTGTGGCGAAACATCCGAACGAGATTGCTTGTGCCATCATTGAACCAATACCTGCCAACAATGGACTGCTTCTTCAAGACAAAAAATTCCTGACAGCATTGCGCGAAGTATGTACCGAAAATGGAATTCTACTCTTTTTTGATGAGGTCATTTCTGGCTTCCGCGTAGCATTTGGTGGCGCAACGGAATATCTTGGTATAGAACCAGACCTTGTTACTTACGGCAAAATCATCGGTGGTGGATTGCCCGTTGGAGCTTATGGTGCGAAGAAAGAAATTATGGGGCACGTAGCTCCAGATGGACCGGTGTATCAGGCTGGAACCTTGTCTGGAAACCCTGTTGCAATGGCCGCAGGAATTGCGCAACTAACCGAATGTGCGAAAGACGGCTTCTATGAAGATCAACGCATTAAAACCGAGATTTTTGTAGGCCGCATCAACGAATACGCAGCTGAAAAAGGATATCCATTCGAAATGGTGACTATTGGATCGATCTTCTGGTTGTCATTCGACGGGAAGAAACGCATTCAACGAGCCGATCAAATTGATCCAGACATGACCCACTTCAAAAATCTGTTCACACAATTGTTGAATCGTGGCGTATACTTAGGGCCAAGTGGTTACGAAGTTGGATTTATCTCTCAGGCACATACCCCACAAATTTTAGCAGAAGCCGCCGCGATCTTCAAAGAAGCCTTGGACGCGATTTTTGAAAACTAGAAACAGGTTTCTTTTTCTGGAAGGTTGAAAGGAGTAGAATTGGCAACGTTGGAACCCTATTTTCGCCCATAGAACTGATATTTCCAGAGAAAATTGAATCTTTTTCAATCGGAATAGTCACCTACTTGTTGTATGTTAGCGAGTAACTAAAACAATGGACTATGAAGATTCTATTATTCATTGCGATTTTTTTCGCCGCAAGCTGTTCTTTTGCGCAACAGTATTCCAAGGTCAAAATATTTACCGATGCAGACGGGCTTCATGAACTTGCTAGCCTCGGTGTTGCTGTTGATCACGGAATCCACAAAAAAGGTGTCTTCTTCATCTCCGATTTTTCCAGTGCTGAAATTCAAATCATGAAGGAACACAACTTCCAATATGAAATTCTTGTGGAAGACATGGAGGAATATGCCGCACGAAATAGTCAAGCGAAAAATCAGGCAAAAAACACCACTTGCAACGATCAGCAAGTATTGCCAACGCCGCCAATCCATCACTTTGAAAACAGCTCTTACGCAGGGTTTTACAGATATCAGGACATGCTAGATGCCTTAGATTCTATGGCGACTTTGTACCCCAATTTAATTACTGTGAAAGCCCCGATTTCTACATTTCTCACGCATGAAAACCGACCAATTTATCATGTGAAAATCTCAGATAGCCCAAATATCGACGATAGCACAGAGCCGAATGTACTTTACACTTCCGTTCACCACGCGCGCGAACCCATGAGTATGTCGCAGACCATTTTCTATATGTGGTACTTATTAGAAAACTACGCGACGGATCCCGAAATTCAGTTTTTGGTTGACAATACTGAAATGTACTTTATTCCTTGCCTGAATCCAGATGGATACATTTTTAACGAAGCCAACAACCCAAGCGGATTTGGAATGCATCGAAAAAACAAAGCTCCCGTGGGCACATCAAACCCAGGAGTTGATTTGAACCGTAACTACTCTTACTTGTGGAATACAGCGGGTGTGAGTGGAAGTGTTGACAGTGACATATACCCTGGTGCATCAGCCTTTTCTGAGCCCGAAACGCAAGCCGTGAAATGGTTGGTAGAACAAGTTGGATTCAAATCGGCGTTTAACACCCACTCTTATGGCGAAATTTTATTGCACCCGATCGGGGGAGATGTGAATGAGTTTGCAGATCACCACGACTATTTTACCGACCTCAGCGCCGAAATGTGTGCTCTGAATGGGTACAATCCGCAAAAGGCAACGAATTTGTACGCCGCATCTGGAAACTCGGATGATTACTTCTATAAAATGGACATTGGATTGATGATGAAGGACACCATTTTTGCCATGACGCCGGAAACAGGAACAGAATTTTGGCCGCCACAATTTGAGGTGGTGCCTACCTGCCAGGCAATGATTTACCCGAACATGCTGCTTTCACACATCGCGCATCGCTACATCGTATTAGAAGATATCGATCCAACGTATCTCCCAAATATTTCTGGAGATTTTAATCATGCAGCACAACGCCTGGGACTGGAGTCGGGAGCTGTGGATGTGTACGTTACTCCCATCCAGAACATTCTCACCGTCGGGCCAACTGCATCGTATGATCTTGGTTTTAACGCAGTCACAACAGGGTCTATTTCCTATACATTAAATCCTGCAGTTCAATTCGGCGACGCGATTATTTATGACCTCGTCACTGATTATGGTGCATGGCAACATCATGATACCATTACAAAATTTTACGGCGCCATGGGAGCAATTGTTTTGGATGATGCCAACAACACTGCAAATTGGAACGGAACATGGTCTTCAACAACGGATGATTCCTATTCTCCCGCATACAGTTTTACGGATAGCGATGGAGGTGATTATTCCAATTTTGCGAATGAAATATTTGAATACAACAATCAAATTGATTTAACGACAGCTGAAGCAGCGAAAATTTCCTTCTACGCAAAGTGGGATATAGA
Organism: Fluviicola sp.; assembly: GCA_043584915.1. Lineage (GTDB taxonomy): Bacteria > Bacteroidota > Bacteroidia > Flavobacteriales_D > Crocinitomicaceae > UBA4466. Next base: position 1,291,511 of record CP121319.1, read on the forward strand.
ATTGGATTACGATTACTGCCAATTTCAGGTGCTTGCGCCTGGAGGCGGTTGGGAAGGACAATGTGGTCTGCATACCTCCACTGGGTTCAATAGCAGTTGGTCGAGTGGTGCGCAGCCAACAGACGAACCCATCTGGGAGGGCACTTCGGATTGGGTGTACGAAGAAATTGACCTTTCTGATTACCTAGGTCAAACCATCAATGTAAGATTCGTTTTCGGATCCGATGATGCCGTAACCATGGACGGTTTTTACTTTGACGATTTTCAAGTAACAACCCGAAACCCTTTGAGTGTAAATGAGTCGCAATTAGAGGTGTTTGCCATGCCGAACCCGGCGAATCAAGAATTTACTATCAACACGTCGCAGGTGCTTCAAGGTGGCAACATCGTTGTGTACGATCAATCGGGGAAACTGGTGCTTGAAAAGGCAATGCAAGCTCATTCCAACGAAGCTGTGCTCTCAACAGCAAACCTGCCGAACGGAGCTTATTTGGTGCATGTTATGAATGAAGATTTTGTCGCCAACCCGATTAAGTTGATTGTGTTGCATTGACATGAACGCTTCATTTCTAGTCATATTATTCTTCGCCACTTCGATGGTGCTTGTCAGTTGTTCTGATCAAGCATCAAAAGGCAAAAATGAGCCGACGGAGGAAGCCAAAGTTCAAAAGGATACTGCCTCAATTGCCGATACCATTGCTGTTACCGATTATTCTATCCCTCCAAAAAGAAACGTCGATTCTCTACTCTTGAATCCGTTCAATCTTGCTGCCTACAAGCGCAAAAAAAGAGGAGCAAATAGCAGTGGCGGCGGATCGGAAGCCTACTTTTTTCGACCAGATACTGCCGGTATGTATTACAGTTATTTCCTTTTCCATCTTCCGCCAGAGAACAAATACCTTGGAAAAGACACATCCAATCGGGTTTCGAATGGCCCTAGCAATACTGGGGGTAGGGAGATTACGGTTTTCAAGCCCGATGATGCAGACCAAAGTATGTACAATGATCCCAACGAAGTATTGATTGAGTTTACGCAGTGGATTAATGACACCGATTTGCCCGAACTGGCTTATGTTGGCTGGACAGAAAAGGAGATTGACGAGGAATTTGGGAAACCAGATTTTCAAAAAGACAACAAGATTCTCTACACCTTCCAAGATCGAATTCTTGTGTTCAGTATACACAACGGAAACGTGAATTGGTTAAAGTACGTGCATGCGCGAGAGCCTTTTAGAGACACACCAACCTTTCAAATGATTTTTAAAATGAACGTCTTCGGAATGTAGAGGGTGCTATTGACACGCTTTTTTGCGCTTCATCATTTCCTCTCCAGACATGGTGTGATACTGCGAACACTCTTTTTGCGATTTCGCTCTGAGTTCTTTCATCTTTTTTTCATCTTCTGCAGTAGCTTGTCGATCAAACAATTCTGCGGAGTATTTGTTCAATTCATCTCCGGCCTTCATGCACTTGCAAAACTGGGCATCTTTCTCTTCTCCGTCACCTGAACAAGCCCATAAAACTGCCATTAGTGCCAATGGAAGCAACCAAAGTTTCGATTTGATGATTCTGTTTTGAACGGGGTAAGATGAACGGCTACGCATAATGAAGAATTTGAGCGAAAATAAAGATTATCGCGGAGTTGACAGAGTTTTCATTCTTCGTATTTTTAGCCGAAAAGCAGGAAATGTCCAAACTACCGAACGTCGGAACCACCATTTTCACGGTGATGTCGAAATTGGCCAACGAGCACAAGGCCATCAATTTATCACAAGGATTCCCCAATTTTCCAGTGGACCCGAAACTGGTCGAAATCCTGGAGCGAAAATCAAAAGAAGACATTCATCAATACATGCCAATGCCTGGATCGCCACCATTGCGTGTGGAAATCACCCAAATGATTCAGGACGTGTATCAACGTTCTATCGATCCAGATCAGGAATTGTTGATTACAGCAGGAGCAACTCAAGCTATTTTCACAGCAATCATGGCATTGGTCGATAAAGGCGATGAAGTGATTGTCCTTGATCCGGCGTACGATTGTTACGACCCAACCATTCGTCTTGCCGGTGGAACGCCTATTCACATTCCGTTGAACGAAAACTATCAACCGGATTGGGACAAAATCAATGCCGCTTGTTCCGAGAAAACGCGGATGATTATCACCAACAATCCACACAATCCCTCCGGTCGTATGTGGGATACCTCTGATTTTGAACAACTTGAAAGCCTGTGTAATTTACACGACCGTTTGCTCTGGCTTTCTGATGAGGTGTACGAATTCATTGCGTTCGAAAAGAAACATATTTCAGCGCATCATCGACCAAATTTGCACGAGCGCAGCATCATAACGTCCTCTTTTGGGAAAACGTTTCACATCACGGGATGGAAAATGGGATATATGGTGGCACCAGAAGCCCTCATGTTTGAAATCAAGAAAGTACATCAATTCAACGTTTTCTGCGTGAACAGTGTTGCACAAGCCTGTCTTACGGAATACCTGCCACAAGTAGATGTCACAGAATTAGGGGCGTTCTATCAACAGAAACGCGATTTGTTCGCTTCACTCATGGCAGAGAGCCGATTCAAATTATTGCCTTGTGACGGAACCTACTTTCAATTAGCCGATTACAGCGAAATTAGTGATGAAAATGACGTCGATTTTTGCCGAAGATTAACTACCGAATACGGCGTAGCAGCCATTCCAGTTTCCGTCTTCAATGATCCGCAAGTCGATAGAAAACACATCCGATTCTGCTTTGCAAAAGATAACGAGACCTTGACTAAAGCCACTGAAAAGTTATGCAAGATTTAAGAATAACCCTGGTTCAAGCCGATCAAATTTGGGAAGACCCAGATGCCAATTTTGAGAAGTATCAACAATTATTAAAGGATGTTGACACCGACGTAATCGTACTGCCTGAAATGTTTCACACGTGTTTCAGTATGAATGTAGAATTGGCACAAGAATACGCTTCAAACACGGCAATTGCCTGGCTCAAGTCGCTGGCTAAAACAAAAGATGCTGCCGTATACACTTCATTGATGGTAAAAGAAAATGAGGCTCATTACAATCGTGGTGTTTTCATCACGCCGGAAGGAGCCATTTCAACGTACGACAAGCGAAAAACATTTGGGTTGGCCAATGAAGGTGACCACTTTTCTTCGGGTAAATCGCAGACTATTGTGAATTACAAAGGATGGAAAATTCAATTGCAGATTTGCTATGATTTACGTTTCCCTGAGATTTCGCGCAATTCGATTTCCAACCATTCCCCAAGCTATGACGTTCTAGTCTACGTGGCCAATTGGCCGCAAAAACGATCGTTGCATTGGAAAACACTCTTGCGCGCGCGAGCTATTGAAAATCAATGCTTTGTTGTTGGAGTGAATCGTGTGGGCAGCGACGGAAATGCATTCGAATACTCCGGCGATTCTCGGCTAATTGATGCCTTGGGTCGGGAGCATTTATTAGAAGAAAACGAAGAAATGACGCGAACATTTGTTATGAATTACAGCGAATTAGGAGCAATCCGTGAAAAGTTACCGTTTTTAAAGGATGCATGACGCCTTCAACAGGCATTAAATCTGGATTTCTGATATGAATCACATATATTTGTCACACTTTAATTTTTAGATCTATGAAAAAAGTATACCTAAGTCTTCTCCTAGCAGGTTTTGCAACGAGTGCATCTTTCGCACAGTTGAACACAAAGCCATACAAATTTGGAGAAGTAACAAATGAGGCTTCAATCAAGCCAACACAAACACAAGCTCAAGCAAAAGCTCTCGGAGTAGAGATTTGGGCAGATGAATTTAACGACGGTACAAACTGGGTTATTGACAATGACGGTCAGCCAGGTGGTGCATTCGGATGGACGATCGATGCAGTAAATGACGGTTGGTGGAGCACCGCTGGAATTACTTCTACTTCAGGCGGAGGATTCGCTGAGTTGTCTAACGGAGATGCACAAGCGAGTACACAAGCGTTGGACGTAACGTACACGATGACTTCCAACTCAATTAACCTATTGACATTGCCAAACAACACTGCAATGACGGATCAGGTGACATTGCAATTTGAGCAGTACGGTGCCATCTTTAACGATGAGCAGACAGTTCAAATTTCAACGGATGGTGGTAACACATGGGAAATTATCCGTGACAACCGCGATCACTATAGCGTATTGTCTGCAAGTGGTGGAGATCCAATGCCGAACCCAGATTTGATTTCAATCAACCTGGCACCTTATACAACAGGAGCTGCAACAGATGTTCAGATTCGTTTCCAGTGGACTACTGCCTTCCCGCAGTCTTCTCAAAACGCTGCCGTTTGGATTACTTACGGATGGTACATTGATGATGTTCGTATTTTCACGAACCCAGACAACGATATCGAGTCTGTAGACCCAGTATGGGGATCTTTAGGATTGAACTACTCTCGTATCCCAACAACGCAAGTTGCTCCAATCGATTTCACATCGTTTGCATTTAACAACGGATTGAACACACAAACAGATGTTACATTGAACGTAGATGTTAACTCTGGTGGATGGACAGGAACTTCAACTCCAGTTGACATTCCAGTAGGAGATACGGATTCATTGTTTACAACAACATCTTACACACCAGCAGCAGTTGTTGGTTCGCACTCTTTCACTTGGGAGATTACTCAAAACGAAACAGATGACGTTCCTGCGAACAACGTAATTGCAGGTGATGCATTTGACGTAACTGAGTATGATTACGCAATGGATGATGATGTTATTGATGGATCAACTGGAAACGGTGGATTCGGATGGGAGAAAGGTAACTTCTACGATATCTTCCAAGATCAGTCAGCAATGGCAATTCAAATCAAATTGGCGAATAACACGCAAGCAGGATCAATCGTTTACGGTAAAATTTACCGTTGGGATCCATCAAATGCAACAACGTTTGCGGATGCATTGTTCTTCGAGCAACAAACAGATTTCTACGAAGTACAACAATCAGATTTGTCTGGTGGATTGATTACGCTTCCATTATTGGCTCCAACGCCATTGAACACTACAGACGTAACATACTTCGTTGTAGCTGCAACAGATGGTGACGGTGGTGCTTCTGATGATGTACAATTGGCGACTTCAGGAGTTTCTCCAACAGGATTCTCTTACTTCTATGCTGCTGATGATGATGCATGGTACTTGCAACCACAAACGCCAATCGTTCGTTTGAGCTTCGATCCAGCATTCAACATCGGATTGGAAGAATTGTCAAACGTTTCTGCTTTGAACGTATTCCCTAACCCAGCAACTGATGAAGTAAGCGTTAGCTTTAACGTTACTGCTGCTTCTGACGTAACAGTAGAGGTTTTGGATATGACAGGAAAAGTATTGGAAACAGTAATTGATGCTGCTAACGTTACAGGAATGCAAAACTCTTCAGTGAACATCGCTGATTACGCTGCTGGAATGTACATGGTAAACATCACTACAAACGAAGGATCTATCCAACGTAAATTCGTTAAGAAGTAATTCTTAATTAGCAATATTGAAAGCCCCGACCCACGGTCGGGGCTTTTTTTTGGTTGTTACTTTTGGGTTACTGGACTTGGCTTCCATTTCAGATAATTTATAAACTCACCCTGAGGTTCATTAAAACACAAAAACATTAGGATAAACTTCGTCTATTACGCGAACTGCCAAGACCTTCTCGTCTAATTGTTACTTTATAGTAAAACCTTTACAATCTAAATCGTAATTCTTACACGACAGAATCAGCGATTTTCACGATATTTGCCAAAATTTCTAGCATGAAAAAACTCGTAACACTTCACGAATTCATTATGGATCGTCAGGCCGACTTTCCCTCGGCAACTGGAGAGCTATCTCGATTGTTGAATGACATCGCCATTGCCTCAAAAGTGGTGAGTAATGATGTGCGTCGAGCAGGATTGTTGGAAAACTTTTTAGGTGCGCAGGGTGCAACAAACATCCAAGGTGAAGAGCAACAAAAATTGGATGTCATTGCCGACAATCAATTCATTCAAATGTTCCAATCGGGCGGTGAAGTTTGTGGAATTGCCTCAGAGGAAAATGACGATTTCATGGCCTTTGATTCTGAGCACGCGAAAAAAGGGAAGTATGTCACATCGGTGAGTTTTGCCTTTCGCACCCAAACATGAAAATGCCAGAAATGGGACGTTTGTACGCCATGAACGAAGGAAATGTGAACATCTGCTGTTGGATCTAAAACCATGGTAGAACAAGCCATGAGCTACTTGAAATAACTATGGATCGAAAAGATCTACGTACTTCTTTTTCGCAACTTGAACCTATCAATCGAACGGCAAATGAATTGCAAATCGTAGGTTCGAAAATCGCTTGGAATGATCTAATCGGGTCGTCACGGTCTATTTGTGCCGCAGCGGTTGCCCAACAAGCTCCGGGGAATCACCTTTTCTTACTTGGCGACAAAGAAGAAGCGGCCTATTTCTTGAACGATTTGCAAGAGATGCATCCAGAACAATCCAATATTTTGTTCTACCCCGCATCTTATCGAGTTCCATACGACGTGGAGAAAACAGACAACGCCAATGTTGTTTCCAGAGCAGAAGTATTGGAGAAAATCAACAATGGGAATAACCTTTGGATTGTCACGTATCCGAAAGCACTCTTTGAGAAAATCCCGAGTAAAAAAGTACTGGATCAAAACACGTTAAAGCTAGAGGTTGGCAAATCTTACAGCATCGATTTTATCAACGAAATGTTGATGGAACTCTATTTTGATCGTGTGGATTTTGTATACGAACCCGGGCAATTTTCTATTCGCGGGGGCATTGTAGATGTGTATTCGTATTCCAATGATGAGCCTTTTCGGATTGAGTTTTTTGGAGATGAAGTGGAAAGTATTCGAACCTTTGATGCCAGTACGCAGCTCTCCATCAACCAACATCAGTTTTTCAATGTTGTTCCCAATGTTCAGGGTAACATGGTCAATCAGGGAAATGAATCCTTTCTTTCTTACCTCGGCGAAAGTTCAACCATTTGGCTCGATTCCTTCTCCAAAACAAGAGATACGCTCGATAAAGAATACAGAAAGGCGCTCAAGATTTATGATAGCCTGGATCATCAAACAACTCCTACCATTCCCGATGCCTTGTTTTTACATCCATCGAAAGTAGAAGAAATATTGAAGGCACAATCGGTGATTGAATTTGGGATGGAACAGCACTTCAAAGCTACCGCCACGGAATCGTTTGATTTTAAGCCACAGCCGAGCTTCAACAAGAATTTTGATCTCCTCTCTGAAGATATTCTGGAACGCACGAAGCAAGGATTTACGGTGTGTATTTTTTCCAATCAGCCGAAACAAATTACGCGCCTGGAGCAAATATTTGCCGACACCAATGCAGAGGTCAACTTTCGACCAGTTCCAGCGGCCTTGCACGAAGGGTTTATCAGTCCGAAAAACAAACTCGTTTGTTACACCGACCATCAGATTTTCGAACGTTATCACCGCTTCCGTTTAAAAGAAGGATTCCGTCAGGCAAAACAAGCTTTAACGCTAAAGGAACTCTACAATTTACAGCGCGGCGATTACGTCACTCACATCGATCACGGAGTTGGGAAATTCTCTGGTTTGGAAACGATCGACGTGAATGGAAAATCGCAGGAAGCCATCCGTTTGATCTACAAAGACAACGATGTGCTGTACGTGGGAATTCACTCCTTGCACCGTATTTCGAAGTTTACTGGTAAAGATGGTGGAACACCCAAAATGAACAAGTTGGGATCGGCTACATGGTCGAATCTCAAGAAAAAGACAAAGAAAAAGATCAAGGAATTGGCCTTCGATCTCATCAAGCTCTACGCGAAACGAAAAGCGCAGGCTGGTTTCTCCTTCAGTCCAGACACCTATTTACAGAACGAGCTAGAGGCCTCTTTCATGTACGAGGACACGCCCGATCAGTTGAAAGCAACGATTGCGGTGAAAGAAGACATGGAATCTGATACGCCAATGGACCGCCTTGTTTGTGGTGATGTTGGCTTCGGAAAAACAGAAATTGCCATTCGCGCCGCTTTCAAGGCCGTGGCTGATAACAAACAGGTGGCGATTTTGGTTCCCACCACCATTCTGTCGATGCAGCATTACCGAAGTTTCAAAGAACGTCTCAAAGATTTCCCTTGCAACATCGATTACATCAATCGATTTAAAAGCGCGAAGCAAACAACGGAAACGCTCAAAAATTTAGCCGAAGGGAAAATTGATATTCTTATCGGAACCCACGCCATTGCGAGCAAACGCGTTAAGTTCAAAGATTTGGGCTTAATGATCATCGACGAAGAACAAAAGTTCGGTGTTTCGGTGAAGGACAAGCTGAAAACGCTTCGTGCCACAGTCGATACGCTGACGCTTACCGCAACTCCTATTCCGAGAACTTTGCAATTCTCGTTGATGGGTGCCCGCGATTTGAGTATTATCAATACACCTCCGTCGAACCGTCAGCCTGTACTCACCGAAGTGATTCAATTCAATGAAGAAACGATTCGCGACGCCGTTGCTTACGAAGTAAGTCGTGGTGGACAGGTGTTTTTCGTTCATAACCGTTTGCAGAATATCAAGGAAGTTGCAGGAATGCTTCAACGCTTGTGCCCAGGAGTTCGCGTTGGAATTGGCCATGGTCAGATGGATGGTCAGGCGCTAGAGAAAATCATGATGGGCTTCATCAATCACGAATATGATGTCTTGTTGGCGACAACCATTATTGAGTCTGGTATCGATATTTCGAATGCCAATACCATCATTATCAACAACGCGCACAATTTTGGAATTAGCGACTTGCACCAACTCCGCGGTAGAGTGGGGCGCTCGAACAAAAAAGGGTTCTGCTATCTTGTGGCTCCCGAAACGTCATCCATGACTACGGAAGCACGCAAGCGTTTGGAGGCATTGGTTCAATTCTCCGACCTTGGTTCTGGCTTCAATATTGCTATGAAAGATTTGGACATTCGAGGTGCAGGAAACATGCTCGGAGGTGAGCAAAGTGGATTCATCGCTGATATTGGGTTCGATATGTATCAGAAAATTTTGAATGAGGCCATTGAGGAATTGCGTGAATCTGAATTCAAGGAACTCTTTGAGCAACGCAACTCGGACAGTCTTACGCAATTCGTGAAAGATTGCGTGTTCGAAACAGATTTAGAAGTCAGAATTCCAGATGATTATGTCAACAATGTTGCCGAGCGTTTGAGCCTTTATCAAGATTTGGATAACATCAAAGATCAGGCTGGTTTGGACGAGTTTGTGGTGATGCTTACCGACAGATTTGGTCCTGTACCCGATGCAGTAAATGAACTCGTTCGATCGTTCCGATTGCGCTGGCAAGCTCAGGAATTGGGTATGGAGCGATTGGTATTGAAATCGAATAAAATGATCGGTTACTTCATTTCAAATTCCAAATCGCCATTTTATGAATCGCCTATTTTTACAAAGATTTTGGATTTCATGCAGCGTTATCCGTCGCGAGCGAAGCTGAGCGAAAAAAACGATCGTTTGCGTATTATCGTTGAAGATGTGACCTCACTTGGGGACGCGTTTCATCGACTGGAGCAGATTATGAAGGTGTAGTGGGAAATGTAGAGAGATCTGCCTAATAACCACAATCCAAAAAAATATTTACTCCCTCATCAAACCAATTGTACTTTAAAGGCGTTTACTGAATAAAGCAACAATTATGCGCTACGTTTACCTCTTATTGATTCTAGTTTTGATCTCAAGTTGTGCACACAACAAATTGCGATTAAGAAAGGTGGACAAGCACGACCATGTGGAAGTTGCTCAAGAGAATCGCAGAGAAAAACGTACAACAAAAGAGGCCAAAAGACCCGAAGTTATTTCCGTAACTGAGGAAGAAGAGGTCGCGTCTGAGGTGAATATCATAGAGTCGGAAGAGGTTGTTGCTTCTAATTCAATGGAGGCAAAAGATCTTGATGCCCAAGCGACGGAAACCTTCACTTCGGAAGAAACTACAGTTGCCGCGCAAAACGAAGAACCGAGCAAAGCACAAATACTACGAGAGGCCATGCGTGCTGAGAGAAATGCCAAAAATGCTCGGAATTTAATGTTGGCAGCCTTCATTTCGGTTCTAATTCCATTATTGAATATATTCTCGATTTTCTTCTTTATTGTGGGAAGTGTTTATTTGTTCTTTGCCAATCGATCAAATTATATTACCACGGATGGAGAGCGAATAGCGCGCAGTGCACAGATTATGCAGATTATTTATGCCATCATTCTTCTGCTGTTGGTTACATTAGTGCTCGCCTTTATTTTTCTATAGAAAACCCTTCCTTTTTGCTACCTTCGAAGCATGTCCAAGCGCTTGAAGGCCATAGTTTCTGTTAGCAATGATCTGTATACCGACAATAGGGTTCATAAGGTCTGCACCTTCCTTCATGACAGTGGCTACGATGTACTTCTGGTAGGACGAAAAAGACGCAGCAGTGTTGCGCTTTCGCCAAGGGAATATCAAACCAAAAGAATGCGCTTGCTGTTTGAAACGGGTGCCGCTTTCTATGCCTTTTTTAATTTGCGTTTGTGCTTCTTTTTGCTCTTTCGAAAATGTGATGTTTTGGTTTCCAACGATTTGGATACACTTTTAGCCAATCATATCGCTAAAAAATTCAAGCGTAATTGTACGTTGGTTTATGATTCACACGAATATTTTACAGAGGTTCCCGAATTGGTGAATCGACCGAAAGTTCAGCGAATTTGGCTGCGGATTGAGCGGATGATTTTCCCAAAACTGACGAAAATTTATACCGTGAACGCTTCCATTGCCAAAATATACACGGATTTGTATCAAAAGGACATCAAGGTCATTCGGAACATCTCACAACGTTGGACGCCGGACTCTGTTGCCTCCAAAAAGGAGTTAGACATTCCCGAAAATTGCCCGCTGATTATTTTGCAAGGTGCCGGAATCAATGTGGACAGAGGCGCCGAAGAAGCCGTGGAAGCCATGCAGGAAATCAATGCGGTTCTCATGATTGTTGGCGATGGCGATGTGGTTGGACAATTGAAAGATCGCGTGAAAGAACTCGGATTGGAATCCAAAGTTCGGTTCTACGGAAGAAGACCTTATTTAGAGATGATGCAGTTCACGTGGCACGCAGATTTGGGACTAACGCTGGACAAAGACACCAATCCAAATTACCGTTTTTCATTGCCCAACAAAGTGTTCGATTATATGCACGCTACAACACCCATTGTCGCGACAAATATTGTAGAAGTAGCCAACGTCATTCAAACGCATGATATCGGTGAAGTATTAACGGAACTAACTCCTAAATTATTGGCAGAAACGATCAATGAAATACTCTCGGATTCCAATCGTTTGAATCGAATGAAAGCAAATTGTCAGACGGCCGCCGAAACAGAAAATTGGGAAAACGAGACAAAAGTTCTCGCCGAAATTTATCCGATGCATGGCTGAAAAACGATTACATATTATCAGTTTTGATGTGCCACTTCCTGCAGATTATGGAGGAGCGATTGATGTCTTTTATCGCTTGAAAGCCTTGCATGAATTGGGCGTGAAAATCACGTTGCATTGTTATGAATATGGCCGCGGCGAAAACGATGCTTTGGAGCAATACGCCGACAGGGTTATTTACTATCCGCGCAAAAAACGTTTGATGGATGTTTTGGATAAATTACCCTTCATTGTCAAGACGCGATCTTCTCCTACCTTGATGCGGAATTTACTGTTTGATAAACACCCCATTTTGTTCGAAGGATTGCACACAACATTCATGCTGAACGATGATCGTTTAAAGGATAGAATACGGATGGTTCGCACACACAATATCGAGCACCAATACTACGACAGTTTGGCGAAAGTGGCAAAGGGTTTGAAGAAGAAATTCTATGTGTCCGAAGCAAAAAAACTCAAGACTTTCGAACCCCAATTACAATTCGCAACGCACATTTTTGCGATCAAAGAAGACGATGCTTTTTACTTCAAACAGTATTGCAAAAACACCTTTGTTTTGCCTGCGTGTGCGTCCATAGAAACAGGTGTAACTGAAGATACTTTGCCCTACTGTTTGTTCCATGGAAACCTATCGGTTCCTGAAAATGAGCAAGGTCTTCTCTGGTTGATCAATACCGTTTTTGCACCATATAATCTCATAAATAAGTTAAAAGTTGCGGGAAAATTACCATCAGAGGCAATTGTAAAGCATTGTGAATTGCATGAGATCGAGCTGATTTCCGACCCCAACGAAGCGCACATGCGGCAGTTGATTCAAGAAGCGCGTGTGCATGTTTTCTATTCGGAGCAAGATACCGGCGTCAAGTTGAAAGTGGTCAATGCGCTGCGTTCGCCGGGTGCTATTTTAGCCAATAATAAAATGCTGCGCGGAACGGATTTCGAACAGTTGTGCGACGCGACAAATACACCGCAAGAGTATGTGGATCGTATCCAATCCTATTTCATTTCTCCAGTTTCTCAAATTCATCTCGAATTGCGAAACAGCTTTCTTCAAGAACACTTTAATCCGGTTAAAAATTGCCGTCAAATTTCCGATTTATTATGAAGCAACTGCTCCTATTTTTTGCCCTCATTCCACTGTTCTCGAACGCACAATTATTCGAAGGAAAATGGCACTCTAGTTTCACCGTAATGGGAAATTCGATGCGCATGAATTTAGAGGTTTCTGAGTCACCAGAATTGATCGTTTCCTTGAGCAATCCAGAAATAAACACCAAAGAAAACAGCGTGATTTGTGACTCTGCTTCCATCGATGGAAATACATTCTCTTTTACCTGGAAAGGACGTAATTTATCTTACGAGGGTGTCCTCGAGGATGGAGTCATTTCTGGAACGATGAAGCAGAGCGGAATTTCCTGGGAAGCAACTTTTACGCGAGAGGTCCAAGAGTTGATCCAAATTCATCGACCACAAGACCCGAAAGGGCCATTTGCGTATACGACAGATTCGGTGCAGATTGATAACGGAGCAATTACTCTCGGAGCCACCTTAACGCTCCCTGAGAATTTTGACGACGCTACGCCAATAGTGATTTTGGCTTCTGGTTCAGGGCAACAAAACAGAGATTGCGAAATTGGAGGACACAAGCCATTTTGGGTTATTGCTGACTATTTGGCGCGCAAAAATATCGCCACTATACGCTTTGATGATAGAGGTACGGGAACGAGCACAGGAGATGCAAGTGCAACATTAATGGATTACAGTTCTGACGTAGAAGCCATGGCGCGTTACCTGGTGAAAGAGCGCAAGTTTAAAAAGAATCCGTTGGGAGCGGCTGGACATTCAGAAGGAGGAATGCACACCTTGATTGCAGCGACAAACTTTAAAAAATTCGACTTTATTATTCAATTGGCTACCGTGGGAACAGATGGGAAAACTGTTTTGGTGACGCAACAATATGATATCCCCAAAGCGTCTGGAGAACCCGATGATCTCTGCCAATGGAACCGAAATTTGTATGCAAATATGTCGGATATCGTGCTTGCGATGCCCCAGGATCAAGCTGTAGATTCCCTAACAAAACTATTAGGTGATGCCTACGATAATGCAGTGCCATCTTTTGATAAATCCAGTGCGTCGAAAATGCAATTCGTCTTTTCAAACAACGCTTTCATGAACAGTCAATGGATGCGTGAATTTTTGGCATTCAATGCCGAAGAATATTTGGAGCAGCTCAAGATTCCTTTGCTTGCCGTTCATGCTGGAAACGATATACAGGTTGCACCCCAAGCGAATTCCGAAGGTTTTGAAAACTACGAATATTCGGAAACGCACATCATTGATGGGCTCAATCATTTATTTCAGCCTTGTGAACGTTGCTCCATCGATGAGTATTCGGAAATTGAAACGACCATTTCTCCCGATGTTTTGCATCTTATGGCGACTTGGATTCTTGGTCTGAATTAGGCGCGTCGTCTTCCTCTTCTTCCACTTTGTTGGATTGAAAAGCAGAGGGAATCATGTCTGGGATAAGTTTGAGTAACAAGGGCAGCAGTACCGCTCCTCCTGGCAACATGAACACCGTAAGCGCCGGAATCGATTTCGCTAAGTCTTTGAATTGCGTCTTCACCAATTCTTTCTCTTCCGATGACAATTCTTGGGTACTCGACTTTCGAATCAAGACCACCAATTCTTTGCTTTCGCGCAGCTCGTTCTTGAATTTTTCACTGTTGCGTGAAATCACCTTAGACCAACGTTTAGAGAAACTTTTGTAGACTTTATCGTATTTCGATCCATCGCTCAGGTAAGCTACTTGATCTTTACTCTTCAGCACGAAGTTTTCTACCATGCGCATCGATGCTTCCATTTCCCATTCTTCGATTTCCAAATGGGCACTTAACTCGGAAAGAAAAGCGACCTCCTCTGGCTGCGCTTCATGGGTGGCCAAAATGGTTACAACGGAAATATCGAAAAGGAAACGTTTGAATAACCAATGCCGCGACACAAAAGCGGAAAAATCGTTGAGCGTTGCACCTTTCTTAAATCGTTCGATAACCAAATCGCGGTCCTCATCGTCTAAGTTGGCGCTTGCCAGAAAAAAGTGGAACAAATCTGTTTCCTTGGACTCAATGACACCATCCGAATAAGCGGAAAGCGTAATCGCTGTAAGCGCATTTTCGGCATAGCTATCGTAGCTTTTGAGCGCTTCATCCTGCAATTTGTGCTCAAAATCATCGAACAGAATGACATCCAAATACGCAAAGGCATTGCTGAGGGAATTGACCCACCATTTGTTCTCAAAAATATTTGCCTTAATATCGACACGTTTTGCCAGAACACTTTCCAAAATTTCTTCGTTGCTTTCTTTGATAAAGCGTTTGAACAAGCGAGAAACCCCGCTAGCATTGTGGTCGCGATAGAAATTGGTCAAGGATTCAATAAAAGCAACACGATCGAACGGCGCATCAATATGAATTTGCTGATAAATGAACAGGTGTGCCTCAAAAAGCAAGAGCTTCAGTTTTTCTTCTGTCGTCCATTTAGACGCATCCACCTTCTTGGCAAAAATCATGTGCAACGGATACCCGAAAACAATTCCGCTGTGCCCAAGTGTTAAGTGCATGAAACGCAACTTTCGTGTTTCCTCAGGTCGCTCTAACTCAAGAGAAATCTCTCCTCGATCAATGAGATCAAAGTACTTGTGAATCCAGCCTTTTGCTCCAGGTGTCAACATGCTTTTGACGAATTATGTCTTCAAACAAAGCTAATTAAAAACAGGGATTGGGCATTAACTCTCCCAAGAACCGAGCTTTTACCTTGAGTGTTCTAAAAATAATCAAAGTCATTTCTTCGCACCAAAGGCATAACGAACTGCGAAACCTACTTTTAGCCCAACTTGAAAATTGGGAACAACGCGGATGGTTGGACCCGCATCGAGAGCAACATTTATGGGAATGAAATTAAAGGTATGTTCCAAACCAAAGACACCTGAAATACCTGAGTAAAAGCCATTGGATTGTTGCGTATCAATGCGGCCTGTGTTTGTGTGCCCGAAGTACCCCACATCGATACCACCTCCTGCAAACCAATCAAAATTGCTCCGAAGCGGGCTGTTATACAGGTACAATCCCTCCAAATGGATGAAGTTTCTTCCGGCGCCAAAGTTCGCTTCAAAGGCGTTCGGAGCATTGAAAAAATGCTTGACACTGAATTGCGCCATGTCGTAATCTAAGTTCGACCAATCGCCCTTAATTCCAACGGCGGTTTTGTATTGTTGCGAAAATGCAGACGTGCCAAGAAGGCTCAAAACGAGGAGAAGGAGATATTTTTTCATTTTCTTGCTGGTTTGTCCTTGGAACGAGAAAATGGTTGAATATATTATGTGCGCCTAGCAATATTTGATTTGAATCAGTCTTCGTCTCCTATTGTTAACTCCATTTCCAACTTCTTCGATCCATCGGCGTTCTGCCAATCACCTTCTAGTTCGCCTCCCGACATCACTTGCAATTTCATGCTACCAGTTACTTTATCGTTAACGGACTCTTCCAATTCTAGAAAAGCAAACTCGTTCACTTTCCCCGCAATTTTAATGGGCTTTTTCACTTTGTTGTACCAATAAACGCCATGATATCTATCGTCATACAGGTTGGAAATGATCATCGTAATGGGATACTTTCCTCCAATCGTTCCTTCTAAAATTTTGCCGTTTGGAATATTGGTGCTGTTAAAGGTTAAGGCTTCGCCGAACATCAATGCGATGCCGTCATCCGACATTTTTGATTGTAATTCTAGTAAGGAGTATTCTTCGTAGAATTCCCAAAGATCGTCCAATGCCGCCATCATGTGATTGGAACAACGGCCTTTCACGAAAGTAATGGTAGAGTCCGTCATGAAATAGTATTCATCAGAAAGCATTCGTACCTCTTCATACCAACTAGAACATTCGTGGTATAAATCGTATTGTTCCTGACCGTATCCATCTGGATCATTTACATCAATGGTGTTCATGAAATCGCCAATTTCCTCATAAATAGCCGTGTTTACCCATTCCGATAAATCGTATCGCGCCGATTCTCCAAACATATCGCTGAGCAAGATGGGTTGTCCTGTTTTTGCATCAAAATTGAAGTAATTGGTATGGTATTCAGAATAGGCACCCGTGTAACTGCACGTGATGGAAACAGAGAAAAATCGCTCGTTGTTGGCCGTTATCTCGTACTCAAACTCAGAGGCCCCGTGAAATTCTCCTTCGGGTGGAAAAACGTTTTCAAAGCGTTGATTGTCTTCCGATTTAAAGACTTTTTCCAACATGCGGTGGTGCAATATGATATTGATTCTTTCCGCTGCTTCTGGGTTTTCATCCGATTGAATTATCGGAAATTTGCTGTCAAAATCAAATTGGTCGCGCTGCACAAACGAATCAATTTCGAACTGCGCCTGTGTGAAGAATGCTCCAAAGATAAAGAGGAGGCAAAGAGCTTTTGTCATAGATTTCCTGCTACGGTGAATACTTTTTTTCCAGTGAAGATCAAGCCTCCGCTTACATCGTACGCTTCGAAAATACCAACGTAGGGTCCGATGGATGCTTTTGTGCCTTCGTCTGTTACACCTTGCCAGGCAAAAGTTCCAGAGATCGACAATAATTCGTTGTCTATTACCGTGGCAACTTGCCTTCCGCGATCGTCAAAAATTCTAAATGTGGCGACAAATCCAGGAGCGTTCATTTCATAATTGATTTGCAATACGTCCTCAAACCCATCGTTGTCGGGCGAGATTGTTTCGCTTGTATAATTGAAGGCACCATTGGTAAGCGCTGGATAATATTGTGAGTTTTCCGCACCAGGCGTTCCAAATCCGATGGATTCTGCGGCTGTGTGCCAGTTGCTTGAACTGTTGGAGGAACCATCTGGCTCAATGCGTTCCAGAGATTTTCCATCATCGCTGTCCATCAGTTGAAAATGCCAATCGTCGAAGTAAGATACCGCATCGATGATCTGGTTTCCATTGATCAAATAAACCGTTCCCTCATCGTTGCTGTAGGTCGGTAAATCGCTTTCAACAAAACGCCCCAAAACAGCTGCCGGATAGTATTGTTGGATTTGCGAGCTGTCCTCTGTAATTACCACATACTCGCCAGGAAATAGCAAATAATTGGATTCAATGACTTCGTTATTACTGATGGTATCATTGTCCAGATTGGCCATCTCCAATAGATTGACGTCCAAAAGTTTGTCGGAGTTGTTGTACAATTCTACATAATCAGAACCGCCTGTTACAGGGTTGAACAAGATTTCATTGATAATGAGATCTCCAGGTTCAACGGTTGCAGGCAAGGCAAATACGCCATTCAAATTTGCAGTATTCGACCAACAATCGGCGACATTTTCCAAGGTGATGTTATACAGCTCAGATGTCGCTAAATTTTCTTGAAATTGCAAAGTCAACATGGATGGATAGGCCTCCAACACGTAGTTGTTCTGAATGGTTAATGTTGGATTGATGGTAACAATGGCATCAGATAATGAGGTTGAATCCATTGCTTCTGTGAAATAGACTTCGAGAAAATTCGGAGCCAATGCTACCGTTTGTAAAATGCCTGGAGCTTGCGTGTCAGGTGTGGTATCGAAGATGGAGTTTTGCGCTCCTGGCGTTCCACCTGAAGGATCGTTGCTTGCTGCCCAGTCGCTTATATCTGTACAAGGATCGTTGGGATTGATGCGTTCGATAGAATAACCTCCACCATCCTTGTTGTCGTCTTGATACCAATCATCGGTATAAACAATCGAGTCAATGGCCACGCCCAAATCACTGGTTAACACAATATGATCGCCCGCATTATTCAAATTTGGAAAACCCGTTACCGCCACGGCATTTGCAAATGAATCGGCATAAGCTGTGGTGGTAAGCACACGGTATTCACCCGGCAAAAGCCACGCCTGTTGCACTGTTCCATCAGAAGATTCATCTCCTAGCTGCCACGATTGCAAATCGAAAATTTTATTGCTTCGATTGTAAACCTCTACAAATTCTACTTCTGGCATTCCAACAACGGGCGAAGGATCGCAAACAAACTCATTAATCAGCACATCTCCCCACGTTGGAACCTCAGCAATTAAAAAGGCAAAGTCTTCATCTTGACTGCTCATTGCATTTCCTTCCAAATCTTCTACGTTGGCAACGGTGAGTGTGTACACTGTTCCGTTGGTCAATGTTCCACCCAATGTTAGGTGCACCAACGCCGGATTTACACCATCCAAAACTGCTGTTACTGCGGTTCCGTTTGGCGTGTAGGAATAGTTTCCACTTGTTTCTGCGGTGGTTTGATCCACGGCTTCATCGAAAAACACATCTACTTGATTGTTGCTTATAGTGGTCACAGAAGCTACGGTTGGTGGGGTTACGTCCACAATTTCATCGCCAATATAGACGTCGTCGTAGAAAAAATTGTCCGCGTTACTTGACGTATATTCGCTAAAGAAACCGAAGTGCGATCCGAGTAAATTTGTGGCATCCGTAGCCGATCCAATCAACGTGTAGGCAGTTCCACCGCTATCATCCAAATACACCTCCCAAAGACCGGTATTGTCTCGCACAACGCGAACACCCATTTGAAAACTAGACGCTATCTGAGCCGCTGGACCTGCCAAAATTTCAACATCCAACCCACCTTGAACTCGGAACAAACGCACCGCATCCAAGGAGCCGGCTTCTCCAAACTGCAAGTAAAACCCATCTGGATCGGTAGAAAGATCAGCTGAAGCAGCCGTTAAATACACACGACCATAATTGCCGCCAGAAGGAGAAAAACTTTGTTGGACATAAAAGCGCCATTCTTTATCATCAAGACTAGCCAAGGAATGCGGAGTTGTTAGATAAGATGTTGCGGCTAACGTATTTTGCAATTGAAGCTCCATAGAAGCATTTACGATGTAGTCGGCATCGGTACCCGTCCAGGTAGGATTTGCCGTAAAATTGCCATCGTTAAAATCGTCTGTTATTTGTGAATATAAGGCGTAATTCGTTAAAATTGCCACAAACAATAAAAAGTGCTTCATAGTACCCGTATCAGTGCTGTTAAATATACTAATTTTGCCACTGAACGAAAGCAGATAAACAATGAAAGTAGCAGTAGTTGGCGCCACTGGAATGGTAGGTGGAGTAATGATGGAAGTATTAAAAGAACGTGGCTTCCCAATTTCGGAATTGATTCCCGTTGCATCTGAACGCTCGGTAGGCAAGAAATTGACCTTCGATGGTCGGGAATATTCAATTGTAGGATTGGCCACAGCTATTGACATGCGCCCTGATATTGCAATCTTCTCAGCGGGTGGATCTACTTCCTTGGAGTGGGCACCAAAATTTGCTGCAGTTGGCACTACGGTTATTGATAATTCCTCTGCGTGGCGCATGCATCCCGATCATAAATTGATTGTCCCAGAAATCAATGGGGATACTTTGACTGCTGAAGATAAAATTATTGCGAATCCGAATTGTTCTACCATTCAAATGGTGCTTGCCATGAAGCCGTTGCACGAGAAATACAAAATCAAACGAGCGGTCGTTTCAACCTATCAATCCATTACGGGAACGGGTGTTGCTGCAACGCGTCAGATGGAAAATGAGCGCAATGGTGTGACGGGCGAAATGGCGTATCCGTATACGATTGACCGCAATTGTTTGCCGCATTGTGATGACTTCCTCGACAATGGATACACGAAAGAGGAAATGAAATTGACCAACGAGACGAAGAAAATCTTGGATCCGAATATTAACGTTACTGCAACGGCTGTGCGCGTTCCCGTAGTTGGAGGACATTCCGAAGCCGTGAATTTGGAATTTGAAAATGATTTTGACCTGAACGAAGTGCGCCGTTTGTTGCACGAACAAGAGGGAATTACGCTCAAGGATGATCCAACAACCAATACCTATCCAATGCCGTTGTACGCACAAAGCAAGGATGATGTTTTTGTCGGACGTATCCGTCGGGATGAATCGCAGCCCAATACATTGAATATGTGGGTTGTTTCGGACAATTTAAGAAAAGGCGCTGCGACAAATGCGGTTCAAATTGCACAATTGATTTTGGAGAAATCGTTGGTCGGCGCTTAATCCTTCGTTTCGATTTACCTTATTGCTCTGCCGGTTCGCGGTGGTCTTTCGTGAACTGCTGCAACTCCAAATAACTTGGATCCAGACTTTCAGGATTCAAATGAATGGCAAATGGTTCAATTTCCAGGTGTGAAATCATGGTGGTTAACTTCCAATACAGCATCCCTTGAAGATTGATAGATTGTTCCGTAACGACTTGTTTGAGTGCCCTTAATGCACAAGCCCTTTCTTCGAGTGAAGTGGGTTGTTGATTCCAAACGATCATCTTTTCGTGCTTACCTTCCCCGACAATGGAATATCCAAAGCCCGACCAGGGTTCTAGACTTGAATTTGCATATTTTGTGTACCCCAACTCCGTGAAAAATAGGGGTATTTCCAGGGTTCCTGTTTCCAGGCGGAAGCTATCTATCTGATCAAAGACATTTCTCCAACCTTTGTCTAACGCATGTGTCAGTTCTTCTGCGTTGGCGTATGATGAGTCACTTTCGCGCAACGGAAAGTAGGCATTGATTCCAATGAAATCCAAACTTTCCCAAAATCCGACTTCGTAGTAATTATCAAAATTGGCCGCATAGGTCAGTTCGCCTGAAAAGTGTTTTCGCGTCTTTTTAATACTTTTCTTCCACTGTTTTTGTAGCAGTTTTCGCTGCTTATTAATGAGAATAATTTGCTTTTCGGAATCGCGATAATATGTTTGAGCGGCCCAAGCGACATTGGCATTTATTTTGTCGTTAATTAGCAACTCAATCGAGTCGTAACTGCTGTAGCCTTGCACCCATAATTTCTCTCCGATCACGTCTTTATATTTCAGCGCTCGATCTTCCATTGCGTGCTGCGCACTGTCACTCAGCATGTACTTTTGATAGTGGGAGAGTTCCTCAATTTGTTTGGTGGATGTGAGTGCATTCATTTCACTTCCAATGGCAATGACATCTATGCCTTCCTGCTCTCCAACAAGTGCCCATTTCAAAACGAATTTCCGGTATTTTTTGAACCAACTCTTGATTTCAGCTTTGGATTTGGGCAAAATCATTCCGTGCCACAAGAACTTGTTGCGTTCATAGGCATGATCAAGTGCAACACGTAAAATGAGCACGACTTTCAAGTTTGCTTTTTTCGCCGATCGAATTTGATTGAGTGCTCCTTCATCTGTTTCGTTGAACCAAATTTCATCGGAATCCCAATCGCCTTGACGTGCATAAACGGTCACCTCAACGGTGTTCATTCCGGCATCTTTAAGTCCGTTCGTCCATACTTCTTGATCTACTTCTCCTACCTGAATGCCACCGAAATACTGTAGTCGCGTTGGGTTGTTCGATTCTGATTGTTGCGCCAGTGCCACTCCTGCGATTGCAAAAAATGCGATGCAAGCAAGAGAATAGATGCGAAGGCAATGCACGTAATTCATTTTAAGGAACCCAATTGGTTTTTGAAGGATACAATTCTAACCAAATATCCCCTAACTCCTTTTGGATCAATCAAAAAAAATAATAGCTCCTGCGCTAAAAGCTCCGACTTAGGCGCAAATTCAAGAAGTATTTCAATTAAATCGGCGCAACTTCAAGAAGTATTTCAATTAAATCGGCGCAACTTTTAAAAAAAGAATCGTTTTCTTGTTAACCTCTTCTGTCTTTCGACATCTCTAGAAAATTACGTGAATGAACACTCTTGCTAAAAACAACACTGATCTTCGTGCCGAGCTTGACACATTGTACAAGCGTTGGCCTGAGGTAAAGCGATTTTTAAAATCAAAGGGTTGTAGGATAGCAGATGCGGAAGACATCTTTCAAGAAGCGTTACTCATTTATACAAGAAAACTGAACGAGCCTGGTTTTGAGCTCACGACTGCACCTTTTAACTATGTGATGAATACCTGCAAGTTTCTGTGGTACAATCAAAGTCGTAAGGAAAACAAACATCGTTACACCGAATTACATGAGAACATCGCGAAAGAAGAGGAAGACTGGATTCTAAAGGAATTGAAGCTCTCGCAAATTGAGAAAGCGCTTTCTCAGATTGGAGAAAAATGCCAAAAGCTCCTTCAACTCCTTTATGGTCAGGGATTGAAAATGTCTGAAATCGCTACCAAACTTGGATTGAGAAGTGGAAATGTTGTCAAAGTGCAAAAGTTTCGCTGCATTCAGAAGGTGAAGGACATAGTATTGAAATCACCCGCTGACATTCACCATTAACGAGAAAGAAAATGGATCCAGAAATAACAAAACTTATAGATCAATACTTGTCGGGGACTTTAAACGACGAACAGCTTGCTGCCTTTCAAAAACAGTTGGCTGAAAGTATTGAGTTACAGAACGAAGTTGCTCTGCAGAAATCAATAATGCAGGCGGCCGAACGTGCCTCTCAAAGAAATACGGTGAAAGATGCAGCACGTGCTTACAAGCGAAAACGATTGTTGCGTAATGGTGGGTTTTCTGCCATAATTGCAGTAGTAATTGCCACGACTTTCTTGGTTTTCAGCAATCGCAAGGAGGTTGAAACGCCAAAACAAGCTCAAGAGATGGCGCCAATTTCTCAGGATGTAAAAATGCGCCTTGATAACAATCAGGATTTCTCCAATATCCCCATTCAATATTTCCAAATCCCATCGCAGGGAAGCGTACAACTTTCATCACAAGGAGTGTTGATTTCTGTCCCTGAAAAGGCATTTTTAAAAGATGAAAAGCCGTTTACAGGCAATGTAATTTTGCAATATCAGGAGGCCATCAGAGGAATTGACATTGTTACCAGCGGATTGAGCACTATGACGGGAGACGACCTACTCGAAACGCAAGGCATGTTCAGTGTAACGGGATATACCGAAGATGGAAAACCACTGGAATTTAACCCGAAAGTTGGAGTCTATTTGCAAGCACCTGTAGACGATTGTAAGTCTGGAATGCAATTATATGATGGAAAAAAATTAGAAGATGGAAGCATTGACTGGGTAAACCCAGAGCCCTTTTCGAAAATCCCAACGGTTGTAGATATGTCGGAATTGGACTTTTACCCAGAGGGGTACGAAGATCATTTGAATTCCGAAAAATGGAAACGGGACAAACACAGCAGAGACAGTCTTTACTTAAGTTTAGAGCACAGTATGGACTTGCAGGCGATTACCGATGCCATGAATAATGGATCGAATAACGCTAGATTGAGCGAGTTATCCGATAAGTACAGAGAAACGCAATTTGGAGCTGTTTACGGTAAAAGAACAAAACCTGGTGACACGATACCTTCCATCGACAATCTCATTGCCTGGGATTTCACGTGCGAATTGTTGGGGAATGATATTTGGGAAATTACCGCGACGGCTGTCATACGCCCTGGGTTTCACATTTACGGAGCGGATAGTGAAAATCGAAAAATGCGTACCGAAATCAAATCGGGTTTACCGACCATCGAAGAAACGAGAAATGTTGATCAACCGGTGCAGGTTCAAACAAAAGATGGTGTGAAAAGTGGTTTTGAGGGGACAGTATCTTTTAAGAAGAAAGTGGAGTTGAAAACATCTTCACAATTTAGTGTTCCCGTTCGGGTTATTTTCAAAATCGGCAACGCTCAAATGGATTATCCTCAAGTAATCAGACGATCGAATATTTTGATTGGTCAATCGCCTGAACAGCGCACTGCGCGCATTGACTCGCTTGCCAATGTAAAAATGTACGGAGATTTTATTCTGCCCTCCAACGTGATGAGTATGTGGAAGGGTTCTTTTAATAATACAAACCTTTCTACCCGTGAGTTTGAAGCACGCATGAAGGCAATCCATGCTACTTGTGACAATGAGGTTCTTGCTTTGTACGTTGAGAATCTAGACCTCCCCATCTGTGAAATTGACAGAAAAGTTGTAGAAATGGGCTACCCAGAATTTAAAAAATTCGCGGATCAAAATGTCGGTAAAGTAGCCATCAATGATCCGCACTTGGCGGGACTCATTGAATTTTACAATAAGGCAACCAATGCGTTGCGTAAAGATGCCAAGAACAGAGTGAAATCAGCGGAGGGGCGCATGAAACAATGGAACGCTATTGTAAGCGACCAACGCGAATTGGACCGATCTCGTGCAGCAATTCGAAATCAACAATATGTTGATGGCATGAAAAATTTCAATCGTAAGAATTTGGTGCGACAATTTCGGAATTCCAACGGATTTCGAATTACTTCTGGAAGTTTTGGCTCACCAACAGCGCGTGTCAATTGCGATCGCTGGCGACCATTTTCTGCAAGCCAATTAAGCAACGCTGATACCTCCACTCAAATCTATTTTGTAGAAAACGAGTCGAAATTCAACCCGCTTAGCCTGACTGTTGATCGCTCAGAAGACTTCATTGATGTGTATATGTATGTATTTGCAGATGGCATCAACAGTTACCAGCGCTTACAAGGTGAAAATGGTGTGTTTGAGTGTCAATTGAACACCGAAATCGAATATGCCATCGGCATTGTTGCCCTTACGGAAAGCGGCTATGCTTTTTACGAACATGACTTCTTGCGAGGTGGAGATTTGGGATTGGTAAAACTGAAAAACGTTAGCGAAGAATACCTGACTGCGCGAATTGAAAAAATGAATGGCAAACGACTCGTTGGGGAAGCGGCGTTCAAGGACGACCTGAAATGGCTCAGAACCCAACGTGTAAATTATCGTATTCAAAATGTACATAAAGAAATGGTGGAATTCCGACGCGCCACGAAATCGGTGATATTCCCTTGTGTGACTTTTAAGAGCGATGCCCGTCTGAGTGCAGGGATCGTTGTCGAAGATGAGGGGTTATGAAACAGTGCACCCACGAAAATTGTGGGTGCTTTTGTGTTGACGAAAGAATATCGTGAAAAAAATTGGCAATTCCTAGAATTTTAGAAGTTTACAGTTCGACATTTCTAGTTTTCGCGAATTCTAAGAATCGCTCAATAACGTCTCAATATACCCCTCCAATCGCTCGATTGTTCAATTGTTCGTTTCCTTCAAAAGCGGGTAATTGAGCCGGAACTGCATTCATTCCCGTGGTATCCGTCAGTGCTTTCATAAACGAAATAATATCGTCGATTTCCGTTTCGGTTAAATCCAATTTGTCTGAAGGCAATGTCTGATATGGAACGTCTAGTCCCAATCCCTGACCACCACCTTCGTTGTAAAATTCCAAGACGTCCTCCAAAGTTGCGAAAGCACCGTTGTGCATATATGGAGCCGTCAATTCGACATTTCTCAGTGTTGGTGTTTTGAAGGAAAACTCATAAAACTTCGCTTGCTCTTTCAAAATTCGATTCATATATCGCCCTTGATCAGCATCTAAAGTGTACGGGTCTTCAAAAACCTTCGGAACGCCCAAAACCTCCGATTCACTCTCTAAAAAAGATGGCGGCACCAACCCAGAAAAGGTAGGCGCAAAATGACAAGTAGCACAAGCGGCTTTCCCGCTAAAAAGATTGTATCCACGGATCACAGAAGGATCAACTGCTTCCATTTCACCACGCATATATCGGTCAAAAACACTGTTGTAACTGCGCAATGAAGCCACGTAGCGGGTTACAGCATGCGTCACACTGTTCTTCGTGATGCCCTCTTTACCATACGCTTTTTGAAACCAGGCAACATAGTCGCTTGAAGCTCTCAGTTCTGTGACAATTTCCGAGTAATTGGTATTAAACTCCTCCGGATTCAGTACCACGTGGTCCATTTGTGCCGCCAAATGATCTACGCGCATGTCGTGAAAAAAGCGCTCGGCAAAAACGCTATTCAGCAGCGTAGGTGCATTCCGAAGTCCTTCCTCCCCACTGATGGTTTTCGACGTTTTTAATCCGTCGGTGAATGCTCTTTCTGGTGCATGGCAAGAGGCACAGGCACGTTGATTGTTGTGCGATAGAATAGGGTCGAAAAACAAGGTTTGACCCAATGCGATGCGCTCTTCGTCTTTTTCGTCATCGGCGTACTGCGCATAATAATTGGCATTGAGGAAATTTTCGTCAAACAAGCTCGTGCTTTCATAATTCACGGGTTGTTGAATACGATGACGTTGGTGCGGCAATTCAATTTGTAAAGATTGCTGTACCACCAACAATTGTTTCCAAAGTGGATCTGAGAAATCTCTGGAGAACGCTGCACGATCGAAAGTTTCGAAATCTGAGTCATTCAATGCTACCTGAGCTGTTGACAATAGAGCCGCTAATGCATTCCATTCCGCTGCGTTCACATACGGTTCATAAAACTCCATCGCAGTAGAAATCCCATGCAAACAAAGTGCCGATTCCTGCAAGGCATTGTCTGTGTTTCCGGGTCTGTCAAACCCAGTAACACCCATCGTTTTGGTGCGCAGAATTCCAAATCTTGCCGCTTCAAAAACTACTGGATCGGTCAATTGAAAGTGCACTGTTTGTTCCGATAAAGAACGGATGTCATAGCGCAATTTCTTGGTAATTTTCAGCACTTCTTCAGAATCAATTTCGTCCTCGAACATCAACTCATCCAATCGCTGAAAGCCACTTGGCGCTATAACAGTTTGCTCTGGAACTTTTTTCATCAGTTTGGGCAATGGCGCGCCGTTGATGTATGAATTGTACAATTGTGGATCGAGGTAGGCGACCAAAAACTCGATTTTTTTGAATTGGTTCCGAATAGCGCGATATCGATCTAAAAGATGCTCCGAAGAAAGGTGCGCTTCTAATGAAGTTTCGAACGACGACAACTGCTCATCCAGCGAATGCTTTTGCATTAAAAACCATTGTTGGACCTCTTTTGAAGGATTGATTTCCTTCTCATTTTGAGTTACGCGTGTAAACCCCGAGGTTGGAAGGAAAACCAATGCGACAAGTGCTAAAAAAAGAATAATTTGTTTCATAATGTCTTGATACGCAAAACCTCCGACAATGGAAATTGCCGGAGGAATTGTTCTTTATGTTTGGAGAGTAGTTGCTTATTGAACAATCAATTTTTTCGTGTCTCCAGCGTTGTTTTTCAAGTAGTAAGTTCCCGGCGTCAAATCAATGATATCCATGTGATCTGCCTGGCGCTCCACTCGGATCAGTTTTCCGTAAGTATCATACAATGCTACATCCATCGTCTCTGTGAAGTAAACGATTCGAGAAGTAGGGTTTGGATACACCTGGAAAGTGCTCTCGTCTTGCGCTAACTCCGTCAAGCCAACAATTGATTTGTCCCAACCCGTCAAAGCAATTGTCAATGAATTGTTGTAAGGGAAAGGATTTGAGCTACTTGGGTGCTGAGAGTTGAACAATAATGTTTTTCCATCAGGAGTAGCGCGTGCTCCAGTGATTTCCGCTCCAAGTGGAACTTGAGCGATACGAACCAAATCATCTACTTCTGGATTTGAAGTGGACATATCCAAGATGTACATCTCACATGCACGGTTCGAGATACCTGCTGGCATTCGTCCGTGTGATGTTCCGTTCAAATCCTCACAGATCACCATGTAACTCTGGTTGTTCACATTCATGAATGTCAAACCGTCAGGGTTAGATAAATGAATTGAAGGGTAGTTAGAAATGGATACGTTTGGTTCGTTGTGGAATTCAGGACCTGCTTCCAAGAAAGAAGACATGGAATCGTTAGCAACATCGAACAACAATACGCGTCCATAGTAGTCTACGTAATCTGAAGCGAAAGGATCCGTTCCTTGTGCAGTAGCTCGCGTGTAGTGGTGCTCAGCCAAAACGCCTCCTTCCACTTTTTCATCAGCCCAACGCGATGCAGGATTATCACGCCCCGTTTCCGTTAGGTATACATTTCCGTCTCCTGAGTTGTATGCAACCCACTCCAATCGATTGAACATTGTTGCGCCTGCATTGATCGCATTTTCTTCATAGTTCAACATTTTATCCATGGTTCCGTTTCCGATTTTGATCCATTTTTCACCGTCAAATCCGTTAACGTTGTAAGCCGATACCGAACCGTTGTATCCCGAAAATGCTTCGTTCGTTGAGATCAAGTATGGCTCCCCTGTTGGGCTGTCGGCAGCATCAATGAAAACCAATCCTTCTGGGCTTTCGTCTGCGCCCTCTTTGTTATAGTAGTTTACGAATGTTGCGTTTGCGGGATCAGTGATATCATAAACCATAACTCCTGTTGCGCGCTCCAATCCGATGTAAGCGAAAGTGCGTCCACCTATTTTTCCGATTGTGATTGACTCTGGTTCAGAACCTTTGTCATCATCGCGGTTATCAGCATAGTTGTAATCAAAGTCGTTTGCCAAAATCTGACCGAATTCATTTCCACTATCAAAAACAATGTTTCCATTCAAATCCCAGATAGTAAATGAACGTCCGCCGTAAGAATACAACGCATCAAAGTCACCATCGTTATCAGTATCTCCCTGAGATAATGTGATTTTCAAACGACCTAACACCGCGTCATCCTGCAAGGCTGCAGCGTTCGGGAATACCGTAGGGTCCAAAGTAATATCAGCTACACGATCTTCCTCAGAGTACCCAGTGTAATCACGAGCATCCCCTTCGTTTGCAGTAAGCAAGTATTCCGTTCCGTTAATTGTTGTCAAGACAATTGCATCAGGCTGATACATTCCCCAAACGTTATCATACTGCTGGAAGTTCCCCATGATGTTATCGTCATCAGAAGCATCAATAGCGTTCTCAAGAAGCGAGTAATCTTTGTATCCTAATCCGATGCTGGCGTGTTATCTGCTCCTAGATAAACGGTTTGGTTGTCTGGCATAATCACACCACCTTCGAATGGCTGACGTCCCCAGTTGTACTCAGAAGTATCTGTTACACCTGCGCCTCCAGCCCAGATAGAAGAGTTACTTGTGCGAAACCATTCTTCTGCTGTCCAAATTCGACCATCTGCCTCTGAAGTGATCCCTCCACAGTTCATTCCGGTTTCACCTACTGTGTTGGCGAAATCAACGTTGATACTTTGAAAACAGTCATTCCTCCACCGTCTCCGATGTTTGGATCTGCCGAAATCATTTCGTGGTTGATAGAAATCCATCCCAAATCCTGCGAAGTTGGATCCGTATCTGGCGTAAACCCGATAAAGTCATGCCATTGCTTGGCTGGATAGGCACCCGCTGGATTTCCGTACGTTGCCGTTGTTTGAACGGTGTCATGTCCACCAATAAAGATTACCTGACTCTCAATAGGAGAAGCCGGAACCAAAACCTCATCGGTAATAAAGTCTGGTTCGATTTCTGGGTCAAATCCGATTTGAGCCGTTGCCTGACTCGAAATCAAAAGTACTCCCAGAAGAAGTGAATAATGTGTGTTGCGTTTTTTCATGCTTTCAATCATTTTGTTTTGCGCTACAAAATTCAGCACGAATAATCCAAAAGGAATTAGCCTCGAAACAACTTCGTATTAAACTTTTCGACACTATTTTAAACGGGATGTTTCGTCATCTACCCACATTCTTTAAATTGAGTTAAAACAAAAAATACTGTGTTCATAATTCCGTGAAATACTAAAAACAGGACCATTTCAGAAGATGAAGTTTATGCGCTGTTCTACCCTTTCTTCCCTATAAAAACGCTACCTTGTTCCTCAAACTGTCTGCTATGAAACGTTCTTCGATTTTCTATTCTTTACTGATTCTATTTGTCTGGGGCTTGGCTTCATGCGCAACCGAAGAAAACATTGTTGAAGCGAATATGCCTCCTCCGCCGCCTCCTGCACCTGAGGTTGTTGAAGAGGTTGAACAAGTGGAGGGAGTAGAGGAGATCACCGCTTTGGTTCAGGAAGAAATTCCAGAAAGAGTTGTAGGCGCTTTCCGCAGCGTAAAAGGCGTAATGGATCCGTTGAGCTGTTATTGTGGAAACGGAGGGTACGTAGAGTCTCCTGCGGGACGCGTTGTTGCCGTTTGCTTTGAAGACAATGTTGATATTGCAAGCAGAGATTACATAGAAGTGACAGGAGTTATGACAACACGCACCATTGAATCGAACGGAGCTTGCCCGGCTGGAACGAAATCATACATGGTTGTTGAGTCGTATAAATTGAACCCTTAGAAGAACGCCTTTCTTTCGGCGTGCTTGAATTATCTGCGGCGAAACACGCGCGATCGCATCGCGCTTTCACGAAAATCATCCAGTACTTCGTTCACTTGATAATGAGCAAATCGCTTCATCAACTTTCGTGTTGTTTTTCCGCGCTTGTAGGTGAATTCCTTTTCGAAGAGCGGAACGATTGCCAGAAAACGCACTTCAATATCGCCCACTTGTAACGGTCGCAATTGCTTTTCCAGGAGTATTGGATTTGAAAGCATGAAGTAATTTTGTTTCATGGTTTCGGATAGTGGTTTTGCGTCCTTACCGCAAGGCATCGTGTGCCCATGTCCAAACCATGTTTCCTTCTCAAGCACATATTTCGATAATCTTTGGATCCAGTAATAAATCCAATTCATACGCGGGTTTTCCAATTCTTCTGGTTCCCAATACGAAGGCAAACAGAAACAAAGCTCATTGTACTCCTTTCCTTCTTCCGCTTCAGGAACTGGCATTTTGTACTTATGAAGTCCATTGGTAACCAGTACCTGAATCTTGTTGGGACCACCGACATTCAGCAAAAGCAAAGGCATTTCACCTTCCTTTACTGAAACTTCAGAAACGTTCTGTTCCCCAAACCGCTGAATGAGCTCATTTTTCACACCACAAAAGTACTTCTAATTTCTTCGTTTTGGTTCAATTCTTGTGTTACGTTATTCTAATGTTATGTAAATGTTAAGTAGTGAAATCGCATTAAATGAGGCTATTTCTGCACTTTTTCATTTAAAAATTAGGATTTTACAACCTAATGTTATTATATTGTTAACTCAACGTTAAGCAATCATTTACAAAACATGCGTCGAAACCTTTATATAATGTTCTTGTTTTTTGCTATCACTTCGGTGGTTTCCGGACAGGATACGCGCATTATTTGGCAGAAGTCAATTGGGGGCGTAGGGTACGATCGTGTGAATGACATTGTTACCGATGCAAAAGGCGATGCTTACGTACTTTCTACCGTGCAGGTTTCTGACAATCATGAAATTCAGGTTTCTAAAATCAGTAGTGCTGGTGATTTCCTTTGGACAGAGACTATAGGTGGTGAGCGCGACGATCGTGGACATCAATTGCTGCTAGACGCCAACGGTGATTTGATCATTCTTGGTGAAACGAATTCACAAGACATTTTAGGCGCAGCTACACACGGCTCTATCGATTTGTTATTCATTCGAATGACTTTAACAGGTTCGGTTATGGCCATCAATACGTACGGAGGAACGAAATTTGAAGAAGCGGCCTCCATTCTACAAAAACCAAATGGAAATTACATTGTTACCGGAACCACACT
The DNA here is from genome assembly GCA_043584915.1 of Fluviicola sp. Taxonomy (GTDB): domain Bacteria; phylum Bacteroidota; class Bacteroidia; order Flavobacteriales_D; family Crocinitomicaceae; genus UBA4466. Next base: position 1,323,393 of record CP121319.1, read on the forward strand.
TTCGAAAGATGGAGATGTTTTAGCCAATGCCGGGCAAGCGGATGTTTGGTTGTTTGAGTTGGATGCCGTTGGATCAATTCTTTGGAGTGAAACACATGGCGGTTTTGATGACGAATATGCTGTAAACAGCAAGTTATTAGCCGATGGATCTCTTATTACAGCCGCTAGTTCTTCTACGTATCAAGACGAATATTCAGACAATAACGGGGATACAGACGTTGCACTGTACTACACGAATGAATTTGGACAATTGCAGTGGAAAGAATTGTACGGTGGTTTTCTATCCGATTTTCCTGCAGACATTGAAGTGCTTTCAAATGGACATTTCTTGGTAGGAGCCAATACGTTCTCATCAAACGCAGACATTCCTTTCAACGCAGGAGGTCAGGATGTTCTTTTGATGGAAATGAATCAAAATGGAGACTTACTTTGGGCCAAAACCTATGGGGCTATCGGAAACGAGCGCATTGCAGAAATCGAGCCGAAAGGCGACGGGTTTGTATTGTTCGGTTCCAGTAACTCCGCCTCCATGAATGCGGCTATTGGAAACGGAAGTCAAGATTATTGGATGTACGAAATCAATGAGGACAAAGAAGTCGTGCACGAGTATTTGTTCGGAGCATCAGGATTTGATGAAGGCGTAACCTTTACCGTATTAAATGACGGAAGCGTGATCATGGGAGGGGAATCGAACTCCAACGACGGTGTAATTGGATCCAACATGGGTAAAAACGACGGCTGGTTGCTGCGCGTCGACAGCAAAACCGATGAGCATCAAGCGAGAGCATCTGTGCATCCAAATCCGTCACGCGGCATTGTGTATGTGAATGAATTACAGGAAGGCGCAGTATTGACTTTGACGAATATGCAGGGCGCTCCAATTAGCAATGCTGAAATGACGTATGGCACCTCGAAAATCTTGGATTTAAGCACACAGCCAGCAGGAGTCTATCTTCTACAAGTGAATTATCCCGATCGAAAAGAGGTGCACCGAATCGTGCGACAGTAGTTAATTTAAGGCTTTCTCAAGTTGCCTCCAAAAGGCTTCGCTTGAATTGACACATCCTTGTTCCAACATTTCATGAATTTCCAATTCGCGTTCTTTCGTGTATTCTTTTGTGTGACGAAAGAAGGTCAATGCTGCACTTTGATGAATTAAGGCTTCGTGAATTCCTTCTGGAGTGGATAAATCCACAGCATCACTTTTCGCGTTAATGGAAATCATTTCGATACCGTCGTTATTTAGCTTGAAAACCATGCAAGAAGTCGGTGTTCGGTGTTCAATGAACTTGAGTTTCTCGTAGACTTTTTGCAAGACGGTATCCGAGAACAATCCCACAAGTTTTTGCGCTTCTTCTGGATGCTCTCTGTTCATTTTCTCCCATTCATCTCCATGAACCCCATTCACAATAAGGAAATGCTTGAGTTCTTCCTCAAATAGGGGCAATTCTTCGTCGGTAAGGATTCGGTATTTCATGGCGCAAAAATACGGGTCTGTTTTGGTTTAGCAAGAAGAGATGGATAGCAGATACGACTTTGTGGTAACTTTGCATGTTTCACCATGAAACCAATTCCTCCATTAACAAAGGCAATCACTTCTAAATTCGTAAATTCGCAAAAATTCGATCTATGCTCATGTCTATGACAGGTTTCGGGAAAGCCTCCGGAAGCCACCAATCCAAAAAAGTTACCGTAGAAATCCGCTCTTTGAATAGCAAGTCTATGGACTTAAACGTGCGAATGCCGCAGCGCTACAAAGAGTTAGACGCCGATATTCGGAAACACGTTTCAAGCGGACTCAGCAGAGGAAAAGTGGATGTGAGCCTAAGCATGGACAGTATCGGCGAGGATAGCTCGGTATCCATCAACCAGGCGCTCGCTAAGAAGTATTACGAAGAGTTGAAATCTTTGGGTACCGCTTTGAACGAAGATACGAACGATTACTTGTCGCTTGTTTTGCGCATGCCTGAAGTGATGGAAACAAAATCGGAATCTCTGGAAGAAGAAGAAGTTGTTTGGATCATGGATTTGATTGCCGAAGCAACGGAAAATTTGCGCGATTTCCGCCGCAGAGAAGGGAAGGAGCTTGAAGAGGAATTTAATGCGCGCATTGGCGACATTCGTGGCTTTTTGGAAGAAGTTCCAAACTATGAAAACCAACGCATTGATGTCATTCGTGAACGCATGCGAAAGGGATTGGAAGAAATTGATGGTGGTTACGACGACAATCGTTTCGAGCAAGAAATGATTTTCTACTTGGAGAAATTGGATATTTCGGAGGAGAAAATGCGCCTCGCCAACCATTTGACCTACTTCCAGGAAACGATGGTGAATGAGGCATCGGGAAAAAAACTCGGCTTTATTTGCCAAGAAATTGGACGTGAGATTAACACCCTTGGAAGCAAGAGTAATCACGCAGAAATGCAAAAGCTCGTCATTGGTATGAAAGACCAATTGGAAAAAATAAAGGAGCAAATTCTAAACACTTTGTAAAACTTTCCGTAGAAAGGGGTATGAAAGCACCGGTACAAGGCAAATGCATCATCTTTTCAGCACCCTCTGGAGCTGGCAAAACAACCATCGTTCATAATTTATTGACGCGCGATTTAGGCTTGGAGTTTTCAGTTTCTGCATGCAGTAGAGATCCAAGACCGAAAGAAATTGACGGCAAAGACTATTATTTTCTTGGCGTAGAGGGCTTCAAAGAAAAAATCAAAGAGGATGCCTTTGTTGAATGGGAAGAAGTGTATACCAACAACTTTTATGGAACCCTCAAATCAGAAATGGAGCGCATTTGGTCGCAAGGGAAATCTGTGATTTTTGATGTAGATGTGATTGGTGGATTGAACCTGAAAAAACAATTTAAGGACAACGCACTCGCCATTTTTGTGAAGCCTCCCAGTTATGAAGAGTTAGAAAATCGCTTGCGCGGAAGAAGCACCGAGTCAGAGGATAAGATCAACCAGCGGATGGAAAAAGCGAGCAAAGAATTGGCCTTTGCCAAAGAGTTTGACATCGTATTAGTGAATGATGAATTGAGTACCGCATGTGATGAGGCAGCGTCGTTCGTTCAGGAATTTTTGGATAAATGACGAAAATTGGATTGTATTTCGGCACCTTCAATCCGGTGCATGTAGGCCATCTTATTATTGCCAACTATATGGCGGATAATACGGATTTGGACGAGGTTTGGATGGTGGTTTCACCGCAAAATCCCATGAAGCAAAAAAGTTCTCTTTTGGCCGATTATCATCGGTTGGCGTTGGTAAGAATTGGCATCGAGGACAATCCGAAATTGAAAGCAAGCGATATTGAATTCAAGCTCCCAATTCCAAGTTATACGTCCAAAACATTGGCGTACCTCAAGGAAGAGTACTCAGACAAAGATTTCGCGCTAATTATGGGGGAAGACAACCTTCGAACCTTCCATAAATGGCACAACCACGATCATATCATCGACAATCATGAAATTTACGTGTATCCGCGTGCACTTACCATTCAGGAAAAAGAAGAAATGACACAATCCATGGACGGAAGTGCCAATGCCTTCGTAAAACACCCAAATGTGCATATGTGCGACGATGTTCCCGTGATGAAAATCTCGTCTTCATTCATCCGAAAGCTGATTGCAGAGAAGAAAGATGTGCGGTACATGCTTACCGAACCAGTGCACAAGTATCTCGATGAGATGAATTTTTATAAGTAAGCCTTTCGATCATTGGATTAGCGATTCGTTACGTTTATGTCGATTCTTTTACCAATATTCTTGCTGTCGTTATGTCTCGTTTGGCTTTCTAAATCAGGCAGTAACCGCGCTATTGTCGGGATCGCATTCTCAAGTATTTTTATTAATGCATTAAGCATTTACACGTGGCTGTTTAATGATTTAAGAACGATTGACGGTTCTGTGTTCTTGATAAGTTTAGTTCTTTGCGATCTTGTATTTTGGGCGGTCTCTCTAATTATTCTGTACAAGCGAAGAAAAGAGAATCAACTGTACTTCAGGCAAATGGTGATTATATCCATTCCATTTATAATTATGCTATTCGCACAAATGATTGTTTCATCTCACGCGGGAATTTCGCGCTAATAAGGTTATTTCCGACTGCTTCAAGCCGTTTGCCTCTCCGATAAAAAAGGATTGTACATCATTACCGCATGATTTTCTACCAACAGCACTTCTTCGCGCGCGCCGTTTGAATAATTCCGCACTTGCACAATTTGATTGTGTCGCGAATAGCCGCCCCAAATCTGTTGTTTGATAATGTGATTGCGCTCCACCACCTCAAAGGTCGCATCCATCGGCTCAGAGCACAGCAATTTCCCATGCAGATGCGTTTCATCCAACCAAACCTTGAGTTGATACGGTTGGTTGGTCTCGTTTTTCACTTGCAAATCGATATGATTGTACGCCAACGTGGCCCCTGCGCCAAACGGCACCTTTCGATTCACATCTGGGAAAACATCAAATCCATGCCGGTAACGTTCTTTAATAACGAGCGGGCTGTGTGCGAAAATCCAAAACAACAAATTCCCCAGTTGACAGAGTCCACCGCCCGTTCCTTTGCTTATTTTTCCCTGTTTTAAAACAAGTCCATCCAAATATCCCTTTTGCTTTGAAGGGCGGCCGACCAATTTCCAAATAGAGAAGGTTTCACCCGGTTGAATGACAATATTGTTCAGGTGTGCAACAGCGAGTTTCAGGTTAACGCGCTTGTTTTCTTGCAGGTACATATCGACATCTTTGAGAGGACGCAGAATCATGGATTTGTGATGAAACACGTTGTGCTTTTGCAACAAAGATCCGCGCTCTTTTGCCCATTTTTTATCGCCGAATTTCCAATCGAGTTGGCGCTTGGTGCGGTAATAGGCTTTCCCTGCAAATTGACGTAATACTTTTCTGTTTTTGGGTTTTTGAATTTCGAACATAACTGCGAGTGTTTTCTTCAAAATTCAGCATTGAGGACCCAATTATTTGCACATTAGATTAGTCGTAAACAGTTGTTTATTAAGCGTTGCGAATGGCCCATAAAATGATTTTTATGCGAACAATAAATGGATCAGAAATGTGCTTATTTTATCGGAGCCTTCAAATGGAAGGTAACACCATCAGTATCGGTGTAGAAGGAGAATGTGGCATCAATTTGATCGGCCAGGTCGTTGACAATTTCCATTCCCAATTGGGCGTTTTCAGAATCTTCTGAGTTAAAACCATTGCCATTATCAATGATATTCATTTGCAGAAACCCTTCTTTTTCGATCAACGTAAAAGAAACCTCTCCGCCCGCTCTGCCTTCGAAAGCATGCTTGAAAGCGTTGGTCACAATTTCATTCACAATAAGCCCGAGCGGAATCAACGTTTGAATGGATAATTCAAATTTTGAAATATTCATTGCAATGGAAATGTCTTTCTCATCACCGTCGTAGAATTGTAGAATTTCTTCGAGCAATTGCGAAAAATACGCGCTCACATCGATTGCGGCAAAAGACTTGGTTTGATACACAATATCATGAATGTCTGCAATGGATTGAATCTTTCCCCAACAATCCTCCAAAAGTTGGATATGATAATCATCTTTCGCTTTGCTACTTTGCAGTTTAATAAGGCTAGATACCACGGAAAGGTTGTTTTTTACCCGATGATGCACCTCTTTCAGTAAGGTTTCTTTCTCTCGCAACTCTCGATCCAGGTGTTCCTGCAAAGCACGACGTTTTCTCGCCTCTAAATTCGACGCAAAAACCAATGAAATAGCGTTGGCAAAAAACGTTTCATTGGCATCGAACTCCTTGGTTTCACTTCCCGTTTTCTCGAAACACATCACTCCAATCATCTCACCTTCGAAGCGCAGTGGAATGTCCAATCGAGTAATAATTTGATTCGGAATACTGTAAATCTCTTTGAGACCTTGAGTTACCTCAGATTCGAGTACGTTTTTAATGTATAGCATTTCATCTTTCTCCAATGCTTCAAAATACTCTGGACAGCTCGAAATGGAGAAGATTTTGTTTTTATTGAAAGAGCCATCGCGCGCATCATACTCGCCCATGGAAACAATTTCCTCAGAGTTTGGCTGAAGAAGCCATACGCTCATGCGCTCAATTTGCAGCGACTTTGTAATTCTTCGCGCAAATTCAACCATAATTAGGTCGATATCATCGCGCTGAAGTGAATGTTTTTTAGAAAGCGTATTTAATTCTTGTAATAGATCAATTTCGGACATCAGAGTAGATTAAGCAGTGCTCTCTTAAATTACTACTTTCTGAGTTAAATGGATACAATTTTATCACTTAATTGCCTGAACTAAAGATAGTTTTCTATGGATTAAACGACTGTATTGAGCGTGAGTATTACTTGTTTGTGTGCATCATTGCAACGATAATGTTTTCTGCAGAAGCGACTAAATCCATCGCACCGCCCATTCCTTTCACCATTTTCCCCGGAATCTTCCAGTTGGCAATGTCTCCATTTTGAGCCACTTCCATCGCTCCAAGTACAGTTAATTGAACGTGTTGTCCACGAATCATTGCGAAGGATGTTGCTGAATCGAAGAAAACCGCTCCTTTCTGCGCCGTAATTGTTTGTTTTCCTGCGTTGATCAAATCAGCATCTTCTTCACCATCGAACGGGAACTCACCCATGCCTAAAATTCCATTCTCCGATTGAAATTCCACCTCAATTCCTTCTGGGATATAGTTCGCAACTAAAGTTGGAATTCCGATTCCAAGATTCACATACCATCCATCTTGTAACTCCTGTGCAATACGCTGTGCGATTCCTTTCTTATCGAGGGCCATGCTTTTTTTTCTTTAAAATAATACCATTCAAAGATACGGTTTATTTGAGTTATGAATTTAACAGGATGTGAATACGAGTTGTCCGAACGAACCATATTAAATTTTAGTGCGAAACTAAGGAATCTTCAATGGTGGGAGCCAAATTCAATGCATCCATGTCAAGCGCGCTGGTATTTCCCAAGTCTGGAAAAATCAAGGGCAGTATAATGCTCGACTCTTCAATCACCGGGTCAGGGCGTTCACTTTGCTCCTTCAGGTATAGTTCCAATTCAGGTAAATGGTGGGTAACCCAATCTTTCATTCTTTGAATTTCCGTACCGAAATTTGTATTCTTGAAATAGTTGATTTTATCTGGTGGCCATCGTTTTTCATTGGCTTTCGCCTCTAGCTTCAAGACCGACGTATTCGCATCAATCATTGCATGGATATGCGTATCTGTGAGCACTCCCTTTTTTTTCAGATCGAGAAATTTCCGATACAATTTCTGGCGGTATCCAAAAGCATTTGTTTCCATAAGCCGATGCAACAAAGCCATGTTTTTCTTTACTGGGATAATCGAAATTTTAGAGGGTTCACCATCACCATCACGACCAAAAGAATGATCGTAATCCCATGGCGTAAACAGGTAAGGCGCATTGCGACCTTTCTTACTCATGTAGAAGTTTTTGTAGGTTCCGTCGCCATTAGCAGTCACCAAAATGAGCAAGTGCCAATCGATCAAATTTTCCAAATCAAAGTACCGATTGAAATTTTCTTCTCTTGAAAATGCAGCATCCGAACTGTTGAAAACAAACTCGGTGATTTGATAAATTTCATCCGTGCAATCTTCCTCCTGAATGTCTGGAAATCGTTGATTGAAATAACACTCATCAAGCATTTTATACTTGGTTTTGATGGAGTAATCTTTGTAACGGATACTGCGCTTTATATAGCCTTTAAAGTTCTCGAAACGCTGTTCGTGCTCACTTGGTGGGTACGACACAGGAGGCCCTTTGAATAATACAGCACCGTTGCGTTTTTTCAACCCAAGCGTTTCATCATCAACGCTCTCCGTTAGTGCATAAACACCATCGTAATCATTGTTTATATAAACAACGCAATAACGTATTTCTGGCGCGATGTTCCCGTGGGAAAACTGCCGAAAAAGATCGTAGCTAATCTTATTCCGCATCAACGTTTTGTCGATATACTCTGCATTTAATTTCCACTTTTTATTTTCGGGAAGATGAAGCAGTCCAAAGGCTTTGCTGAGTTTTATCGAATACGAATGCTTGTCGAATTCAGCACTGCGATTTCCACGAATTTTAATGCGTCCTTTTTGTTCCCATATGGAATTGCCGAGAGAATCGCGCCATTCAAAATCTGCAATGAGATAATCGCTCAAATTCAAATCCTCATCGATACACGTAATGTGAATTTGCGGTAAGGATGTTTTGGGCGCTTCTTTTTCGGAACAAGAAGATACAAGGAGCCCAATTGCAACAATAAGGAGAGACAAGCGACTATTTATGTGCGCAGAGAGCGGGAATTCGTGCCATGCAATTTTTGCGATGCAATTTTGGAAAATCATCGTTTCAGAATTTTCCGCACGAAGGTTTTTCCGGCATGCGTTACATGCACGAGGTACACTCCATTAGGCAAATGACCAAGTGAATATTGCTTGTTTTTGTTGGCTTCTACCTGAATTTTCTGTCCTTGCAAGTCGGTAAATGTCACCTGTGCTTCTTGCGGAGCAATAACATGAACAATATCACTGGTAGGATTTGGAGCTACGGAAAAGTCGGATTGTATGTTCTCTAATCCAACCAAATCTGCAACGGCTATCACAATTTGGTCAGAACGCAAACACCCCAATGAATCGGTGGCAAAAACATCAATGAAATGCACTCCATCGCCTAAGTCAGAAGCTGCGAAAATAGCGCTTGATGAATCACTTCCGTTCGGCCAATTATAATCAACAAAACCGCCATTTGCGTTGAGAGTCAGTGTGTCCAAAATATCGATGATGGTATCATTGCCAACATCCAAATCTGAATTACTTACCGAAGCAACAACTTCCAATCGATCGGTGGCACAATCGCCAAGAGGACGCTCACCGAAATGATAATGGATACCTCCGCTCCAATCTCGCGGATAATAGTTATTGCCAAAGTTAACACTAACACCACTTCCGGTAAGCATTGTTAACTCGGGCGTACTTCTCGAAATTGGTGCGCTCACACTTTGATAGGAAAGATTGGCACTTGGGTCTTGCATACGGACATGAATTCCGACAGTATCTCCCGCAGCGATTGAAAGACCGCCAACTGGCACAGATGTCCAATTAGCGGGATCCAAGACATCCACGGTTGCGGAGCCTAATGAATTCCAAGCGAGAGGATCAGTTTCAAATCCGATGTGCGTACCAGTTTTGTAGAACACCTCTACAACTTGCGTTCCGGTACTAGCGATTTTCACATCAAAACTATCTACAACCAAACTATCCGATGCGACCAGATCGAACATCGTTCCATTGAAATCAATGTTCGAATTTAGAGAAGTGTGCAAGTCATCTGAGTAGTACAGATTCCCGCGAACCGTTTGCGCGTAATAGCTTGTTGTTGCAGAAAGGAAAGGGATATTTAATAAACTGCCTTCCCAAATAGGATTCGGCGCCACAGGATCGTCGTACCAAAAAACATGGTCGTCAATTTGCGTTAAGGTGTACAATAGCGCCATCCCTGGATCGCAAAGTGTGTCATTCAACAGGAAAGGATCTGGATGACCAACGGTGGAAAATGACACTTGATACGCATCATTAGCGGAAATGGAATCGCTTGAGTTGAAAAGGGAAGCATTCAATTGATAATTGCCAAGTTGCGCGGTGTTCACTTGAAATGTCAAGGTATCTGAGGTGCAAGATGGTATTCCTGTTGCATACGTATATTGATCAGAGGCGGACGTTGCAAAAGTCGTGTTTACTGTTTGCAGGTTGATGGTGGTTGGATCCGTAGTATCGATCCCAATGTTTGCCACGACCAATTGGACATCCGTGAGAGAATCTCCACAAGCACTTGGATCAATTTGCAAATCTAAAAGGGCATAATCTACAATAGTAGGAACAACATAAATGCTGTCTAGAATGGCCGTTTCAATCACGCGATTGGAGAGTAAGGCATGTCCAAAATCATTCAAATGCACGCCGTCTCCAGAGTCGTAGAAGGGCTCAATGGTGTAACCAGGAGTAGCAATGGTTGTCCAGAAATCGATGGTATTTGGGTTGAAATATGCGTAAATGGAATCTTTGATTTCCCATTGCAAATCAAGTTGCGTCTGATTGGAAAAATTACGTGGTTGCGTGGTACAAACCCAAATGGGAACGCTGTTTTGCTCGGCAATGGAAACGATGGTGTCCAGGTTGAACATCTGTTCCGAATAAGAAAAGCCAGCCGCCACGTCATTTGAAGGCATATTGATAATAATCGCGTCTGGACTTTCTGCCAATGCGGCCGAAATGTTTCTTGTTGGATCTGGATTAGGACGTCCGGCGGGAGGAACAAATCCCGTGGGCATAATGCGGTAGGTGTTGTATCCGCCAACGCCAAAGTTTACCACTTCATTCGCAGGATTGATTTCTTGAAGGTAATTTGTGTATCTGTTCACCCATGCGCTATCTGGATGGGATGCTCCGGCTCCGGCTGAGGTAGAAGAGCCCAAGACGACAATCTTAAATGATTGTCCAGAAAGACATGCATTTTGTTGCCCTAGAGTCAAATGACTTAGCAATAACGCAAAGAGAGTTAGGAAAAGTACTTTCATCCTTGTTCTAAGATAAAACTTTTCCGTGAAATCACGATTGTTCTGGCTGACGCACAGTGCGTTGCTCAATCCTCTTCTCAAACTTCTCGCCTTGGAAAATACGTTGAACAAAAATTCCTGGTGTGTGAATTTCATTCGGGTCGAGTTCTCCAGCCGGAACCAACTCTTCTACTTCGGCGATGGTGATTTTCCCCGCCATTGCCATCAATGGGTTAAAGTTACGAGCCGTTGCTTTGTACACCAAGTTTCCTTCTGTATCACCTTTCCACGCTTTCACGATGGCATAGTCTGCTGTTAACGCCGATTCCAAAATGTGTGGTTTCCCGTCGAACTCGCGCACTTCTTTTCCTTCGGCAACTTCCGTTCCGTATCCCGCAGGAGTAAAAAACGCTGGAATTCCGGCTCCCCCTGCTCGGCATCGTTCAGCCAATGAACCTTGCGGAATCAAATCTACCTCCAATTCACCAGAAAGCATTTGACGTTCGAATTCGTCGTTTTCTCCCACGTATGAGCTAATCATTTTTTTGATTTGCTTGCCTTGCAATAACAAACCTAGTCCGAAATCATCTACACCAGCGTTGTTGGAAATGCACGTTAATCCACTGATACCCAATCGTACCATTTCCTTGATGGAATTTTCTGGAATCCCGCACAATCCAAACCCACCGAGCATGAGTGTCATGTTGCTTTCAATTCCTTGCAATGCTTCTTCTACGTTATTAACTACTTTATTCATGTTCGTTTTAAGTCAAATTACAATCCAAAATCGGGATCATCTCCACCATCATTTTCACATTCAAATTGTGTCGGGTCATACCCTATGGGTTCCTCAAATTCTTCAGTAGAGATTTTAATATTCTTGTCTTTATACACTTGTTGCATATAATATCCATAAACGGGAAGCGCCATGCGCGCACCTTGTCCCCAAAGCATGCTTCGGAAACGTTCTGCGCGTTCCTCTCCACCAGTCCAAACTCCTGTAACGAGGTCAGGCGTTAAACCAATGAACCAACCATCGGAGTTACTTTGTGTGGTTCCCGTTTTACCGGCCATTGGGTGTTTAATTCCTCCCCACGGCTGATAGGTACTGCGTAAAGATGTACTGGTTCCATATTGAACGACGCCTTCCATCATTTTGAGCGTGCGATAGGCGATGTCAGAACTCAACACTTCCCGACTCACGGGATTGGCATTATAGATTACGTTTCCATTTCGGTCTTCAATGCGTAAAATGGTGGTTGGTTCCGTATAAATTCCTTGGTTGACAAAAATGGATTGTGCTGCCACCATATCGTGCACAGAAAGGTCCATAACACCCAAACACATGGAAGGAACGATGTCTTCTTTGCGAATTTTAAGTCCTGCGTCTTTACACAATTTGGCAATGTTGCTCGGTCCAGAGTTTCCGCCCATACTCGACATAACCGCTACGGTTACTGGGTTGTTTGACAGTGCCAATCCGCGCTCCATGGTTGCGTTTGCAGGAATTTTACCCGCGGGACACCAGGCTTTGGTCACTTTCCCATTCGGGCCGTAAATATCTACACAGGCGCATATACAAAAGGCTTGAAGGTTGAACCTACCTGACGTTTTCCTTGTTTTACTTGATCGAAGGCGAAGTGATTGAAATCAATTCCGCCCACCCAAGCTTTCACAAATCCAGTGTTGGGATCCATGGACATTAAACTTGATCGAAGAATGCTTTTGTAGTAACGAATGGAATCGTCGGGACTCATCACCGTATCGATATCACCATCCCACGAGAAAACACGCATTGGAACAGGATAACTAAACTCTTTCAAGATTTCTTCTTCGGTTGCTCCATTTTTTTTCAAAAGACGGTAGCGTTCTGTTTGTCCGCGTCCCATTTTCATGAGATTTTTCACAACATCGTCCTTGATGCTATTCGCGAATGGGAAATTACGAAGGTTCTTGTTGTTCTTCTCAAATTCGGGCTGCAGTCGTCCTTTCAAATGTTTTCGTATGGCTTTTTCAGCATATTCTTGCATGTCAACGTTGATGGTAGTATAGATTTTCAGTCCATCGTTGTAAATGTTGTACGGCGAGCCATCTTTCTTGGCATATACATAGGATCCATCCTCGTTTTTCATTTCGAACAACGTGGTCAAATCCGCACGCAAAGACTCACGGAAATACGGAGCAATTCCTTGTTTGTGATCAACGACTTGGTAATCGATGTTTATGTTTTGAAGACGCAGCGTATCATAGTCTGCTTGCGTAATGAAGTTCTGTAATGCCTTGTTTTTCGCGTTGCTATTCTTGAGCCACTGTTTCAAGACTTGATCGCGGCGTAAGTGTGCGCGAGTGCTATCGTTGGAGCGCAACTCTTGCATTTGCGCCTCAGTTACGTTGTCCATTTCGATGCCTTTTTGCTTGGCAACTGCTGGACGGTAGTTTTTGATTTGATACGAATAAGGATTGTACAGCGAAGGATTCTTACACATTCCTACAAGCATGGCAGCTTCAGATTTCGTTAGGTCGATCGGCGCTTTGTTGAAGTATACTTTTGCAGCATTTTCAATTCCCACGGCATTGTACAAGAAATCAAATTGATTCAGGTACATGGTGATGATCTCCTTTTTCGTGTAGCGTTCTTCCAATCGAACGGCGATGATGTTTTCTTGAATTTTTTCGTTGATTCGCTTCCAGATTCCGCTCGCCTGGTTCGGAATGGGTTTTCCAGCAGCTCTCAACGCCCGCTCTTTCTCGCGTTTTTGCAAGGTGAACAGCAATTTGGCCAATTGTTGTGAAATTGTGGATGCACCTCCGGCTTCTCCTGCATTCATCACGGCGCGCATCACGGCGCGAAAATCGATTCCGGCGTGTTCAAGGTAGCGTTCATCCTCGGTGGCAATCAACGCATCAAAAACGTATGGAGAAATTTCGTTGTAATCTACTGTTGTTCGGTTCACACTCCAGTAGCGACCGAGTTCTGTTTTTCCATCATCTGCATAAACAATGGATGCTAATAATTCCGGTGGGTTTTCCAACGATGCAACTGAGGGCAAGTCTTCTTCTGGCTGACTGGCGAACAAATACCAAATAACGAGAATTGGCATCAACGCCATGATCCAACAAATCACAAGTAGTGAAATGGTGGTACGCTTTCCGAAGCGTGTTTTTTGTTTTTTCGTGCCGTCGGCATTTCTACCGGTAACCCAGTACCATGCGGCGCGCATTTTATCAGATTTTGGCTCTTTCTTCATGGACTTTGAGTAGAGTGCTAAAAATAAGGATTATCACTAATTAATAGGTGTTAAAGAATATCAATTCAGTACGTCTTTTCGCTGACTATCCAATTTCAGTAGAATAAAGAGCATCATGGAGAAAGACATCATAGAGGAACCTCCGTAACTGAAAAAGGGGAGTGGAATCCCGATTACAGGCGCAAATTCGATGCTCATTCCAATGTTAATGGCAAAATGATAGAACAAAATCATGGCGACAGAATAGGCGTAAACCCTGTTAAAACGAGAGCGTTGGCGCTCGGCGATAATAACAATTCTTAACATCATGAAAAGGTACATTACGACCAAAGCAATAGATCCGAGAAAGCCCCATTCTTCCGCAAAAGGACAAAAAATGAAGTCGGTTTCACTTTCAGGAACGTGTCCAGTGCGTGTGTTCGCAAGCATACTGTTTTTATAACCACGACCGGTCAAACCTCCCGAACCTACCGCGGCGATGGCACGATTTCGGTTGTAATCTTCGCCGTCTTTAGCTTCGTCTGCCAGTTCTTCATCAATGATTCCTAGAAATAGCTCAATACGCACTTTTTGATGGGGTTGCAAGCTGCCGAACCCATAGTTTACGCCTGCCGAGATACCAGTAGACAGCACGAAACCGATAATGGCAATGACCAGTGCTTTGTTACCGTTGCGCTTACCGAGTATCAAGCGGAGTAAGCCGTATCCAGCTGCACAGAAAATGAATAAGAAGAAAACAAGACCGTAGAATCCAGGAATGTCCTCACCAGGTAAAAAACTGAGGGTAATGGTTTCCTTGGAGAGCAATAAGGTTGAAATAGAAAGAAATACGGTGACAAATAAAATGGGAATGAAGTGAGTACCAATCCAGGTTCTTTTCAATTTAATTCGAGGTGCTTTAAATGGATAGAGCACAATAAAGATGATGGTATTGGTTACAGGAACGAGTAACGGGTCATAGGTAATTCCCTCGCGATACATCACAAATAGGAATGCCGTAAATACGACGAAGGTTCCGGCATCAGGTTGCAGCAAAATGAGCGCCATGGGGAACAGCAAAATGGCATTACTGATAAGAACCGTTTGAAGATTTTGTTGTTTGACGTTGATGGAACTCAAGTAGCGCGAGAGCAAAATGGCAACAGCGATTTTTGCAAACTCACCCGGTTGGATTCCGAAAGAGCCAATTCCAAGCCAAGAGTGCGCTCCGTTTTTGGCAGGCATGAAAAGCACAATGATGAGTAGAGCAATACTGACGCCATAGATGGGAAGCGCAAATTTCCGATAGATGTCAGAGTCGATGAGGAACACCAAAATTCCCAAAAAGAGCGAAACGCCCACCCACATCACCTGTCGTCCGTAGACCATTGAGAAATCAAAAAGGCTTGGGTTGTTTGGGTCGTATGCCGTAGAGTAAACCGTGGCGATGCCCATCCCCATGAGTAGGATTACCACAATAAACAATGGCCAATCTATACTACCTGTGAGTGATTGGTTTTGTCTCATTCCCAGAGAGAGAGTTTGGCATCGAGGATGCGTTTTTCTTTGGCTTTGTTTTGCTCGCAGATTTCTCCGTTAAGATATTTTTCTATGATAAGACTGGCTGTTGGGGCTGCCCAGGTTCCTCCTCCGCCTCCTGCATTTTCAATAAACACGGCAACGGCGATCTTAGGATCATCCATTGGCGCGAAACAAATAAATACGGAATGGTTCGGTCGCTTGAGGACTTTACCGCTTTGAAACAATTTGATGTCCTCCACAGTTCCTGTTTTTCCGCACACGGTAATTCCGGGAATTCGTGCTCTTCTTGCTGTTCCACCAGCTTCGTGCACACAGCGGCGCATTCCTTCCACAACGGGGTCGAAATATTTGCGTTCTACTTTGGTGTAATGCTTCTTTTTAAATCGATCCAAGGGGCCGTCATCACCTATAGATCTCACCACATGCGGTGTAATGTACCACCCACGATTTGCCATAATTGCCGCTACGTTGGCCAATTGCAAAGGCGTCAATTGAACCTCTCCTTGACCGATGGAAATAGACCGAATGGTGGAGAAACGCCAGCCATGATGCCCGTACCATCTATCATAATACGCAGGGTCGGGAATGACTCCTGACGAGATTCCCGTTAAATCGGATTCCAACTTTTTACCCAAACCAAAGCTGTGCATGTAATCTGCCCAAATGCCCAATCCTATTTCAGCATCTTCGTTGATGTTTTTGGATTTGTTTTGGTGAATAATTCGGCGCGTAACGGCGTAGAAATAAGGGTTACATGACATCTTAACGGCCTGTGATACCGATTGAGCGGAAGGGTGATTGTGGCATCCTACCACGCCTTTATTACAAGGAAACCCAGTATTTTCCGTAATTACGCCTTCTTGCATCCCAATAAGTGATTGAATTGTTTTGAAGGTAGACCCTGGCATGTAAGCAGATGCAAGCGGGCGCGGATAAAGCGGTTTGTTGGCATTTGTCACGAGATCGGGGTAGTTTTCCTGAATTTTTCGCTTTCCAACCAACAAGTTCGGATCGTAAGTAGGGGCAGACACCAAAGTGAGAATTTCACCTGTTTTAGGCTCGATAGCTACAATGGCTCCTTTCTTATTCTGCATCAATTTTTCGCCATACTCCTGCAATTCAATATCAAGACCGAGATGGATGGGCTTTGCTTGTACAGCCGTTGTATCGTAAATTCCGTTTTCGAACGAAGCTACTTTGTTGTTGACGGCATCCTGCACCACATACTTGATTCCTTTCTTGCCTCGAATTTCTTTTTCGTAATAGCGTTCTACACCCGCTCGACCAATGTAGTCGCCATTGTTGTAGAATTTTTGCGGTCCTACTTCCTCTGCGTTGGCTTCTGCTAAATACCCCAGTACATTTGCCGCATTTCCATACGGATAGTTGCGCATGCTCGATACCTCCTCTCTAAATCCCGGGTAATTTTCTAAATGCGGAACAATCACCGACATTTCATCGGCAGTCATTTCTTTCAAAAAGGCATAGGTTCTGTACGAGCGATAATTTTGCTCCAATTTGCCCGTTTGGCGGTTTCGAAATTCTCCTTGTTCTTCTCTAATTTCCTCGAATCGCTGCCGAACTTCTTCTTTCTTCCAGCCAATAAGGTTTGCAAATTTCAAAGTGTCAAAATCTTCAGGAATTTCGTCCTCACACATCATGAGGTTGTAATACGTTTTGTTCTCTACAACTTTCCGTCCGTTTCGATCTAAAATAACGGCTCTTGGAGGTGTGATTTCGCGACGTTTTTCAGCAATTTCCTGAGCGCGCAGTTTCCACGAGTCATCGACAACCTGCATGTAAAACAGCTTGAACCCGTAAATAATTCCAATCAACGCTATAAAAGTGATGATGACGTATTTTCTTCCGTCGTTATTCATGCTTCTTTTTTCGGTTTGCGCAAAAACAATTGTTGGTAAAGAATACAGAGAACGAAAGAAAAGACTGCGCTCAAGCCTGTATTTTTTAGAATAAACAAAATATCAGATATTCGGAAGATTTCCAAAAGAAAGAACCACAAATGATGGATCAGGATAAGAATTCCGAAGGTGCGCAAGAACCACCCAAATCCCATCTGAAACAAATTTGTCTCCATCAGAATGTCGTATCCATCTCGCGGAGCAAATAGTTTGAAAATAATCGGTCGGAAGTAAGCAAACATAACAGCTGATGCAGCGTGCAGGCCGGCGGTATCATTGAAAATGTCGATGATGCCTCCAAAGCCAAAAGCAATGAGCATGAGGTAGAAAATGTTCATTTCAACAGGAAGTAGGAAGATGAACAAGGGGTAAATCATAATGTGAATACCTTGACCGATATCCAAAAAGTAGAGGATGTACACTTGAATGATTAGCAGCAACACGGCCCGAATGCTATATGTAATTATGGATGGATTCATTGGGGGTCGTTTAATCCTTTTTCTAAATCCAATTGCTCGTCACGCAACAAGTTCTTGATCACAAAAACGCGCTGAATGCGGCGATAATCTTCGGCAAAAAGCACTTTCACATCCCAAAGTGGTTTCCCTTCTATCGACTTTGTGCTTTCTACCTTTCCGATGGGCAATCCTTTTGGGAAAGTGCCTGCGCTACCACGTGTAATTACTTTCGACCATTTTTTCACTTCACGGTCGTTGGAGATTCCCGACAATGAACCGCGACGCGGATCTTTCCCATCCCACTTTAAAAATCCATGTTCGCCAGAATTCTCGATCATGGCAGCAATATTAATGTTTTCCGTGAGGCACGATTTCACAATGGAGTAGTATTCGTTTGCGCGGTAAATGGTTCCAACAACGCCGTTCACACCAAAAACGCCCATATCTTTTTCTACACCATTTGCCGTTCCAATATTGATGGTGAAATAGTTGTTTTGAAACGTGTGCGTTGATTTCACAATCTCGGCGGGCGTGTAAACATATTGCACTTTGTACGTGGTATCGTTTATCTCGATGGTTTCCCGATCTACTTTTAAAAAGTTTTTGACTTGTTTGGATTCCAAATCTGCCATGCGTTTCTGCAGCCAGTCGTTGTTATCCTTCAAATAAAAGAACTCGGTCATTTCACTACGCCATGCATACAGCGTACCGGTAAAATTGTTCGAAGAATCGAAATATTGGGAGCGCTGATACTGTTTGTTGGAAAAAATCCATGCAAGCGCAACACCCTGCAATAATAGGAGGAACAGGATAACACGAAATTGACGTAGGAAGGCCAAGAAATTGCGCATATACAAAAGTACGAAATTGCCTGTCTGACAGGGTGCTTGTTAACGTTCTTTGTTAATAGTTAATTGTTAACAGCGAAGGAGGTAATTAATTATGGTCATTGAGCTTGCCGAGATGAGAATGATGAGTTATGAATTATGGGTGATTGTCTCGGCTCCGCTCAAGCAAACCCGAACATTGAGGCCCTCGAAATGTGAGGCTCTCGAAATGTGAGGATCAAAAAATGATATGGAATAAAGCGGTAGAATCAATTACGTTACAAAGTAGATTCTCCTGTGACTTGCTTGCCTTTAATGTTGTTTTCATTGCAATAATCTACCAATGTGTTTGCTAGTTTTTTTACAAATCGATAGGTTGATGCTTCACCCCAGAATAAAGGAAACGATGCGGAACCACCTACGCCAACGATATCAATCAAAAGCATATTTTCCGAGCGTTCGATGATTACGTGCAGGGAGACGCGGAATCGAAGAATTAGATTGTAGCGTTCTGCAACGAATATATAGTGCTCGTCTAGGTGTTTTGTATAGTCTGGGGTATAAGCCGAGTTGAGGACATCAATTATGGGTTTACCCGTTTTGTAGATATCAGCAGAAAGTTCTGGAGGCGTCATCTCGAGTGCACTCAAAATCGCTTCTTCAATTTTCGAAATCGTTTTATCCAAAGCGTGCGCTACCTCTGTGTATGAAATAACAATCTCTTTTGGAATACCCGTCATCAAATCTCGCCCTTGAACGGCGTAATCATCAGGTGCGTTATCCAATTCTGGAAGTGCTACACCTACGTTGATTTTGATTTCTTCTGCTGTACGTTCACCAACCAAAATGTTATGTTGGCGACGCATATATTCTTCAATATCTTTCGTGAAATCATCTCCCGCTACACGAATCGACTTATCACAGACAATTCCTCCAAGCGCGATTACTGCAATTTCCGATGTTCCTCCACCGATATCAATGATCATGTTACCCATCGGCTCTTCCACGTCGATACCGATACCAATTGCTGCGGCCATCGGTTCGTGGATCAAGTACACCTCTTTTGCTCCTGCGTGTTCAGCAGAATCGCGAACGGCACGTTTTTCAACTTCAGTAATCCCAGAAGGAATACAAATTACCATTCGAAGAGACGGAGTAAACATTTTTCTTCCGGCGGACATCATTTTGATCATTCCACGGATCATCTGCTCGGCAGCCTGGAAATCGGCAATCACACCATCGCGAAGCGGACGAACCGTTTCGATCAGTTTGTGTGTTTTTCCGTGCATTTGTTGTGCTTTCTTTCCGATCGCTACAACTTTTCCTGTTTGGATATCCTTGGCAACAATTGAAGGTTCATCAACTACCACTTTATCGTTCATGATAATAAGTGTGTTGGCCGTTCCCAAGTCGATTGCAATTTCTTGCGTTAAAAAGCTAAATAATCCCATTTTGGTTCCCCGTAAATACCATCGCCATCTCGTTTTCATTACAAAAGTCGATTGACAATTGATCTTTGATAGAACCTCCAGGTTGAATGACCGCTGAAATTCCGGCTTCTTTTGCAATTTCCACACAATCTGGGAAAGGGAAAAAGGCATCAGATGCCATTACTGCACCATTCAAATCAAAATCGAAGGCGTTGGCTTTTTGAATCGCCTGGCGCAATGCATCCACACGAGATGTTTGTCCAGTTCCACTTGCCAACAATTGCCCGTCTTTCGCCAAAACAATCGTATTTGATTTTGTATGCTTCACCAATTTATTGGCAAACAACATATCATCTATTTCAGCCGCTGTTGGCTGCTTGTTTGTTTTTGGTTCTAGGTGCGTTGCATTTTCTGTAATCAAATCTTTGTCTTGTTCCAAAACGCCGTTCAAAAGACTGCGGAACTGTCGTGATGGAAGCGCCACCTCTTTTTGAATCAAAATGATGCGGTTTTTCTTTTCTTTCAAAACTTCCAATGCATCGGCATCATAAGACGGGGCAATTACTACTTCGCAAAAGAGCATGTTGATTTCCGTTGCAGTGTCCAAATCGATTTTCGTGTTGCTAATCAAAATACCGCCGAAAGCACTCACAGGATCACCCGCCAAGGCATCAATGTACGCTTGCTTGATGGTTGGGCGTGTTGCCAATCCACAAGCATTGTTGTGTTTCAAAATCGCGAAGGTTGGCGCGTCATTTTTGAATTCTGCCAACAAGTTCACAGCAGCATCTACGTCCAAAAGGTTGTTGTATGAAAGTTCTTTTCCATGCAACTTATCAAACAGTTCGTCCATGTTTCCGTGGAAAATTCCTTTTTGATGTGGATTTTCACCGTAACGCAATACTTGCGCGTTGGGAACGCTTTGTTTGAATACTTCTTCTTCTCCCTGATTGAAATAATTGAAAATATGTGTGTCGTAGTGCGAAGAAACATTGAACGCATCGCGCGCAAAGTTTTTACGGTCTTCCATTGTCGTAGCACCGTTGTTTGCCTGAAGTACTTTCAAGAACGGCTCGTATTGATTTTTGGAAGGAATGACTACTACGTCTTTGTAATTTTTTGCAGCGGCACGAATCAACGAGATGCCACCGATGTCAACTTTTTCAATAATCGCGTCATGATCGCCACCAGAAGCAACAGTATCTTCGAACGGATATAAATCAACGATAACAAGGTCCAATGAAGGAATGTCGTACTCCGCTATTTGCGTTTGATCGTCTTGTAAATCACGACGGTTCAAAATACCACCGAATACTTTCGGGTGTAATGTTTTTACACGACCTCCTAAAATTGAAGGGTAGGAAGTTAAATCCTCCACACGAACTACAGGAATATCGAAAGACTCGATGAAAGCCTGCGTTCCTCCAGTGGAATAAATGGTTACTCCGTTCTTGTGAAGTTCTTTGATAATTGGTTCTAGTCCTCCCTTGTCAAAAACAGAGATTAATGCAGATTTAATGGCTTTCTGGTCGCTCATTTCCTTGCGTTTACAGTTAAAAAAATTGAAAGTGCAAAATTACTGCAAATGATTGGTTTGAAGTGCAAATATTTGTCAAGAGTTTTCAACCGAAAATAGAAGTATTACGGCCGCACAGAATTTTACCCAGATATTCTACTCGGTAGTTCGCACCTACTGGAGAAGTAACCCATTCTTTTAGCACTTTTGTGAACCACGGACGACCATTGAGGCTCCCGAAATGGGAGGGACGAACGAAAAAAGTAATAGCTTTAGAAGCAGCTCTTACGTGCAAATTTTGTGAAGTCAGAAAAACACATTACCTTGATCCTACTATTTATGGTTCCTCATTCAAATGACTTCAAAATTCACGTTGATATCACTACTTGTTTTACTTGCACTCGGCTTGGGATGTAAGAAAGATCAAGTGCCGTGTACTACATGCCCAACGGGAAGTTCCAATTGTGAAGACATCCAAAACGTCAAGCACTTTTTCTATTTCAAAGTCGGCTCTTGGTGGGTTTATGAAGAAGAAAATTCGGGAGCACGCGATTCGGTGTATGTCACTTTAGCTTCGGAAAACTCGAATAATTATGATTTTAATGTAGAGGTGTATAGCACGTATCAAGACTATTACTATCGGTTTTGGCCTGTTTGGGGGGCTAGCTCTTCTAGCTGTTCTGAGTCGGGGATAATATGCAACAGATGTGTAAAAGTTAGGCGTTCGAAGTACAAACCTGGTGACTTCATAAACGAATCTACTTGCTTTATTTTTATACCGAAGAATTATCAGTTTGATTATAACCCACACAGCATTGCTCCAGAAAACAAAATTATCACTGCTAATATTCTTGACTCATTTGAAGTAGACAACTCGGTCTTTGGTAGGACGATAATAATGTTTGAAGAAAATTCTTTTATGGAGGGATTGCAACCGACGAATCATTTTTTTAGCGAGCATGTAGGACTTGTTAGAAAAGAGCTAATCGACAGCAACAAAGTTTGGAATTTGGTGGATTACCATATTGAAGAGTGAACCACGGACGACCATTGAGGCTCCCGAAATGGGAGGGACGAACGAAAAAAGTAATAGCTTTAGAAGCAGCTCTTACGTGCAAATTTTGTGAAGTCAGAAAAACACATTACCTTGATCCTACTATTTATGGTTCCTCATTCAAATGACTTCAAAATTCACGTTGATATCACTACTTGTTTTACTTGCACTCGGCTTGGGATGTAAGAAAGATCAAGTGCCGTGTACTACATGCCCAACGGGAAGTTCCAATTGTGAAGACATCCAAAACGTCAAGCACTTTTTCTATTTCAAAGTCGGCTCTTGGTGGGTCTATGAAGAAGAAAATTCGGGAGCACGCGATTCGGTGTATGTCACTTTAGCTTCTGAAAACCCCAATAATTATGATTTTAATGTAGAAGTGTATAGCACGTATCAAGACTATTATTATCGTTTTTGGCCGCAATACTCTCCTGCAAATGGGTGTAGTTCAAGCGGTGTTATTTGTAATTGGTGTTTAAATATTAAAAGGTCAAAATATAAACCAGGAGACTTTGTAGCCGAAAGTGAATGTGCTATGTTTACCCCTAAGATAGGAAGGAAAAAGTATGTTTGGACCGTTACAATGCCAAATAATTATATTGAGCTAACACAACTTGACTCAACGTTTTATCTAGCCGGGGAATCTTACGGTAGAACTTTCAAAATATCCGAACTAAACACCTATATGGAGGGAGATCAACCAACCAACCATTTCTTTAGCGAGCATGTAGGCTTGGTTCGAAAAGAATTGCTCGATAGTAATCAGGTTTGGAATTTGGTGGATTACCATATTGAAGAGTGAACCACGGACGACCATTGAGGCTCTCGAAATGGGAGGAAAGAACGAAAAAGTAGTTGGTTTCGAAGCAGTTATTACGTGCAAAACTTGTGAATTAATAAAAAACACTTTACTTTGAGTGTACTATTTACGTTATGTACTCAGTATGACTTCAAAATTAACGCTTATATCACTACTTGTTTTACTTGCGCTCGGCTTAGGATGTAAGAAAGATCAAGTGCCGTGTACTACCTGTCCCACGGGAAGTTCCAATTGCGAAGACATCCAAAACGTCAAGCACTTTTTCTATTTCAAAGTCGGCTCTTGGTGGGTCTATGAAGAAGAAAATTCGGGGGCTCGCGATTCGGTGTATGTCACTATAGCTTCGGAAAACCCCAATAATTATGATTTTAATGTAGAGGTGTATAGCACGTATCAAGACTATTATTACCGTTTTTGGCCTGAGTATTATCCTGTGAATGGCTGCCCACAAAATGGAAAGATTTGCAAAAGGTGTCTGATAGTTAAAAGGTCGAAATACAAGCCAGGAGATTTTGTAGCTGAAGGCAGGTGTTTTCTTTTTATCCCACTTGAGGGAGACTCTCAAGGTGTATATTACAATGGCTTTCCTGAAAATAGGATTTACATAGAGGAGGTTAACGATAGCTTACAATTGATAAACTTAACCTTCGGTAGGTCGATTAGTGTTTATGAAAATTTCACCCTAATGGAGGGGAAGCAGCAAACACGACACACTTTCAGTGAGGATGTTGGTCTAGTTCGTAAGGAGCTGTTAGACAGCAACCGAGTCTGGAATCTGGTTGATTATCACATAGAAATTTAGGTTAGAATTTAAGTTAAAGGGTATATCGCACCCCGAAGGTTTGCGATAAAATATGATCACTATTTATGAAAAAGCAATTAATATTCTTAGTAGCTGTTTTCGCTACTTTCTGGAGTTCCGGACAAACGGATGAGCTAAACCTTCAAAAATATTGGAAGTTTCGGAGTCAATTCGTCCAAAAGTTTGTCAAGGTAGGGCCAGAGAATGGGGAGAGTTTTCCTGCGGGTGTACTAAGCCCCTATACGCATTGTTACGATGCGGTTGCAGGCGATCAAAAGGGCGCGATGTTTTGGGGCGATGGCGGCGTGCGTCACGGACACTACTTAACCCTATTGGCTACAGAGTATGCGTTGCTGAAAAAAAACAATCAAGATACTGAGGGGGTTTTGAATGAATTGTATTTTGCATTGAATGCTTTAAATCGGGTAGATGGAGCTGCTGAACAGAATCTTGAACTAAATTATGGTCTTACGGGTTTTTATCCACTAAATGACATTAACGGCTACTACCTCCGTGAAGACATTCCCGAAGATTTTTGTTTGAACTGGGAAACAGATGACTTGAATCCCAAGTGTATCTATTCGCCTAACTACACCAATAATAACGTGCAGAAACAGCACAACGGATCAGGCCTGGTTACCACACCGAACTCATCCTATCAAAATACGCCGAGTGTTGATCAGATGATTTCCATTTTATTGGGCATTCGTATGATTCACAAATTGGTGGATGATGTGCAGGTACAACCAACTTCTGGAGACACGCCAATGCTTATTGTCACTGAGGCGGTTGCCATTGCAGATCGCATGATTAAATACGCAGCAGACCACAATTGGTTTTTGATTGATGTGAATGGCTGGCCCGTGAATAGCAATGGGGGGGATTTGTCGGTTTCGAGTTACCCTTTAGTGAAAACTTGGGAAGCGTTACATAATGGTGCTTCATTTCCTTACAACGAGGTAATTAAAAGAAGGTCTTTGCCATATGTAAATGCACAATTTTGTATAACAGGCTTCGGTGTTAATTCAACGGATTTGGCAGATAAGTTGAATGCATGCGAGAGTTTACAGAATGCTACTGGTTCACTCGTCTACAACGCTCTTATTTATGGCGAGAATGCAGGAATACTGAACAATCAAAATAGTTCTGTTTTCCAAGACTGGCAACTTAACGGTACGGAGATTTCCGACGTCAATTATTTGTTGCTACCTTGGACAACAACATTACCCTCTAATTTTGCCTTAAATATTGCCGAACCATATAATTGGCTTCTTTCAGCACAAGAAACGTATGATCTTAACGTAAAACTCTCTTTTTACCTTGCCACTATTGGGGGTGTTTGGCCAACTTCTTCGGTGTACGAGTTCGCAAACGAAACAAAGAATTACGAGCTGGAAATGGCCGATGCTCTGCTCAAAGACGTTTTTCCTCAGCGATCTCAATTTTTTTATAAAGCAATGTTGGACAATCTATCGCCTACAGGGCCTTTTTCATTGGATCAAGTCTATCCATATCCTAGCGAGCAGTATCGTGTGTTGGAATACCAATCCGGCGGTTGGGCGTCCGAGTACCGGTGGATCGATGACAATGACTTTGGATCTAGCAACGGACGCCAAGGAATTTATAGTGCATTGGATTATATGGTGTTGCACAACTTATACTATTTGCTTTATGATAACCAACTACCTGAATTTAAAGAAGATTATCAATGCTTTTGCGAGCCAACGGTTCAGGTGCAACCTACGGATAATACTGCCAACGCTATTGATCAAGCCATATATTTAAATGATAAACTAGCAATTCTTCCAACCTGCGAAGAACACGTCTTTATGGATAATGTGGTTACGACTGGGGAAAGTCCATTTTTGGTAAATCCGTACTTCAACGATTATGCCGATTTGAAAATTTCAACCGCGAAATTCAACATGGAGAATACTACCATCGCTGATGGAGCGTTGGTGGAGGTGAATTCGAATTTGATTATTTGTAATGCAACCACGTTAACGGGTGTTCTCGGTTCCAGTTTAGTTTTGAATAAAGCCGATGTGCGCATCAATGATCAGGCAACGTTGGACTTTTATGGTGATATTGTGGTAAAAGACGGTACTAGCTTGATTGTCAAAGAAGGTGCAAAGCTCATTCTTAGAAATGGCTCTGAACTGCGCATTAAAGAAGGAGGTAAACTCATAATCCACGGTGAAGTTCAATACTACGACGGAGCATCTATTATCACAGAATACGACAATGCAGAAATTGAATTGAATGGAACCATCAAAATGATGGATGGCGGCACCTTTACTTGCGGCAATACACCTGGTCAGCCTACGGGACGTTTGGTAGTGAACAGTCCAGATGCAAAATTCTCAAAAGCCATGAATGCGGGCTATTGTGCCGTGCACTTAAAAGGACAGGATGATACCGATGAGTTATTGGTACTAAAGCAAGATGCGCAATTGAGCTTCATGCACAACCCACAAATCAACATTAACAAACTGACCATTTCTGCCTGTAAAGTTTCCATGGAGGAAAATACACGGATTGAGGCACGCCAAGAGCTGAACACCTACAATGCGCAGTACATTGCAACAGAAGTCAATCAAGGAATTCATGTGGCACGCAACAACCAATTCAACGGCGTAGACTTCCAGAATGTAAATATACATGCCAACCTGAATATGCTGTTTGGGCACAAACTTCGAATGAGTTCGTGTAATATGACAAACCTGTCAAACGGTACCAATCCAAACGAACCTATGGTGCATGTAAAAGGAACAGGAATGGTAATCAATAATTGTACTTTTGTTGGGGACAACGAAACGTATATTCTTGCTGAAAATTTGACCTTTCCTTCCATTGTTTCTGCCTCTACCTTTGATGGTAGCGAAGGAAGTACGTCCATTGGTATTGATGATCACTCCAATGCGGAGCTTACGGCATATCAGAATACCTTTAATTCTATGCACATTGGAATTCGCAAACACAACGACCCCGTAACTGCCAAGTGTAATACGTTTAACGAAAACAGACACAGTGACATCGGAGGTATTTATGGTTCACAAGTGAATCTTACCACAGATGATTATGGCGGATATAACAGTTTCAACAGCGAGGATGCATCGCACGGCAATATTTGGCTTTGGTATGGTGATGTTACACTTAACAACGGACGCAACTATTTCAATCCAGCGAGTGATCGCCATCTTTATGCTCGTATGGATTATCCTTGCCCATTTGGATTGAATTGTGTGATCAATGCGGACAATAATCAATGGAATACAGGAACACAAGCTCCTGCAAGCAGCAAGTTTGATGTGGTTGGCTCAGATCAATCTCCGATTAACGTGGAAATCATGGCAACTGAAGTGTTGCCGACATGCGGATTTTACGACGGACAGTATACAACAGGCTCAGGAATACTTCCCAATGTAAGTTCTAGTTTGGGAGTTTTGCCTTTGGATAAAACCATTCATTTTGCCCGACAGGAAATGACACTGAATGATACGACCGCCAATGATGAGGACGCTTTGAAACTATTGGATGAAGTTTTTCGTGCAAATGTACCCTTGGACAGTGCCGTTACACGCAAGTGGATGTATGCGGCATTGGCAGATATGAAAACGGCTTTAGAGAGCGAGTACTATATGCAATATGTATTGCAAGAGTCCGGTCAAAACCCAGTCATGACCTACGTTGATAATTATCTGAATGCGTTGAATTACATGACACCGGATACCATTACGGCAGAGAATTACCGCACTGCGTTCCATTTGGAATTGGACAAAGTACAGCTGTACCGTATGTTGGAAATGCCAGAAGATGCCAGGGAAATTCTGGAATACACTGAGTTGTGCGGCTTGGACTCCTTAGAACAAGAGGCTGTAAACTACTGGAAAGAACAAGTAGCGTATGATATCCTTATTGATCAAATGGGAATGGATATTTTGGATACAACCATTGTGATCAACACGAAAAACTACAAACGACCAGTTGCTAACCCTGCGGGTAGCTTCAGTTTTGGAACCACATTCAATTCCTTGTCCAGTCGCACCTACGCAGCATGTTCCAATGGAAACCGAATAGCATCGGATGAGAATAAATTGACTGCAATTCAATTCATGGTTTATCCGGTCCCGGCGGATGAGGTGATTAACATTACCATTCAATCGGAGAAAGGGTTGGTTTTGGATAAGATTCTTTTGTATGATGCAATGGGTCGCATGATGGGAGAAATTGTTCTTTCAGAAGGGCAAACACATATTCGTGACTACTCTATTGCCAATTGGTCAACAGGAGTATATTTCTTCAATGTTTATGGACCACAGGGTAGTCTCGGTGGCGGTAGATTCGTAGTAGAGTAAGTCACTTGCAATAAATTTCTAAGGCTCGGCTCTTACCGGGCCTTTTTAACGAACCTGTAATGATGTACAATACATTCCCTACTTTTACCCCATGTATTCAATTTGTGTAGTAGAAGATGAAGCTGCATTGGCAGACATGGTTCGGCTCAATTTAGAGTTGGAAGGACATGCAGTAGAAGTGGTGCCTGATGGCGCCGAAGCATTGGAAATATTCAAAAGAGAGATGGAGTACGATTTGGTCATTTTGGATGTCATGTTGCCCAATGTGAGCGGAACGGACCTGTGTCGGGTTATTCGGAAAACTTCGCAAGTTCCAGTACTTTTTCTGTCTGCCAAAGGAACTACCGCCGATAGAATTGAAGGTTTGAAAGCAGGAGGAAACGATTATCTGCCCAAACCATTCGACCTGGAAGAACTACTCTTGAGAGTTGCGGTATTATTGAATGCAAATCAGGCGAATCAGGAAATGGAATCCATGGAGATTGGAAATTGCCATGTCGATTTTAAAACGTTTGAAGTAAGCAGTCAATTGAATAATGAAACAACGACACTTTCGAAGAAAGAAGTGGCGTTATTGCAACTGTTTCAATTGAAAAAAGGAGAAGTGGTGTCGCGAACCGAAATCCTGGATAAAATTTGGGGAAAAGATCAATTCCCGACAACCAGAACGATTGACAACTTCATTCTCAACTTTCGCAAACTTTTTGAAGAGAACCCAAAAGAACCCCGGTTTTTTCATTCTATCCGTGGCGTTGGATACAAGTTTACCCCAGAAGAAGAGTAACAGCGCACGTTAAAAAACGTTGTGATCCATTGGAATTCATGGATTCGCGAAAATCATGGGCAACAATTTGCTACTTTTGACCTTATGCAAGCAACCAAAGATGAGATCAAGCAATTGCGTTATGACAAAGCATATTTGCGTATGGCAACAACATGGGCAGAATTGTCTCATTGTACCCGAAAGCAAGTTGGTGCGTTAATTGTCAAAGACGGGATGATTATCTCGGATGGTTACAATGGAACTCCTAGCGGATTTGACAATTGTTGTGAAACCGATCAAGGAGAAACACACTGGTATGTGTTGCATGCAGAGGCAAACGCCATTTTAAAAGTGGCAAAGTCAACGCATAATTGTGGAGATGCAACGTTATATATTACGTTGTCGCCCTGCAAAGATTGCAGCAAACTGATCGTTCAATCAGGCATAAGCCGCGTGGTTTTTATCAACGGATATAAAGACCAAAGTGGCGTGGATTTTTTACGTCGAGCCGGAGTGGATGTAGAACAAATTGAAAACCCATTTGATGGAGAATAATAGTAAAGCGTACATGATTCCACTGATTGTTTCAGTGTGTTTGGCCATTGGATTACTCATTGGAGGTCGATTGAACCCTGCGCCAAGTGAAGAGCAATTTTCCTATCAAGGATCGCAAACGCGCAAATTGCAGGACATCATGCACCTTATCGATAAGAAGTATGTAGATTCTGTGGACGTTGAGGCACTGTTCGAAGAAACCGTATCTGATATGTTGCACCGATTGGATCCGCACAGTAATTACATCTCAGCCGAAGATTTGCAGTCTGTAAACGAAGGGATTCAAGGGCAATTTGGTGGTGTTGGAATTCGCTTTTTCGTGATTCGAGACACCGTTTGTGTGACCAATGTAGTGGAAGGATCTCCCTCGGAATATTCCGGTTTGCAGGCAGGCGATAAAATCATCAAGGTAGATGGCGAGCTAATTGCAAGTAAGAAGATTACCAATGAAAAGGTAATGAAGCTGCTCAAAGGTCAGCAAGGAACAGAAGTGAAGGTGCAATTGTGGCGCAATGGCAGAAAACTGAATAAAACGATTGTACGCGGTTCAATACCGTTGAATTCTGTAGCAACAAGCTATATGATCAATCAAAATACAGGATTCATTCGCATTGATCAATTTTCGCGAAATACTGCGCTTGAATTTAGAAGCGCCGCGGCTGAATTGAAATTGAAGGGAATGACAAAACTCATTCTAGACCTTCGCTCAAACCCAGGAGGAGTATTACAGGCTGCTGTAAATATTGCCGATGAATTTTTGGACGCTGGCTTCAAAATCGTTGAAACAAAAGGGGAGCATGTTCAGGATGAGGTTTACAAATCTACGGCACGCGGAATTTTGAAAGACATGGAGGTAGCGGTTTTGATTAATTCAAGAAGTGCGTCCGCCTCTGAAATTTTGGCAGGAGCCATTCAAGATAATGATCGCGGAACAATCGTTGGGCGCCGTTCGTTCGGAAAAGGGTTGCTGGATTTCACTTTCCACTTTCAAGGAACTTTACACAAAAGAATCGGATTTACTCACACCGGAAGGGCATGGTGCTTTTTTGCAGCGCTTGCAATCTTCGGAGGGAGACGGCATTCGACGCAGTCATCGCATCGATCAAAATGACTTTCAACAATTCGTAGGAACGGTTCAATCACCTGAAGGCATCGTTTTTCATGGTTGGATCACTCAATCAAGTACTCTTGAAGCCACTTTAAATACACAAAAAGTTTCAGGCAAGTTCAGGGATGACAAAGGAGTATTGAACCATACTTTGGCGAAGTCTTTTCAACGGTTCATATCACCGTTTCTTGGTCCCGTTTTACTCAAGCACATTCCAGATGAAATGGGTCCGCTCAACGATTATTTGTCTTTTGTTCCATTGCTTGAAGACGATACGCGAGCGGTTGTCGAAGGGCAATTGTTCAAACCTATTCGCGAGCGACTCAACACACTTAATAATGCCGATGCGCTTTCTAGCGAGCAATCACTGATTGATGCGGTAAAACCCTTGTGTGCAGAATCGTTTATCGAGTCCATGAATTACCTGTCAAAACGCTCGTACTCGCTAAAGATTGAGTATGTCGACCGCATCATGGAAGCGATTCGAAGTCATGCGTGCACGGTTCGTTTTGCGAATTGGATTTTGAAGCAAATGGAGCGATTGGAGCTCAATCAAGAACATGAACAAAAGCTGTACGATCTTCGAAAAGAATTAGCAGCAGGAAAACTACACGTCAAGAAATTAGAGTCAGGGAGCAAAGGATTTCGTTTGCGGCCTATTATCATTTCAATTCTAATCGCAGGCATTGTTGGTGCGGGATTATACGTGCTGATATTCAAACCGTACAGTAAAGCTGAGGTGTACCATGCCTACGATAGCGCGAATGCAGATTACACAGAGGAAGAATTGGCCAAGATTGATTCGCTCTCGTCGGAAATCGACAAGGAATCATTTATGGAAGGGCGCATGATTGATCCAGACATTATCATTCAAACAAGTACATCCATTACCTTGAGAAGCCCATTCAAAACTGCCTTAATGGAACGCATTTTCTCTGATGTGAATAAGGATGTTACCCTGAAGGAGAATTATTTCAACGATAGTTGTGGGAATGTGGTAAGTTTTGAACGATATCCGGGTGTAAAGGATCTGGCGAAAAGAGTCGCGAACAAAGACATTCAATTTCGCAATGACAGCGACTACGATCTCGTTGTTTATGTATCCAACAATCAGTCATCGGGATCCGTATTTTCCATTTTGGTAAAGAAAGGGGCACAAGCAGAATTTCAAATGAATGTGAACGATGTACTTACAACTGTCGCAGGTAGGAGATACGTCGCGTTTATTCCGCCTGTAGGAAGTTTTGCGGAAGAAAAGCCATCGTCCGATTTCCGTCATCATTTTTGCAAAACGGACAACAATTATTTCGAGTCGATTAACACTGCCTTACAACTCAATGCCACCCAACGCGACATGATTAAATTTATGGTCACGGGTTCCGCTTCTACCGATTATCAGCTGATCGATATCTACGGGGTTGCTGCCGCATATTAATCGTAACTTTGCCATATGATTTTATACAATGTTACGGTCATTCTTCAAGCCTTTTACGATATCGATTACTGTTTCACCGTTGATGAGCACGTGTTCAATCCACCACCGAAGGTCAAATCAGGTGTAATTCGCCTGTTGATTCCAAACATTTCTGCTACTTTTAGATAACCAAATTCGATAGTTTTGGCAGAAACAACCAAAGAAAAATTGCGCATCGGAAAACAATCCGATCATGCAGCAGGGATGAACGCTGTAGTCATCTCTTTGAAGAATATTTTCAAGCGCATGCCCGTTGGCAAGAGCTTCAAAGTTCTCAATCGACTGAATCAGAAAGAAGGTGTTGATTGCCCCGGTTGTGCCTGGCCCGATCCAGAAAAGCGCTCAAAATTAGGCGAATACTGTGAAAACGGAGTAAAAGCCATTGCGGAAGAAGCCATGTCGGCGCGTGCGAATCCTGCATTTTTCTCAAAATATTCGGTGTCTGATCTTTTGGCGAAAAGTGATTATTGGCTCGGTCAACAAGGTCGTTTAACACATCCAATGATCGTGCGCCCTGGTGGTACTCACTACGAAGAAATTGCTTGGGACGAAGCCAATCAAATTATTGGGAAACATTTAAAATCACTAGACGATCCGAACAAAGCCGCTTTTTACACCTCAGGAAGAACGAGTAATGAAGCCGCATTTTTATACCAACTGTTTGTTCGAATGTACGGAACAAACAACCTTCCAGATTGTTCCAATATGTGCCACGAATCGAGTGGTGTAGCACTTTCAAGAACGGTGGGGATTGGGAAAGGATCGACCACTCTGGACGATTTGTATCATGCGGAAGTTATTATGATTTTCGGGCAAAATCCTGCTACCAACCATCCACGTATGCTCTCTGCACTCGAAAAAGCAAAGGCGAATGGAGCGAAGGTAATATCGATCAACCCGTTGAAAGAATCAGGATTGCTTCGATTTAAAAATCCACAAAACGTAAAAGGGGTTTTGGGAGGCGGAACCATTATCTCTGACCATTTCTTGCAGGTGAAAATAAACGAGGATGTGGCTTTGCTAAAGGCGATCATGATCAAACTATTCCAGATCGCAGAAGGCAGACCAGAGATTTTGGATCATGATTTTATCTCGGATAAAACAGCTGGTTTCGACGAGTTCAAAGCGGATTTACTCAAAAATGACTTAAATGCATTGGTCCAACGTTCGGGTGTTCCTGAAGATGAGATTGATGCCGTTACGACATTGCTCGCAGACAATTCCAAAATCATCACGTGTTGGGGAATGGGATTGACGCAGCATGTAAATGGTGTAGACAATATTCAAGAGGTGGTTAATTTGCTGCTCATGAAAGGAAGCATTGGAAAACCTGGCGCTGGAACTTGCCCTGTTCGCGGACACAGTAACGTACAAGGAGACAGAACCGTCGGAATTGCAGAGCGTCCTTCAAAAGCCTTGCTTGATAAAATCAGTGAAAATTTTGGATTCACACCGCCACAAGAAGAAGGTTTAGGCGTGGTTTCTGCCATCCAGGCGATGTACGAAGAAAAGGTAAAAGTTTTCATTGGTATGGGGGGAAATTTCCTATCCGCCGCTCCAGATACGGAATATACGGCTCAGGCATTCAACAATTGTGATCTCACTGTTCACATTTCCACCAAGTTGAATCGTTCGCATTTGACTCATGGAAAAACCGCATTAATTCTGCCTTCCATGGGGCGCACGGATAAATACATGAAAAACGGAAAATCGCAATTCGTGACTGTGGAGAATTCCATGGGTGTGATTCATACTTCGCAAGGAGTGTTGCAACCGCCTTCAGATTTTGTTGAAAGTGAACCTGTGATTGTCGCAAACATTGCGAAAGCAACATTGGATCAAAACAAGGTGGATTGGGATTTTCTTGTGGAAGATTATGCCAACATTCGCGATTTAATTGAGAAAACGATCGCTGGGTTTGAGAATTATAACGAGCGGATCAAAAAACCAACCGGATTTGAGCTTCCGAATGGCGCAAGAAATGGCGTCTTTAATACATCGAACAAGAAGGCCAATTTTACGGTGAATCAACTTTCTGAAAACAACGTTGCCGAGGGAGAATTCCTGATGATGACCACCCGAAGTCACGATCAATTTAACACGACCATTTACGGGTTAGACGATCGTTATCGTGGTGTTTTCAATGGTCGGATGGTCGTTTTCATAAATCCATCTGATATGGAAGCGCTGGGCGTTCAGAAAGGGGAATTACTTACGTTGTACAATAATTACAATGGTACGGAACGCAGCGTTTCGGATTTTGCCGCTGTTCCTTACAACATTCCGAAAGGTTGTTTGGGAACCTATTTCCCAGAGGCGAATCCAATAGTCCCAATTGATTTGCATGCAAGACACAGTCACACGCCTGCATCTAAATCCGTAAAAGTTCACATTAAAAAACAATCTTAAATGAATGGTCGCTCAATTGCCGCTGTTTTTGGCGGTATCATAGCAGGTGCAATAATCGCCTATTTTTTATCGCCTTTAATCGACACATTATATCCAACAGATCTCAAAGCGATTAAGGCCTTTGGCGACGACTTTGAAGGCATCAAGGAGTATTTCCGCAATTATCCTGCAGGGTTTCACTTGTTTACTATTGGCGTAGGTGTTGTGCGTTTAACAGCGGGGTTAATCGTAGGTAGTCTCATAGACAAAACGAATTTGATGACTTTACTTGTTATTGGGATGTTTTCGCTGTTGCTGGCCATTTTGGAAATCTTTGCTTTTCCGCACCCGGTGTGGTTTGGGTTTGTGTATGTTCCTGCTATCGTTGGAATTACGTTTCTGTTTATTTATACGAAGCGAAATGTGTAGGGATAAGTGATACTATAAAATAGTGTTTTCTGGAGTGATTTCCTAGTGAAAACCATATTCCTATATAACCATATGGTTATATAGTTAAATGCTCACGTTTCCGCTCAGAAACCGTAAATTTGCATCATGTTTACAGGTATCGTAGAAGGTTTAGGCCACGTAAAGGCCATTGAAAAAGAGGGTGAAAATGTACATTTTACGCTTTCGTGTGATTTCACCAACGAATTGAAAATCGATCAAAGTGTTGCGCACAATGGATGCTGCCTAACTGTGGTGGAAACCGAAGGCAGTGATTACGTTGTTACCGCGATTCATGAAACCATGATCAAAACCAATTTAGGCGACTGGGAAGTTGGAACCAAAGTAAATCTTGAGCGCTGCATGGAAATGAATGGTCGTCTTGATGGGCATATTGTGCAAGGTCATGTAGATACTACCGCCGAATGCATTGACATTGAAGATCAAGACGGAAGTTGGAAGTATACGTTTCGCTATGATTCCAACGATGTTACCGTTGAAAAAGGTTCTGCCACCATTAACGGTACAAGCCTTACTGTGGTAGATTCGAAGGATCAAGAGTTTTCTGTGTGCATTATCCCCTACACATACGAATACACTAACTTCTACCAACTCAAGGTTGGAGATGCCGTGAATTTAGAATTTGATATTATCGGAAAATACGTGGCGAAATTGCTAAATCGCTAAACTCCAGGTTTACGTATTAGAGATCACAGAAGTATCACAACTTGCTCTCATTATTCAAAATCGGCTTTTCGTCGAAAATTCTGCCTTTTTTGACCATTTTCCGTTTGTTTTCTGGTGAAAATCGCCCGTTTAAGTAAAAAATGGTGCTTTATTCAAGCATTCTTGTATTTGGTTAATCGAAATAAGGACTTTGCTCATTTGGGTAGACCTTGCCCTGTTTGTCCCGTCTAATAAGTAAGAGAATTCGGCAGATTTTACTCCGTATTTAGATACCATCTCATTTGTTGATTTCTCATTTAAAAGACGACTAACTAACAAGATTAAATATGAAAGCAACGCACTATCTACTTGTGCCCTGCATTCTTGCATCCCTATGCAGCAGCGCCCAAACCAATGAGATTCAAGAATGGTCAAACGCCAATCCGTCCATACTATTTGTAGAAAGCAACGATGCAACCACTGCATATTTGGAAAATTTGGAAGCGAACAACATTGATTACATCATTTACGATCAGGAAGTTTCCCTTTCAGACATTACTGAGTTCGAGGCAAAGAACAAACCTTTGAGCACAGTAGATCTTGATGAATCCGAAGCACTGGAAATTAAAATTTGGCTTTCAAAACACCGCAATATAAAAATCATTAAACGGAGCCTTTTTGATCAAATGGAAACCTCGAAACAGTCCATCTATATTGATCAAGGTGCCTTAATTCTACTTGGAGAGCAAATCACACTTGAAGACATCAATAACTACGAATAAGCCCGATTAACCTGTTCACTGCAATCTTACTCCTATGAAACTACTCCATACTTTTACAACAATCGCAGCTCTGTCTATCGCTCCAATCCTTTTTGCACAAAGCAACGGATGTGGCGGATCGCCTACCAACTTACCAGTAAACGCCGCATGTGCCACTCAAGCTTTTACCAACAATCAAAACGGAACGAGTCAAACGGTGAACGCTTCGTGTGCAGGAGGATATGGAACTGCCTATGAAGATGTTTGGTATTCCGTAACAGGAACTGGAAATCCAATGACGATTACGATGAGTGGATCGAACCGAGATGGTGTATTGGCCGCATTTACAGGGTGTGGTACAGGAGAATTGGATTGCGCAACTGTTGACGCTGGAACCTCAGGATCCATCGTATTCCCTACAACAAACGGCACTACCTACTTCATTCAGATCCAACGCAGATCGGGTAACAATAACAACAATATGAGTGGAGACATTTGTGCGGTATCGGCGCCGGGTGCAGGAGGGAGTGGAGACGATCCGTGTAGTGCTATTTCTTTGGCGGTAAACGCAAGCTGTACAAATCAATCCGGAACAAATGTAGGAACAACGAACTCAAGCGTTCCAGATCCAGGTTGTGCTTCATATTCGGGAAATGATGTCTGGTACAGCATTACCGTTCCGGCAAGTGGAAATGTTACCGTATCAACAGATGACAACGGAGGTATTGGTGACGGAGGTTTGGCCGTATATTCTGGACTATGTGGTTCACCAACACTCATCGATTGTGATGATGATGGTGGTACTGGACTGTTCTCATCAATTTCCTTGACTGGACAAGTTCCAGGAACAACATTGTTTGTGCGCGTGTGGGAATTCGGAGGTGGAACGGGAACCTTT
Source organism: Fluviicola sp. (assembly GCA_043584915.1). Taxonomy (GTDB): domain Bacteria; phylum Bacteroidota; class Bacteroidia; order Flavobacteriales_D; family Crocinitomicaceae; genus UBA4466. The sequence goes on from CP121319.1 coordinate 1,360,978, forward strand.
GACATTTGTGCCTTTGAACCGGTTGTCCCAACAAACGTTACTTGTAGTGTTCCCGACCCTATTTGCTCCGGATCGCCGATTGTTTTTACAGCGCAGTCCAACGGAACCGAAGCCGATGTTGTTAACCCCGGAAACAATTACGATTGTCTTTTCACTTCGCCCAATCCATCTTGGTATTATCTCGAAATTGCCACACCTGGAAATTTAAATATCGACATCACAGCAGGATCGGATATTGACTTTGCTATTTGGGGGCCTTACGTTGATCTACCAACGGCCATTGCCAATTGTGATTCACACGGAGTTCCGGTAGATTGTAGTTATTCCACAGCAGCCATTGAGCAAGCAAATGTTACGGGTGTTGTTGCAGGAGAAGTGTATGTACTTCTGGTAACCAATTTTGCCAATACGGTACAAACGATTACAGTAGATGAAGCCGCATCAAATACAGCCAGTACTGATTGTTCAATCGTCCCACTTCCGGTGGAGTTAGTGGATTTCTCAGGAAAATCAACAGGAAAAAACATACAGCTCACTTGGAGCACCATTTCTGAAAGAGAGAACGATTTCTTTATTGCTGAGCGATCTTCGGACGGAATGCATTGGTCGAGCTTCGCCATGGTAGATGGTGCCGGGAATTCAAATGAAAAAATTGACTATGCAATTACAGATGAGAATTCCAACGGAGATATTGTTTACTATCGATTGAAGCAATTCGATTTCGACGGAAGCGTAATGATTTCTGATGTAATTTCAGTGAATAGAATTAGTGCTGCAGATGTTGCCATTTCTCCGAACCCTGCCCATGGAGAAATTAAAATATCCGCGAGTGAACCAATCAACCGAGTGGATATTGTTTCCATTTCAGGAACACTGGCAAAATCTTACGAATTATCCAATGTAACGAAAGCAGACCTCACAATTATAGACCTGAAAGAAGGTGTGTACCTCGCGACAATTTACACGACCAACGAAACAATCGTGAAGCGTTTAGTAGTTCGTAACTAAGCACCCAATCAACGCTGTGGTCTAGGTGCACATTTTTTATTTCTGAAGAAAGAATTACCTTCGGATTTATGAATGCAACGCGCGTTGACTATCTTAACATTGGGTTGATTTTACTTTCGGCCATTCTAGCTTTTCAATTCCCACTTGAATTATTTGTTGTTGCCTTCATTTTTATTGGTCCGTTACACTATTTCACGGAGATCAATTGGCTGGACAAAAAAAACTATTTCATTGAATCCAAAAAACGACTTTGGCTTTGGATAGGACTGGGCGCTTCTTTTTTATTGATGCTTCCCAAGCTCTTTTTTCTACTAACGGAACAGCATTCTGGAGCTCTCTATAACGCAATGGTCAATGTCAACCATTGGACCAACGCATGTTATTTTCTTACGTTCGTTGCTGCTATTGGATTTGTTGTTATTCGCAAAAGAATCTATTGGCTTATTCTACTGTTACCCGCTGTCGCCATCGCGGTTGTATTCAATGCCAATTACACCTATACCAGTTTGATCGGACTTTTTTTGCCTACAATCATTCATGTATATGTATTTACGTTGGTTTTTATGGCTTACGGAGCAAAGAAGTCCAAAAGCCGACAGGGAATGTTTGCGGTATTACTGGCGATGCTGATTCCTTTGATGATTTTTGGAATTGAAATCCCTGGAAATGCCTTTCAGTTCAGTGAGTGGATGATGACAACCTATGTCGATTCAAACTTCTATTCCATTCCTAACGGCACGGCAAAATTCTTCGGTTGGAGCGATGGTACAAATTTCAATTTCAACGGCACTCTTGAATTGAAGTTAATGACTTTTCTCTCCTTTATTTATATGTATCATTACCTCAATTGGTTTTCAAAAACCTCTTTGATTCAATGGCACAAATCGTTGACCTGGACGCGTTCTATAATCATCGCAACGACTTGGGCAATACTGCTCATCGTGCTTTACTTTAATTTCGCTTTGGGATTGTGGGTTGCGATTCTTTTCAGTGCCGTCCATGTAATTCTGGAGTTCCCTTTGAATATTCTCAGTATTCGAGGATTATTTTTAAAAGACTGAAACTCCACCTATAACGACTATAGAGTTAGCATCGAAGAGTTACTTGAAAATTATTCTGCGTTAGCTGTTTCGTTTCCAGGACTTACGCAAGCGTTTCATGACCTTCTTACGGAGCTTTCGCATCACTTTTTCGCGCGATCCTGCTCCGCCACACTTAACAACTTCGTTGTGCACCATGACACCGTTTCGGAAAAATTTAAACTCCAAAGAAACGGATACAATGCCTTCCTGATATAGGGAAAATAAGTTGCCTCTCCCGAGTGATTCTGAAAAACTCTCGTTGACCGTAGACGCCTTGTATCGTTTGTCGTAACCACGAACGGAAATGAGTAAATAGGTATCAAAACCTTGACCTGAAATGATGTTACTCACGGAATCTGAAGCTAAGACTTGCGAATCGGCCCCTTGTTTCATCAAGTTCAAAGAGGCTTTGGATTTTACCCCCATATTGGCAAACAACTCCGTCATTGAGATCTCCACAGAATAGCGATCGGCGGGATCATCCATTTGACCAATAATCACGACATTGGTTAAATTCAATGGCTCTTGATCTTTTTTCTTTTTCTTCTGGGCTTGTGCTCCAAAAACAAACAATACTGCGGTTAACGCGATTACAAGTTTCATAGGCTAAAAAATTTCTTTGGCAATGGCTTTTACCGAATCAGAATTCGACATAGTATAGTAATGAATGCATGGAGCACCCGCTGCTTTCAACTCTTTCGATTGTTGAATTCCCCATTCGATTCCAACGCGTTCAGCATCTGCATTTGTTTTACACTTCAATAATTCTGCCGAAAGTGCTTCGGGATAATCAATATGGAAAAATTTCGGGAGAAATGAAATATGACGCATGGTCTTAATTGGCTTTAATCCCGGAATGATTGGCACACTAATTCCCTCTTTTCATTGTCAATTCCGAGGAATTGAAGATCGATTAAGGCGTTTTCAGTTTCTTCTTTGCTAAATCCTCCACAGATCAAATGAGGAACCGCATCGACATCATATTTGTTCATGATTGCTGCACAAATTCCCACTGTTCCAGGACGTTTACGAATCGCAATTTTTTCCAACAATCCGTTTTCGCGTTCCTTGTAGATGAACTCTTCGCGGTGATAGGTTACGTTGACAAATTTCGGCTTGAACTCCATAAGCGGATCAATTCCATCATAGATAGATTGAATGCTTTTTCCTTTCAATGGAGGTAAAATCTCGAATGAAAATAAAGTGTCTTTCGATGCTTTAATGTGATCAGTAACTTTCATGCTTCTTCGTAAAGATTCTTTCACTGGAACTACGGGTACAACAGCATTGTGCGTTTCCATAGCCGCAAGGCAACGATTCAACGTTTCGCTGGAGACCAGGGGGCGAACGCCATCGTGCACCAAAACAATTGATTCTTGGCATTGATGCAAAGCATTCTGAATTGAGTGAAACCGTTCTTTACCGCCCGCAATAACCTCGTGCTCTACATCAAATTGGTAGGTATTCACAAGCTCACTCCAATGATCGATCCAACTCTCTGGAAGGGTAATCAAAATTTGAGCATTTGGATTGTGGTGGTGAAATAACGAAATGGTATGAAACAACATTGGTTTTCCCGCGACTTCCATGAATTGTTTGGGGATAGGAGCCCCCATTCGCTTTCCAGTTCCTCCTGCTGTTATAATGACGGAATAATCCAACATACTTCAAGTAAAAAAAAAGGGTCAACCGTAATGGTCAACCCTTGTAAATATTGTCAATCGATCTTACTTCAATTGGTTTGGATTGCTTTCCGCTTGAGCGTTGAACTTCTTTTGCATGTTCAACCAGTAGAACAATCCTAAAAATCCTAATACGATACACGAGTAGTTAAACAAGTTACCAATCATATCGGCTTGCAACAATGTGAATGTCCATGTTAGAAAGTCTCCAATTCCCCAAAAAAGATCGTAAAGTGTCATGTCTTAAGTTTATCTGAATACAAAGAAAGTCAATTTTTTTTGTTCGGCGATGCCTAGGACTCGGAAATGTTGAAGTTACGCGATGAAATAGTCCAGATCAAATTTTTGAAAATGGGAGGTACACGAGCGATTTTTTCAGACAATTACCACAACCGCCACATCCTCCTCATTAACTTTTTTCAATGCCCACTTTGTACGTTTCCAGTGCACGTTCACGCGCCATTTTATGCTCAACCATTGGTTCTGGATACCCAAAACCCTCGTATTCTGGAACCCATTTTAGCGTGTACTTTAAGTCTGGATCGAATTTTTTGAGCTGTGAAGTAGGGTTGAAAACTCGAAAATACGGGGAAGCATCGCATCCTGTGCCGGCCGCCCATTGCCAATTTCCATTGTTTGCCGAGAGATCAAAATCCAATAACTTTTCTGCAAAGTACGCCTCGCCCCATCGCCAATCGATGAGTAAGTGTTTGCAAAGAAAACTGGCCGTTACCATGCGCACGCGATTGTGCATGAGCCCTGTTTCATTCAATTCGCGCATGCCCGCGTCAACAAGCGGATAACCAGTAGTTCCTTCACACCAACGTTTAAAATCTTCGGTATTATTCCGCCATTCGATTCCATCGTATTTCGGTCGGAAATTGTTGTTTACCACACGCGGAAAATGAAACAAGATTTGCATGAAGAATTCGCGCCATATTAACTCACTCAAGAATACTTCGTTTAGCTCCAATGCCTCACGCACGATGTTTCGAATACCAACCGTGCCGAAGCGTAAATGAGTACTCAAAAAACTGGTTCCCTTTATCGCAGGGAAGTTGCGCGTGTTTTCGTAATCGGTGACTTGTTCCAAATGATACTGCGGCACAATAATAGCGCTTGGTTCGAAACCAATATCCGAAAGACTTGGAAGTGGGTTTGAGTACTTGGCAAGCTGGGTATAATTTGGCGCATCCACGGTTGACATACCGCGTTCTTGAAGGCGTTGCAACCACTTGCGCTTGAACGGCGTAAAGACAGTATACGGAGTGCCATCGTCTTTCAGCACCTCATCTTTTTCGAAAATCACTTGATCCTTGAAAACATGAAACTTGGCTTGATGCTGTTTGCATAACTTTTCAATTATTGCGTCGCGTTCGAGAGCATAAGGTTCGTAATCGCCATTGGTGTAAATGGCTTCAATTTCGAACTCCGAAAAAAGCGCTTTCCAAACGTCTAATGGACTTCCGTGTTTTACCAATAGGCCCGAATTATGCTGTTTTAAGGTGTCATTCAATAACTCCAATTGTTGGTGAATGAATTGCACACGCGGATCATTTTTCGGAAGCTCGTTGAGTATGTCTTGATCGAAAATAAAAAGCGGAATCACGGGTGTTTTGCCCTTTAATGCTTCGGTAAAACCTGTATTGTCTTGCAATCGTAGATCGCGACGAAACCAAAAGAAAGAAACGTTCATATTAATTGTAAATCAAGAAGTACCAATTGAGCGATGTGGCAATTGTGAGCCAAATGGAGTATGGTAACAAAAGAAGACTCCACCATCCCATCGGCTTGCGAAAGAGGAATATTTTACCCCAAATGAGTACAGTCAAAAACCCAATAACGAGCAATCCAATTTCTACATCGTGCAAATAGAAAAAGATGGGATTCCAGCCAATATTAAAAAGCAATTGGATACTGAAAATGGTCAGAATTTTTCGTGTTGGAATTTGTTTCCAGGCAATACCCATGTATACGGTATAGCAAAGCATTATGAACGTCCAGGCAGCCCCGAAAACCCATCCTGGCGGCTCCCAGGGAGCTCTGTTTGCCTCTTGATACCAATCAGACATCGGACCTGCGCCCATGAGCCAACCGCCCAAGGCAAGTGCACCGAAGTTGATCAGAAAGAAGACAGCAAATGGCAGTACTTTCATTTTGTCAAAGCATTTTTCGCGATCAAATCATCAAGTATTTCTTGGCGAAAGGTAAATATTTGTCGCAACTTCTTCTTCACAAAAAATTGGTAAGCAATGGGTGCAAGTAGTGAGAAGGGTAGTTTAAAATGAATGATGTCGGTCATTTTTACTCCATCTTCGACTTCCTCAAAATGATGCTGATGGTGCCATAATTTATAAGGACCAAAGCGCTGCTCGTCGATGAAATACTTGCGATCTTCAATGGAGGTAATTTCCGTAACCCATTTCGAAGGGAAAATTGGAAAGATCTTGATGTTGTAGGTAATCATTTGCCCCTGGTAGATCCCGTCGAGTTTCGGCGAAGTGATTTTGAAGTCGAGATCGCCTGGAGTTAGTTTTTGCAAATTCTGAGGGGTGGAGAAGAAATGCCAGGCTTCCTCCAATGTAATTGGAAGAAACTGTTCAGTATGTAAACTATATAACCCTGAATGCTCGAAAAATTCCACCCCTCAATATTTTGTTTAACAATTAACACTCAAAGTTAAACAAAATATTTGATTCCTCCAGTATTCTTTCTCAAAACGGCAGCGGTGCATCCAAATCAAGCAATGGGAGAGGGTCGGGGCAATTGATCGCATAGCGAGGCACTTCGGCTTCGATACACACTCCAGGATAGTCACCACGATTGCCTTCAAGGTCCATAACAAGTTGAAAGTGCAGGTGAGGCGCGTAATCCCCATTCACCGTTGCATCGCCCAATTCGGCAATTTTCTCGCCAGTTTTTACTTTTTGACCGATTACTAGTGCGTTTAACGAAGCTCTACTCAAGTGTCCATAAAGACTGTAAAAGATAATGCCTTCAAATTGGTGCTCCAGGATGATCGTGGGTCCATAATCACCATGATTTTGATTGTCCTGAAAGCTGTGAATTTTTCCTTCGAAAAATGCATGAACGCTTGTTTCTGCTGAGACCCAAAAATCTACTCCAAGATGTATGTTTCTGTTGTTGGCGGCATTTAGAAAGTATTCGCTTCTTTGATAGATGTTGCGTTTTTCCAGATAGCCACCGAAGGCCACTTTTTTACCGTATTTGCTCAGGTGATTTTGAATGTAAGATTCCCACTCTTGGCTAGAGCTTGCTGTTACAGCTGCAATGTCAGAATTGCTCGCGGATAGATCCAAAGGGCAATATGCATCTTTGAGAATGCTTGGGTCAATCACGGGTGAAACCAACTTTTTAAGTGTTTCCAAAGTAAGAGAATTCATGGCTTGAAGGTAGTTATTATTGCAGTTTTTAGAGCGCTATTCTTCAAGGTGCATTCCGTCTTCAAAGTTATGACAGTCAAAGTGCGGTACAAATCAAACAAATCATCGTACCCCAAGTCAGCACATCTTTTACAACCTTTCTTACTCTGGAAAGCCATCCAAATCACCAGAAAAATAGGTACTTTTAGCCCACAATTGAACTTCATGGAACGACTTCAAAATTTTATCGACGGTGAATATTGCGACCCAGTAAAAGGGCAGTATATGGACAATTTCGAGCCGGCATCAGGGAAAGTATATGCACAAATTCCAAACTCAACAGAGGAAGATGTAGAACTTGCCGTTGCAGCTGCCGAAAAAGCGTTCCCAATTTGGTCCAAAATGAGCAATGCCGAACGCAGTGCCATTATGGTTCGATTGTCAGAAGGAATTCAAGCGCGAATGGATGAATTTGTCAAGGCAGAATCCAGAGATAATGGTAAGCCATTAACACTGGCCGAGCATGTGGATATTCCGCGTGCTGTGTCTAATTTTCATTTTTTCGCAACAGCAATCATTCACTATGCATCCGAATCGCACAACATGGAAGGTGTGGGCGTGAATTACACCCTGCGCAAACCGATTGGAATTGTTGGTTGTATTTCTCCTTGGAACTTACCGCTCTACCTTTTTTCATGGAAAATTGCGCCTGCACTGGCAACAGGGAATTGTGTTATTGCAAAGCCTTCAGAAATAACGCCTTATACCGCTTATCTTTTAGGGAAAGTAGCCAAGGAAGCAGGAATGCCTGATGGTGTCTTGAACATTTTGCACGGAGAAGGTAAAAATGCGGGAGATGCCATAGTGAAGCACCCAAAAATCAAAGCGATTTCATTTACTGGAGGTACCACAACAGGCGAGTATATCGCTCGAACGGCAGCTCCAATGTTCAAGAAACTATCGTTGGAATTGGGAGGAAAAAACCCCAACATCATCTTTGCAGATTGTGATTTTAAAGAGATGTTGAGTACAACGCTTCGTTCATCTTTCGCCAATCAAGGGCAAATTTGTCTTTGCGGATCGCGAATTTTCGTAGAACGTTCCATTTACAATAAGTTCAAAGAGGAATTTGTGAAGCGAGTAGACGGAACTGTGGTAGCACATCCAGACAATCCTTCAGCGAAATTGGGAGCGGTTGTTTCCAAACCGCACATGGAGAAAGTGCTTTCTTATGTCGAGCTAGCGAAAGAAGAAGGTGGAACTGTTCTTTCTGGTGGCGAGCGCGTTATTGTTGAGGGATATGAAGATGGATACTATTTGCGTCCAACGGTAATTGAAGGGCTCTCTTACGATTGTCGCACAAATCAAGAAGAAATCTTTGGTCCCGTTGTAACCATTACCCCGTTTGATACCGAAGAGGAAGCACTGATGATGGCGAATTCAACGCAATATGGACTGAGTGCAACACTTTGGACATCTGACTTGCAACGCGCGCACCGCATGGCGAATGAATTGCAATCTGGAATTGTATGGATCAATTCATGGTTGGTGCGTGATCTGAGAACACCTTTCGGAGGAATGAAGGCTTCAGGTGTAGGTCGTGAAGGCGGATGGGAAGCATTGCGCTTTTTCACAGAACCGAAAAACGTATTCGTGAAGTACTAATCACTCGCTTCATTCCATTCGGTATTTGGAATCAATGCTGCCAATATCAACTTAGTTTTATACGTCCAGGCCGAAAGTGTATGCGGACCATCGGTAAATCGCCATTCGCCCTCATAATTTGTTGGGCCAAGAAGCTCACTAGCAGCGGCATTTCGAGTCGCGGTATCCTTGTAAATGAAAATCATTTCATACAGAGGCTGCGTTCCATCTTTATCAAAATAATACACGATATCCGTTACGTCGCTATCTTGAACCTTCTCGTGATAAATCCAACGAAAAGAGTCGTCTTGCATGTCTAATGTTGAGATACCTTTTAACGTATTGAAATCTGAAATGGTCATGTTAAAATCCACTTTTTTATCCAACACTTCAGGGTAGATTTCACCATAATCTCGCCGAGATCCACAGCTAGATAACGAAAGTAACAGCAGCGCTGTAAACGCGACAAATAAGGTTGATCCAGAACGCATAAAAACAAGTTTAATCATTTCGAAGATAAACAATCAATTCAAAATTTTGGAGAAAAGAAAAACAACAAGTTGGGAGTCTTAATGCCCCATTGTTACGTTTTTACTGAGTTTTTCTTCATGAATTATGGTCACGGTAATTTTTCTGTCAGGGGCACCCGCAATAAAATCATGCAAGGCTTCTTTCACATCGAAATCAATGCTCAATGTTTCTGACAAGTCAATTACGACATCACTTCCGTGATCAATTTCATCCAAGCGCTTCATAATACTTGCTTTGTTCAAGAAAGTGGTATGTTGTGAAAGATGAATATGCACTTTTCCATCCTGTTCCAAAGCCTTAATGAAGAAAGACATTTTGAAGTTCTTGTACAGGATAATCAACATTGCTACGGCTAATCCAGAACCAACTCCCTTGAGAAGGTCGGTAAGTAACATTACTACAATTACTACGAAGAAAGGAACGAATTGTTCCCATCCTGATTTAATCATTTGCACCATTGACTTCGGGCTTGCTAATTTCCATCCAATTAAGAGAAGCACTGCGGCAAGCGTTGCGCGTGGAATTAAATTCAATACACCAGGAATTGCTAAAACAAATCCAACCAAGAAAATACCGTGAATGATCGCTGATAACTTTGACTTTGCACCGGCACCAATGTTTGCTGTCGAGCGCACAATTACTTGTGTAATCGGAAGTCCACCCAACAAACCTGAAAGCAAGTTGCCAATTCCTTGTGCCCTTAATTCTCTATTCATTGGAGTGCGGCCTTTATAGGGGTCCATTTTGTCCGTAGCTTCTACACAAAGCAAAGATTCAATGGATGCGACGAGGGCAATAACCAATGCTACGGTCCAGACACTTGGGTCAGAAATAGCACTAAAATCTGGAAAGTAGAACATTCCTTTGAATTCGCTCATACTTTGAGGTTCAGGAACACTTACCAAGTGACTTTTTCCAATTTCAAAACCTGAAATTCCTGTTAGTGCCAATGCAACTCCAACGGAAATAATGATTGCTAATAAAGGGCCAGGAATTAGATTAAGAATCTTATTATTCTTAATGAATTTCATTCCCCAAACAACCAAAATAACCAGGGAAATAATAGCAACCAAAGTCGCTCCGATATGAATATTGTCCAGCATGAGCCAAAGGTCTTCGAACGTATTGTGGCCATCAACCTGATTGAACGGTAAATCACCTTCAGGGTCTTTATCGTATCCGAAGAAATGCGGAAGTTCTTTAATGAAAATTGTGACCCCAATCCCGGCTAACATTCCTTTGATGACCGAGAAAGGTATATAGTAGGCGACAAACCCTGCCTTAATCAAACCGAATATAAATTGCATTACTCCACCCAAGGCAACGGCAAGTGCGAATTTTTCAAATCCACCATTTCCAAATCCACCGAACTCTACAATGGCGACACCCACAATGGTGATTAAACCAGCGGCGGGACCACTCACTCCAAATCGCGAAGCGCTAAATGTCCCTACAATGATACCACCGATTATACCAGCGATGATTCCGGGCATTACAATTCCGGGGAAATCTTTCATCCCATCAATGTTTTCATAGGATGTAGATGCTAATGAAATTCCCAAACAAAGCGGGAGTGCAACAAAAAACACAACCAACCCTGAAGCGAGATCAAACTTTAAATTTTTAAGAGAAATAGGTTTTTCAGACATAAGAATGCAATGATGTTAAACAGCGATGCTGTAATTGTTGACTTGCTTCAATCGTCATGAAGCCGTCTCGATTTAACACATTGTAAACTTCGGGGGAGGCGTTTGAACCTCAAGAATTATGATGTGAAGAGCGGCATTATTTTCAGGATAAGCGCTTTTTGAAATCGACTCGCGAGTGGCACCCAATTCATCGGATGCATACCAATCGCGATAAATTACCGAATCTTCGACATCTTTGGTAGCTTCGCCATCTTCCTCTTCTTCCTCTCCAAAATCCTCGAGCAATTCGCATACTACATCGTCCGAAGCGACATCCATAAAGTGGAACGCAATCATGGGCGTCAATAAATTGGCCGCCAACACAAGTAAGGAGATTTGTAGTAAACGCATCAAATCAAAGATAAGAAATCTTTTTGGCTGGCATTACTCTTGCTTATGGATAAAAGAATTGCTTCCGAGAGAAGTTTTTTAATATATTTGACTCATGCAAAAGCACAGCACATACTATTATTATCGTGGTCACTTCGGTGAACTGGATAGCTAGTGTCGTGCTTTTTAAATAAAGGTATTCACAGCCCGGTTCAATTATTGAATCGGGCTTTTTTTTTGAATTTATGAAACAAGTTTTTAGCAATTACAACCAGGGCGATTTTGACGTTTGGAGAACGCTCTTCGAAAGGCAAGAGGCCAATTTACAAGACAAAGCGTGCGACGAGTACATGCTCGCTTTGAACCGTATGCGCCCAGTTTTAAATGCCGATGCACCACCTAATTTTGATGAAATCAATGCGTGGTTCGAAGGTAGCACGGGATGGGAGTTACAGTGCGTTCCGGGGTTGATTCCCGTGGAGGATTTCTTTCAGCTTCTGGCAAAGAAAAAGTTTTGTTCGTCAACATGGCTGCGCACCATGGAACAATTGGATTACCTCGAAGAACCCGATATGTTTCACGATATTTTTGGTCACGTGCCATTACTAGCCGATCCCATTTTTTCGGATTTCGCACAAGAATTTGGCAAGCTAGGGTGTACAGTTTTGAATGATCCCGAACGCGTGATAATGTTGCAACGATTGTACTGGTTTACCATCGAATTTGGGTTGATTGAACAAAGAGGATTAAAAATTTACGGCGCAGGGATTGCTTCTTCTTTCGGAGAATCGAATTCCAGTATTTCAGGTGTTATTCCAACGGTCGAATTTGACATGGAAGAAGTCATGCAGACCGAATTTCGAACAGACGTGATGCAATCGAAATACATCGTTATTGAAAGTTTTGAGCAACTTTTCGAGTCCCTTCTGAAAGTGACGCAGCATTGGAAAAAATCAATGGTAATTTAATACCTTGTAGTATGGAATGGAACACAACACCAACTGGAATTCAAGGAGAAATAGTCTTCGAAAATCAAACCGAACTGGCAACATTCGTGCTAAAACTGGCGAAAATATCGGATACGATGAAACATCATGCAGACATGGACATTCGATACAACCGATTGCAGATGAACATTTTTACGCACGATGAAAACGCAGTAACAGAAAAGGACCGATTACTTTGCCAACGAATTGAAAAGTTGATCAATTAACGGACAATCAGCTGCTCCACTGCAGTGCCGTTTTCGGAACGAACATACACAAAGTAGTTCCCCGATTCAACGTTTTCCAAAGTTACTTCCGTAACATCTTCATTGTTTGAAATGCTTTGAATAATACGCCCGGACATATCCCGAATTTCAATGGTGCGATCTCCAGTAACTCCCGTAGTTGCAATGGTAAACGAGCCTGAGCTTGGGTTGGGCGACAAAGTAAGTGCCGGCGCTGCCAATTCGTGCGTTGCTGCTGTCAGGTCATTCCAAACAATCTCCAATTCGGCATAGTAGGTCGCCTGAAGATCAATAATTACCGTATTTACAACGCCCTCCGTTAAGGTATTCAAATCAATTTGTTGCACAAATTCCCGGTCGATAACAGCATCGTCGCCAATGGCGCTCGTACAATTTGGATTCAAATTATCACTTTCGAATCCCGACATATCAAAAGTCAAATACGTCGTATTGACGTTTGCTTGCGTAGCAATTTGTAAGTCCTGAATGTCTTTCCAAAGTGCATATTCAGCATCGTCATCGTCTTCAAATACCCAACAGGCTGTTTCTTCGTTGGCTTCAGCATCATTCACCCAAATATTGTAAACGGGATCTTGGGGGGCATTGGCACAAAAGGTAATGGTACCGCCATCGCAATCGTCTGCATAAGCACGCAATTGGGTAACAGTTACTTCGTAAGAAACTTGCGCAAAAGAAAGGAATGGCAAGAGCATTCCCAGGGTTAAAATAGGTTTCATAGTGAGCGTTTATGTACTAAATGTACACAATCTCAATTAATTACGATTTCGTTCCTATTATTTTGCTCGCTTGATACTGCACCCTCTTGGAGTAGAGCTGCTTACGGAAATTTCTGACCCGCTGCCAACAGCTTCAATCGCATCGTTTAAGTAGGTCTCCAATTTCTCTTTTTTTGTATCCCAACTATTGTCGATGGATCCTTTAAAAATCAACTTTCCGTCTTTGTCGAACATATACACGTGAGGCGTTGTTTTTGCGCCCATGGCATCGGCCAATTTCGCATCTTTATCAATTACGTAGGGCATCTTGTATCCTTGCTCTTCTTTGTGCGTTTTCATTGCCTCTTTGGAATCATCGCCTTCGCGCTTTGCCGCATTACTATTCACGAGTACCATTCCAATATTTTCAGCTTGCGCCTTTTCGTAAATGGCATTGTACTGTCCTTCCCAACCATCAAAACTGCTACTTCCTACCACAAATGGACAGGTATTGCAGGAAAACACAACGATCAATCCGTTTTCGTCTTGCAAATCAGCCAGGGTATAAGTGGCATCATCCGAACCAATCATTTCATAGCTCGACAGCGGCATTTTCTTTCCAATTTTTAATCCATCATCCCCAGGCTTACTGGTTTGAAGGCTGCTTAAAACAAAAGCAAATGTTCCTGCCAATAGCATCGCTCCAACTCCTTTCACTCGATTCATTTTTGATTTTGTTTTCATAACATCTATTTTTAGCACGAAGATTGTTCTACGCTACCTGCAAAATACAAAAACATGAAAAAACTCGCCCTTATATTTGGTGCTTTTATCGCTCTGAATAGTTACGCACAAGAATTTGAAATCGAAGCGCAAAAGTATCCGTACCATGATATCATTGAATGGAAAGGGCAGGGCGCTATTCTTTTGAATAAAGATCCCAATGGAACTACACGTAGAATTGGATTGACATTGGTTGGAAATCAAACCTCAAGTATCTGGGATGAAACCTTTACACCGAGAGACGAAGAATTTTATTACATCAGTAGTGAAAATGCACGATATGTATACTTCCTGGATAACCTACAACTGGAAGAAGCAAAGGTTTCCTTCACGCAACTAAACGAAGCAGGGAACATGAAAACGTCCAAAGTTTCGTTGAAAAGTGCGCTAAAAAGTGTGGGCATCAGTGATTATACAAAAGCAGAGGTGATCAATATTGTTGTCACCGACAAAGCTTTGGTGCACCACATCCGATACGAAGACAAAAAAGAAAAAGTATTCAAAGAAGTGGCAACGTTTATTACGCACCACAATTTATTGGCGTATGCGGCAGAGTTGGGAAGTATCCCTTTCGATGAGTTGAAAGATGAAGACGTGGGGTATTGGGATTACGTCGGGTTTACGGAAGATAAAATTTGTTTTGCTGCCCGAGGAAAATCGAGTAAAAAGAAAGGGTGGAAAGTGAAAGAGTTTTCCTCCAAAGGGAAATTTACCGGAGAACAATTCCTGGAAGCACCGAAAGAATACATCACTGTGAAAAACATTGGTTTTGGAACTACGGGCAAATATTATATGGAGGATCTGGACACCGACGACAAAGGAATGGTTTCATTCATCAACGATAAATTCTACATGGTTGGTGGCGAGCGAGAAAATGCAGGCGCACGGTTAATATTGCACGAATGGAAAGAAGGCGAATGGACCGAAATCAATAGAATGGAATTGAATTATTTCATAGAAAAGAAACCCTTGAAGCTGGGCTTGTATCCTATGAATGAAGGAATTGGATACCATCTCGATCACAACGGATATAACAAGGCAAGCATCATCACATTTGAAAAAAGAGAGATTTCGTCGCACAATACTTTCACAGAAAGAACCATTTATAATCCAAGTAGCGTATTCAATCGCAAGGAAAAACAAGAGTTTATGGTAACTTTGCCAGGCATTGTTCTGACATTTGATACAGAACAACTCAATAAAGAGGGATCGGTTAAATTCTTGATGGAAAAATGATAATAGGTATTTGTGGAGGAAGTGGGTCTGGTAAAACGACTCTATTAAAGCGTCTTTGCGAGCATTTCAGTGATGTAAAACCATCGGTTTTCTCGATGGATAACTACTATCTGCCTATCGAAAAACAAAAGGTCGATCCCAATGGTTTTGAGAATTTCGATCTCCCAACAGCGCTCAATCGCGAAAAGTTAGCGAATGACCTGAAAACCCTTGCCTCCGGATCAAGTATTTTGGTGAAAGAATATCACTTCAATGCCCCACCCGATAAAAATGTATTAATTACCATCGATCCATCACCATTAATTATCGTGGAAGGATTGTTTCTTTTCCATTTTGAAGAGGTGCGCAAATTGATCGATTACTCCGTTTTTATAAAGGTAGACCCTGACATTCAATTGGACAGACGCTTGTACCGCGATCAGGAAACCAGAGGTTACTCAAGAGAAGCCATTCTCTACCAATGGGAAAACCACGTAAAGCCCTGCTACGAAAATTATTTGCTACCTTTCGAAGAACAGGCCGATTTTCGATTCCGAAATGATGCACACGCCGATGAAGACTTTCTCGAGCTTACGCAACAAATTGGCACGAAAATGGAAGCCGTTAAACTATGATTCTGACATATTTGAAGCGATTCTACCTAGTGGTGGCCGCCATTGGCGCTACAATTCTTTTTGCTTCCTATTACAACAGCACGTTCACCTACGACTTCCAGGGAGCAGTTGCTACGTTTGAAGAAAAATTCCACGAAGAAGAATCGCGTTTGGATAGGGTACTGGAATTTACCAGTACACGATTAAATAACGGTAAAATTGAAACGCACTGGGAAAGTCTGAACGGACAAAAAGGCGTCAACATTCACATTTACCGCAACGACTCACTCATTTTTTGGAATACCAATCAGCTTCCAATTATTCGCTTTGCAGACATTCACTTTCCAGCAAAAGGTCTGGTGAAACTCCAAAATGGATGGTATTACGCAAAAACAGTTGAAAATGGCGAATTTTTGGTCTGTGTTAGCTTTTTGATTCGACACGACTATGCCTATGAAAATCAACATCTCGTCAATAATTTCTCAAGTCATCTGCCCTTTCCATACAAAGCAGAAATCTTACCCGATGAAGATGCCGAGTACCAAATTGAGAATAGCGATGGCGAATACGTTTGCTCGATTAGCGTAGCCGATGAACAACTCGTTTCGAAACATCAATCGGTATTGTTGATGTTTTTCTTGCTGCTAACGATCATTTTTTGGGTAGCGGTATTGTTCCAATTTATCCGCAAGAAAAAAGCGCTTTGGTCGTGGGTTTCCATTGCTGTAATTCTGCTTATTAGATACGTTTCGCTCAAATTTGGATGGATGTCATTCATGGAAGAAACAGAATCTACCAACCCATCGCTTTATGGTGTTAATGACTGGCTTCCGAACTTTTTGGAGTACTGTCTTCACCTGATTGTTCTTACCTATGTATTTAGCATTCTTCGTGTAAGAATTGACGCTTGGAAACCATCAGAAATCGCTAAAATTGCTGCTTACGGATTGCCGGCAATAATCGTATTTCCCTGGATACTGCTCGTTTATTTTGTGGTAAGTCTGGTCGAAAATTCCGCCATCCCGCTGGGCATCAATCAGCTATTCTCTTTAAACGCTTTTTCCATCATCGCGATTGTTGGATTTGGGATTCTCTTCTATGCAATTTTCCTGCTTACACGAAGCATTATTCGGTTGAGTAAAACCAACAATATTTTGGGCTCAAGAAGCGCCGTAATCTACTTCGCCGTTTCCTGTGTTTACCTGCTTTGTGAAATAAATTTTGGTTTTGGTTTGCTCTTGGCAGCTGTATTCCCAATGATGTACTTCGGAGCGATTTTGTACCAGGTTGTTTTAAGTCGATCTTCAAGAGGCTTTGGCTCTGGACTTTTCGTTCTTTTCAGCTTTGCGATTACCATGTCTGTGACGATCAATCACCTGGAACGGAAAAAGGAGCGCGGAGAGAAAGAGTTGTATGCCAACCAATTGGCGACAGAAAAAGATATTGTCACAGAAGCCGAGTACAGTAAATTGGCGCCGCAACTCACGGATGATAAATTCCTGAAAAAGCTCATTACCACCCGATACAATATGCGGATTTCAGATTTTCAGGAAAATTTAGAACGCCGCTTTTTCAATGGGTTTTGGGAACGGTATGAAATGAAATTTTCGCTGTTCAATGCGCAACATTTGCCGATTGTGGATCGTGTAGAAATGAGCACCAGAGAATACGACGCCCTGCAAAAAATTATCAATCGCTCTGGAGTTCCATCAGAAATTGATTCGAGCATTTATTTCATTAGCGATTACAGCAATCAATACAGTTACGTTATTCGGCAAGAAATCGAAAGCGAGGACTCAACGGCAATCCTTTTTTGTACACTGAAATCAACGAAAATTCCAGAAGAAATTGGCTTTCCAAGGCTTCTGATAAGCGGAACTACAAGCGTTTTTGAATCGTTGGAAGAGTATTCCATTGCGAAATACTACAATAAGAAATTGTTGAACAAATACGGCGATTTCAGTTATCCATCAAACATCGCCAAATTGATCGAAGATGAGTCTGGAAGCCACTTTGTGGATTTTGGAGGGTACAATCATTTCGTGTTGCAAAAATCGCCCAATTACACGGTCGTATTGTCTCGAAAAAATGGCGAACGCATTGAACAATTCACAGCATTTTCTTATTTATTCTCTTTTTACGGTTTAATGCTGCTCCCGCTCATGTTCCGTTTGAATCGTACGGAAACCAGCAGAGGAACATTAAGCCTTGCTCTTAAAATCCAATTGGTATTGAT
Organism: Fluviicola sp.; assembly: GCA_043584915.1. Taxonomy (GTDB): domain Bacteria; phylum Bacteroidota; class Bacteroidia; order Flavobacteriales_D; family Crocinitomicaceae; genus UBA4466. Next base: position 1,379,121 of record CP121319.1, read on the forward strand.
TGCGCTTGTTTTCCTATCCTTGCTTGCATTTGGATGGGGTAGTGGAATTTTCGTCAGCAATCAGCACAAGGAGTATACCCGCGATGTCGTGCGTGAAAAATTGGATTCCGTAAACAAAGAAGTGGGAGCCAAACTTGGAGCGATGGAAGCGTTGGATATCGACGAAAACGGCGATCGCATGCAGTTTTATTTGGAGAAATTTTCACGCGTCTTCTTTACCGATATCAACCTCTACGATGTAAATGGCTACCTGCTCGCAACGTCCAGACCCAAAGTGTTCAACTCAGGGCTGATTAGTGAACAAATGAACCCGAGTGCTTTTGCCGAAATGCGCTACGGAGAACGAAGTGAATACCTTGGTGATGAGCATATTGGCGCTTTGGAATACAGTTCTGCCTACAAGCCATTCTACAATAAGGATGGGAAATTAATCGCCTACATCAACCTCCAACATTTCGGGCAACAAAACGAGTTTGAAACGCAAATACAAAAGTTTTTGGTAGCAATTGTCAATGTGTTTGTATTGCTCCTCGCACTCTCCATTTTGATAGCGATTTTCGTATCGAATTGGTTAACCGCTCCTCTTCGAATATTGCAAGAAAGTTTCTCGGCCGTTCGATTCGGAACGCACAACGAACGCATTTCCTATGGCAAGGAAGATGAAATTGGTTCGCTTGTGAAGGACTACAACCAAAAGTTGGAAGAATTGGAATATGCCGCACAAAAATTAGCGAGAAGTGAGCGTGAATCGGCGTGGAGAGAAATGGCGAAGCAGGTGGCGCACGAGATTAAAAACCCATTGACACCCATGCGACTGAGCGTGCAGCATTTATTGCGTAGTTATGACGCCAATGATCCGAAGAGTGAAGATAAACTAAAGCGCGTAGCCAACTCGATTATTGAACAAATTGATGCGCTGACAAACATTGCGAACGAGTTTTCCAATTTCGCCAAGATGCCGCGCCCATCGGAAGAGCGTTTGGATATTATCGCATTGATTCGAACCGCAAAACAAGTATTTGTGAGTGAAGGAGTTTCGGTAATTGTAAGTTCTGATTTAGATGAAGCGACAATTCGCGCCGATCGCAACCAGATGATTCGCGTGTTTAACAACCTGATTAAAAATGCCATTCAAGCGACGGCAGAATCGCGTGCAACGGAAATTAAGATCAATATTTCGAAGGTTGAGAACAAAGTTCAAATCGATATAGAAGATAATGGAGTCGGCATCCCAAAAGAAAAGAAAAACAAAATCTTTACGCCCTACTTTACGACAAAAAGCACAGGAACAGGACTAGGACTCGCCATGGTGAGGCAAATTGTAGAGAATCATCACGGCACCATCGATTTCGATTCAACCGAAGGCATCGGAACAACCTTCACAATTATGCTTCCACTTTCCGAATAATTACTGACGGTAAAATGTTCCTGACATGCTTGTTATGTATCCATTGGACCCACCCCAGAATTGGTCAAGAAGGACAATTGAGTCCGCGCGAAGGATTTCCACCATATGTTGAGATGGTTGACCATCTGCCACAGTAAGACCGTCGTCTGAATTGATTCGTATCAAATCACTGCTTTTCGTTGGGCCATATGGAATACTATCGTATTCTAACTCGATGTTGAAATACATAAATACGGAATCTTCGTAAGCGCTATTGCCTAAAAACACTTGTTGAACTGTGACTGTGGCAGAATCGGGTCCATACCAACTATTATAGGCTATTCCGCGATACGTACCTTCAAGCGTTTGAGCGTAGGGACACAATTCGCAGTTAGCCGCCGTAATTTCCGAATGTTGAAACTTTTGACACCCAAACAACAAGGTTATCCCGATTAGTATCGTTGCTGATTTCATTTCTTTAACCATTTATTTGAATACCCCCATTGCGGCCATCTATCACATTGAATTTCACCATCTATAAAGTTAAGCCTTTCGCTTCCCCATTTGCCCTGAATCGTGATTATCCAACCGTTGTCAAGGCTATTACGACGATAATTTGAGACATAACCTTTTTGATAGATTTCCCCGTTTATAAAAAATTTGAATTTGGATTTTTCATCAATACGAATTCCGTAGCGATCAGTTGTTTGATCCTGGTAAAATGAATCATTTACTCCCGAAGTCGAGCAATACCATTCATATTCGCCTATAATTTCATTGGCAGAACCACTAATTTCGATCTTATCTTTTTTACAGGCGGTAAGTGATATGAGTACAATTACAAATAGCAGCATTAATTTCATACAATAACCAACGGAGACCATTTCAAATTGGTTGGTAGGTTGAAAACTTTGCGATGATAAAAGGGAAATTCCCATTCCGCCATGAATCTGTCGTGCTTCGCGTGCAATATCCAATGCAATTTCCACATTGTTTCGCTTCGCCATCGATATTTGGGCAGATGTTGCTTTTCCTTCGTTTCTCAATTGTCCGAGTCGGAAAGTCAATAATTGTGCTTTCGTGATTTCCGTAATCATTTCAGCCAATTTCTTTTGAATCAACTGGAATGATGCAAACGTTATCAAAAATCAACTCACCTGTTGCAGACGCACGAAGTGATAGTTTTCCGTGCATTTCCGGCGTAGAGAAACCTTCCATTCCACGCTCAACAACTAATCCGTGAATACGTCCTTCTTCATTCTTTGCCCAAACTACAGCGATATCTGCGAATGGAGCATCCATATTTCCAAATTGGATACATCACCAAAGAACTTTGAACTGATGCCGTTGAACGCAATCCAGAGTCACATCTTTCCAACTCCTGCATGATCAAACCATACGAAATTTGATCTAATCCTGGTCCTCCGTATTCCTCGGGAATGTACGGTCCGAAAGCACCGATTTCACCTAAACCTGGTAAAATGTGGTTCGGAAATGTCGCTTTTTCGTAATGTTCATCAATAATGGCGAAACTTCTTTCTTTACCCAGGCGCGCGCTGCCTCACGCACCAACTTGTGCTCTTCAGACAGCATGTTATCCATACCATAGTAATCCGGATGTGTATATAAATCAGTTTTCATATCCTAGTTTATTGAGGAACAAATTTAACTATATTTTTGTGCATTGTTAAATTTATATCGCTTTCAAAGCATAACTTTGATTGAACTCTCAAACCCATGAGCAAAGTGCTACAAGCATCGCATTTAATTCTTGAAACACAAATCCCAGATTCGTTGACGCCACGCGAGGTTTCCTTTAGTTGGATTGTGGGGATTTGTTTCATGGTATTATATAATTTTGTATTTTTGCACCCTCGAAATTCTGCCGTTCCTACTAGTTTACTACGTCGGATGGCAGGATTTAGTGATATGAATGCGAAGAAGTTAAACTAAAAAAATTGAGCTTTGGCGATAAAGACGATATTGGTCTCACAACCGAAACCCGAGGGGAAAAAGTCACCTTATTTCGATTTGGCGGAAAAGTACGATTTGAAAATCGACTTCCGTTCATTCATTCAGGTTGATGGAATTAGCTCACAAGAGTTTCGATCGCAAAAGGTTGATTTGAATGATCACACCGCGGTAATTCTTACTTCAAAAACAGCGGTTGATCACTATTTCCGTATTGCTGGAGAGATGCGCTTCGAAGTGCCTGATTCAATGAAGTACTTCTGTATTTCTGAGGCAGTTGCTTATTACTTGCAGAAATACGTTACCTATCGAAAACGCAAAATTTTCTTTGGGAAACAAACGATATTGGATCTTGTTGATGTCTTGAAAAAGCACAAAAAAGAAACGTTCTTGTTACCATGCGCCGATCGTCTGCGTGACCGTATCCCAATGACATTGGAAGACAACAATTTGAAGTTTACAAAAGCTGTTTTGTATAGAACAGTGGCTGCAGATTTGTCTGATTTGGAAGATGTTTACTACGATATGTTGGTGTTTTACAGTCCGGGAGGAATTGAGTCACTTCTCAAAAACTTCCCTCAGTTCAAACAAAACGATACCATTATTGCTGCATTCGGTCCTACCACAGCAAACGCTATTGTAAAGAACAACCTTCGCTTGGATTTACACGCACCTCAACCAAATGCACCGTCTATGACAGGAGCAATTGAGAATTACGTAAAGGAAGAAATCAAAGCGGCTGAGAAAGCAGCAAAGTAATTAGCCCTTCTCCATCCATTCTGTAAACTGACGCATTCCTTCAGACGCCGTTGCATTAATTTTGGTGAACGTATCGGGCACATCAAGTTCGTTCACTTTCGGGTCGATAATGAAGCGTTTTTGAGCATTTTCGGCATAATGAATGAGCCCTGCAGCAGGGTATACTTGAAGTGAAGTGCCAATCACAACGAGAATATCCGCCTTAGAGAGTAACGCAGCAGCTTCTTCATAAGCAGGAACCGCCTCCCCGAACCAAACCACATGCGGACGTAATCGAAATCCGTCGGGACAAACATCATTTTCAGTAAGCTCCCATCCTTTAATGGGAAAATATTCTTGCTCTTGATTGGGTCCGCTAGACTTTGCCATTCTAATATTGCCGTGTAAATGCAAGACATTTTTACTTCCGGCGCGTTCATGAAGGTCGTCTATATTCTGCGTGATAATTTGCACATCTCCAATACTCTCAAGAGCAGCAATCGCTTGATGCGCCTTATTGGGTTGAGCCTCCGAAACATTCTTTCTTCGGGCGTTGTAAAAGGCGGTAACTAAGTTTGGGTCCTTAGCCCAAGCCTGTGGTGTTGCGACTTCCTCTATACTATAGTTCTCCCATAGGCCATTCGAATCACGAAAGGTGGAAATACCACTTTCTGCGCTCATTCCGGCGCCAGAGAAAATACAAATGGAAGGATTTTTCATTAATGGCATGTAACTTGGGTTTTAAATGATTATGATAAATTTTAACAATATGTGATAGTAATGTTTTCCATTTCAACAATTCAGGCTCAAGTTAGGAAACCAATAATTGTCTAAGGTTTTTTTGTGTGCTTTGAAGCGAAGGTCTTACTTTAGGCGGAAAATACGAATTATGAAAAGAAATTTACTAGCAGTTTTAGCTATCGCGTCCTCGTCGTTAGCTTTTTCGCAAGTAGCCCAGACACCGATGATTGAGCACTTTACTCAAGCATCTTGTGGGCCTTGTGCCTCTCAAAACCCAGCCATGCAAGCAACACTTGCAGGATACTCAGGTGAATACGTGAAAATCTCTCACCAGGTTTCTTGGCCAGGAGTTGACCCAATGAACGCAGCTTACCCAGCTGGTCCAGATGTTCGTCGTAACTATTACGGTGTTTCTGGTGTTCCAAACACTACATTGAATGGTGGTTCCCCAGGAGCTCCAAACACAATTGTAACAAACTCAACATTGACTTCTGCGGCGCAGGCAACTACACCGTACGATATCACTGTTACTCAGTCTTGGCCAGATGCCAACACAATTGATGTTACTGTTGAAGTAACAAATACTACAGGTTCTGCTGTTTCTGACGCTGACAAAATCTTCATCACTATGTATGAAGAAACAGTTGATTACGGAACGGCTCCAGGATCTAACGGAGAAACAGTATTCTACAACGTAATGCGCCAGATGTACACGACAACAGGTGGTACTTCAAATGCTGAAGCGGGATCTAATCTTCCGACCATCGCAGGTGGAGCAACTGAAACGTACAACTTTACGATTTCTAATTTGCCTTCTTACTTGTTCGACAAAGCGGAAGTTCGTTTCGCAGTATACCTAGAGAATGAGTCAGCGAAAACAATTCACCAGGCGGCTAAGTCTGATTACGCTCCGATCCCAGGTATCGTTGCAGTATCAGCTGCTTCTGCTTCTCAAGCAGGTGCTGGTCTTTGTGATTACTCTTTCACACCAGGTGTTGAATTCACAAACAATGATTCACAAACAGCGATTACTGAAATCGTTGCTGAATACTCTATCGATGGAGGTACTCCAGTACAAGAGACTGTAACAGGTATCAACTTGACGCAAGGTCAAACGGAAACAATTACATTCCCTGCAACAACATTGAACCCAGGAACAAGCGTAGTTTCTTACACTATTGTTTCTGCTAATGGTTCGCAGCCATGGTCTAGCCCACAAGCGGTAGCTATTCCAGATGAGACGTACAACAAATTGAACGCAACAGGTGTTGCTGCTCCAGTAATGGAAACGATGGAATCTGCTCCATTGGAAGCGGGTACAGGTTACTCACGTGATTTGTCTACAGCGATTTTTGATGCTGATGCAGCAATTAATTCAGGGTTGTTCGGTGTTCTTGATGGACCGACATACAACTACGGTGCAATCGGTGGATACGGAAACTCGAACCGTGCAATCCGTGTACGTTTCTACAGCATTCAGTCTGGTACAATGAACTTGACTATGCAGAAAATCAACACTGGAAACAACACTGCATTGACATTCGATCACACATACTGTCAGTACCAAGCAGAAAACGATCAAATGACGGTTTACGCGTCTACTGATTGTGGAGCTACTTGGACTCAAGTTTGGCAAGCATCTGGATCTGCATTGGCAACATTGCCAGCGAATACTACTCAGTATAACGCTCCTGCAGCTGGAGATTGGACTTCTACTAACGTAGACCTTTCTGCTTACGATAACATGAGTGATGTTGTATTGCGTATGGAGTTTGTTTCTGCTTACGGAAACAACTTGTTCTTAGATAACATCAACGTAGGTGAGTCGAACTCAATCAACGAAGAAGAGCAAATTGCTGTTTCTATCTTCCCGAACCCAGCTACTGATAACTTCACTGTGAAGTTGGATGAGTCTTCTAACGTATCTATTCAGGTAGTTGACGTACAAGGAAAAGTAGTAGCGTCTCAAAACGTTACTGGTCAGGCAGAAACTACTGTTGATGCTTCTGCATTAAAAATGATGTATACAAATACACAAGTAAAGGAAACTTAGTAGCTGTTATTTCCAACGGAACAGCAGTACTCGGCTTAGGTGATATTGGCCCTGAAGCATCAAAGCCAGTGATGGAAGGGAAAGGTCTTCTCTTTAAGATTTTCGCAGATATTGATGTATTCGATATTGAAGTAGATGCAAGTGATCCAGAAACCTTCATTCAAACAGTGAAGGCAATTGCGCCAACGTTTGGAGGAATCAACCTTGAGGATATTAAGGCACCAGAGGCATTCGAAATTGAAGAACGTTTGAAAGCAGAATTGGATATTCCAATCATGCACGACGATCAACATGGAACAGCGATTATCTCGTCTGCTGCTCTCCTGAATGCTTTAGAATTAGCAGGAAAGAAGATTGGCAAGGTGAAGATCGTTGTTAAAGATGCAATTGTCTTTGCATTAGCGAATCCTGAACCTGAAATTTCTTACAAAGATGCGATGTCCGTTCGTGAAGACATCATCATGGCGACAGGTCGTTCCGATCATCCTAACCAGGTGAACAACGTACTTGGTTTCCCGTTTATTTTTACTTCTTGGGAAGAAGGCGTTGCAACGCCAATTTTGTTAGGTCGACGCGATAAAATTGAAGAGCTCATCGAAGAATACATGATTGAGATTCCTGACGTAGAAATCATCGATCCAAAGTCTGATGAAGAGCGAGAACGAAGAGAAGCCTTTGGACAAGCCTTTTTTGAAAAACGAAAACGAAAAGGAGTAACAGAATTCGAAGCCATTCAAATAATGCGGGAGCGCAATCATTTCGGAGCCATGATGGTAGAGATGAAAGATGCCGACGCAATGATTTCGGGGTTGACCAGAAACTACCGCGAATTGGTGATTCCAGCGATCCAAACCGTGGGACTTCAGAAAGACATGAATAAGGTGGCAGGAATGTACATTTTAAGTACAAAGCGCGGTCCATTGTTCTTAGCAGACACTACCATCAACTTGAATCCAACGGCAGAGGATATTGCCGAAATAACCTCAAACGTAGCAAGAACGATTCGTAAGTTCAAGGTAACGCCTAGGATTGCCCTATTGAGTTATTCGAACTTTGGATCCTCTATTGGTGACGATCCTGAGAAAATGGCCAAAGCGGTTGAAATCTTGCATGAAAAAGAGCCCAGAACGATTCAAAGTGTGAAAGGGATTGGAGCAAAAACAGCTCAACGAGTGATCGTCGATTTGAAGGATAAAATGTTAAAAATGAGCTTTTCATCCGAAAATATGTTCAATGCAAACAATACAAGTCGATTTGATGCGTTAACAGCATTGATTTCCCTAGGTTTTGATAAGAAAGCTGCGGAAAAAGCGATAGATAAAATAGCAATACTACTTTGTCTCATAGGGGCATCCATAGGGTATGCGCAAAATGGAGATCCGGATTCCCTGATCTATCCACTTGAGCCAACGTACGATCCAACACAATCCGGGAACCAGAGTTTTGATCTTGGAGATCCTACCGGAGTTGAGCAAACCATTGTTTACGATCCAATTACAGGAACGTACATCTTCACAGAAACCATTGGAAATGATTTGAATTACCGCAATCCGTCGGTAATGACCTTTGAAGAATATGTTGAATACGAACGTCAAAAAGCGCTGAAAGAAAATTGGCGCGGAAGAATCGACGAACAAACTCAGGAAAGTCAGCCTTTCCAATTGCCGATTAAAATTGATAGCAAAGTCTTTGAAAGTTTCTTCGGCTCCGATGAAATTGTCATTACACCACAAGGAAACGTAGAATTGTCTTTTGGAGTCAACTCTTCACGATATGACAATCCAATCCTCCCGGTTCGTCAGCGTCGAATTACACGATTTGATTTCCAGCAACAGATTAAACTGAACCTTACAGGTCAAATTGGGACGAAGCTGAAAATTAACACCAGTTACGATACGCAAGCAGCATTCAACTTCGATAATATATCGACTTTGGAATATGCCGGAAACGAAGATCAGATCATGCAAAAGATCGCGCTTGGAAATGTATCATTTACGCCTCCAACATCCTTGATTCCTGGTTCACAAACGCTTTTCGGTGCTAGTACACAATTGCGCTTCGGAAAAACGTATGTGGATTTGATTGCTGCTTCTTCTCGCGGTCAGCGAAAAGAAATTACCATTGAGGGAGAGGCGCAACAACAGCAGTTCGAACTCACAGCCGACAACTATGAAGCCAACCGTCACTACTTCATCAACCATTATCACCGCGATCATTACGATGAGGCAATGCAAACGGTGCCAATTGCCAATACAACCATCAACATTACACGTATCGAGGTGTGGGTAACCAACCGAAATGCGTCTACGGAGAATACACGAAACATTCTTGCATTTGCCGATCTTGGAGAAGCATTGGCAGAGAATTGTGAAGGAAATCCGGGAAGCTTTTGGGTAGACGAATTACCTGATAACGATGCTAATGGACTTTACGCTTGGGCTTCAACGCAACCATTGATTCGAGGTTTTGTGAACTCTGTTTCAGCGCTATCATCACAAGTAGTGCAGCCAGGACCATTCCAACAGGCGGTACATTACGAAAAAGTAGAGAATGCCCGAATGCTTTCGGAACAAGAGTTTACCTACAACGCTCAGATGGGATTTGTTTCATTGAACCTACCATTGAATAACGATGAGGTATTGGGCGTTGCTTATGAATACACATACAGAAACGAAACCTACAAGGTTGGGGAATTTTCAACGGATGGTTCGAGTGGACAGGACGCATTGATCTTGAAAATGCTACGTCCAACGTTGATGAATCCGAAGACCAATACATGGGATTTGATGATGAAAAACGTGTATTCAATTGGAGCTTATCAATTGGATCAACAAGGGTTCCGAATGGATGTGTTGTACAACAACCCAGAAACCTCAGTATTAATCCCGTATTTCCCATACGAAGGAGTAGATGATGAACAATTGGTGACGTTGGTTGATATGGACCGAATCAACTTCAATTATCAGCCATTCTCTGATGGAGTTTTGGATTTTGTGCCCTTGGAATTCGACTCGGAAGTGCGAAATAAAATAATTAATGCCGGTACCATCAATGCAAGGAACGGTCGGGTATATTTCTCAACCATAGAGCCTTTTGGTACTACCTTGAAAGGTAAATTATTGGCCGAAGGCTTACCACCCGCCATTGTTGACGGAGTTGTATTCCAGGAATTGTACGATTCCACGCAAATTGTGGCGCAGTTAATCCCTGCCAAAAACCGATTCTCATTCAAAGGACAATACCAATCATCCATCAGTTCGGATATTCCACTGAACGTATTAAACGTGCCGGAAGGAGGCGTTACCGTTACGGCGGGAGGTTTGACTTTGATTGAAGGTGTTGACTACACAGTTGATTACAACTTAGGCCGAGTGAAGATATTGAATTCAGGAGTACTGGAATCAGGAACGCCCATCAATATTTCTGTTGAAAGCAATAACGTATTTGGATTCCAGGCCAGGTCCCTGATTGGGTCGCGTGTCTCGCATCGATTCAGTGATCGATTCAATATCGGTGCTACCTGGATGCGCATGATGGAACGACCGGTGACTCAAAAGGTGGATATCGGAAGTGAGCCCTACAAGAACAATGTCATTGGTGCAGATATTCAGTTCAGTGCCGACGTGCCATTCTTGACCAAAATGGTCGATTTCCTTCCTGGGATTTCTACAAAAGCCAAATCAACCATTGATTTTCAAGGAGAGTTTGCACACTTAATCCCCGGGCAGCCGCGTGTGATTAACCGAGATGGAACGTCTTACATCGACGATTTTGAAGGTGCTCAAAGTACCATCGACTTGCGTTCGTTTACCGCTTGGAATTTGGCATCTGTTCCTCAAGGACAGCCCGATTTATTCCCAGAGGCTAGCACCAAGAATTTAACTGCAGGATTCAAACGATCGAAATTAGCGTGGTACGTTATTGATCCGTATTTCTATCAAACTTCGGAGTGGACATCTAATCAAAATCAGATTTCTGACAGTCGTATGCGCCTGGTACAATTCCAAGAAATTTGGCCGAATCAGGTGAACCAATACGGAACGCCAACCAATGTTCCCGTGCTTGACCTGGCATACTACCCAGAAGAACGTGGAATGTACAACTACGATACCACGGCAACCTTCAATGCTGACGGAACATTTATTGATCCAGCCAACCGATGGGGTGGGGTGATGCGCGCACTTACCACAAACAACTTTGAGCAAGCCAACATTGAATACATTCAGTTCTGGCTTTTGGATCCATTTAACGATGATGCCGAAGCAGAAAACCCGGGGCCACATACAGGAGGAGATTTGTACTTCAACCTCGGGAACATTTCAGAGGACATTTTACCAGATTCTCGTAAGAGTTTCGAGCATGGTTTGCCAACCTCAACAACACTGGCAGACAACAATCTAGACACTACAACTTGGGCTCAAGTATCCACACAGCAAGTGGTGGTGAATGCATTTGATGCCAACCCAGATTCACGCGTCAACCAAGACGTTGGAATTGATGGATGGAGCGATGAGCAAGAACGCGTTCACTACGAAAACTTCTTAAATTGGATTCCTGTTTCTGGATTATCAGCAACCGCGCAAGCAGCACTTTTGGCCGATCCATCTTCTGATAACTACAATTATTACCGAGACGATAATTTCGACGCGAATGACCTCAACATCCTTGAACGATACAAAAAGTTCAATGGAATGGAAGGAAACTCATTTACAACGGAAATGTCGGATACAGCCAATGCTGAAGGATATCCAACATTAGGATCGAATACACCGGATATTGAGGATATCAATCAGGACAACAACCTTTCGGAAACAGAAAGTTACTTCCAGTACAAAATTAGTATGCGTCCACAGGATATGGTTGTAGGACAAAACTACATTACCTCTGTACAGGAATACACCATTGGTACGCCAAATGGAAATAAGGTGGAGAAATGGTATCAGTTCCGTGTTCCCATTGTGGATTTTCAAAAGCGTGTAAACGGTATTTCTGATTTCCGCTCCATTCGTTTCATGCGAATGTTCTTGAAGGAATTTGATGAAGAAGTAGTGTTGCGTTTTGCACGATTGGAGTTCATTCGCGGAGAATGGCGACGATACGCAGAGGACTTGACCGAACCAGGAGATGGTGTAACGGTTGATCCGAACCTAACTACTTTTAATATTGGTGCAGTAAACATTCAGGAGAACGAACAACGCTCGCCAGTACAATACGTAATTCCACCAGGAATTCAGCAAGAGATTGACCCATCACAGCCAATTCAACGACCATTGAACGAGCAATCATTGTTGTTGGAGGTATGTAATTTACAAGATGGCGATGCACGCGCAGCATTTAGAAATGTTCAGTTCGACATCCGTACATACAAGCGATTGAAAATGTTTGTTCACGGTGAAGCAATCCCAGGAGCCGCAACACCATTGAACGATGAAGATGTGACGGTATTCATCCGTTTGGGGACAGACTTCACGGATAACTATTACGAATACGAATTGCCTGTAAATTTGACGCAGCCAGGAGCTTCTTCGGATTTGGATATTTGGCCAGAATCAAACAACATAGATATTGAGTTCCAGAAATTATTGGACTTGAAGCAAGCCCGTAATGCTGATGCCACGGCGGGTGTTCCAGGTGTTGCAAACAATGTCATTTACGAGCGAAAACTCGATAATGAAGAACGCATCATTCGTGTGAAAGGTAATCCGAACTTGCAAGGATTGCGCACCATAATGATCGGTGTACGAAACCCAGGAGAAAACTCGCACGAACTCGAAAACTGGCGAGAAGATGGTCAGGAGAAATGTGCGATTGTTTGGGTAAATGAGTTGCGTCTTACAGACTTCGTTGATGAAGGTGGATCTGCAGCTACGGCAAGTATGCGTGTTCAATTTGCCGACTTTGCCAACTTGAATATGTCGGGTAATTACTCTGGAATCAACTGGGGTAATGTAGATAGCCGAGTGCAAGAGCGCCAACGAAATCAGCAAATTGGTTTTGACTTGAATGCAAACGTTCAGTTGGGTCAATTTTTTGGCCGTAAAGCACGTGTTTCACTTCCATTCTTTTATGCTTATTCCCTTGGAATCATCAATCCAGAATACGATCCATTAAATCCTGACATCAAACTGTCAGAATACACGGATTTGGCAGAGCGCCGACGACGCGCAAAATTGGGGCAAGACTTCGCAGAGCGCAGGTCGTATAATTTCTCAGGAGTGCGGAAGGAATTGAAAGCAGGAGCAACCAATCGTTTCTGGCGTATTTCGAACTGGACGGCGTCGTATGCTTACACAGAGAACCTGTTGCGTGATTTTGTCACGGAATCAGATATTACGAAAACATGGACGGGTAATTTGGCATACAACTATTCGTTCAATGCGAAGCCAATCATGCCATTCAAGAAAAGTAAATTCTTGAAAAAATCGAAGTGGTTCAAAATCATTCGTGAGATGAACTTCTATCCAATGCCGAAGAATGTTTCGTTTACCAACGACATTATGCGTTCTTACAACGAACGTCAAATTCGAAGTACCGTAGATACCTCGTTTTCGTTCCGCCCTGTGTACGTGAAGCAGTTCAATTGGAACCGATCGTACAACCTTGGTTGGGATTTAACAAAAAAATTGAAGTTCCAGTTCTCGGCAACCAACAGATCCTTGTTCCAGGAAGCTGACGGACGTGTGGATCGTAGAAGTGGTGAAGGATTCCAAGAATTTTCGGATACAGTAGGACAACAGTTGATGACCTTTGGTACGCCGATGGATTACACGCACAATTATTCCTTCAGTTACAACTTACCATTGGATCAAATTCCTGCAACGGACTGGATCAATGCGAATATTAAGTATCAGGGAACCTACAACTGGCAACGCGGTCCTTTAGCGCAACCCGAATTTGGAAATACCATCCAAAATAGCCGTACAATTAACATGACGGCGCAGGCAAACTTTACCAATCTGTACAACAAGGTTCCATGGTTGAAACGTGTTATCTCGGATGGAAGAAGCGCTCGTGGTGGTGCTCGTGGTCAAGCTGCGAACCCAAGAAGAAATACCACGGATGGTCCAAATGCGAACGAAGCACCTGACACGAAATTGGAGAAACCAGAGCCACCGAAACCTGTCGAAGAAATGACAGCGAAGGAAAAGCGCAAATGGGAACGCACCTTGAAGAAGTGGGAACGCAAAGTAAAACGTGAAGAAAAGCGCAAGAAACGAAATGGTAAAGTGCATCCAATTGCCGGATTTACAGCACGTGCATTGATGAGCGTTCGAAATGTTTCTGGAACCTATAACGTGACCAACGGAACAGTGCTACCTGGATATCGCGAAAGCGTTGGAGTACTCGGAATGGATCCAAGTTTCAGTTCTGGACTCGGAGGCTTTATCTTCGGGCAGCAGCGTTACGATGTTTGGGGAAGAGCCAACGGATACAATGTTGCCAATACACTGGCAGGTACTTCACCAACGACGAATCCAGGATATCTTGTTTTCAATCAAGATTTGAACCGTCAGTACACGAACACACGCAATCAAACATTGAATCTGCGCTCTACGGTACAACCAATCAAGGATTTATCGATTGAGTTTACGTTGAACCGTACGTACTCTACCAGTGAGAACGAATTTTTCCGATGGAACGATGCCAATCAATCTTACAGTGCCGAAAGTCCATTCGAGACAAGAACATTGACCTATTCAAATGTGTCGTTTAGCTCTGCATTTACAACCTTAGGAGGTAATTTTGAATCGACTGTATTTGACGGGATGTTGGACAGCCGTAAAGAGGTGTCGCAGTTATTGGGCTCACAAAATCCAAATTCATCAGAATTGACTTCAGGATATTACGATGGGTACGGTGAAACACAACAAGATGTGATCATTGGTTCCTTTATGACTTCTTTCTCGAATCGTTCTGTGAATGATCGAAATGTGAACCCAGTGCAAAACATGCCGTTGCCGAACTGGTCATTAAATTACAATGGACTGAAGAACTTTGAGTTCATGAAGAACAAGTTGAAAAACTTTGTAATTCGTCATTCATATAGCAATACGGTGAGCGTTTCAGGAATGCAAACGAACATGGATGCTACATTCGACAATGGTGGGTTTGCAGATTCACGTGACTTGAACAACAACTTTATTTCAGGAATGGTAGTGCAGAACATTGCTATTTCGGAACGCTTCTCTCCATTAATCGGATTGGATGCAACGTGGTTGATTAAGACAAAAGGCAAGCCGCAAGGTTTGATCACAAAGTTCGAATACAAAAAAGATCGAAACGCAACGCTTTCATTAAACAACAATCAGGTAACCGAAATCCTTGGAAACGAATGGGTAATTGGTACGGGATACAAGTTTACGAAAGTGAAGCTCCCATTTGGAAAGTTAGAGGCGAGCGATTTGAATATCCGCATCGACGTGTCCTTCCGTGATAACTTAACGGTCATTCGCAAGATTAGTGAAGAAACCAATCAAGCAACCGCTGGACAGCAAGTGATTTCTATTCGTTCCTCTGCAGATTACAACTTGAACAAGTATTTGGTTGTTTCATTCTACTACGATCAAACCTTGAACACACCGAAGGTAACAACGTCGTTCCCAACAGGGAACCTAAGTACAGGGTTGCGTCTTCGATTCAATCTTGCCGGAGTTAACTAATGATCATACGGAAAGCACAACGTGGAGACGAGGCGGCGATTCTTGAGCTTATTCAAGGCTTAGCGGATTTTGAAAATGAACCGGATGCCGTTGTCAATACCGCTGAAAAACTTGGTGCAGATCTCTTCGAGCATCATCGTTGTGAAGCAATTGTGGCTGCTTTTCCCGAACGCATTATTGGATTTGCGCTTTATTACATGGCATATTCTACCTGGAAAGGCCCAATTCTCTATTTAGAGGACTTGTATGTACTGCCCGATTATCGCGGCACGGGTGCAGGCTCGCAGCTATTTGATACGGTTGTTAACATTGCCAGGGAACGAGAATGCGCGCGCATGGATTGGCAAGTTTTAGACTGGAACAAAGAAGCGATAGCCTTTTATGAGCGCAAAGGAGCGCACATAGACAAAGATTGGTACAACGGACGTATGTTCTTCCCAGAAAACGAATTAAAGTAGATCATTGGCGAGATTTGCCAACTCAGAGCGTTCTCCCTTTTCAAGTTTGATGTGTGCAAACAATTTTTCGCCTTTCAATCGATCTACAAGATAAGCCAAGCCATTACTATTTTCATCCAAATACGGCGTATCAATTTGATTGATATCCCCCGTGAAAACAATCTTGGTATTATCTCCAGCACGCGTGATAATTGTTTTGATTTCGTGCGGGGTTAAGTTTTGTGCCTCATCGATGATAAACATGATGTTAGACAAGCTGCGTCCGCGAATAAATGCCAGCGGTGTAATCACAAACTTCCCACTTTCCTCCAACTCTTCGATGGCTTTGCGCTTGCGCTCGTTTTCACCAAATTGCGCTTTTATGAACTTCAAATTGTCCCACAATGGCTCCATGTAGGGCCCAATTTTATCGTCGGCATTTCCTGGTAGAAATCCGATCTCCTTGTTGGACAGTGGTACAATTGGTCGCGCCAAAATGATTTGATGAAATTTCTTGTGTTGTTCCAAAGCTGATGCTAGTGCTAGTAGGGTTTTTCCAGTTCCCGCCACACCTTGCAGTGCAACAAGTTTGATATCCGGGTTCCGCAGTGCGTTCAAAGCAAAGGCTTGCTCCGAATTTTTGGGCTTGATACCATACACAAACTCTTTTTCAATGCGCTCAATTCTATCCAGGTTTGGATTGTACACCGCCAACGATGACGACTTTCCATTTTTCAGGATATAATAACCATTCGCCGCTTTTAAGTTGCCAAGTATGCCATCTTCTTCAATAAATCCTTTGGTAAAGATTTGCCTGATTTGTTCTGAATCAACATTTTCAATGGTACTCACACTCGCCGGTTGAATGTCTTCATTAGACACTTTCCCCGTTTCGTAATCTTCGGATATAATTCCAAGGGCTTTCCCTTTGATGCGAAGATTAATGTCTTTTGTGACCAGTGTGACTTCCATTTCAGGATGTTGCTCCTTTAAATGAAGGGCAGCATTGATGATTTTATGGTCGTTTTTTCCTCGTGCATATACATCTTCGGCATTGATCAAACTTGGGGTGCCATTTAGAACGACTCTGAAATTTCCTTTGCCTTTTCCTAAAGGAATCAATTCTTGAAGACTGTTGCCAACCGATAGTTTGTCAATGAAACGAATCACCTCTCTGGCAGAAAAGTTTTTGGTATCATTCCCAATTTTGAATTTATCCAATTCCTCCAAAACCGTAATCGGAATTGCCACGTCGTGCTTGTCAAAATTTGTAATCGATTGATGATCATGCAATAACACGGAGGTGTCAAGCACAAACACTTTCTTCTTACTGGATTTTTTAGCTGTTTTTGGTTGGGTTTTGGTAGGCTTGGTTGATTTTCGCGGCATAAAGGAATTTTTCTTTAAGGTAGGTTTAATCCTTTCAATAATTGCGTTTCGAAGACGTGTAGTTTTCTACAATTTGCTGTTAAAATCGTTGACAACTTTCACAAAATAAATACTATGCCTCGTGTATTCAGTCTCTCAGCAATGTACTTAAAGAATCCAATCCAGGCGAAGTGTGAAGCTATTAAAGATGCGCGGAGATCCTTCTAGATGGTCATAATAGTTTTCTTTGTAGTACGACGGTTCCCATCCTCTTGCGTAATCCAACTTTATGCGAAAGGGTAGATCGTATAGTTTGTGCAGCGGCGCTTCCAGACCTACGCCGAAGGTGAACGCTTCAATATACTCTTTGTAGGCTGGACTCTCAACATCTTGACCACAAACTAAATTATCCGCCGATTGACGGTAGTATCCAGCGCGCAAATGTAGCAATCCCAACATAGACACTTCGATACCTGAGCGGAAGGCTGTCCGGAAATAGGTGCTCAAGTCGTTTTCATAGTCTAATTGAAGCGTAGTTGCAAGGATGGGTAAGGAATCCAATAGTTTCCAATCTTGAGAGGTGTAGGAATAGCGAAACCCAGCTCTAGCAATAGAAGGATAAGCGACATCCGTAACAATAGATGTGAAGAGCGTTGCAGGCACTCGTGCATCTGTTCCAGTAAAATTGGAGAGGCTCACCCCTGGTGAAAAAAGGTGTTTTTTGTTCCAGAATTCATAAATGCCAAGTACGCCTATATCGGCCAAATAAGAATAATTGTTTTGGTCTACATAAAGTTCGGTTCGAAGCAATTTGAAGTTGGCTCCAACATGCCAATGATTTATGGGGGACGACGCAATTCCAAAACTTGAAACAGATTGGTTCAAATGAATGGAATCGCCAAATATTGATGCAGGATCGTTCGTGTCAAATTTGAAATGAGATACCTTAAAACTGAGGTAGCGATTGATTTTTCCACCAATTCCGAAATACGAATAGGTTGAGTCGATTCCATCGGTATATGTTACGTAGGTTCCCGAGGTTTGAATTCCTTGAATGGTGCTTAGAATGGCAGGGTTATAGAAACTGGTATTGATATTATCAAAACTAGCGGCGGCGGTTAAGCCCATTCCTTCTGATCGAGCATCGGTAGATCGTCCATTTGAGATAGGTTGGTAATGATCTGTACAAATGGCTGTGTTGATTTGTGCTTCTGTGAACAGGCTAGATAATACAAAGCAATAAAAAAGTGCTGTTTTCATAGTGTAATTGAATGTGGTAGTTTCAAATACGCATGTTGAGAGAAGTTATTGCATCCATTGGATGCCGTGGGAGGATTTTAACATTTGAAGCATGAAATCGCTATTCAACGTTCCAGATCATGTGTCACGGCAATCTCAATTACGGCCAGCAATTCGGAAAATCGTTCGTCGTTCATCTCATCCAAATAGAAATGACCAATTTGCGTTCGATTGCCCACTACGGTCAACTTATCCATGCCTGGAATATCTTTCATGTACATGATCCCAAGCAAGGGACGGTCCTTCTGAACATCTAAATACGCCACATTTTTCTTCAGCATAAAAACGGGAAGTCCCCGTTTCTTCACCAATTGCATGGCAGGATGCGAAGCGAGCATTTGGTCGTGAACAGTTCGGAGGATTTCGCGGTGTTTTGGATCCTTCTTTGACAAATATTCCTCAAAGTTCATCAGCAGGAATGTTTTTTTGGACCAATTGCTCCAACGGAATTCTGAAGCGACAATGATAGGTATTGGTTCCGAGCGAATCAAGATAAAAAGTATACTGCGTTTTCTCGTGGGTGAACATTACGCTGTTGGAGGAACCAATGGATGGTTTTTCGTAATACGTAGCCGTATGCAAAGCAACGGAGGAATCCTCTTCTTGCAATGCCAATGGTGGCGAAAAGAGCAATCGATAGCGACGGTCGGGTTTGGTGAGGATACCTTTTACCATCAATCGATCCATAAAATCTTGATAAGTGGGGCGCATCCCGAGATACAGTGAAAAGCCCGGCAGCTTTATGGTTTTGTATTTGGTTACCTCCGTCACATTAAAATTATCGTCCAATTCAGAGGTAATGTACCGTTCGCTGTATGTTTGCAATCCGCCCTGTCGAAAAGCGATGGAACCTTGCCAGGCCATTAAAAAATCTTGGATTGGGAAGGAGATTTTTGCGGACAAACTTTTCATCAAGCGCACGATAGGATCGTTGGGATGATTGCTCAATTCTCGTGCGTCCATATGAAGGTTGACCAATGTTTTAGTGTATTCTTGCTTTGCGTAGGTTGGGCCTTCATCCAAAAGTCGAATGGCGATAGAGTCGTTTTGATGAATTTGACCATTCAGGGTGATACTTGAACTGTCGTTACTCAACCGAACATCGACACCATTGATTCCGTAATCTTCTAAGTTTTTAGATGCCCATTGTGCAACAAGCGGAGAGTCTTCAAAATTGGTTTTGTTCAAAAAAGCACGCCAATTGGCAGGTATTTCATTGCGTTTTGCGAAAAGAACATCATGATAGGTGCGCTTAAATGCATCACCATAATACACCAAGAGCCAATCGGAACCGTAGGCAATGGAAACCTTCGATTCTTGATTTTTAAACACCTTGTGATCGTAGATCAGTGTGTCCTTAAAGCTGACCGCCTTGGAGAGTCTATCAATACCCAACCGCACCAATGAGCTATCTTTCACCATGAACATTACGCCCATATCGTCAACGTCCCATTCCGATTCATTGGCGAAAATATACGCGGGTTTTTGAATGTCAATTCCAAAGGATTTCGATTGCAGTAGGATAAATTCTCGCGTTAGAAACTCGCGAAATGGAATGCGATAATAATACGTAGTTTGTTCTAGCGACTCAGACAATTCCAGCACATTTGTTTTCCCAATTAAGTCTGCGTCTGGCAGCCGATCAAAGAATCGGGGTTCGCTTTCAGAGCCAAACTCCCAGGGGCGGTATACCAGTACAGCAGCAAAAATTACTGCCAGGGCAAAGATGATCGCTAATTTTCTACGCATTCTTACTTAGAAATAACGTAAAGGCTGTTGATTAAGTCTAAAATGTACGTTCCAGAATCTTCTTCTGACTCAAAAGAGTAGGTCAATGCATAATTCGACTCCAAACCTGACGACTTTTCCGAAGTCAATTCAATGCTACCAGATTTTCCTCTGAAAAGATCGAGCATTTCATTCTCTCGTACCGAGAACACTTCTTTCGGAAGCTCATCAATGGCACGATTCATATCGGCATATGCATACACTGCACCGCCTTTTCGGGCGGGTTTCATGCGCTTTTTGGCAATGGCATCCGATCCATATCCGTCAGAATGGTCTTGAACAAGTGAAGCATCATTGGTAACAATGAAAACGCCATTTTTATTGATGATGAACAAAGAAACACTTCGGAACATTCCGTTGGTAATTTCCCAATACTCGCCATGGTTAATGAGCTTTGAAGCGCCCTCCCATGTTCTGCGGTTCTCTGCTCTTTGCGCATGGTTCAGCATTTTCTCTATGAATTCGTGGTTGTCTGTTCCCAATCCCCAGGTAAAAACAGGCATATCTTCTTCGGCTTCTTCCTCACGTTCGATATATTCGAAAGTTTCTTCATCGTAATCGAACACAATTTTTTTCGTTTTCACTTTCTGAATGCCTTTGAAAGACACGAATGAATTGCCCTTTACTGTTTCGAAAAGTGTTTCTTTATCAATGAAGGTGTAGAGCATATCGAAAATCACGGACATGGCAACCATTTCTTCCCGATCGGACTTCGTTACAACCGACATGGCGGTTTCATAAATTTTGTCCGATGCATTTTCGTAATCCGCATGCACAGTTGCATACGCAATGTCGTCTTCGTGAATATACGGCAGGAAGTTTTTGTCAAATTTGGCCGAACCAAGATCTTTGTAAATGGCGCCCAATGCTTCTCCGTATTGTGCTTTTAAGTCCAGTTTAATCGTGTTGTCGTCGATGTAGAAATTGCCAGAAAGTATATTTCCGTTGTAAATCTCTTTCATGCGCGCGTAGGCCTCTGGATGGCGACGTTCGAGATAATCAAATCGACCTGTTGCCACAAAATTAGCGGTATTATTTACGAAGTATGAACCTTCTGAGTTGGCTTGTAATTGTTCGGCGAAATCTTCATTGGCCTTCATCAAGTTGTTTCCCTCTACAAGTAAGTTTTGAGCAAACTGATCTAAGTATGCTTCACTCAAAGCGGTTTCCACAGAATCCAGCAGCTCATAATAGGTTTTCCCAACAATGCCTTCTCCTTCGCTTTCCCAGTTTTCATCATCCCAATCTTCGGGCATTGCCTCTTCTACGTTAATTTCATAATCTTCCTCGTAATCATCGTAACCGTTCCAATGGTAACCATTGCCTCTTGCATACCAGATAGAGTCTGTAATTCGGCTTACTTTGAGATAATTAGGAGTAATTCGGTAAAGAACGGCGTTCTCGTTTTGCAGTGCCAATCGGTTGAAGTAAGATGCATGCATTTCTACGCCACCAATCTTACTTTCAATTTGTTCAAAATCATCGAATATGCGGAACAGGCGCTCTTTGTCTTCAACACCGAATGTTAAACCTGAAACGAAGTACTGCTCATTTCCGCCCTGGAATACATTCAATTTCTGATCGAAATCAATTCCGGAATCTTTCAATGTCCAGCCCGTTGTTGAACCGTCTATAATGTCGTGGTGTAACTCCTCCATAAAACGATACTGCACCAGTTCATCCAATGAAATTTTCTGAAGTAAGTTGATATTATCAATGGTCAAAACGGAAATCGCTTCTTCTGGAACCAAATCTTCTGATTGCTGAGTGAAGGCCCCGCTTAATGAGACAAAGAATGAGGTGATTAGTGCAATGTATTTCATGATCTTTGGAGTCGTTCGGAAATCCGTATTAATAAGGTCCAAAAGTACGAAATTCGAACCCTAGTCTTCGGTTCTTTTTAGATAAATAATGTTATCGAGTAAATGCGGGTTTTGTGTAAGAGAATAGGGGTCGGTTCGAATCATTACCGCCTTTTTGTTTGTGGACAAGCGCGCATTTTCATTGTCAAATTTTTCAACCTCCGTTTCAAATCGTGTGATTGATGTGTATGTTCCATTTCTCAGGAGGTTTCGGTCGCTGTCTTTGATCTCTCGCGACTTTTGAATGGTGAGTTCTGGAACAGATCGCTGTAACGTTGTATCGTTGTAAGAAAGCCAGTTATACTCCAATTCTGGGATGGGTTTGTTTTTGTTTTCAGCCACAATGACCGCTTTCATGGCAGTTTGTAAATCCTCCAACGAATTAAAATCGCATTTTAGTTTGAACACAAAGTTGGCGTAATCTGCATCAATTGTTGCGTCGGTAATGCCTGCTTGTTGGTTCAGCATTTCTTCAATGCGGCGCACCTTTGATTTGATTTCCGGAATGGAGGGAACTTTCTTGCCGTCCAGGCTATCCAATGCCAATAAAGAATTGATTTTTACTTTGCTTGAGCTTAAGTTTAGATTGTATTTTAGCGTGCCACTTCCATCGAGGTTCAGCGTCAAATCATCAATAATTTCGACACAACTGGTGAGAAGCGTGAAAAGTGAAATGACCAAAAAGAAAAAGCCTTTGTGCATGGTTGCAAATTTACAGATTTCCAAAGTACCCAAAATTGTACCAAAGATGTCTTGGATTTCCCCTATATTTGCGAAAAATTAATTTATGTCTGAAACGTCCCGTATATCTACCGATAACGCACCAAAGCCAGTGGGTTCTTATCCGCATGCACGCCGCGTTGGAGAATTGCTCTTTCTTTCTGGAGTTGGACCTCGTGTAGCAGGTTCTGATTCTACAGATTCAGCCGTTCCGGGATTGAAATTGGACAAGAATGGCAATTTTTTAGAATTTGATTTTGAAGCTCAATGCCGCAGTGTTTTTGATAATGTTCGCGCTATTTTGGAGGCTTCAGGCTCAAGTTGGGATCAACTAGTCGACGTTACTGTTTTTCTCGTGAACATGAAACGTGATTTTCATACATACAACCGTATTTACGCTGAGTATTTCAAAGACAATTTGCCGTGCCGGACAACGGTAGAAATTAACTCGCTTCCGACGCCGATCGCCATTGAATTAAAATGTATTGCAACAATTAAATAGATTATGATTTCATTTATTATTCGCTGTCATACGTTTTGTTTTTGAAAGCTGTATTGAGCACACAAGAGCTTGGGTTTGCCAAATCGGAAGATTACGAGTTGATCGATGCCGGAGGAGGGAAGAAATTGGAACGATGGGGATCCATCATTACCATTCGCCCAGAAGTTCAAGCCTATTTTCGGTCTGGAAAACCGTTTGCCCACGTTCCAAAGAGTCCGAAACCATCCACGTTGATTCTGTAAAGCAATTGATTTCCTGGGCAAGAGAAAACATGGAGCAATCCAATTTGATGCATATTAAGTGGGTGCATGAGGACGCTCTGAAATTCGCTTCCCGCGAGTTGAAACGCGGAAACCAATACAGCGGAATCATTATGGATCCGCCTGCGTGGGGCATTGGAGCAAAGAAAGAGAAGTGGAAGTTAGAGGATAAATTGAATGAATTGATCCAGAATGCAAGCCAACTCTTAACAACTGATGGTTTCTTGATCATGAATACGTACAGTCCTCAAGTTTCTGTGGCGTTATTACAAAAATTAAGCGCCCTGCATTTCAAAGACAGAGCGCATCAAGTTTCTGAATTGTGGATGCATACCACAACAGGTAAAAAAATGTATTTCGGGAATATGCTTCGCGTGGGTTAAGCGAGCTTTTCGTGGTTCACCTTGAGTATCGCCATGAGCATGTAGTAAAATGTAATGCGCGTTTTGTGTCGGTTCGATTCCCCCATTAAGTCGCAAACTTGGGCAATTGCATCGTCCAGGCGCGGATCTTCAGCATCCAACCCTAATTTTCCAACCAAAAATTCTTTTTTAATGTAATTGGTCTCGTTTTCATCCGAACATGCTACCAAAGAAGCATCTGCATTGTGAATTGAAGGTCCTAAGTGTTTGATAATTGCCTCTAGTTTCGGACGATGATAAAACAATCCCATGGCGTCCATATCGGAAGAGAATTTCTCGAAAAATTTGTCGTTGATTTCCATTTCAGTGAATTTTAGTTGGAACCAAAATACAAATAATTAGAAAGGGTGTTGCCAATAGCTAATTGGAAAAATGAAAGAACAATTAACGAGCGCTAAATGTTGCCAATATTTTATCAGCCAAAACATCGCTGAGTTTAAAGTAGCTTTCGTGGGTCCAACCACCTACGTGGGGGCTTAACAGCACTTTTTCGCTTTCCAATAAATATTTAAAGTTGGGATCGAGATCTTGTTCGAAAAAGGATTCAAAACTTGCTTTTTCATATTCAAGCACATCCAAACAGGCGCCTAAAATGCGCTTATCTTTAAGTCGATTTACAAGTGCTTTTGTCTCAACAATTTTTCCTCTCGCAAGGTTGATCACATAAATGGGTTTCTTGAATTGCGAGAAAAAAGCGTCGTCAGCCAAAAAGAGTGTTTCCTCATTCTGAGGAATGTGAAAGCTCAGAATATCTGCAGATTCAAAAATTTGATCCATACTTGCCTCTTCTACAAATGAAGACCCGAATCCAGTTTTGTATTTGTCGTAAGCCAATGTTCGTACATCAAAACCCTGCAGTTTTTTGGCAAATGCACTGCCATTGTTTCCAAATCCAATAAGACCAATGGTTTTGCCGTCCAACTCAATTCCTCTATTTCCTTCTCGGTCCCATTTTCCTGAACGCACTTGCTTGTCTGCCAAATGAAGCCGATTGAATAACGTCAAGAGCATTCCCAGTGCATGTTCACCAACAGCATTTCTGTTGCCTTCAGGTGCGTTGAAGAGGGCAATGTTACGGTTCGCACAATATTCCTCGTCAATATTCTCCATTCCTGCACCGGAACGTGCGATGAACCTGAGTCTCGGGGCATACTCCAACAACGCAGCTTTCATTGGAAATCGTGATCGAATCACAATACCTTCTGCATTTGAAAGTTCCAATTGCAATTTTGTTATATCCAGGTGTGTGCCGTTAACACAATCAAACCCGGCTGCTGCAAGTCGATCTTGCAAAACGGGATGTACTCTATCGATAAAAACTACTTTCATTATAAGCCGTAGAAAAGCACTCCAATGGTCAGGTAAATAAACAATCCAAGAACGTCATTCAGTGTTGTGATAAATGGTCCCGTTGCCAAGGCTGGGTCTATCTTATAACGATCCAGAAGTAAGGGGATCAGGGTGCCGAAAACTGCCGCGAACATAATCACAACGAAGAGAGAAATTCCTACCACCCAACCTAGCGTGGAGCTATCGAAAATATATGCGAAGCCAAAAACCAAAATGGACAGTAAGATTCCATTGACGATGGCTACAAGAGATTCCTTGGCAATTTTCTTTACGATAGATCCAAATTGATCGTTGCCCTTAGCGAGTGATTGCACAACAATGGCCGATGATTGTACACCTACGTTTCCGCCCATTGCTGTTATTAATGGAATGAAAAATGCAAGCGCTGGAACTTCACTAATGCCTCCCTCGAACCCTGAAATTACTTGAGCACCCAGTATTCCTCCGAGCATACCTATGATTAACCATGGCATGCGTGCTCTTGAGATACGCCATACACTACTGTTCGACTCAATCTTTTCCGAGATACCCGAAGCCAATTGCATGTCTTTTTCCGCTTCCTCCAAGATTACATCAACAACATCATCAATGGTAATCCGCCCAACGAGTTTGTTGTTCAAATCCACAACTGGAACTGATACGAGGTCATACTTTTCCATGATTCGCGCCACGTATTCGTCGTCATCGCTCGTTTTCACAGAAATCATGTTCTTGTCCTGGTACAATTCATGAATCAGCATCGTAGGACTGGCAAACAAAAGTCGTTTTAACGAGAGGAAGCCAACCAATTTTTCATCGTCATCCACAACATAAATCGTGAATACCTTTTCAACTTCTTCTGCTTGACGGCGCAATTCAACGACACATCGATTCACGGGCCAATCCAATTTTGCCTTGATGAATTCTTTTTGCATCAGTCCGCCGGCGGTATCTTCTTCGTAGTTCAGAAGATCGACAATATCGTCCGCAGTTTCGTTGTCTTTGATGTGAGAAATGACCTCCTCTATCTGGTCTTGTGGAAGCTCAGAAATAAGATCGGCCGCATCATCAGAGTCCATGTTTTCAAGCTGCGAGGCAATTTCTTCCGAAGTAAAAGTTCCCAGTAAGTGTTCTCGGGCGTCATCATCCAATTCAGAGAGGATATCTCCACGTCGATCGTCCTTCAGGAGATCGTACAATGCTTTTGCCTCCTCAGAGTCAAGTTCATCAATGATGGCAGCGATATCTGCATCGTGTAACTCGAAGGTGTTGGTTTCAAGCCATTGATAATCTTTGGATATCACGGCCTCGGATACGGATTCTAAATATTCTTTTGTAAGATTAAATCCCATAGCTTGTAGTTTGAGAATCGCCTCGGTGCGTCTCAAAATTACACTTTACTTTACACAATTCGTTCGGAATGATCAGCTTTTCCGCTGTTTTTTCAATGGAATAATGAATAAGCCGTAGAACAGACCAAAGTAGGTGATCCCAGACTGCGTTTCAAGCGTGTCCTCTACTAGATAAGAAATCATGATGATGATGATGAACCCAAGGCCTACCAATTGTCCGTTTTTAAACTGATCTCGCAGGAAGTGAATGTGCGAAATCAAAAGTAGGAGCAAACCGGGCAATCCAAAGCCGAGCAACATGGTAAGGTACATATTGTGTGTTCGATCCCTGTGCTCTTCTGTTAATGAAGAGTTTGTGGCATCGTAATAAGCGTTGAAACTGTCCTGAATGTCTCCACCACCAACGCCGATCAGAAAATTTTTGGAACTCAAATGCATGCCTACCTTCCAGTATTCCAGTCGCTGCAGTAAAGAATGCCCATTTGGATTGGTCGCGTTATTTAATTGATAGCGCAAGCTGTTAATGCGCGCCCAAATACCCTTGTGATAAATACTTGAGTGCCCTTGTTCTACCGCCTCAATGTCTTTTTTGCTCATCTTACGGAATCCTTCCGCATCTTTGCGCACATCTTTTGAAGCCATGTAACGCGTAAGGGTTCGGAATATATAATGCCCTTTTTTATCGCGTCCATAGTACGGAATTGTAGAGGCTTTTTCCCATTCGCGCTTCAATTCTTTGTGACAAATGAAAATATCAATAGGCTTGCCAGTTTCCGGCGAAACCTCTCCAGGTTTGTTGTAATATCCGTTGCCCTCAGCTGTGCGTTCTTTGTTGAGAATATCTTTGTGATACACTTCCGGATCGTAGGTGATAGGGGTAAAAACCCATAAAAGTGCCGAAACAATAATCCCAACAAAGAGAATCAAACTAGAAAAAGCGAGGAACTTATACCTTTGGTACAGCCAATAGAACCCGTATACCGCGTAAATACCGATCAGCGCGATGGTGCCTGTTAACACTTGAGAATAATAGGTGTAGAAGTGAAGCCAAACCACAATGGCAACCATTAGAAATACCGGCAGAATACGCCAACGATACAATTGAACAGCCACCACAATTCCCGTCACTACCATTAAAGCATGTCGCACGTGTGAATCGAAAAGCGACATACCGCGGATATCGTCATAATATCGCGTTCCAAAAACCTGCTGATAGGACAAAAAGTTGTACAGCGATGCAAACAATACCGTGGCTAGAAATATGCCCAAAATCCATTTCAGTTGTTTGCGCGTGCCGATGGGCTTGCAAGTAAGTACCAGCGGAATAACAATTAATGGAAGCGTTACTTTGATATCATGGAAGCCATAATCCCAATTTGAGGACCAGACCAATGAGATTAGGTGCCAAAGAAAAATGAGTGCTACCCAATGGAAAAGGCGGGTTGTTTTAATGCGCTCCCAATACGGTTTAAAGTCTGCCTCAAGTAGAATGTTTAGAAGCAAAAGCATCATACTCAATGACATCACAAATTTGCTCACAACAATACTTGATGCTAAAGCACAAAGCAAAAATACGTGGGCTTGCGTATGAAATTTAGAACCGAAATACCGGCTAAGCATGGTGAGCAGTTTTGGACTATACTAACAACGACTATTTTCCAAGAATCGTATTGTATTCGCTGTCACTTTTTAAAATTTCCAAAGCACGTTGCATATAAACATCGTCTTTGAAGGCATGAACGGCACGACCATTTTGATAATGAAATCTCGAAACAATCTCGTTTTCAAGCAATTGTTTGATTTGATGCGCGAATTTGTCAAGATCACGTTCTTTCGATGGCACCACTTTTTCTAAAAGCGCCTCGTACTCATCTTTCATGTCATCATAAAAACCTTCCTCTTCCGCGGTTTCTTTCATGCGCTTCAAACGTTCTTCGGAAGCAGTGGAGTAGGTAAAATCTTGCGCTAATACATATTGCTTAAATGCTTCATAGTCTGCATCCGATAAATCGAAATCTGGCTCGGGCGCATTGTCCAAATGATCTAAATAATACTGAGTAGCGAAATCAAAAATGAAGTTTTGTCCGAATAAAACTGCAGTAAAACGACTGAATTCTTCCTGCTCCACGGCTGCATCGGGTTCAACTCCCCGGCCATCAATTACCTCGCGTCCATTTTCCGTGTAGAAAACTTGAAGCAATGAATCGGGCACCTCTTCCGGACGATCTCCTTCGGCACGGTCATAGTATTCCAAGCGTTGCACACATCGTCCTGATGGCGTGTAGTATTTGGCAATCGTTAGTTTCATTTTGGATCCATAGCTCAAATCGTAGGTACGCTGCACCAAACCTTTACCAAAAGAGGTAGATCCTACAATTACGGCACGATCGTAATCCTGTAGGCTTCCTGCCACAATTTCGCTTGCAGAAGCAGATCCTCCGTCGATAAGAATCACTACGGGAATATCAAGGTCTGTCGGTGGCGCCATAGTTGTGTAAACACGATTTTCTTCAGCTACGCGCGCTTTTGTCGTCACCACAACTTCGTTCTTCGGCACGAACATATTTACAATTTTCACGGCTTCTATTAGCAATCCACCGCCGTTGCCGCGAAGGTCGAACACCAACTTTTCCATCCCTTCAGATTTCAAATTTGTATATGCCCTCAAAACTTCCTGATGCGCTGTTCGCGTAAAGCTATTTAGTTTGATATAGCCTACACCATCGCCCATCATCCCCGAGTAAGGGACATCGTCAAGTTTGATTTCATCGCGAACAACTTTAAACGACTTCTTTCCTCCATCCGGGCGCTCCACTTCGATTTCTACCTCTGTTCCTTTTGGTCCCTTCAAGGCAGTGGAAACTTCTTCAGATGGTTTTCCCACCATGTCTTTTCCATCAATCGAAAGAATTTTATCTCCAGCGCGTAAACCCGCTTTTTGCGCAGGTTTGCCTTCGTATGGTTCGGTGATAAATGTGAAGTCTTCTACCTTTCGAATTAACGCCCCAATGCCACCATATTGCCCAGTCGTCATCAGTTGATAATCCTCAATGTCTGTTTCGTGATAATAAACGGTGTAAGGATCCAAGTCCTTCAGCATCGCATCAATGGCCGCTTTGGACATGCTTCCAGAGTTGAGGTCGTCCACATAGTATTTTTCGAGGTTCTGATAAATCTCATTCATGATCTCCAGACTTCGAATTACCTCAAATCCGTTGTTTTGTCCGAATCCAATGGTCGAAATCGATACTGTAATAAGTAGTAATGAAAAGGATCGAATGAGTTTACGCATAGTTTTGTTGTAAGTCGTCAATAATTTTTTGGAACAAGTCCTTAGTTTTGCGCTCCAGTTTCGGAGCCGGCATTTCCTCCTTGCCGGTGTAAAGTAAGAAAATTCCCAATTGCTGATTGTGCTCCAACAACCAAGTTTCCAACGCCGTTTTGTTCTTCCGGACAGCTTCTTTGCAAATTCGTTTGATTCGATTCCGCTGAACAGCTGTTTTGTACGTGCGTTTTGGTGCCGAAATCACAATTTGAAAAGGAATATCACCCTTAATATCGAACGTTTGATAACGCGCCACAAGAGGGTATTGTTTCTGTGCACTGCCTGTTTCAAACAAAGCATCAATATGCTTCTTGTGGCATAATTTGTACTCCTTTCCTAAAGATTGATTCATGCAAGTTAATCTTCCTCTTTTTGCAATCTTGGTAAATTGATATCCTCTTCAATGACAAAACTTGTCGGGAATTCGGCGGTCATGGCTGCCTTAATCTTTTCAGCCTCCAATCGCGTTCTGAAATCGCCCACCTTTAAATAGTAATTGGGAGCATTGTATTCAACATATGTATCTACGCGAGGGAATTGCGAAATAAAGCGCGAGCGAGCGTTGTTAATCGTTGTTCGATCAGCATCAAAATAAAGCTGCACGCGAAAACCATTAATTTTCGTTTTCGTGTCGGGCGGAGTTACCTCACTTTGCTTTGCAACAAGTGCGTTAATTCTAGGGTCTTTGATTTCCTGAATATCGCCATTTTGGGCATTCGATGTAAACGAAAAACCAACGGTGAAGAGTAAAAAATAGACTGACTTTTTGATAAAAGACGAACAGTTTTTTACATGAAAATATCTAGTAGTCAGATGTTTAGAAACTTAAGTAAATGGTGTCTTAACGCAGTAAGGGATTGATTGTAAATACTGTCACAACTCAGTAACAAAGTCGAAGTCGGCAGGATTGCCAACAGTGAACGTTTGTATGAACTGTCACAAGCAAATCAAAGGTGAAGGCGAGCAGGTTGCTAAGATTCAAAAGATCTATGATGCGGCAGGATGGAATGCAGAAACGAGCGAATACACAGGTGAAACAAAACCTATCGTTTGGAACAAAGTACACAACCTACC
Organism: Fluviicola sp.; assembly: GCA_043584915.1. Classification (GTDB taxonomy): domain Bacteria; phylum Bacteroidota; class Bacteroidia; order Flavobacteriales_D; family Crocinitomicaceae; genus UBA4466. Next base: position 1,410,409 of record CP121319.1, read on the forward strand.
AGATCACGTTTACTTCAACCACAGACAACACGTAGTAGTTGGTAAAGTAGATTGTGCGCAGTGTCACGGTGATATGACGAAACAAACGGAAGTAGCTATGGTACAGCCAGTATCAGAATTGAATAAGGTCGAAGGAAACATTCAGTTGACAAAACCAACTCTTACAATGGGGTGGTGTATCGAATGTCACGGAGAGATGCCAACATGGTACGCTTCTACTTATTATGATGGAATTTCTTACGCGAGTATTCTAGTAAAAACACGCGAAGGCCGTCCAATCTTTATTAAAGGAAACAAGGACTTTGGAATTACACAAGGTGGGGTGAATCCTCGCATTGTGGCTTCCGTTTTAAGTCTTTACGATAGCGAGCGTTTAACACGTCCTACTATTGACAAGAAAGCTGCATCTTACAGTGATCTTGATAAGAAAGTAGCGGCAGGTTTGAAAGCAGCCGGCAAAGTAACGTTAGTATCAAATACGATTACAGGTCCTACTGCATTGACAGCCATTAATGCACTTCGCGAAAAAGTTGGAGCAGATAAGTTTCAGCACATTCAATACGATGCAACTTCTTACGCAGGAATGCGCGAAGCAAACAAACGTTCCTTCAACTTAACAGTTGATTCAATGAAGGTGGAAGCGCCTGTTGAACCTGTGGATGGAGAAGCAATGCCAGAGGATATGCCAATGATGGACACTTCTGGTGAAGGGCCTGGAATTATTCCAAGCTACGATTTCTCAAAAGCGAAAACAATTGTTTCTGTTGGTGCAGATTTCTTGAATGCATGGTTGATGCCAACAGTGTTCAGCGCACAATACGGACAGCGTCGTAAGCCAGATGGTGAGTGGATGTCAAAACACTTCCAGTTTGAATCAATGATGTCGGTGACTGGATCTAACGCAGATGTGCGTGGAATGATCAAGCCGTCTGAACAAGCGAACGTTCTTGCATACTTGTTGAACAAATTTGGAGTTTCAACTTCTGTTTCTACGAAGTTGGACAATGCAGCACAAAAAGCTGCAGATAAAGCATACAACTCTTTAAAGGTGTCGAAAGATGCTTCACTTGTTGTTTGTGGATCGAATGATGTTGATACGCAAATGTTGTGTAACAAATTGAACTCAGTTCTTGGAGCTTACAAAACAACCATCAACGTAAACGATCCAATTCGAATGTTTATGTCAGATGATGCAGCGATGATGAAATTCGCATCTGATGTGGCTAAAGAGGATTACTCTGGAGCGGTAATTTTCTACGGAGTGAATCCTGTATACACGTTGCCAAACGGAGAAGCATTCGGAAAAGGACTAGAAAAAATCAAAACATCTGTTTCAATGTCGCTTTACGCTGACGAAACAGCAAGTCGTTGTAAATACATCGCTTCAGACCTGCATCAGTTGGAGGCTTGGAACGATTACAACGTAGTTGGAGATCATTACGCAATTGGACAACCAACCATTCGTCCATTGCACAATACATCGTCTGCAATAGAATCATTCCTAGTTTGGGGTGGTGAAGCAAAACGTGGAGACAAAGACTCAAAAGTGGTGCACGACATGATGCAACAACTTTGGGTAGACAATGGCATGGAAATGTCAGGATACGATGATCCACATACCTACTGGAACATGATGGTTCACAACAGCTGCGCACCAAACATTACAAGCGACCCAACAGAGCCAACTTTTGTAGGAAACCTTTCTTCGTTGAAAGCTCCTTCAGTAAAAGGTGAATGGGAAGTGGTTATGTACCAGAAATCTGGAATGGGAATTGGTCAGCAAGCAAACAACCCTTGGTTGCAAGAGATGGCTGATTCATTGACGAAAGCTACTTGGGACAACTACATTACCATGAATCCTAAGGACATGGATAAGGTGAAAGCCGAGAAATATTTCGATCAGGAAAGCGGATTGTCTGTTGGTAAATTAACGGTAAATGGTAAATCGGTAGTGCCAATGATGTGTCACCACTGTAACCATGCTCCATGTGAGACGGTTTGTCCAGTGGCAGCAACAACACATAGCAATGAAGGATTGAACCAAATGACATACAACAGATGTATCGGTACACGTTACTGTGCAAACAACTGTCCTTACAAAGTACGTCGATTCAACTGGTTCAACTACCCATCATACAAGAAGTTCACAGAAATCAACCCAGCACAAGACGATTTAGGTCGTATGGTATTGAACCCATTGAATAGAAACAAAACACAATTGTAATGCATAAGGAAGCAGCAATTAGAGAGCCCCTCATCTTAGGTCACAAGACTTATCACGACATTACAGAGGATGTATGTCGCCCAATTGAGGACAAGGCACCACGAATGTGGTACATTTTGTTCGGGATTGCATTAATCATCGGATTGTACGGAGTAGGATGTATCTTATATCTACTTGGTACCGGTGTTGGAGTTTGGGGATTGAACAAAACCATTGGATGGGCCTGGGATATTACCAACTTCGTTTGGTGGGTAGGTATTGGTCACGCGGGAACCTTGATTTCTGCGGTACTTTTGCTCTTCCGTCAGAAATGGAGAATGGCGATTAACCGTTCTGCTGAGGCGATGACGATCTTCGCCGTATTCATGGCAGGATTGTTCCCGTTGATTCACATGGGACGTTTGTGGTTAGGATACTGGGTATTGCCTCTTCCAAACCAATTCGGTTCGTTGTGGGTAAACTTTAACTCGCCACTTCTTTGGGACGTATTCGCGATTTCAACTTACCTTTCTGTATCATTGGTTTTCTGGTACATCGGTTTGATTCCTGATTTCGCAACAATTCGTGACCGCGCTAAAAAGCCAATTCCAAAGAAGATGTACTCTATTCTTTCTTTTGGATGGTCAGGACGTGCGAAGCACTGGAACCGTTTCGAAATCGTTTCATTGGTATTGGCCGGATTGGCAACACCACTTGTATTCTCGGTTCACTCGATTGTATCCTTTGACTTCGCCACATCGGTTATTCCTGGATGGCACACCACGATTTTCCCTCCCTACTTCGTAGCAGGAGCGGTATTCTCTGGTTTCGCGATGGTACAAACGCTTCTTTTGGTGATGCGGAAAGCCATGGGGCTTGAAGCCTACATCCACACCAAGCACGTCGAATACATGAACATCGTAATTATGGTAACAGGTTCGATTGTAGGTACTGCCTACATCACCGAGCTCTTCATCTCATGGTACTCAGGTGTTGAATATGAAGGTTACGCCTTCTTCAACCGTGCAACTGGACCGTACTGGTGGGCTTATGCATCCATGATGACATGTAACGTAATCTCTCCACAGTTGATGTGGTTCAAGAAACTAAGAAGAAGCTTGTTGTTTACATTTATCATTTCGATTGTAGTAAACATCGGTATGTGGTTCGAGCGCTACGTAATTATCGTAACATCTCTACACCGCGATTACCTTCCATCTTCATGGAGCATGCACTTCCCAAGTCACATTGATATCGGGGTGTATGTAGGGACAATCGGATTATTCTTCGTATTCTTCTTATTGTTTGCGCGTTTCTTCCCAGTATTGGCATTGAACGAGGTAAAAACAATCTTGAAGTCTTCAGGAGAATCTTACAAGAACATGCCAGACGAGCATCATGATGAAACACCTGCTCAAGCAGCGGTGGAAACAGAAGCTCCTGCAGTAGAAGAAGCACCAAAAGCGGAAGCTGCTCCAGAAGTGAAAGACGAAGCTACTACTTCATGGTAGTTGACTGGCCAATGAACATTGGAGGTAAGCCAAACTTCACATATATGGACAACATCTTGTCGTTCATCCCAATTACATTCGAGTTTACAGTATTGTGTGCTGCACACGGTATGGCAATTACGTATTTCTTGCGTAACAAAACCATCCCTGGAATGCCAGCGCAAAACCCAGATCCACGTACAACAGACGATCGCTTCGTAATGGAGCTTCGTACTTCTGAAAATTCACAGTTTTCTGCAGAAGAATTGGAAGCAATGTTGAAAGAGACAGGAATTGTCGAATTGGATCAAAAAGATGTAGCATAATTATTCAGTTCAGAAGATGAAAATGAAATTAAGAATAATAGGAAGTTTAGTAATCGCGGCAGCAACAACCGTGATACTAGGATCGTGTGGTGCTGATCCAGACAGCCCGGGATTGGAGTACATGCCAGATATGTATCGTTCTCCTGCGGTTGAACCTTATGTAGATTACGGTCACATTAAGGAACGTCAGAACCCAGAATTGAAAGAACGTTTGTCTGCAATGACACCGCCAAATGGAACGGTACCTTACTATGGAACGGATTCTTTGGATGTAATGTTGATGTTGCCTTACAAACACAAAGCAGACGCAGCATTCAAGGTAACTCACGGAATGTATGATTCGGAGTTGGCGCCAGCAGGAGTAAGCACCTACGAATTATCTGCGGCAGATAAAAACCCATTGCCACTGCCTTCAGAAGCTGATTCAGTAGAATACAAAGCATTCTGGAGCGACGCGAAGAAATTGTTTGAAGCGAACTGTGCACACTGTCACGGAGTGAAAGGTGATGGAGCCGGTCCAATGATGGTAAATGAGACGTACAATGGAGTGCCAGATTATAAAAATCTGACCATTAAAGAAGGACAAATGTTCTACTCTATTTACTACGGTAGAAATATGATGGGAGCCCACCGTTCTATCATCAACAAAAAAGAAATCTGGACGTTGGTTCACTACATTCAGCGTTTAATCGATGGAGACTATGGAAAAGAGCCTACAGATGATGACACTACGGACAGTGAAGATACACCAGATGGAGAAGATGATATGGATCAGACACCAGAAGGTGACGAGTCATAAGGACTGTAAGAAGAATTTTAAATAAGACGAACGAAATACGATGGAATTTAAAGTATCAAGTAAATCAAACAAGATCGCTTATGGGCTAATTGCCGTGGGTGTATTGAGTTTAATTATCGGTTTTATAGTTCATGGTGGCGACAAGCAACTGACGACTCGTGTAATGGGTGGACTGCTTTCGAATAGCTACTTCTACTTCTGTATTGGGTTGGGAGCGTTGTTCTTCCTAGCATTGAATTACGCAACGGAATCAGGATGGTATGCTTATGTAAAGCGTCCGATTGAAGCAATTGCAATGTTCTTACCATATGGTACAGGTTTATTAGTGCTTGTTCTTGCTGTAATTACAGTTATGGACGGTGCTCATGTTTATGGTTGGATGGACCCAGATTTGGTTGATCCAGACAGTGGTCATTACGATAAAATCCTTGTAGGTAAATCATTTTTCTTGAACAAGACTTTCTTTTGGATCAGAACAGTAGCTTACCTGGTAACGTACCTGATTTTCCTTCGCGGATTCCGCAAACGTTCTTTGGAAGAAGACAAAGTAGGAGGAACAGAGATTCACTTCCGCAACTATCGCAAAGGAGCTTTATTCTTGGTATTCTTTGCTGTATTTAGTTCAACATCGGCTTGGGATTGGGTAATGTCTGTAGATTGGCACTGGTTCTCAACCTTGTTCGGATGGTACACATTCGCAGGAATGTGGGTATCAACAATGGTTGTTTTGGTAATGCTTGTTCTTTACTTGAAGAAGTCAGGACATTTGCCAAAAGTGAACGAAAGCCACATTCACGATATCGGAAAATGGATGTTCGCCATTTCTTTCCTTTGGTCATACCTATGGTTCTCACAATTCATGTTGATCTGGTATGCAAACATTCCTGAAGAAGTAACGTACTACGTAGCGCGTATCGAAGAGCACAAATTCTTGTACTTCTTCATGTTCTTTATCAATATGGTTTTCCCAATGTTGATTTTGATGTCACGCGATGCAAAACGTCACGCAGGAATTTTGACATTCGTTGGAATTATCATCTTACTAGGGCACTGGTTGGATGCTTACCAAATGATTGCAATCGGTTCGCAAGGACCAAGCGCATACCCAGGGTTCATTGAATTCGGAATCGGAATAGTACTCGCGGGAGTTTTGATCAAGGTGGTATTAACCAACCTTACGAAAGCGCCATTAACGCCGGTGAATCACCCATTCTTGGATGAAAGTATCCACCACGACATTTAATAATTATTGATAGAATAACACATAGATAGATGGATAAATTGTTCGTATTACTGGTAATAATCTTGGGAGTCGTGGCACTTGCACAGCTGATGCGTGTGTATGAGTTGTCATCTAGACTGACTAACAAGAAAGAGAACGAGATTTCTAATCGTGACAACCGATTGAACGCAAAGCTAATGCTTGGGTTTATGGGATTCCTTTTCCTGGGATTCATTTGGTTGATGGTTAAATACGGTTGGACGGGTCGCGGACCCATTATCATCTTCGTTTTCTTCTTGACAAATGCTTTGTTATTCTGGTTCTCATACAAATACGTGAAGAAACCAGGTGTTCCCGCGTTCTACTACCCTCACAACAACAAGTTGGAGATGGTTTGGACGGTGATCCCAGCGATCGTATTAGCGGTAATCATCATCTTCGGATTGAGAAGTTGGAACAAAGTAACGGATAAGTCAGACAAAGATGCTATCCGTATTGAGTTGTTCTCGTACCAATTTGATTGGAGAGCACGATATGCAGGAGAAGATAACAAACTAGGGCAGTACGATTATAAATTAACAGACGAATCGGATAACCCGTTAGCGTTAATGACTACTGAGACAATCGACAGAGCTATCGAGTTGATGACTTCTGGTAACACAGGAATCGAGGTCTTGGAGGCGAAGTTGAACGATCCTAAGGAGGTAATGTCAGCAGAAGCGCGCGAGTTAATGGAAACGGATCTCGAACGTAAAGAACAATTAATTCGCTTGTTACATCAAATGAAAGCGCGTCATGACAATTCGATTGACAAGCGTGCCATGGATGATATCATTACAGATACCTTGTTCCTTTGCAAGAATCAAGATTACGAATTCACATTCCGTTCAAAGGATGTTATTCACTCAGCGTATTTCCCGCACTTGCGTGCTCAGATGAACACGGTGCCTGGAGCCATTACAAGACTGAAAGTAACGCCCGATATGTCGACGCAAGAAATGCGTGAAGAGAAAAACGATGAGAACTTCAACTACATTTTAATGTGTAACAAGATTTGTGGTGGTGCTCACTACAAAATGAACATGATCGTTGTTGTTCTTGAGAAGAAAGAATACGATGCCTGGTGGAAAGTGAAGTCACAAGGTGTGAAGGATCCAGCTGATTCAGATTTGTATACAACCTTCCCGGCAACGTTCGGCGAATCTTATTACCATACATTAAATTAGAAATAAATTAAAATTAGGATAGAATGGCTGCAGTAGCACACGACGTACACGGACATCACGAAGATCATGGGCACCATGAAGAAAGCTTCGTATCCAAATATATTTTTAGCCAGGATCACAAAATGATCTCTAAGCAGTTCTTGATGACTGCTGTGTTCATGGGAGTGGTAGCAATGTTGCTATCAATCTTATTCCGTATCCAATTGGCTTGGCCAGGAGAAGGATCAGAGTTTTTATCGTTCTTCCTTGGGGATACCTGGGCGCCAAATGGGGTGCTAGCAGAGGATATGTACCTCGGATTGGTAACAATTCACGGTACCATTATGGTTTTCTTCCTTTTAACAGGTGGATTTCAATGACCATTTTCATTGCATCGTCTTTGATTGGATCATTGAATTACATCGTAACTGTATTGAACTTGCGTACTAAAGGTATGTCAATGACGCGTATGCCACTTACAATTTGGGCGTTCTTCGTTACAGCGATCCTTGGTGTACTTTCTTTCCCAGTTCTTCTTTCAGCAGCATTGTTGTTGATGATGGACCGTTTGGCAGGAACAAGTTTCTACCTTTCTGACATTATCGTAAATGGAGAGATGCTCACTCAACACGGTGGTTCGCCATTGTTGTATCAGCACTTGTTCTGGTTCCTTGGTCACCCAGAGGTATACATCGTACTACTTCCGGCACTGGGGTTATCATCAGAAATTATCTCTACGAACTCTCGAAAGCCAATCTTTGGTTACCGCGCAATGATCGGTTCTATTTTGGCCATTGGTTTCCTTTCCTTTATTGTATGGGGACACCATATGTTCGTTACGGGTATGAACCCATTCCTCGGTAGTGTATTCGTATTTACCACCTTATTGATTGCCATTCCATCGGCAGTGAAAGTGTTTAACTACATTACCACACTTTGGAAAGGGTCAATTGTTTACACACCAGCAATGTTGTTTGCCATTGGATTGGTATCGACGTTTATCACTGGAGGGGTAACAGGTATTATTCTTGCCGATTCAGCCTTGGATATTGCCATTCACGATACTTACTTCGTAGTAGCTCACTTCCACGTCGTAATGGGACTATCAGCCGTCTTCGGTATGTTTGCCGGAGTCTACCACTGGTTCCCGAAGATGTATGGAAAGCTAATGAACAAGAAATTGGGATACTTACACTTCTGGATTACCATCGTTGGAGCCTACGGAGTATTCTTCCCAATGCACTTCGTTGGATTGGCAGGAGCACCACGTCGTTACTATGATTACTCTGTGTTCAAGTAGCCAGTAGAAGCCGAGGAACGCCTCGTATTGCGAACTCACTGCTGCGTAGGGTACGCGATTTTGCACAAATACGCGGAGATGGCACCATCACGTTAGATATTACCAATCACGCATTAGAAGCGCTCAATGTCGACAAAAATGGATTGGACGAAATGGACAACAAGATCTTATCGGTGATCATTGATAAATTCAACGGCGGCCCTGTTGGAATGTCGACCATTGCAACCGCCATTGGCGAGAATGCAGGAACATTGGAAGAGGTGTACGAACCATTTTTAATTCAGGAAGGATTTTTGATGCGCACCCCTCGTGGTCGTAAAGTCACAGAGAAAGCCTACAAACATCTCGGAAAAAATCTTGGTTTTTCACAAGGAGGATTGTTCTAAATGATGCTCAACGCAACAGACGAACTCACGTTAGACATTGTCGAATCTGGCTGTGTTACCTGGAATGACCTGGTACGCAGTGTTCGTAATTTTAAATACGGCCGAGGTGCGGACAGAAGCGATTTTGAAGGTGTATGGTACCGAAGAATGGGTACATGCAGCACCAAACATGGATTTTTAAAGGAAATTGCCGATCGCAACGGCTTAAAGAATGTCGAATTGCTCGTCGGAATCTATTTGATGACTGCCCAAAATACACCGTCTGTGGGAGAAGTATTAAGTAAGCACGGACTTCAGGGGATTCCAGAAGCACATTGTTATTTGAACGTGGATGGATTGTATTTGGATGCCACAAGCAATTCAAGTGATTACCCCAAAATTGCCGCAGATCTTCTGGAAAAGAAATCAGTAGACACATCTTTTTTAGTTTCAGCAAAGGTTGATTATCACAAAGAATATTTATCTCACTGGTTGCAGGATCAACAATCGAAACTATCTCTTGAAGAACTTTGGGAGATACGCGAAGAGTGCATTTCGGCGTTATCGGAATAATTCAACTTTTGGAAGTCTGTTATGGAAGTAACCAAAACCTCCAGCCACTCCAATACAAATCATATGCCTCTTCAAAATTGTGGAATACAATTCGACTCTGAAGATTTTTTATTCTTAATCCGTTCTCGTACTCTTCATAAGTGCTAATTTTTTGAACGTCATTTGTACTCAGATCCCAAATATAAAAGCCATTCTCCTCAGAGGTAGAGCCAAAGCAGTAACCATTGTCAATGGAGTAATTCTCAATTCCAAACATTTGGTTTTCGTAACCACTTGGGCTGATATACATCCCAGAATAGTTTAATTGTTCAATTTCTTTTCCAAATCCAATTGGCACTCTGCTGTAGTCTCCCAGACCATGATCTCCCCAATAGCTAAATTGCCAAACAAATAAAATAAAGCAGATCAAAACCCATATAAACCTTTTCGCTCGACGTATTTTCTTAACTCTCTGGAAGAAAGGAATTTTCGCAATTGTTGGGATTTGAATAAACAATAAAAGTAGCCCGAGATAAAAGAGTCCAAGAATTGCTATTTTAATCATCTGAAAAGCAAAATGAAAAAGCACCTCCATATATTTGATCTCTATTTTTCAATCCTTTTAGAGGAGAACTTCGTCTTCATTAAACCTTATCTTCCTTGAGCTTGGCTGGTTTTTCAATCATAATCAAGCGTGCGGCTTGCGCCACTTTTTCAGCCTGATGCTTGGCGCGGTTGTAATTGTCCAATTCGAGAAGTGAAATCGATTGTGTCAATCCTGGACTAACAAGTCGCACGTAGTAATAAGCATGCGTATCGTACGACTTTGGTCCACGACGGATGAACCTCCCTCTTTGTGTTTTGAGTTGATGCTGATAGACACGAACGCTATCAAAAGCTGCCAAATCCATCCAATCTCCAGAATGCATCCCCAGGAAAGAACGGTACTTTCTAATCTTTCCATTCTTAAAATCAACCTCAAAACCTTGAATATCGATGATATAGGCCAAAATGGGAACACAAAGCGGAAGAATCAAAAGTCCGATGAGCAAAGAGCTGTTGATCATAATCACAATGGAAAGCGTCAAAAGGGCAATCACTCCAAAGAACAAATACGGTGCGGCAGTTCGTTCAAATTGCATACCTCGACTGACCCGAAATATTCCTGAAGCTGATGTTTTTTGCTTGAACATGGCTTCTAAGGTACGTTGTATATTATGTGCGTGACTCATGTAGCGAAATTAAGAGTTTCTCGGGCATTTATACAGATAATGGAATCAAAGTGAATAGTAACACTAAAGTTGGAACGAGTCGTTCAGTTGAGCAATGTTGAACCCTGCATCGAGAACTTGTTTTGCTTCGTTACTTTCCATATTAATGATTGGATTGGTGTGATTGAAATGAATAAAATGCACTTTCGATTTTTCCGTTTCAGGTAAGTTTTTGAAGGCTTCGAGGCTTTCAATAACAAAAGGATGCGGGATTTGGGAAATATCTCGATTGTTGATTTCTTCGCCACTGAAGAAAGTAGCGTCTAAAAATGCAAAATCCACCTGGGCAATTTCTTGCGCGATATCCAATTCCCATTTTGTCCATTTATCAATGTCTGGAACAAACAATGCACTGTTTTTTGGACCTTCAATACGGTATCCAACAGTTTCGGAAAATTCATCGCGGTGGGGCACAAGAATAGGTGTTACCGTTATTTGCCCCAAATCAACAGGTTCGTTTTGATTGAGTGCATGTAGGTCAATATTGTTGCGTTCTAGCAAAAGGCTCCAGGGTCCATTGTCGGTCAGGAAGTTTGTCATTCGAGGCATCGCGTATACAGGTACATTTTTCGCATCAATAGCTTCTTTTCCAAGGAACATTAGACCGGTATAATGACCGATGTGTGCGTGTGTTAAGAAAATCCCATCTGGCACGTTGTTTTCAGACTTCCCCCACCTTTGCAATATGTTCACTTGCTCTGGAAGGTCTGGTGTGGCTTCAAAAAGATAGGTTTTTCCGTTCCCATCCGTGACGCCTAAAGCAACGACCATTCTGTTTGGGTCAGGGTTTACGAATAGATTCTTGCAACATTCTTTGTCGCACCCAATTTGTGGAGATCCTGCATCTTGAATTGTTCCAAGTACCATAAGTTCTGGTCCTTGTGAAAATGTTCGTTCTTCTATTGCATCTTTTGTTTTGGCAATCGCGGCATCATCTACTGCAGGATCGGAACATCCCGAAAGAAATAGACATCCTAAAAAAAATACGTTCCAAAGTGCGTAATTGCGTTGCATGACTTTCGATCTTTCCTTAAAGATAACAAGCAAAATGAATCGTGAATTCAATTCATGCGTTATTGGCTTCGAAGAATAATGTGTAAGTTTCGGAAACGATTCAAACGATTCAAAAATGTATACACAACGTAGATTCCCAATGCGAGGTCTCATCAACTGGACGCGACGCGAATTAATATTCTTTGTGATTCTCTCTACAGTTGTTACAATATTATTCGAACTTCTTGATCTTAAATGGCTCCAATTGCCATTCACACCCGTTGGATTGGTTGGTACAGCGGTTGCGTTTCTGGTGGGTTTCCAAAACAATGCGGCCTACGATCGAATTTGGGAAGCGCGAAAAATTTGGGGAGGGATTGTAAATACTTCTCGATCCTTCGTTATTACCGTAAAAGACAGTTTTTACATTCACGACAGTGATGCACAACAGGATGAATCGGAGAATATTCGCATCATCACCAACCGGCACGTAGCTTGGCTCACGGCATTGCGCTATGCGATGCGAACAAAGAAACAATGGGAAACGGATTACAGCAAAAAGGCCATTAAAAAGAGCTTGAAATTCGAGTACCATATACCCGAAAGAGAGACGACTCTGGAGGAAGAACTTCGACCGTATTTGTCTGAAGAAGAATTTGAGTACGTGATGGGTATGGACAACAAGCCGAATGCAATTATCAATTTACAATCGATGCATTTGCGCAAATTATCCGATGAAGGTAAAATTTGGGATTTCAGTTTGTTGAAATTACAAGGAATGCTGGAAGAAATGACAGCTTTGCAAGGGAAATCAGAACGAATTAAAAACTTTCCATATCCGAAGCAATACGCTAGTATCGGATACCATTTCGTACACATTTTTATGTGGCTATTGCCGTTTGCCATCATTCCAAGTTTTGCGAAGATGGGCGCAGAAATGAAGACATCCTATGACTTTATTGGAGATTACTTTGTTTGGGTGAACATTCCATTTACGGCAATTGTGATTTGGGTCTTCAATACCATGCTCCGAATTGGACTGGCTGGTGAAAATCCGTTCGAAGGATCGGTAAACGATGTTCCGATTTCGAATATTTCCAGAGGAATCACGCGCGATATTTTACAGTTAATTGACGAAGATCCAGAGAATATTCCGCCGCCTTTCGAGAATCCGCACAATATTCAGATGTAATAATGTATTAGCGAATTACATTAACATGGCCGGTATTTTCCGCTGGTGCGTACTCCGCAAAGCGGTATTTAATCTTCCAGGTATATGTGCCATCCTGTACTTGTCTGCCATTATAGGTTCCGTCCCATCCAATGTTGATGTCTTGTGTCGAGAATATTAGTTCGCCCCATCGATTGTATACTTCGAATTCGAATAGTTCTAATGGACAATCTGTTTTTGCCTCAAAAATTCCATTGTACTCATCACCGTTTGGAGTAAATGTATTTGGAATATAGACCTCACAAAAACAATTGATTTCAGCAACGCTAAATGTGGCAGTATCCGACCCACAATCGTTCGTGACAATGACCTGATAATCTCCTTCTGTATTTATAAGAAACTCGTTGCTTGTAGAACCATTCTGCCAAACATACCACGCATCTTGCTCATTGAGCGAAATAAGTTTTTCTTCTAATTCGCACAAAGCGATATTTTGAACTGAAATATCTGGGATGTTATTTTGAGAAATAACGATAGTATCGTAAGCGATGCAACCGGAAAGATTGACCTGTACTTGATACGTGCCTGATTGGGAAATGTCTAAACTTGGACTTGTAGAGCCATCCTGCCATTGATAGGTACAACCTGAGCATGATGCATCTAAAACCGCTTGCACATCGTTACAATAGGTTGTATCTGCTCCTAAGTCTACATCTGGAAATTGGAAAAATGCAATGTTTATGGTATCGGAAGCAGAGCAAAATCCATTGTAGACAGTTACATAATATTGGCCACTAGAGGTAACATTGTATGTTGCATTCGTGCTTCCGTCCTGCCACTCGTAACTAACCCCTGCAGTAGTAGCATCTAAATTAATATTCGGATTAATGTCACACAGCGAGGTGTCGGGTCCAAGATCTACAATTGGTGGTTGCACTGTAGATACGTTGATGCTATCAGAGGTGAAGCACCCGTTCAGAGAAACAGTCAAATGGTACAGTCCAGAGCTTGCAATATTCAAAGAGTCGGCTGTACTATTGTTACTCCACAGATAAGTATCAAACGGTCCTGGGGATAAAGTGAATTGACTTGGAGCACAAAGTGTTGTGTCATTTCCCAAAGATAGATTTGGCGGAGCATTGTAGGTGATTGTTACTGAATCGGAACTAGAACAACCATTGACCGTACTTTCTACCCAGTAAGTACCTGATGAAGAAACGGTAAAATTGGAGTTTGTCGATCCATCCTGCCACAAATAGGTAGCTCCTGACTCAAAAGCATCAAGCGTGATAATCGAAAGAGGATCGCAAAGTATGGTGTCGGGTCCAAGATCTACAATTGGTGGTTGCACTGTAGATACGTTGATGCTATCAGAGGTGAAGCACCCGTTCAGAGAAACAGTCAAATGGTACAGTCCAGAGCTTGCAATATTCAAAGAGTCGGCTGTACTATTGTTACTCCACAGATAAGTATCAAACGGTCCTGGGGATAAAGTGAATTGACTTGGAGCACAAAGTGTTGTGTCATTTCCCAAAGATAGATTTGGCGGAGCATTGTAGGTGATTGTTACTGAATCGGAACTAGAACAACCATTGACCGTACTTTCTACCCAGTAAGTACCTGATGAAGAAACGGTAAAATTAGAGTTTGTTGATCCATCCTGCCACAAATAAGTAGCTCCTGATTCAAAAACATCAAGCGTGATAACCGAAAGAGGATCGCAAAGAATGGTGTCGGGTCCTAAATCAGGAGTTGGGGGAGCAGAGAAGGTAACTTGAATGGTATCAGATTCAATACAGCCCATTGTATCCACGTGCACCCAAAATGTTCCGCTTGTATTAACTTGATAGTTTTGCTGTGTGCTTCCATTTTGCCATAGGTAGTTGCCCGAGGTGCCATTCGCAGTAAGCACAAAATTGATAGAGGTACAAAATACTGTGTCAGGACCTAAATCTGGTGGGGTTGTAGAAATGTAAGAAAGGTTTACGGTATCGCTCACGCTGCATCCATTATCTGTAATTTCTACCCAATAGGTTCCTGAATTATTCGTCGAGAATGTTGAATTTGTACTTGCATCTTGCCACAGAAAACTTCCAGAATACGAAGTGAAATCCCAGGAAATGGGATTGGTGCTATTACACAACACAAGGTCTGGTCCGAGATCTACAGGCGGGATACTATTAACCACTACGTGTACCGTGTCTGAAAATAAATAACAGCCACCACCAGAAACATCAACCCAGTAGGTTCCTGTTTGATTTAATGTTATTTGCTGCGTTGTTGCGCCTGTGCTCCACAAATAATCATAGTTAGTATTCCAATCAGCAATGACATCAACCGTATTTGGCGTACAAAATGTTAGCGTATCATTGCTAACGATGGTGTCTGTGATGGCTTCGACAAGATGACCTGAAGAAAAATTAATGGAACCTGAATTGATTGGAACAGTCGTTTGGGTCATTAAGTTTGCTTGACTATTCAATGGGTAATTTTCGGAATAATTTGGAAGCGGAATTTCGTTAAGCAGCAAGTCTTCAGAACATCCGGTAGTAGTGAGGTCTCCAGTGGCCAAATCAACTTTTATCAAGAAAATATCTTGAGAAACATTAAAACCGTTACTCCAAGCTGTTAAAACAAGGTTACTGCCATCCAGAAAAGCATTGTTGTTTGAGGAGAAATAATCGTTCTTTTCTGTTCCTGACGTACCGTATGATTTTGCCCAGACAATGTCACCAACATTATTTAAGTGCACCATGTACATATTTTGATTCCCAGTGAGATAGTACCCTGTAATAACATATCCATTCGGAACATTGAAAACATTGTAAGTACGCAGACTAAGTCCCGTTGCGCTCGTATAAAACCGGTTCCATGCGGGGAATCCATCCAAATCCATTTTTTGAATTCCAATATCGAATGCAGAGCTAGTACTTCCGTTCTTACCCATCAGAAGCATTACCATAGAATCTCCATCAATTTCGATGTCCGATCCGTACATTCGGCCACCGTAAATTCCGGGAGCGTATTGCGTAATTCGTGACCATTGGTAGGCGCCTGTGCTGTCAAATTTTGTAATTATTGGTCGGTAAGTGCCCTGCCCATTTCCAGTTTGAAAGCGACCTGCAGTGTAAATGTCTTTGGTATTGGGCTCGATAGCCATTCTTCCCCAATCTTCATCCCAACCAGTAGATAGCGTATTCCCGTAGTAGGTAGTATCCCAAATAATGGTGCCAGTATTCTGTTCTAACTTAACCATTGCTGCTAAAGTGTGGTTAGTAGTTTGATGCATGGCCATTCCGCACAATAAGTTACCGTCGTACATTTCGCGAATATCAAATGCGATGGTCAATTCATTCGGATATTTTAAAAACTGTTGCCAAATTGGATTCCCATTGACATCCAATCGAAAAGCGAATGCATAATGGTTGGAAACTGTTCCTGTAGTGCTACAACCTGTTCCAATAATATCACCGTTGTCAGCAAACCTAATGGAAGTTATGTAGTCTACTCCTGTTCCAAAATTGTATGTTTTCGCCCAAATGACATTGCCGTTAGGAGATGTGCGCATCACCATAGATGAGTCGTTTCTGAACCCTCCTATGAAATAATCACCGCTCGTATGCTTTATTATGGAAGCACCTCCTTCGTCTTCCGTTGGGCTTCCAATTGGAATTGAGTACGTTTGCGCAAAGATCGTTGGGGAAAGTAGAACAAAGGTAAATATGAAAAGTAGTAACTTCAATTGTTGTAATTTCAAAGTTTAAAATTACAAATTATTAATTCGAATAATAAGGGAAGTCCCTTGATTTAGAGTTTAAATGGACAAAGTTGGAAGCACCAAATTAATCAAGCAAAAGGCCCAAGAATTGGGGTTTATGTATTGCGGTGTGTCCAAAGCGGATTTCCTGCAAGAAGAAGCGCCTCGATTGGAAGCATGGCTTAATAATGATCAACATGGGAAAATGTCCTACATGGCCAACCACTTTGATAAACGTTTGGACCCAAGATTGTTGGTGGATGATGCAAAATCGGTCGTATCGCTCTTACTGAATTATTATCCAGACCAAACGCAAGCGGACGAAGAAGCACCTAAGATTTCCAAATACGCTTACGGCAAAGATTACCATTTTGTGATCAAGGATAAATTAAAAACCTTGATGTCTTTCATTCAAGAGGAAATTGGGGAAGTAGGAGGACGTGTATTCGTTGATTCGGCCCCAGTGATGGACAAGGCCTGGGCCGCGAAAAGTGGCTTGGGATGGATTGGAAAGAACAGCAATCTGATTCACCCTAAAAATGGATCTTTTTTCTTTGTTGCTGAGTTAATTTTAGATCTAGAGTTGAATCCAGATGGCCCCATGAAAGACTATTGTGGTACGTGCACAAAATGCATAGATGCTTGTCCAACGGACGCGATAGTAGAGCCTTATGTGGTAGACGGATCCAAATGTATTTCCTACCTCACCATTGAATTAAAGGATGCGATTTTGCCCGGCTATTTTAAAGATCAAATGGACAATTGGATGTTTGGTTGCGATATCTGTCAAGACGTGTGCCCATGGAATCGTTTTTCAAAACCTCATCAAGAATCAGCATTTCAGCCGCATGAAAACTTGTTAAAAATGTCCAAAGCGGATTGGGAAGATATGACCGAAGAAGTATTTCGCGAGCTCTTTCGAAACAGTGCGGTGAAGCGAACAAAGTATACCGGACTCAAGCGAAATATCAAGTTTCTTAACAGCTCAAATGATTGATTGTTAGATTCCTGTATTCGTTTGGGAATTTCGGTATGGTTTTCGTAAATTGTCAATTGCAACTACAAAAAAACGCACCAACATGCCGGAAAATGAACCGTTACCGGGAGTCTCGCTGAGTTTGACGCCTTACACAGGCCCATGGACAAAAGCAGAGGCGGCCCACTTACTACGCAGAACGACCTTTGGCGCTACCAATCAAGAAATTCTTGATGCCGTTTCGAATGGAATGAGCGCGACAGTTACCTCATTACTGCAAATCCCAGCCATTGGAGATCCACTTGCTTACCATCCCGATGAAACAATAGTTGCTCAAGGACAAACTTGGGTCAATGCTTTGTACCCCTCCAATCCGCAAGATGCACAAACGGTAGAATTTGCGCGTCAATTATCGATGGGAGGATGGATGATGGAACGCCTCAACAGTGAAACGCTCACCATTGCTGAGAAAATGTGTCTTTTCTGGCACAACCACTTTTCGGCAGTACCAGTGCAAGACTCACGTGCAACATACGATTATCATATGCTCTTGAGGTCCCATGCATTGGGCGACTTCAAACAAATGGTGAAGGATGTAACGGTGAATCCATGCATGCTTATTTTCTTAAATGGAGCAACAAACAACGTGTTTAGTCCGAATGAAAATTATGCGCGCGAGCTGTTGGAATTGTTTACCATTGGTAAAGGACCTCAATTAGGGCCGGGAGATTACACCAATTACACCGAGCATGATGTGGCTGAGGCTGCAAAAATATTGACTGGATATTACGTTCAAGGACTTCAAAGCGATACGCAAACGACAGTAGATGCAGTATATGATACCATTCTACACGATCAGAATACGAAAACACTTTCCTCGAAATTCAACAATGCGGTAATTACACCGAACGGTGCCAATGAGTATGCAGATCTTATTGATATCATTTTCCTACAAGACGAAGTTGCCAATCACATCTGTCGAAAATTGTATCGTTACTTTGTAAACTACGATTTGACAACGGCCGTGGAAACAACGGTGATTGCTGAAATGGCCACTACACTCTTGGCGAACAATTACCAGATTTTGCCAGTGCTTTCAGAGCTTTTTGCCAGTGAACACTTCTACGATATTTCGGTTCGAGGAGCTTTGATCAAAGGGCCTCTTGATATGATGTACTCCATGTGGAATTCATGTGATTCCACCCCAACTTACGGGTTGGCAACCGATTATGAAATGCTATTGAACGTTTATTGGTTCAGCGAAGCATTGGGTCAGGCATACGCCACACCTCCAAGTGTTGCAGGTTGGCCCGCCTACTATCAAACGCCGTCCTACTCCAAATTGTGGGTGAACGCAACGCACATTAAAACACGATTTGACGTTTCGTTGTGGGTGACCGTTGCAACTGGAATTCCGGTGAATGGAGACAATTGGAAAATTGATGCCTTACACGTGGTCGACAATTTGTCGTTACCGCCAGACGCACCCGCGGTGATTCAAGATCTGGTAGATATGTTCTGTCCGAAAGGATTGACCACAGCGCAACAAACAACTTTAAAGCTCATCCTGACTGGGGGCTTGCCTGATTTCGAATGGACGCTTCAGTACAACGAATATCAGGCGAATATCGGAAATCCAACGTATGAAGATCCGGTACGATTTCGTGTAGAATTGGTGTTATCGGAAATATTCCAGATGCCAGAATTCCACACCATGTAACCCCCCAAAACGAACGCAATGAAAAGAAGAGACTTTGTAAAAAATATGACCATTGCATCCGCTGGGGTGCCGATTTTATTTAAAAGTGGTATTAAAATTCAGTCGCTGGACAAAAAAATGTTCCAACCGGCTGATATGGCCGATGACCGCGTGCTTGTGGTGATCCGCTTGAATGGAGGAAATGACGGTTTGGCAACAGTTATTCCAATCGATCAATACGACAACCTCGTCATCCAACGCTCTAATGTACTCGTTCCAGAGAATGACATCATTGGCATTACGAATGAAGTGGGCTTCCATCCAGTAATGAATGGAATGGAAACGATGTTTAATAATGGCAACCTCGGAATTATTCAGAATGTTGGGTATCCAGAACAAAACCGATCGCATTTCCGATCCATGGATATTTGGACTTCTGGTTTGATTCAATCGCCTGCAGATACGGGTTGGTTGGGTCGTAACTTTGACAATCATTTCCCCAACTATCCAGATGCGTATCCAGATGCACAAAACCCCGATCCATTTGCAATTAGCATGGGATACGAGGTGTCTGCAACGTGCCAAGGATTGATGGCAAATTTCAGTCATGCGGTAGTGGATCCAACCGACGTTTATAATTTGAATACCAGTACTTCTATCAATGATGGAACGTATTATGGATCGCATATTGAGTATTTGACCACGTTAATCAATCAGGCCAATGCCTATGGCGCCCAAATAAACAATGCAGCGAACTCGGGCAACTCAAATGCCAGTTTGTACGATATCGCCAATAATCCGTTAGCAGAGCAGTTACATCACGTTGCCAACATGATTGATGGCGGATTGCAAACGAAAGTGTACGTGCTTAATATCAATGGGTTTGATACACACGATTCACAAGTGTCGTCTACAGATCCGACATTGGGAATGCATGCAGATTTGATCAAACGTTTATCGGATGCAATTGCCTCGTTCCAACAAGATATCACAACTCTTGGGCACGCAGATCGAGTAGCAGGGATGACGTTCTCGGAGTTTGGTCGTCAAATTGCATCGAATGCAAGTTACGGGACAGATCATGGAGACGCAGCACCAATGTTCTTATTCGGTCAATGTTTGGATTTCCAGATTATGGGACCAAATCCAGTGGTTAGCGATACCATTGTGAACCAGGAAGGAATTCCAATGCAAATTGATTTCCGAGATGTGTATGCTTCCGTATTGAAAGATTGGTTTGGAGTGGATACGGCCAGTATTCAAAGTTTATTCGAACATACGGTTACGTTCTATCCAGTGCTGAGTGCGTGTAACGTTGGAATTGAAGAAGAGGAAGAAATTGCCAAAGATCAAGCGATTATCTATCCAAACCCTGCACCTGCCAATGCAACCATTCGATTTGCATGTATGAGCGAGTGGGTGAAAATTGAAGTTTACGACATGCAAAACCGTAAGGTGTTGGATGTTTACGACGGCAATCTGGCGCAAGGGAGACACGATATTCAAATGACGACAGAAAACCTTCCGGCAGGCAGTTACGTTACTTTAATTCGCAAAGAATCTGGTACTGTGCATAGTACGCTTATTCGAGTAGAGTAATACCCGGGAAGAAAAATTTGCAAAAACGTAACATTAATTGTATTTTTACGTTTATATGAGTGTAAATATACAATTATGAGTAGCGCAGCCGAAAAGCTAAATCATTCTGAAAAGTACTCACCGCTGTGGGTAGCTTACAATGCAAAGGATGCTCCGGGGTATCACTTAGAGCTTATTGATAGAATCAGAATTGGGGTTAAAAAATCCGATTGGAAAGGATTTATCACCAGTATTGGTGCTACGGAAAAGGAGTTTGAGAATATTCTTCCTGTTTCGATTAGTAGCATGCAAAAAAAGCAAGTGTACGGAAGAGAGACCTCCGAACGCATCTATGAACTCGCCCGTTTGTTTGGATTGGGCTACGAGGTTTTTGATTCTAAGGAAGACTTCAAAAAGTGGCTCTTGACTCCTTCAAAAGCATTGGGAAACAAAGTTCCATTTGAATTGCTTGACAGCAGTTTGGGTTTTGAAATGGTTGGTGATGCTATTAACCGCGTTCGATACAACATTTACAGCTAGTGCATGATTGTATATAGAATTGCGAATAGCAAATACAAGCAATTTACACTAACTGGAATCGGGGCTGAGAAATACGGCGGTCGCTGGAATCAAATTGGAACGAGGGCTGTTTACTGTTCAGAAAACCGTGCTTTGGCATTACTCGAATACTACATTCACTCCGATAACGTAGCGCTTTTGCCAAAAGATATTCTCCTCGCGGTAATTGAAATTCCCGACGATTTGCCTGTTCTTACTCTCAACAAACTTCCCGACAAATGGAAGCAATATCCTTACTCTTCTCGAACCACTAGCGTCTTTACAAATCATGTCAATCGTGGTGATTTCTTTGCTTTAAAGGTTCCATCCACCATAATTCCGATGGAATATAATATTATTCTCAATCCACTTTATACAGATTTTAGCAAGGTGAAAATAAAGGAGTTTGTGAAAATTCCAATCGACAATCGTTTGAAGAATAAGTAGGGATAAAGTTCTGAATTACTTGATTTTAGAGGGGTTCGTGATGACTTCATGAAAAGTAATAGCCAGATATTCCGAATGGGATTGTGCACAAATTCTGGTGCTTCTGCTTCGAAAGTAGTTACGGTTCTTCTCACACTTTTTTTCATACAAACGTTAAGTTCCATTAATTTGATTAGTTTTGACCCATCTTTCGTGGCGTGAAATGCACTTAAGCATCGCCCTTTCGAGCTAAAAATTCCTAAGAGCTTTCTTTTTTTTATTTCGTCACCGGGAGGTAATAGTTAATTTAATACAATACATTATGAAAAAAGGATCTGTAAAATTTTTCAATGCAGACAAGGGATTTGGATTCATCGTTGATGAAGAAACAAATAAAGACGTGTTCGTTCACGTATCAGGCCTAAATGATGACATCAATGAAGGCGACCAAGTTGAATTCGAAGTAGAAGAGGGAAGAAAAGGACCAAGCGCGATTAACGTGAAACGAGTTTAAGCTCTTCTTTTAGATACCAAAAAGCCACTCATTTTTATGAGTGGCTTTTTTTATGTCTTGTTTTTCAGATGCTCCTTAACTAAAGAAGTATCTATAAATATCATTTCCATTTGCATAGATCACCAATCCGAGGATTAGAACAATACCGATGTACTGTGCAACTTCCAATACTTTTTCTGGTGCTTCGCGACCGGTAATCATTTCATACAATAAGAATACTACGTGCCCGCCATCCAAAGCCGGAATAGGTAGAATGTTCATAAAGGCAAGGATGATTGAAATCAAGGCTGTATTTCCCCAGAATGAATGCCAATCCCATGTAGGGGCAAATAATCCTCCGATAGCTCCAAAACCACCCAATGACCCAGCTCCTTTCTCTGTAAAGATGAATTTCATTTGAGCCACGTAATCGTGCAAAGTCCAATATCCTTTGGCAACACCAGCTCCCCAGCTTTCACCGAACCCATATTTTTGAGTAAAAACAGCGGCTTTTGCTTCATCCGTTGGGTCATACGTATAGATTACTCCTGCACGGCGGCTGCTAGGGACGCTAATTGTTAAGGGAACTTCTTTGCCTCCTCGATTTACGACAAGATCCAATTTTTTGTTTCTAGCATTATAAATTCCAGAAGTAAATTCATCCGTAAATTCTAATGGTGTTCCATTAACTGAGATGATCTTATCATCTACACGCATTCCTGCTGCTAGCGCTGGACTATCTTTGAGAAATTGTGCAAATTCTTTTTTACTGAGTTTGACTTTTATCTTTTCACCTTTATTATCGAAAGTAACCGTGTGTCCCTTGCTTTTGAAAACTTCGTCAGATACATCAACTTTAGAGAGAGACTTACCATCTATTTTCTCGATGCTATAGTTGTCTTCATATTTCTGGTCAGGATGATCTTTAACAACGCCAATTACTTTGATTTCGGCGTTTTTCGTTCGAATGGAGGCTAGTCGTGATTGACCGATGTTTTTGAATACGTTGTAATCAATATGCTCGGGCAACGGCAAAACTTCAGTTGAACCATCAGGATGTTCAACGGTAATATCTCTGGCGCCACGCACCATTATATGTCGTGCGACATCGCTTGTATGCTCAACATTATGATCACCAACCTTCGTGACCACATCTCCAGAAGAAACACCAAACTGTTCCATGTAAGGATGAATTGACATTCCGTTGTCCAACTTGTCAATATCCACGCGTTCTTGACCCCATCCAAAAAGAACAAAAACGTAAATCAACATTCCCAATATCAAGTTCACAATCACCCCCCCGGTCATGATAATCAATCGTTGCCAAGCTGGCTTCGATCTGAATTCCCATGGTTTGGCAGGTTCTTTCATCTGCTCTTTGTCCATGGACTCATCAATCATACCGGAGATTTTTACGTATCCTCCTAATGGAATCCAACCAATTCCCCATTCGGTTTCACCGATTTTTTTCTTGAAAAGAGAGAATTTGTAGTTGAAGAAAAGATAAAATTTCTCAACGCGCGTTTTGAACAATCGAGCAGGGATGTAATGACCGAACTCGTGTAAAACAACCAAAATGGAAAGCGACAATAATAATTGTGCAGCTTTGATCCAAAATTCCATAGACTATAAGAGATTAGTGTGCGAAGATAATGATTTCAAAACAAGGTTAAGGAAAAGGGCTAGCATAAAAATAGCCAGCCCAAAGTATTGATATTTCTTCTGAGAATTAGTTAGATTTCAAAATGGAAACTCCGCTACCAAAGACATTGCTTTCACCGTAAGGCGAACCAATTCCATCCCATTTTTCCCACTTCTTCAACTCAATGTAACGTGGGTTTTTAGAAATTTGTGCAGCTTCTAACTGAATTGCCTCGGCTTTAAATCGTGCAGAAATTACCAAAGATGAATCTCCGCGAGACTTTTCAATACGTGCATTTGCCAAGTATTCTTGCTCTTTTTGTTTTTCCTTAGCCGTTAAGTTTTTCTGCTTTTGTGTTTCCTTGTTCACAATCTCAGTGGCAATATTTCTAGGAAGATCGACATCCTTGATCTCAATGTACTCTAGGTTCACAAAGTTTTTTGTGAATTCTTTTTTCAAAATCTCACTCATTTCGCCCTCCAATGCTTGTCGTTTTGTGCTGTATACCTCTTCATACGTATAATTCCCAATCACTTTTTTAATAGCGCCTTCTGACTTATCATCAAGAATTACTCGGTAGTTTTTACCCGCATCAAGGTGTAGTTCGCCGCTTTTCCCTTTCTGAACAGAATAGTTCACGGCTACTTCTACCGTAATGTCTGTACCGTTTTTATCCATTACTGTTGACTTGTACGTTTTGGATTGCTGCAAAACATTGTAGGTAATCATCTCGTTCCAGGGTGCAATAAAGTAGGTTCCCTCTGCATAAGTTTGTGCTTTATCAACCCCTCCGGAATACGGTCGGTAAATAAACCCTTCTTCACCTGGTTCAACATCTTGCCAAGACATAAAGAAGAGGATTACCGCGATTATCAGCACTACACCTATGATGATGTATTGTCGGATTTTCTTTGGATCGAGATTCCAATCATTTACAGTTGTGTTATTACTAAAGTCGTTCATTTTTGTTTACTTTTTTTTATCAGATAATCGATTACGAGGTAAGAGACTGCAATTACTAATCCGATGGCAATTAGCTTAATGAAAGGGGCACCTTTCATTAAGTAGCGAAAGGAGAAATATATGGTGCTTGCTATGACCAAAATTCCTATCACCAGAAGTAACATGAAATTTGAATTTTTATTCATCCTTGTAATCTTTGAATAAAGGTATTATTAATCCACGGATAAGGGGCTGTTGCGAGTTGTTTGTTACTCGAGTTTTATGAAAAATTTTGAATGTCAAACATTCACTATTCAACAGCGGGTTTCTTCACGTATTCATTGGCTTCCATGTAATCGATGATGGCTTCTTTAATAAGGTGTTGTTGTTCACGATCTTGCAGTGGCGGGAGTTTTTTTACGAGCTTAAAGTGCGGCCAGTTCTCAGCGTCTCGCCCTTCAAATTCGTAGTAGCCATGTGGTTCTAGCAAGGTACAGATAGCTACATGAAGCAAGTCTGTTTTCTCGCTTTTGCTAAAATCCTTGTAGCCAATGCCCAATTCATTCACGCCAATCAAAAACATAATTGCCTGAACATCCATTCCTCCACCAAAACTTTCCTCTAGTTCTTTAACGACCTCTTGAAAGCGCAACTCCACATTGAAATCCATAATACAAAATTAGGTAAAAATGCGACCCTTGGGCAAAAGATTTGTTTCTCGTATGCGTGAACGCGAAAAACCGCATGAAAGCTAGTATTTCCTGCCCGTTTTGTGAAATATCTTTGTTAAATTCGGGACGAACACAAAAGCGTAGTTATGAAAAAGCATTTTTACATTTTAGGAGCACTTTGTTTGACCTTTATTTTTGCTGCTTGCGGCGGAGGTGAAGATGAAACAAAAGACGAAGAAGGAAATGGAGGAGAGGAACAATGTTTCTATTCTTTGAATACCGATACGTATGAATTGGATTGGACAGCATACAAAACAACGGCAAAAGTTGGTGTAGGCGGGACTTTTACTGACGTAACATTTACAGCAGGAGAGTCTACGGATATGGAAGGCGCACTGACATCTATAGAGTTTGAAATCAACACGGCTTCGGTAGAAACAAATAATGAAGATCGCAACGGAAAAATTGCAGAGCACTTCTTTGGAACCATCAATACACCAACAATTTCAGGAAAAATGACTTCTGTAGATATGGAAGCTGGAACGGCTGTGGTTACCATCATGATGAATGGAATTTCCTTTGACGTGGATGGAGAATTCTCAATGGATGGCGCAGATTTTAGCTACAAAGCAGATATCGATGTGCAGAAATGGAACGGAGTTTCTGGAATTGAAGCCTTGAACGAGGTGTGTGAAGATTTGCACACTGGTGATGACGGAGTATCAGTTCTATGGCAAAACGTAGACATTAGCTTTGCAGGAAGTCTGGACAAAGACTGCGATTAAAAAGTAGCAAGTGAACGTATTGGATATTATTTTCCTGATCCTTCTTGGGCTTTCGGGGTGGAATGGGTTTAAAAAAGGTTTCATCATTGAAATCTTCGGATTTCTGGCACTTTTCGCAGGATTGTACGCCGGAATATTATTCTCAGATTTCCTGAGCAAAATCATTATTGAAGACTTTGGATCCGACTCCAAATACGTTCCAATAATCTCATTTACAATCATTTTTCTGGCAGTAGGCGCAATGGTCTACTTTGCCGGAAAAGCGATTGAACGCGTGGTAAAGATCGTTCGATTATCTCCACTCAACAAAGCCGCCGGGCTGTTTTTTGGCGTATTGAAAATGGCATTTTACGTCGGAGCAGGACTGATTCTAATGGAGTCCTACGATGAGCGATCAGATATTCTTAGCGAAGAAACGAAAGACGGATCTTTGCTCTATCACCCGTTGAAAGATATGACAAGAACGTGTATTCCTGCGTTTGATGAAAGCACTTTACTTCTAAAAAATACGTTAGAAGTAATAGGCGACAAACTCCCTGAGAAATGAGAAACCTGCTTTTCATCTTGTGCATTACGGTTCCTTTTGTTGGATCTAGTCAATATTTGAATGACCCTGTGGGAATGCCTCAAAAGCGCCTTATTGATGCAAGTTTGAGAATGGTAAAGACGGGTCCGTACATTGGACTGCAACAAGGGAAATACATGGTTTTGGAATTGGGCGCCGAACGACAGTGGCGAAAAATCCAATTGCTTAAGGCTAGAACGCATGCGGTTCATATGGGATTCAACTACAATTTTCGCTACAACGTTTTGGGCTACGATGTTGGTTATTGGATTCGACCGAGTCGACTGGGTTTGACCTATGGCGGCAACCTATTTTTCCGAACCGATTTTAACAATCCAAAAGTGGGCATTGCCCCTGTGATTGGCTACAAATTTTGGTGGCTTCATTTGCAGACAGGAGTGCACTTAATGCCGCGTCCCAATGAGTTCGAGACCAATACGTTTTTCATCTCGTTACGATTTGGAATCATCAATGACCGCAGCTTTGATATAAAACGCTAAAAAAAACAGCGATTTTTCTTCCTAAATGCCTGTGTAAACTACGTTTATTGTCTATCTTCGCGGACTCAAACATAAATTATGTCTGCAGGAGTAAAAATTTTTGCCGGAAGTGGTACTCAGGAATTGGCCCAAAGAATTGCGGCTGCTTATGGCACGGAATTGGGTAAAGTGAGCCGAACGCAATTCAGTGATGGTGAGTTCGCCGTATCTTTTGAAGAAACGGTACGCGGTCAAAAAGTGTTTATTGTTCAATCAACGAACCCTCCAGCAGATAATCTTTTCGAATTGTTATTGATGGTAGACGCAGCGCGTCGTGCCTCAGCATACAAAATTTGCGTCGTTGTACCTTACTTTGGTTTTGCTCGTCAGGATCGTAAGGACAAGCCACGTGTTCCAATTGGAGCGAAGTTGGTCGCAAACATGATGATGGCGGCCGGAGTCGATCGCATTATGACGATGGATTTACACGCCGACCAAATTCAAGGATTTTTTGAAGTACCTGTAGATCATTTGTTTGGTTCAACTATTTTCAATACTGAGATTGAGAAGTTGAACACTGGAAACTTGATTATGGCGGCGCCAGATGCAGGTGGAGCGAAACGTGCCAACTCTTACGCAAAACGTTTGGATGTTGGATTGGCGCTTTGTCACAAACATCGTAAAAAAGCCAACGAAATTGCCGAGATGACGGTAATTGGAGCAAATAAATAAAGTAAAATGAAAAAAGCGCAATTGAGCGGTTCGTTGAGAGCGAACGTAGGGAAGAAGGACGCGAAAGCTGTTAGAAATGCTGGAAACGTACCTTGTGTGCTTTATGGATCAGGTGAGCAAGTTCACTTTTCTGTAAGGTCAGTAGATTTAGAGAAATTGATTTTCTCACCAGATGTATTCCAACAATTGGAGTTATGAATGGGGGTAAATTGCGTCAGCCATACCGTAAGCTACGTGTAATTGGTCTTCCAGGTGATTTGCCAGAAGCAGTTACTGTTGAAATCGGTGATTTGCGTATCGGTCAGTCGATTCGTATTGCTGATTTGAATTCTGACGGTTTGACATTCCTTGAGCCTGCAAACGCAGTTGTACTTGCCGTGAAAATGGCACGTGGAGCGGTTGCTGATGAAGAGGAAGAAGGAGAAGAAGCAGCTGAAGGAGAAGCAGCAGCTGAAGGCGCTTCTGAAGAATAGAGAATACTCTTATCAAGATAGAAACCCTGACATCGGAAGATTGTCAGGGTTTTTTTGTACTCTTTTTTGAACGTAGATAAGAATTCGTTGTATACCCTTTTAAATGATTTAATGAAGCTCCTGCTTTTCACCATTGTCTTTTTTCTTTTGAATTTTTTGGTTCAAGCGCAGTCCGATAGTACGAACTTTGACCGTCGTTATCAGGCCTTGTTCGATACCACGCAAACCAAAGAAATGTTTCTGGAAAACATCAATTCCTTTGCAAGGTCGATGGAGTCCATGAATCGAGATTCTACGAGAAAGTGGCACCAGGGACAAACAGATTATCATGAAACCTTTCTGGCCGATTCGCTTCAAACATTTAATAGCACCACGTATTTTAATAGCATGACATCGACTCTTTTTGTGAATCAATTAGTGTACAATGGAAAGGTGATTTGTAAGGAAAGTTCAGGAGGTACTCGAATGTACAACGCTCAACAAATTAGAGTTGTTGATCTTGACTACTTGCCACCAGTGCCGGTTAACGACAGCATTATAAATCCAGATGCAGACAAGAAGGAACAAGTTGCGGTGCCTAAGCAATCCATTACAGCACCTTCTAGCAAACATTCTTATTACAATCATGAATTGGGAATCAAGGTTACCTTCACTGGGATGCAAGCTCAAAGTCGCATTTTTATGAATGCCGCATTGGGTTTACCAGAAGGGTATACGCAGCAATTCACGTCAATTTCCTCCTTAGTTTATCAACCTTTAGGAGAAACGGACAAGCCTTACGTTTTTATAGAAAATCACTAGGTATTTTACAGCTTTTGAATGGCTTTCACCATAAATTGATTTCCCGATTGAATAACAAGTTGGTACTGTCCAGCTGCTAATACCGAAATGTCAATTGGATTTTTGGATTGCGCCTCTTGTTGAAGACAGACCTTTCCGAAAGCATCATAAATCAAAATATTGAAACTACCATTGAGTCCTTCTATTGTAAGGATGTCACTCGTTGGATTTGGAAAAATGCTCACCTCTGCCCATTCCTGACTGCTCAATCCCAGATCATCGATGAAGCGCTGTCCGTCCGATAGAAATGTTTCTTGAAGACCTGCACCATTGGTAACGCGCACGGCGATATGATACACTTGATTGTAGGTTGGGTTGCTCAATACATGCGAGAAGGTTGCTGCCAGTCCATTGGATGTCCAACCAACAACGTCATCCAGCGCCGGCAAGGTTCCAATGGCTATTTCATAATTAGAAACGGCAGAATGAATATCTTCTCCCATCCAATTTGCATGGAGAGTAGCGGTGAGTGTTGTATCGATATCACTTCCCGAACCATCATGCAAATGCAGTATTTCCGGCAGGGTGAAATCAAGTAAATACGATGCTTCTGCCTCCTGCGACCAATTATTCTGGGCATCGATAGAGAGCGCATAGACAAATCCAGTTGGAATGGCACTTTCACTTTCAATTGACATTAATTCTCCAAATCCAGCGGCAATAGTTGCTTGATTTCCGCGTGATTGGTATACACGTACATCATCAAAACGCACGGCACAGCCACCCGAACGAAGCGAAATGGCATTTCCAGAGGTCAGCGGTGTTGCATCTTGCCATTCACCCGCAAAATTTCCGTCAACGAATACGCGAATCCATCCCGTGGAAGGATCGTATTGAACGCGACAATCATACGTGACGTTTGGATCAATGGTGTAAGGAAGATCTGCTTCCAACGAAAAAACATTGTTATCAACCGAATAAATCTGCACCAAATCAGATGCTCGCAAATAAACGAAGTAGGAATTCCCTCGATTGGATTGAGATGCATCGCTACAGAAAAAGTGCATTCCTGCCCGTTGATTGTAAGCGACTCCTTCAATGGTTTGAGACCACGAATACAAATAACCTTGATTGGCATTCTGATCTATGGACAAATACGTATTGGAGTTTTGCTCGGAAGTATCGCCCCAGGAATACGCCCCTGATTGCTGAACGAAATTCCCAGTTACATCGGTCCATTGAGCAACGCCATCTTCAAACGCTTCATGTGCAAATCCATACGAACCATTGCTACTCGGGGCATTTTCAGCAATTTCTTTTTCTGCAACCAAATAATAGCGCTCGGATATGTTGGATAACGAGTCAACATCTACAAAATCTACAGTGAAATCATCCGTTTGCCACAAATTTCCGGCAGTGATCGACGTTTGCGGACCTGTGAGATCTGAAGGGGTGGTGACATAACTAGCTTCCCATCCCGATTGCGTTGTCGCACAATCACTGCGGAACTCCAAGAGTAAAGCACCTCCCGTAGACACAATTTGCGGAATGGTGGTGCCTGTAAACTGACCAATGAGAGGGTCGTTGATAGAATCTCCGTCGTAAATGAAAAGATAATCCCAATCTTGTTCAATGTTGAAGCTCGTGAAATTTAACGTGATACTCGCGGCATTTGAAGGCTGAATTAACCAAAACAGGCGCTCATCGTCCGCATAATCACCTCCTGATCCACCAGAATCGGTTGTGGTTCCTGAAGCCGAGGTTAAGGTTGTATCGGGGCGTTGTTGATCAACTTGTAATAGCGTTCCCAATCCCAATTGATTCCAGGGTCAGTATGCGTTTGATTTGGATAGTGTTGGTGCCCCTTGATTTTTGTACATCCACCCAGTAAATCCGTTGTAGCAGATGAAGGACCAAAGTAGGTGCGCAAGCCTGAAATGCCGTATCCGCTATTGATAATATCACGCGATATGTCTGCGGAAGAATTGTACATCGCATCGGTGTACCAAATGGGATCGTTCACATAACCTTCGTGCTCGTAACCAATCGTGTAAGGATTCTCACTTCCCACGTGCCAGCCTTTGTCTTCTTCCAAAACCATCTGAGTTACTTGCCCGTCGGAAGAGCGAATGACATAATGAAAAGAGACGTTTGAAGCACAGTTCTGCGACCATGAAATGGCTCCCGCATACGTTCCTTGAATGGTGTGAATGGTTATCGCTGAGACTGGAACACCATTCCTTGAACTGAAATTACAAGCAGGCGCAGGATTCCAAAGGGCCGGTCCGTATTGTAACGAGGCGTTCGAATTCAGCGTAAAATTAGCGCCGTTTTCATTGGTGATTGACGATTTGGATAAGGTGATTTTTTCAGCACTCAATATCTCCAGGTGTTCTTCGCCGAATATCATTTCGAGGTCGAAATTATAGGGAGTGAAGCCATACTTTTCTGCTTGAATTGGATTCCGCATGAACTTGAGCACTTCATACACTTGCATTTCTTTTGCAAGAATATTGACCAAACCTGAATCTGGAATTTCGCTCAATTGCATGAGTGCGAATGCGATTTCATTACCGTAAAATTTACCATTTACCGAAGAGAGATAGTGTTCTAGTGCGAAAGCGTAGGCTTCAACTTGTAATTGAGGATTGCTTTTTTGCTGCGCAACTGTAATACCTGAAAACGCTGCTACTTTGAGCCCATTCTTTTTAAAATAGCCCAAGCCGTTATCGTGCAAACCTAAAATTCCATAAGCTTGAGGATAACCAGAGCAAGACGCCGTTTGATTTTCCAAATGTTGCATGCGCGTGTTGGTCCAGGCCACAGCTTCCAAAACTCCTTCTGGAAGTGTTGGATGATTGGAATACACTTGATCGAATGCAACTTGTGTGTTGGCGCCAAAAGACAGGCTCAGTATTGCGAAGAAAATTAGAGAACGCATCAGTAGAGTAGATTAATACGAGGCAAAGATACGAAAACGTAGATTTTTTTCGAGATGTGCGCTTGGTACGTAAAATAGACACAGAGAACAAAAGGAATTTACCTCCTGCTCTCTGCATCATTGTGGTTGATTATGGCATTAATCTGCTTGTTTTAATCGTTTTGTCTTCTGTACGAGTTGAATGAATTCAGACCGATATCCATACGGGTCACGACCAAGTCCCATACGAGCATTTTGTAAAATGCGATCGAAATTCGCGGTTCCTTTGTACTCTGAATTTCTTAAAAGCAATCCGTATTCTACCACTGCGGTGATGAAATACATATCGGTACTGGTGGCCGAAGTTTCGTTTGATATACTGGTACGAATCAATTGACTTTCGCTGCCTTGCGGCTGTTTGTATCGGAATTTCAATACTGCCAAATCATCCTGTTGGAAGGTGTTTCCCATAAAAATATTGATCAATTTCTCCACGGCACTTCCGTCTTCACTCCCTTCTGATTTACCCGGGACAATTTCATAGATTGCCGTAACCGTGTGGCCTGCGCCAAGCTCTCCTGCATCCACAGCATCGTTATCAAAATCCTCATTGGCCAACAAGCGGTTTTCGTAACCAATGAGACGGTAACTTCCAACATGCTCTGGATTGAATTCGATTTGAATTTTCACGTCCTTCGCGATCGTTTGAAGTGTTGCACCCATCTCCGTTACGAGTACTTTCTTCGCCTCCAAAATATTATCAATGAACGAGAAGTTTCCGTTTCCGTTGTTGGCAATTTTCTCCATTTTATCAGATTGGAAATTGTCATGTCCAACGCCAAGAATGGTCAAAGCGACTCCGGTTTCTCGTTTCTTTTCAATCAGCTTTACAAGTGCGTCATCATTGGACATACCTACGTTGAAGTCGCCATCGGTAGCCAGAATTACGCGGTTGTTTCCTTTTGGATTGAAGTATTTCTGTGCGGTCGCATACGCCAACTCAATTCCCTGACCACCGGCGGTACTTCCTCCTGCTTCCAAGCGATTGATGGCATCCATAATTTTGTCTTTATTGGCTCCAGATGTCGGCTCCAAAACAACGCCTGCGGCTCCGGCGTACACGCAAATTGCAATGCGATCTTGCTCGCGCATTTCTTGTACCAAAAGGTTGAATCCTTTTTTAATCAAACCGAGTTTATCGGCACTTGTCATGGATCCTGAAACATCGAGTAAGAAAACCAAATTGTTTGGCGGTAAGGCTTCTTTCTGGATGGATTCGCCTTTGATTCCAATTTTCATCAGTTGGTGCTTCGAGTTCCAAGGGCAATCAATAACTTCCGAATGAAAAGCAAAGGGATGGTCGCCTGTTGGTTCTTCGTAATTGTATGGGAAATAGTTGATTAACTCTTCCATTCGAACGGAGTTGGCACTTGGTAAAACGCCGCGTTGAATCATCCCACGCACATCGCTGTAAGATGCACCGTCTACATCAATACTGAACGTAGATTGCGATTCATCTGCAGTAGAGATAAAGTTATTTTCTCGAATGGCATCATACGTTGAACCATGAGTGGGTTCTATGTCCATATCCCACAAATACACGCTTTCATCACGCATCATTTGTTGGTTTTGGTAGCCAACTTTGCCCCCGAATTCCCCAGCGTATGGATTCGGCAAGTTGGCAGCCAATCCTTGATTGTTGTGCCCTGATGGAGAGATAGAGTAGAGCGGTGCTGAAGAGGTTCCAGTGCTGTTCGAATGCACAACTGTTCCCATATTGGCGTTATTCGAGATGTCTTTCAGTTCCATCGTAGCTGTGCCGTCTGCATTTGGAGTGACAGCGGCACCACTTCCAGTTTCTTGTTCTGTATAAGGCGCATTGGCCCGAACGTTTTTGTTTTTAGCATCCGCGCGATCTGGCATGGTTGTCTTAAAATCTCGACTGTCTGCCATATAATCTGTCTGGGACGTTTTGTTTTCAAGACTAGATTTCTCTTCATTGGTAACAAGTAGGGTAACCAAGAGCACCGCTGCGGCTCCGCCAATGGCGCTCCACAAGCCTAGACGACGTTTTTTAGCTGGTGCGTCTAATTTCGATTCTATATTGCTCCAAAGGTTGTCGGGGGTCTCAAAAACATCGTATTCGTTGTTATATTCCTTTCGTTTCATGCCTCAATTTTTTGGGTGATAGATGCTCTGAGAAGCTGCTTTGCGCGACTCAGTTGCGATTTACTGGTAGATGAAGAGATGTTTAAATGGGAGGCAATTTCCTCGTGGCGCAATCCTTCGAAGTAATACAGCGTGAACACTACGCGGCATCCTTCGGGAAGTTCCAATAAGGAAGTGTTCAATTGCATCATTAATGCAGCAACATCTTCATTTTTATCGTTCTGATCTTCGTGCACGGCTTCGGTTTCGGGCAAATCGTAGTGCATCGGTCGGCGCTGCAAATGATTAATAGACCGATTGACCATGATTTTTTTCGCCCATGCGCCAAAGGTTGATTTGTACGAAAAGCTATCGAGCTTTTTGAAGATTTCAAGGAAGACATCTTGGGTGACGTCTGCAGCGTCGTCAGGGTTCCCAAGTATTCGCATTCCTATGTTGTACATAGCTT
The DNA here is from genome assembly GCA_043584915.1 of Fluviicola sp. Lineage (GTDB taxonomy): Bacteria > Bacteroidota > Bacteroidia > Flavobacteriales_D > Crocinitomicaceae > UBA4466. The sequence goes on from CP121319.1 coordinate 1,445,399, forward strand.
TACTGTACAAATCGAAGAGCGATTTCTGAGCGTAGCGTTCGCCTTTCTTGGCAGCTTCAATCAGATCGCGGTGCATGTGAACAATTTCTTTCATCTATTTAAAAGACACAGCCTTTTTTGAAAGGTTGGAATTAAGGTAGCTTTTTTTTGAGGATTGAATGGGATTGTTGGCTTCGCGGGCTTTAGTCAACGAGTTTTTCGGGTTGATTGTTGACTTCGAGGGCCTCAGCCAACAGAGCATTGAGAGCATCAGCCAACAGAGTATTGAGGGCCTCAGTCAACGGATTCGGGGGAAGGTGGCTGAGGTTCTCGAAGCCACCGTTCGGAAATATCTATTTTCTCCCTTTCTTACGTTTCTCGGCCAACCATTTCGGGACTTCCTTACGCTGTCCTTTGTTGTCTCCAAGCAATTTCTCCGTCAAATCATTTCTATTGGCTTTCTGCAAAGTCTTACGAATGAAGGAATGATTTTCTTTCTTGTACCAGAAGAAGAAACGCCGTTGATTTAACTTGGCCTCTTTTTCTTTCACCGTATTATAAGGCTTCAAGGTATAAGGGTGCACTCCGGCGTAATAGATAACCGTTGCTACCGTCATTGGAGTAGGCGTGAAATCTTGAACTTGTTCCAATTGAAAGCCCATGTCTTTCGTTTCAACTGCGAGATTCGCCATATCTTCATCCTCACAACCTGGGTGAGATGAAATAAAGTACGGGATCAATTGTTGGTTGATTCCATGTTTGGCTGAGATTTCCTCGTATTTTTCCTTGAACTTGTGGAAGTACTTGAATGACGGTTTACGCATTACCTTCAATGTTGCATCGGAAGTATGCTCAGGAGCCACTTTTAATCGGCCACTTACATGGCGTGTGACCACCTGTTCAATGTATTCGTCGTGATTTCCATCACTGTTGTTCTTGTTAAAATCATCGACCAATAAATCGTAGCGAATTCCAGATCCTACAAAAGCCTTTTTAACTTCAGGATGCTCATCCACTTTTCGGTACAACTTGGTCATGGATTTGTGCGAGGTATCCAAATTGCTGCAAATAACCGGGTGAATGCAACTCGGACTCGTGCAACGCTCGCAAATGGCTTCATCTTTTCCTTTCATCCCATACATATTCGCAGACGGACCTCCAAGATCGGAGATATAGCCTTTGAATTCGGGATGTTGGGTAATTTGATCTACTTCGGACATGATTGACTTCTCACTTCGTGAAGCAATGAACTTTCCTTGATGGGCAGAAATGGTACAGAAGCTACATCCACCAAAACATCCGCGGTGCATGTTGATCGAAAATTTGATCATGTCGTACGCTGGAATCGCTCCACGCTTTTTGTATTTCGGATGAGGTAAACGCGTGTAGGGTAAATCGAATGAGCCATCAATCTCTTTCTCGTCCATCGTTTTGTATGGAGGATTGATCACCAATCTTTGGTCGCCAACATCTTGTGTGATGCGGTTCGCTTTCCATTTATTGGATTCTACTTCAACGACTTTAAAATTTGCCGCGTATTTGATTTTATCTTCCTGGCATACTTCGTGACTTGCCAATTCCACGGTTTCCCACTGCTTGTTTTTTGGAAGTTCTTGCGTTTTATCTTGCAAAAAAGCCACCTGTTTGATGGTATGCAAGTTCTCAAACGGCACATTTTTCTTCAACAAGCGCAGCATTTCCCGCAAGGGTTGATCGCCCATTCCGTACACCAATAAATCAGCGCCAGAATCTACCAAAATGGAAGGCATTAATTTGTCGGACCAATAATCGTAATGCGTAACGCGACGCAATGATGCTTCAATTCCACCAATCATCACCGGAACCTCAGGATACAACTCTTTGAGAATTTTGGTATACACCGTAGTTGCATAATCAGGACGAAATCCAGAAACGCCGCCAGGAGTATATGCATCGGTAGAACGCAAGTCGTTTGTTCGCTGTGTAGTGATTCACCATCGAATCCATACATCCCGCTGTTACACCAAAGAAATATTTAGGTTTCCCGAATTTCTTGAAATCGCGCAAATCATCTTTCCAGTTGGGTTGCGCAATAATAGCAACCGTGAATCCCTCGTCCTCAATAATTCTCCCGATAACCGCCGTTCCGAAAGCAGGGTGATCCACATAAGCATCCCCAGAAACCAACACAACATCCACCTGATCGATGCCACGTTTCGTGAGTTCCTTTTTCGTTAAGGGAAGCCAATCTGTTATTGGTCGTTGTTCCTGCATAGTGCAAAGTTACGGTAAAAAGAAGGAAGGCTCGATACAAGTTGCAGGGAAGAAGGTTAATTGCGGCAAACGCTATGGAAAAAAGCAAGAAATGGGATCAATGGACATCCTACTTATTCCAGACTTCGTATCTTTCGCGCATGAAGTTACTGCAAGGAATTTTCCTCTTACTTTTCGTTGTATCCATGTTCTCTTGTTCTGAAGCCAGAAGAAAGAGAGCGGCGTCTGTTGCATCGGAATTAAACGCCTCTTTGTTTCGCACGGAATACTTCATTGGAGACGTAGATGAGAATTTTTCTTTCCCTAACTGGTTCAACGACAGTCTCCTGGTGAAGCATGGCATAAAATCAATCACCCATCATTGGTATTCGCTTCCGTCGGATGAAGACATGATGAGTCCGTTGCAAAAAACGCGCATTTACACTTTTGACGCGGCGGGACAACTTACAGCAGTGCAACAAAAACGATACTACGAAAATCTTGAGGTTGAAAACATCACGTTTAAATACACGAAGTCTCCAGATGAAATGGGCTTTGCCGAACTGGAAATGATTGATTCCTTGCACTCAGATGAATGGGAAGATTACAACACGTATCACAAAGAAGAATATCGGGATGCATATGCTGTATATGAAAACAACCACAGTGGCGACTTTCTCTTTTGCCTGCTTGAAAAACGCTTTCAGGGAATTGTGTCGGTAGATTCGCTGTTTTCTCCCACTCCTCATGATCTTGTTCAATACGGAAGCCCAAGGAGCCCCTTCAAAAGGTATCAAATCGAGAATCTCGTAAAAGAAAAGAATGTCAAGCGTTTTGGATACTTTGAAAAAACCGCTGAGTTACGCTATCGAATTTCAGACAACTATCCTTTTTCGAATAAGACGCAAGTCACCGTGAATAAAAAAGGAGTTTTTACTGGCTTTATCGATTCAACTTTCAGTGCGGATGAATACTTGAACAGAACGGTAAGTACCTTTAGTTTTGATGAGAACAAATTCCCCAAACAGCTCACTCATAAGGGGATGCGGAGTGGGAACTACGAAACATTCGAGTATTCTTTCTTCGAATAGCAAGTTCTTTTATCGCGGGAATCATCCCAATCTATTTATCCATCGATATGATTAACTTTGTGTCTCTATTTCTAGCACATGAAGATAAAGAACGAAGGGACCTGGAACAACTGTACAAACCGAGTGATAGTTGTCGCTGAGAATATGGATGTTAGTGCATTCAGTGAACGTGAGCAAGAACTCCTAAAACGATTTCAAGAACAAGACAAAGAACTTGTAAAAGTCACAGATTTCGACACGAATTTGATCTTCGTAAAACAGAATTCAGAGGCAGAGAAAATGCGCATGCACGGTGCTGCTGTCAGAAAAGCCATCGATACAGAGGCAACAGATATCGCTATTAAAGGAGATGCCGCTTCCGTTGTTTCATTAACCGAAGGATTGTTGTTGGCGAATTACCAATTCCTGAAGTATTTCAATGAGGAAGACCGTGACAAGAAGACAAACAAATTATCGGCGATTGAACTGGAAAGTTCTGTTTCAACAGAGGCATGCGAAGAGCTTTTGAGCATTTACAAAGCCGTTAGTTGGTCACGAACCATGGTTAACGAGCCTGTTTCATATTTGAATGCAGAACGCTTCGCAGAAGAAATGAAAGCCCTGGCAGAAGATGCTCCAATGGAGGTTAGCGTGTTGGAAAAAACACAGTTGGAATCTTTGAAAATGGGCGGGATATTAGCTGTCAACCAAGGATCCATTGATCCGCCAACTTTTACTATTCTCGAATACAAGCCAGAGAATGCGAAGAACGAAAAACCAATTGTTCTCGTTGGTAAAGGAGTGGTGTACGATACGGGTGGATTGAGTTTGAAGCCGACACCCAATTCAATGGACCTCATGAAAATTGATATGGGCGGTGCAGCATGTGTTGCAGGAGCCATATATCTTGCAGCGCTTCAAAAATTGCCCGTACATATCATCACATTGGTGCCCGCGACAGACAACCGACCGGGTTTGAATGCGTATGCCCCGGGAGATGTGGTGACCATGTTTGACGGAACCACCGTTGAAGTTCGAAATACCGATGCTGAAGGACGCATGCTTTTGGCAGATGCCTTGGCGTACTCAAATAAATACGATCCAGAATTGGTGATAGATGCCGCAACGCTCACTGGAGCGGCGGTTCGCGCAATTGGTGATTTCGCATCTTGTGTGATGGGAAATGCCGATGAGAAATATTTTCAAGATTTGGACAAAGCCGCCAATGCAACACATGAACGATTGGCACGTTTCCCGTTTTGGGACGATTACCTCGAAGAAATGAAGTCGCCAATTGCAGACTTGAACAATCTCGGAGGACCACATGCAGGAATGATTACCGCCGGAAAATTCCTGGAGCATTTTACCAAATCACCGTTCATTCATTTGGATCTCGGGAGCCCTGCGCACCGAACAAGTGATCATGGATATCGTTTGAAAGGCGGAACAGGAGTAGGAGTGAGAATGTTATATCACTTCCTGAAAAATTACGAATAATGGAGAAAGCAAAAGAGAAAGCAAAACGAAACCCAATTCGCGTTGGGATTTCCATAGGAGATATTAATGGAATCGGTCCAGAAGTTGTGATCAAAGCACTGAACGATTCTCAAATGTTGATGGATTGTACCCCCGTTATTTATGCTTCAAGCAAAACGCTCAACTTTCATAAGAAGCGCGTTCATGCGGGAGATTTCAATTACGTTTCGGTAAAATCGGCAGATGAGATTAAAGTCCGTAAGATCAATATTGTCAATGTTTGGGACGGTGAAGTACCGATAGAATTGGGCAAAATCACCGAAACAGGTGGGAGTCATGCTCTGCAATCGCTAGAACACGCAACAAAAGACCTTGCGGCGGGAAAAGTAGACGTTTTGGTAACGGCTCCAATTTCCAAGGAAGCGATGGCAAAAGCGGGGTTCAAATTCCCAGGGCATACAGAGTATTTGGCTGATATGGCCGGAGAAGAAGAGGCTTTGATGTTGATGGTTGCAGGAGGATTGCGTGTTGGGTTGGTTACAACGCACATGGCATTGAAAGACGTTCCTGCGGCAATGACTATCGAGAAAATTCACGGAAAAATTCGTGCATTTGAACAGTCGCTTCGCAAAGATTTCGGCATCAGAAGACCAAAAATTGCCGTGCTCGGATTGAATCCACATGCTGGAGAAAATGGCAAAATGGGCGATGAAGAGAACGAAGTAATTGCACCTTCCATTAGCAAGGCAAAGAACGATGGGATTATGGCATTTGGTCCATACCCGGCCGACAGCTTTTTCGGATCTTCGAATCGGTTCAATTTTGATGGGATTTTGGCGATGTTCCACGATCAGGGATTGTCTGCATTCAAGGCCATCGCGTTTGATGAAGGCGTCAACTTTACGGCTGGTTTGCCCGTTGTTCGAACGTCTCCAGATCACGGAACAGCTTTCGATATTGCGGGTAAAGATGAGGCTTCAGGAGCATCGATGCGACAAGCAATTTACCTTGCCATGGATGTTTACCGAAATCACCAATTCGAAAAGGAAATCAATGCCAATCCACTGGAAATTACGCCGCCGAAAGAATGGGATTCCAGAGAAAATAAAGGCCGTGGCGGTCGCGATAATCGAGACGGAAGAGGAAAGCCAAGAGGCGGGCAAAGTGATCGGAATAACGACAGCAGATCAAATGCGAAGAAAGAGCCTGCGAAGCCGGCTGAAGAAAAAAAGGAAGAAGCTCCTAAAGCTCCGGCTGAAGATAAGGCGAATGCCAAACCAGAGAATGCTGCTCCTGTTGAAGTGAAATCAGAACAATTGCAACCGACGGAAGCAAAAGCGCCGAAAAAAGTAGCAGATAAAAAGGAAGAAGTCAAAGAAACTGAATCAAAGGAAACTACCGAAGCGAAAAAAGAAGTGAAGGAGGAAAAGGGTGATTCTTAGAAAAAAGGGAAATCTTTTAATCGTCGTAATTGACGCCATTTCGATCACACCAATTTACGACTTCTCCATACGCTGATACGATAGCATCTTCTTCTCCAGTCATTAGATCAAAGTCCGCTCCCTCAAGATCTGCAATGTCATCTTTGTTTGTGAGTGCGCACAATCGATCAAAAATGTCTAGCAGCTCGTCACTGTGTTCGTCCAAATATAGGAGCGCCGTATCTTCGTTATATTCGACTTCCTCATCTTGAGAACCAGCTGTTGTGCTAATTTTTCCTTCGTCAACCAGTGTTTGGAAATTTTTCTTTCCAGATCTACTTCCATGTTTCCACGCACCTGGAACGGTACTTCTTGGAATATTATCCACGGCATGACCATCAGGAGTTTGTGCGGATCCACGCTGTAAACCAGGTCTTTTCCCTCCAGACTTTTTCGGGGAAGAAGTAACATTGACTTTTAAAATCTCATCACCAATGGAATCTTGTGCGTGATTTTCAACATCGTTCAATTTGTTGACGGTGCAATCGAAGCGGGAGACAGGGGCATCGCCATCATCTGTAAAATCGCTGTGTACGTTTACACGATAGAATACACCTTCCCCTTGATTGGCGGTTGATAAGGCTCTTTTTGCTCCATTTTCAACCGTTCTTAAATGTACACCATTGGCATAGGACGTTATTGGGAATAAATTGGGTTCAACGCCAAAACCTCCTAAATCATGATTAAGTAAGTGTCCTCGAATCATATTATCGTTGGGAAAAGTCCGGCGTAAATTTTGAATGAACTTTTTTTGAGGACCACCAGTAGCAGAGCCTTTAATAGCTTCATTTGGATCTAAAAATGCACGCATTTCCGATCCAACTGTTTGATTCTTTCTACTTTGATCATCGTGATCGAAGTAACTAAAGTTTCCCGTCGTATGATGAACTCTTGTTTTTGTCTGAATTATGTTTCTATTGTCGGAGTTCATGGCCGTTTGAAGTGTTCTGAGCTGAGATAAATTCGATCGGTTATCCTGAATGCTACCAGCATTTGAAGTAGTTTGATCCAACATTTGATGACAAGAAGCGCTTTGGCTGCAAGCATCCTTATCCTCAGAAGACTTTTTTTGTGCTGCTTTCATGGGTGAATAGTCACCTAAATATGAGCATTTTATAGATAAAAGTCAAGTGGAACGTATTTCAATGAGGTTTTGAATTTGTTTCTTCGGATGGATGAATAGATTGTAAGGCTTCCACAAACACTTCCGTGGGTTGCGCACCGCTCAAGCCAAATTCATCATTGAATACAAAAAAGGGAACGCCAGAAACGCCTCTATTTTGATAATGTGCTATTTCGGCTTGTACTTTTTGGGCAATCTGTTTATCGGCAATGATCGTATCTACTTTAGATTGATCCCATCCAAAATCATTCAAAATGGCGTACAGTTCTTCGCGTTTGTTGAGGTGCTTTGTTTCAACAAAATAACCCGACAAAAACCGTTCTTTGAGCTGAGCATCGAATCCTTCTTCACGCGCCACGTGCAGTAGTTGGTGCATTTCCAATGTGTTTACAGCAAGCCAATCATCTCCAAAGTCAAAATCAATTCCAACAGATTTCCCCACCTCACTCAGGTGATCCACCATTTGCTGCACTCGATCAATACTACCGAATTTCGAAGTTAGGTACGATTCACGATTCATGCCTTCAGCGCGCATGGAAGGATCGAGTTGGAAAGGGTGCCAATTTACTTTCACAGGTGCACCATTCCATTCTTCTAAAGCTGCTTCCAAACGACGTTTTCCCACGTAGCACCAAGGGCAGGCAACATCAGAAATCACATCAATGGTAATTGTATCTTGACTCATCAAATTATTGTTTAAGCGCTATAAAGTTACGCCATTTTGTTTTGATCCTGCAGTGCTTCTACCGTTTGTTTGGTGGCTGCCGTAACTGATAGTGGAAGTGCGAGAATGAAGCCAACAACCGGAACCAACAAGAGCAACGCGAAGACAATTCCGTTCCCAATGGCCAGGCCTTTATTTTGCTTCACAAAAGCTATACTTTGACTGTAGTTCATGTGGCGTTCCAATGTGTAATCCATGTTCCCGAAGCCGGAGAAATATGCTTGCATTAGAAATAGAACGGGCGTTGTCAGCAACCCGATAATTGGAATCCAACCCACGAAGAAAAGCAGAAATGTCCAAAGCAACTCAAGCATAAGATTGCGTAAGTTGATCTTAATACCACGCACCAAAAGCTGCATAAAACTGGCTTCGGTCGGGATTTTCTTCCCGGTTAAATGTTCTTCTATTTTCTCAGAAATAGGTGCCATAAATGGAGCGCTAAATGCCATAACCACACGCTTGTAAACCATAAAGCCAACAATTAGGATGATCACAAAGCCGAGCACGTTAAAAATGGCATGCATGGTTTCTCTTCCCCAACTCCAAGTCCAACTTTGCATCAAGTATTCTGAAACGTTATCTGAAAGTCCATAAGCGGAGTAAATTACAATTGCGGCAAATAGAAAGTAAATGAGAATAGGAATGAAGAAGAATTTCCAGAGATTCAGCTCACTAATTAACCGAAGAGTACCTTTGTAGTAACCAATTCCCTCTCCAATTTTCTTAAACATACAATTCCAGATTTGTTACTTCAATTGAACAATAGCAATTCCATCACAAAATGCGTTGGCCTTCTTATACGTTGCGGGAATTACGATGTCAAAATCGCGATTCATATATCCTGCTTTTCCATCTAGACGAAAGGGAATTCGCGAAGTGCCGTTCGCAGATAGTAGTGTTGCATTTCCAACATCAATGGGCGATAATTGTGCATCGAAATAATCCTTTGGTGTGTTGGATAATGATGTTGGTGCTTCCGTATGATGCACGCCACAAATGTAACCATCTTCGGCTGCATCGGCGTAAATGGTTTCGTACTTTAATTCTAGCACAATGGTTCCTTCAGCATCCACAAGTCCTTTATTATCGTTCAATTCAATGATCCCAAATCCATCGGCATTAATCGTAGTTGCATGGTCGTATATTGCGGGAACAATTAAGTCATTTTCGAGGGTGCAATATCCCCATCCTTTTCTATTGGGTTTCGTGGCTACCGCAATAAGTCCGTGACTGTAATTTTGAACAGATCGATAACTTGCATTGAATTGAATTTCACCTTTTTCGTTGATGAGCACTGTTTTACCGCTCACATTTACGCGGCAATAACCATTTTCGAAGGATGAAGGTCCTGCTTGCCTGTATTTGAAGGGAAGCACGATGTCGCCTTGTTTGTTGATGAATCCATACGATTCTACTCCCGCGGGCTTTGTTACGCACGCCAGTCCAAACTGTTTATCGAAGGTAGCGCTACCAATGTATTGGCACGAAATTACTTCATTTCCATCGCGATCAATCCACCCCATTAGGCCATTTTGATACACCGCAATTCGGTCAGAATATCCTTCTAAAATGGGCCCTACTTTTTCGTAATGTTTGGAGGAGATTTTTGTTCCTTTTTTATCAATCAAATGCCAGTTACCCTCTTTGCTTTGAACCCAGGCACGGCCATCAACAAAATCGCGTGCTTTTTTGTACGTACATGGAATAACTACTTCTCCTTTTTGGTTGATGTAGCCTTGTCCGCGCACCCATTTATTGTTCACGAGCTTCAGTTGTTGGATGCTTGCGAAACCATCGCTGAAGCCCGACAGGTATTCGGCCTCAATTTGGAATAAGACATTTCCATTCGTATCGATGGCTTGATACGTTTTGTTTCCGGCAAAAAGTGTGAATGAAAAAAGGGCAATGGCTGTGAATAGTAAATACTTCATTTTGATTCCTTAAGTACTTCTAAAATAATGAAATTGCATTGATTTTCAGAAATTTTGGAAAAGAACCAAAGAAGTCACAGACCATTCAAATCTTGACGTTCTTGCGAAGGTTTACACCGATCCGATCACGTATAAATTGGTGAGGTCAGGTTGTGCACTTCCACCTGTTTTTTCCAGCGTAATGGCGAATGCTTGTGGAGAACCGTAAGCGTAATCAACCATTTTTAAATCTTCTGAATTGAGATCATCCAATACGCCCATATCTGTTGGCTGACCATCTACAATGGCCCATAGTTGGTACTGTTTATCAGATGGTGCTTCCGGCAAATAATCAATTTGTAAGGCAACTTTATCTTCGTTTGGATTGTAGAAAACGCGCGTTGAAGCCTCTGGATCTATCTCTGTTCCTGGCATGACCACTTGCTGCGTTTCTTTGTTGGACAAAAATGCATTCAACGAAGCCAACTGCGCCTTATCTTCCATTTGTTGCTTCATGAGCGCCTGCTGTGACTCGAAGTCTTTTTCTAGTGTCGCAAACTGATCCGATTGCGCATCTACCTCAGTAAGACTTGACGAATACATGAATCCGAGTCCCGCAGAAAGCAATACGAATACAACAGCAGCAACACGCCAAAACTGAACCTTGGTATTTGCCGGTTTCATGGCAATAATTGGTGCCTGATTTTCTTCAGTCTCCTGATCGTTATGATCTTGTGGAGTATTTTGAATCGCTTCTAAAATAGATGCTTTTAACCTACTTGGAGGTTCAATGGCATTGGCTTTCGCCACAGTTTCAAACCCCGAACGTAGTTTGTCCAATTCAGAACCAATCTCTTCATAAATAGAAGACATACATTCTACTTCTTGCTGCTCTTTGTCAGACAAGCCTCCGAGGACATACGCCTCCAAAATTCCCGATGTTATGTATTCGTTTACGTCCATAATAAGATGAATCGCATTAATTTCATCAGTTCCTGCACTGCCTTACGACTTCTGGTCTTAACTGTCCCAAGGGCCATGTCAAGCTCGTCCGCCATTTCACTTTGCGTGTAACCGTTGAAGTATAAAAACTCAATTACTTGTCGGTACTCTGGTTCTAATTTATCGATGAATTGGCGCAAACCAATGTGGTCAATCTTTTGTTCCGAGGAGTTCGACAACGAAATATCTACGTCCGAACTCAAGGTTTGGTTTTCGACCAAGACCATTTTTTTATTTTTTCGCAAGTAATCTATCGAGGCGTTGCGAGCAATATTTAAGATCCAGGTAAAAATTGTCCCTTTCTTATTGGAATAGGAATCTATTGATTTCCAAACCTTTACAAATACGTCTTGAACAATATCTTCTGCCACCGCGTCGCTTTTAACAATAGAGAGGACCACTCCATAAATGGAAGAGGAATAAGCATCATAAAGCTCAGAAAAAGCTTGTTGATCTCCTTGTTTTATGCGTTCGGCGAGGTCCGACATATACTTTTTCATCAAAAGGTTGTGGCGAAAATACATAAATAATTAATGTTGTGCCAAAGTCGATTATTTTGCCTTTTTTAGTATCAAGATATTCAAACTAACTTCAACATATGCGTCAATTTTTTGAGCAACTACCAGCAACTTCAGCGTTTAATGATTTCGCAAATACTAGTGCATATATTCAAGTTCCTGAAGATTGGTATGTTGCCTTAACGGATGTGAAAGGATCTACCAAAGCCATTCAGGAAGGACGTTATAAGGATGTAAATGCAATTGGTGTTGCCAGCATTGCGGCAGTATTTAACGCAGTGGAAGGCGTAAGCATTCCCTTCGTTTTTGGGGGCGATGGAGCCACGTTACTTGTTCCTGGAGAGGATGTGGATCAAGTGAAGACTGCCCTCAGCGGATTAAAGGCATTGTCAAAATCAGCCTTTTCTTTGGATTTACGTTGCGGCCTGGTTCCCGTTCGAGATTTGATGGCGGCGGGCCACAAATTGAATGTTGCTAGATATGCGACGTCAGCAAAAATTCCCCAAGCATTTATTAGTGGAGAAGGTCTAACCGTTACAGAACGTTGGATTAAGGACGAAGAACTTGGAGAAGAGTATGAAGTCAAAACAACGGGAAATAAAAGCGATGCAGATTGTCGAGGTTTTGAGTGTCGTTGGGAAACTATTCCAAGTACGAATGGGATCATTCTGTCGGTTATTGTGGAAGCCAGAGGTTTGACTATGAATGATAGAAACCAAATTTATATGTCACTGCTCGACCAAATGAGCCGCAAAACCAAAGCGTTTTCAAAATCATGCCCAGTCAACAAAAAATCCTTGAAATTGAACAAGGGCTTGTCTGGTTTTCAGCAAGAAGAACAAATTCGCACCAAAGCAGGATCGGCATTGCAGCGTCGAATGTATGCCTACCGAGCATGGATCGCGAACATTATAGGCCGAAGAATTTTGCGCAAAGGAACCAATAAGTACGGTTTTGGAAGTCGCTATGTTGAAGAACTGATTGCCAATACCGATTATCTAAAATTCGATGAAGCATTGCGCATGGTGATCGACGTATCCGGCTCAGAGATGGAAAAAATCCTCAGTATTTTAGAACAATTCAGGCGTAAGAATGAAATTTTCTACGGAACACATACTTCTTCTGGAGCCTTGATGACGTGTATTGTAAAAAATAGAGAAGGAGAACATATCCATTTTATAGACGGAGCAGATGGCGGTTATTGTTTGGCCGCATCTCAGTTGAAATCGCAAAGAGCGATGGCGGGGAATGCCTAATGCACATAGTAGGAAATAATCCCAAGGTGTTTCGAATGCCGCTATCTTGATTGTTACAGATCAAGAGCAATAAGCATCGCTCTTAAAGGGCTGCTCTGATTTCTTTGTAAATCGCTTCGATTGTCTGATTGCCATCAATTTCAAGGGTTTTTACCCCAGTTTGTTTCACATAATTAATTGCCGGAATGGTTTGTTCCGAGAATTCACCAATGCGCCGAATGACAACTTCACTGTCTTTATCATCCGCCCTGTTCTGCTCTTCAGCGCGTTTTTTTGCACGTTGTAATAGTTCTTCTTGAGAAACACTGAGTACGATAGCAAGATCAATGCGAGCTTCATCTTCGCTAAGAACCTGGAGTAGGTGCTTTGCCTGATCAACATTTCTCGGATAGCCGTCAAATAGCATTCCTTGTTCGGATTTTTTTTCTTGATAAAAAGCTTCTACCACCTTAGATACCAAATCGTCAGGTGCTAGCAACCCTTTAACGCTGTATTTTGCTGCTTCCAAACCAAGTTCAGAGCCTTTCTCCCTTTCAATGCGTAATGCATCTCCGGTAGAAAGATGGGTCAGACCTAAATCATTAATAATATGCTTGCTTTGAGTTCCCTTGCCTGAGAGTGGTGGGCCAAAAATGATGATGTTCATTTGAGTAAAGATACGCAACTTGAACAATTCTACTTAAAAAAGGTTTACGGTTAAAATAAATGGTGAAATAGAAACAAAACAGAAAAAAGATGAAACGAGACAAAGTTATTTTTTATGTCCTAACAGGATCATATATTTTCTACCGAAGAGTGCAATCCAAAGGATAGTTGATCCTATTTACTGGACGATCAGTTTTTTGGTAATTGATCGTCCGGTTTCTTCACTTAATTGAAGGAAATAAACGCCTCGAGGAAAACGAGAAACATCCATCTTCTTATTCTGAAGAACTCCACTTGAAACTACCGCTCCCGTGGCACTTACCATAGAATAATTCAATGATTCGGTTTCTGGTGTATTTACAATAATGAAATCATTAGCAGGGTTGGGGTAGATGGAAATTTCCAGAGGAGCTTCAACAACTTCGTTTGATAAAGGAAGATCGTACGTCCAAAATTCATATTCTGCGCGTTCAGGGTTCAGCATTACCGCGTCAGGATTTGTGGCGCGAATGTAAAATTTGGCTTGATCACCTCCCATATACCATGGAAAAGCTCCCGTGTAAAAGCCATCTCCGGCAATGGGATCTCCATTTGTGCCGTCATCTACCATAGTTACAGAAACAAACTTGGAGTTATAGGGACTAATGGTTGCCATCAATTCTACGGATGTTGCATTGCTAACTTCGGTGGTTACGTAATTCTGCCCTTGTGAACCTTGCTGCGTCAGAACCATTGGATTTCCAACCACTGGCGGAGCCGCACTTATCGAAGGCAACGATTCCAAATAAGGTTTTCTTAAATCAATCGTTGAGGTAATTCCCGCTGCAGAAAACACAAATGGAATTACCAGTGGCGCTGTTACATTGCTGTAATATTCGTTCATGCCGAAGAATTTGTATTGATCTGCCGATGCTGCTGCGGCTCCTACGCTTTGATTGTTGTTGACAAATGTTTCAATGGTGGTGGCATCCAAACTTTCGTTGAGAACGGTGCGCATGTGAGCGGAATAAATTTTTCCGTAGTGCGAATTCGGATTGGAGATCAATACTTGTGATAACGGTGTCCAAAAGGAATTGTATCCATTGTAAGGATCGTATTCATACAATTCGCTTGGATTTGCATTGGCGCCTAACAAAGCACCCACGAAGCTTTCGGAAACATCCCAGGGAATCATGTTAAACAAGCCATCTCCCGTTTGGTACAAATAATAATTGTGTTGGTACAACCCCGTGTAGGTGTCTAAATTGGCAATCGACTGATTTACAGCAAGTGCCCAAAGAACGCGATCGATGTTCAGCACAGTATCCAAGTCTGCAGGAGAGTTGTTGAGCACATCAATGAGGTTGACCATTTCGCTCCAACCATGCGTCGATTTTAAATCGTAGTGATTGTAGTAAAGCGTGGAATCAGATCCTAGCCAGGTTAGATCAGAGTTTCCAGTAGGGCCGCCGGACTGACCAAATTGTTGAATGGGGTCGCACTTAAACAACACGCCATCGTTTTCACCAAAATGTTTGTCTAAGAACTTATTGTCCACCGCTTCAGTATTTACGTACAGGCCTAAGTAGTTTCCTTGCACGTTCAAGCGCATTAAATTAGCTTGTGGGGAAGGCAAGTATCGGCGGTAGATATCATAAGCAGTAATTTCTTTGGAAAAGGTTGGATCAAAGGCCGCGTTAGCCAATTTTATTTTTCGATACCCCATTACAAACTGTCCTGGAACGGAATCGTTAAAATCAAGATTGAATGGAAGTTTTGGATTGTTGTTATCGTTGGGAATGGCGAACGTAGAATTGCCTTTGTAGCGCACCATCACATTGGAATAAAACAAGCCGTCTATCAAAACGGTGGCTGGCAGTCGAACACCTGTATTGTTTACCCAGGAATCTTCTAAAATGGGATGGTATCCGGGATCGTGAAAAGAAATGTCAACGGTACGGAGTGTGTTTAAATCGAACAGCCCGCCAGGAGCGTCGTACAAGGTTTGTGGGTCATATAGTGTTTGCGCGTTACTTGATTGCACAAGAAACACGAACAGCAGCAGTCCGATCAATTTCATAATGTGCAAGTTACGAAAGTTGGAATTAATGGTTTTATGATTGAGGTCAATCCCAAAAAAATAGGACTTCCAAAAATGAAAGTCCTATAGAGATCGTAATGTGCAACTGACTTATTTTCCGTTCAAAGCGTCCACTTTATCCCCGAGCTGTTCCAGGACATTGTTGACTTTTGTTAGGAATTCGACGGTCTTTTCCAAAAGATCATCAAAATCGGTGTCCTCTTTGACAATCTTGTCAATGAAATTCAAAACTGAAATTACCTTATCCAATTTGTTATCAATTTTATCCAGTAGTTCGCCGAAATTGTCCAGTGCCGCTTTCAATTTTTGAGGATCATTCAAGGTCGCCAGTACCTCATCACCCGCATCTATTGCTTGCTGTAATTTCTTGTCAGCGCGCTTTCGTGTAATTTTTCGCTCTTGCACGAAAACCAAAACGTCTTTGATTTTTGGCCAGTATTCGTTGTAGAAAGTCTTGAATTCTTCCGTTGTGTTTACGTCCACTGAGATTTCATCAAAATCTTTGATTTTGCTCTTTAGCTCTGCTAATTTGTCTTTAAATTTTGACATTGTGAATAGTTTTTGAGTGAATTAAATAGGTTTTCGGATTACGCTGAAATAACCCTCCCTAAATATAGTAGAAAGTGAATCCGATTGAAAATTTTCGTCTATCTAAGTGACAGAATGACCTTTTTCAGGGGCATATTCAATTGAATTCGATGCTCATCTTAAAGACAGAAAAGGTCAAAGAGCTCTTCTCGCGTTTGTGCTCCAGTCTCATACATTGATGCGGTTGGATCGTTTTTACAGGCTTGTTCCAGTTCTTCGAGTTGCTTCAAATCTATCGGTTCTTTCAAAAGAATGGAGAACCATTGATCCATCAAGTTTAGGTAATCCTTGGGCTGATCGGCAAATTCAGGTTTCGTTTTCCAAACTTCCACTTTTGTTTTTCCCTCTCGATAGTAATGCTTGGCAATGTCAAGATGACCTAAAACCTCGTACGTAGTGCCTATCACAAGATATTGGCGTGGAAAGTCATTCTTCTCCAGATATGCATCAATCTGTCGGCGAGATGAATCAAGATAATGTAGGCTATCCGATTCCGAATAAAGAAAAAGGTAATCTTCCCATTGTGACCATTTTTGAGCCATCTGACCCGTATTCAAAGAGTCTTTCAAATAACTATTTACCGACGGTGTATTTTCAGTACTGACATCCAGAGTATCTGGTTGTGGAGGTCTTTTCTCACGCTCTTTATTTGCGTCGCACGAAAGTCCGAGTGCGGATATTGACACGATTAAAAAGAGTTCTTTCAAAAATTTCATTCGAAGTTCTTTCGGAATGGGAAAGCGCAATTTACAAAAGTTTGAATGGAATTGAATGGGTATGTGGTGCGTCTCAACGCTACAGAAAAGTGCTCTTTTTTCTTCAATTTCCACGTCTTTTATCTTCTCATCAAAAGAAATCCCCATCTCTATGTTGATTTCAAATAAAATCTTTACCTTTGCCGTCCAATTTTTCACGCAGTGGCGAAGACTGACAGAGCATTTGTGATCCCTTTTACAGGACTTAAAATCGGAATGCATACGTATGAATTTGACATTGTAGATGCGTTCTTTGAAAAAGTTGAGTATTCTTTGATTGATAAAGGAAACGTCCGTGTGACGCTGAATTTAGAAAAAAAGGAAACCATGATGATCGGTGATTTTAGCATCGAAGGAGAAGTGAAAGCAAGTTGCGACTTGTGCAACGATCCTGTGAGATGGCACATCCTAAACGAAAGATCTCGAGAACGAGAAGAGACAAAAGAAGAACGCACGTAAAGGCAGAAGCGAAAAACATCGCAACTTGCCCAACGACTGGACAACCACACTTGTTCCACCATGCACATTGGTATGAGGGGAAACTTTACTACAAGGGAAAAGTTGTAGCTGAAAAGGAGGTAGCAATTTAATTATGTACTTTAGTTCTTCTTTATGAAGATAGGTATAGATGTACTTGGTGGTGACTTCGCTCCTGAAGCTAATTTGGGTGGCGCGAGCTTAGCACGAAAAGAACTTCCAGCGGACGTAAAAATCGTTCTGATAGGCGACCAAGAGACCATCTTGAGTGGCCTTTCTTTGTTAAATGAGGATGCCTCACAATTCGAAATCGTACATGCACCCGATGCAATTACGATGCACGATCACCCTACACGCGCACTTTCGCAGAAACCCAATAGCTCCATTGCTGTTGGCTTCGAAATGTTAGCGAAAAAGGAAATTGACGTGTTTGCAAGCACTGGAAATACAGGCGCAATGCTCGTTGGCTCCATGTTTAAAATCACTTCCATTCCTGGCGTAATTCGTCCGTGTATTACTTCAACCCTTCCAGGTGTAGACGGAACCAAATCCATTATTTTGGATGTAGGTACCAACGCCGATTGCAAACCAGATGTCTTGCATCAATTTGCCATGCTTGGCTCCTTATACTCCCAAAACGTTTACAGCATTGAAAACCCTCGTGTGGCGCTCCTCAATATTGGGGAAGAACCCGGGAAAGGAAATGTGCTCACACAAGCAACGTATAAATTATTGGAGGATTCCGACAATCTCAACTTTGTAGGAAATATTGAAGGACGTGACTTGTTTCTTGGCAAAGCCGACGTTATTGTTTGCGATGGATTCACAGGGAATGTGGTCTTGAAACAAGCCGAAGGAATCTACGGAATCATGCGCAAACGAGGTATTCGAGATGAATACTTTGATCGATTTAATTATGAAAATTATGGCGGTACTCCAATTTTAGGAGTGAAAGGAAATGTGATCATAGGTCATGGAATTTCCAACGATATTGCCGTGAAAAATATGTTATTACACTCACACGAAGTAGCCGAATCTGGTTTGGCTGCTCGTATTGGAGAAGCATTTGAATAAATTATGAAGACCACAGCTGCAATTACTGGCGTACAGGGGTATTTACCCGAGCATGTATTGACCAATGACGATCTTTCCAAAATCGTTGATACGAATGATGAGTGGATAACCTCAAGAACAGGGATCAAAGAACGTCGCATTATGAAAGACGGTGCCTCTTCCGATATGGGAGCAGAGGCAGTTCGTGGATTGTTGGAAAAGACAAACACGAAAGCAGAAGATGTAGATCTTGTGATTGTAGCCACTGTCACTCCTGATTATCCTTTCCCAAGTACGTCTAATGTTATTTGTGATAAAGTAGGACTTAAAAATGCCTGGGGATATGACCTTATTGCGGCTTGTTCTGGATTTATCTACGGATTGGCTACAGGTGCTCAATTTGTTGAAACAGGACGTTACAAGAAGGTAATCGTTGTTGGAGTGGATAAAATGACTTCCATTATCGATTATCAAGACCGTACCACGTGTGTCATTTTTGGCGATGGATGTGGCGCAGTAATGTTGGAACCGGATACCGAAGGAATGGGAGTTCAAGACTTCTTGTTGCATGCCGATGGTTCAGGACGTCAATATTTAATTCAGCCTGCAGGTGGATCTGCGCAACCAGCATCAAAGGAAACAGTTGAACAACGTGGACACTTTGTAAAGCAAGAAGGAAAGCAAGTATTCAAATTTGCCGTGACAAATATGGCCGATGTTTCTGCGGAAATCATGGAGAAAAACAATTTATCGAGCGATGATGTAGATTGGTTGGTGCCACACCAAGCGAATTTGCGTATTATTGATGCCACAGCAAACCGAATGGGATTGTCCAAAGATAAAGTGATGATCAACATTCAAAAATACGGGAATACAACAGCGGGAACTTTGCCACTCTGTCTCTGGGACTACGAAAAGCAATTGAAGCGCGGTGACAATATCATCTTATCTGCCTTTGGTGGAGGATTTACATGGGGAGCTGTGTACCTTAAATGGGCTTATAATTCTTAAAAAATACTATTTTCGAAAAAAATCAAATACCCTGTCATCCTGAAAGCAACTGCTGGAGGTGGTGGTAAAGGAATGCGCATTGTTTGGAAAGAGGAAACGACGGAATCTACATGGAGAAGTTCATCGAAGAGCCTCGTCATATCGAGATTCAGATTGCTGGAGACCAATACGGGAAAGAATGGGAGAGGCAGCCATTAAGGCGACAAAAGCTGTAAACTACGAAGGTGTGGGTACGGTTGAGTTCCTTGTGGATAAGCACCGCGAATTCTACTTCATGGAAATGAATACGCGCATCCAGGTAGAGCATACCATCACGGAAGAGGTCATCAACTATGATTTGATCAAAGAACAAATTAAGTTGGCTGCCGGTGAGAAAATGTCTGGAGAAAATCATTACCCGGCATTGCACGCAATTCAGTGTCGTATTAATGCGGAAGATCCACACAACGGATTCCGTCCATCACCAGGAAAGATTACAAGTTACCACGCTCCGGGAGGACACGGAATTCGCATCGATACGCATGTGTACGCAGGATATATTATTCCGCCGCATTACGATTCAATGATCTCAAAGTTGATTGTAGTAGCACAAACACGCGTTGAGGCAATTACCAAAATGAAACGTGCTCTTGATGAGTACATCATTGAAGGAGTCAAAACAACGATTCCATTCCATCAGAAATTAATGGAAAACGAAAAGTTTGTAGAAGGCGATTTTACAACGGCCTTTATGGATACGTTTGAATTTTAGCAAATAATTGAAAGAAGCCCGAGCAAATGCTTGGGTTTCTTGTTTACATACATGCACGAAAGACACCAAAATAGATCCAAGTACTTCGAGGAACAGAAGATAACCACTGAGCGTTATGTTATTCCTTACATCGAATCTGCTGTCCCGATTACGGAAGATACGGAAGTACTGGAAATTGGCTGTGGAGAAGGTGGAAACCTGGTTTCTTTTGTGGAGCGCAAATGCAAGCGAATTATCGGAATTGACCTTGCGAAGAATAAAATTGAGAACGGACAGAAATATTTCCAAAGTATTGAAGGCGGAGATCGTGTGGCGTTAATGTACGAGGACATCTACGATACGAAAGGAATTGGGAAGTTTGATATTATTATCATGCGTGATGTTATTGAGCACATCCACGACCAGGAACGCTTTTTAAAGTTCGTGAAGCGCTTTTTAAAACCAGGGGGCGCTTTTTATCTGGGATTCCCGCCATGGTACAATCCATTTGGAGGTCACCAACAAGTCTTGAAGCATTCCATTTTATCCAAATTGCCCTACTACCATATTTTGCCGCGAAGTCTCTATGCGCGCTTGCTAAAGTGGGGGAAAGAGTCGGATGCTGTCATTGAAGCGATGCTTGAAATACACGATACACAAATAAGTATTGAACGATTTGAACGCATTATTCGAAGAGAGAATTATCAAACTCTGAAGCGTACTTTTTATCTGTTCAATCCCAATTATCAGGTGAAGTTTGGCTTAAAACCACGAAAGGTGTTGCAACCATTTTCGAGCATTTCCTTCTTTCGAAACTTTTACACCACGGCGATGTATTATGTAATTACCATCGACGAGGCGGAAGCGCAAAAGTATGCGTAAAATTATCTCCTGAACCTCCGTTTTCAGTGCAGCGACCTGCGAAATTGCGTAGGCGTCATCTTCTTAAACTCCTTGAATTTCCGATTGAAATTAGATAGGTTATTGAATCCAGAAGCGAGACTGATCTCGGCGATACTCAGATCCGACTTCTTTTTGAGCAAACGACTGGCAGCTTCCAATCGAATTTCTAGTAGAAACTGGAAGAAAGTTTTGTCTGTTCTGCGTTTGAAGTAACGACAAAAGGCATTCGGCGTCATGTTCGCGATATCGGCAATTTCCGCCAAAGTAATGTCCTCGTGGTAATTGGTAATGGCGTGGTTCATCACTTTGCTCATGCGTTCTCCTTCATCGTCGGTATACACTTTTTGATAAATAAACGAGGACAATGAACTGGTTTTTGCGGAACTAATGAATTTCAGAATATTGAGAAACGAAATCAATCGTTCTAGGTGCGATTGGCTTTCCAGTCCTAAAAACAATTCTTGAATTTCTTCGATGTGCTCTTCAACACGAATACCGGTTTCAATTTTACGAAAAACCGATTGCAAGGCTTGTAAATCCAACAAATCAAAAAAGAATTGACCGAACGAGTCTTTGGTAAAGAACAAGGTGAGCATGTGTGCATCTTGACCCTCAATGTGTGTATTTCGGAACAAATGTGGAAGGTTGGATCCGATTACGAAAATGTCATTTGGTTTGAAATGATTAATCGTGTCACCAACGATCAATTCTCCCTCACCGGCAAGAATTAAAGAGATTTGAATTTCTGCATGCTGGTGTAGGTGATGATAGAACACCGGAGACTTATCAACCTGATAAATCAAAGCACTTTTATCGGGCTTTGGTATTTTAAACGGAAGAACTTTCATAAGCCTAAATTGCAAATATTGATCGTAAAATCATTGATACCACTCAAATAAGGATAATATAGTATCAAAAATCGATAAATTTCAAGAATTGGCTCCGAAAGAAGCAAGGTATTTTTGTTGAAGTAATTAACTAAAACAAACAGCATGAATTGGAATGGAGTATTTCCTGCAGTAACAACTAAGTTTACTTCTGAAGACACGCTAGATCTTCAAATGTTTGAAGTGAATATTAACGCTCAGTTGGATGCCGGCGTTCATGGAATCATTCTTGGTGGAACCTTGGGAGAAGCGAGCACGTTGACGGATGAAGAAAAGCGAAAACTGGTGCGTGAAGCGGTTAGAATTGTAGCGGGAAAAGTGCCTGTGGTGATTAACATAGCTGAGCAAACGACCAAGGCGGCAGTGAAAGCGGCGCAAAAAGCGAAGGAAGATGGAGCTTCAGGATTGATGATGCTGCCACCCATGCGCTACAAGGCAGACAACAGAGAAACCGTTGTTTATTACAAAGCTGTAGCACAGAGCACAAGCCTTCCAATTATGGTGTATAACAATCCGGTTGATTACGGAATTGAAGTCACGCATTCCATGTTTGAGGAGTTACTGCGAGATTGCCCGAACATTGAAGCAGTGAAGGAATCTACACGCGATTTGTCGAACATTACTCGATTGCGCAATCGTTTTGGAGATCGATTGACCATTTTATCCGGCGTGGATACTTTGGCTTTAGAAAGCCTGTTCATGGGAGCCGATGGATGGGTTGCAGGCCTGGTTTGTGCTTTTCCGAAAGAAACGGTGGCAATCTACGAACTGGCAAAAGCAGGACGTCAAGAAGATGCTTTGGCAATTTACCGATGGTTCTTACCTTTATTGGAATTGGATATAAATACGAAATTGGTGCAGAATATCAAATTGGCAGAAGTTGCTACAGGAATTGGAACAGAGCATGTTCGAGCGCCAAGACTTCCGTTAATTGGAGATGAAAGAGCAAGGGTACTCAGCATTATCGAAGAAGGTATTGCAACGCGACCAAACTTGCCAGAATATATGAACCTCACAGCAAACGTTTAAAATGATCACTGGAAAAAATTATATCGGATTTTCGCAACAGGCGGAAGGAAACACAACCTATAAAACCATCAATCCTAAGTTGAACTTAGAAAACGAATGGACATTTACCGAGGCAACGAAGGAAGAAATTGATTCGGCCGTTAACTTGGCCTGGAGTGCTTTCAAATCATTTAGAAACACCCCAGAATCGGATCGTGCAGCGTTTTTGAATGCTATTGCAGATGAGATTGAAGCGTTGGGTGACGCATTGGTATCGGTTTACTGTGCTGAATCAGGATTGCCAGAAGGACGCGCCAATGGAGAACGAAATAGAACCGTTTTTCAGCTGCGATCGTTTGCCGAAATGTTGCAGAACGATGCATGGAAGCAGGTAGCCATTGATACGGCCATTTCGGATCGCTCACCTGCACCAAAGCCCGATTTGCGACGCAGCGTTTTGCCTTTGGGCCCAGTAGCCGTATTCGGATCAAGTAATTTCCCTTTGGCCTATTCCACGGCAGGAGGAGACACGGCAAGTGCCCTGGCAGTTGGATGTCCCGTTGTGGTGAAAAGTCACCCGATGCACGCCGGAACAGGTGAATTGATTGCAGGAGCCATTGTTCGCGCAGCGCAGAAAACGAACATGCCGAATGGGATCTTCAGTAACTTAAATAGTAAAGGAATTGAGGTGGGACAGCAATTGGTGCAGCATGCCAAAATTAAAGCGGTTGGTTTCACTGGAAGTATCCGCGGCGGCCGTGCACTTTTGGATTTGGCTGCTCGGCGCGAAGAACCCATTCCTGTTTTCGCTGAAATGGGAAGTATCAACCCTGTGGTGATTACGCAAAATGCTTTGGTTGCAAACGGAACCAAGTGGGCAGAAACGTATGCAGGATCAATCACATTGGGGACGGGACAGTTTTGTACCAACCCTGGATTGATTTTGGGAATTGATTCTCCGGAGTTAACCAATTTCATAGATGTTTTGGCGCAAAAAATTGTGACCATCGATCCTATGGTGATGTTGCATCCGAATATCAAATCAGCATACACACGATTGAAATCGGAAGTAACCAGCCAGGATGGAGTGAATGTTTTAAGCAGTCCTGTTGTTGTGGAAACCAACTATGCAGATCAGGCCGTAGCGGTGGTAACTGGCGAGAAGTTTTTCTCCAACCCAAAGTTGCATACGGAAGTATTCGGACCTTTTTCAATTGTGGTGAAATGCCAAAACGAAGCTGAATTGTTGGAGATTATTGAAAACCTCGAAGGACAATTAACAGGTACCATTCTTGGCGAAGAAAGCGATTTGTCGAATCTTGATGCTATCGTTGACGAAATGCGTCAGCGCGTTGGGCGTTTGATTTTTAATGGCGTGCCAACAGGTGTTGAAGTGTGTCCGTCCATGAATCATGGTGGGCCTTATCCTTCCTCTACGGATCCGCGATTTACAGCGGTTGGAACGCATTCGGTGCGACGTTGGCTTCGGTTGATTTCTTATCAAAACATGCCCACTTCATTATTGCCAAATGAATTGAAAAATGGCTAAATCCACATTTCGTTGTATAGACGGTCACACTTGTGGAAACCCAGTGCGTTTAATTGCGGATGGTGGACCCGAACTCGTTGGTAAAACAATGTCGGAGAAGCGACAACACTTTTTACGTGAATTTGATTGGATTCGCAAAGGGTTGATGTTTGAACCACGCGGTCATGATATGATGTCGGGAAGTATTTTATATCCACCTTCCGATGCGGAAAACGACGTTGGCGTTCTGTTTATCGAAACAAGCGGTTGTTTGCCTATGTGCGGGCACGGAACTATTGGTACCGTAACGATGGCATTGGAAGAAGGACTCATTGAACCGAAAATCCCTGGCAAATTGCGATTGGAAACTCCTGCGGGCTTAGTTCGCATAGACTATACGCAAGATGGAGATAAAGTGACGGCGGTAAAATTGACGAATGTTCCTGCATTTCTTGCCAGGGAAAACATCTCCGTGGAATGCAAAGAATTGGGAGCGATTGTGGTAGATGTAGCCTACGGTGGTAATTTTTACGCCATTGTAGATCCGCAAGAAAACTTCTCAGGCATACAAAATTATTCAGCCGATCAGTTGATTCGATGGAGTCGAGAAATTCGAACAAAATTGAACGCATCCCATCGTTTTGAGCATCCAGAAGACGCAACCATTCAAGGTTTGAGTCATTTGCTTTGGACGGGGGAAACCATGGATCCAATGTCAACAGCTCGGAATGCCGTTTTTTATGGCGATAAGGCAATTGATCGATCTCCCTGTGGAACAGGGACGTCTGCCCGGATGGCGCAATGGTATGCGAAAGGAAAATTATCCGTGGGTGAGCGCTTTATTCACGAAAGCATTATTGGTTCAAAATTCATCGGTCGTATTGAAAAAGAAGTGACGGTTGCAGATAAAAAAGCAATTGTTCCGAGTGTGGAGGGATGGGCACGAATCTACGGTCATAATACAATAACCATTGACGATGATGATCCGTATGCTCATGGTTTTCAGGTAATTTGATGGAGAAGAAGGTCGTCATATTGGGTGGAGGAGTGATAGGAATGTTTTCCGCATATTATTTGTCAAAAGCGGGGCACTCTGTAACCGTATTGGACAAAGGTGCGATGAAAGGAGTAAGCTCAACAGGAAACGCCGGAATGATTGTTCCCTCGCACGTGGTTCCTTTGGCTGCACCCGGAATGATATCCAAAGGAGTTCGTTGGATGTTTGATAGCAAAAGTCCTTTTTATGTGAAGCCGCGGCTCAATTCAGAGTTGTTTCAATGGGGGTGGAATTTTTATCGATCTGCGAACCAAAAGCACGTGGACAAAAGTAAAATCGCGCTTCGGGACATTTCGTTGCTCAGTAAACGGCTCTATCAGGAGTTATCAGAAGAGGTGAACGATGTTGAGTACGAAGAAAAAGGTTTGTTGATGCTTTTTCAATCGGAGAAAGTTGGTGAAGAAGAACGCGCTGCCGGCAAGATTGCTAGAGATTTAGGATTGGAAGTAGACTTTTTGGATCGTTCTTCGCTTCAGCAACTGGATTACGGAGTTCAAACAAATGCTGAAGGAGCCGTTCTGTACAAAAGTGATGCACACTTGCAGCCGAATAAATTGTTGGCCTTTTTGAGAGAAGAGTTGAACCGTAGGAAGGTGTCTTTTGTTGAATACGCGGATGTTAAGAGCATCGAAAAGCGGGCCGGAAGAATTCAATCGATTCATACAGAAAAGACGTCCTACCCGTTGGATGAATTGGTGATTGCTGCAGGAGCTTGGAGTGCTGAATTAGCAAAATTGGCAGGTGATTCCATCCGTTTGCTTCCGGGAAAAGGCTACAGCTTTACGTTAGCGAAACCAGATTTCGCCCCGAAAATCCCGACTATTTTATGTGAAGGAAAAGTTGCCGTAACGTCCTTTCACGATCAAATTCGGTTTGGGGGAACCATGGAAATCACGCATACCAAAGATCAAACCATCAATATGAATCGGGTAGCGGGGATTGTGAATACCATTCGTCGGTTTTACCCGGAAACGGACATCAAAACACCTCAAAAAGAAAATGTTTGGATGGGCTACCGACCGTGTTCTCCAACAGGATTGCCCTATATCGGAAGGAGTTCTAAAATTTCGAATTTGGTTTTTGCTACGGGGCACGGAATGATGGGCTTGAGTTTGGGCGCTGCAACGGGAAGGCTTGTGGAAGAAATTGTTAATGGCAAGAAACCCTCTGTGGATGCGACCTTGTTTCAAGGATAGTTTTGATCATCCGAAAAATTCAATCTCGGTGCGTTCATTTCGCATTTTCACCGACTGATTTTTACACGAATCTATGCCTTCCAACACTATTCCCCAAGGCTAAAGTGAAATTTTGAATCGCGAGGCTTCAAAATGCCTTGTGCATTAGGTTGGTTCAGCATTCAGATGCGCTAAAATCAATCATATGAAAACAGCAAAAGAAATGCACTTGAACCAATCATTGAAGGAATTGATCCTAATTCACCAACAATTACTACGAATTGAGGAACAGATTGAAACCTTCCACGGTAAGAACAAGTAGTTGGAATATCTTTCCAAACTATTAGAAGCAATGCGTGAGGCACAAAATCGTTTGAACAAAAGGATTCTTTCCGATGAATTCTGGGACTTTTAGGAGTATTAAAAAAGTGCTTCCAATTGGAAGCACTTTTCATGTATTTCGTGTTGAACTACAAAGGATGGAGTAACTGTAACCAGAACAATTATCTTTAACCCTTGTTAAGGATTTATGATTCATGAAAGTATTATTGATATTTGTCGGGCTATTTGTTTCCTGCACGCTCCTAGGCCAAAGGGGATTTTGGGGAGGTGGTTATAGCATAGGGTTGTTTGATAACTCTCCTATCAAAACAACGTCAAGTCCGTTGTCTAATTCGTCCATACTCAAAACAGGACAGCATACCTTAACAGGTTCAAAATCCCGAGTTTTTCGAAATAGAAAATACTTTGGATACAACTTGTCATTGAGTGCGCGTTTCGAAAGATATAAAACGGATTTGCGTTATGAGGATTTGAAAATCAGCAATCAAGACGAATATTTTAATAAACTTTCATTCAGAATTGATTGGGGACTGCAATGGCAGTTCCCAATTTTTCATTCGAAACTTTATTTACTCCCTGGCTTCAACATTGGCTTTATGGCTTACAGAAATCCAGTGGAGCGAAGAATAGAAACAGATAATTTTAACAATAATACTGGAGACTTTTATTACTATGTTGAATTAATAAACAGAAGACATTTGCAATTGTATGCCGATGTTCGATTGGGCTTGTTGTATGAAATCAATGAAGAAATAGGTATACAGGCATTTGCGCACTGGAATACGGGCGAAAGAATCGATTATTACGCGTATGTTTTTCCTGCAGATGATATACCTTCGGAAGTGAACGAGTTTGAAAACTTCAAGGATGACAGTAATCGAATGTTTACCAATATTAATAATCTAGATATTGGAATCGCAATTTGTTTTAAATTGAAGAACGATGAGGATTAAGTGTATTATCATATTTCTGTTATCCTTTTGCATTGTTCCGGCAATTGGTCAAACAAATGACTTGAGTATATCAAATGGTCTTATGCTACCTTTTGTGCAACGTTCAGAAGTGAATTATGATAAGTACGAAAGCGGTGGGGTTCAAATGATCCGATCCAGTTATTTTGCAGGTCTTACCTATCGAAAGAAAATTGTGAATACCAATTGGGATTTAAAGTTTTCGATTGCAGCAGGAGAAGAAAGGTATCGGATTCAACTATTCAACGAGCATATAGATTTCGATGTAAGACCGGATCTTATTTACCTCTTTCAACCTGATTTGGAAACTTTTCATCAGACTTATTTAGTTTCGTTGGAAGCAGAAAGGAGGTTTGCATTGAGAAATGAAAAGTATGAACTTTCCTTTTTTGGCGGTCTCTATGTGAATGGTAGTTATCAAATTAGATACGATCGATTGTTTGCGAATCAATTTAATTTAGAAATAGATGGGGATCAGATATATTCTGTGGCTCGAATGTATATGTATCCTCCCGTAAACAGAGGGTTTGGACTTTCGACAGGTGTTAGTCTAAGACGATATTTCAATAAGAAGTTGTACGTAGAATTTCTAGTGCAAGGTCTCCTTAGAAATTCGTTAGAGTATCAGTACGATCTGGAGTATTATTATTTTGAGAACAGTGACCCATTTCTAATTTATTCAGCAGACAATCAAAGTAATCGAATTGATTACAGCTTGTTGAATTTGAATTTGAATCTGGGTATTGTTTGTGACTAGTCCTAAATAACCGTTACGGGTTAAACATGGATAAATGTATTAATTAAGTCTCAGCAAGAAAGTTCTTGCTGAGACTTTTTGATTTATGGGTTCTGATTTTCATTGATTTTTGCTGATGTGTTTTCTCTGGTGTTCTCATATAGCAAGATAAATGAGGTCTTTTGCTGTTGTAAATCTTCACCGTTTGTTTGATGATTGATTTCATGATTTCTATGTCACAATCAGGGTTTTCACCTAAAAACTCTTGCTTGATAATCCCGTTTACCCTTTCAGCTACGGCGTTGGCGTATGGATCATAAGACTCTGTCATGCTACAGATGATTTTACGTTTTGTAAGTTGATCTTGATACTCATTGCTACAATATTGAAGTCCTCGATCCGAATGATGAATGAGTTCTTTGGTTGGATAAGCCCTTTTGGAAAACGCCATTTTCAGAGCACTTAAAGCACCCGATACAGCAAGTGTATTGGATACATTGTACCCCATAATTTTCTTAGAGTATGCGTCTGTGACCAGGGAAAGGTACATTGGATTGGTTCTCTTTCCTATGTAGGTGATATCTGATACCCACACTTGCTCAGGACGAACGACCTGAAGGGTTTCTATTAAGTTCTTGTGTTTTCTAAAACGATGGTGAGAGTTCGTTGTTATATGATAGCTTCTCTCTGGTTTAATGAGCATCTTATTGGCTTTTAGTATCCTGAAGAGTTGATCTCTTCCAACAAAGCGCGATAGTAAACTTGCCTGCTATACCCGAACAACCCACAGGCGTAGGTTATACCTTCTTGTCGTTCTTTTTTGAAGGTGTCGACTGTTCGGGTGATGAGTTTTTTCTGATTGGAATGTTATACTCTTTTTCGGCTATATCGATCATCATATCAAAAATAACCGCCTTATCATCAGATCTCTTCAGTTGATCCTCTAACCGGTTCTTTTGCTTCTCTAAAAGACGAACCTTCGCCTCTAACTCTAATAATTTCTGCTCTGGGGTTTTAGCCATACTCGAAGGAGTTTGATTCTCCCAATCGAAATTACCATATTTTCTCAGCCAAAGCAGAACTGTTGACTTGCCTTGGATGCCGTACTTGTTTTTTGCTTGAGTCAACGATAAAAGGCCCGACTCTACTTCTTGGACAACCGAAAGCTTAAAACTCATTGTATAATCTTTCTGTGTCCTTTTTACATAATTACTGTCTTTCATGACATTACTGAATTGTGTAACGCTATTTCAGGACGAGACATTCTGGCAACTTTCTTGTGCCAATAGGGTAATTAGGGTAGGCTTCTTTTATAATTTTTGCTAATTCTCCAAAGCCTGAGTTATGCGCAGAAATAATGTGTCTTCCCTCAGCGTCTGGAAATGTTCCTGCATTGTAATGAGCTACGGCCAAATCGCGCACGTCGATGCAACCAATATTGAATTCAGGAGCGCCCATTTTGAAATCGCCTTTTCCTATTTGTTTCATGATTCCATAGGATTCGGAAGTTGCATGCGGGTTGATTCCCGGCCCTAAGACAAAAGAAGGGTTAATAGTAACCAAACGCCAACGATCTTGCGCTTCTGCAATTTTCCACGCTTCTTTTTCTGCAACAGTTTTAGAGTAAGAATAAGGCTGGTGCTCTAATGATGAGGAAGTATTCCAAATGTCTTCATTAATAGCTTGATTCGGTAAATCCACCATTTCTTTCGAGTCTCCATAAATAGCTGCACAACTACTTGTCACTACAACGCGCTTTACACTTTCGGTTCGATTTACTGTCTCCAAAACGTTCCGAGTACCTTTCAAGGCAGGGTCTACCAAGTCTTTTTGAGGGTCTTTCACTTCCAAAAAGAAAGGAGACGCCGTGTGATATACCACCTCGCATCCTGCCATTGCTTCATCGTAAGATCCTTCATCCAAAAGGTCCGATTTGAAATATTTGATCGATCCGGGAAGTTTTTCTGCGAGACCATCTAAATATTTGGTTTTCTCCTTATTATCTGGACTACGCACTGCGGCATGTACCGTGATTCCTTCTGAAAGTAATTTTTCAACCAGACGTCCGGCAACATATCCGGTAGCTCCAGTCACCATTACTGGTTTTGTATTGTCAATTGTTTGCATATCGTTTTATTTTTAATGTTGAATATCCTCTTAACAATACAAAGGAATGGAAATGAACGCATTCAAATGATCACAGATCAAGGAAGTGCTAACACTTTTTACTTATCCTACTGTACAATTACTTTAAATACTTCACTCGTTTGGCTCTCAGTGGCAATAGTTACGGAGTAAGCACCGGCTTTCAATGTTGAAATGTCCAAAGAGCTTCCTTCAGCAAGAATTGTTGATTGAAGTACAACGCGTCCAGACATATCTGTAATAGTTGCAGTGGCACTTTCGTTTGTTCCTGGTTTCACAATAAGAACGTCGTTTGCAGGGTTGGGGTATACACTTCCGTTTGGTTGATTCACCTCATCGATGTTCAATGAATTCGCATCCATGACGCGTAAACCAATTGCGGGCGATAAATCCTCACCGAACCCGAGTGCAAAGAATCCATTATCACTTTGGTTTGGTACAAGCGGCTGTAGGTACAATCCAATCGTTGAGGTGTAATCAATTCGTGTATCATGCCCCAAAAAGACATCAGCATTGTTAATTTGAACGCATGCCAAATAGCGTTGGTCGTCGATTAATTGAACAGGATTTTCAAATTCGGCGTACACTGTTTCGCCTTGCAAATCGCTTGGGTAGTAGTAGAAACCGAAAGCTACGGCGTTCAGGTTGGTGAAATCAAGATTTGGATCATTCAAATCCACAAAACTATCGTCCCATTGATACAAGGTGATTGGCACTTCTTCGCCATCCAGGGTGATTCCAGAATCAAATCCTGTGACTGCAGAAAAGTACATTCCCGTTGCGCCCAAACGGCTGGCATTGGGATCTCTAAAATGCTGACAGGATTGAAACGAACCTGAATTGGCTGCTCGGAAATTAGCACTCGGAGTAGGAATTCCTGTTAATGTATCGATGGAGGAATAGGAAATCACTTCTTCAGAAATCACAAAATCATAAGTCATGGTGTTGTCGAAATCCGAATCATCTGGAATGCCCAAATCGACTGTATATGTCAATGTGTATCGTCCTTGCGGATAATTTGAAAACGAAAAGGCGGGAATGTTGTTTGTTCCTCCAGTGAATACGTCTAATGTGTCGCCTGATACAATCGAATAAGGGCCTGCAGTTTCCGTCCAGGTTCCTGCCGGTCCAGTTACGGTTGCTGTAAGCGAAACGTTGTTTTGATCGGTATTCCCAAAATTGAAAACGCTGGCACCAACGCTGAATCCGAACTCGGTGTCGTCTTGTGCAATCAAAGAGGAAGTCGACGAAATTAATGGCGCTATCGTACTTGAATTGATGAGTCCTCCATCGTTTGCGTAAAGACCTAGTTTGTTTCCAAGGAAAGCTACAACGTCATCGCCTGCTTCCAAACGATCGCGCAATACAGCGCCGTCTGAACTTGAGATAAATGCGAATGGAATGGTACAACTTGGTCCACCATTAACACCAGGAACATCGATAATTGCGTCTTCACGATTGATCATGATGACTCCAATGGCACCTGCATTTTGAGCGTTCAATATTTTTTCTGCGTACCAACAAACATTGGAAGAAGATCCGTCGTAACGGTAAACGACAGCAATTTTACCTGCCACATTATTGATGATTGGCCCACATGCTTCGTATGAAAGTGGAATTCCTTGCGCATTTAAACCAGGGGTTCCATCCTCTGCAATAACGCAAGTGTCTTGAATGGCATCTGCCGGATTTAACAAATCTGGAAGTCCCCAATCGGTTCCGTCGCCATTGCTTGTGAAATTGTATCCTCCTGCAATTGAGGAAGGTTCAACAATCGAAAAAGAAACTTGTCCGAATGATGCAGCACTCAGACCGAGCGTAAGTAGTGTTAATAGGGTCTTCATTGTCAAAATTTTAGACCCCAATATACGACTTCTTTTATTGATGGATTTGAGGAAGGAGTGGTCTAAACGACAAAATTATCCTTTGGACCGATAGCAGGAGGCAAATTGGTTTCACCGAGCATTTCGCGCAAATCGATCTCGATGGTTCGAACCAACGAAGTCATTGGAATATCAAATGCCAACCCTTCGAATGGGTTTTCGGCGTAATCGCCCACGCTCTCCATCAGCCAGAAGATATACCCCGTGAGAACAGTGAATGGAACGACTCCCCATATCATGGAGCCAGACCCTAGATCTGCATCGTGGAATGCTGAAAGCAGCCCCAATGGAAGCAAGAAAATGAATACATAGACAAGGTAAACGCTGATCGATGCATATTGTCTTGGCAATGGGAAGTTCTTGATACGTTCACATTTTCCTTGGAGTGTGTAAAATTCCGAGATCATTTTTTGAAGTTCCATGTGACGGAAATCGTCAATCAAACCACGCATTTTGAGTTCTCTCAATTCTTTCGATTGTTCTTCGAGCAATTGTGTACAGGTGTTTTTCTTGGCAAGCATGCGCTGCACTTCCTCATCTGCAAGAAA
Source organism: Fluviicola sp. (assembly GCA_043584915.1). GTDB lineage: Bacteria > Bacteroidota > Bacteroidia > Flavobacteriales_D > Crocinitomicaceae > UBA4466. The sequence continues at coordinate 1,478,692 of CP121319.1, forward strand.
GTTTTTCAATTCTGATTCAGGATCCTCAGAAGGAAACATCTCTTCAACCATTTTTCGGTAACGATTGTTCACCGCTTTGTAGTGTTCCCATTGTTTGCGCACGCGTAATTGCCGTTTCAAACGATACAGCCAGGCAATGTGTCGGTAAACGAGGCGCTTTCGAATTTCTAGCAACTCTTCTTCCGAAACGTCTTCCTCGGAAAATTCCTCCGTAACAAAACCATTGATCATACTTCCCCAGCTGCGACTGGAGTTTACAATGCCGCCCCAAATTTTCCGGGCTTCCCAGGTGCGATCGTAGGCCGAATTATTCTTAAATCCCAAATAAAATGCCACGGCAATACCAATAAGTGTTAGCGGCACCCATGGAATCATGAGCCATTCCCATTCGAGATACAAGTAAAGAGTAACTATCGTTGAAGAGTATCCGGTAAAAACAGCAATTTGCCGCCAATAAAATAAGAGAAGTGTTACGGGTTGAAAGACGCGTTGTACGTACATAATGCAGGAGTTAAGTAGTGATGATTCCCTAGTTCAGGTTTTGTTCGCGATACTTCTGAGGTGTCATGCCCGTTTCTTTTTTGAACATTCGACTGAAATAATGCGGATAGTTGAATCCAAGATCGTAGGCAATTTCGCTTACGTTGTTCTCGGAGTTGAGTAAGATGGTTTTTGCGCGATCTACCACAAAATTGTTAATGTGTTCTTTCGTGTTTCTGCCCGTTTCTTTCTTGAGTAAATCGCTCAGATAATTGGCAGAAAGGCTGACTTCATTGGCCAAGTATTGAATAGACGGTGTGCCCTCTTTTAGTTGCTTTCCGTCGTCGTAATAATCCTTGATTAAGCGCTCTACATCGGTAACAACGTCGCTATGATTGTCTGCGCGCGTGTGAAATTGCCGTTCGTAAAATCGGTTGCAATAATTCAACAAAAGTTCAATGTTGGAGACGAGTAAGTTTTTACTGTGCGCATCGATATTTTGTTCCAATTCAAATTCTAATTTTTTGATGCAATCGCTCAAAATATCTTCTTCCTTATCGGAAAGATGCAGTGCTTCGTGCACATCATAACTAAAGAAGGAATAATTGCCGATGATTTTCCCGAGGTTCGATTTTCGAATTAAATCAGGGTGAAATGCCAACATCCAACCTGTAGCGCTGAAATTTTCATTCGTTGTCGAAAAAACTTGTTTCGGGCCGATAAAGGTCAGGAGTCCCTCATCGAAATCGTAGTAATTGCGTCCATACTGCAATCCGCAATCGGCATCTTTGAGCATTACCGTGTAGAAATCGCTCATATACCGAAACGTTCCTTTTTCCGATGGCGGAGTCAAATCATCCCAATGAATGATAGAAATTAACGGGTGTTTGGGCGGTTCAATCCCCATCATTTCATGTGCTTGACTGAGGTTGGTAATATGAATAATTTGATCTGACATAACGCTTTGTTGAATTCTAATATCACAAAACTAGCTTGAACTGGCAAGACACAGAAACACAAAGCAGGGCAGAAACAACACTTTTTACGGATACTCCTTTGTGGAATCAACAATTGCCTTTGCAAAACTCCTTTTCCAGTTTGAGAAGCCGAGGATTCGAATGAGTACATTTGGTTTATGAAGAAAACCGGGGACAACAGCAGCCGCCGTGGATTGCGTACTAGCTATGTATCGACTATTATCGGTATCTCCCTTGTGTTGTTCATGATTGGACTGGTTCTGGGCGGTTATCTTGGTCTGGACAATATGCAAAAGCAAGCGCGTGAAAGTGTTTCTGCAGATATTTTCTTCAAACCAGAACTGAACGATGCCGACATCAAACAAATTGAGCAAGAGCTAAATACCTGGACAGAATTCAGTGACGTTACCTTCGTTTCAGAAGATAGAGCATTGGAAGAATTGTTCGATCAGGACAAAAAGAACGAACTCAAAGAATGGTACGAAGGCGAACAAGTAATCCCATCGAGTATTACCTACAAGCCAAAAGAATCCTTTGCGACCGTTGACGGTATGAAAGAACTGAAGTCAAAGATCGAATCGGCTTATGGCGATCGTATTTTCGAGATTCATTATCAGGAAGAAAGTGTGCAGAATGTCAACCTTGGATTCAAACAATTTGCAGTACTTTTTGGCGCAGTAGCGGCACTTTTAATCATTATTGCCGTAGCGATGATCAACAATACCATTCGCTTAGCACTTTACTCCAAACGCTTCTCAATCAAAACAATGCAACTTGTAGGAGCAACCTCCCGCTATATTCGTCGCCCATTTATTTTGCAAGCAATTGGTATGGGAATGATTAGTGGAGTTATTGGTATGGCCATTTTACTGGCGTTGTTCTTTGCGCTAGAAAATGTGCTCTCCACCATTCAAATTCCATTGGATATTCAACTCTTCTCCATCCTCTTTGGCGTGCTTCTGGTTTCAGGAATTGTCATCACGATGATTTCAACTTGGTTAGCACTTAACAAATATTTGAGAATGAAATTGGACGATTTGTATTAAATTTGGTGCATGGGAATAAATCATGAATTTTTTTGAAGCAATTGTTCTTGGAGTCATTCAAGGGCTTACCGAATTCCTTCCAGTCAGTAGCTCTGGACATCTGGAACTCGGAAAAGCAGTTTTGGGAAGTGTTCCAGAAGAGGGAATGCTTATGACAATCGTTTTGCACTTTGCTACCGCCTTGAGTACCATTGTTATTTTCCGAAAAGATATTCTTCAAATTTTCAAAGGGCTCTTCCAATTCAAAAACAACGAGGAGACACGTTTTTCTCTTTACATTATTCTATCAATGATTCCGGCTGCATTTGTTGGGATGTTTTTTGAAGATGAAATTGATGCATTTTTTGGCGGCGACTTAGGAATGGTGGGCGCAATGCTCATATTTACAGGAGGGTTGTTGTTTATTGCTGATAAAGCCCGAGCAACGGAAGGAAAAGTAACCATGTCCAAAGCGATCATTATTGGACTTTCACAGGCCGTTGCCATTTTACCCGGTATTTCTCGTTCAGGAGCAACTATTGGAACGTCGGTTCTTTTAGGAGTAGATCGTCAACGCGCTGCCAGGTTTTCTTTCCTCATGGTGATTCCATTGATTTTTGGGGCCATGGCGGTGAAAACGAAAGACTATTTAGAGTTTCGTGAATTCGATGCGCTCAAAAATGAGAAAGCACGCGCAGCATGGATTGTTGCTGAAATGGAAGAAGATGCCCCATTCATGAAGAATGAAAAAGTACTTGCTGTTGTGGAAGCGAAAGAGCGCGATTGGGCCGAATTGGAAAAAGGCGGAATGACCTGCGATTGTCAATTGGACGCAATCACAGCGCGTTACGAAACCAATTTGAAAAATGCAGGGTTGGATGAAATGCAAATTGAAGAAGTGTTATCCGACGATTATGCGAAAATTCGAAACATTCCCCTAAAAAGTGAAACGGCTACCGCTGGACCTTCTTCGGGAATAATTGCTTTGGGCGCAGGTTTTCTAGCAGCATTTATCACAGGACTTTTTGCCTGTACATGGATGATTAGCCTGGTTAAGAAGAGCAAATTGAAGTACTTCTCTTTTTATTGCTTCGCAGTAGGATCTGCAGCGATTATTTGGGCATTCTTTCAACCTTGATTTTAGCGTATGAACAAGTGCAACATCCAGGAATTTAAGGAAGGCAAAACGCTCATCGTTGATAAGCCACTGAATTGGACCTCTTTCGACGTTGTGAATAAATTGCGTTGGAACCTGAAACAAAAGCTCAAGGTCAAGAAAATCAAAGTGGGGCACGCCGGAACGTTAGATCCTCTCGCTACAGGTGTTTTGGTGATTTGTTCTGGGAAACACACCAAACGTATCGAATCGTTGCAAGCGGGCGAAAAGACGTATACAGGAACCATTTTGCTCGGAAAAACCACGCCATCTTACGACTTAGAAACCGAGTACGATCAAGAGTATCCCACAGATCATATCAACGAGGCTTTGCTAGAGGAAGTACGTGCTTCATTCCTTGGCGAACAAGACCAAATGCCACCCATTTTTTCTGCGAAGCAAGTAGACGGAAAACGCGCCTACGATTTGGCAAGAGCAGGAAAAGAAGTGAAGTTCGATGGGCCTTACGAGGAATTCAAGAAAACAATCACTGAATTGGGAGAAACTCCGCTTCCAAAATACATCAAGCGACGAAGGTTGGACGAACAAATTCATCTTCCCTCCATACGAATTCAGTATTGCTGACGCATTAATCACGAACTTCCATACGCCATTGTCAACGTTATTGATGATGATTTCAGCGTTCGGAGGTCACGACTTAATGATCAAAGCGTACGAGGAAGCAGTGAAAGAAAAGTACAAGTTCTATTCTTACGGTGATGCCATGTTGATCATCTAAGGAAGCGTTCATAAATCTTTGAAAACCGGTCACTAAGCGCGTCTAAGTGATCGGTTTTTTTTGTGCGAAGAAACCAAGATGTTGTAGTTCTATTCGTTGTGCCGCACTGTGTTCGCCAGGATGAAAATTCATCACGTATCCTTCTCCCGTCATCATTCGCCTCCCTGTTTAGAACAATTCTTTTTTACAAATCCACGGCAATCTGCGCGATTCAGCCTCTAATAATGACTATTTTTGTGGGTGGAAAAAACGAGAATGGAACTCGCTGCAGATAAAATAACAATGGGGCAGAAAGTAAAGGCATACATAGTTTTTACCAAGTTTCGATTATCGGCTCTGGTAATTGTGTCGGCGCTTTCGGGCTATTTATTTGTCGGAGGTAATGACCTACTCGTGACCACTTATCTACTCGTGGGCGGTTTACTAGTAACAGCCGCTTCAAATGGATCCAACCAAATTTGGGAACGCGATCTGGACAAACTCATGAAACGTACCGAAAAACGACCGATCCCCATGGGACTGATGTCGGTGCGTGAAGGATTTATTGTGGTTGCGGTTGCGCTAGTCGCAGGAACGGCACTTTTGGCAATGATCAATACGTATTCGGCATTGTTAGGATTGTTGGCGTATGTCTTGTACGTGTTCGTCTATACACCCATGAAGCGCATAAGTCCCTGGGCGGTGTTTGTGGGCGCTATACCTGGAGCCATTCCTCCAATGTTGGGAGCAATTGCTCATACAGGAAAATTCGAATTGGTCGCAGGCGTGCTGTTTTTCGTACAGTTCACCTGGCAGTTTCCCCATTTCTGGGCAATTGCATGGGTGGCATATGACGATTACAAAGCGGGAGGATTCTCATTGCTCCCCTCACGAGAAGGACGCACCAAAGGATCAGCCTTTCAAATTGTTGTCTACTCCTTGGCATTAATACCTTTCAGCTTATTACCATGGCTCCTGGATTGGACAGGCATGGTTTCCTTGATCATAGCGACTGGGCTAGGAGTGGTATTTTTCCTATATTCTTATAAACTCTACTTAACCTGCGATACGAAAGATGCCAAGCGATTAATGTTTGCATCCTTCATCTACCTGCCTATTATTCAATTTGTTTACGTTTTTGACGTATTCCCTGAAGTGGTGAAAAATGTTGTGAATAACGCTGGAATGGCGTTCTAAAATATGTGTTATGAGTGATCAGGAATCTTGGAACAGGTTAAAAGAGGAGGGAATGTCCTTGTTCAACGATGGACAGTATGCAGAGGCGATTGAGAAGTTTGAGGAAGCGCTGCGAATTCAGGCAAACGGCGAGGTTCGAGAGAAGCTCATGGAAGCCGAAGCCATTTTAAACAAAGAAAAAATTGATCGCTCCAAGCGCAACCTGGTGTATTTGGGAATGTTCTCCGTATTCATGCTTTTTGCCGGATTTACATCGGCATACATAGTTTCGATGGGAGACAACTTCTGGATCAAAGCACCACTTCCACCCGCATTTTGGATTAGTACTGGAATCATAATTGCCAGTAGTATAACCTTCCAATTGGCAGTGATGTTCAACAAAAGAGGAAATACAAGCGCCCTCAAAGGATTGGTGCTATTGACCTTTCTTCTAGGCATTGGCTTCGTTTATTTTCAATTCAAAGGGTACGGACAACTTTCCGATAATGGACTGCACGTAACAGGAAGTGGAGTCATTGTATCCGATGGAAAGTACGGCGACTATTATACCGTAAAAATGGATGATGAACACATTTTTGTAAATGGAAACGACTATCTAAAAGGAGACAAGATCTTAGAGGGAGCCGAGCTGAAGAAGCTGCAAAAATTCATGAAACAATTTGTGAATGTACAAACCTCTGGAAAGTTCCCAATAGCTGCAGGGCATGAAGATTTTACCCTGTATTATCGAGACGAAGCTATGCTTGTTATTGACGGAGAACTGCGTATGAAAGATTCCTCTTTGGTATTGCCACTGGATCGAACAAGACTGTCGGCTTTGGCCATGCATGTGGTAGATGGACGCGGCGATTTTTTCGTGAAAGGGAAGTTAGGAAAAGACTTTCACATCTATTTTAAGGGGCAAGAAATGCAGTACAAAGACCGCAGCTTGTATTGGAAAGGAAAGCCTCTGGATACGCGCTTGCAGATCAAAATTCAAGAATCGGCAGACACTTCTTCCTCGTATTTATACCTGATCACTTTCATGCACTTAGCACACATTGTGATCACTTTGCTGTATATGATAAGTGTTGTAATTCGCTCATTTACAGGGCGTATTAATAGTGTAAACTCCATTGCTCTCAAAGGAGGCGCCATCTTCTGGCACTTCCTCGGAATATTATGGTTGTATTTGCTACTATTTTTACTTTATATTCATTAAATTCGCACAATTAAAACTGATTGAAAGATGGCTGGACACGCTACTAAACAAATTGATGGACGCTTGGCCAATTGGTGAGGAAACGTTTAATTCATTGCCGTTCTTAGGTCACGGATACCCGTTGATTTATGTCGCGTTGATGACATTTATCTTGATTGTATCATCGGTAACGATGGTGTTAGCAGTAGAAGCTGGACATCGTATGGACCGTCGCGGAGTGACAAAATGGATGATCGCAACGATTATTGGTGGTTTCTTCTTCGTAGGTTCTCAGGCATGGGAGTGGTATCACTTCATCCATGGATCTGAGTACGGTCCTCAACAATACGGACAGTTCTTCTTCTTCATTACTGGATTCCACGGATTCCACGTATTCTCAGGAGTAATCATCAACATCTTGATTTTGATGATGGTGTTGAGAGGAACACTGCACGGAAGTGGACATTACGAAATGGTTGAAAAAACAGGATTATACTGGCACTTTGTCGATCTTGTTTGGGTATTCGTATTTACATTCTTCTACCTTGTTTAATTTTGAAATAGTACTGTTATGATCAGAGACGATATATATGAATACTCCTTAGATGCACATCATGATGAGGAGACAGGAAAAAAGATTCGAAAGAAAATTTGGTTCGTAACCGCGCTTCTTACGGCAATCACAATTATTGAAGTTGCGATGGGAGCATTGGCAGGACGCTCTATTTCATCAGGATGGACGTGGGAATCAATTAAAATAGGATACATTATTTTGACGCTTGTGAAAGCGGGGTACATTGTACTTACGTTTATGCACCTTGGTGATGAGCGCAAAGGAATGCGTTACGTTATTTTAGTACCGTACTTTTTGTTCATTCTTTATTTGATATTTATTTGTTTGTGGGAAGGTGATGCCGTTGGTGCTGCCTGGCCATCTACATACGCCGGATAATTAAATAACATATGGCAAGTAACAAAACTGCCGGACGCAGACGTAAAGTAGGATTCGCATTCTTACTCATGTTTGCTCCGGCTTTTTTATTGATCTTTATTTCCAATCGCTCGTGTACGCACAAGTTCGAGGAACTCCCAGATTATGGAGAAGTAAAACAGTATTCTTTCATTGATGCAAACGGCAAAAAAAGATCTTCGAAAGATTTTAAAGGAGAAATCATTCTCATTACAACCATTCAGCCTACGTGTCCCAACAATTGCGCCGTTTCGCTGAGCAACCTGAAACTTCAGATTTACAAAATTCTTCGAGGGAAAGAAGGAATTCGAATCATCTCCTTTGTTACCGATGCCAATGGCGAGCCGCTTGAAGATCTCACCGCTACGCAACAAATGCTAGAAGACGAAGTGCTTGGGTACGATCCGGAAATCTGGATTTTAGCCAAAGGCGATCCTAGCGATGTATATGATATCCAAAAAGGCGATCGTAAGCTGCTTGAAGAGATTGAAAAGGAAGGACTGGGAGAGAACGGTTACCAATCTCTCATGTTGTTGTTAGACAGAGAAAATCATCTGCGCATGATCCGTTCTGGAAAGCAGGAAGGAATGATTCGTCAAATGAAACAACACATCGCACTTCTGAAAAAGGAATACGATCAAAAAGAATACAATGAAACACATTAAGTATCTCTTCCTCCTCATTGGAATTTTAGCGACAGCAGCAGCCTGCGAAAGAGGTGGCGAGGAGAAGGTAGATCCCATGGAAGCAAAGAAAAAAGTGCTGCCAATCTTAGGGAATTATGACCTTCAATACACAGAATCGAACGGTGTTGAAAAAGTAGACACCATCTATCACACCATTCCGAAGTTCGCCTATTTGAATCAGGATTCTGTGATGAGAAAATCGAAGGAATTCGAAGGGAAATTGCTCGTTGTTGATTTCTTCTTTACACACTGTCCTTCCATTTGTCCGCCAATGACAGCTCAAATGCGCCGCCTGAACAAAAACACGAAAGACATTGCCAAACACCTGGAGTTTTTAAGTTTCAGCATCGATCCTGAGCGTGATACACCCACACGATTGCGTTGGTACATTAAAGAGAAAAGTATTGATGCCAATAACTGGAACTTCTTCACAGGCAGCGAAAAAGCAACACACCTCCTCGCAAAAGACTTTTTCAATGGTGCTGAACGCAACGAAGAAATTGACGGAGGTTTTGGACATACGCCCTATTTCATTTTAGTAGACCGTGAAGGCTATCCAAGAGGATTGTACAACGGAACCTTGGTGGAGGAAGTGGATCAAATGGAGAAAGACATCCGAAAGTTGTTGAAGGAAGAATACAAAGTTAAGTAGATGGAAATGGAGGGAAGAGAATTGAAAAGAGCCAAAACGCTAATTTATGTGGCGTCGGCGGCAATTCCGTTGGTAGTAGCGGTACTTTTTAAAGTAAAAATTGATGGGGTTGATTTGACATTTCTTCCTCCAATCTATGCGGGAATTAACGGCTTGACAGCTATTTTACTTGTTGGGGCATTGATTGCAATCAAAAAGAAAAACATGAATCTTCACCGTTCCCTGATTCGCTTTTCGTTGCTGCTATCGCTTTTGTTTTTAGCCTCTTACGTTGCCTATCACATGACCTCCGATTCAACCGCTTATGAGGGAAGCCTAAAAGTCCTGTATTTAATCATTTTGGTGTCGCACATTGCATTGAGCGTAGCCGTGGTACCATTGGTCTTGTTTACGTATCTTTTTGCCTGGCAGGGCGATTTCACACGTCATAAAAAATGGACAAAATTCACATGGCCGATCTGGTTCTATGTGGCAATTAGTGGAGTCGTGGTGTACTTGATGATCTCGCCATATTACGCGTAATTCTTTCGTCAAATCGTTATTTAGAACCTACTAAAATCAAAAGCCACTTTTGAAATCGTAACGGGCGGTCCATCCAAGCCATCCGTTCCAGAGATTCCTGACGAACCTTCCTTACCATCCTTTGCCTTGGCTTGACCTTTGAGCGCTTTGCCCGCTTTCCCTGGATTGCCACCAACTCCTGCTGCACCTCCTTTTCCGCCTGAGTTAAGCAGTAAAATGCTGTGGTCTAAAAACGCCACATTGGGATGTAGAAACAAGACCAACGATCCACCATCTCCACCGTTACCGCCATTTCCTCCAACGCCTCCGTTGGCGCCATTTCCCGGGTTTTTATTTGATTTTCCTGCTTTGCCATCGCCCCCTGTTCCGCCCATGCTTCCATCGCCGGCATTGCTTCCCCTCAAGTCAATAATTACGGTATCTCTTTGTTGCGAGCGATAATAGAAACGCGCGTCCGAGCTATCACAAACCAAAACCATTCGAAGCTCTTGCGCCTCTTCCCATAAATACCCCGTAAAATGTCTTCCTTCCGCCCCGTGCTGACCATTGCCACCAGAGCGACCTTCCAATCCATCGCGTCCAAATAAGGTGGCTGAACTGGCGCGTGGTTGTGCGCCATCCCTTCCAGATTCCTTCGACCAATCAGCGCGAATGGGACCTTTAAAATTGAGCCTTACCGTATCTGATGAAACTACCCGATATGCGCCAATTTCTAACGAAATGTCAAATGAGATGAGGCTGTCGTTCAGGGATGTCAACGGTTGTTCAATTCGAGCGCGATGTTGTCCTGCATCGGATAACTTTCCATCTGGAAAAAAGAGAAAATGATCGTTTTTCACCTTTTTGGTCTCGCCAGAATGCAGCTCGGCATATACGGTGTATTCGAAAGTAGCGCCTACATTTAATTTCGCATCATAATCTGCCGCTAAAGAGAGCGAGGAAACATTGTTTAGGAGCAATTTCTCAGATTGACAAGAACCAAGGAGCAGAACAAGTAAGAAGAAAGAAATTGCGTAGCGCATGCTCACAATTTAGTGAGAATCTAATTGATGCTGGAGGACTTCCCAAACTTTCTCGGCAGCGGTGTCCCAGGAGAATAATTTTGAGCGTTCCAGTCCCTTTTCTCTTAAGGTTGAACGCAAGGCCTCATCATTGGAAAGTTCCCCCATCTTTTGGGCAATATCGTCGACATCGAATGGGTCACAATATACCGCTGCATCTCCACCAACTTCTGGCAGTGAGGTGCGATTTCCGGCCAAAATAGGAGTGCCACAACGCATGGCTTCGGCTAAAGGAATTCCAAAACCTTCGAAATATGGCACATAAGCGAAAATTTCAGCGGCTCCCATCACTTTCGCCAATTCTTCCAACGGCAAATGCCCCGTAAAATGAATCTCGTTTTTCAAGGATGCGGAAATTTCTAAGTCCATTCCTGCATTGTTCCAAAGCTCAGCACCTACAATCACAAGGCGCTTGGTGCTTTCTGGGTGATCCTTTCGGAATTTAGCATACGCCAGAATCAATCGGCGTACATTTTTTCGTGGATGAATGGCGCCAACAAACAAAAAGTAAGGCGCTCCATTGCTATACTTCTGGCGAACCGCTTGAATTGCCTCGGTTGAAAGTGGCTGAAATGCTTCCGAAGCTCCGTTCCAAATGGCGGTAACGTTTGTTTCAGGGAGGTTGTATTGGGTGCAAATATCCTGCTTGGAATATTCTGAAACTGTGACAATGTGTGCTGCTTTCTTCGCAAATCGTGGGAACTGCGTCGCATAATAATTACGCATGGCAGGTTTTAAATCTTTTGGATTGTGCACAAAGTTAAGATCGTGCATCACCGCGACCTGTTTTACTTGCGTGGTAAGCGATAAATAACCGTCTGGAGAGAAGAAAATATCGGCCTTGTATTTTTTTAATGCGCGTTTTACAGATTGATTGAACCAGATTTTGAAAAGAATTGGGTGCCGCGCCTGAGGATTCAAAACAACAGGAATCACATTCTTTCCAAACACAAATTTCTCATCGTACTTCCTATCAAAAAACAAAATGAACGTATGCTCTGGGTGTTGCGCAACCAATCGCTTCGTAATTTCATAGGTGTACCAACCGAAACCTTCCATTTTATGGGAAAGCAGAAATCGTGTATTGATTGCGATACGCATGGTTAGAATTGCAGAATATAATTGGTCAATTTCTCTTGTCCGATGGTCGTTTCAGGTCCGTGTCCCGAATACACCACCATAGCATTTGGAAGTTTAAACATGACCTCAAAAATGGATTGTTTTAAAGTTGCCATATCGCCACCGGGTAAATCTGTACGACCAAACGAACCTGCAAACAGTACATCGCCATTGATTACAAAGTTGTCATCATGATTCACATAAACGATGTGCCCAACGCAATGTCCTGGAGTAAATTTTACCTCAAATTGCATCGATCCGAAGTTCAATGTTTCATCGCCTTTGAGCAGTTTGTTCGGTGTTTCTGGCTGAACAAATCCAGGAATGCCATACGTAGTGGCCGAGCGTTCTCCCATTTCCAAGGTGTAAACATCCTTTTCGTGGAGGTACACGTCGATTCCATAGTGCTTGGAAACGAAATCACATCCAAAAATATGATCGAGATGCGCATGCGTGAGTAAAACGGCCTTTGGTTCCAATTGCAACCGATCGATATACTGCGTCAATTGATCTCTTTCTTCTTGATGATAACAGCCTGGATCGATGATAACACAAACGGAACCATCGTGCACCACAAAGGTGTTTTCTTGAAAAGGATTGAACGTAAATTTCTCAACGGTAATCGCCATGGAATTCTGGTTTCTGCAAAAATAGAATAAGTTTCTCAGGATGGGCAATGAAGACCGATATTGGAATTTTCAAAGAGTCGTTTTATTTAGCGCACTCATGCGAATTGCGCTTCGAAAACCGCTGCGCTCAAAACTTACTTACCTGATTCAGTAGTGTCAATGGTAAAGTTTCGAATTTCTTCGACAGATTCATAATCACTACTGGATTCGGTCTCAGACTTTGAATCGCGCATGAAATAAATAACCACCAGAAGACCTGCAACCAACAGTGCATATACGGCAAAGCGGATGATATAGCGCCGCGATACTTTGGGGCTTACATGCTTTTGAAGATCGATTCTCTTATTATCGCGCATACTACGAATTTACACGAAATCTTTTCCTTTTGACGAAACTTGGTGTAGTGATATATTTTTAACCTTAGGAGTTAAGCGGATTGTGCGAGTCCGTTATTAGCACAGGAGGATTATCCTAAAATTCTGTCTTTGTGAGGCATTTTCTTTATTTTCGGTTGTTATAATGACTAAGTCTCGAGTTCTAAAAATTGTCTTGTTTGTTTGTGTCTCAATGCTGTGGAGTCCGGGGCACGCTCAAAAAGAATTAGCCGACAGCCTTAAAGGACTGCTTAAGTCGCAACACTCCCCGAAAAAGAGAATTGATCTACTACACAAAATAGTATGGGAAGAAGCACCTACGAACCCAAAATCTGCCATTGAATTGGCGCGGGAATCGTTGCAATTATCTGAGGGATTAAAGGACTCTTCACGCATTGCCCGAAGTTACAACCGTATAGGACTTGTACATGATTATACCGGAAATTTCGAGCTCGCTGAGAAAAAATACCTAAAGGCACTAAAGATCAAGTCTGCAGTAGATGGGGCAGATGCTACAGATGGTTTACTGAATAATCTGGGGAGTGTCAATTACTATATGGGGCACTACGAGAAGTCAATGGACTATTACCTTAAATCACTTCTCATTCGGGAGAAAAAAAAAGATGTTGACACCAAAACCCGCTTGAAAAATATTTCCCAAAGCTATAACAATATTGGATTGCTTTTGAAAAGTCAGTCGAATTACAAAGGAGCTTTGGAATACTACAAGAAGGCACTTAAAATAAAAGAAGAACTCAAGGATTTTTCAGGTGCCACAATTACGCTTTCGAACATCGGAGTGATATACATGGAACAAGGATCCATGAAAGAAGCGAAAGAGGTTTTTGAACGGGCTATTGCTCTTTCAGACTCATTGGGAGATCTGGTTTCTCAGGCAATGCTTTTCAATAATATGGGGCTCATGAATACGCGGGAAGATAAGCTCCAATTAGCAAAGGGCAATTATTTGCAGGCAATTTCTATTTATGATTCCATTGATGATGCCTATGGAAAATCAACAGGGTTAGTAAACCTTGCTTCAATAGAATTTAGCATTAATAACTTCGCGAAGGCTAGAGAGGCTGGACGACAAGCGCTGTCTTACGCTAGGAACAACAAGTTTCCTAAGGTCGAGCTGTCGTCCTTGCAAGTATTGTCCGAAATTGAAGCGAAGCAGCATCCGCAATTGTCATTGGACTACTTGAAACAGTATATTACTTTGAAAGATTCGCTTCAAGACGTGATGGTGAGTAGCAAAGTAAGCCAACTGGCAGTCATGTATGAAACGGAGCAAAAGGAAACAGAAATTGAGCTTCTGAAACAGGATCAAGAGCTGATTAAGCAAGAGAATGAGAACAAGGATTTAATTATTTCCAAAAATCGGATCTATTTCTATATTTTGATTGCTGGTATTCTGGCACTGTTGTTCATTTTTTACGTGTCTATTCTTTACTTCAGGTCAAAAAGGAAAGCGGCAGAGGAACGCGCAAATAAACTTCATGAACAACATCAGCGAGAAATTGACAATTTGAGAAATTCGATTGAGCCACTATTGGAATCGTCCGAACAACGAAAATTGAGTGTTAAAATCAATCAATCAGAACTCAATAAGTACTTGTTAAACCCACTTTCCGATCGTGAATTGGATGTGCTCTATTTAATTGCAGATGGGATGACAAATAAGGAAATAGGTGAACAATTATTCATCTCAGTCAATACCGTAAAAACTCATGTTTTGAGAATCTATGAGAAGTTAGATGTTCAAAATAGGACAGCTGCAGCAGTAAAGGCAAATTCACTCCAAATTATTCAATAACGCCCATTTTTAGCCCTTTTGTATCAAAATCGCCCATATGGGCGACGGAAAACCAGTAGTTATTTCAGACGTTTGAGCCATCATTCAAATGTCTCAAACTATGAATCTAAAAAACGGTATACTTTTTTTGTTCGGAATACTATTTTGGATCTCCGTTAATGCTCAACCATCCGAATCGGAATTAAAGAAAAGAGTAAATGATTATTACGGAGATGTATCATTTATTCAAACGATCGAATTTCAACAGCCAAAACTTGAAAAACGATGGGTTAAAGACAGTTGGAAGTACTTTTGGAGTAGAAAGTTTAACATAAAGGGGAAAACAGACTATCCAGGAGTTTACCAGCAAATATATGGTGGTGTTCAGTATGTTCAAAGTGGTGGCAACTACTCATTTGACCGCATTCTAACAGGGGGAGTTTCAGGTTATGAGGGAATTCCTAATCCGGATAAGGCAGAAATTAACGCACACCTGAAAAGTACTTTCGACCCATTGGAATTCTATGGGAATTTCAAAATGAATTACCTGATTGATGCCTCGAATACTGTACACCTGTCGGAAAATCCAAACTGGAAATGGATTGGGCTAAATGAAGTGATGGTTGATGTTGTTTCGGATTATACTGTGCTGACCAATAATATAGGTGGAGTTCAGGACAAACGCGGAACATTCAGAATTATGCTAAGAAGGTCAAATGATGGAAGCACTTTTGATTCGGAAGCGGGTCTTTTGAAATCGGGTAAATGGTTACCACTGGAAAAAGGAAAAGAAAGCAATACTACAATTTTAAAAACGTACACCATCTCAAAAGATGCGTTAGCAAACACACGAACCTTCGCACAAAAACACGCTGAGAGACATGCCGAAGCGTTTAAAAAGTCACTGGCTGTTGTTGAGTTGCCTGATTTTGAGAATGCCAATCACCTAATGCAATTTACGCATGAACTTCTGATCGAAGGAGATGAGGCTAAAGTGACCGCCTTTTGTTATCAAATGTTTCCAAAGTATTTGTTTGAAGATTGGAGTGACATCGTACTTAATCAAAACGGAAAGGAGAAGCTCAACAACATTTTAAAGGACCTAAAAAACTATCAGCTAGCCTTTTGTAAACATCCTATTATCAAAGAAATAGGAACGACTTATGTTCGGTTTTATGATCGAAATAAAAAACGCATGAATAACATTAGGGTGAGTTGGGAAAATGACCGATGGTACGTAACCGAAATGAAATACTATATCAGATCAGAAGATCTGGCAGGGTTCGAACAAAATCAGGAGGATAATTGCGGCGAAAATCCAATATATCTGGAAGACGAACCTCTGTTCAATACTGGAGATCAAGTAGAAATATATCACCAGGGCAATTGGTATTCGGCTGAAATCCTGAAACCTGAGATGAGCAAAGGAGGATACACCGTGAAATATGGCGCTTCGGGATTGACGGAGTGGAAGTACGTGAGTGAAGTGAGAGCGGGAGCAAATACTCAAGAAGAGCAAACACAATTATTCAAAGAGTTTGAAATCGGCGAGAAAGTAAAAGCAAAATATACCAATGTTTGGTACGAAGGAACAATTCTGAAAGTGAACTATGATACTGAGGAGTACCTTGTTGATATTCCACAACGAAATATCGATATATGGATCAACAATCAGGAAATCGAAAGGTCCAACGGTGCCTCCGACAAAAAAGGGGAGCAAACCGACAAGAAAAATCGTTTAGGAAGAATCACGAATACCATAAAAAAGAAGATACCATAAAAAAGAAGATACCATAAAAACGTATTGAGACACCGTTCAAAGAAATATTAAACCACTATAATGAGAAGAATGCACCTATTTTACGTTGCTGTAATCACACTTTTAACGAGCAATATTTGTCAGGCTCAAGCAGGTTCGTTGGACACTATTTTTAGGCCAATGCAGGGCGTTAATAATGAAGTAACGGCCTCAGGAATCCAAACCGATGGTAAAATTCTTATTGGTGGATCTTTTACGAGCTTCAACGGGGTTACACGAAATGGCATTGCGCGCCTGAATGAAGACGGAACGCTCGATACTAGTTTCGATCCCGGTCTGGGCGTCGACGGAATTCCTGTAAAAATTCATGTGTTGTCGGGGGGTAAAATTCTGGTGCAAGGTTCTTTCACGACCTATAACGGTGTGGCGAGAAACCAGATTGCCCGTGTGAACAGCGATGGTACAATCGACCCAGTATTTGATCCCGGAATAGGCACTGATGCTGGGATTAACAGCTCTGCAGTCCAATCGGATGGCAAAGTGATCATTGTCGGGAATTTTACATCGGTGAATGGAACAGGGCGCAATAATATTGCCAGATTGAATGCAGATGGCACGCTAGACCTGAGCTTCAATCCCGGGGTGGGACCGAACGGGTCGCCTACCGATGTTAAGATACAGAGTGATGGTCGGGTAGTTGTTGTAGGAGGCTTTACTCAGTACGCAGGAATAAGCAGAAACAGAATCGTTCGGTTGAATACCAATGGCTCCATTGATTTGAGCTTCGCCCCAGGAACAGGTGTTTCTGGAGGATTTTTGACCTACGTGTCGGATGTAGATATCCAACTGGATGGAAAAATTGTAATTACAGGACAATTTACCGGATATAATGGCACGACCAGAAACAAAATTGCAAGAGTTAATAGTGATGGCTCCCTAGACGCAAGTTTTGATCCTGGATCGGGAATCAACGGTACGGCGATGGCTGTAAGCGTTCAGGACGATGAGAAGGTTGTAATCGCCGGGGAATTTACTGGTTTTGACGGAACCGCCCGAAACAATGTTGCACGCATTAATAGTGATGGTTCTTGTGACTTGAGCTATGATCCTGGCTCTGGTTTAGATGATATTGTTCAAACGATAGCCGTTCAAAGTGACGGTAAGGTGATCATTGGTGGAAGCTTTTTAACCTTCGATGGAACCAATCGGTTGTATTTGGCAAGGTCGAATCAAGATGGATCTCTAGATTCTGGGTTTCTTGAGGAAACGGGTGTCAACAACTTTGTTCTGGCAACTGCTATTCAAAGCGACGGTAAAATTTTATTGGGAGGTATGTTTGATTCGTTTGATGGCGTAGAAAGAATACGAATTTCGAGACAACTCCAGGATGGTACTTTGGATCTGGGTTTCGATCCGGGCTTAGGAGCGGATGGTACGATTGTTGAATTTGCCGTTCAGAATGATGGGAAAATACTTATCGTTGGAGGGTTTAACTCTTATAATGGAGTGGGCAGAAGCAGTATTGCCCGATTGAATGCAGACGGCTCGCTAGATCTTAGTTTCAATCCCGGTACAGGAGCAAACCCAAGTATCAGCTCTATACGAATTCAATCGGATGGTAGACTTCTAATTGCTGGAAACTTTACCACATTCAACGGAGTTGCCAGAAACGGTATTGCACGATTGAATAGCGATGGGTCGCTTGACCTAAGCTTTGATCCCGGAACAGGAGCTCAAGATATCTACAGTTTAGCAATACAAACCGACGGCAAAATTGTTGTTGCAGGCGGGTTTACATCGTTTAATGGAACTAGTGTCAATAGAATCGTTCGCTTGCAAAGCAATGGATCAATAGACCCTACTTTTAACAGCGGAACAGGGGTTACTGGAGGCTTTATCTGCAACGTGAAAGATGTAATTCTTCAAACCGATGGTAAAATGGTCATCGGAGGAAGTTTTACAGGCTACAATGGTGTTACCAGAAATAGAATTGCACGGATGAATACCAATGGCTCGCTAGATCTAACCTTCGACCCAGGCATTGGTCCCGACAATTCGCCGAATGATTTGGTGCTACAGCCAGATGGAAAAATTGTTATCGCAGGAAGTTTTGGTGATTATAGCGGTACTCCCATCAATGGAATTGTGCGGGTGAACAGTGACGGTTCCCTCGACCCGAATTTTGATCCTGGCGCTGGGCCAGACGGCGGTATTGTGCATATGTCATTGCAACCGGATGGGAAAATTGTTATTGCAGGTGCTTTTGATACCTATGATAATGAAGTAAGGTTTCGTATTGCTCGACTCAATGGAGATTGCCAAAATAACTCAGGAACAGAGGTAATCACAGCGTGCGGACCATATACGTGGATTGATGGAATCACGTATTCTTCTTCGAATAATACTGCTAGCTGGGTGTTGACCAACTCAGGCGGGTGCGATTCTACTGTTACGCTTGATTTAATTATCAATAGTGCTACGTCTGGCACGCATATTATTACCGAATGCGATTATTATACATGGATTGACGGTAACACATATTTCTCCAGCAACAATACGGCAACCCATACATTAACAAATGCTGCGGGGTGTGATTCTCTGGTAACTTTGAACCTAACGATCGTCGAATCTTCGTCCGAAATACAAACAATAACGGCTTGTGATTCGTACACCTGGATTGATGGGAATACCTATACTTCAACTCCTGCCACTTTTGTTCAACACAACCTAATCAACGCTGCGGGGTGTGATTCTACCGTCTATTTGGATCTGACCGTAAATTATTCAAGTTCCAGTATGGAATTTATAACTACTTGCGATTCGTATACATGGCCGGTGAACGGCATAACCTATTCGTCAAGTGGAGCTTATGCTGCAACAGTGACAAACGCATCCGGCTGTGATTCCATTGTAACACTTGATTTAACGATCAATTCGTCAACAACCGGAACTGATGTAATTACGGCATGTGATTCCTATACTTGGATCGACGGAAACACTTACACTTCCTCGAACAACACCGCGACTTTCACGTTAACGAATACTTCGGGCTGCGATTCCATTGTAACACTTGATTTAACGATCAATTCGTCAACAATCGGAACCGATGTTATTACGGCATGTGATTCCTATATCTGGATTGATGGAAACACTTACACTTCCTCGAACAACACCGCGACTTTTACGTTAACGAATACTTCGGGCTGCGATTCCATTGTAACACTTGATTTAACGATCAATTCGTCAACAACCGGAACTGATGTAATTACAGCATGCGATTCCTATACCTGGATTGACGGAAACCCTTACACTTCCTCGAACAACACCGCGACTTTCACGTTAACCAATACCGCCGGGTGTGATTCCATTGTAACACTTGATTTAACGATCAATTCGTCAACAACCGGAACTGATGTAATTACAGCATGTGATTCCTATACCTGGATTGATGGAAACACTTACACTTCCTCTAACAACACCGCGACTTTCACGTTAACGAATACTTCGGGCTGCGATTCCATTGTAACACTTGATTTAACGATCAATTCGTCAACAACCGGAACTGATGTAATTACGGCATGTGATTCCTATACCTGGATTGATGGAAACACTTACACTTCCTTGAACAACACCGCGACTTTCACGTTAACGAATACTTCGGGCTGCGATTCCATTGTAACACTTGATTTAACGATCAATTCGTCAACAACCGGAACTGATGTAATTACGGCATGTGATTCCTATACCTGGATTGATGGAAACACTTACACTTCCTCGAACAACACCGCGACTTTCACGTTAACCAATACGTCGGGCTGTGATTCCATTGTAACACTTGATTTAACGATCAATTCGTCAACAACCGGAACTGATGTAATTACAGCATGTGATTCCTATATTTGGATTGACGGAAACACTTACACTTCCTCTAACAACACCGCGACTTTCACGTTAACGAATACTTCGGGCTGCGATTCCATTGTAACACTTGATTTAACGATCAATTCGTCAACAACCGGAACTGATGTAATTACGGCATGCGATTCCTATATTTGGATTGATGGAAACACTTACACTTCCTCGAACAACACCGCGACTTTCACGTTAACCAATAGCGCTGGGTGTGATTCCATTGTAACACTTGATTTAACGATCAATTCGTCAACAACCGGAACTGATGTAATTACGGCATGTGATTCCTATACCTGGATTGATGGAAACACTTACACTTCCTCGAACAACACCGCGACCTTCACGTTAACCAATACCGCCGGGTGTGATTCCATTGTAACACTTGATTTAACGATCAATTCGTCAACAACCGGAACTGATGTAATCACGGCATGTGATTCCTATACCTGGATTGATGGAAACACTTACACTTCCTCGAACAACACCGCGACTTTCACGTTAACCAATATCGCTGGGTGTGATTCCATTGTAACACTTGATTTAACGATCAATTCGTCAACAATCGGAACTGATGTAATTACAGCATGTGATTCCTATGCCTGGATTGATGGAAACACTTACACTTCCTCGAACAACACCGCGACTTTCACGTTAACGAATACCGCTGGGTGCGATTCCATCGTAACCTTAGATCTAACAATTAATTTATTGAATCTAGGAGTGGTGCTTGAATCGGATGAAGCAACGATTACGGCGAGTGGGTCAAATGCAACCTACCAATGGGTTGATTGCGGAAATGGCTTCCTTCCAATTGCTGGTGCAAATGGGCAAAGTTTTACAGCGACAGCCAATGGGAATTATGCAGTAATCATCACAGATAATGGTTGTACGGATACCTCTGAGTGCGTATCGGTAATTACTTTGGACCTAAGTGATTTACAAAGCCCTGACCTTATGCTTGTTTACCCAAATCCTACACAAGAGAAGTTCTATTTATCAGGAGCAAGCGAGAGCATTTTGTCTATTGAGGTAGTTGATATGTTAGGCAGGAAGTTAGCAGCTGTTTATGAAACCTATGATAAGGATCTAACAATAGTACGTATTGCTCCAATGGAATCGCAAATAGTACTAGTGCATGTAACCTTAATGAGCGGAGAGCAATTCAAAACCACGTTAAAGATAAATTAGTTGAATGCGTCTCAAATGCATGCCTTGTGTCATTAAGATTATTTGAGGATTGACACGGTATCTTTGTTTGAATGCGTTTGCGCAAGTATATGGGGTGAAGTTCTGATGGCGAAGGGTGACTTTTTCTTTTCCCTTCTCATATTTCTTTTACCTTTGAAACTGTGAAAAACGCTTCAAATATATTAGTTACAGGTGGTGCCGGATTTATAGGCTCCCATACTGTTGTTACGCTCATTGAACATGGGTTTAATCCGATTATTGTTGATGATTTTCGCAACTCAGATAAAAGTGTACTTACAGGAATAGAAAAGATCACAGGTGTACATCCTACTATTATTGAAATCGATGTAGCTGATGCTAGTTTATTTCGCGAGGTGTTTGAAGAATTTGCATTTGTTGGAATCATTCATTTTGCAGCCTACAAGGCGGTGGGTGAGTCTGTTGAGAACCCCCTGATGTATTACCAGAACAACCTTGTTAGCTTGATGAACTGCATTGAGCTTTGTCAGGAATTTAAGGTCAATAATTTTGTGTTTTCGTCTTCTTGCACGGTTTACGGCGAACCAGACGAAGTGGTCGTGAAGGAAAGCACTCCGGTACAACCTGCCAATGCTCCTTACGGTCAAACGAAACAAATCTGCGAGCAGATGCTGAAAGACGTTCATGCCGCAGGAAGCAGTTTAAAAGTACTCTGTTTGCGATATTTTAACCCAATTGGTGCGCATCCGAGTGGTGCCATCGGCGAATTGCCTTTGGGGATTCCGAACAACCTGGTGCCTTTCGTGACTCAAACAGCTATTGGAAAACTAGAGCGACTGACCGTTTTTGGAGATGATTACAATACGGCCGACGGCTCTTGTGTTCGCGATTACATTCATGTAATGGATTTGGCCGATGCCCACCTAAATGGATTGGAGTGGTTGTCAAAACAAGAGATGGCAGAGTACAAAGTTGTGAATGTGGGCACGGGCAAAGGCGCAAGTGTGTTGGAAATTATTCATACTTTCGAATCAGTAACTGGTGCCAAGTTAAATTGGAGTATCGGACCGCGAAGAGAAGGAGATGTTTCACAAATTTATGCAGATCCTACATTAGCATCCGAATTACTTGGTTGGAAAGCAAAACGAAGTTTGGAAGACAGCTTGAAAGATGCCTGGAACTGGGAGCAAAAATTAGCGAATGAAAAATAGCATACTACTTCTGGGATGTTTGTTTATTGCCATTACAGCAAATGCGCAATACGATAGCAAAGGAGAAACGCCTTCTATGTTTCGTCCAGGTTTTATGTGGTATTTCACAGGAATTCGGCCAGCGAAAGTAGAAAAAGTACGCAAATACGACCGTCTCATATTTGACATTACTTACAACGATTGGAACGGAGATCAAAAGCCGTTTAACAATCATTGGGCTTCCATAGGGTTCAATACCAACTTGATGTTTGATATTCCGCTCACCAAGGGGAATACAGTTTCACTCGGAATTGGAGTGGCGCATCAGTTAACGCGCGTACGCCACGATCAGCTTTTTACCAAGTCTGAAAATCCAGTAAGTACCAATCTGGTGCCTAAATCCACGCAAACATTTGACAAGAATACCTTGGTCGGGAATGCCTTTTCGATGCCTTTAGAGATACGCTTTCGTAAAGAATCATGGAAGCACTTAAAACTGCACGTTGGCGGCAAAATCGGATACCAAGCCAATATGTTCTCCAAAACGATTTACGGATCGGGTGGAAATCGAGACGTGGTGAAAGACTATGGTTTTCCAGATTTAAATCGATTGATTTACAGCGCACACATTCGTTTTGGATTGCGCGCCTGGGCCTTGTTCGCCAGTTACAACTTCAATACCATTTTTGCCGAATCGGCAAGTACCCAACTCAATCAACTCCAATTTGGATTGAGCATTTCACTTTATTAGTATGTTCGTAGATACGCACACGCATTTATTCACGGATGCCTTCGATGAGGACCGTGATATCGTTGTTCAACGCGCCATTGACGCCGGCATTCAATACTTATTATTGCCCAATATTGATGGTGGTACGATTAACGCGATGCATCAACTGGAAAAAGCCTATCCCAACAATTGCTTTTCTATGATGGGGCTTCACCCTGGTTCTGTAAAGGAAAACTGGGAAGAGGAATTGGCCAAAGTCAAAGAGCACCTTTTTAGTCGAAAATATGTTGCGGTGGGCGAAATCGGCATGGATCTTTATTGGGACACCACTTTTATCGAAGAGCAGCGACAAGCATTTCGACAGCAGGTTTCCTGGGCGAAAGAACTAAAAATTCCAATTGCTATTCACGCAAGAGATGCCTTCGATGAAATTTTCGCAATTCTCGACGAGATGAACGATGAGAACCTTATCGGAGTGTTTCATTGCTTTACTGGAAATTTGGAACAGGCGCGGCATATCGAATCGTATGGCGGATTTAAAATGGGTATTGGTGGCGTTGTTACCTATAAAAAGGCGGCCATGGATCAAGTGTTAACGCACGTCGATTTGAAACATCTCATTCTTGAAACCGATAGTCCGTATCTTTCTCCGGTTCCATTTAGAGGCAAGCGCAACGAAAGTTCGTATGTGGTTCATATTGCTGAAAAGTTGAGTGATATTTACGGTGTTCCTTTGAAAGAAATCGAGGAAGCCACTACAAAAAGCGCCCTTGAATTATTTAATTTGACCGGAAAATAAACAGCCGCTGCCATTCCCTCAACCATTTGGCGCGCAACATACGATTATTAATTTCGATACGTACATTACCATGAAAGCAAAGCCTAAAGTACTGATCATCTATACGGGTGGAACGATCGGAATGATTAAAGATTCGGTAACCGGAGCGTTATTAAATGTGGATTTTAATCTTATTTCGCATCATGTACCTGAGATCGATCGTTTAAACATCGAAATTGATAGTGTGAGCTTTTTGAATCCAGTTGATTCCTCAGAGATTCAACCAAAACATTGGATTGAAATAGCCGAAACGATTGATCAGAATTACGAACATTACCAGGGTTTTGTGGTACTTCATGGTTCTGATACAATGGCATTTACTGCTGCTGCTTTGAGTTTCATGATGGAGGGTCTGCAGAAACCAGTAATTCTGACGGGTTCTCAACTGCCGATAGGTATCATCCGAACGGATGGCAAAGAGAATCTGATAACGGCATTGGAAATCGCGGCGGCAACAAACGATGAAGGTAAGGCCCTGGTCTCAGAGGTAGCTGTCTATTTTGATTACAAATTGCTCCGCGGTAACCGTTGTACGAAAGACTCAGCAGAACATTTTGAAGCCTTTCGATCTCCCAATTATCCAGAGTTGGCGAGTGCAGGTGTGCATTTACAGTATTTCCATGAGGAGATGTACCGACCTGAGACAACTGATTTTAGTTTTCAATCGGAGCTAAACGCAAGAGTAGGATTGGTGAAGTTATATCCTGGGATCCCATTTGAACTGTATCAACACATTTTTAATCGTGCTACTACCGATGCTGTCGTTTTAGAAACATTCGGAGCAGGAAATGCACCCAGAAATCAAGTCATGTATGATGCCATTGCGTCATTTATTAACGAGGGTGGAATTGTGCTGAATATTACGCAATGCAGCTCCGGAAGTGTAGAGCAAGGGAAGTATGATACGAGTTCTGAATTTAACAAATTGGGCGTGCTCAGTGGCGGCGATATGACAACAGAAGCGGCCTTGACCAAGTTGATGGTGTTCGTAGATCAAAAAGCACCTTCAGAGGCGAAAGATAAAATTATGAAGAACCTACGCGGCGAGCGCAACAATTAACAAGAAAATGCTACTTTTGGCGTCCCAACATTGCGGGATAACCTGAGATAAGTGGCAGTATTTATCACTTTTTGAAGGCTGAACGTAAATATTAGGAGAGGTGGCAGAGTGGCTGAACGCGCACGCTTGGAAAGCGTGTTTACGGAAACGTAACGGGGGTTCGAATCCCCCTCTCTCCGCAAAAAAGCTAGACCTTTTGGTCTGGCTTTTTTCGTTTGAGAGAGTTGGATGAGAACCCTCGGGTTCGAGCCGTAGCGCAGCGGAGCCCATCGACCTGAAGCGCCAGCGGAACGGTTTGATAATCCCCTCTCTCGGCCAAAGGAAACCGAGCAAATAGTGCTTAGCTTTTCTTCATTGAACAAACCGATGTTTACTTCAGGTTTGGGATAGGGAAAAAGTCAAAAACTCATTACAGACGAGAATTTTGCCGTTGCTCGGTTCCTGATATTGGTATCACGACCAACGGGGGTAATCCTTTTCACCACGAAGGCACGAAGAACACTACGAACCGCTTCTCAAGGAGACAAGTTTAAACCAGTCATGTATTGATCTTTAAAAATTGTTTTATCCACTTTTGATTGTGAAAACGGGATGAGAACTACCTAATAACCGCACCATTCCGGTTCGTTATATCGTCCTCTAATAGGGTTGTGATACTCTTATCCTATCTGATTTTTTGTAT
Source organism: Fluviicola sp. (assembly GCA_043584915.1). Classification (GTDB taxonomy): domain Bacteria; phylum Bacteroidota; class Bacteroidia; order Flavobacteriales_D; family Crocinitomicaceae; genus UBA4466. Next base: position 1,504,571 of record CP121319.1, read on the forward strand.
CCAAGTTTGGGCAATTATGATCAACTTGGATATTTCACGGAGTTATTTTATTTGTCCTATTATAATTTTTCCATTTTTCCATTTTTTTAAAGCGTGTAAATAAGCACTCGACTCAGAGTACCCTAAGATATAAGCAATATCCTTTGTCCTAAGATGCTTTTCATTAGATAGGTAATAGGACAACTCTTCCTTTATATCATTGACGATACTCCTAAAGGAAGTTCCCTCAGCCGAGAGCCTTCTTTGAAAAGTTCGCTCACTACACGCAAATTGATTTTGCACTTGTTTTAAACTGGGGATTTCAGGATTGCACAAGTGTAACGCCATGCCTTTTACATCTTGAGAAAACTCTTTAGAATTGCGATCACTTTGATTTAACATTAACACGAACTTTGGAAGCAGCAATTCAATCTGTCTAACTCTGTTTAAATTAATCTCTAATTCATCTAAGTTTTCAGGTAGTAGAATGAGATGATCAGAGCCGTAAAACACGTCTTCATCGAAAAACAAATTGCTCTCGTCATTAGAAGAAAATGGAAATCTAATTTGTGGAGTTTGTCCATTTGGCAACATCAACGTTAGTTCTCTGTAAACAATGTATAACGCCATGTTCAGTAACTCCTTTCTTACTTCCTTGTTTTTTACTGAGCTTTCTAGGCGAAGGGAAGAGTAGTCCGATTCTTCTACGATCTCAAAAGAAACGATAGGGAATTTATACTTCAGAAATTTTTCAAGAATATAAATTCCTTGCCTTAGACTGGAGGTATTTAAAGAAATATCAAGCACAAGCCCTAGTGAACTTAGATTGAAAAATGCCCCCATGCTTAATCCACAATTGACGTTTTTTGTCTCTTCAATAATATTTTCAAGTATGATTAGGTAGTCCTCGGCATTGACCATTTCCTCTGGATCATTCAAGTCAATATAGGGGTTGGTCATGTGCCGCTTCAGGTCGGTGGTATTTATGTTTTGAAAGGATGCGTATTCCAAAAGATTCTTCAAGAAAGGAGCATGTATTTTCATTTGACAAAGATGAAAAAAATATGGCGTAAAATATCAATAAAGCTGAATAGCATCTCCGTACTATTGCTAAAACAAAAAAATAAAAATGTATGGAAACATCTATCCAAGCAACAAAGTTAAATGCGGTTTCAACGCTTATTTCTGGGCTATCTATTTTGATATTTAGCAATTCACTCGCTAGTGTATTTGAAACTTCCAGTAACACGCCATTTCTGATAGTTGGAGGGGTAATTACATTTTTCTCGCTAACCATGTTTGTAGAAATCAAGAAACAAAGGGCGCTTGCACTCCTATGGATAATCACCCAAGATTTCATGTTTACTATGACAAGTATTTATGTTCTGGTTTTTAGACCTTTTGAGATTTCGGATACCGGCTACCTACTTATTGGTTTGTTCCTAATTCCAATAACGTTCTTTATTATTTATCAATCTATCGGTTTGTCACGAATAGATGATAAAAAAGGAACAAATGCCAAAATCATGTCTTTTAGACGAACAGTTAAGGCCAATAAATCTAAAGTCTGGGAAGCCATATCAGACGTCGGAAACTACCACATGGTAGCACCAAACATTGATAGTTCAAAGATTGTCTCAGGGGATGGAGTTGGAATGGTTCGATCTTGTTCTCACGGTAAAAATAGTTGGTCGGAAACATGCAGCCTTTGGGAAGAAGAAAAAGAATACTCATTTGAAGTAGACACTTCCGCACCCGATTATCCGTACCCTTTCAAATCCTTACGCGGGAATTGGCAACTAGAGGAGGTCGAGAAAGGGAAAATAGAAATTATCATGAATTTTGAATTTGAGTACAAGAAGTCGTTCCAAAACTTTTTACTACACCCGCTGATGAAGCATCAATTCACCAAAATTTGTAAAGAGCTTTTAGACAACTGGCAGTCTAAGGTAGAGAGTTAAACTTCGTTTTTCACTAAAAAAATCATTCAATGGTATTAAAAATGAATCATTTAGCCCTATTTGCTTTAATCGTTATCTCAGTTGGTTGCAAAAAAGAAGGGTGTACAGATCCCATTTCAATTAACTATAACGCGGAGGCTGAAACAGATGATGGAAGCTGTACTTACTCTGGCAGTAAAACTTTTTGGTATCGAGAAAGTACCTCCATAAACTTGATAAATAACGGTGCTACAACATTGACATATTATGTTGATGGTGTAGAGGTTGGGGCAAGTCCAACAAACGTTTCATGGGGAGCAAACCCTGGCTGTGATGCGAGTATCGCCGTATCAGTAACGAAGAACCTTGGCAATGTGAAGGAGCAGGTATTTTCATACCGCGTGGTAGATCAAACAGGCGTGGAGTACTGGAACGCTACAACGACATTCAACGCTGCGAGCTGCGAAGGAATTGAGCTTAGTTTGTAGAAACTACAGCAACAGCACTTAATTTTGTAATACTCCTTCGATTGTTCAGAAAGCGAGATGACATCAAGGAACGCAACAGAAATTAATATTAAATGAATAGTTGAATAAAAACATCCTTGAATTGAGGGAATCGTCTTATTAATATATAGCTACATAGAATGAAAAGAGCACTTTTAATAATGTTCATTGGAATATTCGGAACCGCCAAGGCCCAGGCTCCATCTTTTGAGTGGGCAAATGCAGCAGGCGGAACAAATTATGATGAAGCGAATAGCATTGCCACCGATGCAGACGGAAATGTTTATTTAACAGGTCGATTTCAGAGTCCTTCCATAACTTTCGGAACCACGGTTTTAACTAAAGTGGATGCTTTTGATTTCTTTGTTGCAAAATATGATCCAAGCGGCAATGTTTTATGGGCAAAAGCAGCGGGTGGTACAATGGATGATGTTGGACAAAGTATAACCACCGATGTAAATGGAAATGTCTTTGTAACAGGGTATTTTTACAGCCCTTCTATTACCTTCGGTACAACTACTTTAACAAATTCGAGCATTGCCAACGACATTTTTGTGGTTAAATATGATGCAAGTGGTAATGTATTATGGGCAAAAAGCGAAGGCGGAGCTGGTTATGAGGATGGAAAAAGTATCGCCTCTGACCCAAACGGAAATATTTTCATAGCTGGACATTTTTCGAGTTCTTCTATTTCATTTGGAATCAACACCCTCACAAATACGAGTTCACCCGCTGGCGATATTTTTCTTGTCAAATATGATTCCAGCGGGAATGCTCTGTGGGCACAAATGGGAGGCGAGTCGCCGCTAACCGAAGGCGTAAGCAGCGTTGCGACCGATGCATATGGGAATGCCTACATAACAGGTCATTTTTACGATTCTTCTGTCTGGTTTGGAACTTTTAATTTAACAAAAATGAGTACGTCTGAATCAGATTTATTTGTTGCAAAATACGATGCTAATGGCAACGTGTTGTGGGCGAAAGGCGAAGGTGGGACTAGTAATGATGTTGGAAGAAGCATTACCACAGATGCAAGCGGAAATGTTTTCATAACGGGGTATTTTAAAAGCCCAACCATTACTTTTGGAGCTTCTACTTTAATGAATGTAGGTACGAGTACAGGAAGCATAAATGTGTTTGTTGTGAAATGTGACTCTCTGGGAAATGTAATTTGGGCGAAGGGAGCAGGCCAGAACGAAAGTGAATTTGCAAACAGTGTTATTACTGATATCAATGGAAATATTTACGTAACAGGCCAATTTCATAGTTCTTCTATTTCATTCGGAAACAATACTTTAACAAAGACTGGGAGTACGTATTATTCGGATATTTTTGTTGTGAAATATGATCCCAATGGAAATGATATTTGGGCGAAGGGAATAGGTGGTATAGATAGTGAAGCCGGTCATGGAATTACAACGGACACAAATGGGAGCCTTTTTGTTACAGGATACTTCTACAGTCCTTCAATTACTTTCGGAGCTACTACATTAACGAATTCAGGAGGCTCTATTTTTGTAACTAAGTTGGGCAACAATGCAACGGGCATTCCAAACGTACCTTATGATTCCACTATTCAGGTTTTCCCGAATCCATCTTCTTCCGCAGTAACATTGCAATCGAACAAGAATTTAAATGATGCTACCTTAACAATTTGTAATACTTTAGGGCAAACAGTCTGGGAGATGGAAAGTATTTCGGGGAAGACGATTGCTCTGTCACTTGACAATTTAGCAAACGGACAGTATTTCATTAACTTGAAAGAGGAGAAAATGGTTTACACTTACAATAACTATAACATCGCCTCATGCTTCATGCCGCAAAAGTGTTATATTCGAAAAGCGGCACGAAAGCATAGCCGCAAAGCGTTAGCGGCAAGCAAAAATGACTAATGATCAAATAAAATATTCGATTGAAACAGGTGAAATGAAACTTGGAAATTGGGACAAATTCACCCATTACGGAATAGTTGGTTTTCTATTCTTCATTCCAGCTTTGTTCATTTTCTTTCATTTACAAGACTATTTTCAAGGGACACCGAGACCTTTTCGAGAAGGAGAAATATGGTTCATGATTGTTCCTTCAATACTTGGACTTTTATTTTATCGACTTCAAAGGAATCGACTAAAATTCAAATCAATCGACACTAATTTGACTCGAGAAGAATTCGACCCAATAATTGAGAAAGTCGCTAATGAACTTGAATGGACGCCTTATGTAGTTGACAAAAAGATAATTATCGCAAAAACTCACCCAAGTTTCTTTTCAGGAAGTTGGGGTGAACAAGTAACAATCCTGTTTGACAAAGATAGAATCTTGATTAATAGCATTTGTGACCCTGACAAGAAAAGTTCAGTGGTTTCAATGGGACGGAACAAACAGAATATGAACAGATTAATTGAAGAAATACAAAAAGTCAGCCATTAACAAAACCTATAAGCAATGCCCTTCGGGACGCTGCGCATAGCCAAACCGTTATTCAATACTTTCCAACGCTTTTGATAATCTATGTATTCGTTCCAATTCCTCAATAATGGGGTTCGAGAACAGTCCCCCTCTCTCCGCCAGAAAAAAATGAATTTACATCCCTAAAAGTAGAAATGGAGAATTTTCGAAGCCCCATTTTATAAACTTTCAATTAACGAAAATGGGGCATAATCCATCGATTTTTAACTCGAAAACCAACGAATCAGGCAAAAAACACCTCTTTTCATCTAGAAAAACCCCCATTTAAAATACTCACAGATACCGTTAAATTCCTTTAAGCTACGGTTGATACAATGATAACCACACAATGCCCGTACTGTGAAATAAATTTTATTAAATTTGGCTAGATTTTAAACTTAGAATACGATTAAATTAACTTTTACCAAAATGAAAAAAGTAATTAGTTCACTAGCCATTGCTGCGGCAATCACATTTGGATTCACTGGAGTATCTTATGCTCAAGACGTAGAGGAAGGACCAGAAATGGATTCGACTGAACAAGCGGCGGCAGACTCGTCAGCGGCTGCTGATGCACAAGCTGCACAAGCTGCACAGCAAAGCGAGGTGCAAAACGCGGACGACGAAGACAAGAAAAAAGACGTTCAGTTGGGTATTATCGCGAAAATCAAGCAAAAGTTTATCGAAGGAGATCCGGTATGGATGTCGCCAGTATTGATTTGTTTGATCTTAGGATTGGCACTTTCAATCGAGCGTATCGTTTACTTGAACCTTTCAACTATTAACACAAAACGTTTCTTGGACGAAGTAGAAACAGCGTTGAAAAACGGAGGTGTTGATGCAGCAAAAGACGTTTGTCGTAACACGCGCGGGCCAATTGCATCCATATTCTATCAAGGACTAGATCGCGCAGACGAAGGAATTGACATGGTTGAAAAATCAGTTGTTTCTTACGGAGGTGTTCAAATGGGATTATTAGAAAAAGGACTTTCATGGTTATCATTGTTCATCGCCTTGGCACCAATGCTTGGGTTCTTGGGAACGGTAATCGGAATGATCTTCGCATTCGACAAAATTGTTGAGGAAGGTCAAGTATCACCAACTACAGTTGCAGACGGTATTAAAGTATCGCTTTTGACAACAGTATTCGGTTTGATCGCAGCGATCGTTCTTCAAATCTTTTACAATTACATCGTTTCTAAAGTTGACGGAATTGTAAACGAAATGGAAGATGCATCTATCTCTTTAATTGATATGATGTTGAAGCACAAGGGAACTTCGGATACAAACGAAAGTCTAAACCTTGTTGGAGATTATGCAACGAGTGATGCGACACTTGATGCCACTACTGCAGGTTTGTGGGTGGTAATCATTGGAATTTTAGCAGGAATTCTATTGGCAATTTTAGGACCTTTCCTTTTAGGGAAATACAGAAAGTAACAACTCATGGCGAAAAGAGAAATACCGGAAATTAACGCAGGGTCCATGGCGGACATCGCCTTCCTGCTTCTTATTTTCTTCCTTGTAACAACTACAATGGAAAAGGATACGGCATACATTCGCCAGATCCCGAAGAAGCTAGACGTTCCCATTCCTCCAGTCCCAATTGAAGACCGAAATATTTGTGTCATTAAGGCAAATAATGCCAATCAATTGATGGTTCGTGACGAAATTATGGAGGATCCAAACGACATTTCGGAGAGAATCATCGAGTTCTATCGGATGAATGAAGAGTTGACTGAATCACAGACGTCTGCATACATTCTGAATGTGGGTTATGAAGGTCATAACTTTCCATTTTATAGCCGAGTTACCAAAGATTTTATTGACGATAAAATTGATGAAAGTGAACGGGATTTAGACCAAGCGTATGAGGAAGATAATGAAGACCTCATTGCATTCTATGATAAGACGTTGTCTGAATGGAGTAAGAAAAAAGCAGCAATTAACACATTGGGTGTTAATGAATTGGTAGAGATTCAAGCACAAGCGCACATTCGTGTGGAGGTTCAGCAAAAAACAGATTATAAGTTGTTTGCGAAGATCCACTCGGAAATTGAAGAGGCCATTACAGAATTGCGTGATGAGGCTGCGAAGAAATATTTCGATGAGACGTACACGAAAATGACGAAACGTTTCGCGTTGGACAAAGAAGACAAGAAAGGAGACAAGAAGAAAATTGAAGCCTTGAAAATCTTGTATCCAGACCGTATTATCGAAGTTAGACCAAGGTAAGACACTAATAAAACATTTTCTATGTCAAAGTTTAGAAAAGAAAATAAGAAAGGAGCACCAGGGGTAAATACCTCATCGCTACCAGATATCGTATTCATGCTGTTGTTCTTCTTTATGGTAGCAACAACAACGAAAGAATCGGACCCTTCGGTAGAGGTAGAGCGCCCACAAGGGGTTAGCGCAACGGATTTGACGCCGTACAAGCAGCGATCTGAAATTGACTTCCTATATTTAGGGCAGCCGCGAAACAAAGCGCGTGCGTCAAAATTTAAATTAGGACACGCACTTTTCTTGGACAATGTGGCACAACCGCAACCAGAAGATTTGTATTCTACAAATACTGTGTCGCGTTGGAAATTGGATAAAATGGAAGCCAAACCACCGCGAATGAACGAGCCAATTCAAAACGTGATTACGTGTATCAAGGCCGATGAAGGAGCACCTTCTGTTTTGATCTTCGATATTCGCGATGAATTACAAAGTATTGAAGCATTAACTGTGGCTTACGCTGTAGAAGACAAGTCAGCATATTAATCGAATCTAAGTTTAAAAAGCCCCGACAAGCGTAAGTTTCGTCGGGGCTTTTTTTTGAGCAAATAAAATTGAAACAAGCGGTTACCAAGCAGACATAAAGCGTTTACCAAGCGGACATCGAGCCTGTCGAGATGAAAGCATCAAGAGTCAATCGATCAAATAACTAGCATTGGTCGAGCGAAGCCGAGACAAAAACTGGTTAAAGTGAAGCAAACAAACGAACAATAAGTAGATACCGAGCAGACATAAAGCGATTACGAAGCGGACATCGAGCCTGTCGAGATGAAAGCATCAAGAGTCAATCGATCAAACAACTAGCATTGGTCGAGCGAATCCGAGACAAACGCCTCATTCATGATAAAACTCTCCCCAATATTCAAGATGCGTGAGCAAGTCACCCCAGCGATGATCCAATTGCTGGAGTCCGTGACTTTGGGTACGAACGGTGCGCACTATCGACATTTGGATACACGAGAGCGTATTCATTCTGCCGATAATCCCTTGCATTTGTCCATGGAGCGCAATGATCGCGTAATAGGTAATGTGACATTTTGCAAACGAGAGAAAACGTGGTATGTGCGCTATTTCGCCTTCGATAAATTGCTACAAGGAACGGGGAAAGTAAAATCAAAATCATCGGCAGGCCTCAAGGGCGAACTGCAACGGTTTTTTGATGATGTGATCTCTAAAGATCAACCTTTCGGCGAAGTAAATTCGTTCTACGCATACATCGACCCAAACAATGAAAAGAGCTTGTGGATGAGCGAAAACTTTGGGTTTGAAATAAAAGCAGACATCGCCACTCAAACCTTTAGCCGATCACAATGCCCCAAAAGCACAAAGGTGGAGAAAACAAGTAATTGGGCGGAAGTTGCTCCCGTTCTTCGAAACGAATTTTCAGATGCTCCTTACTATTTCGAACATCACCTAAAGCAAGGACCTTTTTACATGCTGCGCAATCAAGAAGGCGAAATTAGTGCCTGTTGCAAAGCGACTTCGGCTACCTGGGCCATTGAACGCCTGCCGGGAAAGTTGGGCAGATTACTGCCGAAAATCATCCCATTTATTCCGAGATTAAGAAAGATTATTCAACCCAAAAAGCATCGTTTTCTAGTGCCAGAAGCCGTTTATGTCAGAAATCACGATCCCAAAGTGCTGGAGGAACTTTTTCAGGGAATACTATCGATAGAAAAACGAAATTTAATTATCTGGTGGGTCGATGAAATTTCCCCTGTGTATCAAGCGGTAAAAGAAGAAGTGAATTGGGGACTATTGCATCGACTCGTGGGAGTAAATAAAGCGCATATGGTGGTCAAGCACAATAACAGCTTTACCTTCGATAATTCATCCCCAGTGTATACGTGTGGCTTCGATTTTGTGTAATTTTGCCCCATGAAATACTTGATTGTTGGTCTTGGAAATCCCGGTGCGAAGTATGAGAATACACGACACAATATCGGTTTCAAAGTGGTAGACGCATTTGCCAAAGAGTTTGAAGGAACATTCGCACTTGATAAACAAGCGGAGGTGGCAAAAGTTAAATTCAAAGGGCGTTCTATCATTCTCGTGAAGCCAACAACATTCATGAATCTTTCAGGTAAAGCCGTTAATTACTGGATGCAACTTGAGAAAATCCCCATTGAAAATGTACTTGTGATTACCGATGATATCGCATTGCCGTTCGGAAAGTTGCGCATGCGAGGAAAAGGTTCTGACGGCGGACACAACGGACTGAAAGATATTCAAGCAACCCTCAATTCAGCAAAATATGCACGCTTGCGATTTGGAGTAGGAAGTGAGTTCAATCCTGGAAGTCAGGTCAATTATGTTTTGGGTGAATGGCACCCCGAAGAAGCGGAACAAATGGAAGAACGCATCAAAACATCCATGGAATTCATTAAAGGATTTGCAACAATCGGACTCAACCGAACCATGTCCAATTGGAACAATAAGTAATCTCCGACGGGCTTGTCCGCTTCGAGAGCTGTTCGCTTCGAGAACCTAATCCTGTTCACTGAGGCTCTCGAAGTGAACCACACCTAAAGCCGTTCACTGAGGTACTCGAACCTAATCCTGTTCACTGAGGCTCTCGAAGTGAACCACACCTAAAGCCGTTCACTGAGGTACTCGAACCTAAAGCCGTTCACTGAGGCTCTCGAAGTGAACAACACAAGTACTGCTCTCGAAGTGAACAACACCAAGTACCGTTCTCAAAGTGAACAATACCTAAAACCATCAATTGTAGCTCGCCTTTTTCTTATATTTACCGCTTCAATTATTGACAAATGGAAAGAACGAAAATTATCGATTTGTTGCGCAGCGAAGCAACAGAAAATGATGTCTTGGTGAAAGGATGGGTGCGATCGTTTAGAGCAAATCGTTTTATTGCTTTGAATGACGGTTCAACGATCAAAAATATTCAAGCCGTTGTGGATTTCGAGAATTTCGACGAGGCCATTTTGAAAAAGGTTTCTACGGGTGCTGCATTGGCCGTAACGGGCAAATTGGTAGAATCCCAAGGGTCTGGACAGGCTGTGGAAATCCAGGTTGCTTCCATCGATGTACTCGGTGAAGTAGATCCAGAGCAGTTAAGCAAAACTGTCATGCAGCCGAAACGTCATACCATGGAGTTTTTGAGAGAGCAAGCGCATTTACGTTTCAGAACGAATACGTTTGGGGCTGTTTTCCGTATCCGCCATGCAGTGGCATTTGCCATTCATAAGTTCTTCAACGATCGCGGGTTCTTTTATTTGCATACGCCGATAATTACGGGTTCAGATGCCGAAGGCGCTGGAGAAATGTTCCGCGTTTCAACATTAGATCCTATCAATCCGCCATTGACAGAAGAAGGAGCAATTGATTACAAGCAAGATTTCTTTGGGAAACCTGTGAACTTGACAGTTTCCGGTCAATTGGAGGCCGAATTGGGAGCGATGGCATTTGGACAGGTGTACACATTCGGCCCAACGTTCAGAGCGGAAAACTCGAATACATCGCGCCACCTTGCAGAGTTCTGGATGATTGAACCAGAGGTTGCTTTCAACGATTTGACAGACAACATGGACTTGACGGAAGATTTCCTCAAGTACATTGCTGAATACGTTTTGGAAAACTGCCCAGATGATTTAGAGTTTTTACATGAGCGCGAAGCCAAAGAACAATCGCAGAAACCTGCAAACGAGCGCAACGAATTAGGCTTGATTGAGCGATTGAAATTTGTCTCAGAAAATGCATTCAAACGTTTAACATACACCGAAGCAATTGAAGTATTGAAGCGCTCGAAACCGTACAAAAAGAAGAAATTCAAATACGATGTAGAGTGGGGTGTTGATCTTCAAAGTGAGCACGAGCGTTATTTGGTAGAGAAAGAGTTCAAATGTCCGGTAATCTTGACGGATTATCCAGCGGAAATCAAAGCATTCTACATGCGTCAGAATGATGATGGAAAGACGGTTGCAGCAATGGATGTTCTTTTCCCAGGAATTGGTGAAATTGTTGGTGGATCGCAACGTGAAGAGCGAATGGACATGCTCATCAAAAAGTGTGGTGATTTTAATATTCCGGAAGAAGAATTGGATTGGTATTTGGATACGCGACGATTTGGAACGGCTGAACACGCAGGCTTCGGACTTGGGTTCGAAAGAATGGTGATGTTCGTCACTGGAATGACCAATATTCGCGATGTGATTCCATTCCCAAGAACACCGCAAAACGCAGAATTTTAAAAGAACGGCACGGTTTTCGTAAAAAATAAAGTACCTTTTAATCCGCGTTTCTATTTATGGCTTTAAAACAGACACTTGCACACAAACTGGAGCAAAGACTCTCTCCACAGCAGATTCAACTAATGAAACTGTTGCAAGTGCCCACTATGGAATTAGATCAGCGCATCAAACAGGAAATTGAAGAAAATCCTGCCTTAGAAGAAGGAGCCGATCGCGATGAAGAAGAGTTTGAAGGAAACGAAGAGCAAGAAATTGGAGAGGACGAAGATTTTGATATTGGAGACTACCTATCCGACGACGCCGACTACAAAACGCGCGTTTCCAATAAAGGAAAAGACGAAGAAGAGAAAGTAATTCCACTTTCGGGCGATCAAACGTTTCAGGAAAGAATGACAGAGCAATTGCACCTGTTGGATTTCACCGAAACGCAGTTCATGATTGCCGTTACGATCATAGGAAATTTGGACGAATCAGGATATCTCAATCGTGAAATTGAAGCGATTGTAGATGATTTGGCATTTTCATCAAATGTATCTACCAACGAGGAAGAGGTAGAAGAGGTGCTCACAGTGATTCAAGAATTGGATCCGGCAGGAGTGGCAGCAAGAGATTTACAAGAATGTTTGTTGTTGCAAATCAAGCGCAAGCAAGATGGCGACATTACAAAATATACGGCGCTCAAAATTTTAGAAGATCATTTCGAGGAATTCACCAAGAAACATTATTCCAAGATTTTAAAGAGGCTAGAAATTGATGACGAAGATTTGAAAGAAGCGATCAATGAAATCGTGAAATTGAATCCGAAACCGGGTGGTTCTATGAAGGAAGCATCAGGGAATTTTCAGCAGATTATCCCTGATTTTATCATTACCGAGAACGAAGGAAGACTGCAATTGGCGCTAAACGGTCGAAATGCACCTGAATTGCGCGTAAGTGGTGATTACAAGAACATGCTAAAGAAGTATGCGGAAGGTGCCGTTTCTTCAAAATCGGATAAAGAAGCGCTTTCGTTTGTGAAGCAAAAGTTGGATGGAGCGAAATGGTTCATTGATGCCATCAAACAGCGTCAAAATACGCTCTTGCTTACAATGGAGGCGATCATGAAATATCAATATGATTTCTTCTTGACAGGCGACGAAACCAACATGAAACCGATGATTTTGAAGGATATCGCTGAAAAGGTGAACTTGGATATTTCAACGATTTCGCGTGTTGCCAACAGCAAGTACGTTCAAACGGATAATGGAATTTTCTCCCTAAAATTCTTCTTCTCAGAATCGCTTTCAACGGACTCAGGAGAGGAAGTTTCTACGAGAGAAGTGAAGAAAATTTTGAGTGAAGCTGTGGACGGCGAGGAGAAACGCAAGCCATTAACCGATGAAAAATTGGCCAACCTTCTGAAAGAAAAAGGATACAACATCGCACGACGAACCGTTGCCAAATACCGAGAACAACTCAACATCCCCGTAGCACGATTGCGAAAAGAACTGTAATGGAAATATTCTCAAAAATCGCTTCCTGGGTATTCTTGCCGCTCTTCATGCCAGTGTATGCAATTGCTGCAGTTATGTATATCCCTTCTGGACATGCCTTCGAAGAACTTCAGTATTATTGCATGTATTCACTTGATAATGAATGGAAGTGGATCACATTGGGAGCCTATTTTGTTGGAACTACGCTACTTCCTGGATTGTCATTTTTAGTGATGTACAAATCTGGGATTGTAACCACTGCCGAAATGGACGACCGTAAAGAACGTTGGTTACCAATGGCAACGACGATTCTGTATACAACCTTGCTTTATTTTTTCCTGACCCGCATTTTTTCTCCAATTGAAGGTATTCCGAAGTATATTGAAAATCTATCTCTTTCTGGGATCATAGTATCGCTCTGCTTCATTCCGTTAAACTCTTGGAGAAAGGTAAGTGTACACGCAGCAGGAGCAGGAATTTTTACCGGTTTTCTATTGGCATACCTTGCGCAGCACACCTATTTCTCCGTGTGGCTGGCGCCATTAGCCCTCGTTGTTTCAGGAACAGTAATGACAGCGCGTTTGTATCTATCAAAACACTCTTTAACAGAGGTTGCGGTAGGGTGGAGCGTGGCAACATTTGTTACCTTTGCAGTAAATTATTGGTTCTAATATATCATTGGCAAGAAATTTGCCGTTTTCAAAAGAAATCAAACGCATGAAAAAGAACATTCTCCCGTTTCTTGCACTGATTGCAATTATCTCTGCTTGCGGTCTTGTAAACGAAAAAAACAAAGGAAAAGGCTTCAATGTTTTTACCATTGAAGATGACAAAGCGCTTGGCGCTCAAGTGGCTGCAGAAATCGATGCAGATACTGTGAATTTCCCATTATTGGACTCCGTTGAGTACAAGGAAGTGTACGATTATATTTACGAAGTACGCGATAATATCTTGAACTCAGGACAAGTAGATTACAAAGACGATTTTGAATGGAGATTGCGCATCATTCATGATGACAGTACGTTGAACGCATTTTGTACGCCAGGCGGATATATATACATCTATACGGGAATCTTGAAATTTTTAGATTCAGAGGATGAATTCGCAGGAGTACTTGGTCATGAAATTGGTCATGCTGATATGCGTCATTCCACACGGCAAATGACAAAAATGTTTGGTGCACAAACCTTGATTTCGATACTTGCGGGAAATCGGGAAATGCTCGGACAAGTAACGACGGCTTTGGTGAATTTGAGCTTTTCAAGAACCCACGAGAAAGAGGCAGACGAACGTTCTGTGCATTATCTCTGTCCAACAGCGTATAATTCGGCAGGTGGCGCAGGATTCTTCGAGAAATTACAAGGTATGGGAGGTGAAACGCCGCCTGAATTCCTTAGCACACACCCAAATCCAGAGGGCAGAATTGAAAAGTTCAAAGAGCACAAGGAAGAGATGGGATGTGAAGGGAATGAGACATTTCAATCGCGTTATGAAGAAATGTTGTCGAAGCTCCCAAACAAACCAAGGGGTTCAATTCGCTCTCCGGGAAGGTAATATTGAGTAATTATTCGTAACTTAATAGACTAGTCTACCTTTTAGCATATGAAAACCAAAAGAACCTCCCTTAACGATATTGCTAAGGCATTAAACGTTTCTAAGGCAACAGTGTCCTTTGTCTTGAATGGCAAAGGAGATCAATTCAATATCAGCAAAGAGAAGCAGCGATTGATTAAAGAGAAGGCAAAGGAGTTATCCTATGTGCCAAATTTCTTTGCCAAGAGCTTGCGTCAAGGTGAAACGAAAACAATTGGTTTGGTGCTTCCAGATATTTCTAACCCGTTTTATGCAGAAATATGTAAAACGATTCAAGAAAAACTCTACGATACAGGCTACAACACGTTTATTGTAAACACCAATGACGATGTTGAGCTTGAAAAAGTGTTGATGCGCGAATTGATTCAACGCTCTATTGACGGAATGATCATTGCTCCGAGCAACAACATCAAACAATTAATTCCCATTTTATTGGAAACGCATATTCCCGTTGTTTTCACAGATCGACCAGGAGATGAAAATGCAGATTTTGTGGGAGTAGACAACCGCGCGGAATCAGAAAAATTGATTCGCTCGTTTACTAAAAAGCCCAAACGTTTATCAGCGTTGGTACCGTACCCAGAGAATGTTTCTACCATTCAAGAACGTATCGAAGGAACCAAAGAGGCTTGTGAAGCGGATGGAATTGAATACAACTATGTAGATCTTCCAGAGGATCAAGAGACTGTCAACAAATTGATCAAGCAAGAATTGGATGCGGGTACCGATTCATTTATCGCGCTGAATAACAAATGTACGTTGATTGCTCTGGCAGCTTTGAACAAGGTGGGTGTCAATATTCCAAACGATGTTCGCTTGATATCTTTTGATGATTCGGAAGCATTCCCATACATGAATCCACCGATTTCGGCCTTGCGCCAACCGATTGTAGAAATCGGATTGCAAACCGTAGATCGTATGTACGAACGCTTGAAAAAATCGAAGTCACCCGGAGAGCACTTTATTTTGAATTGTGATTTCCAGTCGCGCGAATCTCACTAAGCGATTACTGCACCATAATCTGATGTAGTTCCTTTTTACCACTTGTTCCAACGAGCAACAATTGATACATTCCTGGCGCCAATCCCGATGTCTGAATGCATTTTGAATCGAGAATTTTAACGGAATCTGTTACGCGTTGCCCCATCATGTTGATCAAGTAGGCTTCACACGTTTCGTTTACGTTAATCGTTAGCTGTGATGCACTCTGCTGCGTCGATTGAACCATTTCTGAAGTATTGCGGCATTGTTGACTAGCAATCAATTCAGATGATTCAAAACTGCCATTGAAATCTGTGACTTTCAGTCGGTAATATCGTGTATTTTCATCGTCGGTTGCAACACGTGCCTGGTACGTTTGAAGGGTTGTTGAATTTCCCGTAGCCTGAACCGTCGTTTCTGGATAGAAAACATAGCCGTCATACGTGTATTCCAAAGTAAAGTAGCTTGCATTTTGCTCCGTACTAGTCGTCCATGTAAAAACCTCTTCTTCCTTGTTGCATTCTGAATAAAAGGAAGTCAATCCAACGGGTAGTATGACAATGGTGCTCGGACAGAAATATTGTTGATTATTGAGTCCTCCCGTTGCAGAGGTAGCTCCCCAATACACAAGGCTTTGCCCGCCAAATACATTGTTAACGATATCGTTGGTGTAGGTCAATCGAAGTACGCCGTCAAAATATACTTCCAACGTTAAGGTAGCAGCATTCCAATTGATTTCTACTTCGTAGGTACCTCCATCATCAATATTTCCCATGCTTGTTTTCGCACAAACGGGCCCAGCGGCAGGAGCGGCATTTTGATGATCGCCATCAATTTCAATAGCGATATGGTCGCAAGCCATGTCGTAGAGGTGTGTTGGATTGTCGTTATCGTAGGTGTCGAACTCGATCGATAAAGCGTTTACCAATCCGCCTGCACCGAGCTGTCCACCGGCGGTTCCGCAAGCACTTGATGCACTTGGTTGAAACGTAAAGGTATTGCCATCGGCGCCATTGATGTTGTTTCCGAAATAATAATCAAGAGTGAGAGTGAAGTCTGAGGCAAAATCGATTTGAGAGCCACTCCATGCGCATCCCAATTGATTGTTTGCTGCCGCTGTTAATTGGATACAATCGTCTCCAGAAACGGTAATATTCTGAGCGTTACCATTCAATGTCCAACAATCATCGGTAAGAACTGTCACCGATTCGGAGGTTGTGGCCCCGCAAATAGTATAATCAACAGTGTACGAATTTCCGGTAGTTCCGTTCGTGATGGTTCCTGTGCTTGCATTTATTTGGGCTCCATCGGAAGGTACTGGGTTGAAGGCAAAGGTTCCACCCGAATCTCCGGTCACGTTGGCAGTTGCTCCGCCACAAGCAACCGTTAGAACGAATGATGCATTTCCAGTTGTTGTAAGTGTTACGGATTCGTTGGTTGTCATGCAGTTGACTGTATAATCCACGTTATAAGTGGCTCCTGGCGTTCCATTTGATATTGTTCCTGTTGTTGGGTCGATTGTTGCGGCATCGGTAGGAGCTGGATTGAACGCAAATGTTCCACCCGTATCGCCCGTGATTGTTGCACTTGCAGAAAGGCAGTTGTTTGCCGTTAAGTTGAACGATGCATTTCCTACTAGGCTGCCTGTAGTGACATTATATGCCATGGTTGCATTGTAAGTGCCGTCAAGGTTGCAAAAATACTCCGTTACTAATACGTATACGGTTCCTGTGAAAGTGGCTTGCCAGGTTACATCTGATTGCAAGCCGCAATTGTCATCATTGTAAGCAAGTTCTGTAGTGCCGTTCGTTTGCAAAATTGTTATTTGCGTGTCCCACGTCGAAGTTCCACCATTATTGCAAAAGTTGAAGTTGTAGGTGTCGCCACAATTCACATTGATCACCCAATAATCTCCATTGGACGTACTCACAGTTTGAAAACCTGCCGTTGGAGTTAGGGTACCTGCGTTGGTTTCATTTCCATCAAACGGACAAGCGAGAATATTTTGCGTATAGAACAGAACAGTTAGCGCTGCAAGTAGGTGAACGATTCGCATTAGGTAATAGTTTACGTGTTAGTCTCGGCGAATGTACAACGCTAACGAGGTATCAATCAAGTGGAATTTCCCCTTCTTTTTGACACTGTTGCGATTTAACTAAACCGTTTAACTAAATCAGTTTAGTTGGTAAATCGTTTACTAAACGGATTTAGTAAAATGAAATAATTGGATTGCTATTAGGAGCAATTTAAGCTACGAATGCATGATTTTTATCGATAAATGAGAAGTTCTGTTGAATTTTCGAGCAAGAAAGTTGCTTAAATGACTTATAATCAGAATTATAATTCATTAAAAACACGTTTGATATTTTTATAGGCACACGTGAACTCTTGTAAACTCAACGAATTCCTGCTTTACTTGATGCCAACATCAATTATTTAATTGATAAACGATTGTCAGCGTGAGCGTGAATTGAACGCCTACTTGTGGGTTTTCCAGGCCGATTACTTTGTCGAAACTGCTGACGTTTACGCCTTGGTAGTAATAGGTTGTATTTTTGCGCGCTTCTTTTCGTATGTAACGACTGTGGGATTTGTTGTTGTAAACATTAAGGTTGGATGACTCTTTCGCCTCGTATTGCTTATACTGGCTTTTGGGAAAGATGGTGTTGAATTGATCGGAAGTAACCTGGTAATGATCTGAAACTGGTCGCGATCCGTGCTTTTCAAACTGGGCTTTACGAGATTCGGCAATTTCCATCGCTTCATCAAACAGTTTGTTATATACGGCATTCACATCTTCAATCAAATATTCAATATTGATAATATCATAGATTTCTTCGGTTGCACAGATTTCCACAATTTGGTCCATCAATGAAATGTCTTTAAAGTAGATGTTAATGTTCTTTTTAATTTCAAATCCTGTTTGAATTTGCTCTGCTTCCTGCACATTGACATCATAATCGTACACTTTGGTTTGGGTAATAAAATCCACGTAACTATCTTCTTGTTTTATTCCCAGCTTTTTCAATTTCGAAAGCACTGCATTTATTCGATTGTTGATCAGCTTATTGCATTCTTCGACGGTGGTGGCTTCCTGGTTCAATCCCACAGTTAGTAAATATGCATCTGCCACATCATTCAAGAGTACTTTTGAAGTAATTGTGAGTGTTTGATCCGTACTCTTAATGCTTCCGCCACTTCCGTAATTGGAAGAATAGTTGCCATTATTGTACGAATTGCTGTAAACTTGGTTTCCGCTCATTTGTGCGAAGGAAATAAATGAGCATGCGATACTGCAAGCGAGTAAAATCGTTTTCATAAGTTGCTTTTCCGACCTGTACAAGATGCCGCCAAAAGGGTTCAGAGCTTCTTACTAATTGTAATTCGCAGTATTAGGCGAGGTTCTATAGAGGAGAATTGACCTAAAACAAAAGCAAATTTGTGTACATTCCCGTATGAAAAAGACCGTTCCATACATCTTCGCAGTGATTATGCTCATCGGTGCAGTAGCTCATGTAATTGTTCCAGATCTTTACGTACCCTTAATCCCAGTTTTTATTCCGAGTTTGATTGCAAATATTCTTGCTGCAGCTGCAGAGGCTGTTATTGGAGTGTTGCTCATACTTCCAAAGTACCGATCACTTGGTGGACTGGCGTTTTCACTCTTGATGATTGCATTTATGCCCCTACATATTTGGGATTTGTTGCGTGACGATCCAATGATCAAACCCTATGCGGCAGCCATAGTTCGCGTTGTCATTCAATGTTTCCTCATTTACGCGGGTTGGCGCATCTACAAAGTCAACCTAAGAAATGGTGATGCTTTGACAGAACAATGAAGTCAGCCTACTTTATGTAAGTTTCTTGAAGTACCATTTACACAAAGGCACCACTCATGATCGAATAGTACGCTTTGTGTCCTGAAGAATCTGCTGCCTCTAACTTCCTGGAGGAATAGGCATTTTAGTACTTCCCAAGGGAGATGTCTCTCCATCCAATAGCGCGTACAAACTTTTGTACATGGCTGCATCATCCATGACAAAGAACATTCCGCCGCGCGCATTTTGACTGATCCAGCAAGATGGTTTCTTGTCCTTACTATCTGGATCTACTTGAGGTGACAATGCTCCTTGTTGATTCATATCGCCAAAAATGGAATACGGTTTCGACGGATCGGTGGATACGCCCAATTTAGCATGATTGTAATCGCGTCCCATTCCACCCGTTAATCCGAGCTTGTGTTCGCCAAAAGTTCCTGTTAGCGCTATTTCAACTGAACCCGTTGTATTTTCTGCTGAAGGGGAATCGTACCAACAAGAAATTTCTGTTTGCTCATTTGTTGTCGGAATTGGAGGAGTTTCCCACCAACTGGCTACGCGCAAGGGAACGTTATTCAGTTGCGATGAAATCATTTGCCAAGGTGGCACATTCAACAATCCTGGTTTCGAAATCAATTGAATACCGCTGGATAGAACCGTTTTTGTGACCTTTTTACTTTGCGAAAGTTGTCCAAGTTGATTGACAAGGTTTTGGACATCTTCTGGACCTCCATTTTTCACGATTTGAATGTTATTTGGATCCGTAGATATGCTCGCATTTTGAGCAGCTTCTAGCACCTTTACGAGGTCTTCCTTGTTTAGCTTTAATCCAAAGAAATGTTGGCTGACCATTATATCATCGTCTTTGATACAGCCCAACGTATTTCCATCACCAACGCGTGGATGGTTTTTACTTCCTGCTGCTGGCCAAGAAGGCGTGGTCACTTGTAGCACCATTCCTTCTCCTTTATCGTTCCATGCGACCATTCCTTTGGAGTGTCCCCAAGGAGCACCAGCGTATTGTGCATCTCCTAGGCTTTTCGGTTGCGGATTGCCCTTGAACTGATCATTCCAAATAAGGTAGTTGTAATCATCTGTATCGTATACCTGCGCGAAAGTAGCTCCAAGTGGATCTTCATACGTTGCGCCGCACATCCCATTGCCTAATTGCATTTCAGGATTTTCACTACTTGCAAAACAGTACTGTTGTCCGCCTTGATATTTATCGTAATACGAATACTCTTGAAATGTTCCTCCAAAAATCCCTGGACTTCCAACTTTTCCATTGAATCCATTGAAATTGTAACCATTAAACTTGAAAACGAAGATCCAGTCTACGGGTTTGTCCTTTGATAACATTGGGGTAGGGGCAGATTTGCCTGAAGTTGCTTTTGACATGCGAATAGCTTTAGTGTTTGATAGGAAAGGTACGAAGAAGCGCGGTAAATTCGAGCGAAATTGTTGTGAAGCAGGAAATTTTTGTTGTTAAGGCGAAAATCTGGTAATTGCTTCAAATTTCGAAGTGCATACCCTCTTTTAGCAACTGTTTGTAGGTGCTCCGGTTGAATTGATACAGGTTCCCTGGTCTTCCGGCACCAGAAGATTTGGCTTTTTCGTCCAGTTCATCAAGGATGCCCAGATGCATTACCTTCTTTTTGAAATTCCGACGGTCTATCGGGCGGTCGAGTAGTGTAGCATAAAGATGTTCCAGGTCAGAAAACGGAAATTTTTTGTCCAAAAGTTCAAATCCAATTGGCTGATAGCTAATCTTTCCACGCAAACGCTCGATGGCAGCTTGAACAATTTCTTTGTGATCGAACGCTAGTTTTGGCAAGGATTTTATGTTGAACCATTTGGCTTCTTCCGCATCTGTGGTAGCTTTCAGTTTTTCAAACTGACTCGACTTTACCAATCCAAAGTATGCAACGGAAATCACTCTTTTACGCGGATCGCGCTGAACGCCCCCGAACGTATACAGTTGCTCCAAATAATTGATGGTTACGCCCGTTTCCTCCTTTAGTTCGCGTTCTGCCGCTGTTTCCAGAGTTTCATCATCTTTCACAAACCCACCAGGAATCGCCCATTCCCCTTGAAACGGATCGTACTTTCTTTTGATCAGCAACAAGGATACGCCATCTTCTTTATTGTAACCAAAGACGATAGCATCAACAGCGATTTGAATATTTTGTGTGGTTTTCACACAATAAAGGTACGGTTCTTCGGCATTTGGCAAAGCATTTCATCCATTAAAATGATAAATGGATAAGTGTAAAAAGTACGCAAATAATTTGGTTGGAACGAATGGAGGATATATATTTGCGTCAGAATTACACAATTAAAGCAGTCATGAAAGCGAAATATACAGTAGAATCAATTCAGGAGATGAAGGAGTTTGGTAAGTTCCTTTTCTTTTGGGGGCATCGACCGAGTTCAGATGGTTCAATCACAAAGAGCTGTTTCAGCCAATGGTGGGAAAGTGCTTTCGAGATTGATGGTGAGGTGTATAAAACGGCGGAGCATTTTATGATGGCAGAGAAAGCACGATTGTTTAATAATCCAGAGATTCGCCAACAAATTATCGCGTGTAAATCACCTGGAGAAGCGAAGAAGCTCGGGAGAAAAGTAAAAGGATTTGATCAGCAAAAGTGGGAATTGGAGCGATTTGAAATTGTAAAACGTGGTAATTTGGCCAAGTTTCAGCAGAACGAATTGCTAGGTGCTTTTTTGTTGAGTACACAATACAGAATATTGGTTGAAGCCAGTCCGGTGGATCCTATTTGGGGAATTGGAATGGCGCAAGATCACAAGGATGTCATGAACCCGAAAGAATGGCTCGGATTGAATTTGTTGGGGTTTGCCCTGATGGAAGTAAGAGATGAATTGATATGAGAGTAGCAGTAATTTTAGGAGATATCACCACAGTTTCATCTGACGCAATAGTGAATGCAGCCAATTCTTCATTGCTTGGAGGAGGCGGTGTCGATGGAGTGATTCATAGGAAGGGTGGACCAATAATTTTGGAAGACTGCCGTAGAATTCGACAAGCAAAGGGAAATTGTAAAACGGGAGAAGCGGTTATAACAAGAGGAGGAAAGTTACCGGCCAAACACGTCATTCATACGGTTGGACCAGTTTACAATGAAGGCGGTGCAGCAAAAGAGATGCTCCTTGCAAATTGTTACAAGAATAGTGTGCAAGTGCTAAAGGAGAATGGACTGAGAACGATTGCTTTTCCAAATATTAGTACTGGAATTTATCGATTTCCAAAACAACGAGCGGCAGAAATAGCTGTTGCTACCATCAATGACCTCAGTGAAAATATGCAACCGGACGAAGTGTTGTTTGTGTGTTTCGAAGAAGAGAATTATAAAATTTATAAAGAACTATTAAAATGAATATTAAAAGAATGAGCAAAATGATGAGTCTCATCCTAAGACATAACCCAGGCGTGATAAACGCCACACTAGATGAAAATGGATGGCTGGATGTAGACACACTCATCAAAGGCATGAACGCCAAAGGGCAACCAATTGACCGAGAAATTTTGGACGAAGTAGTTGCAACGAATAACAAGAAACGATTTGCGTTTAGCGAAGACAAACAGCGAATTCGCGCCAATCAGGGGCATTCGGTGAAAGTAGATGTGGAATTAAAAGAAGAAACGCCACCAGAATTCCTCTATCATGGAACGGTACAGAAATTTATAGGAGCTATTCAAGACGGAGGACTAAAAAAAATGAACCGTCAGCACGTGCATTTGAGTAAAGATCGAGCAACTGCTGAAAATGTTGGTGGAAGACGCGGCAAACCTATTATCTTAACAGTGAGAACTGGAGAAATGCATCGAGAGGGATATACTTTCTATCTTTCTGAAAACAAGGTTTGGCTTACGGATCACGTTCCGGCTGAATATATTGAGTTTAAATGAAAAGAACACTTGTCATAGGAGACATACATGGAGGTTTGAAAGCCCTGCTGCAAGTGCTAGAACGCGCTCAAGTTTCTGAGGAGGATACCCTTATTTTCCTCGGAGACTATGTCGATGGGTGGAGCGAATCGGCGGGTGTGATTGATTATCTCATGCAATTGCAGTCGAAGCAGGCGTGTATTTTCATCAAAGGAAACCACGATGCCTGGTGCGAAGATTGGTTGAAAACCTCCGAACCTTTTCCGCTTTGGTTGCAACATGGAGGCCAGCTAACGTTGGACAGTTATGCGAACGTTTCGCAGGAAGAACGCTTGAAACATCTTGCATTTTTTCAAGCGATGCCGAATTATCATATTGATAGCGGCAATCGTTTGTTTGTTCATGCCGGTTTTACATCGATGCATGGAGTAGAAAAGGAGTTTTACGCGTCCAATTACTCCTGGGACAGAACCTTGTGGGAAATGGCGTTTAGCTTGCGCGATGTTGTGTTGGATGAACATTCGCCGTCGTATCCACAACGATTCAAACACTACAGTGAAATCTTCATTGGTCATACCCCGACAACGCACAACGGTCAGGATACCCCCATTTTTGCACAAAAACTCATAAACGTTGACACTGGAGCAGCATTTAAGGGAAAATTGACTCTAATGGATATTAATACAAAAGAATTGTGGCAGAGCGATCCATTGCCATCGCTTTACCCCAATGAAAAAGGAAGAAATTAATATGATTTACACATCAGAAATGCCATTACCCAAAAAGAACTCGGACAAATTGTTCGTTTTTCTTGCAGGAAGTATGGGCGGAGACGAGAACGGAACATGGCGCGAAAGAATTATGTCCGACTTGCGCGACGAATTTGTCTTTTTGGATCCAACGTGTCACAATCACGCATCTTTGGATGCAGACGGTATGAAAAAACACATCCAGTGGGAATTAGATGCCATGGAATTGGCCGATTCCATCTTGCTGCGATTCCTGCCAGAATCTGAATCTCCTATTTCATTAATAGAATTAGGACTGTATACCTTTACCGACAAGTTAATCGTCGTTTGTCCGAAAGCGTTCTACAAATACAACTACTTGAATGTGCTTTGCGAGAAGTACAATACCCCGTTTTTGGATAATATGGAAGAGGCGAAAGATTATTTATTGGATAGGTAAAACCCAGTAAATCAGCAATTAAAAGTCGATTCAAATTAATATGTGTAAAAAATACACAAATAAGTAGCGACGGTTCAATTGATTCACTTATATTTGTGTCATACAAACGCAAATAAGAAACCAAAAAATATAGATTATGAACGGATTACTTTTAACTGACGGTTACAAGACGGGACATCATCAACAGTACCCAAAAGGAACGGAACAAGTTTATTCAAACTGGACACCTAGAAGCAACAAATATGCCCCAAAAGGATGTGACAAAGTAGTTTCTTTCGGACAACAATTTGTCATGCAGTGGTTACATGAATATTTTCAAGACAACTTTTTCGCGAAACCAAAAGCAGCAGTTTGCAACGAAATTAAGGAAGAGTTGTCTTTGTATTTGAATGCAGAATACGACGTTACGCACTTTGAAAAATTACACGATTTACAGTATTTGCCAATTCGGGTGAAATCTTTGCCTGAAGGTGCCGAAGTTGGAATTCGCGTTCCAATGGTAACTGTCGTAAATACAAACAAAGAGTTTTACTGGGTAACAAATTTCCTTGAAACGATTCTTTCTACCATGTTATGGCAACCGATGACATCTGCTACGATTGCCTTGAATTACAAACGAATATTCACCAATTGGGCGAACAAAACAGATCGGGAAAACCTTGCATTCGTTGACTTTCAAGGGCATGATTTCAGTATGCGCGGAATGGGTGGCTTGCAAAGTGCGCAGGCATCTGGAATGGGTCACGGGGCCGTTTTTCTTGGAAGTGATACGCTTCCGGTGATTAGCGGTTTGCGTAAATATTACAATGCCGAAGGTTTTGTTGTTGGATCTGTCAATGCTACCGAGCATAGCGTTATGTGCGCAGGAACGAAAGACGATGAAATTGGCACCTTCCGTCAATTGATGGAAACGTATCCAAACGGAATTTTATCTGTTGTGAGCGATACATGGGATCTTTGGAAAGTGCTTACCGAATACCTTCCGAAATTGAAGGATGAGGTCTTGGCAAGAGAGGGTAAATTGGTCATTCGCCCAGACAGTGGTGATCCTGTGGATATTATTTGTGGAGAGCACAAAGCATTAGGAGGCACCACGCCAAAAGAAAAAGGAGTGGTTGAATTGTTGTGGGACCTTTTCGGAGGAACAACCAATGCTCAAGGGTTCAAAGTTTTAGATGCGCACATTGGTGCCATTTATGGAGATAGCATTACGACTGAAAGAGCAGAGCAGATTTGTCAACGCTTGCACGACAAAGGGTTCGCTACAACCAATGTGGTACTCGGAATTGGAAGTTTTACTTATCAATTTAATACCCGCGATACTTTTGGATTTGCCATGAAAGCAACAAGTGTAGTGGTGGATGGTGAACGCCGCGAAATTTTTAAAGATCCTATAACGGATGATGGTGTGAAGAAAAGCGCGAAAGGATTGGTTCGAGTGGACCTGGTGGATGGTGAATATGTATTAGTCGATCAGGTGAGTGAAGCGGAAGAAGGCAAAGGCGAACTGGCAACCATCTATGAAGATGGGAAATTTCAAAAAAGATTCACTTTGCAGGAAATTAGA
This sequence comes from Fluviicola sp., assembly GCA_043584915.1. Lineage (GTDB taxonomy): Bacteria > Bacteroidota > Bacteroidia > Flavobacteriales_D > Crocinitomicaceae > UBA4466. The sequence goes on from CP121319.1 coordinate 1,530,461, forward strand.
GAGCGCATCAACGGCAACGTTTAAAAAATAGAAATTATGGGATACGAGATTAAAAAATTCAAGGACGGTCAAGTTGCTGCGAAAGGCGTATCGACAGGAGATTTGGAAGTTCAAATTCGCGGAAACTCCTACGAAGATCTGTTTGCAGTTGCATCGATTAAAGAAGCCTGGGATGCTGCCAACGCGCTGCACAAACCGGCCACTGCCACATTAACCATCTTATGCTTAATTGGTCAGCGCTCCGATCGGAGGTTCAATGAAGGGGAATCTTTTGATCTTCGGGTAATCGCCAATTTTATCAATTCAATGCAATTCGACAAGGTGCGCATTTTGCATCCGCACAGCCCAATTTCGCTCGCGTTGATTCATAATTCTGAAAAGCTCTCGCATTTGAAATACGTCAAACAAGCCTACGATGCCATTGGAAACCCCGTATTGGTGAGTCCTGATGCAGGAGCTTACAAAGTAACGCACGAAATTGCCGAGGAATTGAATGCAGACCTGGTACCATCAAACAAAGTACGCGTAAATGGAGACCCCCAAATTAGCGTTCAGGGTGATGTAAATGGAAGGGAATGTCTCATTGTTGATGACTTAGCTGACGGTGGGCGCACTTTTCAGTTTTTGGCGGAGGAGCTTAAAAAGCAAGGCGCGAAGAAAGTGTTTTTGTACGTGACGCATGCCCAATTTAACTATGGCTTTGAAGAATTACGAAACAGCATCGATCATTTCTATTGTACCAATAGTTATCGGGATCTCGAAGAGGATTACGTGACGCAGTTCAAGGTGTGTTAGATGCATAAATACTGATGACCAACGATCCGAACTCACTGCACACGCTGCTTGAAATCATTCGATAAGTGCAGTTTTCTAAATGAATAGCTTATCTTTAAAATTCAATGCAACAGCATGAAAAACTACGCTTCAGAAAACGCACATTTTCAGCTACCGTTTCAATTTAACGTTGAAGCACTCCGAAAGGACTTGGAAACCTGTCGTAATTACAACTTTTTACAAAACTACGTTCCTCAAAATTATAGTGGTAAAGACTATCTTTTACCTTTAAGGTCTATTGATGGCGCATTGAATTATCCCTCCGCTTTACCCGGTCAATCGGAACGCTTCCAGAATACAGAAGCACTAGAGGCGTGCCCATATTTCAAAGAAGTTATTGATGCATTTGAATGTGAGAAGGAAGCGGCGCGTTTAATGAATCTGCCCGCTGGAGCTGTGGTCAATACGCATACGGACCACGAACTGGGTTACGAAGACGGCATTTTTCGTGTACACATTCCCATTATTACAAACGACGATGTAGTATTCACAATCAACGGTGTAGATGTGCGCATGCAACCCGGAGAAGTTTGGTATACCAATGTCAATTTACCACATGGCGTGGTGAACGGAGGTACAACCAATCGCATCAACCTTGTCTTTGACTGTATTCGAAATGCTTGGACAGATGCTCTTTTCGAAAAAATGGGTTTCCGTTTCGATTTGGAATTTGAGAAGGAGCACACATATTCAAAAGAGACCATCATCAGTATGATCGGCGAATTGGAAAAACAGGATTCGGATACTGCCCGTGAGATGATCGAACAATTCAAAATGCAATTGAACAATCTCAATTAATTTCAGGATAACCAATTCTACGGCTCAAAATATTTCATGGCATAAAAAAAGGGCAATGTGTATGAACAAACTGCCCTTTCTCTCTTTTATGACCTTCTAGTGCTTTATTGAAGGTTTATGTAACGTCTGTTCTGTGCGCCTTGAGATGTCGTAATGTTGATCAAATAAAGACCAGAGGCGGCTTGAATTTCAATTGAATTTTCACCCTGCGAATACTTTCCAGAATGCACAATCGTTCCATTTAATGAGCGAATGACAAGAGCTGCATCGTGATCCAATTCCACAATGAAATTACCGTTTGAAGGGTTGGGATAAACGGCTAGTTTTGGCAGTTGTAATTCTTCTACATTAAGCACCAAGGGCATGCACGCTGAGGTGTCGACGCAAATTCCATCTCCCAACTGAACGGCATACCAACCTTGGGATGTAGCAGTGAACGATTGGTTCGTCGCTCCAGTGATGGGTGCGAAGTTGTTATCACAATCCAACCATTGGTAAACCGTATTGTCTTGCAACGATCCTAGCGTGCTGCCGCTATTGTATACTTCGGTATCGTAAATTTGGAAGCCATTGGTGCATTCAGATTGATACGTAACTTCTGAGTCATTTGGCAAAGTGGTAATGAATGTATCCGATGAGGCACAATCTGGCTGGAGATATAGGTTGAGCCATGGAATCAGGTAGGTAAACATAATTGCTTGTTGTTCGGCGCGCGTAATGGTAATGTTGCCGCCAGAAGCATTTTCACCGAAATCGCAATTGAAATTAGAGTTGGCGTAATAGCAGTGTCCGCCTCCCAAAATATTGATGAAATATTTACACGAAGAGGCAAGGTTGTCGTAAATAGGTTGGTGATGATCAGCGGCTGGAGTAACAGCATCTTCATCTGCGGAGAAAATAAGTGCGGGAACGGAAATATTTGCTGCTGCTTGTTCCGCCGATGGCGTTGTTTCTGCGGGCGCCAATCCTACAATTGTTTTGATGTTTGTATTGTTTGCTGCTGCCAAAGCCGTGGCACCTCCGCCCATGGAGTGCCCCATGATTCCTGCTGAATTTGCGATGTGATCAAAGAACAAACTGGAGTTGTCTGTATGTAGATTTTCCATGGACTCAAGAACCAAAACGAGATCCATTCCGAAATCCTCGTGAGATGGACTAAATCCGCCTTCGGTACGTGGGAAAATGATGATATAGCCTTCGGGAACCAATTCCTCCCAAATATTGGCGTATGCATCCCAAACCATGGCAAACCCATGGCCAAATGCAATAATGGGGAATTCACCATTTGCGACATTTACATCAGTGCCTGCGATATCTGCGGGATAGTAAATTTCGCTTTGAATTTGTCGACCAGGTCCACCGCCACTGCCAAATCCGCCTGTACGATTGGGGTCGTTAAAGGTGATGGTTGTATGTCCGATTTCAAAGTTTTGAGCACTTGCGGAGAACACGAGGCCCAGTAAAAGTGTAGCGAGTAGATGTTTCATTGTTTATAGTTTGAAGGGATAAGACCAAAAAGAATATAGTGTACAAAGGCTTCGCGATTGGTATTGTGCGCTTGCATTTGATCGGTAACAAACATTTGAATTTCAAGTCCTTTAAGACTTTGCATTAGCAATTGAGCGGCATATGTTGCATCGGAAATCTGGTTGTTTTCACCGCGGTGCACATTATCCAAAATTTCTGACAGAAAAGCAATCTCTTTGGCATCGCATTCCTTTCTGTTTTCATCCACCAGGGGCATAAGTTGAAAGAATTCACTTTTCAAGAAATGATAACGCTTACTGACTTTATCCATTAGGTCAAGGCGTGCATTCACGTACAAATGCAATTGCTCCATTGGATCGGAGGAAGCAGAAACCCGGACCATAAGTTTTCGCAGAAATTCATCGGCTTCTGAGCGAACAAGAGCGGCAAAAATCTCTTCTTTTCCACTGAAATAATAATAAAGAGCAGATTTCACATTGCCCATGGAACGAGCGATGTCGGAAAGTGTAGTTTTCTGATATCCAAAACGTTCGAACAGTTCACGGGAATGTTCCATAATACGCTCTTTCTTTCCAGATTTCATAGAATTTACTTTTTGAACAAATTATTAAATCGTTCAAAAATAAGTAAAAAATGTTGTCTGTCAAGCAATTAGCTATTTCTGAACATTTTACAGAATTCGTGTGAAAAAAGAAGAATTGTTCTTTCTGAAATCTTCTAGAATTGGATCAATCAACCAGGTCTACAATAAGCGCATCGTCGGTTTTCGTCACTTTCGTTAATCCGTGTTTTGCCAATCCTTTGATGGATTTATCCCATTGCTTGTTGGAAAGGCCTGCAGCATCTTTCAATGCACTAAGATCCATTGTTTTTTCTTTGGAGAGAATGTCGAATATAACTTGTTCGTTCTCTGATAATTCGGGTCCTTTTGCTCTCCAAACTTCTCTGGTTTCATTTGCGGGAAGAACAATACTTCTTGAATAGACTGGTTATTCGTCAAGAACATAATCAAACGATCCATTCCAATTCCTAACCCTGATGTTGGTGGCATTCCGTATTCCAAAGCGCGCAAGAAATCTTGATCGATCAAACCTGTTGCTTCATCATCTCCTTTTTCCGCCAAACGCACTTGTTCCTCGAAACGCTCACGTTGGTCAATTGGGTCGTTCAACTCAGAGTATGCATTCGCGATTTCTTTTCCACAAACCATCAACTCGAAACGCTCCGTCAATTCAGGGTTGTCACGGTGCGTTTTACACAATGGCGACATTTCTTTAGGATAATCGGTAATGAAGGTTGGTTGGATGTAATTCCCCTCACATTTCTCGCCGAAAATTTCATCGATCAACTTTCCTTTCCCCATGGTTTCGTCCACATCGATGCCCATGTCTTTGCAGGCACTGAACAATTCTGCTTCTGATTTTCCATTGATGTCAAATCCAGTAAATTCCAAAATGGAATCGCGCATAGTTATGCGCTTGTAAGGCGCTTTAAAGTCGATTTTGTGCTCTCCGAACGTACATTCCGTAGTTCCATTCACGGCAGTCGCGCAATGTTCCAGTAGTCGCTCCGTGAACTCCATCATCCAGTTGTAATCTTTGTACGAAACGTAGATTTCCATCGCTGTGAATTCAGGATTGTGCGTTCTGTCCATTCCTTCATTTCTGAAGTTTTTCGAGAATTCATACACACCGTCAAATCCACCAACAATCAATCGTTTCAAATACAACTCATTCGCGATACGCATGTACAAAGGAACGTCCAATGCATTATGGTGTGTCTCGAACGGACGCGCTGCCGCTCCACCTGCAATCGATTGTAAAACGGGTGTTTCTACTTCCATGTATCCGGCATCGTTAAAGAAACCTCGCATTGCAGAGAACAATTTTGTACGCTTCATGAAAATATCTTTCACCTGAGGATTCACTGTTAAGTCAACATAGCGCTGACGGTAACGCAGTTCAGGGTCGGTAAAGGCATCGTGTACCTTTCCATCTGCATCTGTTTTCGGCAGTGGAAGTGGCTTTAGTGCTTTACTTAATAGTTTGAACTCTTTCACGGCAACGGTGATTTCACCAACCTGTGTTTTGAAGACGGTTCCCGTAACACCGATGAAATCGCCTAAATCCAGAAGACGCTTGAATACCTCGTTGTACATGGTTTTGTCATCATCAGGGCAAATTTCATCGCGGTTGAAGTATACTTGAATTCTTCCTTCGGCATCTTGCAACTCGCCAAAAGATGCTTTTCCTTGAACCTTGCGGCGCATCAATCGCCCAGCAATGACCACTTCCTCACCATCTACAAAGTCTTTCTTAATCGCAGCAGATTTATGGGTTACTGGAAATAGCGCAGCGGGATAAGGATTGATTCCCATCGCTCTCAGTTTGTCCAAAGTTTCACGTCTCTGGATTTCCTGATCTGAAAGTTCAAGTGTACTCATAACATCATTTTTTTTGAAGAAGCAAAGATAGTGATATCGGGCGATAGAATGGGGTAGAGTTGCGTGAACAATTTAACATTTTCGTGGATTTGAACTATTTAACTTGTAAGCTATATAACCAAATGGTTATTTAGTTAAATGGTTTTGACTAGGATTTCTCACCACAAAATCATATTTTATATAGTTCTATCGACCCCCACAATCGCACGCCACAACCATCTATTTCCACCTTCCCTCCATCCAATTCCGCAAGCATTAACTATCTTTGCACCATGGAATACGAGTCCTATCAAACGATAAAAGCATTGCACATCATCTTTATGGTGAGTTGGTTTGCGGGGTTGTTCTACATCGTTCGCTTGTTTATCTATCACACCGAAGCTCAAAGCAAAGAAGAAACAGCAAAACGGATTCTTTCCGAGCAGTTCGAAATAATGGAGAAACGACTTTGGTGGATTATCACTACACCCGCCATGATTTTAACCTTCGTGTTTGGCTTTTGGATGCTCTTTGAAAAATGGGACTATTTCTTCTACTCGCCAAGCGGCAGGTGGATGCACATCAAATTGGCTTTCGTTGGTGTCCTTTTGGTATATCATTTTGTTTGCCAGAAAATCATGTTTGATCTCAAAAAAGGCAAATTTGCCTGGAAATCGAATATGTTGCGCCTCTGGAATGAAGTTGCCACACTCGCACTTGTAGCCATTGTATTTATTGTGATGTTGAAAGACACCATGAATTGGATCAAAGGAACCATCGGTTTCTTCGCCGTTGCAATCGGACTAATGGTGGCGATAAAAATGTACAAACGCTTCCACCAGAAATCTGCTTAACCGCGTTCGTTTTCCTCCACCACAATAGTTTCGACAGGAGGCGGTGGTGGTAATGGCGGTTTTTCCTTTAAAGATGTTGAAGTTTGCTCTGTATTTCCTTTGATGATGTATGCCGGCACCATTTCTTTGAGATACATCAGCTGTATTTTTGAGTTCGGTTCCTTACGTGCCATGTCTCGAATCCGGTCATATGAAGTTCCGAATTCCTCTTGGGCAATCTCGTTCCGAAACGCATGAATGTTTTCCGCTACTTTGTTTTCAACTTCAGCAATTGCGGCAGGATCGGTTTCCTCTTGATATCCAATTTTAATCAATGCGCCAAACTCAAGAAAAGGTAAAACGATGCCGTCATCTACTGCGTCGAAACTAGTAATTCGACTTCGATGAAGGGTCAAATATTTTTGGGCGATGGAATCATTTTTTGCCATCGATTCCAATCGATCTAGATAACTCTTAAAGCTGGCTTTATCGAAGTAAACGAAGAAAGGATAATGCTTGTATTTGTAAAATTCATCATCGTGATGAACGGTGGTCATGCGCTGCCCCAATTCTTTATTGGCAAAATAAAACAAACGCATTTCGGCCGCCAATTCTTCGTAGGATGAAGATCTTCCATTCAATCGCATTGCACCGTTTTCATCAATATCGATCGGAAGGATCATTCGTTCATATACTGTAACATTCGGATCGAAGTAATGAATGGATTTTTTTTCGTCGTACGCCTCGCTTAAGATATGATTATAGGAAGGTTCGGGTGCATTAATTACTTCTTTATCTTTGGTCTTTTTGGTCGATTCCTCGCTTTTATCAGTGCATCCAATTAAGCTAAAAAGTACTGCAATGAAGATGAAAAAATAGGTTTTCATACGGAAGATTATGATTTATACGTGTCGATGAAGATACGAACGTTTCGCAATTCAAATGTTTCCTTTCCTTGATTCCAGATGTAAATTTTCACCTTTTCGAAGTCGTTGAAATGATCTGGAATTTGCCCACTGAAAGAAAGTGAAGCCCATTCATTAATTCCCTCCAGACGATCATTGTATAGTGGAATTGCGTGGTAGTGTGTGAAAGGGGAGTCTTTGTCGGTGGTATGAATGACCAACGACACGTTTTCAAGCGGTTTGTCCGATTTTTTGTCCAACCATACGCGGAAATAGAGCCGTTCGTTGGTTCGGTTTACAGGCGTTTTGTAGTGCACGGCATGCACGAATTCATCGTCTGCGTTTACTTTGGAGGTGCTTGTATTGTATTCCAAAATGGCTTCGTCGATACGCTCTCCAAAAGGAACAACAGAATTTGCATAGCGCCAACGATTGTAATTGTCGGATTTCCAAACAGCTAAACTTGAGAGATAATTGTGCGATGTAAAACGCTGATCGATCATATAGCCAGAAACATAGCTTCCGTAGCGGATTGCTCCGAGTAGCGCAAATAAAACCAATGAGGACCAAAGAATTTTCGTGCGCGTTTTGAACACCTCGAGAAATGGAATGAGCAAAAAGAAGGAATGTTCTGTGAATGGCCGATTTCCAAAGCTCGTTTCATAATCCCAACACCACCAAGAAGAAATTACCCAGGCATTCATAAGAAAATACAACCACCAAAATCCGGCGAGATAGCGGTTCCTAGTGAAAAGATACACGGCGACAGTAGCGGAAATAAGAAGGATCGGTGAATGCAAAAAGAGTCCGTTTCTGAATCCAATTAAGTTTTCAAAAAATGCAGGATGCAAAAAATTGAATCCTTCTCCTGAATACGACCACGTGAACCATTTGCCAGATTGCCATTTCCATAGAATGAATTGCAAACTAACAACCAGTGCGAAACTTGCAAGGGCAAATAAGAAATTACGGGCCTTTTCAGCAAAAAGCATTCGGAAGAATTGCTTCAATTCATTCGCATCTTTCAACAATAAGGGAATTGCCAAAACAACGAGCAAATTGGTCGGTCGCACGAGTACGATTAGTCCTAGGGAAAGCCCAATTCCAAGGAGAAACTTTCGACTTTGGTGTTCTTGAAATTTTAGAACAGACCACGCGAAAAGTCCAAAAAGGAAGAAACTATAATGATGCGACAAACCTAGGGTTACTGTGTTGTACATCAGCAAAGTAGTTGCCGTGTAAATCGAAATAGTGAGCCAGGATGCTACATTTTTTAATTCGGGAAAACGCAACCGGATGAATTGATAAAGCAGCCAAAGTCCGAGCAGACTATAAAACAAACTGCCCAGGAGAAATGTCAACTCGAAAGTCTCGGAATACCCATCAACTGCTGTGCCTGAAATACTGGCTGTAACGCATCCCAATCCAAAAAATGGCGCTTGCAGAATAGCAATTCCCGGAAAGTACTTGTTGTAGCGCCTTCCCTCAGCATTTTGATACAAGTAGTATTGATTAAAATTTGGATGCGCATTGGCGGTTTCTGCTTCTAAAGACGCTTCAAATGTCGGGTCGTTGTATAGAAATGTGGCGGGCAAATAGGCATAATAACCGCGACCATCAGAACGAATTACATTCTTAAATTTCCCCTCCAATAAATTGTTGTCAACCGTGAAATACGTCAGCAACAAAGCAAACCAAAACAAGGGGTTTTTAAATGTAAGAAGTGCGCGTTTCATGAGATGCGGCTAATTTACGATAAAACCCCGGTGTACGCACAAACGCCCAATTTTAGTACGATCCATGTCTTTTTGGTAAAAGACAATTTTCCGCACCGTATTAGGCGCAAAGGATGGAGATTTCAACGGCTATCAGAATAAATCACATATCCTTCCATTCTGCCAAAACGCTCTGATTTTTACTAGGTATTTCTACGTAGTTCGCCGCTTTTCGTAAACTAATAACAGCTGTTCATGAATCTTCCAGAAAACCAATGACTATTATTTGAACTTTTGAGTCAAATTAATTTAATTCACTATGAAAAAGATACTATCAAAAAGTCTGCGGCTTTCTATTGTAGCAATCGGACTGGCAAGCTTCACCGCTTCGGCACAAACGGACTGTAACGATCCTGGCAACATCAAACACGTAAAAGTGAATATCCACTATCTGCTAAAATCGGACGGTACGGGTAACTTTCACGAGATGGGTGACGGTTGGGGGAATCCCGATTATACTGGTTTTGATTATGCCGAGGACATGATTGATTCAATCAACACAGAACTGGATGTCAACCCTGGAATACGCAGCGGCATGCAAGTACCCGGATACAATTACACGGCCACGGATTTCGGTTTCCGTTTTGTGCTTGCAGGTGTTCATTTCCACCGAAACACCACGCTGTACGATGCCATGGATACTGGTTATGACCTCGCAAATGCAGGAAGCAGCCTTTGGGACATGAGTTATATGTCCGCCTATGATGTCAATCCATCCAGCGAAATCAATATTTACATTGTTTCTTCACCTTCTTTCGGAAATACCGGTGTTTTTCAGGGCGTAGCGATCTTGAATGGGTTTCGACTTCAGGTGTTCAACTGCTGGCTGACGTATAAGTACGGTCACCAAAACTGGGGATCAGGAACGCCTCCGAGTGAGTTGCACCGTTTTGAATCGCGTACAATTGCGCACGAACTAGGACACAGTTTAGGCTTACGTCATGCTTATCAATGGGATGGCATTCCAGACACTAAGCAACTGGGTTATTCTTGCTGGGAACACACTGCTACAGGACCTTGTAGCGATTGGAACAATATCACGAATAATCTGATGGATTACAACGGGTATGATGATTACGCGCTTTCACCCCTACAAATTCAAGCGATTGGCAACAACTTAAATGCGGGTAAGTCCAATTACGTACAACAGTGCTCCAACTGCGATGTTGCACATGCGAACCTGTACGTTCCTGAAACACAATGCCTGCCCGTTTATATTGATGGAACAGCATCACAAAACGACCACAATCACTTCATCGAAATTGTTGAGGTCGATCCAAACAACGGAAATGCAATGGTTGCAGGAACATATTATTATTCATGGTTTAATGGTGAAATCAATCGCATTAATGACCTTGGAGCATACACAGGGTTTAATTTTATTCATGGAAAGCGCTACCGCATCAAATTGGCGGTACAAAGCTACGATGGAAACGGTGGCTTCTGCACACCATGGGACCAGACCGAGTTTTACTATGTAGACATTAATGACGGGAATACTTGTTGTCAATCTGGGTTGCAATTGCACACCTTCTATGATCTTGAACAAGAGTGTATCACATACTTTCAGGCAGCTTCCAGTTGTCCAGATGCCTCCATTACACAGGTAACGTTCCAAATCGGTAGCACGACCTACACGGACAACGATCCGACTTACTTCTTCAATATACCAGCATCGGCAGCATTTACAGGAACTGTTTATGCCACATTCAACTTCAACGACGGAACATCATCTACAGTCTCCATTCCTTACCAGAAATGTGTTACTGAACCAATTGGAAGCGACCCAGGCGGCTATAGGCATATGGAAGGCAACTTAAAAGGACAGTTGTCAATTTACCCCAACCCATCCAAAGGACGTTTTACGGTGGAAAATGTATTTGATACAGACGTCGACGCTGTTGTATACAGTGCTGAGGGACGCATTCTTGCAAAAGCGTTAATTGGCGCACATCAATCCAAGGAAATGAATCTCTCAGATTTGTCGTCAGGAACCTATCTGATTCGCTTTACCTCTGGTGAAGAACTAATTGAGAAGCGTATTGTCATTATTGACTAAGCTCTGCATTTTGGTTATGCGATCAAGACCCTCCCAGTTTGGGAGGTTTTTTTTATGAATAGACAAGAAATAGCTTCTAGCGAAAGTGACTCAACTGCGCAAAATGAACAAATGCGATTCTAGCCGGGAACAAGTTCAGTAGCATTGCTTTTTCTTATCTTTAGCCTTCAAAGAATAAAAAATCCATGTACAATACAATACATACAGAGAACACAGGACACATTCAACGCATAACGATTAACCGTCCAAATCAACTCAATGCGCTCAACAAAGAAACAATTGGAGAGTTGCACGCAGCATTAAACGCGGCGAATGAAGACGCGAATGTAGGTGTGGTAATTCTGACGGGTTCTGGTGAAAAATCATTCGTTGCAGGTGCTGACATTAAAGAATTTGCAGATTTCTCGATTTCACAAGGAGGCGAATTAGCAGAAAAAGGTCAGGAGATTTTGTTCTCTTTTGTAGAAAACATGACAACGCCAGTAATTGCTGCTGTGAACGGATTTGCCTTGGGTGGCGGATTGGAATTGGCGATGTGTTCGCATATTCGCGTGGCTTCTTCAAATGCCCGAATGGGACTGCCAGAAGTAAGTTTGGGAGTAATTCCAGGTTATGGAGGAACGCAACGTTTAGCACAGTTAGTGGGACGCGGAAAAGCCAACGAAATGGTGTTTACTGCCGGAATGATTAAAGCCGATGAGGCGCTTACCTGGGGATTGGTAAACTACGTTGTAGAACCGCAAGAATTGATGGCGAAAGCAGAAGAAATCGCCGGTAAGATTTTGAACAATTCAGGAACTGCCATTGCCTCAGCGATTCGATCGATTAATGCCAATTATGAAGATGGAGTGAACGGATACGATGTCGAAATTACAGAATTTGCAAAATGCTTCGGAACGGAAGATTTCAAAGAAGGAACAACAGCTTTCCTCGAAAAACGCAAGCCTAATTTCAGAGGATAAAACTTGAGTAATCCCATAAAACGCCTAGTCGGTCAAACGGCCATTTACGGTTTGCCTACAATTGTGGGGAGATTGCTCAATTATTTCTTGGTTCCGCTATATACTACCGAGGGAAAAATGGAACCCCAAGACTACGGGGTAATTTCTCATTTATATGCATTTGTAGCTTTATTAATAGTCTTGCTTCCACTTGGAATGGAAACGGCTTTTTTCAAGTATATCAACGAAAAGAAAGATAAGGTCAAAGTCTTTCAGAATAGTTTCATGACCGTCTTAGGTTTCGGGCTACTGTTTTTCATGATCGTACTGTTGTTTCATGGTTCTATTGCAAGTGGTCTAGGATATCCAAATCATCCTGAATTCATAATATCTCTGGGATTAGTAGTTACTATCGATGCTATTACCGCATTGCCAATGGCGAAGCTGCGTTCGGAAAACAAAGCTCGACAGTTTTCGTTGATTCATTTCACTGCAATTATCGTCAACATAGGGTTGAATTTTATTATCATATTCTTCTTCTTCGACTCAAACGATCCTATGCAAGCGATTTTCCTAATCTTAATCGCGAATGTTTTGGCTTCTTCGGTAAAACTAATTGGGACCTACAAGGACTTTATTAGCATCAAATGGACCTACGATAAAGAGCTTGGGAAACAAATGATGAAGTATTCGTTTCCTCTGGTGATTGGCGGTTTGGCAGGGATCGTGAATGAGACATTGGACCGAATGACCATGCCGAGCCTCTTACAATACTCGGGACTTAGTGAAAAAGCGGCATTGGCGCAGTTAGGGATTTATAGCGCATGCTACAAACTGGCCATGATTGTGACTATTTTTCTGCAAGCTTATCGTTATGCAGCCGAACCTTTTTTCTTCTCTCAAGCGAAAAATAAGGATAGAAATAAGCTCTATGTGAAGATAATGAACTATTTCATTGCTGGTGTTTGTATCGTCTTCCTTGGAGTAACTTTAAACATTGATGTATTCAAGCATTTTATTAGAAGTGAAGCATACTGGACTGGTTTGGGAGTTGTTCCAATTCTGTTGATCGCAAATGTTTTTTTGGGAATTTACATCAACCAATCAATTTGGTACAAACTCAGCGGACAAACAAAATTTGGGGCTTACATCGCAATAGGAGGCGCTATTTTGACTATTTTGATTAACGTTATTTTTATTCCGTTCTACGGTTTCTGGGCTGCGGCCTGGGCGACATTAATCGTTTACGGAGCTCAAATGGTGGCGTCTTATATACTCGGACAAAAACACTATCCAATCAATTACAATTTACGCAAGTTCGGGCTGTATTTCGGTGCAGCAATTTTTCTATACTTGATTGCCTTCTTCGTGAATATGGATGAAGGAATTTGGAGTCTTCGCAAGTTTATCTTCCACAATGTCTTGATTTTAGCCTACGTTGGATTGGTTTGGTTTATCGAAAAACCCCAAAAAATCACAACTAACGTCACATAGTTAGTAACTAAGGGTAATTGCAGCCTTTTCGCAGGGCACTTTTCTTATTTTTGAAAGAATAACGTAAATGCAATGCAAGTCAAGGTAATAAACAAGTCGCAACACGCACTTCCTGCCTACGAAACATCAGCTTCAGCAGGATTGGATGTGCGCGCAAATATTGATGCTCCCATCACTCTTCAACCCTTAGAAAGAGCGCTCGTAAAAACTGGTCTTTTTCTGGAAATTCCTGTCGGATTTGAATGTCAGGTGCGCCCAAGAAGCGGATTGGCATTGAAAAAAGGAATTACCGTGCTCAACGCACCGGGTACTATCGATGCGGATTACCGTGGTGAAGTGGGAGTGATTTTAATCAATCTATCCAACGAGCCATTTGTGATCGAAAACGGAGAACGCGTTGCACAACTGGTATTTGCTCATTACGAACAAGCCGAATGGCAAGAAACAGAGACATTAACATCCACGGAACGCGGAGCGGGAGGCTTCGGCAGCACTGGGGTGAAGTAAATCGAACAATCGAAACGTCGAAAGAAATTAGAACAAAAAGAAAACGATCATAGCATATGAAGATTATCGTTCCCATGGCAGGGCGGGGAAGTCGCCTCAGACCGCACACATTAACAGTTCCAAAACCATTAGTACCTGTGGCAGGTCAGCCGATTGTGCACCGTTTGGTGAAAGACATTGCTGAGGTCGTGAAGTCACCGATTGAGGAAATTGCATTTATACTGGGTGATCCAGCCTTTTTTGGAGACGATGTAGTGGATAGTTTGACGGAATTGGCCGAAGGACTCGGAGCAAAAGCATCTATTTACCGCCAGGATCAACCATTAGGAACAGGACATGCGATTATGTGCGCAGGAGACTCCCTTTCGGGGCCTGCGGTGATTGCTTATGCCGATACATTAATTCAAGCTGAGTTTGATTTGGACCCAGCCGCAGATTCAGTGATCTGGACAAAGCGCGTTGAAAACCCATCAGCCTACGGCGTAGTGCAATTGAACGAGCGTGAGGAAATCACCGAGTTGGTAGAGAAACCACAAGAGTTTGTTAGCGATCAAGCGGTAATTGGGATCTATTATTTCAAGCAGGTAGAGGTTTTGAAAGATGCTTTGCAGTATGTTTTGGACAATCAGATCATCAATGGAGGCGAATACCAGATCAACGATGGCATCAAGCGAATGATGGCAGACGGTAAAGTTTTCAAGACGGGAACGGTAGAGCAATGGATGGATTGCGGAAATAAAAAAGTAACCGTTGAAACCAATGCACAAGTGTTGGACAACGAAGCTGCCAAAGGATTGAACAATGTCGCCGATTCAGTTGTACTGGAAAACGCAACGATTGTTCCGCCGTGTTTTATCGGTGAAGGAGTGAGATTGACCAACGCAGTTGTGGGACCTCATGTATCTCTTGGAGCAAATAGCGTTATTGAAAATAGCATTGTACGCAACTCAATTGTACAACACGAAACCAAAATCACCAATACCGTTCTTGCCGATTCCATGATTGGATCGAAAGTGCAGTACAACGGTTTGGCGCGAGATTTGAGCCTAGGTGATTATACAAGTATTGATGAATAAGATTTTATACATAGCCATTGCCAGTTTATTCCTGGTTTCTTGCAAACAGTCGGGGTACATTACCAAGTCGGATTCGAATGTTTCTGCGAAGGATTACCCCTATATTGATGCGTTTCACAAAGGAATGCAGTACAAAGTTCAAGGACGAACATTGGAGGCAATTTTGGAACTAGAGAAGTGTTTGCAAATCCGACAAGATGACGACGCAGTTTACTACGCTTTATCCAAGTTAGAACTTGAACGCGGAAATCCTGATGCTTCAACCAATTACATTATCAAAGCAAACGAAATCGATCCAACAAACATTTGGTACATCGAAGAGTTAGCGTATATGTATATCGAAAAAGAAGCGTTTGAGGAATCCGCCGAACAATTCAAAAAACTCGTAGAAAAAGAACCAAGAAATATTGATTGGCAATACGCATACTCTGAGGCGCTGCTAAGAAGCGGACAAGACAAAGAGGCACTCGCGGTATTTGAAACCATGGAGGGACAAGTGGGAAAACATCCACATTTTGCCTTAAAGCGTTACGATATTCTGATGAAATCTGGAGATAAGACAGAAGCAATTCAGGTGTTATTAGATGCCAAAGAAGAGTTCCCAAAAGATCCAAGCATCATCGGGACCCTGGTTGATCATTATTTTCAAGCGAGAGAAGTAGAGAAAGCGGAAAAATTCCTGGTTGAATTAGTCGAAGCTGATCCTGATAATGGTCGCGCACAATTGGCATTGGCCGAAATTTATCAGCGCAGAAACGATATGGAAATGGCGTATGTCGCATTAGGCAAAGCGATTACCTCTTCGAGTTTGGATATTGATACCAAAATGAGCGTACTCATTAGCGTTCAGGAGCAAAGTACTGTCATTCCAGAGGAGATGTATCCAATTGTTGCATCTTTTGTTGAGATGTATCCAGACAGCGCAAAAGCACACTCCATTCAAGGCGATTACTTACTTCTCAAAGAGGAAAACGACAAAGCTCTCGCATCCTATTTGAAAGCAGTCTCATTAGACAATTCACTTTTCCCGATCTGGAACCAAGTGATGATTTTGCAATACGAATCCAACGATTACGAGGCATTGTACAAGTCAAGCAAAGAGTGCTTGGAGCTGTTTCCGGCAGCATCAACGGTGTATTTGTTGCAGGGTATCAGTGCGAATGAAACAGGGCGCCAAGACGAAGCTGTCGATGCCTTATCGCTCGGCATGGAAATGATTGTGAACGATCCGCCTATGAAAGCCGAATTTTACGGGCAATTGGGAGAAGCATATTTTGCCCAAAGAGAATACGATGCCGCTTTCGATAACTACAAAAAAGCGTTGGATTTGGATGGTAAAAACTTCTCGATTAAAAACAATTACGCGCGCCGTTTGGCAGTGTTGAAACGCGATTTGGACTTGGCAGAATCGCTTGCAAGGCAAATTGTTGTTGCATATCCTGATGCAGCCATCTTCGTTGATACAAAAGGAGTGGTCAACTTTCACAAAGGGAATTTTAAGGCGGCTGAGGATTTATTTCGTCGTGCTTTGACCAACGACCCGAACAACCCATTAATTCTAGAGCACCTTGGAGATGCACAAGCCAAGCGTGGCAATATGGAAGGAGCCGTTGATAGTTGGAAATTGGCGAAACAGAACGGATCTGTATCGAAGAATATTGACAAAAAAATATCGGATAAGAAATACTATGAGCCTGAGCTTTAAAATAGGATTGATTGTATTGGGGGGGCTTTTATTTGCGTCCTGTAAATCTTCGAAAGATGCTGAGGTGTCCGAACAAGGTACCGTTGCCAGTGAGGAATTGGTGCAGGCATTGGACTCGCTATCCGGAACTTCCTTCGAGTCCTATTATTCCAAAATAGCGACTTCGTACAAAGATTCATCGCGCAGTTTTTCCTTCAAAACATCTACATGGATGATCAAGGACAGTGCGGCCAATTTCCTCATTACCTATGCCAGATTCCCTGTAGTGAGCGCATTGGTCACCAACGATTCATTGAGTGTTGTCAACCGAAGAGAAAAGTGCTATCAATTTTCCACTCTGGACGCCTTGAGTGCGCAGTTTGGAACCGAATTAAGCTTGGATAACCTACAAGATATTCTCCTCGGAATTCCAACAAATTTTGATGCGGAAAAGACCTACTATCAAACCGGTGAAAATGGCTTAACGCTTTGCACGCACGGCTTGAAAGATATTGAGCAAGTGCGCCTGGAAGGTTCTGACGAAATAATCACGTATTATACGCTCAATGAAAGTTTGACCGAGTTGGAACAAATGACCCTGGTGAGCTTCAAGGATACCACAGAAATCAATTTGATGTATAATTCCCGAGAACTTTTTGACGGATTCAACTCGCCTACGTCGGCAACGGTGAACATTACATCTCCAAGACAAAATATCAAGGTGGAGCTTGACTATACCCGAATTCGCGCGAATCAAGGCGAAGAAATTAAGTTCATAATTCCAGAATCCTATGGTGAATGTGAGTAAAATATTGGTGGTGCTTTTGCTTGGATTGCCTGCGGTTTACGCTCAGGATTCCAGTGATAAATTGAAGAAGGAACAGCAACGTTTGGAAAATAAAATTGCCAATACAAAAATGCTGTTGAAGAAAACGCAAAACGAGAAAGATGCGTCCTTCAATGAGTTGAAAGTGATTGAAAATCAGATTTACTACCGTTCGCAGCTGCTCAAAAATTACGACAATCAAATTCGAGGTGCAGAGCTCAAAGTGGATCAGAAATCGAAGCAAATTGAAGCCTACGAAGAGAAAATTGTTCGACTCAAAGCACAATACAAAAAGCTCATTTATTACGCCTACAAAAACAGGAATAAGTACGGACGTATGATGTTTATTTTTGCCGCGGAATCGTATTACGATGCTATCAAGCGAAATAGTTACTTGAAGCGCGTGGCCGAAATTCAGGAAAATCAATTCATTGCCATTGCTCAGCATCAAGAGTTAATTGGAGAGGAAATCAAACAGATCGATGCCGAGAAAAAACAAAAACTAGCTGTTGTTGCCGATAAAAAGAAGGAGCGCGCGGCTATTGAAGAAGACCGTCAACGACAGGAATTAATCTACCGGGAATTCAAGAAGGAAGAAGAAGTGATTTTGGCGAAACTCCGTAGGGATGAGCAAGATCGGGCGCGTTTGCGCAGTCGCATCGCACAAGCCATTCAGCGAGAGATTGCAGCGGCCGAAGCGAAACGAAAAGCGGCGGAAGCAAAGGCTGCAGCGGAAGCGAAAAAGAACAATACGGCAAGTACATCCAACAAAACAACAACCACAACGCCAAAAACGACTCCAACCTTTGAAGCAACGAAAGAGTCGGCAGCGTTAAGTAAGAGCTTTGAAGGGAACAGAGGGAAATTGCCGTGGCCTGTCGAAAAGGGAACAGTAACCGAGAAGTTTGGAAAAAATCCGCATCCTACCTTGAAGAATGTGACGACCAACAATCGAGGGATTGATATCAGTGCACCGAAAAATGCTCAAGTTCGAGCTGTTTTCGAGGGTGAAGTAACTAGTGTATTGAACATCCCGGGAGCAGGAAAAGTGGTAATCATCAAACACGGAAATTACCGAACGGTGTATGACAGCACTATTTGAAGTTCTGATATACAACAAACGTCGATCTTCGGAAGTGTAAAAGGTAAGTTTTAGCTTGCTGTCATTGTATTGATACACCGGATTTTGATCTTCATCTTCTGGGTCGATCAGAATGCGATCTGGATCGCCTAAAATGGCACGAACCTCTAATTCAGTCATACCGAAAAGTACCGCTCCAATGCCAATGCCTGGTTTGATTTCCATTAGTCGATAACTTTCTCTTTCTTCTCCAGTTGCGCTTCCAAAACAATGAAAATTGCACAGAATGTCCAGATAGGAACCGCGGCTTTATCCGTATCCAAATAGTTGTTGAGGATTCCGTGAACAAAGTACGTGACCAACGACATAATCATCGCTAAAAGCAAGGTGCGGGTCTTTTTATCCTCTTCTGGCCAACGATAATAGAGCGTTATGGATTTGTAGAAAATCGCGGCAACAATGGCAAGCATGGCAAGCATTCCCAACAATCCCATTTCTGAAAGAGGACCCAGATATTCGCTGTGCGCATTTCCCATATCTCCATTTGTAGTAGAAATAATGGTGGTATTTTCAGGTTCCTGGAAGCGTGCATATTCAAAGGCGTACGTTCCTGGTCCAAATCCAAAAACTGGACGTTCCTTAAACATTTCAATGGCACAAGACCAACGATTCAATCGCTCCAGGTTGGAGGCATCGGTAGTTACATTGGTCGCACTTTGCAAACGCTCTCCAAATTCTTCCGTGGTGTGTTCCTGCTTGTTTCGCTCCAGTTCAATTTGAATGCTGTCCCAGGACATGAAAAGGAAAAATGCACCAATCAGCGTAATTCCGGCAAGAATGGAAAATTTAATGCGAAGCTTGATCACAGCCAATACCATCAATGAAGCAAAAACACTCAACCAAGCGGCTCTTGTGTACGAAAAGTACAAACCAATCAGCGTGACTAGAATGAGTCCGAGCAGCGTGATTTGAACGAGCGTAGTGTGTTTTTTGCACAGGTAAAGTCCAAATATTAAAGGTGTGATAAAGGCGACGGTTGAACCGTAAATGGTGTGATCCTTGAAAAACGGCCACATCACCCAATGTCCTTCTTTCTCCCCGAATCCATAGCTTGCGTGCACCAAAACCGTGTAGGTAATTGCCACAACCATAGAAATGCAAAAGAGGTATAAAAAGATGTCAATGTTTTTTCGCTTTCGGTAGATTATCGGTCCGAACAAAAGCAATGGGATAATGAACCACAGCTTGGCCAACAGAAATTTAAACGAGGTAACGGGCGATGTACTGGTAATCGAAGTGATAAAGATCCAGAAGATATAAAATCCAACAGCCCAAATGATGGGGTTCCGCCAAACATATGTGGGAATCAATGATTTCCTGAAATGCATCATGAGCAAGAGGAGCATCAACCCAAAAAGCAAGGGTTCCGTGGGCAGGAAAAGTCCAAAGCCCTCCGCATATTCTTCAATATTGACAGACAAGGGCGTTAGAAATCCAAGTCCTAGAAAGGTGTATTCCGTTTGATAAATGGCAAAGTAAACACCCAAAATACCGATAGGCGCGAGCACGAAATAGGAAAGATCCACCCAAATAAGGTAGCACGCCATCGCAGCATACAAAATGCTGAATGCAATGACCCATTTATTCGCACTCAGGCTTTGCACTTAGGCGATTTTACGAAGTTCTTTGATACGATCGCGAATCAACAAGGTAAAGACGATGAACACAAACGCTCCAATGGTTGCAAGAAGTACAATGATCATGCGCTTTGGCTTGTCTTTTTTATCGGCAATTACGGCCGGCTCAACGACAAACTTATGATTGAAATCAGTGTTCGCATCCGATTCCGATTGCTCGTAAGAATCTTCGAATTTTGTCAACTTGATAATACGTTCATCGCGCTGTGTTTGCAATCCATCATAGGTTGCTCCATACCTCGCGTTGATCTCAATACGTTCTTTGTAGTAAGCGCGATCTTCTGCATTTTTCGCCTCGTTATAAGCACGATCGAGATTTGCACGTCCTTCAATCGGAACAACTCCCATGGCAGAAAGGCTGTCCAATTGCGCCTGTAGTCCACGTTTTTCCGCTTCCAATTGATCTTTTTTCCGCTTGTTAATTTCAAAAGCCGGAATGGTACGTTCGCGCACCATTTCATTTTTCACGGTATCGATCAAATCAACAATCTTATTGGCCATGTCTGCAGCTTTTGCCGCGTCTTTATCCCAAACATCAATTTGAATGGAACCATAACGGGTTCGCGTAAACTGAATATGATCGTCATATGCCTTCCCAAGTTTGAACTGCTTGTTCGGATCGTTTGGAT
Source organism: Fluviicola sp. (assembly GCA_043584915.1). Taxonomy (GTDB): domain Bacteria; phylum Bacteroidota; class Bacteroidia; order Flavobacteriales_D; family Crocinitomicaceae; genus UBA4466. The sequence continues at coordinate 1,551,510 of CP121319.1, forward strand.
CGATATTGTAATGATTCATCAAGTCGAACTTCGCCACAATGCGATTTCTAACTCTTGAAGATGCTAAGATTTGTACCAATTGCTCCGCTTGTTCCTCTTCTCCGAAGTCCATGGCCGCCGCTTTCGCGTTACGCTGTTCCGAAAAAGATACGGTACTTGTTGCTGCGGGGAATACAATTGCAGTTGATTTAAATTTCGGTGTTAAGAAAAGGGAGATGACTATGGATGCCGCAAATGCGATAAAAGTCCCAATTAAAATGATCTTTCTTTTCTTCCAAATGAATACCAATAGATTCTGGCGTTCCTTGTCCAATTCGTTCACTATTCTTGATTTTAAGTAGCGCGAAGATACGGTTTCTTTGTACTTCGTCGTTTGGTTTTTAGTTTTCGTTTTGTTGCCTGCTTATTCGATTCTCAGACGCAAGCCTTGTAGCATCCTTATAAACGTGAGAATTCCGATTTATTATATCTGCTTCCAACTATTTCTCAATTTCAATTGATTTGAAACGAACTGTCTTCCGATTCCTTCATTTTCCGTATACTTGCAGCGCAAAAAAGAGGCAATGATTAAGGCGGTGTATCGTTTCATTTCTGGGAAATTTCAAAATGTATTTTTGGATTACAAGGTTGATTTCAAACCACGGTTTGGACATGGGAATGGTGATGCACATCCGCAATTGCTTGATATTGTTGAAGCACAGCGCGAAACGTACGCGAATTATCTCGAATCATTTCTAAAATACCAGGAGGTTTATTTTGAGATCAATAACGCCGATCAAGAACCCGATGCTACCGAGCCTGGATGGAACAATGACTTTCTTCCTGGGTTGGATATTGTAGCAATGTACGGCTTGATGCGTGAGTTGAATCCGAAACAATACGTTGAGATTGGTTCTGGAAACTCAACAAAAGTTGCACGAAAAGCGATTAAGGAGGGCAAATTGGATACGAAAATCACTTCGATTGATCCCTATCCACGTGCGCAGATAGATGCTTTGGCCGATAAAGTGGTCCGTCAACCAATCGAAAATTTGAAAGATTACAGCGATGTCTTGAACCTGGAAGCTGGAGATGTTTTGTTTATTGATAACAGCCATCGATGTTTGCCGAATTCGGATGTTACCGTTTGTTTTCTGGAATTGCTTCCGCAGTTGAAAAAAGGCGTAATTGTGCACGTTCACGATATCTACATTCCTTACGATTATCCGCAGTTTATGTGTGACCGAGCTTATTCAGAGCAATACGTTTTGGCCGCATTCCTTCTGGCAAATCCTGCCAAGTACCGACCAATTGTTCCGAACTATTTCATCAGTGAAGATGCCGAGTTGAGCAAAATCTTGTCGCCAATTTGGGAGCATGAGAACCTCAAAGGAGTGGAACAGCACGGTGGTAGCTTTTGGTTTGAGGTGATGTCTTAGTTTTTAAATTCAAGATCTTAGACTAAGAGATAGAAGACTCGAAGATAAAAGACTCAAGACGTATAGATAGAAGACGCTAGACGACTCATGAATGTCGGTTAACAGTGAGCTGAGGCTCTCAATTTCAGTTCTTCGTTCTTGGGTAATTGTACAGAAGTAAGCTGAGGTACTCGAAGCTATACCTCTCTCTTAAAAATCTGAACCAGATTCTTCAAGTCGATAATTCGAAACAAGAACATGGACCCCACAGTGGCGATTAAAACCGCTGCAAACGTCAGCCCATTTTCAGCACGCAAGAAATAGCAAATTCCGAACAATCCTGCGATGTAGAGTACAAAAAGCGCAACATCTTTTAACAGGAACGCCACTTTTAGCACACGAACGCTGTACACGAATTGAATACCAGAAATTAAAGATTGGGTAATAACGGTAGCAATAGCTGCTCCAGTTGCTCCGTACTCTGGGATTAAAAAGGAGTTCATGGTAATGTTTACCACAATTCCAATGGCAGAAATAGAATTCAGAAAACGCATGTTCCCACGAGCCGTAAGTAAGGTTCCGTAAAGAATGGTAGAGCACATCCCAATGAAACTGAACATCAATAACTGAAAAGAAAGATCGCTTTCCTCAATGTTGTTTTCATAGATAAGGTGTAGGATGAAATCGCTATTGAAATAACTCACGATACTCAATAGAATGGCTCCTCCTATCAGCAATTTAGCCGATGTTTTCAGCAATGGACGCACTTCTTCTTTCTCTTTGAACATACGAGAGAACAAGGGTAAAAGCAAGTTTGAGAAAATCATTGCGAACATGAAAAATGCATTCACCAAACGAAAGCCCATAGCGTAAAACCCAGCTTCTTCTTTGCCGTTTTCATGCAATCGTTCTACCATCACAGAGTCGATGCGCGTGTAAATCATCATCAAGAAAATAAGCAGCGCGTACGGAAAACTTTGTTTGATGATACTGTAAGAAAATGCGGGCTGAAACTTGAGCTTTGGTATTCCGAACTTGGAGAAAAGTAAAATTACGGCAACCAATAAAGTGATGAGATAACAGGCTGTTTGAATCCAAATGAACCACTCAATTTGAAAGTTTTCATTGGTTTCTGGAAGGAGAATCAATATTCCACAGAAGAGGATCAAGAGGAACCGATCGAGCACGCTGATGATGGCATCAGTTTTAAACATCAGGGATCCACCGAAGTAACTACGAGTGTACGCAATTAGTGTGACGATAAACTGATTAAAAACCAGAAAACTGAGCAGGTAGATTTCGTACGAATTCCATTGGAGGGTGAGCGCAATAGTGTAGGAAATTACCGCGTACAGTAAGAACAACATGAAGCGGAATCCCAGTACTTTTTCGAGGTATTTGCCGGCTGTTTGCGGGTGCTGTGCTATATTTTTGGTGGTGAAATTGTTGATCCCAAAATCGAGTAGAATGTTGAACAGGAAAGAAAAGTTCAACAAGGCAAAGTAGATTCCGTAATCGGCGCCAACCAGGTTTTGCACTTTCGCGTCAATTCCAAAAATGGCAATAGGCTTCACCAACAGGTTCAAAAGAACCATGAGTGCCAAGTTAGAAATGAACTTCTTCTGCATGTAATTTGCGCGTTTCGCCTGAAGGTTGATTACGTCGGGATCGTATCTCTCAAACGGCGCAAAAATAGGAAAAGTTGGTTGTTATTTCACTACCAACTTGAATCCTTTCCCATGTACGTTTAAGATCTCAATGGATTCATCCTCACGAAGTAGCTTGCGCAATTTAGCGATGTACACATCCATACTCCTTCCGTTGAAATAATTGTCATCGCCCCAAATAGCGCGCAACGTTGCCTGACGGTCCAAAATCTCATTTTGATTTTTCACCAATAGGTGAAGCAGTTGATTTTCTTTAGTCGTCAATTTTTTCGTCTCTTCGCTCAAATGCAACAGACGAATTTCAGGCTCGTACTTTATTTTTCCAATGGTGTAAGAATCTTCTTGCTTTGCATCTTCCCCGGTTCTGCGGAGAATTGCAGTAATACGGGCCAAAAGCTCTTCCATGGCAAATGGTTTGGTCAGGTAATCATCTGCACCTGCCGAGAATCCTTCCAACTTATCTTCCTTCATCGATTTAGCCGTTAAGAAAAGAATGGGAATTTTTTTGTCAATTTCGCGAATTTCCTTCGCCAGGGTGATTCCATCCATTTCAGGCATCATCACATCGAGGATGCAAAATTGGAAACTTCCGTTGTTAAATTTTTCGAAAGCGATTTTTCCATTTTGTGCCAATGACACATTAAATCCTTTCGATTTTAGAAAAGTCTGAAGCAAATGTCCCAAGTTAACATCGTCTTCTGCCAGTAGAATTGAAGTTCCGTTCTCCATAGTTAATAGTTAAGCTTTAAATTCAATCGTAAATTCGGATCCGGTGCCGTACTTGCTTCGCACTTTCACATTCCAACCGTGTAAATCAGAAATAGCTTTTACATAGCTAAGTCCCAATCCGAAGCCCTTTACATTATGAACGTTTCCGGTTGGTATACGATACAATTTGTCGAATATTTTATTTAGATGTTCTTTTTTTATTCCGATACCCTCATCTTTCACCACCAATTCTGGTGTATTTCCTTTGGTTTTCAACGACACACTAATTTGTGGTGCTTTTTGGCTGTATTTTATTGCATTATCAACCAGATTGGAAATAATGTTTGCCGTGTGCATCGGGTCTCCTTTGATTAATATTTGCTCGTTCGAAAGATCCAAAGAGATGTTTCCGCCTGAATTTTTTATGCGGAATTGAGCATTTTCTACAACTCCAGAAACCACTTTGTCCAATGGAATTAGTTCTTTCTTGATATTTAAATCTCCCTTATCCAGCGTGGCACTTTGTAGAATGCGTTCAACGAGTAAACTCAATCGTTTGTTCTCTTCGCTAATCATGCGTACGTAAGGCTTGGATTGCTCGTCCATGCTACTCACCACATCGGTATCACTCATTGCTTCGCAGGCGAGAGATATAGTAGAAATGGGCGTTTTGAACTCGTGCGTCATGTTAGAGATGAAATCGTTCTTCATCTCCGATAACTTCTTTTGGGTAAGAATAGTTCGGAACATAAACACCAAAGCCACAATAATCAATGCCATGAGTGCAAAGTTGATGGCCAGACCTCCGCCAATAGCCTTAATTAAAATGCTTTTTTGCTCGGGAAAGGTGATGTGTAAATAAATTTCTTCATCGAAAGCATTTGCCGGAAACAGTTTCGTTGTATGACTTTTGGTCGTATCGATTTGCGTGTTGTAGTGTTTCGGCGCTCCTTTGAATTTAACAGGAACGTTGTTGGCATCCGTAATCATGAATTCGTAGCGCGAAGGAAGGTTGTCTATGGTTAACTCCGTTTTCAGTACCGAATCGAGGAAAGTGATATCAACGCGTTCAGCAGGTGTACCGCTAATGCCAGATCGAAAAACATCCAACATCATTTCATTAACGAATCGTGCCTTTTGGAAAATTTGCTGCACAACTCTCTGATCTAATTGAACAGAAATATTTTGATCTTCGCCCATCAAATGCTCGTCGTTTTTCTTGAAGAGATCGCGAAGTTGCGTCATGTTTCGGGCAAGTACTTTTTGCTCTGTTGTGACTCCGGAAATTGAATCGTATGAAGTTCCCCGAATGATGAGGTATTTTTGCAGCTTCCCATTCTCCAAAATTGTCGTGTCTTGAATGGAAGTTGTTTCCTCTACGGCCATCATCGACTTGAATTCTTCCTTGAGGATGTCTCGGTATTGCACGTTGAAATCTTTTCCTCCGAGCGACATATATCGTCTGATATCATCCGCTTTTTCGTGACGAATCGCGATACGATCTAAAGTCGTTGACATGCGCTCGCCAAATTCGGTGGATTTACGGTCGTATAGTTGGGCAGATTGAAAGGCTTGAATAATGAGCAGGGCGATCATTGCCACCACTACCAATAGTATTACCGTATTCAATCGTATTCTTTGCACCGTTCGTTTTTACCGAATGTAGTGGAAAGCCCCACGGCAGCTGGGATGCTTAACTTTTTTTAACAGGGGTTGCCAATATTAGCCTTGATGAAAAAGAAAGGGATATAAATGGAATTTTCAAAGATTTTTTGCCAGGATTTTATTGGCATTTTCTATGAACAATTCTTCCTCTTTACCAGCAACGGCACCGCGCGGATACCCTAAAGATCCGAAAGCACTTATGCTGATATTGTTGGTTTGTTCATTCAATTCGGCGTTAAAAATCCAAATGGTGGGATATCCAGATACCTTAAAGGCTTTTGCGAGACCGTAATTTTGCACTTCAAGCGCACTATCCAATTGTGTGCGTCTTGGGAAATCCAATTCGAGTAACACCACATTTTCCTCCGCCCATTCAACGAATGCATCCTTGGCAAAAACCTGCGCCTGTAATTTTTTACACCATCCGCACCAGTCACTTCCTGTAAAGAAAGCAAAGATGGGTTTGCCACTACTTTTTGAAAGCTCCTGAACTTTTTTAATATCTGTATGCCACTCCAGGTCTTTACTTTCGGAATCATCCAACATCTCGTTCTGAACGATTTCAGTCTTTATTGGCGTTGTTTCTTTTGAGAATCCAAAGGAGATGAGCACCAAAGCGCTTAAAACAGCCAATGGGATTAACCAGAACTTTTTGTTTACATCTTTCATTGTCATATTCATTAGACGCAGATAGCAGCCGAAAGCTTGCTTAGTACAGTCGTCTTACTTGTAAAAAACGCTTGGTATAATTGGATTCGTAGTAGTTAGTGACAACCACGCCAAAGTGTTTTTTAGAGCTAGAGCAATGAATGAAATGAATACCATTTTCGTCATTTGAGAGCACGATTCCTACGTGTCCAATGGTTTTGCTGCCGGCTGCCGTCCCAGAAAAAATCATGCAATCTCCTGGTTGACAGTTTTCCAACGATACTTGGGTTCCTAGCTTCCCATATGCTTTAGAACTTCGAGAGCTTGGGATGTCACAAGAACTGTACACATAAGATGTGAACCCTGAGCAATCGAAACTTATACCTGGGTTGCTTGTGGCGTATTTGTAGGGAGTGCCTATTTGCTCTTGAGCGATCATCACAATGGAATCTGATTTAGTAAGAAGAGAATCCTGACTTATTGCACCCCATGAAAGTCCAAGAAAAAGTATGATTGTCAGTGCTTTCATGCTACAAAGTTACGAAAGAATTAATGTAGAGTTTTAAGTGTCTCCAGCATTACTGATTATGGCTCATGTTGAAGTGATACAATTTTGAATTTTTGGTGTGAATCCTCCCCCTTAGTCCCCCTCCAAAAGGGGGAGCCGATTTCCCATTCGATTTAAATTGCTCTGGGAAAAGCTGCAATTGGTAATCTGCTCTGTTGTGATAAGTATTCGGATGAACCATTCCCCCTTTTGGAGGGGGACTAAGGGGGAGGACTATGTTGAGCACAATTATATTCCTCTGAAAACACGATTTTTCTGCTTACAACGTTGTACATTCGTGAAGATGTCCTTTCTCTTTAGATGTATGGGATTTGCACTACTGCTGCTTGTTGGCGAAAACGCTTTGGCTCAACAACAGAATTTTCGTGTGCGAACTATCGCCGCCGTAGATACAATGATACGGTTGGACTCACTTTCTATTGACCCAACTTCCTTTAAAGTGAAGTGCGGTGAAAAGGTGCTCGCTAGAAGCGCATACGTTCTTTTCGCAGCGCGGTCCGAATTCAAAATTTTAGAATCCTGTGCCGATTCCATTCGACTTGAGTACCGCGTTTTCCCGCTCGATTTATCCCAAAAAATGCAGTTGTACGATACTACCAATATTTACAATCGGAACAAAGGCGATCGAGACAAATTTCTAATTACGACGCGTGATGTTCAAAACGATATTTTCGGGAGTTCTTCGCTGAACAAATCGGGAAGTATTTCCAGAGGAGTCACTTTTGGAAACAACCAAGATCTTGGCGTGAATTCTACCTTGAATTTAGAATTGTCTGGACAAATTGCACCGAATCTTAAGTTACTAGCCTCGGTATCAGATGATAATTTGCCCATTCAGCCCGATGGAAATACCAATCAATTGCAAGAATTCGATCAGGTGTTTATCCAAGTCTACAACGATCGTTTCAAAATGATTGCAGGAGATTTTTGGATTTACCGTCCGAAGGGATACTTCATGAACTATAAGAAACGAGCGCAAGGATTGACATTGAATTATCAATGGACGGAAGATACCGTGGGCGTATGGAAATCGCAGTTTAGCGGCGCCCTTTCAAGGGGTAAATTTCAACGGCAGATCATACAAGGAGTAGAGGGGAACCAGGGACCTTACCGATTGGTGGGAGCGGAAAATGAACCTTTCATTATTGTGCTCGCAGGAACGGAGCGGGTGTATATTGATGGGCGGTTGTTAGAACGTGGTCAGGAGTTTGATTATGTGGTCGATTACAATACCGCTGAAGTTACTTTCACCGCACGAAATCAAATCACCAAAGATGTTCGAATTGTGGTAGAGTTTCAATATTCCGATCAAAACTATGCGCGATCTCTTTTTCAAACCTCGCAAACGTATCACGGCGAGAAATTAGACTTTTGGTTCAATGCTTATTCCGAACAAGACGCCAAAAATCAATCGTTGCAGCAAGCGCTTACTCTTGGACAAAAAGAATATCTGTCGAACATTGGCGATACATTGAACGAAGCACGAATTTCAAGCATCGATTCAATCGGCTTTTTCGAAAATCAGAATATGTACAAGCTGATTGATACATTGGTGAATGGAACCATTTATGACTCCGTTCTGGTTACTTCCGTAAACCCAGATTCGGCAGTGTATCGCGCTACTTTCGAGTTTGTTGGAGCCAATCAAGGGAACTACATTTTTGAGAGTTTTAATGCTTTGGGGCGCGTTTTTCGTTGGGTTGGCCCAGATATCAATGGCGTTCCGCAAGGAGATCATCAACCTTCTCGCCTGATTGTGACTCCGAAACAACGCCAAATGATAAGCAGTGGATTTGAGTACAGATTCAACAAACGATTGCGGCTCATGTCGGAGGTATCCTATACCAATAATGATGTAAATACTTTTTCCAGTCTCGATGCAGCTGACAACCAAAGTGTGGGAGGAATCGTGAAATTGATTGGAGATGTTCCTTTGGGTGCTGATTCAATTCCCAAATGGATTATGCGAACGAAAATGGAAGTGGAAGCACGCGAGCGCAGTTTTCAGCCAATAGAAAATTACAGAACCGTAGAGTTTGATCGTGATTGGAATACCCGAAATCAGGGGTACGAAGGAAATCAATTGGCGACTTCGCTCGGCACCAACTTTATCGGACCTGGAGGAAACCTGAACCTGGAAGGACAGCAATTTTTAATCGGGACGGATTACCTGGGCTTGCGCGCGGCTACTGATGGAAATTGGAACAAGAATGGCTATCGTGCTGTTTGGGATGGGAGTTTTCTTTCTAGCGATGCTACGGACAACAATCGTTTTATTCGTCACAGAGCAGATCTGTCCAAATCGTTTCCGTACATCCGCGTTGGGTTCCGAGACGATCATGAGCGCAATGAATTCCGAGGTGATTTTCTGGAAACGCGGAGTTAAGTGAATGATGGGCAGGGAGTATACACATGGATCGATTATAATCAGGATGGAATTAAGGATTTGAATGAATTCGAGATTGCGCAATTTGTTGATCAGGCGAGTTACATTCGTGTATTCACGCCGAGTAACGAATACGTCAAAACCTACTCGAATGAGTTGAATCAATCCATTCAATTCAGGCCACAACGCATTTGGGCGAGGAAAAAAGGCGTTTTGAAATTCCTGACGCGTTTCTCTGATCAGGCAAGATTTCGGATTCAGCGACGTACCAACTATTTTGAAGGAATCAATGCCTTCAATCCGTTCGTAACGGAAATTAGTGACACCAACCTAATTTCCACAAATTCCAACATTCGAAACACGGTGTTTTTTAACCGAACTTCGAGCATTTTTGGTGCGGATTACACCTTTCAGGATACTCGGAGCAAAACGCTTCTTGCCAGCGGTTTTGATTCCAGAACGAATCGTTTCCACGAAGTAAAATTGCGGTTAAATATCAAACGAAAATTCACCTTGGAATTAGAGTCGGGAAGGGGCAATCGCTCTACCAACGCCGATTATACCAGTGGACGAAACTATAATATTGAATTTGTCTCGCTAGAGCCACGTTTGATTTATCAGCCCAATACCATTTTTCGGGTTTCTCTGGAAGCGAGAGGGTCTGAAAAACGCAATGCGCAAGAATTGGGCGGGGAATTGTCTACCGTGATGGAAGTTGGGTCAACCTTCAAACTAAATCAACGCGAGAAAGGAAGTATGCAAGGGAATTTTAGAGCGGTTAATATTCGGTACAATGGCGAGCAAAATTCTGCCTTGGGATTTGAGATGTTGGAAGGATTGAAGCCGGGACTCAATTTCACCTGGAATATTGGTTATCAGCGGTCTATTTCGAAAAACCTGCAGTTGTCTATTCAGTACCAAGGACGAAAATCTGAGGACAATCGCACGATTCATTCGGGAGGAATGGAAGTGAGAGCCTTGTTCTAAATTCATTAGAATCGTTTCATGATGCCTACTCCTAATCCAGCTTGCCAAACTGCACGTTGCGTATAGGTTTCGTCAAAGTCGTTGTCTATTTTCCCGAGCCAATTGTAAGAACCGGCAGCTTCAAAAAAGAGCACTCGGTTCTTTTTAAGCGATATTTCATACCCAAGATTTAGGATAGATGATAACTGAAATTCACTATAAATCTCCTGGTCATTGCCTTTAATAGTGCCTGTTTCGTCGGTAAAGGCAAATCTGCCCTCTATTATTGTGCCTCCTGCCATGCCAATGGATGAATAGAAGTTATTCGTCCATTTGTACTTGAATGAAACGGGCAGGTATAAATAATATTGACGGAATACTTGCTGTGAAAATCCAAAGGTGGGATCTGTGGAAGAATGCCCCGATTGATCAAATCCAATGCCCCAGGTTATATGTGCTTTTCTGCGCTCAGACAAGGCATACTCGAAGAAACCATTGATTCTAAAAACTGAGATTCCTTCTTCGTATTGCTGAACGACATCTAGGTTTACATCATTGAGGAATTGATTGCCTGAATACCCTGTAAAGATGTTTAAACCCATCGAGGTTCGCGTTTCTTGAGCATTCGTAGTGGCTGAAATGAGAAGTAGTAGAAATAGTAATCGTCGCATAATAGAAAGTGCAATAGTTGAAATCTGCAAGCAAATTAACGTCGAAAAGTAGGGTTTATTTTTAGGATTTTAGGAATAAAAAAAGGCACACCGTAATATCTTAGAAGACGTTAACGCTGTGCCAGGATTTCAAGAACGCTTTATACTAAGGCATTTACCGTATAGTTAGAAAGTATATCGTATTCCCAAAGCTCCGCCATAACCAAGCCCGCTGCGGTGCGTGCTGAAGAGCCCCCACATCGGACGAGCGTCCAAGCTAAGTTGAATTGGAACACCGTGTTCGTTGAAATCATATTCAATACCTATTTGACCGCCAACATTGACAATCAAACCATTTTCTTCAAAATCATCATCGTGATGGTGGCCATTGCCATGGTGGTGACTATCGCGATGCGAGTAAAATCCAATTTGCCCTCCAGGACCAATGTACCAATTGAATCCGCCTTCAATATTCCAAACCCAATGGTAAATAATGGAGACACCAAGGGTATTGTAATGACTGTTAGATCTCAATCCTGCATCCAACTCCAATCTATTGGCACTACCCAATCCATGCTGATAGGAAAGTTCCGTTCCATACCCGAAATTGGAAGATCCGACGCGCACCCCAAGCGTTTTGCTATTAACTTGTGCGTTTCCTGTTGTACCAAGGGCAATAAGAAATAAAGTGATAAGTGTTTTTTGCATTTGAATTAATTTGTTTTTCTAGAAATGCTGCAAGAATGGTACCTGACTAAAGATAAAAAGGATTTCGGTCGCGCGCGCGCCGAATGATCATTCGCTAGCTGCCATTGTACAACGGTTCTAGGTTGATTGATATTGTTTAATTATTTGGGCAGATGGAGCGTTAAATTCTCAATTTGAATCTGCCCATTTTCAAAATGAAAATAATCTATTTCTTGCGGAAGAAAATTTTGATGGGTACTCCTTCAAAATCGAAATGCTCGCGCATACGGTTTTCAATAAAACGTCGGTAGCTTTCTGGAATATACTGCGGCAAATTACAAAAGAATGCGAATGACGGTGCGTGCGTTGGCAACTGTTGTACGTACTTGATTTTAATGTATTTCCCTTTTACAGATGGGGGAGGCGTAGCTTGAATAATTTCAAGCATCAATTCGTTCAATTTCGACGTTGGAATTTTTTGGATGCGGTTGTGGTGCACCTCTGTTGCAGTTTCCAATGCTTTGTGAATCCGTTGTTTGCTAATGGTTGAGGTGAAAATGATCGGAACATCGTTAAAGGGTGCAAGTTGCTCTCGAACTTTGTCTTCAAATGCTTTCATCGTGGTGTGATCCTTCTCAACCAAGTCCCACTTATTGACCAAAACCACTACTCCTTTTGAGTTTTTTTCGATAATGTAGAAGATGTTCAAATCTTGTTTTTGCACACCTTCCTCCGCGTCAATCATGAAAATACAGACATCTGAATTCTCAATAGATCGCACCGAGCGCAGTACCGAATAATATTCGATATCCTCCGTTACTTTGGCTTTCTTGCGAATTCCAGCCGTATCTATGAGAATGAAATCAAATCCATAGGCCGTATAATGGGTGTTGATGGAATCGCGCGTGGTTCCTGAAATATTTGTCACGATATTTCGCTCCTGTCCCGTTAATGCATTGACCAAAGATGATTTCCCCACATTCGGTTTCCCAACAATGGCGAAGTGCGGCAATTCACGTTCTTTATCTTCTTCTAAATCTGCGGTAAACTCTTCGCAAATGGCATCCAATAAGTCTCCTGTGCCAGAACCGTTTGTTGCCGAAAGATCGAATACATCTCCCAGACCCAACGACCAAAATTCAGAAGATAAGCCGATGCGTGCCGTATTATCTACTTTATTCGCACCAATAAATACCTTTTTTCCTGATTTTCGCAGGAGTTCTGCAACGGAATGATCCAAATCAACAATGCCCGTCATTACATCGAGCATAAAAATGATCACGTTGGCCTCGTCAATGGCAATTTCCACTTGCTTGCGAATTTCCCCTTCGAAAATATCGTCGGTTCCTTTCGCATATCCTCCGGTATCGATCACCGAAAAAGGAATACCGTTCCATTCACCACGACCGTAAATACGATCACGCGTTACGCCACTCACCTCTTTAACAATGGCTTGCTTAGATTCTGTGAGTCGATTGAATAAGGTAGATTTCCCGACATTCGGGCGTCCTACAATGGCAATGATATTTCCCATGTCCGCGAATTAGAGTGCAAAGAAACGAATAATTTGAGAATCAATAGTCTGTTGTTGCTACTCTCGGTGCAACATACAACGAAAAAAGCGCTACCCTGAAGCTCGTCGGGATAGCGCTTTTGATATCGTATTCGATTGATCCTACTTTTGAATCACAATTTTGCGCATCGTTTGTTGTCCTTCAGATGCGAAGCGTACGGTGTAAACTGCAGCTTCCCATTGACTTACATCGATCGTTGTTGCTTGTGTTCCTTTGGATAACGTTTCTTCATAAACTACTTTTCCATCCATGCTAATGATACTTACAGCAGTTTCCTCGGATAATGGTTGGGCGAACTGCACCGTAGTTTCCAGATTGGCTGGGTTCGGCATGATGGTTAAATGGAATGGATTTAACTCATTTACAGATGCAAAAGATTGCACGGTCAAGTTGATGTTGTCCAGGAAAAGGTTATTTCCATATCCACAGATATTTACAAAGCGAACTACGGCATTGCTTCCGACATAAGCGGATAGGTCAATCGTATCATTTCTCCAATCGTTGGCGCTTGTTGGTTCCCAATTCGATGTTGAATTTGGTCCAGTTGCTAATGTTGGTCCGTCTTTGAAATAAACTTGCTGATACGTCAATCCACAATCTCCAGAAACGTCGATGCGCATGTCGTCCGTGTATGTGCCACTGTATTCGCGATAAGCAACATCAAAAGTAAGAATCGCTGTTGCTGGATTTAGAACATTGCTTAAATCAAAGTTGACAAATTTCAAAGCATCTTCTTCGCCAGATGCGTTGTAAGAAAAGTTGTTGATGAATGAAGCAGTGGTTGCGTTTCCATCGGCTCCGGTAGTGCTCACATCCGTCCAAGTCAAGCCTCCATCTGGATTGATAACTTCAGCGGTAGCTGGTGGGAATCCGCTTTCGAAATCCTCTTCCAATGGGAAGGTTGAAATGGAATTAACTACCGTGATGATTTGAGTAATTGTATCGTTACACGTAGTGCTATCTCCTGTAAGTCCTGTCCATGTTTTAAGTTCGTACGTTCCGCTGCTCGGGAAGTTAACTTGTGATCCGAAAGTATGCGTTGCGCTTCCTCCAGGTGCCAAACTTCCGTTGTAGGTTTCACTCACCACAGCACCGTTGTCTAATTGATAGTAAACAGGGAAGTTCGATTCGGTAAACAATCCTATGTTCTCCAAATCAATCACCACATCTGAGTTGGTATTTCCAGAACAGGTTTGGAAACTTGCCAATGGCTCCGCCAAGGTTGCTATTCCCACATCCGAATCGGAATAACAGGATAACACACAATTCCCGTTTCCACCGCCGCCTGGGAAGTAGATAGCAATCTGTCGATTACTTCGTAGTCCGTTTGCACCAACGGCTCTTACTGTGAACCATTGCGGGTCGGCAATATCGGAAACTACAACATCGAAATCCGTGGTATTCGAAGTTCCAATGGAATCCATAAACTGCTGTCCTAGCATGAATACATCGTACTCTGTTGCTCCTGGAACGGGATCCCATTGCAACACAATTGTATTGGTGTTTTCACAAATTCGGAAGACTTCAATATTTTGAGGGCGTTCCATGATGCTGAAGTTCTCTGTGCTTTCTCCTTGCGAACCACCGCGAGAAACGCGCACTCGAACTTCACCAGAAAGAATGCTCGGGACGTTCCAATCGTAGATGCGCTCGTCACCGTTCACCGTTGTGGAAATCGTATTCCATGAAGCTCCGTTATCGTCTGTGTATTCCAAAGTGAAATCTCCGGTATTTCCATCGGCATCCCAATGAATACGGTCGTTTGAACCAGGGATGAGTCCTTCACCACCCATCGGGTAGGTAACAATGATATCATCTGTAATGAATTCCCAAACCACGTAATAATCTTGTGGTCCGAAAGGCACAGTTGTTCCCGCAATATCCAATGTGTATGTTCCTGCCATTGGATTGTCGATAGCTATTTGTTCCACATTGTTCAAGTGATCGGCACCGACAGTTGCGGGCAAAGCTAATGTGGTTGCATTTGGCGAATGATCCAACAACCACGGTTGGTATGACGCGTTATTTGGGTCTGTTAGTAAAGCATCCAAATCGTTGACCAATGCCGTCGCTGCAGTTGTAGAGGCTTCTTTATCTGCCCAATAAACCATCACTTTTACTTTTTCAACTCCCGCAGGAACATTGATGGAAATATTGTCTGTTGCTCCTTGGGAAATGCTTCCATTGGTGTAACGTCCATCTTCTAGTAATTCTATGGCTTTTAATCCGTTGATTTTCCCCCATCCATAAATGAAATCTGGACCTTCATTTCCAAGGTCATTGGCTGTATTCATAACCACGGCTTTCAACAGTGCCGAGTTCGCTGTAGTTCCGTTCAAATCGGCATAGGCATGGTGCAATTGTGTCAAAACACCTGTAATTCCTGGTGCTGCAGCAGATGTTCCTCCACCAGCGGCATACGTATTGTTTGGGTCTGTTGACATTTGTCCAGCTCCGTGAGCTGCAATGTCTGGTTTGATACGACCATCATTTGCTGGTCCTCGACTGCTTGAGCCCACAATTCCGTCGTCATTGTCCAGGTTGGCTGTTGCGATAACGTTTTTACCTACTTTGTGACCTCCAGTAATATTTCCCCATTGATTTCCTGCGCCGTAACCACAATTTTGATTGTTGGAGTTTCCTGCGGAGAATACTTGAAGCAATGTTGGATTGTTGTAAATTTCTTCATCAACAAGAACGGTTGTATTTGTGTACCCTGCGTTGCATCCATTACTGTATGAAGATTGGAAAATGAGGACATTGCTATCGATGTGCAAAGGCATTGTTCCTGCCATTGAAGATACATATTGGCGAATGTGCATGTAACATGCCGGTGCCATTCCGCGCATTGTTGGGTCCAGGTTTCCTGCGGCTCCAACGATTCCGGCTACCATGTCTCCATGATCTCCAACAAAGTCACCTGCAACATCGTCCTGATTTACACGACCTGTGTAATCGATGTGCGGACCTACTGCTCCGTCGTCATTTACGGCCACCGCGATTCCAGTTCCGTCGTACTGACGAGAACCATGATAATCTCCGTCGATGGCATTTGCTCGGTGCAGGTTTCGTCCATCATCCGATTCAGGTGTTCCTGGATCAGGAATAATGTCTACGTATTTTACGAATGGTTTCGCAATTAGCGTTTCAATGTCTTCTGGGTTGATTTCCACGAAAGTCATGTTTGCATGTGCGAGTTGAACTGTCGTTCTAATTCCATTGTTTTCAAGTTCAGCCATTGCTGAATTGAAATCTACGTCGTCGAAAAAGGAAATACTGAGTTTCACGGTTCCGAACTTCGTGATGGACCAATCGGGATAGTCTTCGTCTTGGACACGTTGCCCGACTTTGTACACATCGTCAATGATTTGGATGCTGCGAACGTTTAGCTGCTCTAACTGAGATGCAGTTGTGCTTGATGGCAGTGACGCAATGTAGGTATAGTTTGGAATGTATTCCAAAAGTTCCAGACCTGCTTGTTCAATGGCCATTTTCTCTGCGTCTGTGGGAATGGCATTGAATTGTACAAAGCGGTACACATTGGATTGCCAAATCTCATCGCTTGCAATGGAGTTTGCATTAAAGTCTTTTGTATTGACATCAAATTGTCGGGCTCCTTTCAGGAAGTTTACCGTATAATCTTGTGCCAAACTTGCTGTTCCCAGGCTGAAAACAGACAAGAGAATAAGGGAGTAACGAAGTTTCATAAGTTCTTTTTCTTAACAGTTTTAGATATAAAATCACAAGTGTAATTTTAATCGCACAAAAAGATACGAAATTATCGTCATAACTTGGCAGCTGGAGAAGGATTAAACACTTGACAGCCTAAAGAATTAAAGAGATGCTTGGATTTCTGATGGAGTGGATTCCGTTAGAGATTCACTTAGAATGATTGGGACTAGTACCCGTATTTCTTCAGTTTTTGATCTGATGAACGCCAATCTTTGTCGACTTTCACGAAAGTTTCCAAGAAGATCTTTTTGCCCACGAAACGTTCCATTTCTTTTCGAGCTTCGCGTCCAACGCGCTTGAGCATGTCGCCACCTTTTCCGATTATGATTCCCTTTTGAGAATTGCGTTCGACAATAATGAGTGCACGGATACGAAGAATGTCTTCCTCTTCAATGTATTCTTCTACTTCCACCTGACATGCGTATGGCACTTCTTTTTGGGTATGAATGAAGATTTTCTCGCGGATTATTTCCGAAATAAAGAAGCGCATTGGTCGATCTGAGATTTGCTCTTTGTCAAAATACGGCGGGCTTTCTGGAATGTTTGCGCGAATTTCTTCCCAAACACCATCTATGCTGAAGCCGTGCAATGCAGAAATCGGGAAAATTTTCGCTTTGGGCAATTTTTCTTGCCAATACGCCAGTCGTTCTCCTAACTTTTCCTGATCGGTGAGATCCATTTTATTGATGAGGCAAATCACGGGAATCTCCAATTTTTGAATGCGTTCGAGCGTTTCTTTGTGATTCATTTCAGTTTCTCGCGGTTCCGTCACGAAGATTAACACGTCTGCATCCTGAATGGACGCATTTACGTAATCCATCATGTTGTCGTGCAGCTTGTAGGCTGAGTTCACCACGCCGGGTGTGTCAGAAAATACAATTTGATGGTCTTCATCGTTGACAATACCCAAAATGCGATGGCGCGTTGTTTGCGCTTTCGAAGTGACGATGGATAATTTCTCACCCATCAATTTGTTCATGAGGGTAGACTTTCCAACATTGGGACTTCCAACAATATTTACGAATCCGGATTTATGCGCCATTTGTATTAATTTCTGCTCGAAAGAATAGAGCGACTGCAAAGGAACGGTTTTTCTGTGAAATTGTGCGTAGGAATGTTTTTAAGTGTGGATGCGTAGAAAAGTTAGTGAGACTTTTTATCAATTCCTAGAATTCGCAAATTTTCTTGTTCGCAACCGCCGAAGGCAGCAACGAAGTTAATTGGCGAACAAGGGGTAGGCGAATAAGGGGTAATAAGGTCGCCCTATGATTTCTCATAAACCAAAAAAGGCCGCCCTTCAAGAGCGACCCTTTGAATCCTGAGAAGGACGTATTAATTTCTTTTGCCACCACCAGATCTTCGTCCAGCACTTCCATTGTTTTGTTTTCCACCAGAAGTTCCAGGTCGTTTCCGAGCATTGGTATTTTTCGTACCTGGTCGCTTTCGAGCATTTGTATTGTTGGTCTTTTGCGTTGCCGCTGGTTTTGGTGCCGCTTGTTTCTTGGTTTTAGACTTCGTGTTTTGAGTTGTCGTTGTAACCTTTGTTGTATTTGGCGTGGTTGCCGATCTTCCCTTTTGACTTGGCGCTGCTTCTTGTTTTGCTGCCCCTTGTTTTTTGGGTGCTGATGGTGTTGCTTTTGTTGTGGTTACACCTTGCGATGCAGCGTTCGGCTTGCCATTTGATTTTGCAGGTTGTGATGCCCCCGCCTTACCATTTGCTGATTTCCCAGCATGCTTGTGGTGATGTGCCTTATGGAAAGATGCTGAATGTGTTCTATGATAGTGATGCGCGTGTGCATGCGTGAAACTTCTTCGGTAAACGCGACGGCAACCGCCTCTGTACACTAAAACGCGCCCACGGTAAGATCTCCAACCTCTGCGTTTCCAAGGTCGGTACCAACCTGGGTATGCTCTGTATCTCCAAGGAGAAACCCAAGGAGTATATCTTGGTCCCCACATAAATCGCACTGGGCGCCACATGATTACATTTACTACTACAGGGCCTCTTCCTGCCGATTCAGGGAGTAAAATATAGTTTTCTCCGTATAGCTCTTCATCTCCTACAATTTGAATTTCAACGACATCTTCATCCGTTTCTTCCAGTTCGATTGTGGCAACATCTTGTGATTCATTCTCGTTGATTGCCACCTGAAGTGTGATGACATGCGCAGTACTATCGCCAGAATCCACAACTCTGATATAATCCACTTCACCATCTTCATCTAAATCGAGATTGTTGACTTTGGAGCTTTCTGTATTCAGTTGTTTCTCAAAATCTTCTGGTGATTCGGAGTCTTTAAATACCGCTAATACGGCTTCAAGATTTAAGTTGTCTCCTTCCAAACCTGTGGAATCTGCTTCTTGAGCGAAAGCTGATGTCCCAAGTATTAAGCTGGTAATCAATAGTGTCGTTTTCATAGGATTCTTTTTTACTGTCCAAAGTGTTAGATGCTTCAGATCGTGAAAGGTTTAATGAAAGTGCAAAAAAAATGCGGAATGTTTCCACTCCGCACCCAAAAATAGTCTGTTTTGTTATTCTGTAATGTCTTCAAGATCAAGAAGGAAGGCGTATTCTAAAGCCACTTCTTTGTAGCGTTCGAATCGTCCTGATGCACCTCCATGCCCAACATCCATATTGCAATACATATACAGTTTGTTGTGGTTGGTACGGAAATCACGCAGTTTCGCAATCCATTTTGCGGGTTCCCAATATTGCACCTGGCTATCCCAGTATCCGGTGGTAATTAACAAGTTTGGATATTCTTGGGCAACGACATTGTCGTAAGGAGAATACGACAGGATGTACTTGTAATATTCTTCGTCTTTGGGATTCCCCCATTCGTCAAATTCTCCAGTAGTTAATGGAATGCTTTCATCCCACATGGTTGAAACAACGTCTACAAAAGGAACTCCCGCAATAACACCATTCCAGAGATCTGGCGCCATGTTGATGATGGCTCCCATGAGTAATCCACCGGCGCTTCCTCCTTGTGCATGCAAATGTCCTTCAGAGGTATAATTGTTTTCGATCAAGTATTTACCACAATCGATAAAATCGGTGAATGTATTTTTCTTTTTCAAAAGTTTTCCGTCTTCATACCACTGACGCCCCAAAGTTTGGCTTCCGCGTATGTGTGCAATGGCAAAAACGAATCCTCGATCCAACAAGCTCAAGCGAACCGAGCTAAACGAAGGATCAATACTATAGCCGTACGAACCATATCCATATAAAAGCAAAGGTGCGGAACCATCAATTTTCGTGTCCTTGTGATAAACAAGAGAAACGGGCACTTTAACACCGTCACGAGCAGTTGCGTAGATGCGTTCACAAACGTAGTTCTTGGGATCAAAATTCGGGTCCATTACCTCCGATTGCTTCATTATTTTCGAATCTTGCTTCCACATATTATAGTCGAAAACGGTATTTGGCGTCGTCATTGAATTGTAGGAATACCTCAAAACATCCGTATCAAATTCTGGATTGCTCATTGTACCCGCCTGGTACGCAGGATCATTGAATTCAATGTAATGTTCGTCTTTCGTTTTCCAATTAATGATGCGAATTGTGTTCAAACCTTTGTCGCGCTCTTCAACAACCAGGAAATTTTTGAAAATCTCGATATCTTCTAGCAAAATGTCTGCTCTGTGGGGTATTACTTCTTCCCAATTCGATCGATCGGTTGCACCGACAGGTGTTTTGATCAGCTTAAAGTTTTTCGCATTATCGTTGGTGGTGATGTAGAAATGATCCTCAAAATGATCTACTGAATATTCATGATTGCGTTCTCTTGGCAGTATTACTTTCCATTCGCCGTTTGGTTTGTTTGCATCGATGAAACGCACTTCAGAAGAAAGTGTTTGATAGCTTCCAATCATGATATAATCGCCCGATTTCGATTTGAAAACTGAACATCCAAAGGTTTCATCCTTTTCGATGTACACGAGTTTGTCTTCTTTCGAACTTGTGCCCAATTCGTGTGAATAGATGTATGCGGAACGCAAGGTTGTAGGATCTTTTTTAACGTAGAAAATCGTTTTGTTGTCATTCGCCCAAACGGCACTACCCGCAGTATTCTCAATTTTATCTTCGAGCATTTTCCCGGTCTTTAAATCTTTGAAGTGGAGCGTGTACTGACGGCGTGATACCAAATCAATGCTGTAAGCCAAGTATTGATTGTTTTCACTCACGCTGGTTCCTCCGATGGCAAAATACGACTGATCTTTACCCATTTCAGGTCCATTCAGCAAAATTACTTCTTTGGCGTCCAACGATTCTTCTTTGCGACAGATGTACGGATAGTCTTGTCCTTCCTCAAAGCGGGTATAATAGAAGTAGCCATTTTTCTTCACGGGAACACTGGCGTCATCTTGTTTGATTCGACCTGTAATTTCTTCGAAAAGCGTTTTTTGGAGTGCTTCAGTATGCTTCATACCCTGATCTAGAAAAGCGTTTTCTGCATTGAGGTAGTCGACTACTTTTTGCGTACGCTCATCTGGTTTTTCTGCTTCTTTCTGTGCATCTGAAAGACGCATCCAGAAGTAATTATCAAGACGTTTGTTTCCGTGTTCTTCGAGTATTTCGGGAATTTTTTCTGCTTTTGGTTCCGTCATTTCTTGTGCAAATAAATGGGTGCAACCTAATGTGCAGGCTGCTATGAAAATTGTTGCGTGAATATTTCGCATGGATGTGTTTTAGATGGTGTAGACAATATTAAGGAAAGATATGCATTCATCATAATTGATTGGTAGCGTTTTGCGCAGGATTGCAAATCCTGCGCAACACTCGGAGATTGGTTATAAATGGTGCTGCGCAGGATTTGCAATCCTGTGCAGCACCATACAGCTCATTTCTTATAAGCCAAGGCAACTTTCAATCCCAGCTTATCTGCGAGTGCCATTAATTTAAAAACGGCTTCATAGCGTGCATCTTTGTGCCCTCGAATATCAAGAGTGGTAAAGAGGGAATCTTGATCGATTTTATCCAACAGTAAGGTCGATATGGAGTCAAAATGGTAGGATGTCCCATCAACGATATAGCGGTTATCAACAGTAACCGAAACTCTGACAATATTGTTCGATCGATTCCTTGACGGTTCGGGAAGTTTTATCTCCAGAACCTTGTTGGAGAAAGGCTTGTTTTTGAATTCCACTTTCTGCTCTGGACAATCTTGCGTGCAAGAAAATACAAAGGTTGAACAGGACAGAAGTAACAGAAATCGTGTCATAATGTAAAAGTAGAAGAAAACTAAGAATGATTAATGCAGGCGTTCAGGGCCTTTCTAGAACGATCACCCTACGCCTTGCCGTGGAACAAAAAATCAATTGATCTCGACCAATCCATTTTTAACCGCATACATTACAAGACCTGCGGCATTTCGAGCGCCTGTTTTTTGCAGAATATTGTTTCGATGTCCGTTTACCGTTTTTTCGCTAATGAATAACTCTTCGGCTATTTCCTTGGTAATTTTACCCTGGCAAACGAGCTTTAAAACATCAATCTCTCGGGTTGTTAATTCGCCATGAATAATAGGTTCTTGCAAATTACCAGACATTTTCCGTTGTATGGCCGAAAGGGATAATTCATTAATGTAAGAGCCGTTGCTAAAAACACTTTTGATGCCTTCAACAACTTCTTCAGGGTCTACGTCCTTGGCCAAATAACCATGTGCGCCTTCTTCAATGATTTTGGCGATTACAAATGGGTCATTGTTGACCGAAAGAATTAGTTTTTTCATTTCTGGATACTGATCATTGAGTACTTTCAGTACGCGCCATCCGCCAAATTCTTCGCCATTTTTTGGTGGCAGGCTTAAATCAATGAGCATAACTTCGGGTATTTGATCTAGCTGTTGAAGACGATCCAATACGGAAAATCCATCTGGAGATTCGAAGGTGACATGGAGTCCTTCATAAGAGTTTATGAGCACTTTAATACCTTCTCGGAACAATTTCTGATCCTCGACCAGTCCAACTTTGATAGTTTCCATAATCTGAATTCAATGAGAGTGAGTCACTTTAAAGGTAAGATGATTTTTGAGTAAAAGCCACCGTCTGGATGATTTCCGTAGTCCCACGTGCCATTCAGGTAGCCCACTCTTGATCCAATGCTCTTTAACCCCAGTCCAACCGCATTACTGTCCGGTTCAATGCCGACACCATCATCGCGATAATTGGCAAGTAACGAATGCTCATGCCACTTCATTTCGATATGAATTTGTGTTGCATCAGCATACTTTAAGGAGTTATTGAGAAGTTCTGAAAAGATGCGATAAAGCCCGAGTTGCTGCTCTGGGGTTAAGTTTGCATCTTCCATGCTGAAATCGGTTTTAATCTTTAGTGTGCCAGATTCTTCAGCGAAATGAATCATCGAAAGAAGCGCCTTTTTCAAGCCTAATTGCTCCAGTTGTAACGGCATTAATTCTCGACTAATGCGTCGCGTACTCTCAAGCGCAGATTCAACAAGTTCTCGAACTCGAATTAAGTTTTCATCCTCTTTTATCTGCGATTTTTCCATCTGCAGCAACTGCATTTTACTCATAGAAAGTGCGGCGCCCAATTCATCGTGTAAGTCCTGTGCAATTCGTTTACGCTCTTCTTCCTGAATAGCGATCGTAGTTTTTAGAAGTTTTAATTGATGTTTGCGCTTCAACTCTTCTTGCTCCAATTGTTTGCGGTAAATATTCTTTCGGAATTGTTGATTCAAGAGCACTACACCTAATGAAATAATAAATATCACTAGAATGAACGGAACGAGCGTTGGGACTATTTGGAGCGTTTCAGAATCTTCCATAAATCAATGAAATAGCAGGTATATGCGGCAAAGGTAGCCAAAGAATGCAACGTCCAAATGTTTAGAAAACGTGTACCAGAAAATACTTCTTGCATGAGATAATCACCAAAATAGTACAACAGCAAATTGGCCGTGAAGTAAATAAAGAGTCCAGAGTTGATCCATTGGTACGTAAACAAATGCTTTTCTTTTTCCAGTTTTTCGCGCAGCGCCAAATTGAAAAACGCCAATGATAACATGACTACAACAGCGGCTTCAATCGTAAGAGAATTGGAGTTGAAGGCAAAAATGCTCTCAAAAAATAGGGAGTTCACAAGCACGAAGGCTGCATAGATTGCGGCCAAGACATTGAGGATCTTAGGAGACAGAACATCTTTGAAAAGATCCCGATAGAAAAAGATCAATAGAATGCCGCCCAATCCAGTGTACAGGTGCGATAGCGGCATATTGTTGGTGCTCTTGTAAAAAAGCACACCCGAGATCAACTGAAGAATGGCCGTTGTAACAAGGAATCCCGAAAAAAATCGAAATTCCTTGTTAAATTGTTTCCGTTTTGCAAGAACAATTGCAGCTGAGACTACAACGGGCAAATAAGTAATAGTTAGTATGAGTAATGCTGAGTTCATTCTTTTGTACGTAAACGTTTAAGTGTTTTTCTAAGTCTTTGTGAAAGACTTGTTAACGGCTACCTGAATAATACTGATTTGGATGAAAGTCGGAAATATTTGAGCCAAATGCAGGGGTTGTACTTGGACATCCGTTCGGACAAGGCAATATCAAATCCAAAAAGATGCGTTGCCCAGATGAATTGGTGATTTCAGGATCTGTAAAGATTCCGTCAGCATCCTTGTTTGCAGGTCCCAGATATAAGTGCGTTAAACCATGACTACTAGAACTCGGATCGTACTCCATGGCAAGATATGCACGATACCCGGAATTGTTTCCGTTTATTTTGCTTTCAATGGAGTCAATATCTGCTTTATCTATGTAAAAGGATTGTGCCTGCATGTCAGAAAACGTATACGGCATCCTTGTTTTATTGCCAATTTTGGCATTTGAGTCCAGGTCTGCGTATATGTTGGCAACATCGTTTACTTTTGTGATTAATTCAGCTTGTTGCCTTGTTAATTTCTTCGTAGTGAAGGTTAGCGTTGAATCATCCGGATTCCACGTTACAAATTCTGGAGACATGGAACGCCAAACTTGATAAGCTCCCATTAAATTTTCAGCCGTATCCGCAGTAACTTCTCGACTGCTGCCTGCTGCCGCTAGGGTATCCTCATTCGGTGTTTCGATTTCGCCTTTCTCTCCACAAGAGAAAAGAAATAGTGAAAGAATCCCGGTTAGAATTGAAATAGTTTTCATGTGTCTTTTTTTAGTGAATAATTATCGACCCTTGTACTCAGATCGTATTAGCGAAGATGTAAATTATTGAGCGTAAAACAGGTGTGTATTGAAAAATCCAGTATTTGTGCCTGTGCTTTTCCAACAAAACAGGTAGAAATAACTAGTGGAACCCTCCCTGATTTTTGCCTTTGCTAGATACTATTGCTCAAATTTGGAAACAGCCATAAATCATCTTACAAAACCCTTGAGAAGGCAGCAACTTTGTATTAGTGATTTGGACAGATCATCTCAACCAATGCTCGGTGCTTAACCAATACTAAATGAATGGGTTTGAGGGAAAACGGAAGCATCACTCGTCTTCTGCAGATGCCATTGCAGACGCGCAATCCGAAAAGCGATACGAGTAGGAAAAAATTCACTGAAAAACACATTAGTTATGGATAATTTATCATTATACAATTTCGAAAACGCAAAATTAACGTTAACACTTGCTCAAGTGATTCCACCACTTTATAACCTCACTGTAACAGGTAAAACTGGATCTTTGAACCCTACAATCAACCTGGTAAAAACAGGTGCAATTGTGGATGGATATGTAGAAGTTGCCGTGGAAGGAAAAGATGGAATGGCTATTGGTTCTATGGACTATACGCGTCAAATTTCTTTGCAAGAGCTTGAAGGGACAAAAGGAGTGCTAGTAAAAGGAGAAAACAAAACCGTTGAGTTGAATTGGGAAGTCGCAAGTACAAAGACGGGAGCCGCTGATTTGGCAGACGTTGATGGAATGAAAGAACTCACGCTTCAGTCGTATGTAAACGACATGATTTTCGGAGCAACGGAAACGACGTTAAAACTTACAATCGATGGAAACTACAATGTTACGGGTACGGCAGTGGTTGTGACGCACGGAATTGAAAATCCAATAGTGTGTAAATCGCATGTAACTGGAAAGTTCTTTCCGAGTAGCATTATGATCAACCCAAGCACAATTGAGGTAACAGGGTACCCAGAAATTCACTGGCCGAGTGGCGGTGGAGTTGGTCCAGTAATCCCTCAAAATTACAAGGCATCGATTACTTTGTACGCGAATGTGGAAGGTCAACCTCACCAACAAGATATGATCTCATACCAATACCGCAACGGACAATTCAATTGGGTGAAATTGAATCAGAAAGTGAAAGTAATCTCATAGGTAGAGAACACACGCAATGAGAGCCTTCGGTCATTTGATCGAAGGCTTTTTTGGTATGAGGTGGGGTTTCGAATTGTGCATTTAACGGTGATTTTTTACGGAAAGTTTTGAAAATCGTGTTGTTGCGACAATGAAAATTTCAATTCTCTGCTTGCGGGCTAGTTTGTAAAATGTTGATAATCAGAACTTAATCGATTTACCAAAAAGATCAAGTATTTAGTGCAATTGAGATGCGTACAAATACTAGAAATTCATTTTGCGCAATTTTTTTGAGTGGAATGATTCATTTTTCGGAATAAATTTTGAAAATTATAAATTGACAAACGAAGTTGGGTGATCAAAACACGCGTTCAAAATTGGGTATAAATACCTAAAAAGATTAGGTATTTCTTGCAGGCTAATTTTCTTCATGATTGATACTACTCTCATTGATGTGTAATATTGTTTCGAACCAAAAAGAACTGCGCGTTCTGGCTCTTAACTACTTACTCAATGAAGCATCACCTCACTGTCCAAAGCAATCCGACTGGAAGGGTCAACGACCTCCCATTTTGGGGCGATGTTGCCTCTGGTCAGGCAATGGCGGTGAAAACATTCTCACCAGAGGTGGATGCCTTGTTCAGCGACTTTGGAATTGAATTCAGCGTAACAGCCGAATACAAAAAAAAGGAGGTACAATGGACGCCGGAGGAAACGAGGGCCAATTTTGATAAGCACTTCCGGTTCATTCTATTGAATGCCAAGGAAATCCCGTCTGATCTTGTAAACAAACTTCGTCTCCTTCCCAACATAGTTTCCGTAAAACCGGGGCATGTTATTTCAAGTGACCTTCCCAAGGTAAGTAAATCGCAGAGTCGAAGCGGTTATGGATTGGACGATGCACGAAAAGCCATTGGTTTGGACGAGACGCTTCTTAAAACAACCGGTCATGCCGACGTTAAAATTGCGGTGCTTGACACGGGGGTCGATACCAACCATCCAGAACTAGAGCACTGCATGTTGCCTGGTTTTGATTTTGTGAATATCATCTCAGGATCCAATCAATTCGTGGGTGATTATCTCGGATATGATCAAGATCCAGATGACGAAGTTGGACACGGAACGCATGTGGCCGGGATCATTTGTGGGAAGGGGAAAAACATGCCGAAAGGGGTGGTTCCTAACTGTAAAATCATTCCAGTTCGAGTGCTTGGCGCTATGAAGAAAGGCGACTCAAAAGTGGGCGCAGGCCTGGTAGGAAACATAAATGCGGGCATTAAATGGGCCGTTGACAATGGAGCAGATGTTATCAACATGAGCCTTGGAATTGTCCATGAAGGAGGAGGATTGCCACATGAAGATGTAGTCAATTACGCAAAAGATAAAGGAGTCACAATTGTTGCAGCCACAGGAAACGATGGTAAAAATTCCATCTATTTCCCATCGGGTTTACCGCATGTGATCAGTGTTGGTGCAACAGACCAATCCTTTCAAAAGGTAGCACCTTTCTCAACCTACGGCGACCAGGTAGACTTCGTGGCTCCTGGAACTGAAATTTACAGCACCTATTTGGATGGGAAATACGCCTTCTCAACGGGTACGTCTCATGCAGCTCCCTTTGTAGCAGGTGCCGCGGCAATGCTTAAATCATACGGACTCCAAAAAGGAAGAAAACTAAAAGATCACCACGTAAAATACATTCTGAAACAAACTTCAGACAAAGTTGGTACCCGTTTGAAAGACTTCAAAATGGGGTATGGCGTGGTCAACCTAAAAGACGCAATCAAATTACTCGAATATAAACTCAATAATTAAAACAAACAGATATGGCAAATTATCTAACAAACACGGCAAATCTTAGCGGCCACACTACATTCACAAATGCAGCCGCTGAGTATTTACCAAACATTTTGGATCCATCCATTTTTGCGAAGCCTACGAACGTTCTTCAATTGGACACGGTATCAAAGAAAATCGATCCACTTGCAAAAAAGGCGATCACGCTATTAAAACAAAGTGTTACTGATAACAACGACGATATCTACACAGGTATTGATTCGTACGGTGGTGGCGCCTCTACAGGGTCAGGTAACTCATAATCTTAAAAATTAAAGGAAGATGTCAACGACAACAACAATTGAGCAAGAAATTCAGGATTTCATTGCGCAACAAGGAATAACAGGGGTAATTACGAATGTAAATCACCGCTTGAATACGACGAGCCTCTCATTATTGGAGCGAAGGTTACTTTCAGATCCGCAATTGTACGCTGCATGTTTGTATTATGCGTTTAACACGGAGAATGTTTATTTGACCGACGAAAATGGTATCTACAACGCTGTTTTGCGCCATTTGGCAACGTTAGTTGAAGAGTTTTATCAGAATTTGGTAGTTGAGGTATTGGAATCGAAAGGAATCGATGCTTCAAATACGGACATGGTTGAGGATATTGCGCAATTGGCAATGAATGTGCCAGTTCCAGTTACCGATGGAGACGCAGTGGCTCCAATTCTCGCATTGTACGACAAG
Organism: Fluviicola sp.; assembly: GCA_043584915.1. Classification (GTDB taxonomy): domain Bacteria; phylum Bacteroidota; class Bacteroidia; order Flavobacteriales_D; family Crocinitomicaceae; genus UBA4466. Next base: position 1,579,995 of record CP121319.1, read on the forward strand.
GTTTCTGAAGAAGGTCCTTATCGACGTTTTATCATTGCATACCTTGATAAGTCAAATGCAGAGGTAGATCGCGACAGTGTTTCAGATAAGATGGTCGAATCGATGATTGATTACATGAAATCATTGAACTTATCAATTCCAACGGCTACACTCGATGTAGACGATGCGATTACCAATCAAGACTTTGATGAATATTTTGCACTTGCTCTCGATTACGCTATTAAAGTAGAAGAGGGAGGTATTGATCCAATCGATCAAATTCGTGTAAAAGGAAGTAAGAGCACTTGGGATTTCTCGGTAGATCTATTTGATTCCGTAGGAGAGCAAGGAGTTCTTCCGAAAAACATTTTAGGTGCCGGTGCCGTAAATTACATCTACGTTCTTGGAGAGCAATTGGGTGTATTTGATTTGGCCGAAGCATTGATCTTAGAATGGGCACGCGGAAGTATTTATATCACAGATCCTGCTGCAGAAAGCAGAATGTACCGCTATTACAAATTACTTGAAGAAAGAACAAGTAGTGAAGAACGTGGCATGTTGTACAAACGTGTTTTAAATCTGGGAGATGCAGAATTGTTGCAAGGTACTATTGTGAATGATTCATTCACCCGTCTTTGGCATGCATTGATGGAAGAAGTGGTTTCTTACATCACAAAAACGGAGACTTCGAACAATCAGGATTTCGTATCCAAATTGCCAATTGTACAATTGATTCGTGAGATTCAGTACAACCTTACATCGTTCTTCACAGGAATGGCACATATCCAAACAACGGAAATGTACAACCATTTGCAAGACGCATTTGAAATCATGAGTCAACCAGGAGTAATCAATCAAGTGGCTCCAGGAAGAACGCAAAATGTATGGTCAGTAGTGGATATGTTGCACCAGTCGAAGTTTGGAACGTCTCCAAATATTACAGCGTACAAAACCGCTGCAGTAGAAGGATACAACCTATTCCAGATTATCTCAACGTTCAATGAGTCAACAATCACGAAAACAGAGTTCACCAACTTCATTGTGAAGTGTGAAGCATATATCATTGCATTGGGACAAGACGGTTCTAAAGAGTCGTCCAACGCACCTGCGTCACCTCGCGCTGAATTAGCCGCTGCCGAAGAAGAATTTGAAGATTGGGATATGTAATTCCATCTGCCATAAGGCACGATATCAAATTCAATTTCTAATATAAAACTAAGAAACATGGCAGAAGAATTATCAAACGAGCGAATCAAGCAGTTAGCGCGAGAGGAAGCTCGAGAGGTTTTAGCGAGAAGCAGTTCCTTTCAGGCAATGTCGAAGGCAGATCAAATGTCAACGTATAAAGACATGGTTCTTGCCAATGCAAAGCGACTTTCGGAGCAGCAGCGTAAAAAAAGAGGATCTCAGACGGCAGATAGAGCAAGTGATCTTATTGATCAGAATCGACACCAACACGACATTGGTCGTGGGGTAGAAGCCTTCGATGAACTCACAGACACGGTGAACTTCCCACAGTTCGTAAAAGACCTGGTAAGTGGCGTTTTCGATGCGAACATGGCCGTGATGAAGGAGCAAACCGACAACTACATCAAGTTGATGAAGGAAGCTTCGAAATCAGTGGCGCAATTTGTGAAACAAGTATCAGACGAAGATGCATTTGGCGAGTTGGCAGACTCTAAAGACGACTTCAATATGTCGTTCGATGATGACGGAGCAAAACTAACAAACAAGTCAGGAGAGCCGGTGGACATGGAGGACAACGAAGTGAAAGCCGCAATTATGGATGCCAAACTGAAGTTGGCTAAGGAACACCGTAAATCATTGCAAAATGTCATCCTAATGGGAGTTACCCGAATGGTAGTAGACAAAGGTACTATCAAAGCCGGGGTTCAGTTTGACTTCAAATCGGAGACCAATGCGAATTTCCAGGACAAGGCGATGAACAAGAACAGCAGTTCCTCAGGAGGTTACGTGAAAGCAAGTGGCGGATTGATTGGTTCTATCTTTGGAGGTCCCTCCGGAGGGCGAAGCAATTCATCAAAATCAACTTCGGTAAGTGTATCATCGGCAAAAAGTAATACGAAAGATGAACTAGCGGCAAAACTTACGGGTAATGTCGAGTTGATTTTCTCTACGGATTATTTCGAGTTGGACAAGTTCGTGGATATCTACAAGATAGAAAGCGAGACGGAAATTGCGACACATACCAATGCGTCCAATCCAGCTGGCTCACAACCAAAGACGTAAATCTGAATGGCGTTAGCGTTTTTGAAATATCAAGGAGCGGCGAACGGTCATCAAGAGTTTCACGCTGATTTAGGAGACAACTCTTATTTCCGCATTACGATTGGTGATCGCAGAACCTATCGAAGTTATGGAGTCCCTGTACTTGAACGGAAATCGTTTGTAAGTAAAACATACGGACCCATTCCAGCCCGTAAAATGGGGCGCATTCGATTCAGAGTTCCCGATGAAGTTTTCTCGCTTGAAAACGCTTTCGTGCAAATTGTAAGTTACCGTGAGGCAGATGGAACAGGGCCAGCGCTATCCTCAATTGTGAGGACGATGCCCGGAGTCTCCTCACAACCACTTCCTTCAATTCAATTCGCAATGGAAACAAATTCAATAAATAAAGAAATACATAGCGTTCCCTTTCAATACAAGGAATCCGGAATGTCTGAGGCAATGTTCCTGGACAAGGTGATGAAATTTCTACCGAAAGTGTTGCCGGCAGTTGGACAACTGTTATCCGGTGGAAACACGGGTGGCAGCACCGGTGGAACAACAGGAGGCTCTGCAGGCGGAGAAACTGAAACTGAAGGAGGAACCTCTGGTGGCGGTGGCAATTTGGGGCAAGAAATCCTCAAGCTGATTTCAGATCCAGAGAAGCTGCAGCAAGTTATCGACCTATTCAAAGGAATCACTGGTGGACAAACATCTGCCCAGGCTTCGGTTCAAGGATTCAGTGCAGGCAATTACAGCAGTGCAATGATGGATCCAATGACCATTATGGCGCTTGTGGGGGCCGTTACAGATGGATTGGCAAAGCTCGGCAAAATTGGAGCTCAGATCAATAAAGATGAACTGGATGCACTTCAAAAACTAAACCCAGGGGTTGAAGATAATGATGTGCAAGGACTGTTGAATCAAATGAGTGTGGATCACTACAGTGGAGCAATGATGGATCCAATGGCAATCATGAAATTGGTTGGCGCAGTTACCGATGGATTGGCAAAACTTGGAAAGATTGGAGCTCAGATCAACAAAGACGAGCTCGATGCACTTCAAAAATTGAACCCAGGAGTAGAGGATAAAGACATTCAGGGCTTATTGAATCAAATGGGCATGGCGTCTTCTTACTTCTCAAGAATTAAGTTTCATAAAAGCAATCTGGTTCGCACGGAAGTAGCAGAAATTGAAAAGTCGATTTTAAACGGAGACACGCACTACGTATACAAATATGGAGTGGAGATGAAGGTTCCTGTAAAATTGCATACGCCACGCGATATTCCCAGAGGCATCTTTGAAATCGTTGTGCGTCGCAAAGAATCGAATGAGGTAGTGATTCGTCACCGTCAAAGACATGATGGATCGAGAGGAGGAATCTTCGGAGTACATCCAACCATCCCATCACATTTAGCAGATGATTTAGTGGCGGGTGAAGCCTACGATTTATACTTGGCGATCTTGTGGAAAGGAAAAGGCAAAAAGAAGTTCGGAAGTTGTATTGACATTCCAATTGCTATTGCGAAAGATTACGCATTTGATAGAATTGGGGAATCGACACGTGTTGTGGCATTAAATGACATCGAACAGCACCGACCATTCTGGCACAAAGTATGGCAAGCCGATTTCACAAATGAGACGGTTCGCTACGAATTTGAGTCCAAGTACTACTACGCAATAGAAGCAGACAGAAGAGCCAACGCTCAGATGGAAACGGTTGAGTTTTTACAACCGGCAAGACCGAGAAAGATGGAAGGTAAAATGAAGTCAGGATTGATTTTAAGCCCCGAAGTCTTGAACGATTTACTGCCGTCTATTGGAGGAATTTCTTTGAATATTGATCAATTGGAAGCGTTGAAAACAGATGCTTTTATCAAGCATCAGCATCGCGCTTCGCGAAGTGGATTGAAGTACAAAGGTTCCGATGGAGAAGCGGCAGCACTTTGGGTGTATCCAGAGATGGTATTACGAGAAATCGTTTTAAAGAAAACCGCTGATGTTACGCCGTATGGAACCATTGCAGGATTTGAGGAAGAAAAGGTGTTGTTCCCAATTCCAGAATTTGCACACTTTGTTGCAGTGCAATCAAAAAACGAAGCATGAATTACAGAACAAAATTCCCAGATCTCTCAGAACGCTTAGCAGGAGCTATGTCCGATGATGAGAACGGGATTAAAACAGGGGTTATCATCGATGGAATGGAGGTGCGAATGGATAAAAAAGTTCGTGCAACTCCCGTCGATTTGGATTACAAGAAAAAACGTAAAGTCGTTGGAGGAAAATACTGAGAAATATCAAGAAATTGACGAGGCACTTACGCCGTTCTCGTTCATGGTAGAACTGCTTGCCGGGATCACGAATGAATCGAATGATCCTGAATTGTGGGAAGCGATGAAAGTGGAAGAATTGCGCCTTGATTTCCCTTGTGAACTCGATGTTTTGGTTGAAGACGACGGAAAAATAACAATAGGGTCGGCACCACCCACGCAGAAAATAGAGACCAGCTTTATGCCGGTGATACAGAATTTAAAAATGACCGTAGCACCGCTCTACAAATTGTATGGCGAAAAAGAATAACAAGTCTTGGCAATTGGAGGATTTTATCGACTCGCTAGTATTCGAGTTAGATAAAGCTCGCGACACCCTCTCGGTGAAAGGGCTGAACAGTCCGTTGTCGTATGCCGTAAAAGATGTTTCGCTGGATTTAAACGTATTTCCTGAATTTGATGGAAACGATGTTCGATTCACAACGGCGGCTACCGGAGACTCTGGTTCTTCCAAAATAAGCATGTCGTTGGGCTCAATTACAGATCGGCAGATTCGTGAAACCACGAAGAAACCTATTTCTGGTGACGACATTACCATTGATGAAATCGATGAGATTGATGATTCTACCAAAGCGCAATTGAATCGGATGGGAGTGCGCTCCGCCAAGGATATTAAGAATTTGAAAGAGAAGAATGTGAAGGTGAACAAACCGACCTCTTCAACTGAAGCAGGTAACAAAGGAAGTTCACAAATCGATTTCAAAAAGCTCGCCGGGCTCATCAACAAAGCACAAAGAGGACAGAATCCGCCACGTGTAAAAGCAGCACAGCTAGGCGCCATTCGAGGACGTAATATTTTGGCAGTTCAAGGAGAAAATCTCGCCATGGACGGGGCTCAGGCCTTAACGGCAAAATTGAATAACAACGAAATGAAAGTGATCGAAGCATCAAAGGATTATTTAGTGATTGAATTGTCCAACGCAGAGATCAAACGAGTGAATGATTTGACAGTACAATTGGACGAGCATACCGCTTTCAATATCAAAGTACGCTCGAATCACAAATAGGAAAAAAGAGTAGCATGAACAGTAATTACAGAAACTCAGGCGTTCGAAAGACACATTATGATTCCAAAGGAGCGATTGCCCTGGAGTTTACACATGAAACAGATGTGAATTCAACAGCCGTGAGCATGGGCAAGGCGTATGACGATGACATGAGCATTGGAATGGAAGCTGATCAGGGATATACCGATGCATTTGAAATGACTGATGGTGAAATTTTTGAATACGAAGATGATTTTTCTTCGGGTTTATCGGGCGAAGCCTTTGTTATGGCAAAAGCGTATGATGTCGATGAGGTTGAATCGGATGAGGTGTACGTTGCACCAACATCGCAAGCCAACGCAATGAACACTGCTCAACCTGCAGAACCTGTTGATGAAAACAACCAATATTCGGATGTGTTTGAGTCTCTCGATGAGGACATTTTTGCAGACGCAGCGAATGCTCCAGTAAACGCTCCTCAGGTAGATGCCATGGCGGATGAATTAGAAGTAGACGACCAGTTTGCAAAAGATCTTCATGCGGTATTAAGTGGACAAAAAAGCCTTGCCAATTTAGCCGATTACTCGGAAGGACAGCAAGCTGCTCCGACACAAAACACGCCTCCAAAAGACGATACTGACAATCGCGTGAAAGAACTGGAAAAGAAAATGGCGAATGAAGAAGCTATTTTCGATCAATTGGCGGCCGATCGCAACAACTTAACGACCTATCAACTTGGAGAAGTAGAGTTGAATTCCATTTTCGACGAAGCCGACCGCGATTCCTCCAAAGGATCTGTGGCATTGGCCAAAGACCGCGTAGAGGATATCATTGATGAACAATCTGTAGCCATGGACGGAATGGAGTACGCCGAAGATTTTGAACTGATGGATAGCATTGCCGAGGAAGAAATGGCAGAAAGCAAAGAAGCGAAGTCAAGCGCAGAGAATCATTCAGATATTAAGGATGCTGTCATCGAAGAAGAAATTGTCGTGAAACCAGAGGATAATACAGCAAACACAGAATGAGCAAGCTACTCGACATAGAAAGCCGAATCCAGAATCGGAAACAGCAAGATCCTCCGAGCATTCCATTGTCACCGGATCAGATGGAAGTGCTGCAAAATAGAAACAAGAAAGGAGATTCTATCAGGCCATTAGAGAAGGTGCGCTACCTTCCAATTATTGGAGTTGTTTGCCGAAAAGACACAGATATTCCCCTGCCACTTATTCCCGTTCAATTCGAAGGGATGCACTACATGGGAAATCGCATTCAGGTGGAGGAACAAATTTACGAGCGAAGAACAGATGGAAAAGGGCATTTCATGCTACTTATCCGCTACAAGCCGAAAGATGAACAATCCATCGAGCAAGGAGAAGTTCGACTTTCTGTGGGAGGCCAAAGCCGCACTTTTAGAATTCCAACCTTGAAGTATCACCAGGAGGGCAAACGAGAAATGCAGAACCTGTTGGGAACAACAAAATTTAAAGGAGCATTTCACCGATTGGGGATGAATGAATATCAATTAACAAACAAACAGCAACTCACGCAAATTGCGATAGCAAAAATTACGATTCACTAATACAAGCATTATGAACAACAACAGACTTCTCGTACTAGAGCAAAAAGTCATGGGAAACAACACATCTTTCTCAGAGGCAAAGGGGAATAACTTTCCAACACCACAAAAAATTAAATCGAACTATCCTCAAAGACAAGGGAACAATGAATGTGCCATGCGATTGAGCTTTGCATTAATTCAATCCGGGATTTCTGAAGCACGATTGAAAAAATCCGATCGCTTCCGAAAAACAAAAAGAAGAGGAGGGAAATTGTACCAACCAAGTGCAGCAGCTTTAGCCGATTGGTTGTTCAAAGAATTGAAATACCCAAAAAAGATGACGCATCCAAGCGGTCGTTGGAAACAATCCGATTTTGCCGGGAAAAGCGGCATCATTTATTTCGCACATGACCATCGTGGTGGTGATGTAGGCTTCGGTCATATCGACGTAATTTATAACGGCGTAATGGGAGACAATTTCTACGACAACAAAGTGGTTTGGTTTTGGGAATTCTCCAATGGTTCATGGGCCAACACTTCTGGTGGTCAAAGTCTCATGCTTGGAGACTACAGTCAACAAATGAATCCAGGACTTTTTGGCATTGCAGGATTGGAAGCTGTTGAGGCGATAACTCTTGGGTTGACAGCTGTTCAATTGGGAGCTTCTGCGGCACAGCAAACGGGGAAATTGGTGTATCAGCCAGTAAATGTGAATCGCTTGATGAAAAAAGAGCCACGACCGTACACCCGTAACTACGCACACAAAATATTTGGGGCACAAACCTTCAAAGGAGGATTCGCACCAGCAGCGAAAGTAACGTTCATAGTAGAGGTGAGTTCAAATGATTACGGAGAAATAGTAGGCTTGGTGAAACACAGCTTAACAGGAAGCTCCAACTTTGACTACACCTCGCTGAATGTGACATTCACAAATTTAGGGATGAATCCACGTCCTACAAGTTCAAAAGACCCGCGTTCTTGGCCTATTCGAGTGGCTTATCAGGGGCAATACGACCCAGTTGGGAACGGCAAGTGGGATTTCCAGGGAGAATTTGAATTCAATGCATTTGGATATTTCAAAATCCTAAAGCACAATGTTGTAGATCGTTCGTTTATCACGATTGCAAACTTCGGAAAACCTTCAGACTTTGTATACCGCTTCCACGATAGTTCAGGAACAGCAATTCCGAGATTGCCAGCAGATCAGCGACGGATCCTAATGCAGAACTACAAGAATGACCCTAATTACACAGGGCAATAACCAGAATTGAGAATTGTACACAGCAGGATAAGTACTGTCACAAAAGCATAAAATCATGAGAAAATTTGCACACACCAACAGACTGCTTAGTCTAGAAAGTAAACACGATAAGAGTAATAGAGGAGATGATACCATGCGTCAAGATTCAGATAGTCCTGCGCATGGATACGATGACGTCTACCACGCACCAGATGATCCCGGTTCAGCGGCCGATTCTGTATACTTTGCGCCAGACGGACCATCGGGTGCTGCTACAGCTGCCATGAGTTATGATCATGACTACACTGATACAATTGAAACGACAGCATTGTCGGCAATTCCGCATGATTATTACATCAACGAAGATGGATCTATTCGTACCGTTCAAGGGAATAGCAATACGCATCGTTACTTCATGATTAAACGTCCTGTCGCGGCAGAATGCTATGAGCAAGTGCTTAGCTTGGATAAAAATGAGCACGGTTTAGTGCTTTTCCCAGATAATGGGACAGGTTTTGGAAGGTATGGAACGGTAGATGCCGGAGGTAGACAAGGAGGTGTGACGTATGGTGCGGGAGATCATTATGTGTTACCGGAAACGGCCGCAGCTCTCTTAGGACTGTGTACCTACCTAAATCGAGAGTATAATTTCACGTTGCATTTGGGGGATATGTCTTCTTCAAATGGACAGGACCCGTGGCAACCAGGTTTCGAGCATCACGCAGGTCATGGTCACGGTGGAAATCGCAAAGGGATCGATGTCGATTTCCGTTATTTGGATACAAATGGAGTGAGCTTTAGGAGCGCTAACGCCTTTGGAAGCAACAGTTTCAGTGCCACCAATAATCAGAGAGTTTTCGATACTGCCGAAACCTTCGGTTTTACGCGAAATTATCAGGGTACGAATGGAACACTCTCTGGGGTAACTAAAGTCAACGGGCATAACGATCACGGGCATCTAGGATTGGTGCACGCTGATTTAAATTGGAGAAATGTACCCAATGCTCCTGGTCAAGTGGTAGCGCAATCCATCAGCGATGCGCAGGAAGTATATGATGCTTATGAAGAGATTGCTTCGGCAGCATTCAGCGATCCATTCACAGATATCAGAAGTGATAAGTTCCGAAAATTCTTGCCGCAAATTCTAAAATTTGAAGGTGGTTTTGTAAACGATCCTGACGATCCGGGTGGGGCGACGAACAAAGGAATAACGATAGCAACGTTCCAGAGACATGCGCAAACAGTGCTTGGAATTACGCCTACTTTGGAAAATTTAAAGAATATTACCGATGCCCAGGCGGGTAAGATTTATGAGCTAATTTATTGGAACAAGTTACTGGCGGAAGATATCAACGACGTTCAAGTCGCATATCAGTATGTTGATTTTTATATCAATGCCGGAAGCAATGCCATTAAGGTGATGCAGCGCTCATTGAATAATTTGGGGCAAAATGTATCTGATGATGGAGTGATGGGACCGAAGACTCTCGAAGCCATTAACGCAGTAGGGGGAGAGCAACTGTTTGATGAGTTCAAGAAAAACCGTCAACAGTATTACGTCAACCTTGCAGATCGACGTCCGAAGATGAAAAAATTCCTACCAGGTTGGACGAACAGAACACAGAAATTTGTGTATCAGAACGCAGTTTGGGGAGAAAGCATGGCGCATACACACAGTGGTTTGCTCACCCATTCCAATGGTTGGTTGCGCGTGAAACTCAACAATGGACAGATCGTATCATTGTCTCAATTCGCCCGCGTTTCCAATCTAGGAACTTCAGGAAACCGCGAAACATTTACCATTAACGATTGGCCGCATGCAGGTCAGGGAGCATCTGTCTCTAAACAATCAGGAGGCGCCTCAAGATTTGGAAGTGTTTCCTATCAAAACGGCGGTACAGTTGTGTTCGATTCGGCAAACAATAAGTTAAAATTTGGTTCTTCTCCCTGGATTCCAACGACTATGGATCCAAACAACCCAATGGCCAAAGGCACCTACAAAATTTGGGTTCCAGATTATCCGCATACTGGAGGTGGCGGTTATTCATCGCACAGTCAGTACTCAACTGTATGGTTCCGATTGGGAGGTCAGTCCAGTTCAAGATATTTACATCTTGGAAACTACAGTGCAGGCTGCGTAACCTTCGGGGCCACAAGTGCTGGAGGCACGAATACGGACAAGGCACAATGGACGGAATTGTACAATTACCTGATCAAGAGAAGAGTGGGTAATGCAGGAAATTATGTGGGAGAACTGGAAGTAATCTAGGCATGGAAAGAAACAGACTGATAGCTATTGAGCAGCGTGTGAGGAGCCAAAGGAAGCCCGTCGCACAAGTGCTTTCACTCGGTAAAAAATACGCTACGGCATACGCTGGCAACTATCCAGGAGGCAAGGCATGGCCGGGTAAAAGAATTTTGCCGTCTGCAAATACGCCAGAATATTGGGCCTTAGACAAAAAGATCAAGGAAACGATGATCTCCTTTGCTGATAAGTACATCCATCAAATTTCCAGAAATAGCTCCATTCCTTTGTCAGAGCGTTTGGATATCAATTCAGTAGGCGGAAAATACGGTTGGTTGGCGTGCAAAGATTTCTTTTTAGTGCTGATTATGATGGCCTTTAAACGGCTCGACATACCGTTCCATTATTTGGCGGAAAAGCGACGCGACAAGGAATTACTTTATGTGAGTTCAACCGATGGGGCATCAACGGATTTAATGATTCGATACTCCAAGATGTACATCGGCTTTTTGAAGAAGTACGCGGAAAGCGTCAATCGAACAGATGTTAGAGTAGGAGATGTTTTTCTTCACATCGGCGGGTATGTTGGCGCCACAGGACACGTGCGTTTCGTTACCAAAGTTTTTCAGAGGAATAATGAAACATGGGTCCGATTTGCAGAGGGGCATCGCAGTCCTACAAACACCAATGTTCAGGCAACTTCCGACGCTGGCAAAGAAGCACAACTACCGGAATTTTCAGAAATGGCAGTAAGCGATATCGTAGGTGAAAATAACCTCCACACAGGAGGAATTGTCCGAATTAAATGGGAGGCATTGTGGACGAAGAACGCCTTTAGCAAATTCAACAGCTACGAGAAAATCAATTATGTGAAAAAGCACTACAGTAGCACAAGCAGTACAACGCAAAGGATGCTCAAAAACGATGAGTTTTACAATGTGGTGATGAAAAAGATTGGAACCTACTAGAATAACAACAATTTAAAGCAAGAAGCAATGGCTCAAATTAGAAATCTCAATCTTCAAGTTGAAAAAGGATCCTTGAAAAGTAAAGCAAAGATTTTCATTCAAATGGATGTAGACCTAAGTGCAGCCGAACGCCGTTTGAGTATGCATTTTGGTTTGTTTATCGGGATTTACGAAGGAGATTACAGCCAGGACATGATTCTTCCTATGGCAAATGGCATTAGTGAAGGACGAATTTACAATCTGGATCCAAAAGGACCAGGATCGAAATACACACAGGACGATGCTATCGAAGTATTCTATGCCGGAAATTTGATACCAAGAAGAAGAAGAAGCATGCGTGTGCAATTGGAGCGAGAAATTCAATTGAAAAACAGGAATGTATCTAAAGAAAGTTTTCGGGTTGCAGCCTATGTGGTACCTGAGATTTCATCGGGTTTTGCGATTAGCAATGAAGTACAAATCGAGCCGGAAGAATCCAAAGCTGCGAAAGAAAAGAAACCAACGGTAAAAAAATCAAAAGTTGCTCCTAAAAAGGCGGCAGAAAAGAAACCGTCTATCACGAAGCAAAAGAAAAGCCCCGTTGCTACATCGACCGCACTTCCAAAGAAAACAAGCACAGCTAAAAAGCCAATTGCCAAAAAGCCAATTACCAAAAAGGCCGTCGCTCCGAAAAAGGCCGTAGAAAAGAAACCTTCTATTACGGAGGAAAAGAAAGCGATTGTTGCAAAACCGACGGCGCCTTCCAAGACAACAAGTACAGCTAAGAAGCCAACAACGGCAACCAAGAAGAAAGTCACAACCGCCAAAAAAACGACAACTGCTCCCAAAGAAGCTGAATCTTTAAAGGCGGTTACTTCACCGAAGAAAACAAGTACGGTCAAGAAGTCGTCAACGTCAACCAAAGAAATTAAGGCGACAGAGGCGGCAAAAGGAACGAATACAACAGGGAAGGAGAGTTGAGAACGAAAACCTTGAGGTACAACCTCATAACAACCTTCGAAGGGTGTGAAACCAAAAAGAGGCAACCAATACGGTTGCCTTTTTTATTGAAAACTCACTGTTTTCGGTAGTAACGGGAGCAGGACTAACCTTTTCCACTTCGTTCCAAAGGATGGACTTGTGAGGTGTGTGTCTAATCAAAAGCTTATCGCTGTGCTGACTTTTTCGGTTCAGTTCAATGTCTGAAGCAAGCTTCAAAATTGTCCTAAAACAAAAAAGCCTCCTGATAAATCAGGAAGCTTTTGCTTAGTAGCGTGAGCAGGACTCGAACCAGAGCACGCACCGCTTGTGAAGACGAGGGCTCGTTCTACAGAACGAAAAGCCTGAGGTACGACCTTAATGTAAATCAGAAACTTGGCGCAAATAAAAAAGGCAACCATTTCTGATTGCCTTTCTTCCATTAGCGGGAGCAGGACTAACCTTTTCCACTTCGTTCCAAAGGATGGACTTGTGGGTTGTGTGTCTAATCAAAAGCTTATCGCTGCGCTGCCTTTTTCATTTCAGTTCAATGCCTGAAGCAAGCTTCAAAATTGTCCTAAAACAAAAAAGCCTCCTGATGAATCAGGAAGCTTTTGTCTAGTAGCGGGAGCAGGACTCGAACCTACGACCTTCGGGTTATGAGTCGGAAGACAAAAGCCTAATGTCTACGTTTTCAGGAGGTTGACATTGCGATTAATGCGCAAAAACGTACAAAAGTCAACAATATTCCACTCGACTTTACCACTCTGTTCAGTCATTTTTGATAATAGTTATGAGTGAGATGTGAAAAGGAATTGCAAGCTCACAAGGAATTGAAGGATGCATGTATTAAAATTGTGGCTGAGTTTTTTTTGCGTGTAATATAATTGTGAGTTTAAAAATGGGGTCGTGCTAAATAATAGAAGGTACGTTTAAAGGGAAGGACAATTATAGATGTACTAAAAGGTGTTTTACAACATGGCGGCCGAAGTTCAGCTTAGCGTTCACGGAGAATGTAAGTTACTTTTGATTATGACATTTTCATGTTGTTGCTACCATTTAAAATGACAAGGTTGTCCGATTTGTTTAATTAAAAATGAAGAGAATGAAGAAGTTTGTAATGTTAGCTATGGTATGTGGTTCTGTCGCATCTGTGGACAAAGTTGTAGCTTTGGATAAAACCAACTACTATGTTCAAGCACCACTGTTTCCCCAAAGAGGTAATACTCAAAGCTGTCTATTTCAAGCTACGTTTTAGTCTTAGTTATCGAGATATTGAGGAGCTATTGTCCATACGCGGAGTAAAAGTAGATCATGCTACAATTCAGCGTTGGGTCTTCAAGTTCTCACCATTAATAGAAAAAGAATTCCGCAAGCGCAAGAAGCCGGTTGGGAATCGTTGGAGACTTGATGAGACATACATTAAAGTGAAAGGTGAATGGAAGTATTTATACCGAGCAGTTGATAAAGAAGGCAATACTATTGATTTTCTGCTGACCAGGCGTAGACAACGAATGAGTGCTCAAAGTTTTCTAATCAAAGCTATCGAGAATAATGGTAAGCCAGAGTTGATCAACATTGACAAAAGCGGTTCAAATTCGAGTGCAATACGGGTTTATAATCGCAGAGCTTTAGCGACGAAATCCAGAATAAAATTTAGAAAATGCAAGTACTTGAATAACATTATTGAGCAAGACCACCGCTTCATAAAATGGCGTATTCGGCAGGGATTGGGTTTCAAGAATTTTGAATCAGCTCGAAGGACAATCGCTGGTATTGAAATTGTCAGAATGCTAAAGAAGAATCAGATGATAGGTCAAGATGAAAGTACATTTAAGGCGTTTCAATCATTGGTTGCGTAGAAGTACGAATTATTGAATATTTCAGGTTTTGATTGAATAGATGCGACAGATCCGTATTAAAGATGTAATATCAAAAAAATCATTTGTAGCAATGAAGTACCACTTATCTTTTCAGAGACAACCTTTCGTAGTATTTATATATTGGCGTAACTGCTTGAATTGTTTCGAATTTTTAAAGTTCAAGACTAAACCATTTCTGAATACTAGGAGTCCTTGGATTTCAAGCAGTGAAATCCCTTTTGAGATCATTCTTTTAATGATGGCTAATTGGGTGAACTGAAGATACGACCAATGGATATCAAGAAAGTCATCAAATGCTGCAGGCACAACGATCGAAAAGGTCAAGAATTCCTATATAATGCATATTACTCAAGGTATTTCACTCTTTGTAAAAGATACTTGAAGTCGAGTTGCTTGGCCGAAGAGGCTGTAAACGAAGGATTTCTTAAGGTATTTTCAAATATTCATTCAATACGTGACGAGAAACTTTTTGAAGGCTGGATGAAGCGCATTTTTATCAATACGTGCTTGTCGGAATTAAGAAAAAAGAAGGATCCTATATTGGATAAAGAGGAAGAGAAAGTTATGTTTTTGTTTGTAGATAGAAATGCAGATAGCGGATTAAGCAACCTTGAGTTAGAAGAGCTATTGTCTTTAGTCGTAGAGCTCCCTGATAAGATGAGAGAGGTGTTTAATTTGTACACTATTGATGGTTACAAACATATGGAAATAGCTGAGATGCTAGGTATTTCAACAAATACAAGTAAAGCACACTTACATCAGGCAAAACTAAAATTGAAGGAGAAATTAGAAAATTTGCAACGATTTGAGGACGGATCTAAAAAACACCAATATGGATAAGTTTTTTGAACAATTAGGGAATTACGAAGGGGCATATTCACCGCCTGTAGGAGGCTGGGAACAACTTTCATTGAAATTGGATAAACGAGTTAGTTCCTCTTCCAAATTTTGGAGTGTCTTTCGCATACAATTGGCGATGGTTGTTGTGTTGGGCTTTGTTTTGCATACGAACGACTCGTGTTCTTATGGGGATTTCCGAAAAAAAGTAAAGTGCCCAGGGAATGTTGATCTAAAAGGAGTTTTCAACAATAATGAGCGGAGTTCCGATGATAAGAAATTGATAAATGAAGCCCAACTTACCAAAAGCTTCGAAGAGGAAATTGGGGCTAAGTTTACCAAGTTGGAGAAGAAGTATACCGTATCGTCACTGCCACTTCTTAGCCTTCGCTCTTTGGATGCAAAACTGGTTTTACGTTTGCAAACAAATACAATCAATATGTTGCCGATAACGGAAGCAATTAAATACAAAAAAAAGCCTCTTAAACATGAGGTTGGCGCCGTGTCGGGGCTAGGGAAAAATGGGAGTTACAAATTAGCGCTAAGTTTCTATTCTTCATTAAAGATTGCAAATAAATGGAGGTTAATGGCAGGTATTTCATTGAATTATTTGCGCCCTTCCCCCATCGTATTTGAGTACAAAGAGGTAGACCTATTCTTGACTCGAAAAGAACGGTTAATCAGTATTAGACCTACGGCCATTTTCTACCCAGAATTAGAAATTGGCGGAACCTACAATTGGAACGATAAATGGAGTTCGGATGTTAGTGTTTACTTCAAATACAACGCTTTAACCAATGCCAGTATTTCTAAAGAGAGATTTGCTAATGGTGTTAAAGAGAAGGAAGTTTCAAATGCGCAAATTCGCGGAAACCTCTATACCCCTTTTGGCATTGGAATGAAAATTCGACAAAACGTGAAATGTGGTAAAAGCGCGCGTTTATTTATTGAATATCAAAATGGCTTTTTGAACCAGTTAAACAAAGTTTATTTTGGAGATAATCACCAATTCAATAGAATGCTTTCATTCGGAATATGTAAAGAAATTTAACATGAAAAAGTTAGTTTACCTTGCTTCAATTTTGGTATTGACAAGTGCCTGTAACAAAGAGGTACTTCCTGATCCACAAATGTTAAACACCCAGGCACAATCTTCATTTTTTGTTGCTGGCATTGGGAATACCATTTCTGTGGATGGAATTGATTATGAAGCGGAATGTGGAGTTATCCCTGCAAGTATTATCCTTCCAAATCAATGGAAGTTTGAAGTCTATTCCATCCAAAATAATGAATCAATATTCGAAGTTGTCGTGTTGGATACAATGGTGAATAACGATCCAAGTTATAATACGATTCGCGCAATTACCGATGGAAGTGCTGTACAATTGCTTCAAGATACGGATACAGTTGCCCATGGTAAGTTGGTGCTTAGCTATAAGAATGAACTAAATCAAGAATTCACCTCAATAATTATGGGTTCAGCGAATAGCTCGGCCCTTGAGATAACAAGCAAATCGGATACAATTATTGACGGGAAACAATTTAGGTTGGTTCAATTTTCAGGGCCAGTTACCTTTCAGAATACATGGGATCTTTCTACCACCATACACCCAAATTTTAACACGTCTATTGCGTTTAGTTTGTAATTAATAGATACGCCTCTAAACCTTTCTGATACAATCTTTGTCTTTAAGATTTGTAACTAAAAATAATATGAAATATATAGGTCGCTTTACACTTGTCATAGGTGTCGCTATGATGCTGGTTTTTTCTTGCAAAAAGGAAACTATGCAGGAAACTATTATTGAAGAGAACGAATCGATGGGTTGGATAGGAGCCCCTTACGAGAAATTATCCGATTATAATTTGTTTGTGGGACCATTAAAAGAACAACAAATCATTGCCCGAGGTATTCCGTATAAACCTTCTAGCGAGTTGTTTACAAATTATGCCAAGAAGAAGCGCTGGGTGGTGATGCCTCCTAATGGTAAAGCATTGGTCAATCAAAACAACCTACCACTAATCTTTCCAGAGGGAACCGTTTTGGTTAAAACTTTTTATTACAACAATGCACAGCCATTAGGAGAACAGAGAATATTGGAAACTAGGCTGATGATTAAGATGTCTTCTGGGTGGAAATTTGCGGAATATGTATGGAATGATGAGCAAACTGAAGCTTTTCTTTCGATGGATGGGAGTGAACAAGTGGTAAATTGGATAGATGATTTTGGAACTAGTAAAAGTGTGGAATACAGATTTCCATCTGCTTCAGAATGTTTGATGTGTCACAAAAGTGCAGGAGATCCAATTCCAATTGGATTAAAACCTCAAAACTTGAATAGTGACCTTTCTTATGATGGGGGAGTTTTTAACCAATTAGACTATTGGAATCTGAATGAATTTATAGACGAAATATCTGTAGGGGAAGCAAATAGTACGATAAACTATATGGATACGTCGTATAGTACGGAACGTCGCTTGAGGTCATACCTGGACATTAATTGTGCGCATTGTCATATGAATGGGGGGCATTGTGACTACAGACCTATCAAATTGGATTATAGCGCTACTAATGATCGTGCAAATTTGGGATTGTGTGTAGATCCAGATGAATTCATCAATACTACGCTTACCAGTATTATTAGCCCTTCAAATACAATAAGGTCGGTAATGTACTACCGCTTAAATTCCAATGATCCAAGCATTCAAATGCCAATAACAGGAAGGTCCATGATACATCAAGAAGGTGTGGACTTACTTGAAAAGTGGATCAATGAAAAAGTCGATTGTAATTAATCAAATAAATAAAAAATCATGATAAAAAAAATGTTTTTAACCCAATTAGGGGTGTTGTACTGTGCGGTTACGTTTTCACAATCTATATGTGCCACGGCACAACCAATTAATGCAGGATTGCATGTTGAAGATACCATTGTTGGGACAGATCTTCCCAACCCCATTTGCGCTCCGAATGGAACAAACGCAGATCGGGGCGAATGGTATATTTATACTCCATCTCAAGATTATACAATAACAATTAATACAGATTTGCCATCGAATAGCGGAAAGGATACCAGAGTGCACGTTTACACGGGAATGTGCGGAAATTTAACCTGTTTGGCAGGGGATGACGATAGTGGTGTGATTGGCTCTGGGTTATTGGCAGTTGTTTCTTTTCCTGCGTTACAAGGTAACACGTACTACATTGCTTTTGATAATAACTGGTCTAGTGAAGGCTTTGATTTTGAGTTGATTGAAGATACTTATGTAGCTCCGAATGGTTTGTCCTTCGCGACAGAAAGCATAACGGGTATAGGTGGGTTTTCCACCAATATGTGCGTAGTCGATATGAATGGGGATTATTTGGACGATATCGTAAACGTGCCTTTTGGAGGGAATCAACTGAATATTTATTACCAACAGAATGGAGGGACATTTCAAAATAACAGTTACCCTATTGCTTCAAGCACCTACAGTCCAGATTGGAGTATGGCTGCAGGCGATCTGGATAAAAATGGTTACAACGATTTAATTTTTGGAGGTGGAAATGGAGTGCAATTGGTTCTTGCTGATGCAACGGGCAGTGCGTATTCAGCAACACCATTTTCTCAATTTGTCTTCTCGCAACGAACGAATTGTGTGGACATAAATAACGATGGACATTTGGATGCATTTATTTGCCACGACGTTGAGCCTAATGTCTACTTAATTAATGATGGGAATAATGGGTTCAGTTTTAACCAAGGAGGAATGGGGGACAATCCTCAAGGAGGAAACTATGGGTCGCTCTGGTCTGATTTCGATAATGATGGAGACGTAGACATGTTCATTGCCAAGTGCAGAGGTGGTGGTGGAACTGAAAAGTTGAACGAGCTGCACAGAAATGAAGGAAATGGAGTATTTACGAATGTGTCAGTAAGTTCAAATCTAAGCGATCCATTACAAACGTGGTCAAGTGCAGTGAACGATTTTGATAATGATGGGGATATGGATATTGTAGTAGGTGCGAGTGCATCTTCTGATGGAATGCATAAAGTAATGCGCAATAATAATGACGGAACGTTTACTGAGGTTACGGCAAACAGTGGATTCGATATTTTCACAAATCTGAGTATTGAGTTTGTTTCGTTTGATTTTAATAATGACGGAAATTGCGATGTGCTAGGAGCAGGAAGAGTATTACTAGGTAATGGCGATTTAACATTCACCGATGCGGGCATTAACTTGGAGAGCGGGCCTGTAGGCGATTTGAATAATGATGGATTTTTGGATATTCAGAATAACGGAACCTTGTATATGAATGAAGGCAACAGCAATAATTGGATTAAGGTTGGATTGACTGGGTCTGCTAGCAATGCCAATGGAATTGGCGCTAGAGTTGAAGTCTATTCAGGCGGATCAAAACAGATTCGAGACGTAAGGTCAGGAGAAGGATTTGCTTTTATGAATACGTTAAATGTGCATGTTGGACTTGGACAGTCTGCTGCAGTTGATTCGTTAAAAGTGTTATGGCCGAGTGGAAGTGTTTCTACATTATTCAATCCGGCCATAAACGAACAGCACCAAATCAATGAGGACCAAGATGTAAATGCTTTAAGTGAAATTGAAGCCGTTAATTTTACGGTTGTGCCCAATCCCGTAACTGATATTATGGAAGTAAGCAACTATGAAGATAATAAAAACGCTACTTATCAAATAATTGATGCTTCTGGAAAAGTTGTTGCTAGCGGTAAATTGAAGGAGAAATTGAATGTTTCTTCATTGAGAACTGGTGCTTACCAGATAATGTTAGTAATGAATGGAACTAAAACAGCTCCTATTTCATTTTTGAAGCAATAATTGCATACAAATTTAGTGCTCGAACTATGCTGTGTTTTTACCTATGGCGGGTAGTTTGGTTCTGTCGCATTAACTCAGGTGAAATTCGAAATACTTAGATTGGCATAAAACTGACCACCATGTTCAATCGTCATCAATATCCCAAAGTTGTAATTCTTTATGCTGTCTATCTAAAATTGAGATTTCGCTTGAGCTATCGAGATTTTGAGGAATTGCTTTAGATAAGAGGTGTACAAGTTGGTCATTTTAAAATACAACGTTGGGTTTTTAAGTTTTCCAGTGTCATTGAGAAAAGCATGTATGAACGGAAATTACCAGTCGGGGACAGTTGGAGAATGAATGAAACCTATGTGAAGGTAGGGGGTCATGATAGATTCTTATATCAAGCTGTTGACCGAGAAGGCAATACAGTTGATTTTTTGCTGACAAAACGGAGACAACGGGTTTCTGCGCAAAAAATATTCAATAAAGTAATTACTAAAAATGGAAGTCCTAGGCTTGTAAATTCTGATAAGAGCGGATCCAATAAATCGGCGCTTAGAGTTGTAAACAGAAGAAGTTTAAAAGTGAAGAAAATAAAAATTAGGCAGTGCAAATACCTAAACAACATTGTCGAGTAATAGAATCGAAGGGTTAAGCGTAAAATTGTAAAATATGCAGGATTCAAAGAATTCGAATCCGCTCAGCGAACCCTAGCAGGAATAGAAGTGGTAAATATTATATTGAAGAATCAGATTAGAGATTCTAAAGATACCCCGTTCAAGACATTTTTATCCTTGGTCGCTTAATTGTTGGTCAGAAGATAGAAATCTATTTATCTCAGAAGTTAATGCGACGGAACCATTTTTTTTACCTTTTTGAAATATCAGTTATTCTTGGCAGCGTCTAATAAACCAAACGACAGAATCATGCGGTTAAACGTAGCATTGTAAACTACACAGGATTCAAAGAATTCGAATCCGCTCAGCGAACCCGAACAGGAATAGAATTAGTAAAATTATATTGAAGAATCTGATTAGAGATTCTGAAGATACCCCGTTCAAGACATTTTTATCCTTGGTCGGCTTAATGTTAGTCAGAAGAAATCTATTTATCTCAGAAGTTCATGCGACAGGACCAAGACTTTGCTTTTCTCGGTAGAATACTCCATTTAAGGTTTCTCTAACTTTTCTTGGTGATGAATCCTTCAGATTTATTCACACGGTTAGAATCGATTATTTCTATTCCGCTATCAATTAAAGACTGTTTACTCGGGTTCAAGGATTTTATTGCATTCAACTGATCTTTGATCTTTGATACTAATTCATCGTCCTCAGAAAGTTCTAGTATCTCTAAAAGTAACAACCATTCATCTGGAAATTGTTGCTTCAATTTCAAAAACATGGCCCATAAAAATTCATCGGTAGCTCGTTTTTTGTTTCGCTTCTCTCTTAATTCACGATAAAGCTGTTCCTTTATTAGAGTAGCCTCATCCGGTGGAGTTGGTTTTATTGTTTTTGTAACTGAAACCTCATAAAGATTCGGGAATGAAGTATGATCAGCTGGACCTGCAAATGCAGAAACAATTTCTTTACCTACAACCATATCGTAAACGCCCCATTCTGGTTGAAAAAGCACTTGGCCTTTATAGGTTACTGTGCAATTTGAAAGTTGTATTAACATTAGTTTTCCTTGAATATTTCGGATGCCCGTGATGTTCATGCCTTCGACATGAATCCCGCTCTCAAACTCAAACTCCAACCATTTCCCGTCATAAAAATTGTAGGCTTTTAAATCTAAGGGTCCCATATCCTCTATGGACAAATTGATGTTTTTCAGTTTTCCAATAGGCGAACTAAAGCCATTTTTGTGATATTCAATCCCATGACCAATAAGCTCTTTCTCGCGGTAAGCAAGAGCGGTAGGGCCAATAGTTTTAAAAAAGATTACTTCATTGTCCTCATTCATGAGTACCTCCGAAAATTCTCCAGAAACTTGAAGGCCAGTACTTAATTCAATACTTCCGACCATTTTTGATTCAATCAGACGTAACAATCCCTTGCTTCCTCCCTTGCGCAAACTCATAGTGTTCGCAAACTCCTCTAGCACCTGCATAAGGAACGAAAAATCTGGTGTAACATATAATTGTGGCTGTACCTTTGTTACATCAAACTCTTGTTGTGTCGCCTCAATTGAGTAGGGAATTTTTTTAACCTCTTTTTTAAGATACGACAAACTTTCTCCAATAGAAGATAAAAGGCCAGCTCCGTAAATTTTTGGATTACTCAATGTGCCTATCAAGCCATACTCTACTGTCCACCAGTGAAGATTCCGAATTTGTGCCATCTCAGATAACGCCACCTTTCTATTTTGAATTGATTCGATCTCCCTTTGCGCCGTTTCGATTTCCTTAGCTGAAACACCTTTCGCTTCCTTCAGTATAGACAATTTTCTTACAGCCTCATACACGTCCATATCGTGCTTGGAAATAATGGCTTTTGATCCTATTTCTCCAAATCGTCTCAGGTATTCCGCATAATCAGGATTGGCGATTATCGGAGCGTGCCCTGCCGATTCGTGGATAATATCAGGAGCTGGAGTGTACTCAATGTTTTCTAGTTGCCTAATATCAGAAGCAATGACTAAAACTTTGTACGCCTGAAATTCCATAAATGCATTCGGCGGAATAAAGCCATCCACGGCAACGGCGGCCCAACCTATTTCTTGAAGAATCCTATTCATTCCGTACATGCTGGGAATTTCGTCGAGACTTACACCAGTTTTTTCCAGACCTTCCAAATACGAGCCGTGTGCAACAGAAGGTAAATGACTTGCCAAGCGACGCATAACATACCTCCATACTGCCTGATTTACAGGTGTGTAATCCTCATATCTTTGAGGCTTGATAAATTGTTTTAGGTGTTTCGGAAGCCGTTCTATTAATGGATTACTCTCGTATGTTTCTAACTTCGTCATAAGCTAAGGACTGATATTTCGAAAACAGCGAATTTATGACAGAAATAAAGGGCGACTCTAACTTTTACACTTTAATTCAATGCAAACTTCTTGAGTTTTTTACGTTTAAAAAAAATGACTTTGTAGAAATGAAGTCACCTAGTTTTTCCATTTACGCAGGGTTTATTGTTTTTACCGTCGTATAGATCATCATAAAATCGAGCAAAATTGAAATATGCGTGACATTCGCTTATTCTTTTTTTCGGCAGATATTCTGATAGCACAAAAAAAACATCGGACTTAATAAATGTAAAGCACCTAGAGTTATGAATTTTGAAACCAGGATTAGGACTCAACAGGGGTAGTGCTTCCTTTGTTTATTGAAGTGTAGGAGTTTGAAACAATATTAGGGATAGTAAGGGCGTGTAAACGTGCGAATCGCGAATGGTGAAAATGAAGGGTATTAGGTCGGCAAGCCAAAAATTCAAAGAGATGAAAGAGAGGTTGTGTGATGGTTCTATTAATAGAAATCACCAGATCAAAAATGGTTAATGGTAAACAATAGGTATAGTTTGTTATGCCGGTTAGTGCTCAGTGGGTATCTTTAGAGATACTAAATCAAGTAGGGTTGATGCGGGGTACAGAAGAGTGTTGCATTGAATCTCTCTGTACCCTTGTTAACCTGAGAGCAATGTGGCTAGAGAAAGCAATGAAAAGTGGAATAAGTTAGCCGTGACTATCCAGTGTCATCTGTAGCTAGTTCACAGGGAATCATAACAAAAAAACATTTAGGTAAGTCATGAAAATTTTTCTAGGTCTAATATCAAGTCTGTTCCTCAGTCAGACGATGAGCGCGCAAGTAGCATTGGAAAGTGAGGTTAGTTCACTGGTAAATGATACTAAGAAAAGCTATTCAGAAATTGTTTACTCGGTAGATAGCTTGCTCACAAGTTACAAGGGTGATGAAAAGGAACGAGTAAGAGTACGTAAAAAGTATGAAAGGTGGAAGCATTTGTGGAAATATCGTCTCAATGAAAAAAATGAAAGGGTCGACTTTGCCCGAGAATTCCAGAAGTTAGAAGCGAATAAAAACAACAGTTCATGCAATGACCTAGCGATAGATGTAAACTGGACCAACTTGAATTATAATGGGAATTTCGGTGTCCAGATTGATATGGGAAGAACAACCTGTATTTCATTTAGTCCAGCTGATTCCAACGTCTTTTATGTAGGGACGCCGTGGGGAGGGCTTTGGAGGACTGAGGATGGCGGGTTGAATTACGAAAATGTAAATGATCGTCTCCCTTTGGCGGCTGTATCCAGCATAATTATTGATCCAAATAACGAAGATCATATGTTAATAGCATTAAGCGACATGGTATGGTACGGAGTTTCATCAATAGGAATTTACGAATCATTCGACGGTGGAGAGAGTGTACAACCGACCAGTATTAGCTTTAATCTCAATCAAAACAGAAGAATTTATGACCTTACCTATGATCCTATGGATCCTTCAGTCATCCTTGCGGCTACTAGCTACGGGTTGATCAGAACCACCGATTTCTTCGCAAGTTCTTCCATCGTAATTGGGAACACATTTACGCAAGTTGACTTCAGCCCCTCAAATCCTAATGTGGTCTACGCTTCGACGAATAGTGGTCGTTTATTTAGTAGTTCTAATGGGGGCGTTTCTTTTCAATTTATAGGTGATTTTGGAGCTGGAAACTTACGGTTTGACATTCATAAGACGAATCCCAACAAACTTGTCTTGACTTGTGATAATTTGTTTTTCCATTCAACAGACGGTGGTGTATCGGCAATATCATCTACGATGCCAGACAGTGATTGTGTAGTGAGTTATCTCGATGATGGAACCGAGAGCGCAGTAGTAGGTTTTTTTAATATTTACAGAACGGACAATAACGGCGCAAGCTTTTATCAGATTTCTGATTGGTTAGGAGGAAATGGTTTGCCTGTAGTTCATGTGGATCAACGAAATATAGAAACCAATCCATTCTTCAATACCGGAGTTTATTTTTGTAATGACGGCGGTATTTTTAGGTACGATGGGAGCACATCATCGTTTTCAAATCTTTCGAAAGGTTTAATTATAACGCAGTATTATGATATAGCCGTGTCTGAAACAGATTCATTGGTTTTAGGAGGAGGGTCTCAAGACAATGGCAATGTCACAAGACAAACTCAAGGCGATTGGAAATCATACGCCCAAACCGGAGATGGAATGGAGCAGGCAGTTCATAATTCGAATTCAGATATTCGTTTCTGGGAATATCAATTTGGTGGAATGATGCGATATGATGCTCAGACAGATCAGAGTGTCGCTATTAAACCGTCTCAAGTAAATTATGAAGGTGCTTGGCATACTCCTTACGTTTTGGACCCTAATAATGATAACAGGATTGTTTGTGGATTTGGAAAGATATTTGAGTCGTTAGATTTAGGTGATACGTGGAGTGAATTAGGGAGCATAACATACAATGGCAGTTTGTTTGAAGAAATTGCAATTGCACCTTCGAACTCAGACCAAATTTACGCTTCAAAAGGATCTAGTTTATGGAGAAAAGAGCCGAATTCGAATTGGCAGCCTTGCGCAACTCCCAACATTAATGCAATTTCAGGCATTCAGGTTGATGCACAAAATGAAAACGTTGTGTACATTTCGGTTCCTGGCTTCGCAAGCACATTGAAGGTCTTTAAATCAATAAATGGTGGGGCGTCATGGGAAAATATTACGGGTAATTTGCCCAATTTACCTATAACTTCCATGAGAATCATGGATTCTCAATTCGGGTCTAGCGAGTCGGGTTTGTTTGTGGGGACTTATGGCGCAGTTTATTATCTTCCGGAAGGATCAAGTATTTGGTACAAATTCGGTTGCTTACCCGCAACTGAAGTTAGTGACATAGAGATTCAATACAGTACCAATAAAATTTTTATCGGTACTCACGGAAGAGGTATTTTCTCGGCTTCCTTAAATAATTTTGAATGGGTTGGACTTCAAGAGAATGAGTCCGATGACTTTACGTTATTTCCAAATCCAACCAATGGCAAGTTACAGATAAAGGGCTCAAATTTAAATTTTGAATCGCTGTTAATAAGTGATGTTTCAGGTAAAAAAATCTATGAATTTAAATTCAGTGACAATCAGGAGATAGATTTGGGAATGTTGGATCAGGGTTCTTATTTTATCACTTTTTTCTATGGTTCAGGTTTAAGCAAAACAAAAACAATAATGAAGTTGTAAAATTCATTATCAAAAGTACGATTCTAACGGAAGCCCTAAATTTTTAGAAGGCTTTGTAAGAAGATGATCATCGAAAGCTATAAACGTGCTTTGGTAAATTGAATGCTAGTTTAAAGAATGTTAGAAAGCTCAAAGGTCGACCCCGGAGCCGTCTCATCCCGAAAAAAAAAACACCGAATTCTAACTTTTTCCCTGACGGCTTGGAAGTTAGCAAAATCGACTTTTACCTAGGCTGTTTTAGTTTTTGATAGTCTTCATGAGCTCGCAGACTTGTTTGAATACTTTTCATGGTGCTGAGCATTTATTTCGTGTAGCTCCTTCGCCCAATAATTGCTAAGAAGAATAAGCTTAATTAAAATTTTGCTTCAGCGCAGCATAGCCGGTCGAATGCATCAAAAAGTATGGAAGGATGTAAGATTGTTTTTTTTCGAAGTGCTTATTAAAATCCCCAATTTTGTTCTTGATCCGAACGTAAAAAACTACAGTTTCTTGTTATTCGAAACTCCTGAAAAATTTCGAAGTTTGTGCTCTTGCGTTGATGTTTTGGTCAATACCTACGCGAAAAAGTTTTAGACGTCAACAAGAGTCAAAGGCAATCAGCGCCGATAATTTAATTGTTATAAACAGGTTATCGAAATAGTACCTGCGGCGCTGATTTTTTTCTTAATGAGAGGCTAAGAATTCATTAATGATTTCCATTAGATGGCTATAATGAAGTAAATGCGTAAACAATATTCAATAAGGAAACTATACTATGATGGTACTATTAAGATCCAATATCATTCGTTTTACTGCAATCTGCATTGTGATTTTTTTACCAAAAGGAGTTGCGTCTCAAAACTGTCAAATCCCTAATCCTTCTTTTGAAAATTTCTCAGTTTGTCCAACTTTTTTGGGGCAAATGAACTTGGTAGACAATTGGAGGAGTGCGGGGGCAGGAACTCCGGATTATTTTAATTGCAATTATTCACTAGTGTCCAATCCTTTAGGTATGCCGGTTCTCCCCATTTCACAACTTCCAGATGGTCTAGGCTATGCAGGAACGATCAGGTTCGTACTTCAACCAAATAGCATCGATTTTGTTGAATATATAGGCGTAGCTTTGAATACGCCCTTTCTTGCAGGTGTTACTTATTCTTTTTCTGTAAGTGTTGCTCAAAGTCAAACTTTTGTCGCATCGAATCTACAAGGAACTATTGATCTTGCTTTGTTTGGTACACCAAATGCTTCAGAGTTACCATGGAACACGGTTACTTGTCCGATTGGAATAGGTAGTTGGCAGCTGTTAGCTAATGCTAATTTCTCTCCTGCAGCTTTTGGAGTATGGGATAACATTATTTTCACTTTTACTCCCTCAGTTGATATAAATGCCATAGCCATTGGAGGGACTTGCAGCCCTAGCCTTTCTACAAGTTACTATGTCTTGTATGACAATATATCGTGTTCAAGCAATCTCCCTGTGGAGCTTACTTCATTTGATGTAGAATGTGAGGGTAGAAACAGTGTTGTTCAATGGGCAACTAACACAGAATACAACAACGATTATTTTTTAATTGAAAAAACGTGCGATGGATTTAACTACGAAGACGTAACTGAAATCAATGGGGTTGGGACAACAACTATACCGCAGGAGTATCAATTTATAGATACATCGAGTGTGGATGATTGTCAGTCTAACGTTTACTATAGATTAAAGCAATACGATCTTGACGGTACAGTTACAGACTATGGTCTTAAAGTATCAAAATGCAACATTCCCCAGGGGGCTAACGACATTAACATTAGTATCTTTGAAAATCAGGTAACAATTGTGTCGGAGGCTTCGTTCGAATATACCATTTATGACCATTTGGGTAATAAAGTGTCTTCAGATACAGCAGAGGGTACTGCATCTTTCCGGTTAAATACGCTAAGTGCGGGATTATACTACATGGTAGCCACAATTAAAAGCAATGGTGTGTCGGTTTCAAAAAAGATGGTTAAAATGTAACACAAAAGATCGGATGAATTTGGTAATTCTTAGATTAAGAATGCTGAGTACTATTTATGGCACAACCCATTAATTTGTCGAATTAGAGTAACATTGCTTTTGAAATAAAATGGATTTATCATTCTGCCCCCTGATAAGTAGAGCTGAATGCATTAGTCTCTAGAATTTGTTATTTGTGTAGATTAACGTTTTAATTGCGTTGCATGTTGTTTCTTAACTTCCGTTTTTCTTAATTGAAATAGGCTTCTATTAAGGTTAAAAAAAGCTTTCCGATATGATGTAGTGAGCCGTCAGGGACTTGAAGACCTAGTAAAACTTTATATAGTCGATTTCAATCTCGAATTCACCATCTTTTTTATCCGCTGTGGATAGGTACATCCGAATTACATTTTTCAAGAAGTAATTATTAATTTGAGGCGTACTTTTTCGTTTTGGGCAACTTTGCTGAAACTGTTGTATTCGTATTCTTCTTCTTTTCCAAACACCTTGTGTCATTGGCAGTACATACTGAAAGGAAGGCCTATCAAAAGCTTTGTGATTTCTTAAAGCTATTTTTACCCTTTGCTTATCAGCTCGATATCGGATTTCCATTTTTTGGACACCCATTAAGTTATAAATGCTATAGGGGCTCTGTAGTGTTATAAAACCTTCCTTGTTCACAAGTGTAACCGCACCTTTCAGAATCATCCCGTGGTTAGAAAGTGTTAATTTACCGAAAGATTTCCCTCCAATTATACCATCGTTGGAACAGGTCCAATTGGCGCAATTACCTTTTATCCCAAAGTCTAATAATAACCGGTTTTTAAAGCTCATTTCACCGTATTTTCCAAATTTTCATTTGATTTATTTTCAACTTAGAGGTCGCAGAGAGGCGGACATGTGCCATTGCCTTTGTAATAGTATGTCCGCCTTACCACTTTTTCGCTTAGACCGTGCTAACATGACAGCATAAAATGCAAATGTGAGTTCTTGAAGCCGAAAGGTCAAACAAGAGTATTCAGTTTCTTACGTTAATTGAAGTGATGGGACGATTATAAGTTTGTTTTAAGCAGTTTGACTCCATTGTTGGTCATCTCTAAACATGGCTAGTCAAATAATAGTTGGAATTGTCATTGTTTTTAGATTGAAATCTGTTTAGAATATGTGATTTAAGATTTGGGTTCAATTCTACGAACTTATTTAAAAGCCCATAGCGAAGTTGTTAATAGTTTAGCCAGATGATAAATTATTTGTCTTGGAGAATTCTATTTTATTCAAACGTAAGTAAATGATGTTATTTGTTTTTTGGCCAGTTGGAAGTGATCTAAATTTGTCGCCATGAAGGGGATTAGGGCTTTCGCTTCACTGACCAGTCTAATACATTAAGTAAATAAAAAAAATAGATTTTAGCTTGCTCACAATTAATCGCTGTAAAGGGGGCGTCTTGGGGTTGGATTAAACGTAATTCCTCTGAAGCAATTTTTTTAGGGTTTGCTAATTTCTTTTTTTCTTTCGTAGGAAGGGGAGAGTTGTTAATTAATAATAGATTATCGAAGTAGTAAAAGCTCTCCTCTTTTTATTAAATAGTGCAGAAGAAAGTTGTCATGACTAGCGCTATTGTCCAAAACAGATAGACATTTCTGGTTGTAAATACTGAGTTTCATTTTAGGAAGAACAGAATTATTGTTTTTTTTGTATTTAAACTGAGTTAATGATAGTTGTAAAGATTTTACAGACAAGATATATATGCTGTATGTTTTTGTTCTTGGTGCCTTTGTTATTTGGTAATTCAGCGTTTTCTCAACAAGAACAAAACGAAGAAATTAAGAAGTTAACCAAAAGACTGGAAAGAAGTGCAGGGAAAGAAAGGAATGAAATTCTTCTGAAACTAAGTGAACAAACTTTAGAAACAGGTGTTCGCTTGGCCTATTATCAAGAAATAATTAATGAAACTGATCCTGGAGATACGTCTTTAAGGATTGTGGCGATACAGAGGGCAATTTATAGTGCTGGAATGATAAACTTGAGCGATGAAATGCTCGAGTTAGTTACTTTACTTGAAACAGAGTATACACGGCATCAAGAGAAATTGATAGAGCCTTACTTATACGTTTCGATAGGTTTCAATTTTCTTGAAGATCATCAGAAAGCATTGGAGTTTATTAACATAGCAGAGAAGTTGGCATTAAAATATGACGAATCCTCTATCCCCGATGTATTGCATCGAAGAGCAATAGAGAACATTAATTTAAAACGTTTTGATAAAGCAGAGCTTGATCTCAAACAGCTAGAAGCAATAGAAGATCAAGGCTTTGCAGTGGACCCTGCTTACAAACATGGTCTTGAACTAGCGGTTTTTTATCGTAAAAATGAAATCAATAAACTAAAAAACAAACTTGACAGGATAGACGATTACATAAGTTTTTTTCAAGTAACAGAACAAAGGAGTTTTTTTAACAATTGTAATTTAGTGGAGTATTTCTCAGCAGTTGGGCAGTTGGAAAAGGCCGAATACTATCTGGATCTTAGTAGGAACTATTTGATTGATAGTAGCAATTATGTTCAAGGATATTTTTACAAATCATCACGAAAATACTATTTGGCGAAAGAGGATTTTTTAACAGCTTCTCAGTATTCTGATTCAATTATTCTTTTGAAGAACCAGAGATTAAAGGATAATCTAAAAGAAGTTGTTAAGTATTACACCTTATCGACAAAATTTAAAGCTGAAGGGCAAGAGCTTCAAATACAATTGAAAAACAATGAGTTAAAAAATATTATTGCTGAACAAAAGATTGGGAAGTTGATAATTATATTGCTATTAGCGGTTTCAACGGGATTGTGTTTTTCTATTTACTTTTTGACAAAGTCTAAACGAAAAAATCTGGCTCTAAAAGAACTTCAATTAATTACTGAAAACTTAAAATATCAAGTGGATGTTAAGAGAAAAGAGTTGGCGGACAGAAGTTTCCAATTGGCAAGTAAAAACCAATTGCTTGCAGACGTTAAGGTTAAATTAAAAAAGGAAAAATTTGAAAGTAAAGAATCAAAAGTTATTAAAAGTATTCTGAGTGAAGTTACAGTAAGAGGAAGTGAGAAGCTTTGGAAGGAGTTTGAACTTTATTTCGCGGAATTAAATTCTAAATTTTTCAAAAAAATTCTTTCAAAGCATCCAGATTTAACCGCGGCTGAAAAGCGTTTGGTTGTTTTTCTAAAATTAAATTTAGATACAAAGTCAATTTCAATGATCACGGGCAAAAGTACGAACGGTATAGAGGTGGCGAGAACACGACTCAGAAAAAAAATGGGATTAACCAACTCTGCCTTAACTTTTACGATGTACTTCGATAAAATTGAAAATTCCGAGGACTGAAATATCTGAGTATTATATGTTTTTCCTCTAATTATATTGGAGTCAAACATTTTATTTAAGCAATCTTGCCTATTTGGTAATATACATTATTTGGTGTTTGATTATTCAGTCCTTGATGCCTTCTTTCGGTGTTGTAGAACTCGACATATTCTCTGATGAGTTGATACAGTTGGATTCCACTGTTCGGAGGATTGAGATTAATGATCGCCAGAAGCGTTCAATATAGATATTGTCCAGAGCTCTTCCTTTCCCGTCCATCGATATTTAAATCCCATGCTTTCGGAGAGCCGAAAGGTAAAACACACTTGTATATTAACTTCCTTGATCTGTGTTGTGTATTTCTGGCGTCCCGAAGCGGGCAACAGTGACTTCTAGCAGTTCAACAACCCAACTCGAGCATTGTATTTGAGACGCTCCAGTTCAGTATTTTTCGACTGTTGTAGCCTTCCCGAAAAATGTAGCCTGTTCCTTTTTCGGACAGTGTAATAATAGAGATTCTCTCTTAAACTCCATTAGGGGCTAGCCCCTAATTTTTTCCTTTTGAACTGGATGGGACTCATTCCCATCAAGGATTTATGTGGGTGGTAGTGATTGTAGTCGTTCTTCCAGTTTTCAGATATGGTTCTAACATCTTGAATGCTTTCAAAGATATACGCGTCAAGCACATCTTCTCTGTAGTGTCTGTTGAAACGTTCGATGTAGGCATTTTGCATAGGTTTTCCTGGTTGGATATACTTGATGTCAATGCCTTTGTCTTTGCACCATCTTTTGAATACGTGTGCAATAAACTCGCTTCCGTTATCAGTTCTAATGGTATCAGGCTTTCCGTTAAACTCGATCAATCGTTCCATAATGTCAATAACTTTGACTGACGGAAAGCTGTATTCAGACTCTACGGCGAGTGCCTCTCTGTTGAAATCATCAATGACATTGAAAATCCGGAACTTTCTTCCGTTTTCAAGTACATCGTGCATGAAATCCATGCTCCAAACAATGTTGGAGGCAATCGGTAGCGTTAACGGTGCTTTTATACTGCTCGGTAATCGTCGCTTACGTTTTCTACGCAACTGAAGTCCTAGACCGCGATACACACGTAGCACGCGTTTTCTTCCCCAAGGATACCCTTCATTCCTCAAACGACCGTAGTACTCATCAATACCTCGGTGCGGAAGTTGATCAGCTAGTTGCTGAAGCTTTGCTTCAATATCGCTATCATCTTTTTTAGAAACGTAATACCACATAGATCGGTGTAAGCTAACAACTCTGCAAGCCCTCCCAACGGAAGCTCCTTTTTGTTCGATTAAAAATCCTGCTCCCTCTTTGCGTTGTGAAGGCTTTAGAACTTTTTTTCAAGTACTTCTTTGAGAAGTTCATGATCCAGACTTAAATCAGCAAACATACGCTTCAAACGACGGTTTTCTTCTTCAAGTTCCTTGAGTTTTTTCAACTGAACAGCATCCATGCCTCCATACTTCTTCTTCCAGTTGTAGAATGTGGCATCACTGATCCCATTCTCACGGCACAAATCCTTCGCAGACTTGCCCGCTTCATATTCCCTCAGAATACGAATAATCTGGCTCTCACTAAATCGTGTTCTTTTCATAATCAACAATTTAAACTTAATCAATTAACTAACTTTTTAACTGTCTGATTTTTCGGGAAGGCTACATTTTTCGGGAAGGCTACAAGAATGGGTAGGATTATACTTTAAGAAAGAATTACAAATTGGAACGGTTGTTTTGTACTGTCATCGAATGACAGGTTCTAATTGTGTTTAACCCAAAGATCTTTGAATTAAGCGTTTTACAAACTTTTTGTTATCCTCTTCTTTGAATCGAATTTTCTCATCGTTCTATAATAGCCTCTATGCGCTTCGAGAACATCAATGCCGTCAATGTCACATTCCGGTTTATCGAAGAAGTAGGCGAAAAATTTCCGCTTTTGATTGTCAAGCTCAACCGATATTAACACCAATTTTAAATTACCTAGTCATGTATGAGATATTTTGGAAATTGCACCGGACTGGAAAGAAATTACTTTTTTATTCAATACATCTTTTATGAAAACGCAATCCCGCCTAAATGTGACGGTCTTTGGTCTAAACAGGATGAAAGCCAAGAGCGAGGTCAAAAATAAATTGGTAAAGAAAAGGAATGCTCCATTCAACCCCAAAATATGTGCAATCACAATTAGTAGAAGTATTGATATGTATAAGATAGATAGGTTTCGTCTGTGGTTCTTTATCGAACCTAGAAAAAACGGTTTTTCCTGAATCACTTTTATTAGAAATGGAACTTTATTCCTAGTCAATATTATTCGATAATGTATGTTTAATTTAAAACTAAGGAAGCCTATTAAAAGTAAGGATCATCTCACCTCATGAGATTCACATGCCCAATAGCTATTCTTCTCTCATCGTTTTCCAATGTTTTAAACTCCATCTTCCACGTGTAAGTGCCATCCTGACAGAGTGAGCCATTATAGGTTCCATCCCAGCCTACGTCGTAGTTTCTGCTCTCAAAAATCACTTCTCCCCAACGGTTGAAGATGTACATTGTGAAATCGTAAGGATCCACTCCTGCTGTAAATACGGGTTGAAAGGTCTGATTGTGCTCGTCATCATCGGGAGTAAATGTGTTGGGTACGTAGTAAATCACTTCATCTCGGATTTTAATGGTAGCGTACGCCGTGTCTGTGCAGCCTAAATACGAATATGCAATGAGCTCCGTCGTATAACTTCCTCCTTGGTCGATCGGAAACTCATGCATTGGTGATACGGTAGATGTATTTGGTGATCCGTCTCCAAAGTCCCAATTGTAATCAATGGCTCCTGTTGACGTATTCTCAAAATCCACCTCTGTGAACACCGTTGTGAGTTCTGTTTGTGAGGGTTCAAAGGAAGCAATTGGATCAGCTTCTACATAAATGTAGTCCGTGTAGGTTGTGGTAGCCGTACATCCATTCAATGTCGTTGTTGTGAGCGTAACATCATACAGCCCTGACTGATCAAATGTCGTTTGAACATTGTTGCAGCCTGTAAGCGTAACTCCATTACTGAACTCCCAAACACAGTTATCTAAGGCACCAAGTGTTTGGGTTTGGTTAGTAAAGTTTGTAGTAAGAGGAACACAACCTTCCAAATCATCTCCAAAAAAGATAACCTCTGGGTTGAGTTCCACCTCTACTACTACATCGTCTGTATTTTGACAGCCGTTTGCATCCGTTCCGATCACAACATAGCTTTGTGTTTGTGTTGGGGTGAAGGACACTCCGTCTGTAATTCCTTGATTCCATGTGTAACTCACTGCGCCTTGTCCTGATAAACTGATCGATGCATTTTCACAAATCAGGGTGTCATTACCTGCAAAAACTGCTGGTAAAGGAAAAACAGTAACATCTAAACTCGCTGTATTTTCGCACCCATTGGCATCCGTTCCTATAACTGTGTAAGTCATCGTTGTTGGAGGAGAAACGCTCTGCGTAGCTCCTGACCCCAAGCCATTGTCCCAGACATAACTTTGAGCACCTGATGCGCTAATCGTTCCCCAATCATTCAAACAAATACTCGTGTCTTGAACTGATAGAACCGGAAGGGCGTATACCGTAACCACTTCAATACTGTTCTGAGGACATGAACCATTCGTGGTGTATTCAATGAAATAGTCCGTTGCTCCTTGTCCGTTCTGTAACTCCCCTGTTAAAGCATCAACACTAGCTCCATTCGTTGGATTGACTAGCGTGAAAGCTCCTCCTGTAAGTCCTGTTACAACTGGAACAACTCCTGCGGTTCCTTCACAGAAGTTACTGACTGTGAAGCTAGGGTCGTCCAGTGGAAGAACCGTAACGGTAGCATCTCCAGTAGATACGCAACCATTCGCATCCGTTCCTGTAACCGTATAGGTCGTAGTTGTATTCACCGTAAATGGAACGCCATCCACTACGTTGTTATCCCATTGATAAGTTACCGCTCCGCTTCCCATTAAGGTAACATCTGTTCCAAAGCAAGCTGTCTCATCGTTCCCATCAACTACTGGGAGTGGATAGATCGTCACTGCAACTTGGTCATCGTTCGAGCAGCCGTTGATGTCTGTTCCTGTAACCGTATATACAACCGTTGAAACGCCTTGTTGGAAAGCAACACCATTTTGAACGCCGTTATCCCATACATAATTCTGAGCGCCATTCGCTGTCAGGATAACTGTACTTCCATCACATAATGCTTGATCTGGCCCCGCATCAATAACAGGTAATGCGTTGACTGTGACTGTGAGTTGATCTGTACTTTGACAACCATTGCCGTCTGTTCCAATAACCGTATAAGTAACCACTGATGGCGACTGTACAAAACCTACTCCATCTTGAATACCATTATCCCAAACATAGCTCTGGGCTCCACTTGCTGAAACAGTAACTAAATCATTCTCACATACTATCTGATCAGCTCCTGCGTCAATCACTGGAAGTGGATTCACCGTAATCGTTACGTCGTCGGTGCCTGTGCAACCATTGGCATCCGTACCCGTAACCGTAAAGGTTGTTGTACCCAATGGACTTACCGTATGCGATTGTCCTGCTCCCAAGCCATTATTCCATGTGTAGTTTACTCCTCCTGTTGCACTAATCGATACCAGTTCTCCTGCACAGATTGAGGTATCATTGGATGCTACAATGGCTGCGCTTGGTTCAATGATTACATCCATCGAGGTTGAATTCTCACAACCATTTGCATCTGTTCCTGTTACTGTATAGGTCGTAGTTACTTGTGGGGTGACCGTTTGTGTTGAACCTACACCTAAACCATTGTCCCAGATATACGTTTGGGCTCCATTCGCTATAATTGTAGCACTACCTCCTGGACAAATCGTTACATCCGCTGCTGTGATTGTTGGTAAAGCATTGACCGTAACACTCTGAACTGAACTTTGAGGACATACTCCTGAAGTAGTATATTCAATGTCGTAGGTCACTCCTCCTACTCCACCAACAATAACTCCGGTAGTTGGATTGATTGTTTCTCCATTCGAAACTGCCGTTGCGAATGAAAAAGAACCTCCTTGAGTTCCTGTTACCAAAGGAACGCTTGCTGCCGTGGCTTCGCAATAATCGGCTATCGTAAATGACGGATCGTCTAATGGATTTACTGTTACTGTTACCTGATCTGTTCCTGAACAACCGTTAGCGTCCGTTCCTGTCACCGTGTAAGTCGTGATTCCTTGAGGACTGACTGTCTGCGTTTGACCTGCTCCCAAGCCATTATCCCATGTGTAGTTTACTCCTCCTGTGGCACTAATCGTGGTCACATCTCCATCACAAATCGTAACGTCATTTGAGGCTACAATAGCTGCACTAGGTTGAATAATTACATCCATCGAGGTGGAATTCTCACAACCGTTTACATCTGTTCCTGTAACTGTGTAGGTCGTTATTACTTGCGGAGTGACTGTTTGTGTTTGACCTGCTCCAAGCCCATTGTCCCAAACGTACGTTTGAGCACCATTTGCTGAGATTGTGGCGCTAACTCCCGGACAAATCGTTACGTCCGCTGCGGTGATTATTGGTAAAGGGTTTACCGTAACACTCTGAATTGAACTTTGAGGACATACTCCTGAAGTAGTATATTCAATATCATAGGTCACTCCTCCTACGCCACCAGCAATAACTCCTGTAGTTGGATTGATTGTTTCTCCATTCGAAACTGCGGATGCTAACGAAAAACTGCCGCCTTGAGAACCTGTTACT
The DNA here is from genome assembly GCA_043584915.1 of Fluviicola sp. GTDB lineage: Bacteria > Bacteroidota > Bacteroidia > Flavobacteriales_D > Crocinitomicaceae > UBA4466. The sequence goes on from CP121319.1 coordinate 1,617,326, forward strand.
AATGGAATGCTTGCTGCCGTTGCTTCGCAATAATCGGCTATCGTAAATGACGGATCGTCTAATGGATTTACTGTAATCGAGACTTGACCCGTTCCATCACAACCATTCGCGTCAGTACCTGTGACTGTATAGGTCGTTGAAGTATTCGGGCTCACTGTATGCGATTGACCCATTCCCAAACCATTATCCCAATTATAGTTGACACCACCTGCGGCAGAGATCGTCGTCGTATCGCCATCACAAATCGTAACGTCAACTGAGGTAAGTACGGGGGCTCCTGGGTTAACAGTAACAGTTAACGAATTTGTGTCCAAACATCCACTTGCATTCGTTCCTGTAACGGTATAGGTTGTTGTTGTATTAGGTGACACGTTTTGCGTTTGGCCAGCTCCTAATCCATTGTCCCATGTGTATGCAATCGCGCCATTCGCAGTGATATTAACATTCTCTCCAGCACAAATTACAACATTAGAGGTGGTGATAATTGGTACTGGGTTGACAGTTACTGTCAAGTTATCAGAACCTATGCAACCGTTGACATCTACTCCCGTTACTGTATAAACGGTATTCACGTTCGGTGAGACGTTATGTGTTTGCCCTGAGCCTAAACCATTATCCCAAGTATATACATTTCCTCCATTGGCCGAAATAGTCGCACTCTCTCCTTGACATATTTGAATATCTGCTGCAACTATCGTAGGGTTAGCATTTACAGTCAAATTAACCTGTGAAGTCAAATTACATCCGATTTGATCGGTAGTGGTTAGTGAATATACACCGGATTGATTAGTTCCAGCATTGTTGATTGGAATTGATGTACCATTGAATTGGGTTCCGTTCGGTAAAGACCAAGTGTAAGTAACATTATTGTTAATGGCACTTGCATAAATTGTCGTTGCCCCTCCTGCACATATAGAGCTATTCGTAATATCCGCTTGAACATTTATTGACGGTAGGTCAAGTGATAAATTAAACCCACCAAATCCTTCCCTATTTGTTAAGCGAATTTCAATTTCATCTCCAGGCGCAACTGTGTAGTTAATGACGCTTGCTGCTGGCAAAAACGGAGTAAATCCAATTATATCATCAACCAAAACTCCGTTGACGAATAGTTCGGCATTATCATCAAAATACGCACCTGCAAACCCTATTGTAACTTGCCCCGTAAAAACGGCTTGACGTCTGAAAATCATTTGCCAACCACCATTAACAGAAACAGGATTAAATCCTCCAGGTACTACATCCGCTCTTGAATCGAATACTCCCGAATCGAAAGGATTATCTGTAGCTGGGATTTGTGTATCATTATATGAAAAGATACCTCCGCTGTACGTTGTATATGCCTCCTCAACTAGTGTAGGGTTTCCCAAATTTCCAAGATTCGCCGCATGGTTCTGATTTTCCGGAGGGGGTGCATTCTGAACACCAAAAAAGCCCTGATAAAGCTCTGCCTTCCACTGATATGCCGGTACTAAATTATCAGCGACCCCATCTGCAATTATTGGTGTACACTGCGATAGTACTACATCAGAAATAGAAAATACAATTATTAGGAACATAAATGATCTCATAACACTATTTTTATTGTTAGACTTAGTTAGTAAAAAGAGAGGTTCTGTTTGCGTACATCTGTGAGAACAAGGAATTTTTTGAATAATTTTTCAGTCGAGATAAATTTTCTTCTAGCGAAAAATGCATCCTCTCAAATTCATGACTTTTATCCACAGAATCTACCTGAGACAATTAGTGAAGGAGCTCAAGACTTTTTCCCCTTCCCATTTTTTGAAAGATACTCCGATTAATCAATCTTTTCCTTATTTGTTAATAGATATTATCACTTCTTCTAAATCTTTGGAAATTTCTTTCATACTGCTTAGCCAAAAATTCATTTAAAGAGCTAATTCTTTGACCTTTTCTTTCCTGGAACTATTACTTTCGGTGTATAAAATCCTAAAAGCGCAGGTTGGACTCGCTAAATATCTTTCCTATTGTTCTAATGAAACTTGCTCGATGCTGTTTTGAGCGTTTGTCATTAAGGATCCCCAATAGATTAAAATGAGTTATAAAGTTAGCGAAAACATACTGGATCGTTCAAGAAGTAACCATACAAGAGCACTACATATTTATTATTGAGCCCTACATTTACAATACAGGTGTTTTTAAGGTTTAATTTAAGTGCTTCCTGATCAAAAGATGTTAGATATAAAATTACAAATAAGACATACGTTGCTATAGGGCTATTCAAATTATTTCATTTTTATCACTGAGGAAAAAAATGCAGTTATAATATTACCTATTCTTAGGACAGCGAGTTCATTAATTTAAGTTTGATTTGAGGCATTTTTGCCTAATTAGTAATATACATTATTTGGTGTTTGATTATTCAGGCCTTGATGCCTTATTTCGGTGTTGTAGAACTCGACATATTCTCTGATGAGTTTATACAATTGGATTCCACCGTTCGGAGGATTCAGATTAATTTTTTCACGTTTGAGTGATCGCCAGAAGCGTTCAATATAGATATTGTCCAGAGTTCTTCCTTTTCTTCTCTGCGATAACGCTTGGTCTTCAAAAGCTATGCTTTTTCTTATCGGTATTTAAATCCCATGCTTTCGGAGGGCCGAAAGGTAAATCTCACTTGTATATTGACTTCCTTGATCTGTGTTGTGTATTTCTGGCGTCCCGAAGCGTGCTACAGTGTCTTCTAGCAGTTCAATAACCCAACTCGAGCATTGTATTTGAGACGCTCCAGTTCAGTATTTTTCGACTGTGAACATCGATTATAGCTGCCATATAAATAAACCCTTTCTCCATCTGGATAAAGGTTATATCAGTTTGCCATACTTGATTTGTACGGTTTGCTTTTAGTCCTTTTAGAAGGTATCGATATCGGTGATGTCCTGCTCCCTTGATGGTAGTTCTTGGCGGTGGAAAAATCGTTTTCAGATGCATCGACTTGTAAAGTCGACGCACCTGTTTTTCATTCACGCGATAGCCTAGATCATGATTCAAGTAACTCGTCATTATAGCCACTTCCAGGCAGGGATGCTTGAGGAACTGAGCATCGATTCGCTTCATAAGTTGAAGAAGCAGGCTGCTTTCTCCACGAGGCTTGTACTAGATACCCGAACGAGATTTTCCAAGAATAGAGCATTGTTTTACTAGGCTAAGTCTAGGTTGCGCTTTCGCTACTTTCGCACTATTAATGGGGAAGGGGGTATATTCAATAAAAAATAGTGTTAGCTCTTTTTATGTTCTTTCAAAGAATCGATAATTCAAAGACTATATCATCTAATATTCATCGTCTCCAAATGTGCCAATTATAAGATATACAACATATTAGAATATTATGTATTGTATAAGATATGGTTAAATATAGCTAGTTTATCCACTTGTATTGATAAAGTATTGCTGACAATTTTTTAAGCGACGGCAAGTTTGCGGAATATTGCTGTCGATTATTATGACCTCCAAACGTGAGGGAATGTGTCTATATAAACATGAACTATGAACTTCAACAATTTAAATGCAAGATGTTTCTTCCCCTTGCGAATGATTGTAACCTGTTTTCTTATTTTCGGTGTCAATGCAACTACCAAGGCACAGTCATGTGACTTTACAATAGGAAACCCGGTCAGCGTTCCGGTCGCAGGTACGCCTCCAAGTGGTTTTTCCGTAATTTACGTATTAGCCGACGCATACGGTGTCATTTTAGAGATCTCTAATGTCCCAACCTTTTCTCAGGGTACAACTGAAAATCTTGTTCAAGCAACCTCGTTTACTTATCCCACTGGGAATTTGCCAACGGGTTTGTCCGTTGGTCAATCCATATTTAGCCTTGCGGGATGTTACTGTTTCTCAAACCATATTTGGTTAATAGGTTGCGGTGCCAATGGAGCATCTACTATTCCTTGTGCCTACACAGTAAATAACGGGGTCAGCGTCCAAACTACAGGCGTTTACAATGCCACACCAGCATGTGTATTGGAGTATATTATCGCAGATGATCAAGGGAATATAGTTGGAATAGAATCCTCGCCAAATTTCTCAGGTCTGTTGAACGGAGGGGCTTATGAAATATATGCAATTAGCTCTTCGGCCTCAACACCGCTTTCAGGATTGTCTTTGGGACAAAATATAAGTAACTTAAACGGTTGTTTTGAAATCTCAGATTACATAGGTGTTATAGTTTGTGACCCAGTTGCTTTGCCCATAGAGTTGGTATACTTCAACGCAGAATTGAACCTAAATGGAGCAGTAGATGTCTCGTGGATCACATCTTCCGAAAGAAACAATGATTTTTTTACAGTATACCGCTCAAGAAACGGATATGATTGGGATGAAGTCGCAAGGATTAATGGAGCTGGGAATTCCAATACAATCTTGACTTATACTTTTATAGACGAAGAACCTCATTCGGGTTTTTCTTACTACAAACTAAAGCAGACTGACTTCGACGGTGATGTATCATTTTCAGACACAGAAAGCGTTTACCGAAATTCGGACGAAAGAGGTGTTTTATTTTATCCGAACCCGAGCTCAGGTAACGTGACTTTTAATGTCGAAGGAAAAAAACGCGTCATATTGATTTACAGTACGGATGGTAAACTTGTTAATAGATTGGAATTGCAAGGCGAAATTAAGGTGAGGCTCCATCCAGGTTTTTATCACATAGTTTACAAACAAAATGAAATTAATCATGTCGAAATCTTAGTTGTAAATTAATTATAAATGGAACAAAACAAATAATATGAAAAACTTAAACTTTATGAAGTTAACCGTCATTTTGATGGTGCTTAATTGCACATCGTCTCGTGCTCAGGATACCTTAGTTTTGCCGCAGGCATGTAATTGTGGTCCAGTAGTATACACTTGTGGAGGTAGTTCTACATTAGTGGTTGATGTTATGAATCCAGTAACAGGGGAGACATGGATGGACAGAAACTTGGGTGCGAGCCAAGTGGCAACCAGCAGCACAGATGCTGCAGCTTACGGAGATTTATTTCAATGGGGACGTTTTTGTGATGGGCACCAACTAAGAACAAGTGGTCTAACAGCTACAAACGCAACAACTGCAGTTCCCAATGCAGGAAACTCATGGGACGGTTTATTTATAACCGAACTATCTAGTCCTTTTGATTGGCTTGCCCCTCAAAACGTCAACCTTTGGCAAGGTGCGGGTGGAGTGAACAACCCTTGCCCGAGTGGCTATCGCCTGCCTACAGAGGCAGAGTTGCATGCTGAACGAATGAGCTGGAGTAGCAATAATGCAGCTGGTGCTTTTGCCTCTCCACTTAAGTTGCCCGTGGCGGGCGACCGCTTCAGCAGCTTTGGTTCGCTTAACAATGTTGGTTCTGTCGGCAGCTATTGGTCTAGTACCGTTTCCGTTTCAGGCATCTTTAACTATTCGTGGTACCTCTTCTTCACTAGCACCGGTGCCAATACGGACGAATTCAATCGTGCTTACGGCTACTCTGTTCGTTGCCTTAAGGACTAGTGCTGAGTTTGTCGAAGTATTGACACTTTTTAACCTGAGCCTGCCGAAGGGTGATTAGCGCAGCGATTTGACAATTTTGACACTTAACCATACCGTCCCGCAGGGCGGTATGGTTTCAATACCGCGAAGCGCCTGCCTGCCGCAGGCAGGGTCGATTTTTTTGTGAAAAATGACGATAAAAGAGAAGACACTAAGGAGTGCTGAAAAAGCTAAATTTACTCTGCATAAAGAGGGGCTTTTTTACAAGTGCTATAATGAGGATGCTATGGTATTTGTGCAGCGAGTGAAAGCATACAAAATTTCCGTAAAGTTTATTAAAAGTGTTAGCGAATCAATTCAGAGTATAGGATATCCTGTAGTTGAAGTTGATAAGGGAAACTTGAGTCTAAAGTTTGTTATTAAAATTCCCTGTATTTATCAAATGTTTAGAGTCTAACTATAATTATTCAGGTATGTTGCCTTGGCAGTTGGACTTAGTGTGGGCTTAATTAAAAATAGATGAGAAAAAGTAGTTTATTAATAGCGTTGTTTATTTATGTTTTCAATCTTTCCTTTGGTCAGCAATTGAATGGTTCATTTTCTGCACTTCCAGAAAAGAAGATCGTTCTAAAAGGCTTTAATGGTTTTCAAGATTACGCAATTGACAGCGCGATAACCGATAAAAGTGGTCGTTTTTCTCTTTCGTTTACGGCAAATGATTACGGGATGGGCTTCTTGGTTTCTGAAGACAATACGCCTTACATCGTTGTATTGGCAAGTGAAACCATCTCCTTAAGAGGTGTAACGCCAAGTGCTGTAGAATCTATCCAATTTAAAGAAGGTAAACAAAATCAAGCCTTTCTTCAGTATGCAAAAGAACAACCTAGGCGTGAACAAGCCATCAATGCATGGCGCTATTTGCAAAAAATGTACAGATTAGATTCGTTATTTGCTGTTCAGAAAACACCCAATGCTTCCATACAAAATGAATTGCTGCGTTTAAACGAAGAAGAACAGCAGTTTTTAGCGCAACTTCCTAAAGAAAGTTATGTACGTTGGTTTTTACCCATTCGTAAATTGGTGAGTTCAGTTTCTGCTGTAGCGCAATACCGTACGGAAGAAATCCCGGCAACACTTAATGCATTGAGAACATTAGATTACGGTGATTCTCGCTTGTACAAAAGCGGTTTGTACAAGGAGGTCATTGAAAATCATGTCTGGTTCATTGAAAACAGCAGTGGGGCTTTAGACAAAGTACATTCTGATCTAAATAAGTCAATAGACCTAATTTTAGAGAAAGTGGTTTCAGACCCAAAAAAATACAATGAAGTCACTGATTATTTGTTCAATCTGTTAGAAAAACGGAGCTTATTTACTTCTTCTGAATATCTCGCACTAAAAGTGCTCAATGAACAAAGTTGCACACTTGAAACGGACGTAGCAAAACAATTGGAAGGCTACCGCAAGATGAAAATCGGAAGTAAAGTTCCAGATATTCTTTTTGGAGTGTCGAGTTACAACACTAACAAAGTTACTTCCTTACATGCCATTAAAAGTCGCTACACGGTAGTCGTTTTTGCAGCTGCTTGGTGTGGGCATTGCCAAACGGAATTACCCGAGTTAGTGGAAATCTACAAACATTGGAATTCGAAAGGTGTGGAAGTTGTTTTAGTATCATTAGATGAAACGCAAACTGCATTCGAATCATTCGCTTCTTCTTTTCCATTTATTTCTACTACTGATTTAAAAAAGTGGGAAGGAAAAGCAGTTTCAGATTATTATGTGTTTGGAACACCGACAATTTTTCTACTTGATGAAGATAAAAAGATCGTATTAAGACCAAATTCAATGGAACACCTGAATGCCTGGTTGAATTACAATCTATTGACTAAATAATTCTAACCATTACAAAATTCCTACAAATGAAAACTTAAATGACACTTAAACAAATGAAAACAACGTAAACCAAAATTTCAGAGAAGCAAATAAATAGAATCAATATGAGTCGATTAAAACTAAATTTATTGTTTTGGTTATTAGTGGTCAGTGTAAATGCAACTGCACAGTACAGTGGCTTTGGCCCACTAACCATGACAACCCCCGTTGGTGCCACAGGCATTCAATGGTACGATTACAGCAGTGGAGTGCCAGTTCTTATTCCCGGTGAAACTGGTACTACCTACACTTCAGGTACTCCTGGTGTGTATTATTACGATGCAACATTGCCTCAAGGAGTATCATGTGATAGCGTACAAACGGTGTATATCATTGCGAATGCAGGAGCTCCCTTCACGCTTGATGCAAGTGTAAATAATAGTGGAGCAACAAGCTATCAGTGGTTCGATCAAACAGTAGCACTACCTGGTGAAACTTCTGCAAACTTAACCATCTCAAATGGTGGTTTGTACGCATTAGAATTAGAGAATCCGTGTACACGGGTTACGAGTGATTACTATGTTTACATGTTATTAACAGACACAGATGGTGATGGAATTACAGATGATGTTGAAATAGCGAATGGAACAGGTGAAAACGATCCATGTGATCCAGCACAAGCGGCAGGATATACAGGATACGATGCAACCAACGCAACGTGGGCAGCAGCAGACTGTGACGGAGACGGAGTTACCAACGGAGATGAAGCAACGAACGGAACAGATCCTTACTTAGGAGGTGTTGATACGGACGGTGACGGCATCACGGATGATAACGAGATCAACAACGGAACAGGTGAAAACGATCCATGTGATCCAGCACAAGCGGCAGGATACACAGGATACGATGCAACCAACGCAACGTGGGCAGCAGCAGACTGTGACGGAGACGGCGTTACTAACGGAGATGAAGTAACCAACGGAACAGATCCTTACTTAGGAGGTGTTGATACCGACGGTGACGGCATCACGGATGATAATGAGATCAACAACGGAACAGGTGAAAACGATCCATGTGATCCAGCACAAGCGGCAGGATATACAGGATACGATGCAACCAACGCAACGTGGGCAGCAGCAGACTGTGACGGAGACGGCGTTACCAACGGAGATGAAGCAACGAACGGAACGGATCCTTACTTAGGAGGTGTTGATACCGACGGTGACGGCATCACGGATGATAATGAGATCAACAACGGAACAGGTGAAAACGATCCATGTGATCCAGCACAAGCGGCAGGATATACAGGATACGATGCAACCAACGCAACGTGGGCAGCAGCAGACTGTGACGGAGACGGCGTTACCAACGGAGATGAAGCAACGAACGGAACAGATCCTTACTTAGGAGGTGTTGATACCGACGGCGACGGCATCACGGATGATAATGAGATCAACAACGGAACAGGTGAAAACGATCCATGTGATCCAGCACAAGCGGCAGGATATACAGGATACGATGCAACCAACGCAACGTGGGCAGCAGCAGACTGTGACGGAGACGGCGTTACCAACGGAGATGAAGCAACGAACGGAACAGATCCTTACTTAGGAGGTGTTGATACCGACGGTGACGGCATCACGGATGATAATGAGATCAACAACGGAACAGGTGAAAACGATCCATGTGATCCAGCACAAGCGGCAGGATATACAGGATACGATGCAACCAACGCAACGTGGGCAGCAGCAGACTGTGACGGAGATGGCGTAACAAACGGAGATGAAGTAACCAATGGAACGGATCCTTATTTAGGAGGCGTTGATACCGACGGTGACGGAATCACGGATGATAACGAGATCAACAACGGAACAGGTGAAAACGATCCATGTGATCCAGCACAAGCGGCAGGATATACAGGATACGATGCAACCAATGCAACGTGGGCAGCAGCAGACTGTGACGGAGACGGCGTTACCAACGGAGATGAAGCAACGAACGGAACAGATCCTTACTTAGGAGGTGTTGATACCGACGGTGACGGCATCACGGATGATAACGAGATCAACAACGGAACAGGTGAAAACGATCCATGTGATCCAGCACAAGCGGCAGGATATACAGGATACGATGCAACCAACGCAACGTGGGCAGCAGCAGACTGTGACGGAGACGGCGTTACCAACGGAGATGAAGCAACGAACGGAACGGATCCTTACTTAGGAGGTGTTGATACCGACGGTGACGGCATCACGGATGATAACGAGATCAACAACGGAACAGGTGAAAACGATCCATGTGATCCAGCACAAGCGGCAGGATATACAGGATACGATGCAACCAACGCAACGTGGGCAGCAGCAGACTGTGACGGAGACGGCGTTACCAACGGAGATGAAGCAACGAACGGAACAGATCCTTACTTAGGAGGTGTTGATACCGACGGTGACGGCATCACGGATGATAATGAGATCAACAACGGAACGGGTGAAAACGATCCATGTGATCCGGCACAAGTAGCAGGATACACAGGATACGATGCAACAAACGCAACGTGGGCAGCAGCAGACTGTGACGGAGACGGCGTTACCAACGGAGATGAAGCAACGAACGGAACAGATCCTTACTTAGGAGGTGTTGATACCGACGGCGACGGCATCACGGATGATAATGAGATCAACAACGGAACAGGTGAAAACGATCCATGTGATCCAGCACAAGCGGCAGGATATACAGGATACGATGCAACCAACGCAACGTGGGCAGCAGCAGACTGTGACGGAGACGGCGTTACCAACGGAGATGAAGCAACGAACGGAACAGATCCTTACTTAGGAGGTGTTGATACCGACGGTGACGGCATCACGGATGATAATGAGATCAACAACGGAACAGGTGAAAACGATCCATGTGATCCAGCACAAGCGGCAGGATATACAGGATACGATGCAACCAACGCAACGTGGGCAGCAGCAGACTGTGACGGAGATGGCGTAACAAACGGAGATGAAGTAACCAATGGAACAGATCCTTACTTAGGAGGTGTTGATACGGACGGTGACGGCATCACGGATGATAACGAGATCAACAACGGAACAGGTGAAAACGATCCATGTGATCCAGCACAAGCGGCAGGATACACAGGATACGATGCAACCAACGCAACGTGGGCAGCAGCAGACTGTGACGGAGACGGCGTTACTAACGGAGATGAAGTAACCAACGGAACAGATCCTTACTTAGGAGGTGTTGATACCGACGGTGACGGCATCACGGATGATAATGAGATCAACAACGGAACAGGTGAAAACGACCCATGTGATCCAGCACAAGCAGCAGGATATACAGGATACGATGCAACCAACGCAACGTGGGCAGCAGCAGACTGTGACGGAGACGGCGTTACCAACGGAGATGAAGCAACGAACGGAACAGATCCTTACTTAGGAGGGGTTGATACCGACGGTGACGGTATCACGGATGATAACGAGATCAACAACGGAACAGGTGAAAACGATCCATGTGATCCAGCACAAGCGGCAGGATACACAGGATACGATGCAACCAATGCAATTTGGTCAGCAGCAGACTGTGACGGAGACGGCGTTACTAACGGAGATGAAGCAACGAACGGAACGGATCCTTACTTAGGAGGTGTTGATACGGACGGCGACGGAATCACGGATGATAACGAGATCAACAACGGAACAGGTGAAAACGATCCATGTGATCCGGCACAAGCGGCAGGATATACAGGATACGATGCAACCAACGCAACGTGGGCAGCAGCAGACTGTGACGGAGATGGCGTAACAAACGGAGATGAAGTAACCAACGGAACAGATCCTTACTTAGGAGGTGTTGATACCGACGGTGATGGAATCACGGATGATAACGAGATCAACAACGGAACAGGTGAAAACGATCCATGTGATCCGGCACAAGCGGCAGGATATACAGGATACGATGCAACCAATGCAATTTGGTCAGCAGCAGACTGTGACGGAGACGGCGTTACTAACGGAGATGAAGCAACGAACGGAACGGATCCTTACTTAGGAGGTGTTGATACGGACGGCGACGGAATCACGGATGATAACGAGATCAACAACGGAACAGGTGAAAACGATCCATGTGATCCAGCACAAGCGGCAGGATATACAGGATACGATGCAACCAATGCAATTTGGTCAGCAGCAGACTGTGACGGAGACGGCGTTACTAACGGAGATGAAGCAACGAACGGAACAGATCCTTACTTAGGAGGTGTTGATACGGACGGTGACGGAATCACGGATGATAACGAGATCAACAACGGAACAGGAGTAAACGATCCATGTGATCCGGCACAAGCAGCAGGATACACAGGATACGATGCAACAAACGCAACGTGGTCAGCAGCAGACTGTGACGGAGATGGCGTAACAAACGGCGATGAAGTAACCAACGGAACGGATCCTTACACAGGAGGCGTTGATACAGATGGCGACGGAATCACGGATGATAACGAGATCAACAACGGAACAGGAGTAAACGATCCATGTGATCCAGCACAAGTAGCAGGATACACAGGATACGATGCAACAAACGCAACGTGGTCAGCAGCAGACTGTGACGGAGATGGCGTAACAAACGGAGACGAAGTAACCAATGGAACGGATCCTTACACAGGAGGCGTTGATACAGATGGCGACGGAATCACGGATGATAATGAGATCAACAACGGAACAGGTGAAAACGATCCATGTGATCCAGCACAAGCGGCAGGATATACAGGATACGATGCAACCAACGCAACGTGGGCAGCAGCAGACTGTGACGGAGACGGCGTTACCAACGGAGATGAAGCAACGAACGGAACAGATCCTTACTTAGGAGGTGTTGATACCGACGGTGACGGCATCACGGATGATAATGAGATCAACAACGGAACAGGTGAAAACGATCCATGTGATCCAGCACAAGCGGCAGGATATACAGGATACGATGCAACCAACGCAACGTGGGCAGCAGCAGATTGTGACGGAGATGGCGTAACAAACGGCGATGAAGTAACCAATGGAACGGATCCTTATTTAGGAGGCGTTGATACCGACGGTGACGGAATCACGGATGATAACGAGATCAACAACGGAACAGGTGAAAACGATCCATGTGATCCAGCACAAGCGGCAGGATATACAGGATACGATGCAACCAACGCAACGTGGGCAGCAGCAGACTGTGACGGAGACGGCGTTACCAACGGAGATGAAGCAACGAACGGAACGGATCCTTACTTAGGAGGCGTTGATACGGACGGTGACGGCATCACGGATGATAACGAGATCAACAACGGAACAGGTGAAAACGATCCATGTGATCCAGCACAAGCGGCAGGATATACAGGATACGATGCAACCAATGCAATTTGGTCAGCAGCAGACTGTGACGGAGACGGCGTAACAAACGGCGATGAAGTAACCAATGGAACGGATCCTTACAATTCGGATTCGGACAACGATGGTGTAAACGATGGTGACGAGATTACCAACGGTACAGATCCATTGAATCCAGATTCAGATGGTGACGGAGTTGTCGACGGAACGGAAGTTACTGACATGACGGATGGAACAGATCCATGTGATTTTGTTTTAGCGAATCAAACCGTAACGCCAAGTTTGGCTTGGACACTAGCGGATTGTGATGGTGATGGCGTATCAAATGGAAACGAAGTTCTTAATGGTACAGATCCATTGGACAATGACAGTGATGATGATGGCTTATTGGATGGTAATGAAATTACCTACGGTACAGATCCATTGAATCCGGACACCGATGGTGACGGAGTATTGGATGGGACAGAAGTTACTGATGCCACCAACCCGTTAGATCTATGTGACTTCGTTTTAGCAAATCAAACCGTAACGCCAACACAAGCATGGTATGATGCGGATTGTGATAATGATGGTGTAAGCAACGGTGACGAAGTTACCAATGGAACAGATCCGTTGAATGGGGATAGCGATAACGATGGTTTGTTAGATGGTGATGAAATCACTTTTGACACAGATCCATTGAATCCTGATACAGACGGTGACGGAGTATTGGATGGAACGGAAGCTTCAGATACTACGGATCCATTAGATCCTTGTGACTTTGTTTTAGCGAATCAAACTGTAACACCAACACAGGCTTGGTATGATGCAGACTGTGACAATGACGGTGTGAGTAATGGAGATGAAGTGACGAATGGCACGGATCCATTGAATCCAGACTTGGATAATCAAGGTGGTTACCTGGTAACTCCAAACGGAGATGGAGTGAATGATACTTGGGTTTTACCTTTCTTGGTACAGTTCGAGAATCACACGGTATCGATCTACAACCGTTGGGGGACACTAGTCTTTGAAACAGGCGATTACCAAAACGATTGGATAGGACAGTCGAATGCTGCGAAAATGCAAATCGGCAGTGATTTGTTACCGTCAGGTACCTATTTCTACTTAATTGATAAGGGAGACGGTAGTGAACCATTGAAGGGTTACATATATCTACAGAAGTAGAATTAATTGATAAAACCACCAAAGCGCGGTGTGAAAGCACCGCGCTTTAAAAAGTGATTTTTATGAAAAAGAGAATTTTAACAGTAGCGATGTTTGCGATGTTATTCGCATCAAAAAGCTTCGGACAACAAACTGCGTTGTTTACGCAATATTTAGAGAATCAAACGTATGCTAATCCCGCATTTACGGGAAGCAAAGAGATGTTGAGTGCAACACTCCTGTCTCGTTTTCAGTGGGTTGGTATTGAAGGGGCACCGTTTACTACTACATTGTCGTTGCATGGGCCAACGTCCTATGAATCAGTTGGTCTGGGATTGGATTTGATGCACGATCGCATCGGTCCAGTCCAACGCACAAATGTTTCGGGAAACTTTGCTTACCGATTTAAAGTATCAAACGATGCCAAGTTATCCCTTGGATTAAAGTTGGGGGCCGATGTTTACTCTATTGGATTGTCTGAATTAGACCAAACTGGATTGGAACCTATTGGAAGCATTCAGTCTAAGATGATGCCAACTTTTGGTGCGGGAGTGTATTATTTCAGCCCGAAGTGGTTTTTAGGAGCAAGCGTGCCTCGAATTGCTATGGGTAATTTGGATCAAATCGTGAACGTTCACACGGGTGTGATGCATGCCAACATGATTGGAGGTTTTTACGCAAAAGTTGCTCCTAATTGGAAGCTTCGTCCATCTTTTCAAGTATGGTACGCAGAGAACTCACCTTTAGCGTTGGATCTTAACGTTGCAGGCGTGTACAAAGATCAATTTACAATTGGTTTAATGCACCGTTTTTTCGCTTCAAGCGGAGCATATGTTCAGTTTCGTGTGTCCGAGCGACTGAAGATTGGCTATGGAGTAGATATCCCCAATCAATTGAGTAGGGTAAATAACATTTTTGGTGCGCATGAAATCATGTTAAGTTTTGACGCAGGTAAAAAGAAGGCTGGGAAGAACAAAAAAGGGTTAATGTCACCGAGATACTTCAACTAGTTGATTATGTTAGAGAAAATAATAATTCTAACACTAGCGATGACTTCAGGAGGAGCCATCGCACAAGTGGATCATGTAAGTGATTATTATGATGTTGCTCCGGTAAGCATCAACACATCAGGCAATGATTTTGGAGGATATGCGCAAAGCAATGCGGTATATTTCTTAAGCGACTACCGTAAAGTCTCACAAGCAAATGAACTGGACGAAGAGGGGGTTCCATATCTGACACTTTTCGAAGGTACAGTAGAAAACTCTAGCAAATGGATAGATACCGAGCAAAAAGAATTTGGATTGCACGATATTAACTTGGGGCCATTGTGTTTCGTATACGATGGAGCTCGAATGTACATTACAGCAAATAATTCTTTTCAGCAGGAATCTTCAGAAGACGATAATTTTGGAATTTATATTGTCGAATTTGGTGAAAAAATCAACAGGTTGATTCCTACCTCCATTAATGCCGAGTATTACTCAGTTGGCAGTCCAGCGGTTTCGAAAGATGGGAAGTATATGTACTTCAGTTCTAACATGCCGGGAGGTTTTGGGGGAACAGATTTGTACAAGAGTCGCATATTAGAAAATGGAGATTTGGATACACCCGTAAATTTGGGTGCGCCAATTAATACGGAGAAAGATGAAATGTTTCCTTGGTTAGATCAAGATGGAGCATTGTATTTTTCATCTAACGGCCACGAAGGTCAAGGTGGTCTTGATATTTTCGTTATGTTGCCAAATCAAGGCGATAACGCTCGTTTGTTGGAGTTAGGAGCTCCAATCAATACCAAACAGGATGACTTTGCTTTTATTACAAAAGATGGATTAACGGGGTATGTTTCTTCGAACCGTTCAGGTGGTCAAGGTGGTGATGATATTTATCACTTTACACGTAATCGTCCCTTAACACTTACTATAGGACTAGAAGGTACGATTACAGACCATAAAACAAATCAAGATATAGACGGGGCTAAGCTGCAATTAATTGCTGCGAACGGAGCGGTTTCTGATTTGAACGTTTCGAATAGCGATGGAGAGTACTCATTTATTTTGGATCCTGAGATGGACTATACGCTTCGTGTAAGCAAGGAAGGATACCTTCCTAGGGATTTTCCGTTAAGCACTATAGGAGTTAAGACAGGAGAGAAACTCACCAAAGATGCAACCCTGCAAAAAATACCGAATATCGGTTTATTTGCATTAGTTCAGGAGCAGGGAAGCTCAAAACCAATAGAGGGTGTCTCAATAAAGTTGATAGACAATTTCACAGGTAAGGAAATAGGCACCTTCTTAACGGACGCCACTGGAAGTATGCTACATCCTTTGGAAGGGAAGAAGATCAAAGATCGAATCTCCTACAATATAGAAATTAGTAAGGAAGGATATGTCTCTTCGAAGCAAACTTTTAATAAAGAAATCGAAAAAGAAGGCAACATCAACTTGCACGAATTTTTGGATATCAATTTAATTAAGGTAGATGAAGGCGCCGACCTAGGAAAGATTTTGGACTTAAACCCCATTTACTTTGATTTGGGACGTTCTAACATTCGTCCGGATGCGGCATTGGAATTAGATAAGATCGTTAAGATCATGAACGAAAATCCAAATATGGTTATTGAGTTAGGCGCGCATACCGATTCGCGAGGCTCAGCAGCTTCGAATTTATCCTTATCGGACAAACGCGCAAAGGCATCGGCTGCGTACATTAAGGAACGTATATCAAATCCTGACCGTATTTCAGGGAAAGGGTTTGGTGAAACAGAAATTCTGAACAAATGCATAGATGGTGTTTCATGTAGCGAAGCAGAACATGCTTTGAACAGGAGAACAGAGTTCAAAATTGTAAAGATGTAAACAAACGGTTTTGAATCGATTCGCTACAATTGAAAGTAAATGGAGTATTCAGTTCAAAATCCAAATACAAGAAGTAGTATAGAAGCGGTTTAATGACAAAGGGGTAGGTGAACCATAGTAAATGAGCAAATAGTTGAGTTTTCAACTGTTAAGATTTTATGTTAGTAGATCACTGAATTGTAACCTACCCCTTTATAGACGGAAAGTCAAAATACTAGCAATAAGCGTGTAGAAACCATTTTAGTTGGTCAGTGAGTAAATTCCAAACAAAAGGTAGTAAGAACAAATCATTAAAATTGATTGGTGTAGGTTTTTGAACGTGAAGAGTTTTCGATAAAATTGGTCGTTTTGAGTTTTATCAAAAAAAAATTAAATCAATAAAAGACGAGGTGTTATGTTATTGAAACGCTTAGCCAGATTATCAAGCTCAATGACATCCACTGAGATTGCAGATTTTACAAAAAGTCTAAAAAGCGAGTTAGACGCAAATCTCTTCAAAGAAATCGTTGAGAATAAGAAACTAAGCTGCCGATATTTATCATGTGCAGGTACATCTAAAGAGGGGAAGCAAACATTAAGAGCTTTAATCAAGCTTTTGTCAGATTTTTTAATAAAAATGGATAATGATTCAGTACTTAAAAAAAGTGCTTATAAAGACATCGTTACCATGAGGATACTTCAAGATAAAGGTTTGTATTCTCAAGCAGGTTATATATTGAATAAAGCAAATGAACAAGCTAAAAAACACGAACTAGATGTATTAAAACTATTACTGCTATCAGAAGAATTAGAGACTATCAATGAAACGTTACTATTAAATCAGCAAAAAGTAATTAATAAGGACGTAACAGAGCAATTAGAAACAATAAGAATTAAGCTGGCTGACAATGTTAGAACTTGGCAAATATTGGCCGAATTAAAGGAGTTGGAATTTATGTTCCAAAATAGTCTTAAAATGGAGGGTGTTTTCCGGGACCCTCTGGCTATCATTTATGAAATAAAGAAACTGTTGTACAGAGTGAAAGATATCCAAGTAAAGTGTTCCTTGCACTTCAGTTTGGGTATTTCGTACAAACTAATAAATCGACCAAATGAAGCATTAGTCTTTCATAAAAAGGCATTCGCATTATTCGAATCAAGTGAACATTTGAAGCAAAGCCAGTCCATCTTATATTTAGAACTATTATTAGAATGTTTTCTCATAGCTATCAACTTAGGGGAGACAGAATTTGGCGAGATAATGAAAGATGAACTGCTGAATTTTAAATCGGATGGAAGAACGAGCCTAGAGACAGAAAAACGAAAGGAAGTTAATTTTAGGATTGCGGCACTTGCATTAGCGAACGGCAGAATAAGCATGTTCAATTACAAAAATATTTTAAGTCAATGTGCCGAATTTATGCAAGAAAAGAAGAAATGGTTGTGTAAAATATCAAAATCGGAAGCAACTTTTTTCGTTCTTTCTGCTATGTGTTTGGTCAGAAATTATGACGCGTTTTATTCACTCGCTTCGTGTTATCGCAAACAATGTGAACCCGGTGAGGAGAACTTATACGCACTTTTAATATTAGAAGAAATCATTAGCCAGTTTGATTCTGGGACTCATGAAGGCACAATAGGTACCCAACAAATTCCCCGAAATCAAAATTTTATCCTGGATGAAGTCTTAAACGCTGTTGGAATAATATTGAATTCTGAGGATAGCAACATTTTGAAAGCTTCAAAAACACTAGGAGTTTTTAAGAATAACAGAAGAAATGAATGTGTACAGCGTATGCTTCACAAAACGAAGGTCGATATCTTACTAACGGCTTATATGAGAAACACGAACCCGCTGGATTTATTAATAGAAGACTATAAAGGTAGCTACAATGAAAAAGGCGAAAGTTTGATAATCCAACTTGTTGATTTCAATTAGTACGATAAGGTCCCTATTTCACACAATAGATACTATTTCATTAAATGTAACATTAAAAGGATGCCTTTTTCCTAATAATTCAATAAGGCTTTGTTCAGACATCTTACTTTCAATCCAAAGATCAAAACTCATGTTGGCTATCAGGTTGTATAAAAGTGGCTCGTGACTATGGACCGCAATTAATTCTGTTAATTCTAAAAAATCTACTGAGTTAAGGTCGAATTGCTTTTTGTAGAGTCGCGTCAATTTATTGAAAACAGTTAAGCACGGGTCATATTGCAGGTATCGTTTCAGTGATCGCCATCTGCTTTCTATCAAATCCCATTCGCTTAATTCCAGCGCTAATAGCAACTCGATAACTGTAATTTGTAGTTTCAATTCATTGTCTTCTTGAAATACCGGCGAAACCTGTGAAATATATTTCCTACTCAAGTTGAAATGACCACATTGAAAGAATAAGATGGCAATTTGGAAAGCTCCTATGTTTTTGGCTATGGACAACTTCCATTTGGTTTTACTCTTAAATAACTGTTCTAGAAACTGTGCGGTTTCAATAAAATCATCAGAATGTAATGCACCTACCTTAATTATTTCTAATACAATCAAGAAATGAATTTCTTTCTTTATTTCTTGGGTTGAGAGCGAGGGCTGCTTGAATTCAGAAAAATGAGTTAAGAATCGTTCAAATTGTTTTATGTCCTGCTGAGCAAGCATGACATCAATTCCGTTGCTAAGTGAATGCAAATAAAGTGTCGGCTCAATAGATTGAAGGTTTGGATAACGTTGGAACGCTGTTATTGATTCACAGAAAAATTCTTGTGCTAATTTATGCTCACCTTGAAGCTTTGCTTGTAGTCCTAATAAATAGAGACATTTACACTGATTTTTAAGACCATATTCAGATCCTTTTGAAGAAGTAAGTATATTTTTTAACCTTGTAAATACGGCCACATTTGAAGTGTATTTTTTATCCTTCTCTGGCTTGTAGAAATGTTGGACCGAAGCTTTAGTAATTTGATACAGTTCCTTCAGTTCGATTTCTACATGCAGTTGATGTAAGGTTTCTTCCATTTCAGTATTGACGGCTTCAATTCTTGGATATTTCCCCTCGTAAATAGTGGAATTCAATAATATTTTATACTCCAATTCCAAAGCCTCATACATCAGAGTATATACAAAGTATGACTGAGCCTCTCGTTTAATTATTTCAACCTGTTTTAAAGCTAGATCAATTAAGTTTCTATTAAATAAGGCATTAGCTAGTAGTAGTTTTTCGTAAAGGTCTATTTTCGATAATTCTAAGTCACATTCCTCAAATAGGAAGTCATAAATAGCCTCTTTTAGATAATTTTTTAGTCGAGAAAAGTTTTTAAGTTTAAGCGTGGTGTCTGTTAGTTCCTTGATAAGATCTCGATCTTCTTGAAATGCTGCATTATTTGCAATAAGGTTAAACAATTGTACACTGTTAGAATTTGGATCCTTTCGGGATTCTTTAAATTCATTCTGCTCTATTGAATTCATAGAGTTGATTAAATCCCACAGATCTCGGGAAGCTTTTCGCATGGTTTAATGATTTCGATGCCTAGTTTCACAAAGATAATAGGTAGAAACGAATTGGAAAAATATTGTGTTGAAATGAATTAATGCAGTGGGCGTCCTATCGGATTTAAATCCTGTCGTTAAAAAATTAGAACTATAATATCGGTTCAAAATTAAGAGATGATATTAGTTGCGAGTGCCTAGGAAGTTGAATAGTGCTAGTTGATTTGATCTGAGTACCGTATATTTCTGGAATTAAACCCTTAGTTGCATACGTGTCTAAGCCGTTGTATTATTTGTTAAAACTATTAGATATAGATATAGTGGCTTGCTATCCTTCACTGAAACGTAATAAACTCAAATTATTTGTTTTTAAATGATCTACCAGTAATCTAATTTCGAGGGTTGGACATTTCCTCAGAAGCCATATTTGCAGAGCAAACAGTTTTGAGTTGAGGAGGATAGAAAAATCGAAAAGCTGTTGCCTAAAGCAAGAAAAATCGAGAACCTAAAAATAAATATTAGATGAAAACTGTTTACTACTTACGAAAACTTGATGTATACAGAAATAATTGGAAGTTTCTGCAAAGAGTAATTGTGGTATTGGTGTTTTGCGGGTTTACAAAGAGCGCTTGTTTTGCCCAGCAAGTGTATAATATATCGGACACAACGATTTCTACGTGTGATGCGATTATCTATGACGACGGTGGGCCGAACTCCGACTATAACGGTTCAAATGATTACGTAATGACAATTTGTGCTGCAAACGGAACGGACCTTTATTTACATTTCAATTATTTAGTTTTAGGAGAAGAACAATGGGGCAATCATGATATGTTAAACATATATGAAGGTGTTGGAACAACCGGACCTCAGCTTTACGCTAGTTTCCCAAATGCGAGTGCGGGAATTTTACCACCCAATATAATAGCATCCAATTCGGGTTGTATTACGATAGAAATGATTTCTAATTATACGCCACAAACGGACTCAGCCGCTGGATTCGAATTAATTGTCTCTTGCAATGTGCCAGAAACCTGTTCAGACGGTATTCTTAATAATGGTGAAATACAGATAGATTGCGGTGGACCAAATTGTGCGCCTTGCCATACCACTACAGGTTGTGGTGAGTTGGTTTTTAATGGTGATTTCGAAACGGCCGATTCTTCTGGTTCTCAGCCTTCCTGTCAGATTAGGTCGGATGTAACAAGCTGTTTAGGGTGGTACGGGAATACTGCGGTAGGAGATCCGTTCACTGGTTTTTTCGCGCCAGTTTATTGGAATGTTAACGGCTGTGGAGGTGGCAACTATCCTTATCAGGCGGGGGTGGTAGGTTATTGTAATAATGGCTTAGGCTCTCTAGGTTTTACTCCGGGTATAAGCGAAGTGCAAAGTCAGTTGTTGGCTCCTTTGGTGGGTGGTAAAGAGTATTGTATATCTTTGGATGTATCGGCTTGGCCGTCTACTAATAATACGACCACTGATTTTTTTATTTGGCTTCACAACGAAACGTTTGCTTCGGGAAATGGTTTTTATAACTTGAACCTAGATAATGGTAATAATTTCGATATAGTTTCAGGGCCAATTGCAGCAACACCGCAGTATGTGCATCCAGCAACTAGTTTAATCGGTTTTGAGTGCAAAACGATACGCACTTCCTTTTGCGCAAATGGTGGCGAGGAATACGTCGTAATAGGTGGTCAGGAACCCATAATTCAAGGTTCTTTCTCGAATGATTATGTACTCATCAACAACCTTTCAATTAAAGAGTCCTGTCCTCTGACCTTTGATTCTCAAATAATCAGTTCGGGTATGCCGGACTGTACGGGGTCTTGTGTAAGTTTGTTTGCGGAAGTTAGCAATCAGGCTGGTGGCTGTGAAATAACAAATGATTTCCAGTACCAGTGGTTTGAAAATGGCGTTCTTCTACCGGGCGAAACAGATGATACGCTATCAAGTGTATGCCCTATTACCACCACAACTTATTCCGTTGAGATTACCTATAATGCCGGGTGTTCATCGTACACAAAAGCCGATAGTTTAACGGCGATAACCTTCACATGTGTGCCAACTTTGAGTACTCAAGTCTCTGCTGGTGTAATTTGTGAAGGAGATTGTGCTACAATTCAGGCATCATTAAGTTCAAATTCTACTACAGCAAATTATACCTGGACAGAATCTGGGTCTAGTTCTATAATTGGTTTATCAGATTCGCTCACCGTCTGTCCAACAAGTAGTACAACCTACCAAGTTGTTGTAAACGATAATGGATTTATTGACACAGCATTTGTAGACGTTGTTGTAGATACAAGTTCGGTAGTAGCTGGTAATGATACCATTTTGTGTAATAATGGTGCATTAATTACACTTAATGCATCAGGAGCATCTACTTATTCATGGAATAATGGAGTAACAGACGGCCAGCCCTTTTTGCCGATTCTAGGTACAACAACTTACACGGTCACAGGTATCAGTTCAAACGGTTGTGTTAGCACGGATCAACTAGATGTAACCGTCTATGAATTACCAAATGTTAGCGCAGGCCCTGATCAAACGCTATGCGACGATGGTTCTCTGGTCACCTTGTCCGCGTCCGGAGCAGTGAATTACATCTGGGACAATGGAGTTGTAAACGGACAGGCATTTGTGCCAAACACTGGTTTAACGGTATATACGGTTATTGGTACAGATGTGAATGGATGCTCAAACATGGATCAAGTAAACATAGTGGCAGATGGAAGTCCAAGTGCAGATTTTATAGTTTCCAACGCAACGGAAATAACAGAATGGAATCCGGTGGCTAACTTAATAAATGCAAGTTCTCCTGAGGCAATTTCTTTTCAATGGGTAATAAATAATGGCGTTCCTTTGTCGGCGACAACAGAGAACGTTTATGGAGTAATTTTCCCAGCCGACTCAGTTGGCTCTTATCCTATTACTCTGTATGTAGCAACAGCCTTTGGATGTCAGGACTCCGTGACCTTGTATGTGAATGTTTTGGAGGAGATGATTTATTATGTGCCCAATACATTTACACCTGATGGTGATGAGTTCAATCAAACCTTTAAACCGGAGTTTACATCGGGTATTGATTTGTTTGATTATCGTTTAGTCATATACAATCGTTGGGGTGAAGTTGTTTTTGAGTCATTCGACACCGAGTTTGGGTGGGATGGGACTTTTGCTGGAACGGAAGCAATGTCTGGAGTTTACCCTTGGGAAATTACCTTCAAGACATCAATGTCAGACGAAAGAAAGTCCATTATGGGGCATGTTAATCTAATTAGATGATGTCTTTTACGATTTTTCAATTACTTCATTCTAGGTTAAACTTCGGAAGAAAAAAACACAGTAAGACACTTCAATTAACATTACGTAATAAAAACGGATTTTTTGTTTTTTTACAACATGAAAACTTTGAATCTTTGTCGTATTAGCAAGGTAGTTGCATAGTTAGTCAAAAGTGGTATCTAAATCACTAGAGTTAGGTTAGTTAGTCTTGAACGGGCTCGTTGTGAGCCCGTTTTTTACATTTACACAATACATGCCGCTTTTTGTTTATCAATTTTTTGATCATCATTTTGTAAACAAGGTTTTTATTGGTTTGTACTGTTTTTCTTAAAGGTGAACGAGTAATATTTCTTAGGTAGGATTTACAAAATGTCACATTTGCACGAGCTTTAAGTGAACGGTACAAAAGGTTAGGCTCTTTCGGAATTACCGACTTCCTCGAAGTCAGGATGAGAAAAAGTGATTGTTCGTGTGTTTTTTTAAATTAGAAGTCCTGCCCACAAGACAGGCGCAATGTTTCTGACGCGTCAGACCCTTTAAATAAAAACACCGAATTATAACTTTTTCCCTGACGGCTTGGAGGTTCGCAAAAGCGATTTTTACTCAGTCTGTCTTAGTTTTTCCATGGTTTTCATGAGTTCGCAGGCTCGGTTGCATACTTTTCAAGGTTGCTGAGCATTGCTTTCGCGTAGCTTCATTAAAATATGGCTTCAGCGGAGCAAAGCCTGTCGAATGTACCAAAAAGTATGAAAGCACGTGAAATTGTTTTTTTTCCGGAGTTCCAGTTAAAGTCCCCAGGTTTTGGTCTTGATCCCTTTGACGCTGATGGCTTGGGAGTCTCCAAAAGCGATTTTTGAATAATTTTTGTTGCGTTTGCTAAAAATTATTAAAGTCATTAAAATTGTTTTGATTGGGTATCCTTCTTACCCGCTCCCCCCCCCATGTTTTAGACATTATCCGCATTAAGTAGGAAGCAACCTTTAATCGATTGCATTCAAGCTTAATGATATCGACGTAAATAACTAAAAAGATTTGCTTTTCTGATAATTTCTCTGAGTTTACTTTTGTTATCTATGCAGCATTAGCAGATCGACCAAAACCAAGTAAAGAAAAACGAAAATTATGAATTTAAGAACTTACAGAATTGCAAAAATAATAAGAACGATAGGCAGAAAAAAGTTGCCATTATTATTGTTGTTTTTGAGTGTATCGTGGTCAGGATATTCACAACAAATTGAAATATTGAATAACCAGAACCTAAATCTATCTAGCACAAGTGACTTTGGAGTAGTTGTCAGTGAGAAAACAACTTCTTGCGGAGCGGATACAGCTCGATACACATTGGGAAAGGCAAGTGGTCTTTCATTAATTGCAATTAATAATGCAACTTCGGCTTCAGCGGTAAGTCAGTACTTTAATTGCCCGCAAGAATTGGAATTATCCGGTGTTGAGTTTTACGGGTACAAAGCTGATACGGTTGGAGGTGTAATGATAGATGTAACAGTGAGTGTATACAGCGCTGGATCTGACTCTTTGCCGTCAGGTGCACCACTTGCTTCACAAGTGGTATCGATTGACACGAATTTCTACGGAGGGAATCTCTCATTGTTAAGAAAAACTGCAAGTTTTCAAACACTTGCGCTGAACGCTCCTTATATATTAGTTGTTGAGAATAATACGCCCAACGGAATAGGTCTGGCTTTCAACAATTATGCTGCAACACCAGCCGATGGCCTGCAGGAAGAATTGTGCGGGTTGAATATTGTCGGTCAGTGGTCAAAAAGTAATACATTTGTATTCAATGGTTTACCATTAGACTTTGATGCGCTGTTGTCACCAATAGTTTCATATACAATTGAATCATCTTTTGCGAGTTCAGAGAATTGTTTTACAAATGGTCCTGATATTAGTTTTACGAATGCGTCTTCGCCAATTTTCTTTGATAGAATGTACAATCAGGCGGCATTTATAAACAATCCCGCTCTAAGTTTTGACTGGGATTTTGATGATGGGAACTCTGGTCTTGCAGTGGATACCACCTACACGTTCACGGATACAACGTCGTCTTATTCAGTTCGTCTTCTTGCTACTGTTTTTGGATGGACCGTGAATTGTTCAGATTCCTCTTTATTAACAATTGGCAATGATTTGAGTGCAGATTTCATTATCACCAACAATGAGCCAGAGGTAGTTCTCACGAATACAACTGTAAATGCAGATTCACTAACTCTTTACGAGTGGAATATGGGGGATGGTACTTTCTTTTCAACAGAAAATGTTTCGCATACTTATGCGGTTAATGGCAGTTATACAATAACACTTGTTGCTACAGGTCCATGTGGTTCAGATACTACAACGCAGACTGTTATGGTAGCGTCCGTGGGATTGGAGGACTTTTTGAATGAAAACGTTCAAGTCTATCCTAACCCCGCAGATAATGTTATTAATGTGAAATCCGGAATAAAAATTACTGCGATAAAATTGTCGGATGTCTTAGGAAGGGAAGTTACTTACGAGAACATCGATGATACTAGTTATTCATTTTCTGTACTGAACTATTTGGAAGGTGCTTACCTGATGAGGGTGATTACGGAAAAAGGAGAGTTTTCAAAACCTATCTATATCTTGCATTAGTTGTTAAAAAATGCATGAAGTTTAGATAAACATTAACGTAATTATAGAAAAGAGTAATTAAATGTTAATAGTGTTAAGGGGTAGGCGAAATAGCCTTCCCCTTTTTTTATTTTTCTTCGTGCTGTTTTAACACCAGTAAAGCTTCATGGAGTCTGTTTAAAATCAGAGGTCTTGAATAAACCTGTACATTTTTGTTGTTCTAACTAATGCTATATCAGATTTTAATTTCCTTATTGGTTATTCCAACACAAATGCATGAGAGACCGATCCCAAAATTAGGGACAAATTTTCCCTGATGTCTTGGAAGTTCGCAAAAGCGATTTTTAATTAGGCTGTACTACATTTTTCATGGTCTTCCTGGGCTCGCAAGCTCGGTTGAATACTTTTCAAGGTTGCTGAGCATTGCTTTCGCGTAGCTTCATTAAAATATGGCTTCAGCGGAGCAAAGCCTGTCGAATGCACCAAAAAGTATGGAAGCACGCGAAATCGTTTTTTTTTCGAACTGCTTATTAAAATCCTATGATTTTAGACTTGATCCCGAATAGCGTCTGTTACTATTTCAGTCTTAAACGAGAGTCTTACATTTTTCAAGACGGATAGGAGATAATACTATTTACTCTTTCTGCCCTAATTGTGGTGCTCAGTACCTAGAACGTAAAATACTCAAAGTATTTGTTTGCGCACAGAGCAACTCATTCACTAATTTAAATAGGATCAAAGGGAAAAGTTACTAGAACTCGCAGGATCATAGTCTAGTTTAGAAAGAAAATTGTTTTCATAAATGGACTAAAATCCTCAATTCGAGTATCAAGCTACTTTACTCGCCCAATTATAACCAATTCTCTGAACATTTCTTGAGCGATTAAATGCTGCTCTCGTTTCTGAAGGGAATAAAAACTGTTTAAACTATTCGATATGAAAAAGGTATTAATTTTCTGTTTATTCGTCAGTAATTTCAATTTATTAGGACGTACTCAATGTAATTGTACAAACAATCCAGTAATTGTATTAAACCCTGATATGAATGGATTCGTAGGGGGTATGCCAAATGGTAGTACACCTTTTTTTTGGTCAGCAACTAATACGGTGGATTTAGGTTCGAGTTTGTCAAGTATTGATTGTACTTCGGGAATCTTACAGCCTTCTTGTCAAGGCGGTCCTTTCGCACGGATGGTTGCTCAAGGAACATTTTCTGAAAGCATATCTCAAACAATTAACGGATTAATTCCGGGAACACCGTATGATATAACTTTTAGCCAAGCTTTGGTTGAGAATTGGGCAAGATCAGATGGAAGGTTTAATGTAACTTTTTGCGGTGTGACTATTCAATCACCTACTATTAATGTGCAGGGCTGTGCACCCTGCCAAACATCATGGCAAACCATAATGTTGGGACCTTTTTACGCTACGGGTACGTCTCATGTCTTAACTTTTGCTGCTACCTCTTTAGGAAACGGAATTGGTGCAGGGTTTCAGCCTTTTCCATGTGGCTATACTGGGCAAAATAGTGCAACGGACTTGCTTCTAGATGGAGTTAGTATTTGTGAAAGTACAACTGCACTTCCTGTAGAATTGGATTATTTTCAAGGTGAATGTAGCGACGATAGAACAATAGCGTTGGAATGGAGAACCATTTCGGAAATAAATCTCGATTTTTTCGAAGTAGCAAGATCATCTGACTTGATTAATTGGGAAACACTTCAAATCGTGGAAGCAACAGAAAACTCAGTGAACCCCGTTGAGTATGAAATAATCGACGGCATACCGCTGAGAGAAACTGCTTATTATAGGCTGAAATCATACGACTTCAATGGTGAGAAAAGTTTGGAAAAAGTAATACATATACCTGTCTGTAATCATGGGGATATAGAGTTCTTGATGAACCCAACGGAACAGGTAATTACGATAACAAATATCAACCCTAGCCGAAATACAATAGGACTCTATAATATTCTGGGTCAGAAGATTGAGTACGTCACCATTAGCGCTTCTCAAGATGCTTTGATCATTTCAACGCAAGACCTTATCGCCGGTATTTATTGCTTAATAGTTGATGAAGAAAGTTATACGTTTACGAAGTTTTAAGCCCGGTTATTCTATTTACTATGCGGCTTAAGGTAAATATTAGTGGAGTGTTTTACTGCCAAAACAAAGGGTTTTAGGTGCTTTCTAAGTGTGAATACCCATTAAAAACAATAAAAGTGCTACATCAAAATTAAATGGAAAAGGGAGTCGCGAGTAGTTAAACGAATTCGCAGCGTAAAGTATAAGTCTCTTTTGTTTTTCTCCTCAAATGTTTGACATTAGATTTGCTTCGTGAGCGCAGAGGAACGGCGTTTCGATAGAGTTTACATGACATGACAAAAGTAAGTTCTCTTACGCTCACAGATGACGTAAAAGTGGCCACCTAGTAATGCAAATTGAGAGTTTTCATGTTGGAAAGACAAAGCAGTAGTTAGTAGTTTAGGTTAGTTTAATAGCGGTGGTCACTTTTAGGTCTGCAAATTTTATTGTGTAACACGTTTTTTCTAGAATAAACACCTTTGAAACCTATAAAAGTGAGATGATGAAAAAAGTTTGAATAAGATTCTGAATTACGTAGTCTATATCCCAATGCGAATTCCAAACAATAAACGGTCACACAGATGCTGTTGGAGATGATGAAATCAACCTAAAACGTAGCGAAAATAGAGCTAAGGCAGTAAAGGCTGAATTGGTTGAGAAAGGGATAGACGGAAATCGACTTACATCTGAAGGCTATGATGAAACTAACTCCTCTATAGCAGTAATGCGTCAGAAAGAGAGGGTAACTTATAGTTAAATTATCAATCAACAAACAGTCCTTTGCATGTTAACATGTGGAGGTACAATCTAAAAAAAAAAGACAATGACACTTACAACTGGTAGCACACTGGAATCTTTATTGAACTCAATCACCACAGGAATAGGAGATTGGGGATTAAAATTAGTCGGAGCACTATTCACTTTGATAATTGGGCTTTGGTTAGTTCGTTTTCTGATTAAAGGCGTTGGAAAAGCGTTTGAAAAGCGCAACGTAGATAACACTCTTCGCCCATT
Source organism: Fluviicola sp. (assembly GCA_043584915.1). Lineage (GTDB taxonomy): Bacteria > Bacteroidota > Bacteroidia > Flavobacteriales_D > Crocinitomicaceae > UBA4466. Next base: position 1,646,522 of record CP121319.1, read on the forward strand.
CCTACTCGCAGTTATCTCTTTTGGACTGAAGTTCTTCCTTTTTATAACAATTGCAGGCATTGTAGGTGTACCTACTGCTTCATTCGCCGCGTTAATAGCAGGGATCGGAATTGCTATAGGTGCTGCCTTTAACGGATCTCTTGGACATTTAGCCTCGGGTATTATGCTCCTTATTTTTCGTCCATTTAAAGTTGGCGATTTAATTGAAGTTGATGGTACGTTAGGAATAGTGCAAGAAATTTCAGTTTTCGTAACAGTGCTCGAAACTTTTCAAAATAAAACTGAAATTATTCCCAACGGGACCATTACAGATGGTACTATCACTAATATAACTACGAAAGGAAACTTAAGGGTGGACATGTCTTTCAACATACGTTATGGAGCGAATGTCAAGCAGGCCCAAGAGGTGATCTTAAATGTCATGGAGAGTGATACCGCAGTTATGAAAGATATTCGACCCGAAGTGAAAGTAAACAGTCTAACCGATAGTTCCATCGAATTAATCGCATTGCCCTATGCCGAAGTTGAGAACTACTGGAGAGTATATTGGGATACACGACAAAGCATTGTAGAGGCACTAACTGAAGCCGGCTTTGATGCGCCGTATGCTCACAGAGTAGTGGAAATGCGTCAGGTCTAGAAATTTGATATAGTGAACAAAACGCTCAAGTAAACTTGAATAGACAATAGAATCAATTTCTCAATTAAAAAATCCAGTACCAAGTACTATGGGATTACTTATATCAATATTAATAGGAACTAGTGCTGGGTGGCTGGCTGGATTCATCATGAAATCAAAATCGGCAGGGATACTGTGGAATATCCTTTTGGGTATCGCCGGTGGTTTTGTCGGTAACTGGCTATTTACCATCATTGGTATGTCATCAGGGTCTGGTTGGCTAGGATTAATCGTTAGTGCTACCATTGGCGCAGTTGTCCTTATCATTTCATCAAGAATTCTATTCAAGAAAAAGAAGCGTTAACAGCCAACAAGGGTATCAAAACTTTGAGGCTGACTCAAATCATTTTTAAACAAATCAAATTATGCAAAACATTAGTATCATAGTAATGGTATTGGCAAGTTTTTCAACTTTCGCTCAGGAATCTGACTCTATATTTTCGAGCGAGAAGAAATGGCTGTTAAAGGGAGTAGGAGGCCTAAATGGAACGAACGCCTCTTTCGTCAATTGGAATGCAGGAGGGCGAAATAACATTTCTTTGCTCGGTTTCGTCAGCGCTTCAGCAACCCGAAACTCAACAAAATTTGATTGGGATAATAATTTGGACATTGCCTTGGGTGGATTGCAATACTTAGACAATAGTGGTGAAGGTCTCCAAAAAACAGACGATCGACTCGAACTTTCATCCAAATTTGGATACCGTCTGAAGAAAGACAAATATTATTACTTATCAGCAATTGGCGGATTTAGAACACAGTTTTTGGACGGATTTACTTTTCCAAACGATAGTGTGCGTCAATCAACATTTATGGCGCCTGGTTATCTGAATTTTGCTTTGGGTATTGACTACAAACCAAACGACAACTTTTCCGTTTTCCTCTCTCCTTTGTCTTCGAAAATGACATTTGTCCGTGATCAAAACCTGGCAAATACAGGTGCGTTCGGTGTCGAGGCGGCTGTACTGAATCAAAATGGATCTATTCTTACTCCCGGGAAACAATTTCGTGGGGAGTTTGGTGCCTATTTCCGTATGAACTACGCGAAAGAAATTGCTAAAAACATAGACATAAAATCTCGGTTGGAATTATTCAGTAACTATATTGATCGTCCAGAAAACATTGATGTAAATGCAGATGTACTGTTCACTTTCAAGGTAAATAGTTGGTTTAGTGCCTCTGCGAACTTTACACTTATTTACGACCATGACATTTTAATTACAGATGCGAACGGCAAGATTGGTCCAAGGACACAGTTTAAATCAGTTCTAGGAGTGGGTATATCTTACACCATGAAGAACTTCAAACAGGAAGAATAACAACCAATTACTGAAAAAGAACAGAAAAATGCTCAAAATGTAATTTAGCTCGCGTAATTAGTTCATGACTTCGTTCTCAGTTTGTTTTCCAAAGCATAAAAGCAATCATAACATAAAGCCCTCGTTTTTGAGCTGAGCCATAAGGTAAATACTCTTACCAGCAAGTATGCCCATTTTAAAAAAGAGGACAGCATTATCTTGTTGTATAAAACACCTTATAGGGGGGGGCTCGGTTGGGCTTACCTTGTTATAGGCAGTGAGTTTGCCGAATGCACCAAAAAGTATGGAAACACGTGAAATCGTACTTTATCCGTAGTGCTAAATTACCCGCCGCTAACAGATTTTGGTCTTGATCCACTTTATTACCGTTAAAGGTCTGGAGTTTTCATATGACACATTACGAAGTATTCTTGCAGGAAGAGTATGATTACTAGCGCTTAATGAGCTCTTTTACTTCCATGGCTATTCACGAAAATGCGCTAAAACCCTCAAATAAATAGCTAGAAATTTAGTTTTTACACAGATTATTTGAGACTATAATTCCTCTCAAATTTCTTACTCTTTATTTGTGCTCACAATCCCAACCTTTGAAAACCAACAGTCTAAATTTGACTTACTTGAGCACCGTCTGATTTTTTAAGTAAAGTTGCACTTGTCTTTATTAATTGAATGAAAACAAGTAATGAATGGAAGGGTAACAGAAAAACGCGAGATACTTTCCTAACATTATAATACTACCCAAATTTCGGACAGCTAGTTAAAGTGTAAATTTAGCAGCTGAATCATGAGAAAATCAAGAAGAAAATTAAGTGCATCCTTCAAGACGAAAGTAGTACTTGAAGCGATAAAAAATCAGTCAACGATGCAAGAGTTGGCATCGAAGTATGAAATCCATCCCAATCAAATCTCAAGTTGGAAGAACGAGTTTTTAGAAAATGCTTCCATTGTTTTTGAGACGAAGCGTGGCCCCAAGCCAGAGAGTGATGTCGAAAAGGATAAACTCTACAAGGTTATTGGAGAGCAAAAAGTTGAGATTGATTTTTTAAAACAGGTCTTGGGAAAATGAGTGCTATTGAAAAGCGGCAAAAAGTAGCGAAAGCTCACCCAAGACTTAGCCTGGTAAAACAATGCTCTATTCTTGGATTATCTCGTTCGGGCATCTATTACAAGCCTCGTGGAGAAAGCAGCCTGAATCTTCAACTTATGAAGCGGAACGATGCTCAGTTCCTCAAGCATCCTTACATGGGAGTGGCTAGAATGACGAGTTACTTGAATCATGATCTAGGCTATCGCGTGAATGAAAAACGAGTACGTCGACTTTACAAATTGATGAATCTGAAAACGATTTTTCCACCGCCAAGAACTACCATCAAGGGAGCAGGACATAACCGATACCCGTACCTTCTAAAAGGGCTGAATGTGAACCGTCCAAATCAAGTATGGCAAACTGACATAACCTTTATCCCAATGGAAAAAGGGTTTATGTATATGGCAGCTATAATCGATGTTCACAGTCGAAAAATACTGAACTGGAGCGTCTCAAATACAATGCTCGTCAGTTGGGTTCTTGAACTGCTAGAAGACACTGTTGCCCGCTTCGGGACGCCAGAAATACACAACTCAGATCAAGGAAGTCAATATACAAGTGAAATTTACCTTTCGGCTCTCCGAAAGCATGGAATTAAAATATCGATGGACTGGAAAGGAAGAGCTCTGGACATTATCTATATTGAACGCTTCTGGCGATCACTCAAACGTGAAAAAATTAATCTGAATCCTCCGAACGGTGGAATCCAATTGTATCAACTCATCAGAGAATATGTCGAGTTCTACAACACCGAAAGAAGACATCAAGGACTGAATAATCAAACACCAAATAATATATATTACCAAATAGGCAATACTGCCTCAAATCAAACTTAAATTAATCGAATAGTTGTTCGAAGAATGGGTAGTATTATACGCTCATCCAATAAGCTTTGAGCTTGCGCCCGTTGTTTGTATTCTACAGTAAGTGGATTTTCATAATGTCGATACAGGAGGCTTTCCTCTGTTCCAAGAAGTTCGGGATATAATTGCTCTCCTAGTTCAAACGACTTTCGATAGGTCGATGCGCCTGGTTGTCCATAGTAAGCTAGTTTGGTAGCACCACGAATCGCGTTTAGGGCAAGCCACTCTTGATTTATTCTATCGAGATCTTCTTTCAATTTTAATTCAGTTTGTTAATTCAATCCAATCAGTGGTACATTTCATCCTCTTACTTTACTAATCACGAATATAGATAGTGAAGAAAGTTTGAAGATAAGAGAATTTTAAAATATTCCCGTCCCTAAATAAAGTTGACAGTTTCATTGAAATACCAGTGTCGTTGATATCCACAGAGTATAATAAAATGCGATATTACGAATGGGAATGTATTCATTTCTAAATTGAACACCATAAGATCCAAGCTGCGCTTCTAAATAATAGATCAATAATGTGATCGCAGAGGATAGGATTAATCGAAAGTGGAATGTTTTTGATAAGGAATTCTTCGACTACCATCTGGCTGAATGAATTGGAATAATAAGATTTAAATCACCGAAAAGAGAACTAATTCTTAATAAATAGCCCATGTAAGTATTAGTGCCTGTTGAATTCATCGGTAATTGTATCTATTTTGTAGCCGAAAACTCTAAACACTGAAAAATGAATGATTTTATTAATCAAAATCCAAGGAGATTAGCTGTTATGCTGATTGATACTCAAAATTCTGGTAAAACAACTACGATTAAGTACTTCGACACGCATTATGACGAATGGGGACGCACTAAAAAACATACAAAGAACGGGTGGAGACACCTGAAATTGCATAATAATGTGCTTGAATCACTAATTACATGGATTTACTTTATTCCTGCATCACCAACGGAAACTAATAAGTCACTTGTAACAAAACTTGGTGATCAGCGACCAGAGATGCTTTTAGTAGCAGAACAGATTGATAGAGGAGAAGGTAACAACAGGTATCAAGAAACCTTGGATTTTCTGAGTGCTGAGCGTTACGATATCTTAGAAATAGTTCTTGGGGACGAAGCGGTTCAAACATTGTGGCAAAAATGGAATAGTGAAGAGTTTGATACCATTATGAGGTCAAGGGCGGTAGAAATTGGAAATCATTTTCTGAGAATGATTGCCTAATTTGAATAGGATACGTTTTAAAAATATTAGTCTCCCTAATTTATGAGCTTGAGATTTCCCAGCGCAATGTGAGAACGTTAAGTATAAAATATTGTTTCCTACTATTATTTTCGGGTTTAGTCGTAAGTAATTCTGCTCATGCATCTGATACGGATTTGTTAGATACTTACTTTAGTAGAGGCGATAGTTTGAGATATGCGGAGCGGTATGAAGCTTCAATTAACTATTACAAAAAAGGTCTTAAGTTGTGTGACTCTACTTCGGAATTGTTTCTGAAGTACTCAATCCGGATAGGTATTAGTTACTTTCTTGATGGAAATAGCGAATTGGCCACAGATAAATATGGTGACGTTCTACATCTTACTCGAAATCATACATTGAATATTTATCGCGCTCACGCATTAAATAATTTAGGCTTGGTTTACGATAACCAAGGAGGGTTCGAGAAAAGCATTGAATACTACAAAAAAGCAGGGATTCTCTATAAAAAACTTCAAGATGTTCTCATGCAAGGCGTGGTAAAAATGAACATTGGGGTCATTTTAAAAAAGAAAGGTCAGTACCTTGAATCCCTGCGTTACTTGACTGAAGCAGCCACCAACTTTGAGAAGAATGATAATTTGTTTCAGTTAGCTGAGGCCTATAGTAACATTGCTCGAATTCAAAAACAATTTGGCGATGTTGATAAAGCACTGGGTTTTTATCATAAGGCATTACAGATACGCGTCAAACTAAATGACAAAGGAGGACAGGCAAGTATCTTGAATAATCTCGGGGGTATTTATTATGATTTGGGCAAGTTGGAAGATGCCATTGAATATTATCAGCGAGCTTTGACCCTCATGTCACATTATGCCGTAAGAAATAGCGGGATTGTGATGCATAATTTAGGTAGGAGTTATGCTAAACTTGGACAGACAAACGAGGCAAGAAAGTTCTTTCTGCAAGCATTGGATTTTAAAACAGAGTTGTGTGACAGTCATGAAATCGTAATCACATTAACGGAACTAGCCAAGTTTGAACTTGAAATTGGACATAAGGAGCAAGCATTTAAATATCTCAAATCGTCAGCTCCCTTTTTGAATGTGACAAAGAGTAAGACAAAGCGCATTGATAATTACGATGCATGGAAGGAGTATTACAAGTCTATAGGAAGACTGGATTCTGCTATCTACTATTTAGAAAAATCGGAAGATCTTAAACAACAAATTAGCAATGAATCATATTTAAAAGAGTTAGCCTTACTCCAAGAGAAGTTTGAATCAAACAGCAAGGACAGAACAATTACTTCATTGAAATCTAATTCGAAAGAGAAGGAGGAGAAGATTGGAAGTCTTTCAGCACTTGCAAACTCACTCAAGAAAAATCTGCTTGTGATTTCAGTATCCTTTGCATTTTTACTTTTGCTCTTGGTACTTCTTTACTTTCGTCAGAGGCACAAAATTGCTGAGCAAAAGTTGAAATCAGAGATTTATGGTATTGAGCTGGAAAAAAGAAGAATATCGAGAGACTTACATGATACCGTCGGATCTTCCCTGAAAAATGTGTCGGAGTCACTCAATCATTCGTTGCAAAAGAGTGGTGATTCTAATGCAGGGAATTTGAGGCAGGTACATGAAAAATTAGATGAGATTATTCTTCAGATAATTGATTTATCACACTCGCTGCATAGTCCGAATATTGAGGAATTGAATTATAGCATGTTTTTGCAAGACTTCTTCTTTGATTCTTTCCATTCTTCCCCTATTAGACTTTCTCTTAATATTGAAAGTGAAGATGCACTTGAGGCATTGTCAACGGATGCAAAGGATCATATATATCGGTGTCTACAGGAGGTTATTGCTAATGCAAAACAACATGCCGACGCACATCAAGTTACCGTCCGAATCTGTTCAGGAAATCAGAAATTAAAGTTTATCATTTCTGATGACGGCAAAGGGAGTGACAATTATAAATCGAAAGGTATCGGCATTAAAAACATAAGAGATCGAATGGAAATTATCAATGGGAGTTTCGAAATCAGAAATAAGAATGAGTCAGGTGGAACAACTGTTGTTTTAAGTATTTTTAAGCCAATCTAATGACGATGAAAAAGGATGAGATAAGATTAGTTATGATCGACGATCAGAAGCTTTTTCTAGATTTAATTGAAAAATCACTCGAGGATGACCCTTTAATAGAAGTCATAGGTATGTTTCAATCGGGTAAAGAACTATTTCAATTTTTAGGTTTGAAAAAGGTTGATATTGTTCTCTTAGATGTTGAAATTCCAGCAAAACTCGGGGACGATGGTTTTCAGATAGCTGAAAAGTTAAAATCCACTTATCCGAAAATAAAAATCATTTCAATTAGCGTAAACACCCAATCACACGTAATACGAAGGTTAATAAAAACTATTGGAGTAAATGGCTTCATTGATAAGAATAGTGCTTCATTGAAAGATCTTCAATCAATTATTCAAATAGTGCATCAAGGTCATTTCTATATTGATCAAAATTTAGAGAATAAGGCACTTCGAATTTTTGAAATGGAACAATTGACTCGTCGGGAGAGGGAAGTCGTCGAGCTTATTATTTCTGGTCTCAACAATAATCAAATTGCAGAATGTCTTCATTTGTCGGTGAAAACAGTTGATAATCACAGGCAAAACATATTTCTCAAATTGGATTGTAGTAAGGTAACGGAGTTAGCTCAGAAGTACTTCTTCTTTAAATATTTACAAAATGATAGTTCAGAATTCCTGCCGAACTTTAAAAGGGAGCCATAAAAAACCCCACCTCAAAAGAGGTGGGGCGAGTGGGGGAATTAACCTCCTCCTGTTTGACCTGATTGTGATGATGAGTCATCATCTCCGCCATTTTTGTATGTTTCCTCCTTCTTATCTTTAGGAGCGAATTCTTCCTTTGTGCAAGAAGGAAGTAAAATGCATCCGATAAGACATCCCGTCACAACTGACCGTGCGACGTTTCTTAGCGTAAGGTTTATTGGGAAAACCTTCAACCCTTTCCGAGACGTATTCATCTTGGTACGAATTTTGAATTGACTCGTTCCGGAAAGGACAGTGATTACTGTAGTGTGTTACTTGACAAGTAATTACTATTGTATTCAAAAGATAAAATAGGTTGCTTTGTACAATGGGTGTGATAGTATCCCTATCAGAGATGAACCTTTATCTTTATAGAAAATTGAATAGTCAGATCAATGCTTCCTAGGCTCGATCATCAAGACACATTTAGTTTTCACTGCCGGTTGTAGAATCGGCAGTTTTTTAATGCTGCGACTCTACGTGTTCCAAACTTTCCAAAGAACTAAGCTTCCTCGTGAAGCCTTATGCAAAGTTCGGTGCAATGTACTGGTATATAGGTTAGTATAACTTAATGTGTGTACGTGTTCTCTTGTATGATAAAGCACCTTGAATGAATTTATAGGTTAGTCTAAGTTATTCTGTTTACCAATGCTAAGAAATAGGGGGTTCACCCTAGATGATGTCGAGTTATCCACAGTAGCTTTGCCTTGAAACTTGCAATATTTTTTAAAGAGGGTATAGTTTAATCAGGATCAAAGTGAATAGCACTAATCTTAACGCAGTGGAATCAGGACATTATGTTTCCGCTCAATGTTATGATGTATCCAACTAAGGCCCTTGAATGTCAAAAGGGTCTTTTTTTATGGCGTTGAATGTTTATATCGATGAAAGTGGTGATCAAGGTTGGATTTTGGATCTGGAATATAGATCAGGAGGATCATCAAAATACTATTCTTGCGCTTTTTTGGTACTACCAGTAGGATTGGCCGGAAAAACAAAAAAAATTGTTCGTGAAGTTCATCACGAGTATAGAATGAGTACAAAAAAAGAGATAAAAGGAAGCATGCTCGGTAAGAAGGCGCGTAAGGCCTTTGTTACAAAGGTGCTTGAATTACTAGAAGATTACCCGGAGATTCGCATTAGAATAGTCATTTTGCAAAAGAGTAAAGTTCCAATGGCAATGCGTGAAGTACAATTTAACATGATTCGAGGCTACATGACTTTTTTGGGAATACAGAATTCAATACATGGAGCAATGCGATTTGATATTATTCCTGACAAGATATCAAGTTCTAAAATACACCCTCTTCTTATTCAAAGCTATTTGCAGTCACGGCTTTGGTTTGAGCACCATTTTAGAGGTGTTCTCACCTATACTCCAAAGGATAGTCGAGGCAATGAGAACCTTATGTTTATTGATTGGATTTCTCATCTATGCTGGCGTTCATTTGAGGATAGAGAGAATGAAGAGTATATTATGTTACGTGAAAAACTGGACATAATACATGTAATCTTCTAACCATTTTCGAAAAATAGGGTGTTCACCCTATATATAACGAAAACTCCTGATCTAACTTTGAACTATTATTAAAAACCACGAATAAATATTGATGGTTTTTTAAATAGTGAAGGACATGAAAAATTATGGCTATTTCCCAATCATTACAGGCTTATTTGTGGCGTGCCTGTTAATTTCAAATATTTTGGATGTCAAAATATTTGTTCTTTTTGGATTCACGCTTCCTGCGGGAATCATTCTTTTTCCTATCGTGTATTTGTTCGGAGATATTTTTACCGAGGTGTATGGTTACAAAGCATCACGAAAAGCTATATGGACGGGATTTGTTTCGCTAATTCTCGCTACGGTGCTATTCCAATTAGCTGGATTAATCCCACCGGCTCCCTTTTGGGAATATCAGCGTGAATATGAGCTTATTCTTGGTAAACTGCCAAGAATTGCAACGGCATCGATTGTGGCGTACTTCATGGGGGAATTCACTAATTCAATTGTTCTCTCAAGATTAAAGGTTCGAACTCGCGGTAAAGGCATGTCATTTCGATTTGTACTCTCTACGATATTTGGAGAGGCAGTAGATACGTCAGTATTTATCATTATTGCTTTTGCCGGAGTGGTTCCAGCGTCAACCTTACTGGCTATGTTCTTTTCGGGCTGGGTAGTGAAAGTGCTTTGGGAGATTTTAGTTCTTCCTGTTACCATTCCATTCGTGAATTGGCTGAAGAAAGCTGAAGGTCTTGATGCTTTTGACGATGACGTTGATTATAACCCTTTTAAATTGAAATAGGATGAAGCGCAGTATTTCAATAAATGAGGTTCTAATGTTTAAAGGTTCATGCTGCGATGAAAACAGTATCATAGCGAAGGTTATTGAAACTGAGCTACGCAAGAAGCACGAGCCAATTTTGGATGTAGGTTGTGGAGTAGGGGATATTGCCTATGACGCCATGAAGAAGCTAAAAGTTATTGGTATCGATGTAAACGGAGTGAGTTCGGATCAGAATCCAATTAGAAAGAACCATTCACGGATTAAGGTAGATTTTTTCGAATACACTCCAGTATATCCAATTACTACATTATTCATAAGCCATACGCTTCAATTTCTTGATGAAGATATTGATAGACTCAATCAAAAAGTCCAAGAATTGAATCCAAATTGGATCATTTGTGTGTTAAATCGAAATGATGATTTCTTGGGGGAACTTATTGAATGGACAACAACGAGATATAAATTATCCCACCCGGAACAGCATCATGATGATTTTCCTCTTGGGTACAAACTAACGAAAACGATTCCATTTGTAGCAGAGTTGGTCTGTTCTTCCTATTGGAATTTACTTCAGCAGATACGCTATTTATTCCTCATCGATGAAAGTGAAGATACTCAGCCTCTTCTTTCCTTTTTACAGGACAATTTATCGAAACCCCAATTTACTATTAACCAAGATATTTTGATTTATGAAAAAAAAGGATAACCTCAAAACATGGGTTGATTTTATCGAAAATGAAGAAGTTCGAAAAAAGTTAATGGATTCAGAAGATCGGATTCGAAGAAGTTTTAATGAACTTTTTTCCGGTTATAATTTGGATGCCAAAGATGTTCTAAACGACGTTCTTCATGTTGAAAATTACACGGGAATTGTTGAGATGAAGAACATTCATTTCTACACCTTTTGCGAACATCATTTTGCTCCATTCTTTGGAGCCTGCTCTGTCTATTATCAGCCAGGCGAAGTTATCACCGGACTCGGAAAAATTGTTCGTCTCGTTCGTGATGTCCACGCAAGACGGCTGCAGATTCAGGAAACATTCAACAGAGATATTGCAGAGGATATCATGGAGATTCTTGGAGCAAAAGGGGTATTTGTAGAGTCCCGAGCAAAGCACCTGTGTATTTGTTCACGTGGTCCACAGGATGACGGTGCTGAGACGGTGGTAACTTATGGAATGGGAACCTTAGAACATTGGTATACTTTAAAATAGAACGTTATGGAATTTGAACGGATCGATGATTTTTCACATTATGTAAGGCCAGATCGCGGAACGGTTATTGGTCGAACCTTTGAATATTTAGTTGATCGACATTTTGATTATGTTGAGAAAAAAGATGGAAGCTTATTAAAGGGACCTAACGATCTTATTATGGCATTCTTAGAGATCGTTTCGCTTGTTGAAAATGATGTTATTGGCGAAACACTTTTAAGATCTGAATTCAGAAAGCAAAAAGTAAAGCTCTTCATCGATGAATATAAGACCATTGTTGATGAAGTAAAACGTGCCGATTCTGAATTGGGAGCACTTCCGAGCTACAGAAACTGGTATAATATGGGAACCTTTATTCTTATGGGAACGAATCCAGAGGCAGGTCAGCCAGCGTACGGAATTGAATCAAGTTGGGATGGACAACCACCAGAACTTGTTAAATCTATGGGGGGTAGTCGTCAGAAAGATTATCGTGAAATGAAAAATGCCCCAATTTCCGAAGAACAGGTTAAGGATTATTTGACGTGCTATTATCAAAAATTGGAGAATAGGTTGAATTTTAAGAATTATCCAAATGTGTGTGTTATCGTCAAACCTATTTGCGTTTCTAACGGAGAAGATTTCACACCGCTCGGTAATCTGTATTTGCATTTTGCGACGCGTACACCGAAGTCGAAAAACTTCTATCTCAGGCTTATTAATGATTTTATGCGCGCTTGGTATATTGAGCATGGGTACGATATTATAGATGAAATTATTGGTTTCTCAGTCTCTGATGCTATTGAACAGAAAGAGGCCGGAAAAAGTCACCTTCCAAATTTCACCGTACACAAAAAGAAAAGGCTAGGTCAAAAGATTAGTTCTGATGGCGCCACTCTTAAGTCCTATTACGATGCACTTTATTTGAATTCGCGACAAAGAAGACTATTTGAAGCCCAAAGAGAAAGAACTACAAAGAAAGTCATTGGTCATTTTATTAATATAGATCGGTTTGGGAGAAGAGAGGAATCAGATGCATCGGATTTTACTGAAATAAGAAAACTTATAACGCTCACACCGAGCAGTAGTTTAGTGAAGGGCAGAAATTTAGACTTGTTTTGTGAAATTTTGATATATCGAGAAGTATTTAAAATTGGCGTGCTTCTTTTTGAATATGACCTTAAGGAGATGTATGTTATTCTTCATGATTTAGTCAATAAGCAAATGGAACATCGTGAGTATCAAGTTTCTCAAGGGACCTTAGTTACGGCATTATGGACAGAACATTTTATTCCCTGCCCAGGCAAAGAATACAATCCTCGAAAGATTGTAAATGACATAAAAAACTGTTTGAGTAAGGTAGAAATGGAATACCTCGCTCAGTATTCAAAATGGAAAATGGAGATGGAGTTTTCTGATTCTTAGATTCATCTCATAAGACACCGTCGTTTAAGTTAGTCTAACCTTAAAACCTTCACATCGGTTGTAGCTTTGAGTCAGGTTCAAACGTTGAGCCAGGTTCATTGAAATAACCGATTTTTTATTTGGGGCAATAAAAAACCGCCTTGGATAAACCATCGGCGGTAAACGTGAGAATGTAAAGCTTTTATCAAAGTTTGGCCACCGAGATCTAAGTACTTTACGGATTCAGTTTTTGTGTACAAAGGTAAAAAACCTTTCTGTCGACCATATTATAGGAGCACCTGTATATGTCAATACGTAGAGTACCGCTAGGACACATAAGCTATTTCTTGTCAAACCACTCTACGGTTTACCTATTTCAGTGGATCAGTATGTAACAACACTGATTCATTATGAAATCACATCTCTCACAACAGGAAGGAGCAATGGATACGCAGCTTTTTAAAGAGCTGAAGGTTATCCATTATCTCCTTAAAAATTTTCTCGTCGGCAAGGCGAGCGAACTTCTCGCGAAGATTGACATTCCGTCACTTTCGCCTGGGCTACAAATGTATGCCCTCCATCTCTCCGCACGTTGCAAACTTCAGGACTACGAAAAAACGTGGAGTCCGTACGAACTTATTCAGGCTGATAAATGCCTGACAGAATTGGTTCGGATTGCTCACGAGCATGGTATAAAGCCAAAGAATCCAAATTACCTCTTCACCCGGGCACTTGTGAAGTTCACATTGAGCAAGGAACACGAAGATGAAGATCGTCGGGTACGTTATCGTGACCATGCGCTTCGTTTGGCCGAAACGGGGATTAAATACTATCCAGATCACTACAGTTTTCAGTGGCTTCGTGATCAATTAGTGGGAACCTGGTGATCTGGAGACAAACATACCTGATTGTGTGGCTCAGACGAGAAGGCTTCGTGGTCGATACGGATCGACTTCCGGGTCTCATCTATGTAGAGTCCGCGCAATCTGGTGACGAACTCTATCTCCATGATTTCCCAATATATATAGCCCTGCTTGTGAAGTTAAGGCTTTGGATAGAGTTGAAATACAAAAGAAGTACTAAAAACAAAATACGCTAACCCCATTATGGAACAAACATATACCAATCAGCAAGTTCGAAATTACTTAACAACGCACTACGCTACAACGTATCGACGTAACAGAAGTGATCACTTCTATAATCACAGAAATCGCCAGACTATGGCAGTGCCTTTGCCGGAGGACAAACCACTTTTTACAGAAGAGGAGGTGGTTGCGGTTTTCGATGGGAAGGCACAACATTCAGACTACATAGAGGTGGTTCGATTCAAGAATTTTCAAACAAGTAAAATCCAATAATTATGAGTAGCAAAACAAAGGACACAGCCTTATCTGTGACCGCATACCACAACACCGACGTTGCCGATTTAATCGAACAAACGACGGTCGAGCTGACCAATACCGCCAAGGAAAAGGCGAAGGATTTGGCGGAGCAAGGATTCCCCAAAGAAGGAGAAGATTTGAACCCATATACGTCGTGGCTGACATCAGCGTGTAATGTGTTGAAATCAAAAGTTGCGACGAAGTTGAACTTATCTGGTCTTCGTTCAAAGGGGAGCGCTTTGCTTGCGAGATATAAGAAGCGTGAGGAGGACTTGACAAAACAAACAACTGAACTCACTTCTCGCACTCGAGAGTTGAAGAAGGAGGTTGAGAAGATCAATGCCGAAGATGCTTTACAGGATATCAAGAGTTGGAAGTTCGTTCATCCAATTATCATTGCCTTGATTTTTTCGGAGTGTATTGCGCTCGAACAAGTCATGGCAATGCTTTCATCGTCCGGGTTTATTACCCGAGTTGTGATCGCTTTGTCGATGTGCTTGTGCACATACTTCTTTGCAAAGTCGCACGTGATTCAGACACGAAAGGTGAAGGGCACATGGGCTTTTATTCCAGTTCATTTGCTCTACCTGTTTTCTGTTGGCGCCATATTCTATTTTTTGAGTGAAATGCGAATGTCTTATCTCAGTTCGATGCAACCTGAGATGGCAGAGCGTACCAACGGTACTATCTTCCTTGTGGTGTCGATGATGTATTACTGTGCAACAGCAGTTGCCAAGATGATCTATATGCCGTCAAGAGCAGATCGTATTCGTGCCTTAAAGTACACTCAGAAGCGTCAGGAACTTAATACGATGGTCAAAGACTTGGAAGATGGGAAGAAGGAATTAGAAGGTTTGCCGGAGTCAAGGGAGCGCGACTTGTATGAGATTTATTCGCTCCTTCGAATGTCGGAGCATTATTTAGACCAAGTAAACCACGCATACGAAGGCATTGTGGGAGAACTGATCTTGATCAACAATATTTCCCGGCATGATGCGGTGGTTATTTCTGCCGAGAAAAATTACAAAGGAGGAGTGATTCCACAACTCGAAGAATATCAAATAACAACTCAAGAATTATAATCTATGAAAGCATTTATTTTATTTGTGTGCTTGGCTACGTTAGTAGCCTGTACACCAGAGCCAACAAAGACTTACGCTACTTCTGTCATGGTGGATATTACACCAGAAGAAGACGGGTATCGACCAACGAAGGAAGAGGTATTGAAGTACGCTTCCTTAGACAACAAA
This sequence comes from Fluviicola sp., assembly GCA_043584915.1. Taxonomy (GTDB): domain Bacteria; phylum Bacteroidota; class Bacteroidia; order Flavobacteriales_D; family Crocinitomicaceae; genus UBA4466. The sequence goes on from CP121319.1 coordinate 1,662,017, forward strand.
ACCGATGGCAAGCGGTTCTCGCTTGTTGCTATAACTGATCTTACGAGCAATCAACATTATGGGGTTTCGATTGATCCGGCTGACGTAGGCTGGAATTACGACGAATGGTCTCGAAACAAGGAGGTGGAGCAATATGTAGTGCGTATCGACTCGCTTTTGTTCCAACTTGACTCGCTAAAATTTGGGCGTGATCACAGTTCAGTCTTTCCGGCAGTGCTTCAAGAAGCGCGTGAGATTATGTCTTATAAATGTGATGAGCGACGTATCGTTTTGTACTCGGATTTAGATGAGAACAATGCGCGATTTAGTTTAAGTATGGCGCAGCATAGAAAGCTGATGGGTGACCCTGATGCCTTACGCGAACATTTTGAGACGGCGTATGGGGTTAAAGACAGCGATTCCTTCAAGGGGCTTGTCATTGAAATACACCATGTGTCAACCTATCAGAAGGAGACTTCGTTTGCGATCTTCTTGCAGTTGTACAAAGATGTGTTTGAGTCGCGAGGTGCAAAAGTGACGCATCAATTGTTGGATATCAAAAACACGTCATCATGAGTCGGGCTAAGTCTGCTAATGGAGAGGCATTCTGGGATGGGTTGAAGGCGCTTTTAAGGGGCGTCTTCAAGCTCCTCTCGGTTTTGCTGTCCTGGGCTTTCAAATTGCTTGGGGTAATAGGTGAAAAATTAGGAGTCATGTTCGAGAAGATTGCACAAAAATGATAAGCTATGGGTTTGATAAATGCACTTGGTGAAATTCTTATTTCCATCGTCGGAGGTATACTTCAATTGTTTGTGGAACTCGCCGAATTGATCGGCAAAAAAGACCATAAACAGAAGGCCACTTTTGGAAAGAAGCAAAAGGTAACCAGTTATTCAAAGAAGGCATCCCTGTACATAGGGAACGACGCAATTGATCCGCTGATTGCAAACAACTCGGCTATTATCATCGGGCGCACCGGGGCCGGAAAATCTGCAGCCGTGTATAAACCGTCGTTACTTCAGACTCCCGCTCCGAAAATTGAACCGGAGGATGCAGCATCCTTTAGTTTTATTGTGCTTGATCCGGCAGGAGAGTTGGAGCGAGACTGTGGTGGCTACAATCACGATAAAGGCTATGAAACGGATATTCTGAGTTTTTCTGATGCAAAGAAAAGTACGGTGTCGTGGAATCCAATTGAGGGTTTATCGGATTCTGAAGTATCACGTTTTGCCGGAGAGTATATTGAAACAGCCCTTTCAACGTCCAAAAGCAACGATTTATTTTGGGGCATATCTGCGACTCGAAATTTACGACTTGCAATTAACATCGTTCGCCTTTTCCCAGGCTACACCAACCTCTATAACGCAAGATATATTGTTCAACTGATGAGTGCGAATTCTGAGGAGTTAGATGTACTCATGTCCCTGCCAATTGTTCCGGAGGAGGTGTTTAGTGAATATGCAAGCATCGTAGGAATGGGGGATAAGTTAAAGTCATCTATAACGGCAACAACGCTTGCCTCTTTGGAGTTGTTCAGTGATCCTGAAATTGCGAAAATTACATCTACTTCAACGCTAGATATGGAAGCGTATCGTGAAAAATCCAAGATTCTGTTCGTACAGACGCCGGTTATGAACCAAGAGCATGTGGCCATTTTGAACACGATGCTTTTTTCTCGCTTCTTTTCATATTGCATGAGTGCCATACCAGAAGACGTGCAGAACAGTATCGCCTTCATGATTGATGAGTGTAGTTCATTACGCATGAAGTCGAGCTTGTTACCTCTGGCAGTGAGCAATCTGAGAAAGCACCGCGCCTTTGGAGTTTTTGGCTTTCAGAGCCTTGCGCAGATTAGAGAAATGTATGGGAATGAACATGCGCAATCAATCACTCAAAATGTAGGGACAAAGCTATTCTTCCCTCAGCAGGACCTTACCACGAGCGATGAACTTTCTCGGATCTTGGGCCGCTATGATTGGAAGGATGATGAGGGGAGAATGCATACGCGGAACCTCTTAAATCCAGATGAAGTGTCATTTCTTGAGCGAAAGAATGGCGCTCTACTTTTCTCTGGCAATGAGCGCGGCATTTTGCTCAAAAACGTCAGGCATTGGTATAAGAATCGGCGCTTGGTGAATCGCTCGAAAATAGAATGTCCTGAGCGCGATTCTGTGGAGGCCAATATGCCCGCCTTATTGCCAATCGAAAACATCATTAAACGACACAATCATGATTAAAGACTTTCCATATAAGAGTTTAGAGCATTACCTTAATGTACACGGTCTTCATGATCTTGGAGACGCTGCTTTACTAGAGGCGAAGAAACGATATCGTGCCCTCTATCAAAAGTATTACAGACGACAGGCCAAAACAAAGCAGGTAAATGTTCTGATAGAAGAATCTGATTTTAAACATTTGGAGCGTCAGGCAAACAAGTATGGTTTAAAGAAAGCGACGCAATTTCTGCTTCATTTAGTAAGAAATGATCGCGAAGGAAAGGATGGTACACCTCCAAACCTCATGCTTGATATTGAAGTGGGCATTCTGAAGTCAATTGACGGTCTTTCAAAGCTGATGAATGCAAAACCTGAGACGCGCTCGAAGGTGATCCTAGTTGTTCAGCAACTAGAAGAACTTTTAATTCTCCTTGCTTCATGATTGTCAAAAGTATCTCACATACCAGTAGAAATGCCTCGGTTAAAAATCTGATTTCATATGTCTTTGGGGATAAGGATATGACCAACGAAAAAGGAGAGTCAGTCACCGTAACAAACTTGTTACGAGGTGATCGTGGAAAGTGGGCCGAGCAGTTCCACAGAGTGGAGGCGAGGAGGAAGCGGTTCTATGCCGGGCGTGAGGTGCGCATATACCATGAAATTCTTAGCTGGCATCGTGACTCTAAACCTTCTAAGGAGCAACTTGAGGATTTGATGTATCGATACATACAGTACCGTTGCCAGGACAAACCCGTTCTCGCTTTCGGTTCGATTCATTTCTCAGAGAGCCATTACCATGCGCACCTCTGCATACAAGGCGTTGACGCTTATGGCTCATCGATTCGTATGTCGAAGTTTGATTATAAAAATAAGGTGCGAGTTCGAATGAATGAGTACGAAAGGAATCAGTATCCAGAAGTGTCGAAGATGAGTTTCATCGACTATTCTGAGCCTTCGAAAACACCGCATAAGAATCACTCACATTCGTCACAGCAAAGATATGAGAGAACGGGTGAGCGTCCAAAGAAAGAACGTGCTTATGATCAAGTGCAGGCTGCCTATATCGAGTCTGATAGCGTTGAAGCATTCGTTGCAAACCTGAAGTTAAGAAACATTGATGTGTACTACCGAGGCGGCGTACTCTATGGGGTAGTATTTGAGGGAACTAAGATGCGTTTATCCAGATCGCTTGGCACCGAGTATATGGAACTTATGCAAGTACATAAAAAGAGCAAACGCCTTCTACACATTCGAAAGTTGAGAGAGGAAAAAGAGAATAATAAAGACAAAGAACGATGAAGAAAGTACAATCACAGGATATTAACTCATACATGATGCGTGAGTTCGGTATTGTTAGAGAAGAGATATTTTTCACTCAGTATTCCAAGAGCCGACGCAACGCCATGATCAATAAGGTGTTTGAACATAAAAGCGGCTATAGAATGTGGAGAGGACGTCTTCAAAGCAAGAAGAACACCAAAGATGTATTCGACAACTATCGTTCGTTCAATCATATTAAGAGCTATGCGGATCTCGCCAAGGATATAGAGGTAACCAAAAAGAAATCTAAGGATGTTATCAGTCGTGCCCAACGAAAATTGCACCGCGTCCGGAAAGAACGATTTCAGGCTAGAAAACGAAAACGAATCAAGGCAATTTCAGAGAAAGAACATTTACAAAAGTGGAGTCCACGAAATAAGCAAACGAAACAAAGACTTGCGAAGTTGAAATCGCTCAAAGAGCAAGAGAAGGGTAGAGAATTTGAACGATAAAAGAGATTTATATGGAGTTTAAAAAGAGTGATTTATACACGACAATGAGATCAATGGGAATGAGAGAACATCACAGTGATCTCGAGTATAATGCGGAGCTTATCAATCAAGTCCTTGAAGAGTCAGATTATAGAACTTCGTTTACGGTAGGTATTGAAGATGACGGCACCAGAAATGTTATTGCATGCTATCAGTCTGAATAACTAGATTATGCACTTGTCATTGATCCAAAGTTTGATCCAAGACATATTAATTTGAATGCTCTTGCATCTGATATATACGAGATTGAATTAAAGGGGCGAAATATTGATAAACGACTACTGCAATTGAATAAAAACACTCAACAGCAGGATAAGCAATTAGATGGTTTTGATAAAGGCGAATTAGAGCGTTAAAATAATAGTTATATATTTGCGTTAAGGGTCTGTGGATAAGTCCATAACGATGGCTTCACAACACTTGCATTAATTTGAAAGTGTAGTATTATAAACTCAGACTTTAAAAGTTAAGATGTCGAAATAAAAGAGCAAGGAGGTGAAGGCACTACAAGCTACATTCCGATGCTACTGAAAATTCTTTTGATTCTAGGGACGCTCTTATTGAGGGAACCAGGCAAATGTTCAGTTAGTTAAGGAAGTACAGTGGGATCATCACAGGACTCTTTATATACATTTCTATACATATCCGCCGCTGCACTGACTTATTAAGTTAGATGTAGCGGTTTTTTATTTCTTGCTCTTATCCTTGATAACTTTGTCGTAGGTCGTTGCATGGAGCACTCTGCGTTTTAATGCATGTGAGATTTTCCCGTGATCGTCAAAACTAATAGTCATCGTATCAACGCCTTTTTTCTTGATGTTGTGAATGAGAGGGGCGAAGTCAGAATCATTGGTAAGTATAACAACAAAATCAAGATCAAGAGATTCAACGCGATTTGTTACAGCGATGGCGAGTGCAACATCAATTCCTTTCTCTCCATGGTTTTCAATTGGGAGAAATGTTGTTTCGATTCCAGCTTCAATAAGGCGATAGTGATTTGTATGAACTTCGTAGTATCTCTGGATAACATCTCGCAGTTCCTCAACATCTGTCATTTTTTGCAGTTTGGTGATATCAAAAAATGATTTTGCAATCCCTTCATACCACCCTCTATAGCAAAGCCTATACTCAATACCCAATGTATCCTTTACGTACTGTTTAATCGCTTCATTCAGTTTGGTATAGTTGAAGTGTTGTGAACCTTTCTTAGTTTCCAAAAGTTTTCTGAACACGTGATGCCCATCGAAAAATATACCTACTTTCTTGATTTCCTTTTCCATGAATAGCTTTTTTGTTTAGAGCATACAAGATGCCTGAATTCTTTGGATTTACAAGGGATATTATCAGTGAATATTCTGAATTAAGTAGAACTACTTATACGATTTCAATTTACACCAAGATAATGCCAACCAGTACAGTTTTCTTTCCTGAGCTCGCGATCAATTCTTATAACGATATTTCAATTTCATAGATGATTTGTGCGCGAATACAACAGCACACTAAAAAGAAACGAGAATACCGCAAGAAATGCTTACTCCCTTTCAGTCCGTAATTGCTTCTTGCACCATTCTCTTGCTTCTTTTTATAGACGTGGCTGTTATTCGCTTAACACAAATCATCTATGAAATTGATAACAAAAACATTATTACAAGAATTTAATCGAATCGGAGATCAGTCAGAAAATCCAAACCCAATCGTTGTTGCAAAATTCTTTGATCCATGTGGTTCAGCTACATGGTATGCAATTGAATATGATCCTGAAACTAATATTTGCTACGGATATGTTACTGGACTTATTGCAGATGAATGGGGATCATTCTCTATTACAGAATTAGAATCAATAGAGCGTCCTTTTGGAATGCGAATTGAAAGGGACATTCATTTCACTGCAATGTCCTTTAATGATCTTATGAAGAAACTAAACTGATGTTTTGTTTTTATACGCTTGTTTTATGAGGATATCTTACCCTCTGATATCCATCAGAAAACAAGCGAGCATCCTTTTTCGTGGGATGCTTTATGTTCGAAATGAAGAGGAAGAACAGGACTTATCTTCTCCTGCTTTTGGTAATTGTAGAGTTGGTAGAGTGGAAGTGTTTTGGTTCTTCTTCAATTACCAAAACAGTCGTGGCGATTGCGCCCCATTCTGTCTCTCTTTTTGGTTCATTTCAAACGTGTGGGTGATGCGAGAGCGGATCTTGCTCAACAGGTTTGTTTTGTAGTTCTTGAGACAAATATGTCAGAGCAGGTTTGCAAGTTTCTAGTAATTCCGCTTCGCTACATTACGAAACTTGCCACCTGTCCAAGGGAGGGCCCTTGGAAATCCCCGAGACGAGAAGACCAATAATTATTCTTCGAGAAGTTTTTCTGGTGCAATAACAGGCAGGATATAGTCTTTCATTGCTGTACCCTGAAGTCTGGTCATAAGAATACCACGTGAAGTGGAAAACGATATAGCTGCGATGGAAATAATTAAGTTCTGATTAATGTCAATAATTTTCCCATTTTTTTGCTTTATGAGTTCCTCCAAATTACTAACATGAAAAACAAATTTGAAATCGAATTTTGCGCTTGATTCAAGTTGATCGTTGTCCGATACTGACTCTATTTCAAAACCCATATCTGCTTTAACGAATTTATTGTCCGCATCGAAACTAGCATCAAAAAGCATGTTAGTTTCAAAATTTAGAATGGCTGAATCATCAAAATCAAATGGTGCATCAATTTCCCCTTTTGTAATTTTGAAATCTGTTATTTCTAGTTTATTTGGATCAAAAAAATTCTCCATGCGTTAAGCTATTTTTTTTGAAACAGAAAGGTTGATGCCAGAAGCTGCTATGTACTCGTCAGAGTTTTTAGGAGCATAATTGGGATTTTTGTAGACTTTGAAATTGTGTTGTCTTCGGTAATTAGGATGCTTGATGTAATTAAAAGAGCGGGATTGGGGAACAGATAGTATCTCTTCTCCCAATTCCGCTTCTAATTTTGCTAAAGACTTCAGTGTAAAATTGTGTTCTCCTGAAAGCCACTTTGATATTTCTGAAGGTCTTTTATCGAGCTTTTCCGCAAGTTTTTTCTGCGACCATCCTTTTTCTCGCAAAACCTCATTGATGCGAGAAATAATATCAGATTGCATTTTCATTAGGATTTTTTCCTCTTGGGGAACTCTATCCAACAAACGTTGTAAAACTTTACTTTGTGCCATAATCATTCAAATATGATTTCAGTGTTTCCATTGAAATCTGTTAGTATTTTATTATCAATATCTTCTAAAATTGTACCATTTCTATACTCTTTGTAAAGTGCTTTTGAAAAGTACTGTGCCGCTTTGAAGTGAGGAATTAAATCAGGGCTTTCATCTACTGTTTGAGATGTTTTAATGCCCCCGTTGAACAGTACCACGAAATTGTCCGATAGTTTAAGACAATAAAGTCTGAGGGGAAACTTTTTTGGTAATCTTCGTATTCTCGCAAATTCATAATTTGGCATTTTTGGAGGCAAGGCCTGAGCAAGGTCTTCATTTCGATTAAAGAAGAATTCTTTAGCTCCGTTCTTTTCAGCGATATCGTAGGTAAGAACGTGAATTAAAAGATCTACTTCCTTTTCATAATCGGATGCATATTTCTCGAAAAACTTATCGGTTTCTGATACTTCTTCATCTTCCCATCGTACAGTATATAAACTGCATTTCAGTCCTTTAATACTCCATTGTTCTAATACAAATGTATTCATTTAACGTGCATTTGCAAGAAAAAGTTCACTTTTAAGTGAATTTTAACGTTTTTATTGACATTCAGGTGTGTGTAACTCTTAAATAAGCCAGTATTCATGCGCCTTGAAAAGACAGAATGGAATAATGGTGGTCTAAAGTTAGCCATGTGATAACACTAATTCTAGTAAGGTCAAGTCACATATGAAACTCTTGTAAATGTAGTAATTAGATTTTAATGTGAAATTAATGAGTAATAAAGATCATTGCTCATCAGTTATCATCAGTTTTTTAACGGCGCAAAAAACTCACTCAGACTTATCTCATGCGCGTCGAGTACCTGAAAAAGCAATTTGGTTGTAATGTTTGTTTTTCCTGATTCGGCTCTCCAATAAGACATCCTCCCAATTCCATATTCATTCGCAAAATCTTCCTGCGAGCTAAATCCGGCCTGTTTTCTTAATTCAACAATTCTATCAGCAATCATTTTGTTTCTAGGATCTGGTGCAGGGGTAGTAGATTTCTTTGGACTCATGGGCTTGAAATTGGAATGTTCCAAATTTCGCCTAAGCACATTTAAAACGTTACACCGTAAGCGTGTAACGTATATGGTGTAAATTGTTTACATTTGGACTTTAACAAGCGTTTTAGGTGGAATGTCGCCTTGAGCAGAATTTAAAAACCGCTAGGCTATTTGATGGAATAGTCCAAACAATTAAAACAATCAAAATGAAAAATCAGTTTGTGGTTGTGGTGCTGTTAATGAGCGTTCTGAGCTCCTGTTTAGTGCCAAGCCTTGTCAAAACACCCGAAGTAGTAGAGGTGAAAAAAATCAACTACGATTTTGTGCCTCCAAGCACAGCCGAGGAAAAAGTCGGTATCTCGATGATTCTCTTGAATCCTAATTATGCCAGTGGTTTTGAAGCCGAAAGCCAGGAAATGTATGTCGATTTCATCGATAATATGGGCGTTGACTTTGAGGAGATGCTCATAGCGAAAGGGTATTCGTTGAGAGGTCCGTATAATACTTATGACGAAATAGTGTATTCGGATAAATCCGAAACGGATTTGATGCTCAGTACTGAAATTGATTTCTCGTACGAGTGGAGTCCAGGAGCATTGAAAACAAAACGGCTTGTAGGCTACGGTGGATCAGTTACGGGATATTACTATCAACTAGACGGTACACTGGAACTTACGGGTAAGATCAACTTGGTGATCAAAGAATCTTTAACACAAGAGAAGCTGTGGGTAAAATCCATACCACTCGATATAAAGAGTCTTTTGATCCAAACGGCGAGATATAAAGTTGGAAGCGACGCTGAGGGAAGAAGAGCCGTTGTAAGCGATGCACAATACAAGAATGTAATGTATGAGGCGCTCAATGATTACTATCAAAAGTCATTGACCATGGCGTGGAAACATTTGGATCCTGAGGAGTTGAAACCACTTAAGAAACAAGTTGAGCAATTACGTGAGAAAAAAGGATATTGATATGAAAACAACTTTAACATTATTAGCACTTGTGTTTGTTTCGGGGATATACGCTCAGGAACGAACCTTACTTCGCAATGGTTTGCAATTAACGGCCGGAAGGACACTTTATGACGGAAGTTCGGTCTCTTCAGGCGAGGAGAAAGGCTTGAATCGATTTCTAGCATTGGGCTCGTACGATGGTTTTGTACATGAGCGATTGAGCATCGGTGTGTTCGGTGGTTTTACCGTATCCTCTCTAAAAAGAGACAGCGTTTACTACTCAGAAAATTCTTGGCAAGAGGGGGATTTCTACCTAAGAACTTTTCGCGAAAGAAGATTTGTTTTTGGAGCTCGGGTAAACACCTATCTTGTGAATACAGATCAATTTCAAGTTTTTGCTTCAGGTGGACTGGCAATTGGTATGCGACGGGAGTTCCTTCGATATGGTAAGGAGATTTATTCATTTGATGAGAGAAGTCTTCCTTTGATGCTTGATTTGCACCTTGGCGCCAATTACTATTTTTCAGACCATCTTGGAGCTACGGCACGGATAGGCTATAAGCTCGGTCTTTTGCGCGTAGGACTTACCTATCGTTATTAAAACTTCATAAAGGACACGTCCTTTATAAGCAGCCCATTAGGGCTGCTTTTTTTGTGCGAAAAAAACATAACAATTCGATAACGGTAAACAACTTGCATTCAAGGTGTACTCCATGCCATACTAGCACTTAAAAAAACAAGTTATGGAAACACGTGAACTGATAATCCTAAAGCATTTTTTACAGCAATTGGAGAGTAAACACCGAGATTCAGAGGTACTTCAAACGCCCGTCTCAGAGTCGTTTATTCATCTGCTTACAAGGGAAGAGTTGATCGGTATTTTAATACTCATGTTTGATAACAAACTCGAACTTGCCAAAGCCTATCCTAACTATGAGAAAGCTACTAATGAAACGCTCCTTTTTGAGTACATCGCTGATGAATACTATATCCTCTACTTCTTCATTCATACAGTTTTGAAGAAATATACTTTGTGACCAGATGTCACATTTCATCTCGCCATGTGTCAATGTAGAATTTCGTGTAGGGTAATATGGAATCAGTTCTTAGACGAAAACTTTTATTCGACCTAATCACACATACGATATGAAAACCGCCATTACCTATTATGGAGGTAAGCAAAAATTAGTAAGCACAATACTTCCTTTAATCCCTGACCATGAAATCTATTGCGAACCTTTCTTGGGTGGTGCAGCAGTTTTCATGGCCAAGGAAGCCTCGAAGTCAGAAATTATCAATGATTTGGATGCCATGATTTCGATTTTTTATCGGGTGGCGCAAACCGATTTTGACGCACTGAAGCAAAAAATTGAATCTACGCTCTATGACCGAACGATTCATCGTGTTGCCTGGAATATCCGACAGATACCCCAATTCTTCTCGGACTTGCAAATCGCTTGGGCATTTTATGTCTTAAGCGGTGTAGGGTTTTCAGGAACTCTTGAATCCTTTGGTTGCTATACCCGAGGAACCAAAGCAAAGACTTTTATTAATAAGCGATTGCTTTGGAATGATAAGATGCGCAAGCGCTTTGAAGGCGTTCAAATTGAAAATACGGACGCACTGGACTTAATCCAGCGTCGAGATACCAAGAAAACCTTCTTTTATCTCGATCCGCCGTATATCGACACCGCACAGTCTCATTATAAGGGCTATACACGAGAGCATTACACAGCTTTACTGGATCAACTTACAAGACTTAAAGGGAAGTTCCTTCTCTCATCATTTCCTAATGATATTCTTGCAGACTGCATAGAAGAGAATCATTGGTATTGTATTTCAATAGATCAAAGTAAGTCGGCATCAAGAAATAGTGATGGCTCCAAAAAAAGGAAAACTGAACTATTGATAGCCAATTATCCCATTGAATAAATTCAAGCGGAGTAGTCCGCGATAACACATATAATACATTCTAGTATGAGTCTACCTTCAAAAGAGGTACTTGTACCTCGTAAAGTGAAAATTCATTATGAGCGACCATTATTCAGTTCTATGAAATATGTTTCGTCTTCAGATGAAGCTGTTGAATTGCTCCGTGACATTATTCAATTTGAACAGATTGATTTCAAAGAGTATTTCTGGGTTATGCTTCTCAATGAAGGTAACCGAGTACTTGGGATCAGTCGCATTGGTGAAGGAACTCGCAATATGGTAGCCGTTTCAGTTCAAGAAATTTTGCAATTAGCCATTCTTTCGCATGCTGGAGCCGTGATAGTGATGCACAATCACCCTTCGGGAAAACTTAATTTTTCTTCTACTGATAAGCGCATCACAAATGAAATTTCAGGTGCTCTGCGTTTGTTTGATCTGAGTCTTTTGGATCATATCCTAATTACAAGCGAATCACACCTTTCAATGGCAGACGAAGGACTTCTGCCTCATTAACTCAAATCTTAATTACAATTCTATGACACGAAAACTTGTAGACAAGCAGGTACGGATCAATCTGTACCCATTCAAACGCTCACCTTTTATGGTTGAAGCATTTAAAACAGCCGCTCAAGAACAAGGGTGGGAAGAGTCCGAAATCACCTTGGTTGCAAACCAAACGAATGGACTTTCACTTGATGGCAAGTACGAAGTATTGCTTCGTTATTGTCACGATTTCGCCGTTGAGTCTGAGTTCACACAAGAAGATGTACTCTTCATGTGTGACCATTTGAATAACCCAACACATTACTTGGCACAAAAACCAATTGATGACTGGGACGAATACGACTGGAGTAACTATCGAAGCCTTAAACGAAAGGCAACGACAAGAATCAGACGCGTCTTTGCACTCTTTACAGGTTCTGTAAAAGAGAAAGACAAATACGTTGTGGAAACACCGCCATCCATTCATTACGACACGATGGAGGAAGCCCTTGAAGCAGTTCCGGTAGGACAAGAATCAATAACCAATATCTACCCGCTATGGATCAAGGAATAACAGGTAGTCTCACTAATCATGGTCATAACATGAACAAAGCAGTTGATGATGCCGTGTATCGCAATTTTTTGAATCAAAAAAGCGACGAATTCTTTCATGTTATCAAGCATCAGAATGAGTACATGGTAGTTTCAGAATCAATGATTAAGTATCTCCATGATTTTGATGTTTATCCCTTAACCAAAGATTACAGTCACATGATCTATGATCAAATAAAGCTCATCGCAAAAGATACCAATCCACTTTCACATTGGGAGGAACTACGGGGCATGATCTCAGTGACAGACCACGATGTTCCTCGCTTTATTCTTGAGATGAACATTCCTTTGGAGAAGTTCATTCGCGCCGAACTTGCGGCAAGTGGAATTGATAATTATGGAAAGAGTATTTCTTTTCAAAAAGCAGAAGAATTATGGATGAAATAGAAATAAAAAAGAAAATCTATGAGATGTCCATTGTGGATACGTATTCTCATTTAGATCGTGAAGTGGCGAATCAAGCAGTTGACGCAGTAGATCCTTTGCAATATTTACGTGATATGTATCGCAACAATGCGTTCAAGTATGAAGTGAATGCAGAATTCTTGGAGTGTTACATTGTAGATATCGTGAGCATTATTGAAGATAGTGAGCTTAAAATTTCACTTTCCATGGATGCTCAGAACTACATCGTAGAACTAGGCTTTATAGCCCTTCAACTTACCATCGAGAAAATGATGATTGATTTTGGAATGATCAATCGAGAGGATTCCTTTTTCGCAAACTATGACATCCTTGATGTTCATGAACGGAAAGAGAATAACAACACGGTTCGATATGGAATTTCGGATATCGAGATCCTATCAAATCAAACGCCTTCAAAGTATGTCCAGGTGCGCAACGAGCAAGGTCAATTACTGACTGAAGCTGAAGTGTATTTCATTGAAGAGGAGTCGGACGAAAACAATAAGTAACAATTAAAACAAGTGAATATGGCAGAAACAACTGCACCCCCAGCACCCGTGATCAGTGACGAAAAAGTCAATGTGATCGAAGACATGCTCAATAATCTAAAATTGGATGTTGAAGCACGTGATGAACAAATCCTCATTAAAGAGGAGGCGGCTGACTTCATTTCTGACGCGAACGAGCGTATCAGAAATGCGACTCAAGCCCTTGGCTTTATGACGGATTATATGACAGAGAAACAAATTGCAGAAGTTGAAGAACTTGATTTGTTCTACGTTGATCAAGAAGAAGTCCAGGAGCGAAGTCGTTTGAACGAAGTTGCTCAACAGAGCTTTGATCTTTTGAGTAATTCGAAAACAGGTCAAATGACCAATGGAGAATTGTATGAGAGATATACGGAAACGGTTCCAGATAACGAACAGCCATTGAAATATGGAGAGTTCAACATCAAACTACGTAGCTTATTCTCAAACATGAGATTGCTTCGAGAAATTCCGGAAGATGTATCAAGCTCACGCGATCACATTATCAAGGTCAACGGATTCAAGGGTGCTAAAAAGTAACAATTGAATCAAAAAACACCGAAACTGAAAAGTTGCGGTGTTTATCTATGGGAAACTAATCCTATTTAAGGAAAATATCCCTATATGTTGCGGTTTTCGCTAGGAATGGAACGCAGATTGATCCGTTGATTGCCATGGAGATGGCAAAGTGATAATTCGGTAGTCTGACAATATCTTCTGCTTTAAAATTAGGCTGCAAATATTTCGCAAGCACCTTGGCCTCATCATGCGAAACACGAAAGGAAAATAAACTTGCAACGTTTGCAATGGTAGCTGACGCAATCTCATCTTTCAAAGAAGACAGTCGTTGTGTTGCTACCGTCATAGCTAGGTTATATTTCCGTACCTCTGCAAATGCCCCAATGATTGACGAAACGGTGAAGTTTTGAAACTCATCGAGATACAGGGAGCAGTAGGGTCGCTTCCACTCTGGAGTATCTGCTCTTGAGTAAATAGTAAGTGTAAGAGACGTTATTAGAAGAGAACCGATAAGGGAACTAACATCGCTTCCAAGTTGCCCTTTTGAAATGGCTACCAATATGATCTTGTTGTGATCAATCATATATCGAAGATTGATGTCCACTTTAGGTTTAACAATCGTTCGATGAATTGCAGGGTGATTGATAAGAAATCCGAGTTGTGAGAGTAATGGAAGTATTGCTTCTGAACGGTATTTCGGGAATTCTTTTTCCCAAAAAGCGTGAATAGCCTCATTCTTGGTTCGAAGTCGACATTGATGTCTAAATTCTTGATCTACGAGAAGCTTAGGGATATCAGCAAGTGTTGCATGTCCTTGTTGAAGAAGGAGAAGTAAGCAATGGCGCAGTATATGGTCAGCTCGGGTTGATGCGTTTGGATTGATTCGGCTAAAAATCTCCATTACCTCTGAAATGACTCGATGCTGGTGCTCCCCTGATACTTTTTTTAGCGGATTGTAGCCATATCCATTTTGATTATTAGAAGGGTCAATAACGATGAGATCCTTCTTTCGATTTTCTGGACAGTTTCCAATGATTTTTTGGATTAAATCACCGTTTGGATCAAAGACAACAACAGAACCAACATTGTTCTGAATCTCACCTAGAACCATGTTGAAAAGAAGACTTGATTTTCCTGTTCCAGTTGCTCCACAAACCAGACTGTGAAAGACCTTGTCTTTGACAAACTGACCAAATAGTCTTGGCTGATTGTCAATTGTTTTTCCAAAGTATATGATTTTATTGTTGTAATGATTCATAGCGAACACATGTTCGCTCTTTGGCTAAAAATTGCAAGGAGACATCAGTGTTGTAGAATTCATTATATGAATGGAATCAAACTCACGAGCAATGGTGATTTTCGGTATATCGTTTCACCTTCAGGAAAAAGAGCAAATCCAAATAAGCTTGAAGTAGGAAAGACGTATTTACATCTGAATTTGAGATCGCTTCGAAAAATCACAGAGATAAATCTAACCCACGTATATTATGAGCAGAGGTATCGGTTAGGGTGTTGCTCGAAAAAGAGTTTTGTTAATCTCTGTCCCACGATTGCTACCGATAAAGAAATTGAATTTTTAAGCATTCACAATGATTTACTCGGTTATGGCAAATAAAAAAGAACTAACCTGACAGAATTAGTTCTTTAGCGTTATTAATACTGCGAATAGTAGACAAGATAGTTTGGTCGATTGGATTAAATCGTTCTTTGAGATAATGTTGCATTAGGTTCGTTTCGGACGACACCTAGTGCACCAGGTGGAAGTGAGTACTAAATATTGCTCTGAAAGCCTTATAAATCAATGCTTATTTCAGGTTCGTTTTACCTATTTGGGGAGTAAGCATGCTTTGTACAGAATTGAGTACCTCTGGTGCTTTTTTCGTTGAAAAATAAAGGGATTTCCCCATTAAAGTTAGGTTCGTTGCAAAGAATGAGATGATCTCTTTTTTTGTGCTTTGATTACCTTTTTTGAAACGATCCGCACAGTTTTTAGAAAATTTTAAGTACTCATTTGCTTCTTGCTTGGTTATAGAAGTTGCATTTTCTTGAGTAAATATCTGCTGTTCTATTTCAGTCAAACTTTCTTCGTACTGTTTTTTGAGAATATTTGCCTCTCCGGGTTTTACATCACCCGAAACTTTCAAGTCGATGAGTCGAAGAAGTTTCTTTTGAATAATGTCTTTGTTTTTTCGAAGCGAATCAATGAGGACGTGATTATCAGAGTAGACAGACTGAACATGCTGATTCAGGTGTTTTTGCCCCCATGTATAAACTTCGTTGGGAATAGATATTTCTTCTAGCAATGCTTCGAATTGCGCTTCGATTTCATTTTCAGTAATACTTGGTTGTTTGCAGTTTGGATCTGTATTTTTTAAACATCGATAATAGATTTTATCGACTATGCTCGGATTTTTCATTTCCGAGAAATCTTTTCCGCACTTTCTACATACTTGATTAGTAATAATCGAGTATTTGTGTTTGCAATTAGTGCATATTACTTGAAGCTTTCTCTCGGCCCCTACATGACCACTACACCCTCCGCAGGTTATCAGCCCTCGGTAGGTATAAACGTGGCTTCTCGGGCGCGTTTTTTTGCTCCTATCGGCAATCATACTTTGTACCTTTCTGAAAGTGTGCTCTGAGATCATTGCTTTATGTTTTCCACTCCATAGTTTGAGCTTACTGCTGTCATCATTCCAAAAGAACTTTCCATAGTACATTGGATTCGCAAACATTCGTTGAAAGGCTTTAATTTCATAAGGTTTACCATTTCGATTTCGAAGCCCTAATCGCTCTGCGTGATTTCTAATTTCGGTAAAAGAGTAAGCACCTGTTGCCATTTTTTTCCAAAGTGTTTTAACGATTGCAAATCGCTTTGGGTCCTCGATAATTTGTTCACTGGTATTTTTTTTATCACCATTATGAATATACCCGATTGGAAGTGTGCTTGCTGGATTCCATCCATCTTGAGCCTTATTTCGCATTCCTCTTTTGACGTCACTGGATAGATCCTTAATAAATTGATTGGCGATACCAAAGTCAATTTGCATCATAAGTACATTGTCCGTTGGATAGTAGCTTCTCTCGCAACTATGAATAGCTTTGATTACGTTTCCTTGAAGAAGCCATGAAATAGTTCCGGCATCTACGGGATTTCTGGCAAGTCTATTCAACTTCCAGCATAGAATACCATCAGCTTCGCCATTTTTGAGGCGTTCAATCATTTGATCAAAGACTGGGCGACCTGGCTTTTTAGCACTTTTTTGTTCAATTAGAATATCGACAATTTGATAATCATTGCGTTGTGCCATTTTTTTAATCTCGTCAATTTGTCCGTCAATAGACATAATTTGCCTGTCAGTTCTATCTTGACTCTTTCGCGCTAGGATAAAATAGCGTTTCATAAATCTAAATCAAAAAGGAGGGACGAATGATAACATGATTATCGTTCGTCCCTCCTCTTTAACTTAAGACTTGTAATGATGACCATGCTTTTTAGTTATAACACGAATCAAGCGATATTGAAAACTACTTCTCAAGCAGAATGAATGACATAAACGCGATGAGATGATGCGCAAGCATCTTTGCATGCATGTCGTCTAGCTCAATTTCATAGTACTTTTTGTAAAGGACTTTGAACTCTTCAATGTCCTTTTGATTTAATTCAAAATATTGTTGTGTCATACCTCGCCATCCTATCAAAAATTGGAATTCTCATCATGGCGCGATAAATTTTGACACACGGTCACAAATGCCCGCGCCATGTGTGAAACAATCAAATGAAATACACTTTTCTCTGTTATGAATGACAAAGGATATACAAAAGTGTCAGATGTATTACTCGATACATGGTTGGCAGACTTGAGTGAAGCAGAACTCAAGACATTACTCATAATTATCAGACAAACCATTGGATGGAATAAATCGCGCGATAGAATTAGTCACAGTCAATTCAAGAATAAAAGCGGTATGTCGCAACGCTCCATTACCTCCGCAATTGAATCGCTTTCCAATCGGAAATTTATTAAAATCACCAATTATGATGGCAGACCGTTATCACCAGATGAGCGTCGATATAAAACAGAGATTTACTACGAAACATCAGATTTCACCAAGGCAAAGTCTGCCATCATAGTGGCAAAATTAGACAAGACTGAAAGGCAAAATTTACCATTAACTATATATAACACTCATAAACAACAAGAGACACGTTTTAGCTCTTTAAAAAACAATCCCAATCTCAGAAAACAAACGGATAAAGAACGGTTTGAATGCATAAAAAAGAGACAACAAAATCTTTCTTGTTCCTGCTTTCGTTGCAGCTAGGAGTCTTTGTCGCGGTGGGTGCAGGTTCGGCGCCTGTGCGTCGCGTTTAGCGCGCACGGCGTCGGTTCTGTGCTCACCGTGGCAAAGCCCTAGCGCACGAAAGCAGGACGCGTGACACAGCGTCACGCTGCATCTCGCCATGATTGATTCTTGAAAATAAAGTAAGATAGACGCAACCTAGCAATTCGGCTAGGGGATAACAGAGAATAACAGGAATGAATATTTTCAAAAAAGCACGCTTGAAGTCAAAACTAACTTTGGATGATGTGCGCTATCTTCTGAACTTGAAGTGTTGGGGATCACTATCAAGAGTAGAGGCAGGAAAGCGATATGCAACAAAGGAAATGGCGATTGGTTATCACGTGTTATTTGGTGTTCCGTTTGAAGCTTTATTTCAAAAAGAAATTGATGAAATGAAACTCTTTGCCCAAGACTATGCAGCGTCAAGAATGGAAGACGTGCAAGCAAAGGCACATGGAGTGGATCAAGTGGAGCGGTTACTTTCACTAAAACAAATACACGAAAATGCGGCAAACTAAAATAACGAACACAAAGTCCGTTATTCTAGCGATCTATCCTCACATGAAAACCATTGGTTATGCGGTGATGGATAGCCCCACTTCTGTGAAAAAGAGTGGATACCGGTATATTTCTGCCCATGATAAACAGCCCTATCTTGGATATGTTGCTGCGCTCATTAAGCTCTATGATCCTAATCTTATCATTTTAGAAGACGAAAAGAGCAGGAAACAATTTAGAGCCAAGTATATGCAACAATTGTTCTGGGACATTGAAGAAGTAATAACTCAATTGAGCATTACGAAGATTCATTACTCCAGAGTAGATATCCGAAACCAATTTGGACCGATGGATAAAATGGAGATTGCTCGACAAATTGCCGAAATCTTTCCAAGATATATCAATCGAATACCCAAACCGCGTGTATCAACGGATGGACCAGAGTCCCCAAAGATGAGTGAATTTGACGCACTCTCTTTATGTATCACCCATTATTCACTCGCACGATGTAAGGCACCATAAATGGTGTCTTTTATCAAGGCGGAAGTGGGTAGTTTAGATTATCCATAGAAGTTGATAGATGTCAAGTTGTGTGGTCTGTTGGTTAATAGAGTGAGTATTTGTACCTACTAAGGTTTACGTATAACTACGTATTGTAATTCGTCGGGTCTCTATGTAATTTTAAGGTGTGACATTATTGTAAATGAACACTAATTTTATTCTCAACGAATATGGATTTATTTAATCGAAAAAAGCTAGATAATCTACAAAAAGAGAAGGAGCTTTTAGCATCACAAAATCAAGAATTACGTAGTGATTTAGAAAGATTTAAACCTATTCTTTCTGTTGAAAGCGAGATTAAAGAAAAGCAGAAATTACTGACAGAATTAGATAATGAAATTGAAGAGCTTACATTTAAATATGCTCGTGGTAAAGAGAATTACGACAAACTAGAAAAGGGAATCAAACTTTTCGAAAACGATCTTGAGTCTATATCATTTGGAATTTATGAACCTGTTTTTGATTATGAGGATTCTGAGATTTTTAAAGATGCTATTCGTGAAACGAAAGAAGATCAGAAGTACATGATTAGCAATGAGTCTGCGGTTCGTTGTGGTACTGAATGGGTTGTTGAGGGAAGTAAGAGCAAAGGGCAGCAAATGATGAAAAGACAAACGAAATTGATGCTCCGTGCATTCAATGGAGAATGTGATGCTCTAATAGCAAAGGTGAATTGGA
The DNA here is from genome assembly GCA_043584915.1 of Fluviicola sp. Taxonomy (GTDB): domain Bacteria; phylum Bacteroidota; class Bacteroidia; order Flavobacteriales_D; family Crocinitomicaceae; genus UBA4466. The sequence goes on from CP121319.1 coordinate 1,681,770, forward strand.
ACAATGTGGTTCGAATCCAAGAGCGAATTTGGAAAACATGCGAGGCGATAAATAAGCTGGGGGCTAGTAATGACATGATGATAGTGCCCGAGTATGTCAAAATGAAAGAAAATGAACTTCAATTGACCTTTGAATATCGTAAGAAGAAGCATGAGGAAAAGGAGGAGCAGAAGCAAATTCGAGCAGAGCAGCGAGAAGAGGAACGGGCGTTAAAAGAGATGGAACGTGCCAAAAAGAAAGCGGAGGATGAAGAGCTTAAATTTCAGAAAGCTTTGGAAAAAGCCGAAAAGGAACTTGGCTATGTTAGCGGAGAAGAATTGACTGGACTGAATCAACAAATTGAAGAGCTCAAACAAAAACTATTGGAGGCATCCGAAAATAAGGAACGAGCAATATCTAGAGCGCAAGAAACGCGATCTGGTCATGTTTACATCATATCAAATCTTGGTTCTTTTGGAGAGAACGTATACAAAATTGGAATGACTAGAAGACTGGATCCTATGGATCGAGTGAAAGAACTTGGCGACGCTTCGGTGCCGTTTCAATTTGATGTGCATGCTATGATGTTTTCAAAAGATGCTCCGGGACTTGAGTCTTCATTGCACAAGGCATTTAGCGAACGTCGCGTAAATAAGGTAAATATGCGGAAAGAATATTTTAATACAACACTTAATGAAATTGAAGAGGTTGTGGCCTCTGTAGTCGATGATTCTGTTGAGTTTGTGAAAGTACCGGAAGCACAAGAATATAGAGAAACGCGCATGATGATCAAGCAACAAGAGGAAATTGTGGAAAGTCCAAAAGTTGAACAGCAATTTTCAGACAATCCGTTCACTTGATTTACTGGCGAGGAATTTAATTGCGACCACCTTATTCATCATGATGGGGTCGTAGACCTTAAATGTATCTGATATTATAGGTATACACGTAGCCGTGTTTAGTAGACCAACATAAAAAATGGAAGATTATGCATATAAAAAGTATTGAAATTAAGAACTTTCGAAATTTCTCTGATTTCAAGATAGATTTTACTGAAGGATTTCAAACAATAATAGGAGAAAACAATATCGGTAAAAGTAATTTGTACTGGGCAATAAGACTTGTACTCGACAGAAACCTATCATATAATTCACGAAATCTAGAAGAAAAAGAGTTTCATAATTTCATTGATTTAGAAATCAACACTTATTCATCAATAAGCATAGAGTTTTACGGTGATAATTTGGCCAGCATACCAAATTTACATGCCTTAAAGACATCTGATAACACTGTAAGAATCTCTTATTTATATGCACACAAATCTAGGCTAATTGATACAAATGATGAATTTGATAAGATAGAAATTAAAGATTTTCAATGGCGATTATATGGAGGTGGCGATAGTTTTCTAATTGAAGATATAGACAAGCTTAATCAAATTACACATAGAGATATTGAAGGAATCAATCTTTACTACATATCAGGGTTTAGAAATATTAATTCGGACTTATTTGGGAGTTCAAAATCTCTGCTAAGCGAATATTGTAAAACTAGAAGTAAAGCCGATGAAGAATTAGAATCTGTTAAGATTATTCTATCCAAAACCTCTGATAATTTAAATGAACTAGATTTCATTCCTGAAATTTCAGAAACAGTCAAAAACAAAAACAAAGAAATAGCAGGGAATCATTTTACTTTTCCTGTTAGTTTGGGTTTTATTAATAGTGATGACAATGAAGTGTGGAATCAATTAAAATTGTTTTTCAATCCTAAAAAAGGTAAAAACGTCCCATTAAACGTGCTCGGATTAGGGCAAAAAAACCTATTGTATTTGAGTCTTTTCCTTTCAAGATTAATAAATGAGCAAGACGGAAATGAGGTTAATATTCTTTTAATAGAAGAGCCTGAAGCTCACTTACATCCACAATTGCAAAAAATACTATTTTCAAACCTTAGTGGGTTACTCAATACGCAAGTATTTATGTCTTCCCACTCTACTCATATTGCAAGTGATTGTGATTTTAAAAACCTAAATATCATATACAAAAATCCTGATAATACCGTAAAATCGTATTCACCTTTTTTTGAAAAAAAGCATGATAAAAAGGAGCAACGAGAGGAACTATTACTAAAAAGATATTTAGATGCAACACGTTCTGAACTGTTTTTTTCGACGGCTATTATATTTGTTGAAGGGGTTGCTGAGCAATTTATAATTCCAGTTATTGCACAGCAATTATATGGGGTTAATTTAACAGCGCATAACATTTCTGTAGTACCAATTCATAGTAGGTATTTTGACCCTTTCCTTAAATTACTTCAACCAAACAAATTAGAATTAACAGCGTGCGCAATAATTGATGGAGATAGTAAGGAGCATGAGGATGATGAATCAACCACAGCAGTTGCTAATGCAAAAACCTTAGAAGTAAAAGATCGGGTTCATGTATTCGAAGGTATTGAAACGCTTGAAGTTGATTTATTCCCTGATAATGAGGTGAATAAGGAGTATTTAAAATTGTGTTTTGAAAATCTTGGTCATTCTAAATCATATGAGAATCTAATGGCTACAGAAGATGATTGGTCGGATGAGTTATTGAAAAGAGTTGATGGTACAGTAAAAAAAGGAAGGTTTGCCCAAGAATTAGCAATGAATATCGATGAGGGATTTGAAGTGCCAGATTATATAAAGAAAGCTTTAGAGTTTATTTTCAAAAAGAATAAAATTGCTTTTGATGTATGAAGTTAAATGCAAAACAAAAGAGAGCAGTTTATGAATTTAAAGGCAGTTGTTTAATAACTGCTTCACCTGGTTCTGGTAAAACTAGAACCTTGGTTGCTCGTGGGATAAATAAACTAGAGTCTTTACCTAAGCATAAGTCTATAGCCCTTATCACATATACTAATGCAGGCGCTGATGAAATTGCATCAAGGTTAATAACTGAGAAGCCTGTTTTTATAGGTACCATACATAGTTTTTGTTTAGAATATATATTGCGTCCCTTCAGCTGGCTAAATAACTGGAATAGACCAAGGGTAATAAGCTACGAACAGCAAGAAATATTTTTTGAAGAGAATGAGGATATTGACTTAGAGGAAAATTTTGGACAAAATAAATTTGATGAATTAGGAAAGATAGGTAAAACACTTGATGGAGAATTAAACTGTGAAATTGAATGGCATCACTCAATTTCAATCCAAGAGGTTGCGGCTCGTTATTATGATTATCAAGAAAAATTAAATGTAATTGATTTTAACGAAATATTGTATCGCTCTTATTTTATAGTAGCGAACAATTCATTCGTTCGTAAGTCTCTTTCCTCTAAATTCTATGAGATTTTAGTAGATGAATTTCAAGACACAAACCTCTATCAATATGAAATTTTAAAATTAATAAACGATTCTGGTGATTGCACTTTTTTCATGGTTGGAGACTCAAAACAAAGAATCTTTTCATTTGCAGGCGCTATTGAAAATTCTTTTGAGAAAGCAATAGTTGATTTTAATTCTGAACCTCTGGATTTGACAGAGACTTATCGCTCAACGAATAACATAGTTAATAAATATTCGATGCTATTTGAAAATCATCCTGTTATTGAAAATAAATCAGACAACCGCGATTTAAATATTAAAGTTGAATTCGTTCAAACTAAAAAAGATAATCATCAGGCTACCGTAGATTATGTAATCAAGCAATTAATTGAGAATGGCAAAATTGATTTAACTGAGATTGCAGTTTTATCAACTAGCTGGTTCACTGCATATCCTTTAAGTAAATATTTAAGACAAAATTACCGAATTGTTGGTCTTGGAGCTTTACCTCATAAAAGTATTAATAATTCGACCGTCGGTTTATTGAGAATAATGGCTAAGCACTATGTTGAACCAAGTATCAGAAAACTAAGAAGCATAAGGCGAAATATAGAAATGCACCTTTTGGAAAATGGATTACAGTTATCCGAAAATGAATTTAATTTGAAGACAAATGCTATAATCACGGAATTCTTAGCATTAAACGCTGATAATAATATTATTGACGGCTTGGAGGATATAAGGGCAATATTTGATAAAGCTTTTAATATTTCACACATTACTTTCAGTGAGATAATAGATAAAATATCTCCAGAAGAAAAACAAGTATGGAATATAGGTCAATATTTAAAAACATTAGCTGGTGTTGATGGGATAAATTGCAATACAATTCACAAAGTAAAAGGACTAGAGTATGATGCGGTTATTCTAAATGAAATGAATGAAAATAAGATCCCTTATCAAAAACTTCTTTGTCGAAAAAATTGGACTTACGAAGAGCTGACAAAAGAAGATATTGAAAATGGAAAAAATCTTTTTTATGTCGCTTTAAGTAGAGCAAGGAAATATTTAATAATCCTTCATAACTGGAAACCATCAATGTATATAGATATAATTAGAGATTAGAACAAAGCCGATAACAATGGATTAAAATAATAGTCGAAACAGCAGTAAATTCAGAAGTTGTAGTGCACTTCAACTTTCTTGTAATTTAACAGAAAAGGTGCAACTCATTCGGCTACTATTCTTGTACGAGCTAATTTCTGCGACCGCATCATTGAGCATGATGTGGTCGTAAACTTTTAACAATCCTTAAATCTGTAAATTTCAGTTTCTTACAGATTATCAATATTTTAGATGAAAACGCACTACTCGGTGTTATCGAACAATAAAAAATTTAAGACAAATGATTAAATGGAAATTATTGTTTTTGAGAAGGAATCCTTCAACAAGCTAATAGACGAACTCACGATTCGGATTATTGGGAATGTCGAAAGACATTATCATGAGAAAGAGTGGATAGGGGAGGACGAAGCAAAGGAACCCTTAGGTATTAAGGGAAAAGGACGAACCAGCCTTCAGCGATTGAGAGATAAGCTTTCTATTGAATACAGTCAATATGGAAGAGTTATCCGTTGTAGTAGATCAAGTATTTTACGATTTCTTGAGAAACATAGAAAGAGCCTGGATAAGCTATAGAGTCTATCCTAGTTGTAACAGGGCTTGCCAAGTAGGGCAGGCTTTTTTTGTGGCTCATTCAAAAACTCCTACCATAAAATGTCGGGGGCGTTTTCGGGGGTAAATTGGTATGCTCTGAAAATTGTAAAATCTAATTCTTCCTTTTTTGAAAAAAGTGCTTTTTCTGGCTCTGCTTGGAGTAGCAAAATAGGGGTGTTGAAAAATTTTTTTCGACTCTCTGAAGCGTCCATGAATAAAGGGATTGATTGCTTTGAAGGGGGTGGTTTTTCGGGTTTCTTTTTTACAAAAAAAGTTGCTCTTCCATGAAAAACGCTTCGATAACTTGTTTGGTTACTTCGATGTCCTCTTAAAGGAAAGGGCAAAGATTAACGAGCGAAACACGATTGTAATTGAAGAATATTGTAATTAACGATGCGAACTTAAAAACCCGTATTTATACTCTGTTTTTTTACCGAGATAATCCCTAATATTACACTTTAAGAAACCCTTCTTAGTAATTGGCAGAGACGAACGAGCATATTAATAGGGAAGCCCATGGTACATCTAAAGGTTTTAGATTACAGAAGCTTCGAGCCGTTGAATTGATGGTGGAATCCGAGAAGATGCCTGATGACACTGTTATGTTCTGGGCTATAGAGAAGAAAGAGGATGTATACCAAAGCAGTGATGGAGAAACGCTCTTGGAGGAGGATAAAGCTTATGATGAGAATTCGAGCTTTACATTTAACAGCGATGAGGTTAAAAAGGCCTTTGTAAGTTTCGTGGACATTTGGATCCATTACGAGTATAGTTCTATGCTGAAGTTTAACTTTTACTCTTCGAATAGAATAGGTAAAGAAGGAGATTCGACAGTGGTGAATAGCGAGAACATTAACCTTCCTACGGGAAAGATGATTGAGTTGGCATCTGAAGATGAGTTGTCCGATGACTTTTTGGTCGCAGCTAAAAAGTTTATCTTATATGAAATAAAAGACAAGTACAGAGAAGATTCGGGCAAGTTTAAGGCCGTTTCCGCTTGGAGCGATGATAATTGGAAGCGTTTTTTTAAACTGATTACTTGGAAGTTCGAGCAGCCTAACGAAGAGGAGCTTAACGAACAGGTCTTAGAAAAGATTCGAAATTGTAAATGGTTTAGTGCTTCTCTTCACGATGAAATGGAAGATTTTATTAAATCTCGCTTGATGGACGAATTAGATAAAAGGCAAACTAAACCCGATTTCTTTAATAAGGTTATTTCTAAGTCGCAAGTTGAGTTAGTTTTTGAAAGAGCGAAAAAGGGAACCCAAGTAAAAAAAGATGACGCACTTTGGGCTATGTGGGATAAAATAGGTGATCCTACAGACAAAAGAAATGTCGTAGAGAAGCTTAAATCTATTTGGGTTGATATTGATTCTGTTGAAATTGTAAAGTTTTCAAAAAGAGCTGTTGAAGGCGGAATGGAAAGAGAATCCTATTCTGGAGAAAAAGACTTTATGGCTTTGCGGTACAGGGTTTATTCTACATGCGAAGAGGAATTGCAGAAGCTTACCAGCGACGCTAACTATAAGCAGAAATATACTCCTGAAAAATGCATAGAGATTATCTTTGATGCAGCTAAGAGTAAAATAAATGAACTTTCGAGCACGTTCACTTATAGCTATAATAATAATGACTTAATTTATAACGTGATATTGGAGCTTTTTGATAATTGTTATTTAGCATTTGATAATGAGTAACAAGAATAAATATGAGAGAACTTTAATGTTCTCTACGAAGGATGATTTGTACTATATAACGTACAACGTTCTTGTCGTGCTAAAATATTTAGGATGCGATGGAAGTCGTAAATTTAAAGATGTAAACAAACTAGCTTTTATGATGGAATTTATTTCTAACAAGGAGCTAATTCGTACGCTAGATAAAAGGCTAGAGAACCAAAATAGCAAAGATGCTATGCTATTATCTAAGGCTTATTCAGATGGTTTAATGAGAATTAACTCCGTTAAGCGTGTTTTGTTTACATTAAAAAAAGCTGGAATGATTGAATTCTCTGAAAATAATAGAGAGATCTGGCTTACGGAAAATGATAGAACATCGTCGTTTTTTGAAGGTGAATTCTTTGAGTACGAAAAAGAGAATATTACAATGCTAAAGAGCAGAATCCAAAGATTAAATAATATAACAGTGGATACATTTTTAAATTCTGCATTTAGTAAAAACGGAATACAATCATGGGCAAGTTTCTGATAAATACTATATCGTATTCTGGTGACAATTATTTCTATAGGTCTCCTCAGTTTGTTCGTGGAGTTAATATTATAGAGGGTAAAAACGGTAATGGTAAATCGACCATTATGAACCTAATCTATTATTGCTTAGGAGGCGAAGTAAAAAGCTTTTCTGCGAGTAGTGATGATAAACATACTGAGATCGTCGGAGACTCTAATAATTACGTTGAATTAGATGTTGAAGTTTTTGATATTAGGTATATCCTTCGTAGAGGAATTGGTAATAATTACATTTCGATATCCGATGAAAAAGGTGCCGTAGAAACCTATTCGATAAATCGAAATGAAAACCCTGAAATATTTTCTGATTGGCTTCTTGGTAAATTGGGGATTTCGATTTTAGATATCTACCAAGGTAGTAGCAGTTTTAAATTGAATATTAAGGACTTAATGCGCCTTATATACCACGACCAAAACCCAGACCCGAACAAAGTCTTTAAGAAGCCTGACAATGAAAGCTTCGTTAGCGATTCAGAGTATGTAAGAAAACTAATATTTCGTGTATTGCTAGGCAAAAGCTTTGAAGAATACTACAATTTAATAGGTGATCTTCGAAAAGCTGACAATGATAGAAAGGTTGCGCAATCTTTGTTTAAAGAGTTTGAAAATATTAGTAGCCAACTATATGAAGATAAATCGGATGTTTTAAATGTTGAATATTTAAAAGAGAAGATGGTTGAATTGTCTGGACAACTGGTTAAGTTAGATGAAGCTAGGAAAATCCTTAAAGTTAGTCGTCCTGATGAAAGTGACTCGGCATGGAGGCATATAGATAACCTAAAAAACGACTTAATACAATTTGAGATTGAATTACAATCGATTAAGGACAACCTTAATAATAAGAACCAAGAACTATTTAAATACGAAAGGTATCGGGATGGAATTATAAAGGAGGTTACCCAGCTGAATAAAATTATCCATGCTCATGAGACGCTCGAAGTCTTTACACCCAATTCTTGTCCGTTTTGTTTAGGTGAAATGGAAAGAGAAAAGGACAAATGCTACTGCGGAAACACTGTAGACGAAGAAACCTTTGATAAGTTCTTTTTTAGTTCAGATGAATATTGGAGTCTTCTTAAGTCCAGGAAGAAATCCATCGAGACAGCCGAGTTGGTAATAGACTCTGTAAAGAAAGAAATTGAAAGTTTTGATGGACAACTAACATTACTTGAGGCTAATTCCGACCTAATTAAGGTTGAAATTCGAGAGAGCCTTACCAAAATTGATCGCGCCAACGTTGACGTAGAAAAACTAAATGAAGTTGACGATAAGGCTCTAGAGGTAAAAAATGAGCTGAATAGATTGAGCGAAAAACTCGATTTTGAATCTAAACTGGAACACTATAAGGAGAGTTTCGATGCCAAAGAAAACCGATTTAAGGCTGTAGAGAGAGAAGTTAAGATTTTGGAGCTGAAGGCGAACCAAGAAATGGAATCTACTGTAGGTAACTTTAATGGAATCTACAACGATCTGATGAAGGCAACTTTAAAGGACTGTAGAAGCGCCAAAATTGATGCAGATAGTTATAACCCAATAATTGATGGTGGAGCGTATAGAGAAGCTAGCTCTAAAGTTTCCGTGAGATTTAACTATTATCTTACCATTCTAATGATGGCCTTAGAAAGCCCAGAAGTAAAGTTTCCTAACTTTCTTCTAGTTGATACGCCTCAAACTGCTGGAATAGATAGAGAAGAGCTTAAAAAATTAATTGGGCAATTATCTAGTTTAGAAGCAAAAGGTTTCCAAGTGATCCTTACTACTGGTCACGATCTCTATCCTGATAGCTTTAAAGACAATGTAAAAGTTACCTTAACGGATGATGATAAGCTCTTAAAGAAAACAGAATAGATATTTGCTCTAGACACGAACTTCCCAATAAACATAGTACTTCCCGAGCCAATATTACCCCGACATAAAAGTAGGGGGGCGTTTTCGGGGGTAAAAATCCTAGAGGGAAATAGAATAACCGAATCTTATTGAAAAGTCTTCGCTCCAGATAAACTGAGGCTCTTAGTGGAAAGCAATAAAAAAGCCGACCATTTCTGATCGGCTTTCTGCGCTCCTTCCTGGGCTCGAACCAGGGACCCTCTGATTAACAGTCAGATGATGAAATGGTGCAGAGAGAATGAGGTATTTATACTTCATCAAGGGAATGCAAGAATGGTGAATCTCGCTGAGTTTGTGCTCGCATTTTACAAGCCTTTTATTATTCATCTCAAAAGATCGAAAGAGAACTGGAAAGAACTCTTAATGGACTATTTATGCGGTGATGTAATAAGTAGAATTGAATGCGAAATACCTGATAATCGATTGAAGGTGATAAGACCAATGAGATCAGAGATCGAATCTTCCTTTCTAAAGAAAATGAAAAATTTATGAGCACAAAACCATTGATTATAAACAAAAGAGATACGGTGAAAGGTATACGTCCATTCTGCAAAAAATGCAGTCGGGAAATAGCTGGACGCAAGTGTGGACAAACGGGAAAACATCTGAGAAGCTGTAAGTTTCCAGAATCACATATTTTGAAAGCCTTCGTGACAATTCCGGGAGCTAGTAGAAGAGTCAGAACCAAAGAACTTGGTACACGAGATTTACTCGAAGCACAGATGCTACGAAAGCAATTTGAAACAGAGCTCATTCACAACGAATATCAACCCAATGAAGTTCAGGTTGAAGATATAGAATCGGCAAGCCCAACATTGCTTATAGAATGCATGGCCCAATACATTGCAATGCTAAATAATGTGGGGGTAGAGGCGCACATGGTAAAACAGCGCAGTGAAAAGCATCTTTGGGAAGTAGAGAATTATTTTGAGAAGTTCTGCAAAGCCTTGAAATCAGCAGGGATAGATCATACGATTGTTCGAATCGATCAAATTGGAGATCGCACAGTGGCAATATTTCATGGATACATTAATGACCACCTTAAGCACTCCAATAAAACTTACAATAAGATGATGGCACTCATGCGTCAGTTTATGGATTGGTTGATTGACAAAAAGGGCTATGAAATAAAGAATCCGTTTAAGTCTGTGCAGAGAAGGATAGAGAACAAAGACACAACGATTGTTTCAAAAGACGAGTTCGATTTGTTAATTGAATCTATTAATCCCGAGAATCGCTATCATACTCTGCCTTCAGGCGAGCGCAAGAATCGTTACAAACCATGGCTTGAACATGCTTTTCGATTGGCGCTTGAAACAGGTCTTCGAAGAGAAGAGTTTATGTGCCTACAGTTTTCAGATATCGTATTGGATGAAAAAGCAAATCCATTGTTTTTGAAAGTAGAGAACTACAAAGTAAATCGCATTCGAGGGGGCAAAGAGATTTCCAATGAGGTTAAGAGCGTGCCTATTACTAAAGGGTTGCTTGGTCTCTTATATGAGCTTGGTCTCGATAAACATCGAGGCACCGATAGATTCTTGATTGGTCCAGAAGAGAAGGCGAGAAGAAATACCTTAATTGAGTTCGTCTCCAAGGCATTTACACACTATTGGAAGCAAACGGGCGTTGAGAAAAAAGTGATGCTTAAACATCTGAGAAAAACCTATATCACGGCGCTCGCAGAGCACTTTGGTGACAAAGCTCCAATGATTAGTAATCATTCGGGAATTCAGGTGATCAAAGAACATTATGTAAACAGTGAACGTCTTGTCGCGGCTAGTAAGGACTTTTCGATATTCTAAATGACTGATTTAAAAACAGAATAACAGCATTTTATCTACCAAATAACTACCATTTATTCGCAAACATGATATACTAGACAGTATGAAGTTCGATCCTAAATACACCATTAATGAGCGTCTGATTAAAAAACTACTTGAGATTGAACGTCACAAAGAAGCGATTGATGTGCTGCCTATTACAACGCGATTAGTGACTTCATTAAGAGAAACATCACGTTTGCGATCCACGCATTATTCAACACAGATTGAAGGGAATCGCCTTACACGAATGGAGGTTGAGAAGATTGTAAAAGGGGAGCCACTTGGGTATCCCGCAAGAGAAAGAGATCAAATGGAGGTGAGTAATTATTATTCAGCATTAGAATACCTTGAAGAAGAATTGAACAAAGGATCTGAGTTTTCGGAAGAACTTATTTCGAAAGTACATGGATTTGTAATGAGAGGATCGAAACGACCAAGCAAATATAGAGAAGCACAGAATCATGTAAGTGATGGAAAAGGCAGAGTGGTGTATATGCCGCCAGAGGCTAAAGATGTCCAACCAATGATGAAATCACTTGTCAAATGGGTGAATGATGAGATTGAGTTCCAAGAGGTTCCTGCGCCTGTTGTCGCAGGGCTGCTTCACTATCAATTTGCAACAATCCATCCATATTATGATGGTAACGGGAGAACGGCGCGACTTCTAACAACCTATGTTTTGCATAAAACAGGTTATGGAATGCAGGGGATTTATTCTTTGGAGGAATACTACGCGAAGAATTTAGACGGATATTATCGTTCACTCGATATTGGAGACAGTCATAACTATTATTTCGGACGAGAGAAGAGTGATGTTACTCCTTTCCTTGATTACTTCCTTACTGGGATGGCAACTTCATTTCGAAAAGTAAGAGAACGAGCGGATGAGTTACGTAATGAGCATAGCGAGAAGAGAACTAGTGCATTACCAGTTAGAGATATAAGAGAACTAGGAGCCAAGCAGCGTCACAGCTTATCACTATTTCTGGAGCAGAAAGAGGTGAACTCTCGGGAGATAGCTGATCATTTGGGTATCACTCAACGAAGTGCATTAGCTTTACTGAATAAGTGGCAGAAGAAGGGGTTTATCAAAACGCTAGATTCATCAAGGAAAAACCGAAGCTATGGACTATCCACTGAGTGGGAATTATTGATAGAGCAGCAAAGAAGAGAGCGTCGAATGGAACGATTGTCGAACATCCGCGATAAAAAGGACATTGAAAATGAGCAGTCATTACACTAAATGGAAGTGGAAATGTTTAAGCGAAGAACGCTTGAAAAATGGCCAAACTCGCAAAAAGTCCACTCGGTTCTTCCACTGAAATCTAGTGTTTCTGCTAGTAGCGGGAGCAGGACTCGAACCTACGACCTTCGGGTTATGAGCCCGACGAGCTACCAACTGCTCCATCCCGCGGTGTGTTTTTGCTTTCATTAGTAGTGGAAGCGGGGGCAAATATACGGCACAGATATCGTTCCTGCAAACATTTTGAACTCTTTTTATGAATATAAAGTGCAATTCAACCCTAATCAGTGGCTTGAATGCCATTTCCAATCGCGAGCACTTGAATCTGTCGCAATTAGTTTGTTACTTTTGCTCTCAACAACATTATCCATTCAAAAGCCCCCTGTATATGAAAATCACATCCCTCATTGCCTTAGTTTCAGCAGCACTTTTATGGACCGCATGCTCTGAATCCAAACCAGAAGTAAAGGAAACCAAGAACGAGAAACAACCCAAAGAAATGGGTGTCGAGGACGACGGAAGAGGTGCCGAATTTGAAGATTACATGGCGCTCGTGGATGTTTCTGATTCCTTGGTGAACGCAAATACGCTGTATTACGCAAAACCAACCGGAGAAAGCTATCAGGTATATTTGAAATTGGATGCCCAATCCAATCTGGTGCGCATGCAAGAACAGTTCACAAAATCAGGATCGGGAAGTATTTTGAATACCTTTTATTACTACCGCGACGGTATGAAAGTTGCCACGAAAGAGATCTTCAACGAAGGACAGGGAGACGCAGAAATGTTCTTCGAGCGCGTGAGTTATTACAACGAGAAAGAAGAACCCATCATTTCAAAAATTCGATCGGCGCGATACGAAGAATATCTAGAAGACGAAACCTTCCGAATAATCGATCCAGTAGATTGTTCCGATGTGAAAGCAAAACGAGCATTGGCCCGAGGAGGTGAATTCGCAACCAATTTTGTCGGCGTAATCGAGCAAGATCAAATTAGCTACATCATCGTTGGAGAGGGAGTTGAAGGAGGATTTACAACATCTTTGGTTGTGCAGCAGTATACGCCACTTGTTATCCAAATGCTCAGCGACCCAGACGCATTCAAAGGCCAACCAATGGATATCGAGTTTCAGGAGTTGCCAGATGGACAAGGATTTACCTTCCAATCGCTCATTAGCCTCAAGCGATCAGAGAAATAACCTCGTACGCTACAATCCACCTTCCGTAAGGGCAAAATGCCTTTAAACATTTTTAACGTTACCACGGAAAATGGAATGCGTAACATTGTCGTGCGAAACAATGTATTAACAAAGATGAAGGTAAGATATCTACTATTAATTTTCGGATTGTTTCTTGGATCATTTGCATTTTCTCAGGAAATGAGTGTGAAAGGAACAGTTTACGATACCACTGGTACCAAACCACTGAAAAATGCCCTGGCAATGGCCATAAGAGTGAGTGACTCAGTGCTCTTGGACTTTCAGAGAACCGATGAATTTGGAAAGTTTGAAATTTCAGGCTTCCCAATTGATACATTCTCACTGGTAATTAGTCACCCCGATGCCGATGACAAAACATACTTTATGTTTGGAGCGGAAGACAACTACGACATTACCATTCCATCCATTGTACTTCCGCCTGTTTCACAAGAATTTGAAGAGGTAGTCATCTACGCATACAAAGACCCAATTTACTATAAAGGCGATACGCTTGTTTACATTGCCGATTCTTTTGCAGTAGATGAAAATGCCGTAGTTGAAGACCTTTTGAAAAAACTTCCAGGGGTTACTGTCGATAAAGATGGAAAGATCACCACGCAAGGGGAAGAAATTGCGAAAGTACTTGTAGATGGTGACGAATTCTTTGGAGATGACCCGACCATTGCAACGAAAAACCTCGGAGCCGGTGGAGTAGAAACGGTTGAGATCTACGAGAAAGAGAACGAAGAAGGAATTGGAGGCGATGAAGAAAAAATCAAAGTCCTCGATTTAAAACTCAAGGAAGACGCCAAGAAAGGCTATTTCGGACGAATATCCGGCGCCTCAGATTTTGCAATGACCCCCATAAACGGAGAGTTTGGAACAAATCCATTTTACGAAGGCGAAGTGCTCTTCAATAAATTCAAAGGATCACAAAAAATATCCGTGTTTGCTCTCGGTTCCAATACGCCGCGTTCGAATTTTGGATTTGGTGATGCTCGAAAGTTTGGATTGGAGAACGAATCAACTGGAGGAAACCGATGGAATCCAGGCGCCTCCGAGAATACTAGCGGAATTCCACAAACCTTGAAAGCGGGAGTTTACTATACGGACAAATTTGGAAAGCGAAAGCAGCACAAAATCACCGCAAACTATTCTTTCTATCAAGATCAATTAGATGCTCGATCGGCACAAAGTTCGTTCTACATCCTGCCAGATTCATCTTACGCAACAGATGATTCAACACGCAACTTTACAGGAAACATATCGCATCGTTTCAACATTAATTTCGAAACGAAACTGGATTCATTGACAACCTTGCAAATCAAACCAAGTGTGTTTATTGACCAGGCTGTAGATTCAACAACAAATATTTCAGAATTCTTCACAGGTTCTGGATTGAGAACTATTGGAACGGATGTTTCAAACAACAACAACTCGGAAGGATTGAGTTTTCGCGGATATGCTCGATTGACGCGCAAGTTCATGAAACCAAGACGAGAATTAGAATTCAAATACGATCTGGTCGCAGATGACAACAGAACGGAAGGGAATTTGGCATCTATTACGCAGTACGCGAATGGAACGCAGCCGAACGACACTTTGGATCAGCGCAAGTTCAACAACAATGCATCTACCAATCACTATGGAACCGTAACCTATATTGAGCCATTGGGAGCCAAGCTCCGTGTACAGGGACAATACTTTTTTGAATACGGGTCAAGCAACCAGGACGTTATCGCGCTAGATCGCAATGCGCAAGGCGTATATGCAGATACTAACTCTGATTTCACCAACCTTTTCGACAACGTTCGAACACAGCACAGGGGAGGAGTGAAGTTCATCTACGAACCGAAGAAACACCGATTTGGAGCAGAATTGAGAGTGCGTAATATTAGTTGGGACAACACAAACCGCGAAACAGGTGATATTTTGTCTCAGAATCAAACGAACTTTTTACCATCGTTCGAATACCGCTACCGCCCGGCAATGAGCAAGCAGTTTCGATTCAATTACCGCACAAGCTCACAACTTCCATCGGTAAATGATTTACAGCCAATTCAAGACAACACAAATCCAAACTTCGTTCGCGTAGGAAATAAAAACCTCCGTCCGAACTACGTGCACTCTTTCAACGTGATGTTCAACAGATGGGAAGCTTTATCCGGTCGTTACATTTGGTCAGGTGCCAATGTTATTTTAACACAGGATGCATTTGGCGACTCAACGGTTTACAACGATTTTGGACAGGCAACTATCTCCAGAGTAAACGTAGATGGAAATGTTGTTGCAAGCCTTTACGGAGGTGCGGGACTTCCAATTTTGGGCCGTAAAATTGAATTCCGACCAGGATTGAATGGTTCCTTCTTCCGAGGCGTTAGTTACATCGCATCTCAGGAAAACACAACGGACAACCTTTCCATTACGCCGAGCTTGGGAATCACTTTCCGTTTCTTCAACGATTCGCTGGAAATTTATTCAGATAACAGTTTCTCTTACAGCAATACAACAACATCCTTCAATTCCACCACAACGCCGTTTACCACGTTAAACAACGAACTTGGGTTCAAATGGCGCTTGAAAGGAGGTTGGACCATTGGTTCCGACGCGACGTATACAGAGAATGCGGTACCTGGCGATGCCGACGGATTCTTCAATACAAGTTTCTTCGTAATGAATGCTGAGGTGAGCAAAAACTTCTTGAAAACGCAAAACTTGAATGTGGCGCTACAAGGAAACGATATTTTCAATCAGAATGTAAATGCAAGACGTGAAGTAACGGGAACCACCATTACCGATTATCGAACCACCATTATTTCGCGCTATTTCTTGCTAAAAGTGACATTAAGATTTAACAACCGTAAAACAAAAGAAGATGACTTTAATATGTTCCACTAATAAACTATTGGTGGCATTGGTTGCCATCATTATATCAGCGAATTCCTTTGCACAGGTAACTGCAGGACGTGTCGTGTACGAGCGTCGTACGAACTTGAAGAAGGTGTACAAGGATGACAAACGCATCAGCGAATCGCTCAAGGAAAAAGACAAATACAGAAACGAAAATTTTGAGCTGCTCTTCAACGAATCTGGATCGTCGTTTAAATTTATTGAGCCAGACGTTGAAGAAGGACCAGGTTGGATGAAATTCCTAACTCAGCGTCATACGGTGTACCAAAATCAGGAGGAGGATCAAATTACCGTGATTTTGGATTTTATGGGCAGCATCGCAAATATGCAAGACTCATTAACCGAGCGAACTTGGAAGATTACAAACCGAACAAGAGAGTTTGACGGGTACAAATGTACACGTGCAATTTGGGAAATGAACGATTCAACCCGTATCTACGCTTGGTTTTCTCCGGACATTGTTCCAGTATGCGGACCGGAAGGGATGAACGGTTTACCGGGTTTAATACTGGGACTAGCCACAGAAGACGGAAGTGTGATTTATTTCGCCGAAGAAGTAGAAATCATGGAAGTGACAGATGAAATGATTGCTGTTCCTGAAATGAAAGAAGTTTACGATAGAGAAGCTCTCATCGAATTGCTGATCCAACAAATGGGGCGATGGAGAAAGCCAGAAGAAATTAGAGCTGGATTCAACTGGTACTAAAAGACAATAATTGATACAACAAAAAGTCCCAATTCAGAACGTGAATTGGGACTTTTTCATTTAAAATATTTTAGCGGCGAATAAGCACACTGAGCGAAAAAGGACACTGAACGGAGCCGAAGTGTACATCAAAAAATCTCCGTCACCTCAACCTTACCCTCAATGGCAAATTCATCAGGACAAGTAGGCTCTTCAATCAATCCAAAGCACTCATCCAAATTATCAATAGTCACTTTAATTTTAGTTCCAGAGGCATAGGAATTCAAGATTTCATCGTTACAAACCTGATAATCCTTACCATTACGATCTCTCAAGAATGTTCCGTGACAATTCTTTATCACCTCCATACGCAAGCGGTCTTTGTCACACGACTGTAATTGAGGAACCAAAATGGCGCCGAGAAATAAAATCAAAAAGAGTTTTTTCATACTTATTCGTTTTCTGCCACAACCTCTTCCACTTCAGGAAAGTGTTGTTTCAACAAGGTCTCGATACCGCCTTTCAACGTTGCAGTGCTCGATGGACAACCTGAACATGAACCTTTTAATAAAACGTTTACCGTACCGTTTTCGTATCCAAGGAAATCAATAGCACCGCCATCATTCGCTACTGCAGGAGCTACATATTCGTCCAATACAGCTCTAATGGCATCGTCCATTTCTGATGGTGCATAGGTTTTTGTTGGCTTGGATTCATCAGTTGAGACAGGAGATACCGGTGGCATCATAACAAGAATATCCTTCCCCTCTTCAATCCAATTCTTCACAAATTCACGCAATTCCATCGTAATGAAATCCCAGGATAAATTGTCGGTTTTGGTAATCGTTACAAAGTTCGATGCAATAAACACGCCATTCACAAAAGGCAAATTGAACAATTCTTCCGCTAATGGAGAATATCCTTTTGCCTCTGCTTTGCTGTTAAATTGTGCAGAATCACCTGTCCCCAAGAGATGCTTGTTGGCGACAAACTTCATCGTTGCTGGATTGGGCGTCATTTCTGCGTAAATGGATACTGGAACTTTCATGATAACCTGATGTTTGCAACAAAATTACGGGAAACAATCCAAGAATTCGACGAAATACAGTTGAATTTCTAAAAGCAAATCACGTATTTTTGTTTCGTGAACTATCTTAAATCCATCGCAATTGGCGCTATCGCATTGTTTCTATTTATTGGAACAGTGGGTGTCAACATATTTTCGCACGCTTGTGAAGAAGATGGAGTTGAGGTTTCCTACTTCGTACCGAACGAAGAAGTGTGCGGAATGCACGAGCACGCAGACGAGCATGAAAATGATGCGTGTGAGGACTGCTGTTGCGATGAACAAAGTGACGATAACGATTGCTGCAGTACATCTGCGGAATTGGTGAAAGTCAATCTGGACTTCTTAAACAAGTTGATGGTAAAGGCAGTACTAATTCCAGCCGAAGAAGTAACGCCTATCTGGGTAGTTGAAAAAGCCATTATTTCGACGGAATTGCATGCTGCTTCTGGAACAGATCCACCGCCCAAACGCGGGCAAGACATACACATTGAGATCCAACAATGGTTGATTTGATGGACAACTTTGCTCAAACGCATCGATTGTACACTCAAATCAAATCAAAATGAAATTTTTATTCTTATTGTTATTCGCGCTGTGGTTCGGCGCTGCCAATGGGCAAATCAACGGGGTTGTTCTCGGGGAAGATTCCAATGGCAAAAAAGAACCTGTTTATGGCGCAAAAGTTCGATTGTTACAATCGGGCAAACGCGAGATCACAAACGAATCAGGCGAGTTTAAACTCATTCTCCCCAAAGAACTTCCCGATACCATGGTGGTTTCCGCTCGCGGTTTTTACAACGATACCATCATCGTAGATAAAAGCGATCGCTTCACGGGCATGGCAATTACGTTATTTTCAGATGTGATTGTGCCAGAGGTTGTAGTGGAATATTGGCGATCTTCTCGAAATATTTCGCGCATGAAAGTGCTGCATGTAGAGGAACTCACAGAGAAAGAATTGCGAAAAGCAGCTTGTTGTAATTTGTCGGAATCTTTTGAAACCAACGCGGCAGTGGACGTAAACATTACCGATGCCGTTTCGGGTGCCAAGAAAATCGAAATGATGGGTCTGGACGGTGTGTACACGCAAATCCAAATGGAGAATATTCCCTACTTGCGTGGTTTGGAAACTTCCTTCGGATTGAATTCTATTCCTGGAACATGGGTCGAGTCGATTCAAATCACAAAAGGAACAGGAAACGTGGTCAATGGATATGAATCCATGGCAGGACTCGTTAACCTTGAGTTGAAGAAGCCCGAGCAAATGGAGCGTGTTTTTCTAAACGCGTACGTGAACGCAATGGGACGCAATGAAATCAACTTTAATTCCGGCTTTCGTTTGAATGATAAATGGTCTTCGGGCTGGTTTGTGCACGCAGCGTCTATTCCTCTCGAAATGGATTTTAACGACGATGGTTTTCGCGATATACCCAACGGAGTGAATACGGCAGTTTTGAACCGTTACCAATACGAGGGGGAGAAAATGGAAGCGCAGTTTGGTGTGAATGCGTACCTGGAATCCAAAACTGGTGGACAAACATCTCGAGCGGAGGTTGTCGCAGACCGATATTTGGTGAACATCGATTCAAGACACATTGATGCGTTCGCAAAAACGGGATTCTTCATGAAGAAACCGTACAACTCCATCGGTGTGGTATACAACCTGAAGTACCATGCAATTGATGCGAACTTTGGCAATAGAACGTTTAAAGGCGAAGAAAAACGCGGCTACGTTAATGCTATTTTCGATGGAATTTTTGGAAACACAGATCACAAATACAAAGTGGGTCTCAGCGGTGTTTATTCGGACATCTCCCAACAGGCAGATTCGTTGGTTCAAGACCGATTGGAGTTGGTTCC
The DNA here is from genome assembly GCA_043584915.1 of Fluviicola sp. GTDB lineage: Bacteria > Bacteroidota > Bacteroidia > Flavobacteriales_D > Crocinitomicaceae > UBA4466. The sequence continues at coordinate 1,701,701 of CP121319.1, forward strand.
AGGAGCATTTTTCGAGTATACCATGACGGCTTCGCGCCACTCGTTAGTCGCAGGAGTTCGTGCCGATTTGCACAATCTTTACGGTTTTCAATATGCGCCAAGAGTACATTATAAATTTGCGCTCACAGAGTATACGGACCTTCGAGCCACTGCCGGAAAAGGATGGCGTGTTCCGAATTTCATGATTGATAATATTTCCTTGCTCGCGAACAACCAAACATGGATTGCTCCAACGGAATCCTTGCCAGAAACATCCTGGAATGTTGGTGGAAGTTTTATCCAACGATTCAAACTGTTCAAACGCCAGAGCTCATTGGTCTTGGATTTTTATCACACACGTTTCGAAAATCAGTTGATCGTTGATCGTGATTTGAACCCTTCTTCCATCACTTTTATGAATTTGAGCGACGTGTCTTATTCGAATAGCTTTCAGGCAGAATTCAGTTTTAGACCAGCAAAGACCATCGAATTACGATTTGCGTACAAATATTTGGATGTAAAAGCGACATACGGCGGGATTCTGCAACAACAAGCGATGGTTCCGGCTCACCGAGGGTTTGTCAATCTAGGGCATGTTTCACGAAACAAACGCTGGGAGTTTGATCTTACGACAACCATTTTTGGAGAAGCGCGATTGCCGCAAGTGATGCTTCCAGGTGGGAGTTTGACAACGGACAACGTAAGTGAGGTATATCCAATTATCAATGCACAACTTACGCACGTTTACAAGCGGTGGGACTTTTATCTGGGAGGAGAAAACCTTGGAAATTACCGTCAATCAAATCCAATAATTGATGCAGAGAATCCATTCAGCGATACATTCAACGCGAACCGTGTTTGGGCACCTGTTTTTGGAGTAAACATCTACGCAGGATTCCGATTTTCGATTGATCAACCAGAAGAGAAAGAGCACTAAAGATGTACCGAACCCAAAGGACTTGCACTGAACAATTCGAAGTATTTTGGAGAGGGGCATTTTTCAAAAGTTTCTTTGCCAATTTACAAATCGCATAAAATAATTGCATCACAGCGATTGGCGGCAAAGGGATATTTTGAAATCAACTCATCTCTATGCAAAGTGGTATAAACGGCATCCGTTTGCTTGAAGAATTTTTTCAGCTGAAGGGTGAGCAAATTAAAGGTGTTTCTTTCAAATAACTCAGGATATTGTAAGACAATGGAGCAAGTGTTGATGCGAAAACGATAGTGCAAACGACTCATGGCGGAGGAAAAATAGTAATCTTCGAACCAATCGTCTTGCGGTTTTTTTAAGACATGCGCCGCCCCGTTTATCGTGATCGCACAAACGCTGTCATTCATGTATTGCAGTATTTGTCTTGTGATGTGATTCTCTCGAATTTCATTTGCGTCGCGGTAATCAATTTCCGCATCTTTGATTCCTTCGTTCAAATCCATTTTGTAGGACTCAAATTTATCCCCCAACAATTCCTGTATTTCCGATTCATGATGATTCAAATCGGCAAGCAATCGATTAAAAAACTCTACCTCACTAATCAAAGTGTATTCTTTTCGTTCAAAAATATATTCGACGGTTCGCTGAGCCGAAGATGTGCGCAATTCAGGATACAACAAAGCCAGAATTTTAGCATTCACCTGTCTTACACCGTAGCCAAATTGATCCACTGTGCGCACCTCAATTTTGTTGTTGAGAGAATCGGAATTATGCGTTTTCAGGTAATTTAAAATGGTTTTGATATTCGTAGTCGGTCGCTTGGATATCACACTCAATAAGTCATCAACCAAGGCCTCGTTCGTGCCATACAATACGTACTGATTGAATGCATGGGAGTAATTTCTGGGAAGTTCGAAAAAAACATAGTCAACTTCCTTTTTAGCATTCACATACTCAATGGCAGCTATTTGAATTTCGGCATTTTTTTTGGTGTGATTTTCACCAATCGCATACAATTGAATCGAATCTGCATAGAAGTTGAAATCTTCTTGCGCATTCAATTGAGTAGTACTCAGTACAATTGAGATAAAAAGAATAAAGTATTTCATGGCCCTTGTTGATTCTAAGATCAATTTTCATCAAAAGTTCTTAAAAATAGCAAACAATATCGCTACTTCCCATAGCGTTTCTATCTTTAACACGCGTATGGAAAGAAGGAGGATTTGGAATTGGTTTTTGGTGGCTTTATTGTTTGTCTCGTCGCCTGCATTTGGTCAATTCACCCTTCCGAAAGTGCGTTTTGTAGCAAGCGATGCACAGCAATTTGGCTTTGATGATTTTCGCGTTTTGCAGTGGGAGGATAACTATCAAACACTTACGTATCGCGATTCTCTTTTGCAGCCAATCCCTTATAAATCAATGCTACGCGATTCGATAGATCACGTAAATCTGTTTATTGATCCCTCCATTGATTCATTACCAAAGCTCGATTTTAGCATCAACGATTCGAATGTGGTGCTCAATTACAAGCGAATTTCAAGAGATACGCTGAAGTTAGAACTTCCGGCATCCAAAGACGATTATCTCTTGAAGGTTTATTGTCAAAACAAGCTAGAAACAGCGCTGTGGGTTATAAATTACGATCAAATAACCCTCAATCTAAAAGTGATTCCACTTGCCGGAAAAGTGCGCAAGGATAGTCTGCGAGAGTATCTCAACCGCGTTTACGCACAAGCGGGAGTGTCCTTTGATTTAACCGTTGAAGACCGATACGAGCCAAACGAAGAAATTGATCCGGTATTTGCCAATCCAAGTTCTAACCACGATATGTACACCTCTCAAATGATTGAGGTGCGCGATGATTATTTTGATCAATTCGGAGAAGAAGAAGACACCTACTATTTATTCATCGTAGAAGATTTTGTATCCCCAGACATTCAAGGATATATGGTTCGCAATAAGGGAGTCGCATTTGTGAATGCTGAAGCGAATAACATTTACCGCGAGATGGCGCATCAGCTTGGATATGGAATTGGACAATTGGATGACCTTTGGAACAACGAAGGTCCAGATAGAGGAAGCACGCGAAATTTGATGGACGAAGCAGGCCTTCATTTAACACATGAAGATTGGGCAATGATCCGCAAGAATGGAGAAATGGTATCGCATTTTGATGACTTCGAAAATGTTCGTGCGAATAATGGAATTATTGCATACTACCTCTGGGAAGAAAATTCCGACGGAACAATTAAAATTAAGAACGACAACTTGCTTGGTGCATTGGCACGGCCATTTAAACGCAACACCTATTCGCTTTACCTTGATATCGATAACTTTTTGTTCGTTCACCTCTTTGCAATTGGCCCTTACGATATTTGCTTGTTGCACTTACTCAGCTTGCTGCTTTTCATCTTTAGCGCTCGTTGGTTACGAAAATTGATTGTCAAAAAAGTAGGGTTCATTCAACGAAAACGGCTGTTACGATTTGCCACAAGAATTTTAAGTCTCGGTTTGAACGGGTTCCTATTTTGGTTGTTGTTTTTATTAATCAATGAAGGATACTACCTCTTTGAAGTAGACAATGGGAAAATTGAAAATTTGAATGGAACATCTATGTTTAAGACGAAACGTGAACTGTTCAATAATCAAAATTTGCGCAGAAATTCAGAAGCGCAAATTGGTTCTGAGGTGTTGATTAAAAGAGGAGACTCCTGGAGACTGGAAAAGAGAAAACCTGTTCTTTATTTCGATATAAAGAAGAGGAATGGTAAGCGAACCATGCGCTTTCAAAAAGATTCAGATGAGTTGCATTTATCCACACTCAAGTTCAGAAAAAAAGTCCAAACCCACTATTTTGTATTCCGTTATTTGGATGAAAATGGCGAGCTGAAAGAAGAACTTGTATTCAATCATTTGGGGTTAAATATTACCGAAAAACTTGCGCTGAAGGATCCGGCAGAGCGCCTAGTACTTTTTGTGAATGGATATCGACCCACCTCTCTAGGCGGAACTTTTGAAGACAATTTCGCCGACATTCGAGCGAAGGGACTTGAGTTTAGAAATTCGTCCAATGTTATTGACCGAAACGATCGGTACGAATATTGGCGTTGGAATGATATGGATTTGAAATTTGCCAAACGCCTTAATGCCACGGCTACGTATTATGCCGACGGACACCATTCGGTTGCCACTTCCAACCATGGTACATTGATTGATTTTACGCGACACTCATTGGATTACCCAAAACGATGTAAAAATCCGAATCGGCATGTTTGCAAAACGCAAAAGAGTGGATGGAAATGGCTTGGTTTGGAGCGAAATGTTCCAACGTATGAGTCGCAGCCTTTGGACCCAAATGTGGACGGATTTAACCAACGAAGAGAAAACGGTCGAATAGCCGGAAGAAACTTATTACAGCTCTTGAATGAAATTCCAAGTAAGTCTGATAATGATACACTGTACATCGTTGCTCATAGTATGGGGTACGCTTATTCCCTCGGTATTATTGATAAGGTTCGCGGAAAAATTAACTTCGGAGGGTTTTATATCATTGCCCCAGAAAATGCGGAATCGGGAGAGTTGAATCAAGAAGAATGGAAAGAAGTTTGGCAGTACGGAAGCGATTTTGAAGCGCACAAAAAAGTAGCTCCTTGTTTACTTGATGGCATTGCACCGCAGACAAAAGCAGATGGACTGTCACCCAGAAATCGCGTGTATATTCCCGAACAATTCTACAATAAAATGGGCTTTTTCGATTCTCATTTCATCGGACATTACACCTGGATTTTCGATATTCCCGAGGACAAAACAGGACACATCGGGCAACGATAGACAATAATGGAACAGTCCAGTTTGAGCGGCTCAGTGCTCGTTTCATCTAATCTAGGGAAGCAATCCGACTTACTTTACTTTCCGCAAAACCAGTCTTCTATGTCATACTTGTTTACATCTGAGTCAGTATCAGAAGGGCATCCAGATAAAGTTTCCGATCAAATTTCGGACGCACTCATCGATAACTTGACACGATTGTTGTTTCAACGCAACACGATGATTTCGCTTCGGAAACAACGATGTTGGAGAAAATCAAGCATGATATTACAACGATTGTCATTCCGCGCGTTAAGGCAAAATTGACCCCGGAGATTCAAGCGTTATTTACAGATGATATTCAATACCACATCAACCCAACAGGAATCTTCGTAATTGGAGGTCCTCATGGAGATACAGGATTGACGGGTCGTAAAATCATCGTTGATACGTACGGAGGAAAAGGTGCTCACGGAGGTGGTGCATTCTCAGGAAAAGATCCTTCAAAAGTAGACCGTTCAGCGGCTTACGCTACACGTCACGTTGCCAAGAATATGGTAGCAGCAGGTGTGTGTGATGAGGTTTCTTACGCTATTGGAGTTGCGGAGCCTTGCGGATTGTTCATCGATACGTACGGAACGTCGAAAGTGGACATGACCGACGGAGAAATGGCCAATAAGATTTCTGAAATTTTCGATATGCGCCCATATTTTATCGAGCAAAGATTGAAGCTACGAAACCCAATTTACTCGGAAACGGCGGCTTATGGTCACATGGGACGCAAGAATGAAGTTGTTTCAAAAACATTCACTGCGCCAGATGGAACAACGGTAACGAAAGATGTGGAATTGTTCACGTGGGAAGCATTGGATTACGTTGATAAAATTAAAGAAGCGTTCGAATTATAGATTCGACTCAATACTATTACGAACCGCTTGAGAAATTCTCAGGCGGTTTTTTTTGTGCGTAATCTATAACTCAAGTTTGTTACTATTTTACAGGAGTCAGTCCATACTTGATAGCATAAAGCAAAACTCCAACCACATTTTTCGATCCAGTTTTACGCGTGATGTTAATCCGATGGTTGTGCACAGTTCTCACGCTAATGTTAAGGTTTTCTGCAATTTCTTGATTGGTGTTTTGTGCAAAAAGCTGTTGGATGATCTCAATTTCTCGAGCCGTGAGCTCTTCCGGTGGATGCTCAGAAGTGACAGGAATGATCGTTTTGTCTTCAACTAGCTCTGCAATAAGGTCAGGAGAAACCTTGTCATAGAAATAGTAGCCCATAGTGGCCACATCACGAATGGCATGCACAACCTGCTCAAATTCAACATCCTTGCATAAGTAACCGCGTGCGCCCAACTTCATAAATTTTCGAACATGAATATCGCTGTATTGAAGGCTAAGAATAATGACGCGCACTTTAGGGAACTGTATTCGAATAATTTCAAGAGCGGCCGTACCGTCCATAATGGGCATGTGTAAATCCAGAAGTACAATATCTGGCTGTTGTTGATTCATTTGAGCTATCAAATCTGAACCATTTGCAGCACCAATGATTACCTCGATGTCCTTTTTCTTGTGGAGTGACTCTCTTAAAAGTTGTCTAAATACGGTATGGTCTTCGGCAATTGCGACTCGAATCACTTGAGTTTGGTTTTAGGCTCAATATAATTTGATTCACGTTCTATGAATCAAAATAGCGCGTGTAATTATCGAAAAAGGCACAATTTTGAGTAGAAATACTCAAGGTGTTACAAAGATTCTATGTCAGTGAGATCATTTTTCATGGCGTAAATGAGCAAGCCAACACTCGTTTTCGCCCCTGTTTTTTTTGAGATTCGTAAACGGTGATTTTCTACGGTTCTTTGGCTAATTCGCAATATTTTGGATATTTCCTGACTCGTTTTTTGTTGACAAATAAGCCGAAGAATTTCAACCTCTCGTTCAGATAGAGGAGTGTCAATGACAAGATTTGAATCTTTTTTAGAATTTCGAATAATTTCGGAAACAAGCTGTCGTGTCACCTGTTGATTGAAATGATAACCATTTGTGTAAACATCCTTAATGGCCCGCACTAATGAAGGGTATTCACATCCTTTGGAAAGAAAAGCATTTGCTCCAAGCGCCACGTATTTTCGTATGTGATCTGAGGAATCGTACATACTCAGAATAATGACGGATGGGCGCTTCCCAACTTCAATACGCGAAAGAGATTTCAGGGTTGCCCTACCATCCATTACTGGCATGTTTAAATCAAGGATAACAACGTCTAATGGCTCATTGACCATTTTATCTAGTAATTCTTGCCCATTTGAAGCCTCTACAGCCACCGACATATTATCTTCAGCTTGAAGGAGCTTACCCATCGTTTGACGTAGAATGTCATGATCTTCGGCAATTCCTATTCTGATATGCTTGGTCATATTGATTGAGTGTTCTTCGAATATAACAGCTTGTGTGAAAAATTTGTGAACGAAATCAAAAAAAGAAGAGAGAAACCACAAGATTTGAGTATTTATACTTAGTAATATGCACGCTAATGTGAATCGAATATCATTTGTGTGAAGTAGTTTTTGCACGAATCTCATCAACACAGCTGTAAATCAGGTATATGTGTTTACTACAAGCATAAGAATTAGGTATTAATACTTATTATGTATAGGTATAAATGCTCGTTTGAAAACCAATAATTTTCCTTTATTACCTGCCACTTGTAAGGGCAATTGTTCCTTAATTGAGAACTTTTACTTCGTCACTTTTTGTAAATCCTATGTTCATTGATTTTCATTTGATTGATTGTATTAGGTGTAAGTTTATTCTCTTAGATTTGAGGGAATTATTTATGGTTTTTATCACTAAGTATTTACCACAATTTGTATAAGTGTAAGTACGTAAATACGGCATGCGTATTTGTACTGTAAAACACGTTCAAAGTAGCTTTGAATCAAATGAGTACATGGTTTAACAGAAAGGGAGCTGTACATTAAAGGAACGAAATGCTCATGGCATCTTTATAAATTGTTGAAAACCTAAAAACATACATTATGGCATTTAACGGAACAGAAGGAGAATTTATATCAATTGATGAGGCAGGGCAAATGACGGCCGCCTGGCGCAATGGAGGTAATGGAGACATTAAAGGTGTTTTCTTTGGGAAAGAGAAATTGGAGGCATTGCTTAATCAAGATGGAGCAGTAGGCATTAGAATGTATTTTGCAGAGAATACAAAAGAAGAAGTTGCATTGGTTCTAGTGGGAGTAGAAGCCGATCAGAACGATATAGTTACAGGGCAAATACTTGACAGGGGAACATATTGTCCAGATGTTTGCGGTGCCTCAAACCCATTAAATAGCTGATGACACGGCATTTATTTGGTATTATAACGGATGTCGGTATATTAAGCTCATTCGTACCAATGCTCACCTTTTTATTTCTAATTGTGTCTCGTCCTGAAATAGCGTTACACAATTCAGTAATGTCATGAAAGACAGTAATTATGTAAAAAGGACACAGAAAGATTATACAATGAGTTTTAAGCTTTCGGTTGTCCAAGAAGTAGAGTCGGGCCTTTTATCGTTGACTCAAGCAAAAAACAAGTACGGCATCCAAGGCAAGTCAACAGTTCTGCTTTGGCTGAGAAAATATGGTAATTTCGATTGGGAGAATCAAACTCCTTCGAGTATGGCTAAAACCCCAGAGCAGAAATTATTAGAGTTAGAGGCGAAGGTTCGTCTTTTAGAGAAGCAAAAGAACCGGTTAGAGGATCAACTGAAGAGATCTGATGATAAGGCGGTTATTTTTGATATGATGATCGATATAGCCGAAAAAGAGTATAACATTCCAATCAGAAAAAACTCATCACCCGAACAGTCGACACCTTCAAAAAAGAACGACAAGAAGGTATAACCTACGCCTGTGGGTTGTTCGGGTATAGCAGGCAAGTTTACTATCGAGCGATAAGATCAAGGAGTGTAAAACAGGCTCGGGCTGAACAAGTTGTTGAACTTGTGAAAGAAGTTCGCATGCAAATGCCTCGCTTAGGAACACGAAAACTCTATGTCATTTTAAAACACGATTTACAAACACTGGGTGTTGGAAGAGATCAACTCTTCAGGATACTAAAAGCCAATAAGATGCTCATTAAACCAGAGAGAAGCTATCATATAACAACGAACTCTCACCATCGTTTTAGAAAACACAAGAACCTAATAGAAACCCTTCAGGTCGTTCGTCCTGAGCAAGTGTGGGTATCAGATATCACCTACATAGGAAAGAGAACCAATCCAATGTACCTTTCCCTGGTCACAGACGCATACTCTAAGAAAATTATGGGGTACAATGTATCCAATACACTTGCTGTATCGGGTGCTTTAAGTGCTCTGAAAATGGCGTTTTCCAAAAGGGCTTATCCAACCAAAGAACTCATTCATCATTCGGATCGAGGACTTCAATATTGTAGCAATGAGTATCAAGATCAACTTACAAAACGTAAAATCATCTGTAGCATGACAGAGTCTTATGATCCATACGCCAACGCCGTAGCTGAAAGGGTAAACGGGATTATCAAGCAAGAGTTTTAAAAATCAGAACCCATAAATCAAAAAGTCTCAGCAAGAACTTTCTTGCTGAGACTTAATTAATACATTTATCCATGTTTAACCCGTAACGGTTATTTAGGACTAGTCATTGGTAAGACTCGTCATGAACTTAGACGGGTCTTATTTCTTTTGGCACTCACTTGGTTTGTTGCGGAGTGCTTGAATTGGGTTTTATCAAGAAATATGATGAATACATTCATCGTTTATCATTTCTATGATTCAATATCTACTTTGTTATATCTTTTCCTTTTTTACAAAGCATTTCCAGAAAAATACAATCCGCGGGTGCTATTAATCTTGGGAGGTCTCTATTTAAGTGCATTTTGGGGGTATGTTATTTTTAATGATGGTATCTTCATGCCAATCACTTATACAAGCGTGATTTCAGCGCTTATTCCACTTTTCTTGACGCTAATAAATTTCTATTTTATTGCTACAGAAGCTCGTTTTAAGCGCCTTTTAAAGGAGCCATTTTTTTGGGTAAACTCTGCCATACTGATTCATTTTGGTGTTAGTTTAGTTTCCTTTATTTCAGTCGAAGCTATTCTGGGTTACCCTGTTGTTCAAATGTATCTTTGGACCATTCTTATTATCTCAAATATTATTCACAACATTTTATTTTCAATTGGAGTATGGAGAATGAAGGAAACATAATTTTAGTCGCGACAATAACCAGTATGGTATTCTTCATTCTAGTTTTAGCCATCGTAATATTCACAGTCGTTTATAACAAACGTATCATCAAAAAAGACAACGAACTAAAACTCTCCATCAAAAATCGTGAGTTAGATGTATTGCGTGCCTCCATCGAAACGCAATCCTCTGAACGAGAGAAAATAGCTTTAAACCTGCACGATGAAGTTGGGCCGTTGCTTTCCACAATGAAGCTGAAATTGTTCCAGAATCAAAAGGATTTTAAGGCAGGAACCATGCAGTACGAGACCTTTCAAAGCGATCGCGAATTCTTAGATACAATTATCAAAATTGTAAGAAAAGTGAGTCATGATTTATCACCGTCATTCGTGACGAAATTCGGCATCGTTAAGGCAATCGAGAATTTCCTGGCAGAGATGCAAGGGATTGAGGCTGAGTTTGAAAGTAATCTTTCCGAAGAGTTAGAAATCCCCAACTTTATCAGCTCCAACTTATATTACATCATCACCGAGTTAATCAACAATTTGATCAAGCACGATGGAATTAAGAAAATTGTTATCACCTTCGATTTACAAGGCGAGCTGCTCTCCATTTCTATAGATCATGACGGAACGGGTTACACTCAAGAAGAATTTGATATCTTCGAGAAGAATTCGAAAGGACTCGGACTGTCATCTATCAAATCACGAAATATCGTGATTGGAGGCGAGCTATTGTTCAAGAAACAGCCGGATTCGCCAAAAATTGAGTTAAAAACACGCATTATCCCTACATGAAAAAAGGCATCCGTATTGCCATAGCAGAAGATCACGACCTAATGCGACAAGGTATGGTGTCCTTACTCGATTCTGAAGAAGGCATCAATGTTGCATTCGACGTAGAAAATGGCGCTCGTTTATTTGATGAACTCAAGAAAAAGAAGGTAGAAGTTGTTCTGCTAGATCTTGAAATGCCCGTTCTTAATGGCCATCAAGCACTGAAGATTTTATCTGCTCGGTATCCCGATATTTCAGTGATTGTCATCAGTATGCATTATTCTGATGGATTTATTTCAGAGAGTATTGCCGCTGGCGCGAAAGGTTTCCTCCCAAAAAATTGTGATATCGATAAGGTGGTAGATGCCATTTATGCTGTGCACGAGCAAGGCTATTATTTCGATGATAAAATATCGAAAGCGCTTCTCAATCGAATCATGAGTAATGAAGGACCCAAGAAAAACTTCTCCCAAGATCCACTAACCAGTAGAGAGCATCAAATTGTAGAACTTGTCTGTTCAGGCAAAACCAACAAGGATATTGCTAACTTGCTGTGCCTCAGTGTTAGAACCGTAGAGGTGCATCGAAATACGATCAATAAAAAAACAAACACCAAGAATATCGCTAGCCTGGTTACTTATGCCATCAAGAACGGTTTGTACTCGGTTTAAACACACCTTACTATTTGATTCGTAATTATAATGTGTAATTTTGGCGCATGCCTAAGTTACTCGCTTTTGCTATTCTACTGATCTCAAATTTCTCCTTCGGCCAATGGAACTGGCCCGTACAGGTGAACACTTTTGTACAAGGAACTTCCAACAATTATCTGACTTATTTCTGCGACCAATACAACCGAATGCAGGTCATGGTTACGCTAACCGACCAAAATGCATCAACAGTTCCGGCAAGACTAAAAATTCGAATAGAAGGCGCAAATTGGTGGGTTGAGTCGAAGGAAGTACTATCGGGAGTTCCGAATCTGCAAATCATTCCTTTTCAAACAGAAATAATTACCGGAATTGATCTCCAACCGTACTTTAACGAGGTCAATTTGAACAAATCGAGTGCGAATCTTGACTTGAACAACTTGCCTGAAGGTAACGTCGATATTTGTGTAGAAGTAATTGGTGTTGGAGGAACTTTAACTACCATTGGCGGCGTGCAATGTGGGTTTACACAAATACTCAAGTTGGATCCGCCACAGCTCATGTTCCCTGCTTGCGAAGATGTGCTCGACACGAACATCCTCTTTCATAATTTTTCCTGGTCGCCACCCAATAATTATTTTGGTGCGATAACAGGGCAATTGGAGTACAGTTTGATTGTGCAAGAAGCAATTGATCCGAATAATTTCGCTTTTAATCAAAACCCGAGTATTGCAAGAATTGGTCCTTCACCGGAAGTTTGGACGCCTGCCAACAACTTTCAAATCAATGCATATGATTACAATCTTCAAGTTGGTAAAACGTATTTGTGGCGGGTAAAAGCGCGTTTAATTGACGGCAATGGAATCGAACGGCCAAACGTATTCCATAACGATGGAACGTCTAATTTTTGCTCTTTCGTTTGGGGAGAGGCACAATCACTGGAGGAACAATTGGCTTCCGACTTGATCATCCATTTGAATGCAAATGCATTGACCGAATTCAAAGGACACGCCTCCTGGAATTGCGAAAACCCCGACGGGCAAGGATTGGATGCTTTCTCAAGCTACGTTTTGGAATATCGACGAAAGCCTGATTCCGAACATCCCGATCCCAATTGGCATTTTGACACCTTATTTGCCCAAAACAAAGATATCTACCAACTTTCGCCTGAGACAACTTATGAAGTACGCGTTTCTGGAATTGCCGGGACGTTCATAAGTGATCCGACAGAAATTGTAGCGTTTACTACTCCCGCGGCTATTGACTATGCATGCGGCGATCAACAGATTCCTTTTCGACCTATTCAATTCGAAGAAAATGAAAATGTGCAAGCCGGAGATCAGGTGCAGATTGGTCAATTTTTAATGACGTTAACAGAAGCGACTCCGCAATCTGGTCCTGGTCGCTACAAAGGAAAGGGGTGGATTCCAGTTGATTTTCTTGGAGGCGCACGTGCGAATGTTCGCTTTGATGAAATTCTCATTGATAAAGAATTCGTCGTTCGTGACGGACGCGTAGATGTCATTTCTGACGGCATTGATGCTTGGCTTTACGAAGAATTGAAAGATTTTGTAGATCCTATTTATGTGGATGGAACGGTTGATTCCATTTGGGTCGATACTGTATCAGGAGTTGCCTGGGTAACGGTTGATGGAGTGGCCTTAGAGTTTGTGTTTGATCCGCCAGATTACCCAATTGTCATTCACGATGAAAGTGGTTATTCGTTCACAATTTGGCCCAATGGAAACGTGGAAGTTGGAGGCTTTTTGGATACATCCAACGATTTCCTGGATGTTGCGCAGGAAAATACAGTCCAGTTTAAACAAAATCCAAATGAGAAATATGGCTTCGATCCAATGGAGCAAATCGATTGGCATGACAATTATGAAGTCATAGAATTGTCCGATTCTTCCTTTTATTTCGTCGCCAATAAATCTGTTGGTAAAGATGATTCCGATGAAGTGGATGTGGTGATTCCTGACGGCGTTGTTCCAATATTCAAGCTCAATGATCAAACAAACTTGGTTGCAAGCGCTACGGATAGTATTTACACCATTCAAATTCCACAGATCTCATCCTCAGGGAAAAAGGAAATCTATGCATACAACGCCTCGAATCAGCGGATCGGGAAATTAAATTTATTCGTTTACCCAGAGAAAAATAAGGAGGTGATTCTGGTGCCAATTGCCAATGTATCGATCGACTCCATCCTTCTTCAAAATCAATTTACATCCACATTCAAAGAGGCGAATATCACGATTGATTTCAGTATTGCCAATCAATGGAACAACAATGTATTTGGTTCAAATACGACGATAGAATTGCCTGCGGATGTTGGGCTGTTGAGTTCCTATTCTGGCGAGATGAAAGCACTAAGAGAGTATTATTTTACCGAAAATCCTGAAGCTCCCCAAAACGCGTATTACATTTTTGTCATCAATGATTTTGACGATCCGTCGGTGCGTGGTTACATGCCGAGAGGTAAGGCGCTTGGATTTGTAAGTGCAACGGCGTCCATTTATCACGATATCGCACACGAATTGAGTCACGGAGTTGGAGCCCTTCAACATACGTGGAAATTGAATGGACCGAACGAAGGATCAACAAACAACCTTCTGGATTATTCCAATAACTCCAACCTTTCGGAAACAAATGATCTCATCAAAAGCCAGTGGTATGAGTTAAGAGACAATGATTTCTTGCCCAACATTTGGGACGATTCGCAAGACGCTCTTGTCGCGGCAAAAACATACACGGAAGGCGAGGCAATTATGGAAAATGCCGGAGTAAGTTGGACTTCATCTCCGAGCGCGTCGGATATCTTCAAAATTGGAGAACATGCTTACGTTCATTTTGAAAACGCTGATGAGATTTCTGAGTTTGGATTTGAAAATGGATTGCTCAAGCAACTCTATATTGACAGCCATGTACTCGTACTTCAAAAAACGGGTTATTTATTGAGCCCAGAAACATCGCAAGGACTGCAGGTGGCGTCCGTGAAAAAAAGCGATCGGTACAATTTTATTTGTTCGAACAGTTCGTGCGCAGCTTCTCGAGAATTAGGAGCCATTAGTTACAATGGTGTTCCCAAACAAATTATCAAGGAATATGCAGATCACGACACCCGATTTGGGGTAGAAATTAAAACGGCCGATTGCGAAACTATTGAAGGCGATGTGATCACGGGTTTTGATCATCAAAATGATGTACTGATCTACAACACGCCAGAATGCCCGCCGCTCGATCCAAATTCGTTCTCAATTCCGCCGGAGTGGTTTACCGATGATCTTTCGGTTTGTTTCATGACACCGGATGGCAAAACCTTTAAAATGACTCCGCTCGGTGTTCGATCATTGGATTTTTCACTCGGTTTGAACGAAGGAGATTCCCTGATGCCTGCAGGATGCCTGACCAGTTTTAAAATTAAAGAGGATCTTTCTACCGATGTCTTGAGCACTTTTGAAGCCGATTATATAAATGGTGAATTCAATGGGTATTTGCGATCGGATGGAGCGAAATACTATAACGAAACGAGAACGGAAGCTCCGAATGATTTCGGTATAATTATGTTGCCAATGGTTGGTGGAATGGGAGCGTACAAGTACGAGGCATCCAATCCGGGGTATGCGTATCACGATACTATTGCCTCTTCCAATGCGAACGTTGATGTAATTTCTCTTTTAAATTCACCGCAAGCCATCAAAGGATATTCCATTGAATTATTGAATACGTATGGTTTCGCACCACAAGATGTTGCGGAAGGAACTATTAATACTGCCTTTTCGAGCGAAATGTTCGGCGTTATGACCAATCATAACGAGCAATACCGTTTGGTGGTGAAGATTCTCGAATTACGATCGCAATATCCTGAATTGTATAAACAGATGTCCGCATGTAATTTCGGTGAATGGGGTTGTTTTCTAGGGTCCAACTTTGTCAATATTGGGGCGAATGTGACGGCATCGGCTGTTTTTTCCATTTCAATAGATTCTTCTAGCACATGGGGATATTACGATTATTTCTATCATCATGAGAACTATGGTGCATTCAACCGAACCACGCAGCTTCAAAAGTTTTTGGAGCATTTTCTGGATTTGATCACCTTTAAAAGACAGCAGCATCAAGGCACGATAAACTCCATTTTGGACAATCAATGGTGCTCTGAAGTCATTGATGGAAGCCCATTGAGCGCGAATCATCCCGATTGGTCGCCAGAACAAATTTTTGGGGCGTTGGAAGTGATGAGCGTGGAAGAAATCGAGCAAATTTGCATGGGAACGCGCATGAGTTTGATTGGGAGTTTGTCGTTCAAAAGTTATGTCGTTGATAAATATGAGAAAAGCATTTACCGACTAATCAAGCATGTGGACGCCTCCGAACAATTCGATTTAGTGTCCGAATTGTGCAATCGTGAGTACGACGAAACGGTATTGATTAAGAAAATACCCGAAGTTGTCGACGATCAAGTGGCTTTTTACGGAACGGGCAATTACTTCACAGAAATCCTCAATCAATTAATCGCCTATTACGTTGCGCATCCAAATCAGGTGAACTCGATGAACGTGAATGATTTGGACGATTCGCAAGTTTTGGAATTGCGTGGACGTACGGTGACCTATCAATATGAAGGATTTGTGAATCGTTTGATGGGACAATGCGGCGGCGGAAATGCGACGAATTTTCAATCCAACATTTCGAACGTTGAAATTATCAAGCAAGGCGGGCAGTGGCGAGTATCTTTCGAAGACAATTTGCAAGCCTGTTTTATTAGTGCGGCAACAATAAATTCGCGTGAATTTGCAATTATGGAGCCTTTGCTGATCTCCGATGAAGCCAATTTGATTGAGATTTACGACAACAATTCGGCTCCAATGGGGCTTCCGGCGTTCGCGCTTTATTTCATAGAGGAAAAGGCCAATGCAAAAACCACTGTTGAGGCGATTGAAACCGCTATTGATGTAGCGACTTTGTTTGTACCAGGAACGCAAGGTAAAGTACTCTTTCGTGTGTTGAATTATGCTGATAAGGCAAGTTCTATTGCGAACATGGGGGCAAATTATTCCGAATTAGACAACCCAGAGCTTGCGCAAGTGTTGGCATTCACCTCTGCAATTACAGGCTTTGCAGATATTTCGGGAAGCGCAGTAAACAAGTTCAAATCCTTGCGGTCGGCGACTGGGATTCAACGGAGCGAATTGGCAATTTCATTGATTGATAGAAGTCCTTCCAAATTGTTCATCAGTCAGGAAGCAAAGGTGAGGCAGGTGCTCGATAAAATCAATGGTGGAACCGATCCGGTGCTGTTACAGGTTGTTGCAAATGCTGATGCCACCGAAGTAGTGGAGGAAGTGCTTCAAATGGATAAGGCCTATGCAGTGAAGCGAGGTGAAATGTCGTTAGCCAATGATATTGACGATGCCATTGTGAAGCTGAATACCTTGTCGAATAATAGCGGCGGATCGGCCATCACTTTCTTCGGTCAATTGAATAGTAATGCACCAACAACGCTCAGCGCAACGGCGCAGGGAGCATTGGCCAACAATTTGGCAAATCAGCATTTGGTGCAATTTGATGGGTTCCAATATGCGATTCATACGCCTTCAACGTTTGTGAACGAAACAGGACCAAATATGTACGAAATGATCGTAGACAACGAGTTGTATTTGAAGTACAATTTGGATGACGGACGTTTGTTTATGTGCAATGCGAACGATGGAACGTATCATGCGTATGTGCAGGAGGAAGTACTTTTTTCCCCTCCAAGCACTGGAAATATTAACGCAGCCATTCAAGAACATATGATTTCTCAAATGGATCAGTTGAAAGGTATTTTAGGAATGCTTGGGGACAATTCGGTTACTGTTTTAGGAGAAGTCAAGCAATTGGATAATGTTAAGACATCTACATTTTTGGGGAGAATGATAAATATTGAGGCATTGCGAAATGAATTGGGAGGGTTTAAAAATATAGACCTTGGAGAGGTGCAAGGCGGTATTAATATCCTGAATAGACCCGATGCCATGTGGGTAGATTTTAATCACTGGTGGGTCAATCATAACAGACCTTGGATTCAGCGATCTTTGCAAAGACAAGATGATTTTTATATTGCCACTGATCCAAATGATTTACCAGGTCTGCTTGTAAATAGGGATGAAAGCAACAATTTATTTCCTTCAATATCAGCATACGAATTAAGAGAAATTAAGAATTATGGTTTAAACATTAGGCCTCAAAATATTTCTGAACAGCAATGGGAGGACATAAAAGCTTATATTTCTAACATGGAAAATGCCAACCTATTTAATGATTTTGACTAATGAACAAACATGATATTGAGCTTATTAAGAAGAGTGTTCTGAAAGTAGTAGAATACCTCGAAACAAATTATTCCTTTGAAGTGTTTGAAGATCAATCCAAGTATAACTATCAAACAACTATGACTCTATTTAAAGGAGAACTTGTTTTCGGAATTCGATTCCATGCAATTGAAGGAAGAGACTTCTTTTTTATGAATAGAGATCAAAGAATTGATGAAAATAGACCATTTGTTTCTCTGTTGGATAGAGTTTATCCACTTTTCTCCGAAGAACAACAGAGGTATAGTAATACCAGAAGAAATGAAATGGAGGGTATTGAGAAGTTTTCAGAAGAGTATTATTTGAAAGGGATGATTTTAGACATCGAGTTTCTCAAGGAGCATTTTCCCGAAATTTTAAAATCTGGAAAACTTCCATAATTTTCAGACGAATACTACTTGATTCGCGCCAATTTCAAAAGATATGTTGAGCAAAGAAGGTCATCTGCATGATGCACACTTAATCTATAAAGTGCTGAAAGCCGTATTTAAACCAATCGAAGAGGATTTTGGTTTTAGAGAGGTGGTGAGTGATATTGACAATGCTCCAATTCGAACAACCTTCCGAAAGAATAAAGTGAAGTTTGTTGTTTTTATTTCAAGAAGAGAAGCCTTAGATCTAAAAATTGAAAATGAATTTGGAGACACATTTGGAATGATTTCTTGTGTAAACAAAGTTTATGAAAAGTGGTCTGATGAGAGTAAATCATACTATCAGCGAAGGAAGGAAAATGTGGTAAGGTTCGAAAAGCACTCTTATGAATACTACGAGGCTTTCATTAAATGGGATCTAGATTTTATTTTGGAGCATTTCCCATCTACTTTTCATGATGGACATTTCCCTTTACAACATGAACAAAATTTGCGTAGGTTTCTTCGCTTGGAAAGTCAAGTCAATATGCACAGTGTTCGTGTTGGCAGAAATGTGATCCAGCACCTTTACATTGACAAAACTATTTCACTTGATCAATTGAGTGAGTTAGTTGATCTCATATGGAAGTCAGGATATAATTTCAAATTTAGTGATCCTCGATTCAGGTTGGGAAAAATGGAGGAACCTTTGTTTTTCTATTCTTCACAAGGAAGGGAAGAATGCACTGCTTGGAGCCTAGTAATTTATGCAGCTCCGAAAATTGAAGGGATATACATTATTGAATCGGAATTAGTCAAGCATCAGATTCATTCATTAGTTTCTTCCGGTATTCTTAAAAGTATATCATTGGACGAAGACAAAATCGATGAAGATTTGAAATTTCAAGGCAATCATCCAAATAATTCTATTTCGAATATTATTTCTCAAAATACGGGTAATCAGTTAGATGAGACGTATCCGAGGACAAGTAAGGCAAGAAGTTTGTTCTCCCGTATTTTCAAATAGATCAAATAATTCTCATATTTGAGAATAAAACGTGTTTCATTGATCTTTTCATCGAACAATCAAAAATCGACCTATCAGAAATCTTTGGCGTCTATTGATGTCATTAAAGTTCGCTTTCAAGGAACGGAAGGCATCATTCGATTTTCGGAACAATTGGATGTATCGGAACTTGAAAACATCCTCGATATTCTTTGGGAGCAACACATTCATCTGAGCTTTTACGACCATCATTTTCAGGCGCATTTTGATTATTTCCGAAGATCTTCACAGAATCATAAGACGAATTGGGTTATGACTTTGGTGCAATCGAATATTTCTTGGGGAGATTATCAAATTCAGAAAGAAACGCTGCTCCAACAACTCATGCGCCTTATTCAAAACGATCACAACTTCCAAGTTGCCGTGAGCGAAATTCAATTTTCTAGCGGTCATGGAATTCGCAGTTTGGAAGCCAGTATCAAATGGGAAGAAGAGCTGTTGAACGCCAAATAGACTAAGCCCAAACCTTTGTTCCTTCAGAGCAATTCTGACAAATGTCAATTTGTTCGCGATGATTCAAAACCGCATTTCGAAAGGCTCTGTAACGTGGGTCGCGCCAAATATTCTCGAAAGAATTCGTTTTAAGATCTCCCAAAACATGCTTGGCATCCTTATCAAAACAACAGGGAACAACTTTTCCATCCCACGTTAAAACTGAGGACGACCACATGCGCCAACAATGATTTCCCAAAGCATATTTTAGCTTATACGTGCCGTCTGACTGCAATTTGTAGCGACTGTATTTCTCGTTTTCTGGCATTAATGGATTGCCATTTTTGTAATCGTACAATTGCGCTGTTTTGATGCGAACCTCATCAATGGACATCTTTTTACCCAGTTTGAAAACGTCTTCAATCTCATGCTCATTGGGCTTTACAGCCAAAAACTGAAAGATCAAATGAGGTGTATTGGATTTCAAATCTTTTTTCGCTTGAATGAGGTGCTCTGTGCCAGCAATTACCTTCTCCAACTTTCCATGAATGCGGTAATTTTCATACGTAGCTTGCGTCAATCCATCAATAGAAATTATCAATCGATCCAAACCAGATTGCACAATTTCCTCCGCTTTTTCTTGATCGATAAAATGTGCATTGGTAGAGGTAGCAGTATAAATTTTACGCTTTTTTGCCGCGCGGATGAGGTCTAAAAAATTCGGGTGAAGGAAAGGTTCTCCTTGAAAGTAATAATTGATGTAAAAAACGGACTTCTTCGTTTGATCCAGCATCGATTCGTGCAAATCTTGCTGAATTTTCCCCGTTGGACGCGTAAATTGTTTCAATCCACTGGGGCATTCGGGGCAACCAAGGTTACACGCCGTTGTCGGTTCAATACTCAATGAAAATGGCATTCCCTTGTGGCGCGATTTCTTGCCTATTCTCGAAGTCCAATAGCTCAAGTAAAGCACGAAAACATTCCAGATTCGATACGCCGAGAGGTGACGCAAAATGTTGATATTGTCCCGAGTAGTTGCGATTCGGTAAAGTTACGGATTATTCGACGGTAACGGTAAAATACTGCGAGATGCCTCAGGACTGTGCTTTACAAAAAGTCAAACTTTTACGGCCACAACGCAAACATCATCCACTTGCTCATAATCCTTGCGCCATGCATCGAAAGTTTGGGCCAGTTGCGCATATTGCTGTTCAAATTGAATGGACTGCATCTCAAGTAGCGCCCGTTTCATGGTTGCATACTTTAGTTTTTTTCCGTCTGGGCCGCCAAATTGATCAGCGTATCCATCGGTAAGTTGTATGATTACATCTCCTTTAAAAAGAGGGATTTCCTTGTTGGAGAATTGCTTTGAGCTACCATCCACATATCCAACGGGAATTTTGTCGGCAGCAATTTCCAAAAGCTGAAGTGCACTTTGATCGACCGTTGTAATGCGCTTCACGTTTTCAGGAGTATCGGAACTGTTATGTCGGATAATCCATAGCGGATTGTTCGCTCCGGCGTATTGAAGTTGATTCTTCGTTTTGTCCCAAATACACACGGAAACGTCCATGCCATCACGCGCTTGATTTTCACCTTTTTCACCCAGTGCAGATACAATTTTCGTGCGCAAGAGATCCAGAATTTCGGCGGCATCTGTACAATTTCGCTCGATGACAATTTCATTCAAAAAACCAAAACCAAGCATGCTCATGAACGCTCCAGGAACGCCATGCCCCGTGCAATCCGCCACCACCCAAATGGAGAGGTTTTCCTTATTGTGCGCCCAATAAAAATCGCCGCTTACCACATCTTTTGGTCGGAAGAAAATAAAGTGTTGCCCAAGTTTTTCCCATTCCGTTTTTTTATTGATCATCGCCTCTTGAATTCGCTGGGCGTAGTCAATGGAATCGCGAATCTCAGTATGCTGCAATTGAATTTCCTCCTTCTGAGAATTGACCAGAATGTTCTGTGATTTAATTAAGCGATTGTTTTTAATGATGAAATAACCCGCTACAATAAACAAGACAAAGGCACCCACAAAAAACCAAATAAGTCGATCTCTGGATTGCAGTTGTTGCGCATTGATGCGATCGCGTGTTGCTAATTCCAATTTTTGTTGTTCCGTTTTCAAAGAATCCTTAATTCGGAGTTTTTCTTCTTCAAACTCGGTTTCCGTGCGTATGGATTCATCGCGCTGCTGTGCAATATTCATACTGTCCTTGAACTTATAGGCAATGTTCATGTCCTCATAAGCAAGGCGCGGACTGCCATACTTTGCCTCAATTTCTGCCGCCAAGGCATACGTCTCCATGATCATTTCCAGGCTTTCCGAAAGTTCTGCATAATGAATTGCACTGTCTACTGCCCGCAATGCTGCTGCGCCATTTCCAAAGTCATAATTGGTATGGGCCAAAGAATGAAAATTGATAGCGTTGGCGATGTAAGAACTATTGACTTTACTCATTTCAATACTCCTTGTGATATATGAAATTCCTTTTTCCACCTGACCTTTATTGACAAGTATGTTACCAATATTGTAATAGATCTGGGCTTGTCTTTGAAGGTTGTTACTTTCTAAGGCGAGTTGGAGCGCTTCTTCAAAATAGTCCAATGCTTTGTTAGGTCTTTCGGTGTTTTTCTCGTTCAAAGCCAATATGTTCAGCACGCCCAAAAGCACAATTGTATCGTTGAATTTTTTGGCCACTTCATAACTCGTTCTGCAGTATTCCGACGAGCGCTTCAGATTGCCTAATTTCATGAATACATAACCCAATGTGGCTCTCGACCGCATTGCATGTTCTTCTCCAATAGCTTCTCCTTTCTTAATGGCTTTGAAACAAATCTCCGTGGATTTATCGAATTTCTCTTGATAGGCATAAACAATTGCCTTCTGATCCAAACATTTGACCTCTAGTTTTCGAAGATGGGCTTTTTGGGCAATGGGAATAGCGAGTTCCACGTAGTACATCGCCGAATCAAATTGATTTGTATACAGTTTGGCTTGACTGATACCTACATAGCAGCGAACACGTGCTTTGCTTGATTCAACCCGATTAGCTATTCGCAGCGCAGATCGACACAAAGACTCAGCACGCTCAGATTCGATATAGATAACCTCTCTAGCTTTATCTACAATGGTGAATACAAGTGCAGTATCTTGCATGGTCCAACGATTCTGATCGTAATAACCCAGATCAACCAAAAATGAATCGCGTTCTTGAGCATGCGATTGAAATGCAAAAGAGAGAAGTAGTAAGAAGAGAAAATTTCTCATGCCATTGGTTTCGAGTTAAATATAATCAACTTATACGATTACATTAATTTCTTCGTTTTGATTCGATCCTCCTATCTTTACGCCTATGAAAACATTTTTGCTTCTTTTATTGCTGTTCGTTTCGCCTGTAATTTGGTCACAAAAAACAGTATATGTCGCCGACAATACCACAAAAGAGGCAATTCCATTTGTAAAGGTAATTCCTGAAGGAGGCAACCCCGTGCTGACAGATTTGTACGGTAAATTCTCCATTGATGATGATATTGTAAGGGTAAAGTTGGTTTACACGGGGTACGATGATACTGTATATCAAGTGGATAAATTGTCGGATTCTGCTGTGCTCTTCATGCAACTTTCCTCGCAGAAGTTAGACCCAATTACCGTCTTGCCGGGTGTAAATCCAGCGCACAGAATTATGCGAAATGCTATTGCAAATAGGAAGAAGAATCACCCGATAAAAAACGATGCTTTTGCCTACAAGAGTTACAGCAAATTCGTTGTTGATATTGATCCCGAATATGTAAAATCCATCGCGAAGGACACCAAAGATTCTAATTTGATGCAAATTCGTGATTTTGCGGATTCCATGTATCTGTTTTTAATGGAGAGCGTCTCCGAAAGGTATTTTGAACCACCATTACGAGATCAGGAAAAGATTGTAGCCTACAAGATTTCTGGATTATCAGACCCTCGTTTTTCGACCTTTGCAAAAGGAATTCAATCGTTTTCTTTTTACGACAATCAATTTGAGTTGTTTGGAAGACAGTACGTCAATCCTCTGGCGTTTGGTGGTTTGAATCGTTATTTGTTTTCTCTGCAAGACACCATATTAAATGAGTCCGATACGACGTATTCCATTTATTTCCGTCCCAAGAGAGGCAAGAACTTCGATGGAATAGAAGGGTATTTATACATCAACACCAATCAATTTGCCATTGAAAAGGTGATTGCAGAACCGTATAATGACAGCACTGGAATCCCTGTTAAGATTGTTCAGGAATATGAGTTTTTGCAGGACAGAAAGTGGTTTCCAGTGAAATTGAATACTGAAATTGACCTCAGTAGTCTTATTAGCAGTGCAACCGACGATGATGATCCGAAACAACCCACGCCTAAAATAGTTGGAACGGGATACACAATTGTTGAAGAAGTTACATTCGATCCTGAAAAGGTGAAATGGCAAGAATCGAGTGTGTCGTTGTTCACAGATGCCGATGCGGGAGATCTTACGGAGGACGATTGGAACAAACATCGTGAGGTGCCTATTTCAGATAAAGAACGGAACACCTATAAAACCATCGACAGTCTGGCGGAAGAAATTAACGTGAATCGATTGATTCGTATCCTCGATATTCTGGCTGATGGCAAAGTTCCGTTGGGATATGTAAACCTTGATTTACGTCGGATTTATCGATTCAATTTCTATGAAAAGCACCGTTTGGGATTGGGACTGGAAACCTCGGATAAACTAATGAAACCACTCACAATTGGTGGGTATTTTGGCTATGGAACGGGAGATAAGGAATGGAAGTTTGGCGGATATGCGCACGTTCATTTGTGGCGCAAAAAGCAAATGCGTTTGGAACTCCTTTATCAGGAAGATGTTTCAGAACGTGGTGGACACGAATTTCTAGCCGGGAGTTCGGCTTGGCTCAATCCAGAATCGTATCGGAACTTATTCGTTCGCAGTATGGATCGTCAGCGATTGGCGGAAGTGGCTTTCCGAATGGATCTTCGTGCCAACTTATCGGTGCGTCTCTCGCAAAATTATCAGCAAATCCAGTTTACAAACGATTACCAGTATATCGATGCGCAAGGTGTCAGTTGGCATCAAGTAGATGCTGCGGTTTCTACGCTCGATTTGGAATGGAATCCATTTGCGAAGTATCAAGTATTCGGATCTCGAAAACTGGCCAAACAAATGAAGTTTCCAAAATTCCGTCTCTTGGTAGACAAAGGTTGGCGCGGCTTCGAAGCAAGTGCGTTGGATTTTTGGCGATTGAATGCAAGTATCACACAGAATGTCAATATCGCTCGCTTTGTAACCCTAGATTGGAAGGTTAACGTTACGAAAGTTGAAGGAGATGTGCCTTTGTTTTTCACGCAAGTGGGAGATGGGACACGGGTGAATTGGAATGTATCCACTCCCGGGGCTTTTGAAACAATGCCCTCAGGATATTTCTATGCAACAGGGCAAATTAGCGCTTTCGCACGGCTCCGATTCCGAAAGTTTCGGACCAGGGCAAAATGGAACGAACCACAGATTTCCTTACATCACGCCTGGGGAATAGGAACATTTGAGAACAGAAACGCACACAATGTTTTTGTGCCATCTTTCGATAAAGGCTACGGGGAGGCAGGAATTATTTTTGATGGATTATGGGTGCAGCAATTCTCAGCGTTCGGAGTTGGACTTTTCTACAATTACTCCCCAGAATTCACCTCAAGCGTGTGGCACGAAAACATCGTACCTAAAATTTCTTTGAGTTTTGTGGTGGAATGATTAACGAAGCACGTTGATGTGACCCGTGATAAAATGATCTGGATTCAGCGGTTCGCAGGTTTTGTAACGAAGCGTATAACCGTAAGTGCCATCTTGCACGTACTTGCCATTGAAGGTTCCGTCCCAACCGAAAGATGAATCAAACGATTCAAACAATACCTGTCCCCATCTGTTGTAAACGCGCAATTCCCACTCAGAAACATCCAAATAGTGTTCTGCTACGAAAACGTTGTTAAATTCATCGCCATCAGGCGTAAATGTATTTGGAATAAACACCGACCAAGGCTCAATGTACAATTCGCTACTTGCTGTATCCTTACAACCCCATTCGTTGGTCACCACTTGATACGGATAGTGCGTGCCATCGTATAGGTATTGATGAATTGGGTTGGGATCAGTTCCCATGTAGAAAATCGTAGAGTCATCAAACCAATAGAAATATTCTGTTGCTCCTTGCGATTCATCAATCATCTGCACCTCTGAATTACAGATATCTGTAAAGTCTGGCGTTACCGAGAAACCGGCTTCAGGCTTCGGTCGAACATTCACTAAATCTGCCTGAGTTAACGAAAGTGTGTCTATACATCCTGCATCCGTTGTAATGGTCAAAGTCACAGGATAATTCCCAACCACGGGATACAAGTTCGATGGATTTTGATCTGTTGAAGTGTTCCCGTCTCCAAACTCCCAGAAATATGAAATGGGTGTTTCCGCCCAACTTAAATCAATGAATTGCGCATTAAACGGAGCACATTGTAAGCCTGGTGCAATGCCAAAATCAATTGTTGGAGGCGCGTAAATATACAAGTCATGTACGGCTGTCTCCACACATTGCTCAAAGGTTCCTGTAAGTGTGATAACCACGTTGCCAGTGGTAGTAAATTCAACGTCGTTAACATCTTCATCTTGCGACGTTGTGATAGATGCATTTGGACCAAAATTCCAAATGAAATCCGTTCCTGGAGGGCCGCTCACACTTCCATCAAAATCAACAGAATTGCCTGTTAAACAAACGGCGGCGGGTGCCGAGATGCTTACTAGAACAGGATCGTTAATGGTAATGTCTTCCGTAATGGTATTAACACATGCTCCCCCAGAACTCGCTGTAAGAGAGA
Organism: Fluviicola sp.; assembly: GCA_043584915.1. Lineage (GTDB taxonomy): Bacteria > Bacteroidota > Bacteroidia > Flavobacteriales_D > Crocinitomicaceae > UBA4466. The sequence continues at coordinate 1,728,180 of CP121319.1, forward strand.
TAGTGTATGTTCCTGGCCCACTGAAAGTGTAGGTCGGAGCTGCATTATTGGACGTATCTGAAGTCAATGGAATTTCACCAAAATCCCAGAAGTAGTTCGTGGCGTCTTGCGAGTTGTTTCCAAATGAAATGGTCAATCCCTCACACTCCACCAAATCGGGAATGTCCATGACTGCCACAGGCTCTTCCAACAAGTAAATCGTATCTGCAAATTCATCTTCGCAAAGATTGGCTTCTCCGTAGACCTCAATGATATGCATCCCCGGTGTCGAGAAGGTCACGTTGTTCACGTTTGCCCCTGTTCCCGTTGCTGGCGAGGCATTTGGCCCGAAATCCCACGTGTAATTTAAATTTTGCCCTGCCGTGGTTGTGGCGGTAAAATCAAACGAGTTGTTGATGATACATTGGGAATCCACTGGAGTGGTCCATTCAATTTCGTATTCATTGTTCACGTATACATCCATGTAGGCAGTATCCGTGCAGGGCCAGCCAGGATTCACCACTAGCATAGCGGTATAGTTCCCATCTGTTGGATACGTGTAAGAAGGCTCAAATGCTGTACTGTTATCGTTGGTTGTCGTTGGATCGCCAAAATCCCAATAATAATTGGTGCCTCCGTAGGAATTGTTCTCAAATTGCACCGTCAACCCCTGACAATAAGATGTGAACGTCGATAAATCTGTTTGGAGTGGTAAAAGTGCTTCTAATTGGAAATCGCAATTGAATACGCGGAAAATGAAATCTCTTACCGTTGTATTAATGAGAACACCGTTTCGATATTCTTCTACGGCAATTCCAACAACGAACAACCCTGTTAAATTCGGAGATGCTTGAAGCAGTCCGGTATTTGGGTCGATGGTAATGCTTGAGCCAGGCCCCAAAGGCTGCTGCGCACTAAATCCAACGGCTAACCAGTTAACGGGTGCATATGGCGGAGCCGGTGGTGGGTTTGGTGCAGGATTGAAACTGCTTCCTCCGGCACTTGGTGTAACGAGTGAGTATACCAATTGATCTCCATCTGGATCTGTTGCGCTGTGATCAAAAATCAGGTCTTCGTTGTTACAAAGCAACAAAGGAGGATAATTGGTGAATCTTGGGCTGCTATTGATTTGATTTCCTGTATCTGAACCTGGGACATGCGTCATTAGTGTAATACCCGTATCGTCTGGTTGCGACAAATTGGTAATATTTGGGCCACGGCAACAACGCTGGTAGGATACATAATATCCGCCTGGAATAGGGGGAAGCGTAACGAGAATTTGATAGGTTGCCAGTTCTGTACAAATATTGGTGGGTGGAATAACACATGGGTTATTAAAAACAACTGGAATTTGATTGCTTCCAGGAAAACCAATATTTACCAGTTGAACCAGGCTTCCCTGCGCATTGAATACTCCCAAAGGAAGCGGATTATCGAATTGAGCACCTGTTGAGAGACAATCTCTATAGAGTTCTACTGTAAAAAGGTAATCGTTACCACCCACGTAATCGTAATAGATATTACCACCAACTATGTGCGAGGCGCGCGCTGGCGACAGGCTAAGTAAAAGCAGTATGGCAATAACAAATCTCATCTGTTCAATTAGACGTTAAAAATATTACAAAAGTCGTTCCAAAACAGACTTTTTTCTCAGTAATGCAGTGATCCTAATTTACTTAACGTAAAAAATCATCAAAATTATGTAGAGCATGGTTGTAACGAAAAGACGTGTCACATTCAATTCGGTTGCCCAGTACAAGGCGTTTAACAGCAATTTTTTCTCCAAAGTTTGGGGGCGCAATTCCAAAGTGTTTTGCCGCCTCCGTGTAATATTCCTTTTTTGAAGGATGCTCTGGAGCGCAGAGATTATAGGTAGTACCAAAGTAATCATTTTCAAAGAACCAAACAATTGCATTGACAATATCAAAGGCGTGAATCAAATTCACAGGATTCGAACCATCATCCTTCATTTCTTTTCCGCTCAGTGAATAGGCAGGATGTCTTCTCGGGCCAATTAAGCCAGATAAACGAAGAATAGTAAGGTGATTTTGCACGAGTTGTTTCAATGCCAATTCAGCAGGTAAAAGCCGATTAGGAATGGTAGGGTCGAGTTCGAATTGTTCGTCGTAAGTACCGGCATATTTGGGGTAAACTCCCGAAGAACTGGAGAAAACAACCTTTATTTCTTTGGGGAATTGTTCCAAAAGCCCTACCAGTAATTCAGGATATGAGCGCGATTTTGCCGAAGACGGTGTGATAAAAACGAGAACATGCGTTGCTTCATTTACTAATTGGGAGGGAAGGGAGAGTTCTTCATTGAAATCCAATTCAAATCCTTCGATTCCTTTTTTGGATAATTTGGTTTTGACTTCTTCTCGTCGATACGAACCATACACCTGCGCTCCTCGTTTGGAAAATGCTTCTCCAACAATCTGCCCCAGCCAGCCGCATCCTAAAATGACAATTTTATTCTTGCTATGATCCATGTACTTGGCGTTTAATTCTTGATTTTAAAGGTAGAAAAATCAGAAGGATTTTAACGCGGATCGGGCGTTTTGGCGTATTTTTGCAGCATGAAGTATTCAAAGGCTTTTGTGCGTTGGAATTGGATCGCGTTGGTGTTCATTTATTTGATTTTTGTTGCTGGAAGTCTGGTACGTATCACAGGTAGCGGCATGGGATGTCCGGATTGGCCCAAATGTTTTGGACAATGGGTACCTCCAACGGATGAAGCTGAACTTCCCGAAGATTATAAGGATATTTTTTCTGAAAAGCGTGCCAAAAAGATTGATAAGTTCTCGGGCATGCTAGAAAGCGCAGGTTTCACAAAAGAGGCTATGGCGCTAAGAAGCGACGATTCTTTGTTGGAAGAAGAAGACTTCAATGCGCAAAAAACCTGGACAGAATACATCAATCGATTGGTTGGATTCATTGCTGGGAACATGCTACTTCTTGCCTTCTTATGGATGCTCATCAAATTTAGAAAACGGAAATTGATTTTAATCGCCGGACTGAACCTCGTTCTTATGGCGATCCAGGCTTGGTTCGGATCCATTGTGGTGGCGACCAATCTGGTTCCCTGGACAATTACCGTGCATATGTTTCTCGGCTTATTAATAGTGGGCATTCAGTTATACATCATTCGAATGATCAGTCCTTCTCAACAGCAGAATTTACCGCAATCCAAATGGATGTTGATAATGCTATGGGGCGTGTTTTTAATTACGGTCTATCAAATGTTTTTAGGAACGCAAGTTCGCGAGGAGATTGATGCTCTGGTAAAGATGGGATATAGCAGAGAGCAATGGTTAGCCGAAGTAGGATGGCCTTTTTACGTACACCGCAGTTTTTCTTGGTTGGTGTTGGTATTGCTCGGTTGGATGACGATTAAAAACGAACAAACGGTGAAATATAAGCCGATGCGTTGGATTATCGGTCTACTGGCGGCTGAACTACTTTCAGGAATTTTGTTAGCGCATGTTGATATGCCCGCAATTGTACAAACAATGCACTTGATTTTCGCTTCGGCAATGTTTGGGATTTTAACACTTCTGGTATTTCGCTCACGACTTGTAACTAAGATTACACAATGATCTGAATTCAAGCCGTACCTTTGCACCATGTACGCATTGGGTTTAGCCTTATCTTTAATTATTGGAATCGTTCTAGGTCTTGTTGGCGGCGGAGGATCGATTCTAACGGTGCCCCTCGTCCACTTCTTTTTTGGAGAATCTTTATTTCTTGCAACTACGTACTCGTTGTTTGTGGTGGCAATTGCTGCTTCCATTGGAGTAGTGACGCGGATAAAAAAGGATCAAATCGACTTTCGAGGCGGAGTAGTGTTTGTAATTCCGAGCATGATTACTGCATTTTTGGTGCGCCGATATGTGATGAGCATGTTTCCGATAACTTTTTCTTTGGGCGGCTTCGAATTGTCTCGGGATGTGACAATTTCCATTCTCTTGATCATTGTGATGCTCTATACCGCTTTTCGTACGATGTTTTCAAAAGCACCGCAAGTAGGAGGAAGTGTGAGTGCATTTACCGTAATACTTTTTGGAATCTTCACTGGGCTTTTGAGCGGATTTATTGGCGCAGGTGGCGGTTTTATTATCGTTCCAATTCTATTACGCATGGGGCTTGAGATGAAAAAAGCAGTGGGCACCTCGATGTTCATTATTGCCATTCAATCGGCAGTTGCGCTCGTGGGAGATTTTTCAGGAAAGGCTTTGGACGCTAACAATGCCATCGATTGGCAGCTGTTGTCATTGATCACATTGGTGACTGTCGTTGGGGTCATCGTTGGTGGAATTTTTCAGAAGTATTTCTCTGGTGGTGCCCTTCGTCAGGTGTTCAGTTATGTGCTAATCGCCGTTGCACTCGGAATGATAATTCAATTTAGTGTAAGTTAAAACAACTTGCCAATTTCGATGGGAATAGTATATTTGCATCCTTAGAATTTCAAGTGAATTCTTGGTCCTATAGCTCAGCTGGTTAGAGCACCTGACTCATAATCAGGGGGTCCATGGTTCGAGCCCATGTGGGACCACCAAACCTCGCAGTAGCGGGGTTTTTTTGTGTCCAAATGGGCGAGAAGCGAAGTGTTGAGTTTATCAAAATGTTTATGCAGCGTAGTCGAAGTGAGCCTAAAGTAAAATAAAAATACGGTCTTCGGACTCATCCATATTTGGGCCTCTTTCTTATGCTGAACTTAGAAAAGAATCCCTTATGCCTAGTCTTTCGTTGTATAAAAGTCACTTCTTCTACAATCCTTTGGTTTTTCTAGTGAGGCCGGATGTGTTTAACCACATGCGTAGACCAAGTTTGATATAGCGTGTGAAAAGAAGTAATATCTTCGTTCAAATAAATAGAGAAAAACAGTAGTGTATTATGTGTCATAAGCACAAAAGTAATAAGTCAATCGTATGAAAGTTAACAGCATCAGAGCGCTTTTTTTGTATTGCATGTTGCTTTTCACCGGGGCTTGTTTCTCACAAAGCAATGTTATCGACAGTTTAGAGAATGAACTAAAAATTATTCCACAAAAAGATACTGCTCGTGTTACAGTTCTCAATCTGCTCGCTTACCATAACTACAGGAACAATCCGCCAAAATCAATAGAATATATTGGACAAGCTTTAGCGCTTGCTGATGAATTGAAATTTGTGGAAGGCAAGGCTCGCGGTTATTATATAAAGGGAGCTATATATATGGAACAGGGTAGCTTTCACGATGCCATTGAATATTTGGATACGGCAACCCATCTCTATGATACTATTGATGATATACAGGGCATTGCTAAGTGCAAGAATGTCTTTGGAGTTTTGTATTCCTATCAAGGAGATTATAAACAATCCTTAAAGTATTACGAAGAAGCATTAGCATTAGAAAAGAGGCTCGGAGTAAATACGAATGTATCCCTGCTGTATAATATTGGGAATTTATATTCTCGCACAGGAGAACATGAAAATGCACTGTTGAATTTTAGGAAGGTGTTGGAAATCGAAAAAGCAAACAAGGATGCACAGGGAATGCTTAACGCTTTAAATTCAATTGGGTCTGTTTATTACACCCAAGGCAATTATCCATTGTCCTTGAAATACTATAAAGAATCGTTAGAGGTAGCTAAAAATGCCAAAGATTCCATCGGGATTTTTCAGTCCTATATAAACACTGGCAATGTATACAGGATGCAAAATTTAAACGGGAAAGCATTAAAATATTATAACAAGGCTCTAGGAATTGAAACTGCTCATTACAACGTCAAGAACATCACTGCTTTAAAAAACAATATCGCGGGTGTGTATTACGACAATGAGGAATATAATGCCGCCATTACCAATTTTGAAGAATCCGTTTTGCTCAGCAGAGAAATTGAAGATGCTGTAAACTTGTCGACTGCCCTTAATGGATTAGGTTTTGTCTATTTAGAAATGAATAAAAATGCGAAAGCGTTGAACTATTTTCGGGAAGCAAACACTATAACGCTAGAGAATAATCTGGTATACGATTTACTGGATTCATATCACGGTATGACAGACGCCTATTATCAAATGGGGAAGTATGGCTTGGCGTTACAAAATGGTCAAAAATTAGTGGAGACATCCTATGAGCACGATTTTTTAATTCATAAAAAAAATGCACACGGTCTTCTGCATAAGATCTACAAGAAAAAATTGAATTATGAAAAGGCACTCGAGCATCATGAATTATTTAAGATTTTAAGCGACAGCCTTTTTAATGAAGAGAAAATCGAGAGCATTACGCAGCTAGAGTATGAATATAAATACAAGCAAGAACTAGAATCTGGAAAAAATAGAGAGTTAAAATTGACCAAAACCGTAAAATCAGTAAATCAAGATTTGAAAAAAACGCAGCAAAACATCTTTAAAGGTGTTATCGCTTTTCTCTTAGTAACAATTCTCTTTGGAGGTTTCGTTTTCTACTTAAGATTGAGGAATGTAAAGTCAAAAATTCAAAATATTACAATGGAGCAGAAGCTCTTGCGTTCGCAAATGACACCACATTTTATTTTTAATTCCATGGCTGTTCTGCAAGGAATGATTTTGAACAAAGAAGACGGTAAAGCGGTTTCGTACTTATCCAAGTTTTCAAGATTACTCCGTATCACGTTAGAAAATTCGCGCGACAAAACCGTGCAGCTTGGTCAAGAACTGGTAGCAGTAAGGAACTATTTGGAATTACTAAATGTAGAAGAGGAGGCCTCATATGCATACACATTAATCGTAGATGAACAGATTGATTTAGAGAAATTCAAAGTCTCTCCAATGTTAATTCAACCATTTGTTGAAAACGCTATTGAGCATGCTTTTGTGAACCAAAAATATGGTCGCAAAATTGACATTAATTTGAAACTAGAGGGTAAGTCACTCATCTGCACTATAAAAGATAATGGTATCGGTATTTTGGCAAGTAGCAAGAACAAAAACCAGAATAAAAATTCATTGTCTACAACAATTACTTCGGAAAGATTGAAAATACTCTCCCGCGATTTCAAAATGCAAGGATCCGTCACAATTGAAGACAGGAAGAATTATAATGAGCAGGGAACAATTGTAACTCTGTATATTCCGTATAAAAATGAACTAAAGCAATGAAGGCGCTGATAATTGAAGACAAAGAGTACATCCGAAAAGCATTGATAAATTTACTCGAGTTAGTCGATTTCGATATTCAAGTTATTGGTGAATGTGAATCCGTTCAAGATGCTCTAACTATAACAAAAGCATGCAAACCAGAGCTACTCTTCCTTGATATAAACCTAACGGATGGCTCAGCTTTTGATTTTCTCGATAAAGTGGAGGCTCCCACATTTAAAATTATTTTCATTACGGCTTACGAGGAGCATGCGCTAAAAGCACTTAAGGCAGGTGCGGTAGATTATTTGTTGAAACCGGTAGATATTGACGAGTTAAAGGAAGCACTGAAAAAAATAGCAATTGAACCCGTGAATCAGCAAAACGAAAAAGTTCAAAAGGCAAAGCGCGTTTGGGCGAATGAAGATGACTCGCTCGTGTTATCCGTCCAAGATAGTTTTCAGGTAATTTACCTTAACGAATTGCTGTATTGTGAATCGGACAAAGGCTACACAACGTTCTATTGTCAAAATGACAAAAAATATCTGGTTTCCAAGACAATTAAAGAATTCGAAGAGCGGCTACTTTCTTCACGGTTTGTGCGACCTCATCAGTCATTTATGGTAAACCTACGCTTCATAGATAAGTATGATAAATCGGGTACAATTCATTTGATTAATGGCGCCAAAATTCCCGTTTCCTCCAGAAAAAGAGAATCTTTTCTTGCGGCTTTTTTAAATTCGCAAAAAAAGTCCTGAAAATCCCTTAAAGAGCATTCTTCCTAATACATAACATCTCTTTACAGCTACAAGTTCCGATAGCGCTTAGATGCGGAAATGGAATCATTTCTCACGCATATTGATTCGGAACAAGCAGAAATAGATTCGCCCTTTTTTACCTGGATTTGCCTGTATACATTTGGTTGAAATCAATCAATTGTTCTAATGGAAAAAACATTCAAACTAAAACCAGAATTCAGCACTCTTGAATCATTATTAGTCGCTGTTAAGCAAGAACCTAACTACACATCCTCTATTGAATATGATGTTTGGGAGATGAGAACAGGTGATGATGGAAATATGGAGCAATGTGTTTTGGTAAAAAAAAGCTCCATGCATGGGGTTAAGGCATACTTTACTCAGGCGAACACTATTAAAATTACACAGGTCATTCCAAGTAAAACAAAGAATGCTATGCTAGGGCAAAACAAAGGTAGGAGAAATGCACTTGAATTAATCGTTGGCTCAATTAAATCTGCACTCGTCAAAAGTTCGCAGCGGAAGGCATTCGCAGAGTTGAAAACAGTATTTGATAAGGTCAAAATAAATTGAAATTAAACATAACTCCTCTACCACGTTTGTTAGAGTTAACCACTAACCAAAAAAAAAAAAACGTATGAAAAAGATTAGAAACTTAAAACTGTTATTATTCTGGGCTATTCTTAGTTCGCTTTCGGCTAAAGCTCAAGAAGTGATTAATTTATCAACAGGATGGGATAACGGTATGGTGTCCGTTGGCACGTATGATGATACCTGGACAGTTACGCAGCCAAATGGCGTTACTAGCACCCCAAGAGCCTGCACTCTTTCTGCATGGGAGGAGTCTGGCATAAATCGTTGGATTTCTCCTCATGTGTTCAGCGGGGAGGCTTCCGAATATGGTACTGAAGGGCTGCATACTTACACTGCAGATTTTGAAATAACGTCAAATGATATACGGTGTGCAGCACTTGAAGTAGTTGGCATTGGAGGAGATAATATTCTTATGGAGTTAAGAATCAATGGAAACTTGTACCCTTTAGCTCTGCCGAGTCCAAGCCATTTTCAGCTTACCAATCAAAACGTTACTATTATGTTAGACCCTTCACATCTTAATGTGGGAGCTAATACTATGACTATTGAGGTTGAGAACTTGGTTCCTCAATACCAAAATATTGAATCCTTAACCTATACAGGGTTAAATTTCTGTGGTAGTTTACATATAAATGATGGCACAGTCGAGGCGAATACACAACCAATAAATCATACGGGTGTCGACATTGAACTTGTAAATGGTAGCCTTCATGAAGTGATAAAATTCTGCGAAGGTGATCCCATTCTTTTTGACGGTTCGGCTAGTGAAAATGAAAATGCATATCACTTAACGGTAAACCCAGTTTTAGCAGGTGGGGGCCTTGGAACTTCGATTTATGAGGATTGGGTAGCAACTACTGCTCCGAATAGCTTCGATTTATTAAATCAATTTGGTAACACGTATTCTCTTATTACGGGAGAATATTATCTATTCAGATTTGCTGTAGGCCCTTGCTGGGATGCGGAATTCTATTATTTCAAAGTCGAAGAGTGTTGCCCAGATGAATTGATTCTAGAGTTAGATTGTGAAAATCAATCCATTTCAATTACAAATATTCCTACTTCAGCAACTGATATTGACGTGAATTGGTATTGGAGTGGTTCGACTAAACCATTAAAGGAAAGCGGTTCGACGTTATCCATTTCAAACGGAAACGGAACATACAGTGCTTCGGTGTCGTACATTTTGCCAAATGGAATGGTGTGTCATTTGGGAGGAAATATTCTGTTTAGCACAGAGGCTTGTTGTGATATAATCGGACCGCATTTTAGTTCTCCTGGTGCGATAGAAGATAATCCCGCAACATACGAAATAGCACAAACCGACCCTTTCGGTCCAGTAGAAGTGTCTGTAGTAGATTGCCGTCCGATCTTAGAAATTGATGCAGAATGTGAAAATAGATACTTTGTTGCGATAGAACCTTGGATTCCACAAACTTGGAGTACGGATCCAAATGCGTCACCAGGAATCGTCCTGAATCAAACGGGAGTTCTTCCTAAACCTTTCGATTTATCGACTGTTTATACTTTCGAACCATTTCAATATTACCATGTTACGGTTGCAGTTGGTGATCAAGTATATCCTTCTGGAAATTGGAATTTTAAACATTTCTTGATTCGTACAAATCATTGTAATGCAAAGAGCAACGCTAGTGATATTGATGCAGAAAGTGAATTGTTAGATGTCTCGATTATCCCTAATCCGGCTTCAGAAAATGCAAGAGTTATTCTTCGCGAGAAAAGTTCTGGGAAGATTGAAGCAGTATCTGTTACTGGACAAATTGTTCTTACCCAGTCATTCGATGAGCAGAAAGAAGTTGTTTTGGATTTGAGAGACGTTAACTCAGGAGTATATATGCTGCGAGTGACTTCAGAAGGTCGAATAATCACAGAATCAATCGTCAAAAAGTAAACCAAGTGCTAAGAGGGGAACATCCCTTCTTAGCAACTTATAAAAATTATGAATCGTTAGGGTCACATAATTCATGCTCCAGCGCAGTTCAAGAAGCCAAAAACCGCGGTTATGATGCTGCAGATGGATGTGCAGTGTGCAGTTCTGCCTGTCACACTTCTTAGCTTGGCGTTTCGAACAAAATGCGTAGAATGGTGTCTTTTCAGATGCCATTTTTTTATGCTAGTTATTTAATTCGCATTAATTCAAACCCTTCAAGCCAAATTGGTTTTGGAAATGTGAGCCGCCAACCAGTATTGGTTGCGCTGCTGAGTATTATCATTAAGTAAGTGAATCACTTTGGAATTACCTATGAAATCGTCGGCAATGCTGGGCAAAAGTAGGAGTACAAAGCACAGACTATCTGATCCTTATCTGAATAAACACAAGCAAGTATGGTGGGTTATTGTAAAATATACCTTAACTTGAAGCCATAAACGAAAAGATATGATGAAAAAAATACTATTATACACTGCTGCAACATTTGTTTCTACAGTCACATTCGCACAAAACGTCCCAGTGGATTTTGAAGAAAATGGTAACGGCGAAAATTGGACATGGACTGTTTTTGAAAACACGACAAATCCACCTTTGGAAATTATTGATAACCCAGATATGAGTGGTGTGAACACCTCATGTACCGTAGCAAAGTTTACCGCTTTACAAACAGGGAACCCATGGGCCGGTTGCGAAAGTATGCATGGTTCTGACTTGGGAGCATTTATGTTAGACTCGAGCACAAGTACTATTAATATCATGGTTTGGAAACCCGTCATTAGTAATGTAGGGATCAAATTAGTTACTCCAACAAACGCGGCATTGGTAGAAATCTTGATTCCAAATACGGTTGTGGATCAATGGGAATTAATCACTTTTGACTTTTCTGGCTACATCGGACAAGGACCATATGCCAATGAGATGGTGGATCAAGTCGTGATATTTCCTGATTTTGATGTAAATGGAAGAACGCAAGACAACATTTGTTACTTCGATAATATTTGGGGTGTCGACTCTGTGACGCTCGCGTGTAACCTGTCTGTTCCTGAAACAGAAGCAATGAGTTTCGAATTTTACCCGAACCCTGCAGGAGATGTTATCACCGTTGAATCTGAATTGTCAATTGAAGAAGTAGTTATTTATGACCTTACAGGAGCTGTTGTGATGACAGAACAAGCATCAAATAGCAGTGTTTCTGTCAACGTGGCCGAATTAGTAAGCGGCGTATATTTTGTTGAAGCGAAAATTGAAGGTCAAGTCATACGAAAACGACTTGTGAAAGAATAATTGAATTGCAGATCAGAACAAATATGTAATCGTTTTTGGTGAATGATTATTCCAAACTAATTGGCATTTGTTCGAAAAAGCTCATTGTACTAAAGCTTCATCGCCCAATAATCATCTGGGTGGTGGAGCTTTTTGGTATGGACTTACTTATTAAAAAGGGATGAATCATCCAACTAACTGCCATTTCAGCCGTTGAACTAATCATTAAAGTGATAGAAATTTGTTTGAGCAGTAATGCAGAGTATAGGTTCGAAGTATTGATCCAGATCTTTTATCTCGAAATCAAATGAATTGTAAAATAGGTGTTTATGCCTATTGACAATAATCCTTTTCGTGATTATTTTGTCAAATGACAGAAAAAGATATTCTGATTTCCACTTTTGATAATCTCATCAATAGGTTGAGATTTTATTTATCGGCGATAATTTTGTTCACGTTCGTAACGTCCTATTTATTTTACAACGCTTATTTTTCTTACCGACATACTTATTTCAAAGATGAAATTCTCAAAGAACTGATCATGGAGAGAAATGATTTGGACTCTATCCATAAAGTTCTATCAATAAGAGCTAAAGAGTATGAAAATTTTGATTTCCCCATTCCACTAGAGGATAGTCTAAGGTCATATGCTGGTCAGAGGTATAGGATTCTGCGTGATAAAAATATGTTAGCAAATATTACATATGCGGATATTGAAATAATTGGAACTGGGATAAAAATATCTGTTGTTGATTTTCAAGTCTTAGTGGGCTTTATTTTACTTATTTTCCTGATAGGGGTAATCAATACTTTACATCGATTCGTTCGATTGTTAAATTATTGTTCCAAAACCCCAAAACGGAGCATTTTTCTAGAGTCCATAAAGCTTAAAGTGAACTTGTCCATGTTACCGACTTTCTTTAAATTCCGAATTCTTCTATTGATTCCTTTTCTTCTTACATTTTTGTACTTTTCTCTTTATGTATATGTGTACACTTTAGAGAGTGATTTTGAAGTAATGGATTTCAGCTACCTATATAATACTCTAATTTTTCAAGCGATTCTGGGAGCTATTATGTTGTTCTCGTATTGGATAGCCTTTCTGATTTTCTGGAGAGTTAGTAGCGAGATTAAAAGTCAAGTAATTTTGAAAGAGGGTATTAAAATAGATACTTCAACGAATAGTAAATGAAGGGAAATTAATCTTCTAGTTCTTAATTTTTCGCCTCTATAAGTTGCTATTCTTCATTATAAAACAAAGTCAAAGGATCATCAAGTTCGGAATAATGAAATTCATTTTGTACCTCGGGAACATTTCCTAGTGCCGATTTTCCTTTTAGTCGTTTCACGGTGTGGGCAGTTAACTCGATATTGGATGGTTTGATTAGCGATTGTATTTCGTTGACAGTGCCATCAAGCCATTTCGGAATTATTTCTCGATCGAGTAGGAGGGGCATTCTCGCTTCCTTGAGTTTAGGGTTGTTGTGGATTTGTTGCATCAATGTATTTCCTTTCGTAGTAACAATGGACATCGACTGGATCAACTCTCCTGAATTCGGATGTATCCATTCACTACTTATTCCGCCCACAAGCAAACTTTCTCTATCTGCCTGTTGTATAAAGTGCGGAAATGATTTACCGTTCTTGTGATGGTGCTCAAAAAAACCATCTAACGGAATTATAATTCTATTGTACATCGCAGCATCGCGAAAAGAAGGCTTGTCGAGCATTGTTTCTCCCCGCGCATTGAGCGTTTTGTTCCAAAGATCCGTTGCTTGATTCTCATTTTTTACCCAATGTGGAATCAGCCCCCAGGTGAAATGATCCAATTCAAGATGTCCATCTCGTTTGTGGAAAGCAACCAGTTCTGGGTGATCAAAACCACCTACGTGATAGTAGGATGCACTTGGCTTGTGGCGTTTTTTTTCCTCCCAATTGCGTTTTAAATAATCGAGTTCTTCTTTAGAGGCGCCAGAGCGAATGGCATCGCGATAAATACGTTCGGCGAGTTGGGCAGATTCGTAGCACATTGATTTAATATTGTATCCTCCAGAAATTAGTAAGAAATAATCGCAATTACTAGAATTCGCAAATATTCTTGTTCCTATATTGGCGAATAAGGTCTTGCAGAAAAGGACACAAAAAAAGGGAAGCCGAAGCCTCCCTTACATTTTTCAATCAAAAATCTATGCTTTTCCAAGCATCTCTTTTTTAAGTCCTGAATCCGCTGGATTGCTTCCCATCCAAATAGAGAACAGTGCCTTTTTAAATTCTAAACCTTCAACCAATCCTTTGTAGGAGCCATTGATAATTACAGCGGTTCCTTTTCCTGGTTTGTAAATGATTTGAATATCGTCTCCCTTTTGAATCGGAGCAGAGAAAAACCCTTGGAATTTTGAAATTTGAGCAGAAGAAGCTTTTCCTTCAGTTACCTTTTCAAATCCTTCTTTAACGGTCTCATTGAATTTCTCACGCGTTACTCTATTCGAAACGATTTTAATGTTAATCGCTTGAATTTCATTGCCATTGATAACCTTGTTCGCGTCGGATGTTTGTTTCGGAAGATACAAGGCAGCCACATACAAGTCAATTTTGTATTTCTCACGTAGTCCAGCCCCGTTGAAAATTAGCTTCGTCCCTTTTACATCTAATTGCGATGCGAAGGTTTCGCCTGCCACAGTTCTATTTTGAGCGTAAAGACTCACGGATAATCCTATAAAAAGGAGCGCCAATAAATTTTTCATGTTATAATTTTTAGTTTTTCTTATTTATGCAAACACCGTGCTAAAGATGTTCGCTTCCGACATTTTACTATATTTAGAGATATAAATATAACCATAAAAGACATGATTATTCCATTAGTATTATTTTCTGTTATCGGACTTGCATTCATTGTACTCGGAACAATGCTGAATAAAAAAAGCAGCACTGGCAATCGAGAAGCCAATAAATTGTTTGTCGCAATTATGCGATCTTTTGGAATTGTAGTGTTGGTGGTAGGAGTCGCTTATGCGGTATTTAACAATAACGGTTGGACTACCGAAGACACGCGAACCTTTTTTATGATTGCGCTACTCGCACCTGTGTTAATGTTTGCAATGATTGGTGTGCGCTTCATTCGATTGAATGCAAGAGGAATTGGTAAAACAAGCGCGTTGGTTTGGATTGTATTGTGGCTAGGAATTGGCGGGTTTGGTTTGATGAAAATCAACAACTACGGACAAGGATGGACTGAAGAAAGCAAGAAGAAAATAACGGATAAAGTAACGCCATATGACCGTATGTGCTATTTAGAGCAAATTATGGAAATGTATGATTCGCCAGCTGAGTACAATAAAATGATGACAAAAGAGGAGGATAAGATCGCGAAGCGCATGGAAGAAAATTGCCGTGCATGTGATTTAGGAGAGGCTGAAGAGGTAGAAGGTTTACCAGATGATTTCTAGTTGAAGGCCTCACTTCATAAAGATTACGTTTCTGAAATTAGTACGTTGTGTCCTCCGTGCCATCGTCGTTCCTTATTTACTGATCACGGTTATCCAATTCTTTCTTACCACAAAGGCGCTAAGTGCAGAAAACGATATTAATAATTGAGCACGAATGATTATAACCTTGTCAGAATCTAGTGCACTTCATAAAGATTTCGTTCCATAGCAGTAAGCTGCGTCCCTTGTGTCTCCGTGGTAACATTTTTACTGTGCACTTAAAGTGCTTCTGTTTGACCAAAACTCACACGTAATTCTCAGGTTTAAGACGCTGCCTTTTATACTTGACCCAGTAGGCAGTATTTTAAAAATGTTAGGGCACAAAAAAGCCCCGACGCACGGTCGAGGCTGATAACATATCGGTGAGGAGTTCTTACTCCGTATCTTCATAAATTCGTTTTGGCTGAATTTTCGCCATAACACCCAAAGTAACCCAGAAAGGAAGAATGAATCCCATTAGGAAAAGAAGCATCCAAAATGCCATTCCGCCAATCAAAAGAAAAATTACAATTCCAGTTGCACCCATTTTTATTCTTTTAGTGTTCTAGGATGGTAAAATTAATGAAATATTTCTATCCAATCATCAAGATCGCATAATTTTTCCCTGAATCTTAACCATAAATTACCCATATATTAAATGTGCTGTAATCGCCCAAATAAGAGGTGTGATTTCTTCCAGTACTATATGTTGAATTCCAGAAGAATAAAGAGGTTCGCAGAAATTTGTTCAAGGATTCAAGTAAATCAAGGGCATTAGAACGATGCTTTTTCGTATCATTGTTATAGCTGATAACCACTTAATAACCTTTTGCCAAAATTGAAATCTCTTTCGGGAGACAAAAACAATAAAATGAACAAGCCAATTAGAATTGCGCTGGCAGAAGATCATGCTCTTTTTAGAGAAGGACTCGCCTCTTTATTGAAGGAGGAAGATGAATTATTGCTTGTTTTTGAAGCCTCGAACGGAGAAGAATTACTTGAAGGCCTTAGAAAAGATAAAGTAGATATCGTACTCTTGGATTTGAATATGCCTGTATTGGATGGGAAGCAAACCCTCAATTTGATGCAAGCCAAATATCCGCAGGTACGTACGATCGTATTGACCATGTTCGATACAGAGAACTATATCGTTGAAACAATTCGATTGGGTGCCAGAGGTTTCTTAGCGAAGCACTGCAGCATCGAAAAAGTGGTAGACGCTATTTACGCCGTACACGAGCAAGGTTATTATTTTGATGATGAGGTCTCAAAAACACAATTATTTAAACTCGTACACGATGTTGGTATTCAACCCTCCTATCAAAACGAAACCCTAAGCAGTCGGGAAAGCACCATTCTAGAACTTATTTGTAACGAAAAGAAAAACAATGAGATCGCTGACCTTCTGAGTATTTCGGTGAGAACCGTTGAGGTGCACCGACAGAATCTATTGAAGAAGACCAACGCAAAGAATGTTGCAGGGCTCGTTATTTATGCAATTAAAGAAGGATATTATAGTATCTACCCAGATTCAGATGTATAACCCGATTGGTTCTACATTTTCCGAAAGTTACCTTTTGATTTCCCTACGTTGAGTTAAATTCAACCACCGTAAAATTTTCATGAAAATTATTTATTGTACTCGTTTTCGGGCACTTATAACGTAATTGTGCTCTTTGGGAATCCCAACGACTACGCTCGAAAACTAGAAGCAAAAGGAGGGGAGGACAGTGGCTAGATTGGTCTCACAAATCAATTTAAACACAGCACTATTATGAAAACAATTATCCTCCTCCCACTTATTATTTCGCTCTTGACACTCTTTGATGCGCGATCAAATTCAAACAACGAACTCGCTCTTTGGGTCACGATAGAGTCGAATGATGCAAAACCTTTTTACAGCGATGGTGATTTTATCTCAAAAGACCCTCAAGTCTTGAGTATTATCCAATCGTATAATATTTATTCCATCGAACAAGCAGTGCCAGCCTCAAGAATGGAAGCACTTCAGAAAGTTTATGAAGTGAAATGTGATTGCAATGTAGATGAATTGGCACGTGTTCTGGAAGACAACCCCAATTTTTCTATGGCTGAACGCGCACCTGTCTACGAGCTACTCAATGGCACCGTTACCACGCCCGATGATTACTCTTTAAATTTCTCTAATGATTACGCACTCGATTTAATCGGTGCGGAAGAAGCATGGCAATACTCAACAGGCGATACCAATATCATCCTTGGAGTATCCGACGGAAGTTTTTTAGAGTTGCACGAAGATTTAGATGGTCAATACGTGTCCTTAATTAACAACACCAACGCTTCCATGAACTTTTATTATCACGGAACTGCTGTATCTCTCGGAGTGGCAGGATCAACGAACAATGGCGACGGAAAAAGTGCTATTGGTTTTAATTGCAGAATGGCATTGAATACACTTGGATACAACCAACTACTTCAATTGGCATATCAAGGAGCCCGCGTAATTAATGCAAGCTGGAGTTCTGGATGTTGGTACAGTCCATACTACCAGATGATCATCGATGAAATTGACGGCTTAGGAACTATCGTCGTAGCATCCGCTGGTAACGGTGGTACTTGCGGAGGACCAACTAGTTACGTGTATCCCGCAGCTTTGGATAAAGTAATTGCTGTTTCTAGTGTAGGGCCAAACGATAACCACGAAAGAACAATTGGCGACCCAACGACAACGCATCAGCACAATGATAAAGTAGACATTTGCGCTCCAGGTTATGATGTTGCCTTGTCAATTGCTCCAGGTGTATATATGACTGGAAACGGAACAA
The DNA here is from genome assembly GCA_043584915.1 of Fluviicola sp. Lineage (GTDB taxonomy): Bacteria > Bacteroidota > Bacteroidia > Flavobacteriales_D > Crocinitomicaceae > UBA4466. Next base: position 1,746,090 of record CP121319.1, read on the forward strand.
GTTTTGCCGCTCCTTATGTTACGGGTACTATTGGGCTTATGATGTCACTTCGTCCATGTCTATCAAACGAAGATATTCTTCATGTTTTGAAAGTAACAGCTGCGGACATCTATGGAAACAATCCTGCTTACCAAGGGCAATTGGGTGTTGGTCGATTGGATGCTGGCGCTGCATTAGCCATGCTGAACGATTCGGATCTTTGTCCGGGAGACCCCAATATTCCAACAATTGTGAATCCACCAACAACAGTAGGGTCTGGAGTTGGCTTTATGTCTGCAAATGCCAATGCGGCTCCAAGAGGAACAACAACACCGTCAACAACACTAGATCAAATGAGCGCTGCAGAGAGAGCAGGATACACGGAACTGAATACCGACGAATCTCCTTTTGAAGCCTTGTTATATCCAAATCCAACCAATGGAACCGCTTCCATAAAATGGAATGCAGCACTTGATATCGAAGTACGCTTGTTGGACCCATCAGGAAAGTTGATTTCAACAGAATTAGTATCAAGCTCAACCAGCGCAACCAAAATCAATGCTCCAAGAAGCGGTGTCTATATCGTTCAGTTAGTGAGCAACGATGCCGTAGTTTGGACAGAAAGATTCATAAAATTGTAAACAATAGTAAGCTAGAGAGAGGAAAAGGAGTCAGTCTGTGATAGATTGGCTCTTTTTTATGATTTCAATAGTTTCATCAATTCTTCCTTCCTTCTAATTGATACCGGCACAATGCTTCCATCTGTCATCAACAACTGTCCTCCTTTTCCCTTCAAATATTTCACAGCAAATTTCATATTGACAATATTGGACTTATGGGTTTTCATGAAGTTATTGCGCAAAAGAACAGCCTCAAACTCTTTCATCGATTTAGAAACAAGAAAGCTTTTTCCCGACACCGAATGAAAAGTACAGTAAGCACGCTCGGCTTCACAACGAATAATCTCGTCGAAATTTAGCAAGGTAAGTCCTTCCTCACTCGGGAGCGCAAGTTTCTCAAGTTTCATGGCAGCTCCGTTCGATGGAGCAGCAGTGCTTGTTGTAGCGATTATTTTTTTTCGTTTGTCCAATCGGAGGCGTACAGATTTTAACAATTCTCGGTGCTTGAATGGCTTAAGAATGTAGTCGTCGGCGCCCAAGTTCATTCCTTGACGAATATCGTTGGGCTCGGCATGAGCCGTTAAGAATAAAAAAGGTGGTGCAAGAGATTCTTTAAAACGCTGATTGATTGTTTCCAGTAGCTCGAATCCATTCAGAACAGGCATGCTTACATCACAAATAACGAGATCGGGCATTTCTTCTAGGATGCATTCGAGTCCTTGCTTACCATCAGAGGCAGTTCGAACAGTGTAGCCAGCCAATTCTAAAATTTCAGCCAAAGATTGTCGAATGGCAAATTCGTCTTCAACGAGTAAAATATGTTCCATAATTTAAGACTTTAGTGTTATGGTGAAAATTGTATTCTTGTTGGGGATGCTTTCCACGTCGATTGTGGCGTTCATTTGCTCCAAATACTCTTTCACAATAGAGGTTCCGAGTCCGGTTCCTTTAAATGATTTCGCATTTGTAGCTCTATAAAATGGGTCGAATATGTAGTCGATTTCGTCTTTGGGAATACCAATTCCTTCGTTAATTACCATAACATTAATGGTTTCATGGGTGAATGAAATTTTCAGGGTCGGTTCGGAGGAAGGAAAGGCATATTTTCGTGCATTTGAAAGCAAATTGGTAATTGAATGTTCCAATAATTGATTGTCAAAGAAGGCATCGCGAGGAGTTCCAATGACTTGATAATTTATTTGTTGTGATTCTTGAACGCTATTTAAATTGGAAACAACACGCGCACAACACTCGGTTAAACTCTGTTGTTTCATGCGAAGCTGAATGTTACCATCGTTAATCTTCCCAAGAATTAGGACATCATTCATGAGGTTCGTCATGTTGTCTATTTGATTGGCGATTCGATCTTGAATGATGCTGAATTTTTGATACAACTCTTTCAGACTCAACTCTTCACCAGACTGCATATCATCGAGGTACATGGAGAGAATGCCCAGATTGGAAAGTATCACGGCCAAAGGCGTTCGGAATTGGTGCGATGCCGTGGATACAAAGCGCGATTTCAGTCTTCCCAATTGTTGTTCTTTCTTGAGGCTTTGCGCCAATTCTCTTCGGGCGTTTTCTAATTCAACAGTGCGTTCGCTCACTTTTTTCTCCAGTTGGCGCGTGAAACGCTCTTTCATTGCGATGGCCTCTTTTTCGGCTCTTTTTCGTTGTGTCACATCCAGTATGATCGACATAACGCCGATAAATGCTCCATCTGAATTGTAATCGGGTGTCGCTGATACTTGCACGTGCACTTCCTCGCCATTTTTGTGACAGAATGTAGCTTCGTACAATCCCGCCTTACCATTTCTGCGGTATTTTATTTTTTTTCGAATCCGTTCTATGTCTTTCTCAGCGACGAAAAGTTCGTACCCATTTTTTCCAATTAATTCTTCTTCGGTATACCCTAACATGACTCGGAAACCGGGATTTACCGTCTTAATAGTTCCGTTTTCATCGGAGCGAAACAGCCCTTCATTCATGCGCTCAAACAATCCTCGGTACCGTTGTTCGCTTTCTTCAATTTTTCGTTGAATGTTGCGTTTTTCGGTATAATCATGACCAATGCAATAGAAAGACATATCTTTTTCTTGCGCCACCACAGTCCAGGAAATATGCCGCACATCTCCTTGTTTTGTATTAATGGTGCTCTCGAATTGAAATTTTCTACGTTTGGCTTTGAGCATGCGCGACATGAACGATTGCTTTTTTTGATCGTTTCCGCGAATCAAATCAAGTACGTTTAGTTTTTGTAATTCTTCTTGGCTGTACCCCAGAATATTTTCAAATGCTTGATTGGTATAGCGTAAGTACCCATCTTCTTCGGCAATGCAGATGAGGTTTTGAGAGTTTTCTAGAATCTTATTACGATCCTGTTGCATTTCCAGTTTTTCTAGATATACGCCAATGTTTTTCCCAATTTGGGTTAAAATTTGATATTGGAATTCATTGAACGCATTGGGAGATTCATAATCCACGCAGCCAATAACGCCTGTTACTTCATCATTTGAATAGATAGGTACAAGAATTATTGATTGCGGTCTTGTGCCCTGAAGCTCTAGTTCTTGTTTCTTCTCGAAGGCTGAAATTTCTTTACCAGAAAGCCAAATCCCCGTTTTATTCTTACAGATATAATCACAATAAGTTGCCACACCTGCCGCTGGTGGATCTGAGGTTTTGGAGTCTCTTACAAAAACGAGTCTTGCTGCATCATCTCTAGCGCGGAGCAATACAAAGAAGTTCTTGTTCGGCATGTAATTACCAATTTCATTGTGGAGCTTTTCAAAAACGTGCTCAAAAGCGTTTTCATCGATACGAATTTCGCGTGTTACCTTTGCCAAAACATGAGTCCAGGCACGATTTACCTGTTGTTCGGAGATATCTCGAATAATCACTGAGCTCCCCTGAAACGCACCGTGCTCACCAAAATGCCCGGTAATACCAAGATTTGCCCAAAATTGATCTTGACTTTTCTTCTCAAGAATCATTTCTACCGAGTTGGTTTTGGACTGCGAATAAAATTGCTTCCCGTACAATTCGAGTTCAAGAATATCCTTTGCTTTTTGCCCGAGTAGCTCTGATTTTGAATAACCAAACAGTTCGCATGCCGCAGGGTTGGCAATGGTGATTTCTCCGGTTTTCGAAACTTTAAAGAACCCTTCGTTCATTTGATCAATCAAGTTGCGGTACTCTTGCTCTTGCAAGCGAATTTTACGCTCTTTTGCATCAATCAGCTCTTGATCTCTCGATGCCTGAAGGGCCCGAGCAATAGCTAGAGGTAACTTTTTTAGTTTGCTTTTAAGTACATAATCAGTGGCTCCTACCTTTAGCATTTCTACCGCTCCTTCCTCACCAATTGCCCCGGAAACGTATATGAAAGGGATTTTCTTTTTGTAAGATTTGGCCAGTTCTAAACTTTCCAGACCAAGAATGCCGGGGACGTTATAATCGGAGAGAATTACATCAAAACTGCCCTCCTTCAAAGCCTGAACATATTCCCGCTTATCACAAACCACCTCAATGGAAGTTGGGTTGAGTTCTGCCAGGTCAAGTCCAATTAATTCGGCATCGGCGGGGTTATCCTCTAAATGTAAAATTCGAATTTGCATGCTATACTTTTTTAAGTTGGCGGTTCATTCAAAAGCAACCAGTAGAAACCAAGTTCTTGAACAGACTTTGTGAAATTGTCAAAATCGACAGGTTTCACGATGTAGCTATTCACGCCTAAATCGTAGGCTTTTATTCGGTCCTGGTCTTCACGACTTGTGGTGAGTGCTACAATGGGAATATTTCTTGTTTCTGGGTTCTTCTTTACGGCGTGCAGTACCTCCAAGCCGCTTACTTTTGGCATTTTTAGATCCAACAAAATTAGTTTGGGTAAATTCTCTTTTTGTCGATGGGCATATTCGTTTTGGCAAAAAAGAAAGTCCAAAGCTTCTTGTCCGTCCTTTACCCACTTGATTTGATTGATGAGTTTGTGTTCTTCCAACGCCATCATTGCCAATTCAGCATCTTCCGCCCTGTCTTCTACGAGTAATAAATTCACAATTTTGTTATCTGTCATTTTTTAGCTTTTTGGTAGGGAAAATTGAAATACGGTTCCTTCATTGGGAGTACTTTCTGCTGATATCTTTCCGTCGTGCTTGTTAATAATTCTTTGAACATTTGCGAGTCCAACGCCAGTTCCTTCAAACTCGTCAGAGGAATGAAGTCGTTGAAAAACTCCAAATATTTTGTCGTAGTATTTCATATCGAAACCGATTCCGTTGTCTTGAATGAAATAGGTAACGCCGTTTTCGTCACTTTCTGCCCAAATGGACACCTCAATGATTTCTTTTTTCTGAGAATATTTAAAAGCGTTGTCGATTAAGTTTTGCCATACCATTTCTATCATTTTTTGATCGCATAGAATGTTGGGCAACTCATCGCAAATCGTCACTTTGTTCGGTGTTTGATACACCTTCGTGATCGTATCCAGTTTACTTTGAATAATTTCAAGCATACTAAATTTGTTCTTCTGAATTTTCGTTTTGTTGATGCGCGAAAAAGAAAGGATATCACTGATTAAAATGTCCATGCGTGCTGCATTATCCTGGATGAAATTCAACCAACGAATGCCTTTTTCATCCAATGAATCTTCATAGTGCTCGACCAGGTTCTTGCTAAATCCTTGCAATGCACGAAGTGGTGCTTTCAAATCATGAGATACCGAATAGCTGAATGTTTCCAGTTCTTTAATTGCTGCGTCCAGTTTTTCATTTGTATCTCTCGCTCGTTGTGTTGCTTCTTTTTGCTTGGTTATGTCAAAAAACACTCCCGTGTAGCGACATATTTTACCATCGTTATTATAAAACGGCTGAATGGTTGCTTTGACCCAGTAGAGCTCTCCACTCTTATTTCTATTGCAGAGCTCAGATTGCCAGGTTTCTCCGTTTACAATTGTTTTCCAAAGGTTATTATAGAGTTCCTCTGATTGCACACCACTTTTCAGAATATTATGAGAATGCTGTTGCAGCTCTTCTAGTGAGTAGCCTGATATTTCACAAAATGTCTGATTCGCATGTACTATTTTCCCCTCTAAATTTGTTTCAGATACCATGGCCGCTTTGCCAATCAACTCTAGCTGTTGCTCGAGTTCACTTTTGGCTTTTTGGAGCTCTTGCGTTCTCAGGTTCACTTTTTCTTCCAGACTTTGATTTAACTCATGAATTTTTTGATTCGCCTCAGTTAGTCTAGTAATATCTAAGTTGACACCAATCATTCTTTCGGGGATCCCTTCTTTGTTGGCGATTACTTTGGCATTCGCTTTAATATATCGAACCTCCTTTTTTCGAGTTAAAATTCTGAAGGTTATATCGAGGTCGTTTCTTGTTTCGATTGCTTGTTGCACTTTTTTAGAACTCTCTTCCTTATCCTCATCGTGGAGCGTTGCCTCCCAGGCATCAAAATCACTGGAAAATGATTCTTTCTCTATATCGTACAGGGAATACATGGTGTCGTCCCACTTCAGTTCGTTATTGATAATGTCCCAATCCCACGTTCCAAGCCCACCAGATTTTAATGCCAGTTTTACGAGTTCGTTGCTTTCCTTTATCTGAATTTCGAGTTGTTTGCGTTTATCAATGTCGCTAAAGGTGCCACGAAGCTCAATCAACTTCTCCTCTTTAAAAACAGGGTATCCAATAGCTCGAACCCATTTTTCTGTTCCAGTTGCCGTAACAAGAACCGCTTCTAAATCCCACGGTTGATTTTCTTCAATTGCCTTTCCAATGGCTTCCTGAATTTTGGGTTGATAATCTTCACGGTAATACTGAATGCCTTTTTCAACGCTTATTAACTTACCAACGGGTTCTTCATGAATTGCATAAACCATTTCGTCCCAGATGGCTTTATTATTCATCACATCAACAGTCCATGTACCTGTTTTCGATATTTTTTGAATCGAGGTGAATTGTAGATTTTTCTCCTCTAACTCGGTTTGAAGTTGGTTACGCTCTGTAATATCCGCCCCTTCAATTGTCAGATACATGACATCGCCATGCTCATTTAATGCCGGGTTTACGGTAAAATCAAACCTCTTGATTTCATGGAAGCCATCAACAATCTCTGTCTCAAAACGATCTCTTTCCCCCGTTTTGGCTTTATTAATGGCTTGTTGCAGTTGTTTTTTGTCAGAGGTGGTTGACCACAATGGAAGTTCATTGATATTCTGCCCGATTACTTCTTTTCTTGAACTGTCAGCAAGATGTAATAATGCGTCATTGGCTTCGAGTAAAACACCCTCTTTCGAACACAGTCCCATGATTGTTAGGGTGTTGCTGAAAATAGATTGGAACTGAAAGTCAGATTGCAAACGTTTTTTTCGTTGAATGGTGAGATAGCGCAGTGTGAGTAGATAGAAAACCGTGAAAATGATGAAGGCAATGACGAAGAGCAAGAAAATGTAATCTCCATGAACGGTAAAAGTGCTTTCTGGTAGGTAGTAAATGGATGTAAATTGATGATTGGATTCGGGTATAAATTCAAACATTTGTGAAGTATGCTGCTTGTCGTTATTGTCCCATTGGAGTTGTGTGGTAAAGTAGATATTCTCATTGCCCTCGTAAGTCGAAAGCTGATTCTCATCTACGGCAATGGATTGAGACCTATTTCTTAGAGCCACATCAATTTTTTCTTCGGAAGCGATTCCTAGAAGATCAGAAACCAAAGTACCATTGCGGTCAGCAAGGTCGAAACGCCCTTTTGTTAAATCATCCAAATTAGTATTTCGTAAGAGACGTTTTGCCTTAAAGTTGATGCAGATATATCCAATTTTGGTCTTTTCATTGAGGATGGGAGCAATGATGCGAAAAACAGGCTTTTTAGGAACTTCAACTGCACCGTTTTCAACATTCAAAGAAATGGGTGAGGCATAACATTGGTTCTTTTTTAGTCGGTGCGCATAACGGAAGTAATCACGTTTACTTTTGTCTTGTAGGGAAGTACTATCAACTACCTCAGGTTGCTTACCATTGTTGATGCGTATAACCTCATTTCCAAGAGTATCTAGAATGCGAAGTTGGTCATAGCTTTCACGGATTTTCATGAGTTCCAGAAGGTCCTTTTCGCACACTTGTTCTTGCCGCATCCAATTTTGAACGCTACTGAGTCGTGTAAGGTACCTGAGGTCTTCTTTCATTTCAAAAAGAGCCTTCTCCTGCTTGCCCTTCATATAGAGGAGTGATTTTTCGCTTTTGTTCAACCTTCGTTCAAGACTATTTGCAGCCAGAAGATTATAGAATAGTAAGAACAACAATGCAATTGTACCGTAGACAAGAATGCCGTAGTAAAATACTTTTGGATTTTTGCGATGTGCGTTTGTAGTATTCAAGATTATTAGCGTTTGGGGTCTTATTAAGATACGTATTGCCCAATTTACGGGTAGTTTGGCTCATTGATGGAGTACTAGGAACGAGCCAGGGAAATGTATAACACCTTGGCAGCAAACGTCTTTAATGGCATGTGTGAGGTTTATGATAACTCTAATGTTTCCGCGGTTTTGCAAACGTGGGAAGCAATTATTACCTAGAATGCTCATTCAAACGTCCTAAATACATTACAAAAGCCGTAATTCATTCAATTACGTAGTATTACTTACACTAAAAAGCCCCGATATTTCGGGGCTTACCTAACCAAAGACTAACTATAAACTATTACTAATAAATTTTTTGAAAGGAAATACAGCTTTAAAACGATGTGTTTTGAATACGTTTCGATTTCCTTTCTGATTACTAAGTACGTGCAATTTGTTCGGGGAATTGTTGGATTGTTTCCCAACGTCGATTTTGGGTTTCCCAAATGGTTTCCCCTCCAATTTTAAGTTGAACTAGCTCAATTGTTTGCATAAAAAAGCCCAGTCACCGCGATTGGCAGTGCTGGGCTCTCGTGTTTATTTAAAATGTCACGAGGTACTCTTCATACTTCCAATCATGTCTTCTGGCTTTACCCATTCGTCGAATTGTTCGTTTGTGACCAATTCCAATGCAATGGCAGCTTGGCGCAATGTAGTGCCTTCTTTGTGTGCTTTTTTCGCAATGGCAGCTGCATTTTCATATCCAATGTGCGTATTTAGAGCCGTCACCAACATTAATGAGTTTTCTAATTTCTCTTTTTTTGTTTCAATGCGCCGTGTGTTTCAACGATCGCGTCGTGTGCAGCCAATGCTTCGAATTTGTTTTCCGCTGTAACAGCTGTTCCACCCAAAGCCAATTCAGAAAGATGTGGCAATGTGTTTTTCAAAGCCTTCATTCCGTGATCTAATTGCGAAACGTATCCAGAAAATTCCTGACCTAGGCTCAATGGAGTTGCATCCATGAAGTGCGTACGTCCAATTTTTACCACGTCCATATATTGTTGCGATTTCTCGTGCAAAGTATTTCGGAGGGTCGCTATTTTTGGGAGTGTATCTTCTACAATTTGCTTGTAGCTAGCAATGTGCATCGCTGTTGGGAAGGTGTCATTCGAGGATTGCGATTTGTTTACATCGTCGTTTGGATGAATGAATTTGTTTGCATCTGCTAACGAACCACCGTTTATTACATGCGCACGATTGGCAATTACCTCATTCATGTTCATGTTGGATTGTGTTCCAGATCCCGTTTGCCATATCACCAAAGGAAATTGATCATCCAATTGACCGTCCAGGATTTCGTCACAAACTTTTCCAATCAACGCTGCTTTTTCAGACGGCAAAACACCCAATGCGGCATTTGTTTCTGCGGCGGACTTTTTCAAAATAGCAAAGGCTTTTGTTACCTCAAGAGGCATGCGCATATTCGCGCCCCCAATTTTGAAATTGTTTCGAGATCGTTGTGTTTGAGCTCCCCAATACTTATCAGCGGGCACTTGTACCTCGCCCATGGTATCTTTTTCAATTCTGTATTCCATCGGTTCCAATTTTATGGCACTAAATTTACGCATTCTCCCCGTTTCCGCCAGCATGAATGCACCCAAAGTATGAGATAGTTTTGAAGGTACTCAAACAGCAAAAAGGGCCATTGCAAATTGCAACAGCCCTTCTCCGATCAACATCGGAATGCGCAGCTAGTGGTGTTTAGGTTCCCAATATTTTTTAATCAAGAACAAAGGTTATGGGAATTTGTACATAAGAGCGCACTGGTTTCCCCCCAACTTCGCCCGGTTTCCATTTGGGGGATTTTTTTACTACACGTTCCGCCTCTTTCTTGAGTGATCGTCCCACTTTGCCAGAAGCTTTTACTTGCGAAACGGAACCATTCTTCTCAACAACGAATTGCACATAAGCAGTTCCTTGATCGCCAATTCCAATGGCATCATCAGGATACACCTGTGTGTCAAGAATGAATTTTTTAAAGGCAACAAAACCGCCAATAAACTCTGGTTCAACGTCAGGGAATTTGACCGGAGCAGAACCCACCTTTTTACGGCGTACTTTCACGCGAATGTCTTTTACAATGCGTTTCTGCGTGCCAGAGCTTACTTGAGATTTAGACATTTCGTTCGAATTGTCTTTCGCTTTGGATTCCTCCGTAACTTCAGAAAGAGCGTCGGCGGTAAACTCCTCCACAATTTCAACTTCCGGATCTTCCGTGATCTCAGGTTCAATTTCAGGCGCATCTACTTGTTGAACTTCATAGAACACGTCCGACTGAACGGATGCAATTTTCGCCTCTTCCACCTCTAAGGGTGAAGTGTAGGTGAAGGCGGCCAAGGTAAAGGAGCCTGCTGCGAGCAGCCCAATACCAAAAACAGTCGCCCTGTTTTTTTCGAGATTTACTCTCGGGTCTTTTTTTTCAATCATAAATTTTAATTTAAGTTTCCGAGGAAAAAGCTGCAAACCTTATGCCAAAAGTGCAGAGCCAGACTGCGATTGAGATACAGAAAGAGTTTGTTAAAAATTTGTTAATCGATTCTTACTAGCTGTTGACTTCGAAACTTCGACAGGCTCAGCTCGGCGATGTCTCAGTCAACCTAAACTGATCGCCTCGGTAAACTTGGTAACCGAGGGCTGAGGTTCTCGAAGCCCGAAACCCGAAAATGTAAAATGACATAGATGATAGTTGACTTCGTGTACCTCAGTCAACGTGGCTACCGAGGGCTGAGGTTCTCGAAGCTCGAAGCCCGAAGCCCAAACCCCAATTCCTCACAAATAAATCTCCAAGGCATCAATAAATTGTTAATTCAACACGATCATATTGATTCTATGAAGATCATTCCTTTTCAAATCAGTATCTTCGTTTGCTGGTGTTAGTTTATGGCGAAGAAAAAGAAATACACGCTGGAGTTAGACGATGATCTCGATTTTGATCTCGTGGGTATCTGTTCTCATCACAGTGATTATAGACTTGCCTGGGGGATAAATCAAGAATTGGAATTGCAACTCTCGAAATGTGATGAGCCGTATTGCGTTACCGACAGAAAAGGTACAGTGGTTTCTACGCATTCGATGTACGAGTATACAAACGAATCCGATCGAGTGGTGTACTACCTCATCAAAAACAAACACCAGGGAAAATACCTCATTCCTGAAAAGCCCAGCATAGATTTCTTCTTATTTCTGTGCGATAACTGGGCAGTTGAAATTTCAGAATTAGTGGTAGGATTAAAAGCGGTGTCAAGCATCTTAGCGGTTTATCCGTTCGATCCAGATGAATTGACATCCGCTGAAAATATTGTGTTTTAAAAATATGAAAAGAACAAAAATAGTAGCGACAATGGGACCTTCTTCCTCATCGAAGGAAGTGCTAAGAGAAATGTTTAAAGCAGGCGTTAACGTATGCCGATTGAACTTTTCACACGGAACCCATGAAGATCATGAAAATGTCATTCGAACCATCCGCGATTTGAATACCGAAACAGGATTGAGTGTTGCCATTCTTGCCGATTTGCAAGGCCCGAAAATTAGAACGGGACAAATGAAAGACAACGGAATTGTTCTGGAGGATGGAGCTTCGGTAAAAATTACCACCAAGAAAGTAATGGGTACGCCAAAGCGCTTTTCTATCAATTATAAAGATTTGCCAAGAGATGTAAAACCCGGTGAGCGCTTGTTGCTCGATGATGGTAAATTTACCTTGGAAGTAACAGACTCAAACGGTAAAGATGAGATTACAGCCAAGGTGATTCTTGGTGGAACATTGTCCTCTCGAAAAGGCGTAAACTTTCCGAATACAGAGATTTCCATGCCTTCGCTAACGGAAAAAGATCGCATTGATTTGGATTTTGCACTGTTGCATGAAGTAGATTGGATTGCGCTTTCTTTTGTGCGCTCTGCAGTTGACATGCGCGAATTGAAAGACATCATCAAAAAACAAGAAAAGCATACCAAAGTCATTGCGAAAATTGAGAAACCTGAAGCGTTGGAACAAATCGATGAGATCATTGAAGAAAGCAACGGATTGATGGTGGCTCGTGGAGATTTGGGCGTTGAAATCCCATTCCAAAATGTACCACTGATTCAGAAAATGTTGATCCGTAAATGTCGTTCGCGGGCAAAACCAGTAATTGTTGCTACGCAGATGATGGAGAGTATGATGGACAATACTACACCAAGTCGTGCAGAGGTAAACGACGTGGCAAATGCCGTATTCGACGGAACGGATGCTGTAATGTTGTCAGGCGAAACCTCTGTGGGGAAATATCCAGTTGAGGTAATTCAGGCAATGGCTAATATCGCTACCGAAATCGAAGCCTACGACGATCTGTACAACAAACACGAAGCACCAGAAAAAGATCAAAACAGATTCATTACTGATTCGATTTGTTTCAATGCAGTTCGATTGAGCAAGCGCGTGGAAGCGAAAGCAATTTTAACCATGTCATTCACAGGATACACAGGATACAAAGTGGCCTCTCAACGACCGAAAGCAAACATTTTTGTGTTTACGAGTAACCGCAGAATTTTAACACAATTGAACCTCGTTTGGGGAGTGAAGGGTTATTATTACGATCGAACAGAAAGCACAGACAACACCATTTCCGAAATAAAATTGCTGTTAAAAGAACAAGGAAGAATTGATAAAGGCGATTTGGTCATCAATATTGCATCCATGCCAATCGAGGCGCATGGTAACTCCAATATGTTAAAACTAAGTTACGTCGATTAGCCCTGAATAGGGATAATCGCGCCGCTTACTAAATTGACTTTGCCAGATACTAACAATTTCAGAACTACCTTGAATCGTCCATTTACTTTCAGGTTTTAAAGGAAATGTGGATTAATAAGGTGGATGTTGTGAACAACTCCAATCAATTTGATTCGGGACTTACTTGGGAAATGCTGTAAATTTGGACCTCCAATGAGACTATTAACAACTAGATCCACGAAATTGATGGTGCTTCTCCTTTTCGGATTGGCCCACAGCACCCAAGCACAAATCCAATGCGATATCGATGTTCAAATTATCGAGGGTGATAGCATTGAAATGTGTTCCAACGCGCTAGTTCCCTTGAACGCAACAGGCGGATATGTGGATTATGCCTGGACAGGATCAACGCCAGGTGCAACCCAACAGTACATTCCAACAGCTTCAGGTCAGCACATTGTGTTTGCAGAAGATGCCATTGGATGTATTTCCTCAGATACCATTGAAGTAATTGTGTATCCAGCCCCAGTAGATGCCGTTGTGTCAAGTGGAGGCGATACATTATGCAATGGAGGCACAAGCACGCTCAGTTTAAGCGGATCGTACAGCCAATATAGTTGGACAGGCGGAGTTACCACGCCCACACTCGATGTTTCTCAATCGGGAATATACACGGTGAGCGTTATTGACAACAACTCTTGCGTTTCAACATTCAATTTTACCATCGATGCTATTTCGTTTGATTTGCAGGTGGTGAGTCAAAATAGTTGTAACAATACGCAAGCACTTCAGGCTTCTGGAGGATCATCATACAACTGGTCCACCGGAGAAACAGGAAATATTATTGTTGTTTCTCCAGAAGAAGCAACGACGTATGACGTAACGGTATCAGAAGGAAGTTGTTCGAGCAACCTTTCCATCACCGTAAATCCAATTTCGTCCACAACTGCCGACTTTTCCATTCAAGATACGTTCTATATCGAGTTGGGAGATAATCAATTCATTGCCGGGCCATCAGGATTTCAAACCTATGAATGGTCGCCTGGAGATCAATTACAAGATTCTACCACGAGTTCGGTAACGTTCATCGGAACAGAAGATCAAACAATTACATTAACAGCAACGCATGCCGATGGATGTGTCATTCAGGAAACCTTCACCGTGATTGTTGTGAGCCTCACAGTGCCCGATGGATTTTCACCCAATGGTGATTTAATCAACGACACCTTTGAAATTCCAGAATTGGATGAATTGCAAGGTAGTTTGGTGGTTTGGAACAGATGGGGAGATATTGTTTTTGAAGCGGACGATTATCAAAACGATTGGAATGGAACCTGTGCAAGCAATTTCTGTTTCCCAAGCGGCGGAGCATTGCCGGATGGCACGTACTTCTATCATTTGGATGTTGGAGGAGTAGAGAAAGAAGGATTTATAACATTAATTCGATAGGCGAGAGATGAAAGGACTATTAGTGCTAATAGCGATCGGATTCAGTAGTTGGGCATCAGCGCAAAACTTTCAGCGTTTCTCACAATTGAACTTTACCCAAAGTTTGATGAATCCAGCGGCATTGGCCATAGACGCCAAGTATGAAGTGGATTTAATTTATCGAAACCAATGGTTTGGATTTGATGGTGCGCCGTCAACTTTTGCGGCCAGTGGTCAATATGAATTAGCGCCAGATATGGCGGTTGGTTTGAATTTTTACAACGATCAAATTGGAAAATACAGCAACAACGCCGTGAATGCCCAATATTCCTACCGCTTGTTGTACGATAATGCCAATGCATTGATCTTTGGCGTAGGCGTTGGAATGGAAAGCAAATCTGCCGACCTTGCCTCAACAAATACCATTCAACCCAACGATCCAGCTTTCGCTCAAGGATTCTCCAAAATCTTTTTCCAAAGCTCATTTGGGGTCTATTATTATTCGCCCATCTTTTATATTGGCGCTTCCATTCCGCAGATGTTTCAAACCAACTTTGGTAGCGACGATGGTTTCCGCCCAGAGGAATTCCACTATTACTTTTCAACAGGATGGTACTTGAGTCCATCAGAGCGTTACACGTTCCAACCCAATATTCAAGTGAAAGTAGTTCGTGGAGCACCCATTCAAGGCGATCTTTTACTCAGAAATACCTTTGATGGACGCTGGAGTATTGTTGTGGGATATCGCTCTGAGAATTCAATAATAGCCGGATTAGATTTCCTGGTTACACCGTTTATGCGGGTCGGTTATTCCTTCAATCATGATGTGGCCGGATTGGCGCGATTCAAAGGAATGTCAAACGAAATCCACCTCGGTTTCGGATTCCCGTACCGTAATGATCGCTACGATTTTGGAGAGCGAAGATACATTAGCAACAAGGGGCGCTTCAGAAGGGATTACAATCGTAAGTACAGACGCAAGAATAAGCGTTAGATTTTTCACCAAATATCGCTTCATTTTAGTTGAGATTGGATGTATATTTGTACCTCACAATTAAGCTGTACGAAATGAGCGGATTTTCAAAGAGACACATTGGTCCGAACGCTGCGGAAAAGCAGGCGATGTTGGACAAGGTAGGAGTAGGATCAGTTGCAGAATTGATTGATAAAACCATTCCATCACACATTCGTTTGAATGGAGAATTGGAGGTTTCCGATGCCATGAGTGAACGCGACTATTTAAGTCATGTTTCAGAACTGGCCGCCAAGAACAAAGTATACAAATCATTTATCGGTCTTGGATACAACGATACAGTGGTTCCCTCTGTTATTTTGAGGAACGTTTTGGAGAATCCAGGTTGGTACACCGCATATACGCCCTACCAAGCTGAAATTTCACAAGGACGCTTGGAGGCACTGTTGAACTTCCAAACCATGATCACCGATTTAACCGGCATGGAGTTGGCCAATGCATCTTTATTGGACGAAGCAACAGCAGCAGCGGAAGCAATGTTGATGTTCTGGAACTCACGCGCTCGTGCTGATGTGAAAGCAGGAATCAATAAATTCTTTATCTCCAATACTTTGTTCCCACAAACAATCGACGTGATTGAAGGACGAGCAAACAATTTGGGAATTGAATTGGTACAAGGTGATGCAGATACTTTTGAAGGAGGCGACGATTTCTTCGGAGCGATTGTGCAGTATCCAGATAAAAATGGTCGCATTGACGACCTCGGCGGATTTATTTCGCGCATGCAGGAAAAAGACATTAAAGTTGGTGTTGCTGCAGATATTATGGCCTTGGTCTTGTTGCAATCTCCAGGTTCTTTAGGAGCAGATGTTGTTTTCGGATCATCGCAACGCTTCGGTGTCCCAATGGGGTTCGGAGGGCCGCACGCGGCGTACTTCGCGACAAGAGAATCGTACAAACGACACATTCCTGGACGTATCATCGGAGTATCGGTGGATGCGGACGGAAACTCAGCTTTGCGCATGGCACTGCAAACGCGCGAGCAACACATCAAACGAGGTAAAGCCACCTCAAATATTTGTACAGCGCAAGCTTTGTTGGCGGTAATGGCCAGTATGTATGCAGTATACCACGGACCAACTGGTTTGAAGGAAATCGCTGAAAGATTGCACAATATGGCATCAAGAGCAGCAACTGGATTGAAAAATGCCGGTGTTCAGGTTGCTGAGGGTGCCTTTTTTGATACGATTCATATTAGCGGTGTAAACAACGCTGATATCAAAGCGAAAGCAGAAGCAGCGGAATTGAACTTCAATTACACAGGCGATAACGAATTGACAATTAGTTTTGGAGAAGGACATACAGAAGCAGATTTGACGGCTGTTTTGAATGTTTTCGGGGCTTCAGTTGCAGAGGGATCAGACCTTGATGCATCCTTGCTTCGTTCCGATGAAATATTATCGCATCCAACATTCCATGCGTATCATTCAGAATCAAAAATGATGCGTTATTTGAAACGATTGGAGAACAAAGATTTGTCCTTGGTGCATAGTATGATTCCACTAGGGTCGTGTACCATGAAGTTGAACGCAGCAAGCGAACTTATTCCAATTACAAATTCGAAATTTGCCGATTTGCACCCATTCGCACCCATCAATCAATCACTTGGATACCAAGAGATGTTGAAGGAATTGGAAAAGGATTTGTGTGAATGTACCGGATTTGCAGGAATGTCATTACAACCAAATTCTGGTGCTCAGGGAGAATACACTGGATTGATGGTAATCAAGGCATACCATGAAGCAAACGGCGATTTCAACAGAAACAAAATGATTATTCCTTCGTCTGCGCACGGAACCAACCCAGCTTCAGCGGTAATGGCCGGATTTGAAGTGGTAGTTACCGGTTGCGACGAAAACGGAAACATTGATATTGAGGAGTTACGTGCAAAAGCCGAAGAGTTAAAAGATACTTTGGGCGGAATCATGGTAACATATCCATCGACACACGGCGTTTACGAAGAAGGAATCAAAGAAATCACTTCGATCATTCATGACAATGGAGGTCAAGTATATATGGACGGTGCGAACATGAATGCTCAGGTTGGATTGACAAATCCAGGGAACATTGGAGCAGATGTATGTCACTTGAACTTGCACAAAACATTTGCAATTCCGCACGGAGGTGGAGGACCTGGAATGGGACCTATCGGAGTTGGAGCACATTTAATTCCTTTCTTGCCAGGGTCTCCTTTGGTAAAAGTAGGTGGCGAAAAAGCAATCAAAGCGGTATCCGCAGCGCCTCATGGAAGTGCCTTGATTTTGTTGATCTCTTACGGGTACATCAAGATGTTGGGTTGGAAAGGATTGCGTGAATCAACAGAAATGGCCATTTTGAACGCCAATTATATTTCTGCCGGATTGAAAGGACATTACAACATGCTATATTCTGGATTGAACGGAACAGTGGCACACGAAATGATTGTAGATTGTCGTGAATTCAAGAAAACAGCAGATGTTGAAGTAGCAGACATTGCCAAGCGTTTGATCGATTTTGGATTCCATGCGCCAACAGTATCGTTCCCAGTTGCAGGAACGTTGATGATTGAGCCAACGGAAAGCGAAGACAAAGCAGAGTTGGATCGTTTCATTGAAGCGATGGTCAAGATTCGTGAGGAAATTCGTGAGATTGAAAATGGCCACGCCGACAAAGCGAATAACTTGTTGAAAAACGCGCCACATACGGCAGATAGCATTATCAATCAAAATTGGGAATATGCTTACACGCCACAGGAAGCGGTGTATCCATTGGAGTACTTGAAAGAATCGAAATATTGGGTTCCAGTGCGCCGTGTGGATAACGCCTACGGAGATCGTAATTTGGTGTGTACGTGCCCAAGTGTGGAGGAATACGCATAAGGCATCGGCGCTTCGAGAGCCTCAGCGACCGAATGCCGTAGAAAAATAAAATAATTGGGGTAGCCCCCGTCAATAAATGAAAACTCTGCTCATTCCGATACCTTTCGGTAGAGTGGGGTTTTCTTTTTTGAATACAATCATGAGCGTCTAATGTCTAATAGTCTCCCGTCTATTATCTAAAGGTCTCCTGTCTATTATCTAAAAGTCTTCAGTCTCTCATCTATTACCACGGGTTTTCTTTTTTGAATACAATCATGAGCGTCTAATGTCTAATAGTCTCCCGTCTATTATCTAAAGGTCTCCTGTCTATTATCTAAAAGTCTTCAGTCTCTCATCTATTACCACGGGTTTTCTATTTTTGAATAAAATCATAGCTCATGAACCGTCTTTCGTCTTATATCTCCTGTCTAATTGTCTTCTGTCTATCGATCTTTTCTTCTTTGGCGCAAGAACACAGCAATCTCAACGATTACCAACCAACCGCGGATTACGACAATGTGCACGTGTTAAAAATTGCAGAGGACGATTTACATTCCACCTATATCATTTGGGTGAAGGAGAACGTTGCAGAGCATTATCACGCCTCGCATACAGAGAACATTGTAGTGATTCAAGGCAAGGCGCGCATGACCATTAATGGTGAAGAAATTATCATCAAAAAGGGCGATTTCATCAATATCCCAGAAGGAACTAAGCATGCAGTTATCGAAGTCCTATCGCACAAACCCTTGAAAGTGCTTTCAACGCAAACGCCTATTTTTAAAGGGAAGGATCGGATTTATACGGATCAGAACGAATAATTATTGCTCAATAATTCCGGTAGCCACCTCCCGATACGGCAAAACTAACGGTTCTTCGTTGTCGCCAAGTTGTAATGTCAGCTCGCTTTTCTCCCGGTATTTTTTCTGCATAAATTCTCTGAGATCGCATATTGATCGAAATTCTGAGGTTTTTACATCGTCAATCATCGAAACAGCACTCATCAAAGGAACTCCGTTTAAGAGCGGATCGAATCCATTTTTTCGAATAATGCGGCACGTATCATCAATCATGTACAAAACAACGCCGTAGTTTTCCACTGTATTTTCAGCGGGAATGCGCGGATCGCTCAGAACATATTGCTTTTCGGTGGAATTTAAAATGAAGTGGTAATGTTTTAAATAGCCAACGCCAATGTAGCCGTTGTACTTTTGAGATTCGTCTAGTTCCAACTCCGCTCCAATGGCCAATTGCGCTTGGTTTACAGAAAAAGTGGCTCTCTCAGTTAGGTCGTAATTGTTTTCAGAATTCCCCAATCCATTTCCGCTCAAGGAGCCAATTCCAACATTGTTCACCGCTTCCATTCCTTCGAATAAATCGACATACTTCGCATGAAGAGACATTTCCGCAGACATCCCAATATCTACCTTGAAGGTAATTTCGGCTTCTTGAATCGTGATTAATGTCAAAGCGCTGTTGCCACCATTGAATTCAACGTCAAGAGTGGAACTATTTTCGGGAACATCGAACGGTTTTTTTGAGATTTCGATCCTGCGATCGCGGTAGAAGATCTTCCAATTCACTTTGTTGATGATGGATCCGCCAATCACTCCATCCACTTCATTGCACGGAAAAAACTGCTTCGTATCAATTTTATAAAATCCTGTTTTCTTGAAGTCGAGGTCGCCTATTTTCACGCTCGCAATGGTGGTTTCCGCTAAGGTTGACTTCTTGTTGTTGATGTCGTTTACTCGTGCAGATCGATTAAAATTAATCCCCGCTTTCTCCGCAAAATCTGGACTGATGGCACTGAGCGTAAAGCCGTTGTCGAAGAGAAATTTGCCCTTGTGTCCATTGATTTCAGCCTCTACGATAATTAAGTTTTGAATGGTGTCAAATGAAATTTCAGCAACCGATTCAGGTTTTAGATCGATGGCTTTTCCACGCGTATTACTATTTGTAATTCCGCAACTAGCTAGAGTGATTCCGAGCAGAAGAATGAACCAGGATAAGCGAATTTTAATCATACAGAATTACTAAAAGGACGATCCAATGTACAATTTTTCATGTTTCAAACTTGTTGTGCATGCGGAAGTTGTTATTTTCAATGTACAAACAACACAATATGATAGTTACATCCACTGAAACCGTTCCGGGAAAAGAAATAATTGAAATTGTTGGGATTAGTCGCGGAAGCACGGTTCGAGCAAGAAACTTTGGTCGAGACATCCTCGCAGGGTTTAAAAATCTTGTTGGCGGAGAGATTGACGGGTATACGAAATTGCAGGCAGATGCGCGTGAACAGGCTTTGCAGCGATTGATTCAAGATGCAGAACGTTTGAACGCTGATGCCGTTGTGAATTTGCGTTTTACTACGAGCACGATTATGCAAGGCGCATCGGAGATTCTGGCGTACGGAACAGCAGTGAAATTGTCATGAATATTGTTCTGGGAATCATGCTTTTCGAAGGATTGCTATTTATTGGGGCGATTGTTTTACTGATTGTGCTCATCATTCGTCGTGTGGAAGAAAAGAAGGATGAAACGTTTGAAAAAAGAGATAATTAATGAAATCAATAGTATTACTTCACGGAGCTTTGGGTTCCGATCGTCAAATGGAACCGCTGAGAAAACACCTTTCTGAATCCTTTGAAGTGCACGTGCTTTGCTTTGAAGGGCATGGTGAACGAAAATCAGAACGGCCTTTAGGAATAGGGAATTTTTCGGAAAACTTAATGGAATTCTTAGAGGAACATTCCTTGAAACAACCGCTCGTTTTCGGGTTTAGTATGGGCGGATACGTAGCGCTGTACAGTGAAGCGAAATTCCCCGGAACCTTTTCAAAAATTGTCACGCTAGGAACTAAATTTCACTGGACTCCCGACACTGCCGCAAAAGAAGTGCGCATGTTGCAACCAGAAATTATTGAAGACAAAGTACCAAAGTTTGCGAATCACCTGGCGCAAATGCATGCCCCCAACGATTGGAAAGAAAACATGCGCAACACTGCCGAAATGATGGAAGTGATGGGAGAAAACCCACCCTTGAATGAAATCGATCTTTCGAACATTAAATGCCCCGTTCAATTACTTCGTGGAACGAAAGATGCCATGGTCTCAGAACAGGAAACATTGGGAATTGAGGAACAATTGGCCAATGCGCAGTTCAATCGTTTGGATGAGGTAGAGCACCCGATTGAAAAGTTGGAATTGGGACTGTTGGATGTGTATTTGAAGTAGATGAATGATTCGGTTAAAAAAAGGTTCTAGGTCATCTTTTAGTCAATTTCAAGAAAGAGCCTGGCTAAGAAAGCGCAAAGAGAAACGTAAGGAGAAAGCAATTTTTCGACGAAATATCAAGCGACTTTTTCTTATTTCATGTTCGGCGGGACTCGTGTATTTCAGTTTAATGATCTATGAGCGTTGGCAGATGGACCATAACTCCATTGCAACTGAGGCAATTATCGTTCGAGTTAAGGATGAATCATACGCGGTAAATGCCTACGGGAATAGCTTTGTCAATCATTTTTATCTGTCTTATAAATATAAAGTGAAGGGAAAGCATTACCGTAACTTAATTGAAGTGCGATTTGAAGATGCAAATCAATACTTTGATCAACCACCACAAGTAGGCGATACGATTAAAATTCGTTATCAAAAAAGCAATCCAAAGAAAGCTGAGCTGATCAAAAAGAGGTGAGTTTTAACGAAGGGGAGGAATCCTGCATCAAGTTAGTATTTCGCTTAACTCGGCCGTTCCATGTCCAACTCGCACAAATACAAAACCATGCCTTCGTCGGTAATTTGAACCGATTTTTTCACTTTCATGTATTCGTAAAAACTACGCAAGGGTCCTTCTTCAAAATATCCGAAATAGTATATGGCAAAAGTGGTGGCGCCGCCTTCCTCATATAATTTTACCGCTAGCTCGGGAGTGAAATCGCGCACGGGAATCGACCATCCATAGCGTCCTGCTTCTTGAAGAATGAGCGGACATTGTGGTGTTAATCCCCCGTAGCAAACAATTACCGCATCTTCGCGTGTGGTGAATTCTTGAATTGCCTTGGCTACTTTACGTGTTTCCTTGTGCCGTTTGTAAAAGTTGGTCTCCGAATACTGTACGCTCTGAAAAGAAACCAATCCAATCAAAACAACGAGCAGTGCCCATCGCGATGATTTTGTTTCGGTAAGATGATCAATGAGCCATTGCACACCCATCGCCATAAACACCGCGCAACAGAGCGTAAACGGAATTTGGTAGTAGTCGTGCATAACATTCAAATTGAAGAAAATGCAGACGTAAAGAATCGTTCCAAGCAAAAGCCATAAAGACCATTTGTAATTGGATGTTTTTCGCGAGAAAACAATTCCGATCAAAAACAAAAATGCACCGCTTGATGACAATACTTCCGAATAAATGCGCTCTGCAACTAACAACCAATTTTTGCCTTGAAGGCGCTGGTGCGTATTCCCAAAATACCAATACGACATATCGGTGAATTTGTTGAAGTTGGGAATGAAGTCCCAATTGGGAATTTGCGCGTTGACGCTGTGAGAATAGCGCACCCAGAAATACAATAGAATTCCCGAAATCAAAAACAAGGGCGAGCGATAAATGAACCACTTGAATTGCTTCTCAGCATAGGCAAAATACAAAATGGGCAAAGCCAAATAGAAAACATATGGAGCTTTGATTAGCAGTCCCAAAGTTCCAAGAGCGAGCGCAATTAAGAGTGAATACAAATGCTTGTTTCGAATGGCTTTCATGGAGAAATACAACATTCCCATTGCCAGAGCGATTACGAAAAAATCAATGTGGATCGCTCGGGAGTAGAAGAGAGACAAAGGAACAATTCCGGCAAATATGGTTGCGATTTCGGGAATAGAATTGTCAAAAATGAAGCGCAGCGATTTGTAGAAATAGAGCAATGCCAGTGCGAAAAATAGAAGGAAAAACAATCGAGCAACGATGAGGTTGGGTCCAAATACCTTAAAAAGCTGAGCGACCATGTATTCCGGCAGCGGGAATTCTAGTACCAAGGTTTTGTGCTGTCCCATCCAACAAACCGATGGCTCCAGGAACGGCGCATCATCGTAATAATAGCCTTCAATGTATTGTTTGGTGTCGTATTGTCGCCAGGCATGCGGATCGTCTACTGAGTCGGTTAAGTGGAAGAACCGTAGCAGGACAAGAAAGAGTAAAATTCCCCAGAGCGTATAATTGATTTTGGCAAAGCGCATCAATGAAAATAGTTCTGATGGTATTCATCGGCCAGGGCTCCAGAAATCGCATCACTTTTTTGGTCACCAAAGGCAATGGAATAAGTGATTTCTGGATGCTGCTGAAGGTATGCTTGCAACGCCTCTTTTTTGGTTGCTCCTGTCATATTTTTACCAATCCATTCGCCCGTACAAATGTCGTTTTCATAGGCCAATTCGGTACAGATTAAATCCGCGCCAAAAGCACGCGCAAATGGCTTTAACCAGGGATGACAAGATCCCGATAAAATCAACAATTTGGTGTTTTCACGTTGTTCTCGCGCAACCCATTCCAGGGCCGATGGATAGCATCGTTTGATGGATTTATCATAGAACTGCCGGCCTTTATCGTTGAGCTCCGTTGCACTGTAGCCCGCGAAATTGTACTTCAAGAAAAGCGCTTTGAGTTCATCTCTTGAGCCATTTCCAAAGAGCATTTGAAGGTACGGAATACTCAGTTTTGCCAGAGAAAGGTAGTATTTTCCTGCATTGAGGGAGCGTGCAAAATGACGCATGGAATCACCTCGGTAAATGGTGCCGTCAAAATCCAGAATTGCCAGTTTCTTCCCACTCATAGTTGTTTGCGTTTGAAAATGAATTCTGGGATGTTGCGAATAATCCAGGAAATTGGGCGCCAAATAGGTTTTGTATAAACAATGCTGCGATTGCCTTTTAAAGTATGCTTGACAATGGTTGCGGCAACTTGTTCAGGAGTGGCGGTCAAACGTTCAGGAAGCGTCAGGTCCTTGGTCATTTTTGTGGCAACAAATCCCGGTCGTATGGTTAAAACGCGCACACCTTTTGGATACAAATACTGGCGCAATCCAGAGAGAAAATGATCGAAACCACCTTTGGCCGATCCGTAAACGATGTTGGAAGTTTTACCGCGAACCGCACCGGCAGAACTAATTCCAACAATGGTTCCCGATTTTTGCTCGATGAACTTTTGCGCTATCGCTCCCAATATTCGAACGGCTCCGGTGTAGTTTACCGCCATGGTATGATCGGCAATATCACCAAACAATGCGGCCTCATTTTCAGGCAAACTTCCGGCGGCATAAAGCACTCCCGAAAGTGGAATGTCTTTCAAATCTTCAATAACTTGCTCTGGATGGGTGACGTCCATTTCAAGAACCTCATGGGTGGATTCTGGAAGTTCGTTTGGCTTGTGTGCACCGAGTAGTAAGGAGATTCCTGCCTTTTCAAAATGTGGAATGCACGCTTGCGCAATGTCCGAATTGGCCCCAATAATTAAAAAGCGTTGACTCATACCGTTGGTTAAGTTAAGACGTTTGGAGAGAAGTGATTGTATGGATCCATCATTAAATTGTTGCAATTGCGCTTTGAACTGTGATGCTTCTGGATACATTTTTTCGAATGAAGGTGCGTCTAGCAAGGCATCCTTGACCAAATAAACACGCCCGCCCATTTCAGCGATGCGTTTGTTTAAGATGCTCAAAAATTCCGTAACGCCTTTTTTGTAGACGAAATCAAATGCAAAGGAAAAACCGGGTTTTAAAAATGACAAGGTTCCGGGCGATTCCAGTTCGCCATGCTTTTTCACGACCGCCAAAACAGGAATGAAATCGGACGCCATTATTTCCAGGAGCAATTGCTTGATGTTGTCTTGAAGGCCTTTTTTCGGTAGCGAGAATTGCAGTTGATAAAAACCACGTTTCCCGTACAAATAATTCCAGTTTGAAATAGCATCCAAGGGAAACAAAACGTCATCGATAACAACGCGTTTCTTCGGTTTTAGCTGTTTCCGTGCGTACTGCTTGTTGTAGTGTTTCATCAAGCCAGGCTGTACGAATGGAAGCGACTTGAAGGGGATCTTTATTTTCGGTTTTCTGAGTGTGAAATCCGATGGAATACTCTCGTCTTTTTGTGGCGTGTTTTCCAAAAGTAAAAACCGCTCCATGGAGAAGCAATCGAACCAACCTGTTTTGTATGCTGCGGTACTTTGATCCAAAGCATCGAGCAGGCCTTCGAGTGATGGGAATTGCGTTGTTTTTTGGTCGAAAAAGACCGTATTCAGCGTATTTAATTTAAAAGTTGCGGAAATAATGATGCCAGTCAATCCCAATCCGCCAATGGTGGTTGCGAACAATTCTTTGTTTTCGTGTGGACTGCAGATGATGATTTCGCCTTGCTTGTTTTGAATTTCGATGCGGGTAATCCACCGCCCAATGCTCCCATTTTTTGTATGATTTTTGCCGTGTACATCTGCGGCAATCATACCGCCAACAGTTGCGTGTTGTGTACCCGGAATTACGGGTAGAATGTATCCTTTTGGAAGGCAAAAATTGAGGAGGTCTCCAACAGAAAAGCCTGCACTTGCCGTAAGTAAATCATCCTCAAGTGTGAGTGTTTTTTTGTGGTCGGAACAATCGATCATTACCTGTTCCAGCGATGCATCTCCATAGCTTCTCCCGTTTCCTCTTGGGCACGAAACAGAAGATGCAGTTTCTCCCTGTTCGAAGGGAAGTAGCTGGGCATTTTCTACCTCAGGACGGCCGTTCCAATTGCTCACTTTCATAGTACAGGATAGAGTGTAATGATAAGCAATATAAAACTCGCACCGACTAATATCAAGCTCCAAACGTTTCGGAGCAATATGGAAATGGGATCTTTTTGAATTTGCTTTTGGGCGCGAATGTGATAGCTAAAAAGGGCGGCGTATGTGAGTGGAATAGTGAGATACGGCAGGTATGTGAATGTTTCTGGATACTGAGAAAAAACAAAATGAATGTAGGCGGCAAATACAAGGGTAATGGCGTGAATGAGCACAAGGGTTGTTACCGGTAGGTTGATTTTGGCGTAAAAGGGAACTGTTTTTCGGTGGAGCACGCCTGTTTTTTCAAAAAGCAATACATCTCCTTGTCGTTTCATCAAAACAAGGTAGGTTGCCAACAATCCAACCATGAGCAAGATCCAAATACTGAGCGGTGCATCAGCAATGGATTCACCAATAAGCAATCGAATGAAATATCCAGAGATAATCGGAATGAGGTCGATCAGGGGAATTTGTTTGAGAAATTGCGAGTACAGCAGGTTGATGATGAGATAGATAGCTCCTAAAATGAGCAATTGAAGTGAGATTGTAAACAGCACTCCGCAGCCAATCAGAATGAGCGTGAACTGCAAAATGCGTGCGTGCCGAATGGAGATTTCTCCTGAAGCAATACTGCGTTTTTTCTTCTCAGGATGTTGTGCATCAAGAGGCTTGTCGGTAATGTCGTTGTGAATGTAAACCGCCGATGCAATGAACGAAAATGCGAAAAAGGCACTACTGAGTTGCACGATTAGTGCTAGGTCCCATGCAACCGTAGCAAAAATCGCTGGAATGAAGATCAGAAAGTTCTTCAGCCATTGATTGCTCGATAGTGCACGTAGGAATTTCATTTGTTTGTTTCGCTTTTGGGTAAAGATATTGATTTCCTTTTGCTCTTGTTTGTACTGTTTCCATGCACTGTTGACTTCGAGAGCCTCAGTCAACAATTTCCCCTCTCTCGTTGGCTGAGGTTCTCGAAGCCAACATTCCCTCAGTCAACAATTTCCCCTTTACCGTTGGCTGAGGCTCTCGAAGCCAACCTTACCAAAGTCTCGAAGCCAACCCTCACACATTGTTGCTAACTTTTTAATCAGCTGTTAAAAACTTTTTGACTAATAACTAATCAAATAATGATTAGAATTTCATAGTTTTGCCCCTCGACCTCATTATCCGACCACCAATCGGATTACCAAAAAACATAAGAATGTATTTGAATGCGCACACGTATTACAGTTTGCGGTATGGGGTTATGTCGCCTAAAGAGTTAGGAGAAGAGGCAAAAAAACACGGATGTTTCCGATTTGCTGTCACTGATATTAACACCACTTCCGCTTGCTTAGAGCTCTTGAGAGAGGCGTCCAAATTGGGCATCGATCCTATACTTGGTGTCGATTTCCGAAATGGCGTCGATCAAAAGTTTATTCTGCTTGCTCGAAGTAACAAAGGCTTCGAAGCAATCAATACGTACCTCTCAGAAATGTTGCACGAAGAAACACCATTTCCCGATCAAGCGCCAATGTTGGAGGAAACCTTCACAATTTATCCCTTTCAAAAAAACGATCAGAGAGTATTGCGCCGCAGCGAATATTTAGGATTGCGCACAGAAGATCTCCCGCAAGTCCGATTGAAGAAACACGACACTTCTAAAATGGTGATGCTACAACCCGCCACATTCCGCAATAAAAAGGATTTCAATGCGCACCGCTTACTCCGATCGATTGATAAAAATACACTCCTCAGTAAATTGCCCGTGTCGGAACAAGCCCAAGAAACGGATGTACTTTGGAATCGGGAAGATTTGCACCGAAAGTATGGTGAGTTTCCCGACATACTGGAAAATACAAAAGGAATTCTAGATGCCTGTAATGTCTCGTTTTCTTTTACACCAGATGTAGAGCCGCAGAACCAAAAGCATTATACCGATAGTGCCGAGAACGACCTGGCATTGTTGGAGCGCTTGTGCGACGAAGGTTTGTTTTACCGCTACCCGAACATCACGGAGGAAGTATATGCGCGCATTCACAAGGAATTGGACACGATCAAAAAAATGGGGTTTGTCTCGTATTTTTTGATGAATTGGGACATTGTAAATTATGCACGAAAGAAAGGATATTTCTATGTCGGACGCGGAAGTGGTGCCAACAGTGTTGTGGCATATTTACTCCGAATTACCGATGTAGATCCCATTGAACTCGATCTTTACTTCGAGCGTTTCATCAACTTGTACCGTACCAATCCACCAGATTTTGACATTGATTTTTCATGGCGCGATCGTGAAGATATGACCCGCTATATTGTTGATCATTTCGACAATGTTGCATTGGTGGCAACTTACAACACTTTCAAAGACAGGGCAGTAATTCGTGAACTCGGGAAAGTTTTCGGATTGCCGAAAGAAGAAATCGACAAACTCTCCAAAGGCGATGTAAAGCCCTGGGAACTCAACCACCTTTCGGCTTTGGTTGTCAAATACTCGAAATACATTCATGGTTTCCCAAGTCACCTGAGTGTTCATGCCAGCGGAATTGTTATTTCAGAGAAACCCATCGCAGCATTTTCGGCGACATTCTTACCGCCAAAAGGCTATCCAACGCTGCAATTTGATATGCACGTAGCGGAAGATGTGGGGTTGTACAAATTTGACATTTTGAGTCAGCGTGGATTGAGTAAAATCAAAGATGCGCTCGAAATCATTAAATTGCAGAGCAAAGGGCTACGACGATGCATTGACACGAGATGTTTGGATGCAAACGGAGAGTTTTGCCGGATACGCCTTTGCGAAAGGGCACTCGGCATCGTATGCAGTGGAAAGCTATCAATGCTTGTTCCTCAAGGCCTATTATCCACTAGAGTTTATGGTGGCAACAATCAACAACTATGGAGGCTTTTATCAAACCGAACTATACGTTTATGAAGCCCAATTATTTGGGGCAACCATACACCCGCCGTGTATCAATACTAGCAACCTGTACACAAAACTGATAGGTACAGACATTTATCTCGGTTTTCACTTGTTGCATTCATTTGATACAAAAACGGCCACAATGATTATGAGAGATCGAGAAATCAACGGTTCCTACGAAGATTTGGATGATATCCTTGATAGAATCCCCATATCAAAGGACCAGATTACCATTCTCATTCGTATCAATGCACTTCGATTCACTGGAAAGGACAAACGAAGCCTTTTATGGGAAGCACACGTCAAATGGAATAAGGAATCACAGAAAGATATCCCGATGGCCGATTTGTTTCGCGTTCGCCCGAAAGAATTTGAAATCCCTGCCTTACAGCACTCTTGGCAAGAAGATGCATTTGATCAAATGGAACTGTTGGGTTTCTCGATCTACTCTCCCTTTAAATTACTACTAGAAGAACCGAAAACACCCAGTGCTGAGTCAGAAAAAGCCAGTCAAAACGAGGGTGTCGAGCAGAACCGAGGTGAGAATGTCGAGCAGAAACGGAATGGGGATGTCGAGCGGAACCGAGATACCCCCATCCTCCTCGCCAAAGACCTACCCAATTACCACGGAAAAGAAGTCTGGATTATGGGACATTACATCCATGCAAAACGCACCACAACCTCGGGAGGAGAACAGATGTTTTTCGGAACCTTTCTAGACGAAGAAGGCAATTGGTTAGACACCGTGCATTTCCCGGAAGTGGCTCATAAATACCGATTTCGGGGGAAGGGTGTTTACAAAGTAAAAGGCAAAGTAACCATCGAATATGATGCATTGATTGTGGAAGCCAGCTATATGGAGAAGATGCCCATTATAGAAGATCCGCGCTATGCCGAAGTACGAACAGACAAAAATGAAACCACATGGAACAAACGAAGAGATTATGGCAAACGGACCAATAGAAAAGATGAGTAATCCCTAACCACTATGGGAGCAAGCGCCTTTGCCGTAGATGCAGCGAAGGCGCACTGACACAGGGATCCACCGAGAATCGATGAGGACAAAGTTTTGGTTTAAGTACATCGAGAGTATCCGTTCTCAACTCGGTGATCCTTGTGTTTTTTTATGAGAATCCGTTGACCTCAAAACTTCCGTCAACGAATAAATAA
Organism: Fluviicola sp.; assembly: GCA_043584915.1. Lineage (GTDB taxonomy): Bacteria > Bacteroidota > Bacteroidia > Flavobacteriales_D > Crocinitomicaceae > UBA4466. Next base: position 1,775,978 of record CP121319.1, read on the forward strand.
TTCCCTTTTAACGGGAAGCACTCCCCAAAGAATTAGAATCATTTCGGATAAACAATTCCCCCTTAGGAGGGGGACAAAGGGGGAGGACTTTCCAACCCTATCTTCTACTTTTGACCAATTCAGCGGTAGTTTAAAGAGGAGGACTTTCTATTGTTTGCTGAAGAATCCTCACCCCAACCCTCTCCAAAGAGGGAGTAGCTCAAAATTCCTAACCAAGATTAAATTTCCCTTTCGAAGATCGGAGGGACAAGGGGGAGATAGTGCATCCTAAAAAATTAGAATCGTTACGGATAAACAATTCCCACTTAGGAGGGGGATAAAGGGGGAGGACTTTCCAACCCTATCTTCTACTTTTGACCAATTCAGCGGTAGTTTAAGGAGGCGGACTTTTTATTGTTTATTGAAGAATCCTCACCCCAACCCTCTCCAAAGAGGGAGTAGCTCAAAATTCCTAACCAAGATTAAATTTCCCTTTCGAAGATCGGAGGGACAAGGGGGAGATAGTGCATCCTAAAAAATTAGAATCGTTACGGATAAACAATTCCCCCTTAGGAGGGGGACAAAGGGGGAGGACTTTCCAACCCTATCTTCTACTTTTGACCAATTCAGCGGTATTTTAAGGAGGCGGACTTTTTATTGTTTACTGAAGAATCCTCACCCCAACCCTCTCCAAAGAGGGAGTAGTTCAAAATTCCAAACCAAGATTAAATTTCCCTTTCGAGGACCGAAGGTGCTAAGGGGGAAGACTTTTTATTGTTTATTGAAGAATCCTCACCCCAACCCTCTCCAAAGAGGGAGTAGTTCAAAATTCCAAACCGAGATTAAATTTCCCTTTCGAAGACCGAAGGGATAAAGGAGGCGGACTTTTTATTGTTTATTGAAGAATCCTCACCCCAACCCCCTCCAAAGAGGGAGTAGTTCAAAATTCCAAACCGAGATTAAATTTCTCTTTCGAGGACCGAAGGTACAAAAGGCGAGGGCTTTCCCGAATCAAAACGCTACCGCTCCTTCACCGAGAAAAATACCTTGTCCCGATCTACCTGCTGTTCCAATGTTTCGAAAAAGTCTTTCTGATGTTCGGGCGACAGACAATTCGTAGGAAACGAAAGCTGTAATTCTTCAATATAATCGAAGTACACCGTTTGCTGGTGCAAGCTCACTTTGCGCAATCCCGTATAGTACAAGGCGACAACTTCACGATCTGCAACAATAACTGCCTTAGATGTTAAACCAACACGGTAGGTTTTATGCAAAGCGATCAGGATCACATTATCCAAAGAAGCAAAAAGCAACACCACGACTGCCGGCCAAGATCTATCGGTTAACCAGTAAAGAATTCCCGCTGCAAAAAGGTAAACAAAGATTTCGATGACATTGTAAATGATGACGCGAATTTTCCGCTCCTTGCTCACAGGATAGTTCCATTTGAATTTTTCTTGTCGCGCCACAATACGAATGGCCATCCAACGACGGTACGTACGACGTAAAACAATAATAAAAAGGAATCCTCCCAAGCCAAGAAAAACGTAATCGATATAAGGAATGCGAGCGCCAGAAGTTCCTAAAAATCCAACGGGCAAATCGAAACCAACATAGATAGCTATTAACGCAGTAATCAGCGTAAAAAATAAGAGTACTGCATTGATAAATCTATTCATTCGGAATGGCTTTGAGTTTGCGTTTCAATCCTTCAATTTTATCGTTGGCACGATTGATTTTCTTCTCAACGTCTTTGCGCAAATCATCTGCTCCTTTGCTATTGCTAGAGAAGAAACCAAGGTTGTTCTCCAAAAGATTGATTTCCTTTTTCTCACGGTCAATTTGTGAGCGGATTTCGTTGCGCATTGCTTGAAATTTGCGGTAGGCATTCGGTGCCGATGCAATGGTTTCAATTTCTGCTTGAAACAAAACGCGGTCTTTCTCTGCGCCTTCCATTTTTAACGCGCCGTAATGTGTGTCCATAGCCGTTTTAAAACGCTTGTAAACAGCATCTTTGGCTTTCATTGGAACCAATCCGGCAGCATTAAATTCTTGCGTGAATGTCTTTAACTCTTGCAATGCCTCTTCTTTGGAATCTGGAAGTTTGAATGCTTCAATTTTCTCCAAAAGAACTTCTTTCGCCTTCAAATTATCTTCGAATTGCTTGTCTTTTTCTTCAAAGTGCGATTGACGTGACGCGAAGAATTGATCACAAGCACCGCGGAATGCTTTCCACAGTTTTTGCTCGTTACGACGACCTGCGTGCCCCAATTTCTTCCATTCTTTTTGCAATTGAATGATTTTGTTGGAAGTTTCTTTCCAATCCGTAGAGTCTTTCAAGGCTTCTACCTGATCAATCAATGCTTGTTTTTTATCGGCAACAGCATCAAATTTTGCGTTCGCCTGAGCAAAGAATGCTTTTTTCGCCTCGAAGAAACGATCGCACAATGCGCGGAATTCCTTCCAGATTTTCTCATTCTCCTTTTTCGGACCGAAACCAATGGTTTTCCACTGCTTCTGAAAATCCAAAACCTGAGAAGTCTTATCATCCCATTCTTTCACGGTGCTCCAGGATTCAATTCCTTCCAATTCAGGAGTCAGAGCATCAATGATTGCTTGTTTTTTCTTCAGATTTTCTTGTTGCTCAGAGCGACGATCATCGTAAAAACGGTTGATGCGTTCGTAAATGGAGCGAACTTCCGTCCAGTAGGAGTCTTTCACCTCTTCCCACTTTTCGTTCGGAACTGGACCAATATCTTCCCAGTCGTTTTGCAATGCTTTCAATTGCGTTTCAACTTCTTTGATATTCTTTACCTCCACAATCTTTTTCAATTTCTCGATCAAATCGAGTTTCATTTGATGGTTGCGGTGGAAATCATGATCCTTGAGCTCCTTGTAAATTTTTATGTTGTAGAAGAAGTCCTCGATTAACTTTGAGTATTCCGTTTGGATCTCATTTCGCTTGTCACGCGGAATATCTCCAATCGTTTTCCATTCTTCCTGAACTTCTTTGAATGCAGCGAATGCAGCACCGATATTTTCTTCTTTTTGGACAACGTCCTTCAATTTGGAAATCAACCCACGCTTCTGCTGCAAGTGGCGTTCCTCGGTGGCTTTTAACGCATCAATTGCCACTTTTCGTGCTACTTTATACGCACCGTAAATTTCGTAAAATGCTTCTTTTCCAAAATCGTTTTCAGTGGCAGCAACTTCTTCACCACGCTCTTCCGCCTCAAGTTTTGCCACTTGTGCTTTGCGTTCTTCTTCGAGGACGTAATCCGCGAATTTTGTGCGAAGTTCATTCACTTCCTGACTCACTGCCATCACATCTTCGTTGGCGGCAAGTTCTTTCAAACGTTCAATAAAATCAGTGCTTTCCATCGCTTATCCAATTACTTGCTCCATCTCGAAATTCGTCAATGCAACAAATTCTGCAATGCGTTCTTCCAAATCTGTATTTGTGATTGACATCAAACGTGCCGTACCGAATTCTTCCACGCAGAAAGAAGCCAATGCCGAACCGTTGATAATCGCGCGCTTCATGCTCTCAAAAGAGAAGTCATCAACGCTTGCTAGGTATCCCATAAATCCGCCAGCGAAAGTATCTCCCGCTCCTGTTGGATCGAAAACCTCTTCCAATGGCAATGCCGGCGCAAAGAACATTTTATCACCATGGAACAACAACGCTCCGTGCTCACCTTTCTTGATAATCAGGAATTTTGGTCCCATTTCACGAATCACCTTCGATGCTTTTACCAATGAATATTCTCCAGAAAGCTGACGCGCTTCCTCATCATTGATGATCAACACATCGATCAATTTCAACGTCTCTTTCAAATCGTCCATAGCGATATCCATCCAAAAATTCATGGTATCCATCGCAATCAATTTCGGACGCTCGGTTAAACGCTCAATTACCTGACGCTGCACCTGTGGACTCAAATTCCCCAACATGAGGTAGTCACTTCCCTGGTATGAGGCAGGAATGGTTGGATCGAAGTGTTCCAGAACGTTTAACTCCGTAACCAACGTATCGCGCGAGTTCATATCATTATGGTAGCGACCCGACCAGAAGAATGTTTTTTCTCCCGCTTTGATCTGTAATCCATCCAGATTTACATTGCGATTGCGCAATTCTTGTAGCATGTCTTCGGGGAAATCTTCACCCACGACAGAAACAATATTTTGCTCGTTTTTATAAAATGAAGCGGCAAGCGCGATATATGTTCCGGCACCACCAATGATTTTGTCTGTTTTTCCAAACGGTGTCTCAATGGCATCAAAGGCAACCGACCCTACTGTTAATAAACTCATTTCGTTGTTTTAAATCCAGCCGCAAAGATAATAAGAAAATAGAGAAACACAGGGGTTTCGAAAGGATTGCGCACTGTTTCCAGAATGACTTTACAATTCTCATTTCAGCGGATATGAAACCACCACAATTTGCGCGCTTTTTTCAGCAACGAATTCAGCCGTATTTTGAAAAGAAACGGCCTGTTCGGACATTGCTTTCGCTTGCTTGTGAAGAAGGGAGCCGCTTATCACATAGATAAAGGACAAAACGGACTTCTCTCCCAACACAAGCGCTTGCTGTGGATGTAGATTTTTCACGGCAACCAAAGCGTGATGATTTCCTTTGGTCATCACATTGAAATTGGTGGAAGTACCCTGACAAAGCGTTGTCCAATCTCCAGAAAAGGAATCTTGTTCGAAAGCGTTTAAATCAGCGGTGTGATGTCCCTGGTGCTCCAACAATTGAGTCCCTTGTATAACGAGTAAGGTACGATGCGTATCGGGCAACGGAGTAAAAACTGTTGGTGATTGTTCAACAGTGGCCAGACTTATGCGCAATTCAAAATTTCCTTCAGAAAATGAGCTGTACTCAGGATAAATGAATAGCTCCGTCGTGGTTCCTCCCGACCAGGTTTTGATGGATGCGTCTGATAATTGAACAATCTTCACCCGACGAAGTTACACAGAAAGTGCTTACAAGAATCCGTTTGCGAACAACCACGTCCATTGCACGTTGGTGTTGCTATTTCCTGCTGTAGCGCTAGGTTGAGTTAAACTTTCAGCTTGGGTGCTGTCTGCCATGGAAACGCTGCAAGTTTGTGGTGAAATTCGATAATTGAGTGAAGTACGATTGATGTTTGTGAAGTTCAATGATGCCGGCGAATCGAGCAAATTTTTCAGGCAACTCGTATCCAATTGTACGCAGTTTTGGTCATAATTGGCCTCCAACTGAATTGATCCTCCGAAATCAACATTCGTGATGTTTCCCTTTGCGTTATGTTTGAATTCGCTATGACTTTCTGCTCCGCCAAAATTGAGAATAGTGCCATTGATCAATTCAAATATTCCATCCGTGTACGTAATTCCCTCTGGACCTTCTGCTTCAACAGCTTCGTCTCCTGAACCGTCAATAATTGTAAAATTGGAGATGCTTCCATCGTAGTTTTGATCAAGATCGATTCCATCATCTCCCATGAACCCGACAAAAGCGTTTTCAATGTTAACGGTTCCACCAATAATGTCAATTCCGTCGTCCAATCCCGCAACGATTTCTACATTATTAATGTTTGTACCCGAACCAATGCCACCAAGACTCAAGCCTCCCATTTCATTTCCTGCGCCTATTAATGCGCCCGAATGGCGAATGGAAATGTAACAAAGGTTTCCTGAGTTATCTAGAGGGTTACTTCCGCCAAATTCCGCCCAAAGAGCAGTGATTGTGCCTCCTTCGACAAACCCCACTGTATCGCCATCTCCAGTTGAAACCGGTGCATTTCCTAATAGCATTAAACCTCCCCATAGTCCACGGTCGTCCTGCGTTAAATTGGTTCCCGTAATTTCACCGGGTTGGATATTGTCAAGGATGGATGTGAAAATGATGGGTTGCTGAGCCGTACCGCACGCATTAATTCTTCCACCGCTTTCTACAATTAACATGGCAGCGAGAGAACCTGTTCCTTCCTCAGCCTTGATAATGGTTCCGGGCTCAATAGTAAGCGTTACACCACTTTTTACGACAACTCTTCCCATCAATGTGTACACATGATTGGCGGTCCAGGTTTCATTTGATGTTATTTCTCCATTGTAAAGAACTGGACATGAAGGACAACCAGGCTCAATTGCACAACTGCCATCATCTAACTTTGCCTTTTCATCGTAATTCATTGCATTTGGATTGGTGCATCCTTCTCTCTTGCAAGAGCTAATAAGTACGGTTAAAGCAATCAAGAATGAGATGAGATGTTTCATTATGATTCATTTTTATGATCCAAAGGTATTCTATCCGTTTGGTGTCGTCCTAAAGAATGTAATTAACAAAAAGTTTTCTTTCTATTAATCCGAGATTAATCGTAAAATGACGATTATCAGATTCTTGTGGAAATTTTCGTGGCACGGAACTTGTTAATTTTTTGTTAACGCTATGATGAAAGCCACTACGATATTCCTTTTATTATTTCTCGCCAGTTGCACCGTAACCAAACGTGTCCACCGACCAGGGTATCGCATCGAATGGAAGAAAAACTATCGCGTCCAGAAGATTTCCGACAAGGAAAAAGAAAGTGTTTCCAAAACAGAACCTGAACACTTGGCAACAACCGAGTTGGCGCTAAGAAAGCCCAGTGTCGCTGACCCAAAACGACTAGAATTACAACCTTTGATGTCATTCGAGCAGGATCAATCAGTGGCCAATCAAGAGAGCACAGAATTGGAATCGAAAGGTAATGAGAATGGTGCAATTGACCTGAAACAATCAAGGACATATGCTCCGTTTGAACGCTTTAAAATTCGAAGGACACCGACATTAAAAAGAAGTTTTTCATTCAATTCGGACTTAGAAATTTTCGGTTATTGGATGCTAGGCATTGCAGGATTTCTGTTATTAGGGACGTTTTTCGCCTACTTCGGTTTGTGGGCTTTGGAATCGCTTTTTTACAATTTGGTTTTTAGTGGGAATGGCTTGATTGCGGGCATTGTTGGGTTTATCATTTTCCTGATCATACTCCTTATCGTATTCATTGCTTACGCCATTGTAGAATACCTTATGGGTAGCTACATTGTGGGGTTAATCGCCACGGGAATTGCTGCTGCTATTGGTGGAATTAGTGTATTCATTGCACAATAGTCTCAAAACAAAAAAATCCGAACACCCGATATTCAGCAATTCGGGGTCCGGAATCTATGAAAAAAGCATCCTCCTAAAAGTCTCAATGTCAAGCATCTGAGATCTCACGTTTTGAGTCTCCTGTCTAAAGTCTAAAGTCTAAAGTCTAAAGTCTCCCGTCGAGAGTCTTCATGTCTAGCGTCTCCTGTCTCCTCATCTCCTACTCAATAGATCCAAAACATCAAAAAAACGCTGCATTCAAATCATGAAAATTGTTAAAGTCCGCATTTTCACTAGGAAAAATGTACCAAATCCCAACACTTTTGCGTTGATAAGTAGAGTACATCGCGGTAAGAGCTTGACTTTTTCGCCATAATTTTACTTCATGCACAAAAAGCGTCTTATCAAGATTACAAAATGGTTTTTCGGAACCATCGTGTCGCTTTTTCTGCTCATTTCCCTGCTCTTGTGGATTTTCAAGGATGATATTTGTCAAGCGGCTGTAAATGAGGTGAATAAACATTTGAAGGCGAAAGTAACTGTTTCGGAAGTGGACCTTACCTTTTGGAGTACTTTTCCAAATCTGTCCATCGATTTTAATCACGTATATGTCCAAGACCCACGGGAAGGATCGACGTCAAGAGATACGCTTCTCTACACCGATCTTATTCGTTGCAAAGTCAATCCCTTTGATATTTGGCGAGAGGAATACAAGGTGAAGACCTTGGAGATTCATCCTGGCGTTCTCAACTTGAAGGTAGATTCCGTTGGAAACAACAATTACGATATTTTTAAAGAACCTGAGGAATCAGATGAAAGTGGAGCATTTGAAATGGAGCTGAAAGATGTCCTGTTCAAAGATTTCCGCTTCAATTACATCAACGAAGCGACAGCTCAGGAATACCGCACGCATATCAAAAACATGACGCTCGAAGGAGACTTGAGCAAAGACGTGTTTCAGGCAACCGCAAAAAGTGATTTAAAAATCAAAGCGGCAAAAAGTGGCAATCTGACCTTGGTTTCGAACAAGCCCGCCAAGTTGGGCGTAGGGGTGAAGGTGAACACCAAGGATGGAACCGTCGAAATTCCCCAGTCAACGATTACCGTGGCCAACTTGCCTTTCAGTTTTGAAGGAAAAGTAGACACGTTGGGGTTCAATTTCAAACTCTCAGGGAAAAATATTGGAATTGAAGACGCAGCGAACAATCTCGCCATGGAACAAACGAATGAGATCAAAGCGTTTTCTGGAACGGGGACTTTACTGTTTGACTTGAATGTGGATGGAAAAAATGAAGCGACATCGCCTGTTGAAATCACCTGTGAATTTGGTGTAGAAGACGGAACACTGAAAGACCCAAATAGCGGTATTTCCTTGCGCGAACTCTCTCTGCAAGGAGCTTATTCCAATATCGGCGGACCCCAAAAAGAGTACGTCGCACTGACGGATATAGGTTTTCAAACACAGGGCGGACCCTTCAAAGCAAATTTGAAAATTACCGAATTCGAAGCGCCATTATTACGTGGCGATGCCGTCGGACTGCTCAATCTTTCCGTCGTAAGGTCATTGTTCAAGCTAACCGAGTTTCAGCAATTGAAAGGAACGGTTGATCTGGCTTCTCAGTTCGCAGTGAAAACGGAAATCTTGCCAAACGAAAGCAAAACTTACCACATTCGAAAATGTCAGGGCGAAGTTGACTTTAACAAGGTGAAGGCGCAATTGAAGGACGATAAACGCGTGTATCGGGAGATTGAAGGAACCGTATTTCTGAGAAACAATAGAGCAGGGCTAGAAGAGATTACTTTAAAAATCGGCTCATCGGACTTTGCTTTAAATGGCATGTTTAAAGGCGTTACCGACTACTTTGCGAAATCTGGAAACTTAATTGCAGATGTGGACATCCGAAGCAATAGAATTGTTTTGGAGGATTTGGGATCTGACTCCAAAGAGGACAAACTGCAGCACGGACGCGAATTTATCTTACCGCTGGATATCGAAGGGGAAGTCTTTCTCAATGTCGCCATGTTGCGTTATGACAAACATAATTTTGGCGACTTAAAAGGAAATATGAAGATCAAGAAACGCCAGATTCATTTCCCAAAAGTCAATGTTTCCAATGGTGGTGCCGATGTCTCAGGATGGGTGAAAATTAGCGAGGATAGACCCGAAATATTCAATATTTCAAGCAAGGTGGCATCCAACAATATCTCCTTCGACCAACTTTTCAAAGAGTGGGATAATTTCGATCAAGACGTGATCAAAAGCAACAATATTTCAGGGAAAGCAAAAGTGAGTTTGGAATTCAAGGCGCCTTTCGATCTGCGCAGTGGAATTATTTCGAATGCCATTGACGCCACTGTTGGAATTACCATCGATAATGGAAGGTTACGAAATGTACAGGCATTCAAAGAAATTACGCAAAGTTTGAACGAAATGACTTCCGCACGATTAGCAATTGGGAAGGAAAATATCAAAATGTTTGAACAGAAATTGCTCGATTTAAAATTTGATCGTCTGCAAAACACTCTGATTATTCGGAACAGTGTAATTGTGATTCCGAGCATGTCGGTGAAATCTTCAGCGCTAGAATTGGAAATTTCTGGGAAACATTCCTTTGATAACAAGATCGATTATCGATTCGGTTTCCGATTCAAAGATTTGAAGCAAGCCGAATACAGTGAATTTGGTGAAATTCGCGACGACGGACTCGGCAAACACGTATTCATGCGCATGTACGGCGATTTGTACAACCCTAGCTTTGAGTGGGATGCTGAGGCAAACAAAGCCTACAAGAAGGAACAGCGGCAAGAAGCGGCCAAAGATGCGCGTTCTATCTTTAAATCAGAATTCGGACTTTTTAAAAACGATACAACCGTTCAAGAATACGTTCAGGAGAAATTTCAACACGAGAAAATTGAGATTGATATTCACCCAACGGAAGGAAACGACGACCACATCGACGAAACTCAAGCCAAACCAGAAGGTAAATTTTCAAAATGGCTCAAATCCGAAGCCTCTAAAATGAAGAAAGAAAAAGGCGGCGGCGAAACCATTGATTGGGACGATGATTAGGATTACGAAGGAGAAGTTTCAGCTTTGCAAATTTCTGCAATCTATCTAATCTATCCAATCCACCCTGGGTCATCGAGCTTGCGATGTATTGAGCCTGCCGAAGTATCGAGATGCCAACCATCTAATCAGTCGAACAGTCCACTTCGAGAGCCTCAGTGTCCTTTCTGTCTTATCCATCTAATCAGTCGAACAATCGAACAATCTCCCAAAATGCCCTATCTTTGCACCGATGGTAAAAATCCGTGATATCGAATTGGGAAATTTCCCGCTTTTACTCGCTCCCATGGAAGACGTTAGCGATCCTCCGTTTCGTGCACTGTGCAAGGAAAATGGAGCCGATTTAATGTACACGGAATTCATCTCATCAGAAGGACTTATTCGCGATGCAGCCAAAAGTGTTCAGAAACTCGACATTTACGAATACGAAAGACCAATTGGAATTCAGATTTTCGGATCTGAGATCGAATCCATGAAGCAAACCGCCGAAATTGTCGAACGCACCAATCCAGACATTTTGGACATCAATTATGGTTGTCCCGTGAAGAAGGTTGCTTGCAAAGGAGCCGGTGCCGGAATACTTCAAGATATTCCGAAAATGGTCAAAATGACTGCCGAGATTGTGAAATCTACCAAATTGCCCGTTACCGTGAAAACTCGCCTGGGTTGGGACGACAACACGAAGTACATTGTCGAAGTTGCAGAACGACTACAGGATGTTGGAATCGAAGCGATTTCCATTCATGGACGTACGCGTAAACAGATGTACAAAGGAGAAGCAGATTGGTCCTTAATTGCCGATGTGCGAAACAATCCACGCATGAAGATTCCAGTATTCGGGAATGGCGACATTACCACTCCTGAAAAGGCAGTTGAGTACAAAGAAAAATACGGTGTGGACGGTGTAATGATTGGTCGCGCATCTATCGGAAATCCATGGATTTTCAATGAAATTAAGCACTTCATCGAAACAGGAACACACAAAGCAAAACCAACCGTCGAGGATAAAGCCAAAGCAGCGTTACGTCATTTGGAAATGAGTGTGAAATGGAAAGGTGAAACCTTGGGTGTTGCCGAAATGAAACGGCACTACACGAATTATTTCAAAGGGATTTCGCACTTCAAAGAAACACGCATGAAGCTAGTGACTTCCTTTGATCTAAACGAAATCAGAGACACCCTGGAATCGATTAAGGAAAACGCAGATAATTATGCGTATGTTCCTCATTAATCGAAGTCAATCACGATCCTTCATAATTCATAATTTTGAATTAATCCTCTGGCTCATAAAACTCAATCGTAATTTCACCGCTCTCGGTAACGTACCCACGATACATTCCTGAAGTATTGAAGGGCAAACTAACATTTCCGTCTTTGTCCAAGGCGATCAAACCGCCTTTTCCTCCCATTTCCGTTTGCTTTTCAATCACTCTTTGCGTCGCTTCTTCAATGGATAAATTGGAATACTCCATTAATGCGGCAACATCATAGGCCACAACGTTTCGAATAAAGTATTCTCCGTGCCCCGTGCAAGAAACACCAACGGTTTCATTGGCATAGGTTCCCGCTCCGATTACCGGAGAGTCGCCAATTCTATGGTAGCGCTTATTCGTCATGCCTCCAGTCGATGTTCCCGCGGCAAGATTTCCAGAACTGTCCAGAGCTACGGCACCAACAGTTCCGAATTTTTTATCTTCAATATAATCGATGTTAAACTCGTTTTCCGAACCGTCAAACTCCCCTCGATCATCACCATCGTGATCCAAAACAGCATTCTCATGATCTCGCACCCGTTTCAGTTGCTTGAGTCGTTTATCACTATGGAAATAGGAAGAATCAACGATTGTTACGCGTTGTTTTTCGGCGAATTCTTCCGCACCAACTCCAGCCAACATGACGTGCTCCGATTTTTCCATAACTGCAATCGCCGCATCAATTGGATTTCTGATCGTACTTACTCCCGCCACAGCACCGGCGTCTTTGTCCCTTCCGCGCATGATGGAGGCATCCATTTCCTGCGTTTCAGCATTCGTGTAAACGGCGCCTTTCCCAGCGTTAAACAAGGGTGAATCTTCCATGACATGAATGGCAGATTGAACGGCTTCAACACTGGTTTTTCCCGATTCAATAGCATCGAATCCTGCCAATAATGCCTCGCGCAACTTGGCTTCATAAGCCGCCTCTTTTTCGTCGGACATATTTTTCTTGAGGATGGTTCCAGCGCCTCCATGAATTACAAGAACGACCTTGTCTTGTGCTTTGGCAACGAGCGTGCTCATAAGTAGAATGGTTGTTAAAATGACTATTCGCATACGTTTATTTGAATCTCCAAGATAGCCAATTTCCTTCGGATGGTCTCCGCGCTCATGAGGCTTTTGTATTTCTTTTGGATCAGGAGTTCTGGAGCTTCATTTTTTGCTTCAACGACCAATCCACAGCCTTTTTCATATTCGAGAAAATCTTGGTCGGTCGTTCGGGGCGGTTTATTTTTAAATAAAAATCGCCTAACATTTTTTGAGGCAAACTAGAGATAACTAAAGCATCCGAAAGGGAAAAATTGGTGCCATCCTTCTGAGCACGATGTTTCCGCATTTCAGGGTCAACTTCTGAGAAACTGCCGAACTCGAAGACAAAATGATACTCTTTTGATGGATCCAATTCCGTAAGCCAATCCTGCGCTTTGCGATAAACAACAAGGTCAATACTGTAATATTTCGGGACTTTTACGTGCAATAAATTATTGGAGTAAGCAGTCAGTCCCAACCCCTCAATCACGGTGCTGGCAACAATCTCGGCCTCGAAAATATCTGCGTGTTCCTCCTTAACAGTCATAGAATTATGGCTACCTTTAGCAGACTAAAAATAATAAATAATGCAACGGTATCAAAGCTATATTTTAGGAGAATGGACTGATGGAGAAGGGGTTGAAACAAAACTCTACAATGCCATCACAGGTGAACAATTTGGTGAAACATCAAGCGCCGGATTTGATTACGCAGCCATTCTCGAATACGGGCGAAGAACGGGAGGAGCCAAGCTGCGGAAAATGACTTTTCAAGAACGCGGTCGCATGATTAAGGCACTCGCGCTTCATTTGTTAACGTTGAAAAATAAATACTACGAAGTAAGCGCGTGGACCGGTGCAACCAAAGTCGATTCATGGATTGATATCGAAGGTGGAATCGGGAACCTTTTTGCAAATGCATCGCTGCGCCGTCAGTTTCCAGATTTACCGTATTACGTAGATGGAACAATGGCGCCACTTTCAAAAGAAGGCTCATTCATTGGTCATCATATTATGGTACCAAAGCAGGGAATTGCTGTTCACATAAACGCCTTCAACTTCCCAATTTGGGGAATGCTCGAAAAGATTGCAGTAAACTTGATGGCTGGAGTTCCAACGGTAGTGAAGCCTTCGGAGTATACATGCTACCTCACCGAGGTAATGGTGCGTGACATTATCGCTTCTAAAATTCTTCCAGAAGGAGCGTTGCAGCTAGTTTGTGGATTGGGACGCGGTATTGTTGATCATGTAGATCTCGAAGATACAGTTACGTTCACGGGAAGTGCACATACTGGGAAAATCCTCAAAGGATTACCACACATTACAGAGCGCAGTGTAGCCTTCAACCTTGAAGCAGATTCCCTGAATGCTTCCGTATTGGGAGAAAAAGCAGTCCCTGGCACCGAAGAATTTGATTTATTCGTAAAAGAAGTAACGCGCGAAAAGATGTTCACAACATAGAAGCATTCGGACCCGTTTCAACCATCATGCCGTACAAAAATATGGATGATGCAATCGAACTTGCTAGAATGGGAAAAGGATCATTGGTTTCTTCCATCGTTACACCAAATGACGAAGAAGCGCGCGAATATGTTGTTGGAGCCGCAAGTATGCACGGACGTATTTTAGTGTTGAATGAGGCTTGTGCGAAGGAAAGTACTGGACACGGATCTCCAATGCCTTTGCTTACACACGGTGGTCCAGGTAGAGCTGGAGGGGGTGAAGAAATGGGAGGTAAACGTGGAATCTTACATTACCTTCAACGCACATCAATTCAAGGGCACCCAACAACAATCACTGAGATTACCCAACAATTTCAAGTGGGAGCGGCAATGCCAGAAGCAAATCCGCATGTATTCCGTAAGCATTTTGAAGAATTGGTGGTGGGAGAAACAGTTTTCACACACAAGCATACAGTAACGGAAACCGATATCGTGAATTTTGCGAATGTTTCAGGAGACAATTTCTATGCGCACATGGACGAAACCTCATTGGATGGAACCATCTTTGAAGGACGTGTAGCGCACGGATATTTCCTCTTGTCAAAAGCAGCGGGATTGTTCGTAGATCCGAAGAAAGGACCCGTTTTATTGAATTATGGGATTGATGAAGCACGATTTACAAAGCCCGTGTACCCAGGAGCAACAATTGGAGTACGATTCACTGTGAAAGAAAAAATTGATCAAGAGAAGCGTTCGGAAGATGATATCGCCAAGGGAATCGTTAAATTCTTAGTGGACATATACGACGAAACAGGCGAAACTTGTGGGATGGCAACCATCTTAACCATGGTGCGCAAAATCGATCAATCAAGCTAAATTCAGGAAGAATTTCTCCTCCCTGAATTCAAGGGAACAAATCATTTCAGGATCTCATACCTTGGCCTGTCCCAATATCCGTGTGCCAAAATTTCATGGTTCAATTGGGCAATGGAACGAAGTACGTTGTCGTGCAACATCGCAAGGGATTGTAACTCTTTCTCCGGCAAATCGAATGATTGAAGAAGTGCCTCCAATTTCAAAAGTTGCTGATGGACGAAAATCATTTCGAATAATTGTTCGTTCGATGTCTGATGCTTTGCTGTTTTCATAATGTGTTGATTTTAGCGCATCAAAATGTTGCACCGACCAATCACACAAGGCATTTTGGGCGCTTCAGCGGTCGAAATTGCACTTTAGCCTTGTGGCGAATGCGTCGGAAGACATAGATTCGTGTAGAAATCAAGCACTGGGAAAACACAAACGATGAAACGCGAGCATTTCAGAAGGTTTCACCCATAAAACAGGCAGCATCAATCCACAGAAAGACGATGAGTGGTTATTGTATCACCCGATCGAACGACGACAATGTACCAACCAGTCTCCAAAGAAACAGGTGATGTTTGACAAGAGGCATTGTTAGTATTGGTCCAAAGTGCAATTCGCTGCCCAAGACCATTAATGATTTGGACATCGTAATTGCCTTTTTGCTCAACTCCACAAATTGTCAAATTCGCTTCCTGATAGGAAATATTAACGTGAGAATTGCTGTTTTCATTTAAAGCAGCGGTTGTCGCATCAGGGATTTCGAAGCTAACAGTATCTGTACATCCGGCTGCATCCTCAATAATTACTTCGTAAGTCCCAGGGAGCAAATTATCAATAAAATCAGAGACAACAGTAGCATTAAATGTATACGTAAATGGAGGGTTTCCGCCCCAATTGTAAAACTGAACAGTACCTCCAACCAAGTCTGTACAAGCAGTAGTGAAATATTGAGAAGTAAAAGGTGCTTGAGCATTGATCATAACATTACCAGAATCAACACATCCGTAAATAGAATAGAGGTGGTAATCGTAGGGTCCAGGAAGCACATTGTTGATAATTGCTCCATTCGTTCCATCGCTCCAAACAATGGAATCAATACTTGAAGGATTCGTCGGGATTACTTCGGCGGAACCAAAACTTCCGATTCCACACAATGCATCTGTAATAACCGTTTGATGCGGAATGTTGTCATGGAAGGTCAACAACAAGTCATAAGATTCAAAAATGGTATCCCCAATAGCGTTCTCAGCAGTGAATGAATATATACCCGTAGAATCTACAACAATAGACGAGGTGGTATCGCCAGTATTCCAAAGGTAATTGTGCAACCCAGAAACTCCAATTGAAATGCTGTCCCCAGTACAAAATTGGTTGTAGGTATTCCCAGTAACGATGGGAATTTGAACCGTCGTTTTTTGACGGATAATATGATCTGTTTCGGGCAAAAGGTTGAAGCGCTTTGCAACATCTCCATTAGGGAATGTAACGATCACAGAATCAACAATAGTAGCAGAACCAATTCCAAAGATTTTATGTTGTGAGTCTTGCGCACACAATCCGTTTCCACAGAAAATGGTTTGTGATTGACAGGTGTTGTTGGCGTACACTTTAATCAGAGCGCCAATGGCCATTCGGTTCCCGTCAGTTCCAATCGTCGTAATCCGAATGTATTTATTATCGTTTCGACCATTCACAAGAATATTCGATGCTGAACCGCTATTAAGCACAACAATATCATAAAAACCATCTCGGTTCAAGTCCCCTTTTACAGCTGCGTAGGAATTTTTTGTGATGTTTCCTATGATGGAGTCTGTTGCATTTGAGAAGTTTATTCCCTGATTGTTCTCAAAGAAAACGGAAGAAAGCGCAGGATCGGAGAGGGTGTCAATAAAGGATGTAGCAACGTACAAATCTTCGTACGAGTCATTGTTGTAGTCTACCCAAAGTCCGGTCCAGGCAAACGCTGGGTGATTGACCCCCACGGCTGCAGCAACATCTGTAAAAGACGTTCCACCATTATTTCGATAGAGCTTGTAATCTTGAACCACTCCGTTCCAGACATTACCGTTTCCCGCATCCGATTTAAAAACATCTTGATAACCATCGTTATTGTAGTCTGAAACCGACAAACACATTGGAAAATGACCTTCATTGGCTATTCCAAGACTTGGTGCCTGCGCTTGATATGTATTGCCGCCCATGTTCACGTACATCTCATCATCGAAAGTATGACGATCGTTTACTACGTGTAAGTCCATTTTGTTGTCGTTATTCATGTCAAACCAAACTCCCTGGAAACTCGAAGAAACACCATTGTCAATATTTAACAATCCGGCCTTTTCAATAAACGTTCCGTTGCCTTGATTTTCGTAATACAGATTTGGAATGGGATTGAGAGTTGTAGGCAACCAATACACGGCAACGTAAAGATCCAAATCGCCATCTTCATCAGGGTCTGCTGCGCTTACGCCATACGCATGAAATTGCGAAACATCAAAACCAGCAGCTGCGGTTACGTCCGTGAAATTGAAATTACCGTCATTGGCGTACATCCGAATTCCGTTGTCATGAAAGGTGCAAAAAATGTCCAAATCGTCATCATTGTCGTAATCCAACCAGGTAATTTGACGGACTTCACCCGGAGCATAAAGTGAAGGTAATTTCACAAGGTTTCCATTAGAGTTTCGGAAAAAGAAGATTGAATCAAGGTCTGTGGGAATGGTCAGGTCGTCCCAACCATCTTCATCAAAATCATAAAAAGACAATCCGTTTCCAAAATTTTCTGCACTGTGCTGCACATAATTAAACCCAATTAGTGGGGCAATATCCGTTAAGATTTGTCCGTGAACGAACAAGCAATTTGAAAAGGCAAAAAGGAATAATAATCGTTTCATCGTACTACCAATTTAAACTGTTGTGATCCGACTTTCAATACGTACCAACCTGAGGTCAACTGCGTATTTTCTGACACATAGCGTTCTCCCATTTTCTTCATCGTAATCGGAGCAATTTGTTGTCCAAGCGCATTCATACAAGTCACTTCGATTGTGCTCGATTCAGCCTTCAAGCCTTGTAAAATGAGTACGGACCCCTCTTCCGCTGGGTTGGGGTAGAGGATGGTCGAATTTTGCTCCAATTCACTCAGGCCAAGGAGCGGTTGGATTTCCAAAAATTCAGATTCGCTGTAAATCATTTGATCATTTCCGGCCAAATCTTTGGCTTCATCCATACTGATATCAACAAGTGTGATTTGGGAAGGAACGCCAAGAAGTTCGTAGTCGAAGCCATAGTTCGTTGTATTCACCCAACCGTTAGCCACCATTGGGAAGTTTACCGGAATGGCAGAAAGTTGTACCAAAGGAACTTGCGATTGTCGCATTGGTTCGTCAAAAACAGCAACAACCTGCCATTGCTGCCCCCATTGATTAATCACAGAAGTATTTGCATAGAAACCAACAACAACTGGATTTCGGGTGTCTAATTCCACTGCGTTTGCTTCGGTATGCGTCACCATCGGATTGCCAGAGCCATCTTCTCCAAATGAAACATCGATATCAATTGGCGAAACTTCAATATTTTCATCAATCACCTGGAACATTGCGCGGAAGGTTGTACTGTCAAGGTATGCGCTCAACGGTACATTGAATTGAATCGATCCACCAACCGATTGGGCTGCATTGTGCACCAAAAGAGGTGTTACACTGATGTCCATGGGTTCGTCGAAGTATACATCCACAAAATATTCGGTTGGACCAACCAGACTATCACTAATTACTGGAAGGTTCGGAACAACAGCGATAACCTCTGGCGATTTCAAATCGCTCCAAATGACCGAGTCACTTGAGCTTGTCGTTAATGCATTTCCCGCGAGATCTTTCAGGTTGGAATAAGAAAGGTCTAACGGAATTAAATTGTTGTTTCCAGGGAAGAGTAAAAAGTGTAGTTCTGCCGTATCGTTGGTAATCCAGTTAGTTGCAGGCTGATTGTATTGAACAGATCCATAAAGGATACCATTGGTGTCCACCTGTGCATCTATCGGACTCAGAACATCCATCTCTTCAGAAAAGGCCATACTGATCGTTGTGGTCGGGTTGCTCAAATCAGCTTGCGTAATCAACAAATCCGATGGAAGAAGATCTACGATAAATGGATTTTCTGTATCAATCACGAAAGGCGCAAGAACTCCCGTAGAATCCATTTCGTTTCCGTTGAAATCCGTTCCAAATTGAATGCTAATGTCCAAAGGATCAATTGTTTCATTGAAATCAAAAATATCGTATTCAATGTAATAGATGGTATCGTTTTGCCAACCAGAATTTCCAATTTGCGGAACGAATGTAGGATTAACATAGCCCGCTGCAACAAAGTTCACGGTTGGAACAATAGATGTATCGCAAGGCTCGTCCCATTTGAACTTGAGCAATAGCGATTGCAAAGTGCTTGCATCATTGATTAGCGATAAACTTGTTTGAACATCACTTATCAGTGGCTTTCGTGTATCTACCAGGAACAAATCCTTGAAGGTGTAATCTGGAAGATTGGTCGATGTTCCCGTTGTTAAATTGTCCAATTGAACGTAGGCTTCCTCTATTTCGATGGAACTAAATATTGCATCAATCGTAAAAATGAGTTCGCTTGAATCGACCCAATAATAACTTTGAATTGCGGCAGCACTTGAAAGTGTTCCTGTGATAAAGTTAAGTGTCGGAACCACGGATGTATCCATCGGTACACTAAAACCAAAATGTAAATCCAAACTACTTCCAATTTCACTAAAATTGATTAGGCTATCAGTTGAATACGCATAAGTGAGCGCAGCTTGGTTGATTGCAAAAATCGAATCGGCTAGAATAGATGCTTGAGGGCCGATCACGTCGCCCATCATTCGTCCAGGAATATCATCGATTGGCGGGTGAATTCCTCCCCAAATTCGTGACAAACTGCATTGATCGGAAGCATCCATATACGTTGCCCATTGCAAGACGATAGTATCGCTTGGCCCTTCTTCGAATTGCAAGTATTCATTCATTGGCGCCTCAAACTCTCCCATTCCCCCTGGGAAATATGCATCTCCAGTAATAAACTCCATGGTGTGTGCCGCTGCTCGCGAGAAGGTAGAATGTCCCGAAACAAAACCAGCAAATGGTGGTGTAACGAAAGTTGGACGCTGATAAGGCCACCATTCTTCGGCTAATATCCAACCAACACCTGCAATATCAATAAGCGGATTGTTGATGTATTCATGTCCGCGCCACGTAAAGAGTTTGATCTTCCCTACGTGCTCGTTCCATTGCCCTGCAAGCGGATCGCCAATTTGAACTACTTCAACGTATCCTGGCATCAAAGGAATTCCATCAGGATGATAGCTCAATTCATTCGTGTCAGAACTTTGTCCATTATCTGCCATCAATCGAATAGCGGAAACAGGTCTCAAATAATCATAATATCCTTTTAAACTCCACGCAGCAATTGCCGCATCATGCAAAGTTCCTCCCAAGGCCAGATGCGCTTTAACATCGTATTCCAAAGGATCAAGTATCGGCCCCACGCCTTTCCAACGGTATTCAAATGCAGGTTGATCGGTTACGTAATGGTAAATTTCGTACCAGTGACCCGGAGGTGTTTCCGAATCAATTCCATCTGCCCAGAACTCGGCAAGAACGCGTGCATAATCAGCTCTTGGAACCATTTGCGGTGTGTATGGCATTCCTGTGGCAGGATTAATAGCATGACCAATTCCTGGATCTCCACCATTGACCAAGTCATAAAATAATGGATAAGCCGATGAATCGTTCGGTGCAGGATACCATTGATTGTTTCCAATAGAGGCAGGTGAAATGTCCCACATAACGCCATCATTGGGGTCTAGGTGCGATTGCCAGATACTCACCAACGTATGATTCCATTTATAAAATGAATCCCATTCCGAAGAATCTCCAGGATACATATATGCCGGCTGCATGGTGTCGAAATACACGTTGAAAGTCATTCCATCACGCGAAAGTTGCGTTGCAGAGCCAGTATCCAAAGCAAAAGGATGTACTTCTCCCCATTCTGGTGAAAGGTGTGGCTGAGTCGTTGTGATTAAATTCCCTGATTGATCAATGAGTGTTTCCAGTGAAAGCGGTTGCCAGTGATTCGGATCTTGAATGTTTGGATTTCCAGGCTGCGCCATCTCCAATGGAGGGTTGAGCTGCGTGTAATATTGATTGTCGAACCCATTCACCTCATTCGATCCATCCGTGAGCCCGTATGCTTGAATTTCCGCTGCGAGATAATTCCCTAAAGCGGCAGGACCTTCGTTTACGTAATCTGTAGAAGTATATGCAGGATCAAAACCAAGATCGGTCATCAGTTGATTTGCCAACGCCAGTGTTGCATTGTAATCTGGTGAGCCTGAGTATCGGTTTTCAATGAAACGATACGAGGCGTAAGAAATGGTTTCAATTCGTGCATCGTCGATATTTCCCGGAATGTCGATGCTATCGTACTGACAATTGTAACCGTAAGTTGTTTGTCCAAGGAAGTACAATTGTTTGGATGGATTGTAAGCCGCCCAGCCATCGTAACAGATAATGGAATGGTGAAAGAGATTCCGCGCATGCACTGTTGGGCGAGCGAAATCATTCCGAATTGCCTCAAGGATAACATTGTTCCATTGTCGCGCTGCCGACTCCGTTTGGGAAATGGATGTGAAGGGTGCCAATGCTGCAAAAAGCAAGAGCCAAAAGGTAGTGTGTAATGTTCTCATAAGTTGTAGGTAACAAAGATCGACTATTGCAACCGAAAATGAAAACAAAATTGTTGATATTGAACACTTTGAGCCTAGGCTGTGAAATTCGCTTACTCTCTTCGAATATTCCTACAAAAGGTAACAGTTCGATAGCAGTCGGGCCCATTCGTTGGAACTGCGCCAAATTCCAGGTTTGGATCGGGCCAATCAAGAACCATACCCTCGGCAAGTTCTTGCGATACGTCTTTACCATAAAGCAAGTCAAACAAATACAATGATGCCTCAAAACTCTTGGCTCCGCCTGCTGAGGTGAGATATTTCATGTCTTGGATGAACAACACGCTATCTTCAACAATTGGACCGTCAAATAATGCCTTCATGGCGTCAATGTCAGCAGGAAATGTAGTGCAATGAATTCCATCGAGTAACCCTGTCTTTGCGAGTAAAAAAGATCCGTCACAGTGCGTTGTTACCCACGTTGCCTTTTCTGCTGTTTTTTTGACGAACGACACCAGCTTTTTATCTTCTAAATCGCTGTCTAAATGATGTTCAGCACTTGGAATTACCAGAATATCGATGTGTGGAATTTCTTCGGTTAAGAAGTTGTAATCGGGCTGAATTTTTAACCCTTCGAAAGTTGTGATTGGATCATTTGTGTTGGATACTGTGAAAAGGTTCATGCCTTTGTCAACATCTCGAAAACGGACATGGTGGAAGATATCCCAGGGCGCCGTGAACTCCGTATTGTACGTGCCATCGGTAATTAAAAATGCCACGTTGTAATTCTCTTTTTGGAGTTCGGGTTTCGGTCGTACTTCAATGTTACTTTGTTCTTCCGAAGTTTGTTGTGAACAACTAGCGATAATCAATAGGAATGTGGGGACAAATAGAATACGAAGCATTTGTTAATGATTTGGATTGATCAAAGAATAGCGCAATTCATCATAATAAGTCCCATTTTTAAAAACGGCATCTTTCGATGTTCCTTCAAATTGAAATCCAACGTTTTCGAGTGCCTTCTTGGAGGCATGATTGTATGAAAAAACTCCTGCGAAGATGCGATGAAGATCCAATTGATTGAACCCATAAGCAACAATCAGTTTAATGGCTTCGGTAACAATTCCCTGCCCCCAGTATTCTTCTCCAATGAAATACCCAATTTCTGCACTCATTTTGTAAATATCTTCCTGCGGATGCAATCCGATGTTCCCGACATAGATTCCATTTTTTTCAATGCAAAATCGTTTGGTTGGATGCGCTTTCTGAGCGTGATAAATAAAGTGGTCAGCATCTTCCAAAGTGTAAGGGTGGGGAAAATCGTCTCTGAGATTGTTGGCAACTTTGGGGTTATTCGCAAGAGCGACAAGCGTTTTTCGGTCTTCCTTTTGGATTTTTCGCAAGGCAACACCAGAAGGAGTATGAAGAAGTTTCATGGAAGAAAGATAGTGAAATATTGCGGAGAGGATGAGTTAAAAAGGTCGGAATGATTTTCAAGAAATCCAAGTAAAAACCAATTAACTTAATAACCATTTGGTTATATAGCTAACAAATTAAATGGTTCCGCCCCCCCCCCCCACAATTTTAGCCCATCAACCATCCGTCATTTTTTAAATTTCAATCCCCCTCACTTTAACTATTTTAGCTGAAATCAAAACTGTGCTCATGAAACTCGGAATCCTAATATTCCTAATACTCTCCAATGCCCTTTCTTTTTCTCAAGATCTTACCATTGACGATTACGAAAAGAAAGAAGTATACATCGAAATGCGAGATGGTGTAAAGTTGTTTACCTCCATTTATTCCCCGAAAGATAAATCACAAGATTTTCCAGTACTGATTAAACGAACGCCTTACAGTGTAAAGCCATACGGCACCGATACAATGCCAGCGAAACTAATGCACAATCCAGAATTGGTGGCATCGGGATATATTTTCGTGAATCAAGATATGCGCGGTCGTTGGATGAGTGAAGGTGAATTTGAAAACACCAAGCCACCCTATTCGTGGGAGAGTAAAAAGCGCACCGATGAGGTGACAGATAGTTATGATACCTTCGATTGGTTGGCGAAGAATTTGAAGAATTTTAATGGGAATATTGGACAATATGGAAATTCTTATTTGGGGCATACATCTTTGGTTTCGGCAGTAACAGGACATCCCAATTTGAAGGCGGTTCTAGGCATGGCTCCAGTAACCAATTTCTATTTTGAGGATTTCAACCGATACGGTTTGTTGGGATTGAACTACTTGCCCGTTCTTGATGCCTTTGGAATTCAAAAAACAGAGCCCACAATGGATTCTTGGTACAGTGATCGACCAAAAGCATACGTAACTGATACCGCAAATGGCCAGAAGGAAGACTATTACGATTTCTTCTTGAACCGAATGGCGCTTACCGAATTTGAAGACGTAATTCACCCTGAGAATTTTTTCTGGGAAAACATAAAAGCACACCCGAATTACGATGATTATCGTCAGGAGAGAAACTGGCTTCAATATTTGGATCGTGTGGAGTGTCCTACATTGGTTGTAGGCGGTTGGACAGACGAACAAAACCTCTTCGGAATTGTGAAATCGTTCCGTGAAATGGAGCGAAATGCAAAGCCGGGATTGGCAAAATTGGTTTTAGGACCCTGGTCGCATGGACATCCCAAAAGACGACCGGGAAGTTACCGATTGGGCGACATTTACTACGGCGACAGTCTGTGCGAACGGTATCAAAGCGAGGTTGAATTTCGGTATTTCGAATACCATTTAAAAGGGCGGGGACAAGATCTTGACTTCACCGCAAAGGTATTCAACATGGGAACGCACGAATGGGAATTCTACAACGAGGATCCGTTTGCAATACCCAAAGACACGGTTCAATTCTACTTGAACCCTAACGGAAATTTGACCGATGAAGCGAGTGTCGATTATCGTACCTACACTTCCGATCCATACCATCCAGTTCCGTTTATTACCGACGATCATTTTTACCGAATGGCGCCCAAGAAGTACATGAATGGAGACCAAAGATTTGCATCGAAGCGTCCAGACGTATTGACGTTCACTACAGACGTTTTAACAGAAGATGTTGATGTCTCAGGTGAAATCCGAGCGATCCTTGATTTTGCAACCGATCATCAAGATGCTGATCTCTACGTGAAAATTATTGATGTGTTGCCCATGGATCGCACCCCAGATTCAACAGATGCGCCAAACGTCAAAATGAACGGTTATCAAAAAATGGTGCGCGTAGGATACATTCGTGGTCGATACAGAGAAAGTTTCTCGGAACCAGTTCCATTCAATCCTAACGAAAAAGCAGAAGTAGAAGTACCTTTAATTGAGGTACGTCATACTTTCGAAAAAGGACACCGTATCATGATTCAAGTGCAAAGCTCCATGTTTCCCTTGTTCGATTTAAATCCACAGAAGTATGTCGAAAGCATTTACGAAGCGACACCCGAGGATTTCGAGAAAGCTGAGCATTCTGTGTTTGGAACAAGTCGCATTTTGTTGCCAGTGGTGAAGGAGTAATGGTTAGAGGGGAATTATCCCATTCGATAATGCTTATGATCGAATGTGTCGTTTTACATTCAATATAGGTTACGACATATATAAGAATATGAGATTGACCTATATGTTCGGTCGCGACAATGACGTCGCAATAACTAGAGAAGGGAATGTAATAAGTGCTTTACAACTGCTCATGAGCTTTGGTTCCAAGAAGATTATAAATCGATAATAATTTCATGAATACGAAAAAAAACAGCGTCTCTCAGGTGCTGTTTTTTTGATTTACCTGATATCTAAGTATTTATACTTATTGACAAAAAGGAAAAGGGCTTGTATCTTGCACCTCTGAACTATAAACCACCATTCTATGACACTCGGAGTTTTTGGTCCAATCCAAATCATTGTTGTACTATTCTTTGTAATCCTCATTCCCGGGGTTGTTCTAATTATTGTTTTCTCTAGCCGTGCAAAGCACAAATCAAAAGCGGAAACCCTCGACAATGTTCGTAAAGACACGCAGAAAAAAGAAGCATCGAAGTATGATGAACTCGAAAAACTGAACAAGTTACGCGAGAGTGGTGCTTTGACGGATGAAGAGTTTGAGGCTGAGAAGAAGAAGGTTTTAGGGTAATCAGGTATGAATGATCAGGATAAGAAAAGGGAGATAGAGTTCATCTTACTCATGAAACGAAGACCAAATATCTATGGTAACAGATTTGGTGTAAGACTCTTAAAAGGATTATTGTGGTTAGCCGCCTTGTTTTTTCTTATCTCTGGCATTATCCTGACAACCTCGGCAATCAACGAAAGTACGCAAGATGCAGTTTTTGGAATGAAAACGGTCGTAGATAAAAACCATAAAGGTATGTTGGCTGCCTGCTGCTTTCTTATTTGGGCATCCTTATCTATAGCAGTGTGGTTTGGTAGAATGCTACAGAAGCGAAATGCATTTTTGATAGAATTGGATGTTTGGCATGTTAATAAACAAGAAAAAGAGAAAGACAAATCAAGAAAGCCAAGTTAACCTAGAAAACAGTAAGGAATAAACACCCCATCCTTCCCAAAAACTCTTAAACCTACCATGGTATCCAATTATTGCCTACCTTTAGTACGAGTAGCAATTATTGCATAGAAAGGGATGAAGGGAATAGATTTTGATTTTGGCAAAGGATTCACATTTAGCAAGCACGTTCCGGAAGAAAAAGACAATTTCGACCGAGTGTTTGAAGTGTTCAAGGAACTGCTCACCCACACCTCAGGAGATTTAGACGAAGCCTTTGATTGGCTCAACACCCTTGATGAGGAATACGATATTTTTAGCGAAGCATACACCTTCGAAGATTTTGTCGAAGACTTGAAAAAACGTGGGTACATCCGCGAAGAAATCGATTCAGAAGAAGGGAACAATGGTGATGGTGGAGAAGGGCGAAATGTTCTTACTGCAAAGCTAGAAGCCGCGTTGCGCGAACACGCATTGGATCAAATTTTTGGAAAGCTCAAAAAGAGCGGAATGGGAAATCATCGAACAGCGAAAGTGGGTGTAGGCGATGAACGAGACGGTGAAATGCGCTCCTACAACTATGGCGACGATCTCGGGTTGGTCAACATGACCGAAAGCCTCAAAAATGCGCAAATCAATCACGGAATTTCCGACCTACAATTGACCGAGCAAGATTTAATTGTTGATGAAACAAAGCACAAAGCGCAAATGAGCACCGTGTTGATGATCGATATTAGTCATTCCATGATTTTGTACGGTGAAGATCGCATTACGCCCGCCAAAAAAGTGGCAATGGCACTAGTCGAATTAATTCATCGAAAATACCCGAAAGACACGATCGATATTATTGTTTTTGGGAATGATGCCTGGCCGATTACCGTGAAAGATCTTCCGTATTTGAAAGTAGGTCCATATCACACGAATACCGTTGCAGGATTGGAACTAGCAATGGATATACTTCGGAGAAAACGGAACACGAACAAGCAAATTTTCATGATTACGGATGGCAAACCGAGCTGTGTTTATGATTGCGCAAGACCCATACCTCCGCCAATTTGTGGAAATGTTTACGGCTCAAAATCGAGGGAAAGCATTTTTAACAGGGCTCTCAGGATTGGGTGAAATGATTTTTGAAGACTACGAAAAAAATAGAATTAAACGAATCTAAGGAAGATGAAGAAAGAGAAGACATTCAAAGAGTTGAAGGATTCCGGATACACAGAAAAAACAATTAACGAGGAGATTCAGGCAAACCTGATCGCTCGTATTAAAGAAAAGAAACCTGTTTTTCAAGGTTTGTGGGGATACGAAGATACCGTGGTGCCACAATTGAAAAAAGCAATCCTGGCAGGACATCATATCAATTTATTAGGATTGCGTGGACAAGCAAAAACACGTATTGCTCGAAGTATGGTCGATTTGTTGGATGAGTACATGCCGATTGTTTCGGGATCTGAAATTAACGATAGTCCATTCGAACCAATTTCAAAATATGCACGTGATTTAATTGCCGAAAAAGGTGATGATACTCCGATTTCTTGGGTGCATCGATCAAATCGGTTCTTTGAAAAATTGGCTACGCCAGATGTGAATGTTTCGGACTTAATTGGTGATATCGACCCAATAAAAGCTGCTACGCTGAAATTGCCGTATTCGGATGAGCGTGTGCTTCACTACGGGATGATTCCACGAGCCAATCGCTGTATTTTCGTGCTGAATGAACTGCCCGATTTACAAGCGAGAATTCAGGTTTCACTCTTCAATATTTTGCAGGAAGGCGATATTCAAATTCGTGGTTTCCAATTGCGCATGCCACTTGACCTACAGTTTGTTTTTACGGCAAATCCTGAAGATTACACCAATCGCGGAAGTATCGTAACGCCTCTAAAAGATCGAATCGGATCGCAAATCTTTACGCACTATCCTAAATCGATTGAATTGGCGCGTGCCATCACCGAGCAAGAAGCGCAAATTCCAGCGGAAGATCGAGACTGCATTTCCATTTCAAACAGAGCCAAAAATCTTTTGGAACAAGTAGCATTCGAAGCGCGAAGTAGCGAATACGTTGATGCCAAAAGTGGTGTCAGTGCCCGAATGACCATTAGTGCAATGGAAAATTTAATTGCAGCGGCAAAACTCCGATTGATTGAAACGGGATCTGAAAAAACCAGCGTTCGTTTGATTGATTTCCCGTCCATCGTCCCTTCGATTACAGGGAAAATTGAATTGGTCTACGAAGGAGAACAAGAAGGGGCCGATGAGGTTGCACGCATGTTGATTGATAACGCCGTTTTATCCGAGTTCGAGCGCATCTTCCCGCGCATTCCAAAACTAGAAAAAGAAGGTGTTAAAACGCCATACACGGATATTATCGACTGGTTCAATGAGAATTTATTAGAACTCAATTATACCGATGATGACGAAGATTTTCTATTGAACCTCAAAAGCGTAAAACCTTTGGTGACCTTGGTAGATGAATACTGTCCAGATGCCACTGAAGCCGATAAATCGTTCTGTATGGAAATTGTTTTGTGGAGTTTGACAATCAGCGACAAGCTCGACAAAGCAGAAAACGATGCAGCCTTTAAATTCGATTCGGCCAATGCAGGAACCCCATTTTTCGGAAACAATTAAACGAATACCGTTGGTGGCAAAATTTCAAATGCAGGAAGTAAAAGCGAAATTACTACGAATAATGCTCGCATCTATTATGGCGTGCGTTTTAGTGTCATGTGTGGATTCAGATGCTCGTCAAGAAGCCGTGGATGAGCCTGGACAAAATAAAAAGGAGCGCTCTGTGATGGATACCAATTTCGAAGAAACAGCGCCAGAAAATACAATGGCTACGAACTTATCAGATGTTGAGAAAATGCAATTATTGGCAGATATTCAATCTGGGAAGCGCAACTTCGATTTTTACGCATGTTTCACCGAACCTTTTTGGACTTTCTATTTCGTTGGGAACCAGGTGATGTTTGTATCCATGGATACCGAAGTACCAGAGATTGTTCCCTTGGAATATCCATTTACAGATCAAGAAGAAACGCAAGTATTAAGATTCTTATTGAACAGCACGCTCTGGGAAGTAGAAGTTACCAAAGGAGAAGGCTCGGATGGAATGTCCGAAATAAGTTACCCTTACCAGATAAGATGTGGAATCTATGAAGGTGGCGGGGCGACGAGTTACGTAAAAGAAATCGAATAACGGAACCAGTGATGATCTCGCAGGGATCAACTTGTGCGCCAAAACGAATACAAATTTTGCGTCACTTGCGTCTTTGTGGTCGAATAGAAAGGACGCGCACCCTTCCAATACGGAAGATACAAGACCGAACTTTGCTAACCTTGCAAGGATCAATTCGGCTGCTAAAAACAATGCTAATCTTCAATATTCTTTGCGCCTTTGTCTAAAAAAGCAACATCCTTTCAGTAATTTGCCAAAATAGAACCAACACAATGAAAATACTCCTTCCAATACTCCTCATCTTACTTTTTACCGCAGGATGCAAAGAACCGCCAGCAGTGGAAATTCTGATCGTAGACGACAAAACAGGGGAGCCAGTGGAAGGAGCGGACGTTTACATCAAAAAGAAATTGGTAGCAACATCAGATGAAGATGGCATAGCATCCATCGCTACCACCGATCGCAGAAATATTTATCTGTCCGTTGAAAAACACAATTATTTCGATTGGAAATTTACCGTAGACAATCTCGCCATGGCGGAGGAAATTCGGTTGAAACCAAAGTACGAGGCATCCGATCCTTATGGAGGTAACGCAACTGCCAGACACAATTATCAAGATGCAGAATACAGTCAATTTTTGGAGCAATTGGCGAAAGTGGATACCGCCTCATTGCCGGAAGGCTGTGATTATTTGGATGGGATGTACTCGCGAGATGCAACGTTCCCAGGCGGACAAACAGGATTAATGAGCTACATTCAAATGAATGTTCAGTACCCAGAAGATGCGATTGATAATGACGAGCAAGGAAAAGTGTATTTGTCCTTTGTGGTTGCTCAGGAAGGCACCGTACACTCTGTGAGAATAGAACGCGGTGTTTCCGAATCCTTGGATCGTGAGGCGAAGCGCGTGGTTCGTAGTATGCCCGATTGGAACCCTGCTTATTGTAACGCACGACCCGTTTCTTCACGCTGCCGACTTCCAATCGTATTTACCTTAAATTAATCCAAAATTCGTATCTTGAAATAAACGCACGCACCTGCCCAAATAAAATAGATTATGATAGTGGACAGCACATATATGGATGGTGATACAAAGCGTCAAGTCGACAAGTTTGTTGGAAAGGCATTTGGCTTTAAAAGGCGTTTAACTGGTGAGCCAATTGGCAGTCATCGAATGATGGTTGATGCGCATAGCCAAGGATTTGAAAATATTTTTGAGAAAGCGACAGGCGTAGTTTACTGTAATATCGAGCTTCGTCCCTTGGGTGCCATTTTGCATCTCAATGTCAAAAATACACGGTACTCCTGGGTAATTCCCTACCGCAAAATGACGCTTTACGATACAGATGTTTTCAGCTTTCATTCGGATGGCGAGTTTCTCAAAATGCACAAGGATGAAAATTGGCGAATGAACAAGAAATTCCTGAAAAACCTCATGAACCGTCGAGTGGAATATATCGAGCGTTATAGAATGCCATAAAGGAATAATCAAAGCATTGTTCTAACTTTGAAATATGACACTTGCATCACTCGAAGACAAACCAGAAGCTGTTCGAATCATTACCAATACGTTTGATCAAAACCCAAGTGTAAACATTGTTATTGGTCCTGGTGGTAATCGCCGCAAGAAGATCAGTCGTTTGGGGAATTATGCCTTTATAAAAGCGATGAATAGGAAGGGAGCTTATATTTCCTCGAACAGACAGGGCGCAGCATTGTGTTTTGTATCCGATTTGAAAGAAACGAATTTCGCAGAGTTTTGGGCGGAGCTTCGATTCGCTTTGGTTATTCCACCGAAAAAAGTGGTGCAAACCTTGAAACGGGAATCCTACATCAAAAAACACCGATTTGAAGGAAAGCATCTGTACTTCTGGTTTCTCGGTGTAGAAAAAGGCGGAGGTCAGGCCGTTTTTGAAATGAAAGATCACATTTTTGAACTGTCATCAAAAGAACAATTGCCGATTCTTTTGGAAACATCTGTTGCTCGAAACCGCGAAGTGTATGAGCGTTATGGATTCGAAGTATACCATACGTGGGGAAACTCAGGAGACGGAAAGGCACTCTGGTTCATGATTCGAAAGCCTCAGTGAAGCAGCCCTATCATCTCGACAGGCTCGATGACCGGGCTTATCGATAATTCTATCGTACATTTTAAAAAACGGACATCGAGCTTTTACCTTGAGCGATATTGCCGAAAGTGTCGAGAGGGAAGTGCGGTTATAACCTCATTACTTGGATATTGAAAAAAAGGGACATCGAGCCTTTACTTTAAGCTATTTTGCCGAAAGTGTCGGGATGGAAGTATGGTTATAACGTCATTACTTGGATATTGTAAAAAAAACGGACATCGAGCTTTTACCTTGAGCGATATTGCCGAAAGTGTCGAGAGGGAAGTGCGGTTATAACCTCATTACTTGGATATTGTAAAAAAAACGGACATCGAGCCTGTCGAGATGAAAGTTTTCACTAACTTAAATAGAAACCTACCTCTATGATTAAAGGATTCACATACATCCTCAGGTGCGCCAACGGCAACTATTACACGGGTAGCACAAAAGACATTGACCGACGATTAAAACAGCATAAATCTGGAAATGGAGCTCGATATACGCGCAAACATCTTCCTGTAAAGTTGGTGTATGTCGAAAGCTTTTCGCGTATAGACTTTGCCTTTCAAAGAGAAAAACAAATTCAGAATTGGAGCAAAAAAAAGAAAGAAGCACTGATATATGGTGATCTAAACCAATTACCTGAATTAGCAAAGTCAAAAAATGGATAGACCACAACCCATTTGAATCAAGCAAAGGCTTTTGATTAATTTTAGTCCCAACTAATTATGTTGTTCCAAAAGATTCCAGAGAAGATTTATGCATAAAATCGTCATTAAAAACGCCAAAACGAACAATCTCAAAGGAATCTCTTTAGAAATTCCACATCATAAACTCATTACCGTAACTGGTGTATCGGGTTCGGGGAAATCGAGCTTGGCATTTGATGTCATCGCCAGAGAAGGACAACGGCGCTACTTTGAAACCATGTCGGGATTCGCCCGCCAGTTCTTAGGAAAACTCAATCAACCCGAAGTTGACAGCATTGAAGGACTTTCCCCTGTCATCGCGATCGCACAAAAAACGACAAGCTCCAACGCGCGTTCAACCGTAGGAACGATGTCCGATTTATACGATCTTCTGAGATTGCTGTATGCCCGATTCGGAGCAACAGAAGACGCGATTTCATTATCCCGATCGCTGTTCTCCTTCAATTCCGAAATTGGACAATGTCAGCAATGCCGCGGAATTGGACAAGAAGAAAAAATAGACCTCCGAAAGTTGGTCAGTGATCCATCCAAAACATTACGCGAAGGAGCACTAGCGCCCACATTGCCAACGGGCTACATCATGTATTCGCAAGTCACGATCGATGTTTTAAATCAAGTGTGCGAAGCCGAAGGGTTTGATGTTGACATTCCTTGGAGTGAGCTAACAGACCAGCAAAAAGAAGTTGTTCTTTACGGAAGTGATAAAATCAAAGTGCCGTTCGGAAAGCATAGCATCGAATCGCGTCTGAAGTGGACTGGAATTAAAGCAAAGCCAAGAGAAGAAGGGTTCTACAAAGGAATGATGCCGATCATGTCAGATATTCTTCGTCGAGATAGAAACGCGAATATTTTAAAGTACGTTTCGGCTGTCACGTGCAGCGCCTGTAACGGTCAAAGGTTGAACCCTGAAGCCTTGAGGGTGCGATTAAACGATGCGGGAATTGCAACCATCGCGACGTGGGAAATTCACGAACTTTCAAATTGGATCTCAAACGGAACCTGGCCTACTGAGGCTGCATCAATTATTGAGAAGTTATTGGAGAAGATTGATTTGTTGAAAGATCTTGGATTGGGACATTTACGCATCGATCAATCGGCAGAGACCTTGTCGGCAAGTGAGGCCCAACGTATCCGCGTGGTAAATCAGCTCACAGCGCCATTAAGTGACGTGCTTTACGTTCTTGATGAACCAAGTATTGGGCTGCATCCTGAGGAAAATCAGCGCATGATTACGCATTTGAAGCAGTTGGTTGCAAAGGGGAATACGGTGATGGTTGTAGAGCACGACTTGGATACCATTCGTCAATCGGATTGGGTAATTGACATTGGCCCCGGTGCAGGAGAAAATGGCGGAAATTTGATTTTTAATGGAAGCATCGATGATTTTCTGGAGGCAGAAATTGACAGTCCAACGCAAACGGCACTTTTCAATGAAATACAACCAGTCATTTCAGAGGTAAATTTCACAGATCAAATTGAATTGAACGGATGCACGCAAGGAAACTTAAAAGGCATCGATGTTCATTTTCAAATGGGTCATGTCAATGTCGTCAGTGGAAAATCGGGGTCAGGCACGAAAGAATTGGTCCTAGAAACCTTAATGCCGTTGGTTGAAAGTGTCGGTAAAAATAAATTGACGACTGAGGCTCTCGAAGTCGGAACAATCAGAGGGAAAAATAGCGCGACGACTGAGGCTACCAAGATCGGTACAATCAAAGGGGACAATGACGCGATGACTGAGGCTCTCGAAGTCGGAGCAACTACAAAAAACACCGACGCCTTCGACAAGTGTATTTTCGTCGATCAATCACCCATCGGGAGAACGCCTCGAAGCAATCCGGCTACGTATTTGGGCATTTCAGACGCAATTCGTGACTTATTTGCGAGTCTTCCCAAAGCAAAACAAGCAGGATTTACCAAATCAAGATTTTCGTTCAACAACAAGGGTGGACGCTGTGAATCCTGCCAGGGCGCAGGAAAAATACAAATCGGAATGCATTTTCTTGGCAACATAGATTTACGCTGTGGAACCTGTGGAGGTAAGCGTTTCAACGATCCAACGTTGGCGGTGAAATTCAAAGATTACTCTATCGCTGAGGTCTATCAACTGTCTGTAAAAGAGGCGTTGGAATTCTTTTCAGACGCAACAAATAAAATAGAAAAACGCATCCAAAAAGGACTTGTCGTATTGGCTGAAATTGGCTTGGGATACCTAAAATTAGGTCAGGCTTCTACCTCATTATCGGGAGGCGAAGCCCAACGCATCAAAATTGCCAATCAACTGCAGAAAAAGAGTTCGGGGAAGAGCCTGTTTATACTGATGGAGCCTAGCATTGGTCTCCACGATTCGGATATCGAAACATTGATTAAAATGCTCCAAAGAATTCAAAGCGAAGGAAATACCATTGTTTGTGTGGAGCAAGATGCACGAATTATGGCTTCGAGTCATTGGCACATCCAACTGGGCCCGGAAGGAGGAAAGCATGGAGGCGAATTAATGTATCAAGGACCACCAGTCAAATCTACGGAGAAATCGAATAGGCAATCCAACGATACTGAAGGTCATCGAAGCTCTCGAGATGTCGAAGTATCCAACATCTCTCTCCACAATGTCTCCACGAACGAATTAAAAAACATCGATGTCTCCATCCCAAAACAAAAAATCACCGTGGTAACGGGAGTTTCAGGTAGTGGGAAATCATCTTTGGTTTATGACACCTTATTCGCTGAAGCCAGTGCTCGTTTTTCAGAATCATTATCTACGTACAGTCGGAGTTTGGTGCAGCAAAATAGCACCGCGGTTATGGACAGTTTTGAAGGAATGACGCCGTCCATCGCCCTACCGAGACGAAACAGACAGTCCAACAAAAGATCAACCGTGGGAACGCTTACGGGGATTTACGATCATTTCAGATTGCTCTTTGCCAGATTAACCTCTACAGACGCTTCCCATATTTCTGCACAACATTTTTCATTCAATCATCATTTGGGGGCGTGCGAAACATGCAAAGGAATGGGCGTGGTAGAAACGTGCAATCCCGATGAAGTGATCATCAATCCGAAGAAATCACTATTTGATGGAGCATTTTCAGAGAACAAAGCACTGAAATATTACAGCAATCCCGACGGTCAATTCATGGCTACGCTTCAAACCATTTTTGATAAGAATGGATGGAATTTGAACCAACCTTGGAACGAATTCACCTTGGAACAGCAAGAGATCATTTTGAATGGTACGGGAGATGAGCAGTGGGAAGTGACATGGAATTTTAAGAACAAATCGAGATCGGGAACGCAAGAGTTGACAATTGCCTGGCTTGGATTTTGCGGATTCATTAACGACGAATTTGAGCGAAAACGTCAGAACAAAAACATCCAAACGCTGGAAGATTTATTGCACGATGTTGTCTGTCCTATTTGCGCCGGGTCGCGCCTAAAGCCAGAATTGTTAGAGACAAGGTTTCAAGATCGGAATATCGCTGAATGGATGGAGCTGAGTATCTCTGAGATGCAATCAAAAATGGAAGCAACTCTCGAGAATGCATCCGAATTAAAAAATTCGAGCGACCAAACGGTGGCATTAACCAAACGAGTTCTACCGGCCATTTTGCAACAACTCGCAGAACTCCACCAGTTGGGATTGTCCTACTTGCAACTCAGCAGATCTGTTGGAACACTCTCGGGTGGCGAATACCAACGCGTTTTGTTGGCGGGACAAATGGCGGCGAATTTACACGGAGTGACGTACATCATGGACGAACCTTCGGTGGGACTCGATTCAGAGCAAGTTATGGCATTGGAAAAATTGCTCCGTCGCATTGTCGATAATGGAAATACCGTGGTGGTGGTAGAGCACGATCCAACATTCATCAAATTGGCTGATTACTTGATTGAAATGGGACCTGGTGCAGGAAAAAATGGCGGACAAATCGTTTTTCAAGGAAATCAAAAAGAACTAGAAGACCGAAAAGATACACTGAGTTATCAGTTGATCCATGAATCGAATGTATTCCCCATCATTGAGGGGAAAGACGACACTCATTTTACAATTGTAGGCGCCAACGCCAACAACCTCAAAAACATTGATGTGACCGTTGATCTGAATGCGCTCACTATGATTTCTGGCGTTTCGGGAAGTGGAAAATCGACGTTGATGCGCGATGTTCTTTTAGCATCTGTTCAAAAGGGAAGGGCAGTGGGCTGTGAATCGATTGAAAATTGGGAGGCAATCGATGCGCTAGAGACTATTTTCATCGACCAAAAACCAGTAAGCCTAAAGCGAAACGTAACACCCGCGAGTTATTTGGGGATTCTAGATCACATTCAAACATTATTCGCAAAAACGGAAAAAGCAAAATCGCTTGGATTTAAAAAATCGGATTTCAGTTATCTCAGCAAGAACGGAAAGTGTCCAACGTGTCAAGGAAATGGCAAAATCAAAACGAGCCTGGACTTTATGAGCGACGTTTGGACCGATTGCGATACCTGTGAGGGAAAACGCTACAATCAATCCATTGAAAAAGTACTGTGGAAACAATTTTCTATG
The DNA here is from genome assembly GCA_043584915.1 of Fluviicola sp. Taxonomy (GTDB): domain Bacteria; phylum Bacteroidota; class Bacteroidia; order Flavobacteriales_D; family Crocinitomicaceae; genus UBA4466. The sequence goes on from CP121319.1 coordinate 1,812,511, forward strand.
GGGGAAATCCTCGAATTATCAGCGGCACAGGCCCTTGAATTGTTTCCACAAGAAAAGTTCGTGCAAATAGTGAAATTCATGCGCGATATTGGTCTAGGACATTTGAGTTTGGGACAGCCAGCGAATACACTTTCTGGTGGAGAAGCGCAGCGATTGAAGTTGATCAAATCTATTGCCAAGAAGTCCGAGCAGCCAAGATTGATCTTGTTAGATGAGCCAAGCGTTGGCTTGCATCAAAAAGATTTGGGCAAACTGATTTCAATGTTTCAGCAGATTATCGATGGAGGAGATACCATAGTTTGTATCGAACACAATGAACAGCTTAAAGGAATATCAAGCAACCAGATCAAACTAGGTCCAGGAAGTGGCGATGCGGGCGGGCAGATCATGAATGTATAATTTAAAGGAATTCTGTAATTTTACCTCACGTGTCATATCAAAGGTTTTTCTTAGTAGTTCTAATGTTTCTTTTGTCTTCAGCGGATGTTTTTGCGGGGCGCGGAAGATCCATAGAGGTCGAATTACGAGATTATTATACCTACAGAGTCATCCCAAACGCTCAAATCATCTGCACAAAAACAGAGGATACACTTTTCACCGACGCAGAGGGCAAATGTGTTTTTGAGAAATGCAAGGGCAAGAAATTCACTTTTATTATCAATCACCCTGATTTCAAGGAAATCAAGGAACGCGTAAACTTTGAAAAGAGAAGCGGATCTGAAGTCAATTTCTCATTAATGCCAAATGCTGGCTCGTTTGATGCATATACAGAAGTTTTATGGGAAAAAGGAATGCAAGAACGGATGAGCCTTGATTCCACCAAGTTCCTTCCTTGTGATCAAGATTCTACTCCAGATAGGTTTAATTCGGAGTTTCCCGGTGGTATGCGGATGTTTCATAAATATATAAATGAAAACCTCCTCTATCCAGAAGAATCCATAGATATGGAAGAACAAGGCAAGGTGTATTTGAGTTTTGTAATTGAAAAGGATGGAAGTATTTCAAACATTAAAGTGGAGCGCGGCGTCTCAACTCTATTAGATCGTGAGGCCAAACGCTTAATTCAAGAAATGCCCAAATGGATTCCTGCCTATTGCAACGGACGCCCAGAGACAACAAGGGTAAGAATACCATTGACCTTCACAATGTATTAACATTTCTTGGCCTAAAAAAGTATAATTACATCGGAATCATAGACAGATCGCTGTACCTTCAAACAACGTATTTACTGTACTATGATCACACGGCTACTTTTATCATTTCTGTTACTTGGATGCACTGTCGCACCAGACTCCAAAATTCCACAACAGAATCCAATAAATGAAATTTCGAAGAAAGAAGACCCACCAGAACTGATTGCGGACGGATTCGACTATCCCATCGGAAAACCCAACGGTAATGGGTATTACAACGCACAGCCTTTTGGAAAGAATACCCATCTCGGCGACGACTGGAATGGACTAGGCGGTGGCGATTCCGATCTTGGAGATCCTATCTATGCAATCGCTCATGGAAAAGTAAGTTATGCCGATGATTTCGGAGGAGCGTGGGGAAACGTGATTCGAATTGTGCATTATTTGCCAGACAGTTCTAGGGTCGAATCCTTTTACGCGCACTGCGACACCATTCTCGTTGAGGAAGAAATGTGGATTGAGAAGGGAACCCAAATAGGAACCATTGGAAACAATCATGGCGGATATCCGGCACATTTGCATTTAGAAATTCGGGACGATCTTTCGCTTCCAATAGGAAAAGGATACAGCAGCAATCAAGCAGGCTACCTAAATCCGACAGAATTCATCAAAAAGCATCGAAATCTGTAGTTTTTTAACAAAAAATGAAGCGAAATGAATCAAAAACTAGTCATTTTGCACAAAAAATGGTTTTTCATGTGAAGAATTTTCATTCGAATGGATGTTTCGTTCGATAGCAAGTCGATTTGGCTAATCTAAATTTCTTACCACTAGAAAATGTAGGATCAGATGAACGCGACAATTTCGTGGACGAACGCCAACAATTGACTTCCGAACGTCAATTTTTCGCTGTTTCAACTGAAGTAAATATAATGCATGCATAATTAAATAAAGCAACCACAAAGGCTTACAAGCGTTATATTAGTAGAACCAAGCTCATCTCTATGGAACTACTACGTAAAATACAAAGACCTTTGTTGGCTACCGTCATCTTCGTTTTGGGAATTTCCCAGAGCCTACAAGCACAGAATTGTGATCCTTCGGTACCAACCTTTAATGTTGATTTATCGGCATCACCAAATATGAATTGGACAAGTCCTGCTGTGCAACGAAATGGAAATTGTTGTGGAACGACAAATCCAGATCAATGTTTGGAGTTCGTGATCACATTGCATCCCTCAGCGATTGCAATTAATTTTCAAATCACAGGTGGAGCTGTTCCGCCGGGAGCACTCTTCTATCAAATTGATTGTGGCCCCGTAACTCCAGTAGGATCCCCAATTTGTTTGGACGGCCCAGGTCCTCATACATTGACATTTTGTAAACCGGGTAACAATACCAACGAATTTACAATCACCTCATATTCAGAACCGATCATTGGTCCAGACATTTCTTTGAATGCAGCTTGTCAGGGGTTCATCTATGGAAACTATTACGATGAAACGAGTATTACTTGGACCAGCGTTGGGCCAGGAGCACCAGGTACTTATGATAACTTATTGTCTTGTACATCGGGGTGTGATACCACTTTTGTTACGGCTCCCGGATCTGGTGCGCCAACTTTTGTAGATTATGAAGTATGCGGTATGGACGTTGGAGGATGTAATCCAAATCCAATTTGTGATACCATTCGCGTAACCTTTATTCCTCCGGTTGAAGTAACAATAGGTAATGCAGGTCCATTTTGTGCCGGAAGTACAACCACGCTAACCGCGAATGTAACTGGAGGCTCAGGACCTTATAATATTCTATGGAATACTGCAGAGACAACAGCGAGTATCACAGCAGGAGCGGGTGCTTATTCAGTTCAGGTAACGGATACTTCTGGATGTTTAATCGCCAAGCGGTTGGAACAACAACATATACGGTAACAGGAACTGATGCAAATGGCTGTGTTAACACAGATCAAGTAAACGTACTCGTTAATCCATTGCCTATTGTTGATGCAGGACACTCAACGGTTCAGGTGCAGCGACTTATGTCTGGGACAATGGAATTACGAATGGTGTGGCTTTTACACCTGCGGTTGGAACAACGACTTATACCGTAACAGGAACCGATGTGAATGGTTGTGTCAATACAGATCAGGTGAACGTAGCAGTCAATCCATTGCCAATTGTTGACGCAGGAGCAGACCAAACAGTTTGTGAAGGAACTCAGGTAACGCTCAACGGCTTAGGCGCAGCGACATACGCGTGGGACAATGGAATTACCGATGGCGTGGCATTCACGCCAGCTGTTGGAATGACAACGTATACTGTAACTGGAACCGATGCAAACGGATGTGTAAACACCGATCAAGTAGATATAACCGTAAATCCACTTCCAGTGGTTGATGCGGGAGCAGATCAAACAGTTTGTGATGGCGATCAAGTCACGTTAACAGCAACAGGAGCGAGCACGTATTCTTGGGACAATGGAATTACGAATGGTGTGGCATTTACGCCTGCCGTTGGAACAATAACGTATACGGTTACAGGAACTGATGCCAATGGATGTGTGAACACCGATCAGGTGGTTATGAATGTAAATCCACTTCCGAATGTAAGCGCAGGAAATGATATAACAGTATGTGAGGGAACACAGGTAACATTAAACGGTGCAGGTGCAGCAACGTACACTTGGGACAACGGGGTAACAAATGGAACTCCATTTACACCAGCAGTTGGCACAACTACATATACAGTAACAGGAACACATTCGAATGGATGTGTGAACACCGATCAGGTAGATGTAATTGTAAACCCTTTACCAGTGGTAAGTGGTGGACCTGACCAAGTCGTTTGTGCGGGAACATCCGTAACACTGTCTGGATCGGGTGCAACATCATATGCTTGGAGCAACGGAGTAATTGACGGCGTTCCTTTTATACCGGCAATTGGCTCAATTACTTACACTGTAAATGGTACAGACGCAAATGGATGTTCAAATATTGATTTGGTAAACGTTACCGTGAATCCATTGCCCAATGTGGATGCAGGAGCAAATCAAACGGTTTGTGATGGCGATCAAGTGACTTTAAATGGCTCAGGCGCAGCAACCTACGCTTGGGACAATGGAATTACTGATGGCGTAGTATTCACACCTGCCGTTGGAACAACAACGTACACTGTAACAGGAACCGACGCCAACGGATGTGTAAACACCGATCAAGTAGATATAACCGTAAATCCATTGCCAGTGGTTGATGCGGGAGCAGATCAAACAGTTTGTGATGGCGATCAAGTGACATTAAATGGCTCAGGTGCAGCAACCTACGTTTGGGACAATGGAATTACTGATGGTGTTGCATTTACGCCCGCAGTTGGAACAACGACGTACACAGTAACAGGAACGGATGCAAATGGATGTGTCAATACGGATCAAATAGACGTAACCGTAAATCCATTACCAGTGGTTGATGCAGGAGCAGATCAAACGGTTTGTGAAGGAACGCAAGTAACATTAAATGGCTCAGGCGCTGCAACCTATACTTGGGACAATGGAGTTACCGATGGAGTGGCATTTACACCAACTGTTGGAACTACAACGTACACCGTAACTGGAACGGATGCCAACGGTTGTGTAAATACCGATCAAGTGAATGTAACCGTGAATCCATTACCAGTAGTTGATGCAGGAGCAGATCAAACGGTGTGTGATGGCGATCAAGTGACTTTGAATGGCTCAGGCGCAGCAACCTATGTTTGGGACAATGGAATTACTGATGGCGTAGTATTCACACCTGCCGTTGGAACAACAACGTACACTGTAACAGGAACCGACGCCAACGGATGTGTAAACACCGATCAAGTAGATATAACCGTAAATCCATTGCCAGTGGTTGATGCGGGAGCAGATCAAACAGTTTGTGATGGCGATCAAGTGACATTAAATGGCTCAGGTGCAGCAACCTACGTTTGGGACAATGGAATTACTGATGGTGTTGCATTTACGCCCGCAGTTGGAACAACGACGTACGCAGTAACAGGAACGGATGCAAATGGTTGTTCAAATACTGATCAAGTAGATGTAACCGTAAATCCATTACCAGTGGTTGATGCAGGAGCAGATCAAACGGTTTGTGAAGGAACGCAAGTAACATTAAATGGCTCAGGCGCTGCAACCTATACTTGGGACAATGGAGTTACCGATGGAGTGGCATTTACACCAACTGTTGGAACTACAACGTACACCGTAACTGGAACGGATGCCAACGGTTGTGTAAATACCGATCAAGTGAATGTAACCGTGAATCCATTACCAGTAGTTGATGCAGGAGCAGATCAAACGGTGTGTGATGGAGATCAAGTGACTTTGAATGGCTCAGGCGCAGCAACCTACGTTTGGGACAATGGAATTACCGATGGTGTGGCATTCACACCTGCCGTTGGAACAACAACGTACACTGTGACAGGAACCGACGCCAACGGATGTGTAAACACCGATCAAGTGGATGTAACCGTGAATCCATTGCCAGTGGTTGATGCAGGAGCAGATCAAATAGTTTGTGACGGCGTTCAAGTAATATTAAATGGCTTAGGTGCTGCAACGTATGTCTGGGACAATGGAATTACCGATGGAGTGGCATTCACGCCAACTGTTGGAACAACGACATATACAGTAACAGGAACGGATGCCAACGGTTGTGTGAATACCGATCAAGTAGACGTAACCGTGAATCCATTACCAGTAGTTGATGCAGGAACAGATCAAACGGTTTGTGAAGGAACGCAAGTAGCATTAAATGGCTCAGGCGCTGCAACCTATACTTGGGACAATGGAGTTACCGATGGCCTGGCATTCACACCAACTGTTGGAACAACGACATATACAGTAACTGGAACGGATGCCAACGGTTGTGTAAATAACGATCAAGTGAATGTAACCGTGAATCCATTACCAATTGTAAGTGCCGGACCAGATCAAACGGTTTGTGAAGGAACACAAGTAACTTTGAATGGTTCAGGTGCTGTAACCTATGTTTGGGACAATGGAATTACTGATGGTGTTGCATTTACGCCCGCAGTTGGAACAACCACATATACGGTTAATGGAACCGACGCAAATGGATGTTTGAATAACGATCAAGTGAACGTAACAGTGAACCCATTACCAATTGTAAGCGCAGGCGAAGACTTTGCAGTTTGTGAAGAAATGGAGGTAACATTAACAGCTGTTGGTTCACCAAACCTTGTTTGGGGAGGAAATGTAATCGATGGAGTAGCGTTTGTACCAAATGGAACGCAAGAATATGTGGTGTATGATACGCTTTCCACCGGGTGTACATCAAGCGACACCATTGAGGTTGTTGTAAATGAAAATCCAATTGTGAGTGCGCCAGATGCTGAAATTTGTCCAGGAGAAGGAGTTACGTTAAATGGTGCAGGAGCAGTGACATATGATTGGAATAATGGAGTTGTTGATGGAGAAACGTTCTACCCAACTCAATCTGGAGATTACATTGTGGTTGGTACCGATGCCAACGGTTGTCAAGCATCAGATACATCATTTGTTCGAGTATTTGAAGCGCCAAATGTAGCCTTCAAAATATTAGACTTATCGTTAACAACAATAGATCCAACAACGAGCTTCCAAAATCAAACTACTGGAGCAACCTCTTACGAATGGAATTTCGGTGATGGATCAGGAGTTAACAACGAATTTGAGCCTACACATACCTTCCCAGATGATGAACCTGGAGAATATGAAATTATTTTAACAGCCTATTCCAATGAGGGTTGTCCTGCGCAAGCCGTGAAATATGTGCACGTATTTAGTGATTACACAATTTATGTTCCGAATGCATTCACGCCTGATGCGAATGGTGCTAACGAAATTTTCAAACCAGTGATGGATGGATTTGATCCCAACGATTATGAATTGATCATATTCAACCGATGGGGCGATATTGTTTTCGAATCACACAACATGGAAGTCGGTTGGGACGGAACTTTTGCAGGGCAAGATTATCAAACGCAAGATGGTGTGTACACCTGGAAAATTACAGCAGGATTAGAGAATACCAACGACACCAAAATCTTTGTTGGACACGTTTCATTGCTCAAATAAAGGATTCAAGAATATTTTCTCGGCTAGAAATTGATTTATGAACGCTCGTGAAGTCTGAAGATTTCACGAGCGTTCCTCGTTTACATTGCACCGTTATCATGGGTCATTTCCTTCGCTCTGGATTCATAAAATGCAGATTAATCTGCAAGCGCAAGGGCTCTTTTTGTTGACTATTTAGCACTTCAAAAAGGATCCTTCCAAGTAGAAAGTTGCATCTTTTTCAGCACGCGCGCAGTCATTTCAGTACAATCCAAAGTGAATAGTAATGCTCAAAACAGCTGATTTAACCGTATCAAGTCTCTCAAGAAACATCCAGTATTGCCGAAAATACGCTTCAACCCTGTGTTTTAGCCGAAAATCATCCTATTTCATTCGTCGATACGTTCATCCATACAATCACTTTGTTCATGGATAGTTCTAATCCGTTAATAACCAGCAAGCTATGCAAACATTCCCTTTTGTAGATGAATCGCCCCATTTTATAGATGAATTAGCTTGTAAAGGCTTTTAGTAGACGTTTTTATGTAATGCATGCATAGTAATAGACATAGCAACCGCATTCAAACTAAATCGTTTTATTAGTGAATACCAAACGCAAACCCCATGAAGACTCTACTAACTATATCAGGCTTCCTCGCGTGCACTTTTGTTTCGAACTCTCAACAAAATCCACATTACCTAGAGGAATTATTCGCAGGCAAAACGCTCGCAGATTTTGAACAAGCAATTCAAGTAACCCAGGTCGATTATTCGAACCAATTGTACATGGATTTCATTGATGCACAATACCAGGCATTCCATGATTCCATCTCAACAATCGTCGACAATGGAACCACAGTTGCTCCCGACGCTTTCCAGCTAAGTTATGAGCAACTGGTTCAAGAAATCAAAGACACACACGGTGGCGGTCAATCTGGACCCACTCCAGTTGGAAGCCCGAAAGCCGCAAACGGTCCTTGTGAAAACATGGATTTTGAAACAGGCGATTTCACTGGTTGGGAATTAACGCGCGGCGACGTCACCGGCGCCATGCCATACAGTTATGCCAACGAATGGGTAACCGGTCCAGGACCTTACCACACGATATTCGGAGGTGGAAACGATCCTGTTACTGGAATTCCTCGTGTAAACCCTCAAGGTGGGGCATTCTCAGTGCGCCTTGGAAATGGAACAGGCGTTGGAGCACGAGCGGCTCGATTGCGCCAAACCTTTATGGTTGATCCCACAAATTATATGTTTACCTACAGTTACGCGGTCATTTTTGAATCGCCCAACAATCATACATTAAATCAACTTCCTTACTTCACAGTGCGTGTTTTCGATTCACTCGGAAACAGTGTAAATTGTGGAGAATACTCTGTAATCGCAGATGCTCAAAATGCCCCCAATTATCAACAAGTTTGGTGGGGCGGAACCTGGGTGCTTTATCAAAACTGGCAAACAGTTTTTACCAACTTGAGCGCCTACATCGGACAAAACGTGACCGTTGAATTTACCACTGGAGATTGTTCATTGACAGGGCATTACGGCTACGCTTATGTAGATGCATCCTGCGGCATTCAGGAACTTACCGCTTCAAATGACATTATTTGTACAGGCGATTCGGCCATTTTAACCGCGCCACCTGGAGCCGGAACGTATCTTTGGAGCAATGGCGCAACAACACAATCCACAACAGTTTTTGCGGGTGGGACCTACTCTTGCGAAATTACGCCATTTCAAGGCGGGACTTGCTCTGTGACCTTGGATATCACCATCGCGGAAAACCCTTCTCCTACGGCTGAATTTACTATGAACACCAACACAATTTGTGAATATGAAGACGTGGTTTTCACGGATCAATCAACGATTCCACCGCCAGGAAACATTGTCGGATATCAATGGGATTTTGGAGATGGAATTATTTCCCCTGTTGGAACAGGCGCGATGGGCGGAGTTCAAAATACCACAGGAACGTATTTGAATCCATCGCATACTTACACAGCGGCGGGTATGTATGATGTTCAATTGTACGTTGTTTCTGCAGATGGTTGTGAAGACTCGGTTACCTATACCGTAACTGTGAATGCCACACCAGTAGTGGTTGCAGGAGCAGACCAAATTGTTTGTGATGGAGAGCAAGTGACTTTGAACGGTACAGGAGCAGTTTCGTATGCCTGGGACAATGGAATTACCGACGGAGTGGCATTTACGCCCTCGGTAGGAACGACGGTGTACACTGTTACAGGAACGGATGCCAATGGATGTCAAAATACTGATCAGGTGAATGTTACGGCAAATCCACTCCCGAATGTCAGTGCAGGAAATGACGTAACCGTTTGTGAAGGAACGCAAGTTACCCTGAATGGTGCGGGAGCAGCAACCTATGTTTGGGACAACGGAGTAACGAATGGAACGCCATTTACACCTCCTGTTGGAACGACAACCTATACAGTAACGGGAACGCATTCAAATGGATGTGTAAACACTGATCAGGTAGATGTCATTGTGAATCCATTGCCAATTGTCGACGCAGGATTGGATCAAACAGTCTGTGCGGGAACAGCAGTAACGCTATCTGGATCGGGCGCATCAACCTATATCTGGAACAACGGAGTAATTGACGGGGTTCCATTTACGCCGGCCATTGGTTCCATTACGTACACAGTAAACGGAACCGATGCGAATGGCTGCTCAAGTATTGATTTGGTCAACGTAACCGTAAATCCATTGCCGAATGTCGATGCCGGACCTGACCAAACGGTGTGTGATGGCGATCAAGTTACTTTAACAGCATCAGGAGCATCGAACTATGCCTGGGACAACGGAATTACCGACGGAGTTGCATTTACGCCTTCGGTAGGATCGACAGTGTATACCGTTACAGGAACGGATGCAAACGGCTGTCAAAATACTGATCAGGTGAATGTTACGGCAAATCCACTCCCGAATGTCAGCGCAGGAAATGACGTAACCGTTTGTGAAGGAACGCAAGTTACCCTGAATGGTGCTGGAGCAGCAACCTATATTTGGGACAACGGAGTAACGAATGGAACGCCATTTACACCTCCTGTTGGAACGACAACCTATACAGTAACGGGAACGCATTCAAATGGATGTGTGAACACCGATCAGGTAGATGTCATTGTGAATCCATTGCCAATTGTCGACGCAGGATTGGATCAAACAGTCTGTGCGGGAACAGCGGTAACGCTATCTGGATCGGGCGCATCAACCTATATCTGGAACAACGGAGTAATTGACGGGGTTCCATTTACACCGGCCATTGGTTCCATTACCTACACAGTAAACGGAACCGATGCGAATGGATGCTCAAGTATTGATTTGGTCAACGTAACCGTAAATCCATTGCCGAATGTCGATGCCGGACCTGACCAAACGGTGTGTGATGGCGATCAAGTTACCTTAACAGCATCAGGAGCATCGAACTATGCATGGGACAACGGAATTACAGACGGAGTTGCATTCACGCCTTCGGTAGGAACGACAGTGTACACCGTTACAGGAACAGATGCCAATGGCTGTCAAAATACGGATCAGGTGAATGTTACCGTGAATCCGCTTCCAGTGGTAGATGCAGGGCCAGATCAATCTGGTTGCGAAAATGAATCGATTACTTTAAACGCCGTTGGTTCGCAAAACGTTTCCTGGAACAATGGAGTAATCAATGGCGTACCATTCACACAAGCTATCGGAGTTATGCATTACACAGTTTATGACACCTTGTCAACGGGCTGTGCAGCAAGTGATACGGTACAAGTAGAGATTTATCAGAATCCTGTGGTTACAGCAAACGATGCGGTAGTTTGTCCAAACGAAGGTGTGGTATTGAACGGAAACGGCGCGGTAAGTTATGCATGGAACAACGGAATTCAGAATGGAGAAATGTTCTATCCAACAGAAACAAACGAATACATCGTCACTGGAACTGACGCCAATGGATGTATTGGACGTGATACGGTTACTGTGAATGTACATGAAGCACCAATTGCAGCTTTCAACATTTTGCAATTGTCCTTAACAACACTCGATCCAACGACCGGATTTGAAAACTTGTCGACTGGAGCCGTTTCTTACGAATGGGAATTCGGCGATGGATCGGGAATTAACACGGAATTTGAACCCACGCATACCTTCCCAGATGATGGACCGGGTGAATATGAGATCATTTTAACGGCCTACTCGGCAGAGGGATGTCCCGCACAAGCTGTGAAGTATATTCACGTATTCCAAGACTACACGATATACGTACCAAATACCTTCACACCAGACGGCAATGGCGCCAATGAAATTTTCAAACCAGTACTTACAGGATTCGACCCTAACGATTTTGAACTGTTGATTTTCAACCGATGGGGCGATTTAATTTTTGAATCTCACAACATGGAAGTGGGCTGGGATGGAACTTTCGCCGGACAGGATTATCAAACGCAGGATGGAGTGTACACCTGGAAAATTACGGCGGGAATTGAGTTCACCAACGACACGAAAATTTTCGTTGGGCACGTGACCTTGCTGAAGTAGCTCTGTTTTCAGCGAAATTGATAACATGGAAAACAGACGGCAGTTGCTCCTTTCGAGTGTCCAGATTATTCAACTGGAATTAGGTTTTAGTCAACGGAATTGAATATTCGTTCATTTTAATCGGATACTTATTCAATATGAGGTAGTTACCATTGGATGTTTGTAACTTTGCAAAAGAAAGTCACAGGCAGCCCAATAGGGGTTGCCGAGCGTGAATTTGCGCGTTCAATCAATAGTGGACTTTCCAAAGAAGATGAAGTTACTTAGTCTAAGTTTCATATTGATTTTTGCTTTTGGGGCAAACGCTCAGGATTTAGATCATCTGTGTGAGCCTTTTTTCAAAGGAAGATCACTTAAAGATTTTGAACAAAGCGTAGGAATGACATCAGGTCATTACCTAAATGGGGCGTTGTGTACAGAAGTAAATACCGCGTATCAACATTTTTTTGACTCCATCCATGAACGACTAGAAAGTGGCCATCAAGTCAATGAAGATCTTCTGGATCAATCCTACAGTGCGCTTATTTTAGAAACAAAACCTTTATTGAAAGGTATCAAACCGCCGCCAAGACCAACTCCAATGCCAACAACCAAAAGTTTGGATTGCAATATCCTTGGCTTTGAAGGTGGGGACTTTTCGGGCTGGCTCCTATCCAGAGGAGAAGCGATTGGAGGAACCCCATTTAGTTTCTTCAATGAATTTATTGTTGGGCCCGGATCATTTCATATGATTCAAAGTGGAGGAGTCGACCCATTAACGGGTATATCAAAAGTAAACCCTACGGGAGGGGCATATTCAGTGCTGCTAGGGGATGAAACAGGGGTTGGTAGTCAGGGTGCAAGATTAAAACGAACCTTTACCGTTGACCCCACCAATGTTTTTTTTGAATATAGTTACGCCGTCATTTTTGAAGCGCCATTAGGTCATAGCCCAGCGGCGTTACCCTATTTTACTGTGCGAATTTATGACATGATGGGGGACACCATTAGCTGCGGAAATTACGCTGTTTTAGCGGATGCCACAACAGCTACAGGTTACAACGAATTCAACAGTCAAGGCCATTCTGGCTTATATCAAGATTGGACAACCATAATTACAAACCTTTCGGCCTACATGGGGCAACCAGTGACGGTTGAATTTACTGCTGGAGATTGTTCAGCAGGTGCACATTTTTGCTACGCTTATGTTGACGCTAGTTGCGGTGCAGGTGAAATTACTTCCCCGACGGATACGTTGTGTACAGGTGAAACGACTGTACTAACGGCTCCTCCAGGAGCGGCGAGTTATTTGTGGAGTACAGGGGAGGTAACTCAGTCTATTTTGGTTGATTCTGGCGGTACGTATTCTTGCCACATGATTCCATTTCAAGCCGGAGCTTGTTCTTTCAGTATGTCTAAAGAAATATTCGAAGTTATTGGTCCCATAGTTTCATTCATTTCAAGTGATGATACAATTTGCGGAAATGAGTTTATCACATTTACAGATCAATCCACAATTGCCTCTCCCGCAACCATTACCGGATACACATGGGATTTTGGAAATGGAACCGTCACATCGCAAGGTCTAGGAACGATAAATGGAACGGCAAATACTTCGGGGGACTACACACTTCCCACGCATTACTTCACCACAGGCGGAGTTTATACGGTGGAATTATCCGTAGAATCAAATACTGGGTGCGATATTTCTTCCACTGGCACGGTTGTGATTGAAGCACTGCCGCAAATTGATACAGGGCCTGATCTTTTTCTCTGTGATACGAATGAAATTACGCTGACAGCAACTGGGGCACTCTCTCACACTTGGGATCAAGGTATATTGAATGGGATTCCCTTTGTTCAAAATGCGGGAGTATCGAATACGTATACGGTAATTGGCGTCGGCGCAAATGGATGTATCGATACCAGTCATGTTTTGGTCGAAACATATGATGTTCCAATAGTTGATGTTGGTCCGGATCAAACTATTTGTTTTGGCAACTCGGTGACTCTTGCAGCTTCAGGGGCAGCATCTTACGTTTGGGACAATGGGATTCTTGATAATGAAGAATTCATCCCTGCAGTTGGAACAGTAAATTATACGGTAATTGGAACAAGTTCAGATGGATGTCAAGATACGAATGATGTCACAGTAATTGTAAATCCATTACCAGTAGTGAATGCCGGAGCAGATCAAACCGTTTGTGAAGGAACCTCCGTCGTATTAAACGGCAGCGGTTCAGCAACACCAACTTGGGCAAACGGATTTTCCACTGGCACACCCTTTATTCCGCCTGTTGGAAACAACACTTATACACTCTCAGATACGCTTGCTACAGGATGCTTCGCCGTAGATTCTACGGTTGTTGTCGTTTTGCCAAACCCAATTGTTACAGCACTAGATACAGCGGTATGTTTTGGGGAAAGTGTAACGCTGTCTGGACAAGGTGCGGTGAATTATAGTTGGACCGAAGGTATCACCAATGGCGTAACCTTTACACCGGGCCAAACAACTTCGTACACGGTTACTGGTACCGATGCAAATGGTTGTCAGAATTCCGCAACGGTTGTCGTAACGGTGTATCCCAACCCAAATGCCAGTTTTACTTTGGTAGATTCCATTATGACCGCTGAAAGTGCATTCACAACTTTTAACAACTACTCTACAGGAGCTACTACGTATGAATGGGATTTTGGAGATGGGTCAGATATCAATACAGCGTTCGAACCCACTCATTATTTCCCCAACGAAAGCTCTATTTATTATGAGATTACACTAGTGGCAATTTCCCATCAAGGATGTATTGATTCAACGTCTCAAACAGGACTGGTTTATGCCGAACAAACCATTTATGCTCCAAATGCATTTACGCCAGATGACGATGAATTCAACCAGGTTTTCCTACCGATTTTAAATGGTTTTGACGAGAGCAATTACGTATTATTTATCTACAATCGATGGGGAGAAGTGATCTTTGAATCGTACGATGTAAACGTCGGTTGGGACGGAACCTATGGAAATCAAGGGATTGCCGTACAAGATGGCACATACACCTGGAAAATTCAAGTGGGCGTAAAAGAATCCAGTGAAGTCAAAGAGTTCTTGGGGCACGTGACCGTTTTAAAATAGTTGGTGCCGAAGGTATCAGGTAGTGGGCATCGTTAAAAATGTCTCTTTTAATACGCACATGTCACTGATATTAAGGAGAGTAAGACATACTCAAGAATTAGTTATAACTTTAGTAGCGCATGAAGAAGCTGCAAACATTAGTAATGATAGCAATGATGCTCATTGGAGGGTCGGCTTTTGCGCAAGAGTTTCAAAAAGTTTACCCCTTCGATCAATACATGCAAATCACGGATGTGTATCCAACAGATTCCTGCTATTACTACATTGCCTGTCATGGAACCACGCTCTACACGGATTCTGAGGTAGCCTTTGGGAAGCTAGACCTGAACGGGAATGTTGTGTTTCAAAATACCTTTTTACAGCAGGACACAGCAAATTTTCCGAACAGAACATACGCAGAACTCCAACTCAATCACAAAGGCAATTTCGTAACAACGCATATTACGGTAAAATCAATGTCTGGTTGGTATCCAAGAGTGCTTGAAATTGATCCCAATGGGAATCTGGTAAACGATTTTATGATGGAGTCGCAAGTACCCGATAGTATGTCAATGGGAGATCAAGGCCTGCTTATTTATAATTCCCAAGACACGACCTATGACATTGTATACGGATACTACACCAGAAATGTAGAAACCAATCCAATTGGTCCACTGCGAGGATACGGAACTATCTGGATGAAAATAGACCAATATGGAGACACGCTTTGGACAAAACGCTACGATACACCTGGCGCTGCTCAAAATGAACATCGATATTTGCCCGCAGCGTTTGTAAGTATCAATGATTCCACCAACTTACTAGTAAACCGAGAATATTATTATGCCGGGAGCATATGGGCGAGCGACGAAAACTGGTCAAAAATGCACTTTCTTTGGTTGGATAAAAATGGCAATGTTCTCGATTCAAAATATATGGAGCACACGCCGGTTTGTTATGGCGGAAACAGTTTAATTCCGCTGCCGGACGGTACGTTTATTTATGAATATGATGATTCATTTTTAACGCCTTATAATTCCACAACGGATGTATTCGAATACATTCCTTTGGTCGGGCGCTTAGATCAAAATTTAGATGCCATTTGGAAAGCAAAGATGAACCAGAAAGCGGTGCCCAATTTCGGAGCTGCCGGAATGACCGAGAAATTATTGCTTGATTCTGATACTTCCTTTGTCTATGGTTATGGAAGGGGACTCTTTGAAGATACAACAGACAATTCCCTCGGTATTTCATACGTAGCCTCTATGGTACGCAGAAGTATTACGGGAGACTTGAAATGGAGCCGTAATTTTCTATTTTATCCAGACACACTTATTGATACGCAATACCCTGCATATTATACGATTAAAGATATTGAATTAACGGACGACGGAGGGTACATTATGGTGGGTGATGTAGATTGTTTTGATTCTGTTGCGGCTCAAGTTCCTTGGGAGTTTGGATATGTGGTAAAAACCAATTGTCTTGGATTCATCGGAAGTCCTCAAGCAGGAATTCAGTATCAAAACCTCGGTCAAATGAATGTTGAATTCGTGAACAAAAGCACTGAAGCAGGCTCTTTTGAATTGCATCCTGGCAATGGAGATATTATACATTTTGAAGAAGATCAGGACACCATTATTTACAACTATTTGACCTTTGGACCGCACAATGCAATGCTTGTTGCTCACGGCTGTGATGGAGAAACTGATACCGTTTTCTTTGAGGTGAACCCTGTTTTTCACACCGATCCAACGCCAATAACGGTGGGGCAGGGATATTTCTCCCTTTTCCCAAATCCGATCATTGCAGGAAACTACCTCTATATTTACCTGAACAATGTGGATCCATCAAATGGCGATTTGGAAATGTTCTTTTATTCCTCCGATGGCAAGTTGGTGTCGTCTAAAAAAATGAACGCTACCGAAGGCAATCACTTGATCCATTGGCAAGTTGGCGGGGGCGTATACCATGCCATTTTATTTCAAGGGGATAAAATGTTGCAATCGAGAAAATTCGAGGCGTACTAAATCAAGCTCTTTTACCGAACCAACGATGGAAACAATCGTTCTTTTTGCTCTCAGCAGATAAAACAATCAATCAAACAAAGTAGGCGTCACATCTTCTGGAGCATTCGGAATTCGTAAATCCCAGCCCATGCGATCGTTCAGTTTCTCGATAAAATAAGCGGAGAGCAGAGGCGCATCATCCGTAACCTTTTGATGCACGAAAAAATGCAATTCTTCCATGCCTTGGTCTGTCCAACTTGCAATACGCTCCACCCATGCATCCAATCGAAGATAGTCCAGGTCGTGATACGCTGCCACCCAACGCACAAACGGCTGTGGATTTGGCATTCGCATGTGCAACATATCGCGTCTACCAGGAGTATCGACTAAGGTAAACTGCGTATTTCGAGCAGATAGCAAATCGTAAAGTTCATTGGCAACAACGGCATCTTCGAACCAGTCTACATGCCGCACTTCCACTGTTAACGGTAAATCTGTCGGCCAATCTTCCACAAAATTCTGAAGCAGTTGAAATCGGTTGGGAGCAAATTGCTCTTTCAGTTGTAAAAAGACCGTTCCTAGTTTATCACCCAATTCCGAAGCCGCCAATAGGAACCGATCTGTTGGTTCTTGAAAATTGTTCAATTGCTTGTAGTGCGAAATCTCCTGAGGAATCTTCGGGAAAAACTTGAATCCATCCGGAGTACGATCGCGCCATTTGGCAAATTGCTCAGGCGGAAAAATGCGGTAAAACGTCGAGTTCATTTCAATGGCATTGAACTGTCGAGAGTAATACGCCAAATCATCTTTGGTTCCACGTGGGTAAAACCCTTTCATGTCGGCTCTGCTCCATCTGGCAGCGCCAATAAAAACCTTCGGCTGACCTGTTTTTCTTCCTTTTTCTGAAAAGGCTTTTAGGGTGTCTTGGTGATCTTTCGGGAGGGTGAAATCGACCAGTTCTGGGTTGCGTACTTTTCCAAATTGCATACCTTAAAAATAGAAAGGAATTGTGGAATGAAATGTTTGGGTTTCACCATACAGTTCATATCGTAAGGACAAATGAAGGAATCAACTCTAGTTGGAATTAAATCAATTAGAACTGCAAATAAACAAACGGTGGTTGCTCTGTACCTATTGCCTGATACGTTAAGAAAATGATAACGATAATTGCGAGTGCTTGCACTGGATAAGGCAATGCCGTATAGGTTTTTTCTCCCAATTTCTTGAGCTTGTTTGGAAGCCAATGCACAATGAATCCGGCAATCATGATTAATATTGGCACATAGAAAAGATCCCAGAATTGCCAGAAATATTCCATTGTAAACTCCCAATGATTCCAGATTCGATCCAACAACTTGCCAGGCAATAAATCAGCGGCGGCATCTTCCAACCCATTTTCTCGGAAGGGGCCTTTTCGTGCCTCATCTAGCTTAAACCAAATTCGTGTAAACGTAATGAAGTTGAAGGTGATAAAGATCTGCCAAAAACGAACGTATACGTTTTGAAAAAAGCCATAGCGTTCCACTTTGCGAGTCGCCAAATGAATGATCAACATGAGGGTCGCCATGCCAATCCAGCAGTAGAAAATGTAATGCACAGCAATGTGATCCAACCAGGAGAAATTGACCAAAAGAACGCAGTAAATCGCATATCCCAAAGCCCCCTTCATTAAGTACCAATACGATGATTTTCCTGTGAGGTATTCGTTGATGCGTTTCCAGTATTTGAAGATCAACAAAGCACAGCCGTTCATTGCTCCCCAAATCACAAAGTTCTCACTTGCGCCATGCCACAATCCTCCAACGACCATGGTAATGATGAGGTTCAAATCGCGGTGCACGTAACGTTTGAAATTTTTGATGGTCGCCCAACCGACAAGGTAAGCCACGGTTACTCCGAGATACACCCAGAGCAGATCGTACCATTGGGTAATAAAAATCAGGAAGACGAAAATGATCAGTATGGCGATGTACGAACCAAGCGTTCCCGTTCGATTTCCGCCCAGAGGAATGTAAAGATAATCGCGCAGCCACGACCCCAATGAAATGTGCCAACGACGCCAGAAGTCAGCCACGTTGATTGCCTTGTAGGGAGAGTTGAAGTTGGGTTTTAATTCAAAGCCCATCAAGCGCGATAGTCCTATGGCAATATCCGTGTATCCTGAGAAATCGGCGTAAATGTGAATCGAATAAGCCCACATCACAATCACGTAAACAAACCCCGGATAGGTCTCGAAAGTGAAGGTTTCGGTGAGCAAAATCTTATCGATAAAATGCACCACCAGAAAATCGGCAATCACAATTTTCTTCACCAATCCTTTCACAATCTGAATGATGGACCAACTAAATGATTCCTTATCTAGCGAGAATGGTTTGGAAATTTGTGGGATGAAATCACGTGCCCGAACAATAGGCCCCATGACCAATTGCGGGAAGAAGGTTACAAAAAATGAGTAATGGAAAAAGTTTTTTACAGGCTCAATTTCCTTGCGATAAATGTCTACAACGTAACTGATATTCTGGAAGGTAAAGAAGGAAACTCCCACAGGCAAAAGAATCTTTTCTACAAAGGTTCCCTCACCCCAAAAGCTATTTCCGAACTGGGCAAAATGGTTCACTAACTCATAGTCCGTATGGAACATTTGATTGAACGAGTCGGTAAAAAAGTAGGCGTATTTAAAATAGCCCAGTATTAATAAATTGAATATTGCGGAAATGGCTATAATCCACTTCTTATTGATCGTTTTTTTGGCTTTGAAAATCTGATAGCCCAGCAGGTAGTTGAAGGCGACACTGATGATCAGCAGGAGCATGTACAGCCCCGAAGTTTTGTAGAAGAAGAACAAACTGATCACCGTGAGGAAGATGCTTCGCGTAACGATGTGTTTGTGTAGGAAAGAGAACACGGCCATCGCTAAAAGGAAGAACAACCAGAAATCAAGTTTTGTAAAAACCAAAGAAGATCCTTCCCCCACTTCGAACGAGAAAATCGTGCTGAAGCGCGTAAACAATTCGCCAAATTGCCAGTCTGATGTCAAAAGCAGGTTCATTCTTCCTTAATTAGTTCTCTTCGCTCCATTTGATCCATGAACTTCATAAACGCGTCAAGGTACAAATCTCCTTTAAAATGGTATCCTTCGCCTGTGAAGTGAATCAAATCACTTTTCATTAATTTGTTGTTTTTCCACGTCCTACTGGATCCCAATCCGCCCATCAATCCGTACAAATCCCAAACGGCCATGTCGTATTCTTCGGCCAATTCAATAATGACATCGCGCTCGCGACCAATGTTTTTGTTCAAATATCGTCTGCGGTAATACGAATCATTCGGAACGGTTAACAGCAAGGCACAGTCAGGATTTGCCCGAAGCACCATTTTCATCACTTTTTCAAGGTTTGCTTTGTATACCTGCGGCTTGAATTTGGCGTACGTGGTGTTTCCATCGTTGGTTCCAACGGAAAAAGCAAAGAAATCGGGTGGATATGTTTTCAATTGCTCCTCAAATCGGGTATTGGCCAAATACGTGTACAATCCTGCTCCATTAATACCGATTGCAGTGTAAGAAACACCGGGCAATTCATTCATGAGCAAGAAACCATAAATCTCCAATTCTGGCGCTTCAGCACCTGTTCGGGCAAACTGAACATTCAATGTGTCCATGCCGTCACAGAACCAAACATCGGTGTAGCCCAACTCCGGATTGTGTTCCGTTTTGGTGCGCAACAATTCATTTCCCCCAAAATGCATCCAATAGGGAAATTCTCCAATGTTGTGAAAGATGCGCACGTGATCAAATGGCGGTCTGTTGGCAGTATGATCGTATTCAAACTTTATGGTAATTACAGAATCGTCGCACGTTACTCCGGCGCCCAAAAGTCCATAGTCGAAGTCGTATTTACTCGGTCGATGTGGGATGCAACGATACGCGTTCCATTTGTTTGGAGATGAAAATTCGTAATTCCATGGATTGTTTGTTCCTGCCAAATCAAAGGGGAATACCCAACCGCGCTCACCGGGAACGTCCGTCCATCGATTTTGCAAATGTTCGCGAACATCATTGGTATAAATGTCTGCTTGCAGGTGCGATCCACCGATGTGATACATATTGATGGCTCCTTCTTTTTTGTCGCGAAGTCGTTTCATTTTTTGATAAAACACTTCAAAATTCGGACTGTCTTCAGAGTAAAAACGATAGTTGTTTTTATCCCACTCAACAAATGGATAATCCGATCTTGCCGCCGTATCCATTTCTCTAAAATCTTGAAATGTATAGCTGTTCAAAGCGCCATCCCAAAAAGTCGTATCAATCATGACCGTATCGTTTGCCACAGGATAGTCCTGACTCCAAGAAGGAATCGACAGCAAGCTAATAAGTATGATTAGGAATTCTCTCAACTAGGGTTCTTTTTCCATCTAGCATAAGCCGCAATAAGGGCTTCGTAGAACTTTTGTGATGCAATTTTAGCTCCAGCATTTGTAAAGTGGATGTGATCGTTGCCGGCCAATCCTTTCTCCACCCAAGCCGGCATGGAATTTTTTCCGCCCATTGCTGCATAAAGATTCCAAAATGCGCCACCCGCATCTTGTGTAACACGCTTCATTTCTTTGACGCAATACGGCAGGAATTCGTATGTTTCGTATATGCCTTCGTCATTCTTCGACATATCACTCGGGCCAATTACAATAACCATGGCTCCCGGATTCATCGATTTTACACGATTGATTTGTCCTTTGAAATAACTGGCAAAATTGCGCACACCCGTACTGTCTTTAAAGAACGGAACCGAGTTTCCTCCAAATTGCATAATAATCAATTTCGCATTCAATTCCTGATACATCGGGCGGGCTGTTGCGCCGTTTAATCTGCCAAATACGGTTCCACTTGAGCCACGCATTCCAATATTGGTCACTTGCACGCCATAATCGCCTTCCAGAGAGAAACCGCAAATATTCGGGCTGATTTTACCGATGAATTCAAATTTTAGTTTTCCCGGCGTTGAAGGGAATGTGAGAGCCACCGTATGCTGCGCTGCATCGGTAGCAAGTTGTTCTTCATGAATGAGTGTGCCGTTCTCGTAAACATTCAATTTTACCGGCGTCACGCAATCGTTGTAGTGCATTTTGACATTGTTGAATTGTCGGGCACGTGAATAGGTCGATGACGAATTTTGAATTTCAATCCAACCCGTTTGATCGGTCAGTGTGTCTACTTTCACCGAGTCGGCATATTCTTGCGTGAACCTTGCGGCAGATGCCATGACACCATATTTTCCGCTTTTCAACGAGGCACCACCAAAGGCAGTGTAGCGCTCAAAATTTTCAGAATAACTTTGTTTGAAGGCAAGCGTATTGTACACATTCGTCGCTGGAATTAATCCTGGCCCGAACCCACCGAATTGATTTTGAATCCGTTGGCGAATAAATCCTGTCATTCGATCTCCTTCAATCTGAGAATCGCCGTAATGAAGAATGGAAATTTTCGATTTGTTTGCAGCTACGCCATCAAGTACTTGGAAAAAAGTGTGAAGATTGGTCTCTCCAGTTTCGTTCATCAGCAATTCCGTCGATGAATTTTCACTGATTTCACCGCCAGATGGAGCACCGAAATCGCCATTAGAGCCATTCATATGCTGCAACAAAGGATCATCGGTCATTGATGTATCTACATCCGCCACAATTTCCTTGATATCCGCTTTTTCCTGTTTCGCAGGATGAATGAATTTCTCGAACGTCAGAAACTTCCATTTGTGCCCGCCGTAATTCCAGCCATCTTCAGGCACAAAGTATGTGATCACGAACAAAACCGCGAGAATACTTGCCATAAATAAGGCGATATGAAAGGCTTTTACCTGCTTCAAAACGTTACAATGGCGTAAAATTAGCGAAGCTTGGGCAAAGGGACGGCCCGATCCTAATTATTTATTAAGAATTAACAAGTGAATTACTTTGTTCGGTGGTTTTTGGGGAGATAGGAGACGGTGAGATAAAAGAGGGCGAGACAGAAGACAAGAGACAGGAGACAAAAGACTTTGAGACAGGAGACATGAGATTTGAGCGGAAGTTCTCGGCACTCTGACATCTCGACGAGCTCGATTTCCATTCCGGGATCACTCTAACGTCTTAAAGTCTCCGATCTAAAGTCTAACATCGTACCTTTGCATTATGGAGAAATACACCAACGCCCTTTCGCAAGAAACATCCCCATATTTATTGCAACATGCCCACAACCCTGTCGATTGGGTTCCCTGGTCCGATGACGTATTCGAACGCGCCGCAAAAGAGAACAAGCTCGTACTAATCAGTGTGGGTTACTCTGCGTGCCATTGGTGTCACGTGATGGAACATGAATCCTTTGAAGACGAGGAAGTGGCAGCCATTATGAACAAACATTTCATCAATGTCAAAGTGGACCGCGAAGAACGCCCCGATGTAGATCAAGTTTACATGACAGCCGTTCAACTCATGACGCAAAGTGGCGGATGGCCCTTGAATTGTTTCACGCTTCCCGATGGAAGACCCATTTATGGAGGAACCTATTTTCCCAAAGAGCAATGGATGAACATTCTCAAGTCATTGCGCTATACGTTTGATAACGACAAGGAAAAAGTGCATGAGTATGCCGAAAACTTGCACGAAGGAATTCAGCGCAGCGAATTAATTTCAGTGGCATCGGAAAACAAACAATTCGACAAAGAAATTCTCGAGGAACTGATGCAGCGTTGGTCAAAATCGTTTGACAAAGAATGGGGAGGAAACAGCCGTGCACCGAAGTTTCCACTGCCAAGCAATTTAGAATTTTTACTCGATTACGCATTGCAGGAGAACGATGCTGCAGCGCTCGCTCATGTGGAGACAACACTCGATATGATGGCACTTGGTGGTATTTACGATCAGGCAGGTGGTGGATTTAGCCGTTACTCCGTTGACATGCTTTGGAAAGTACCCCATTTTGAGAAAATGTTGTACGATAATGGTCAATTGCTCACCGTATATTCCAGAGGATATGCCGTTTTCAAAAAGCCACTCTACAAGCGTATTGTCGATGAAACGGTGGCTTGGTTAGAACGCGAAATGTTGGATGAAAGCGGTGCTTTTTACGCAGCTTTGGATGCCGACAGCGAAGGCGTTGAAGGAAAATTCTACGTATGGACAGCCGCTGAATTAGAGTCCGTTTTGGGGCGTCATTTTGGTTGGGCAAGACGCGTGTATGAGATCAATCAGCACGGACATTGGGAAGAGGGAAACTACATTCTCTTGCGCCGTAAATCGGATGTGGAAATGTGCAAAGAGCTAGAATGCTCGCAGGATGAATTCGAAGCACAATTAAAACGTGTGAATGAACTGCTCCTTTCGGAAAGATCACACAGAATTCGTCCAGGATTGGACAACAAATGCCTCACGGGGTGGAACGCAATGACGGTAAGAGGTTTGTGTGAAGCATTTTCTGTCTTTGGAAATGAGCATTACCGAAACCTGGCTGAGAAAATCATGCACTGGATGCTGAACAAGCAAGTGCTCGGTGGAAAACTCTACCGCAATTACAACGACGGAAAAACAACCATCGAAGCCTTTCTAGAAGATTATGCACATGCTATTGATGCTTGCATCGCGATGTATCAAACAACCTTCAAAACATCCTGGCTTCAACAAGCGAATGAATGGATGAAACATTGTTTGGAAGAATTCGGCGATTCAGCGTCCCAAATGTTCTTTTTTACAGATGCCACATCCAACTTGATCGCCCGAAAAATGGAGGTGAATGACAATGTAATTCCATCAAGTAATTCAGTTATGGCGCGTAACTTGTACTATTTGGGCCGTTATTTGGACGAACCCACGTATGTAGAACGCGCAAGAACGATGTTGGCAAATGTGTATGACGGCATGGAACACTACGGATCTGGATATTCCAATTGGGGGATGGTGCTTTTGCACGAAATTTATGGTTTGGCAGAAGTGGTCGCTCCAGAAAATGCAAAAGACCCATGGACCCTTCAAAAAGGAGGTGTGCCATACGTTCTTGGAGCAAAAATTGACAAAGAATTGCCTTTAACCGCAAGCAAAATATCGGCGCCGAAAGATCAAATTATGGTGTGTTTTCAAGGTGCCTGCCAGTTGCCCACCGAAGACTGGGAAGTTGCAAAACGCCAAGTATTTCAACGTGAGTACATGGATAACAATTCCTGAAGAAGGGAATACTATGAGAAGAGAACCGTTTTTTTGTACTGTGAGATTAGTAGGAATATTTGTGATGTGCTCGTTTTTTAGTTTCGGGCAGGTATTGGACAACCGTGAAGGCGAGGCTTTTACAGACAAACCTTTCTTCAATGAGAACTTTATCAAAGAGAATAAAATTAAAGAGATAAAAGGCGAATTCTCCTACATGAAAACGGGGAAAGGACTCGTGCCCATGAAATATTATTCAAGTTATCACTTTGATGGGCAAGGGCATCTCGATGCATCCTACGAAACGCGTCCAGACGATGGAAGTATAGATACCAATTGGAATTTTTATGTATACAACGAAGAAGATCTTTTGGAGCTGCATCGCTATTCTGAACAGGAAGGATTGCAAGCCGTTCACTACACTTATGATTCGTTGAATCGAATTGTAGCCAAAGAATTCAAGCGCGATATCGATAGCAATGGGCAAATTGTACGTTCGCTTTCCTTCAACAAAGAACGTATCGAATACTTCAATTACGATAAACAAATCAAACGAACGTACTACAACAATTACGATTTACCGTATTTGGATGAATTCTTCAACTACAACGAAATGGGGTATTTGGTGGAGCGCATCGAACGGATAAAAATGACCTCCACCGTTTACACGTATAAATATGAGTACAACGAGCAAGGGAAATTGGCAGCCATCCGAAAAATCTCGAATAGAAGTGAAGTGCCCGTAGAAGAAATGGAATTCGATTACGACGAACTGGGCAATCTGAAAGAGAAATTAATCTACCGAAAAGGCGTTCTCAAAACCAACATCCAAATTATCTACAACAAGAAAACGTTGTTATTAGAATCTGTAATCACAACAGAAGAAGCCACAGGATTTATGATGGTTTGCCGTTATCGTGATTATCGATTTTACGATTGATTGGAGAGCAAAAGCCGATAAAAAGGCTCTTCTTTAATTGCTTTTATCAAGCGTTCACGGTCAGTGGCTGAAATTTGCCCATCTGGAGAAAGAAATAGATTTAGTCGGCGGTTCAAAACACTCAGAATAGATATGGAGTAAGGCGTTTCGTGACAATCAAAATTCACTTCCAAATAATCGGTGAACCTGGGGGAATAATTGGAAATACCAAAAGAGTCCAGTGCCTGATCAATCTTTGACCGAATCTCCTCTTGATCATATAATTGCAACAAATACGTCATTTTTAGCGAGTCATAGTATCGTGAGAAAGGACCTCCAATATCCCAAATTGCGAGTACAGCTTCCTCATGTTTCCCTTCAAGTTGGTGAATTTTTGCTCGATTTAAGGCAATAGCATCAGAACCACTCGCCCATGCATTTCCGCAAAAGCCATAATCAGCGCTGTCAGCTTGATCAAGTAACCGAGATGCTTTGTCAAGTTTTCCTTGTTCTATTTTCTTTTCAGCTTTTCGTATCAATTCGAAACCATCTTGAGCGAGGGTATTCAAATAAAACAAAACTGAAATGAAAAGGAGTACCAATTTCATACGCTTAATTTAGTTAAGGGATGCGAAATGATGTGATCGTACATATTATCAATCCTCAAACCTTCCAGCAATACTGTCCGAAACTTGCTCTTTCAAAGGACGGAATTCAATACCAATGGCAGTTTCCAATTTGGTCGTGTCATATCGCTTGTGCGCAAAAAGATTGTGGACGGTTTCCTTGGTAATAGCACTTCGATTCCCCGTAATTCCTTTGACAATTTTCAATGCCCATCGCGCAACTTCCACTTGCCAACGTTTTGCCAATCGAGTAGGTGCTGGAATGTCTAACTGACCAGAAATTTCTGTCATTAGTTCCTTGAAAGTCTGGTTCGATCCAACACACAAATAACGCTCGCCTTCAATGTCCGAATCCATCAATTGAACCATACTGTGCGATACATCGCGAACATCCACAGTGGCATTACTTCCAGGCGGATAAAACTTCAATCCTTTGGATACTGTTTGAAAAATGGTCAAGGACGTTTCGTTCCAATTTCCGGGACCTAAAATCACACAAGGATTGATAATTACTACGTTCAAGCCTTCTTCTTTCGCCCGCCAGACTTCGCGTTCAGCTGCGTTTTTACTCAGTGAATAACCAGAGGTAACTTCGCCGTTTTTCCATTTGGTAGCTTCCGTGATTGGTGCTAGATGATCGCCGCCAATTGCCGCAGTGGAGCTGACATGACAGAATTTCTCGATGCCAATTTCTAGGGCTACATTCACCATGTTCGCCGTTCCTTCACGATTGATTTTGAATACGTGGGCATGGTCTTTCGGGTGAAAGGAAACAAGTCCGGCACAATGAAATACGTGCGAGCAGCCGTTCATTTGTTCCAACAAGGCAGGAATGTCCAAAATATCCCCAACTACCCATTCGATTTTCTCAAAAAATGCCGCGCCATTTTCAGGGTCTCGGTATCGGAATAAATGAGAAACGGAAGCCAATCGATTTTGTGATCGATAGAGCGCTCGAACTTGTTTGCCCTGAGACACGAGATCGTACAATAATTGAGATCCCAACAAACCAGTTCCTCCCGTCACAAATATCATACTTCAAAGGTACTTGTTTCTTCCCAAAGTTATGCTTGAAAGTTTGATTGTAAAAATTGACCGAATCGCGGCAGCGAATTATCATATTTTTTGCGGGAGCACAACAAGTGTTGTTACTTTGTATCATGAGGATTTTACTACTACTAGCGCTCCTGATGAGTGCTTCCCTTATATCTTGTACATCTGAATATGAAGAGCGTCTCCAAGAGGCGAAAGCCCTTCAAAAAGAGTACCTTCTTGTGGAAGAAAGCAACATGGTTGAGCCAAAAGAAGAGTTGCTGCATGAATTGGAAGCAATTAAAAGCGAAATCGACTATTTGGCGCGTGTCTCAGGAAACGAACATATGTTTTATAAAGACCTCGGAGAAGATTAGGGAATAATGAATCTATCAACGATTCCTTATTCAATATTCCAAAGCGTAGACTTCGAGTGCCTCAGCCTACCTTTGCATTCATAATTCATCATTCCAAAGCGTAGACTTCGAGTGCCTCAGCCTACTTTTGCATTCATAATTCATCATTCCAAAGCGTAGACTTCGAGTGCCTCAGCCTACTTTTACATTCATAATTCATCATTCCAAAACGTAGACTTCGAGTGCCTCAGCCTACTTTTACATTCATAATTCATCATTCCAAAGCGTAGACTTCGAGTACCTCCGCCTACCTTTGCATTCATAACTCATAATTATTAACTCCTCATTCCAAAAACAGTTCTTCACTAGGATCCCAAAAGACAGATGCAAAATCTTGAATCTGGTCGTTTTTCACCTGAACTCCTTCTTTCTGCAGTCGTTCTGCCATTGCCTCAGGTGGATTGAAATGAACCTTTCCCGTCAATAGCCCCGTTCGATTGACCACACGATGCGCGGGAATATTTTCTTCTTTGTGACTCGCATTCATTGCCCAACCAACCATTCTGCTTGAGCGTGGTGAACCCAAATATTTAGCGATAGCGCCATAACTCGTTACACGACCTTCTGGAATCAGGCGCACGACATCAAATACGTCAAGAAAGAAATGGTTACTTTTCTCAGAGAGTTTCATGGATGAAATGGATATTATTGACAGTTTTCCTCCTTTAAAATAAGGATTTCATTTCCATAATTATTTACGAAACCAAGTTCAATTGCCTTGTCGATCGCATCACATGCCGACTCTTGGTCTAGAAGTGCAATGTGAATGAGGGCTAAATTTTTATAAGCGTAAGAATTAATCGGGTTTAACTTCAGAGAAGTTCGAATATTGAAAAGGGCTTTGTCAAATTTTTCCAGTTTATAAAAGCAGTACCCCATATTATTAATAGCATAGCTCGCGGTTTTTGGAATGGCGCCATTCTCGATACACAAACTGAATTCTTCCAGGGCTTTCTCATAGCGTTCTTGCTCAAGATAAATAAAACCTTTATTGAGGTATGCTGAAGAATATAAAGGGTCGGTTTCAATCGCCAAATCGTAATAATGAAGGGCTGAGTCTATGTTTCCTAATTCCTTATGGGCTAAAGCAAAATTGTAGTAGTTCAAACTTATGGTCGAATCCAAAGCAATTGCCTGCCTGAAATCTGTTAACGATTCAGCATCCAATCCAGAGTCCTTTTTATAGATGCCGCGCAGCATATAATTGTGACTCGTTGGAGCGTCCTGAATAATTATATCGCAAACATCAATAGCCATCGAATACAAGCTGTCTTTTTTTTGAAAGAAGCTCTTGTCTTGAAAAGAAATATTGGCGTATTTAAAATGATCAATTGCTAAATCTAAATAGTAAGTCGCTGAATCAATTTTCCCTGTATTCCCGAAGAAGTGGCCCCGAGTCAAGTAGTTCAGTAATTCATTGTTTTCACTCTTGGCTATTTTTATGAGGATTTTCTGGGCTTTATTAAATTTCCCCTTGGCCATGGCCTTGTTGTATTTCTGATACGATTCATCTAGCTGTGAAGTCGCAGTTAAAGGAATTAAAAGAAGCAAAAAGGCAAAAATTTTCATCTTATGAGAGGTGCTTGAATTGTCCTCAAAACTACAGATTTTCAATCAGTTTATGATTGCGACTTTGCGAAGGTTCGTGCAACCCACTTACGTTTCCAGATCATGATTCCTCCAAGAATTGCAAACAGCGGCCAAACAGTAACCAACAGCAATCCCAATCCTTTAATTACACTCCAACCTGTGGAGAAGGACGCACTTATTTGATCACCATAAGAATCTGCCTCAACAATTTGAGGTTTCGTTTCTTCCATTGGTTTGTACATATGCAACGTAACCGTACTAAATTCCATTTGATCACTTAAAAAGCGCAAACGTCCTTCTTTTGCTTCAATTTCTTCCGTAATGCGGCGAATTGCTTCTTCCGCTTGGATAATTTCTTCAATACTTCCCGTTTTTGTTCGAAGAATCTCAATATAACGCTCACGGGCTTTTCGCTTTGTTGCAAGGCGATTTTCAATATCAACAAACTCTTCTGTTACGTCTTCCGAGGTGATGGTGGCAATGTCCAAATATTCGGATTCTCCCTTAATGGCGGCTACTAAATCGTGGAAATGATCGTTTGCAACACGAATGGTAACGTAAGTAGCAAGCTGATAATCATCCTGCTCACGCTCCATATCAGAAATATATCCCTGATGTGAATTACAGAGCAATCGAATGGCTTTTGTTGAGCGATCCATGTTTTCGACACGAAATTTGAGATTGGCATTCCAGATCATTTTCCGATCAGCAATTAGGTTTTTGTTTGGTGCGATTTCGTTCCCTTGCGTATCAAAGGCAAGAGTGCCATTGGCAGCATAATCAGCTTCAAGATTATCAGCACGCTTCGCTTTCGTTTCGTTATTTGGTGAAGCAGGGGTGTTTCTCAGTCCGGTTTCCCGCGATTTTTCCGAGCGCAGGTTTTCGGGTGATTCTTGAAGTCCGCAAGATCCTAAAATGATCGTGCTCAAAAGGAGGAGGGTATATTTCATATCGTGGCTTTAATTAAAAGACACACGAAAAATGAAAAGGTTGGAATTCAATAATTTTAATTTGCTGTTTGATTTTTTTGGTCTCTCATTAATCATGCAGCGTAAACTTGACGTTTTCTCCTTTGTATATCACGGTTTTTTCTTCGAAAAGATAAGTAACGGTTCTATTACCTGTATGAAAGACGATTTGGAAATTTTCCGTGGCACTTTTTTTAACGTCAAAAGTGATCAGGTATCCGTCATATTCACGCGCAGTAATCTGATATTTTATGTTGGTTCTGGTACGACCAACAGGCATCGTAGATTCAATAATCGCGTCTTTTACTCCCTGATACAATTTCCAGTAAATCTGTCCGCCTTGATGCAAATAAGTAGTATCTCCGTTGGAAATAGTTTGAACGACGTATCCGTTTTGAGACCATGCGACAGTTCCAAAAAGGAGCAAAAAGAATAAAGTAAGTGCTTTCACGGATAGCTTTTGTCATTAGTTTGCATTCAAATATACAGGATGCAAATCCCAAACCACGCGAGACGATCGCGCAATTTTCAACAAGATGGAAGCATTTTTGAACAGTCTTACTCTACTGTCACTGATTTAGCCAGGTTACGCGGCTGATCAACATTGCACTCGCGCATCACAGCGATATGATACGAAAGAAGCTGCAATGGGATGGTTGCTAACAATGGAACCAAATGCTCGTCTGTCTCAGGAATTTCAATCACGTGATCGGCGATTTCGGTCACTTGTTCGTCGCCTTCGGTAACAATCGCAATGATTTTCCCTTTACGCGCTTTCACTTCCTGAATGTTGCTCACTACTTTCTCGTACGAAGTACCTTTCGTCGCGATTACGAAAACAGGCATTTCTTCGTCAATCAAAGCGATTGGACCGTGTTTCATCTCTGCCGCGGGATAACCCTCAGCGTGGATGTACGAGATCTCTTTTAATTTCAATGCGCCTTCTAATGCTACCGGAAATGAACTTCCGCGTCCGAGATAAAGTGCATTATTCGCGTCTTTGTATTGTTCAGAGATGAATTCAATTTTCGCATTTTTTTCCAATACGCGTTGAACTTTCGAAGGAATGGCCTCCAACTCACTGATCAAAGTGCGGAATTTCAAATCACTTACCGTTCCTTTTTTGTGCGCAATCGACAATGCCATGAGGGTAAGAACAGTTACTTGCGCCGTAAATGCTTTAGTTGATGCTACACCAATTTCAGGTCCGGCATGCGTATACGATCCCGCATGCGTAATGCGCGAAATAGAAGATCCAACCACGTTACAAATTCCAAGAATCGTTGCACCTTTCGATTTTGCCAATTCCAGAGCAGCTAACGTATCTGCAGTTTCACCAGATTGAGAAACGGCAATCACAATATCGTTTTCGTTAATGATTGGATTACGGTAACGGAATTCCGACGCATATTCAACTTCTACATTGATGCGCGCCAAATCTTCGAAAAGGTATTCTCCAACCAAACAAGCATGCCAGGAAGTTCCGCAAGCTACCATAATAATGCGGTTGGCATTGATCAATTTTTGCTCGTAATCTTTGATCCCACCAAGCGAAACCCATGCTACCAATTCCAACAACAAGTGGGCTACTTTTACGAGCAGCAATCAACTTGTCTGGTTCGTTTTTCGACATCACAACGATGGCGTAAGCTCCAACAACTTGTTGTAAAGCCAAGGAGCTCCGTGAGTTGCCCAACGCGTATGACCGATTCCAATAGAACCCGAAGTATCAGAACCCGAAGCAAACGCTTCCAAATTGGATACTTTCCCCTGCTTCTTAAACGATTGTAATTCGTTGTTTTGAAGGAGCGCAACACCGGCACTGTCATAGCCGCGGTATTCCAATCGTTTCAATCCTTTAATGATGATCGGATACGCTTCTTTGGTACCCACGTATGCTACAATTCCACACATAATTTCTTATTCTTAGAATTCGGAGAAGGTGATTTTAAATGTCGGTTTCAGTTTCTTGTCTGTCTCTGGTCCGTTAAATACAATACGGTCCATTGTGTTTGAGAACAGTAGTGGCGAAACCACAAAACCTGTGTTTTCCAATTCCCCAGAAACAATTCGTTGTACGTAATTTCTTAGGTTGATGGTAAATGTTTTATTTCCAGAACTAAAGATTCCGAGGGTGGAACCGTCTGAAATTAAGGTAGAATCAGTGGAACTCTTAAACAAAGCAACACTGAGTTCTGTTCCCGGTTCAAAAGGCTGTCCCGTTTGATATTGTACTGGAAGCTCCAAAGTTGCCGAGTGCACAATGGCGTTTGGTGGCAGTGAACTCAATCCTGGGATTTTCACGATTCCACGGCTTTGGTAAGACTGCGCGTAATACGTAGATTGCCCCAAAGACGGATTGTTGATCACGTTTGTGACGTCCAAATCTTCGGAAAAATCAATGTGATTGAAGTCGGCGCAGCTAGAATTGATAACGAAGTCGTACACACGTTCATCGCCATTGGTTTTGTAGTATACGCTTAATTTGGAATCGTTGTCGATCAGGTCGAAGTAAAACAAACCGCCATCTCCTGGAGATTGAGGGCCATTATTTGCCAAAATGCGCAATCCTTTGAAGTATTCAACGAACACATCGCTATCCTCAAACGTTGCCGGGTTGGCATCCGCTTCATTGAACAATTGCCATGCTAAGTTGGTATCTAGATGAATTCTCAATTGTGGGTCCAATTCGATGGTATCTCCAGATGTTATCTCTACCGTAGGCGTATTAGGGTCGAGGTTCATTACTTCCGTTCCAGGAACAACAAGGTTTGGTCCAGATGTTTGGAAAGTTGTTGTGGTGTAATAGGTTGCCGTATCCTGCAAAGGTTCCGAATCTGTGATTTCGTAGACTTCAATGGTCTGGTCTCCTGGTGATCCATACACGCCGCTATACTTCATTGAAAGCACAACCGAGTCTATGGTGATGTTTGGCAAATCGAATGCCGGAGACGTGTTGATCAAACGAAACTGCGTGTAGATTTCAGCGTTAATCGTTCCAAATTCAGGATCGTTGCACGAACCCAAAATTCCGAAGAATCGATTGGAAGATTGAATGGAATCTGTTCGGTACGAAGACGTTTGAATACTAAAAGTATCAATCCCACCAGAATTGATGAGATCTTCATTGGATACAACATCTTGTCCAAGTTCCTTGATTTTCTTTTTACAGCTGATAGTTGCTGTGGAAACTAGCAATAAAAAAGTAGCGGAAAGGAACCATCCTTTCCGCCACGTAAATGTCGATTTTTGCATAGGGCTATATGAGAACTTCTGCTTCAATTACTTTGTCTAAAAACTCGGAAACTTCTTTGTTCAAGTTTTCTTCAGCAACAAAATCTAGTTTTTCACATTCGGCTGCATCGAAGATTGCTTTAAGCTCCGGGTTGAGGTCTTCACTTCCAACGCTCAAACCATCCGAATATTTTGCAATTGCCTTGGTAATATTTACCAAATTTGGTTCTGCAAATTCGCTGGTCACTTCATCAGAGAACCCGTCAAATTTAAGTTTTTCAGAAAATCGGCTGTCCCAATTATTGTTAAACCCTTCGTTGTACATGTGGTAAACCACTTTTGTATTTGCGAAATGCGGATCGTCCTTGTATAGATTCTTGATGTACATTGGCATCAACGAAGTCATCCAACCGCTACAGTGAATAACATCTGGTTGCCATCCAAGTTTTTTGACTGTTTCCAAAACGCCGCGACAGAAGAACATAGAACGTTCATCGTTGTCAGCATGTGGCTCTCCGTTTTCGTCAGTCAAGGTAGACTTACGGCGGAAATATTCATCGTTGTCGATAAAATAAACCTGCATACGTGCTGCAGAAATGGATGCTACTTTTATGATTAGCGGGTGATCTACATCATCCACGATCAAGTTCATCCCTGAAAGACGAATCACTTCATGCAACTGGTGACGACGTTCGTTAATCACTCCAAATCTCGGCATAAAAACCCGAATCTCTTTCCCCGCTTCTTGTATCCCCTGCGCTAAGTTTCTAGCTGTTGTAGAAATCTCTGATTTAGGTAAAAATGGCGATATCTCCTGTGAGATAAATAGTACTTTCTTCTTCTCCATGAAAAAATTTATTGATAAAAACTTTACAAAAATATAGAAAAAAAAGCGGAAACTCAACAAAAACGGATAGTTTTGTCTATTCTATGAACGTCGAACGAATGGCAAAGACTCAGGTATTTACGACCGTCGCGTCCCTTAAAAATCACCTCGATGCTGTCGCCCAAAATCAAACCGTTGGATTTATTCCAACAATGGGAGCTTTGCATGAAGGGCACCTTTCTCTTGTAGAAACCTCCTCGAAACAATGCGACTTCACCGTTGTCAGCATTTTTGTCAACCCAACTCAATTCAATCGATCTTCCGATCTCGATAAGTATCCGCGGAACTTTGAGAAAGATGTAGCGTTGTTAGAAACTACCGCAGAAACTATCGTTTTTGCGCCTTCTGTCGACGAAATGTATCCCAAAGATCATGAAGCCAGACGAATGCAACTTGGACGCGTGGCACAAATCATGGAAGGCGAATTTCGGCCAGGTCATTTTGATGGTGTCGTAGAAGTAGTGTATCGCTTGTTTGAAATTGTAGAGCCAACACATGCGTATTTCGGACAGAAAGACCTGCAGCAACTTGCAATTATTCAGCAAATGGTGCAAAAGTTCAACGTTCCTGTGAATGTGGTAGGATGTGAGACATTTCGCGAACCAAGTGGATTGGCATCGAGCAGCAGAAATGAACGTTTAACGGCAGATCAAAAAGACAAAGCGATCATTCTTTATGAATGCTTGAATCGTGTGCGAAATGAACAGTCCAATTACGGACCACGCGAAGCACGAGATAAGGTAAAGGAGTGGTTTCAAGATTCCATTTACGAATTGGAATATATCGAATTTGTGGATGCTACGACTTTTGAAGACGTACAAGAATGGACTTCTAATACCCACGGATGTATTGCTGCTTATGCAGGTGATGTGCGCTTGCTAGACAATATTCCGATGTACTAGAAAAGGAATAATTCGCGTATCTTTGCGGCGATAAAATGTCACACAAACTAGTTTATTTCAGAAATGTTGATTCAAGTTGTAAAGTCCAAAATTCACCGCGTTTCAGTAACGCAGGCTGACCTTAACTATATCGGAAGCATCACGATTGATGAAAATTTGATGGAAGCATCCAATATTATTGAAGGGGAACGCGTTCAGATAGTCAACATCAATAATGGAGAACGTTTTGAAACCTACGTTATAAAGGGAGATCGAGGTTCTGGAACAATTTGTTTGAATGGACCAGCCGCAAGACGCGTAGCGGTTGATGATAAGATCATTATTATTGGGTACGGCTACATGGAGTTCGAAGAAGCAAAATCTTTCAAACCCATGATCGTTTTTCCAAATGAGGAAACGAATTTAATTGACTAAACTGTGAAAAGTCGCATTATAAAAATCCTGAAGATTGTTTTGCCGTTGGGCATTGGAGTTTACCTTACCTGGTACTTTCTCAGCGGTCTTTCTGATAAGGATTTGAATGATACGAAAAATGCGTTTTTCAATGCGAATTATGGATGGATTGCCCTCAGTTTGCTCATTGCATTTTCGGGGCATTTAAGCCGGGCGTATCGCTGGTTATTCTTGCTAGAACCCCTTGGATACAAACCGAAATTAAGCAATGCCTATCATGCAGTCATGTCCGGATACATCATCAACTACACCGTTCCTCGATCGGGCGAAGTGGCACGTGCAGGACTTTTGACCCAAAGCGAAAATGTGCCTTTTGAAAAAGGATTTGCAACCATCGTTGTTGAACGAATTATCGATGTGCTCATGCTTGGCGGAATTGTACTTCTAACCACCTTGGTTCAGGCCAACTCGGATAAATTTGAGAAGATAATGGATCAGGGAGAGGATGGAAAC
Source organism: Fluviicola sp. (assembly GCA_043584915.1). Lineage (GTDB taxonomy): Bacteria > Bacteroidota > Bacteroidia > Flavobacteriales_D > Crocinitomicaceae > UBA4466. The sequence goes on from CP121319.1 coordinate 1,849,021, forward strand.
TCCATGCTGATTTGGTATATCCTAGTCGCTGGATTGATGTTTGGAATTGCAGGCTTCATCGTGTATCTCAAGAACGAACGCATCAAAAAATGGGTAAACGAAAAACTGAAAGGTTTTTGGGAAGGAATTAAATCTGTGTGGACCATGAAACGAAAATGGTCGTTCGTTTTCCATACCCTCTTCATTTGGGCAACTTATATCGCAATGATGTGGGCAGCGGCCATGGCATTTGAAGAAACGAAAGACATTCCCATAGAAGCTGTTCTTGGAGCCTTTGTGGTAGGAGCTGCTGCCATTGCTTTACTTCCAGGTGGAATTGGGGTGTATCCGCTTTGGGTAACTGGCGTTCTGAGTATTTACGAAATCGATTTTGCGGCATTTGGCATCTTTGTTTGGGTATCGCAAACCTTATTGATTTTAGTTCTAGGCTTACTCTCACTCGCAATTTTGCAGTGGCGAAAAAATGCCTAATTTCGATTTATGGAAGATCGATTCAAATTTGTCACCAACAAAATTTCCGACATTACCACCACGCGCCGAATCATGGAAGGATGGCGTTTAAAAGGCGATCGCGTTGTTTTTACCAATGGTTGTTTTGACATTCTGCACAAAGGACACGTAACCTACCTTGCAAAAGCAGCAAGTTTGGGAGAGCGTTTGATTGTTGCGCTGAATACCGACGATTCGGTCAAACGACAAGGAAAAGACGAGAATCGACCCATAAATCCAGAAGATGCACGTTCTTTAGTGCTCGCCTCACTCGGCTTTGTAGATGCCATTGTATTTTTTGATGAAGACACACCTTTGGATGTCATCAATGCATTGCAACCAGATATATTGGTCAAAGGCGCAGATTACGATCCGGATGAAACCGATCCTAATTCAAAAAAGTACATTGTTGGATCGAAAGAAGTTCGTGAACGAGGCGGAAACGTTCAGGCAATTGACCTGGTGGATGGTTTTTCTACCACTTCGATTATTGAAAAATCCAAGAAGTGATCAGAAGGGTTCTCATGCCGGAAGAATAGAATAAATAACCACATAGGCATCGATAAAACCTGTTTTTTTCTCGTCAAAAGGACATATTAACCGCATCAACTTCACTTTTTTGGTTACTTTACCTCTTCAATTATAAATACTTCATAAGAATTAAACATGAAAAAAATACTATTACTACACATCCTGGCATTTTCGTTGGTTGCATGCGGGGACAATGGAAAAACAGACGAAACCGCTGCGGACGAAAAGGATTCGCCAGAAAAAGAAGAGGTGGTTGACATGGCCGCCCAATATGAAAGCCTGGCGCAAGATGCCTGCGATTGTGTGAACGAATCTACAGCGCAATTATCACCTGAGATGGTGCAAGTAATTGTTGATTCTGAGGGAGATCAAACAAAATTACAAGAGTTAATGGCTGTTTTTATGTCGGAAAACCCAACGCAAGCCATGGAGGATGCTCAAGCCATGCAAGGACCTATGGTAACAGAGATTACCGAGTGTATGGAAAGAGTGGAAAAAAAGTACGATGATGTCTATTCCACAGATTCAGACACAGAAATCCAACAGAAAATATTGAATGAGTTAAAAGCAATGGACGATTGTAAAAGCTCTTATACTTTCATGAAAATGGGCATGGAAAAATGATGCGTGGCTACTTTCTTTTTAGTTATATTGAGCCAATATTATTTACCTTAATTAAGAAATAAAAATGAAAAAACTATTTATCCTACCTGCGCTAGCGTTGTCCTTATTTGCATGTAATGTTGCCGATGATGCTGACTACAAAGCATTGGCAAAAGATGCTTGTGATTGTGTAAACAAATCTACTGATCAATTGTCGCCTGAAATGATGCAGGTAATTGTTGATTCAGATGGAGACCAAACAAAATTACAGGAATTGATGGCTGATTATATGTCGGATAATCCAATGCAAGCAATGCAAGATGCTCAAGCAATGCAGGGATCAATGGTGACAGATATTACCACTTGTATGGAAGGACTTGAGAAAAAGTACGATGACGTATATTCAACAGATTCAGAAGCTGAAATTCAAAAGAAAATTTTGGACGAATTGAAAGCAATGGACGATTGTAAAAGTTCGTACGCATTCATGAAAATGGGAATGGGGGCTCAATAGGCTTTCTTCGTTATTAATATTTTGAGAAGTCCCAATCGATTCGGTTGGGACTTCTCATTTCTGACTAAAACTTAAAAGAATCAAACATGAAAAAACTTTTCTTCTTACCATTAGCACTACTTATTCTATTCTCATGCAATTTTGCGAATGAAAATGATATCGACCAACTCGCAGGAGAAATGTGTGAATGCTGGCGACCTGCAAATGAGGGTGTCTCAGAAGAAGGAAGAAGAGTTATTGTTGATGCAGCCGAGAACAATAAAGATTTCGAAGAAGCACTTTTTGAATACGGCATGGATAATCCAGAGCAGGCAGAGAAAGATGCGGCAGCCATTGAGCTTATTGAAAGTACAGCGGTAGAAAGCTGTTTGAGCTCTTTAGAGGTGAAGTACAATGATCTTTATACCACCGATTCAGAAGCGGAAATAACAGAGAAATTACTCAAAGCGATAAAAAAACAAAAGAACTGCGAAGTACTTTACGGATTTGTGAAAATAGAACAGAATATGGGGTATTAGACCAATAAACTCTTTCCATCCATTTCATTAGGCTGCGTAATTCCCAGACGCGATAAAATAGTGGGTGCTACGTCCGCAAGAATTCCATCTTTTAATTGAACGTTCGCATCTTGCGTGACCATAACAACCGGAACAGGATTCAATGAATGGGCTGTATTGGGCGATCCATCTGCGTTGATTGCAAAATCGGCATTTCCGTGATCAGCAATTACAATAAACTCATAGCCTTTCGCTTTCCCAGTCTCAACAACATCTTTCAGGCATCCATCAACGGTTTCAACCGCTTTTTGAATGGCGGCATAATCTCCTGTATGTCCAACCATATCGGGATTGGCAAAGTTCAGACAGATGAAGTTCGGTGCAGCGGTATGTATTTCCATCACAATAGCATCTCGAACCTCTGGAGCGCTCATTTCTGGCTGCAAATCATACGTTGCCACCTTCGGAGAGTTGATCAATAAGCGATTTTCATTTTCAAAAGGCAATTCGCGTCCTCCGCTGAAGAAAAATGTCACATGCGGATATTTTTCCGTCTCAGCAATACGTACTTGAGACATCCCGTTATCAGCAACTACTTCGCCCAGGGTTTGCACCAAATTCTCCTTTTCGAAAATCACATGGACATTCTCAAAAGTCTTGTCGTAATTGGTCATGGTGTAGTAGGAGAGAGGCAATCGTTCCATGCCGAACTCAGGAAAATCTTGTTGTGTCAGCGCCATGGAGATTTCACGCGGTCGGTCCGTTCTGAAGTTGAAGTTAATGACAACATCTCCTGGTTGAATCAATCCATCAGAGTGATTTCCAATAACTTTTGGTTCAATGAATTCATCCGTAACCTCGCTCTCATACGAACTTTGCAAAGCATCGGAAACAGAGCCGAATGATTCTCCCACTCCCTTCACCATTAGGTCGTATGCTTTTTGAATACGCTCCCAACGATTGTCGCGATCCATGGCATAATACCGCCCGATTACAGAAACCACTTTCGCCGGCGTATCGGTGATTTCATCTTCTAATTCCTTTACGAAACGAAGCCCACTTGTTGGATCACAATCGCGCCCATCGGTAAAGGCATGAATGAATGCCTGGTCAATTTTATGCGTTTTTGCCATCTGACAAAGTGCGTACAAATGTTCTTGTGAACTGTGGACGCCGCCCTTCGAAACCAAGCCCATGAAGTGAATGCGCGACCCTTTTTCTTTTGCCTCTTCGAATGCCTGAACGAGCTTTTCTCGTTGGAAAAAGTCGCCATCTCGAATTGATTTATTGATGCGCGTTAACTCTTGATAAACAATGCGGCCAGCGCCAATATTCAAATGCCCCACTTCGGAATTTCCCATTTGCCCCTCTGGTAAACCAACTTTCTCACCAAAAGTGGTTAGGGTGGCATTTGGATACGTTGCAAGCAAACCGTCCATGAAAGGTGTATGCGCGTGAAAAATAGCATCTGATTCGCTACGATCCCCAATGCCCCATCCGTCTAAAATGATCAATCCTACGTGTTTCGACATCTGTTATAGTGTAATTTGAAAATCAGTTCCGTTGGGTTTATTATCAAGGCATTGCACTTCTCCATTTTGCAGGAAAACCAATCTTGAAACGATAAAAAGTCCCAATCCCGTTCCTTTCTGAGAGCGCGTTTCCTCGTTTTGAGCTCGGTAAAACTTTTTAAAAATCTCGGATTTTTCTTCCTTGGGAATACCTGGGCCTAAATCGCGCACACCAAAAACAACTTTCGTTTCTTTGCGCTGGGCATAAATGGTGATGGCTTTGTCGCGACCCGCATATTTCAATGCGTTCTCCACCAAATTTCCAATGATGGATTCAATCATGGTGCGATCGGCATGCATCTGCAATCCTTCCTCAATGTCTAAATTAATGGTGGATTCACCCGAAATATCTTTGAAACGCGTTTGAATCTGTTTGAAGAGCAACAGCGCATCAAATTCCTCTAGAATAGGTTCCAATGCTCTGTTTTCCAGTCTTGATGCGTTCAGAATATTATCGATCATCTGCTCAAGACGCGTGTTTTCATCAATGGCTTTTTGAAGTAGTTCGTCTGATTGCTCTTTCGACAACTTTCGTTTGGTAACCGTCTGAATGTACAACTTGTTTGCCGCAAGCGGTGTTTTCAATTCATGCGTCACCGAGAGAAGGAAATTCTTCTGACGTTTGGATAAATTCAAATCTTTTCGAATCGAAAGATGGATTTGCCAAATCCCAATAACGAGAAGGAGTAAGAATACAGCGCCCTCTCCAATAATCATGGTGAAACGTTGTCCGAAATCTTTTGAATCGGCATAAATTTCTCCGTTGAGGTTCACCAATTGTACCCCCCACCAAACGAACTGGATCACTACATAAATACTAAGAATGTAAAATATGAGTGCCGTTCTTCTGTTCATACCGTTTTAATAAGCGCGTTCGTTTCGTCCTTCCTTCCAGTTGATAAATGCCTTGTTTACCACCTTGTTACCACCTTTGGTTGGGTAGTTTCCAGTAAAATACCAATCTCCTGTATTATTTGGACAAGCATCGTGCAAGTTTTCAACTGTTTGGTAGATGATTTGAACTTCTGCATTGATGGTTGGTGGCGTTAGCAACTCACTGATTTTTTTCGAAACCTCATCTGCCGAGAAAGGTGCGTAAATTTCCTGAACGTAATTCTTGATTTGCTCTTTTGGCAAGTTTTCTTGTTCCTTACATTTCTTGTAAACAGAATCGATCACGTAAATCATGTTGCGTTCGTGCAACAATGAAATCGCCGCTTCAAAAGCAATGAAATCGCCCATTTTCGCCATGTCAATTCCATAACAATCTGGATAGCGAATTTGAGGAGCGGAAGAAACCACGACAATTTTTTTCGGATCCAATCGGTCCAAAATACGCAAGATGGACTGTTTCAAGGTAGTTCCACGAACAATACTGTCGTCAATAATGACCAGATTGTCCTTTCCACGGTTGACACTTCCATACGTAATGTCGTAAACATGGGCTACAAGGTCGTCGCGAGAATCATCCTGAGTGATAAACGTTCGCAATTTCGCGTCTTTAATCGCGATTTTTTCAATGCGTGCGCGCTTTAGCAATATTTTACGAATTTCTTCCTCATTGGCATTTGCACCCAAGGCAGAAATTGCTTTAATTTTTTCTTCGTTTAAGTGATCTTCTAATCCTTTGATCATTCCGTAGAAAGACACTTCTGCAGTGTTCGGAATAAAAGAGAAAACTGAGTTGTCCAGGTCGTTGTCGATGCAGTCCATCACTTGAGGAACCACATTTTTACCCAACTGCTTTCGCTCGGTGTAGATATCTTTATCCGATCCACGAGAAAAATAGATGCGTTCGAAAGAACATTTCGCAGGCTCGAATGGTTCGTTGATCAACGTTTCCTTGATGCGACCATTTTTCTTCATGATCAAAGCGTGACCCGGCTTCAATTCATTAATGTCTTCGTATTTCAGGTTGAAAGCCGTTTGAATCACAGGGCGTTCCGACGCAACCACACAAACTTCGTTGTCTTCGTACCAAAATGCCGGACGAATACCCGAAGGATCGCGTAAAACAAAGGCATCGCCATGACCAAACAATCGATCGAAAATATCTTGAATAGGCTTGCTATCAATGGAACGATATCGAGAGATGTAACGCTCTCCAGGGTTCATGTCCAATTTGATGTTCGCAACACCCGCTCCATCCTGACCACGGTTGTGTTGTTTTTCCATCAAAAGGTGCAGCTTATTAAGGCCGTAGAACGCCGTCCCATACTTGTCTACGTAATATTGAAGAGGTTTTTTTAATCGAAGAAGTGCTATTCCAGGCTTCAAGAAAGTGGGGCGAATGTTGAGGTGAAGTTTGAGTTATCTGGTGATACCGTTCGTTTTGTCATGCCGAATGGCTACGATTCAAACGAAACCCTGATTATTGATCCTTCATTGGTATTTTCAACGTTTACAGGAGCGACTGCCGACAATTGGGGAATGACGGCCACACCGGACAGTCAAGGAGCTCTGTTTGCCGGAGGAATAATCTTTGGATTGGGTTATCCAATCACTTTAGGAGCATTCCAAACAGGCAACAACTCACAAGGAACGCTGGCGGATAGATATACGGATGTAGGAATTACAAAGTTTACACCTGACGGATCATCGCTGATGTATTCCACGTATTTGGGTGGAATTGGTTCTGAAACGGCAAACAGTATTGTGGCCAATTCAAACGATGAACTTTTCATTTTCGGAGTAACCAGTTCGGGGAATTTCCCGATGGCAGGAACGCCGTATAGCACCTTTTATCAGGGAGCGCCAAGCGTGCCGACATCTGCAACCAACTTATTGAATTTCACAGACGGACAAGATTTGTACGTAGCTCGCTTGAGCGATGATGGAACGTCCTTAATTGCTTCGACCTTTGTTGGAGGAAACAATACCGATGGATTGAATATCTCAACAACGCTCTTGATGAAAAATCTCGGCGATCAGTTTCGAGGTGAAATCATTTTGGATGCCCAGGAGAACGTAATTATTAGCTCCACCACGCGCTCGGCCAATTTTCCAACGCAATTCGGAGGTCAAAATTCACTTTCTGGAACGCAAGATGCCGTAATATTCAAAATGCCACCGACTTTAAGTAGTTTGATGTGGTCGACGTATCTAGGAGGTTCTGGTGAAGAAACAGGAAATTCTGTGCAGGTATCTTCAAACGGAACCGTATATGTGGCTGGTGGAACAACGTCGAGTAATATGCCGTTTTCGGGTGGGTTTGACAATTCATTTGGTGGCGAGGTTGACGGTTATGTTGTCCGATTAAATGGAAACAACGGAAATATAATGTCCGGCTCCTACATTGGAGAGAATGAATACGATCAGGTGTATTTTGTGCAATTGGATATTGACGATCGTGTGTATGTGTTGGGACAAACGGAATCGAATCTCGGCATAACTGGTGGATTGTACGGAAATGCAAATTCGGGACAGTTCATTCAGAAGTACAGTTCTAATCTTGCCACAAGAGAGTGGAGAACAATGGTTGGAGCGAGTAGTGGCCACGTGGAGATTTCACCCACAGCATTTTTGGTTTCGGACTGTTACGAAATTTACTTTTCTGGTTGGGGTGGTGTGTTGAATGTTAACAACGGAAATGCACCTTTTTCTACCACAAATGGTTTCCCAGTAACGGCCAACGCCTATCAACCAACAACAAACGGGAATAACTTCTACATCGGCGTTCTTGGTCAGAATGCAAGCAACTTAAAATATGGAACCTTTTTTGGAGGGCTTCCCAATGTCAGTGACGAACACGTAGATGGTGGAACATCTCGTTTCGACAAGTCTGGAAGAATTTACCATGCTGTTTGTGGTGGCTGTGGTGGGAACTCTAATGGATTTACAACAACGCCAGATGCCTATTCGCCTGCCAATGGAAGTTCCAATTGTAATTTGGCCGCTTTTAAGTTTGAGCTGAATCAAATTGACGCACTTATCTCTGTGCCGAATACAACTGTCTGTATTCCCAATCCGGCAGTATTTTCAAATAATAGTGCCAATGGAAACAACTTTTATTGGGATTTTGGAGATGGAAATACATCCACGGCTGTCAATCCTTCGCACCTCTACGGCAGCGCAGGAACCTACAACGTAACTTTAATAGTAACCGATACAAATCAATGCTTCTCTCCCGACACCACACAGTTGGTGCTAAATATTGGTGATTTTGGGGGAGGAATCGTTCCGTTACCAGGACCAATTTGTCCGGGTGACACGGCACAATTAGAAGCATTTGGTGGAGCCAATTATGTTTGGTCACCAGCACAATTTTTAAGTAATCCAAACATTGCAGATCCATTCGTTTCCGTTACTCAGGATACGGATTTCATGGTCATTATCTCGGACAGTTGTGGAATTGACACGGCCTACATAACCGTAGAAGTGTTTGCGCCAAGCGGCAATATTTCCAATGATACGATAATTTGTATCGGAGAAAGTGTGCAATTACAAGCCGCTGGAGGAGTATCATACGAATGGACCCCGAGTACCTTTCTTAACGATCCTTTTAGCGCCACACCTATCAGTACTCCTACAAACGATATTCTTTATACGGTAGAGATTACCACTCCAGAAGGATGTGTGCTTTCACAAGATGTAATGGTCGAAGTGGAACTGACACCGCCTCAACCAGTAATTCCAGATCAAGTAACTGTTTGTGCGGGAGCGTCAACCACCATTTCTGTGAGTGGAGCAGCAACGTATTCTTGGTATCCAAACGTAAATATCACAGGGGCAAATACCAACACAGTGACCATTACACCGTCGCAATCGATGTATTATTATTGTGTATTTACCAATGTTTGTGATGATGTGCTAGATAGCGTTTATATTGATGTTACAGAGCCGAACGTAACTGCGGGGAATGATACGATTATTTGCCCGGGAGAATCCGCAACGCTCTGGGCACAGGGTGGCGTGAGTTATTCATGGTACCCATCAAATTTTGTGAACAATCCCGGCTTGTCCATAGTTCAGGTAACACCTAACGCTCCCACAACATTTGTGGTGACAGGGACAGATCAATACGGTTGTACGGATACGGCATCGGTTTTCGTTGACTTACATCCAATGCCATTCATTCAAACAAATCCAGATGTGTACGCCTTCTTAGGAGACCAGGTGCAGTTGTCGGCAACAAGTTCTACAACAGGACCATTCACGTGGTATCCAACGGAATTTTTGACCTGTGTGAATTGTCCAAATCCAGTAGCGAATCCTGATCAAAACTTTACATATACCGTTTCTTATACGGACCAAAATGGTTGTTCAGCTGCAGATACGGTAAACATTTTCTACGACCCAATTGTGTATGTTCCCAACACGTTCACTCCGGGAGGTCAAGACGATGTTAACCCTGTGTTCCAAGCCTATGGTGGCAATGTCAAAACATTCGAAATGCTCATCTTCAATCGATGGGGAGAGGTAATCTATACCTTGGATGAATTTACGGATAGTTGGGACGGAACGTATAATGGCGTTGAATGCCAAGATGGGACGTACGTTTGGAAAGCAACCTTTACCGATTTCACAGACAAAGAGTACACTTTAGAAGGGCACGTGAATTTATTGCGTTAATGAACGGAATTACCGTTTTTATGCCTATTTAATTTCGTACAATTGAATCGACCCATCATCATTGAATCCAAATACGCCCACTTTGGACTTCCCGTTTTCAATGACCTTCAGAAATTCTTCGAGTAACTCTTCAGGAACAACGATCTTAATTTCCTTGAGATACATATACGAGGTATCATCCATCTGCGTGAAAGCTTCGGCGCTATCACCTCCCAAATAAACCTCATTTTCCAATCGAAGTTTAAAACGATAGTCAGATGGAGCTTTCGTCTTTGAAATTTCTTTGATGAGTTTGTAATCGGTGTCGCCTCCATCTTCTGGTGGAGATGTTAATTTGGTCGATTGAATCTTCAATTCATAAATGTATCCCCATTTAAATTCAAAACCGTCAATGTATTCTGCATCAGTATCGGCCGAATGAAGCGTCAAAGATTTGAAAAAAGCACCATAACTAAGCGACTTATAAGGATCAATAGTAACGTTCTTAACTTCTGTTTGGGCACCGAGATGGGCTGAAATAAAGATAAATAGAGTAAGAAAAAGGAATCTCATTTGTACTGGTACAGTTTATGGCAAAGATGGTTCAATAGGCGAAGAGTACATCCATTTGAAAGAAGTGATGTAGGTCAATGATCATTTCTGAGAAAAGCGTAAATAAACTGAAAGAAACCCATTTTTTTGTGATGCTAGATTCGACGGTCTTGTACTTGTAGAACCAATAATCATACGACCACAACAAAGTGTAAACGACATTTAAAAAGAGGAATACCTGAAGAGTCTCGAAAATGATGTTTGGAAGTCCTCGGATCCAGCGCAAGGGATAATCCCAAAGTTCATAGATGCAGAAAGCAGAATAAACAATCAAGATAGCATTGTATAGCAATCGGCGTTTCTCCCACCAGTGGATTGTTTTCTTGAATTTAGACACTATACGAAGCGCTCATCTACCTCCATCACGTGACCACAATTATCGCACGTGCGCAATTCTTCAGATGCATAGAAGGATCTAAAGCGAGAAATGAAGTCGTGTTCAATGTCTTCTAAAGGAAAGCGGTATTCATTCAGTTTGTGGTTGCATTCGTCGCAGAACCACATAAGTCCATCCGTTAGGTCGGTTCCTTTTCTCACGCGTTCAATGACAAGTCCAACAGTATTAGCGCCGCGAATAGGTGAGTGCGGAATATTCCCTGGCAATAAGAAAATATCACCTTCTTTGATAATGACATCTTTTGCTTTTCCGTCCTCTTGAATGCGTACCGTAATATCGCCTTCAAGCTGATAAAATAATTCTTCGCTTTCGTTGTAGTGATAATCCTTTCGAGCGTTCGGTCCACCAACGATCATTACAATAAAATCACCTGCTTCAACATAGAGGTTTTTATTCGATACGGGTGGCTTGAGTAGATCTCGGTTATCATCGATCCATTTCTGAAGATTGAACGGTGCTAACATTTCATTCGTTTTTAATTAGGAATAAAGGTAGAAAATATTGGGCACAACGCTTTCGCCGAAGCTTCAGCGGAGAAAAAAAAAGAGCCTCTCATTTTTGAGAGGCTCTAGTATTTAGATGGGAGCTGCGAACAACTCCCATTGAAAGTTACCTTTCTATTGCTTTACAACGCGGAACGTTTTCTCAGCATTTTCATTGAAGATTCGGATCAGGTATACGCCTGTTTCCAATTTTTCAACGTTTACCTCAGTAGTTTCAACACCGTTGATTGCATTTTCTTTCGCGGCAATTACTTTACCGTTCAAGTCAGTCAATTCGTAGTTGAATACCTCAGTAGATCCTTCGTTAGAGATGAAGAATACATTCGTTGTTGGGTTTGGATAAAGATCCATTCCTTCGAATGTCAAATCTTGAAGATCCAAGTAGTTACAGTTTGGTAAAACTGTCAATGTTACTACGGATGTATCATCAATACAAACACCGTTTCCAGCAATGTACGTGTAGTTGTACTGTCCAGGAATAGATTCTGCGATGATGTCAGCATTTGGAAGAGCACCAAGAGTCAATGGATCGTACCATGTACCTGTAACATCTAATCCAATACTTCCTGCCAATCCGTTCCATAGTGTGATAGGCTCATTCTGACATGCAGTAAGTGTCCCGTCGATACCAGCGTAAGATTGTCCGTAAACTTCAACCGATGTTTCAATTGAATCGGATGCACATCCATCAATCACTGTGTACTCGAATGTGTACACTTGTGATGCCAATCCTGCAGATGACCAAATTGGATCGTTAAATCCTGCTGTTGGAATTGTTTCTGTCCAAGCACCTCCTGCGTCAGCACCAGAAATTTGTGTGCTCAGGTCAACAACGTCACCCAAACATACATCCAACAATCCGTTGTCAGTTCCTGCTTCAACAACGATCTCTTGTAGGCGCAATGAGTAAATACCCGCTGCTCCGTTTGGATCGTGTACCATGTAGTATGTGTTTCCTGGTGTCAAACCACAAAGGTTCAAGTAAGGGAAATCATCACCTGAAAGGTTGAAGTCATCGTTCGCACCCAACAATGTGTAAAGGTTGAAGTCAGCACAATCAGAAGTTTCGTAAACTGCTACCTGTCCGTCGAAATCCTGGAATTCTCCATCGATACGAACGTTACCAGAAGCTGGTGCTACGAATGTGTACCATGTTGTCGCTGTCATTGAAGAGTTACACCATGTCATTTGACCATCACAAGGTCCTGCTGGAGGAGCAATGTTAAGCTCGCCTAGTTGCGTTGTTGCACCTGTTCCGTTGAATGAGTAATTCACTCCATCCACTGGAATTGCTTGAGCCAAACAAGTTGAATCATTTGTCAACGGCATTGTCAACGTAACTGGTCCTACCCAGTTTGACGTATCGTTTGGTGAACAAACTGCTTGCACGTAAAGGTCATAAATACCTCCACTCATCAATGCGTTGTCAGCAATTGTATCCGTGTAAGGAGCAATTGTATCCTGTCCGTAAACTTGCGTTCCCATTCCGCTCATGTATCCAGTTGGACCATATTCGAATGCAAACTCTTGGATTGGGAATCCAGTGTTGTTTGTGTAATCCCAAGCGGCAAACAATGTATCAATTGCAGATGCTCCAGCCAAGTTGGTTGGATCAGCACAGTTTGGAAGTGTAACAAACTGACCTGAAATTGCGAATGACGTATCACCGTTAGCACAAAGTGCCATGATATAAACATCATACGTTGTAAGGTCATCCAGTCCAATAAGAGACGTTGAATCATTCAATACGTTGAAAGATGTACCGTTCTGTGTTGGATCGAATCCTTCATTACCGTAGATAACTAACCATTCAGTTTCACTTGAAAGACCTGCGTCCCACTCTATAATTGCAGAAGAAGTCGTGATTCCTGAAGTCGTCAAGTTGATTGGACGAGGACAGTCTGTATAGTAGTAATGAGAACAAGAATTGTTCTGAAGGAAAGTTTGGTTGTTAACAGATGTAGCGATGTCTTGGTTTGGACCAGCAACACCGATGTCTGCGTTAGCACCGAAATCATCATTCACGTTAGTTCCACCGAATACTACATCATCATAAACATAGTAGATTTCGAATGTCGCTTCGTCAATTTGAATTTGGAAAGTAACTGTTGGAGAGTTCACGTTACCAAATGCGTTGTTGATGTTATCCCATTGGAATACCAAAACAGAGTTTGGAGACGTACCTACTTGTTGCCAGTAAACTTCACCAGTTTCGTCATCTAGAAGGTCACCCCACGCGAACAACGTTCCATCAGCAAGTGTACTGAAGTTACCTCCAGCGCCAATGTTTGTTCCGGCACCACCACCTAATTGCAGACCTCCGTTGTTACCAACAGTAAGTTCTGTAATTTGTTGTCCTTGGAAAAGGACATTGAACGGCAACGTTGGTAATGTTGTTTCTCCGTTGTAGTTGATGTTCATATTAACACCTGTTGCTGCAATATCAATAAATCCAGCAGGAGGACATTCTGTATCTGCTTCCATGTACAATCCTTGATCGAATGTATGGAATTGGATAGGTCCAGTGGCAAAAGATGTGTCACCAGGTCCACAAATAGATGTGATATACACTTCGTAGAATGTATTCGGTGTCAATCCTGTTAAAGTATCAGGGTTTGAAGTAGTGATAATACTATCTCCTGTTCCTGGAGTAAATCCAGTTGTACCATATTCAAGAATCCACTCTGAAGAACCACTTGTCCAAGTGAATGATGCAGACGTAGTATCTGAAGATTGCACGGCAACGTTCAAAGGAGGTAAACAAGTGAACAATGCAACATTGTCAATTGTCATACCGTCAGATGCAGTTACCGAAGTAGCAGGAAAGTTGTCTTCTTGACCGAAAAGAATTCCGAAAGAAGCAGAAGGTGTTTGACCTGCACCAGTAAGTGGTGTTAAGATATCAAGTACTGCAACTTCTTGCCAATCTCCTGAGTTACCGAAGTTAGTAATTGGAGTGAAATCAAACACCTCAACCCAAGGGTCAACGTCTGATCCACGAACCCAAACACGATCTCCCGCATTGTCTTCCTCACCGTGGTGCATCCAATCAAAGGCCATTGCCAGTTCTGGAGTAGCTGTGTAGTTACTCAAATCAATAGTCAACAACATTTGTGAAGTTGAAGTTCCTGAAGTATTACTTCGGTCTAGCGTAAAAGCGCCAGTTCCAGATAGTGCCGTGATAGCATCTGTTCCATAACGAACGCGCCCAGCAGCTTGAGCATTTGTGAAATAATCCCATTTGTACGCGGGAGTACATTCTACCTCTGCATCACCAATAATGGTAGCTGTAGTAGCTAATTCGAAATCATCAACCCATGGCAATACTGCCGGAGTTGAAAGGATACAAGGTAAAACCCAGGTAAAAGCTAAAGACCATCCGTTACCACAATCTGATTGTACGTAGAAATCATAAGGTATTCCCGCGGATAATCCAGTTGCTGTTTCAGTTGTATTCGTAGTAGCAAGCACAGAACCTAGTTCGTTACCTGTACCAGGAATAAATCCAGTAAGCCCCCACTCAACGTCGTAAGTAGTAGCACCGAAAACACCATCCCAGTTCATGTCAGCAGTAGTTGCTGTGAATCCGCTAGTAAATAAGTTACCAGGAATGGATGAACAAGGCGTACATACAATAGTTCCAGAATAAACCTGACCTGTAGGTGGGGCAGGTTGTGGCTGATTGAAAACTGATGCGCCTGTATCATCCAATAGTTCGAATGAGACTTCGCCTAAGAATCCACCGGCTGTCCAGTTTAATTCAATCGTGTTACCATTGGTCACAGTGAATGTCCAAGTGTCAGCAGAACCAGCTACAGCAAAAGGAGAACCAGTAACTGGAACACCTCCGTCAAGAACTTCTAAGGAGCCTCCATTCCAGCCATCGCCAAAAGAATCAGCACCATTCAGTGTATACGTACATTGAGCACTAACAAAGAAGCTAGCGAACAATATATACACCATCAGCGACCATCGCTTCATAGTAGTAAATTGTTTCATAAAAAAGAGAATTTTATTTAATGTAAGTTAAAACAGTGTCAAAAGTAGGTTATTTTGAACTAAGGATCAAAAAAAGATGCACCTATAGAGGCTATTATACACTAATTCCTACTTTTCGAATGAAGCAATCACAATTTGTTAAAATTTTAAAACTAGAGGGTTGACCCAAAAAAAAAGAGCCTCTCAATTATTGAGAGGCTCTAGTATTTGGATGGGAGCTGCGAACAACTCCCAATGAAAGTTACCTTTCTATTGCTTTACAACGCGGAACGTTTTCTCAGCATTTTCATTGAAGATTCGGATCAGGTATACGCCTGTTTCCAATTTTTCAACGCTTACTTCAGTAGTTTCAACACCGTTGATTGCATTTTCTTTCGTGGCAATTACTTTACCGTTCAAGTCAGTCAATTCATAGTCGAATACTTCAGTAGATCCTTCGTTAGAAATGTAGAATACATTCGTTGTTGGGTTTGGATAAAGATCCATTCCTTCGAATGTCAAATCTTGAAGGTTTAAGAAATCACAAGTTGCGTCAACCTCAACGATTACGTTAGACGTGTCATTCGGACATACTCCGTTTCCAGCAATGTAATCATAGTTGTACTGACCTGGGATTCCAGTTGTTGTGATGTCAGCATTTGGAAGTGCACTGTTTGATGGATCATACCATGTTCCTGTGAAATCAACTCCAACGCTTCCAACCAATCCAGTCCAAAGCGTAATTGGTTCGTTCAAACATGCATCGATGACACCATCGTTACCAGCAAAAGAAGGCGCGTAAACTTCAACTGATGTTTCAATTGAATCTACGGCACAACCGTCAACTACCATGTATTCGAAAGTGTACACTTGTGATGCCAATCCTGCAGATGACCACAGTGGATCGTTAAATCCTGCAGTTGGAATTGTTTCTGTCCAAGTACCACCAGCGTCAGCGCCAGTTACTTGTGTGCTCAAGTCAACAGTGTCACCCAAACATACATCTAACAATCCGTTGTCAGTTCCTGCTTCAACAACGATTTCTTGTAGGCGCAATGAGTAAATACCCGCTGCTCCGTTTGGATCGTGTACCATGTAGTATGTGTTTCCTGGTGTCAAACCACAAAGGTTCAAGTAAGGGAAATCATCACCTGTAAGGTTGAAGTCATCGTTCGCACCCAAGAGTGTGTACTGGTTGAAATCTGCACAATCAGAAGATTCGTAAACTGCTAATTGCCCGTCGAAGTCCTGGAATTCTCCATCGACACGAACGTTACCAGAAGCTGGTGCTACGAATGTGTACCATGTTGTCGCTGTCATTGAAGAGTTACACCATGTCATTTGACCATCACAAGGTCCTGCTGGAGGAGCAATGTTGATTTCACCTGGTTGAACTGTTGCACCTGTTCCATTGAATGAGTAATTCACTGCATCCACTGGAATTGCTTGAGCCAAACAAGTTGAATCATTTGTCAAAGGCATTGTCAACGTAACTGGTCCTACCCAGTTTGATGTATCGTTCGGTGAACAAACTGCTTGCACGTAAAGGTCATAAATACCTCCACTCATCAATGCGTTGTCAGCAATTGTATCCGTGTAAGGAGCAATTGTATCCTGTCCGTAAACTTGCGTTCCCATTCCGCTCATGTATCCAGTTGGACCATATTCGAATGCAAACTCTTGGATTGGGAATCCAGTGTTGTTTGTGTAATCCCAAGCGGCAAACAATGTGTCAATTGCAGATGCTCCAGCCAAGTTGGTTGGATCCGCACAGTTTGGAAGTGTTGTAAACGTTCCTTCCAATGCCAATGAAGTATCACCGTTAGCACAAAGCGCCATGATGTACACACAGTAATCTGTTTTGTCATCCAATCCTGGAAGTGTCAACGCAGAACCAGAATTAACTGTTACTGATGTTCCTGAAGTTGTTGGATCAAATCCACATTCTCCGTAAATCACCAACCACTCTGTTTCATTTGCTAAACCAGCGTTCCACGTAATAGCTCCTTCGCTTGAAGTCGTGTAAACTGTGTTGTAGTTAATTGGACGAGCACAATCAGTGTAATAGAAATTCACACACGTTTCATCCGTAAGGTACTGTGTGTCGTTGAATGAAATCTGGATGTCCTGGTTAGGACCAGCAACACCGATAGTAGCACTGTTTCCGTAGTCATATGGTGCGTCATTCACATCTACTACGTCATAAACGAAGTAAATTTCGTTGTCTGCTTCGTCAATCTGAAGTTGGAAAATGTATGTGTTTCCGTTACCACCCAAGTGATCTTTGTTCCACTGAACAATGAATTTTTGGTTTGGAGCAGTTCCAAGAGTTTGGTAGAATACACCTTCACCGGCTTCCTCAGGACCAAGATCATCCCAGAATGGGTACAATCCATCAGCAGAGGTGCTCATGTTTCCATTAGTAAATCCAACCTGCTGTCCACCAGTCATAACGATGGCACCGTTAGATCCAATTGTAATATCATTTACAATACCTTGTTGGTAAAGAACTGGGAACGGTAACGTTACTGTTACTTCTCCGTCATCTCCTAAAGTATTCAAAACTCCTGTTGCTGAAATGTCAACAAATCCTGTATCTGGACATTCTGTATTCGCTTCCATGTACAACCCTTGGTTGTATGTGTTGAAAATGATTGGTCCAGTCCATAATGAAGTATCGCCAACTCCACAAACTGCTTGAATGTACACTTCGTAGAAAGAGTTAGACGCTAAGTTGTTAATTGTATCTGGGTTCTGAAGAACACCTTGGTAAGAACCTGAACCTTGAACGAATCCAACAGAACCGTATTCAAATTGCCATTCGGAAGCACCTGCGTTGTCAGTCCAGTCAAAAGAACCAGAAGTCAAATCAGATCCGATCACGTTTAATGCTGTTGGTGGCTCACATGAGATGTAAAGGAAAGAACCTACTAACGACCATCCGTTACCACAGTCAGACTGCACGTAGAAGTCATAGTTTGTATTACCAACCAAACCAGTAGCGGTTTCAGTTGTGTTTGTAGTTCCAACCACGGAACCTAGCTCAGTACCTGTGCCAGGTATGAATCCGGTAGCACCCCACTCAACATCGTAAGTTGTCGCTCCGAAAACACCTGTCCAGTTAAGGTCAGCTTCTCCAGTTTGCGTGTAGTTGTCTGCGAACAATGAGCTTGGAATTGCCGTACAAGGGGTACAGGTAATCACCCCAGAATATACAACACTAACACCTCCTGGTGCTGGCGACGGCTGAGAAAATACCGTAGCACCTGTATCGTCTAACAAGTTGAAGGATACTTCGTTTAAGAAGGCTCCTGCAGACCAAGTAACTTCGATAGTGTTACCCGCTGTTACAGAGAAACTCCAACTTTGTGCCGAACCGGCAACTGCGAAAGGAGATCCTGTAACAGGCACTCCACCGTCGGTAATAGACACGCTTCCTCCGTTCCAGCCATCGCCGAAACTATCGAAACCGTCTAATGTCCATGTACATTGTGCACTAGCTGTATAGCTTGCGAACAATATACATATCATCAGCGACCATCGCTTAATAATTGTAAAATGTTTCATAGAAAAGAGAATTTTAATTGTAAAACAGGGACAAAGTTAGTGTAAATTGAAACACGGTTCAAATACTTTTTAATAAAGTGATTAAATCGACGAAGGATCATTTTACTTCGACGATTGCGGTTTTGAGTATTTCGTGCCTTTTACCTACTGAAATGCAGTTTTTGACGAATATTGGATGTTCTTGTGAATGAAAAACGCTGAAAAGTGTTAATAACTGCTGAAATGGAAATACTATTAATACACGAAATTTATCCGTGCTGTGAAATATTTAACGCACCATTTCTCCGAATAGTGCAAGTACTGCCAATAGTGGCTGTTTCAAGGAATCCGTTAAATTTGTTGCAAAATGATCGGGAAATATGAAAGAATTGGAAGGTAAGCATGCAATTGTTTGCGGAAGTACCCAGGGAATCGGGTTGGCATCGGCAAAATTAATGGCCGAAAGAGGAGCGAAAATAACGCTAGTGGCAAGAAACGAGGCAAAGTTGAAGGATGCCTTACAAATGCTGAGTACCTCATCTGACCAGAAACACGATATTCTCGTTGCCGATTTTTCTCAGCCTGAAGATCTTCGATCAGTCCTTGAAAAATATGTTGCTAACGGCGCAAGCCCAAATATTCTTATTAATAATACAGGTGGACCCAAAGGCGGACCCATTCGAGATGCAGAAACGAGCGAGTTCATCGAAGCCTTTAATCAGCATTTGATCTGTAACCATATTTTGGTGCAAAACCTGTATCCGGCAATGAAGCGAAATGGTGGAGGACGCATCATTAATGTTATTTCAACTTCAGTGAAACAGCCATTAAACAATTTGGGTGTTTCCAATACTGTTCGAGGAGCCGTAGCTAATTGGAGTAAAACCATGGCAAATGAACTGGGAGCGTTTAATATCACAGTGAATAATGTATTGCCGGGCGCAACAAATACTGGGCGACTGAAAAGTATTGCTAAAGTGAAAGCGGGCAAAACAAACAGTTCTGTAGATGCTGTTTTTGAAGGGATGGCCGCACAAAGTCCTATGCAACGTATCGCGGAGCCTGAGGAGGTTGCTGAAGCAATTGCCTTTTTAGCTTCTGATCGTGCTTCTTATATAAATGGTATTAACGTTCCTGTGGATGGCGGTCGCACCAAATCGCTATAAAATTGGACTTGTTTTATTACTTGTACTTGCTTCCTGCGCGAAGAAACTACAGCCTTCAATAGAAGCGAATGACATCGCAATAAATACAAACAAAGCGTATGTTGATGCCCTCTCAATAGATTCCATTATGTTTGCTTCTGGTGCGCAGCTGTGGGTGTTGCACGGATCTATCGTTAATGAAGGAAAGGAGTATGATTTCCAATCTGTTTATAATTCAAACCCGATAATGGGCGGGCCTCAGCCAATACAAGTTCAGGCTCCGGCTTGTTTCGATATAAACGAAAATGATTCGGTGGTCTCGGTACTCACAATTGACAGATCACAATGGGTGCTGTCCTGGAGGGTAAACGATCAGTTTTTGTTGATTCGAACAACGCTTACTTCAGAACATTAACATGGCCTCTTAGATTTCTATCGCGACCAGAATTCGTAATGAAATTAACATCGTATGTATAGGTTCCGTCTGGCACATACAATCCAAGATAGGTTCCATCCCATTCGAAATTCAGATCATTTGATGTGAAGATGATTTCTCCCCAACGATTGAAGATGTTGATTTCAAGCGATCGAACACCAACCGTGCTAATGTGGAAGTCGTTGTTAAAACGGTCTCCGTCTGGAGTAAAGGTATTTGGGATATATACATACCACTCTTCTTCAATATTGATAGGCTTGACGATGGTGTCTGTGCAGCCCTTGTCATCAATAGCAATCAATGTAACATTGTACATGCCAGGATCTGGATATGTTGTGCTTGGATGAGGGAAGGTATCTCCGCTCCCGTTACCAAAGTCCCAGATGTAGCTTGTTGCATTCTGTGACTGATTTTCGAATGTTATCGGCAAATTATTAAAGAAAACAGTGCTCGTTGTCGTGAAATCGGCAGTTGGTGCAACTACAGTAACGGTTGTCGTTGTATCCACTGTAAATGTTTGACACTCATCCGAAACAATCACTTGATACGTTGTAGATTCTGATGGATTGACCCAAACGCCCTGCGTAGTTTCTCCACTGTGTGGCCACAAGTAATAATATTGTCCGTATCCACCAGTTGGGAACACTTCTATGAATGCTGAATCTGAGGGACAAATTTCAACCCCCGGAGAGATGTCCAATACCAATGGTGGCGATGTTATCGTGTAAATTACTTCGCCTGATGCAGAATTTCCACAATCGTCCGTTACAGTGATAAAGTAAGTCGTGGTAGTGGAAGGAATCACATCTAATGTGGGACCGTTGCCTAAATTCGGGTCGCTGGCAGTTGACCATGTGTACGAATAGTTTCCTGATCCACCAACTGGATTTGCAGCCAATGTTGCAGGGATATAAGGACAAATTTCTGTGATATCGGCAGTTTCGTTCAGCTCCAGTGGAGGTAATATTGGTACAATTACTTCGTAAGTTGCTGTTGCTTGATCTCCCAAACATGCATCCTCCACAGTAACGCTGTAGGTTGTTGTGGATCCCGGTGATACAAATATAGACTGTGTTGTTTCGGTTGTGTTCCACGTATACGTGTAAGGCGCTCCGCCTCCAGAAGGAACAGCAATCAGCTCAACCTGGTCGCCTGGACAATTGACACTTGCTCCTGTAATGTCGACATCAACGGGTTGTATGTCCTCAATGGCGAGTTCTAGTACGATTGGATTCACATTTCCACATGGATCGGTAATAGGGAACTCTAAAATGATACTTTCCTGACCTTCAACAAGTGCGTCGGCAAAAGCATCAAGGCTAAAGTTGAGAGAGCTTTGACCTGGTGCAAAAGTGACGGAAGTTGGGAGCGTACTGTAATCAACTCCTTCGGTGGCGCTTCCAGAAACTAAAATTGGAATAGTCATGGGTGATGCCGATTGTGCCGGGTCGCGATCAAGGGTTACAGTTGCACTTACACATCCTTCTCCTAAAATATTTGGTGCTCCAAAAAGTTCCTGCGACAAAGTATAATCTGCTTCAATTGGTGTGTCCGATGAAAGGCTATTTGCCTCCAGAAAAATACCCGAATCATACAACCCATCGCCAGCATCAGCAATTGCTATAATTAATCGGTATTGCTGTCCACACTGTACTTCTGCCTTCGCCGTTAGTACTTCGGTGAAGCCATCGTACTGGATGGTATTACCATTGTTGTTGTTTACATAATATTGCGCATTTGCTGCTCCAAAGGTTCCGAATTGATTGGTAACTGCGTTGTGCACGTTGTTAATGGCTACTGGCTGGTTGTTCGGGAGCAAGGCGATATTTGTAGGTTGCGGATACCCTGGCCCAATGATAAAAAAGGCAAATACATCATTAAAAGTAGAGCCCACGTATTCTTCGTATTCTTCAGAACCGAAAACGTAATTGAATTTCACCGAGTCCGAGTAAGGGACAAAATCAAATTCAAGAATGGCTGCATCGAATGTTTGCGTTCCACCAATGAGATTGGATAATAAAGGGTAGCCTCCGCTTGGATTATCAAGTCCGCTATCGTTTAAATTGTTTGGTCCGTGTGGTCCACTGCTGTTCGCGTTCAGAACGGTTCCGGTAGTAATTACAATTCCTTCGTCGAGGCCAATGTTCGTGTTTGTTCCATTGAATTCGCCGATCGCGGTTGGTTGTCCGTTGTATGTAATATTAGAAACTGTAACGCCTGAACCAAGAAGAACATTCTGCACCAAACCTGCCGGAGATTGGGCAGTGCTCGTAACCAACTGTCCAAAAGAGGAAACTGGCAAGAGAATAAGGAGTAAAAGTACAATTCTTGTCATCATGTATAAATATAGACGTAAAACTCCAGCAATCGTTTGCTGTTTGGAGAAAAAATGTGCAAAGATTACGCCAAACGGAGTCTCATTTATAGAATCTTAACGATTGAGCTTCGTTTTTATTTGCTCGCGCACCTGAAATTCGACAGTTTTGCGATATGGGGTTTTGGAAGTCATTTATTGAGAAGTCCAGAAAAAAATTGAAGTATTCTGTGTCGAATCCAACCAACTTTGAGGAGGTTTGGAGTTTTACGAGCACGCGCGTCCAGGTATTTAGTTTGTTGATTGTTCTTATTCTTGCTTTGGGGTTTGGAATGAGTTTTTTGATTTCTGCACTCGGTGGCTCAAGTGCGGGAACCAATGATAAGACTATTGAGCGCGAGCAATTGGAGGAGCAATATGAGGCGATTGAGCAACTTTCAGATAAGCTGGAGGCACAAAAGCAATATATCGGAGCGCTACGTCGAATTATGAACGGAGATGTTCCTGTAGATAGTAACCTTGATTCCTTAGCGAAGGAAACCGATGCAGATTATGGAGAAATTCAAGAAAAACAATCCCCATCAGAAATTGCCATTTCCAATAAAGTGAAAGAAGATCTGCGGACTGGAAAGTCTACGGGAGCTCCCATTCCCTATTTTACATCGCCTGTAATTGGAATTGTGAGTGACGGGTTCAAGCAGGGTGAACATCCGGGAATTGATGTAGTGACAGAGAAAAACGAATCCATTAAAGCCTGTCTCTCGGGAACGGTAATTTATGCGGGTTACTCACGTAAAGATGGCTACATGGCAATTGTTGATCACGGAAATGGATATACTTCGGTATACAAACATGCGAGAAAAACATTGAAGAAAACTGGCGATCGTGTGCAGATCGGTGATCCAATTGCGATTGTCGGAAATACTGGGACAAATACAACTGGGCCGCATTTGCATTTCGAATTGTGGTATCAGCAAATGCCCGTGAATCCAGAAGATTACATCACTTTTACACGTTAATGCCCTGCATTGATGAAAGTTTGGCATAAATACCACTCTTTTGCATTAGCTCTTCGTGGGTTCCTCTTTCTTTAATTTCTCCTTTCGACAGTACTAGAATTTCGTCTGCTTTTTGAATGGTGCTCAGGCGATGGGCAATGACCAAACTCGTTCTGTTTTCCATCAAGTGTTCTAGGGCATCCTGCACCAATCGTTCAGATTCGGTATCCAATGCCGATGTCGCTTCGTCTAAAATAAGAATGGAAGGATTCTTCAAAATGGCGCGGGCAATACTGACCCGTTGCTTTTGACCGCCAGAAAGTTTGTTTCCGCGTTCGCCAATGTTAGTGTCGTAACCTTTGTCTAAATCCTTGATGAAGTCATGGGCGTTGGCAATTTTCGCTGCTTGAATGATGTCATCCTCTTTCGCGTCAGGCATTCCGAAGGCAATGTTCTCGCGCACGGTGGCATTGAACAATATGGACTCTTGTGAAACGATTCCGATGTGTTGTCGCAAATCGAACATTGATAATTCTTTGACATCTACACCGTCTACTTTAACGGCGCCCTGTTGCACGTCGTAAAATCGTGGAAGTAAATCCGCAAGGGTAGATTTCCCACTGCCAGATTCTCCAACCAAAGCGATCATTTTTCCGGCCGGAACATCAAAGGATACATTTTTAATGACATCCTCATCACGGTATCGGAAAGACACGTTTTCGTAAGAAACTCCTTTCTTGATTTCTTTAAGTTCAATGGGGTTGTCGGATTCATAAATTCTTTCGTCCGCATCTAAAATACCATTGATACGATCCAAAGAGGCAAAGGCTTGATTCAAATTGGACATTCCTTGCGAAACTCCTTGGATAGGACGCATTAACTGAGAAAAGACAATAATAAAACCTAGGAAAACCTCACCCTTAATTGTCGAAGAGCCTCCATCAAGTACAAGCATTCCTCCGTACCAAACAATGGTCACCATAACCAAAGAGCCAATAGTTTCATTCAGTGGAGATGTCAACTCGCGCTTACGAAATGCCTTCGTAATGAGTTTCTGGTGTTTCAAATTTTCCCATCGGAAACTCTTTACCACCTGATTCACAGCATTAAACGCTTTGATAATTCGGATTCCGCCCAGCGCCTCGTCAATAGCAGAAACCAAAACGCCCATTTGTTC
Source organism: Fluviicola sp. (assembly GCA_043584915.1). Lineage (GTDB taxonomy): Bacteria > Bacteroidota > Bacteroidia > Flavobacteriales_D > Crocinitomicaceae > UBA4466. The sequence goes on from CP121319.1 coordinate 1,873,882, forward strand.
TTGTCCTTGTTTCGCCGTTCGCTTTAGGCTTTTCCCAATAATAACAATGATGATTGCCACCACAGGAAGCAGAAGAAGCGCAAAAATGGTCAAACTCACACTCCAATAGAGCAGTAATGAGATGGTGATGAACAGCGCAAAAGGTTCTCGGAAAATCAATTCGAGCATAGAAATAACGGCATTCTCAATAATTCCGACATCACTTTGCATGCGCGACATTAAATCGCCGCGTTTTTCGTCTGTGTAGTAAGAAATTGGAAGTTTCATCGCCTTTTCAAACAAGGAGTCTCGCACATCTCTTACCACAGCCATGCGCAATTGCGATTGAAACCAAATGGCACCATAACGAAAGAGATTTTTTACAAAAAATGCAATTCCTACCGTAATGCAAACGAAAACAAGCGCTCCTTTCGGATCGGCTTCCGTCATTACATGCATTTCGTAATTGTACCATTCCCCCACATATTTAAAGAGACCTGAGAATGTTGAATCGTAATGAGGAGGTGCAACAACTTCGTCGCCAGTTCCTTCAAAAAGAAGTTTCAAAACTGGGATGAATAAAGCCATGGAGATTAGATTGAAAATCACAAATCCAAGGTTGCACAGAATTACGGTGATCGCCGTCCAACGGTATTTGAAGGTGTAGCGATATATCTGAAGAAAATCTTTCATTCGCGACAAAGATAGTAGAAAGTGATAAGCTATTGGTAGAAAGTGTCCGGCTGAAAATGGAAACAGAAATAGAACCTTCGATTTACCCTATTCCACTTTAAGCTTTCTGCTATCTTTGCGGTATGAGTTCCATACGACAAAACAAAGTAGAGCGGGTAATTCAAGAAGAATTATCGATGGTTTTTCAACGCGGCGCGAGAGATTTGTGTCTGGGCGCAATGGTTTCAGCGACTGTGGTGCGTGTTACGTCTGATTTATCTTTGGCTCGATGCTACATCAGTGTTTTTGCCGGGCCTCCACGTGAAGAGGTGTTAGAGAATATCAAACTGAATGCTTCGAAAATTCGTGGAGAGGTCGGTCGTCGCTTGAAAAACATGAGTCGAATTCCCGAATTAGCGTTCTTTATTGACGATTCACTGGATTATGCGAATGAAATCGATGAATTGTTAAAGAAGTAGTCCATTAACGTACCTTTTTTCATAGCGCGCAGGTATCACTCTCGAAAGGGAAAGACCAATTTGATCAATATTTTGACCAGTATTTCCATGGTTGGAATTACGTTCATCACCATTGCGCTCGTGGTTTTACTTTCCGCTTTCAACGGGATTGAAACCATGATTGAGAATTTGTACTCAGAATTCGATACGGACATTACCATTCGAGTAGAAAAAGGAAAATCTTTCAATCAAGGTCGCATCGATTTGGATAAGCTCGCCAAAGTAGAAGGTGTGGCAGATATGTCACGTGTGATTGAAGAGGTGGTAATCTTGAAACGAGAGAAGAAGTGGGTCAGCGTTAATATGATTGGTGTTGAACCAAGTTTTCTTGAAATGACCAAAACCGCTGATAATATTGCGGAAGGACAAGCATTGTTAGAGGAAGAAGGAGAACCCCGCGGAATTATTGGGTCAAGCGTTTTGGGCAAATTGGAAGGCTTTGTTCCGAAAGAGGTGGGAAACGATCGGATCATTTGTTACGTGCCAAAAAGAGATGCGCGAATTCGACCGGGAAAAAGTCCATTCCGACAAGAAAGCATTGCTATTTCTGGTACAATCAGCTACAATAGAGAAGTCAGTTCTCAATATTTTATCCTTCCCTTTGATCTCTCACGAGAATTGATGGAGTTTGATGACGAAATCTCAGCCATTTATATTGACGCAAAACCAGGTGTTGATAGCGGTGAATTGAAAGAACGAATTCAAAAATTGGTGGGAGACGATTTCCGGGTGAAAACCAGTTATGAGAAAAACGAACTGATCTATAAAACCAGTCAATCGGAGCGCGTCATAGTATTGATTATCCTATTGTTTATTTTCATTCTAGCGGCTTTTAATCTGGTGGCGTCCTTAACTATGTTATTTGTCGAGAAGCTTGATAATGTAAAAACGATGGTGAGTTTCGGAACGCCGCGCAAACATATCTTCCGCATTTTCTTCATGGAGGGACTTTTGATTTCAGGAAAAGGGATTTTTCTGGGTGTTTTGCTCGGGTATGCGGTTTGTTGGGCACAATTGCAATTCGAATGGATAAAAATGCCGAACTCAAATGGAGAACCCTTCCCGATTGGAATTAGCATTGCGGACGGAATGTTGATTTTCTCGCTAGTATCCATCCTTTCGATTTTGTTCAGTTATTTCCCAGTGAAATATTTGATTCGAAGAAATGTGCCGAAGTAGTTTTTTTGGGGTGAGACTTTGAGACAAGAGACTTTAGACTTTTAGACAAGAGATTTGAGATGTTAGATACAAGATGTTTTTAGTCTATTAGTCATTTAAGGAAAAGGTGCGTTCTATTCTGATGTGTTCTACTTATCTGTCAGAAATCCTGCTAATCAAAAGTCCAATATTTGTGTGTCTAAAATCTAGTGTCTTCACCAGACTGTTGATAAAATCATTTCATCGTTGATAGCTTTTTTTATTTCCATCTTGTTATTGTAAGAAAAGCCGTATATTTGCGCCAAAATTCCGTACAGTCGGAATTGGATTAACTCAATAAATAGACGCCAACATGTCGAATATTAAAGGTAAAGTTTCACAGGTAATTGGACCTGTAGTAGATGTACACTTCGAGAAAGGAATGGAACTTCCGAGTATCTATGATGCATTAGAAGTATTTCAAAACAGACGGAACACGCGTTGTTCTTGAGGTTCAATCTCACGTAGGTGAAAATTCTGTTCGCGCAATCTCAATGGATTCAACGGACGGATTTACTCGCGGGATGGAAGCAACTTCTACTGGCTCAGCGATTAAAATGCCAGCTGGTGAAGAAATCAAAGGACGTTTGTTCAACGTAGTTGGAGAAGCGATTGACGGACTTGGAGAGTTGGATAACTCAAACGGGAACCCAATTCACCGTGAAGCACCAAAATTCGAAGATCTTTCGACAGCAACTGAGATACTTTTAACAGGTATTAAAGTAATCGACTTGATTGAGCCTTACGCAAAAGGAGGTAAAATTGGTTTGTTCGGAGGAGCAGGAGTTGGTAAAACAGTATTGATTCAAGAGTTGATTAACAACATCGCGAAAGGGCACGGTGGTTTGTCTGTATTCGCAGGAGTTGGTGAGCGTACTCGTGAAGGAAACGATTTGCTTCGTGAGATGTTAGAGTCTGGAATTATCAAGTATGGTGACGACTTCTTGCACTCAATGGAAGAAGGAGGTTGGGACCTTTCGAAAGTAGATAAAAATGAAATGAAAGAGTCGAAAGCGACATTCGTTTTCGGTCAAATGAATGAGCCTCCAGGTGCACGTGCTCGTGTGGCATTGTCAGGGTTGACAATGGCTGAGTACTACCGTGATGGTGAAGGAGACGGACAAGGGAAAGATATCCTTTTCTTCGTTGATAACATCTTCCGATTCACTCAAGCAGGTTCTGAGGTATCAGCACTTCTTGGACGTATGCCATCAGCCGTAGGTTACCAACCAACATTGGCAACGGAGATGGGAGCGATGCAAGAGCGTATTACTTCAACAAAGAACGGATCGATTACATCGGTACAAGCGGTATACGTACCTGCGGATGACCTTACCGATCCAGCACCAGCGAACACATTTGCTCACTTGGATGCAACAACAGTATTGTCACGTAAAATTGCCGAGCTTGGTATTTACCCAGCGGTAGATCCATTGGATTCAACGTCTCGTATTTTGACTCCAGAGATCGTTGGTGAAGAGCACTACGCTTGTGCGCAACGTGTGAAAATTACACTACAACGTTACAAAGAATTACAAGATATCATCGCCATCCTTGGTATGGACGAATTGTCTGAGGAAGATAAATTGGTTGTACACCGCGCACGTCGTGTTCAACGTTTCTTGTCTCAGCCATTCCACGTAGCAGAGCAGTTTACAGGAATCCCAGGAGTGTTGGTTGATATCCAAGATACAATCAAAGCATTCAACGAGATTTTGGATGGTAAATACGATCAATATCCAGAGGCTGCCTTCAACTTGAAAGGAGGAATCGAGGATGTGATTGCTGCTGGAGAGAAAATGTTAGCAGAGAACGCTTAATCTTAAAGAAGAAGCAACATGCAATTAGAAATCATCACACCTGAATCAATGGTCTTTGAAGGCGAGGCATCTGCAGTGCAGTTCCCTGGTTTGGACGGATCGTTTCAGGTATTGAATGGACACGCACCCATCATCTCGGCATTAGCCGCAGGAGATGTGAAGGTAGATTTAGAGAAACCATTTACAGACGAAGCGAATGAAAAAGTGAAGGTAGATGGTTCAAATAAAAATACCATTCGCGTTGCGATCAAAGGAGGTGTGGTTGAAATGACCAACAACAAAGTGATCGTACTAGCGGAGTAAAGCGTGATAAAACATTGATAAAGAGGGAAATGGGTTGAACCGTCTCCCTCTTTTTTGTTAAAGTACGTTAAGCCTCCGACTGATTTATTAGAACACATACGATAGTTTCCGTAACTTCGTTAATTGACATAGGTGAAATGACCATCCTAGAACGCATAGACCGAAATAACACGCCCCGACATATCGCTATCATCATGGATGGTAATGGGCGATGGGCCCAGCAACAAGGTGAAGATCGCTTGTTTGGGCACAACTTTGGGGTTGAGGCCGTGCGAGAAGCACTAAAAGCAGCGCAAGAACTCAATGTTGAGTACATTACCTTGTATGCTTTTTCAACGGAAAACTGGGGGAGACCAAAAGATGAGGTTGACGGTCTAATGGATCTACTTGTTCGTACCATCGGTAAAGAAGTAGATGAATTGGACGAAAGCAATGTTGTCATCCGTACCATTGGTGAAACCAGCGGACTTCCCGAAAGTTGTCAGGAAGAGTTGAAAGCGGCGTATGAAAGAACACGCAATAACACCGGAGTAAATATGGTGTTGGCGTTGAACTACAGTGCGCAATGGGAAATGGTGGAAGCCGTAAAACAAATTTCAGAATTGGTAAGCTCTGGAAGTTTGGATAAAGAAGAAATTGATAAAGATTTGATTTCTGCACACATGGCAACGAAAGGAATGCCAGATCCTGAACTTCTGATCCGTACAAGCGGTGAGCACCGAGTGAGTAATTTTCTGTTATGGCAAATTGCCTACTCAGAATTTCATTTCACGGATATTTTGTGGCCCGATTTCAAAAAAGAAGATTTGTACAAAGCCGTGCTGGACTATCAAAGTAGAGACAGACGCTTTGGACTGGTTTCAGAACCGATAGAAAAATAATTGATGATACGAAGAAACTTACGATTACTACTTGTACTGGCAATGATGCTTCCTACCTTGGGAGCTTTGGCGCAAGACGGACCTGTTACGCTTGGTTTGGATATTGATTACAGCCGACCTCAGCAGTACACCGTCGGGCCAATTCGTGTAGAAGGAGCAGACAATTTTGATCACAACGCCATTCGTTTGATCGCAGGCTTGCGTCAAGGATCAGAGATTACCATTCCAGGAGATAAAATCACGAAAGCGGTGAAAAACCTGTGGAACGAAGGCATCTTCTCGGATGTTGAAATTTTCGCAGAGAAAGAAGTGGCAGGAGTTATTTACCTGGTCATTAAATTAGCACCACGTCCCAAACTATCTCGTTTCCGATTCACAGGAATTCCACGAAGAGAAGTAGACAAAGTGCGCGAGGAAATTACATTGTTCTCGGGAAAAACGATTACAGAGAACCTCGTGTTTGCAACCAAGGCAAAAATCAAAGGGTACTTCCGTGAGAAAGGCTTCAACAATGTTACTGTAGACGTCAAGCGCGTGCAGGATACCTTGATTAACAATTCCGAAATCTTCTACATTCACGTAGAAAAAGGTGAGAAGGTAAAAATTGGCGAATTGACTTTTGAAGGAAATGAATCCGTTCCAACGTGGAAGTTGCGTTTGGCCATGAAGGATACCAAACAAAAGGCGTTCTGGCGCTTCTTCAAACGATCAAAATATTCCGTTTCAGCTTACAAACGCGACAAGGAGGCAATCATGGCGAAATTCACCAAGGTTGGTTTGCGCGACGCAGAAATAGCCTTTGATACGGTATATCAGGTCGATAATAAAAACCTGAACATACACATACGTTTCGATGAAGGCGAGAAATATTATTTCGGAGACATTGACTGGGTAGGAAACACCAAGTTCCGCTCCAGTTTCCTTGATACGGTATTAGGAATCAAAAAAGGTGATTTGTACAACAAACAATTGTTGGAAGAACGCTTGTTTATGAGTCAGGATGGACGAAACATTTCATCGTTGTACCGCGATCGTGGTTACCTATTCTTCAATTTGATTCCAGTGGAAATGAGTGTGGAAAACCACATGATCAATTACCAAATGCGTATCATCGAGGGGAAAGAAGCCCGTGTGAAACGCGTAATTATCTCTGGAAACACGAAAACAAACGATTACGTAATTCGCCGCGAAATTCGAACCAAGCCAGGAGATCTGTTTAGTCAGAACGATATAATTCGAACGCAACGAGAATTGGCGCAATTGGGCTACTTCAACGAACAGGCATTCCAAATTAACCCAATCCCGAATCCAGCGGATGGAACCGTAGATATTGAGTATGTGGTTGAAGAGAAATCTTCCGACCAAATTGAATTATCTGGAGGATATGGTGGAACTGGAATTGACGGCCGCGGTCGTATTATTGGTACACTCGGATTGACCTTCAACAACTTTAGTACGAAGAACTTTTTCAAGAAAGGAGCTTGGGCGCCATTGCCAGGAGGTGATGGACAGCGCGTTTCAATTCGAGCTCAAACCAATGGTCGTTTCTTCCGCGGATACAATGTCTCGTTCACAGAGCCATGGTTGGGAGGTAAAAAGCCGAACTCGTTAACTGTTTGGGGCGTATGGAACCTGATTGGAAACGGTTTCGCACCAACGAGTGATCAATTCCAAGGATTGCGTATTGGTGGAGCAGGTATTGGCTTCGGACGTCGTAAGAAATTCCCAGATGATTATTTCACTGCGAACTACGAACTTTCCTACCAACAGTACTACGTGAAAGATTCGCCACAATTTGGATTGTTCCAAAACGGATACGCAAACGACTTTGCATTCAAATATACATTGTTGCGTAGCTCGGTAACGTCTCAAATTTATCCACAAGGAGGTTCAACGCTTCGTTTTGTCGGAAAAGCAACCTTACCGTATTCGAAATGGGATGGTGTGGATGATTACGCATCGGCGACAGATCAAGAACGTTACCAATGGTTGGAATACTATAAAGTGAAATTTACCGGAGAATGGTATTTCCCACTAACTCCAGATAAGAAATTGATCTTAATGCCACGTTTCGGCTTTGGATTTATGGGCTTCTACAACGAAGGCAAAGGATTGACACCGTTTGAGCGCTTCTACATGGGGGGAAGTGGATTGACAGGTGTGAATCAAATTGGAGGTCAGGAAATCATCGCGATGCGCGGATATCCAGATCGAGCGTTGAGTTCTGATGCGGGAGATCCATTGATTGCCAAATATACGCTTGAATTGCGTTATCCAATTTCATTGAATCCATCGGCTACATTCTTCGTTCTTGGATTATTCTAGCACTCACATTGATTTTTGGCACAGGGTTTGCCTATAGTCAGAAGTACGCATACATCGACTCTGATTATATCTTGAATAAGCTACCTGAATACCAGGCTGCAAAGGAAAAATTAGATCAATTAGCGGATCGTTGGACCAAAGAAATTGAAAAGCGCTATGATGTGCTTAAAATGAAGAAAGAAAACTTTGCTCGAGAAGAAGTGCTGTTGCCAGAGGAAGAACGTGCAAAGCGTGAAGAAGAGATTAAACGTCTCGAAGACGAAGCGATGCAAATGCAAAAGGCACGCTTTGGAGTGAAAGGCGAATATTTCCAGAAGCGACAGGAGTTGATCAAACCGATTCAGGACAGGGTATACGATGCCATGCAAACAGTTGCCTCTCGAAAGAAGTATGTTTTTGTATTCGACAAAGCCAATCAAAGTAATTTGGTTTTCGCGGATCCTAAATATGACATCAGCGATTTAGTATTGCGAGAAATGGATGTCGACATAAACTAGAAAAAAAGAAAGTAAACGTTAAACAAACAAGATGAAGAAGATTTTAATCGCACTAATAGTAATGGTTGGATTTGCAGGAACTGCAATGTCTCAAACTAAAATTGCTCACGTAAAGTCGCAAATGCTTTGGGATACCCTTGAATTAAGTGCGAAAGCGGAGAAAGACATGGTAGAAATCCAAAACATGCTAGCGCAAGAGATGGCTGATTTGGAGGCAGATTTGACAAAGTTGTACGAAGATTACCAAAAGTTAAAAGCTGCTACTCCTGCGGTTTCCAAAACGTTACTTGCGATCAAGGAGCGTAATATCCAAACAAAAGAGCAAGAGTACCAGAAGCGTCAGCAAAGCATTCAGTATGAAATGCAAGCATTGAAAAGTGAATTGGAAATGCCGATTATTGAAATGATTCGTGATGCAGTGGCGGTTGTTGCAAAAAGAGACAAGTACGATTACATCATGGATGTAAACGATGCGTTGTTCGTGAACGAAAAAAATGATGTTACCGATATTGTACTTGTTGAACTCTTGAAGTTAGAGAAAGAAGCGATGGCAGCTTCAGCAGCAGCTGGTGGAGGAACTACCGATGGCGGCGACAATGGCGAAGGCGCACAGTAGTTAATAAAAAATTGAATGGAAGTCCTAGTTGTTTTTACAGCTGGGACTTTTTTGTGAAGTGCAGTTTACTTTGAAGATTTCGACTTGCTGCAATTCTAGATATTTGAGTAGCTTTAAACTATGGGGCCAATTGGTATTTTTGATTCTGGATACGGCGGATTGACAATTTTAAAAGACATCCGAACAGCATTACCACAATACGATTATTTGTACTTGGGCGATAATGCACGTGCACCCTACGGACCGCGTTCTTTTGACGTGGTGTATCAATACACGTTAGAGGCAGTTCAGGAACTTTTTGATCGTGGATGCCACCTGGTCATATTAGCTTGTAACACGGCTTCTGCGAAAGCATTACGTACTATTCAACAGAATGATTTGCCCAATATTGCGCCCAATCGACGCGTGTTAGGTGTAATTCGCCCCAGTACCGAGATTGTAGGTCAGTATTCACACTCCAAAGCCATTGGCATCCTTGCAACCGAGGGAACGGTAGCCTCCGATTCTTATGTGATCGAAATAAAGAAGTTTTGGCCGCAATGTTCTGTGGTACAACATGCTTGCCCATTGTGGGTTCCTTTGATTGAGAACAATGAGTTTGATACGCCTGCAGGTCGTGAATTTATCCGGAAAGATGTCACTGCGCTGCTCAATACAAATCCGAAAATTGACACCATTGTATTGGGATGCACACATTATCCGGTGCTGCAAAAATTCATCGAGTCCATTGTGCCAGAAGGCGTGAAAGTGGTTTCCCAAGGTGGCATCGTTGCGGAGAGCCTGGCCGATTATTTGTTGCGACACCCCTGGATGGATTCTAAGTGCAGCAGGAATGGGTCGGTGCATTATTTGACCTCAGAGAGCACAGAGATTTTTAACAAACAGGCTTCTGCGTTTATGGGAAGCTCAGTCGCAGCATCTCATATTACCTTGTAATTTTCCTGAAAATTGGATGATGATGGGATCTATCCCATGTACTATCCGTTTATTTTACTCTCTATAGTCCAACGGATGAGGAATGCACGTTGTTTGGCCTTCTCAGCATTGCTTCCTTCGAATAATGAATCGGTAGTTTCATTGAAAAGGCTGATCCAACGGTCAAAATGCTCCTTTTTCAACGGCATGTGCAAGTGTTTTTTCGTAACATCGGTCGTGTAGCCAGATTCATCCAACAGAACAAAAGTCCAAAAATGGACCATTTTGGGTAGGTGCTTGTCAAAATTCAATTTCGCGAAGAACGGAGAAAGCACATCATCTTTCAAAACGACCTCATAAAAGGAATTCACAAGAAGTTCAACGTCTGCTTTTGTTTCGATATCAGGCATCTTCAAATGTACAAAATGAAGCAAGACGACCAAATGTGGAATCATGATAATTTTGAGTCCGAGGGAAAAAATCTCGCTAATTTATTAAAGCGCTGAAGCTCCTTTTCAGTCTACGTTTCCAGAAGAATGACAATTCTTTACAATAAAATAATCTATATACCCTACCAAGTAAGTAGGGTAATAAGCTATATTTGTCCAAAATTAGTGAATAATGATCATTGACGCGATAGGGTTGAAGCGCTTGGAGGATAGCAGAGTGTCGTTGTTAAAGACAGTCTCTTGGCGCATTATTGGAACAATTGACACGATGATAATCTCTTATCTGTTAACGGGTAAGTTGGATGTTGCCGTGAGTATTGGCGGGATTGAGGTAGTGAGTAAAATGATATTGTACTACCTGCACGAAAGAGCTTGGATCAAACTTTTAAGACGAAACCAATGAATGTGGAAGAAATAAACAAGCAATTGCGAAATGCGAGTCCAGAGGAAATCGTGAAGTGGGCTTTGGAGTCGGCAAAACGTCCAGTGGTTACAACAAATTTCCGACCGTTCGAAGCGGCAATTTTACATGCTGTAACTCAAGGGAAATCGGATGTCCCAGTAATCTGGTGCGATAGCGGCTATTATACTTCTTATACGTATCAGCATGCAGAACGTACCATTGCACAATTGCACTTAAATATCGATTTGTACGTTCCAAAACAAACGGTGGCGCACAGAAATGTTGTGATGGGCATTCCCGAGCCAGACACTGCCGAACACGATCTCTTTACCAGACAAGTGAAATTAGAACCTTTCCAAAGAGCCATGGCGCAGCATCAGCCGGATGTTTGGTTTACCAACTTGCGCAAAGGGCAAACTGCGTTAAGAGACTCCATGGATATCGTCAACCTTGGCAAAGATGGCGTTTTGAAAGTCTGCCCATTTTATTATTGGTCGGATGAGAAGTTGCAAAGCTATTTGGATGCGCATCAACTGGAATCAGAGGACCGTTATTACGATCCAACCAAAGCGTTGGCGAATCGAGAATGCGGACTTCATACAAGTAATTGAAAGAATTTATTGATCATGAAAAACAATCATTTATACAATTTGGAGAATGAGAGCATCTACATCTTGCGAGAGGTAGCGTCTCAATTCAAGAAACCCGTTCTCCTGTTTTCAGGCGGAAAGGATTCCATTGTGATGGCGCATTTGGCGCGAAAAGCCTTTTATCCGTCGCGAATTCCATTTCCATTTATGCATGTAGATACAGGGCATAATTTCCCTGAAACAATTGAGTTTCGCGATGCTTATATGAAAGAGCTCGGTGCCGATTTGATTGTACATTATGTCCAGGATTCTATCGATCAAAACAAGGTGCAGGAAGAAACGGGTAAATACGCAAGCCGCAATTCGTTGCAAACGGTAACCTTACTCGATGCGATTGAAGAGCACGGATTTGATGCATGTATGGGCGGTGCGCGACGGGATGAAGAAAAAAGCCGTGCTAAGGAACGCATCTTCTCTGTACGGGACGATTTTGGACAATGGGATTACAAACGCCAACGCCCCGAACCCTTCCAATTATTGAACGGACGTATTCAGTTTGGTGAAAATGTGCGTGCCTTTCCAATCAGCAATTGGACAGAGGAGGATATTTGGTCGTACATTTTACAAGAAGGATTGGAGCTACCATCGGTATATTTTGCGCACAACCGAAAATTGGTAAAGCGCGACGGGGCCTTTCTTGCGCATTCCAACTATTTGAATATTGTGGATAGCGATGAATTGGTCGAAAAAACGGTTCGATTTAGAACTGTTGGTGATATGACCTGTACCGCGGCATTTGTATCAGAAGCATCAACCGTAGCGGCTGTTTTGAAAGAAAATATGGCCTCGAAACACTCTGAACGTGGAGCGCGAATCGATGACAAACGAAGTGAATCGGCTTTGGAGGACAGAAAGAAGGGGGGATACTTTTAGAATGATGAATGATGAATGATGAATTATGAATTATGAATTATGAATTTTGAATGATGAATGATGAATGATGAATGGGAAGGGTGAGGCTCTCGAACCCTGAATTGGTCGAACTAACTCGAACCCTGAGGCACTCGAAGGGTGAGGCTCTCGAACCCTGAGTCGAACTAACTCGAACTAAGTCTCATGTCTAGAAGTCTCAGATCTCATATCTAAAAGTCAAATATCTAAGAATAAAAATGGAATTAATAAGAATAAGTACCGCAGGAAGTGTTGATGACGGCAAGAGCACGTTGATTGGACGTTTGTTGTACGACAATAATGCGCTTACCAAAGAACAAGAAGAATTGGTGGCAAAGAAAACTGCTGAAAAAGGGTGGGACGACCCAGATTTGAGTGTCATTACCGACGGATTGGTGGCTGAGCGCGAGCAAGGGATTACCATTGATGTGGCGAATATTTATTTCTCTACGGACACGCACAAATTCATCATTGCGGATAGTCCTGGGCATGTAGAATATACTCGAAATATGGTCACTGGAGCGTCAATGGCGGAAACTTCCATCATTCTTATCGATGCTAGAAAGGGATTGTTGGAACAAAGCTACCGTCACTTCTACATCAGTCATTTGTTGCAGTTGAAGCGCGTCATTTTTGCAGTGAATAAAATGGACCTGGTCGATTACGATCAAGATCGCTTTTTGGAAATTGCGGTAGAGGTTCAGCGTATGGTCGAAGGATTGAACGCAGATGTTCCTTACACCGTTGTTCCTGTTAGCTCATTGAAAGGGGACAACGTTGTGAAGCCCTCCGATAATATGGCTTGGTATCAAGGCAAAACATTGAACGCTTTGTTGCACGATACGAAAGAGGATAAATCAGAGAATCAACCGCTTCGGTTTGATGTGCAGCACGTAATTCATTCGCAAGAAAATGGTTTTGTAGATTACCGCGGCTACGCAGGACGCGTGATTAGTGGATCCGTTTCAGTAGGAGATACGCTGAAAGTACTGCCATCCAATAAGGAAAGCGTGGTGACGGAGGTGAGGCGCTATACAGAAACTAAAGACAAAGCGGTATCCGGAGATAGCGTCAGTATTTCTTTGGCCGATGAAATTGATATCAGCAGAGGATCTATTTTGGTGCATCCAGCAGATGCGCCGGAAACACAGCAATCGGTTACGGCAACCGTTGTTTGGATGGATGAGAAAACAGCGCATGCAGGATCAAAGTGGTTATTGAAAACGGCGTCTCGCGAATTCCCAGTGAAGTTGCAATCGATTCTGCAGTCGGTGGATCCAACCAAGAAAAATGAAACGGCTTCCAGTGACAGCATCGTTTTGAACGATATCACGGAGGTAGAAATCAGACTTTCGCAACCCGGTTACTTCGACGCTTATGCCAAAAACAAGAAAAACGGAATATTTATCCTAATCGACCCACAAAGTAACAATACAGTCGCCGTAGGATTTATCAAATAAACGAGAATGCACAAGTATCACGCAATGTATCGAAAAATGATGTGTTGTATGCTTTTAGAGAGAGGGCGTACGAGTGAAACTCTGCATTGACTAAATGTAAGTTATCAATCGAAGCCTTCTATCTCTGGTAGAGGGCTTTTTTATGAATAGAAATGCAAAATTTTAGAACAGAAATAGAAAATCCGGCAGTGGAAACTTTGAATGTCAATTTGGTGGAGCATTTGTTGTTGTCCGCTGAAGAGAATCTTGATTTTATCCAAGAGGCTTTTGAACGTCAATTGTGGGATGAAGCCCAGTTTTACGGATACAATGCCGTGATTGAGTTATCGAAAGCGCTACTCGTTCATGAGGGCATCCAAATGCATCCAAATTGTGCTGTTATAAATCGATTTCGAGAGGCGTTTGTGACTTCGGGGAGAATTCCTGTACAGAATTATGAGAAATTGACCATGATTGAGTTGATTGATCGATCAAAGTCTGAAGTGAATACGTATGTTCAGGAGGTAATTGCGTTTTATGGGCAGGTTGTTGCTGTGATTGATGAATATTGAATAATGAATAATGAATAATGTACGTCCCTGATATAGGTTGACCGTTTTAGTTAATTGTCATTGTTAAATATAGTAATGATTTCACGTTGTTGTTCTGGTATAATCTGAACTCTTGCTTCATAGGCTATTGGACTCATTCTACCTAAGTGATTATGCGGTCTTATGTGGTTGTAATTCTTAACTGCTTTATTGACCATTTTCCGGAGGCTAACGAGTCCTTTTGGGCACCAATATTTTAGATACTCCTCTTTTATAGTACGATTGATTCTTTCGGCATATGCGTTATCCTGAGCCTTTTCTCCCATACTGATTTTCGTATTTAATGAGCCAAGTAATTCTATGTATGCCTTGTAAGTGTATTGACTGCCTTTATCTGAATGATGGATTTTCGGTGCCGCGTGATTTTTTAGAGCCATTTTTAATGCATTCAAATTTGCTGTGGCTCTCATATGGTCTGATAGACTGTAACCAACAATTTTCTTCGTGTAAACATCGATAATGAAAACAGCATAATAGTGTCTATTCCCAACGGGGATATACGTTATATCACTTTGCCACACTTGCGAGGGGCCATTTACTTTAAGCCCTTTGATCAGGTTCGGGTAAAATCGATTTCCCGCAACCGTTTTCCGCTTATAATTCTTGGTTCGTTTCACTCTAAAACCTAGACCCATCATCGTATCAATAAACCTATCGCGCCCAATAAAATTAGGCTTTAAGGTATAATACATCTTTTCAACCCCACAACCAGGATGCTCTTCTCTGAGTTCCTCTGCTTCCAAAGCTAATTGGGCGATACGACTATCGAACAAGAGTTGCCGATTACCATATTGATAAACAGACTGTTTACTCATCCCAACCACGCGACAAAGAGCATTAAAAGAATAAGGAGTACTCATCTTTTTTATTTTTTGGATTGTGGGGTGCCGAAGTTTTTTTTGATGTCGATATTAAGCTCTGTTTTGGCAACATCCATCATGGTCTCTAAATAATCAATCATGATCTGCTTGCGACCTAATGATGCTTCTAGCTCCTTAACCTTTTTCTCTAAATCCTTGAGTTTTCGCTCACTGCTTGATTCTTTTTCCACGACGCGATATCCTTTTTCGTTAAAGGTAGAATATTTATAAATCCAATTATAAATGGTACCGTTAGAGACTCCATGCAATCTCTCTAATTGAGGAACGCTGAGCTTGCCAGATTCAAAGTCCTTAACAAGCTCTTTCTTAAACTCTTCAGAATATCGTCTGATCTTTCTGATCTTTTTGATGTTTGCTTTCATGATTCTTCATGTTACAAACGGTCAACTCTATTTAGGGATGTACATGATGAATGACAAATGCGAACCCTGAGGTTCTCGAAGTAACTTGAAGGGTGAGGCACTCGAACCCTGAGCTAGTCTAACGTCCAGATGTGAATGATAGATGATTATCTCGACTTCACTCGATAATCGCTGGGGTTTCATTGCTTACTCCTTTAAAGGGAGAATAAAAGAAGGATGAGAATATCGTTTCTCCGACTAGTAATCAATTAGATCTTCAATATTCCGAATTGGTTTTACTCTCCAACGCCTCCAAAGAATGAAGTACATGATTCCAACTGAAAATGCTCCAAGAAGGGCTGAAAGGCGCAAGTACTGCAATTCATAATCAAGATTAGTAGTCGGTAATATTTTTTTTATTCCGAGAAGGGCAGGGTAAACAAGAAGTGACCCACCAAAAATGAAAACTAAAACCGCAATAGTGGTGTAGGGTGTAGGAGGTTTTTTGTATCTCTTGGCAAGCAGATAAATTGACCGCGTGGCAACAATTAAAAGAATCAATAAAAGTGTTTCTGAAGACATCTATCCTATCCGTTACTGCTTACAAAACTAGGTAAAGAATAACGGCAATAACCGAAACGATTAAAAATAAATACCCAATTCGTTCGATGTTTTTGCGCTTTCGAATAATCTGGCTCACTATTTCCTGCCGTCTGTATTCAGAAACTGTGGGAACGTTATACGTTGCTTTTTCATGCTTAAATGGCGGGGCTTCTTTCTTAAAGTGCTCGCGCTTCTTCCTTCTGTCGTTCATTTTCAACGACATTTGCATTCCACTTATAGCACCACCTCCTCCCATATGTTATAAGGTACGAAAAAAATCAGTATTGATTCAAAGTTCCGAGGTCGTTTCGTCCAAGATTTCGAGCACAAGGTAATCATTTCAATTTGCCCTCTGTGGATTCGCGAATTCCTCTTACCTTCGTTCTGGTAATCTAAAATCAATGCAAAGCGTACCTCCTTTTTCTTATCAAGGACAACTTCACGTCCCGTATTCCAAAAGTTACTTACAACGTGCTATGGCTATTGGTCTGCTCTCGAAAAGAGCCGTGACAATTAAAGGATTTACTCCTGGGAATGACGCTATTGCTGCGCGTGCTATTGCTGAATCTCTTGGTGCGAAGACGCATTTGCAAGGCGATATTTTACAACTTTCAGCAGGAAAAGGTATACCGAATCCTGTTCGAATTCATTGTGGAGAATCAGGGTTGAGCACGCGAATGTTTAGTCCCATTGTGGCAAGTTTGAGCAAAGATGCACACGTTGAAGGTGAAGGGTCAATTTTAGTACGCCCCATGGATATGGTGATTGACGCTTTAGAGAAATTGGGCGCGAAAGTTCGCTCCAACAACGGGAAATTGCCCCTGCATATCGAAGGAGGAATTCGATCAGGAACTATTGAAATAGACGGTTCGGAAAGCTCGCAATTGTTGACAGGATTGTTGGTGGCGCTATCTTTTTTAGAAGGCGAAAGTATCGTGCATGTCAATCGTTTGAAAAGCATCCCGTATGTTCAAATGACCTTAGATATATTGGAGGAATTTGGAGCCACGGTAACGCACGATGATTTCAAAACGTTTCGCATTTCCACGGCAAAAGCACTGAATGATTCTATCCAATACACCGTTGAAGGTGATTGGAGCGGAGCATCGTTTCATGTAGTTGGGGCTGCATTGTCTGGTGAAATTAAACTCTTAGGGTTGAACCCAAAATCAGCGCAAGCCGACAAAGCAATTTTGGATGCCGTGCAATTGTCAGGAGCCAAGGTAAAATGGGAAGATGGAGCTTTGTACGTTTCTGAATCATCGAGAAATGCATTTGAATTTGATGCAACTCATTGCCCCGATTTATTTCCGCCACTGGCTGCATTGGCCGCTTGTTGTGAAGGAACATCAAAGTTTACCGGTGTTTCACGTTTGGCGTCGAAAGAGAGCAACCGCGGATTGACCATTCAGTCGGAGTTGAGAAAGTTGGGAATAGCAGTTGTTTTGAAGGGAGATGAAATGTTTGTGACAGGTGGACAGGTTCAGACTGGAAGAATTGATTCACAGAACGATCACCGCATTGCGATGATGGGAGGAATTCTCGCAACGAAATCCACTGGCCCTATTGAAATTACCAACCCCGAAGCCATCAATAAAAGTTATCCGACATTTTTTGAAGACCTAACGCAAATTTCAAGGAAAGAAGCATGAAAAAAATAGATTGGAATTCTGGTTCTGAAACCGCCTTAAAAGAAGGATTTGGTTATTTATTTTCCGATGAATTAATGAGCGCCATTCGTTCCAATGGTCAATTGATCGAAGTGGAAGAAGGAGCGATCATCATGGATCTTGGAGACACCATGCAGTTCATGCCAGTGCTCCTCGATGGAGCGATCAAAGTTTTGCGCGAAGATGAAGAAGGTGACGAATTGTTGCTTTACTTTTTGGAGTCGGGCGATACGTGTGCCATGACTATGTCGTGCTGCATGGGCGATCGTAAGAGTAAGGTACGAACGGTGGCAGAGCGCAGTAGCAAGATTATCATGATCCCTCTGGATAAAATGTCGGATTGGATTCAAGAATATGCGGACTGGCGCGCCTTCGTTTTTGATAGTTATTCTGCGCGACTTTCGGAGCTGCTAGAATCGATTGATAGTTTGGCATTTATGAACATGCACGATCGTGTTTACAAGTATCTGAAAAATAAAATGTTGGTCAACGGAAGCGCCGAGTTGTCTGTCACGCACAGAGAAGTCGCCAACGACTTACATACTTCCCGCGTAGTTATTTCCCGCGTATTAAAAAGTTTGGAGCGAGAGGGTAGAATTGCCATGCATCGCAACCGATTGGAAGTGTTAAATTGGTAGCGGGTTACCTGATGATGTTTACGTGCCCAAAAATTTCGTTGGGAACATAGTCTGCCTCGGCATACGTGATTTTGTAACTGTACAGGCCATCTTGCACCAATGCCCCCTTGTAAAAACCATCCCATTTTTGGTAGAGATCGTTCGATTCAAATACCACTTCTCCCCATCGATTAAAAACAAGCAATTCAAAGGATTGCACCGGACAATCAAATACTGCGAAAAACGCATTGTTGTGTTCATCACCATTGGGCGTAAACGCATTAGGGACATACATCTGACAGAAACACTCTTCCGACGTAACATTGATATCATCCGAAGCAGTACCGCACTCATTTGTCACAGTAACACTATAATTTCCCGGGCCACTTACAACAATTGTAGGTTCAGAACTTCCTGTATTCCACGAATACGTTCCATCGCTGCCGGCAGAAAGTAGAAAGTTGTCTCCATCACACATAATGGTATCGAGGCCTAAAAACAACTGAGGAATGTCATTCACAGTGACATAAATGCTGTCGGAAACGGTACAGTTATTCTGCGTGACTTCAGCGATGTACAATCCTTCATTACTAACCAAATAGGAATCTCCCGAACTTCCATCTTGCCAGGTAACATCGGCAGGTGGGAAATTGACTTGCAAGACAACAGAATTGCCCTCACAAAAAGAAACGTCGTTCCCGAGGTCCAAACCAATATCGGTGAGGCCAACAAAAATGCTATCCGTTATGGAACCACATTGATTGGTGGTGGTGACCCAGTATGTTCCAGGCTGAGAAATCGTAATTGAACTTCCTGTGGAGCCATCTTGCCAAACATTGCTTCCACTGGTATTGTTGGCGTTCAACGTTTGTGATTCGTTCTGACAAATATCAAAATCAGGCCCAAGATCGGGTTGTGGAAGTGCGTCCAAACTCACGGTGTAGGTAATGATCGAATCGCAAAATGCCGAAAACGGAATGGTATCATTGTAGGTTCCTGCAGAAGTGACGTATTGGTTGTTAATGAGAATCGAATCTCCGGCACAAAGCTGAACACTTTGACTCCCTGTAAATTGCTGTGCTGTTGGATCTAAAGTGAAAATAGAATCCATCCAAATAGCACAATTGGAAACGGTGTTGATGGCTTCCAACTGAAATTGTGTGGCACTGGTAACAGCTCCAGTCGAAAATACGAGAGAATTACACCCTCCAAGTTGAGCGGGTCCAACATAAACGCCGTTGGTAAGGTCGAACAATTGATATTCAACATCCAATTCTGTGTTGTTTACTGTAATGACTGCTGAGTCCGTTGCGCAATTCGGAAAACTTACCATATCTACTTCAGGGGGAAGACAACTTTGATAGATGTCTAAAATGGCTTCATGATCCAACGCTGTGTCATAGAGGCGCACTTCATCAATAATTCCATCGAAGGTATTGTAAAAGCCAGGAACATTCGAAAACGCTCCAATGGTCGTGATATAGTTGGCAGCATTCGAGAAATTGGGCGCTGTGGTCATATCCAATGTCATGGTGGTGCTGAACTCTTCACAATTTAAGTAAAGCTGAACCGTTCGATTTTCAGAATTGTTGTTCTGAACAGTCACTGCAACAAAGGTTTGGACGTTGTTCGGAACATTCAGTCCTGCATTGATGTATCGATCGCCTCCAGAGAATCCTGTACAATTCTGATGCGCATTTAATTGCCAACTTAACGGGTTTACGGCGTAATTTCTAAGTCCAAACTCACCCAAAGAATAGCCGCGATAAGATGATGAACATTGTTCTCGCGTAGACAAAATCCCCATCGCATTGTTTTGTGCATTAGAATTTATCCATGCCGTAATGGTGTAGTCATTGACCATGTCCAAACTGGGCGATACTTCCACAAAATCATCCACGCCATCAAACGAAAGTCCTTGTCCGCAGTGGGCAGGTACATATGTGGCCCCGCTTAACGTCGCCGAATACATCGGATTCCCTTGATTGTTTACGTTGCCATCGAATGGAAAATAAAGCTGTAAATTATTTGTGGGTGCTACCGAAGACTCGCCCAAATCTAAAGGGCATTGAGCAAAACTGTTCGGACTTATGGCGCCGATCAAAAAACTCAGAAGAAAGATTAGGTTCAGTCTATACACTCGGCAAAATTAAGGAAAACGCACCGAACGCACAATTAATAGTTTTGGTTTCATTGGCCTACAAAAATCATTTCACTGGTGCCATTGCTGTACTGATTTATAACCCATTGATTTTTAGGATTTTTCACTTCTCTTCCAAGCAGGTCTACACTTCTCAATAGTTGCTTTTCGGTTTGAATGGATTCACCAATACTTGCGGTGCCAAAAGTAACCGTTGTACACGTTCTGTCATTGGCAATATTCAGGTCTGTCACCGAATTTGAGAAACTGGTATAGATACAAATTTCTTGGTTGAGTGAATCGTTTGGAAAGCTGCGTTCATCAGTGTGGATGATTCCCAGGGGTACCCAAACAGAATCCCCCGGAGCAAGGTTCAAATTGAAAAATTCCTCTCCGTAGTAAATCAATCCGCAAGCCAGTGCAGGCGACACGTAGTGGTTCATACGGCAATTTTCGAGGATTTCATTTCCAAAGTTTTTCAGTAGGACATCTGCACCAATTTCGACTTCAAAAACAGCATTAAAATTAGGGTTGGGAGTAATGGACGATTGCGTGATCTGAATATCGATTATTCCAATATCCGTGCGATTTACAGAAATATTTGTTGTTTCCTTCAATGAGAAATCAAGGAAGCGAATGGTGGTGTATTCCGAAAGTGCGAAATCCATGGCAATGGAAAGGTGTTCGTTATGATAATCCAAAGGCTGGTTTGCCGGGTCGGGAAGAGCCATGAAGATTGCTTCGGAAAGAGCCAGGTTTTTGTCTAGGCGCAGGCGGTTAATTCCCGTAGTACTGGTGCTGATCAATCGCACATCTGCGTCTCGCACTTTTAATTGACTGAAATTGGTGAATGCAGGCACGTCCTGTGCAGCGAGGCCTTGTAAGTTGTTGTCGTAGATGAAAATGCTGTCTTCAGTTACCACATAAAGCGAGTCGTTCCAGGCAACGGCATCTTTGATAAATGACGGATATGTTTTTTGGGCAGTAATAGTTCCGATGCCGTCAAATCCGAAAAGCGAAAATTGTTTGAATGCAATGGAGTGAAACCCCGACAATTGCTCGGTGCCTCTAAATCCTGAATCCGTTGGTTGAATGCTAGTAACGTCGTTTCCATTGGTGTCTAGCGTGTAAATAATTGACACCAGTGGATCATTGTAATGAACAAGCAATGCATCGTTTTGGGTAAGTGTTATTCCGCTCATCGAAACGCCAAAACATACTTGATCGTTCCATTCTCTTTGCCATTCCAGTATTCCATTTCCATCAATTTTTTGAAGGAACCAGAAACAACCTCCCGAGACATCGCAAGTAGGGCGGGCGTAACCCAAAAGGTAAATCCCATTGTTTTCGGAAGGAATCATTTCGGTAATTTGAACAACTTCAGCATTTTGCGGAAAAACGGGAATGTCCCAAAGTTCATTTCCTAAGGTGTCAATTTTGATGATGGAAGACCGGGTAAAGAAACTTGCAGAAAGGGTTTGTTCTTTGGCAAAAATGGAAAAATCTTCAAAGGCGACTACTGCTTTGGCATTTTGAGAATAATCGTCGTTAAAGCCAAGTTCGGCGTTCAAACCCTGTCCGAAAGACACCGATGCAAAGACCAACACAATTCCCAGTAACACCTCCTTCATATCCACACATTTCGTCTTTCACCAGTTGGAAAGATCCGTCCGCATTAAAAATACGAAAAATTGGTGCTTTTGGTTGGTTGTACTCAAGTTAAGAACCTGCGTTATATTCTGTCGCAGTAAGTACATATTCGTGCTCCAATTCGCCTTCTTCAATAATGGAACGAACATAGGAAAAGTTCAGTTTCTTGAGCACTTTTTCCGAGCCGACATTCGCAGGAAGGATATACGCGACAATTTGTGTCAACCCCAAGGTTTCGAATCCGAATTTCAAGGAAGCTCTGCTGGCTTCGGTGGCAATTCCTTGTCTCCAATAGTCTTGTTTGAATCGATATCCGAGATCAACCACATCGAGGTCGGGCAGATACTTCAGTCCTGCGAAACCGATAAGTTCGTTGTTTTCTTTGTGAATAACAGCCCACCTCCCAAAGCCATGCTTGCGGTAATCGCCGAGAACGTGTTCACGAATTCGATGCCCTATTTCTTGCTCAGAAACTACGCCGCCATCTCCCGTATATCGGGTAATTTCCGGATCTTGATTTAGGATGTGCCAGGCAGGGACATCTTCCATCTGAAAAGGTCTCAAGATCAAACGCTCCGTTTCAATCGTGGGGAATTCGGATATTTTATTGAAGTGCATTTAACTCTCAGTCTCGCCACTTTTTCCGGCTACCAATGCGTTCACTTCTTTAACAAATTGCTCTATGCTTGGAACATCATTCGTGATTACTGTACCGCTCACAAATGCTTTTTTTCGGCCTTTGTACGTGAAGAGCACCGCAGTTAATTGCTTATTCATTACATCCGTGGTTTGTACGTAAAGCGGTCCCATTTCTGAGAACGAGAACTCCTTGCCGCGCGCAGTCATGATTTGCGTGTTTTTATTCAGAACCGTCACAGGGCCTTCTTTGTTGCCCGTTCCTTTGAGCACAAGCGTGAGTAGGCCCAAAGCAAACAAAACGATTCCTCCATAGAAGAAAACGGACGTAAACATGGTGGTGATCCATCTATAAGTCCATCCATCTATTGGGATAAAGCTGATACCAATGAAAACGATACCCATTACAATAACCAAAAACGATACTTTTTTAGCGGCCGTTTTTTTCTCGCGTATTTCTAATCCGTTGTCTGTACGGAAGGCATCAAATGAATCGTTGGAAATAAATGGTTCCATAGTGTAGTTTGTTGGTTTTGAATCGAAAATAGGCAAATTAAACGAATCGAAATCAACCTACTGTATCGCTCTCCTATTTTTTAGAATTTAGCTATATTGAGAGAACGTTCACTGACCACAATCTCTGAACTCACTGAATTTTAATCACTATGAACTATTTCCATTGGATTTTATCGCGATGCTTAATGGGTTTATGGACAAATTGCAAGCATGAGAAATTACGATGAATTAAAGAAAGTAGTTGCTGCCAAAGGATACCAGTTTTATTCGGATGATCTTAAATTGAATTTTATTTGGGAACGAACGAATGAGGAGATCACGAACATCTTCACGGATTACTTGTATGTAGTCTATTTAGAAGGAGGTAAAAAGAAGGTTATTTGTATTCCCGCCACCACAAAACCAGGATTGAAAGGGTCTATTGATAGTCCGATAACGCATGAAGGAGTTACAGGAACAGCCATTATTGTTCCGGGGCAATATGTGGACGCGTGGACGTTTAAAGACACTACCAAGGAGTTTTCATCGTATCCATATTTTCGACAGTTTGGAAAGATTGACTACTGGCGCGACTTTAACAAGGATCGTACTATTGATCGGGTCCAATTTCAGGACGATAAAGTTTTCGGAACGCATTGGCATCGTATGAGTAATAACGGAACGTATGGAAGTGGTAAAATAAACAATTGGTCCTTGGGATGCATGGGGGCACCAGAGCCAGAATTCAAAAAAATCCTTCCGATTGTTCGGGCTTCAGTAGAAAAGCATGGAGCCAAGTTCACGGGAACTATTTTAGAAACGAAAGATTTTGGAACACAACCAACCAAAGAAATTACGGAGGAAGTTCCTAATGCGCCACAACGAAGCTATGCATATACGGAGCAGAGCGGAACGGTTGTTTGCACTGCTTCTGGAGGTTTGAGCGTGCGAAAGGGAGTTCCTTCCACGGCTTCATCGAAGATCAGAATGATTGAAAAGGGAGCATCGGTAACGTATGTTGGGTATGTCACTGATGGCCAGTCAGTTTCAGGGAATAGCAAATGGTACAAAGACAGCGACGGAAATTATTTTTGGAGTGGCGGTGTAAAAGAAGGAATCGCATCAAGTACGCCATCCAAACCAACGGAAACAACGCAAAGTGGATTTATTTCGGCGCTTGAAACCGTTGAAGTAACTGCTAGCAGTCTTCGCGTGCGAAAGCAGCCAAATACTAAGGACAAACCAGTAACAACTGTTCAGAAAGGTCAGAAGATTCGTGTTACGGGATATGTTGAAAATGGTGAATCCGTTCGTGGAAATAGTAAATGGTACAAAAGTCAAAAAGGAAATTACATCTGGAGTGGAGGTGTGAAACCAATTTGATCCCAGCTCAATTGAAACACGGCGATTCCTCACGAAAACGCAGGCAATCTATCGCGTAAAACGACTAACGATAGGGAGGCCCTGAAACCCAACCAACGATGGATTGTCGTGTTCCTTTTGTGATAGGCGTTACTCTGTGCATAATGAAGGAAGGAAAAACGACAACCGTTCCCTTTTCTCGTGGTGCTTTGACCACGTGTTGATTGACCCTGAACTCCAGGTCGCCACCTTCGTATTCATCAGGGTCTGAAAGTTGTACCGTGACGCTTAATTTTCGTGCGGAAATCTCCGCAGCGCCAAAATCCAGATGCCAATCGAAGAAATCGCCTTCAGAATAGCGTGTGAGCTGTAATTCCTGATGAAAACCGAGTAAGTCAAACCAATAGCGCTCGTTGTTGGCAGCCACGGTGATCATTTTTAATTTTTCATAAATCCATTGCATTTCAGGACTGTCTTCAAGAAACATCACGGAACTTTTTCGGAGCTCATCTTTATATTTTTCGTCAGTTCCTCCAAGAGATGCTTTTTCTATTCGATCATTCTTCCAAAGGGATAAAATTTTGTCAATTTCATGCGGAAGGAAAAGTCCTTGATAGTATACGTACTCTGCGAAATTGACTTTTAAAGGCAAGCCAAAAGAATGGTTAATAGACATGGTAGTGAAATTGTAGTTATGGCCTGAATATAGTTAATCTTTCGAGGTCTTTTACAGTGTGTTCAATGTGAACTGAAGTATAATTCAACTGAAAGAAATCCTTGCTGAATGAAAATAACAATGGTTAAAGAACCCTCTTACGCTAGAGTTTGTGCAACGTACGTGATGCTATGGAACCATTCTCAAAAGTAATTTGAAGTGTATACATACCTGGTTTGAGTGCAGAAGCATCAACATTCGTATTTTCAGACAAAATCCCTTTTGATGTTAACACCATTCTCCCCTTCGTATCTAACAATATGAATTCTTCTATTTGTAATCCTTCCGAAAAAATAGCAAATAATTCTTTGACCGGGTTTGGCTGAATGGATAGGGAGTTTTCAGAGCTATTTTCATTGTAGGCAGACAACACAAGATCATCTGTTTTGTACATACCACCTCCGTATGTGGCAATAATAAGATCCTGCCCATTACTGTTTATCACATTGTGTCCATAGATGTTCGTGTTGGTAAGGTCAGTAGTGATATTCGTCCAGGAGTTGCCGCCATCCGTTGACATCCAGATACTCCCGTTTAAGTCATACGTGGTGTCTTGTTCGGCTCCATTTAATCCTACAAACAGTTCATCTCCATAGCGATAAATGCTTTTAATCTGTACAGGAGTTTGCCAGGGACCAGAAATATCCGTTACATTTCCGCCAACAATTTCATGAAGGATTCCTGCATCTGTTCCCGCATATATTTTTGTTCCATGAGCTGCTAACGATAAAATATTTTCGCCGTTCAATTGCCAGGAACTCCAAGACAAACCATTATCTATCGATCTTTGAATACCGTTATTGGTCGCAGCATACACCGTATCATCGCTATACAGATTGAACAGTAGTCTGTTTGTTGCTAGTGATGCTACATTGTTAAACGAGTTCCCTCCGTCAATACTCCGTTTGATGGCAACTTGTTGGAGGTCAAGATCCACTTCGGAGATAATAAGGGTATTTGTATCTTCTTGACTTACAATGACATCAGCGATAAGTTTGTTTCCAGAAATCAATTGTGAAAATGAGCCAAAACTATCCGTCGATTTAAACAGTCCCTGAGAGAATGTTCCGAGATATTGTGTATTGAAATTGTTCGGGTTGGACGTCATACAAAGACCATGTGCTTCGGGTCCTTTTCGAAGCCAGGAAAGACCACCATTTGTAGTTTCTGAAATACAAAGATCGTTGTAGCTTCCTCCAATGTTATACGTTCCCAAAAGGCACGAAAGCATGTGGTTCGGATTGTTTGGATTGAGCAAAACGTCGTTGACTTCAGTACAGTTTGGTGTTCCGCTAATGGCCGACCAATTCAGACCGTTATTGATTGACTTGTAAATAGGACCATTGGTAAATGTACCCGCAAGTACATTGCTATTGGAAGCACCAATGCCGATGGTTAATTTGTCTAATAAAAGGGGTTCCGACACAACTGACCAACTTGAGTTGGCGGTGGAATATTGCTGCAATCCCTGAAATGTAGGGCATAAAAGTTCAATGTTCGGCGATGTGCTAACGATGCATATGTCGAAATTAAATTCTCCAAAAAGACCCGTATTACTAAAATTAATTCCCCAGTTAGTGCTTAGATATACTCCGGAGGAAGTTGCTACCGCGATGATGCTGTCTTCAACTTCAATTTCAAATACTACCGAACCCGCTTGAACTTCAGGATGGGGAAACCACGAATTTCCATTATCGTTGGTGAATTGCAGGCCTTGTCCTTCTGTTCCCGCGAATATGGTCCCAAATATGTTGTTTCCAATAGATAGCACGGTTTCGCCTTGAAGCCCGCCTGGCATCCATGAATTTCCCGCATCAAAGCTCTTGAAAACACCATTTCCTGGACGCGGGGGAGTGGTATTCGCTCCTTCTCCCGTGCTGATGAATAAGGTATCAGATGTTTTTATCGCAAGACCAGAAACCATTCGGTCGTATTGCGTCGATAGTCCGGAAGTTATTTCATTCCATGTGATTCCCGCATCGGTTGATTTTAATAATCCGTAACGACTGTAAACATCGCATGCGTACAAGATATTTGGATCAGCTGCATCAACGGTAATAGACCAACCCGTCATATTTGGAAAGTCTTGTGTTAACAGCGTCCAAAAGTTTCCCCCATCTGTACTTTTCCAAATACCACCGCCATCATCACTTCCCGCATAAACAATGGAAGGGTCAGTTGGATGAAAAGTAAATTCTTTAAAATAGCCTCCAAATGGACCAATTTGATCCCAGTTTTGTGCGTTTAATTGAACACTCAAGGCCACGCTTAGAAATAATAATAGTGCTTTCATATATAGAAGTAAGAGGAACTAAGTTATGAAAAGTTACATTTTAACAATGCTGTTTACTTGAGCTTGGCGGCAACGAAGGCGGTTGTCCACGCTGCCTGGAAATTGTATCCACCCGTAATTCCATCGATGTCTAAAACTTCTCCGGCAAAATAGAGATTCGGGCACACTTTACTCTGCATGGTTTTAAAATCAACCGATTCCAGGCTCACGCCGCCACAGGTGACAAACTCCTCTTTGAAGGTGGTTTTTCCTTGTACGGAATACACATCATTGGTGAGGATTTCGGTCAATTTACTCAGTGATTTCGATCCTAATTGTCCCCAGGTAGATTGTTTGGAGAGTCCGCGGCGTTCAATGAGGTAATGCCACAAACGCTCGGGCAATAAATACGGGCGAAAGTTGGCCAAAATTTTGTTTGGATGATGGGCGATAATCTGTCGCAATTCCTCCGTCACAGATTCGGTATTTCGGACATTCACCCAATTGACCTGGACTTGAAATTCGTAGTTCAAATCGCTCAAAATGCGCGCGCCAAAAGCAGATAATTTTAAAATGGCAGGACCGCTCATTCCCCAATGAGTAATCAACAAAGGGCCGTCTGATTTTAGCTTCGTTCCCTGAATGCGAACCGCCGGATTTTCCACTACAACGCCCATTAACGCTTTAACGGACTCGTTCGGGATGTTGAAGGTGAACAAAGACGGAACGGGATCTTTGATGGCATGTCCAGCCGCTTCTAGCCATTCCAATCCTGCGCGTTTGGGAGAGCCGCCCGTGGCCACAATAACTTTATCGAAAACTTTTGAATCCTCTTTGAAATCAAGCTGTATTTGATTGCCCACTGATTTCAGGCGCGTAATCCCAACGCCCAGTTCTATGCGAATTTGCAATCGTTTGGCTTCATTGAGAAAACAATCGATAATACTTTGCGCTATATTTCACATAATTGTTCGCAATGCGCATTACTTCACCTTCAAACAGTTCGGGTGAAATATCTTTTACTTTTTTTGCTGGAGGCTCCCGCTGCAATGATACTTCCAGATTCGATGTAGCAATCGTCCATAACAATGCTTCCCATGCCAATGAGCACGTTGTCTTCTACCGTGCATCCATGAACCAGAGCATTGTGTCCAATGGAAACATTGTTACCGAGAACGGTTTTCGTTTTTTCGAAGGTGCAGTGAATTACGGCGCCGTCCTGTACATTTACTTTGTTGCCCATCGAGATGGAATTGACATCACCACGAATGACGGCATTGAACCAAACAGAACATTGATCTCCCATGGTTACGTCGCCCACGATGGTGGCATTTTCCGCAAACCAACAATCGTTTCCATGGAAAGGTGCTTTTCCTCTGCATTCTTTGATAAGTGCCATAGATATTCTTTTACGCAAAGATGATAAAACTGCAGGTATCCGCAAGAACGGACTGAAGCCTTGCCTTAAAGAAAAAGAAACAAGAAGACGAGGGAAATAATTCAGCTACTACTGATAATCCCTCAATCTCCTTGCCCTTATTGAGTACCATTATATTTTGTTAAGCCTTGTAAGCAATACAGTTGATGTTCATTCCGGCACCCACCGAAGCAAGTAACAAGGTGTCTCCTTCGTTGATTTCATGATTTTGTAATTCGCCGCGCATGATCATATCGTAAAGCGTTGGAACCGTAGCAACAGAACTATTTCCTAATTTCCCGATAATCATGGGCATAATGTTCTCTGGAACCTCTCGAATTCCGAACGCACGGTACAGTCGTTTTATAATCGCCTCGTCCATTTTTTCATTCGCCTGATGGATTAAAATTTTGTCAACTTCTTCTAGCGACAAGTCAATTTTATCCATGCAATATTTCATCGCTTTGGGAACTTCGCTGAGGGCGTACTGATAAATTTTGTGCCCTTTCATTTTTACGAATTTCGTTTGATCGT
The DNA here is from genome assembly GCA_043584915.1 of Fluviicola sp. Classification (GTDB taxonomy): domain Bacteria; phylum Bacteroidota; class Bacteroidia; order Flavobacteriales_D; family Crocinitomicaceae; genus UBA4466. Next base: position 1,903,381 of record CP121319.1, read on the forward strand.
TCGAGAATCGATTAAAGCTGAAATCGTACATTAAGAAGTCTTTTTCTTCTTCTGTATGAGAAACGGCCGCGTGCGAGAGAATTCCCCGTTGTTGATCCTCTTCCTTTCCTTCAACAATAACGGCTCCGGCTCCATCGGCAAAAATCATGGTGTCCCGATCAAACGGATCCACCACGCGCGACAGCACTTCAGAACCAATCACCAAACATCTCTTAGCCTCGCCCGCCTTAATGAAAATGTGCGCATGAATGAGTCCTTGCACCCATCCAGGGCAACCAAAAACGATATCGTGCGGAACACAAAATTGATTCTTAATCCCCAAATTGTGCTTTACCCGCGATGCCAAACTTGGAATAATATCCGATTGATTGGAACCATGAGGTACATCGCCGAAGTTATGCGCCACGATAATACAATCGATTTCCTCTTTGTCGATTTTGGCATTCTCAATGGCTCTTTCGGCAGATATCGTCGCAATTTGCGAACAGGTTTGATTTTCCTTCACATACCGTCGTGCTTGAATGCCTGTAATCTCTTGAAATTTTTGAATGGTCGCCACGTTGTCGTTCTGAATCCGGCGACCGTCATCAAAACAAAAGGGGTTTTCTACAAAACTAATGTTCTCTACCTCGACTTCAGGAATGTAAGAACCAGATCCAATAATAACCGAATTAATCATACTAATTGTTCAATTTTGTATACGTTGTTGCAGTAGAAGCGATAGATTTGAGATCAGAACTTGCACAAACCGATCGTCGCTCTTTGCATTCAGCAGCGCGTCGGATGGTTTTGTGGTTGTTTGATGTGTCGAAGGTAAACCATGAGTTCCTTGAATGGAAACCAAAATGACGCCTATTTTCGATGCGTAAAAAGTGTTTTTCCGCGATAAAATACTGTTTGTTAGAATGTTGTAAAGTTGTAGATTCACATGCCTAAAACGAATACAAATACCTTATTTGTCTTGGTGAAATCGCTAAACAAAGCGGAGAAGCGACATTTTCGGTTGTATGCAAAGCGAAATTTTGGCGATAAAAACATTAAGTTCCTGAGGCTTTTTGATGCTTTGGACAAGCAAAGTGAGTACGATCTGGCCAAAATCAAGAAGCTCTTTCCGAAATCGACGAAAAGTGCCCTGTCCAATCTGAAGGCGCATTTGTACGAACAATTGTTGATTAGTTTGCGTTTGTTGCACCGAAATGAATCGTCCTTGCGTGTTCATGAACTCTTGAGTTTTGCCAATGTTTTGTATTCGCGCGGACTGTATTTGCAAAGTCTGGAGCAATTGAAACGAGCGCGTGTTTTTGCCGAATCAATTGGCGATGATTTGTCTTTGCACACCATTGTGGAAATGGAAAGAAGGGTAGAGCTATTCTTCGTGACAGAAAGTGGAGAGCATAGAGCGCAAGAAATCGTAGCAACGAACATTCATAGTCGCACGCAGGTTGAAACCCGAGATCATTGGGCCAATATCGCTTTGTTACTGTACGATTACTATTTGAAGTTTGGTCATGTCAAAAATGAGCACCAATTCAACAAAGTAGCTGAAATATTCGGTGAAAAGGTAGCTGAGGTTCCTGATGGAGAAATTTCCATTCAGGGGAGAATTTACAAGCAAATGGCCTTTACATGGTACTATTTTATCTCTCAGAATTTTGTGCGTTGTTATCGCCATGCTCAGAACTGGGTGAGGCTCCTGGAATCGAATGATGTCATATTGAAAAATGAGCCAATCCTTTATTTGAAAGGCATTCACAACGTACAGTCAGCCCTGTTTTACTCGAACAAACCCCGACAATTTGCACGGGCTGTTGATGCCTTCGATGCATTTATTGAGAAGCGTTCCGAGTATTTTGATGAGAATACCAAAATGCTTTCGGCTGTGTATAGCTACCTAGGTCGGTTGAATCAACTCTTTCTTGCGGGTAATTTTCGTGGAAATGAGGCGTTTCTGGAAGAACTGACGACCTGGCTCGACGCAAACCGCAATTACTTAGACTTGAATCGGATTCAGGTATTTCATTACAAAATCGCTTGTCTGTATTTCGGTGCCGACGACTTCAAGAACTGCATTGTGTTCTTGAATAAAATTATTCATGCAGATGTGAAGGAAAAGTCCTTGAAGCAGGATGTGCAATGTTTTTCAAGAATTTTGAACGTGGTGGCACATTACGAAATCGGTAACGATGATTTGGTGGATTATCAGTTGAGAAGCACGTATAGGTTTCTGTCGAAGTATGGAGATTTGCACAAGGTACAGGCGTGTATTATTCAGTTCATCCGAAAAGCGATTGTGACGCACAAGAGTGAATTGACGCCATTGTTTAATACCTTGAAAACGCAACTGGAAGAGGTTTTTGACGATCCTTATGAGCAGCGCCCGCTTCTTTATTTGGATTTGATTTCATGGTTGAAGAGTCGCATTAGTGGACGGTCTGTGGAGGAGATAATACGCGAACGACAGGGGCAAAGATAGATTGGAGTTGAGTGAGCTTGTTCGCCATTTTCGGAACAGGTAAATTTGCGAATTCTAGTAATTACAAAATTAATTCCTTATTTTCTATAGTAAAACCTTTTAATCTGATTCCGTCCAAAGGTGTGATATCAATTGCTTTTTCGCCAATTCACTTCATTGCTGACTTCAGCGCCCGCTTTTTTATTTGGATTTGATTTCATGACTGAAGAGTCGCATTAGTGGACGTTCTTTGGAAGATATAATACGCGAACGACAGGAGCAACGATAGATTGGAGTTGAGTGAGCTTGTTCGCCATTTTCGGGACAGGTAAATTTGCGAATTCTAGTAATTACAAAATTAATTCCTTATTTTCTATAGTCAAACCTTTTAATCTGATTCCACCCAAAGGTGCGATATCAATTGCTTTTTCGCCAATTCACTTCGTCGCTGCCTTTGGCGGTCGCGAACAAGAAAGTTTGCAAATTGAACAATTAATTTTGTTAGTATACCTTAATCCTCCTTCCCTTCTCATTAGTTAACTAAGATGCTTCGAGTAATCGTCACAAGTACTTACTCGCCTCGCGTTTCGCCAATCCGTCCAGACCAATTTCCTCCACAAATTCACGAACTTCCTCCGCATTAAACTTTGAGTATTGACGCAAACTCCAACCAATCGCTTTTTGAATGAAGAACTCCGAATTGCCCTGATACTGCATCACCAAACTTTTCAATAAATCAAAGTCGGTGGCGTCTTTATATTTCAATTGGAAAATCAAGCAAGATCGATTCAACCACATATTTTCATGATGCCGCCAATTCTCAATCACATCTGGTTTTTGCTCTGGAAACTTTTGCAGATAGGCGCCAAGGTAATTCGAGGCAATCAAATCCACGGTATCCCACCACGATTTTGTGGTGATCAAGTGCTCAATAGCCGATAAATCTTCTTTCAAGATGCTTCGCTTGGGAATCCGTTTTAGTAAATCAATGGCCACATACTGAAACTCGCGTTGTTCTTTGTCCCAAAGTGCGTCAATCAATTCCCAGGAATTCACATCAGACGCTTTTACCTCGGCAAACCACGCCTTTTGAATGGTGTTTCGCTTGGGCGATGGAATACCATAGTAAACGAACTTGCCTTTCATATATGCCGACATTTTTTCTCCGTACGCACGGTTTTCTTCAGCTTCAAAAGCAGCTTGCAGTTGCTCCAATAAATGATCATTCATACCGTAAGTTTCCAGTTTTTATGTCCATGACAAGGTAATCAAAAGGTGCCGTTGATCAGCATCCTCATTGCTCTTATTTGATGGTATGATTTTTGTTATTTTTAAGGTGCCGAATTATGAAAACACTAGTTCCCTTTCTCACATTAATTCTTCTTTTCTCGTGTCAGAAAAATAAAGGTTTTGCGCCCACAATTGTGATGGGAGATCTGGATGCAGTAAATGCTATTGGCTATAATCACCTTTTGCAAGGTAGCTACTTACAACCTGACGTGTCTCGTTTGGATTTGGATCAGGATGGCATTTTTGATGTGCGGTTTTACAGCAATGAGGCGGCGGCCGGATCTAGTGGACTGCTGCCAGTGGTAACGCTTGAAACGCTTCATAGTAATATTGAGATCCAAGCAAACATTCGCGAAGACTCCATGTTTCATGCCTATTTTTATCATTGGCAATACGCTCCTGATGGAACGCGGGCATACTTTCACACAAATAGAACTTCTTGTGAGAGAGAAAGCGAACAATTCCTTGCTGCAGGTGTTGAAATGAATCAATATTTAATTCCCTTAAAGGAAGGCGAAAGTGTTAGTAAAGAGGCCGTTTTTTCAACCGGAAAATTCCCGATAGCCACGGCCGAAGAGCAAACAACGGAAGTAGAGAATTTTGTTGATTCCACGGTATATCATATTGAACAAGTCCATCGCTCCTGTTTTCAATTTCCCCAGAACAAGGTACGTTACCTGGCATTCCGAATTCAAGGTGAATACGGTCAGAAAATGGGATGGATAGAGCTGAATTACCTTGGAGGAAATTCCTTGAGAGTCGGAAATTGGGCAATTCAGTACGAATAATCAACCTTTTGAGCGAAAGGTGCGTTCTAAAAATATGAAGCCATTATTTACTGTTCTGATCCTAACACTGTTCATTTTCTCCTGTCAAAAGAAGAAAGCTAACAAAAATCCAACTTTAGAAATTGGTAATGCCGCATACGCAGATGTTACAGAACGCAATTTTGTAGTATCTAGCAATGGATTTGGGAACACAGCAACGGGGGAGTTGGACCTCAATGATGATGGACAAATGGATATTCGCTTTCGAAGCACCCTTTCTGGATCGGCCAACTTGGGCGAGTTTGACGCCTATTCCATTGAGTCGATCAATGGTGATTGTTTCTTTTCGGGAACTTTCGCGAACGATACTACCTGGATTCAATACGATACCACCTATCTCGACAATCAAACCACTGGAGAAACGATTGTAATTTGGCAAGAAACGAGGGCGTGCACTCAAGTTGATCCTTCATTTACGCTTATAAACGTTGAGGCGAACGTACATACTTCAACACTCTTTTTGGCATGAGGCGTTGTAACGCAAGGAGATGACTTTTCGAACGAAGTGCAAGGATTACTTTCACCGCAAGATTATTCATCGAACTTAGAATTAGACTATGCAAGTAACGATACGCTGTACCACCATGCCTTTACCACAATCAATGAAGTATGTCAGACTGCGGTAAATTCGGTGACAGGATACATTGGCTTCAAGCTGAGTACCTCAAGTGGGGACAAGTTGGGTTGGATAAAGTTATCCATTACCGACGGTTACGCAATCGAAGTATTTGAAACGGCTATTCAGCTGTAAGCAAAAGTTCGTAACAGAAATAAGGATGTTCTTTTTTATACGAAAGAAAGACAGATCCTAACTCCGTATAGCCTCGATTCTTATAAAAACGTTGATTTCTCGGGTTCTGACTGAAAGTGTCCAAACGAATGGCATCAAACTGATGTTCTCTAGCCCAATCCTCGGTGAAATCCATAATTTTTCGAGCAATTCCCTTTCCCTGATGTTCGGGCGATACCGCCAATCGATGCACCACGAGGTTTTTATCTGTTTCGTGAGTACTCCATTGCATTTCTGCATATTCAGCATCTTGCGTTTCATTCAAAACAACGATGCCCAAAACGACATCCTCCTGCCGATAAGCAAAGAGGGTTTTCGTGGCGATGTCACGTTCGAGACTGTCCCGATCCGGATAATTTTCATCCCACTGATCAATGCCGTTTTCGCGCATGTGTTTCCCACAAGCCCGTGTCAAGGCGAGTATATCGTCTAATTCCTCCGGTTTCCCGTGCGAAATCATGCTAAGAAATAACGTTGAGTTCTTTTCCTACTTTGATAAATGCGGCCGCTGCTCGATCCAAATCTTCTTTGCTGTGCGCTGCGGAAATTTGCGTACGAATTCGTGCTTCTCCTTTCGGAACAACAGGGTAGAAGAATCCAATGGCATAAATTCCTTCTTCCAACAAACGATCTGCAAATTTTTGAGAAAGTGCCGCATCGTACAACATAATTGGAACAATGGGAGAATCGCCGGGCTTGATATCAAAACCGGCAGCCACAATTTGATCTTTGAAATAGGTGGTGTTTTCCTCCAGTGTATCTCTCAATTCTGTGGTAGAACTCAAAATATCGAAGACTTTGTTTGCTGCTCCAACAATGGCAGGCGCCAAAGAGTTAGAGAACAAATAAGGGCGCGATTTCTGGCGCAACATGTCAATGACTTCTTTCTTTCCTGTGGTGTATCCTCCCATGGCGCCACCGAGTGCTTTTCCAAGTGTTCCAGTGATGATGTCCACTTTATCAGAAACTCCACAATATTCTGGGACTCCGCGACCTGTTTTTCCGATGAATCCAGCTGAGTGACACTCATCAGTCATTACGAGCGCGTCGTATTTATCTGCCAATGCGCAAATTTCATCCATTTTGGCGATGTCTCCGTCCATAGAGAATACTCCGTCTGTAACGATGATGCGGAAACGTTGAGCTTGTGCTTCTTTCAATTTCTGCTCCAAATCGGCCATGTCGGAGTGTTTGTAGCGATAGCGTTGAGCTTTACACAAACGAATTCCATCGATAATAGATGCGTGGTTCAATTCATCAGAAATGATCGCATCTTCAGCCGTAAACAAAGGTTCGAAAACTCCACCATTTGCATCAAATGCAGCAGCGTACAAAATCGTGTCTTCTGTTCCATAGAATTTGGCAATTTTTGCTTCCAAGTCTTTGTGGATGTCTTGTGTTCCGCAAATAAAACGAACCGACGACATTCCAAATCCGTGAGAATCTAACGCTTCTTTAGAGGCTTGAATAACATCGGGATGTGACGAAAGACCGAGGTAATTGTTCGCACACATAATCACAACATCCTCTCCTGTATTTACATGCACATTGGCACCTTGTGGAGTGGTGATGACACGCTCGCGTTTGTAGATTCCTGCTTCATCAATGGCCTTCAATTCTGTTTGAAGGTGGTCTTTCATTTTTCCGTACATATCCGTCTTATTTTCTCGGCACAAATATAAGAAAAAGCCAAGCCTTTGAGAGGAAGGCGTTAGATCCCTCATGCAATTAAGATTTCAAAAATTAAAATCATTACGAATAAACAATTCCCCCTTAGGAGGGGGGGTAGGGGGAGGATATCCATAACAAGCACTGCTTTTGAAGACCGAAGGGAAAAAGGGGGAGGGTATTTATTGTTTGCTGAAGAATCCTCACCCCAACCCTCTCCAAAGAGGTAGTAGTTCAAAATTTCAATCCGAGATTAAATTTCCTTTTTCGAAGACCGAAGGACAGAAGAGGTCAGAACTTTCTTTCTCAAAAATTGAAATCATTTCAGATAAACAGTTCCCCCTTAGGAGGGGGACAAAGGGGGAGGACTTTTTTGCTAACTCCAGAATCCTCACCCCAACCCTCTCCAAAGAGGGAGTAGTTCAAAATTCCAAACCGAGATTAAATTTCTCTTTCAAAGCCCAATGGGCAAAAGGGGAGAACGAAAGGTTTTTAAACAAGCGTAAATAATAATTGAGTAACTTAATTATTAAACCGAACCAAACGAATAACCACTACAACAGGCATTTGCGCATCCGCGCTCGTGAACTGCGAAAAACCTCCGTTTCCAAAGCCGAAAAATTTCTTTGGAAGAAAATTTTAAGTCGAAAGCAACTTGGAGTTGGATTTAAAAGGCAAAGACCAATGGGGAATTACATTGTAGATTTTTTTGCTTCTGAAATCTGTATGATCGTGGAAATAGATGGCAATTCACACATGAATACGTCAGAGTATGATAGGATTCGGCAAGATTGGTTAGAAGAGCAAGGATATAAAGTGCTTCGTTTTACTGAAAAAGAAGTTCTAAATAATTTTGAATTTGTTGAGGTGCAACTACAGCATGCGGTTTATTGTTTACGTAATTGATTTTTTGAGAGGGGGAGGGTCTTTATTGTTTGCTGAAGAATCCTCACCCCAACCCTCTCCAAGGAGGGAGTAGTTCAAAATTCTAAACCGAGATTAAATTTCTCTTTTGAAGACCAAAGGGATAAAGGCTAGAACTTTCTTCCTCAAAAATTAATATCATTACGGATAAACGGTTCCCCCTTTATGGAGGGGGTTAGGGGGAGGACTTCCCTCAAAGCACTGCTTTTGAAGACCGAAGGGACAGAAAGGGAGGATTTTCCCAACAAGCATTGCTTCACCGTGAAAAAAGAAAGATGTCAACTTGCATCCTCTCTATATTCTAGGCTTCGGAAATGGAATATAAGTATCGTCGCCCGGTACTTTTGGGAATCGTTTTTCTTCCCAATCCAATTTTGCTTGCTGCAAGCGCTCCTTACTTGAAGAAACAAAATTCCAAAGTAGAAAATGCTCCTGCTTTAGTGGTTTACCGCCAAAAAGTAATAATCGTGTGCCTTTTTTCAGCGAGACCTTACATTCATCTTCAGTCTTACTGATGAGCATTTGCCCTGCATCAATGGTTTGTCCGCTGTCGCTTACTTCACCTTGCACGACAACAAATGCAATTTCTCCTTTGAGTTGACTTTTAATATCCAATTCGGTGTTTTCATGCGCCTGAATGTCGACCATAAAAAGCGGGGAGAAGCCCTGAAGTGGTGCTTTCTTCCCAAATCCTTCGCCGGCAACCAATTTGATGGTCATGTTATCGGCTTCCCATTGCGGAATCTCTTCGGCTGCATGATAGTCAAATTGAGGCTCCATTTCTTCGTGGCTTTCGGGCAAAGCGACCCAAATTTGGTATCCGTGCATTTTAAACGCTTGATTCCGCATTGCCTGGGGGGTACGTTCGGTATGTGTGACACCTTTTCCGGCTGTCATGAATGCCACGTCACCGGGGTTCACTACAACATCACTACCAATACTATCTTTGTGGTGCACGGCTCCCTCAAACAAATAGGTGAGTGTAGAAAGTCCGATGTGCGGATGTTGATCAATATCCATTGCTTGATCGGGTTGAATCTCCGTGGGTCCCATGTGATCGATGAACGTAAAAGGTCCTACTTGGCGTTTTTTGCGAAATGGTAATAGCCTTCCAACAAGAAAGTTGCCAATGTCACTTTGGCGTTCGTCTACCAGCATTTTATTATTAGACATAATCCAGCATTTTATCTAAATGTACGGAGCAAATTTCAATTATTCTATCAATTTACTAGGGTAAAGTTTCGTAATTGACAAAGCGCCATTGAAAATTCAAGAAAGATACTCTTTCATTATCTGCAATTGTAATTACTTGTATTATTTTTACTTGCAAGTAAGCTATTTATGTTCAAGACACTGTTTAAAAAAGCGACCACTGGAATAACAACAAGTTTAAAATACGATACTCGATTCGAAGAATTGAGGAAGAAGGAATACGCCCGTTTAGACGAGCAAGGGCAAGTGTATTTGGATTATACGGGGGGTAATTTATATGGCTCCAGTCAAATAATGAACCATTTTAATGAGTTGGCAAAGAATGCTTTCGGAAATCCACATTCTACCAATCCTACTTCTCAACTTTCGACTCAAAAAGTAGAAGCTGCACGAGAAAAGGTACGTGCCTTTTTTAATGCACAAGATTATCATTGTATTTTCACTTCGAACGCCTCTGGAGCCTTAAAAATAGTGGGAGAATGCTATCCCTTTGATGATACATCTGAACTGCTACTTCTTGCCGATAACCACAATTCTGTGAATGGTATACGAGAGTATGCTAAAGGGCGCGGAGCATTATTTAATTATATCCCTGTTCAATATGAAGATTTGAAAATATCTTCGGATTTGTTAGATCAAGCATTGAGTAAAGATGTTAGCGGTAACAAGTTGTTTGCCTTTCCTGCGCAATCCAATGTTTCTGGTGTAAAGCACGATCTTGGTTGGGTGAAAAAGGCACAGGAAAGAGGATGGGATGTTTTGTTGGATGCAGCGGCCTATGTTCCATCCAATCCACTTGATTTGTCCGAAATTAAGCCAGATTTTGTGAGTGTTTCATTTTATAAAATTTTTGGTTATCCAACTGGTTTGGGATGTTTATTGGTGCACAAAAATAAGTTCGATAAACTTCAAAAACACTGGTTCGCAGGAGGCACTGTAACACTTGCAGGGGTTAAATCGGCCAATCATTATTTGGCGAATAATCATGAGCGATTTGAAAATGGAACGATTGATTACTTAGAGATCCCAGCCCTAAAAATTGGATTGGAATACATTGAATCGATTGGAATGGACTGCATTCAAGAAAGAGTTCAGTCGATCACAGGTTACATGCATCAGGAACTCAATAATTTGTATCACTCTAACGGACAAAAGCTGGTTAATATTTATGGGCCGAGCAATCGACTGGAAACAGGTGGGACCATAATAATGACGTTTAACAACCCTGATGGGCAGGTGATTCCTTTCGAATTAGTTGAAAATCAAACAAATGCAAGGAACATCTCGATTAGATCGGGTTGTTTTTGCAATCCTGGATTAGATGAGATAAATAATTGCCTATCAACAGAAGAGCTTTCCGATTATTTCACCAGTCGTGATAAGGGAAATTATCATGATATGATAGATTCATTAAAGAAAATGCGCGGCGCGGTGCGTGTCTCTTTTGGTTTGGCTACAGTACAACGAGATTTGGATGCATTTTTGAACTTTTTAGAAAGCCTCAAAGACAAAGGTCTTTAACAAGAAGCATTAATTTCAATAGCATTGAGTTCAAATTAAACATTTGTATTGAGATAAGCCTTATCTTTATTTCCGTTCAATTTAAACGTAATAAATGAAGAAATTATTGGTTCCTATCGATTTTCAGAACACGACCATGAATGCCTTGAATTACGGATTGCATATTGGTAAAGAATTCGGTTATGAAGTGCATGCCTTGCATTTAATTGATTCGGAAAGTCAGAAGGACGAGGCCACTCAGAAAATGAACGATTTGATCTCGAAGTATTCAAAGGAAGAGCAGACGATCATAAAACCAATAATTTCACAAGGAAAAATTGAATCGGATATCGGGAAAACTGCGGAAGCGATCGAAGCAAGTTTCATTCTGATGGGAATTCATGAAAAAAGTCGTTTGGATAAAATTTTCGGGAGCAAACCCATCAAGGTGGTGAGCGAAAGTAAAACGCCTTATATCACAATTCAGGAGGGTGGAACGCTTTTACCCATCAGTAAAATTGCCATGACTATTGACCTAGAGAAGGAAAGCGTGCAAATTGTCGAGGCAGCCATTTATTTGGCAAAATTATTCGGTGCCGAAATAATACTCGTAGGCGGCGATCATACCGATACTACGCTGAAAACGAAGGTGGCAGTCAATGTGAAAACAGCAAGAAGACTACTTTCGGAATCGGGAATTCAATCTTCTGTACAGCTGCTAGAACGCAAGGATTTCATGGACAATTTCTTGAAGTTTTGCACAGATAATGGAGTGAACTTAATCGCAGCTACGTATTATCCAGATACGTTTACGGTGTTCTCAAGTAAATTCGTACAACGGCTCATGGAAAACGAGTCGAGTATTCCGGTATTGACATTAGATTCTCAATCAACGGGAAACTATTCTTTCTAAGAGAGATTTCAATTAAAGACGGGATTGTTATTCATCCTCTTTACTTTCAGGTTCGCGCGGTTGGTAAAACTCATCGTGATTTCGCTCAAAGCGCTTCATCATCCAACGGCGAGAAAGAAAGGCAGACAAGGCAATAGCTCCAAGGAAATAGTAGTACGCCCAAACATCAAAACCATCTTTGATTCCCATTACCGTAACAATAACGAAGATGAGAATGGCTGCTGCCAACCAGAAATAAAGCATGATTTTGTTGTACGTATTCATGGGTCAATTGTTTGGGCAAAAATACAGAATGTTCGTGAGATATGCATCAGAAATGCACAGAGGCAAGAAGGTTTCTGATAAGTGTTCGGAGAATCGAACCTTTTGAGTCTGACACGTCAGACACTTGTTCCCGATTCCGTAATATGCGTCCACTATGCTCTTAATACCTTCGTGGTAAAAGAGACACAACTCAATCCAGTTTATTGATCAATAGTCCCTACTGGGTTCCAGGTTTCGTAATCTCGGAACGAAGGCGTGGTGCGCATACCTTCACCGCTACCCGTAATTCCTTTGCCCTCCGTTTTTACCACGTAGTATTTTGAAGTATAAATGGTACTGTCTTTCTGATTGTAGAACATCTCTTCCGTTTCCAGCCATTGCTTCTTTTCGTAGTTGTACAACACTACCGAATCTTTCACAAACATGATTCCCGTGGCATAATCGACTTCTCCGTACAATGCCGTTAGTGTTGATCCAATCTCTCCATCGTCCTCAAAAAAATCGACGCGAAGACCGTCTTTCAAGCGTGTAATGTGTTTGGGCAGTTTATCCGTTTCTGCCAAGGCTGCTTGAATGCGTACCTGAGCATAACCGGAGTCTGTGTATAAGATTTCGAGGTTTTGCGTGACTTCATCGGCAGCATCATCGCTGTATGTCGCTTTCTCGATGGCATCCAAATCATTTACGCATGAAAAAAGAATACCTGCCATGAAAATCACAGCAGGTATTGCAATAACTATTTGAATGCGCTTTGGCATCGGTTCTTTTATAGATTAACGGTTACACTCCAGCATTCTAGTGTCACTGATGAAGGGCTTCCGTTGTCGAAGATTTCGGAAGAAGTTGGGCCAGCCGCTCTATATTTCTCAGCAGCAGAAGTTTTACCAGCTTGTTCCATTAATTGCGCTGCGTAAATGTAATTACACTTTCTTTCGAATGTGGAAACTCCACAAGAGTTCGTTGTTTGAGCTACAGAATTTGCTCTAATTTCTATGGCCTTTGATTTATAGGAACCTCCAATTCCAGCCGCTTTTCCATAAGCTACCTTATACTGACCGGAGTCATAAAATTCATAAGCAATTAAATATCTGTATTTGTATTTATCCTCATCCTCCGTTGCATCCTCAAGAAGCTTCTTGTATGCAGCAATTCTCTCGGCGGAAGAACCGGCAATGTTAATGTACTTCAAAATAACATCTGTGTTTTGCGGAGCTATTTCATACATAAGGCGCACCAAATCTTTGTACTCATCTTCTTTTGTACATCCTTGTTGTTCAATCGGTAAACCTAATCCAAATGTTGTGCCAAAGTCTGTTACTTGTTCGCCGTTCACAGCATAAGGAAGTGTATAGCTGTAGAAACCAGCACGGTATCGGGTTTTGGAGAAAATATTTCCATTGCTCGTTCCGTACAAATCGCCTGCCTCAGGAAGGAATTGTACACCAACAGAAATTTTAGAAGTACTCATTAATGTCTCTGAGGTGTTGTACGGATTGTTGTATTGACTCCAATCGGTAGTGCTGTATGATGCGTGCAATCCAATTGCAGGATGCAGCTTTCTTTGGATTTCGTTGTTGTCTGTTAGAAAGAACTGATAGCTAAATCCGTAAGTCAACTCGGGCGCCGTGGTAATTTGCTCACCTGAAAGTTCTACAAAGGTCGTTGTATCGTATAGGTTCGGATTTTCGACATTTAGCGAGAAGAATACGCCATCCGAGAACGTTGCTGATAAATTTTGCGAAGGATCAATCGTTGCGTACAATCCAACTTCATGGTTTTTGTTGAAACGATGCTTGAAATACAGGCCAAAGTCGTAGTGCACATTTTGAACAGTTGTCGTTCGAATAGATGCTCCACCCGTTTGAATGTTTGAAGAAGCCAACCAGCTGTATCGATTGTTTGCAATACTTCCGAAAATCCAACCAAGATTTGCCCCAACAGATAATTGCGTGCTATCCCAGAAAGGCAATAATTCGGCAGACAGCGCGGCATACGTTTCGTTCAACCCTCCAGTGCCAGTATATCGGTACGTAATGGAATCGCCATCAACATTGGTTCCGCTATGGAAATCGTAGTTTCTTTGAGAATAGGGTTTTAATCCAAATCCCAATCCGAAATGTTTTGCAAACGACAAACCAATGGCAAAGTGATGGATATTGGACCTTGGACTGAATTCGCTAATGTCTCCTTGTTGAAACGTTGACAAACGAGAAGAAACGCCCAGAGAGAAAATTGGCTGTCCCGCTCCAAGCGAGTTATAGGATGCAGGATTCAAAAAGTTCAGAGTCAATGAATCGATGAGAGTGATTTCGGTGTTCCCGAGCCCTGAAAAAGTAGGATGATCCCTTCCAGACAGTTCACCAATCCCGAAATAACTATAGGCGTTTTGTGCGTAGGAGAAAGTTCCTAGAATGGCAAACAAAACAACAAGAAGGGTTTTACGCATTATGCTTGTAAATTTCAAACAGACCGTATAGGGTCAAATTTTCGACTGCAAAGATGTCATTTTTTCCCTGTATATCAAAGAAGTTGGCATCTCCACCGGTCATAAAAAAGGTTAAGTCCTGAAATTGCGATTCGTAGTAGCTTACGAGTCCTTCTATCTCTGCGCGCATTCCGTTTATTACACCAGATTGCATGCTTGTTTTTGTATCCTTACCAACGATGGGCAATGCCGATTTATTGGATAAGAGGGGTAATTTTTCTGTAAAGGCGTTCAAGGATTTGTAGCGAAGATCGATTCCTGGCGCAATGGTTCCGCCCAAATAACCTTGATTTTTGTGCACAATGTCGAATTTGATGCACGTGCCGATTTAGGTCGGTGATATAGCTCAGTTGGTAGAGCAATGGACTGAAAATCCATGTGTCCTTGGTTCGATTCCGAGTATCACCACAGGCCATTAACGGTCGTGAGTATGCCATTATCGGTTCTACCATCGGAACGCACATTTTTGATGTTACCGATCCCGTGAATTCTGCGGAAGTTGCATACATTCCAGGGGCTGATACTAATGTGATTCACAGAGATTATCACGATTATCAAGGGTATTTGTACATGGTGGCCGATGAAGGGCAGAGCACATTGCAAATTGTTGATTTGAATCAATTGCCGAACGCAGCGCCCGTTGTTTACGATTCGGATGCGTTGATTCTGAGATCGCACAACATCTTCATAGATTCTTTAAATGGGTTGCTTTACGATACCAAAGGCGGCATTTATTCCTTGGCAAACCCAGAGGCTCCTGTGGAAGTAGCTAATGTTAACCTCGGTGGTATGATTGATCACGGACATGATATGTTTGTTAGAAACGATACCGTATATTGGCACGGGGGTCCGACAGGCATGCGAGTGTACGATTACAGCACGAATATGTCGAACCCGACTTTACTTGGAGAAATTTCCGTGGGTAATTACAACCACTCAGGATGGTTGAGTGAAGATGGAGCGATTTATGTTTTTGCAGAAGAA
The DNA here is from genome assembly GCA_043584915.1 of Fluviicola sp. Classification (GTDB taxonomy): domain Bacteria; phylum Bacteroidota; class Bacteroidia; order Flavobacteriales_D; family Crocinitomicaceae; genus UBA4466. The sequence continues at coordinate 1,918,690 of CP121319.1, forward strand.
ACGTACGGAACCGACATTCAAATTTGTGATGTCAGCGATTTATCTAACATCAACATTGTGTCTTATGTCAATTCAGGTGGAGGGGCTGCCTCCATTCCACACAACCTCATTCTTCAAGACGATATCTTGTACGTAAGCTATTACCACGATGGCCTGTACATTTTTGATATTTCCGATCCTGCCAATCCATTTTTACGAGGTTTTTATGATACGGAACCTGCGCAAACTGCGCCTTATTCGTGGCACGGAGCCTGGGGCGTTTATCCACTATTACCATCTGGAAATATTTTAGTGTCTGATACCAAACATGGTTTGTTTGTATTGGATGCTTCGCAAGCAACGTCTTCCGTTCCTGAATTGCAAACAACGCCGAAAGAATTGGTAAAGATTGTCGACTTGATGGGAAGAGAGGTCAACGAGAATGCTGGTGAGGTTTTGATTTACGTTTACAGCGATGGAAGCACCAAGAAGGTGATTGCCGTTGAATAGACTGCGGTTTAACTAAAGAAATTCGGAAGAATAAACGAAAAATCCAAGGATTTTAACATTTTACAGTTCTAGAAATGTCGAATTCTAAATTTCGCAGCGGAACAATTCACCCGGAAAAATTCCCAATAATTGATATCTTCAAACCAATGCAAATTCAACGCAGAATATTGGTGTTTGGAACAATACTTTTTCTAGGCGCCTGTGCCTCCTGTCAAAACGAAACCTTATTTCGTTGAAGACTTCAATTGGTCTAGAATTACCGCTTTTTTTCTGCGGGAGACATCAATAAATTGACCATTGCTCAAAGAGAGTTTGTCTTGATGGATTCCAAGCACGTGTTTTGGATTCACCAAATACGATTGATGTGCACGAATGAAGCCGTGCTCGGATAGAATTTCGCTGTAAAACTTGAGCGTTTTCGCCACCATAATCGGACGGTCATTTTTCAAGAAAATATGGGTGTAATTTCCATCGGCCTGACAATAAATAATGTCGGAAATAAGCGGATAAAATGAATCGGTTTTGGTTTTAATGACGATTTTACGCGGCGTATTATTTTGTGCAAAATCGTTGAGCGAAGTCAATTCATAATACTCTCGTTCCTGCTTGATGAAATTGCATGCTTTCTCCACAGATTCAACAAGTTCATCGGGAATGACGGGTTTTAATAAGTAATCAATCGCGGAGTATTTTATTGCTTGAAGGGCATAATCGCCGAAGGCTGTAACAAAAATCACCTTTGGGTTGAACGATACAATTTTGGAAAGCAAATCAAACCCAGATCCATCAGGAAGTCGTACATCCATAAAAACGATGTCGGGCCTTTTTTCGGTAATCAAAGCGTAGCCTTGTGAAACGGTTGCCGCCTCACCAATTAACTTGATGTTAGGGCAGTAATCCTGAATCATGGAAACCAATCCCAAGCGAACATTGTGCTCATCTTCTACGATAATCGCTGTTTCCATTATCCGGCTTTTTGAATTTGATACGGCATTTTAATCGTCACTTTCGTCCCTGACATTCCCTGCGAAGCCAAGTCTTCGTGCTGAATAAAATAGTCATTTTTCAGGCGTTTGCTGTAAAATTCCAATTGCTCCTTGATGATTTTCATGGAAAGCGATTCCGTTTTCACCAAACTGTTTGCATTTTCATTTTTCAGCTGATTCGAGTCGATTCCAATGCCATTATCGGTGATTTCTACAAACAAATCCGAATTGTTCAAGCGAAAGTAAATATCGATGTTTCCTTTTACTGAAGTGTCTTGAAATCCATGTTCGATGGCGTTCTCAAGAATGGGTTGTAAAATTAGCGGCGGGATCAAATAAATGTCAGGATCCATGCGCTCGTCAATATCAAAGTCAAAATCAAAGCCATCCTCAAAACGCAATTGCTGTAGTTCCAGGTAGTAACTCAGAATATTGATTTCGTTGGACATTGGGGTAAAATCGATTTTCGATTGTTCCAAAACGTTTCGCATCAATCGCGCAAATTTTGAAAGAAAAATGGCTGCTTTTTTGCCGTCGTTGTTGCTCATATAGGTTTGAATGCTGCTCAACACATTAAAAATGAAGTGTGGGCGCATCTGCGAGCGGAACATCTTGTTTTGTAAATCGGCAATTTTTCGGGTGTTGCGCAGTTTGTTGCGCTGTGATAATACAATGAAAGTCAGAGCGAGCAGAAGCACGGCAATAAGCCCGATAATGATGAGCAGTCTATTCCTGTTCAGCTGATAACTTTGCTTTTGATTTTCGACTTTCAACGCCAAGATTTCCTTTTCCTTCTTCACGTTTTCGTAATTGAGGTCCAGAATCGCGAGTTTGTTGTTTAAATCATCGGTGAACAGACTGTCTTTAATGGCGATGAGCTGTTTTTGATAGGCAAAAGAATCGTCAAAATTTTCTTGTTCTTCGTGCAGCATAATTAGAATGGACAGCACTTCTTTGATCAGATATTTGTCGCTATTGGCAATTGCTTTCGTGTATGCCTCCACCAAAATGCTGTCTGCAATTTCAAAATCTCCTAACTCGATGAATACATTGCCCAAATTCGCCATATTGGCAATCTCTGAAGGAACATTTCCAGACGCCTGACTACTTTTTAACCCGAGGTCAAGGTTCTGAATTGCAGCGTTGAATTCTTCCTTTTTCAGATGGCACAAACCAATTCCAGAATAAATGAGCGAAAAGTAGTACTCGTTGCCAATTTCCTCGTTTATTTTGAGCGCTTTTTTCAGGTTGATGAGGGCAGAATCGAATTCACTCAATTCTATTTGAATGTTGCCAATGTTTGCCAGTAACAAACAAATATCGGTGGATCTGTCCGCATATTTCTGTTCATAAATTGCCAACGCATCTTCGATGTAACGGAGTCCTTTGCGAGAATTTTCTGTTTCTACATAAATGCCTCCCATAGAATTTAAAAACCGAGCCTCGGTAAGAAACATAGAGTTTTTGACCGCGATTGACAATCCTTTTTCGTAGGCTTCTACGGCATCGGAATAACTGCTTTTTTGGCGGTACACATTTCCTAATAAATAATAAAGGTGAGCCTTGTCTGCTTCGGTTTTTCCACTTTTTTCTTGTTTGTCCAGTTGTTGCAAATCCTTCTTGAGAAGAAAAATGGCTGAGTCCAATTGATTGTTTTGCTGAAGAGCCGCGATTTCATCAGAGCGATGGTTTACTTTTTCGGATCGTTCATCCGAAGCCGAAGCATTGCAAAAGTTGGAAGTCAGCAAGCAAACGAACAAAAGAATTGTCCAAAGGTGTATATTTTTACGGTGTTTCTTTTGCACTTGCTGCGGATAGATCGTAGTAAAATACAAAGAATCCGAAATAGGGTGGAAGGGAGGTTAAATGTTGTTTAGTATTTGGAGGGGGATAGTTAGTAAGTGGAGAAATAGCGCAAATTGATTTTATCGAAAAAAGAAACAACAAGTAATTGAAACGAATTCGGATAAGTTAAGTTATACCGTTATGCGTTTCCAACTACTTTTACTTTTTATGATATTGCAACTATCGGTTATGGCGCAATGGAGTCCCGATCCATGCCCAATAGATAGTACTTCTGATTTGGTGCTTGACTTCGTTGTAAGTGTTAATGATTCAGCTGATGGACTGCACGCTGGTTGGTGGGTGAAAGATATCTCAAACGAAGATTGCGAAAGCTTTCTTTATGATTTCAAGACTGGAGCAATCACTGATTACCGTGAAAACTTCTATTATAATGCTTCGACAGAACAAATTAAAAGGTTGAATATTTCGGTCTCCAATCATTTTTTGCAAGAATTCATTGTTGACTTAGATACCTTTTCCTTACTCAATTCTATTCAAGTTAACGAGCTTAGAGAGTTTACTATTGAATGCAATGGGGCTGTTAATTTCCATTTGGATCAATGGGAAATGTACGATGGACTTGTTTCGGGTCAATCATTGCGGAAATTGAAATTCAAGACTAGATTGACCAATGAGAATGCTTTCAAACCATTCTTAGAGTTTACCGAACTCACAGAATTAGAGAGCTCTCAATATTTATCTGAGGAGTTACGATCTTTTCCAAATCTGGAGGTGTTGAGTGTTCCAAATACCTATTATCATTTAGTGTTACCAATAACAAATCTGCAGAAGTTAAAGCAAATGCCCTCCCTTGGTTTGATGAGTGATAGAGATTCGGACTTATTTGCTCAGATTTCGTTTCTATCCAGTGCGCTTGACCCTGCAATAAGCAATCATCCGTTCTATAAAATTCATCATGCAATTCTCAAAAGAAAGGAGCTTGATTCTTCGTTCACAGGGTCGTTGGTCATCACCTATGGGGACGCTTTTGAGGATTTGAGTGGAACGGTATCTGCTTATACAAAAGATACCTTGGGCTTTGGTTCTGTTGTAAATGGCGAACCAACAGGTGTTTGGAGGTATAAGGTTCCAGATTTTCTGGCTTTTGGCCCCATTGATTGGTATTATTACAACTACAATTTTTCGACTGAACAACTTCCGCCAAAGAACGGGACATGGAGATACTACTACGGAAATGGACAACTTGCTATCTCAGGAAAGATGCGCAATAATTTAAAACACGGTAAATGGAAGTTTTACGAACCAGATGGTAACTTGGTGCATATTCAACACCATAGAAAAGGAATTGCGAACGGCCTTTTTATTACCAGCCGAAGTTATCCTGAAGATTTCGAATCACGAAAGTACTACAGTAATGGAGTTATTACCATGTTTGCCTACCAACTTGAGGGGAAGTATCAAATTCGGAGTGGTTGGAAGTTAGACGGAAGGGCTAACTATATGTTGTACGATTACGGCGATCTGAGACTAAGAGGGGAAGATGGTCTTTATACGGAAGTTGTCCCAAAGGATTCCCGCAAATACAAGCGAATCATGCAACAGTATTTGAAAACGTTGTATCCTAATCGAAAGATCTCGTTGGATCAATTAGCGGTTAAGAATGATTGAGTTAAGTGCTCTGAATTACTAAGCAACAGAAATGACTTTTTGAGGAAGGATATTCGGCAACTTTGCATATGCTAAAGACATACTTCCCTCTTGAATATCATCCAAAATCCAATTTCCATCTACATATTGTATGATCCAAACATACTCTTCAATGTTAAATCCACTTTTACCTTTAACAATCGTTTTGGTGCTTCTATTAATCAAATAATCTTCAATATCGGCACTTATTCCAAAGGCTATTTTTGAGTATTCAAAATTTTCTCGATCTGTAATCTCAAGGTAAAGAGGCTTGATTGATTCAACGCTCCTTAATTCGCAAATATTTTGAAGGTTTTCCTCTTTCCATCGATCTAAAATGACCAATTGCTGGTTTTGCCAATACCAGTTACTGACATAATCAGAGACCTTCTCCATATCTTCTCTAGTCCAAGCATGCCAAACCCGTTGGAAAACATTCTTAACGCTTTTTTCTAGATGAAGCCATTGGAATTCATTATTGATTCTACCCAATTTCGCCAGTGTTTTTTTGTTTTTTCGAATAGCAATCGCCTCGCGCATTTTAACGTAGATAATTAATGGCAAGAGCACGATACTAATAGCCACAAGTAGCAATTTACCCCACCAAGTTTTGAATAGGCCTTTTGCAATGTAGCCACCTGGACCTGCCAATGCGGGATCAACAATGAGAAATATCGCAATGAAAATGAGTAAGAATATTAGAAGGTTATTTTTTTTCATGATTCGGAAATGGTAGTTATTAATTTTGATCTTTTTCGAAATAAGTATCCTCAAATATGAAATCGATTGAATCAACTTTATACGCATCTCGGTAATAGGTCCAATCGATAATATCAAAGAAGGCCCGTTGCACTCTATTTAACCCTGACCGTGTGCAGTGAAAATCAAGTTTTCCCTTGTTGTGATTAATTTCAAGATTAAAACGTGTGCAATGAGAGCCATAGCTTGGTCGGATATCTACGGGATTGTTGTTTGGTAATGCAGAATGTGAGAACAAACTGTCCAGTATTTTCTTGTCAGATTCCAATATTTCACCGCTAAAATATTTAGCCGAATACTTTTTTTTACTGTAAGGCTGAGAAATAACTCTGGCGTAAAACGTTCCCGTGCTATCCAAGTAGAAATCTGAGTACCACTTCTTATCCATGTTGTAACAAGAGGTGGTGAGTTTGATGTTTGTGATTGTTCTTTGGTTGTTCAATGATGCATACGGATAGAACACAAGAGTGGAATCCATTAATTTTTTTTTGTACCGGTAGGGCGCGATCCCTGTATTATACCATTCAATAGCACGCTCCTCGGTCAATCCTGTTACGAAATTATTGTCGTTTTGGATCTCAGAGATAACGTAATAAGCAGTGGGGTTTGCAGCCACCAGCACGATGCTGTCCGCAGTTAAATGTTGAATCCGAAAAATAGAATTGGGAACTTCATACTTATCTCTAGGAACAATAGAGTCACCGGTTGAAATTGAGAGAATGTGGGAGAAATCATGTGTAAAGAAGAGCGTGTCTCTAGTAATGTGAAATTCCCTCAAAAAATCGACATTATCTACAGAGACTGATTTCATACAGTTTATTCTTGCCAACGCTCCATTTCGTTTTGGTAAGATTGAAATCTTGAGCAGAACTTGAGAATTGAAGTCCGAGGAAAATTAGAGATAGGATCAACCACCGTTTCATCGAGTCAAATATGGATAAAAAATCAAACAAGCTACTGCAACGGCTATTATCGCGGCAATTAAAACCGCTCCTGCGGCAATATCTTTAATGTTTCGAATGCTTTCCTTACGCTCTGTGGTTACGGCATCGCACAATTTCTCAATGGCCGAATTCACTCCTTCCAACCCAAAAACGATTGCGGACATTATTAAAACAATCGCCCATTCGCCACGTGAGATATCAAAGTAGCATCCAGTCGCAATTACAACCAATAATGCCAGTACATGAATTTGAAAATTGCGCTCCGACTTCAACAAAAGAAACAATCCTCGAAAGGCATTTTTGAAAGAGGAAATCATTGTTTGAGCAGTTTTCCTGTATACATTTCTACGCCATCCACGAGCACAAAATACAAGTAGCTTCCCGAACGCCAATTGTCCGTATTGAAGGAATGTGCATGCGTCCCGTCGAACTTGGTGCCCAAATCTTGAAACGCAACTTCACGTCCTGTCAAATCTACAATGCGCAACGCAACATTACCCGATTGAAACAACGAAAACCCTATGGTAATTTCATTGTAGAATGGGTTGGGCCATGCCTTGTGATATTCCGGCGTATGTTCTACTTCTTCCGCCGACAAATTGCACTGTCCTTGCAGATTCAAGTCAATCCATTCAGAGCGCTGTTGCATCCACGTTTTCAGATAATCCAAATCTTCCTGATACGTCTGTCCCACAAATCCATTCCAGTTCACATACTGCCCAATAATCGGCCAACGTTGAAAGTTTCGAATGCGTGCATCTTCCACATAATTTGCCACAGAATCAATGTAATTATTCACGTTTGGCGTGCTTAAAACACCTTGACGAAGCTCGTCCCATCGGCAACGAAGTGCATTTCGATACGCAGGCGAATCAAGCAAACGTTCCCACCAAAAAGGAATGGCGGTAGTGAAATTACACACCTGATCAAAATCGTATTGCCAACCAGAAGTAGTCTCTGCCAAACAGTAATCGGCGTTTCCGTAAGAGAGATTAAAATCCCACATCGGCCCTGCCTTTATTTTCGCATTCCACGAGTAATCTTTGTCTTTGAACAAGAACGAACTCGAACGATAGCCGTCTACTGTTCTTCCCAATTCCTGAAGGATGAAAAAATCTTGGAACGATTTGTAATCGATGTAATCGCGCCAACCGCCCTGACCTGCAGGTAAATCCATTCCAGGACCTTGGATTGCCTGTTCAAACTCTCCAATATAATCTTCCATGTACGCCGTTTGCATCGAATTTAACTCATCAAATTCCGGATCGTGAAATTGAAAAATCACCTCGTTATCATACAAAGATTCCCAGGTATACCCTACTTCACCTGTCGTTTTATCCACTTTCAAGACATACGCTCCCGTTAAGGTGTCGTTGAAAATATTGGGTGTATGCAAACTCTGTAAGTCCAAGCGAGAATTATCAATCTTTATGCGCTCCATCAAAACATACACACCTCGGTAATCCCCATCAATCACCATCTCAATGTAATGCGTACGCGGAGCATAATTTCCCATTTCTCGCGCAAAATCGAAGGTCATGACATTTCGAATTAACGTTTTGTCTGGATAAGGTCCGTAAAGAATCCAATCATTTTCTGGCGGCAATCCACAAAGAGCAATCTGCGCGTTCATTCCAAGCGAATCTTGCGTTTCAAACCCATATCCTTTTTTAGGATATTGCTGAGAGGTCGATCCACGAAATTCAATGGCAATGTTTCCATCGTAATTATTAAAGGGATCATTAATGTTGTGCGTGGCTCCCGTTCCATTGTAAATCACTCCAAGGTGACACGTAATTCGCGGTTCGTCCACAATGGATTGACCTTGCGGAGTGGTAATTACGAAAATGGGAAGATTTGACGTGGTAAGCGTTTGTGCCTGCGTTTGGAACACCCCAAGTAGAAGCGCAGCAGTCGATAGTAATAGTTTTCGCATACACGAAGATACGAAAAAGGGATCGCTTGCTTTGAAAGCAATTATTTTCAGTTTACCTTTGTGCCAGTTCTTTTGAATAACTTATGAAGAAAGGTGGAGGGATCAGGCCCTACGAAACCTTGGCAACCTATTCAGATATCGACTTGAAAAAGGTGCCAATTCCGGAGGAAGAAGATTTCCGAAAAGGCTGGTTTGAAGAGCATTCACAATCGTTAAAAGGAAACAACGATTTGCTTTCTTTGACCCGACCTGAAATTATCAAAGAAATTCACGCTTTGTACTTCGAGGCTGGAGCTGATATTGCCGAAACAAATACATTTTCTGGAACCACAATCGCTCAGGCAGATTATGCACTCGAACATGCTGTTTACGATATCAATTATCACAGTGCGAAAATTGCGCGAGAGGTAGCGGATGAATTCACTGCGCGTGAACCAGAAAAACCACGATTCGTGGCAGGGTCCATGGGACCAACCAACCGAACAGCTTCCATTTCACCCGATGTAAACGATCCCGGGTTTAGGGCAATTACTTTCGAGGAATTGGTGACAGCTTACACACAGCAAGTAGAAGCATTGATGGATGGAGGAGTTGACTTACTTCTGGTAGAAACAGTATTTGATACGCTGAATGCGAAAGCAGCCATGTTTGCCATTGATGAAGTATTCAACAAACGTGGCGTAAAATTGCCCATTATGGTTTCTGGAACTATCACCGATCAATCGGGAAGAACCCTAACTGGGCAAACAACAGATGCGTTCCTGATCTCTGTTTCACACATGAATTTATTAACGGTGGGTCTAAATTGTGCTTTGGGTGCAAGCATGATGCGTCCCTACTTGCAAGTATTGGACAAAAATGCGCCGTTCGGTGTAAGTGCGCATCCCAATGCAGGTTTGCCCAACGAATTTGGTGAATACGACGAAACGCCTGAAATGATGGCGGCTCAAATCAAAGAATTCCTGGATGAAAACCTCGTGAATATTATCGGTGGCTGTTGCGGAACAACACCAGAACACATTGCTGCAATTGCACAGTTAGCAGCACAATACGAACCTCGAAAAATCGCAGTTAATGTCTAATTCAAAAGTTACCCTGCGATTGAGCGGTTTGGAACCTTTGATCGTAACACCAGAAAGTAATTTTGTCAATGTCGGAGAACGTAAAAGAGGATATCATCTTCGATCCAAATATTTTCCCTGTTGCAACAGGAATGGAGGAGCACAATAACAACGCCCTCGATTTTTTCCGAGCAACAAAATGGATTCGTGAAAATTTACCTGGAGCGCACATAAGCGGAGGAGTTTCCAATGTGTCTTTTTCGTTCCGAGGAAATAATGTTGTCCGCGAAGCAATGCACGCTGCGTTTTTGTATCACGCCATCCAGAATGGAATGGACATGGGAATCGTGAATCCTTCGATGCTGGAGGTGTACGATGACATTGACAAGCAATTGCTCGAATACGTGGAAGATGTGTTGTTAAATCGCAGAGATGACGCAACCGAGCGCTTGTTGGATTTTGCCGAAACCGTGAAAGGGGAGGTAGGAAAGAAGCGTGAAAAGGATTTGTCCTGGCGAGAAGGCACGGTTCAAGAGCGTTTGACGCATTCTTTGGTGAAAGGAATCACCGATTACATTGTCGAGGATACGGAAACGTGTCGCCTGCAATTTGAGCGTCCAATCGAGGTCATTGAAGGCCCGTTGATGGATGGAATGAACGTGGTTGGAGATCTTTTCGGAAGCGGAAAAATGTTCTTGCCACAGGTAGTAAAATCCGCTAGGGTGATGAAAAAAGCCGTGGCGTATCTCTTGCCGTATATTGAAGAAGAAAAAGACGGAAAACGATCTTCAGCAGGTAAAGTGTTAATGGCAACCGTAAAAGGCGATGTACACGATATTGGTAAAAATATTGTCGGCGTTGTTTTGGGGTGCAACAATTACGAAGTAATCGATATGGGGGTGATGGTGCCGCCCGAGAAAATAATAGAGGCTGCCAAGAAAGAACAGGTAGATGTCATTGGTCTCAGCGGGCTGATTACGCCCTCATTGGATGAAATGGTAACGGTGGCCAAAGAAATGGAGCGTGCTGATTTGAACATCCCGCTCATGATTGGTGGTGCTACAACTTCGCGTGTGCACACCGCGGTAAAAATTGAAGAGCATTTTACTAAAGATCAAACGGTACACGTATTGGATGCATCGAGATCCGTGACTGTGGTCGAGAGTTTGCTTGGACCGAAGAAAGAAGTGTTCGTAAAAGGACTCAGAGAGGAATATGCAAAAGTGCGCGATCATCATGCAAAGAATAGAGCGCAGAAACGATTGCTTCCACTCGCAGATGCACAAGCGAATAAATTCGATATTGATTGGTCAAAGTTTACGGCCAAAGCACCGGTAAAGTCGGGTTTGCATAATGTTTCAGTGTCAACAGATGCGTTACTGCCATACATCGATTGGACGCCATTTTTCAGAACGTGGGAACTGCACGGCAAGTACCCGGCCATTTTAGAGGATGCCGTTGTTGGTGAAGAGGCAAAAAAACTCTTCGCGGATGCGCAAGAAATGCTCTCGAAAATTAAACGGGAGAATTGGTTAGAGCATAAAGGGGTTGTGGGAATTTTTCCTGCCAATTCCGTTTCGGATGACATTGAATTGTACCATGAAGATGGAACGTTAGCGCACAAAGCTAGTACTATGCGTCAGCAGTTGCAAAAAGCGAAAGGAGTGCCCAATATTGCCTTATCGGATTTCATCGCGCCGAAAGAAAGTGGTAAGAGCGATTACCTCGGAGGATTCGTAGTTACCTCTGGAATTGGCATTGAAGATAAAATTGCTGCTTTTGAAGCGGATCATGACGATTACAATTCCATTTTATTGAAGGCACTCGCCGATCGTTTGGCGGAAGCGTTTGCAGAATTCTTACACGAAAAGGTTCGAAAGGAAATTTGGGGATATGCCCAAGAGGAATCTCTGGACAATGATGCCTTAATCAAAGAGGCGTATCGTGGTATTCGTCCAGCACCTGGTTATCCTGCTTGCCCCGATCATACCGAGAAAATAGGCTTGTTCAAATTACTGGAGGCAGAAGAGCGTACAGGCGTTACGTTAACAGACAGTTTGGCGATGTATCCAACGGCAAGTGTCAGTGGATGGTATTTTGCCCATCCAGAGTCGAAGTATTTCGGCGTAGGGAAAATTAGTCAAGATCAAGTGCGTTCTCTTGCAGAGCGAAAAGGATATGCCGTAGAAGAGATGGAGCGTTGGCTTTCGCCAAATTTGCATTAATCGCGAATTGCGTTTTTTATCTTGGCAACTTTTGTTGCATTCAATCCATCAATGATGAATCCATGGTTCACGTTGTCGTAGTACATACCATATAAGTTGGAACGGCTCATTTGGTTAAGCTCGAAAAGAATGGTTTCATACTGGATTGTTTCTGGCGCTCTTCTTTGAAAAATCAAGAAGCGATACGTGATATAGATTTCTTTGGTGTTTTTTCGTATTTCTACTCTATGGTTTTCAAATAGATTCGAAACGGTAGTCACAATTAAGGCGATGGCCGAGAAGAGCATTGTGGGGAAGCCTTCGCTCATACTTGAGAAAATCGCCATTAATATTCCTGTAATAAAGACACTTCCCAAAACAACAATGAAAATATTCAAAGGTTTTGTAGAATCGATTACGATTAGTTGACCTCGCACTGTTACAATAGGAGTAATTTTCAACGCTGTATATGTTTACGTGTGCCGAACAATAGATGTGAAAGGTACAATAACTATTCTTTTAAATTTCCCGATTGTTATCAAAAAATGATGATTTTTTCTTAATACGATATCGCCAATTTCATGGTTTGGGGAATTTCTTTATCAGGGCGTTAAGAAATAAAAACCGCTATAAAAAAGTAAAAGCAACTCGGGCGAGCTGCTTTTACCATAACCTAACCTAACCACTATTCACTGAAAAAGATTTTTTGTAAATAATTAAAAATAAAGCCCCAACTCAAGGAGTCGGGGCTTCGTGTAACTTACCTCTAACAAGGCTAGATATTGCTGCGCATTTCCCAATTAAAGATTCGGTAAATCCAGATTTTGAATCGGTACAGAACTAAGTACAGGGAAGGAATAATTACCAATGTTAAGAACGTTGCAAAGGTGAGTCCATAAATGATCGCCCAGGACAACGGTGCAAAGAAGATATTGTTATCACCTCCAAAGTAGATGTTCGCATCGTACTCCGAGAACAAGGTGAAGAAATCAATGTTAAATCCAATCGCAAGTGGAATCAATCCAAGAACGGTGGTAATGGCCGTAAGCAATACCGGACGTAAACGTGTTTTCCCACCTTGAATGGCAGCTTGCACCACTTCAGAATATGGAAGTTGATCGTATTCACTCAATCCCAATTCTTCGCGTTTCCGTTTTCGAATTTGGTTGGTGTAGTCAATCAATACAATCGCATTGTTCACCACAACTCCCGCAAGCGAGATTACCCCAATCATCGTCATGATAATAACGAAGTTCTGACGACTGATTAACAAGCCGAGCAATACTCCAATCAACGATAGAAGCACCGTTAGTAGGATAATCGCTGGCACAGAATACGAATTGAACTGCGCAACAATAATGATCAAAATCAAGAATACTGCAATCATCAAGGCGTTCCCCAAGAAGGCCATTTCTTTGGCTTGTTCTTCCTGCTGCCCGGTGAATTTGAAGCTAATGCCTTCTTTCACTTTTCCAAGTTTCTCGTATTTCTCCATGCGTACCTTTAACGAATCTACTACCTCATTGGCGTTAAATCCTTCCGTAACATTAGATGAAATGGTTACCAATGGCGCCTGATCCTTTCGTACGACCCCAGTATATGAGGTAATCTCTTTTGGATCTTCAACCACCGAGCGAATGGGAATGTTTAACAATTGTCCTTTGTTGTTTCTAAAGATCAATCGCTGATCCAGCAAAGCATCAAAACTTTCCCGGTTCGTTTTGTTGAATCGAAGCATCAAATCATACGAGTCTTCACCAATTGTGTAGGTTGTCACATCCTCTCCAAGCAAGGCTTTACGAATCGCCATTCCAACCTGGTAGGTAGATGCATTTAATTTACGCACCTGGTCTCTATCCACAATTATCGGAATTTCAGGACGGTTGGCCTCCACGTTCAATTTCAACCTTTCAACCCCATCAACTTTGTTGGAATCGGCTTCTAAAAAGGCCTTCATGTCTGCTGCTTGTGCAATCAAAAGTCCGTAATCAACCTTTCCTGTCACTTCAATGTTTACCGGAGCTCCTTGTGGTGGTCCGTTGGCTTCTTTGTCTACCACAATTTCTACCTCAGCAGTAAACTGATCTTTCAAGCCCAATTGAATTTCACGCAAAACATCGGATGTCATAACGCCTTTACGATTCTGAAACTCGGTAAAGTTTACAGTAATACGTCCTTTGTGAGGAGTGCTCCCCATTTGCACGCCTGCTGCAGGATCGGCAGTTCCTTCTCCTACTTGAGAAATCACAGAACGAATCAAACGTTTGTCTGGTTCTACGCCTGCGGTATCTTTCATGTATTTGTTGAGGATTCCGTCTTTCCCCATCAATTTTTCCTCTACTTCCAATGTCGTCTCATTCGTGATTTCAATATCTGTACCAATTGGATGGGAGATAAAAACGTTCACGTAGTTCGGCTCGTTGATTGGGAAAAAGTCCACTTTTGGTGGGAATACGTTCATCAAAAAGATGGTGAACAAAAATAATACAACGGTTCCAACGAAGAAAAGTACGGGGCGAATCCCTTTCAAGGCGAACCCTAAGAAGCGCTCATACGCATTCTCCAGTCGTGGCAAGAATCCATTTTGGAAACGTTTGGCTCCCGGAGAAAGAACAAACAAGTTCAAAATGGAAAGTATAGCAATGGCGATTAGTAAATTACCGAAGGCCAAAACGCCTCCGACTACGGCAAGCATTCCCACTCCTGCAAGAATTCCAGAGATAATTAACACACGCTTACGACGTGGTTTGTTCTCTGTCACTTTCATGTATGTTACCGCCAATACTGGGTTAATGACCAAAGCCACAAACAAGGACGATCCCAATACGATAATCAGTGTGATGGGTAGGAATTTCATGAATTCTCCCATGATTCCCGGCCAAATCGCTAGCGGAATAAAGGCTGCTAGGGTGGTTGCTGTCGATGCAATAATCGGCATGGCAATTTCGCCCACACCTTCAATTACAGCTCGTGTGGCGGTTTTGCCTTCTGCCATGTGTCGATAGATGTTCTCAACGGTTACAATTCCGTTATCCACGAGCATTCCGAGTGCCAGTACTAGTGAGAAGAGTACCATTACGTTCAGGGTTACTCCCATTGCGTTTAGAATAAAGAACGACATCAGCATGGAAAGTGGAATGGCTACCCCCACAAACATGGCGTTTCTCAGTCCTAGGAAGAAGAGGAGAACTCCAACAACTAGGATGATTCCGAAAATAATCGAGTTCAACAGGTTAGATACCATGTCTCGAGTATTGTTCGATTGATCCGAAGTAATGGAAACGTTTACGCTTGGTGGAATGGTTCCGTCGGCTTTCGCTTCAGTAATAATTGCATCGATTTTGTCCGCTGCAACCAAAAGGTTTTGTCCCCCTTGTTTTTTTACGTCCAACATCACAACCGGATTCCCGAATTCACGCGCATACGAAGTGGTATCTCCATTCGCAAATCGGACTTCGGCAACATCTTCAAGGTAAACTGGAAGATAATCGTCTTGTTTTACAATGATGCGCTTCAATTCATCGGCGCTCTTGAATTCACCATCTACACGCACCGTTTTACGAATGCCGTCCATAAGGATTTCGCCGCCCGGTATGTTTTGGTGTTCTGCATTGATGGCATTTTGAATATCATCAATGGTAACATTCACCGCTTGCGCTTTCACAGGATCAATATCCACGCGCATTTCTTGCTCCTGTACCCCACGAATGTCCACTTCACTAATCTCCGGAAGCTCCTCAATCAAATCCTCCAATTCTTCTGCAATTTCCTTCAATTTTTGCGCATCATCGCCCCGAAGGTTGATGTTCATAATGGGCATTTCTGAAGGATCTAGCTCGAAAATGTTAGGTTCTACGGGCAAATCAGGAAAACTTCCATCAGCACGTGCGTCGTCTACTGCATCCTTTACCTTTTGCAAGGCTTTGTCGGCAGGCATTTTAAAGTCGAACTCTACACGAATAGTTGTATAACCGTGCACAGAGTTGGTGTTGATTTCTTCCACCAATTTGATGCCTCCCAATTCTTTTTCAATTGCTTTGGCGATTTTCTCCGACATATATTCGGGCGATGAACCCGGTTTCGCAACACCGATGTAGATTTCTGGAATCTGTAATTCCGGAAAGTTCTCCTTCGGCATTGAAGTATAGGCACCCAATCCTCCAAAAATGATCACAATCGCAATCAGGAAGACGGTTTTTCTATTGTTCACGGCTAGGGTTGATAACCCAAAGCCTTTTGTTTTCTTTTCCATTGTAAATGTGCTTATTTACTTGATTTGGATTTTCGTCCCTTCAGAGATTCCACGAGCTCCTTTCACAACAACTTCGTCGCCTGCAGTCAGGTCGCCGTCCTTGATCAAAGCGCTTCCTTCATAGCGTTCAATCACCTCAATAATTACCTTTTCAGAGATGGTTGCGCCTTTTTCATCTTTCGCCAGACGATAGACATAATCGTTACTCTGCGGATCAATCAAAATGGCTTGTGCCGGAATCACCGTTCCGTTGTCAACCTTCAAGTCTGTAATGCTGATTTCCGCCAACATATTAGGCAAGAAGTAATCGTTGTCTTTGATGGTTGATTTCACTCGGAACGTGCGGTTTGTTGGTTCAATGTAGCTTCCTACATTGTCAATTTTCAATTGAATGGTCGTATCACTGTAATTCGGGAATGTCACCGTCATTTCAGTTCCTACTTGCACGTTTTTAAAGTGTTTCTCAGAAATGGTCGAAACGATATCAATTTCCTTATTGTTCACAAGGCGTACAACTGGCGCTGAGGGTCCGGCCATTTGTCCTTGCGTGGCATAAACTTGATCAATCACTCCAGAGAATGGCGCTCTAATAATCGCCTTTCCTTGTTGCGTGCTCAATGAAGCCATTTGACTTTTAAGCGCATTCACCTGATTTTTCGCTGTTTTGAGATCAAACTCAGAACCCACACCGCGCTTGTTCAACTCTTCTTGCTTTTCAAGCATGTACTCAGCATATTCCAACTGTGTTTTTAGCTCGTTCATATTCGACGCAAGAACCGCGGCATCTACCGTAGCGATTACTGTTCCTTTGGATACTTTTTGTCCTTCTTTTACTTTTACCGAAGTGATGAGTCCCCCCATTTCTGCCGTAAGAAGTACATCCTGATCGGTTTCCACGTTTCCTTGAACGCGAATTCGGTGCTCGAAAGAAGTTTCCATAACTTCTGCCACTTCTACTTTTGGCAAAGAGGAGCCTTCCTTCTTTGTTTCGGTTTCCTCTGCTGGTGCACACGATGGTACAATGAATGCTGCTCCAGCCAGAAATGCGTATATGATTGCTTGTTTTTTCATGTCGCTACTGTTGTCCGTTTGGTAATAGATTGTTGTAAATTTTGTTGAGGTCTAACTGCGCTTGCATTAGCTCTAGTGTAGATCCCATCAATTGCGCCTGTGCAAGAACAAGCTGGTTGTATTTTTGCGTAACGAGAATGGAATTTCCTTTCCCGATTTGTTCCTTGGTTACTTCGTTTTCATAAATAGATTGCGCCAAACGAACGTTTTCTTGTTGCAGTTCGTAATTGGAACGTGCACTTGTAAGATTGTTTTTCGCCTGCAAGGATTGCATGGTAAGCGTTTGTTCCATTTGCTCCAATGAATTTTGCGCTTGCATCAACTTCACTTTGGATTGTTGCGTTTTGTAATAGCGCTGTCCACCGGAAAGAATTGGGATGTTCAACTGCAATCCCCAAGAGGTTTGTGTAAACCAATTCTGATCGCTGTCGAAGAAGTCAAACTCGTTACGGAAAGCGTTGAAGCCATGTTGCAAGTAAGCATTCAATGAAGGCAAGTAAGCCGCTTGATCATTCTTTACGGTATATTCCGATAAGATTACTTGATCCGACATTACCTGATACGTAAGATTGGTGGTGACATCGCCGCCTGTCATTCCTGGAGTGTTCATCAAATCATCCGGCGTAGCCGTAATTTCTATGGGTTGATCCATTGGATAGCCCATCGAATACTTCAATAACTCCAAAGCATTCTGATACTGCACCTGGCCTTGAGTTTGCGATTGTTTTGCGGTAAGCAAACTATAGTTCAGTTGATCCATGTCTTCTTGAAGCATCAGTCCCAATTCTAGGTAGTTTTGCTGTTTGTCTACCAGGTTTTGCGTCAACAATACCATGGAATCCATAAAGTCAAGATTGGCTTTCGATACCGCTACCAACTCGTACGCTTGTGTTACATTGTAAACAACGTCTTCTTTGGTCAGATTTGCAGCTGTTGCTTGCATTTTTGTGTAATGCTTTGAAAGTTGCAGCCCAACAATGTAAGATCCGTTGAAGACCAATTGGTTCACATTCATATTAAACGATGAACTGTAATCCGTTCCTGCGCGAAAAGAAATAAGCTCACCTGGCTGTCCTCCAAAGAAGGAAGCATCAAGAACCTGAACAGGGAGGTTTAAAAAATTCGAGAAAGATCCTGTTGCACTCACCTGAGGAAGTCCCATTGCAGTAGTTTCTCTTTTCTGATACGTCGCGATTTCAACATCTTTCTCCGCATTTAAAACGCTGATGTTGTGCTCCAATGCATAATTTTTCGCCTCTTCGAGCGAGAAACTTGATGTCTGGGCAAAGGATGTGCTGGCCCATAACAACAATGCTCCAAGAAGCCATTTAGAATTCTCCATTGTCAATTTTTTGGTGTAAATATTCTAGCCCGTTATCATTAACAAGCCCTTGTATGTGAAAGTGGATCAATTCCGAGTACACTTCCTGAAAAGTGAATTTTGGCCAGGGAAAAACATCCGCGTTAAAGAGGGTGTCAATGGATGAAACATAAAGTCGCCCAATCACCTCGGGCTTCAGGTTGTCGCGATAAAGGTCTTCTTCAATTCCCTTTTCAATGTTCTCGACAATCATGTTTAGCACGAAACTCCAGCGATGGTTCTCCATCAACTGCCATGCTTCGGGGTGAAACTTCTTCAGATCGTGAAATACGGTTGGATTTACATTGCCAATATGTTCGGCAATTAGTTTGCTGACCTGTATCAAATCATCAATTGCGTTTCCGTTTTGATTGATGCAATTCATACAGAGTGCTTGATCCATCTCCATTTTCAATTCCAAAATACATCGAACTAAATCCGATTTGTCGTCGAAATATTTGTAAATCGTTTTCTTCGAAATCCCCAACTCTCGTGCAAGATCGTCCATGGTAACGCTTTTTATCCCCAAGCGCATATAAACGGTTGAGGCGCGTTCTAGAATTTCCAATCTTTTTTCATCCATGCGGCAAATGTAGAAACTATTTTTACTTTGGAAACTATTTACATTAAAAAAGTTTCCTTAGTATTTCATCAACGTTAGAATTGGATATATTAGCTGTCTATTTTGAGGATAATCGGTATGGCGAAAAAATACTACGTGGTATGGGAAGGGAACAAGACAGGGGTCTTTACTTCCTGGGATGAAGTGAAAAAACTGATTCAAGGATACTCTGGCGCGCGGTATAAGTCGTTTCTATCGAAGGAAGAAGCGGAAGAAGCCTTCCGAAATCCAGGTTCTGTAAAAACGACACCGAAGAAAAAGAAGGCCAGGTACTATGTTATTTGGGATGGAGCAGATTCGGCCATTTACACCGACTGGGACGTTGCTCAAAAGAAACTAAAAGGGGTTCCAAGAGATCATTTTAAAACGTTTGGAAGTAAAGTTTTGGCGGAAAAAGCCTTAAAAGATGGGCCGGAAGCCTACAAAGGAAAAGATTTCCGAAAAACACAAGATCTCTCAGCAGAACAGATTGCGAAAATCGGTGAACCAATAGAAATGAGTCTTGCTGTAGATGCCGCTTGTAATGAAATGACTGGCGTAATGGAGTATCAGGGGATTTGGACCTTTGATCGTGAGCAGGTTCTTTTTCGTCAAGGACCGTACAATGGAGGAACGAACAATATAGGGGAGTTTTTAGCACTTGTGCATGCATTGGCGTATTTCGGGAAGCAAAACGATCCGAAGTTTCAACGAATGCCCATTTACTCAGATTCTAAGATTGCCATGGGTTGGGTGAAGTCCAAAAAGTGCCGCACCAAGGCTAAGCCCAGTCAGGAGGTTGCTCGGTTAATTCACCGCGCGGAAGCATGGCTGGCGTCAAATACATTTCAAAATCCGATTCTCAAATGGGAAACAAAGGTGTGGGGAGAGATTCCGGCAGACTTCGGAAGGAAATAGTTTTTGGGTGATACGGGCTTCGAGTGCCTCAGCCCTCTATTTCTTTGCTTGACTTAGTATTTTCTCGGACTTCGAGTGCCTCAGTCCTCGGGATTTATTCTTTTGGCGCTAATTAGTTGACTGAGGCTTCTCTGAGCTGAGCCTGCCAAAGTTTCGAAGTAAACCCTTCAAATCAAGCTCCCTTTTTAGAGTCATTTGTTTTTGCCACCGCCATTTTCATGAATGTATAGATCAATGGGTGCGGAATTTCTCGTGTCGAGCTAATCTGAGGGCAGAAGCCACATCCGACAAAGAAATCGTGATTTTTAAGACTAATAATTTCTGGATCTTCAAATTGATTGTACGCTTCAACGTCGGCGATATCATCAGCAAGTGCTGTAATCAACTGTGGATAAAGGCTGTATCGTGAAGAGGTTAATTCCACCTTTGAGTAATTCTCGTACAATTTGATGAATGCGTTTGAATGCGGTGAAATATGAATCTTTTCGAAAGACGCTCCTTCAACGAGATTTTCAGAGATCAATTTTTCCCCTCCTTTGTTCAGTTGGTACATTTGAATGAGTACGTCAACAAGGGTTCGATATCCTTCACCGGTAATAATTACAGGAATTTCTTTAGAGACAATTTCCTTGATGATCCCATGAAGAAAGAAAGGATTTTTTACTGGGCCCGGTGCAATCCAAATGGCATCATATTGATCGAATTGTTGCGGACGAAACTTTATAAATTCGGCCAATTTGATCCAATAATAACTGGCTTCAATATCGAGAAACTGGGAAGAATGGTCAATCGCTAGATTGGTCGCGTGATGCGAATTATAAGTGAAATTATAATCACCAACGATCGCTATTTTGATACTTTGATCCATTTCCTTAATCGGTCATGCGATCACTTATCGTTTTTATCGTTGGAACCATCCTTCGTATACAGCGTTTTCAATGTGGATAGAGTCCAACTGAATAACGGGCGGGTTTAAGGCGAGACTGTCAGGGTGCAAACTGTATACCCAACAATCGAAGTTACAAATGAATTTCGAGTAGTCACCCTGGTTGTCTGATTCTTGCACAACACCTGTAAATTCTACATTCATCGGGTTGACACTGTTTTCGCTCGATTGCCATTCGCGACCCGTACCATCAGTGTACGTTACTTCAAATCCACTCACACCATCGTCTGAATAGTTTGGGAAGAGATTGTTTTGATGAAGGGCGTTAAATGTTGCCAAGGTTGGCTCTGCACTCAAACTTGAGTTCCAGGTAGCAGATCCCAATCCAATACGAACTGCAGTTGCTACTTGCAAAGAAGACATCTCAGCAAAATATACTGCCTCCGAAAATGTTGGTGGAGGAACAATAAGCTTGGAAGACGTACAGTTATTTGCATATCCAAGTACATTCTCCGTCAATTCAATCGGAGCTGTATTGAATTCACCGTAAAAGTGAGCATTTAAGTCTACTGTAGGCTCAGGTGGCGGAATTACCTCGTGCTCAATGCATGAGGAGAATACAAATGACGAAATTCCGATGATTAGAATACCTTTCTTAAGCATGATCGCAGTTTAAAATGTGTTAAAGTCTGTAATAAGTGTAACAATCAGACAGTAACATATGTTACAGCTAAGCTACGAAAAAAATAACGAAAGGTTACGCAAATTCGTTGGGTGAACTAGTGGTTAGGCACGAATCTGTTTCATCGGTTCATTTGTGGAGATCTGCTCCAAAGCAATTCTAGCGTGAGGTAATTCCGCGAAGGAACCTGAGTACAACAACGCACCGTCATACATCGGCTCGCTCGAAATGAGGTCGTGAATAGTGGTTTCAGCGTTCTGACGTTGCAGCAAATTTATTACCTTGTTCAATTGTGTATGGGAAAGGATCAATTCAGATTCATACTGCATTACCCCTTTCACCACTGTACCACGCATTAGTACTTCTGGATCATTCGATTCGAATAAAATACTCTGAACATTGAAAATTGTATTTGCTGCTTCCATGGCGTTGTGTTTTTATTGTTGATACAAAGATGGAGTAGTAGATCGTAATCTATTTACGATGTAAAAACTAAGGTGCAAATTCAATGATTTCGATAGAGAAACTGTATTTTTCGAAGTCAAACTAGAATTTACTTCGCATGAAATACGATCGAATAGACAAAGCACTTTACATTCACAACCGCGAGCGCTTTATTCAAGGCATGGAACCCAACGCATTAGCAGTTTTTAATTCCAACGATATTTACCCAACAAGCGCAGATGGCACCATGCCCTTTGAGCAACATCGCGATATTTTACATCTCTCTGGAGTGGATCAGGAAGAAAGTATTTTGGTCATTGCTCCGAATGCTTCACGACTGGAACACAAAGAAATTTTATTCCTTCGTGAAACAAATGAGCACATTGCTGTTTGGGAAGGTGCAAAATTGAACAAAGAACAAGCCTTTGAAGTATCTGGAATCAAAACAGTTTACTGGCTCAAAGATTTCGATCGTGTATTCAAAGAATTAATGAGTGAAGTAAAGTCAATTTACTTGAACACCAATGAGCATTTGCGTGCTAAGAATGAGGTGGAAACACGTGAGGATCGATTTATAAAGAAGGTAAAGGCAGATTATCCAGCGCACCAAACATTGAGAAGTGCGCCTATTATGCACGAGATTCGTTCCATCAAACATCCAATTGAAATTGAATTAATGCAACATGCATGTAATTTGACAAAAGCTGGAATTGAACGTTTGCTTAAATTTATCAAGCCAGGTGTTTGGGAGTATGAAATTGAGGCCGAATTGATGCACGAATTTCTACGATCGCGCTCTCGCGGATTCGCTTACACACCTATTGTTGCCTCTGGAGCAAGCGCGTGCGTTTTACATTACATTGAAAACAATCAACAATGTAAAGATGGCGATGTAATTCTTTTGGATGTTGGTGCCGAGTATGCGAATTATGCATCAGATCTCACCCGAAGTTTCCCTGTGAACGGACGTTACACGGATCGTCAGAAAGAAGTGTACAACGCCGTGCTTCGCGTGAAGAAGGCAGCAGAGAAAATGTTAGTTCCAGGAACCATTCTTGGTGATTACCACAAAGAGGTTGGAAAATTGATGGAAGCCGAACTTATCGGTTTGAAGCTCCTCGATAAAACAGATGTGAAAAATCAAGATCCCAACTGGCCCGCGTACAAGAAGTACTTCATGCACGGAACGTCTCATTACATTGGATTGGATACGCATGATGTCGGTCCATGGAACAAACCAATGAAAGCAGGAATGGTATTTACGTGTGAGCCTGGTATTTACATCCCAAAAGAAAATCTTGGAATCCGATTGGAAGATGATTTGGTTGTTCAAGATTCAGGAGCACCGTTCAATTTAATGGGGTCTATTCCAATTGAAGTAGCCGAAATCGAGGACATTATGAATTCCTAATGCTTCATTACGAAGTAAAGGGATCAGGGAATCGCACGCTAGTTTGTTTGCACGGTTTTCTGGAATCATCGGTGATGTGGAAGGCGTTGCCCCTGGAGAAGTATGCGCGACTCTTGCTCATTGACCTTCCGGGGCATGGGCAAAGCGGATTGAATGCCATTGACTCTATGCAGGCGATGTCGGAGGCAGTGCTTGCCGTTGTTGACAAGGTGGGGGTTGATCAATACGATGTGATTGGACACTCGATGGGAGGATATGTTGCCATCGAGCTCAAGCAAATCGATCCGAAATGTCAGCAACTAATCTTACTGAATTCCAATGTTTGGTCGGATAGTTCTCAGAAGAAGGAAGACCGAAAACGCGTGGCGAAGTTGGTGCAAACCAAAAAAGAACGCTTTGTATCTGAAGCGATTCCCAACTTGTTTCTGCGCCCCGAGAGTCATCAGGTTGCTGTTGAATTGTTGGTTACGGAAGCAATTAACATGAAATCCGAAGCCATTGCATGCGCCAGTTTGGCGATGAGCGAAAGAACCGATTATTCCGAAGCTGTTTTTAGCGGAGAATTGGAAGTAATTGCCATTCAAGGAGAATTTGATCCCGTAGCCGACAAGAATCGAATGGAGAAAGTCATGCGCAATCAAATAGATCATTTTTACGTGGTGCATGCGGGGCACATGGCGCACATTGAAGCCAAGGAGGCGGTAATGGAAATTTTACAAAAGATTCTAAGTTAATTGCGAGTAGCACTTCGAGTGGCTCAGTGCCCAATGTACACTAAGTACTTCATTGTTGTTTGAAAAAATGGACACAAAAAAATCCCGACATCCTGTAATTGTCGGGATTTTCTACGGAGCTAAATACTGTTAGTTTCCGTTATCATTAAAGATCCAGATAAACTGGCGGGTAGAATGTAAATTTGTATTCATATGATCAGTTTTGAGGGGTTGATATGTTACTAATATAGAGAGTTTAAGACCAGAAGTTTGGAAAAAAACCTAAACTGCGGCACAGATTTATTAAACGGTTGCCACGACAATTTTAACTGATCGCTATCAGCATGAAATAGCACCGTTTTCCCAAAGCAAGTCTCTGGAAAGTACTATCTTCGGTTTATATCTAACGCTTTCGTTGAAGCTACTCTTTATAGAATGAAGAGAAATTGTAAGAATGCATCAACGAAGGAGTAAAACTGCACAGAATATGAAACTAAGAGCATTGGTTGTCGATGACGAAGAATTTGCAAGAAAAAACCTCTCAATGTTATTGGAGGAATACTGTCCTGATGTTGAAGTCATCGGAGAGGCTTCCCGAAAAGAACAGGCAAAAGCGATTATCGAATCTTCAAATCCGGATGTTGTTTTTCTTGATATCCGTATGCCGTCAGGCGCCGAAGGGTTCGAACTTTTGGAGGAAATAGACAACAAAGATTTTTTGGTCGTGTTTGTAACAGCGTTTAAGGATTACGCAATCCGCGCATTCAATGCCAGTGCCGTTTACTATCTATTAAAACCAGTGGATATTGAAGAGTTGCAGTTGGCCGTGGAGCGTGTCAAAGAAACCAGAAGCGTTTTCAACGAAGCACCAGAAAGTTATTCGACGTACTTTGATTCCTTGAAGGATTTATCGCACAACTTATTGAACAATAAAACGAGCAATCGCATTGCTATCTCACATACAAAAGGGCTCAAGTTAGTCGATGACGATACCATCACGCACCTGGAAGCAAGTGGGAACTGTACCACCATTTATTTCAAGGATGGATCGCGTTATTTGGACACACGGACTTTAAAAATATACGAAAACCTCTTGAATCCATCAAAATTCAGTCGTGTGCACAAATCGCACATAATCAACTTAAGTTTGATGCGAGAATATGTAAATGAAGATGGTCATTTTGCTGTTTTGGACGGAGATATTCGCGTGCCAATTGCAAGAAACAGAGTAACAGACTTCGTAAAAATGCTCAAAGAACTTTAATGCGGTTTCTCTTAGTAATTCTCTTTCTAGTTCCGCTGGCGTTTGCCGGGTTTACACAAAAATTCTCATTTGTTTCTTACAGCACAGCTGAAGGACTTCCGCAATCGCAAGTAAAAGCCATTGCACAAGACGATGAGGGATATTTGTGGGTAGGAACCATCGGTGGACTTTCCAGGTTTAATGGCGAGGCATTTGTTCCGTACACTTCCAGAGAAGGATTGCTAAACAATCGAATCACTAGTCTTGATTTTATCGATGGAACCTTATGGGTGGGTCATGACGGAGGAGTGTCCTCCATTGAAGATGGTAAAATCAAGAAATATGCTTTTTCTGGAGACGATAAATCGCGACCGGTCAACCAAATTATTGAGTTCAAAGGTGATATTTTGGCGTGTTCTAACGGTGGAGGGCTGTTCATTTTAAAGGATGAAAAGCTCGAGAGAATTGAACTTTCGATGTTGTCAAGCAACCGTATACGAGGCGCTCACATGAGCAATGGAGTCTTGTATTTGGCGACCCGTGATGGAATTCTTGCCACAAAAGACTTAAAATCATTCAGCATTCAACCAGAATTTGGTGAGCACAGTTTCTCCAAAATTATTGGCGACGAAAACGAACTGATTGCATCTACGTATGATTCTCTGCTGATTCGAAAGAACTTAGCATCAGGGAAGATAGACGTACTAAATCCAGATAATATCGAAAGTATTTACGGTTGTTTTCTGGATGCTCGCAAGAACGTTTGGTTGTATGCCAGAACCGGATTGGTGAAAATTGGTGCAGATGGAAGCAACTACTCCTTTAACCAGGATTCAGGATTGCCGCTTAACTTCATCACATGCATTTTCGAAGATCAGAACAAAAATATCTGGGCGGGATCTCAAGGAAAAGGAATCTTTCGTTTCCCCGGTTTCCGATTCGTCTACTACGATCAATCCAACGGATACCAATCGGACCTTCTAACGTGCGGCTTTCAATTGGCCAATGGCGATAAGTATTTTGGTTCTTTCGACAAGGGAATTTTGTTCAAGCCGAAGGACGGTAACGTTAGAAAGGTAGAAACAAATACGACTAATGTTATTGTTTGGTCGGCCATAAAAAACGTGGATGGCAAACATTGGTTTGGAACGCAGAACTCGTTGGTGTCTATTGATAAAATGGGCAACATAGCGGAAATTACCCAGGCCGACAATCCGAATTTACCCGGGCAACGTGTTGTGTGTTTTACCAAAATTGACGACCAATCCATGTACCTGGGAGGGAACGAAGGTGTTAGCCTTTATCGAAACGGAACGTTCACAAAATTAGGGAAAGGAGACACGGAACTTTTGGGTACCGTGCGCGACATGGCTATTGTGAACGATGAATTGTATTGCGTGAGTAACCTTGGAATGTACGTGTATCGCAATAAGGAGTTCATGCCGATCACAGGTGGAATGGGGCGGGTAAATTACAATCTCGCCGTGGATGCTTCTGGGACTATTTGGGTAGGATCGGAGTCGGGGCTGTATTTCTACAAGAACAACGAAATGTCGCGCTTGAGTCTTTTTGGCGACGATCCTCGAGCGAACAACATCAATTTCATGAAGTTCAGAGATGATAAATTGTTTGTAGGAACCAACAACGGACTTGTGACCATTGTGAAATCGAAAGGAGAGTTGGTCATTCGACGCTACGGGATTGGAGATGGAATTCCAGATTTGGAAACCAACCTCAATTCGGGTTTTTTCGATAACGAAGATAATTTTTGGTTCGGCACCTCATCGGGCATGGTTTGTTACCATCAAAATGTTCAAGGAACGGGCGTTACGCCTCCAATTGTACATTTGAAATCGATCAAACTCAATTTTGCGGATTTTGATTACAGCGCATACAGCGAGAACTTGCTTCCGAACGGAATGCCAGAAAAATTGGTACTTCCTTACACCAAGAACAACTTAATTTTCGAATTGGATGGTGTTGCTTTGGTGAACCACGATGAGCTGAAATACGAGTACCGACTTCAAGGATTGAGCAATACAAATGACTGGTCGCCATCTGTCTCCACGATTACATTTACCAATTTGCCTGCAGGTGATTATGTCTTGCAAATGCGCGCGGTAGACTTAGAGGGGAGACAGTCTGCAGTGGTGGAATTGCCCTTTCTCATCAATGAAGCCTTTTACAAAACCTGGTGGTTCATTAGTTTGTGCGCCCTGTTTCTTGGAGGTGTGATTTTGATTATTTTCCGTTTTCGATTGAGACGAATCCAACAAATTAACGAGAACGAAATGCTTTCCTACAAAGCACGAATGTTGTCACTTGAGCAAAAATCGTTGAATGCGAGTATGAATCGACACTTCATATTTAACTCACTGAACTCGATTCAATATTTTATCAATACACGAGACCGATTATCGGCAAATAAGTATTTGACCAACTTTGCCAAGCTGATTCGTAAAAATTTGGATTCCGCATCCCTGGAGGACAACTTGATCTCTTTAGAAGATGAGGTGTCCCGAATTAAGCTGTATCTGTCCTTAGAGTCGATGCGCTTTAAAGATCGCTTCGATTACGAAATTACTACCAATGACATTGATTTGGAAATGTATCAGATTCCCGCGATGTTACTTCAGCCGTTCATAGAGAACAGTATTATCCATGGTATCTTGCCCAACGAGGATATCAAAGGATTGATTGAGGTGGTCATGGAGATGAAAGGAGATATGTTGGAAATTTTAATTCGAGACAATGGAATTGGAGTCAATCAAAGTATTTCCCGAAAGTCTATTGTTGCTGGGGATCACCGCTCTCAGGGGATGGAGATAACTAGCAAGCGTATCGAGTTAATGCAGAAGTTCTCTAACAATGAAATCAAATTATTGGGGCCGGAAGAGTTAATTGGAGATGACAGTTCAGTCAATGGAACATACGTTTTACTCAAATTACGCCCTCAGAATTTGGAAGATTAGAGATATTCACTTATATTTGTTAACACTCTCGGTGATAATAAATTAGAAAGAGTTGAAAAAAGTAATTTACATATCGGCTATTGTTCTTGGACTTGGGTTCGTTTCTTGTCAGAAGCATGAGATTGCTCCAGCGTCGCAAGAAATGGAAGCGCCCATTTGGCAAGACGGTGCTCGTGAGAGCGATGAAGGTACTGGTGCACCTATTGATACTGGTAACGGAACGGAAGATGGATCTATCCTTGATGATACAGAAATCACCGATCCAAACCTTGATCCAGACGCGGGTTAATTGAAACAACATTCTAATAACACTGAGGCATCCAATGGATGCCTTTTTTTTGCTCCGTCGCACTTCGCACTTCGAGTACCTCAGTGCTCGACGCTCTTTGGTGATATTTTCATCTAATTCGGTTGATTCATCCAACAATCTAAAAGTCCATTTCTGTACTTCGCACTTCGAGTGCCTCAGTGCTCGACGCTCTTTGGCGATATTGTCATCTAATTCGATTAATTCATCCAACAATCTAAAAGCCATTTCTGCAAATCGCACTTCGAGTGCATAAGTGCTCGACGCTCTGCGATCCAATCGATCGAATCAACCTGGCCCCCATTTCCTATGATGCCTCCAAGTATCCATACACTCAATAAATTATACACTTCAAATTTTAATCAAAAATCGTCCTTGTTCTTTGCCTATCTTAGATATACTACTTGTGAACGAATAAAAATTATGCATGTCTGGAAAGGTAAATGAAGCACTTTATGACTTGGTTCAATCCATGTCAAAATCAGAGAAAAGATACTTTAAGTTGATGTCATCACGACATACAATTGGAAGTGAGAATAACTATGTTCGCATCTTTGATTACCTCGATAAACTTCCTTCGTATGACGAGAAGGCCCTTTTCGATTATTTCAAAGGAGAAGCCTTTCTGAAGCGCTTTTCGATCACCAAAAAAAGATTGTACGATCATATTTTGAGCGCTCTGGATGCGTTTCATGCATCTTCTTCCATAGAAGCGCAGATTCACAAGATGTTGCATGCTTCAGACATTCTTTACGACCGTTCTTTGTACGATCAAAGCAGACGCTTGTTAAGAAGTGCTGAAAAATTGGCATTAAAGCACGAAAAACCTGCTTTGGTCATAGAAATTGGCAACAAACAAAAGCGCATCGTCGAAACGACTGGTTATTCTGGTATTTCAGAGGCGCAAATGGAAGACTTTACTGATCAAGAAAATACCCAAATTGAATCGTTGCAATATTATGCGACACTTTGGAAGATCAAGAGTCGCTTGTTCGCACTACTCTCCAAAAAAGGAGTGGCCAGATCGAAAGAAGATGCGGCATTGTATAAGGAGATTTGTCAAGAAATAATTGATCGTGCGGAACCATCACCCGAAGTAGCGACAGAAGCGCGTTATTTGTACTATCACGTAATTAGTGCTTACCATTATGCGACGGCGAATCTCGAGCAATCATTAGAAGCATTGCACAAGAACCTTGAATTGATGGAGCAATCTACGGGGCCAAGCGCCATTGAAGTGAACAAGCAAGTTTCTGTGTTGACCAATGCCATTTATATTTCGGACAAATTGGGCGATTACAAGAGCGCTATTTCGTACCTCAATCAATTGAAAACAGTAGCGAGTAAAGTTTCGGCCAACGAAGATTTGGATATCAAACTATTCTCAAGCATCAATAGTATTGAGTTGAGTATGAATCTCAGAAAAGGGGATTTTACAAACGCGGCGCGCATTGCCAATGACGTAAAAGAAAAACTGGACCAGTTTGGTTCAAAAGTGGTGCCGGCACGACGGGCTTTCCTGGAGTTCAAAGTAGCGGTAGCATATATCGGTATCGGCGACTTTTCACAAGCGTTGAAATGGGTGAATAGAATCTTGAACGATGGCGAATTGGATCAAACGGAGGACATCATCAGCTTCACGCAATTGCTTGAGTTGTTGATTCATTTAGAATTGCATCACGATAAATTATTGCCGTATTCCATCAAGAGTACACAACGTTTCTTGAAAACGCGCAATCGCTTGTATAGCTTCGAGAAAGTGTTTTTACAGTTCATTGCAAAACTTTCGAAATGCGACGATCGTTTCGACGTAGATCGATACTGGGGCGATTTGTACAACGAATTGGCGACCCTAACCGACGATGATGCGTTTGAAAGCGTGGCACTGGATTATTTTGATTTCCAATCTTGGGCAGAAGCCAAATTAAAAGGCAAAGATTTCCAAAGTGTCGTGCGAGAAAAGTACAACAGAACCGTACGACAAGCGTCTTAATCCTTATCGAAATGATCCCATCCCTGGGCTTGTAGCTCTACCATCGAGCCATTTTTATCGACGTAGTACAATCCTTCAGAACGATCTGTTACGTGTCCAATAATAGACATATGCGGATTCCCTTTGATCTTATCAAAATCTTCTTGAGCTACCGTGAACAACAATTCATAATCCTCACCACCATTCAAGGCGCACGTAATTGGGTCCAGGTTAAAGTCGATTGCCGTCATAGACGTTTTTCCGTCAATAGGAATTTTCTCATCGTAGATACGACATCCTACTTTGCTCTGGGTGCAAATATGCATCAGTTCAGAAGCCAATCCGTCACTAATATCCATCATCGAAGTAGGTTGTACCTCTAATTCCTTTAAAAAGTTGACAACATCTACGCGCGCTTCTGGTTTTAATTGGCGTTCCATAATGTAATCGTGTCCATCCAAATCGGGTTGAATGTTCGGATTTGCATTGTAAACCTCTTTCTCACGCTCAAGCACCTGAAGTCCCATATATGCGCCGCCAAGATCGCCGCTAACAACGATAAGATCGTGTTCTTTCGCGCCATTTCGATAGACTACCGAAGATTTCGGAGCGCGTCCAATAACCGTTGCAGAAAGCATCAATCCAGATAGGGAAGAGGTAGTGTCGCCACCAATCAAATCAACCTGATACATATTACAAGCAGCTTTGATACCATCGTAAAGCTCTTCAAGTGCTTCAATTGGAAAACGATTGGAAACCGCAAGAGAAACGGTAATTTGCTTTGCCACACCGTTCATTGCACAAATATCCGAAACGTTGGAAGCTACAAGTTTGTAACCAAGGTGCTTCAATGGCGTGTACATCAAATTGAAATGAACGCCCTCAATCATGGTGTCTGTAGAAACCAACTGAACTTCCTCCTCTGAAAGTGAAAGAACTGCCGCGTCATCGCCAATTCCTTTGAGAGTAGAGTCGTGGTGCTTCTTCACGTTGTTTGTGAGGTGATCGATAAGACCAAACTCTCCCAACTGATCAATTTCTGTGCGCTTGTCTGACATGCCAAAGTTTTTTGCAAAACTACGAAACTTCCCGTCGTTGGGCATGAAATCTTGCAAGAACCCGCTTCTGTGATTCACAGGGAAACTTTTATTGTTGCTCCATTCAGGTCGATTTTAGCCTCGAATGTTTCGGTATTCTCCTTCGGGAATAGCATAAGGATGCATCTATTTGCAATGATACGATACTTGTGCGCACCGAAATTGCAACAATTACGCAAATGCGATGGTATATATACCTTTTTTTCGAGAGGTGTTTTAGGTGTGAATTAAGCGCGCAGTGGGTGTGATTGATGAATTTCCATAAGTGAGAATAATATGTGTAAATAGTGTTACATTGAATATGAATAGTGACCATTTTACATTGTCAGCAAATCAATTATTAATCATTTAAAATTTTAACCTATGTCATTTGATGGAACAGAAGGAGGATCAATAACGTTGCAAACAGGAGCAGCATTAACAGCAGAGTATAGAAGACAGAACCCGGGAGCAACCAAGGGGCATTTCTTTGGAAAAGACATATTGCAAGATTTACTCGATCAGCAAGGAGCTATGGGGATACGAATGTACTACGGTCTTGACGGAGATGGCAATAAAGAGCTAGTTTTAGTAGCTGCTGATGCCAATGAAGATGACCTGACCGACTTGGTGGCGGATTTGTCGATGCCGTGCCCGAATATTTGTGGCACAGCAAACGCTTTAAACAGTTAGCAACAATGAGCATAAATCTGCATCTTATATCGGCATGTTCGATTATAGCCCCAATTATCGTTGGGGCTATCTATGTCCGATCGCTTTCTTTTGCGCTAAAAATTCTATTTGTTTTTGTGGTTATTGCTGGTGCCCTAGAATTGACCACATCCATACTTAGCTTTCATAAGGTGAACAACCTTATTTTTTTTCATGTCTTTGTTTACATTGAATTTTCCGTCATTGCGCTGATCTTTTTCTTTAGCTACGATTCTGTTTTCTGGCGGGCTGTCTCTTTATTGTTTTTAGTCGCTTTTTTGCTGTTCTCAGTAATCAACAATATATGGTACGAGACATTCGATGATTTTAATCGAAATCAGCGCTATGCAGAGGGAATGCTGGTGATTATTATGTCTGGCGGTTATTATATCTCACTTTTGAGGCGTCCAATTCACAGATATCTGGAAAGACAACCCATGTTTTGGCTCGCTTCTGGTTGGCTCATTTATTTTGCTGGAACTTTGTACTTATTTTTATTCTCGAAGGAATTGCTTTCGATGGAAACCCAAGAGTGGTGGACGCTTCATGCAATTCTCAATATTAGTCTCAACTTAATTTATCTTATTAGTTTTCTCAAAGGGCGCAGAATATGAGCGAATTCATGATTATTGTTGGTTCAGCGGTTATGATTTTCACTGCCTTGGTGATCGTGATCTTTGTGCTGATCTATCAAAGAAGGATGTATGAAAAACATCACAAGCTCATTGAAATGGAGTTGGCCGATCAAAAACGACTGATTGAAGCGGAAATCAGGGCAACAGAAAGAGAACAGAAGCGGATCGCTCAAGAGTTACATGATGACACTGGAGCGTCTTTAACTTCCTTGCGATTTCATATCGCAGAACTGCAAGATAGCCCTCAAAAATCAGCCATCAGTAAAACGCTTTCGGAAACGACGTACAAAGTAAGAAATGTTTGTAACGAACTTTTGCCGTACACTTTAGAAGAGCTTGGGTTGTCGGATTCACTCTCGTACATGACCTCTCGATTGAACGAAGAAGTGAATATTGATGTCAACTTTGTTCTTATTTCAGACGATAAAAGCGTTATATTAGATCAAAACGAAGAACTCGCGATGTACAGAATTGTTCAAGAATTATTGAGCAACATCGTAAAATATGCGGAAGCTTCGTATATTGACATTCTGCTGACGATGAGAGATCATATCATGAAATTGGAAATAGTTGATGATGGCAATGGCATTATTGCAATGCCCAAAGATTACCCGGAGTCTTTCGGTCTTCAAAACATTGTTAGTAGATTGCGTTATATTAACGGCTCGATGACTCGCACTTTGCGAAAACAACGAGGCACCACTGTTGAAATAAGTAAATCACTGAAATGAAGAAGAAGATTACCATTGGAGTCGCTGAAGATCAGAAAATATATCGTGATGGTCTGATCGCCATGTTAAATGGCACTGACAACAGTAAGGTAACCATCGAGGCAGAATCAGGCGTGGAATTACTTCTCAAGATGAAAGGAAATGTTCCGGATGTCGTTCTGTTAGACTACCGCATGCCTGAGATGAATGGTATTGATGTTGCCAAGAAAATCCGTGAGAAATATGATAGCGTTAAAATTTTACTGTTATCGTATTATGACAATCAAGAATTTGTAGTTCGGGCTGTGGAGTGCGGAGCAAATGGTTATTTATCCAAAGATGATCCGCCCGAAGAGATTTTACAGGCAATTGAAAGTGCTGTGGATACAGGGTATTACATGAACGATCGGACATCCAAATGTTTGATTGGTGAATTGGTCCGTCAAGGAAAAGTAGTTCCAAGTTTTGATGGCGCGGTAGAATTTAGCCGAGTAGAATTACAAATCATCAAATACATCTGTCAGGAAAAATCGGCTTCCGAAATCGGATTGCTTCTGTATCGAAGCAAAAGAACCATTGATGGTTATCGTGCAGGAATCATGAAGAAGATTGGCGCGAAAAACGTTGTTGGAATTGTGATGTATGCAGCCAAACACAAACTGGTAGAATTGTAGATCGAAAAAACGCCCAACTTACTACGACTTCTTTTTCTTTCCTGGCATTGTTTAGAGATCAGCAATCGTTTGCTTTTCAACTACGGCAAGTATTGAATCACGAACTTCAATCATTGCGCCATTCAAAGCGCATGTTTCTTCGTCCTGACAATCGTCGCACTTCTCATAATAATTAAGACTCACGCAAGGAAGCCACGCAATAGGACCTTCAAGTGCACGAAAAACAGCAGCCACCGAAATCTCGCTTCCGGCGCGCAAAAGATAATATCCTCCGCCTTTGCCTTTCTTGGAACCAACAAATCCTTTTTTCTTGAGTTCAAGCAGTATGGATTCCAGAAATTTTTGAGAGATATTTTGCGTTTGGGCAATCTCAGAAATCAAAACAGGCTTTTTGCTGTCCTGCTTCGCCAAATAGCTCAAGGCTTTCAATCCGTATTTCGTTTTCTTCGAAATCATGGTCTAAAAATACAATTCCTGCGAAATTGTGCATGCTTATATGGGATCAACTCTTGGTTTTTCAAATGGCATAAAATTACGATGTGTGGAAGTCGTTTGTAGACAGGTCCAAGGGGCGCAGTAGTTCCGATTCTTTTTCGTTCGATGCTTTCTGATCAACTTCGCTTGCATTAAAGCGATGAAATTAAATGCTAGATCGTATTTTTGTACCATGGATGAGATTGTAAATCGTGTGAAAGAGAGTGGTTTGATCGCTATGGATTTAGCCGATTTTAAGCCGACGGTAGCTTTGGTTGGAATTGATCTTGCTGATCAATTGTGGCAAGGATTGGTGTTGAAGGAGAAAGACTTTCGCGCCTGGATTAAATCCAATGATTGGGAGGTTTATGCATCGCGAGCTGTTTACGTGCATTGTTCGGCAGATGCGATTGTGCCTACCTGGGCGTATATGCTCGTTGCATCGAAGTTGGAATCTTGCGGAGCGGATTATGTGATTGGAACCGAAAAGATCTTGTCTTCAAAACTGTTGATGGATAATATCAATGCTTTGCAACTGGAAGATTTCCGCGATGGTCGTGTTATCATCAAAGGATGTGCAGATGTTGATCAGCCAGAGGTTGCCATGTCTGAGTTGGTGCGAAAATTGCAGCCCGTGGTGAAAAGTATTATGTACGGCGAACCTTGTTCAACCGTTCCGGTTTTCAAACGGAAATAGGCGCAAATTTCAATCCTTTTTTCTGGAGCCTTTGAATCAGCTCGGGAAGTACTTCTTTTAGTTTTTCAAAACTCTTACAATTGTCGTGAAGTACAAGAATATCGCCTGCTTTGATTGTTTCGGCGCGTTTTAGGATTTCCGAGGGCGAAACATCGGGGTGATAATCATACGAAAGCCACGTCCACATGATAATGTGATACTTCTCTCGAAGCTCTCTGGTAAAAGCCATTGGAATGCGTCCATACGGCGGACGGAATAAATTCGAGTCGATGTGTTCGGCAGCCTCCGCAATGCTTTGGAAGTAATCTTTTCGATTGGTTTTAATGCCTTTTTCATGTCGCATGGTATGATTCCCAATGGTGTGACCACCAGCAATCATTGCATCCATAAGTTGCGGATGTTCCTGGGCGTTGGCTCCAACACAGAAAAAGGTCGCTTTCACATGGTAATTCGCCAAAGTTTCTAGAATCCATTGGGTACATTCGGGCGTTGGACCGTCATCGAAGGTGAGGAAAACCGTGTTTTTTGGACGTGAAAAACCCCATACTCTCCGATGAAAAATCCATCGGAAAAAATATGGGGTTCTAAATTGTTTCAATGTTATTTATTGAGGGTTAACCGGTGGCTGCCCTTGAGCTCCGCCGCCTGCTCCCGGCAGGTTTTGAGGTTGGGCTCCCTGCTGTTGCAACTGTTGCTGCAATTGTTGTTGAATTTGTTGCTGCTGTTGTTGCTGCAGCTGCTGTTGCGTTGGAGCATCTGGCTGCTTGAATCCAACACGCAGTGCCATTCCATCCGTGTAATCCATGATTTGATACATACGACCGGCATACATACCTCCTTCGGAAGAACCGCGCGTTAATGCTTCTCCATTGTTATCGGCTGCTTCTTTCAACTCAGATACCATATTCGGGATCGTGTTGTTGTATAAGTAGTCGATTTTAGCCAGCATTTTGCGTTCCAAATCACTTCCTGGATCACCCAATTCGTCGTCTGCTACTGCTGCGTAGATAACAAAGTAAGATTCAATGGCCGCGTACAGATCTTTTACGTTGTCGCGATGCGATACAATGCGCGCATCCGATTTATCGAAGTATTCGAATACTGTTTCCAATTGAGTTGCCAATTGCTTCGCAAGTTGCATCGCTGCTTTCTTATCTCCAGCGAGGTACAGTATTTCTACGTAATCGTGTAAAACGCCATCAGTGTAACCGCGTGTCTGTCTTCCATTGACCTCATACACTTCGCCTGTTGCTGTCGGTTCGCTGTGATCAATCACTATATCCGCAGGCATCACTTCCAACGATTTCTTCAACAAAGCCACCGCTCTTTTCTTGTATTCTTTGATTTCCTTCTCCGACAACAATCCTGCTACTTGCGCACCTGGATTTCCTTTTGTTTGAGCAAGATAATCTTCAGATCGAATGGCATCGCTTGCATATTCGCGTGCCAAACGTAAGAAATGACTTCGGTATTGAGCTGTGTGACGACGCGTGTAGTAGTCGGTCAATACATCCGGATTGTCCATGTTTCCGTAGTGATACTTATTCATCAAGTTATCGTACATACGATCACGGTTGATACCTGGGCTGTTCCCATCCAATGGCGTCAATTCGAATGCCATACCGTTTTGCTTCACACATCCATCCATGAAAGTTCCGGAATAACCATGAAGAAGCGCACTCGCAACATCTGATCCAGAAGGCGAAGAGAAGTAAATTGGACGTTCCCAATTGTTGTTTGCAATGATGTCCATCATCATTACCTGCTCACGTGTCAATCCATTTTTGGTCAATTGACGTGCTCTCGATCCTGGAATTCGATCCTTTTTCTCATTGTACTTGAATCGGAATCGAATCTCTTTACGACAGTCCTCCCAATCTTCGGAAGTAACCATTTTCGATGCGATTACATTTTTCTTGTTGACCGGAAGAACAAAGCCTGTACTTGGGAAAACGCGGTAAGCTGTTCCACGCATTTCCAAAGGCATCATGTTGGCGTCATCTCGTAAGAACGCCATGGCATCTTGAAGATTTGTGACATCCCAACCATCTTCAAAGTTGAAAATAGCATCTCTCAACAAAGCGTAATTGTTCGGTTCGATTTCGATTTGACGGTTATTTACTGCTTCAAGGATACGACATGCTACATAGAACTTCTCGTAAACTGCAGCGGAGACATCGTTTGCATCAATCGCTTTGTTTGTAATAGCAATGTATTTGCGCAACTGCTCTGTCATTTGTGCAGATTTTCCTTTTGCTCCGGCCATTGCCTGAGGGATCTCGCGCTGTAATTTTTGAACTGCCGCTTTCGCCAAATCTGGGTTTTGCTTCACACGCAACGCGATCATTTTCTTCACGATTTTCTTGTTGCTGGCATCGTTGAACATTAAGTCTAACAATCCTTGAAAAAGCACTTGATCGGTACCTCCATAGTTCATTAAGATTTGATCTTCCGTGAACTTAATTGGAAGTGGTTCAGATCCATACGCTTTCATTTTCATCTGATTCGTATACCAGTCTGTTTGCATCAATGAAAGGTTACAAACGCGACGGTCTGTGAACTTTTCTTCCACTTCTTGCATGTACCAAAGCGGGAAGGTATCGTTGTCTCCATTTGTGAAGATAATACCATTCTTTTCACAAGAAACGAGGTAGTTGTAGGCAAGATCGTGCGCCGAAGTTTTCAAGCTACGGTCGTGATCGTCCCAACCTTGCATCCCCATGATAATAGGGACAACCAATCCTATCAACGTGGCTACCA
Source organism: Fluviicola sp. (assembly GCA_043584915.1). GTDB lineage: Bacteria > Bacteroidota > Bacteroidia > Flavobacteriales_D > Crocinitomicaceae > UBA4466. Next base: position 1,957,130 of record CP121319.1, read on the forward strand.
GGGCACCGTGCATATTTTTCTGGGTGACTTTTTGCACCCCGACCATTATTCCGAGCATTACAGCCATAAGTAGGAGGATGATAATCCAAGTCATGGTTGCTGGCATGCCAACTGGAGCGCCGATATCAAACATTAAGAACAATAACAATCCACCTCCTGCGGCGATTCCTAAATTCTTCAATGTTTTGGCGGATATTTTCCTAAAGGTATCGTACAGTCCGTAGACTCCAATTCCAATCCACATGGCAAAGAAATAGAAGGAGCCTGCATAGGCGTAATCACGCTCACGTGGTTCTAGTGGCTTCTGATTCAAGTAGACGACAATGGCCAACCCTGTGAATAAAAAGGCTAAGAATAGCACGAAGGCTTGCTTCGGTGAGCGATATACGTGGAAGAACAATCCGATCAAACCTAGCACCAATGGCAACAGGAAGAAATTGTTGTTCGATTTATTTTCTTTGGTGTAGTAGGGCGCTGCATCTTGATTTCCAAGACGTGCATTATCTACAACACTGTAGCCTGAGAGCCAATTTCCGCGCATGGCACCTCCACGGCTTCCTTGAATATCATTTTGACGACCGGAAAAGTTCCAGAAGAAATAGCGCCAATACATCCAGCTAACCTGATAACTAAAGAAGAAATCTAAGTTTTCCCCAAACGTTGGCAATCGGTTGCCATCTTTACCCATCTCGGTTCCTGCATCATCATTGGCATCGTAGGATGTCCAATCTTTGTAGGACTGTACACGTGCCGGATCGGCCGACCAGTACATTCGTGGGAAGAAAGTTGATTGAGAGTAGGTTGGCACTGCACGTTCTCGTGTGGCAGCATTGGATTCAAAGTAGCCTTCTTCAATCGTAAGACCTTTGTTTTTACTAACGTATTCTTTGGCACTTTTTTCGTCCTTGAATGCTTTGATCAAAACGTCATCATCGAACACCTGGAAGCGGCGGTAATGAATTGGAGCTTGATCTTCCCAGAATTCAGGATTGGCGGTTGGTACCCATCGCTGGTTTCCATCTCCACGGTCTCTAAATTCTCCTCCAGATTCACGTGAGTTCCAGTACTGACCAAACATTAATGGGGCAGAGCCGTACTGTTCACGTTTCAAGTAAGAGTGCAAAGTTACCAATGTTTCAGGGTCGTTTTCATCCAGTGGCGTATTGGCATTTGAACGAATCACGATAACGGCAAATGAACCGTATCCAATAAGAAGTAACATCAATCCTGCCACGATGCTGTACAAGGAACGGTTTCCTTTCTTACGCGAATAGCGCAGTAAGTAAACGATGGTTCCAATTAATATTGCGAAGAAGAAAATAGCACCGGAATAGAACGGCATTCCCATGGAGTTCACGAATCCAACTTCAAGATTCGAAGCAATGGAAATAGTGCCGGTAATTACAATGTTTTGGATGAAATTCAGAATGGATAGTGACATCACACCTACCAAAAGGAATTCCACGATTTTACTTTTCGTGGACCACAGGTAGATGAGGTACCAAATTCCGATGGTTATTGGCAGACCAACAATCAGCATCATGGCCATTGTTCCGCCTGAAATCACACTATTTCCGAAGACGTTGATAAGCGTACCAACGACCAGAAGTCCGAGGTAGATGATGTAAAAGCGCTTGCTAATTCCCTTGAATCGGAAGTAGATAATGTATGCAATCGCTGGTACTACAAGGATTCCCAAAAGGTGAACTCCAATTGCCAAACCAAGCATAAACATGATGAAAAGCAACCACCTGTCTGGAGAGTATTTTTTCGGTAGGATGCTTCCTTTTTGAATGCTCATCATCTCGTCGTCCCATTTGAGGGCTGCCCAGAAAATGATGGCGGTGAATAGTGAAGACATAGCGTATACCTCGCCCTCAACTGCCGAGAACCAGAATGAATCTGAAAAGGCATAAGCCAGAGAACCTACCACGGCACTACCGAAAACAGCAATTTTATCGCCTTGATCGAGTGCATCTTTGGTGCGAAGGATCATTTTTTTAACCAATAGGGTAATGGACCAGAACATGAACAGTATGGTGGCTGAACTCGACAATGCCGACAATCGGTTGATCCAAACTGCGACGTATTCAGGATCTGCGAAGAAAGATGCCAGGCGTCCGAGTACCATAAATAATGGTGCGCCCGGTGGGTGACCTACTTCAAGTTTGTACGCGGCTGTAACATACTCGCCACAGTCCCACAAGCTCACTGAGTCTTCCAGTGTAATGAAGTAAACCGTTGTTGCGATGATAAAAATGAGCCAACCGAGGTAGGTATTAATTTTCTTGTAGTTCATTCTAATTGGTTATAAAGTAATGTTTGGACAATAGGATGTCCTGCCTTATCGGCATTGCGAATTTAAAAAATTCAGGTCAGGGATTTGTTGCCGAAAAGTGAAAAAATGCGAAATGGCGATGCGTATATGTGTTAAAGTGTGTTTAAGTGCTGATGTTTAGTGTGTTGTGGGTGTGCTGTGATGTTGTTAAATAGTCGATTAAAAAAAGTACGATGAATTTTTTCTAGTTTTTTTGTGGATTTAAATTTTGTTACTATTTTTGCCGTCGCCTTTGGTAATTCGACGTTATGAATTTGAAAGGCCACCGCGTTAGATATACGGAGAACGTTGTGAAACTGTCCCATGGTGTAACTGGCAACACGTCTGGTTTTGGTCCAGAAGAGTCTAGGTTCGAGCCCTAGTGGGACAACAAAGCTTTTCGCTACATATCCACCCAAAAGAAACTCGTCACATTCATGAAGCGTCAATACAAAATTGAAGACAAGCCGTTAAAAGAATTGCGCCTGGCATTCATAACAGAGTTTGATCATTACCTCATCACGGTAGAAAAGCTGCAGACCAATACAGCGCACAAAGTCATAAAAGTGGTAAAGCGCGTAATGAACATTGCCGTTTCGCTCGATTGGATTCCATCCAATCCCTTCAACCAATTCAAATGCACATACAAGAACCCACAGCGCGTTGCACTTACCGAAACAGAGTTGGAAGTACTTCGATTGAAGAAATTCACCGTTCCAAGATTGGAAAAGGTTCGAGATATATTCCTCTTCCAGTGCTATACTGGATTCGCATACACCGATATTTACAACTTCAATAGAGATGCAGTTTCCATTGGAATTGACGGAGAGTATTGGCTTACGACCTATCGCCAAAAAACGAATACCAAAGAGAATGTTCCGTTACTTCCTATTGCACTTGAGATTCTCGATAAGTACAAAGATGATCCTGAGTGTATTGAAAAGGACAAGCTGCTACCGATTAACAGCAACCAACGCTATAACTCATACCTAAAGGAATTGGCAGACATCTGTGGTATTAAAAAGAAAGTGACCACTCATATTGCCCGGCACACTTTTGCTACTACGGTCACACTAGCCAATGGCGTTCCCATTGAGACAGTTTCCAAAATGCTAGGGCATACTAGGTTGGCCACTACGCAGATTTATGCAAGAGTTCTGGAAAAGAAAGTCAGCGAAGATATGCAGCAATTACGGGAAAAACTGAATTCTCAAAACGATTTGAATAAGTCGAAAAGTGAACTTAAAAAACTAGGGTAGTTACAGGAATAGAGTACAAAATGAGAAGGCAACAATGAAAGTGAAATGGCACATTTATTGTTGCTTTTCCAACTACTCAATGGAAATTACCGTTGAGATGTCAACTGGTTGTAAACTGTACTTATCTACTCATGGATTCCTCTCGGTCCACTATTTCACGATTGGTTGAGAAGCTTCAGCTGTTAGAAGATTCTCTGAATCAAGCAAATCAAGATCATTATCAAGCTTTCGAGTTTGTGGTTGCTTGTGTTCAAGACATGAGAGATATTGTCCAAAAGTATGGGTTTGAAAAAAAGTCGCATCAAATCGAGTTCTTCCGAAATGTAAAACCGCGCGTTATAGGTTTGTTAACGTATCATCGATTCATACTTGAATACAGATCGAAAGAAAGGATAGCCGATTCGGTTCAAATGAATCAATTTGCTGAAAGTGTAATGAGGGAAATCCGTAAAACGGACGAAATCAATGAGGATATTATCCACTATTTGAACAGCAAGAGCACCCATTTAGATAAAATTTATTTCGTGCAGGTCAGAAATCTTGGGACATATAACATGATGAATCACAAAGCATTGCTAGATCCTGATTTCTCTTCACTCTGTGACAGCGTGATTTCAAATCGAATAGCGCGTAAACTCATTCAATCATTCCTGGACCAACAATCAGAGGTTGAAACAAATTCATCTCAAAAACTAATTTGGACAGACTCCAAAGCTGCCCTTGTAGAACTCATCTACGCGTTGCATTATTCCCGAGCCGTAAACGAAGGAAATGCAAGTCTTAAAGAAATCTGTAGAACATTCGAAAAAGCCTTCAACATTGAGGTGGGGAACTTATACGCTACCTTTCAAGATATCCAAATGCGAAAAGGGGAAAGAGCGAAATACCTAATTTCATTGGTGGAGACTTTTGATAGGAGGCTAACGGAGGATGAGAATAAGGAGTAGCGGATGTTATTAATCTTTATAATTAAAGGACTGTACGTTTGGTTTTTAATTAAGAGTCACGGTGCAGACTCCAACAAGCAAGCTTCTGTAAATGATTGACCTAGGTTTGTAATGTCGTACATTTCGTCCTTTCTCCTAAGTGTTGTATAAACGTCTTCCTGCTTTTCGTTTAAGTTAGGCGGTCTATGGTTCTTGTAAAAATTATAAATCTTCTCAGATTCTTCAGAAAATCTAGTATAAACTTCACTTTTCCTTTCTATTATCCCAAGTGATAGTAGATTATCCAAATACAATTTTAAATTTCGCTCAATCCTCACTATTTGGTAAGTTTCTCTTTTTGGTTCTCGATTCACGATGATTTCTTCCTGAATGTAATTTTCACGTTCGGGAATTTCTTCTATGAAATCAGATAAAGTGAGGATGGGAAGTCCTCCGCGTTCAAAAATATACTTAAGCAGTAAGGCCTCATCAGGAGCCATCCGCTCTATGATCTTAACATATCCTGGATGTGCTTTCTGGCATTCATTGCCGATAGAAGCTTTTACCAAAAGGTTTGTATACATTTCGCATAGCTCCTCATTCGAAACATAACTGAATTTCTCAATTATAGGAACAGCAATTTCGCTTGGCACTTCAACGATTTCATCTTTATTAAACTTTTCTAGTTTCTCCTTGTATCTCTTTAGGTTTGCCTCTTTTGTCAGCCTTCTTTTCTCGTTGAAGAAATCAACTGGATTCAAAATAGTACTGTTGGGTATCTCAATAATTGTTGCCAATGCTTTACTTATTGGACCCGCAATAATTTTCAGGTGGTCGTCATAAATTTTGTTGGCAAGTTTCGAATCTGAAAATTTGGCCATTGCATTGAGAAGTTCTGAATAATCGCTCATTAAAATTGAATTTTGTGATCATCTTAAATTACAAAAATCTTTCCCCATATATTCCCTATATATGGAACAAATAAAACCAAACTAAAACACCTTTGTCATCGAACACATAATCAAATCGAATGGCAACACAAATTATTACACCGGAGGATCTGGATCAATTCAAGCAAGAATTGCTTACAGATATAAAAGACCTACTTGAGGAAAGCACAGCTTTCATCGAGCAAAGTCGAGATGCAGTGCCGAAAGAAGAGAAACAGTGGATCAAGTCTCATCAAGTACAGCGATTACTTGGTATCTCCCCAGGTACTTTACAAAACCTAAGAATCAACGGAACGATCCCATATTCTAAAGTAGGAGGAGTCTTGTTTTACAACAAAAAAGACATTGAGAAAATCCTCGAAAATAATATGCGCAATCGCGATCAATCATCCATGAAATTCTAAACTGCGCGCCCTGAGGGTCTCGAAGGGCGCATCTATTCGTGGTAAGCACATTATCCAGTGCTAAACCTTTTTACTTCGTTTTTGGGGCGATACCAAAAATGAAATAGTCAATCACAATGGCACCTCAGCATGCATCAAGTAAACTACATCAAACACCTTCAAAGTGCATTCGAAGCTTTCGCTGAAGACGAGCGCCTTACGCCATGGCACGTGAGCATGTATTATGCCTTGTTTCATTCCTGGAACGCTTCGAAGTTTCAGAATCCCATTTCTATCAATCGAACAGAAATGATGCAGTATTCAAAAATAGGTTCTGTGAATACCTATTCCAAATGTTTAAGACAACTACATGAGTGGGGGTATATTCAATATGAACCTTCCAAAAGTCCGCTGCGTGGCAGCAAAGTCCAGATGTTCATTTTTGATACATCTACTAATACAAGTGGTGATACAACTGCTAATACATCAGATGAACAAGTACTGATACAACAAGTGAGACCTTCTATAAACAATACAAACAATAAGAAACAAAACAAACCTTATAAACTAGGTAAAGGCAAATCAAGATTTGTTCCTCCCGAAATGGATGAGGTTAAAATTTTCTTTTTGGAATTGGGTTCTACTCATGATCAAGCCGAACAATATTACAATCATTTTGAATCGAACGGATGGTTAGTAGGAGGGAAGGCTAAAATGAAAGATTGGAAAGCAGCTGCCCGAAATTGGGTGAAGCGATCTGGTAGTTTCCAAAAAGTAAGTAGTGCCCTGAGCTTGTCGAAGGGTGCCCAGATGAATGCCCCTAAAAACTCAAACTATAATACCCCGTTATGAAAACTCCAAGACTTCCATTCGAACTTCGCGATGGCATCAGTTACTACGACTTCAAAAAGTCCTGTCAATTTCTGCAACACCTCGGTAAGCAGGAATACGGATCAAGTTTCAAATTACACCATTCAGATCGAGCGATTATCTACAAACTTTTCATTTTTGCCATTCGTGATGAAGAAAACTGCAAGGTTCATGGAATAGACCTCAACAAAGGGATTTTACTTATTGGCCCAGTAGGTTGCGGCAAAACATCATTAATCACATTACTGCGTTATTTTCATTACCGACCTAACCTTTACCAAGTTAAACCGACCAGAGAAATTGCTGCAGAGTACCAAAAAAATGGACACGAAACAATCTTAAAATATGGCAAAATGGGTAAGTCCTTTTGTATCGATGATCTTGGCGCAGAGAGCACAATAAAGCACTACGGAAATGAATGCAACACTATTGCAGAAATTTTACTGTATCGATATGAGCTGTTTACATCCGAGGGAATTTTTACGCATGCAACCACAAATTTGGATGCGAACCAGTTGGAAGAGCTTTATGGAAATAGGGTGAGGTCAAGATTAAGGGCGATGTTTAATCTTGTTTCGTTTGAGCAAAATTCAGGGGATAAAAGGAGGTGAAATGGAGGGGTTGACTTGTGCAAATGTCTGAAGTTCGAGTAGTTATACTCATTGCACAATTAATTTACAAGTTGTATGTTTGTCACCAAACCCTACAAGAAATGAAAAATGTAATCTTTCTAATCGCCTTTTGTTTTTTAGCAAGTCTTAGTTATTCGCAATCCTCAAATGTATCGGTGATAGTAAGACTGAATCATATACTTTTAGACAGAAGTACAATAAATGATCAAGCAACTACGCAGTATGATCTGAAAGACCTACTTAGTGAAGAAGGTTTAGAAGAGTTAGCTCAATTGGCAGATGTCGATATACTCCCTTTGGGCGAACTACAAGCAACAAAAATATTTCCACATCTAAAAACTTCCGATTCAATATCAATTGGTCGTCAAGGCAATCGCGTCAATATGCCTCCATTTTGGGCTACTTTTTTTATCGAAGCACCTGAAAATATATCTGAACGAGAATTCTTGATAAGACTAAAAAAGTACTACCCTATTATAATTTATTCTCATCCTATTTACGAAATTGAATTCAATAACATCCCCAATGATAGCTTGTACTCGGAGCAATTATCATTATACAGTGACTCATTAGATAGTGCCCACATTAACATTGAAGGTGCTTGGTCAGAAGAAACGGGAAAACGTCATATTAAAGTAGGTGTGTTTGATACAGGGATTGATACAACTCATTCGGAACTAGATGTGTTGATTGGTTATGGTTATGCTAACTTCCTTGAACCTGAATATGGTAGAGATAACTTTGGGCACGGAACGGCTGTTGCGGGAATTATTGGTGCCAAAAGAAATAATACGAATGGTATTGCTGGGATAGCAGGAGGAAATGGCGATGATACATCTGGGGTCAGTTTATTAGACTTTTATTTCGGTGATGGCGCAGTAACGGAAGTGGACTACTTCTCCACTGCCATTATTGACGCAGCGCGCGCTCCGTATAGTTACTATGATTGGTCTCCCGGAGTGGCTCCCCCGCAGCTTCCCTATTGGAACAATGCTCCCGGATATGGTATTTATATTGGAAACCACTCATACAACCTAAAAAGAAGTAATGAAGGACCGGGCGATGGAGGAACACAAAGTGGTCCGCTAAATGACTCGATTGATGTAGGTGGTGGTGGTGATGGACCTGGAGGGAATTATGCAATATGTAATTTGTGCAAAGAATCTTTTCTTTTTTCGATGAAGAATGGAGTGGTGAATGTTGTTAGCAGAGGGAATATTGTTCCCGGTGGTTCAACGAATAATGATCCATTTGGAAATTACTTTGACCCCGTAAAAATACCAGCGGCATACCCAGATAGTTGGATAATAAGTGTAGGAGCTTCTGGCACCGATGGTGAACGATTGATTGGAGGGGTTAATACAGGTAATTTTGGATCAAACTGGTTCTCCCCACAAGGTCGAAACATGGATTTATTGGCACCTGGAGCTAAGGCGTTGGTCGTAACTACACTAGCTGATTCGCTTTCCGATTCTAGTTACGTAAGGTTCAATGGGACTTCTGCAGCTGCGCCTCACGTCTCAGGTGTAGCAGCGTTGTTGTTGAGTAAATATAATAAGAACTGTTATTCACAATTGAATTTAGACCCTGCCGATGTAGAGTATATCCTTGAACAATCCGCAGTAGATATTGACTCCCTTGGATATGATGAGAATAGTGGTTGGGGTAGGTTAGATGCCACTGCAGCAATGGATATGATCGACTTTCCGACCCTTCAAATTGTCCATCCATATGATTCAATTTTGAACATCAACTTAATTGAAACAGATACAATTTCACTTAAAGTTGACGAAACCTTTTACCCGAGTACACAGGGACCTTACGGAACGGGTTATCCTTTGGAGAACGAAGTGGACTACAGAGTAGTAAGACAGAAGTATGAAGTGGATTATTATTTTGGTGACTTTATTTTGCCAACTACAGATCTATTAGATGTTTGGGTAAGACATTCACAAACGAATTCGTTAGATCTATACAATGACACTACAGCTTACGATACTCTCGGGGTTCAGTTTTTAGAAACTATTGATACATTTGATGTTGGTCCCATGGCAGTCATTGAATCATTTACAGATACCACCGTGTTGTTATCGGGATACTATTATCATTTTATTGGTAAGTATGATCCGGCAAATGGTGTTGAAGGTTCAATTGTTGGAACAGAGGATTGTTGGTACCCAATAAATCCAACAATAGACACTCCCAAAATGGCTTATTCAATTTATATCAGAGATTCCACACTAATTGAGAGATATGATTTCTCATGTGAAGGCGCTAATGAACTTTTGGACTCTTTGATTCCAACTCTGGGAAGCGTCGAGGAAGAAGACAATTTTGGGGTTTATTTATATCCAAACCCGGCACAAACAATTATCAACCTCGATATTGAAAAAGGATTTGACGGAATTCTGGAGCTGCGTGACGTTCAAGGGAAGTTAATACGGACTCTAAATGCACAAAAAGAACAGAAGCATTTTGAAATAAGTGTGGAATATTTGAGGGCAGGCATTTATTTCCTTACCTTAAATGGGGAACATCCACAAACCATTAAATGGATTAAACAATGAAGAATCTATTGGTAATATTGATAACTGTTTTATGTTTTACAACTTCGGCGCAAGACTGGAAAACAATTCGCAGCGCTGACTTTACTCCGCTTGGTTTTGTTTTTGGAGGTAATGGATGGAGACCAGGCAACAAACAATTTGCTGTAAATCAATTCGATAATTCGGTTTGGTTTGCATGGGATAATTACGTTCATGGGTTTGATAGTCAAGGTGCATATTTTAAATTTGATGATAGCAATGTGCCAGTGTTTGATGGAAACACCAATGTTAGTACCATCCTAGAAATCGGATTTGCATCCAATAGTGTATTTGCCGTTGATCGATTCATTGGCTTGATGAGGTTTGACGGTCTAAATTGGACTATAATATCAGTTACCGATGAAGGGAATTCAATATGTGCAGATAGTGATTCAATCTGGGTTGCCAATGATCAATTCGGATACACATCTTGGAAGGATGGATTCACTACTGATCATGTTGATTTTACGCAAATGGAACGTTTAGTTTCTCGAAAAGGAGAAATGTGGGGGAGTAGTGGATATGACGACGGATTCCTATACAAAGTAGAAAATACAAGTCCTAATATTCAGTTAGCATCTAATCATGGGTACTTGCTAGACGATAGTAATTTCGACTTCAAATTTGCACCCATGAGTGACACTTTATTCGTTGCCGGAGCACAAGGAATTTCAATTGCTTACGGCGGTGCATTTATTGATACCATTACAATGAACAATACGATAGATATGCCGTCCAGTTCAATTCGTGAAATTGAGATTGATCAAAACAATAATATCTGGGCTTTGTTTGGCACAGCATCAGATACGAATTCAGCCATTGCTTATTTTGATTTTGCAATGAACACTTGGACATCTATCTATAATGATTCAAATTCACCGATTGACTGGTCTGGTCGTGTAAGTATCGAACTCGACGGTCAAGGAAATTTATACGTCTGTGACGTGAGTGATCTGCACGTGCTACAAATAAACAACTGGCCGCAGTGGTTAAATACACCTGAGCAAAATTCATTGGACTTTGCAATTTACCCAAACCCATCAAGCGGAGAGTTTACTATCGAGATTGATGATGAAATTGAAGTGTCAAGTATTGAAGTTGTTGATTTTAATGGACGCGTTGTAGCAAGACTTCCATTCAATACTCAATTAAATCTTAACGTTGAATCGGGGATTTACTTTGTGAACCTCTACAATAACGCATCATACATCGCTAGAAAGCGGTTATTCATCTCTGAATAAGGAGAACGAGGTATTACCTGTTATAGGTACAAATACTCATTTTTGTAGTTAGTGGTTGATTCTCCGTAAGTTTTTACTTTCTTTATTCATAGTGAGAACAAAGCGCACAATGAACAAGATTTCAATTCAATTATGATACGACACCTTTCCAGCCAACTTTGAGCTACAGGATTTTCAGGGAGTCAATGAATTCTTGTTTTTTTTGAAAAAAAGACTTTCGTCGGAAGAGATTTGCCACGAAGGTTTCTTTGACTCTTATGTTCTTGAAACAATTCAATTTAGAGAGGGATCGGATGAATAGCACTATCAATTCTGATATAACTTTTAACTACATCAGAAACCAAATTAGAAAGTATTCAAAGGAAGATCTAATTAAACGATGTTACAGTACTCTAGAGAGGTATGATGATAAAGTTATGCCTCGCTGGAATGTTTATCTACTAATGAAATGGACATTCCTTCATGGTGGTTACAAAATACCCTCCAAAGAACTTACTGAGAGACAGTTCATCAAGATATTGAATTCTATTCAAAACTTTAATCAGGAACATATCACACAGTTCATAAAAGGTCACAAGTTTATGGAGTCATTCTTGATTCTGCATACCCAACAGTTTTATCTCCAATCAACGTTTTATAAGGATAAGATGGCGTCACATTTAAAGCTATTTCATTCAATCAAACACAAGTATGATTTAGACGCAGGGCTTCAAAAGAATTATGGATTGACGGTATTAGAGTTCAAACTGCTTTTGTATGCGCTTTTCTTGTACTGTAACTCTAATGATATTGAGGGAGTTAAACTTAAATTTTTCGGTTTTATTAACCCTGACTTTTTAGAAATCGGAGAACATTTGAGTTCAAAAGAGAAAACGATTAAATTCCTAAAACATCTCTGCTTTGATCCAAATTGGACGGAAGAAGAAATTAGGAAAAAAACAACATTTATAAGAAAGGCCGAACTTCAACAATATGAAAAGACCTTCTTTACATTATATCCTTTGCAGATATATCAAGACCGAATCAGGCTTATTGATGGATCGATTCTAGATTATAGTGTAAATTATTATTTGCATGACTTTTTGCGTATCTATGATCCAAGGTTTCCGGAAGAGTTCGGTCATCGTTTTGAAAAGTATGTAGGCGAAAGTTTGGATGAGCTGGAATGCAGTTTTGTTGGAGAAAATGAATTGAAAACAAGTTTGCCGAAAGACTCAAAGGTCGTAGACTTTCATATACCAGATGATAATATTTTTATCGAGTGCAAAGCAATTGAGATTCAACCATATATTGCTATAAACCCGACAGACGAACTTTTGTACAGCTCCTTGAAGGGTTCAATTCTTAAAGCTTATTTCGAGCAGCTTCACCAAGTTTCTAAACATATAAATGGGGATGGGGAAAACTGGGGAGTCATATTGACTTATAAAGAAATCTTCATCAGTCACATGCCTCAAATATTTGACCTGGGAAAAGGTAAGTTTGACAGCTGGAATGACACAAAACACATACCGCCTGAGAATGTTTTTATTATTGACCTCGCCACATGGGACAAGATTATAGCTATCATCAAGTCTGGTCAAATTACCCTAATTGAACTATTGAGGAAAGGTAGAGGAATGAATTCTGAACCAGAGACAAAAAGACAATCGTTCTATATGTTTCTTGATGATTTCAAGTTCGGTAAATCTCTTGGTTTATCATACCTTAAAGAGGAAATCGAAATAATAGACAAGGCCTTTACAAGTAATAGATAAATTGAAAGTTTGATTTTTCTTGTATTTTACTAAAATAGACTCACTGATTAATGGACTTCACAATAACTGAAAAAGAGCTAAAAAATAGCTATCGAGGATACATAATTCATTTTGGTAATTATGATAGGAATGGTGAAATAGATGATCGAATCCGAGGGGAAATCCCATTCTCTGAAGCACTTTCAAAGGTCCTCACTCCGTCCTCAGTTTGTTTTCCAAAACATAAAAGCAAGTGGAGGTAAACCACACCTTGGGTACGCAAGCGCGATACCGTGTGCACTTGCTTTTACCACCAAGTCTACCCACTTTGAAAAGAGGGCAGCCGTGCCTTGTTCTGTAAAACACCCTGTGGGCGGGGCTCGGTCGGGCTTACTCTGTTCTCCGGCAACGTCATCCTGTGGGCTGAGCGTAGCCGAAGCCCACCAGCCCTTGTTGTCTGGCTCGCCGCTACATCGGCGCGCGCTTCGCTTTGTGTCACACTTTTTGCACCCGCCTGCCCCCTCTGGGCGTGTCATCCCCAGGCAAAAAGATGCGCCACCACTTGTGTAGTGCTGTAAAAATACTCGCTACCCTCCGTTTTTTCCCTTCTACAGAGGTCGTCAATAAAGCGTCCGACGAAACGTCCACTTAACCTTTGTCTCCCCCGCGCGCCTCAACTCGCGTAAGCTCGCGCCCTCTTTACCCTGATGATCAGGGAGCAGCCGGGCTAGCTGTGTAGTAACCGTCTCTTCGTTCCGGTGTTCGCCTGCCGCGGGCTGACGTAGATCAAAAGTTCTCGATACCGGATAGCGTTGCTGACGTGGATTAATTTTTACAACTGTTATCACGAGTAATTCCCCTTCGATTAATCATTCTTTCTAGGGAGTTTTTTAGCCTCGCAGCCAACCAAAAGACATAGGCAAGGATAGCATTCAAAAAAAGCACTGTCAAGGGTATATTAACGCCGTTATACGGCGCCCTTGCCTGCGTTTTTTTGCTTGCATTATCCCGCTAGCTTTTGGTCATCTGGTGGCCAAAAAAGTTTGTGCGCGGTGGTGCAGGGTTTGTCACCAGATGTTCCAATGGCAGCTGCATTGAAAGGTTCGGTGCAGGGAACTAGAAAAAGTATTATAACATGGAAAAGCAAGTAAGAAATTCAAAGGTAAGTTCAAGAAATCAGCAGCGTACGTATTCGTACAAGCAAGTACCGGAAGTTCGTTTGGCAGGACTTTGGCTGAGCAAAGCAGGGTTTAATAGTGGGGATGCGCTAGAAGTAGAAGTGCAAAAGGGAACACTTGTAATTAAGGTTAAACAATGAAAATTCACCTGAATGAAGTCAATTACGGGGTAAATCCAGCAGTTATTAAGGCAGCTTTAGCGCGTTTGCCCCGTAAGCGCTTTATTGTGCACGTCAGATATATTAGATATTGTGCATCGGTGATTGACGAGCCAACATTGAAGTTTATGTACTCAAGTTTGTATTGCTGGTGTTGTAGGTATTATCGAATTTACTTTTAACAAAAAACGCCCTCCAACAATTGTTAGAGGGCGTTCGGACAAATCGAATTGCTTACTGAGGACACTCAGCCAATTCAGCTTCCACTTCCCATTTAAGGTCAATATCTAAGCATTCCTTATCCATGTCCGTATGCTTAGTCTGATCAATGTTCAAAGTGATTCGATTCACTTTTCCAGATAGATCAGCACCCGCTTTAAAATGTGGTCGACATGCTTTCAATCGCACGTCTAATACTTCTGTTTTTGTCATTTTGTTTTGTTTTATGTCCTTGGACGCCTTATGCGCCCTTAGACAGTTAATAATTCAGTTGTAATCAGAGTCTTCACTGACTACCGCCAGACTCATTGCAATTGCAACGGCACCAGCAACTACAAAGTAGCTACTCATGTTTGTCAGGCATGTTGAGATTTCAATAGGTGCAGTTAAAACCGTAGTTCCAGCTGCTACCAAAATCAACCCCAAGGTTCTTAACTTTCTAAAGAACGGTGGTGTACGCTCTTGACATCGCTTGAAGTAAGACCCAAGGCTATCTTTTTGTTTGTTATTTTTCATAGCGTTATTGAACTTCTACGATACTTAAAGCGTTATAGGCGCCGTTTTTCAAAACGTATTGCGCTCCGTTGACTTCCTGGAAAAACTCCAACATCAACAAAAATAAATCCGTACCCGTGGCCGTCGGTGCAGCATTAGGGGTGAGGATAACGTTTGTTGAGGTAGCGTCAATGGGCAAATTCACCACGTTTGACTCCTGAAGCTCAGAATCCCCCGTCACGAAATCAACTTTTGCCCATGCACCGCGAATGGTGATGTGCGTTGCTCCAGAAGGAGCGTTGATTTCATTGAGAGGAGCTAAGTCGTCTAAGGTTATTTCTCCAGTGATCGTATCAACAGCATAGCTGTTAAATAGAATCGATCCGAGAACTGCTTTGTTGTTAAAATTGAACCCTTTCAATAGTGCCTTTGCTTCTGGTGTGGTAATTCCCACGCCCACGTTTCGCTCACCGCGTGCACTGTTCGAATCCAGGTTTTTAACTTGCGTCATAACTTTTGTCAAACGTGAAGTCACTCTTCCATCAGATGCATTCTGCATCATTGGCCGAATGGAATCGCGCAAGAGTTTACCAGAACTTGCAGAGGAACCGAATTCAGCTCCATTCTCGCGCGTTCTAACGAATGCAGGATCATTTTTGATTCTTTCCCCTTCAACACCACCTTTCTCGCGAGCGAGATAGCCGTCTTGTGTTCGATAGAAAGATAAATCTCCAACCTTTCCTGTTAACTTGATAATTCCCTTTTGTCTTGCCATAATACTTGTTGTTATCTGTTAAAGGCTACTTTTCAGGTGAGCCATTTTACCTATTCTCTCGTCATAGCTTACTCGAGTAAAATATTAGCGAAGACGAGCTGTTTCAACAAACATTCACAAATGGAAATAAGAATCAAAATCGCTGTTTCCGCTTCATAAACTATCTGCCGTTTTGTACGAAAATGACCCATTGCTTCCGCTTCAACGCACCGTATTTTTGGTATGAATCAAGTAAGGATGAAGTATGAGAGCGATCATTGATCGCGAAGATTGAGGGCCAGAACGGGAAGTGATAGGTCTGAAGGAGCTCACAAAATTGATGAAATGAAGAGAATCGTAATTTACCCAAAGGACGTTATGATCATCACAGGAAAAAGTGAAAGATATTCCCGTTACCTCATCCAACGAATCAAGAAGCACCTAAATAAGGAACCGCATCAGTTGGTGTCAATCTCAGAATTCTGTGAGTATATGGGACTAAATAGGGAAGAGATAAGCAGTTGTATTTTTTAAACTAGCTTAGTGTTTTGACGCAATTGTATTCTGGAAATAATAGAGTCAGCGAAAAGCTGTTGTCAATGGGGTTCTTTTATTTAAAGTATCTGTTGTTAGAAAGAATAGAAGAAACAATACCTAGAGGTTGCTGAAGAGATCATTTTTTAATGAACATTTGGGAAATTTATTTCCCATTTGATTGTATCTAAGTCCCAGTAGTGAAAGAGTAGAATGAATTCGAACGCCTTAAAGGGCTGGCTATTGAGCTTGTTAAGTCGTTATTATGATATATTGTTAATTTGATCCAAAATGACCTCTAAGAGTAAAGTTGGTATTTCGACGACTTTACTCTTAGAGGTCATTTACATTGTTTTTAATTGAGATTAAAGCCTTGCTTTTCTGTGTTATATCATTTTTTAGAAAGCAGTATAAAGTCAAAAGAATAGGTGCATAAAAAAGGCTGCCCAAACGCAGCCTATATTGTAGTGTAAATTAAAGGAGTTTATTCGGCAACGACAATATCCCCGTCTTGATTTAATTCAAAGATAAATTCATAATAGTCGGTAACGGACATGTTTCCTTCACGGTGGCTACCTTCTCCTACTTTAGTACCATGAATTGTAAATTTCGAAGTAATTTGATTCTCTAAGTCAACTCGGAAAGACCAGGAATGTAAGGAGAAGTCTTCGAATTCTTTGGGTATCATTTTACAAGCTTTGGAATAACTTGGAATAATCTTCTTAAAATTGAAATCACTCAATTTTGCTTTTCCTTGTTTCGATCTCAGATGGACTTCTGCTTGAACCGAGCTTTTATTTGGATCCTCTAGAACCCTACCATCTTGTGGGTGTGTCTTATATGACCTTTTATAATCTTCTCCATTTTCAATGTATCCGATTGACGCATATAGAAACTCGCTGTTCAATTCTTCACGCGTTTCAATATCAAGTCTGTAAACCTCCTTGTCTTTACCAAATGCCTTGACAATGTCGGTTGCCAATTCTTTCAAATCCTCAGAATCGTCAATTTTTGGATCTCCAGAGAAAGCATCTCCAATATCACTGCATGAGGTAAGTGCAATTGTTGCAACAGACATTATACCAATAATTACTTTTTTCATCTTTTGTTGTTTTTATTTGATATGATTAATTAAAAAGTTCTTTCGAGCTTACGTTTCTCTGCTGTTCTTCAGTAGCATATTCCCAATTCCTGGACTTGAATCCGAAAATGGATGCGACAATGTTGGCGGGAAATACTGAAATTAAATCGTTGTATTGGGTTATAGAGGAACTTACGTATCTGCGTCCTGCTGAAATTTGTTCTTCAGATTCATTCCAACTGAATTGAAGGTTGGTGAACTGCTCGCTCGATTTGAGTTCAGGGTAATTCTCCACTTGGAGCATTATACCTTTGACCAGGTTATTTGTTTGATTATCAATTTCAGCAGGAGTTTTCGAAGTATCTGAACGCATTGCTGTAATTGTTTCAAAAGTCTGTTTTTCAAACTTCATGAATTCTTGCACGGTAGATACAAGGTTTGGAATTAATTCACTTCTTTTAATAAGCAAAGAATCTAATGAAGAAAAGGAATTTTCCACTTGGTTTTTAGCTTTAGCAATTTTATTATAGACATATATAAGATGAGCTGATATTAGTGCTACAACTACTACAATTATATTTAATGAACTCATGGTATTTGTATTTTATTTGGTCCAAATGTTAATGTTTAGTTTCAAGTCCTCTATTATTGATAACTGATCGCAAAGGTCCTGATAGAAACCTTTTAAAATAGAGTGTTGATTTTCAGAAAAAGATGTGAACATTCCTGGCTCAAAGTTGTTCTTTCCTGAATTGTTAAGGATAGAAATTTTATCATTTCTAAAGGACATAAATAGACTTCCTTCAGATTTGTTCGCTAGTGTCTTAATTCGCCCCATCATGGCTGTAGTTAGTATATAACGAGCTTCAACGGGGTCATCACAGTAAACGTGAAATTGCTTTATGAATTCGGGATCTTCTAAAATTATTTTATCTCCGAAGTCACTTGTGCGTAGGTAGCTTTTTGTATCTGCATTGCCGTTCGTTACTGCCTTTACCAATTTTTTTAGCGTGGCATCAGATTTATTCTGTTTCGAATTTCTTCTCGCAATCACGTAAATATCTGATTTGAAATCCTTGTTGAACTTAGCGACAAATGCTTGACCATAAAATACTTCATCTGGAGTTTCATTTTCTCGTGTGAGGTTTCTTTTGTATTGAACCTCTAAATCGCTAATTTGAAAAGGAACTCCTTGGTGTTGTCCGATTATTTGATCATTTCCTTCTAGGATATACTGCTTCTTTTCTAACAAGCCCATTTCCATAAGCTCTGGAAGTGAGATGTGTCCGTGAAGTATATAGAGGAATTTTGGATTAATAAATTCAACAGTCCTCTTTAGAATTGAGGTTTTAAAATCACCGCCTTGTGAGAGGAGTTTTAGTTGTTTAGAAGTTATAAAATGGCGAAGGTAAAAGAAGCTTGAGATAGCACCAATGGTCACCGCTATTATTAATATTACGTTTGTATCCAAAGAACCATTTTTGAACATTGAGAAAAACAATATGGATCCGATAGCTACAATAATGATGGCAGATAGAAGTGAGTATTTCTTAAATAATTTCCTTGCACTATTTTGATTCTTATCTATATGGTTAATTTCAGCGTCAAGTTCATTTGAAATGAAGTTGTCGTATTCCTCGAGTGTCTTCAGTGGAGTCTCAATCGAAGTGGTGTTTACGTCTGTATTAATGTACAACTCGTGCCAGAGTGAGTCCGATTTCACTTTGTCAATTCCACTTAGTGCGTTTTTAAGCTCAGGGACCAATTGTAAAGGAATGGGCAGATCATAAGATGTACTGTCTTGTAAGTGAATAGTAACATACTCTACTGGGGCCAGCTTAAAGTTGATTTTGAGAAAGGGGATTGTGATCTTATAAACTGTTCTTTGAGTGATACTTGTTGCTATTTCTCCTTGGTCTATTAATGCCATTAGCTTATTTATTTTTTGAGGACGCTTTTTTAGTTTGAGAAAAATGAATAGTGGATATAACAAGGTTAGCCCGAATGCAACTGGGGTAACAGTCCGATAAAAGAAACCTGAAGCTCCGTTGTTAGCTGTTTGAGTAAAAGATTGACTAATTTCCTCAGTGACTTTCGCGGTGTGCTCAAAAGCGAATATGATTATGAGTATAGTGAACAGGATAAGAAACCCTATTACAAGGAAAAAGCCTAGAAAGGATAACTTTTTGTCACGACTGTGTTCTTTTAATAAAGAATTTTTCAGCTCTGAATTGATCATAATATGTGTTCTTTTCGACCAAGTAAAGGCTTTATGTTTGTTCAATTGCACATGAGCTTAAAAGCGTCCTAATAGAACTTATATTCGTTAAAGGAAATGCAAAATCCGTTATTGGAGAATTTTTATTTTAACAAAAAAGACTAATGGTTCTTTAGCCAAGCGATGAACGTTTCTCTTTTTCTAAAAGAAACCTCAATCTTTCCACCGCCATAGAGGCTGACATAGCCTCTCTTGTCGTATTTATCAACAAAATTTAAATTGACAATAAAGGATTGGTGTGTTCTAAAAAAACTTTCTGAAGGCATTTGCGTCTCAAATTCTTTAATGGATTTTGAAGACAGGAATGTCCTTCCGTCCTTTAAGAAAAACATCGTGTACCCACCATCAGATTGACAGTATTTTAGTTCATCGTACCTAATAATCTGAAACCCATCTTGAAGTCTTAAAACAAGCTTCTCATTATTGTTATTATAGTGCTGTTTGCTTATTGTTAATTGTTCTTCATTATTTTCAACGGAAATAGCCTTCTTTATTGCAGCTAAAAGTTCGTTTTGATCCACCGGTTTAAGTAAGTAATCAACTGCTCCATTTTTAAGTGCGCTAAGAGCGTGCTCTTCGTAAGCTGTAATGAATACAACCTTATATTTGAGTGATTTAGTTTTTTCAATGAAATCAAATCCTGATCCGCCTATTATGTTCACATCAAGGAAAACGAGCTCGGGATTACAGGTATTCGCGCAGATAACCGCTTCTTTAACAGATTTGCATTCTCCAACAATTTTCGCTTCGATAGGTAAAGCTTGAAGCATTGTGATTATTCCCTGTCTGATATATGCTTCGTCTTCTACAATCAATATTCGTATCATTTATTCTAATATTTTTGGTACGGTTAAGCGAACAAGGACTCCACTAGTATGGCTACTTTTTTTATCGATGATCTCAATTTTGCAGTTTTTTTGGGATCCTTTCGAAAGAAACAACAATCGCTCTCTTGTAATCTGGGTTGACAGAGATTTTTTTATCTTTTGATTTTGACTGGATACAACAAGTCCTTCACCATTATCTTCAATTTCGATAAGTAAGGTTCGGTTATCTCTGTGTCCTATTCGAACCAGGATGAAAGGTCGCTCAATTTCATTTTTAAATCCATGTTCGAAGCAGTTTTCTACAAACGGTTGTAGGACCATTGGAGGAATCATTAATTCTTCAGTGTATATATTCTCTTGTTTCAAAACTGAGAAAGTCACATTTGATTCCATTTTTATCTGTTGAAGGCAGACATAATTGTTGATTAAATCAAGTTCTTCTTCCAGTGTTATGAGTCGGTTTTTGCTGTTTTCTAGAGTTTTACGGATTAACTTTGAAAAATGTGTCAAGTATTTAGCTGCCTTTGAATTGTCTTCATTAAGAATCATACCTTGGACGATAGAAAGAGAATTAAAAACAAAGTGCGGCGTCATTTGAGAGCGGAGAAGTTTTTGTTCTAACGAGACAAATTTCTTTTTAGATTTCAAACTTCGTAGTAAGAAGAATAGGATGGATAAGGTCAATACTGTTAAGCCTATTAATAACCAAGCAAGGAATTTTTCTTGGTATAATTGAACTTGTTTGTTTTCGGAAGCAATCTTTTTACGAAGTATTCTTTCTCGATGCTTGGCTACAACAATTTCTTGAAGTTCTTCGCGCACTTTATTTTCAAAATTTAAATCGTTGTATTTGCTAACAGAATCTAGACTATTCATAGCGCCGTAAGTATTTTTCATCTTTTGACACACTTGAAATTTAATTTGGAATAACTCGATCAAATGTTGAAGTTGTTTCTTTTTACTTAAAAGCGCATATGCATCCTGTAGATGTTTTAGCGAATTATCGTATTGTCCTCGATTATGTTCGCATTCTGCAAGGTTGATTAGAATTATTCCTTTATCCTCAATAAACTGAAAGTTATTTTGAACAAGAGCTTTCTTTAAATAGTAGGATGCCTGATCGAAGTTATCTAATTGTATATGAGTTGACGCGAGGTTGTTTAAATAGATGGTACTTCTGACTAAGTCTGGAGAAGTTATTCTGTTATATATTTTCAACGACTCGTCGTATTGTTCGTTAAAAAATAAAAGCGCTCCCCATTTAAAGCACAATAGTTCATATTGTCTTGAGTCTTGAGGTCGAAAGGCCCTAGATGAAGTTTCGCAAAATGCTATACCCTCCTCGACAAGCTTCAGGTCAGTCAGATTATTCGCTTTGTGATTTATAGCTTTTACCCATTGGTTGGTATCTTTATTTGTTTCGCATACTAGAATATATTTTTCCGAATATACCAATGCATTCATATACTCTTGATCCGACTCAAAGGCGTTGATCAAAGCATCATACTCTGAATATGTCAATTCCCTCTTGTGACTAATTCGTAGTAATTTACTTTTGAAGCTGCTATCTTGCCCAAGGCCGAAACAGGAAAAAAACACATGAAGACAAATCATGCAAATTACTTTTTCCAAGACGAGGTTAGTCTTCTTTTTTATGAAGCCTTTGAGATAAATTATCTTGATGTAAATATTGTCACTTAGTCGAAGTCGAGGGTTTCTTTCCTTTTGGCATGAATTTTCTTTCTTGTAGTATTCGCATATGTTCGACTTAAGTTTTAACTCAAAATGTGAGACGATTAGGTAATACAAGGAAGAGATTGTGCATCGGCATTGGATTTGAACAATTAGTGCGGTCCAAACGCAAAGTAGAGAACGAATTATCTTAGAAGAAGTCTCCATCTATAATTTTCTTAATTAAGAAGTGTTGCACACAAGAAGTAATAAAAAGAATAATACTAGAGGGTAGGGAAATTGGTAACGCCCCCCGTTTGAAAAACATGTATACGATCCTCTTCAGCGACATTAGCAAGAATTGGAAACCGGCTTTGTCAGTCGTGATATTTTTTTTGTTCTGTGACGTCATGTTTGTTTGGGAATCTTGGATTACAACTTTAGATTTTCCAGAAATAATTCAACAGCCTCAATATTTCTCTAGAGTACTTTCTCTTGTACTTAGCACCTTGTTTTTGATAAGTTTTTCTGGGTGAAACGGATTGTTTAGAAAGTTCTTTCATTGTAGGTTATCTCGGATACGCTTTTGAGTCTTTGGGACATTCGGATTCATTAGGTTTTAACGACTGTGTTGGTTAATTCGTTGTATTTTATAAAGTAAAACCCTGGAATCCAGTTGGATGTGTCAATCTTGATAAAGTTCGGGCCGCTGAATATAATTTTGAATTCAATAGCTATACCTTGAGCGTTGTATATAAGAACGTTCGAGGCATTATTTGGGTCACAAGAAATACTGACCCAAGCTTGAAAAGGATTAGGCTCTGCACTTAGATTAAATGTATTAATATTTACATTAGCTGATTTGGGGCTATATTCTCTCCTTGTTCCGTTTATATCGATTTGTACCAAACGGTAATAAGAAAGCCCCTCGTATGGATCTGTGTCTTCAAATTTGTAGTGCAATATTTGATTACTTTCCCCAGCTGCTTCTATTGAATGAACAGCAGCCCAGTCAATTAAATTCCTAGATTTTTCAATAATGAACAAATCGCTATTGGTTTCACTTCCTGTAGTCCATGTGAGAATTACGTTATTATTGAAATTGTTTACTTCAGCATTAAAGTTCATTAGCTCAATAGGTAAGGAAAGGGGGAACGAAATATCATCGATTCCCATTCGAATACCAGAAGGAGTTGTGTAATTTTGGTCGTCATCAGTAGGAAGGAATTTTATGGTATGGGAGCTATTACTAGCGGTAAAACTAATAGATCTTGCCTCCCACGGATGATTGTTACTCCAAGCTCCCTGACTAGTAGTGGTAGGTGTTGTGGTACCAATAAAAGTATTGTTGATATATACGGACCAAGAGCCGCTATTGTCAGTGGCATTGTTTTGTCCGATGCATGCTTGGTAGAACTCGATGGTGTAAGGTTGTCCAATTGTAAAGCCGG
Source organism: Fluviicola sp. (assembly GCA_043584915.1). GTDB lineage: Bacteria > Bacteroidota > Bacteroidia > Flavobacteriales_D > Crocinitomicaceae > UBA4466. The sequence continues at coordinate 1,980,675 of CP121319.1, forward strand.
AAACGGTCTGCATTATTCCTTCGTGATGTGTTTCTGTAAGGAGTCCACTTACAAACGAATTACCAGAATGTGGGTTGCCATTTACTCCGAATGCTGGAAAAGGGCCTGAAAGTCCAGTAACATCTGAAGTTGCGCATCCAGAGCAGGCTGAATTAGCCAAGTTGACAGGGTCACTTGCAGGAACCTGACTCCACCCAGGAGGCGGGGTCGAGGCAGACAAAGGGCCTTCCAATCCACCATTAACAAAACTTTGACCATATGAAATGGAGTTTAAGAGTAGAGAGCAAACGAGACTTATTCTGAAGATTAGGGCGTTTTTCATAAAGGATGTATTTTTAGTTATAAGATCTCTACGGAATCTAAATAATCTACAACTAATCGAATTTTGTTATTTTTTGATATGCTAGCCTACAAGATTCCGTTAGGAGGAAAAAAAAAGTATTCAAGAAGTTTTTTTTTAAGTTTTAAAGGATTGTAAGTTTGTATGATTGGTCTGCAGCTAATTATGAATTAAAAAGTGTATTGATTTCTTTTCGGTAAGGAACGTAAAAATGGGTTACTTTTTTATTCTGAATATTCAGGGGAATGTGCTCTTATGGAATATTTTAGAGCTCATAACTTTGTTGTCGATCTCAAGAAAGCACTTATAACTAATCATTCGAAGACGGATTTGGATTGCTTCTATAAACACTTAGTTTTTCACTACTTTCAGGGTTAACCCATTGCTTTCGATAAAATATACACCTTTCTTCCAGCTCGAAGTTTCAAGAGTGAATAAATTAGTGCCTGTTGACGTAATGTTGCATTCAACTGCTACTCCCTGAAGGTTAAACACGTGCACGTTTTCAATATCGCTCTGATGGACTACAATATTTATGTATTCTTGAAATGGATTCGGACTAGCACGTAGTTGCGTATTATAGATATGCACGGATTTGGGGCTATACGCTCTTTCTTTTCCGTCAATATCCAATTGTTTCAATCGGTAGTATGATATTCCTTCGTAAGGATTTGAATCTTGTAAATCATAATTCAATATTTGATTACTTTCCCCTGCTGCTTCTATTGAATGAACAGCGACCCAATCAATCAAGTTCCTAGACTTTTCAACTATGAATACGTCGCTTTTTGTTTCGCTTGCCGTCGTCCAATTGAGAAGCACGTTGTTATTGAAACTGTTCACTTCAGTATTAAATTCTATGAGGTTGGTCGGCAATGGATTTTGTATTGCGATGTCATCAATTCCCATTCGAACTCCATTTGGAGTCAAGTTATTCGAGTCGTCGTCCAGCGGTAAGAATTTAAAAGTATGGCTATTACTGGTTGCAACGAAGCTAATCGTTCTGTATTCCCAAATTAGATACGTACTTTGCACAGCCAAATAACTGGTTGACGAGGCTGTTATTCCAATTAAAACATTGTCTGCATATACTATCCATGATCCAGTATTGTCGTAAGCAGTAGTCTGTTTAACAACAGATTGATAGAACTCTAAGGTATAGGATTGTCCAATCGTAAATCCATTAACAGTTTGCATAATACCCTCTTGAGCAACTTGACTTGCTGTGCTTGTGTTTTCACCGCTTACAAAAGAGTTGCCAGAGAAGGGCATACCTTTGATCCCATATTGAGATAGGGGGCCAGATGGACCAGTTATGTCAGGAGTCGCGCGTTGAGGAGAAGTTGCCGTGCAAACATTGTCTGTATATGGGACCATGGTCCATCCTGGCGGCGCGGCAGATAGTTGTATAGCGCCTTCTAGCCCACCATTGACGAAATTTTGCCCAAAAGATGGTAAGGAAGTAGACAATAGAAAAAATACGATTAATGACAAGGAAATAAATTTTTTCATAGCTTCTTACAATAAGTATATGTACTCCTATGAAAGGAAGATATAATGCGACAATTTGAACCAGCTGCACAGGCTGATGCGATATTTGAAATGCCGTTTCTGATGAGTCAGAGAGATTCACTCACAAAATCTAATTCTTTAAAACTTTTGTAATTGAACCCTTGTTCGAAATAAAGTAAAGTCCTTTGGGCCATTGAGATGTATCAATTGTTACAAGGTCAGTATCTTCGGACAATGCGTGAAAATTAATTTCTCTTCCTAGACTGTTCGTGATGCGCAGTGAAGAAAGGTCTTCTGAATTGATGTTTAAAAGTAGATAATTCTGGAAGGGATTGGGGTGCGCGTTAACCGGTAAGTTTCCAGTATTGCAATTTAATGTCTTAGTGCCATAGTCCTTTTGGGATCCATTAATGTCTTTCTGCTTTAAACGGTAGTAAGAAATACCTTCAAAAGGTTCGGTATCTTCTAGAGAGTAATCAAGTATTTGCTGGCTTTCACCAGCTGCTTGAACAGAATCAACAATAATCCAATTGATGAAATCTTGAGTCTTTTCCACTATGAATAAAGAGCTATTCGTCTCGCTGACTGTTGTCCATGAGATAATTGCACTGCGCTCATTACTTTGTGAATGAACTTCAAAATTCATGAGTTCAACTGGTAACGGTAATGGAATGGAAATATCATCTATTCCCATTCGAACGCCATTATTTCCCGCTTTACTTAAATCGTCATCTTTTGGCAAAAACTTTATCGTCTGTACATTATTGCTAGCTGTGAAATTTAAAGATCTGAATTCCCAGGGGTGGTTATTGCTGTTAGTCGCTTGAGTCGACACAGTAGGTGCTGTTGTTCCAATTAAAATATCATCGACAAAAACTGACCAAGAACCGCTATTATCGATAGCATCGTCTTGCTTAATACAGGCTTGATAAAACTCAATTGAGTAGACTTGACCAATCGTGAACCCAGAAACAGTTTGCATTATACCTTCGTTATAATGAACGTAGGTTGGGATGTAATTTTGATATCCATTGAACAGAGATTTGTCAAGTCCGCTAACGAATGAATTACCTGAATTTGGATTTCCGTTTAGGCCAGTGTTGTAGTCGGGACCGGCTACACCAGTGACATCTGAGGTTGCGCAGGGACTGCAGGCTGAAGTGGCACCTGAGATCGGGTCGTTTGAAGGAATCTGGCTCCAGCCAGGTGGAGGTATTGTAAGTGAAAGTGATCCTTCCAGCCCACCATTCGTGAACATCTGCCCAAAAGAAGCACAATTAAAAAAAAGTAAGGAAACTATGATCAGTACAATGTGAATCGATTTCATGATTGAAACATTTAAAGATGAATATTTCTACAAACTAATGCATAAGACCAAAGTGTTCTTATGTGTTTTGAAAGTCTTAAAATTAAGAGCTGGTCAGTTCGTGTGAAACCAAATTAACGGAAGTGGTTACTGGAAATGTATAGGTGGTTGCTTGGTTTGTAAAAAAAAAAAGAAAAAAGGGGGGCTGTTTTTTTTTGTTTTTATAACAAGCTTTGCACTTATCCGGATGAAATAATGATTCAAAACCTACCCTTTTAAACAGAGATCCGATTTTTAATTTTATCCGGAAAGTTGATTTTAAGTAGCTCTATATAGAGATACGAATATATGGGTGGGCATTATTGTTTTAAGATCCGAAAAGTTTCATGTTTAGTGCGGGTGGTGTATAATGTTAGTAGGTAGGTGCCAGTTGTCAATTGAGAGATGTTTAATGGACTATGGTTGCTTTTCAAAAGAATTTCTCCCTGCAAATTGCAAATTTGGATTTCTTTAAATGCACCTCCGCTAATGTGCAGGAAATCCGATACGGGGTTAGGAGTCAATTTGAATACGAGTTGGTTGAGTGTATTTGTTAGCAAGAACGAAGTATCTTTTGAAAATGAAATCACTTTAGCATGCTCAGAGATGGTTCCAAAATTAAAAGATTCGGAAGTCATAAGGTATTTATTGGGAGAGGTTGCTGCTACAGATTCTAATTGTTCTGCCCCAAGTGATGTGAAAGTTGTGAGGCTATTGGTGCCTGAGAAAATATCGTCCGCTGAAAAATTGGTTATAAACCAAACAAAAGGTTGCAAAATGGAATTGTACCCGACTAATACGAGTTCATCGATAAATTCATTATAAGTGGCTCCAGTAATGAGGCCAGCATTGAGCAATTCTGTTGGCATAGGGCTGCAGGAGTGGGAGCCGCTATATTTCGGGATTACGTATGCTTTAGTCGCCTGTGTAACCCAGTTTTTGTTAAACAACAGAAGGTTTGTGTCTATACAAATAAGCGCTTCTGCGTCCCATTCAGTGTAGTTGGGATTCGAGCTAAAGTCTGTTTGATCCGAGTAGTAGAAGTCGATTATTTCGGCAGTCACGTTGTTATTATTGAGGAAATCAGTTTTAAGGATTTTATACACTCTTAAATCGGTTCTCGTCCCATTATTGTTCCCAATGTCAGCAATATAAATATGGGAACTGTCTTGAGTCAAGTCTTCCCAATCAATATTCATAGCGTTGTCTATTGTAACGGTTCTCGTGATTGTCCAAGACAAAGTGTCAATCACATACAATTCATTAGCGCCGCCAGAGTCATTGTGTGTGATTAATTGACCATCAAAGAACAATAGCCCTGAAGATTCAGAAATTTCGTAAGGAAGCAAAGCTTTAATTTCTACATTGCTTATTTGACTTATTATTGATTGTGAGATTATCGTGAATGCTATAATGATCGCAATTGTGTAGGGGGGCTTCATAATTTTTTTCAAGTATAATTACTGGATGATTATTCTTCGATATTTGTGTGCGAAAATAGACTTTTCTTTTTATATCGTGGGTTGTTAAGTCTTGCTGTCATGAACCAATAAGTGTTCAAATTGCTCAGGGGTTCTTCGAGATTTATCTTTATGACAATTATAGGATGATGGGTGGTTTATATTGCGCGCACATAGTATTTTTTTATTAAAGTGCATATAATCAGTGTTTAATGAGTGTTTTTAGCGTCGTGTTGTTTCGAGTTGTACTTTGTTAATAAGTATGGCCTTTGGTATTAAAAGCCACCGATGATTCAGAAATTGAGTGGCTAGTTTTCATTGCACTAAAAGTTGGTCTTTCTTCCTAATAATAACTAACAACAGCCTCTTGTATATAGTGAGTGTCCATTTGTAAATAGGAGGGTGTGTTTGTTATAAGAACGTAGTGAGTTTGGTGCTCAATGTTAGTTGTAAATATGAACATTCAGTAAAAGGCAGTGGTTTCGTTCATATCAGTTAGTTTAAACGTCAGCAAATGGTTTAGGTTTGGGTGAGGCCGTTTTTATGAACAGCCCCTTCTTCATGGTGATATAATACTGGTGAGAAGGTCCTAGATTTTTTCTTAATATTGGGCTAGTCTATTTGTTTTCGGAAGTTTCAAGAAACATTACTACAATCCAACCTCTTCGCTCGAAGTTTTTGGCTTTATTTCTGAGTTCAGAAAACGAAAGGTTTGTGCTATAACCAGCGTGGAAATGTAAATTCAAAAGTGTACAACAAGAATTATGTGGGATAAGATTAGTATGAAACGATTTTTTACAATTAATCAAGTGAAAAACTTTCTTTTATACTTGATTAATTGTACCTGTTTTATTTTGGTAGTTCAGACTCAGGGGTATTCTCAGAGGTACACAGAGTTACCTGATTTTAAATGTTACTCGGGGCAGCAGCAAGCTATTGACATTGAAAAAATCTTGAAGAAAGGAAATGTTACAGGCTTGAGTCAAATCACGGACAAAAAATTTTTTGAATTAGCACAATCTGAGTTAAACGAGTCAAGAGATTACAAGTTTGAAATCCTTAAAATTATCAGACTGAATGAGTTAAAAAAAGCAGCGCCTAGAGAGTTGGCAAGGTTATTTTTTAAGGAGCACATCATTTCATCTGGAAGACTTTTGCAAAAGTATCCAAAATGCATATCGAGAACAAATCGTGCTTTACTATTAAAAGGTATGAGCTGGAGTTTTTACAAACTTAAAGATTACGAAGAGTCAATTGAATACGCGGAAAATGCAAACAAGGTTGTAGAGGACGAATTTAATTTTATTCGGGCAATGTATCGAAATTACCTACAAATTGGAGATGCCGACTCGATAAAACATTATCTGAACTTGAGGGTCCTAAAATCTCAGGATTATGTGGATAAGGCAGGCTCGTTGAATAACCTTGATCTGACAAGTGAAGCGGAGGGGAAGCACACAGAAGCGCTTGCCTTTTATGGGCGATCTTTGAACGTATTGATTCAATCATCTCATAAAATGGATTTTCAGTATTGCAATATACTTAGCAACATGGCGACTTCATTTTATAATATTGGTGATTTGGCATCGGCAGAGAAATATTTAGATCAAATTTTCGCGACAAATTTTTATCAGAATCAAGCGAATGTTTCGTTTCAGTTGGAGATTATGTTTAAATCAGCCGTAGTGAGTTTTCTTAATGGGGATTCGGTAGCGTTAGATGCTTTGGTTGAAAAGGTGAACAATTTGACGCCAAGAACCCTAACGCCAGAGTATGAGTTTTGGCTGGAGATTAGGTTACTTAGTTCAATATTGCGAAACGACAAGGCTGAGTTTTTGGCGCTGAATGGACAGTTAGGAAGCTATAAAAGAGCATTGGTCATCGAGGATATCGCTGATCGAGAAGCTGCTGAAGAGGCAAAGGAGTTTTTGGCGAAATTGAAACTTTCCAATGAAAAAAAACTCTTCGAATCCAAACTTGAAGAGTCTCAGAGCAGCTTGTTTTTAATGAGAGTAATAATTTTCATTTGTTTTATGGTGATTCTTGTCCTTGCTATTGTGGCCAGATATAAAGCCAAGGGTGTGAGAAAAGCTAATAGGAAGTTGAACAAAGAGAAAAGAAATTCTGTTCAATTACTAGAGCAAATGAAAATGCATTCAGTAAGTGGGGAGTTGTTATTGGAGGTTTCGGAAAAATTAAGTTCAATCAAGACACAGAGAAGGTATGATGAAATTAATGATCTGATCCTCTTCTTAAGATCTAAATACAAGACTCAAAGAAATAATGAAAAGTTGCATTCCCTTTCTGGGCTTAATGAATTGGTTAATTTTCGAGGTAAATTAAAACATGGATTCCCTCAATTAACTATGAAAGAGGTAGAAATCGCATCGATGATAAAAGCCGGTTTAAACAATCAAGAAATGGCGGTATTTAAAAATGTTGAAGCGCATTCGATTCGCGTGTCAAAATCTCGTATCAAGAAAAAAATGAACTTGGGAAAGCATGTCGACTTGAAAGAGTTTCTTGAAGAAATAGGGAGAGCACCACTTGATTGAGACATATTTTGCTTGTTAGAATTAAACTGAAAAAACAACTGCACGTTGTTTTCCGAATATACAGAACAGTGAACCGATTGTGTTTTGCGCACATCCGTATTTAAACTCTATGTTGTAACAGGTATAGTTCACTAATACATTTACAATGATTCTAAAAAACAATCCAGTGGGTGTAGTTTCATTTAGGTAAGGTTTAGGTATCACACATGGTTTAGTCAACATGTATCTACTGAAGTTCTAAGAATCAAGCTTAGTATAAGGTTATGGTAAGTCATACTTACCACAGTTAGTCGGTAAAGGGGCGTAGAGTAGGCGTCCCTTTTCTTTTTTTAATGGCCGCTATCCTGGATACCTATATTGTGAAGATTGTTAATTTCTAACAGGTTTCATTTTTCTATTTTGAAAGATAGGGTAAGTTCGTTCGCCACTTTTACATTGCACTTTACCTGATTCACGCGAAAAACCCTCAAATACATGTATGTACTTGTCTCCATCAAGTTGAGTTGGTAGATTCGAATTAGCTTCTCGAGGCTTGCGTAACTATCTAGTTGCTTTTGGATTAATAAGAGTACAGAGTTAAGGTTATGTACGTTTTGAGGGGGGGGGGGAGTTAGGCGGTAATTGCAAGGAGCTCATTGTGGTTGCCTAGTCGGTAAGGGGTGTTTGGAGACGCCCCTTTTTTACAAATAGAAAGTGCGGCCATCAAAATAGTGAACGTTTCGATATGATTATTAACAAGGCAAATTGATTTCCAGGTTGTACGGTTCATTTTTAATGGTAAAAGATAGGTGAATTAGCTGCTCGTACTACTACCACTACTACTACTACTACTACTACTACTACTACTACTACTACTACTACTACTGCAAGCAGGCGTAATGAACTCAAGTGTTTGAGAATACTTACGAATAGAGATTATTAATTTAACAATCAAGCATAAAAAAAAGGATCAAAACTATTTGGGTTCCATTAAGTCAAGGCTTCTATGACTGCTTCTCGTTTTCGTCTAGAAACTTGTAGTTCTTTTCGATTATTAAGGATGATTGATCCGTTTAGGTTATACTTAATTACCTTTGACAGATTTACAAGGTAGCTTTGGTGCACACGTAAGAATTTCGAGTGTTTAAGAAGAGTCTCATAAAACTTAATAGGTTTTGACGTTACAACTGTATGTTGAGTTAGGTGAAAGGTAGTGTAGTTTCCATCTGATTGAAGGTATAGGATTTCGCTCAAATCTATCATCTCAATAGTGTTTGTGCTTCGGACAGCAATTCGCTCTAGTTTTCGGATAATTCCTGGCTTATCAAAGTAAAGCTTGGTCTGAATTAAATCTATGTGTGAAATCAGGTGTGCGTAATTTATGGGTTTAAGAAGATAGTGTTGGGCTCCAATATTAACGGCTCTCACACCATATTGCTCATGAGAAGAAGTGATAATTAACTCAAAATCAAAAGGTCCACTTTGTTCAATAAGATCCAAAGTTGTTCCTTCGTTAATCTCTAAATCTAAAATGGCAAGGTCAAAGTGTCTTGTTTCTATTGCCTTTTTCAGTTCGGATATAGATGAACATTCAACAATTTCTTCGACATAGCTAATGGATGTTAGTTCGTTTGCAAGTTCTTTTCGAAGTAAACTTTCGTCTTCTGCAATGATAATTTTCATAGTTTTTCAATTTTGATTAGTACCTCAGTCCCTTTTTCTTCTGGTCTATTGCGCCGTTCAAAAAAGAAGGTCTTCTTATATTTTTTTTGTAACAATTGGAAACGGCGTTCTATGAGCCCAGTAGAAATTGATGTTTTCTTGCTGTTTTCGTTTTGTGACGGAAGGCCATTTCCATTATCATTTATGCGTATCTGCACAAAGTCATCTTGGTTAATAAGAACGCAGTCAATGGATATTTCCTTAGTAGTATTTATGCCTTCAAAAGCATGTATGAAACAATTTTCAACTAATGGCTGTAAAGTAAGTGGAGGGATTTTAAAACCTGCTAATTCTAGGTGCTCATATTTCACTTTGACGACTAGTTCAGAACCAAATCGAAATTTTTGAATGTCAATATAATGGAGTAGGTATTCCATTTCTTCTTCAAGAGGTACGGTCTCATTTTTTGTACTTTCCAAAACGCGTCTAGTCAACAAGCTAAATTGGTTTACAAATTCACGAGCTTTTCTTTTATTATCTGTTCCTATTAGGGCATTAACAGATGCCAGGCAATTAAATAAAAAATGCGGGTTCATCTGAGTATTGAAAAGTTGATGTTGCAAATCAGATTGCATCGCAATCGCTTCTTTTCTCATTTTAGTTCGTTTCAAACTTCCAATTAGAAAAATTAGACCTGGAAATAGAATTAACAAAGTGATTAGTAGGAATATAAAATTTTGATTTTCAACATTTTGTATTTCCAATTTATTGTTCTCATATTCCAGGGTCAAGCTGTCGTAGCGGGCACTCGCGTCGGCAGACTGTTTGAGCATTTTTTCATTGTTCAATTGACTAATCAAGGTTGCAAGATTCATCGCAGCGAGAGAGGCTTCTTTATATTGATGCTTCAAACTTTTTAGGCGATATAGGTTCGTTTGGTAATAGATGCGCGTATCCAAATCGTCTTGGCGAATGTGTTTCGCCAAATAATTCATCGATTCTTCTGCGGCATCCAATGAATCCAAGAAAATTTGTCCTTTCACACTGTGTAAATATAATGTGGGGCAATATACCTTGTCTAGTTGAAGATTATTGGTCGCCATTCGAAAGGCATCATTTGCTCGCCTTGATTCGCCTATTTGGATATATGCAGATCCTAGATTGCCATATGCATATCTTAATTCATGCTGATTAAGAAATTTGTTCGATACAACCTTCTCAAGATCTAGAATTATTTTCTGATACACTTCGTTTTTCTCTGAGGAACTTATTTGTCCAGAGTTAAATTGATCTTCAGCCTGATACTTTTGAAGTGTTGTACGGAGTACTATGTGTCGGTTTCTTTGATCCTTATGCCATTTGGTTTGATCATTTTGGTGTTGTGCTAAAAGTTTGCTGGCTTTAATGAGATTTCTAGACTCTAACTCCACCAAGACGAGGTTTTGCATAGCTTCTATTTTTATCGGACTGTTATATTTTTGGGTTAACAAATAGGCGCGATTAGCGTATTTCGTGCTCACTAAGGTGTTTCCTTCGCGCCTAGCAATTCTTGATAATCGTATTAAGCTAAGTTGGTGAATTGGATTCGATGGTCGTGACGCTTTAACCAATAACTCAAGTTTATACTTTATTTGTTTGCCTTGATGAAGGTAGAAATGTGTGCTGGTTGCTAGATACTCCCGAGATAACGGGAGATTAAGAGTTTGAGCTAAAGAATCAAGTTTAAGATCCGACTCGATTTTGTTAAGATCGGAGTAAATAATGTTTGACTCCTGTATGTCGATTGTGATCAAGGTTTCTGTTGATTCTTTAAAGTAGTTGTTTGTCTCGGTCGATTCAGATAAGCATGAGCATAGAATTATGCTTAGTACCAAAATGCAAAAGAGTTTGAGCGCACGAATTGGGCTGATCGCGGAGTAGGAGAATCGCATTATTTTTAGGTGTTACATTTTTGTCTAATTACAGTAAATAAGTAATAATACGTAGTATACAGTCGTATACAGGGCGTAACAGGTAGTGTTATCTTGATGTTATCAAGGTGGCTATAAGGCCTGTTTTAAGAGTATATAGGAAGGATTGGCTGTTGGGGGGGGGTGGTTGTGTGGGTGCACTAATCTTTCGAGTTGAACGATTGGTTCTGTAAGTCTTTGGGATACTTCTCAATAATGCGATGTGCTTCATAGTAGTTGTGGGGAGCAACCTTTTGAATAGAATGCAATAAGCTAAGATTGATTGTTGAGAGGTGGGGTATGTTGCAATTGAAAGTGAAAGACTGATCGGTATCGGTGATTTTTATATAACGATGTTTTACGAAGGTAATTATTGGGAGCGAGAATTTAATGGTTTGTTATTGAGGTGTAAGAAGATTCTAGTCAGTCATTTAACGGGTTTATTTCTCTTAGTTTCCGAATTTACAGTTTCAGATACCGAATATGAAAAAGGGGTTTTGTACCTCGTAGTCTGATATTACGTTTGCTGCAACAATCTAAATTACTATCAATGAAGTGTGTTGTTTTTTTTCTTCTTCTCTTGTTGAGTTTTTCAAGTGCCGTTCATGCGCAATGTGACGCTGCGAACTTTCAAGTAACTAGTGTGACGCAGCCAGATCCATGTCCAACGGCAGGGGTTATTGAGGTTGCGATTCCGGGAGGGGTTACGTGTAATACAGACAACTGGTTTGCAATTTTAACACCCTCAACAGGTGTGCCTGTCAGTATCAATTTTCCAAACAACGGTGGTCCAGTTTCCTTTTCAAGTTTGGGGGTGGATTCATACAATGTCAGTGTTTCTGACGGTCTGACAACGCATGCGTGGAGCGGCAATCCGGTTGTGCTAACTTCTTCCTATGTTCCTATGGCCTTTACAACAAGTTTTACGGAAACAAGTTGCCCCGCCTCAAGTCCGAATGTTGTTGATGATGCGACACTTACGGTAGAGGTGAGTTTGGGGACTGGAAGTGGTCCTTTTTTATATGTGCTCAATGGTGGTGTTCAAGTTTTTGGCCCCACGATGAACACGTCACACACTTTTACGGGGCTGGCTCCTGGTGGGTATTCCGTAACTGTAGAGGATCAAATAGCAGCTGGATGTTCGGTTTCTTCGACCCAGAACCCAGTTATCTCTCCTAATAGCCGTCCCGCGTTGCCGAGTGCAGTGTCCGCAGGATTTTACAAGGTTGGTTGTCCTACTGATTGTGATAGGTATATTATTTATGCCTTACGTGACATGGCAAGTATATTAACTCCTGTCGCGTCAAACCCTGACCCGAATCGCGCTACAATAAGTATTAATGGAGCTCCGCCAGTCGCAATGACGTTGGGTGTGTTGCCGAATGATTTTTTCACCGTTTTCTATTATGACGGGGTAAATGTGGGGGATAATTATGTGATGCAATTTACAGATGGCTGCGATACTACGATTAGTTCGGGTGTAGTAAATGCGATTCCATCGAACGGTTTCATTGGTGGTGTGGTAGAGGATAAGGCGAACTGTATCTCAGAATTTTATTTTTCAGCAGGAGGGTTGGGGGATCGATTCTGTCAGAATGCAACGGTCACCTTGTACGAGGAGGATGCGTTCAGTTCTGGAGGTTATGATACTTTGGTTCAAACCCCAATTATTGGGTTGAGTCCAATGAATACTCAGTTTGGCCCTTTAGATCCAGGTTTGTATTATGTGAGTATTGATGACGGTTGTTCAAACTGGTTAGACAGCATTAATCTAGTTGCTACTGGAACAACTGGGTTGGAGCTATTGAATGTTCGAGAATCAAATACTTTGCTGGAAAATTCAGGGTCTATTCAGCTGGTGAATGGCTCCTTGAACTTCGGTCTGGTATCAGGTTTGTCTTACCCTCTGACTTGGTCTGTAATGCCTTCTAACGGAGATTCGACATTGTCGTATGTTGCTGCCCACCCGTTTGACTTAGCGGGTACGTATAATATTAATTTTCCAGTAGAAGATTCTATATTCGATGCCCAGGATTGGCGAGCTACTATGGCTGATCTTCCTGGAAATGTTTCTTACGATGTGACAGTTAATGATAATTGTGGAAATACTGAGATGTTTCAAATAACTATCGGTGAGGCAACTTACGATCCATCAATTGATGTGACAATAGGATGTGCTAACTCAAATGCAGTATCATGGAACTTAAGGTCTCCTGGTGGGTATATCGGTGGCGTTTTTCCTCCTACGGATAATACTTTTGCTGGTAATGGGGGGACATGGATTTTAGGGAAATGGGAACTATATTTTGATAATGGTTCTGGTCTGCCTGGAACGTTAGTTCCCGGTGGTTATAATCATTTAAATTACGGTGGTGAGCCAGGTTACAAAGAGGTGGACTTAACAGGATTAGCTTCTGGTGATTATGTCGTTAGGTTTAACACTTTCAGGCGGGCACACGGCGGTTACTCTGCAGCACTTAGTAATAGTTCTTATAGTAGTACACATTACTATCATATGCCATTTACTATACCAGACTATGCACCAATAGGAATAGATGTTGTTGGTGGTTTTTGTAATCTATTTGATTCAGGAAGCGGATTTATTACTGCGGAAATAACGAGCGGTACTCCTGTGTATCCTTTAACCTATGAGTTGTATGATGATATGGGGAACTTGATTGCCAGTGCAACAGCTGATTCAGCAAGTGCAGTAAACGCTACAGAACACGCGTTTACAGGACTAGGGATTGGAGTATATCAAGTACTAGTATCAACACCTTGTGACGCAACTTCTGCAAACTTCAATTTAACAACTGCAGCTTTAAATCCATCTGCTAATGCGAGTGTAACAGAATTGTGTCCAGGAGGTGGGAATGTGACGCTTTCGATACCGCTATCCTCTGCCTACAATGTAGTATGGGAGGACGACATGGGGAATGTCGTTGGGACAGGATCTTCTGTTGATGTGTTTGTTTCTAATTCTGGTACATATACGGCGTTAGTTGAATTACTCCCAAGTGTAGCGTGTATTGTTGGGACCACGTACAGTACAACAGTGGACGTTTTTGTTCAAGATACAGTTGCTCCTAGTGCAGTTTGTCAAGATATTACAATTGCACTAAATGCTTCCGGCGTTGCAAATATAGTAGCTGCCGACATTGATGGAGGTTCTACGGATAACTGTGGAATTGCCAGTATTTCAGCGAGTCAGACAAGTTTTACTTGTAACGATATAGGTCTAAATAATGTAATTCTTATTGTTACTGACATTTCAGGGAATATTTCCCTATGCACAGCTGTAGTTACAGTAGAAGACAATATGTTGCCAGTAGCAGTCTGTCAGGACATCACCTTAGCATTAGATGCATCTGGAAATGCGACCATAGTTGCTTCAGATATAGATGGCGGATCAACAGACAATTGCGGAATTGCAAGTGTTTCAGCGAGCCAAACAACGTTTGATTGTAGTAATATCGGTCCAAATAACGTAACGCTTACAGTAACGGATGTGAATGGTAATGTATCTACCTGTACCTCTATCGTGACCATAGAAGATAATATGTTGCCAACAGTAGTTTGTCAGGACATTACCTTAGCATTAGATGCTTCTGGAAATACGACCATAGTTGCGGCAGATATTGATGGCGGATCAACAGACAATTGCGGAATTGCAAGCGTTTCAGCGAGCCAAACAACGTTTGATTGTAGTAACATCGGCCCCAATAACGTAACGCTTACGGTAACGGATGTGAATGGTAATGTATCAACGTGTACTTCTGTAATAACCGTAGAAGATAATGTATTGCCAACAGCAATTTGTCAGGATATTATCTTGGTATTAGATATTTCTGGGAACGCGAACATAGTTGCCACAGATATTGATGGCGGATCAACAGACAATTGCGGTATTGCTAGTATCTCGGCAAGCCAAACAGCGTTTGATTGTAGTAACATCGGGCCCAATAACGTAACGCTTACTGTAACGGATGTGAATGGTAATGTATCAACGTGTACTTCTACTGTGACCATAGAAGATAATATGTTGCCAACGGCAGTTTGTCAGGACATTACCTTAGCGTTAGATGCTTCTGGAAATGTGACCATAGTTGCTTCAGATATAGATGGCGGATCAACAGACAATTGCGGAATTGCAAGTGTTTCGGCGAGCCAAACTACGTTTGATTGTATTAATATCGGTCCAAATAACGTAACGCTTACAGTAACGGATGTGAATGGTAATGTATCTACGTGTACCTCTATCGTGACCATAGAAGATAATATGTTGCCAACAGCAGTTTGTCAGGACATTACCTTAGCATTAGATGCTTCTGGAAATACGACTATAGTTGCGGCAGATATTGATGGCGGATCAACAGACAATTGCGGAATTGCAAGCGTTTCAGCGAGCCAAACAACGTTTGATTGTAGTAACATCGGCCCCAATAACGTAACGCTTACGGTAACGGATGTGAATGGTAATGTATCAACGTGTACTTCTGTAATAACCGTAGAAGATAATGTACTGCCAACAGCAATTTGTCAGGATATTACCTTGGTATTAGATATTTCTGGGAACGCGAACATAGTTGCCGCAGATATTGATGGCGGATCAACAGACAATTGCGGTATTGCTAGTATCTCGGCAAGCCAAACAGCGTTTGATTGTAGTAACATCGGGCCAAATAACGTAACGCTTACGGTAACGGATGTGAATGGTAATGTGTCTACGTGTACTTCTATTGTAAGTGTTTCTGATACAACGAATCCAATAATTGTGTCTTGTCAAACAGACAGTACATTATATGCCACATTAACTTCTTGCGAGGTTACATTGCCAGATTTTACTTCCAGCTCAAGTTTCATTGTTACGGACAACTGTTCTCAACAAGGAGTTGATATTGTTGTCGACCAGTATCCCGCACCAGGTTTGATAATTATTCAGGATACTGAAGTTTGGTTGTTTGCTCAAGATAATTCGGGGAATGTTGATTCTTGCAGTTTCATGATTATTGTTCAGGACACCGTCGCGCCAGTAATCATCTCATGTGTTCAAGACACTAATTTGGCTTTAGATGGTGATTGTGAAGTAACGATACCAGATTTTACTTTAAATACAGAATTCGAAGTAACTGATAATTGTTCCGCACAAGGTATCGATTTAACTATTACTCAAATGCCAGTGGCAGGAACTGTAACTTCGGAGAATACTGTTGTTTCAATTTACGCTGTGGATGCTTCTGGAAACATTGACTCGTGCCAGTTCCTTATAGAAGTTTATGATGATCAGCCTCCAATTCTTGACTGTCTGAATGACCAGGATTTATTGTTGAACAGTAATTGCGTTGCGCAACTGCCAGATTATACAAATGAATCATTCGGATTAGTGGTAACAGATAATTGCGCACAGAATAATTCAGATTTGGTAATTACACAAGATCCTTTGCCAGGAACTGAAATTAGTGAAGTGACCGAAGTCTGGATAATTGCAGAAGACGCATTTGGAAATGTCGATTCATGTATGTTTATGGTTTTCCCTGAAAATTGTCAAATTATCATCTATGAGGCAATATCTCCTAGCAATGCTGACGGTAAAAATGATGAGTTCTTTATCGAGGGGTTGCATTTATTTCCTAGCAGTCAAATACAAATATTTAATCGATGGGGCGCACTAGTCTATGAGTCGGATGACTATCAGAATGATTGGGACGGAAGAAGTCATAATTCACTAAATATTGGAGGAGATATCCTTCCAGAGGGAACTTATTACTACATGCTAACCCTTGGAGGAGATGAAGGCAATGAGTTGAAAGGAAAAGTGTACAAAGGATTCGTTTACATCAAAAGATAATTGAATTATGAAAAAGACTATTTGCACCATCGCGATTATTGCTTTGACATTCGTAACGAATGCCCAGCAGCAGTCCCAATTCACTCAATACATGGATAACATGCAATACTACAATCCAGCATATGTTGGAAGCAGAGGGATGTTGAATATTGTTGGTTTACACCGCCAGCAATGGGCAGGGTTTAAAGGTGCGCCGATGTCATCAAGTTTTAGTTTAAATGCGCCCTTAAGAAACAATTTAGGTCTCGGATTTAGTGTGTTGAACGATGCTATCGGTCCAACTAATACTACTTGGTTGAACGCAGATTTTTCCTACAGTTTAAAGTTCAGGAAAAACAAATCCAGACTCTCCTTTGGTGTCAAAGGAGGCGTGAGCGTAATTAACGGAGACATCGATGCTCTTCTTGTACAAGATCCAAACGATGAGGTTCTGAATGTTGCATATTCTGGTCAAGTAACTCCAAATTTTGGTGCGGGAATCTACTATAGTTCAGAGCAGTGGTTTGCTGGATTAGCTTGTCCAGCTTTTATGACATCTCCCAACGTAAATCTTATAGAAGACTATGACGAAATCCAGCACTATTATTTTATGACCGGAGGATATATTCCTTTAAATCGAATGCTAAAGCTGCGTCCAAGTACAATGATAAAAGTGACCCCAGGGGCACCTTTGTCACTTGACCTGAATCTAGCGACAATATTCTACGACAAGTTATGGATTGGAGCCAACTACAGAATTCTGGAAAGCGTAGGAGTATACGCACAATACCAACTTAGTAATGATTTTAAGTTAGGTTATTCTTTTGAACTGTCAACGAATGCGTTAAGATCTTTTGGAGCAGGGTCTCACGAGATTATGCTTAGCTATGATTTAATGCAGAAAGGGGCGTCTATTTACAATCCAAGATATTTTTAAGACATGCAATTTTTTCAGAGGTTAGCCATAATCACACTTTTTTTACTGCCTTTTCTTACTTTCTCGCAAAGTTCTAGATTGAAGTATGCCAATAAATTGTTTGCAGAACAGTCCTTTCATGCTGCTGTGGAAACATATGAAGATGTCCTAGAAAGAGGGGGGGATAGTGTTGCTATTGGTCGTAATATAGCGGAAAGTTATTTCAAATTCGGAGCATACGACAAGGCAATTGAATGGTACGAGTTCATTTATAATAAAGAAGGGTTAGATAGAGATGAAACAATACGTTTAGCACTCCTGTATAGAAGATTTGGTAGATATAACACTTCCAATCAAATTTTAGACGCCTGTGTTAATGAGCATGGCTCGAATGACATAACAGAAAACTACCTTTCTGGCTCAATAGATACTTTAAGTAGAGATAAGGCATTTACACTTAGAATGCAAGAAGTAAATTCGGATGCTTCAGAAGTAGGAACGAACTATTGGCTTAATGATCACATGATTGTTTCTAGTTCTCGAAGACCTAGTGCGTTTAGTTTTGGAGAAGACAAGTGGACTGGTCAAAGTTTCTACAACTTGTACATAGCTAAGAAAGACAGCGAAGATAATTTGGTGAAATTGAAAAAAATGAGAAGCAAAGCCAGAACCAGACTGAACGATTCTTTTGCAACTATTGACACGACTTCAGGCTATGTGTACTTTACAAGTAATATTCATAAGAAAGAACGAGTAAAATCTAAAAAACGTAGAGATATTAATTTAGGGATTTATCGGGGGCGACTCGAAGGCAATTCTATTAAAGAAGTAGAGTTACTTCCATTTAATAGTAATCAGTTTTCATGCACTAATCCATCTTTAACGCCTGATGGAAAATACTTATATTTTTCTTCAAATAAGCCAGGAGGTTACGGAGGTATGGATTTATACATAGTTAATATAGATTCGCTGGGTAGCCCTCAGAATTTAGGAGAAAAGATCAATACTTCATTGGATGAACTGTTCCCGTATTATCACGCAAGTGAACGAATTCTGTTTTTCTCTTCGGAAGGGCATAAGGGGTTTGGAGGTTTAGATGTCTTTGCGGCTTATTTAGACAAAACTTCAGATGCAAGAACGATCAAGAATCTCGGGAGTGAGGTTAATAGTATTTCGGATGATCTAAGTTTCATTATTAATGATGATATGACAAAGGGATTTCTGTCGTCGGCCAGGGAAAATGGGGAGGGATCCGATGATATCTACGGATTTGATCTCAATAGCCCTTTACGTAATACTCGAATATTAAATGGAATGGTTTACGATGTATCATCGAATGAAAAATTGAAGAGTGCAAAAGTTTTTTTAATCTCTGAGTCGAATCTTATTATAGATAGTACGACTTCTTCACAAGACGGTTTATTTGAGTTCGATATTATGGGATATTCAGATAATTTTCAGGTAAGAGCTTCAAAAAAACGATACTTAGATTCCACTGAGTTTGTAGTTAATGTTGCATCGGAAGAAGATCTAAATGTGGATTTAGGCCTAAGACCATTCCAATACCTCATCAAAGGAATTGTCAGAGATAAATCTAGTGGTCTTCCGTTGATTGGTGCATTGGTTGAAATCAAAGATAAATTTGACAATACAAATTCAAGTGTTTTAACAGCAAACTCAGGAGAATACATGAAAGAAATAGTCAAGTACTCAAAAAGTGATGAAGTATCTTTCGAGTTAATTTTCTCAAGTGATGGTTATGCACCTGTTACTTTGAACAAGGAAGAGGTTCTGTTTGAGAACAATGAAATCATAGTTGATGCTGAACTGGAGAAAATTGAAATTGGAGTTGATCTCGGCGAGCTTTTAAATTTGAATCCAATTTACTTCGACCTGAATAGCTCTTACCTCAGGACTGACGCAAAGGTCGAGTTGGACAAAATAGTTAAGGTACTTTTGCAGAATCCAGAAGTTAAAATTGATCTAAATTCTCATACAGATACTCGTGCATCACACCATTACAATATGTGGCTCTCAGATCGAAGAGCAATGAGATCCGCAAATTACATCATTAGCCAGGGGATCGATGCTTCTAGAATAACTTATAAAGGCTACGGTGAGACTAAATTAGTTGTTTCGGATGATGAAATTTCCAGAGCGAGTGGCGAAGACAAGAAAGAGGAGTTGCACCAGTTAAATCGAAGAACGGAGTTTATAGTTGTAGAGTAGGTCTTTAATTTAATGAGAAGCAAGTAGCAAGCAATAGTTTCGCCCAAATCTACTTGTTTCATTGTGATGTTAACGTTGCACAGAATTGTGTCATGTATTATTTAATATGCACCTCAGAACTTCAAATAATACCTCCTTATAACCCAAATAAAATATTATGATAAGAAACGCAATATTAATGGTACTCATTGCCGGCTTGTTAGTTTATTCATGTCAAAAGGATGACGAAGCAGTAATTGTACCTGAATTTAATTTCACGGAAACCGTCACTTTTGACGAAAATCTATCCTCTTATTCTATTTTCGATGGTAGTATGAGTGACTTAATTCCAACGCAGAATTATTTTAAGTTTGAATTAAACTCTACATTGTTTACAGATTATGCGTACAAACAAAGACTCATCAGTGTTCCAGTTGGTACTGAGGTAACACACCAATCTGACGGGACTTTGAGCTTTCCAGATGGTACAATTATCGCAAAAACCTTTTACTATTTTGTAGACGAGCGTGATGAAACAATTGGCAGAAACATTATAGAGACCAGGCTTTTGATGAAGCAATCTGGTTATTGGAATGCCGCTACTTATGTTTGGAATGAAAGTCAAACAGATGCAACATTGAGTCCTAATCGCGAAACTATCAATATTAGCTGGATAGATGGTAATGGTATCAATAAGTCTACATCCTATTCGGTTCCTTCTTCTAACGATTGCGTAGCATGTCATCAAAGTAATTTACAGTTGAAGCCTATTGGGCCTAAATTGATGAATTTGAACCGTTTAGTGGAGAGAGGCGGAAACGTTGTCAACCAATTAGAATTCTTTCAATCTGAAGGTATATTAAGTACGTTTTCGGTAGGAAGTATCAATAGTTTAGCGGACTATAAAGATGCAAGCAACTCTTTGAGTGATAGGGGGAGAGCCTACTTGGAGGTAAATTGTGCTCATTGTCACAATCCGAGTGGATGGGAAGTTCCAGCTCAAGAAGGGTTCGATTTCAGATACGAAACGGAATTGTCGAGTACAGGAATTCAAGATGATGTGAACGAAATTATTAATGCTGTTGAAGAAGGTGAAATGCCCTTCCTTGGCACAACGCTGTTGGACGAGGAAGGCATCGAAATGCTCGTTAACTATTTAAATTCATTATAAGGTAAGAAAGAGCTCTATTGCTGTTAACATCATAAATTTCGTTACTAAGATTAGACTCGCCTGAGACACGATTTTATACGCTACAGCTATCTTATCCCAGCATATTCATGACGAATACAAAGAAGTGAAATGTGTGTTGCATTAAAGGGAAGAGACAGCTTTTTACCAAACGAAGCGAGTAACTTTAGGTTACTCGCTTTATTTTTTTATCCATTTTACTTACGTACAATTCGGCGGTACGCATAAAATTGAAACCTTGATATACATGATAACTCGTTGCTGTCTCATCAAGCTCCAAATAAACCTGAAAAGTGACCACTAATGAAAGCAGAACTTCCAAAGATCTATTCTAAACAACCTTTGATGATACGGTGGAATTATTAGAATAAACAAAGAACAATTAACTCATCGATTGCCTCATTAATAATTACCTTTTATCAATGATCACTTTAGAATGAATATCAAACCAGTGCATTTAAGTATCGAATACATTACCGAGAAATTCCTATTCAAGCATTTTACCTTTGTAAGGAAAAGGATAAATAAGATTCTTACCAGCCGTATGTGTTAACTTAAATTTCAATTCCTTGTATCGTACATTGTGGATCACTAGAACTTATAATCGCGTAAATGGAGATTATACTGGGATGGAATTGACTTTTACCGAGTTTCCGATATGAGTTACTGGCAAATGACAATGCTGAAACGAAAGATCGTTTTTACAGTTTTGGAGGCAATTTTAGTTGGATAAGATCATTCTAGGATTCGAAAAATATGCAATTCAATTGAAGCCGCGATTTAGCATTTCACCAACGACTATCATTGGTAATGTCAAAGATGGATTTAAGTATATATGTATAGAAAATGACCACAGTCAAACCATTGGTGTAAAAGTCGAGTGACTTTTTGAGGCTCGCTTTTTTTGTCCAAGCTCAATATCGCAACTGAAATTAACATGGCGGTATAAGGATGCACTTTATGCTGGAAAGAAGCAAATATGCTAACGCCTTTTTTATGAAGTAAATACAAAGTAGTTTGCCTGATAATTTTTGAAATCCCCCGAATATCCAAAGACTATTTTACTAAAACATTTTAGTAATGAAATTTGCGAAAATTATAAAAAGAAAAAATGAAAAAAATTATTTTAGGTTTAGCGTTAGCACTTATCTCTTCAAAGGTTGAAGGGCAGCAGTTGCAAGAAACGGAAGGAAATTCGCGTTGGTCGTTTATTTTGACCTCTTCCCCCGAATTCACTAACGTGCATCATCGATATAAAGAAAATGATTTCTTTACTCCAGCTATGAACGAGTACTTCCTAGCTGGGCGCAGAGAGAATAGTCGCACAATGCATTCTTGCTTCAGCCCTGGAGGGCGTATTGGTATAGAATATCAATGGACCGAACGGTTGAGTGTCAATGCAGGTTTGGGCTACTTTGTCAGGGGACAAAAAAAACACACGTTAGAGGAAATTCCAAATAACGGCGTCGGCGGATTTCCTACATTTAAATCTCAAGTTAGAAAGTATCGGACGCATTACGTATCAATACCTATTCAAGCAGCTTACGTATGGAAAGTAAAAGGAGTTGTAAGATTCTTTTCTGCTGTAGGAGTGGATGTAAATGGCATGTACTTTGATGAAGAAGTGCGTATAACTAAATACGGTAATTTAATTGACGACCTTGAGTTTGAAGGGGGGGGGGCGAAAAAGTCTCGTTGGCCTGTTTGGAAGGAACCGCTGCGACTTATTGTGCCAGTTTTATCAATAACAACAGGGATGGAATTTGACGTTGGTAAAAAGTCAAAGATTAGAATTTCACCGAGTTTTCGATATGAGCTACTGGCCAGTTACGACGATTTAACGAATGATCATTTTTACAGCTTTGGAGGCGATTTTAGTTGGATAAGATCATTCTAAGTACGAAAAATTGGCGTTCAATTGAAGAAGCGATATGGCATTTCATCAAAAACTATCATAGGTGCCTTCAGATGAACATAAATAAGGTTGTATAAAAACAAATACCAGTAAGGTAAAAAGCGAGTAATTAAGGTTACTCGCTTTTTTTTCATGGCGAATTCAAGTAATCTGAAATTGCACTCTTCAATTGATTCTAGTTGTATGGCGAAAAGAATTGGAAGTCATTTATTGCTTCTTCCAAATAATAGGTTTGGAGTGTTCAATTAGCAATCCAATCAACCGAATATTAGAAGTTTGTTGATGCCAAGCTAAACCCTAAGTAAATTGCATGCTCATCTTTACTTAACAATTTGCAATAGAATGTCTTTTGGTAAACGCTCCAACATAGTTAAACAGCTAGTGCTTGTTTTAATGTTGTCATGCTTTAGTATGGCATTTTCCCAATCAGAGTGCCATTTATCTACTAATAAAGTAATGGTGGAAGATACAAGTAACCAAAAGGACTGGCTTCTCTATTTGGAGGTTGAGCATTTCAAAGTTGAGTACATATATCAACAATGTCCTCCTGAGATTGGAGGAGCTACAATGAACTACTTTATAAGGATAACAAACTACTCTGATTCAACGTTGAGCGTTAATTGGGATACGCAACTTTTTGTGAATAATATATGCAAGACATGTAGTTTTCAGGATGAATATCACACTTCTTTGACCTTGCTCCCTCAGGAAATTCGAGAAGGTGATTGCAACATATTTAACCAGCAGGAATTAAAGTTATTTGTTCGTTTTGTTTCACCAGGTGTTAACGTTGGTAATGAGCTTTCTTCTTTTAAGTTAGGCACATTCCAATATCATTTTGATTGAATTAAAAATTAAGCTACTTAAATATGAAAACGTTTCTTACTTTATACAGCGTGGTTTTTGGTCTTTGTACGATCGCTCAAACCAATTGTAGTTTGATAGTAGATACAATCGTTCATCCAGGAGGTGATTGCAATGGGGTAGTTGTTGATGTGTATGCCACAGGTCAATCTGTGACCTATGCCATGTACAATGATTTTAATAACGATTCAATTGGCCACGGATGGAATTCAAATATTCCAGCTTCGTTTACAGAACCTTGTGACCCGTCTTATGACGGTGGTGGTTATATGTGGATGGGTAACACAGCGGCCAACCCTAGAATTATCCAAACTGCTGCTTTAGATTTGTCTTGTGGCGGTGAAATATGCTTTTATCTAGATTTTGCTACACAAGCAAACCCTGCACCATGCGAAGGGCCTGATTTGCCTAATGAGGGGGTTTACTTTGGTTATAGTACCAACGGTGGGGCCAACTGGACAGACATACAATACTTCCATCCACAGGGAGGCGCTAATCCACAAATGACTTCTTGGAATCAGTATTGCTATCAAATACCCCCTGCGGCACAAACTCCCACAACATTAATTCGTTGGGCACAGAATGCTGTAACTGACGTAAACTTTGATCATTGGGGAATAGATGATGTTGTTATAACAACCAATCCTTGTAATCCATTTTGGTACAATTGGGAACATCTTGCACCATCTGTTGATGATTCATCTCAAACTATTGTCGCCACACAAACTAGCACCTATACTGTCTACTACACGAATGGCATCGATAGCTGTTCGCAAGATTTTACAATCGTTGTTCCTCCTGGACCGAACATTAACCCAGGTGCAGATCATACAATTTGCTTGGGGGATACAGTAGTTATTGGAGGACAACCTGTTAGTAGTATTTCAGGAGCACAATATGCTTGGAACAATTCCTTGGGTAATGGAACAATTTCACAAAATGACAACGGTCAAATAATGGTTTCTCCTGCATATAATACTCATTACCAAGTATCTGTTTCTGATCTAAGCTGTACATCATTTGATACGATAGAGGTCGTTGTAGACAATCCTCCAACTGCCTCAAACCCGCAACCAATTCAAGTAGAGTGTCAGATAGAAGTTCCCCTAGCTGATATAGCAGTGGTAACAGATGAGCAAGACGACATTATGCAATCACCGATTGTTACTTTTGTATCAGATGTAAGCGATGGCCTAGCTTGCCCTGAAACAATTACTAGAACTTATAGAGTATCCGATTTGTGCTTTAATCATGACGTTTATCAGACAATTGTTGTTTATGATACAACGCCTCCCTTGATATCTGGAGTGCCAACAAACCTTACTATCGACTGTATTGCTGATTTGCCTGTAGCACCAAATTTAAATTGGATAGACAATTGTGACGGGACAGGTTATGTAGCAGGCGCGGATGTTTCAGATGGTTTAACATGTCCGGAAACAATTACGCGCACTTGGACTATTACTGATGCATGTGGCAATACTGCGACAGAGACGCAAATTATCAGCGTAATTGATATGCAATCACCAGTCTTAGCTGCTGCTCCAGCGGATACTAATGTAGAATGCGTTGCAGCTATACCAGTATTGGCTAATCTTGAATGGACCGATAACTGTAACGGGGTAGGCAGTGCGGTTGGAACGGAAGTATCAGATGGATTAACGTGTCCTGAGACTATCACACGAACATGGACTATTATGGATGCATGTGGCAATACAGCAACTGAGACGCAAATTATAACCGTATTGGATACACAATCGCCTATATTTATTGGAGCACCTTCGGATACAACTGTAGAATGTATTGCAGATATACCAGTAATGGCAGATCTTGCATGGAGCGATAATTGTGACGGGGTGGGAGTTGCAGCTGGCGCGGAGGTTTCAGATGGTTTAACGTGTCCGGAGACTATCACACGAACATGGTTTATTACGGATGCATGCGGTAATACAGCTACTGAGACGCAAATTATAACCGTATTGGATACACAATCACCTTTATTTACTGGGGCTCCTTCTGATACTACTGTACAATGTCTTGGAGATTTACCTGTGATGGCTAACCTAGCTTGGATAGATAATTGTGATGGCGCAGGATCAGTTATTGGGGTAGATATTTCGGATGGACAATCTTGTCCAGAGACAATTACGCGTACGTGGTCAGTAACGGATTTTTGTGGGAATACTTCAACTGAAGTACAAACGATAATTATTATGGATAGTATCGCTCCAATTGCATCGAATCCCTTGCCTATATCTGTACCCAGCTTAAGTGACGTGCCGCAGCCAAATGTATCTATTGTTACCAATGTTATCGACAATTGCACTTTAAATCCGATAGTAGCTTTTGTAAGCGAGGTAAGTGATGGGAATATTTGTAATGGCGAAGTTATTACACACACACATACAGCGTAACGGATGATTGCGGAAATGAGTCTTTTGTGAGCCATGAGATTACTATTGATGCTTACTCCGTTTTTATTGACGCTGGACCTGACCAAACGATATGTAGTGGCAACTTGGCGGTTCTAAGTGCTCAGAATCCAACGGGAGTGCCCATCAATTGGAACAATGGAATTATTGATGGGGTACCATTTCTAACACTTTCCGATACACAATATATAGTTCAAGCGGATAATAATGGTTGTATTTCTTTTGATACACTGAATATTTTTATTGAGGAATTACCAACTGCGAATTTTTCGCCAGTAAACACGGAAGGATGTGAACCACTTGAAGTAAGCTTTGTGAATCTTTCATTAGCTGAAAGTTCGCTAATAGAATGCAATTGGGGTTTTGAATTAGATTCGATGCAGGATTGTGCTGATACCGTTTCATTTGTTTACACAGAAGCAGTGGAGTATGACGTGAGTCTCGCTGTTTCCTCCTTAAACGGTTGTAAAGACACGATAACTTTTTTTGATTTAATATTTGTTGAGCAAACACCGATTGCAGATTTTACCGTGACTCCCGAATTACTAAACTCGGTTTTTCCAGAAGCTACCTTTACTAATGAATCCATTAATGCTACTGAATACAATTGGTCATTTGGAGACGGGATTACAAGTAATGAAACGAATCCTGTACATTTGTTCTCAGAGTTTATTGGCGAGTCTAATGTCGTTCTTGTAGCATTTTCTCCTTTAGGATGCGCAGATACAGCGAGTTTAATTTTGTCTGTGAAGGAGGAATTGATATACTACGTACCAAATACATTCACTCCTGATGGAGATCAATTTAACGATATTTTTACGCCTGTTTTCTATTCAGGGTTTTCACCAGAAAATTATCGATTGGCCATTTATAATCGCTGGGGAGATATAGTTTTTGAATCGCTCGACTTAAAAGTTGGATGGGATGGTACTTATTCAATTGATGGTCGCAGAGCCCAAGATGGAGTTTATACTTGGGTAATTCAATTTCAGTTGAATGAAAATAGGGAGATGAGAGTTACTAAGGGGCATGTGAGTGTAATCCAATAATACCAACAAGTTAAACTTCGAGGATATTATTTGTTCTTGTTTACTGCATTGTTTTTATCTTTAGCGAAGAAGTCGTTCTTTTAAATCACAGCAAATCGAGTTAAATTTGAAGTAACCTGTTTGGTAACCTGAATTTTCAGAAATCGCACAATCCTTTATCAGTAAAGGGCTTTTATAAAACATGAATTGTCCTAGTGGGACAACAAAAAGCCTTGTAATCTATTGATTATGAGGCTTTTTCTTTTTGCACTGTCAGTATTACTGTCAGTTGTTATTGATTTACGTTTGCGTTTTACCGTGTTAAAAAGTATTGATGTTAGAGGGGGATTCTTTAAATACAGTATCCGTTTTTTATAAAGTAGGCTTTTTATCTAGCGCAGACTTTACGACTTCGGCGACAGATTCGGATGTTATGTTTTTCTTTTTACAATAGCTTGATTCTAGCCAATCTTCTAAATCCTTAGCGCCTTTACTTGCGTTGCATGAAACACAACACAAGGCAATATTGTTCACACCATTTACTCTAATGTCATTTACGATGTGTTCCCATGATTGTTTGAATTTTCGAATAGAATTATCAAATTCTACACCGCAATAAACACATGACTTATCTCTCTGAAGTACATAGGTTTCAACATCTTTTGGTATTCCCCATTTATTTGCCATCCGTCAAAAGTATTTAGTTATTCATTTCTTTAAAAGCTTTTTCCGTTAACAAATAGTTTTGATTCAATGTCAATGCAACATTTGCTGGCACTATTTGTTTATTGTGTAGGGATAAAATTGCTAGCAGAATTGTTTTATTCGGGTTGATAGTAGCTGCAGCACCTTTCATGTAGCTTGGTTTTATTTCTGAATTACCAATCATGGATAACACCATGGTGAGATTTAGTTCATCAAAACTTAGTGATGAGTAGAGGCTTGTTGATAACATAGTTCTTAACTCTTCATTTGAGAATGATTCGGCAATTCTTAAAAGGGATTCAATTTTTTTTGACTGCGACTTAGCATTCATTATTAAATTAGAATTGAATGTGGTTAGAATGATTAATATGTCTTGAAAAGATTGAATATCAATATGAGGTGATTCATTTCGTCTTAAGCTATCCATATAACCCTGAATAGCTTTGGAGGACAATTCTAAAGAATCCTTACTTCCATTATTGTATAATTCCGCTTTTGCATAAATTTTTTTTAGATCAGAAATTGAATCGCTCATCTGACTTATTGATATGTCAAGCATTTTAGATTCACTCTGAAACATGGCATCCTTTCGCTTCTGCTCTAAATCTGATCTCCTTAAGAAATGCCCTAAAATTAAAAATGGTATTCCTGCAATTGCTGCCGAGCTGTAAATAATATTTCTAACGCTGCCACTTGGGTCTGAATTCCATGAGTTTCTCCACAATTCCGTTTGGTAGTTACAATGAATGTACCATAAGAAAAATCCGAGTAATACAGACGAAATAAATATTGTGATAATGAGGGGATAGGTTTTTTTCACAATGCCAATTTCTTTAGTCGTTGAATAGTGTTAATGCGTCCCTAAGATACAATCAAATTTCTAAAATAAATGCTCGGCTCAATATTCCCCGTAATTTCTGTGAGTTGTTTATCTACTCCAAAAAATACAATGTCATACCGATGTGGCTCATCTGTTTTCTGCGCACATTCCCTCATTCCCTGTATGGCTTTTAGTTGTCCTTCTAGGTGTACGATATTCATAACCGTTTTGAATTGCTCATCGGTTAAATTTGGCGCGCCTGAGGTTTGCACCATTTGTGCAAGGTAATTCGTGTACTTCATGGGGATAATAGTAAGTTCGTAGCGCATAATCTATTTACGTTTATCATCAATTTGAGACTCCAATTAGCCAATTAATGATTCTAGTGAATTAATTCGAAAAAAGTGCGTTGATAATTTGAGAATAAACTTTTTTTTCATCGTGCGATAGTACTGTATAGATTTTGATTCTTCTCATTTCTAATAACGGTTCAACAATTTTCCGCATGCTTTCCAATAACTCTAGCATCTTTTTAAAGTCAACTGAAACTGTTTTTTGTTTTGCTAGATCTTCATGCGCAATATGCTTGTCTCGCACTTCTCCAACTAATTTTATTACAAACGTCTCCTGAGAGATTTTATCCAGTTGATCAATGATATTTTGCAATTCCTCTTTAGACACATTGGAATCATTGTATTTGTCTATAGCTATGTTTTGTTTCCAAATATTTAGTGCTCTTTGAATTTTTGATTTCTTCTCTTTTGTGCTTATCAACTTGGAGAAGTTCATACAAGCATATTCACCAAGGGTATGCTGAATTAGTTTGTCTTTATAGTCGAGTTTAGTTGTGTTTTGTTCAATGATTTCTCTCCTAACATGGAGAGTAGACTTAATTTTCCAAATTAAATCTTGACTATTTTTTAAGTTTTGGTCAATTCTTGTATAATCCATATTTGTAATTTGATAAGACTAAGTTAGTAGTTAACTACGCAACCTATTTACGTACTTTATCCATGTGGTATTCCAATTTCATCAAAAGGTCAATATCTGGATAGTATGGTGCTAGTGCCTCATCCGATGCCTCATTGATCCAGTTGGCTTGCTTGCGGTCGTACTTCATTACTTTGGCATCTATTACCGCTTGTGTTCCTTTCGGTTCTCTCGCAGCTTCTTTGGGCAGGGTAAAGCCGAATGATCGAAACAATTGATGTCCTGAAAGTGCCTTGTCTATGGTATGAATAGCGGCAATGTAAATGCGGGTAGTACCTTTGTTATTGTTATCTACTTCGGAAAAAATCTTTGTAGAATACTTTATCGTTTCGATGAGGTCTTTGCACTTTTCACGTTTTACATTTCGTTTGTGTTGTGCTTGTAGATCAACAAAGTTCTCCGTCCAAAGTTTCGCCCATTCTAGCCGCAATGCTTCTGCCATTTCTTCGCCCTCAACGATGAGGTGAATATGCGGGTTGTATGTTCGTTTCTTTTGGTTGAAGTTACATTCTATGGAACGAATCCCTTTGAATTTTGGCATCTTTCCGCGTCGGTGTCTGTAACGAAAACGGTTCTTTATTATTTGGAAAGCGCGTAGTACATTGTCGATACGTTTGTCTAGTTGGTGCGCTTTACAGGCTTTGGCGGTGAGGGTTACGAAATAAGGGTCTTTCCATTTGGATATAACAGGTAGGTATTTTCGTATGAATTCTGCTTTACGGTTAGCAGCGCATAGGCTGCACAATTTGTTTTTACAGTAACCGCCATAGGTGCGCTTTTGACTTTCTTTGACAGTGTTCTGGCAATAGTAAATGTTCCAGTACTTTTTCAAAGCCTTTTTATCGCCTTCGCTTTCTGCGTATGCAATTAGTTTGAGCGCAACGGACTGCGTAATAAGTTTACGCTTTGCTCGGTTATCAGTTAACTGTCTATTGGTAGCGTCTGAGCCATATCCTGTTACTAATTCGACACTTTTTGGGGTTGAGCTTGCCACACTTTGTGCTAATGTATTGAAGCTCTAATGCCATAATATTTTTGTTGTTAAAGCAAGGAAGCCAACCAAAATGGTTGACTTCCGTCGGTTTATTTTCCGTTTTACTTATTGAAAATTTAACCGTAATGATGAATCCATAAAATTAACGCCAGACTCAATTCTCCGTGAACGAGCAGACGCTCCTTGTCATTTGTTTAGTGGCACTTCATTTATACGCTTAAGGTGTTGTCTTCTAGCTAAATTTTACGCTTCGAGCTTTCGCCTGAAGCGATGAACACTCTAGCCAGTTCATGCTCAAAATAGTTTTCTTGTAGCTTAGTCCATTTTGATAACATTCAAACGCTTCCGGGGAAATGCCCAATGCGAAAAGCAGAGCTTAGTTAAAATTAGCAATGCCCGCATCTAATTCTAATTATTTTGATGATTGAGCAATTGTACTTTATTTCCAACCCTCAGGAAGTATATTCCAGAAGGCTCTGTTTCCATTCTTACCACTGTTTTTATTGTATTGACTGTGCCCTGCTTTATAACTTTACCTTGTGTATTTGATATTACAAATTCAGGGGTATCGATAGGATTTTGCAGTTCAATTGTGAAATACTCGTTAAATGGGTTGGGATATACTTTAAATGCTTCCTGCTCCATATCGTCAATGCCTACATCGAAAACGGCGATGCAATTACTCGTGTCTGAGCATAGACCATTGGTTACAATCACCGCATATGCACCGTTGCTAATTGGTGAGAATGATTGGCTTGTTTCCCCGTTAATTGGCAAGTTAGAGTTTCCGCAATCAATCCATTGATAGCTGCTGTTTCCAGCACCTGCAATAAGAATTCCATTTGTATATGAAAGGGATGTTGCAATGGAGCATGGAGGCTGCATTTTATGTAAAAACATGGAGTTTGCAGTGGAGGAAAGGTCAAGTGTTCCTGAGGTAGGATCAAAATCAACGGTACCTGAAAATCTACCCGCCGTTACGATGTTCCAGTCCTGATCGATTTCAATTTTATTTGGGAAATCGCTGGCTGAACCGCCGGCCGAATAGGCCCATTGAAACGCGCCATTTTCGTTAAAACATTGCCAGAATATGTCGCCCATTCCATTGGATTGCTCGTTTTGCGTTCCTGAACTTGGGTCAAGATCAACGAGATCTCTGTAAATTCCCGTACTATAAATGTTGCCGGCATCATCCACATCAATATAGATTGTATGGTCAATACCTGTTCCTCCTGTAATTCGATTCCACAAGTAATTGCCGTTTGCATCTAGTTTTAGTAAAAATCCATCTTTAGCGCCGGCTGAAGTTACTGACTCAATTGCAGTTCCAGGATCCATGTCTATTGTTCCCTGAAAGTTGCCACATGCATAGACTCCGCCATTCAAATCGGTTTTAATTGAAGCACCATAGCTATTGTCTCCTTCAATAATTCTTACCCATTGAAATACCCCAGCGTTATTGAGTTTTACAATAAAGGTTGATGCATTTGTTGACGTATGGATGTCCTGACCCACACCCATTTCAAAATCTATTGTTCCGTCAAAATCCCCAACGATATAAACGTTTTCATTGTTGTCTACATAAATATCATTGGTGGTTACAGTTCCCGATACGTATTCTGTAGCATATACCCAGTCGAAATTGCCGTTTTGATCTACCTTAATACAATAGGATTGTTGTTCTGGTGTAGCAAGTTGCGTTGTACCTGAAGTAAGGTTTAAATCGAAGGTATCTACAAACCAACCTGTCGCATAAACATTGCCTTGATTTCCAAGCGCTAGTTCAATCCCTTGATCATAACCGCTCCCACCAAAAGTTCGGACCCAAATATGATTCCCTGCAGTGTCTATTTTTTGGATGAATGCATCATAAACACCAGAGCAGTATTGGACATCGTTTCCATTGCTCGGGTCAAAATCCAATGAATCACAAAACTGCCCAGTGACGAAAAGGCTTCCGGCTTTGTCAGATTCTAGTCCGTAAGCGTCATTCCAAGTGGTGCCAATTGCCTCAAAATTCCAGATGAAATTACCATCTGAGTCATATTTGTTGATAGAGATATCCCCATAAGAAGCAGTATAAATATTATTGTCGCTATCTGTTGTTAATGGAAATGCAGTGGCAAGAGCATTGTTTGTAATAGCCCATTCGAAGTCTGGACTTTGCGACAAGCCGAAAAGGCTTGTCGCAACCATTATAGTTGTACTAAAAAATTGATGTAATTTCATTTTTATTGTTTAATAAGTTTGTATGTATTGTTTGGCGTAAACATGAAATATAGCCCCGGTTCTTTATCGGTAAGGTCAATTGTATTTTCCGTAGTATGAAGTACTCCTTTCATCACTAATTGACCACTTCCACTCATAATCGAATAGCTTAAGGACCCATCAACATCTAGGTTTTGAACTTTATAAATTCCGGTAGATGGATTCGGAGTAATGCGAATCGAATGGTTGGCTAAATCTGCTAATCCAACTTCGTCAATTAACACGCATGAAGAAGTGTCAGAGCAACTGCCCTGTGTGACGATAACCGCATAATTGCCATTCACGGGCGCAGTGAATGTTTCACTTGTTTCTCCTGAAATTGCAGCATTTCCGTTGTCGCAATCAATCCATTGATAAGAAAGTCCGGATGGTGAGGCTGTTAGTGTTATGCCAACGATTGAAGTAGATGCCGCCAATGGCGTAATGATAACATTCTGTGTTTGAGTAGATGCATTGCCGTTGGCATCCGTGTAAGTCCATAGTACGTTTGTTGTTCCCGTTGACGTAATTGGAAAAGGTACGTCTGGAACAGCAACTATGACTCCATCACAATTGTCTGTAGCAGTGTACGTTGGTTCTGTTACACTGCATGAGCTTGTAATGTCAGCCAATGTTCCAGAATCAGGAACCGGAGCCGTTACATCGTTGATAATTACGTTTTGCGTTTGGGTCGTGGTGTTCGGTCCGTCAGTGAACGACCACGTGACTACAGTTGTCCCAGGCGTGGTTATCGGGAAGAGGATATCTGGTGCACCAGTAATTGTTCCGGCACAAAAATCTGATGCAGTCGGAGCTGTAGGCGCAGCGCTGCATTCGCTGGTAATGTCAGGTAGGTTTGCTACGTCAGGAGTAGGGGCGATTGTATCTCCTATAAATACCTCTTGGGTTTGTGTGGCAATATTACCTTGCCCATCATCGTATGACCATGTAACCGTAGTTGCTCCTGGAGTAGTGATGAATGGTCCTACATCAGGCACCCCTAATATTGATCCGGCACAGTTATCGGTAGCAGAAACTCCTGACAATGAAACTTGGCCACACCCATACATAGATGGAAGATTAGCAAGGTCTGGAATGGGAGCGGTAATGTCATTCAGAATAATCGTTTGCTGCTGCGCAGTTGAGTTTCCAGTGGCATCCGTATAGGTCCAAGTGACTGTTGTGTTTCCTAGTGTTGAGATTGGGAAGATGGCACTGGTTGTTGCGTTAATTAATCCTGAGCAATTATCGGTAGCAGTTGGAGGTGTGGGCGTAATACTACATTCAGCAGTAAGATCTGGTAAGTTTGCGACATCTGGCGTTGGACTGGTAATGTCGGTAAGGATAACGTTTTGGTTCTGAGTGATAACATTACCTCGATTATCGTCAAATGTCCACGTGACTAGGGTAGTCCCTTGGGCTATTACAGGTAGCGTTACATTTGGAGTTCCCGTTATAGTCCTACCACATTGATTTGTTGCTGTTGGCGCGGTTGGTGTTCCAGAACACTCTCCAGTAAAATCGCTGAGAGAAGCCACGTCGGGAGTGATTGAATTAGGAAAACATGCGTTCAAGGTTGTGATGAAGCCGTCATTTTGTCCTGAAGTTGATAATGTTGAAGATCCTGAAGTAACATCATAGTCCCCAGTGGTATCGAAGTTACCTGCAAGCGCAACGTAATCAGTATTTGGGGAGGTGCCAATTCCTCTCAAACGGTTTGTGCCAGTGGCGCCTCCAATTTGACCGGCATAAATAAAGTTTCCTGCACTATTTAGGTGAAGAAAATAACTTTCATTACCAGCGGTTAAATTGTTCGTTCCAGTACCTGGGTCAAAATCAATTGTTCCAGAAAAGGTGCCACCTGCAAGAACTTCACCAAGTGAATTGACTTGAATAGCTGTGCCTTCAGAGTCGGATCCATTAGCGAATTCATGCGCCCAATGGTGAGCGAAAAGCGGTGAGAATTTCCATACAAATGCGCTACGACCGCTCGGGCCAGCTGTAAGATTATCAACATTTCCAGAGGCATCGAAATCAACTGTACCTTCAAAGTATCCAGTCGCCAAAATATCCGTTCCATCAAAAGCGAATTCATTTACGTACTCATCGCCGGTTGAACCGATTCTAAATCCAAAATCAAAAGTTCCAGACGAAGTCAACTTAATGGTGAAAATATCCCAACCACCAGCAGAGGTATAATTTGTAACTCCAAGACCAGGGTCGAAGTCCATCGTTCCCCAATAGCGTCCTCCAAGAAAGACATTTCCGTTATTATCTGTTGCAACAGTAGCACAATAGTCATTTTGCGGACTTCCAAAAGTTTTGCTGTATAGGTAGTTACCCATTGGGTCCAATTTCAAAACGAAACCGTCAGCTTGTCCATTAGTTGTGTGCGCAGAGGTTCCTATTCCAGGGTCAAAGTCAACTGTACCTTCAAAGTAACCCGATACGTAAATGTTCCCTAAATTGTCAATGGTTACATCTGTTGGTATATCGTCCAAAGTACCTCCAATGGACTTCAACCACTGCACACCATTCATGTAGTCGTACTTCATGATAAAGACGTCATTTAGCCCGGATGAGGTTAAAGTTGTTGTTCCAGCCGTGAAGGTTCCATCGAATTGACCAATGATGTATGCTTCATTGCTGTTGCCATCAAAAACAACGCCTGTAGCATACTCATTATTACTACCTCCGAAAACATCGATTTGTAAGGTGTTTCCAGCTTCGGCGATTGTGCTTAAGAATATATCATTGGAGCTGCTTGTGGTTGAGAATTGCCGTCCAACAATGAGTGACTCATTTGATACATTGCAATCTACGTCATATGCAAAATCATTTCCTGTTCCAGAAATGGCTGTTTGAGCGAAATTGTGATTCCATTGAGCTTGGCTAGCGAATGGGGAAGCCAACGACAATAGAAGCGCAGTTATAAATTTTCTTTTCATGTAATGTGTTTAAGTAAAACGAATTTTAGTTCGTTCAAACTTATCACACAACACCCTTTAGAACTCAATGATAACAGCGCTTTGGGATTAATTGAAGCTAAATAGTGGTGAAATATATTAGGTGAAAATTAAAAAAAAATGGAAGGTTAGGTGTTTCGAATTTTCAACAACGATTTCTTTTCCTGAATTGTTTTAAAATATTTCTTTCCAATCGGAATAACGTCGTCTTGAATTTTAAGGAATTTATTGTGAACTGCAGTCAATTTACGCACATTGATGATGTAGGATCTATGACATCGAATAAAGGGAGTTTTCAATCCTTTTAATTCATTTTCAAGAATGTGCGTCAGTGTTCCTCGAACCAATATGACTTCCTGATCATCCAAAATTAATTCAATGTAATTGTCGGCACCTTTAATGTATCGCAATCTATTGCATAAGACTTTTGTCATACTTCCATCTTTTGTGTTTTTTACAAAAATAAATTCTTGTTTTTTCACCTTGTCAATTAGTAACTGGATAAGTTCACGCACTACGTCTCTGTTGTACGATAGCACCCTAATCCGAAAGAATAGGTAGATGAGGCCAATAAAAATGAGTATTAGCAAAAAAAGAAACCAGGTAGTTTCCCAAAAGGGTGGGGAGATAACGAATTGGACCTTCTTGATCTTTGAATATTGACTGCCAACTTTTGCTCTTACTTCCAGAAAATAGTTCCCCGGCATTAATGAAGGAAATTGAATTTGTCCTTTCGGAGCAATCTTCCACTTTCCTCTGCGGTTCAAACGGTATTCATATTTTACTTCGGATTGATGCAAGAATGCAACGGTATTCAATTGAAAATCTAGTTTGTTCTGCCAGTAGGATAAGTCAAGGTTTTTTGCGCCGTATTTTTTTTCATTAACCAGCATGCTTTCAATTCGGACAATGGGTCTACTCGTTCGGATGTTGATCTCGTTGGGGTTTAACCTGAATAAGCCTTTAGACGTGGCAAAGTAAAGGAGGCCATCGAAAAATGATAGATCAAGAACATCCTCTGATGGCAGGCCGTCAGACTCTTGAATATGGCGAATGTTAAGAGTGCCATTTTCAATGTTTAGTATGCAAAGTCCAGTATGACCACCAACAATTATTTGATTTTTGTTTTCCGCAAAACAAGCTGTTAAACAGTAATTACTATTTAAACCTTGAGAAATGGTAATGTGGTCTCTTAATTTGTTATTCTCGAAAATAAACAAACCATGTCCAAATGTACTTACGATCAGGTTCCCCTCTTTGAAATCAATGTCAGTTACGTTTTTTGAAATTAGTTTCTCGAATCCTTTTCTGGACAATTTGTTGTCCAATGAATAGTGATAGAGCCCTTTATTGGTAAGGACATAAATTTTTGAGTCATATCGAACTATGTCTTTTACTTTAAATCCAGTACGACTCCATTGCTCATTCTCCGATAAGGTTTGATTGCCCGAGCAAACATTTGTGAAGAAATCGCGTTTGTTGAGAAGCCATAATCCCGCCTGATTTCCGATTAGAATTTTGTCTCCCAATTCCAAAATAGATGCCTTTCCTATGTTTACTTTTCGCTCCAACGCGTTTTTTTTCATAATTACGGAGCCTTGTAATGTGAAAAATTGAGCATTGAAAAATTGGTTGTGTCGAGTAATAATGTCTTTCGAATAATTTAGATGACCGCTACGAATATTCTCGTTCGAAAAGATTTCTTGATATGAACCGTTTCTCATGCCGGCTACTACTTTGTTTTCATAAAGAGTGAGACAATAAGTCGCTAAGGGCGAAATCTGAGTGACATTAATGCGCGATCTCCTGAAAACACCATTTTCAAGTGTAGAAAACCAAAAATTACCCTCATGATCCTTGAATACATGGCTAACCCTGTAGTCCTTGAGTATTCTCCTGACAATTTTGAGTTGGTTCTCTTTTATTAAGACAATGTATACTCCCTGGTCTGTGCATATGTACACTTCCCCATCAATTTTTTGAATATCGTTTATTATTAATTCAGCAAATTCTTCTGCGTTTTCGAGCGGAATAACTCGGTTTGGTTCAACAAACAATGACACCCCTTCCTTTGTTGTAAAAAGCACACTGTCTTGACTGAGTTGCAGTATTCTTGCATTATGCCCTCTTGATCGACGTTTGTGGACGAGTGAAGTTGTTAATCTATCTCTGTTAATTAAATGAATTCCTTCGGCATTAATGGCGTAATAACCATTTGTGCCATTCCAGATATCGAACACAAAGTTTCTACCGGAAGGATGTGGAGTGAGTATGTGGTGTGATTGATTGTTCTTTAAAACGCGCACACCTTCTCCAAATGAAGCGACCAAAAAAGTATTTTCATCTTCAATGAATCCCGTTAAATAAGCGTTGCCTGATAGCTCTTTTTTAATTCGAAATTGGTTCTTTTTATAGGACACCAGTTTGCCATCATATGTAAGCAGCCAAATAGTCCCATCTTTTGTTTGTTTGACACTGAAAACATCGTGGTCTGGAAGTCCGTCTTGATAATCAAAATTGATAATTTCAGATCCGTCATAACGGGAAACACCTACATCCGAAGAGAGCCACAGAAAACGATTTTTATCTTGGAAGATATTATAAACAGTGGTACTGTTGAGTCCATTTCGAGTTGTTAATTGTTCACTAAAATGGATTGTTTGAGCCTTACAGAAATGCGTAATAAGAACTGTGATTCCGATTGAAATGATTGAGAAAACAAATTTGTTCTTGCGCATGTTCTAATTTATCGCGTCGTTACAGCCGTGGTAAAAATAATGGCTTTTTTGGCGAATTTTCCCTCTTTTAATCATTAAAAGGGGTGAATGAATCCAATAAAGGGGTGAAAATTTGATGTGATTTTAGGTGCAAAGAATGGTGTCAGGAAGTTTTGTGCGTCATTCCATTCACAATCATTTTGTTGTTTTTAACCCCAAATGAACTTTTCAGCATAAAGTGGCCGCCGGTCCTTCCTAACTTTCAATCCACAATATTTTCAACAATCTAAGTTTTATGACAAGCATGCGCCAACCGTACATTATAGTTCTGTTTTTATTTATATCGTTCCCTTTCGTGTTAACGGCACAGGAAGAGGATAGAATTGAAGTTTTGGCAAAATATGTAAATCAGAAGGTGTCAAAAATCAATATTCAGTTTATGAATAAATCAAGTGGTATGGCAAGGCCAGATCAGTTGGTTACAACAATGAAACAATTGAGCCTTCTTGATGCGGATTGTTCTACATTATTGGTAGAATTGAAGAATTCACGAGCAAATGATACTTCTCATGAGGCACCATCTCGTGTAAGGGGAAGAGGAGAGGGTGGTCGTTTGACAAGACCCGTGAGCAATAGTTCTGGAAGCTCTTCCGTTGATCTGGCAATTGAACATTTGGAGACATTGCAAAGTGGAATCGACCAGGGGCTAAATGATCGGTTTTCTCCTTTTTTGAAAGAAATGAATGAGTTCAGTTCGTATGCAACCGCTCAAAGGATTGACGCGATGAAATATGCAGACAAAATGAAGTCTTACTTACAGGCCATGGAGTCATTTTCAACTTTTTGCGGCTCGCCTGTCGAGATGGAGTCAAGTTTGAAAAAGGCGAGAGAATTGTATGATTCCATGAGGAGTGCAGTTGAAGAAAATGTAGCTGAATACCGAACAGGACCCTTTCATACTAGGGAGGGAAGTGGGATTTATATTGTTCAAGAAGATGGAGTCACACCAGAAACGCTTACGGAGAATAAACTCACGGATAAAATCATCCTTGATGGAAAAAGGCCAGTGCACGTGTTTGTGTTAACGGATTATCCAATTGAATTGTATTCTTCTTCTGGCATGGGAGCGTATGTTCAATTTGCACTGGTAAATCAGGGGGATGGACAATTTGAGGATGATTATATCGGAGATGCAAGCAGGGCATTGCCTGTTACTAGAACTGGGCAGGCATATCAGAAGTTAACGCTGGTTCCTTCCGAAAACTGGGCAGATTTAGAAGCGCAATACGAGGTCTCCGCTTTTTACAACTGTTTATTGCAAATGAATCTTGCCAATTCATTAATTCCAGGTGAGGAAAAATCTTTTACAATTTATAGTGCCAATGGACAGTTGCAAAAAGATATTACGATCGTTGCGACGCAAGACGGAATTGACTTCTTGAAAGCCATGAAAGTGAGAATGAAAGAATTCGAGATTGACCATGCGCGCATGGAAGAACCGGCAGTTTCAGATCATACCATGGAAAATGAAATTTCGAATCAGTTCAAGGCGTTAAATCCGAATGTAACGTTGGTGAAAACAATTCTTACGTCGAAACCGTGGTATTTGGTTAGAAACCACCTGGGTGAAATCATCTACATGGATTTTTACGCGCAAGTTGCATTCAAAGATTCGTCAGGAACTTACTTTACTCAGAAGCTCTACCTAAGATCAAATTTAGAAGGGAGTACTTATGGTCCAATGATAATGTCAGTGAGAACCGACCCGAGAGAGATTCGCGCCGAAAATATCAAATAAACAAGGAGTGTGAAGCAATACTATACAGCTATATGAAGTGAAATAGTCTGTAAAAATGTCACAAAAAAAAATACATTAAAATGAAAATACTAGAATCTTCAATTATTGTCGCTTTCGCACTATGTATTATCACCTCATGTTCAGTCGAAAAAAGACTTTACAACAAAGGGTTTCACGTTGAATGGAGAAAGAAATACAAAACCAATAATGGCAGCAATGAAAATGAAAGCAGATCTTTCAACAGGAATGAGGCTCTTAACGCTAATATTATTTCAGAGAGTGAAAAGATTGAATTTAAAAACCAAGAGGCAAATAATTTAATGAAGTTCGGCCCTGATGCTTCTATTAAGAAAGAACCTGCGCTTGAGTTAACAAACAATGAAACTCGATCCTTTGATTTTAGTGAGCCTAGTTCTCAATCAGAAAACCCGGTAGAAAGTGACCAATGTGACATAATTATTCTAAAAAATGGCGACGAAGTAAAAGCGAAAATTTTGGAAGTAGGGACAAAAGAGGTGAAATACAATATTTGTGATGATGAAGACGGTCCTTTATTCACAATAAAAAAATCAGACATTTTCAAAATAAAGTATGCTAACGGTACAAGTGAGGTTATGAGCAAGCGGTCAAGCGTAAGCGTCTCCGGAGAAGAGGGGAAGAGTCAAATAATTGCATTGGTTCTGGTGCTCTTAGTTGGGATTTTAGGAATCCACAGATTTTATTTAGGTCACATCGGTGTAGGTGTATTAATGCTCCTTACTTGCGGCGTTTGCGGTATTTTAGCGCTGATTGATTTGATTAGAATTATTACTGGAGACTTAAAGCCGATAGACGGCGAGTATACAGAAAAACTATAATTTGAAGCGATTAATTTTTATTAGTTATTTGGCCCTATTAATCATAGTGCCTTTAGCGTTCGCCATGGTTCCAATAGATTTTTTTGACTCTGGACAATCAATTTGCTTGTCCAGAGTTTATTTTGATTTTTCCTGTTATGCTTGCGGAATGACTAGGGCTTTGAAACATTTGATCTTTTTTGACTTTACAACGGCATGGGAATACAACAAATTATCTTTTGCAGTACTTCCTTTAATGATTTGGCTGTGGACGAAAGAGATGATAAGGGTTCGGAAAAAAATCAAACCGGGTAAATTTGATATACATTAATCCTTGTTTGGTGGAAATAAGGCATGTTTCGCTAATAAAAGTTGATGCGGTTTATTGGCATCTGCTCAACCGTAATCTACAATATCCATGTTAATTTGGCCTCTATCAAGCCCATGACTTGAACAAATCGAATGTATTTTCTTTTTGATTCTTCCTCTGACTTTATTTATCATTCAGACAATTCCCATTCTGGAAAAAAGGCTTCGTGCAGATTCAAATTCTTTAAAGCCCCAACTTTTAGACGCATCTTTTTAGGGAAAGGTGAACGTTGAAAATAGTGATTGGTTTAGTTCAAAACGATCAATTCTAAATAAAAATCGGTGTCTGGATACTACAGAACCCTAGTAAACAGTAAATCATAGGAAGCTATAAGTAAAAGCTAATACAATCCATTAAAAAATAGAATAACTGTTTATGAATTAAATAACCAATCTTTGCCGCCGGAAAAACAAAACAAACAAATGGAATTTCAGGCGCTCATCGAAAATTTTACCAATCCGGCTCTACTTTTTTTCTTACTCGGAATTCTTGCGGTTCAATTTAAAAGTGATTTAAAAATTCCGGAAAGTAGTTCGAAGTTTATCTCGATTTATCTTTTGCTTTCCATCGGGTTCAAAGGAGGGCAGGAGCTCTCTCATAGTGGTTTAGATACCGAAGTCTTCTTGAGTTTACTGCTCGGCGTTTTTATGGCAGTTTTCATTCCAATAATCAGCTTTTTCATCCTGAAACGAAAGTTTAGTGTGGCGAATGCAGGAGCAATTGCAGCCTCTTACGGCTCTGTAAGTGCAGTGACTTTTGTAACGGCAACCTCCTTTCTGGAATTTGAAGCAATCGATTATAACGGGCACATGATCGCCGTGATGGCCATGATGGAGGCTCCCGCAATTATTGTCGCCATTCTTTTGATCAATTACTTTCGCAGCCCAGAATCGAAAAAGGAACAATCAACTGGCGTGCGCAAAATTGTTTGGCATTCCATTACAAATGGGAGTGTATTGCTCATCTTGGGAAGTTTGGTGATTGGGTTTCTTGCCTCCGCCGAGCAAGCAGAAGGAATTCGACCGTTTACAACCGATATCTTCAAAGGATTCTTAGCCGTGTTTTTATTAGATATGGGATTAACAAGTGGGAAGCAGCTTTCTATCATTGTAAAAAAAGGAGTGTACCCATTTCTATTCGCCACCATTATGCCCTTCTTTGGTGGATTCGTAGCCCTGATGTTGAGTAGCACCTTCACCGATGCTGCTGGAAATCAGTTGTTGTTTGCAATCCTAGGAGCAAGTGCCTCTTACATCGCCGTTCCCGCAGCAATGAAACAGGCCGTCCCAGATGCCAATCCTAGTTTGTATCTGCCCATGGCACTTGGAATCACCTTCCCACTAAACGTCATGTTGGGCATTCCGATCTACGATAACATTATTATGTCAATGATGCATTGATCTTCAAATTCACTCCATAAAAAAAGGCTTCGAAATCATCTTCGAAGCCTTTTCACATTTTATACGATCTGATTAATCAAAGAACTTCACACGTCCTGAAGAAAGCTCGTAATAGGCAGATACAACCTGTAAACCGCCATGTTTTACCGCTTCGTTCAAAATCGGCTTAGACTCTTTAACCTCTTCAGAAACCAACTGGGCATTTACCTGAATCGAGTTGGTTAAGTGATCGCCTTCCATGCGTCTTGCCATATAAACGGCAGGCTTAATCTTTTCAATAATAGCACCAATGTGTCCCCCCGGATCGCTATCACCGAGACTGGCTCCAACTGCGCCACAACTCTCGTGTCCAAGTACAATGATCAGTTTTGAGTTCAAAAACTTAACCGCGTACTCCATACTACCCAAAACTTTGTCTTTGGCAATATTTCCTGCAACGCGAATGACAAATAAATCGCCCAATCCTTGATCAAAAATCAATTCAGGAACCACGCGCGAGTCAGCACAACTTAATACTACAGCGAATGGTTGTTGCGATTCCTTTAAATTATCACGTCGTGAATTATCGGTATGCGGATGTTTTAGTTCGCCTTTTACATAGCGTTCGTTACCTTCCTTTAGAATTTTTAGTGCTTCTGCAGCGTCCATAAATTATCGTTTGAGTTGTTTGTTTCGTTACCAAAATAGTCAAATTAGAAGATAAGACCTGCATCAAGAATAGAAACTTATTCAATCCATCGTATCGAATAAGCGGGTAATTTGTAAGCGGTATTTAGGCGATTCAAAATGATGTCTTTATGTTCTTGCGCCCAAATTGGGAAATCGCTCCAGTCTTTGGGGATGTAAATTACATGCCTGGGAGCGTCCTTTGCGTACCATTCGACCACGAACGTTATACTCTCCCAATCATCCCAGATAATCTCAGAATATTGAAGTTCATTTGCATTTGATTTTCTCACTTTCCAACCGCGACTTTCTTCCTTGCTAACTTTGAAGAAGAAAACAACGAGTAAGATCACGAATGTTACCATAAGTAGCGTGCCTCCGAATAGCATAAATCAAAAGTATTTATTTCGTTCGACATCAAATAATAAGCACAATTTATGGGTCGTATTAATCGATTTCAT
Organism: Fluviicola sp.; assembly: GCA_043584915.1. Lineage (GTDB taxonomy): Bacteria > Bacteroidota > Bacteroidia > Flavobacteriales_D > Crocinitomicaceae > UBA4466. The sequence goes on from CP121319.1 coordinate 2,024,826, forward strand.
CTCATATTCTCTATAGATGTGTGGTGGAAGTATAAACAAAAGTTATCTTTGGTGGAAAATGCATAAACTATGATCGATAATTCAACGATGACCATGGAGAATGGGTCGGAAACAAACGTGGCAGTGCCAATTGCGGTTGCCATGGGAGATGGAATTGGGCCAGAGATAATGAAGGCAACCTTGCGTATTTTGAATGCGGCGGGTGCCAATATCGAGCCGCACGAAATTCAAGTAGGAGAAAAAGTATATCTATCTGGAGAAACGGCCGGCATCGGAAAAGAGGCATGGGATACCATTCGAAAGTGCAAGATTATTTTGAAAGCACCTATTACAACACCGCAAGGGAAAGGATACAAAAGTTTGAATGTAACCATGCGTAAATCGTTGGGCTTGTATGCAAACGTACGTCCGGTAACTTCTTTGCACCCATACATCAAGACCTTCCACACAGACATGGATGTAGTTATTGTGCGCGAAAACGAAGAAGATCTCTACGCGGGAATTGAGCACCGCCAAACACAAGATGTATATCAGTGTTTAAAATTGATTACGCGCCCAGGATCGGAAAAAATTGTTCGTTATGCATTTGAATATGCGCGGGCATACGGTCGTAAGAAGGTAACCTGTATGGTGAAGGATAATATCATGAAAATTACCGATGGATTGTTCCACAAGGTATTTGATGAGATCTCAGCAGAATATCCTGACATCGAAAGCGAAACACAAATTATCGACATCGCATCTGCACGCTTGGCAGCGAAACCTCAAAATTACGATGTGATTGTAACGTCGAACTTGTACGGAGATATTATCTCAGACATCGCGGCGGAAATTGCAGGGTCTGTTGGAATGTGTGGATCGGCAAACATTGGGAAAGAAGTTTCAATGTTTGAAGCAATTCATGGTTCAGCGCCAGATATTGCAGGTAAGGCAATTGCCAATCCTTCTGGGTTGTTGAATGGAGCAGTGATGATGTTGGCGCATCTGGGGCAAAACGAAACTGCCGATAAAATTAAAAATGCCTGGCTTCGAACGCTTGAAGATGGCTGCCATACTGCCGATATCTATCAAGAAGGGAAAAGTGCAAAATTGGTGAATACTGGTGAATTCGCAGACGCGGTTATCGAGCGATTGGGACAGGCACCAGAAAAACTTCCTATGAGTACTTTGGCATCTGGAAACGGAGAAATCAACATTCCAGATTACAACAGAAAGAAAGAAGAGAAAACACTTGTTGGTGTTGATTTATTCATCGATTGGGAAGGATCTGACGCCGATGAAATCGGAAACAACCTTTCCAAAGTTTCAGGAGGTAAATTGCAATTGAAAATGATCACAAATCGTGGTGTGAAAGTGTTCCCGAACGGAATGCCTGAGACCTATTGTACAGATCATTGGAGATGTCGTTTTGTTCCTCATGTTGATGGAGCACCAGTCTATGAAACAGAGGCTTACGCATCCGTGTTGGAGCTTCTAAGCAACGCAAACAAAGCTGGATTCGATGTAGTGAAAACAGAAAATTTATACCATTTCGATGGTGGTCGAGGGTTCTCTCTCGGTCAAGGAGAATAATAGAAAAGAGAAAAATCAAATTGGTATTTTTTTGGAGATGGGTCTTGAGTTTCAAGGCCCATTTTTTTGTTTTAATATATTCCGTTCATCACAAAGCATTTGAGTAGAAAACATGAATTTTATACATTGCGTAAAATTTTGAACATGAAACTGCTACAATTACTTTCTATTATTTTATTAACCGGATCAACTTCTTGGGGACAGGTGTCTACGTGTGACGGAGTGCGCTACACAACCTTCTCCTATGTGCCAAGCGCCACAACGGGTGTTCAATTTGGAAACGCCACAACGATCGGAGGGAACAACCAGGACCTGTTTATGGATATTTATGAGCCGTCGGGAGATGTTGCTGCCGAACGTCCACTGGTAATTGTAGCATTTGGAGGGAGCTTTATTTCAGGAACCCGCCAAGATATGGATTGGATGTGTGAGTACTATTCATCGCTAGGATATGTTGCTGCCACTATCGATTATCGTTTGTACGATGCTCCATTAATTCCCTTTCCAGACTCCGTGGATATGACGGAAGAGGTACTCATGGCAGTGTCTGACATGAAAGCGGCAGTTCGTTATTTCAAGGAAGATGCTGCAACCACAAACAACTATAGAATTGATACCAATCATATTTTCGTTGGAGGAATTTCGGCAGGTGCTATTGCAGCAGCTCATACCGCCTTATTGGATTCAAACGATGTAATAGAACCATACATTCAACCGCTTTTAGCAAACAATGGAGGTTGGACCGGAAACAGTTCTACCAACACGCAATATACAGATGACGTTAGAGGTTTATTGAACTTCTCAGGAGCATTGCGAAAGGCAAGTTATATTGATGCCAATGATCCTGACTTATTTTCAGTGCATGATGACGGAGACGAAACAGTTCCTTATGCGAGCGGATCAGCGAATGTTTTCAGTGTTCCAATTATCAACATGGAAGGATCTTTCCTAATGGATCAACAAGCGCAAAGCGTCTCTGTGCCAACAGAACTGATTACATTTCCTGGAAACGGGCACGTAAGTTATTTCCAAGGTTCTAACGCTGTTGCAGACTCTGTTTTATGGGAATCGGCGACTTTCTTATACAACATCATATGCCCGCAATTTGCAAGTTTGGAGGAGGCGAACATCATGGAAAATTTGGTGATTTATCCAAACCCTGCGGCCGCAACCGTAAATATTGAGTGGGGCGCATACGATGTGGTTTCCATTGAAATTCGAAATACAACAGGACAGTTGATCGAATCATTGAAGCCGGTTGGAAGCAAGGCTATAGTGAATATGAATACGTATGATTCTGGAGTGTATTTTGTTCGTGTAAATAGCGCACATGGCACCCGAGTAGAAAGTATTCAGAAATTATAAAAGACACATTTTTATCATTCTCGTACCTGTACAAAACCCTTTTAGTAATTTTTATTTTTTTAAGGAAGCGTTCGAAACTCATGCGCCTAAAGGGTTTGCCGTGTTGTCCAAAGATTAACCATTTGGTTGTGTGTTAAATAAGTTGCGTTTTTGAGAAGTTTTTGACAATTTCGTACGACCGAACGAACTGTCGCTACAAGCGAATGGAACACTATACGAAAAAACAACGAATCTATTTAACCTCTAAGTCCTATCTTAAGAGTGTGCAGAGAATCTGCCTTTTCTTTGCAGGGGTTGGCGCTATTTCTTGTGGATTGATATTTTTTACAATGGGATTAACCTTTGTTTCTCTCGGTGTAATGGGAGGGGTTGGAATCGTCAGTTTGTTGTTGATCTGGTACATTTGGAAAAATGCGAGATCGGTAAGTTTAAAAGCGGGAAATATCATTCTCAAAACCATGGCAAATCAGCATGTTGTTGCACCTATTGGAAGTATTCGTAAGGTGAAAACAATTCCAATGATGGGATATCAATTTACGCGCATTCGGTACCATATTGATGGAGGACTATCTAAATTTTTTGTGTTGACAAAGCCGTCAGAAGTAACTCCAGAAGCCATCATCAAGAAAGAAATTGCCGCTTCAAGAAAAAGAAAAACGAACCCTTCCCGTTAGGAAGTACGGTACTCTGTGCTGCCCGGACTTTCCTCCCTCCACGCGAATCACATCAAAAGTTCCCATTGGCAATGCGATGGTTCCCCATCCATCCACAACAGACGTTCGCGTTCTGCGCTGACGCCAGATAATATCTGCAAAAGGATTTAAGTCCATTTCCGTATAACCATATCCTGTGTAAGTGTCTCCGAATGTGAGCGGCAAAGCGTAACGCTTCTCGATACTATCAGATCGGAAGGGCACTTCATTTCCGTCAACAGAAATGGCTATTCCTACAGAGGAAACAGAGTCTGTAGTGATTTTTGTGAATTGAAAGAGATCACTAATATTTACGGGTAAAAATTGCCCAAATTGATCAATAGGTAAATCATCGAACTCTTGGTAATACGATGCTTGATAGTCCGAGGGAGCGAACCCACCAAATAGAAGTTGTACTAAAGTAGACGCACTTGTAACACCGTTGAATTCAAGCAATGTTTGTTCTTCGGCCACAAACGAGGAATAGTCCCAGATAAAATTGGTTCCTGTGGAAGCATAATCAATTCCTAAATCTGTGGTGGAACTCATTCGTACCGTATCTCCTGCGTTGCCGAAGTCGGTGTCCGTAATGGTAATTTGAGCAATGCTACATACTGGAAGGAGTAATAGTGCGAGTAAGAGTTTCATGTACAAGATTTTACACGAAGATAAGCAATCGGATTTATTCTGGAACTTCTACACCAAGAGTTGCGGTAAAACTAACAGGAATCAGTTTTTCTGTACTCATTTCCTTCACAATGGCTTCAATTTGAAGGGTTGCTTTATAAACGTTGTTTCCGTTCGCGTTGTCTTCGAAGGGTTCTAAGGAAATCAAAGAAATGGAAGAACCTTCGTTCTCGGCTTCAATCGACCTGTACACTTTTCCATTGTGATGAACAATTAAGCGCACCTGATAATCTTGAGGAGTAATAGAAGGGGTAGAAGAGAACTCAAATACCGAGAAGTCAGAAATCCATTGTGATGGGTCTGTCCCGTCGATAAAGCACGATTTCTCGCGCACTACGCCGTTGTCAAACGTTACGCGTGCTTTCAGTTTATTCCCAACTCCATATGGAAGCGCTTGCATTAGCGTGTCGTTTGTTCCAACAACCACATTGTTGAGAATCCATTCAACGGAAACTATTGGCTCTCCTGTGGTGTTCAAATCAGCGAGTATCATTCCGCTTTGACTTAAATCCAAATCGATAGAGCAGTTTGCGTTGCGCGTGTACCCAAGGATGATTTCATCACACAATTGTTCTGTTTGACCCGTTAAAAAAGTTACGTGTGCACAAACGTCGTAACGTCCCGGTTCGAAAATCGAAATTTGCCCTGACCCAGCGAAAGTTCCATTGATGTACCAATCAATATTGGTAGCATTTTGGTTTGGGACGATGCTTTGTGCATTCAATACTGCTAAGGGATCTGAATATTTCCGAGCTAACTTTAACACGACATTTTGAAGGTCTGTTTCCGGTATCGCATTGGGCATATCAAGGTTTCCATCAAAAATCCCCAACTCCACCGAAGTTTCACCGTTGGATAGCTCGCCTGTAAAAACGCGCACACCATTCTGTACTTTTGTAGAAGTGTACATGAAGCCATTATCGGCGCCAGCAACAAGTTCAAAATCGTCATTTCCCAACGTTCCACGCACCTCAAAAATTGGGTCGTTCGGTTCTGGAATTACAACGTCTTGTTTTGAACAACCTACCAAAGCCAAAAGGCTCAGTGCAACTGCACCAGATGATATGTAGGAAAATATTTTCATTGTCTAAAGTTCAATGTTTTGCGGATGTATAATTGTCCGTCTATTGGAAGCGTGCGATTGGCTCCAATCACTTCTTGATAATCTACCGTCTCGTATTTTGAGGTAAGCGAAATGGACGGCAATACTTCCGCGCTTACCGAAAACCCTAAGGTCCAGTCGGATGCAAAACGATACGCGTAACCGAAGGTTGGTTTCAAGCCCCAACGTTGGAATTCGTCCATTTCCGTATTTCTTCCTTGACTAGTGGAAACTGTTTCGTCAATTTCCAAATCTTCGCTAAGCGTTGTCATTATTTCGTATTCTTTCACGAAAGACTGAATATCGTACGAAGGGCGAATTCCCAATCGGAACTGATGTCTTCCAAGAGAATACCCAACGGAAAAGTCCAGCTCAGCTGTCATTACTTGACCGAAATCAAAGTCACGGCGAATGGTTCCTCCACTAAAGTTTTGATGTCGCACTGCTTCACCTGTAATTTGTATGTCAGAGTAATTGTTAATTAGAAGGTTGCTTCCCAAATTAAACGTCCAGTTTCTTTTCTCGATTTGCCATCCCAGTCCCAGTCCATAAGAAGTTGAGATTGCATCCGAGTTGGCAAGTAACGATTGTGAAACGCCTGTTACTCCCTGAACATAGAGTCTTGATTCAATGCCGCCTTTGTAATTCAAAAGACCTGGATAATTGGTTTCTGCCAAAGTATTTTCAGCTGCCATTTCTGAACTTTCCAATGCCCTTGGATTCAAAGAGGCCAATGCTTTCATTTCCTTAATTGATCTCGTTCCGACCGAAATGGATGCCGCTGGAGTGTAAGAAGCAGTAACAATTAACTGAGGCATGATACGATTCATTCGAGTCATACTCTGGTTGGAAATTGGTGTCACTGGAACAGGATTCGTGTTGTCACGGCCTGTATTCGCTTTGGAATTGTTATTTACGGCAATGTTCCCGTTGTTCGCTACTGGAGTTGATGGCGTTGTGCCATTCACCCACTGACCTTGAGGGGAATCAATGCCATAATTTACCGCATCGTTGGTTCCATTATTGACTGAATTATTTGCGGCGATCGATCTGTTTTGATTTTGAACCGCTTCTGGAGATAGACCTTCAAAGGCATATTCTGGCGTATCCCAAGTCATTTGAAGTGGCGACTGCTCTAAGAACAATAGTGCAATCAATGCAGTTGCAAATACACTTGATAATCCAAACCAAAGGAATTCCGGACGTCTGCGACGGCGGCGTAACATTGCTGCCATTTCTTCCCAATAAGAAGGTTGGTATACGAAAGATAGATTCGAAGCCTCTGCGCGATACATCGCATCCACCTCATTGTCTGTTACGTTCTCAGTGGAAGCAATCGATGATGACAACGAATCGCTAAACTCGTTCCAAAATTCGGGTTTGTAATCAACAGAGATAGCCGCAGCATTTTCTTGGAATGCCGAATCAAAAGTAGCATCAGGAACTTGAGATAATGGTGCATCACTCGGCAAGTCAGCGGCAAATGCCTCCCAAAATTCTGGTTTATAATCAAATGATTGATTGGCAGCACTTTCTTGAAAAGCTGAATCCAATGCTTCATCTGAAGCGTCAGACAAAGGTGCAGCATCAGAAAGGGATGCTGAAAATTCTTCCCAATATTCCTGTTTGAAGGCAAACGATTGTTTCTCGGCTCCTTCCTGGAACAATTTATCGATATTTTCGTCTGTCCACTTCATATTACCAAACGCTGATTGCGTTTTTCTAAATCTTCTAGTTTTTCTCTCAATTGTTTGCGGGCTGTGGAGAGGTGCCATTTTGACGTTCCTTCCGACATTTCCAGCATCACACCAATTTCTTTGTGCGAGTATCCATCAATTACATATAGGTTGAATACGCGCCCAGTTGTGTGTGGCAATTCTTTTACAAGCATCATAATGTTCTCGTAACCCAAATTGCTTTCTGCATCGTTTTGATGTCCCGTAGAATAAAAATCCAACTCGCGTTCGTTGTCACTTTTCGTGATTTGCGTGTTGTATTTTTTGTCTTTACGGTATTCATCTATCAGGGTATTGACCATGATGCGTTTGGCCCAGGCGTTGAAGTTGATGCCTTCATCTACCTTTTTCATCCCTTTCAAGATCTTCATGAAACCATTGTTGTAAGAAGCCCTCGCGTCTTCTTCATTCCGATTGTAACGAAAACATACAGGCATGAGCAACTCAAAGCAATATTCGTAGAGACGATTGATTGCCTTTCTGTCATCACGATTGCATGCATCGATTATTTCTTGCGTGACATCCATGTAGTTGCTGTGCTTTACTGTATTTTACACCGTAATTTAAGCAATTTGATTAACACTTTGCGTAATTTACCCTGCGGTTTCTGTATCCTTAAAACGAACTATTCTTGATTTTGGTTGGAGATACCTGAAAAAAAATTGAATTCTATGTTACACTTGCACATCCTGCGTCACGCGAAAACAGAGCAAATTTCTCCAACAGGAAAAGATTTCGATCGATTTTTAATGAAAAAGGGATTGCGGCAACGAGAGGATTTGAAGGTTTTTTTCAATACGGTTTCTGGAATCGATCATGTTTGGTGTAGCAGCGCAAAACGAACAAGAGAAACCCTTGAGCCGTTCGAAGGTCTTCCCGAACCTCAATTTTTTGACGACCTCTATTTGTGTTCTCATCAGACGATTCTGAAAATGCTGTGGGAATCAAATTTAGAGGGAGATGTCTTACTCATTGGGCACAATTTTGGGATTTCAGATCTCGTGAACTATTTCTGCGATTCAGATGTGGAATTGAGAACGGGACAGTATGTCCGTATTTCCTTTGAATGTTCCGACTGGAAAGAAACGTTTCGAGGCACAGGAACTATGGCTCAGTTGTATCGTCCTGAGGTGTAGAGTCCGGATTTTCTGTTGATGGATTGTGCTTTGGCCGATACGTGTAAATGACACGCAATGGATCTGGAGATTCCGCGGGGTTCGGGATCGATCTATCTGGAACACGATCTTGCTGTTGCATATCAACTTGTTCTTGCCGCTGTCGTTTCATTTCTTGAATGGCAGCAATTCGTTCTTTTTCTAATTGAACTTGCTCGCGCCATTGTCCTTCCAGGTCTGGCGGATCAATGCCCATTTCTTTTTCAATTTCATATTGATACTTGGGGGCTTGCGGTCCTATTTTTCTGAATATCACAGCTAAAATAACTCCTGTAACCAATCCAGATAAATGTCCTTCCCATGAAACGTGGGATTCCGTTGGGAATATTCCCCAAATCAAAGAACCATAGAGAAATGCAACAAATAATGAAATTGCTTGAAGTGGCAGGTATTTTCGCATAACGCCAGAAACGAAAAGGAAGCCTGCTAGTGCGTATACAATGCCACTCATCCCGATGTGATAACTGTTCGTATTAGTAGCAAAAAGCCATAAGCCGAGGCCAGTAGCTACCCAAGATATGATGATTACGCGCAACGAAACCTGACGGTAATAATAGATCAAAGTGCCGAGTAAAATGGCTATTGGGATGGAGTTATTGAAGATGTGTTCGAATCCATCTTTTGAATGAATCAATGGCATGAGTAGCACTCCAAATAAAGAATCTACTTCTCCAGGTTTGACTCCGTACTGGTAAAACTTCATTAATGGAAAAAGATGATCTGCCCAGTGAGCTAGCCACATTACTGTTACGAGCAAAAGCGGGTATATGATTGCTTCTAAGGTAGAACCGAACGGATGTCTTATTGTTTTCACGAGATTGAATTGTCAACTTCCGTGCCCAACCCATTTGGCTGTCATGTTGGCAGCCTACTTCAATTCTTTGAGCATGCGTTCGATCATCGTATGGTACTGCATAAGTACCACTGGGGAGGTTGCAAAGCGGCGGTATTCTCCGTTGGATCTGAACGGTGTGTACCCTCTATTTTGAACCAGTTGCTTGTTGGTATTGGATTCGGTCATCCATTCTAGAAGTTCTAAAGAAAGCAGGTAGTTTGAACTTTGTCGAATGATGCCTGCTGACAAAACATCGTGAAATACTCCGGAAGTTGCGCTGTTGGGGTAGTGGACATTTGAATATTTATTCCAGATTGAGTCTTCTGGTTCTCGACTTTTGTAAGTTGAATAGGTTGTGAGAATGGCTTGAGATGAATCAACGTACCACGGTTTCATCGGCACCTCATTTTCCTTCAAATTGCTCATGCGTTCAAATGTTTTCGATCGGTGCATGCGCTCTTCATAGGGGGCGAAAAAATGCGTTTTTGATTTATGCTGAAGATGCATGAAATAGGGAGTGCTGTTGAGGTCTTCGTATACATTGATTGTGGTATTGGGCTTTGAAACACAGATAAATGGATCGATCCCAATTTTTATGAATTCTTTGTTTTCGAGAACTTGAGCTTCTTCGGGAAAATTGCCTTTCAACGGTTCTAACATTTTCACGTTGCGGATTCTACGCATGTCATACAGATGGTGAATCAGCACGACATCGATTTCCAATCCGAATGGGTCTTGCTTATATAATTGAATCAAAGAATCCGTAGATATCTGTTTCAACTCAATCGTAACCTTCTTCTCATTTTCGAATGCTGCGAAGAAGAGGCTGTCTTTTGCCGTTAGTTGATCTGTTGCAATTACGATTGTTGGGTGTTTCTCCTTCGATGCTCTCGGAACATCACAGGCGATTAATAAAAGTAAGAGAAGTGGAAACAAACACCAACGCATGTGCAAATTTAGGAATTCTGACGGATGATTTTTGTAATTCATCCAATTCTCATTTTCATGTTCTTGTTTTTGAAAACACTAACGCGAATGTATGCCTGACAGTCGATCACTGAAAGACTGAAATGCATTTTCTCCTGCGTCGAAAAGTCTTGCATTGATGCCTGTAAGTCAATTCTATTGCTCGAATTTAAAAAAACAAGAACATGAAAAATTATGTGAATTTGGAAGAATTGAGTTATCAGAATCTACTTTCGATTCATGCGCACCGAGACGCGCTTCGATTGTTGTTAGAAATGCTGGTAGAAAATGAGATTTTGAAAACACGCTTTGAGAATTCTGCTGAGGTCCTGATTTCACTTCTAGAATTCTTACTAGAACTGATTGATCAAATTTTGGAATGATTCGTATTTATTTGATTTCAACGAAAGGGCTCTTCGGGAGTCCTTTTTGTAATTCATCCGATTCTCATTTTCATGTTCTTGTTTTTGAAAACACTAACGCGAATGTATGCCTTAAAGTCGATCACTGAAAGACTGAAATGCATTTTCTCCTGCGTCGAAAAGTCTTGCATTGATGCCTGTAAGTCAATTCTGTTGCTCGAATTTAAAAAACAAGAACATGAAAAATTATGTGAATTTGGAAGAATTGAGTTATCAGAATCTACTTTCGATTCGTGCGCACCGAGACGCGCTTCGATTGTTGTTAGAAATGCTAGTAGAAAATGAGATTTTAAAGACGCGTTTTGGGAATTCTGCTGAGGTTCTGATTTCGCTTCTGGAATTATTATTATGGCTGATTGATCAAATTTTGGAATGATTCGTATTGATTTGATTTCAACGAAAGGGCTCTTTGGGAGTCCTTTTTGTAATTCATCCGATTCTCATTTTCATGTTCTTGTTTTTGAAAACACTAACGCGAATGTATGCCTTACAGTCGATCACTGAAAGACTGAAATGCATTTTCTCCTGCGTCGAAAAGTCTTGCATTGATGCCTGTAAGTCAATTCTATTGCCCGAATTTAAAAAACAAGAACATGAAAAATTATGTGAATTTGGAAGAATTGAGTTATCAGAATCTACTTTCGATTCATGCGCACCGAGACGTGCTTCGATTGTTGTTAGAAATGCTGGTAGAAAATGAGATTTTGAAGACGCGTTTTGGGGATACTACTAAGGTTCTGATTTCGCTTCTGAAATTATTGCTAGAACTGATTGATCAAATTTTGGAATGATTCGTATTGATTTGATTTCAATGAAAGGGCTCTTCAGGAGCCCTTTTCACTTTTTTTAAAGTATCTATGCGCTCTTTAAATTTTAATTGCGTGCGGATATCGTATTTTTGTCCAAATTTTCGAAGATGGCAGATAAGAAGAAAGATGCAAAGTTGAAGCAAATCATGTTTGATTTGGCAACGGATGACACAAAGAAAATTTCCAAAGCGGTGAAGGCTTTGGAGGCAAATGGTGATCCTTCGGTTCTGAAGCCTTTGGGAGAAAAGTTACTTTCGGGTGTTTCTGAAAAAAATCAAAAGGAAATTTTGGAGTTGTTCTCTAGTTTTAAGGATACTTCGGTTACAGCTGAGATGATGGATTTGATTGAGGACCCTCATTTTCTTCCGATTCGTCAACTTTTGCTTTCTACCATCTGGAATACAAAGGTAGATTTCAGTGATTACCTTGATGAGTTTGTTCAGATTGCGGTAGAGGGCAATTTTATGGAAACCCTGGATTGTTTGACCATTATTGAAAATCTTGAAGGACCCTTTATGGAAGAGAACATTCTTGAAGCGCAATTGCATTTGAAGAACTACTTGGAAGCTCCGGGAAGTAAGGATGAACAAAAAGCGCAACTTCTGAGTGAAATTGCGCTATTGATAAAGGATTTTAACCGAAATCTTCAGGGTTGATATCCCATCCGAATCGTTCGTTGAGTCGTTTGTAGATATACGACTTAACGTTTTCATTTTCTATTTCTGCAATTACTTCAGCGATGAATGCTGAAACCAAAAGTTGTACCGCTGCTTTTTTCGAAAGCCCGCGGGCACGTAGGTAGTAAATTGCCTCATCATCAAGCTGACCTGTTGTTGAGCCGTGTGAACATTTCACATCATCAGCATAGATTTCCAGTTCTGGCTTGGAGTTTACTGTTGCATCATCAGACAACAATACGTTTCTGTTGGATTGAAAGGCGTTTATTTTTTGTGCATCCTGACGCACGAATACTTTGCCGTTGAATACTGCCGTGGAGTTTTCATCCATCACTCCCTTGTACAATTCGTTGGAATTGCAATTGGGTACTTTGTGATCTACAACGGTATGATTGTCTACGTGTTGTTTTTCTTTCAACAAGTAACCACCATTTAAATTTGTTGTACAGTTTTCACCAATCACGGCAATGTTAAGGTTGTTCCGAACCAAAGTTCCGTTTAGGGTAATTGTATTAATGGTGAATGTAGAATCTTTGCCTTGAAAAACGGAATCGGTTCCAATGTGGAAGTTTCCAGCGGCTTCATCTTGTACCTTTTCAATGGTGAAATGCGTATTTACACCCACCTGAATATCAGAGGTGTAATTTACGAAGCTGTTGCTCGCATCTTCTGAAAAGAACCCTTCAACAACTGTCGCTTTTGAAAAGTCTTCGGCATCAATTTGCACTTTAAAGTTGGATAGCTGTGCATCGCCCTTTAAAATGTGAATTACCTGAATTGGTTCTTCAACAACTGCCTTCTTTTTGATGGTAATGTGTAGACCATCGTTGAGGTAAGCAAGGTTCAATGCACCGAAAATGTCGCCTTCAAACGATTCTTGAGAGGTAATTCCTTCCAAAGTTGATAGCGGCTTCACTTCTACACCTTCAGGAAACGATGTGGCCGAAAGTTCTTTTGAAAAGCGACCATTTACAAATACCAAAGTATAAGGTGAATCGATTACTTTTTTGTTGTCAAGGTCTGTTACTGTTGACTCTGTATTCGTGAAGTCAATTTTGCCAATCTTGGCAACGCGGGTGTATTTCCATGCTTCTGTGCGCGTTGTGGGAAGTACCCCTGATTCCAATACTTGCGCTGCATTTTTCTGTGCTGAAGTATTGACAGATAAATTGGTTGGCGTAAGTCCGGAAATAAATTTCAATGTATTGCTCATATCCTGTTGGATTTGCAGTCTTAATTTCTTTTAGGCTTCGACTAATTCTTCTTTGATCCAGTCGTATCCTTTTTCTTCCAATTCCAATGCAAGTTCTTTCGGTCCTGACTTAACAATGCGTCCGTCGTATAAAACGTGTACAAAATCAGGAACGATGTAATCCAGCAAGCGCTGGTAATGCGTAATTACAATGGTTGCATTGTCCTTGCTTTTAAGTGTGTTTACACCATTCGCAACAATACGAAGCGCATCGATGTCCAATCCAGAATCCGTTTCATCTAAAATTGACAGTTTTGGCTCAAGCATCGCCATTTGGAAAATCTCATTACGCTTTTTCTCACCTCCGGAGAATCCTTCATTTACGCTTCGAGAAGCCAATTTTGGATCCAATTCTACCAATTTCGACTTTTCACGAACGAGTGCCATGAAGTCTTTCGCGGAGATCGGGTCTTCACCTAAATGTTCGCGTTTTTCGTTGATTGCGGTACGAAGAAAGTTGATGTTTGAAACACCAGGAATCTCTACAGGATACTGAAACGCCAAAAACAACCCCTCGCGAGCGCGTTCTTCAGTGTCCATTTCCAGTAAATCTTCTCCGTCGAATGCAACGCTTCCCTCTGTGATGTCGTAATCTTCTTTTCCTGCAAGAATGGATGCCAGGGTACTTTTTCCTGCTCCGTTTGGTCCCATAATCGCATGGACTTCACCTGCTTTCACTTCAAGATTCAAGCCTTTCAAAATGGCTTTGTCCTCGATGTTTGCGTGTAAATTTTTTATTGTAATCATATCTTTTCTTTTCGTAATAGACATTAGAAACTCGATTGCTTCGCCTGGTGAATCGCAGACTTATCTCTCGGTTTCTTGTCTAAAAGTCTCTTTTAATTATCCAACTGAACCTTCAAGGCTTATTGTTAACAATTTCTGTGCTTCTACGGCAAATTCCATTGGAAGCTGATTTAATACTTCTTTCGCATATCCGTTCACAATTAAGCTGATGGCTTTTTCTTCATCGATGCCACGTTGCAAACAGTAGAAGATTTGATCTTCGCCAATTTTGGAGGTTGTAGCCTCGTGCTCAATTTTGGCAGTACTGTTTTTACATTCGATATACGGAAACGTATGTGCACCGCATCGATCTGTCATCAACAGTGAATCACACTGCGAGAAGTTGCGGGCATTTTCGGCATTCTTGTGAATTTGTACCAGTCCTCGATACGAGTTCTGAGACTCTCCAGCGGAAATTCCTTTGGAAATAATCGTGCTTTTGGTGTTTTTACCAAGGTGGATCATTTTGGTTCCTGTGTCCGCTTGTTGGAAATTGTTGGTTACCGCCACCGAATAAAATTCGCCGATGGAATTGTCTCCTTTCAGCACACATGACGGATATTTCCATGTCACAAGGATACCAGTTCTGAACTGTTGAGTACTTGATTTCTGCGTTGTCCTTAGCGATCAACTCAACCACCGCTGCGTGCAATTGGTTTTCGTCGCGTTGAGGAGCCGTACATCCTTCGAGGTAAGAAACATAAGAACCTTCATCGGCAACAACAAGTGTGCGTTCGAATTGTCCCGTTCCTCCCTGATTAATTCGGAAATACGTCGATAATTCCATTGGGCAGCGAACGCCTTTAGGAATGTAGCAAAAAGATCCGTCAGTAAATACGGCAGAATTCAATGCTGCATAAAAATTATCGCGTTTAGGAACCACAGTTCCCATGTATTTCTTCACCAAATCTGGATACTCCTGAACCGCTTCTGAGAAGGAACAAAATATAATGCCTAATTCTTTCAACTTTGCTTTGAAGGAAGTAGCTACAGAAACAGAGTCCATGACAAAATCAACGGCAACTCCAGTCAAGCGTTTTTGCTCTTCTAAAGAAATCCCCAATTTGCTCATGGTTTCTTTCATTTCTGGATCTACATCGTCCCAGCTCTCGTACTTTTTAGATTGTTTCGGAGCGGCGTAATACGTGATATCCTGAAAATCAGGCTTTTTGTATTTCACGTGTGCCCATTCAGGTTCTGTCATTTCCAACCAGGTGCGGTAAGCATCCAATCGGAATTCAAGCATCCATTCTGGTTCTTCTTTCTTCGCTGAAATGAAGCGAATGATGTCTTCATTCAAACCTTTGGGCGCTCGGTCCGATTCGATGTTTGATGTAAAACCGAATTCGTACTCTTTGCCTTCGAGGTCTTTTGCTAATTCATTTTCTGTATATGTTGCCATAATTTCTTTCTATCAAATGGAAAATGATTCACCACATCCGCAGGTTCTGTCGGCATTCGGATTCACAAAAACGAAACCTTTACCATTAAGTCCTCCAGAGAAATCAAGTGTGGTACCAACGAGATAGAGGAAACTTTTTTTATCCACAACTACTTTAACTCCGTTGTCTTCAAATGCCTTGTCCTCTTCTCTTTCTTCATTGTCAAAGTCAAGCTGATACATCAATCCTGAGCATCCACCTCCTTCAACGCCAACGCGAATGAAGTAGCCTTGCTGTCCCTCATCTTCCATGAGTCGAGCGGCTTGCTTCTTTGCGGCATCTGTCACTTTTATCATATAAGTTCAATTTTTTGTTGTGCGTATGTTTATTTAGACTGAATATAAATAAAGACGAAACACTCGACAAAAATACCTAATTTGTGGTATTGTTGCAAGCGAGAATTGTTTTAATATGAGGGCAAAGACATTATTTTTTGGAGGGATACTTTTAATTGGGACTATTGTAGGGTGCCAACAACAAACTTTGGAGGAGGAAGTGGACGATGTCTGCTCTTGTATCCAAGAGGCTGAAAGTGAGAAGGACCTGGATCGATGTTATGAGATCATGGAGGAAATTTCAGACAAGTATGCATTTGATCCGAAAGCTGCGGAGGATGTAAAAAAACGTTTGAGGGATTGTGCTACGAATTAAGGGATTCGATACATTTGTTGTAGAAACCGATTGAATGAAGATTTTTCAAGGATTCGAAACACTCGAAGATATTCCCAATCCCGTGCTTACCATCGGAACCTTTGATGGTGTGCATTTGGGGCATCAAAAGATTATCAATCGTTTGAATGAGGAAGCTGAAAAAGTGGGAGGAGAATCTGTTCTTTTCACGTTTTATCCGCATCCACGCATGGTTTTGTACCCAGACAGCCATGGATTGAAGTTAATTCAAACGCAGGTAGAGAAGATGGACAAGCTCCGCAGATTTGGCCTGCAAAATATCATTGTGCATCCATTTACCAAGGATTTTTCAAGATTAACGGCACTGGAATTTGTTCGCGATTACCTGGTGAACCAATTGAAGGTGAAGAAAATGGTGATTGGTTATGATCATCAATTTGGAAAAAACAGAGAAGGTTCTATCGATTTTCTGCGAGATGTGTCGGATACGTATGGATTTGAGGTAATTGAGATTCCTGCTAAGGAAATCAACGATGTTAATGTGAGTTCTACCAAAGTACGTAACGCCATTCAGCAAGGCGAATTGGCGCAAGCACAGCATTTTCTGGGCGAACCTTTTGAACTGCATGGTCGCGTTGTCAATGGGCAGGCGATGGGCCGACAAATTGGTTTTCCTACCGCTAATATTGATGTAGAAAGTGATATCAAGTTACTTCCAAAGTCGGGTGTGTATGCTGTAAACATTATGATGGGAGATGGGATGATTTATGAAGGAATGATGAACATTGGACACAAGCCTACCGTTACCGACACCAATCAACTCAGTATTGAAGTACATTTATTTGATTTTAAAGGAGATCTCTACAATCAGTATGTTACGGTACAATTATTGTCTAGATTTAGAGATGAACAGAAATTTGATTCTGTCTACGATTTAAAAGAGCAATTGCTAAAAGATGAGAGCGATATTCGTCATTTCTTTACTGTTTCTAACTAATCTGGCCTACTGTAGCGTTCCTGATTCTGTTGAGGTGCATGACTGGGAGGATCTTCATGATTCTAGCAGTGCAGACGATGTCGTGGCAATTAGTTTCGCTAAAATGAAGCTGAGTGAATTGCCCGAGGACTTGTCAAAGTACAAGAATGTTCAATATTTGATTCTGCGTAAGAATCGCTTGACGGAGCTCCCAGACTTTATCACGGAATTTAAACAACTAATATATCTCGACCTGTCTTTGAATCGATTCGCAGAATTGCCAAATGAGGTCTGTGCATTGCCAAATTTGGAGAAGTTGATTCTGAACCGTAACGACATTAGTACTTTGCCCACGTGTATTTCTCAAGCCACACGATTGACCTATATTGATCTATGGAACAACCCTGTTCGGTCGTTACCGAATACTTTGAAGGACTTGAGTCATTTGAGAAAGGTGGATTTGAGTGGTGTTAAATTTTCGCCTTCGTTTCAAGAGCGTTGGATCAAGTCTATGCCAAAGGTTACGTTTGTTTTCGAAGAACCGTGCGATTGTATGGAGTAGTTCGTGGCGGAGGTTGTAATTGGCTCTTTTACCACTAAGGCACAAAGTACACGAAGCATACCGTGTCCCATAGTTGTGGAGTGCACAAGTTGATTACTTCGCAATCATAAGGATCCTAATCTCAATTACCTCAAATTCGACAAGAGCGAGGAACAGTTGGCGCTTGACTGATCAGAATTTGTTTTTTGCACATCCATCATCCATCATCCATCATCCATCATCCATCATCCATCATCCATCATTCATCATTCATCATTCCTTCATTCATCATCCATCATTCAGAGGACATTCTTGTGAATTGGCAATAATTGCGTTAAATTAGGGCTGCTAAACTATGTTGCGCTTTATTGAAACCAACTTTTCTGTAGAACGTAACGTTCTTTTGTTGTGATTAAACATGCTCCGGAGACTTCGGTGCCGCTATGAAACATAAGACAATGAAACAATTGCTACTTCTACTCGTGTTGTGTCTTTCAAGTTCTGGGTTCGCTCAGCAATTGCCACAATACAGTCAGTATAATCGAAATCAATTTATGGTGAACCCTGCTGCGGCAGGAATGTATGATTTCCTTGATATTACTATCGGGGGACGATCTCAATGGTTGGGTATAACCAACTCACCTATGACGGCCTACGCTTATGCAAGTACCGTCTTGTCTCGTAACAAAACGCGATACAATCCTTCGCTTCGAACAAGTTATGGACCTGCGGCAAGTCCGAAAGTAAATACTGGGAAATTAAAGCACGCGATTGGCGGGCAAGTTATCGCAGATCAATATGGAGCGTTTCGGGATATTTCCGTAGCGGGAACCTATGCCATTCATTTGCCTGTTACACGCGACTACAATATTTCTTTCGGTGCAAAATTGGGATTGTCGAATAGCATGTTTTTGCAAGATCGAGCGCAGGTATTGTCTCAAATGCAGGGATATACGGGACCCGTTGTTACGGATGCAACGTACGATAATTATGTTGCCAATCAGAGCAGTTTGAACTTTATGGAAATTGGCGCCGGTTTGTTCTTTTATGCAGATCATATGTATCTGGGAGTATCGGCCGATCAATTATCGAGAAGTGCCGTTTCCTTTGGTTCTGGCACAGCCAATTTCGATCCGAGAATGCATTTCAATATTTCCGCAGGATACCGCTTCGAATTAAACGACGAATGGACATTGATGCCATCTGCATTGGTTAAGTTAATTCCTCCTGCGCCTACGACAATCGAGGGATCGTTGCAGTTCGAGTACAAGCGTTGGTTGTGGTTCGGAGCTTCGTATCGACATAACGATGCAATTATTGGAATGCTTGGATGCAACCTGAGCGATCGCTTTAAACTGGGGTATTCCTTCGATTTTTCAACTACCGAATTCAACAATTATTCATCCGGAGGACACGAAGTAATCCTTGGGTTAATGATTGGAAGATAAACCGAAAACGCCGTTAATCATCAGATGATAAAACAAACAATTCTAAGCGCCATATTTTTAATGGCCTGTTGGTCTGCAAATGCTCAATGGTGGGATTTTACCGATCCCGTAGCTCTTCTAGGCACTGTCAATCAATTAGAAACCGAAGAAAGCATGCCGGTATTTTCGGCTGATAGCGCAACGCTTTATTTTGTAAGAATGGGCGATGAAAAAAATCAAGGCGGGGCGAATGATCAGGACATTTGGCAAAGTATTCGACAGGATGATGGATCGTACAGCGAGGTAAGTCGCGTCAAAAATTTGAATAATAAATTTCACAACGGAATTGTTGGGTTGAGTAAGGATGGCACAACGGCGTACTTGCTGAATACTTACGACGGTAAAAAGGATACGGAAAAGGGAATTGCAAGCGCCACGCAGAAAAACGGAGGTTGGGGAAAGCCAGAAGAAATTGTGATTCCTGGCCTTGATATCGACGGATTGCATTATGGATTTCACGTAGGCGAAGCAGGCAACGTAATTATTATATCCTACAACGGACCAGAATCCCTGGGTGAGGAAGATTTGTATGTTTCCATTAAAGAAGATGGAGCCTGGACCGCACCTCAGCACATGGGCACATCGATAAATTCGAGTGGCTATGAAATTTCGCCTTTCTTGACCGCTTCGCAGGACACCCTCTTTTTCTCCACCAATGGTATGGGAGGAGAAGGTGATGCAGATATTTTCTATTCAGTTAAGCAAGGCTCATGGACCAATTGGTCGCAGCCAGTGAATTTGGGCAATCGAATTAATTCGCCCAAGTTTGACGCCTATTTCAGCTATACGGGGACTTCGGCATATTGGTCGAGCAACCGAGAGCGTGAACGAAGCGATATTTACACCATCGATATTTTGACACCTCCGCCTTTGGAAGTTTCCTGTGTGGGAACAAATATATCCGTTTATGGTGGCGCTGATGGCTCGGTCGATTTGTTGATCAACGGAGGTGGCGCACCGTACACTTTTCAATGGTCCAATGGCGATACATCCGAAGATATTGCCGGTTTGACAGCGGGTGATTATTCTGTGACAGTTACAGATGTAATTGGTCAAATGGCGAAAACTACCTGTTCGCTTGATGAACCCGAAAAACTCATAGCACCAGTGGTGGTTGAGAATTACGAAAATTATGAGTTCAAGCACACCTTCGCTTACAACAAGAACAAGTTGAATGTGGATAAGGGCGACCTCCGAAAATTCGTTCGAAAAATTAAGAAAGACCTGAAAGACGGTCGGAATTCTGTAACGATCAACGTGTATTCATCAGCTTCTCAAGTGCCAACACAAACTTTCGGTACCAATGATAAATTGGCTAAAGTTCGTGCGGAAAACATCAAGTATGATTTGATTGACGACTTCAAAAGGACGTTCGCTGATAAAGTAAATGTGGTGATTGTGGAAACCTCCGTTGCGGGACCGGCCTATGAAGAAGACGCAGGTAACAAGCGCAAATACGAGCCGTATCAATTTGTTCGATTGACAACGGAGTGAGAATTCGACTTGTAAGACGGTACTTCGATAATCCTTGTGTGGAGTGGATTGTTTGTTGGCTTAATTGAATTTTATCGCTTTTACCGGAGAGATACGACTGATCACTCTGCTAGGGATCAACAAGGCAAGAACACAAACTACAAGCGTTCCCAAATTCAAAAATAGCCAATGCCATAAGTTCAGCTCGATGGGAACTTGATTGAGGTAATACACTTTCGGATCTAATGGAATAATGCCAAACCATTGCTGCGCAAAACAAATTCCCAATCCAATGACATTTCCAATGAGCATTCCGCGCCCAATCAGGAAGGCGGCTTGAATTAAGAAGATTTTTTGAATTTTCCAGTTGGAGGCTCCAATCGATTTCAAGATTCCAATAAAGTTCGATCGAATGAGGATGAGCACAAGCAAAGCAGATCCCATGTTGATGATGCCAATGATGATCATCAGAAGCAGAATGATGAGCACGTTGATATCCAAAAAGCCCAACCAAACGAAAATATCGTTCTCGTTTTCTTTGATCGAGGTCACTTTTAATTGCTCATTATACGGACTTGGAATGAAGGCCACTTGTCGATCAATTTCTGCGTGCAAAGCGTCCAGGTTGTCCCAGTTTTCGACATTCACCTCAAATCCGCCGACGTAGTGATGTGAACTTCCTTTTCCTTCGATAAATTCGAATGTGATTACCTTATCGGGAGCTTCAATTTGAAATTTGGTTCCATCTTCGTTGAGGTATTTGCGGATGAGTTCTCCCGTATCGTCCTTGTAACAATCGCAGCGAGCATATGGATTTCCTTCCACCGAGATTTTCACGTACGAAGTGTCTGGAATCGTTAAAGCATCCGGATTTGATTCGTATTCTACCAGGTAATCATTGGCAATCAATCGAATGACGGTGTCCTCGTACGGACAAACAGTAATCAATCGATAAGTATCAAACCCTTTCCCCCAATCGTATCTGTGTTCGCCAATTCCTCCGCGTACCATGGCGGCGAGAAGTAGTTGGTTGCGAATGATAGTAGTGTCCTCTTTGAATGGGCGGGCGGGGTAAAGTGAATCAACCAATTCGATGGAAGAGTTGATGCCCCAATCATTCAATATTTGAACATATCGAAGATCGGAAAGAACGAACTTTTTATCGAATTCTTCAAGCCCCGTTTCGTAAATTCCAGAAATGACGAACTGTCTTTTGGTGGGCATGTTCCTTACGAAAAAGGCGCCAACCGTATCGTTTGTTTCAAAGTGTAAATCGTCGGCAAGACGTCGTGAAATGAGAATGCGATTGGATAAACTGTCGCCAAACTTGGGGATTTCTCCATCGATCAGATGATCTTTGAAAAACGACCAATCGTAGGAATCTTCTACACCTTTCAATACAGTAGCGAATACATTTTGCTGAATTTCTGTTGTATCCGTCCCATCAGGCAATTTGTATTCAATTTCTTCTTTCTTCGATTGAAACAACACTGGCTTGTATCCAACCGCGTGCACGGAGGAAACACCCTCCATATTCTCAATCGTTTTGAGGAATTTTTGCTCTTTTCGAATAGGGGCACTTTCAAAAATACTGTAGTCGCTCGCAGTCATTATAAAGATGTGCGCACCGAAGCCTTTTACTTTTTGGCGAACTTCTTGCTGAAAACCCGTTACAACAGCAAGAGTGATGAGGTTGACAATTACCGCCAAAGCGATACTGATCACCGAGATGCGAACAATAGGTCTGGAAACTTTCTTACCTTGTACGACACTCTTGAGCGTTCTTCTTGATATGAAATATTCAAATGCCAATAAAACAGCTGATTTTCGGCTAAAGTACGGAAAGCTTTTCTGCTTGAAAAGCATTTTCATTCTTTTGATTTTTTCGTGTACAGCAAAATCAGAGACAGATCAAAATTTAGCAGACAAACCAACAGAAACTTCTGAAAGAATCGCAGTTCCACAGGTAGGAGCGACAAAAATGGACGAATATCTACCAATGTTGGAGGGAAAAAATGTTGCGGTTGTTGGAAATCAAACCTCGTTAGTAAACAACGTGCATTTGGTTGATACGCTCCTTGCCAGAGGTGTCAATGTAGCCAAAGTATTCGCGCCAGAGCATGGTTTTCGTGGCGAAGCGAATGCAGGTGAATATGTTTCAAATGGTGTGGATCAGCAAACCGGAGTTTCGGTGGTTTCGCTGTATGGAAAAAACAAGAAGCCAAGTGCGCAGCAGTTGAGTGGAGTAGAGGTTGTTGTTTTTGATATTCAAGATGTTGGAGTACGATTTTACACGTACATCTCCACGCTGCATTACGTGATGGAGGCATGCGCAGAGCAAGGAATTCCTGTTATTATTTTAGATCGCCCGAATCCAAACGGACATTACGTTGATGGGCCTGTATTGGATCCTGAATTCAAATCTTTCGTTGGAATGCACCCAGTTCCCATTGTGCACGGAATGACAATTGGTGAATATGGCATGATGATCAATGGAGAGCAGTGGCTGAAGAATAAGGTGGAATGCGATTTGACAGTGGTGAAATGCAACTATTACTATCATGCGAACCCGTGGCCAATTTTAGTAAGACCTTCGCCCAATTTAAGGTCCGATTTGTCCATAAGTCTCTATCCAAGTTTGTGTTTGTTGGAAGCAACAGATGTTACCGTGGGTAGAGGAACGCCCCATCCATTTGAGCAATACGGGCACCCGGATTTTCCAGACTCCCTCGATTACAGTTTTACGCCAGCGCCTGATTTCGGAGCCAAAAACCCAAAACACAAAGGCGAACTTTGTTATGGAATTCAGCCCGATCCGATGAAGTATCGAAGAGTGAATGAACTGGATCTCAGTTTCCTGATCAATGCTTACGAGATGATGGATGGAGATTTATTCCGCGGTAAGAAGACACGCATGTTTTTCTTACTCTGTGGAACGGATTCGATTTTAGCGCAATTGAAAGCGGGTAAATCTGAAGCTGAGATTCGCGCCACGTGGCAAGAAGATTTGAACGCTTACAAAGAAATGCGAAAACAGTATTTGTTGTATTATGATTGATACACGATGTTTTGGTGGGAGACATGAGATTCAAGACATGAGATGCCAGACTTGAGATAGGAGATTCAAGACACAAGATACTAGACTGAAGACATGAGATATTCCGTCAAGTTTAACCTCTAAAAGCGAAGCGATCTAGTGTCTTTTTGTCTAATGTCTTTTAAACGTATTAATCTCCGAAGCGTTATTCAAAACCTTCTGCTTCAATCCGTCCATATACGCTTCCATTCTTGAAAGAACTTCAGGATTTGCCGAACCAATTATTTTCGCGGCAAGAATTCCGGCGTTTTTTGCGCCATCTAAAGCCACAGTTGCTACTGGAATTCCACCAGGCATTTGCAAAATAGAAAGGATGCTATCCCAACCATCAATTGAATTGCGCGATTTCACCGGGACACCAATAACAGGAAGTGGCGTAAGTGAAGCGGTCATTCCGGGGAGATGCGCAGCTCCTCCTGCTCCTGCAATAATAACTTTTACGCCGCGTTTGTGCGCTGATTTGGCATAATCGAACATCAATTCTGGCGTTCGATGAGCAGAAACGATATTCACTTCGTGCTCAATGTTCAATTCTGTGAGAATGTCAATTGCTTCTTGCATCACAGGCATATCCGATGTGCTTCCCATGATAATTCCTACTTCTGCTGCCATGTTGTTCAATTTGGACGTAAAAATACGGATTCCTTCCGATTGAGAACTTACAAACGCGTCTGTTCAGCGCTGCTCAATGTGGCGTGATCCTCCAAATTATCTACGCCCCAATTTTCCAATTCTGCCTCTGTCCATAATTCAGGGAAGAAAATGCGTCGTTGATAGCGTGGGTGCATGTATTTCTGCCATTCGCTTCCGCCTGTCGCTTCCGCCGATTCTTCTCCGCTGTTCAAATATTTTTTTGCGGCATTCAAGTGGTGCATCACCCATTTCACGTTCACTGTATGATCGTAGTGGCGCATCGCGTTCCAAAGTCTTAAATTTCGTCCAAAGGTTGATGGAATTGTATTCTTTCATGAAGCCAATAAAGTCTTCGCGGTATTTATCTTCAAAATTTGAGAGCAATTTGCTTTTAGCGCCTGTTTTATGATCTACTCCAGCCGCTTGCCAATACAAATTGTCAAAGGCATATGCATAGGGTGTATTGCGATCAATCGACCCTCTAAAACGATAATCAATCAGGTTAATTAGCTCTGTTGAAGCAAATTCAATTTTTCGATATTGAGCACTTTGGAAACCGCTTGCAGGTGTCAATGTATCGCGGAATTTCATGTATTGTTCTACGTCCATTCCATCGCCCATAATTGTAAACGAGTTTGAAAGCATGTCGAAATAGCGACTGATGCGATCCAAATGTTTGGTGAATTTTTGCGTAGAGATGGAATCGTCGTGCGAAACTTGATCCATTTCCCACAAAATCATCTTGAACAAAAGTTCGTTGATTTGGTGGTACATGATGAAGACCATTTCGTCCTTCAAATCGGTACGTTGGATTTGTAAGCCCAATAATGCATCTACTTGAATGTAATCCCAGTAAGTGATTGGCTCTGAGTGCAAAAGTCCCGACAGATACGTGTCTGGGTTTTGTCCCATTCCTTCGTACTTCTCATCAATAGCTTTTAGCAATTCTTCTCGTGTCATAAGTGCAGGATATTCTGAGCCCAAATGTACGGAAATCTAATTGCTCGAAATATGATTTTGATCAGTTCTGTTTATGTGTTAAAGTCCTAAAGTTGATTTTAAGATGGGATATGCAGAACGACTAATTGGGATTACTTCGCCATTGGATAGCGTTGCGCGATAACTGTTTTTTTCGAATGATTCAATTTTACTCAAAACATCAATATTGATAATGTACGATCGATGAATGCGCATGAATTGTTGTTGTGGCAGTGCTTTTTGGTAATGCGACATCGTTTTTTTCTTCAGGTGATAGCCATCTGAAGTATGAATTTTCACGTAATCGTCATACGCTTCAATAAAGAGCACATCGTTGGTAGGGATAATTTTTATTTCACCGCCGTCTTTCACAACAATGCGCTGATGTTCGTCTGATCGAACGTGCTGCAAACCTTCGAATTGATCTGCTGGTTTTTCCAAATTCGATTGCAGCCATTTGTTGACGGCTTTCTCAAATCGATCTTTCGAAAATGGCTTGAGTAAATAATCTACTGCAGAGGCTTCAAAGGCCTTGATGGCGTATTCATCAAATGCCGTAGTGAAGATCACCGCAGGAGGATGGTCAATCAACTCCAACATTTCGAATCCGCTAATTTTGGGCATTTGTATGTCGAGGAAAACCAAATCCGGTTGGTGTTCTTCGATGGCTTTTAATCCTTCGAAACCATTCGCACATTCTCCAATAATGGTCAATTCAGGAAACGCTTTTAAGTAAGAAGTAACTACAGACCGTGCGAGCGGTTCGTCGTCAATGATAAGTACTTTTTTCATGCGGTGGGAATTTGAAGCGTTGCGGTGAATATCGAGTTTTTCTCTTGAGTTTTCAAAAGATTGCTGCGTTGAAAGGTGAGGAGTAACTTGCGCTCAACCGATCGAATTCCAAATCCGGTTCCTTTGTTGGTTTGTTGCGTGATGGAATCGTACGGGTTGGTTACATCAATTGTCAAGAATTGCTCCTCTTTTTTCACTGTAATATGGATGGTGACTTGCTCGGTGTTTCCATACAAACCATACTTAATGGCGTTTTCGATGATGGGTTGCAAGATTAAAAACGGAAGGGCGATTTCCATTGCTTCTTCCTGGATGTCAAAAACGACATTCAATCGATCGCCAAAGCGCACTTTTTCAATGTTGGTGTACAATTGCAGGTGGCGAATTTCTTCACGAAGCGTCACCATTTCGTTTTGATCTTGTTGAATGGAGCCGCGCATAAATTCTGAGAGAAGATGCACCATGCGCTGTGCTTCTTCAGGATCTGTCATTGTGAGTGCGTTGATAGAATTCAAGCTGTTAAACAAGAAGTGCGGTTTGAGTTGCTGTTGAATACTATTCATTTCAATCTTTACCAACGACCGCTCATTTTGCACGGCAATTTGTTTGATTTTTTCCTCGCGTTCCAGGCGTTTGCTGCTCCAAAATCGAATGTGGATGAATAGAAACAAGAGGCAAATAGCCATTAATCGGAACAGGAAGGTGGATTGAATGAAACGCATGTAGGCATCATTCGCCCCTTCAAACATTGTAATGATCCAGTAATTGATGGAAATAACAAGCGTGATTACAAGAATAAGGAGTGCCGTATTGCTTGAGTTAAAGGCTCGTTTTGCATTGTAATAGCGTTGAATAACGTCCAAAAGACTCATGAATGTCAATGCGAGCAAGAAAAACGAAAGAACATCAGGAAGTACTTGAGAAAGTCCGAACCCTTGCCAGCGCAGTTGCCAAAAAAGCGCAAAAGCGAGTAACGTTAATAACGCTATCGCCTGCACTTGTACTGAATAAATTAGCCTTTTGATGAAATTGTTCACTAAGCGTAACTTTGAATTTCAACTCCACCGAATACGCATGTTCCTTCCAGTATCACAATTTTCGATTCGTCAATTTCATTATCTCCTTGAATGGGGCGCTGATCTTCAACTGCTCCAAAAATGGCCGTTACATCGGATCGAACTTGCCAGTTGGAAGGAACAATCAATGTGATGCCGCCAAAAGCCGTTCGTGAGTTGATTTTAATCGGTTCCTGAATATCTGCTTTGCTGAGGTTAATTTCTGTTCCACCAAACATGGTTGAGATATCAGCTCCACGAAAATTCTTACTTGTGACGTTTTTCTTAACTGCTCCGAAAAGCGCTGTCGCCTCGATGAAGTCGTCGCCAGTTATTTCGTTGTCCTCGTCGAACATCACATGGCTGCGCGTCCCTTTTTTTTTTGATCCGAAAAGGTTGGTCGCTTTGGCAATCATCACAATTCCAAATAAAATGATGGCAACTGGAAAAATGAGCTTGGTATCTATCAGCTGTGGATAGAAATCATCCAACAGAAAAGCGATCCCCACACCGACCATGGCATATCCTACAAAGTGACGGAAATAATGGCGCAAGAGCGTTACAAATCCAAATGCAATCAAAAACATTTCCCACGATAATAAGCTGTCAGGAACGTTTGCTCCGCTTTGATCTGCTAAGAAGATGCATCCGAAAATTACAACGAAAAGTCCCGCTACGATTTTAGAAGCCTTGTTCGGTGGTCTGTGATATCTGTTTTTTGCTTTCATACTGGGTTGTTTGATGTCTCAAAAATATGGGTGTAAAGCAGTAACTGCAAGAGGAAATCGGTGAACTGTGGGCATAATTCGGCGAATGGTGGAAGCGTTGGATCTTTAAGTGCCAGAGCGCAAGAATTGACATCAAAGAAAAAGGCCGCCGCCCAAATGGTATGGGATCGACGACCTAAATCTTATTTATGCCATTGGAATCTTACAATGTTCCGCGCTTTGCCTGCTCTCTTTCGATGGATTCAAACAATGCTTTGAAGTTTCCTGCACCAAATCCTCTGGCCCCCATGCGCTGAATAATCTCGAAAAACAAAGTGGGTCGATCTTCAACGGGTTTCGTAAAAATTTGGAGCAAATATCCTTCCTCGTCTGCGTCAATCATGATTCCCAAACTCTTCAAAGTCTCGATGTCCTCTCGCAATTTGTGATCGTGTTCCATCAAACGGTCTGGAACGGCGTTGTAATACTCGTCTGGAGGTGTGCTCAAAAACTCAACTCCGCGCTTGCGCATGTCAGAAACCGTTGAGATAATATCATTGGTAGCTACTGCGATGTGCTGAACACCTGGACTTTCATAGAAATCGAGGTATTCTTCAATTTGCGATTTCTTTTTTCCTTCCGCTGGTTCATTAATTGGGAATTTGATACGACCATTTCCATTACTCATCACCTTACTCATCAATGCCGAGTATTCAGTGTGAATTTGTTTGTCGTCGAACGAAAGGAAATTCTCGAATCCCATCACGTCCTCGTACCACTTCACCCACGTGTTCATTTCATTCCAGCCCACGTTTCCAACCATGTGGTCGATGAATTTCAATCCAACAGGCTCTGGGTTGTATTCTGACTCCCATTTTTCAAATCCAGGAAGGAAGGTTCCATTGTAATTTTTGCGCTCAACGAACATGTGAACTGTCTCACCGTACGTGTAAATTCCTGAACGAACAACTTCACCGTGCTCATCTTTTTCAACGGTTGGTTCCATGTACGATTTCGCACCACGACTTGTTGTTTCTTCGTACGCCTTGCGCGCATCTTCCACCCAAAGAGCAACCACTTTCACACCATCTCCGTGCTTCACAATGTGATCGTTAATTGGTGATTTAGAATTCAACGGTGTGGTTAAAATTAATCGAATTTTATCTTGCTTAATTACATAAGAAACGGAGTCTTTCGATCCAGTTTCCAGTCCGCGGTAGGCGAACGATTGAAATCCAAATGCTGTTTTGTAGAAATGCGCCGCTTGTTTGGCGTTTCCTACATAAAATTCTACATAATCTGTTCCGAGCAGAGGCAAGAAGTCTTGTGCCCCTTCAAAGATTTTCTCAAGACCGTAGTCTACATTTTTTATGTCTTTACTCATGATGATTGCTTTTTAATGCAGCCAAGATTGGTAGTAATCTTCCACTTCCAATTCGAGGGCTTGTTTTGTTAATTTCAAAGGTTTAAATGTATCGACCATTACAGCCAATTCTTCTGTTTCTTTCTTGCCGATGCTGCGCTCGTAAGCTCCTGGGTGCGGTCCGTGTGGGATTCCCGCAGGATGCAAGGTGATTTGACCGCGTTCAATGTTGTTTCTGCTCATAAAATCGCCATCCACATAATACAAAACTTCGTCTGAATCAATATTACTGTGGTTGTATGGAGCAGGAATTGAGTCTGGATGATAATCATACAATCGCGGAACAAACGAACAAATAACAAACGCATCTGTTTCAAATGTTTGATGAACCGGAGGTGGTTGATGCACTCTTCCTGTAATCGGTTCAAAATCATGAATGGAGAAAGCGTAAGGATAGTTGTATCCATCCCAACCAACCACATCGAATGGATGTGAAGCATAATTGTACGAGTACAAAACGCCTTCTTTCTTCGTTTTTACCAAGAAATCACCCATTTCGTCGTGCGTTTCCAATTCATGCGGTGGACGAATATCGCGCTCGCAAAACGGAGAATGCTCCAACAATTGTCCAAACCAATTTCGGTAGCGCTTTGGTGTGTAAATAGGACGTCTCGATTCAATAACAAACAAACGATTGTCTTCCGAATCAAAATCAATTTGATAAATCATACCTCGCGGAATCACGAGATAATCGCCGTATTTAAAGTCGATATTTCCGAGCTGCGTTCGAAGTTTTCCGCTTCCTTCGTGAATGAAAAGTACTTCATCACAATCGGCGTTTTTGTAAAAGTATTCCCGCAACGATTTTTTCGGAGCAGAGAGCACCAAAGTAACGTCACTGTTCGTAAGCATCGGAACACGGCTATCGAGAAAATCATCTTTTGGAGTGACTTTGTATCCCATAAAACTGCGCATGCGCAATTGTCTTTCGAAGGCCACTTCTGGATTTACATCAATTGCTTCCACAAAATCCTTTACGATTGTCGGCGGATGATTGTGATAGAGCAAGCTCGACATGCCATCAAACCCAATGGTGCCAAATAATTGCTCTTGATACAGTGCCCCATTCTCTTTACGGTATACTGTATGTCGTTTTTGGGGAAACTTCCCCAGTTTATGATAAAAAGGCATAGTTCTTATTTAAAAAGATTGAAAATCGCTAAAACAATACGATGGTGAGAAGGGACTCACTCTGGATTCCTCTTGTTTAAGAAGTTCAAATGAAGTAGAAGTTCAATCCACATAAAACTTAAAATTAGCGAACTTGGCGAAATTAACCCCTTGTTCCCGTCGAAAAAATGACAATTGTCATAAAACCAACCAAATGGTGTTTTTTGTAGCTTAACTAGGATTTTTGTTAAATAATAATTCTATTTGTGAGAACTCAAAAAGTAGGTATGGCAGAGAAGATTTTAATCATTGGTGCAGGGGGGCAGATTGGGACTGAATTGGTGCTGAAGTTGCGCGAGTTAAAAGGAACAGATAATGTCATTGCGGCAGATTTGCGCGATGACTGTCCGAAAGCAATTGCAGGTGGACCCTATGTTAAAATGGACGTGATGGATCGTGATTTTGTGCGCGAATACATCATTTCACAAGGGGTAAATCAGGTATATCTTCTGGCTGCGCTTTTGAGTGCTACTGCTGAAAAGAATCCGGATTTTGCCTGGCAGTTGAATATGGACGGACTTTTCACTATCCTCGATTTGGCGAAAGAAAAGCACATTGACAAGATTTTCTGGCCGAGTTCTATTGCTGTTTTTGGACCAACCACACCTAAAGAAAATACGCCGCAGCGAACCGTAATGGAGCCAACTACCGTGTATGGTATTTCAAAACAGGCCGGAGAGCGTTGGTGCGAATATTATCACAATCAATATGGCGTTGATGTACGCAGCATTCGCTATCCTGGACTCATTTCTTACACCAGTTTGCCAGGAGGAGGAACGACCGACTACGCAGTGGATATTTTTTATCAAGCCAAGCTATCGAAAACATATACCAGTTTCTTGAGTGAAAATTCTGCCTTGCCGATGATGTACATGGAAGATGCGATCAGAGCCACCATCGAATTGATGGAAACACCTGCTCAGAATGTGAAAATTCGGTCGTCGTACAATTTGGGAGGAATTAGTTTCACACCAAAGCAACTGGCCGAAGCGATTCAGACGAAAATGCCTGAGTTTACCATCAACTATGCACCTGATTTCCGACAACAAATCGCCGACACATGGCCAGGTTCTATCGATGATAGCGAAGCACGAAACGACTGGGGTTGGAAGGAGCGTTACGACCTTGAGAAGTTGGTCGAAATCATGTTGGAAAATGTCGATACGGCGTTAATTCAAGGTTGAATCTGTTATAAATCAAACAATTACACCATTTTTGCTGCGTAATTTTCATCGAAGAAAAACAAGCATTCAGCGAAAAGTGCGAGCAAACCTTTGAAGTAGGGCACTGTATTTGTATATTCGTTTTAGAACTGATAATACTCCCGAACGTTAAATAATTACTGAGAGATGACCAAACACGCATTACTACTACTAGGTGTCTTTGTCGGGATGAGCTTTTACCCTCTGTTCGCAGGCAATGATCAAGGTGGTGACACCAACAAGATCGTTGACGGGAAAAAGCAAGGGAAGTGGATTTACTTTGGTAAGGATCGTCCAGAAATGGGTTATCCAGCTGAAGGGAAAGTGGAAGAAGGAAATTACAAAGACAACCGTAAGGAGGGTACTTGGATCAAGTATCATTCGGACGGAAAGACACCAAAGCTCAAAGGTGAATATCATAACAACCGTCCAGATGGTAGCTATGAGAAAATCTACCCAGACGGTACTGTCAAAGAAAAAGGAACGTTTTCAAGAGGGCAATATTCCGGAAAGCTAGAAAGATACTACCCAAACGGGCAGTTGAAGTACAGCGGAAACCACAATAATGATGGTTTGGAAGAAGGAACGATTGTTTACTATCACCCGAACGGACAAATCGAATTTGAATACGAAGCAGTAGGAGGCAAGCCAACAGGCAAAGCAACCCGTTACTATGAAAACGGCGACGTAAAAGAGGAAATCACCTTCGGTGCAGATGGAACGCCAATTAAGAAAGATTTCAAAGAACCTGTGAATCCTTTAACGCCAGTTGCCGATCCAGAGCAATCACGCGAAGAAGCGCCTTCTTTGG
The DNA here is from genome assembly GCA_043584915.1 of Fluviicola sp. Taxonomy (GTDB): domain Bacteria; phylum Bacteroidota; class Bacteroidia; order Flavobacteriales_D; family Crocinitomicaceae; genus UBA4466. The sequence goes on from CP121319.1 coordinate 2,057,319, forward strand.
GTGGAGCACCAAGAACAAAAGGAACCCCATTCAAGCCAAACGGTTATAACAAGGTGTATAACGAGAACGATGAAATTTGGCAGGACGGTGATTTCAAAAACGGAAAATTATACGACGGTAAAGTATACGAATACGATTCTGATGGAATTCTATTGAAGGTGCGTGTCTTTAAAAATGGATACTACAATTCAGACGGACAACTTTAACGTTTAAGTAAAATATTTTGAAAGCCTCGGTGATGTACACCGAGGCTTTTCTATGCGCAATCCCTATATTTGTTGGAATCAACAACCAATCAATGGCAAAGAAAAAAGGTACAGCTACTGCACCAATTCCAGACTTTTCACAGTCGCCGAGAATTGACAAAGTAGGCGTGGAAGAACGCGTTTCCAGATTTCAAAAAAGAAGTATCAAGAACGAAGCGAAAATGCAAGGATTGCATATGGCTTTGAATATGATCGACCTTACTACCCTCGAAGGAAAAGACACTCCAGGAAAAGTTCGTCAAATGTGCTACAAAGCAGCGCATTTACATGATGTCCATCCGGGCTTGCCTACTGTGGCTGCCGTTTGTGTGTATCCATCGATGGTTTCAGTGGCAAAGAAAGAGGTCGCCGGAACAGGAATTAAAGTCGCTTCCGTTTCCACGGCTTTCCCCAGTGGGCAGGCACCTTTGGAAATCAAACTTACAGATACAAAATTTGCGGTGGACAATGGTGCGGATGAAATTGATATGGTGATTTCACGAGGCAAGTTTTTATCGGGGGAATACAATTTTGTATTTGACGAAATAGCGGCCATAAAAGAAGCGTGTGGAAAAGCACGATTAAAAGTGATTTTGGAAACAGGCGAATTGGTGACTTTGGACAATGTCCGTCGTGCAAGTGACATCGCTATGTATGCGGGCGCAGACTTCATCAAAACTTCCACAGGTAAAATCAAGCCCGCAGCAACGATGCAGGTCACGTGCACCATGTTGGAGGCGATTCGCGATTTTAAAATGAAAACGGGAATTCAAGTTGGGATGAAGCCAGCAGGAGGAATTTCCAATTCAAAATTAGCATTGCACAACCTGGTTATGGTGAATGAAGTGCTCGGCTCTGATTGGTTATCGAACGAATGGTTCCGCTTTGGAGCAAGTAGTTTGGCCAACGATGTTCTGATGCAAATCATGAAAGCCGAAACAGGAGTGTATCAATCTTCAGATTATTTCTCAATCGATTAAACATGAAAAAGAACAAGATAAATTGGGAATATGCTCCGGCGCCAGAAAGCACTGGGCACATTGACTTAAAAGAAAAGTACGATTTGTTTATCGATGGGAAATGGGTAAAGCCTAGCTCAGGTAAATACTTCGATAGCATTAATCCAGCGAATAAAAAGAAACTTGCATCTGTCGCTCATGCGAATGAAAAGGATGTCGACAAAGCGGTGAAAGCTGCTCGAAAGGCTTATGACAATGTATGGTCTAAAATGGAGCCTTCTGAACGTGCAAAGTACATTTATCGTATTGCGCGTTTGATGCAGGAAAGAGCCCGTGAGTTTGCGGTCATTGAAACGCTTGATGCAGGAAAAGTCATCCGGGAGTCCAGAGATGTGGATGTGCCTTTGGCGTGCAATCATTTCTTTTACTACGCAGGATGGGCGGATAAATTAGAATATGCGTTTCCGAATCGGAAGGCGAGCGCCTTGGGTGTTGCAGGACAAATTATTCCCTGGAACTTCCCATTGTTAATGGCAGCATGGAAAATTGCCCCCGCTTTAGCAACTGGAAATACGGTGGTATTAAAACCTGCAGAAACAACGCCTCTTACGGCATTGAAACTAGCTGAAATTATTGAAGATTCTGGTTTGCCTGCAGGAGTTGTGAATATAGTTACGGGATACGGTGATACCGGCGCGGCTATCGTAAATCATACCGATGTCGATAAAATTGCGTTCACCGGATCCACTGCGGTCGGTAAAATAATTCAAAAGGCAATCGCAGGAACACATAAAAAAGCCACCTTGGAATTAGGAGGTAAATCTGCCAACATTATTTTGGAAGATGCACCGCTAGATCAAGCAGTGGAAGGGATTGTCAACGGTATATTCTTCAATCAAGGGCATGTTTGTTGCGCGGGGTCGCGACTCTTCGTTCAAGAATCCGTTGCAGATCAGGTGATTGAAAAATTAAAACATCGCATGAATTCACTCATTGTCGGCGATCCGTTGGATAAGAACACCGACGTTGGAGCAATCAACTCGAAAGAGCAACTCGATGTTATTTCGTCCTACCTTAAAATAGGAAAAGCCGAGGGTGCAACCATGTATCAAGCCGATTGTAAAATACCATCAAACGGATACTATTGCCGACCAACGTTGTTTATTGATGTGGCGCAATCAAGCCGTCTGGTGCAAGAAGAAATTTTTGGTCCCGTACTAACTATTCAAACCTTCAGAACAGTAGATGAGGCCATTCAAAAAGCGAACAACACTCCGTATGGACTTGCGGCGGGCGTTTGGACAGACAAAGGCTCGAGAATATTCAACCTTACGACAAAATTACGCGCAGGCGTGGTTTGGGCGAATACGTACAATAAATTCGATCCTACCTCTCCTTTCGGAGGATACAAAGAAAGTGGTTTCGGTCGTGAAGGAGGAATGCACGCTAAAATTCAATTAAGATGGAACGTTTGGAAGTATTAAAAACATATAAGATTTATATCGGATTCATTGATTGGATTGGTTTCTCAAGTGGCGGCAGTTATCGCTAGCGGTAATACGTGTGTTTGTATCGCCGCAGAGCATTTGCCTTTGTGTGCAATTACGTTCGCTGAGGTTTTGAATTCATCGGATGTTCCTGGCGGCGTGGTGAATATATTGACAGGAAAGCCGAGTGAAATGATCAAGCCAATGGCGACACATATGGATGTGAACGCAGTGGTGTATGCAGGAGATGCTGCTGCAATGCTTCAAGAAATACAGGAGTATGCCGTTGACAATTTAAAACGGGTGAGGCATTATTCTCAGAATTGGATGGACACAACAGCACAAGGATTGCACTACATTACCGAGTTGATGGAGTTAAAAACAACTTGGCATCCAATTGAAAATATTGGTGGAGCCACATCATCGTATTAGTAAAACCAACGTATTGAACATAAAAAAGCCGCTCTTGTAAAAGAGCAGCTTTCGTATAGCAACTAAGGTTGATTAGTTTAGCGTAAATACAATTGGTAGACTACATTTTGTTCTAACTTTCTTTCCTTTTACTTCGCCTGCTTCCCAATTCGGCATCGCGCGTACAATTCGTTTTGCTTCGCGATCTAAATCTTTGGAAACGCCTCTTTCTACTTTAACCTGTGAGACTTTTCCATCTTTTTCAACAATGAATGAAAGGTATACTTTTCCTTGTTCGTCCATGTCAATGGATGTTTCAGGATATACGACGTTGTTCACAATGTAACGCTGCAATGCTGCCTGTCCTCCTGGGAATAATGCCTCAACATCAGGGAATTCCACTACTTGTGGTGCCGGTGGTCCTGGATGTGTTGGAGGTCCAGGTAATACAATTGGTGGAACGGGAGGTGTTGGCACCGGCGGCGTGATACTATTGCTATCAATAATAATATCTGGTTGCGGTGGTGCAACGTACTCTTGTTGCTCTGGTTGCGGTTGGTCTTCCGGCTCTTGAGCATCTTCCTGAACATAATTAATTTCATTGTCAGCTGTGAGCGACATGCTCTGCAACTCTTCTGTAACCGGAGTTCTGTATGAGAATGAAGCCAATACAAGTCCTCCTGTAAAAAGAAGACCCACTAAGGCGAGGGGCATTCTCAACTCCTCTGGATTTTTGTCTTTGTTTTTTTTAGTTTCCATAACGTTCTGTAATTAATGATTATAAAGTTGAACGATGGAAATACTGCAAAGTTTGTACCAAAAAAAATCCCAGCCGTGAAGCTGGGATTCTATAAGGGATTACGTGTTTTTAGTTCAATGTAAATACGATCGGAAGTCGACAGCGTGTTGGTACTTTTTTACCATCTGCTTCACCAGGAATCCAGTTCGGCATAGAGCGTACTACACGTTTTGCTTCACGATCCAGATCTTTCGATACACCACGTTCTACTTTTACTTGTGAAATTTTCCCGTCAGCGCCTACCACAAAAGATAGGTATACTTTACCTTGCTCGTCCATATCAATGGAAGTTTCAGGGTACTGAACGTTTGTTTGAATGAATTTCATCAATGCTGCTTGTCCACCTGGGAAACCCGCTTCAACGTCAGGGAATTCGACAATTTTCGCTTTTTTCGCTGTTTTCTTCTCAACCTTAATTTTCGGTGGAGTTGGAGGCGTTACAGCTACTTTCGGTGTTTCATCCTTATTTTCCTCGACAACAACCTCTTCTTGTGGTGGAGGTGTCGCTTCTACTTGATCTTCAGGTTGTGTATCTGGCTCTTCTGGTTCTTCTTGCTCTTCTATTTGCACTGTTGAGTCATCACCACTCGAAGCCAAGTTCGAAAGTGCATCTTCTACCACAGGAGTTTTGAAGGTAAAGGAAGCAAGAACAACTCCCGAAATAAAAAGAAATCCAATCAATGCGGACGCCCATTTTAAGCGCTCAATGTCTACTGATTCATTTTTTTTGATCTCCATAACTGTGTTTTTTATCGTTGTAAATATATGAAAATAAAGTGCAAATAACGTACCAAAAACTCAATAACACTTGTTGTACAGTAAGCGAAATGATAAGATGCCTAAAACTGTTCCAAGTACGTCGAAGAGTATATTCCAGGATAACAATTCTAAGTTGTGGCTGTGAATCCAATAAATGCTTTCTGCAGCAAGAACTGTAACAAAGGCTACAACGGGAACTGCAACGAATGCTTTTTTCTTGAGTATCGGATATTTTAATTGTCGGTGAAATCCAGATAGCCAAAGGTGGGAAAATCCCACAAAAAGCAATGCGTGAACAATTGATCGCGCGGGCAAACCTCCGAAGATACGCAGTATCGGATCATCTACGGGTGTTAGAAATAACAGCCACATAAACAGGTACCAGATGGAGCCAGGAAGCAAATAACGAACGATCACGTTCTAATCAATTACTTGATTAAGTCGGCGTATGCCTCAGCAGAAAGTAGATTTTCCAATTCAGAAGCATCCGAAATGGCCACTTTCACCATCCATCCGTCACCGTAAGGATCGTTGTTTACAACTTCAGGACTTGATTCCAATGAATCGTTGAACTCAGAAACCTCACCAGAAATTGGCATAAACAAGTCAGAAACCGTCTTTACCGCTTCAATAGAACCGAAAACTTCCTCTTTATCAAGCGTTTCACCTTCCGTTTCAATCTCCACAAAAACGATGTCACCAAGTTCGCTCTGAGCGAAGTCAGTAATTCCAATCGTTGCAGTGTCGCCTTCGATGCGCACCCATTCGTGGTCTTTCGTATATTTTAATTCTGCAGGGATATTCATTTTAATACAATTTAGAATGTAGCAAAAGTATAATTTTCCATGTCAATTGCGAACACTTTGGGTGCTAAGTTCTGCACATCCAATCCCATCTTTTTAACTAATTTTGATTCTTATGATAAATCAGGACAATCTGAAAGAATTTCGATCTCGAATCGATACTATTGGTGATTATTTGAAAATCAGTGAGAAACGCCTGCAATTGGGTGAGGAAGAATTGAAATCGCATGATCCTGATTTTTGGAATGATCCCAAAGCCGCGGAACTTCAAATGAAGAAAATTCGTGGATTGAAGGCCTGGGTGAATGAATTCGATGCGTTGAATGAAATTTACGGTGACCTGGAAGTCTTGTACGAGTTCATTAAGGAAGGCGAAGGCTCTGAGGAAGAATTGGATGCCCTGGCTCAAAAATTATCAGATGGAATTGAAGCTCTGGAGCTGAAGAATATGCTCTCTAGCGAAGAAGATAGCCTGAGTTGTGTGGTTCAGATTACAGCCGGCGCAGGAGGAACCGAAAGCTGCGATTGGGCAGCCATGTTGATGCGCATGTACACCATGTGGGGTCAGAAGAACGGTTATTCCATTAAGGAATTGAACATGCAAGATGGCGATGTCGCGGGAATTAAGCAGGTGACCATAGAATTTAACGGAGAATTTGCTTTCGGTTATTTGAAAGGAGAGAATGGTGTGCATCGATTGGTGCGAATTTCCCCCTTTGATTCAAATGCAAAACGACATACTTCGTTCGTTTCTGTATATGTATATCCTTTGGTGGACGATTCTATCGAAATCGATGTGAATCCCGCGGATATCTCATTTGAAACCTTCCGATCTGGAGGGAAAGGTGGGCAGAACGTAAACAAGGTGGAAACCGCTGTTCGATTGCGTCATGAGCCTTCTGGAATTATTATTGAGAACTCTGAATCGCGTTCACAACTTGGAAACAAGGAAAAAGCGATGCAACTCTTAAAGTCACAATTGTACGAGTTGGAATACAGATCTCGCATGGAAAAGCGTGCGGAGATCGAAGCAGATAAGAAGAAAATAGAGTGGGGATCACAAATTCGAAATTACGTCATGCAGCCCTATAAATTGGTGAAGGATGTTCGAACTGGACACGAAACGAGCAACGTTGATGCTGTTTTGAATGGCGATCTCGACGATTTTTTAAAGTCATATTTGATGGCATACGGAAACTAAGTTATGGCAGATTATACAGTATATCACAATCCACGATGTTCGAAAAGTAGGCTCCCACAACTCAATTCGATTTCCTTCTGGATCTTCAATGTGCAGGAATTTACCATAGCCTCCCAATCCAATTACTTGCGCCATTTGTTATTCGTTTCCTTCGAAGTTAGGAAATTTGGCAAAAAACGCATTGGGACAAACTGAAAAAAGGAAGGTAAATCAAGCAGACCCAACCAACTCTTCCATCTTTTGAAATTCGGGCAATGCTACTTGATTGCGCAATAGGTCTTCCATGGTTTCGCGCTCACGGATCAAATAGGACTCGCCGTTCATCAGCAATACTTCGGCAGGTCGGTACCGCGAGTTGTATTGATTGGACATGCTAAATGCGTAAGCACCGGCATTTGAAATGGCTAAGACATCGCCTTCGCGAACTTCCCCCAAAAGACGATCGTGCCCCAGTGTATCACTTTCACAAATGTAGCCGACAACTGAATATAGTTTTTTCTCTCCGTCAGGATTGCTCACATTTTCAATGTGGTGGTAGGCATTGTAAAACATCGGGCGGATCAAATGATTTTGTCCACTATCTACACCCGCGAAAACCGTAGAGGTAGTTTGTTTGACCACATTTGTTCGAACGAGGAACTTTCCGGCCTCACTCACGATATATTTTCCAGGCTCAAACCAAAGTTCCAAATCACGACCGTAGTTTTTACAAAATTCTTGAAACGACTCAGCGATGCGTGCTCCGATGGTTTCAATATCCGTAACCATATCGCTTTCTTTGTAACCCACTTTAAATCCGCTTCCAAAGTCCATAAATTCAAGATCGGGAAAATGATTGGCAGCTTCGTACAGCAATGCTGCGCCTCGGAGGAATACATCGGCATCAATAATATCACTTCCCGTGTGCATGTGCAATCCACGAATGTTCATTCCGTAGTGCTCTACAATTCGCTCAATGTGTCGCACTTGATGAATAGAAATTCCAAATTTGGAATCGATATGCCCGACGGAAATATTGCTGTTTCCACCAGCCATGATATGCGGATTGATTCGAATGCAGCAAGGTACGCTTCCGCCGTATTCGCTTCCGAATTTCTCCAAAATGTTCAAATTGTCTAGGTTGATATGCACTCCCAGAGCCACGGCACGTTGAATTTCTTCAAAAGAAACTCCGTTGGGTGTGTACATAATTGCAGCCGGTTCGAAGCCCGCATGAAGTCCCAATTGCACCTCTTGAATAGAAACGGCATCTAAGCCAGAGCCTTCATTCTTCAAAAGGCGTAAAATATTGATGTTACTCAACGCTTTCATTGCGTAGTGGAGCTTAACATCCAAAGGTTTGAATGCATTGTGCAGTTTTCGGTATTGTGCTGTAATCGTGTCTGCATCGTACACATACGTGGGTGTACCGAAATTGTTGGCTACGTCTAAAAGTGTTTGGGTATTCATTTTACTAAAAATTGGAGAGCAAAGATATGTCAAATTAAATAAATAACAAAAAGTTAAATAATTAAATTATCTTGAAAATAATATGTTGGGATCTAATAAAAAAGAGAAGGTACGGAACAATTTTCCTATTATCTTTGCGTTTCTATGGCAATGAAAACAAGACTTGTAGCGTTATTCGCATGTTTTTTTCTCGCAACTGCAGCCGATGTGAATGCGCAGTATGCCACAGGTGCGTCGCGTTCTGAACTCGGTGTAATGGTAGGCGGAACCTATTATATCGGTGATATCAATCGATTTATGCCTTACCGAAACACGCATTTGGCGGGTGGTTTGATTTACCGATTCAATTTGCATCCACGTGCCGCTTTGAGAGCGAATTTTCTTTATGGAAAATTGAGTGGAGAAGACAGTGATTCCAATTTTGATCAACAGATTCAGCGAAATTTAAGTTTTAACACAACGATTTGGGAATTAGCAGGAGGAATTGAGTTCAATTATTTCCCTTTTCAAATTGGCAACGATCGATACCGAGGAACGGCTTATTTGTTGGCAGAGATTGGCGTGTTTAGAATGAATCCGAAGGCGATAGGAACCAATGGGAACGAAGTAGAATTGCAACCACTGGGAACGGAGGGGCAGGGGACGTCGTTATCCGATAGAAATCCATACAGTCTCACGCAATTGACCATTCCGCTAGGATTGGGAGTGAAACTTTCCATTGGTGAAAAGGCGAGCTTGAATTTTGAGGTTGGATTGCGTAAAACATTTACGGATTACATTGATGATATTGGATCAGACTCCTACGTCGATCCAGATTTGTTGGCGGCGGAGAATGGTCCGCTTGCGGCAGAAATGTCGAATATGTCGTTGAATAATGAGCGTTTCGGAAGGCGTGGTGATGCCTCTACCAAAGATTGGTACGTTTTCTCTGGAATGATGTTGACTTTCCGCCTTGGAAAGCCTGCGAACTGTATGCCGCATTAAGTCCTTTGTGCTTAACGGCTTTTTCTTACTACTTTCTGATGTTGCCTTATCGATGACGAAATGAGTCTTTCTGTATCAACAGGCGCTGTGATCAAGTCCATAACTTAGGGGTTGCATGTAAATCGTAGTTTTAAGTCAACTGCAGAAAAGAACCACCGCGACAACAAGGACACAACATCATAATCTTTTGTGCCCATGTATCGATATAGTTTGGTGCACTTTGTGCCTTTGTGGTGAGAAAGAGCAAGGCAACTGTGAACAGTAAGTAAGGGACCACGGCGGCACGCATGACACAACATCCAAATCTTTTGCGCTCAGGTATCAAAAAAAAGCTGTTTACCAAACGATAAACAGCTTTCCGTATTTCAATATGTTTTTTTCTCTAATGCTTGTGGTCGTGTCCGTCATGACTGTGATTGTGCCCGTCGTGATTATGACCATCGTGTGATTCTTCAGCTAACTCGCCTGGTTTCACGGATAAAACCTCCAATTTGAAAACAATGTCTTCGTAAGGTTTAATTTTGGCGCCGTTGTTTCCACCGAGACCATAGCCCAAATGATAAGGCAGGTAGAATGTTCCTTTTCCACCAGGTCCAAGCATTTGAAGCGCTTCCTCAAATCCAGTTACCATGCGACGACGCGGGTGTTGCAATTGGAACTCCATGGATTGTTGCCCTTCATCGCGGGTATTGAAAAATTCTTTCCCAGTGTTGTAGTGGATTCCGGCAGTGTGAACATCCAGCGTGTCTCCAGGAGTCGCTTTCAACTTTTTCTTTCCTTTTTTCTCGATTAGATAAACGAGACCAGATTCAGTTTGCTTCAGTTTTCTTGCTTGTTTTTTCGGCAACGACGCTTTTACCATTTCATAGAATCCTGCATTGAAGTCTGTAACAGACATTTTTGAAACAGAGTCCATATAAGCTGGCCAAAGAACATATTCTTCGTAAAAAGGAGCGTACAATTTCGTGAATGTTTCTTGCGCATTGAATGCTTCAGCGTCTGCACCAACACGAAGAATCTTAACTGTCTCCATTTTGTCGTTTTGTTCAATGGCGTTTACAACCTCAAGTCCTTTTACAACTTTTCCAAAAACAGTATGTTTTCCATCAAGCCATGGTGTTGCTTTGTGCGTGATGAAAAATTGACTTCCGTTGGTGTTCTTGCCGCTATTTGCCATAGATAAAATACCGGGACCAGAGTGCTTGAGGCCCGTAGCTACTTCATCTGGGAAACGATATCCTGGACCACCACGACCTGTTCCTTCAGGGTCACCACCTTGAATCATAAAGTTAGCGATGACACGGTGAAAAAGAATTCCATCGTAGTACGGCTCGGTGAATTTTTTACCTGCAGCTTCGAAGTTACCTTCTACCAACCCTGTGAAGTTTGCCACGGTTAATGGTGCTTTTTTGTATGCTAATTCACAGATGATTTCACCTTTGGAGGTGTTGAAAACAGCATAAAGTCCTGGAGCAAGTGCCAAATCTTTTGGGCTTGCCGGTTCTTCTTGTGCGAAAGTCGATCCCGCTAGGAAAAAGGAGAGAAATATGATTAAGAGTTTGTTCATAATATTCATTTTTGAAACAATAAAAATAATAGGCTTTAATGGATTATACAAAAGTCCTGCCGAGCTTGTTGCGATTAATTTCGCTGATCCACTCCCCAAGACATTTTATTTCGGATCGTATCCAGGAAATTGTTGTCTTCAAATTTAATTACGTTAATCATGTAATCGCCTTTGTAAACGGTTAATTCTTCTCCTGTTTTAATGGAATGCGAACTGCCGTCCAAACTTAGGAGGTTGGTTCTATTTCGTCCTTCCGTTGTTAGTTTAATTGGCATGTGATCTGGTACTACCATTGGGCGAACGGTTAAATTGTGCGGAGCAATCGGTGTTAGAATGTGTACTTGACAACCAGGAGTTACAATCGGCCCTCCACAACTTAGGTTGTAGGCTGTAGATCCCGTAGGTGTACTCAAAATCAAACCATCTGCCCAATACGAATTGAGGTATTTATCTTCTAAATACGCATGCACCGTAATCATGGAAGAAGTGTCTTTTTTTTGCAGCGTCAATTCATTCAACGCCATGTTATCATCCCCAAGGTCGATAGCATCGGTTTCAATACGCAGCAACGAGCGCTTTTGATGGACATACTTTTTTTGGTGCACTCTATCCATGGCTTCTTCCAAATAATCGAGCGAAACGTTCGAGAGAAATCCCAATCTACCCGTATTAATTCCAAGAACGGGAACTTCTGAGTCTCGAACGTATTTTACGTTTTGCATGAAGGTTCCATCACCACCAATGCTAAAACTGAGGTCGATACCCGATTTGAAATCTTTGTAAGAAGAAAACATTTCGGCCTTTGGATCCAAGCCAATTTTTTTAACGAGAACCTCCTTGAATTTTTCTTCGAAGACTGGTTTCCAACCAAAATCTTTCAGAATGCCGAGAAACTCAATGTAAAAATCAACATTGGCTTTCGTTACTTTTCTACCGTAAATTGCAACATTCATGCGCTTACAGATTGAGGTAATTCATCAGTGCGTCGTAGCGGAACTTGAAATCGTCTTCAAAAGCACTTTTTTGATACGATGCCTTGATGATATAGTCGTAGCGCTCAAACGTTCGAATGATTCGGTCCAATTCCCACTGATTTAATTTCAATGTCACCTCCACATTTGTAGAATCGAGGGAAGACATGATGTACGAGCTGAGGATTTTTGCATCGTTGCTCTCAACAATTTGCGCAATTTGAGACATGGAGTAGTCGTTGTGCGCTACCTCCAAAACCAAAATCCCGCCTGATTCTTTGATGCTCCCTGTGTTTGCAATTAGCGTAAGCAGGTGATGAACACTGGTGCAACCCAGGTATTCTTCCTTTTCATCAAGAATTGGAATTAGGCTCAATTTGAATTCAGCAATTTTCGCCAATACTTGATAAATGTGGTCACCGGCAAATGCAAAAGGACGCGGGAGGTGCTGGAAAAGAACGTCTAGCACTTGATCCATTTCCATTTTGTCCAAAATATCCGTTTCCGAAATTACGCCCACGAAATTGCCATTTTTCATGACAGGCAAATGTGTTACTTTGAACTCATCCATCCAACTTAGTGCACGCTCGGCAGTGTCCAAATGTGTTAAAGGCGGTATTTCCTCTGTGATTAAATCCTTTGCTCTCATTGTTACTGCTAATGTACTACAAATCCTGAGTTTGTTCGTACTTTTGTGAGGACAAAAATGCCCTTTATGGAAACGAAATTGAGCGTAAATGTGAACAAAATTGCCACCCTTCGAAATGCCCGTGGCGGTGATGTTCCGAATGTAGTAAAGGTTGCTTTGGATTGCGAACGTTTTGGTGCGGATGGAATAACGGTTCATCCACGACCGGACGAACGTCATATAACAACGCAGGATGTTTACGATTTATCAAAGGCGGTGACCACTGAATTCAATATTGAAGGGTATCCGGATGCTCGTTACATGCAATTGATAGCTGAAACGAAGCCAGCCCAGGCTACGTTGGTTCCCGATCCTCCGAACGTGTTAACGTCAAACGCCGGATGGGATACAAAGAAAAATGAAGGATTGCTCACGGACTTGGCGCAGCAATTGAAAGAACAGCAGGTGCGATCTTCTATTTTCGTTGATACGAATTTGCAAAACATTGAATATGCTGCCAAATGCGGCGTTGATCGCATTGAATTGTACACAGGCCCGTTTGCCGAAGGTTATGCACAGAATCCAACCGAAGCAGTGAAGGCATATGTGCTTGCCGCAAATAGAGCGGTGGAATTAGGACTAGAACTCAATGCCGGGCACGATTTGAATTTGGACAATCTTCGTTTTTTTAAAGAGCAAATTCCAGAGTTGCTAGAGGTATCCATTGGACATGCTTTGGTGGCAGATGCGCTTTATTTTGGACTGGAGAATACCGTTCAGATGTACAAGCGTTTGTTGCATTCTTAATGTACCATACGAAAGGATCGATTTTATTGGAGCAAGACAAGGATTGTCACAAGAGTGACGACTGCTGCGATGAATATACCGGCACGAATATCTGATTTGTCTCTTGTTTTATCGTTTGAAGACGGCGCTGGCGCAGTGTCTTTTTGATTCTCTGTTTTCGAAGCATCCCTTTTCTCAGGTTGTTCTTGCCTCAGGTCTTCTAAGTACTGGGAATAGGCTTTGTCTAGCTTGATATATAAAAAGAGTGTCACATTTAGTAAGAGAAATACCGCTCCGCAACCTATGTAGAACAAAGGCCCGATTGCAACCCCGATAAAACTGGCAAATGCAGCCAGTAAAAAAACGGTTGCGGCGAGAAGTATAGAGAGTATTAGACAAAGTGCGATGCTACCATATAAGTTAGGGAATACCTGCATTTTGGTTAAAGGGGGACTGACAGGGAATTCCTCTTGTGAATTTTCTGTCTCTTCTTCAACAGTGCTTGGAGCTGGGGCTCCATTCTTTTTTTGATTGATAATTACAAGGACAAGCGTCAGAATCGTTAAAATCATCAAGGAAATAATAATCCAGTGTGGTAGCGGTATGGCAGTATAAATTAACGCTATTGCAAAGGCAATGGCAAAAAAGACAAACATTAAAATTATGTTGTTTTGAATTTTACGTCGCGCTATCGCCTCAGGAAAGTCACTCCAGATTTTTTTAAGGACAAAAAAGAAGAATAATGAGAAAACCGCAGAAAGAATAATTGGTACGGCTAAGGGCGACAAACCTACGGATGAGATCACTAATATTCCGGCGATAGTACTTGCGATTAAAGTAATAATAGGAACGAAAAAACCGGGATTGCGACCTTCGTTTTGCGGCAGTGGATCGGCTTGAGCAGAACTTTTGACGGCTTCATCGGAAGCGTCGGTTTTTGATTCGAATTGATGTGTAGCATCCGTTGCTGCGTCCTCCGTTAGTAAGTCATCTTCGCTACTAGATGGAACCGAACGGCTTTGTTTCTCTTTTACTGAAACGGTTTTTGATGCTACCGAGCTAGAGTCAATGGTATTGTCATCTGAAATATTTGAACTTTCGTGCTGCTTTTGGGAGTCTTTTTTATCAAAATGCCATTGCACAAACCACCCTTTGCGGTGAACTCTTTTTTGAACGGTACAAGAAGCCAGAACTAGGCTAGCCAATACGATAAAAAGTACATGATTAGTTTTCATGAAATGTTGATCAGATCAATTTAAAAAGTCAGAATTGAAATGAGAATGCCAGCGACCAAACCGCCAATTATTGCAAGAAAAATTTTGTCATTTTTCGCCAATGGCTTTCGTTCCTTCTTTTCTCGTTTTGGTTCTTGCTCTACATAACGAGGATCTGGAGGTGATGGTTGAGAACGCATACTAGAGAGTGCAACACCTGTGGCAAGAATAAGAATAATGATTCCGGAGATGATTGCGAGCGTATAGCCAAAGGGCAAGCCGATAAACGTGAGGTTGATGATGGCGAAAATAAGTGCTGCGATAACACCTATGGCAAGTAACGATAATCCCAAAATTAACAAGGCCCAGGCTAAGGTTGGAACCCGAGTTGGAGGTCTGAGTGTATTTACGCCAGTATAGTATTTGCCTACGATTGATTTTTTCGAAGATGTTTCCTTAATAGGCTCAGATTGGGAACCACTCATGTCACTTTTTAGGTCTGTACTTTGCGTTTCGCTTTCAGATACTGTGAGGCGCACCGTCTCATTAGTAGGGTTCTGACTTTTGATCGCGGCTACTGATTTGTTTGCTGTTCCAGAATGAATTTCATTTTGCGTTGCTGCACTATTGATTTTGGTCTTAGATGCGTCTTGAATTGAATGACTCTCATCAGCGCTTTTGTTTTTAGCATGATTGGCGCCATGCCATTCCACATACCAACCCTTGCGATGCACGCGCTTTTGAACGGTACAAGAGGCACCCAATAAAATGACGATTGCCAACAGCATGAACGCCCAATTAAAATTGGATTTGGAACCTTTCACTTTTGCGAGTTAGTGAGTATTAACGCGATCCAAACGATTGGAAATATAAATTTTTACGCGTTCCAAATTGGCTTGTTCCGCCAAGAGATCCATTGTGGCGTCGTCTTCCTGTCCGGGAGCAGGCATCATTTTCTGAATCTCTGTAATTCGTTGCATCACCTTCGAGAGTTTGAAGGTATAGGTAGATTTTGGCGCAGCAATATCAATTTTGTCCTTTTCGGAAGGCGTAAGAATTTTGTGTTTTACTTCCCAATTTGGACTTAATTGTATGTCTTCCAATTCTATTTGCGTTACAAATTGAACAATTTCCTGGTCTTCAAGCCGCAGAAAATAAGTCGTTTTCAAAAAGGTATTCTCCGCCAAAGAATCGGCAACAATTTTGTGCATGCGATTGTAAACAGGCGTGTCAAAAGTCAATTCATCTACATGCAACTCATGACAGACAAACTCAGCGACACTGGTTTCTATTTTCTCCATTTCGCCTTGTTCGTTGAGGTGATCCACCGTAAGCGCCAAGTGCCCGTACTTCACAAGAATCCGCATTAAATCGTATTCGTAATGGTTTTTTTCTGTTGTGGTGGGCGCTTCCGTTGTTTGCGGGGCAGATTCCAATTCAAACGGACTCGGCTCGTTCGCATAGGGATCAGCTTCTGTATTTTGACTTGGTTGCTGCTGTTGTTTGCGTGCCTCGTTTCTCTTTTTTCGGAGAGAATCTTGCTGCACTTTTTCAGCGTTTTCCTGACGGTCTTTGGCAACTTCAGACCAAATTACATCTTCACTGATATCAAATCGCTTGGCAACTTCCGGAACAAATACGCTGCGTGTAATTTGATCGGGGATCAAGGAAACACTGTGCGCAAGATCTTTAATCAATTGAGCACGACGAATAGGATCATCGCCTTCGCTTTCCAGCAGGATATCCGCTTTGAAAGAGATGAAGTCTTGCTGCTGTTTCTTGATGTACTCTTCAATCTCCGTTGTGCTGTGCGCTTTCGCAAAAGAATCTGGGTCTTCTCCTTCTGGGAAAAGCACCACTTTTACGTTCATTCCTTCCTCCAAAATGAGGTCAATTCCACGGAACGACGCTTTGATTCCTGCCGCATCACCATCGTAGAGAATAGTGATGTTGCTTGTATATCGCTTTACCAAACGAATTTGCTCGCGTGTAAGCGATGTCCCAGACGACGAAACCACATTTTGGATTCCCGCCTGATACATGCTGATTACATCGGTATATCCTTCACAGAGATAACAATTGTCGTATTTAATGATGTCGCCCTTCGCAAAATAGAGTCCGTAAAGAATCTGACTTTTGTTGTAAATCAAGCTCTCTGGAGAGTTGAAATATTTGGCAACTTTTTTGTCGTTTTTTAGTGTCCGTCCACCGAACCCAAGAACACGTCCTGAGACGCTATGGATTGGAAACATTACCCGTCCGCGAAAGAAGTCGAAGGAACGATCGTCTTTGGTTTTCGTTAAACCAATCTTTTCGAGGTACTCAAGTTTGTAGCCTTTGTCGAGTGCTGCTTTCGTAAAGCCATCGCTTTTGTTCAAACAATAACCCAATTGAAACTTCTCGATGATTTCTGGTCGGAACCCGCGTTCTACAAAGTAGGAGAGACCGATGGTTTTTCCTTCATCGGTGCTCTGCATGGTTTCAACAAAATGCTTTTGGGCAAATTCATTGATGATGTGCAAACTTTCGCGTTCCGATATTGCTTCCATCTCCTCGGGAGTAGGAGGCTTGTCCTCAGGGATTTGAATGCCATACTTATCCGCAAGCCAACGCAACGCTTCTGGGTAGGAAAAGTGTTCTTTTTCCATCAGGAACGTTACAGCGGTTCCACCTTTACCCGTGGAAAAGCATTTAAAGATTTGTTTTGCAGGCGATACTACGAATGAAGGTGTTTTCTCATCGGTGAATGGACTGAGTCCTTTTAGATTGGAACCCGCGCGTTTGAGGTTCACGAATTCACCAACGACCTCTTCAATACGAGCCGTTTGCATGATGTCATCCACGATATGAGGAGGAATCATCGCCATTATTCTTCGTCGTAATTGTGTTCACGTGTTAAATTACCCGCTTCGTCGTAATATTTCCAGATTCCTGCGGGTTTATCGTCTTTGTATTCGCCGTGATAGTACAAAACACCATTGGGGCGGTGTACAGAAGAAAATCCATTGCGGATTCCATGTGTATAAAAGGTGACTCCTGCTTCTTCGCCGTTTTCAAAATAGTGAATCCATTTTCCGTGGCGCCTTTTCTGCTCGTCTTGTTCGCCTTCAAACTTAACTTTCGATTTGGCAGCGTCGTAGTATTCTTTGTAGGTAGTACCGACAACTTCCACCAAATCATCTTTATTGACAGGCGTATCGTTTTTTTGCTCCGTTTTCTTTTTGTCGTCCGATTTCTCTTCCGTCGATTCTTGATCTTCACTACAACCCCACAAAAGGGCGGTGCAAAGTACTATCCAAATTAATTTCATTCTTACTTTTTTCGATTCGTAGTATAATCAACCAATCCCAAAATGGCCGTTTTGGCTTCTGATTCTGGTATATCGGTTAGAAGCGAAAGTGCTTTTTGCTTGTATTCTAACATTTTCGCGTGGGCGTATTCGATTCCGCCGTGTTCAATAACAAGATCCACTGCGTGTTTCACCTTTCGTGGGTTTTCGTTGTGGTTCTTAACGATATTCACCAATTCCTTTCGGACTTCCGCTGGTGCGGTATCGAGCACATAAATTAGCGGAAGGGTCATTTTTCTTTCCCGAATATCCAACCCAGTTGGTTTTCCTATGTCTCCCGGAGCACCGTAATCAAAAATGTCATCTTTTAGCTGAAAGGCAATTCCAATTAACTCGCCAAATTCACGCATGCGCGACGCTTGATCTTTCTGATCCACACTCAATGCACCGGCTTCACAACACGTTGAAATGAGCGAGGCTGTTTTTTGACGAATAACTTCGAAATACACTTCTTCCGTAATGTCGAGTTTTCGCGCTTTTTCTATTTGTAATAACTCTCCTTCCGACATTTCACGGATAGCGCGCGCCATAACTTCCAAAAGATCCGTGTTGTTGTGTTCAATGGATAAGAGTAAAACTTTGGAGAGCATATAATCTCCGACCAAAACGGCAATTTTGTTTTTCCATAGGGCATTCACAGAGAAAAAGCCCCGTCGTTCGTTGGCATCGTCCACTACATCATCGTGCACCAATGTCGCAGTATGAAGCAATTCTACCAGTGTTCCGGCTGTGTAGGTTTTGTCGTTTACCTCGCCCAACATTTTGGCGGTAAGGAAAATGAACAAAGGACGCATTTGCTTTCCTTTACGTCGAATGATATAGTGGGTCACTTTATCAAGAAGGGGTGCATTAGATTTCATGTTCTCGCGAAATCGAACTTCGAATTCATTCATTTCGCTTTGCACGGGTGCCATTATTTCCTTTACGGTCATCATTACTACAAATATAGCAGTTCCTAGTTCGGAATAATAGCGAATTGAAAACGAATGAGAGAAGTTTAACGATCCTTGACTAAAGCGTGTTTCGCAGGTGATAAACGAATAGGGCTGAAATAATTAATGCACAAAAAAAGCGCCCTTGTTTCCAAGGGCGCTCTGTTATTAAAAGGTAGAAATATTATCTTTCTAGGTGGATAAATCCGTGTCCTTCAATTACAGGCTCAGGATTTACTCCAGTTGCAGTATACTTGTAGAAGTACACTCCATCTTCTGCTGGTTTTCCTCCTTGGCTTTCACCATTCCATTGAGGGTCTGGACCTGTTTCTTCAAACATTAGGTTACCCCAACGGTTCGTAATGATGAGCGTCATCGATTCTACGTTCTTAGAATCCAGGTAGAAGAAATCATTCGTACCATCTCCATCTGGAGTAAATACGTTTGATGGATATACTTCCGGAATTGGATACTCACAAGAACCATCGTCAATTGATGCAAATGGGTTGAAGTTCAACGCCAATGGATCCGTACATCCACAAGGCACTACGTCAATTTGAGCGTAAGCTGTGTCAGCACATCCTGATGCATCGTAAGCATACAACGTCACTGTTGATGTTTGCAAGAACGAGTGCGAGGCATCCGTTGTTGTTTCAATCGGAGAACCATCACCAAAGTCCCATTCGTATGTGACTGTGTTGGTACTGTTGTTTACAAAACTTACATCGACTGGACCACATCCACTTGCCGTTGGAGGCGTAAATGCAGCCTGAGGTGGCGTGATTTCGTCAATAAAAACACTATCGGTCACCGTACAAACGGCATCTGTCAAGGTCACGTAGTACCAACCAGATGGAACGTCAACAATAACACTCGCATTCACCTGGGTTGCTCCTGGTTGTCCTGGTCCTTCAAAGTTCCAGAAAAGTCCATTTTGAGCATTCGTCGAATCTCCAGAGTAGTAGGCTGATGCTGCTCCTGTTGGATTACATGCATTGGCATCTTGTACAAAGAAGGAGTCAATGGATAAGGTTTGGTCGACGACCAGAACGATACTGTCGGTCCGCACAAATCCACAACCGTCGGTGACATCCACATAATAGGTTATTTCATCCTGCGGGTTTCCTCCAGCTCCAATTAGTGTGCTGTCCGTTGTAGAACCTGTAGTCCAGTTATATGTAAATGGAGCAGGTGCATTTGCGACGTTGTAAATTCCTTCTGGAATTGTATCGTAAGGACAGTAAACGTATGCTGTATCGTTAAGATCGTACGTCATTGTGTTTTGGTACAATGTAATGAAAACAGTATCGGAAGTACAAGCGTAGTTTCCAAGTGAATCGTATACATCAGCAACGAAGAATGTATCTTGAGTAGGCGTCCAGTAGAAATCGTTAGAATCTGCTACTGTATCTCCATTCCAATCTACATATGCACTGTTACAAGGTCCTGCTGCAACTACGATGTTATCTACACCCCAGTTATCACAACAAGTTCCTGACGAGTTTTCCTGAATCCACTGGAATTCTGTTCCTGTAGTCAATGCTCCAGGAGGTAATGGCACACTAAAAGAGTTCCATACAGTGTAAGGTGTTTGCCCAGAAGCAACTGACCCAGTAGTACCTGGGTTGCTTGGCAATTCAAATCCACCTGGGCTGTAATATACAATTGGAATCCATGTAACACCTCCATCAGTAGAATACTGCAATTCAACTCCCTCATGAGCAAGGTCAGGCCCCTCACATGGAGCTCCACCACCTTGTACGGCGTAAACCATATCGAATGTGATAAATCCACCACAACTTACGTCGAACGAAGGAGTGTTAATTTGAGGAGTACCACCACCAGACGTTGATGCCCAGTAATAAGGTGTGTTGTTAATTCCAGGTCCACAAGGCTGGCTAAATGTCGAACCACCTGATGTTGACCAACCTGGAGGAAGAACACCGAAGTCGAATCCGAAAGATTGACCGCTGGATGTAATCGATGCAGTACTTGTAACAAGCACGGAATCACCAGGACAAACGATCGTATCTGAAGGTGCAACGTTTACGTTACATACTTGGGCATTACTCGCAAGCGGCAAAGCCAAGGCTGTTAAAATAGGTAAGATATACTTTCTCATGACTACTTAAGATTTAATTGACCCGCTTTCAACGAAAGGAATGCTCCCAACTCTGTTTGGTACGGATTGTTAATCAATAAAGTTAAATCGGCTTGATCGAAAGAACCGTTTCCTTCAAGAGTTGCTCCTGCAGGAATTGTGATTACTTTTTTATACTCATCTACATTTCCACAAGCAACACATCCGTTCTCGTATTGTAATTCAAAGTAGAATTCAATAGTAACATCGTTTGCAGTTGTGTTTTCGAAGCGTAACATGCCATAGGTAAATGCTTCAGGAGCACCTACATCCACTTTTTCTTTTTTCAAGGAAACGTTTACGCCTTCGATTGTCGTGTAGGCAGTCCATTTGTTTCCAAGTTCATCAGCACTGATTGACTCTTGTGCGAACGTCATGTTTCCGAGGAATAATGCGCAAACTAGCAGCAACATTCTACCGAAATTTTTTGTTTGATTCATGGTGATTTAAATTAGTTTCATAAGCTAGACGCAATCGGTTGCGTTAAGGATGCATAAAGGTCGAAAAAAATCTGGATTTTTTTAAAATTGGGCAAAAGAAGTGAAGTAAATAACGGATCGTAGTTGGGTGTTAAAAATAACACAAGACGCTATTTGAACACGCGCTCGTCTTTTTTGATGGCGTTGTTTTTATTGGCTAACTGTCCACAGGCAGCATCAATATCTTTCCCACGACTGCGACGCACATTCACAATCATGTTTTTGCTTTCTAAATATTCAGCGAAGGCATCGACTTTCTTCACGGATGCTTGCTGAAATTCTCCATCGTCAATAGGGTTGTATTCAATGATATTTACTTTGCACGGCACACACTTTGAGAATTCAGCGAGTTCTTGAGCGTCTTCCAGGCCGTCGTTGAAATCTTTAAATATGATGTATTCAAAAGTTACGCGCGTTCCCGTTTTCTCGTGGAAGTAGATCAACGCTTCTTGCAATGCGGCAATGTTGTTGGTATCATTAATTTCCATGATCCGGCTGCGTTTCTCATCGTTCGCAGCATGCAGAGACAAGGCAAGGTTGAATTTAACCTCATCGTCCCCAAGTTTCTTAATCATTTTCGCAATGCCTGCGGTTGAGATTGTGATTCGCTTCGGGGAAATGCCCAATCCTTTTTCGCTGGTAAGCAATTCGGTTGAGCGAAGCATGTGTTTGTAGTTCAAAAGTGGTTCTCCCATTCCCATATACACGATGTTCGTGAGGGAGGTATCGTAACGTGAAGATGCCTGATCGCGCAGATAAACTACTTGATCTACCATTTCACCTGCGGTTAAATTGCGCATGAGTTTTAATTTTCCCGTTGCACAAAACTTACAGGCCAAGCTGCATCCAACCTGAGAGGAGATACACGCCGTCATGCGCTTTGATGTTGGAATCAACACTCCTTCAATAACACGCTTGTCATTTGTGTTGAATGCACATTTAATTGTTTTATCTGTGCTAACTTGTTGGTCCTTGATTTCGATATGATCAATGGAAAAATGTTCTTCCAGTTTTTCTCTAAGCGCGATTGAAAGACTTGACATTTCTTCAAAAGATGCTGCGTTCTTTTGCCAAAGCCATTCAAAAACTTGTTTCGCTCGAAAGGGTTTTTCTCCGAAGCCAACCATTTGATCAGTTAGTTCTTCTAAAGAGAAAAGTCGGATATTTTTCTTGGATTCCACCATGCGGTGCAAAGATAGTGGATTTGTTGCGTTGCAGCCTAAATTCTAGCGATGCCTTTCTTGACCTTCACGGTTTTTCCAAGTGCTTGAATGGATGCGCTCCCATCTTTATGCCATTTTTCCACATGGATTTTTCTTCCGGCATGCAAATTCAACTGCTTTATTTCAGAAGGGTTGCTGTTATCACTAAGTTCCAGATCGTCTAAAATTATGGCGTAGTCGTGGCTGTTTTCATAGCTATACGAACTGTAGGCATTCGCAACGCTCAGGAACAATGTAATTACAGCGAAGACTGCCGTTCCCACAAACCATTTTCGTTGATTGGTTTTCTTGGTGCGCTTTGCCATGATAATTCCGGTTGCAGCAATGATCGAAAAAAATACGGCGAGATAGGACCAAAAATTCGATCCCAATGCGATGAGCGTTCTTTGAAATGTTCCTGTTTCGTCTTTCCAGACCATATCACTATCCAACTCTGTGTAGCACGCCTCAATTAGTTGGATTGCCTCAGAATCTTTTGGTTCTAATTTCAACGTTTTCTCAAACGCCCATATTGCTTTGGGGTATTCTTTTTCTGCTTTATAAGAAAGTCCAAGATTGAAATACAGTGCAGGATTGTTTGGATGCACTTCGATTTCTTTCTCAAGCAAAGCAATGGCTTTTGAGAATTTTTTCTCTAGATGTGCTTGTTTTGCCAATTCAAAACGATCGGATTTGTTTCCGGCAAAGACGGCGCTCTGAATTCCGAGCAATGCTATGATGGTCAGGAGCACTCTCATTTTTTCGATTTCAGTCTGCCGACGATGATTTCTAAGGTTTGCAAATCTTCGTGGAGTTTGTCATTATCGGAACCAAAGCTAAATTTGGCCACTTCAATATTACTAAACAAAGCGTTCGTTTTGTCTTTAATGTCTCCGCCTAAACTTTCTGCATGCGCTAAGATTTCTTGCTTGCTTATTACTGCGTCCGTACGTTTCAGATGTGCTGCAAATATGGCTCGAAGTGCCTTGTCTAATGCATCGTAAAATGCAATCGAATCATCATTTTTGGCTGCAGTACGAACTGTTTGAAGACTTGCAGATAGCGCCGCTGATTGCGCTGTCTTTCGGAGCTTTTCTTCTTTTCGTTCTTCTTTATCTTCTTTTGATTTCACAAAAAATAGGAAGAAGAATGCTGACATGAGTGGTAAAGAAACGCCTCCCCAAAACAAAGTAGAACCGTAGAATTCTCCCGGCGCCTGGCTTCCTGAGTTACTGCGCGGACTGAACTCCTGAACAATTAACTCATCGGTGCGTTTCTGGGATTTGTCCTCTGAATTGTCCGTAACAACTCCGTCTACCGGTTTGATATTCAAACTATCTGCTCCAGATTCGGTGGTGATGTACTTCTCTTGATCTGGATCAAAGTAGGTAATGGTGGTTGGCGGCAAGGTTGTCGCCCCTTCAGCCACTACTTCAATATTGTATTCATAACTGATTTTACCTTCGGCACCTCGAACGCCAATGCTTAATTCCTCTGTAATTACAGGATCTCCGTAAACGGTAAATCCTTGAGGTAGATTCAATTGTGGGGGCGTAATGTTGTGAAGATTCCCAACGCCTGTAATGTGCACGGTCATTTTAACCACATCGCCTTGATCAAATTTCTTTTCAGGAATTTCTCTGCTGACTTCAAAGGTTCCAACGGCACCCACAAAATCTTTCGGTGGATTGGCTGGCAGTGGCTCAATGTTGACAGTGAGAGATCCGGATTCCAGAGGGAAGTTTTGATATCCCTGATGCAGATTCATGCGGTACGGATCGATTGTAACCTTGCCAACGCTGGATGGGAACAGAATGTTTTTATCGTAATCAATGGTGTACAGGTTCTCGCCATTGTATTGTTCTACTACCGTTTTCAATTGTTGGTTGTGCCCTAATGGATGTTTGATCAACGCTCCGTCCATTTCATAAGCAACATAGTTGTTGATGTGTGTTGGCTTGTAGCGGGCATAAATTTTTGCACGAACCAAGAGTGGTTCACCTTCGTACAGATGTGTTTTGTTCACTTCAATCGTTCCGAATGCAGGGTCGCGCAGTTGACGGCTTGTAATTTGTCCGCCTTGCATTTTTACTTTCGGACTTACATTGATTACCACAGTATTGGAAACAAACGTTTGATTTCCGTGGGTGAGGGTAACGGGTCCAAAGGTGTAATTTCCAGGCTTTTTAATGATTCCTGAAATGGTGTAATAATGCTGAATGACCATTTTGCCGTTTGGACTCTGGTTTTGGGAGCTTCCTTGTTGCACGGCATAGTCTTGTAAAAACTCATCGGGCATGTCGCCAAAGTCGATAGTACCTACTTTTGATGAAGTAACGGAAATTTCGAATGTTTCGCCAACCTCGGCTGTCCCCGGATTGATGGATAGGCTTACCTTGTTTTGCGCGAGAAGCGAAACGGTAGAACTTAAAGTTGCTATGAAAAGAAGGAGTCGCATGGGGTTACCAATCTTTTCCTGATTTAGAACGTCCGCCTCCAGAGCCACCTCCAGACATTCTACGTTGCGTTGCCGCTTCACGTTTCATTAAGTCATCCAACATGCGATCTGCAGTTTTGTTAGAGAGCTGACTTTCGCCCTTTTTTCCATTCGCGTTTTTTGGAGAGCCATTTCCTTTGCGCTGCTGAGAATTTTGCTGTCCCTTCTGACCGCCACTTTGTTGCTTTTGACCATTTTTAGACTGCTGCGACTGCCCATTTTTCGATTGCTGCTGCTTTTGTCCGTTTTGGTTCTGCTGTTGGTTGTTTCCTTGCGACTGGTTTTGGTTTTGTTGCTGTTTTTGTTGCTGCTGTTGCTGCTTTTCTTTTTTGCGTTCTTCTTTTTTGATTTGTCGCATGGCCTCAGAGAGGTTGTAACGCGTTTTTTTATCGTTTGGATTTCGACGCAATGCATCTTTGTAGGCTTCAGCTGCACCTTTGTAATCTTTACTGCGCATGCGCGAGTTACCTAAGTTGTGGTAATTGTCCGCCTGGGATTTTGGAGATGTTTTGTTTGCCTGATTTTGTTGATAGATCTTTTCGGCAACATCGTATTTCTTTGCTTTGTAGGCAGATTGCCCCATTTCATCCGATAAATCGACACCATCTGGAGCGCCACTTTGAGCGTCTTGATAATACTCAAGTGCTTTGTCGTAATCTTTTGATGTATATGCCGTTCGAGCCAACTCCAATGTATCGCGCCAATCTTGCGCATGTGCACCAGAGACAAACATTAAAACAACAAGTACAGCTATCGTTTTCATTTCGATTCTAACTTTTTATTCAAACGTGCCGAAAAGTTTTTCGACCACAAAAGATATAGCAGCCACGAAATGAGCGCCAAAACCAACGGGATTTGGTAACGTTCCGTGCGAATATCGAAGTCTAAAGTATCAATTTTGGTTCGCTTCATCTGATTAATTTCTGTTAATAAAGCTGAAAGATCTGGAAATTCACTTGATACCAATTCGCTCCCCGCGAAGGTTGTTTACCAACTGGTTCATTGCGCGCTTGGAGATGTCTAGTCGTGACTTTTCAGCCGAAATATCTTTGGTATTCATTGAGTTGGAGACATCCAAACAGATAACCAATTCTAGGTTTTCCACGGTTGCTTGCGATTTTCTCTTACCAAATACGGGTTGCGCGAAAGCGATAATCAAAAACACAATCACATTTCGGAATAAAATCCACTTAAAAACGGTAAATCCTTCAGAAACAGGGCGAATATATGCCTGTCGAACGCGTGGGTTCAGAGCCAGGGCGCGGGTATTGTGTTTTTGAATGAAGAGGATAAATGCAAATACAATAGGCAAAATAAATGCCAACCAGAAGAAGCGTTCTGGGTGTTTGTAGATCAAAATTTCGTCTCCTTTTCCTTCTCCAAAGATGCCCAAAGACAGAATGAGTACAAAGTAGAGCAACCAGAAAATCACTTCCCACGCCAATATGATTAGTAGCATACGACCCAAGCGATATGTAAACTTTTGATCAGTCATGGGATTTGAATAGAAAGAATTGCAAGCACCACACCAACGCAGCGAAAAATAAGGCGACATTCAAAAAGGATTGCGGCGTTGGCGGCGGTTCTGATTTGTACTGTTGATCTTCGATTTTCTTTTTCTCTAATTTTTCAATCTCTTCATAAATCTTCTTAAGACCGTCTTCATCTTTCGCTCGAAAATATTTTCCGTTGGTCACTTTCGCGATGCGTTTCAAGAGCCCTTCGTCAATTTCGGTTTCCATGGAAGTGTAGTACGAACCAAAAGGTGAATTGACGCGAGTTTTTGCCACGCCCTTACTTCCAACGCCAATGGTGTAGACGCGTATTTTTTGCGTTTTTGCCAATTCTGCTGCAAGCATTGGATCCAATTCTGTTCCGCCATCGACCCCATCGGTTAGTAAGATGATGACTTTGGAGCTCGACGTGCTATCGTTCCGCAATCGTGTAACAGCGGTTCCCAATCCTAATCCGATGGAGGTTCCGCCCATGATTCGATCGCCATTCATGCGTTCAATTTGTTGTTTCAAAACTTCGTAATCCAACGTAGGTGGGCAGGCGGTATAGGCTTCACCAGCATACGCTACCAGTCCGATACGGTCGCCTTTTCGTCCATCGACAAACTCTTTTGCCACTTTTTTTGAGGCTTCCAGGCGGTTGGGTTTAAAATCTTCTGCCAACATAGATCCCGAAACATCCATAGCGATCACAATGTCAATTCCGTATTTGTAGTCTTTGTCCGAATCATCGTGCAAGGCCCAATGGTATGGTTTTGCCAAAGCTAGAATAACAAAAATTAAAGCGAAACCTGAAAGAATAATGAGCGCTTCACGCAAGCGGGCAATCCAATTGGTTCCTAATTTTATTTGATGATCAATGGCTCCCGAAAACTTAATATCTCCTTTTCTCTTGCGCTCTCGTTTGAATAATACGAACCAAACAACAGGCACTATGAGTAAGAGCCACAACCAATGTGGTTCGAAGAATTCATATTCCCAAAATCGCAAATTCCAGTAGTTACTCATAGTTGTCGAATTCTAATGGACTTGTTTCGGCAACAATTTGTCGCGCAAGGGTGGATATTTTCAAAATGGATAATTCATCCGGTTTTGATTTTGCGAATTTCACCATATCAGAATGGGAGAGAATTCTGACGATGGTGTCAACAGTGTCTTCGTTGAGTCCTTTCCTGAGCAGTAACGCTCTAGTTTCGTAGGTTGTTTTTTCTAACAGTGCAATGTCGTAGCGTGCTGTTAGGTAGGAACGCAAAATGTAGGACAATTCGATGAAATGCTCCTTGAGTTTGTCCTGTTCCCACAATTTCTCCTTTTCCAATGCATCAATGGCAGCGAGTGTCCGTTCTTTCAGAGACATTGCCTTGTTGATTTTAACAGGTTCAGGTGGTCGTCTTCGATTGATGAACCAAATCAATCCGATTAAAGCGAGAACAATTAATATGGTTGCCCACCAATTGTTTTTCGCCCATCGACCAACAGATCGCATACCTGCCCAAAAACCAGTTTCTTCTTCGGGAATGTCCGCATAATTTTCACGAATATCGTACAGTTCTATGCCCGATTTTTTTGCTTCAAACCCGCAGTAAATCCGAAGATTGTCGAAGGTGAAAGTAGAGTCGTTGATGAAAATATCTGGCCCTGGGATAATAAACGTACCGCTGTCCCAAATCATCACGGTGTATTCTCCTCTCCAAAGAATGCCGCCTTGAATTCGAGCAGTGGAGTCATCAAACATTTCGATGATTTCTGCGGATACACCGTCGCTTGTGAGTTGCCCTCCTCCGTACGAGCGCATTGGGATTTCATCGTATTTCTCATGAAAGACAATGGCGTCTTTTTGATCGGTTTTAACGGTGTACGTGATGATTAGAGGTTCACCAATCTTGGCATTTCCCTTAGAAATAGTAGCGCTCAGCTTTTGCCCGAACGCATTTCCAAAAAGGAACAATGTCGATATGATGATAGCCAACCGCATTAGCGCTTTTTGAATAGTTTAATCAGCGGTTTGATAAAATCTTCTGAGGTGCTGATGGAAACGAAGTCTACGCCTGATTTCATCAAGTCGTTTAGCAATTCTGTCTCTTCTTTCTCGTACAGTTTTCTGTGCAATTTCTGTGCTTCGGCGCTATTGGAGTTCACCCACGTTGTTTGTCCAGTTTCTGCATTGAAGAATTGAACCAGGCCAATGTTGGGAAGTTCACGCTCGGCTTCATCCACCAAACGAATGGCAACCATATCATGCTTTTTACGCGCCACTTTCAATCCTTCGATAAAATTATTGTCGTCTATGAAGTCACTGATAACAAAAGCGATGCTGCGTTTCTTCTGGGTGGTTCGGAAAAACTTCAAGGCAGCTTCGATGTCTGTTCCTTTGCTTTTGGGTTGTAGCTCGATTAATTCCCGTAGGATCATCAAAGCATGTTTTTTTCCTTTTTCAGCAGCGATGTATTTTTCTACTTTATCTGAAACAAAAATGGCTCCAACCTTATCATTGTTACTCAATGCAGAGAAGGAAAGAACGGCTGCCAATTCAAGTGCAAGTTCTTTTTTGGTTTTCTCGCCAGACCCAAAATTCTCGGAACCTGAAACGTCGATAATGAGCATGACTGTGAGTTCGCGCTCTTCGTCAAAAACCTTTACATAAGGTTCGTTGAAACGTGCGGTAACATTCCAGTCAATGGTTCTCACTTCATCTCCGAAATGATAATCACGAACCTCACTAAAAGTCATACCCCGTCCTTTAAAGGCAGAGTGATACTCTCCCGAAAAGATGTGCTTGGTGAGGCCTTTCGCCTTGATTTCCAAGCGGCGTATTTTCTTTAGAAGTTCTGAGGTCTCCATTGAGCTGCGATCACGGCACTTCTACCTTGTTGATGATTTTGGTAACGATATCTCCAGACGACACATTCTCGGCCTCTGCTTCGTAGGTTAATCCAATTCGGTGTCCCATAACATCCTGAGCGATGGCGCGAACGTCTTCTGGAATTACGAATGCGCGTCCTTGCAAGAACGCGAAGGCCTTAGCCGCCAATGCCAAGTTGATACTCGCTCGCGGTGAACAACCGAACCCAATCATTGGTGAAAGATTGTCTAGGCCATAATCTTGCGGGCGTCGACTTGCATAAACAAGGTCAACGATATAGTGTTCAATTTTTTCGTCGATGTAAATTTGCTTGACAAAATCACGACAACGATCAATGTCGGCAACAGAAATAACGTTTTTCACTTTTGGGAGGCCTTCTTGCTGCACATTTACCCGAATGATTTGTCGTTCTTCCTCGCGGGTAGGGTAGCCCAAATTGACCTTCAGCATAAATCGATCGACTTGTGCTTCTGGCAATGGGTAGGTTCCTTCCTGTTCGATTGGGTTTTGAGTCGCCAACACAAGGAATGGTTTTGGCAACGGATACGTTTCGTCGCCGATGGTGATTTGTCGCTCTTGCATGGCTTCTAGCAAGGCACTTTGAACCTTTGCCGGTGCACGGTTGATTTCATCTGCTAATACGAAATTGGCAAAGATGGGACCTTTTTTCACCGTAAAAGATTCACTTTTTTGATTGTAAATTAATGTTCCTGTGACATCGGCAGGAAGCAAATCGGGGGTAAACTGAATTCGACTGAATGCTACATTGATGGCATCTGACAGGGTTTTGATGGCAAGCGTTTTCGCCAAACCAGGAACACCTTCCAACAGAACGTGACCATCTGCCAACAGCGCGATTAAAAGTCGGTCAACCATGTAAGTCTGTCCAACGATTACTTTTGCCACCTCATCACGAAGTGTTTCAATGATTGGTTTTTCTTTGGCAATTTGTTCGCTTAAAATGCGCAATATTTCGGCAGGGTTCAAGTCGTTTTGTGTGTTGTCATTCATAGAATTAAGTATCGAACGAATAAAGTTGATAAAGATAATTTCCACCCACTTGATTTTGCTGTTAATTAATGTTAACATTGTTATTGGAAATGACTGTAAATAAAGGGAAAGAAGAACGATTGTGTGCTGAGTGCGGAGATGCTTTGCACGGGCGCAAGGACAAACGATTTTGCTCGGATTATTGCCGCAATACTTTCAACAATCGATTGAATGAAGATGCGACGAAATACATCCGGCGTATTAACAATATTTTGCGAAAAAACCGGCGCATCTTATCGCAAATGAATCCAGATGGAAAGAAAACGGTGAGCGGTATTACGTTAGCGGAAGAAGGATTTAATTTCCATTATTACACCAATATTTACGAAACCAAGAAAGGTGGTGTTTACTATTTCTGCTACGATCAGGGGTATTTGAAAAAGGACAATGACACCTATATGTTGGTGCACAAGCAAGATTACGTGCGGTAATTATTTAAAGAGTTCTTCAATTACCCTTCCATCACAATCAGGCAATTGAATGCCGAGTATTTCAGCAATGGTAGCCGATAAATCCGTTTGATTGTAAGAATTGGTGATGGTTTGATTTTGTTTGAAATCGGGACCCAAGCCTAAGAGGCTGATTTTTCTGCAACCTTCGCAGCCGTCTCCGTGTCCGTGGTATCCTCCCGATACTCCATCTAGATGCCGCCCGTGGTCGTTGGTAACAATCAAAGATGTTTTGTTCTTATAAACAGGATCGTTTTGGATGAAATCCCAAATTTGGGCAACGTAGGCGTCTGTGCTTTGAATACCGTTTATGTAGCCGAGTGAATCCATTTGGTGTCCTGCTAAATCAGGTTGGCGAAAATTCAAAAGCAATAATTTGGGATGCTGCTGCTGTAAAATATCCATTAAAACGGTCATGGTAGTGCTGTCATCACGATAGCCGCTTGAAGGACCACCGCCATTAATTCCACAGTTTGTTGACGGCAAGTATTGATTGTGCCAATCGGGGTGAGAGGAGTTCGAAATAACTTCTACTTTTCCTTTACTGGCAACCACCCAAACCTCGTCTTCACTTGCACCTGTTTGTTTGATGTATTGCTGAAAAATGTTGGGATAAGGCGGTAACTCCTGACCTGAGTTGTTGATTTCAAAGTATTTTCCAGTGGCAATGGCACTGTGTCCACTTATGGTCCAGGTTGGGCCGTCATTCCTGAAGTTATTGATGAATACGCCTTCACTTGAAAGCGAGTCTTGATTGGGGATGTTCGGTCTTCCGGGTTCGTTCCATGTTTCAGAAATTCTAGGACCGTCAATCATCACCACGATCAGGTATTCTGAATTGAATGTACGAGGTACTTCATCTGCAGTGCAAGAAAGTATCAAGAAACCAAGTAGAAAGGGAAGTAGCATGGGTTTCATGTTGACAAGTTACAAAAATTAAAGGCGGATAAAGTCAACATGATAATGGTCGTCGTGTAAATCGTTGATCACCTTACTTAAGTTTCGTGTGATGTAAATTCCACTATTTCTAAGTTTTTTGCCTTGATTGGAAGCGAACAATTCGTCTTTTAAGTGGGTGTTGAAGATGACCTTATGAATGCGCATTCCATTTTTTCTTGCTTGCTTGTCAAGCTCAAGAATGTGTCTTGCCGCCATATCAAAATCGATGGAAATGGATTTGTCTTCAGAGAAATTCCCATCGGTATCAAACTCAAGGAGGTAATGAGACGCCCCTTTTTTGTCCAATTCATAATACGGTTTTCCATCTTTCTGAAGCGGCATCATATAATCGACGCTTAGTCCATTTTGATGCGTACGATGCGGGAACATTTTTCCGCCTTCCTTTCGCGAAAACTCCATTACTTTGAAATGACGATCAACTCCTTGTTTTTCGAGAGCCTTGTACGTGTCGACAGTAATTTGTGCGACCTGAGAATGCGTAAAAGCCCTACCTCCGAGGTAGCTGGTTTTATCGAAATAGGAATAATTACTTCCTTCGAATGGAATGAGTGTTGCGTGCTCTATGCGGCCATTTCCAACAGATCCAATAGATTTGCTTTCAAGAGAATCGTTGGCATGCAAGTGATAATACTTTTCTACTGCTGTTAGAGGCCTGTTTTTAACTTCATCAGGATTCGAAGCATCTTCACCACCGCATCCGGCAAGGCATAACGCTAGCAATGGAAGCAATTGTTTTGTCATGTTCTAGTTACTTTGTTTTCCGCGATATGCTGCTCTGTTTTTCTCTGTTTCCGATATAACGACTTCCAATTGAATGGTTGCATCCAAATGCGGGCGAATGAGGTTCCAACATACAACTGCAATATTTTCTGCTGTCGGAATTCGGTCCACGAACTCTTTGCAATCAAGGTTGAGGTTTTTATGATCAAAACGCTCGCAAACTTGTTCCTGAATAATTTTCTTGAGTGTTTTCAAATCAATGAGAAAACCGGTGACTGGATCAATTTCTCCTTCCAACCAAACTTCAATAACATAGTTATGACCATGATAATTGGGGTAACTGCACTTTCCAAATACGGAAACATTCTTTTCTTCTGACCAATCTTTGTGGTGAAGTCTGTGTGCAGCATTAAATGTTTCGCGTCGGCAAATTCGGATGGTTTCTCCGGCCATGTTAAGAGATTTTTTTCTTGATAGAAATTAGCGTAATGTCATCTGTTTGTTCGGTCGTTCCCACCCATTCGTTGATGGTTTTCTCGATGTTTTCACGCTGATCGTGGAGTGGGAGCGAAGCATTTTCTTCTAGCATAGAAAGAACGCGACGGAAGGTAAATTTCTTGTCATTGTCTCCTCCAAATTGATCTTGTAAGCCATCAGAGAATAAATACGCAGCATCGTTATGATTGAATGTTGTGTAATGCGTGGAGTAGAATTTGAAGTCTTCTGGTGGTCTATCACCAATGTGCTTGTTGTCTCCTTTCAACATGGTAAATGACTCCTCCGTGTAGATTAGGAAGCGGGATCCAGCGCAGGCAAATGCCATTTCATCTTTTGATTCGTCGATTGCGCAAATGGTCATTTCCATGCCATCGTTTAAACTGTTCTGGTTCAAACTTCTTGGCAGAATATCTACGAGGCGCTTGTCCAACTCATCCAATATCTTGCCCGGATCGAGAATGCGATTCTCTTTGACAATGCTATTCAATAAATTGATCCCTAACAAGGTCATAAATGCACCTGGTACGCCATGTCCAGTACAATCGCCAAGTGCCAAAACGGTGGTATCACCAATTGTTTCCATCCAATAGAAATCGCCAGAAACGATATCCCGAGGTTTGTAAATGATAAAGTGTTCGCGGAAGCCAGAAGTAAAGTAGCGTTCGTGCGGCAATAGGTTGAATTGAATCCGCTGCGCATAGCTGATACTTGCAGTAATGTCGTCGCGCTGATCCTGGATCAATTGCTGTTGACGACGAACAGCTGTTATGTCACGCGCCAGTGCAATAAATCCGTTAATGTAGGCTTGCGAGCCAGGGGCGAAAATGGTGGTAACGTGTTGGCCAATCCAAATAATTTCTTCGTCTTTGGATAAGATTGGAAACTCTTTGTAAGAAGTCGTTTTCCGCTGCAAGAAATGATCTCGATAGAATTGACGCACTTCATCTCGGAAGTCATCCGGGACAATTGAAATAGAATCTTTCCCAATTAAATCTTCCTTATCATACCCAAGTCTTTCATAGCTACTTTCATTGATGAAAATGAAGTTTCCTTCGGTATCACATCGGTAAATTAAGTCTTCTGCATTTTGAACGAGCAATTCGTAGGTGTTTTCCAATTCCATTTTCTCGGAAATCTCTTGCCCCATCATAACTTTGGTGTCTTCGCCAAACTCTTTGTACTGCCATTCAATCCAGCGCACTACGTTCTCCTGATCCAAGAGCGGAACGATGTAATTGTTTCCATCCTTGAAGTCTTTGAGTACATCCACATTCTTGAATTGCCCGTCGTATGGAACAAACTCGTTCAGCATGGACACGTTTTTGTCCAGAAGTTGATCGTGCGTTATATTGATAAAGTTGGAGATGTTCTCGCTTGCGTAAACGATGGTTCCATCGGAGTTGAAAGCAATGGCAGGTAGGTTTCCACGATTGATGATCCCAGAGATGAACAGTAGACGTTCCAATGAATTCGAACGCAGAAAACTACTGAAAATAAGTAGGATAATAAGAATGGAGTACGCGATTCCAATATACGGTTTCGGATACACTGGCTGTTCCACTGCAATCATCAATAGAATGGCGCCAACCGTTAAAAAGGATGTGAAAATGATCATGGATCGAATACCATGAATAAAGAATGGCACTACCATGCACGTTAGTGTGATTCCGAGCATATGGAACGGATGCAAGTTGGTCATATAAGACTCGTACATCAAATGCAAGATCACTACTGAAATAGCAATGATTAACACGCGATTCAAAAGATGCTTTTTGTTCGTAATCATTAACGATCTGGAAAGGAAAAATAAGCCAATAAGAATAACCAGGGTTGATACCAACGGTGGAAGATTTACGCTTAACTGAGGGTTGAGTGCCGGCGCAAGAAGATGTGCACCTCCAACGGCTACAATTCCAAGGAGAATAATCATTGGAGCCATTTTGCTATGGACATCCATGTCTTGCGTTTGAATGAGCGAACCATGGTCCAGTCTACGATTGAATCGAACCAGTAAAAAGTTTAAAATGGCAATCACGGCAATGACCACCAACACAATCCAGGATGATTCCCAGAATTTGTTGGGGATCACAATTTCTTTCTTCGAAATGTCACTGAAATGTGCACCATCGTGCGATGCTCGTACTTCGAGCGTGTATTTTCCTGAACTCAAATTAATCAAACTCAGCTCGGGCGTTTTGAGCTTTTTCCATTTTTCATCGCTCGATCCCATCAATCGATATTGGTAATTGATTTTGCCACTTTTCGGGTTGTTTACATTGAACTTGAAGTAAAATGAGTTCTCTGCGAAGGATCCTGTAACGTTTTCTGGAGAGAGCTCTCGGATTACTGGGCGAATCGGAATTTTGATTTGATCCAGAATATCGGTGTTAATGAGAAACAAGCCTTCTACGGTACCAATGTAAATGCTGTTGTCGCTCTGATATTGAGAACGCATGTGCGTCTCATAGCCATTGAATCCAGACGTGGCATCGTACTCTGTATTCCCAGTAACTACTCCTTTCTCATCTACTTTTAGGATGCGCACACCGCGATTGGTACCAACAATCAGGTTGCCCAAACGATCGGCAGACAGGGTGTAAAATAAGTTGGTGGTAAAGTAATCAGCTCCGTTTATAGTGAGGGTTTCACCATTTCTGGTATACCCAACCAATCCTTTTTCCAAGGTGAACCATGCCGTTCCATTAACATCTTTGGTGGATACACCAGAATAACTACCATAATCCCCAGGAGTCTGAAGTGCACTGAGTTTCGTACTTGTTTTGTCCAAGTAGTAGATCCCCAAATTTGTTCCAAAGAGTAACGTTTTTCCATTCCCAGAAACCTGCCCTGTATAAAAGTAACCTGGAATATTGTTCTTAGAGCTCACTTTAACTGGAACGGGGACTAATTTCTTTCGGTGGATTTTAAAGAGTCCTTTTCCCGCTACACCTGCCCATAAATAATCGCCTTCGCCAAGAATGAAGTTGATTTTTTCGTTGGTAAAAAGAAGGTCTTCGAATTCAATTCCGTTCTGCGTTCGAATCAGTTTTTTGATTCCCTTGTTGGTGGCGAAATATTCATCATTTCCAATACTTGCCGCAGCCAATGCAATGAAAGGGAATTCTGTAAATCCTGAATCTGAGAAAGCTCCAACCTTTGTTACGCCACTTCGCAACCCGATGATTACCTCACGATTGTTGGTCATGTAGGGGAAAAGTATTTCAGGGGACTCATAAACAGGGTGCAGTCGAATTTTTGTGAAGGGTTCTAGCGAAATGCGATAGAGACCTGTAAGACTTGAACTGACCCAATAATCACCATTTAAATCGATAATGATGTCTTCTGGTGCTTCAATGGAACCCGTGTAATTGTGCGGGATAATGCGCAATTGACAATCGACTACTTTGTAGACATCTCCTTTGTTGGTTAAGGCGATAACTTTTTGGTCGTCAGCATCGAGGT
Source organism: Fluviicola sp. (assembly GCA_043584915.1). Taxonomy (GTDB): domain Bacteria; phylum Bacteroidota; class Bacteroidia; order Flavobacteriales_D; family Crocinitomicaceae; genus UBA4466. Next base: position 2,093,697 of record CP121319.1, read on the forward strand.
AGTATGAAATTATTTTTTCGTCTTGGAGAAGAACAGAATCTCTTGAGAAACGACGTTGTTCTATGAGTGTTCCACGGGTAGACATGCCAATTTCTAACCATTCAGTTCCGTCACTATTACAGAGTACCAATTTATTTCTCAGCGTGTGCCCGAATTGATATTGATTGATGTCTGATTCTGGCATTGCCAACACTTGGTGAAGTGGTTCAACTTTGTCACCTTTGATTACAAAATTTCCGCCAGAGGTAAAAAGTATTATCCAATCCTTCACGATTTGATAATGGTAGAGTTTTACTCGATTTTTGAATGCATATAATCCTTTGTTCTTGTTTTTACCGACAGCCCAAACCATTCCGTTTGAGATTCCATACTTTTTATTTCCAAGGTTGATGATTGCGAGCGCGTCACCAGAAGTTGATCTGTCGTAAGGGTAATTGATGTATTTGTTGGATTTCGGAATGAAGGCAAAAAATCCTTTGTACTGCGATGAGAAGAAAACAGTATCCCTGTAGTAGTCGATGTCCGTGATATGATGATCGACATCTTGCCCTTTCGAACGCATTTCCACGAACTCTTTTCCGTCAAAACGAATCAGCGGCGTACCTTCCGTTCCGATCCACAAATAACCATCGTCAGATTGGTCCGAACATTTAACAGCAACGGTGTGCAAACCGTCTCTGTGGTTGTAGTTGCGGAAAGTATACAGCTGTGCTTGCGCCTGGATGATGCATCCAAAAGTTATGATGGTAAGTAAAAATCGCAGTTTTCCCATAGCGCAGCGCAAGAAAAATAGTGATTTTCCACGAAACACAAGACGAATTTACGAGGCGATTACCCGTAACTTGCCTTTTATTTTTCCAGCGATGGTTTTTGCTTCAGAAATTGTCGGTGCCGAAACGGTAATATGTCCCATTTTTCGGAAGGGTTTCGTCGTTTGCTTTCCATAGATATGCGGATGAACGCCAGGGTGTTTCAAAATCTCTTCCAACCCGTCGTATACAGCTGTTCCGGTATGCCCTTCACTTCCGATTAAATTGAGCATCGCGCCCGCCTGAATGGTTCGGGTAGACCCCAAAGGCATATTTAAAACAGATCGCATGTGTTGTTCAAATTGAGAAGTAGTATTGCACTCAATGGTATGATGTCCGCTGTTATGCGGTCTTGGTGCTACTTCATTCACGAGTAATTCGCCCTCTTTCGTCAAGAAAAGCTCTACTGCAAGAATACCAACCATCTCAAGTTTGTTGATCACGTCAATGGCTACCTCTTTTGCTTTCGCTTCAATCTCTGGCGAAATATTGGCAGGAGAAAAGAGGTATGCAACCAAATTGGCTTCATTAAACTCACATTCCACTGCCGGATAAACTGCCGTTTCGCCACGCTCATTCCGCGCCACGATAACCGAAAGTTCTTTCTCAAACGGAACCAAATCTTCTGCCAAACTTGGCACTGTGAAGCAGTTTTTAAGGTCTTCTTCCGAACGAATTATTTGCACTCCTTTGCCATCATATCCACCCGTTCTCATTTTGTGAACGAAAGGAACTTTGGCCGCCAAATCAGCAATGGATGGGTTTTCAGGAAACAACTCAAAATCGGAAGTTGGAATGTCATTTTCAGCGTAGAATGCTTTCTGTGTTCCTTTGTCTTTAATGATTTCCAGAACGCGCGGTTGCGGATATACTTTTACGCCTTGTTTTTCCAATTCATACAACGCCTCAATATTAACGTTCTCGATTTCAACTGTTAGGACATCCAAATTGGCACCAAAAGACATGACATCATCATAGTTCGTGATATCTCCTTTTGTGAACGAAGTCGCCATTTTACTACTGGGTGCATTGTTATCATTTTCCATGATGTGCACATGGATATCGTACCCAATTGCTTCTTGAATTAACATTCGACCCAGTTGGCCACCTCCCAGAATACCAAGACGGTGTGCGTCGCCTAAAAGCTGTTTTTCCATGCCGCAAAGATACAGTCTATTCCGAAGAAAATCGTAGCTTTGTCGTTTCAAAATTGCTTTTTTGTGATTCAAGTTTTAGACAAATCATTCGAGGAATTTATCAAGCGAGACGAGATCGATCGCAAGATTCAGTCGTTAGGAAAGACACTCAATGCTGACTTCAGTGGAAAAGAGGTGGTTTTCTTAGCGGTTCTTAACGGTGCATTTATGTTTACGTCTGACCTTATGAAGGTGGTCAATCTCGACTGTGAAATTTCTTTTGTTAAAATGAGCTCGTATCAAGGAACCAAAACATCAGGTACCGTAGAAGAATTGATCGGGTTGAATACGGACATTCGCAACAAGCATGTGATCATAATCGAAGATATTGTGGATTCAGGTTTCACGATCAACAAAATTCATTCTTTGTTGGAAGGAAAGGAAGCTGCATCCGTAAGCGTTTGTACCTTGTTGTATAAGCCAGATGCGTTTCAGGGAACCAAAAAACCAGATTACGTCGGATTCAGTATCCCCAATGCGTTTGTGGTTGGGTACGGACTGGATTACGATGAAAAGGGACGAAACCTCGACGCGATTTATCAAATAAGAGACGCTAATAAATAAAAAATAAGATGCTAAACATCGTATTATTTGGCCCTCCTGGAGCAGGGAAAGGAACGCAATCAGAACGATTGAAGGAAAAGTATGGACTGGTACACATTTCTACTGGAGATGTATTTCGTGCGCTAGACCCAGAATCTGAATTAGGGAAATTAGCCAAAAGCTACTCTGACAAAGGAAACTTAGTTCCCGATGAAGTAACGATAGAGATTTTGGAAGCAGAAGTATCCAAACATCCTAACGCGAAAGGAGTTATTTACGACGGTTTCCCAAGAACTACGGCGCAAGCTGAAGCATTGGATGCATTTCTAGCAGCAAAAGGAACTTCGGTTTCCATGATGCTTTCATTGGTGGTACCAGAAGACGAGTTGAAAACACGTTTGATTGCACGCGCAGAAGTATCTGGAAGAAAAGACGATGCGGACCCTGAAATTATTCAGAACCGAATCAATACTTATAACAATTCTACGGCTCCAGTAGCTAGTTTTTACGAAGGACAAGGAAAGTTGCACGAAATTGATGGAGTAGGATCTATTGATGAAATTACGCAGCGCCTTTACGACGTAATTGACGCGTAGTTAAGCGACAAATATGGCCTCTGATAACTTTGTTGATTACGTAAAAATCCATGCCAAATCAGGTAATGGAGGTGGAGGCTCTACACACTTTCGTAGAGAAAAGTATATTCCAAAAGGAGGACCAGATGGTGGCGATGGAGGACGTGGGGGGCACGTAATTTTGCGCGGAAACAAGCAACTTTGGACTTTATTGCACCTCAAGTTCAAAAAGCACATCAAAGCCGGTCATGGAGCACATGGTTCAGGCGGATTGAAAACAGGCTCGCAAGGAACGGACGAATTTATTGATGTACCGCTTGGAACCGTTGCACGAGATTCCGAAACCAATGAGATTTTATTTGAAGTTACGGAACACGGTCAGGAAATGATTCTTCAGAAAGGAGGTCGCGGCGGACTGGGAAATAACAATTTTAAATCGTCTACCAATCAAACACCGAGATACGCACAGCCAGGTGAAGAAGGTGTGGAAGGTTGGAAAATCCTGGAGCTGAAATTATTGGCTGATGTAGGATTGGTTGGATTGCCAAATGCCGGAAAAAGTACTCTTCTTTCCGTGGTGTCCGCTGCAAAACCAGAAATCGCCGATTACCCCTTTACAACGATTCGTCCGAATTTGGGTATTGTAAAATATCGCGATCATCGCTCTTTCGTAATGGCAGATATTCCGGGGATTATTGAAGATGCACATCAAGGAAAAGGATTGGGATTGCGCTTTTTACGTCATATTGAACGCAACTCATTGCTGTTGTTTTTAGTTCCTGCAGATAGCGATGATATTGCTGAAGAATATTCGATTTTGTACCGCGAATTGCGTTTATACAATCCAGAACTGATACACAAAGACATTCTTTTGGCCATCACCAAAAGTGATATGTTGGACGATGAATTGATCGAAGAGATTAAACCAACATTGCCAAAAGGAGTACCAAGTATTTTCATATCTTCCGTTACAAATTCAGGCATTGATTCCCTGAAAGATTTGATATGGAAAACGCTGAATGATGATTGAATGGTTGGAGTCAATTGATCGTGCCCTTGTGCTGGCTGTAAATGGCTGGAACACCCCTTTCTTTGATGAATTCTTTTGGATTGTTTCCGCAAAATTAACCTGGGTTCCCTTCTATGTATTCCTGCTCTTCTTGTTCTTTCGAAAAAGCGACTGGAAACAAGCAAGCATATTCTTACTCCTGGCAATTGTCGCTGTTGGACTTTCCGATTTCACCTCGTCTCAAATTATCAAGGATGGTGTCATGCGGTATCGACCGTCGCATCATGCATTACTTACAGAAAAGCTTCACTTTTACCAGTTTGCAGATGGTGAGCTGTACAAAGGCGGTCAATATGGATTTGTATCCTCTCACGCTGCCAATTTTTTTGCCGTTTGCACCTTTGCTTACCTCACGCTTAGAAAGTGGTACCCGAAAATAATTTGGGTATTCGGTGTGGCGGCATTGGTTTCTTTCAGCCGATTGTATTTGGGCGTACATTATATTTCTGACTTACTCGGTGGGGCTGTGCTTGGCGCTACGTTCGCATGGTTGGTGTATCGTTTCGTATTTTTACGGTTAGTAAAACAAGAAGCATGACCTGGTTTTGGGTATTTATTGGCGGTGGATTGGGCAGTGTTGCCCGTTTCGGAGTGGCTAAATTGGCTGCTTCATATTATGCCGGAAACTTCCCGTTAGGCACTTTTATTTCAAACATATTTGCGTGTCTTTTACTGGCAATACTGGTGGTATTCATAGTGCCGAAACAGCAAGATTCAAGTTGGTTGCAGCCGCTACTTCTCGTCGGTTTTTGCGGTGGATTTAGCACCTTCAGTACGTTTAGTAATGAAACAACTCAATTACTTCAAACAGGGAATGTTGCCATGGCAGTTTTAAACATTATGGTATCGGTTATTGTGGGAGTAGCATTGATTTTCTGGCTGCGTTCCTTCGCTTAAAGATTCGCCGGAAGGATTTTCTCCAAGCGTTCAACTAGCGCTTTTCTTTTTTCAATGAATGCATCCACATTCGCTTTGTTGATGGCTCCTTTCGTTTTGAAATATTCAAGGTTTCGGAACCACATATAGGCTGCCAATCCGAATATTCCAATCATTAGATAATAGGCAAGAGCCAACCACCAACTAGGATACACAAAATAATAGAAGAGCCAAATGAACGGCAAGTTTACCAGTCCAATAAAGATTTTTCCAGCGACCAATTTAACCGATCCCCAGAATACCTTTCTCTTGAACGTTTTTTCGACAAAACGTTTGATTAAAATATACCATGGACCGCAGTGAATTACTCCTAAAATTGCGAAAGGAAGCAGCGCGATCATCATGAGAACTTCTTTGCTTCGACTGCCCTCCGGATTTGTTTGCTTCCAATAAATGTATTTGTCCTGAATACGCATACGACCCAGAAGTTTGAAGTAGCTCGCAATATCTTCTTTCAACTTGGCAAGCGTTTCGTTTTCTTCCAGGTTTTGCTCGTTCAGCCAGTGAGCCAAACGTTGCGAATATTTCCATCGGCGCTCTAACGGAATTGATGCATCTACCGAATCGGGATTCATCCCTCTTCGAGTAATCATCATCATTTGCTCGTGAAACTCCGATTGCGATTTGTCCTCAATGTGTGTGATTTGCTCTTGCATTAATCCCTCAACACGGCGCGTTACGGCGGTAATTGCCTTGTTCGGATTCTCTTCGTACATCTCACGATAATCGTTCAACAAGAACTCGTCCGAAGTTGAAATGAGTAGATCACTCCGCATCTGGTTCGGATTTGAGTAATTTGAGCCTACTCCCGCCATGTAAACATTCTTGCTCCAATTTAATTTTTCGAGTGTTTCAAATCCTATTTTGGCCGCTCCCTTTTTAACAGGTTTCAAACGGCGAATAAAAACATCATCGGTAAATCCCTCACCGAAAATCAAAAGACCACGACCACCTTTCAATACGCGGTAAGCCATTTCAAATGATTTGGTGTTTTTCTCCCGTGTGTCTCCGCCGTCATGTTGTCTGTGAATGGGAAGCATTTGGCTCGCCCAAAGAAATGGTTTCGAAACAGGGGTGAAAACATCGGCGCGCGTCATGAAGAATACAATGGGGCGTCTTAAAGCAGCAACCGCCAGAGGATCCATAAATGAAGCCGGGTGATTGGCAACGAAGATGGTACGTCTCCAGAAGGTATTCTTTCCTCCCACAATTTTAATTCGTGGATAGAAAACACGCAAAGTATATTTTAAGGTAAAGAAAAGTATGAAGTATAATATCCGCATCGTGGGGTTAATGTTGCCACAAAAATAATACTCTCTGCATTATGTTGTTTTGCGATTTGCGCATGTGCTCATTTTTATTCCCAAGAGAATTTAACAACAAGATTGCTCAAAACTTTAAGGGGGGGAGCTGTAAGCTCGGAGATTAATGCAGTACTTTCGTTTTACAAGCATTGATTATGAAACAAGTAGGTATTATTTGTGGGGGCTATTCGTCCGAATTTGATATTTCGGTGAAGAGTGCAACAACCATCTATGATAACTTTCCAGAAGAGTATCAGGCACATCTTATTTTTCTCCGAAGATCAGGATGGACGGTGAAAGATGGAGCGGATGAGCGTACTCTGGACCCACTGTTATTTACTTTTGAAAAGAACGGAGAGCAGGTGAAAATCGATGTTGCTATCGTGTTCATTCACGGCGATCCAGGCGAGAATGGAAAGGTGCAAGGTTATTTAGAGATGATTGGGATTCCGTACGTTAATTCTGGTCCGCTAGCATCTCAATTGTCTTTTGATAAATGGTATTGCAATCAATTCTTGAAAGGGTTTGATGTTAAGGTAGCCGACTCGATTTACCTCACCGAAGCCAAAGAATTGCCGCCAAGCAACGAGGTTGTAAAGCAATTGGGATTGCCCATTTTTGTGAAGCCATGTGATTCGGGATCAAGTTATGGCATTGCCCGAGTGGATGCCGAAGAAGGGTTGTCGAAGGCTGTAAACGATGCATTTGCCGAGGGAGAAACAGTAGTTTTGGAGGCATTTTTGGACGGAACGGAGGTTACGTGTGCGGTGTACAGAACGCAAGACGGCTTGAAGGCACTGCCAATGACTGAGATTGTTACGGAAAATGCATTCTTTGATTACGAAGCAAAATACCTTGGAAAATCACAAGAAATTACACCGGCAAGAATTTCAGATCCGCTGCGAGATGCATGCATGGATCTATCGAAAAAGATTTACCAACTCTTGAATTTGCGCTCGTTAGCACGCGTGGATTTTATGCTCGTGAATAATGTTCCTTACGTTATTGAAGTAAATACGATTCCCGGATTTTCTGCCCAAAGTTTGGTGCCTCAAATGATTGCCTGTGAAGGAATGAGCGTAGCGGAGTTTTGGCGAGAAATATTGGATGGCGAGTTAGGGTAGTAGTATAGAAGATACGGATTCTAATTTGCAAATCCTAGATTTTTAGAATTATGTAATTAGACAAATGCCTAATTAGAGAAGCAAGCCATGAATGCAACTTAGGCTAACTCCCCAAGCCCTAATAACCCGCCATCACATTCATAAACGTTTGCATTCGCGCACGCAAATTACTAGAGCTTCCCCCGTAATTGTTCACAATAATCGCAAAGGCCAAATGTTTCCCCGTCTTCGTATCAACGTATCCCGAATAGCTTCGTATGCGCGTCATTGAACCACTTTTTGCAGCAATTCTTCCATGCCCCGTACCATTTCTGCATACATATTTCATCGTTCCCGATTGACCGGCAACTGGCAACGACTTTTTGAAAACAGTACTCTGTTCACTCACCGACATTGCAGAGAGAAAATCAACAAAGTTCTTGGCCGAAATGGCATTGCTTCGGGAAAGTCCGCTCCCATCGTTCAAGTGCATTCCAGAAATAGACATCTTACTTTTCCAGTGCTTCTCGAATACATTCAATCCCGATGCCGTGCTACCATCTCCCGTTTCTTCGTACCCAATTAAACAAAGCATATGTTCTGCATACAAATTCACACTTCGGTGGTTTGTTTCTTTGACAATTGCCTCCAGACGTTCTCCAAGATGCGTAGCCAATAATTGCCGTTTGTCGTAATTCGCCTGACGACTGAAAATCTCCATTTCACGACAACCTTTTGGCGCTTCGTTTACAGCAATACCGTTTTCTTTCAGTAGTTCGGTCAATTCGTATGCACATTGAAGCTCAGGATCGGGCAAACTTCCTTTTACAAGGAAATCGCTTTTGTTGATAGGAATGGTTCCCGTCCCAAATCGATCAAATCCATAAGGAGCGCCGTACAAATAAGCATGGTCTCCGCTTCGTTTGGATGATTTTACATAATTGTGATAGATCAACCCCGGCACCTCCGGTTCAATGGATTTCACTTTTACCCTAACACCCGGCGTACTGCTGGATGAAAACGTATAACGCACCAAATTGTCATAAATGGTCAACCCTGAAGGGCCAGCGCCATAGTAATTCCCCATATCTACCCAATTCCAACCATCGGGAGCGCCTGCATAACCAAATTCAGATCCATCTCCAATGACTCCGCCACTGATGGAAGTGATCCCGAGTGCCTTGAGGCTATCAATCCAAGGTTTCATAAAATCGAGTTCATGCCCAGCCGAATTAAAGTACTTGCTTCCCAAAGATGGATCGCCACCGCCACGAATCCAGACGTTTCCGATAAGTTTTCCGTTTTCGATATATCCATCAATATACAAACGCGTTTTGGCTTGATAGTCGGGTCCCAAAATTTCCAAAGCAGTGGCCGTAGAAAACATTTTCGCGGTGGAAGCAGTGGGCAATGTGAGTTGTTCATTGTGCGCAGATACCGTAGATTTTGCGTCCAGATCGTACACCATGACACTCACAGAAGCATGTTCCATACCAGAACCTCCCGCAAAAGTCTTCACTGCATCTATCACAGTTTGCTGACCGATTGCAAAATTTGAGAATAGAAGGAGGATTAAAAGGAGTGAACTTACTATCTTCATCGCGTTGTTTTTGATAAATCTCGTAAGATTCATCAATTTACGTACCAACAGTAATAGATTTTTACTAACAACCCGCGCGGGACAATGTCAGAAAAGCCTAAAGATAAAATTCGCATACTACGCATCATCAACCGATTTAACATTGGTGGACCGACTTTCAACGCAACATTTCTCACGCGATTTATGAGCGATGACTACGAGACAATGTTGGTCGGAGGACTGCCTGAAGATGACGAGTCGGATTCATTGCACATTCCTGAAAGTTATGGCGTGCAGCCAATTCTAATGGAAGAACTTGTACGAAATCCGAGTGTTTCCAGTGACCGAAAGGCATACAAACGGTTGAAAGAGATTATCAAGGAATTCAATCCACACATCGTGCATACGCACGCGTCAAAGGCAGGCGCATTGGGAAGAAAAGCAGCAGCCTCGTGCAAAGTTCCGGTAATTGTTCATACGTTTCACGGACACATTTTTCACTCCTATTTCGGAAAAGTGAAAACCCGAGTATTCAAAGAAATTGAACGAAACCTTGCAAAGAAGTCAGATGCCATAATTTCGATCTCAGAAAGACAACGGGAAGAATTATGCCATGTGCACAAAGTATGTGAATTGGAGAATACGCACGTAATTCCTTTGGGATTTGACCTGCAGCCGTTTCACGACAAGCGCATGGAAGAAAGAACCGCAAAGCGAAAGGAGTTGGGCCTAACAGAGGATACGATTGCTCTTGCCATTGTGGGAAGGTTTGCTCCGATTAAAAACCACGACTTATTCTTTGACGTGATTGGAAAAGTGCTGTCAAAAACGAACAAAAAGCTCAAAGTGTTTGTGGTAGGGGATGGAGCCGAGCGAATAAATATTGAATCACGCGCTGCCGAATTGAACAAAAAACACCCGGAAACCATTCAATTAACATCCTGGATTACAGATATCGCTTCTTTTAATGCAGGCATCGATTTGATTTGTCTGACTTCGAATAACGAAGGGACACCGGTAAGTTTAATCGAAGCACAAGCCGCATGTATTCCAGTAATTTCAACGGATGTAGGAGGCGTTCGAGATATCGTAAAGGATGGAGATACCGGATTTATTGTGCCAGTAAATGATGCCGATTTGTTTGCCGAAAAGGTGCTAGAATTGGTTGAGAACGAAAAAAAACGCCAAAAAATGTCACAAAATGGCTGGACCTTCGTAAAGGATACATTCCACTACAATACTTTGGCAGCGAATATGGATCGTTTGTACAAAGAGTTGTTGGAGAAAAAAAAGGTAAATGTACAAGAGCATTAAAATCGTTTCGGTGTTATTGGGGTGCGCAATCATTTTGCACGCTTGTGGCGTAAACAGTAATCTCATGTTGAAACAAGCAAAGGGAACTGAGGTAAATTCAGATTCAATTCCATTGCGCCCAACAGAGGAATACCGAATTGCCGTAAATGATAAATTGACCTTTCAGCTGTATGTGAATGAAGGCGCAGATTTGATTGATGGGACCTCTGAAATTTCAGTGGGATCTGATGGCAAATTTGATAAAGCCGAATATGTAGTTCGCGGCAATGGGCAAGTAGAGCTACCCAAACTCGGCAAAGTAGAGGCGCAAGGAAGCACGGTAGAAGCATTTGAAGACACACTTGAAATGCTCTACGCAAATGAATACAAAGAACCTTTTGTCAAGGTGCAAATCACCAATCAACGGGTTATTGTCTTTCCAGGAAGCGGAGCCGAGGCCAAAGTGGTTCCATTGAACAATACGAATACAACTTTGATGGAAGTGATTGCTCTTGCCGGTGGAATTGCCGATCGAGGAAAAGCAAATACAGTGAAATTAATGCGATTGGTGGATGGCGAACGCCAGGTATATGTAATGGATTTATCCGTCATCGAAGGCATCAAATTTACCGATTTGGTCGTTCAGGCGAATGACTATATTTATGTAGAACCAGCGCCAGAATTGGGAAGAGAAATCCTAGAGAAAGTCGTTCCTTTGGGATCGCTGTTAGCATCTCTGGCAGTTCTTGTAACGCTGATATCGAATTTATAATAGCAGAAAAAAAGCGCACGTGTCAAAACAGAAATTATTCATAAATACCTCCTATGATCCACTGATCCTTCGCACCATTGTGCGCAGATATTGGTGGTGGGTATTGGGTTTTGTCGGCATTTTCGTAGTGCTCGCATTCTTCTATTTACGCTATACCAAACCAGTATATGAATCGTCACTAATGTTGCAAATATCCAACCAGGATAAAGCAGCAGATGTGATTGATTTTGAAAATATCAACACCAAGGAAGATGAAATTTCTGCTGTGGTGGAGCTTTTGCGCTCGGAATTACTGTTTGAACGTGCCGTCGATAAACTGAATATGTCCATAAGCATGTTCTCTCGGGGTAAACTGCTCACAGAAGAACTCTATCTCACGAATAGCTTCAATATTCAGCCGTATGAGTTGAAAGATTCTACCTTGATTGGAGAAGAAATTGGAATAACGACCTCTGGCAATCAAGTGATCCTAAAGTATTCTAAGAAAGGGCAAAGCGTTGAGCTTAAGGGGAACCTAAATGAGCACTTGGTCAACGATGATATGGATGTGGTGGTAAAATCATCAAACCTTGAAGTATTCAAAATGATGGCCGAAGAGAACGAATTGTACTTCGTTTTCAACAGTGTAGAAGGATTGATAAAGCGACTTCATGGTGGCTTGAGCGTGGTTCAATTGGATCCTAATGCACGTACAATTGAAGTTTCCTTCAAAGGTAACAATGCCCGAATGTGTCGTGATATCAGTATGGCAGTTGCTGACTCGTACAAAGAATACGACGAAGAAATTAAGCGAAAAAGCTCCGAAAACGTACTGAATTTCATCAACAATCAGTTGGATTCATTGTACTATGAATTGCAATCATCTAAGGATAGTTTAACGGACTTCCATGCCAAATCGAGTGTGGTGGACCCTGAATACAGCGGAGATGGGATCAACGATAAATTGAACGACCTTGAGCGTGAACTCAACGAAATCGACAAAGAAGTACAAGCGCTTGGAGCTATTGACGAGCAACTGGAACGAGCACCAAACCGATTGGAGGTCTTCCGACTGATCCCAGAAATGCTAGGAAAAAGCTACGAAGTTTCACTGGTTTCGCACATTACAGATCTTCACGAATTACTCGAACAGAAAGAAGATCTTCTGGTCTCCTTAACACCTAACAGTGAGAAAGTGGCCTTGATTCAAGCGAAGGTGGATGATAAGATCAACATCATCCTAAGAAGTATTGCTACCATTAAACAGCGTCTTAATGCTGAAGCAATTCGGTTGCGCAGAGATATTAGCAAACGCAAGGCCAAGTTATCTGGATTGCCAGAACAGCGAATGGAGTACAGTCGCTTGAAAAATATTCAAGAACTGAACGAAAAATATTTCACCTTACTTACCGAAAAGAAAGTGTTGTACGCAATCTCAGACGCGGGATACGCTTCTGAAAATAGAATTCTCCGCATGCCGACAGTTAGTACAGTGCCTGTGGCGCCCAACGGCGGATTTGTGTATTTCGCTTTCATTATGATTGGGATGATCTTGGGATTGGGAATTATGCTGTTCCGTTACCTCACCTTCAACGAGATTAACTTGATTGAGGATTTGGAGAATACATTGCCAGACCGTGCATCCATTTTGGGAGGCGTTCCATTGCTTAAATTTTCCATGGAATACTCACAATTGGTGGTGTCGGAAGCGCCCAAATCGGTTATGGCCGAAGCAATGCGTAAAATTCGAACCAACTTAAGCTACATTCACCCGAATTATCAAACCATTGCGATTTCTTCCTCAATATCTGGAGAAGGAAAAACCTTTGTTGCATTGAATCTTGGAGGCATCATCGCCATGTCGGGAAAACGCACCATTCTACTCGATTTAGATTTGCGGAAACCAAAGGTACACCTTGGGTTTGATGAAGATAATACGCATGGAATGAGCTCGCTAATCGTAGGGCAATCCTCGTTAGACGAATGTATCAAAAAGTCGACTATTAGCGATTTGGACTTCATCACCGCAGGGCCTATTCCGCCGAACCCTTCCGAATTGTTGTTAAGTGATCGATTCAAAGAAATTGTTGAGGAATTGAAAGGGATTTACGATGTCATTATCATTGATAATCCGCCAGTGGGACTTGTTTCTGACGGTGTAAAGAACTTGACTGAGGCCGATATTCCAATTTACATTTTCAAATCGCATTACTCGAAACGAAACTTTACGACGAGAATTAAGGAATTGTTTGACATGCAGCAATTAAAATCCTTGAACGTAATCTTAAATGGAGTGCAGTCGAATAGAAGCTCAGGCTATGGCTATGGATACGGTTACGGCTATGGTTACGGTTATGGCTACACATCGGGTTACATGGATGATGACATGGATAAGTTTGCCAAACCATCGTTCTGGGTAAGAATGAAGCGAAAAATCAAATCCATTTTTAGTCGATCTAAATAAGCCGTGTAGCGAAAGGAATCCACCCGCTGACCATTAAAATTTCCTACATTTGTCGAATCTATACTTACTTTTTAGGTTGTGGTAAAATTGTTACAACTTTTTGGATTTGGAATTGGGGGGATGCTACTGGCAATTGTCTGCAACGTCATTCTTCTCAGATTTTCCCAATCACTCGGAATTCGAAACAAGAACGATGTGGTTATTCGTTGGAGTAATCAGTCGAAGCCGTCTCTTGGAGGTGTGAGCTTTTTTGTCGTTTTTGTCTTCGCTTCAATCGCGTACTCCATAGTTTTTGGTGAAGATAAAAATGTCTTCCAAAACCCTGAATTTGTTGGGCTCTTTGCCGCTAGTGGAATTGCATTTCTCATGGGATTGGCTGATGACGCCTACAACACACGACCTTTAATCAAACTAACGACTCAAATTTTGTGTGGCGTTTTCTTTGTCATTACGGGCACCTCGATTCACTTATTCCACGAAGCGATACCTGACGCTATTGTCACCGTAATTTGGGTGATTATCGTGATGAATTCGTTGAATATGCTAGACAACATGGACGGCATTACGGGAACTACCGTGTTCTTCATTTTAACTTCTTGTTTGCTCTCCAACTGGATTGTTTTCGAATTCAACACCAATATTTTCACCCTTATCAACATCAGTGTTATTGGAGCAGTGGTGGGCTTTCTAACAATGAATATCCATCCTTCAAAACTGTTCATGGGAGATGCCGGTTCGCAATTTATTGGGCTTTTTGTGGCATTTTTCAGCATTCAAGGACATTGGAACGTTTCCTACGAAACAGAAAGCCCTGGGTGGTTGGGCATGTGCATCGCTTTGGTAGCGTTTACGCCAGCAGCGGTAGATACGCTCACGGTGGTAATTAATCGATTAAAACGAGGGCAATCGCCAATGGTTGGAGGTAAAGATCACACCACGCATCACCTCGTGTATTCGGGACTTTCTGATCGTAAAGTTTGGTATGTTTTTGTGGCAATTGGAGCCATCGCTTGCTTACTCTCAGTTGCCATGGTGAACCTGGTTCATTTGGATTTTGAATTCCCAGTGATCTTCTTTGTTTCCTATTTCGTTTTTGTCTTCATTTTACTTTATCGTAACACGATAAAATACAAAGCACCGAAGTAAAAAATCCGTACTTTTAGATTATGCCAAAATTCAAACCAGTCATTCTGATCGGGAGCGTTGGTATGCTGCTCATTTCGGGATGCAATCAACCAGAAGAAAAAGAAGTTGTCAAGGAAATTACCGTTGAGGAAGACACACATTTTGTGATGCCTGAAATCCCTAACGCGATGTCCTTTTGCGATCAAGAGATCGATTTAACTGTGTTCGGCGCGAAAGAGCGATTGGACAAAGAATTGCTCGTGAATACGTTTTATCATAGCAGTACCATTCAGTATTTCAAAAGAGCCAACCGTCACTTCGATGAACTGGAGCGCATTTTGGAGGAAGAAAACATGCCACAAGATTTAAAATACTTGAGTTTAATTGAAAGTGGATTGACACAAGCAGTGTCGCCATCTGGAGCAAAAGGTTTTTGGCAGTTTATGCCAGCCGCAGCCAAGCAATACGGACTCACCGTAAACCGCGAAATCGACGAGCGCTATCACATAGAGAAAAGTACAAGAGCAGCCTGCGCTTACCTGAAAAATGCATATGCGAAATTCGAAGATTGGCCTTTAACCGCCGCAGCTTACAACCGTGGAGTGGGAGGCATCAGTGGCGATTTGGAAAGCCAGCAGGTTTCCGAATACATGGATTTGCACCTCAATCGTGAAACTGGGCGTTATTTCTTTCGAATGCTTGCCTTGAAATTGATTTTTGAAGCACCTGCCGATTACGGATTCCATCCGGACGAGATGTACCTCTACGAACCCTACGAGACAAGAGAAATAGCAGTAACCGAATCTATTTCAGATTTGGTGCAATGGGCCATTGATAATGAATCCAATTATCGAGAATTGAAAATCTTGAACCCGTGGATTTTGGGCAAAACACTGACCGTTACGAACAACAAATAGGAAAATCTTCTTTGGCATTCGATACAATCTTCGCCGAAGGACAACGTCGATACATTGAAACATTTTCAGCCTACGCCCGACAGTTTTTGGGTGGGTTGGAACGCCCTGACGTCGATAAGATTGAAGGGTTGAGTCCCGTAATTTCCATCGAACAAAAAACGGTTTCGCGCTCTCCGCGTTCAACGGTAGGGACGATTACCGAAATTTACGATTTCATGCGATTGCTTTTTGCTCGCGTGAGTACGGCGTATTCGTATGTTTCGGGAGAACCAATGGTGAAGTATTCCGACGATCAAATTGTGGATCTTATCATAAGCGCATTTGTCCGAAAAAGAACAGCATATTGCCGTTGAAATCTTGAAGGAAATCAATGCCCGATTGGGATTTATTGTAGAGGTAGGATTGACCTATTTGACCTTGCATCGATCTGCGAAGACACTCTCAGGTGGCGAGGCTCAGCGAATTCGTTTGGCCACTCAGATTGGAAGCGAACTCATGAACGTCCTCTATGTTTTGGATGAACCTTCCATTGGATTGCATCAAAGAGATAATTCACGTTTGATTAAATCACTCCAGCGACTTCGCGATACTGGAAACTCGGTAATTGTTGTAGAACACGACAAAGAAATGATTGAAGCTGCTGATTTTGTAGTGGAAGTTCGATTCAAAGGAAAATCCATCAGTGATGTACTCGAAATGACGATTGCGGATGCAGCTTTCGGGGGGAGAAGCGCAACGCATCAAATTGTCTTCTGAACTTTCGAAAAAGGGGACAGGGAATACGATGTACATTCTGGATGAACCTTCTACGGGACTTCATTTCGAAGACATTAAAATGCTTTTAATCGTTTTACAAAAATTGGTAGACGAAGGAAATACGGTTCTTGTGATTGAGCACAACCTCGATATTGTCAAAGTAGCCGATCACATTGTTGATATCGGCCCAGAAGGAGGGAAAGGCGGAGGAAAAATCGTTTGCGCGGGTACACCAGAGCAAATCGTTAAAAAGGCAAAGGATACGTCACACACCGCGCGCTATTTGGAAGAAGAGTTGTAAGATTCATGAAGGAGAAAGTCAGGTATACCCGAAATTTGGACCTTCTGGAATATTTGGAGATCGCCTCTTGGATATTAATCTTTGGTTTGCCTTACGTCACTTCAATTGAAACCTTAATGGTGCTGCCTTATGGATTGGCATTTTTTGCTAGTTTGAGGAGGTACAAACGCAATAAAACGGATTTAAAGAATGCCAGAAACTACTTTCGGGTTGTTCAACCCTTTTGGAGAGGTTTCCTAGCAAATGGAATTACTATTTCATCGATTCTTCTTTTTCAATACGTTGACTTTGGATGGGAATTGCGAATGGAGGTACCCATTTATTACCTTTTGACACTAATTGTTCTTGCCTTAATTGTTGTCTCTCGGTTTCAAAATTTCGTAACGGGTTTCCGCTGGTATATTAGCGGCATTAAATTACCTGGGCGAAGAAGTTTGTTGATTCCATGGAGGCACGTTTCGAATGTACGTCGCGAGGAGTCGGAACTTTACATTACCATTCTTGGCAAAGAAAAAAGGTTTAAAATTCACAAGGCAGATCGCCGGCGCGCAGAAGCTTTTGTGCGTCATTATGAGCAGATTACAAATTAGACTTAACTATTCTTGTAATAAGAAATCTACGGGGAATGTTGCGGTTGAAGGAACGAAGACTTCGCCTCGCTCCGCTGGTTCCCAATTAGGCATAGTCATGACTACACGCACGGCTTCATTTTCCAACAATGTAGACTGCGGCTCTGATCTGATTACGGTAACTTCTGTTATTTTTCCTCGGTTATCCAATGTCACTTGCAGATACACTTTCCCAGAAATTCCCTGATCGATAGCCTCTTGAGGATATTGGATATTTTCTCGAATAAATTGAGTCATTGCTAGATATCCACCGCGGTATTTCGGACTTACATCCCATCTCATTTCAGGTGCAGATGCAAACCGTCCATTCGAATTTCCATTGAGCTGTTGAGAGTTATTCAAACTCTTTTTAGAGTTTTGTGTGTTCGTCTTTTGTACAGGAGCGCAATCTACACACGGATCAACGAAATCGATAAGGTGCTGAATGTAAGCGCGCTCGGCAGTCTGACGTTTTAGAATAGCTTCTTTTTTTGCTGTTAGTATCGAATTATCTGCGAGGAAGACTTGTTGCAAATCGTTCAATTCGGCCTCCATTAATTGTCGTTGTTCTTCCGCCCTTTGTTTGCGCTCTAACGCTATTTTGATCCGCAATTCCTGATCGAGCATTGCGCCTAACATGCGCTTGCCTCCTGGGTAGAGATCTTTGAGTCGGCGCTTGAATTCCTCTTCCGAGATTTCTTCCCAATTATTGAGCGCAATTTTTTTGGAAGCATACGGATTGAAGAACTGCGCTGCAACTTTCAATTTGTCATCAGATCGACTTACGCCCAGCGCCAAACTTTTCATAAAGACTGGACTTTTTGCTGATGGAAAGTAGGCGTTGTAGCCCTCATCCGTTTTATTCAAGGTTAAGAGCGTTTTGAGAGAATTCACCGATTGATAAATGGTCAAATCACCAGAATTGGCGGCTTCGATGGGAATTTTCTTTTTACCCTTCGCTAGTTCATGGAGGTACGAATCAATGTTCATCCAACCCGTTCCATACCAATTGACTTTGTATGAGGGCTGTCTGCTTGCGTTGCGTTTCGGCGTTCTCACAATGCGTCGCGGGCGCTGAGGTTGCGTGGTCGCGGCAATATTGGAACTCGTAACAGAATTTGGAGCATTGGCAATAGGAGTAGGAGCATATTGCTCTCGGATGCGCTGCTGACTGTCATTAAAATCTTTGCGCAAATCGGCAATTTCCCGTTGGATTTCTTGTAACTCTGCTGCCGATTTTCGGGCATATTTTCGTTGTTCGTTCCGAATCTCCTGCTGTTGTTGTTTTACTTGGGTAGAATAGAATTCCTTCAATCGATCGAACTCCTGACCATTCGGCTTTACATTCGTCAGTTGCTGTGCGGCAAATTTTTCAAAAACGATTTTGTCTTCTCCTTGTAATCTTGCCGCGACCTGGGCATCGATTTCGTGTAAATTTTTCTCTAACTGATTTGCGTATAATTCCAATAGAGGTTGCGCATTTTTGATTTTGTGCAATGCTTGAAGGCGCTCTTGAAATTCACGGGTTGCAATAAACGTGTTCTCAAAATCCGTTTTGCGCAAAGCAAAAATTGATGCAGGATCTAAGAAGCATTTTGACTTCGTTTCCGCCGAGTTGTTTTCCAAAATCGGTTTGTTGGATGTTTTGGGGCAATCCCATTCAATACAGTTGAGTTCTATCAGGGTTCCAGATGATAAAACTTCACTTTTAAACGTAAAATTATCACAGCCTTTACGAGACAAGGTGATGCTTGCGCTTCCTAAATAGTCCATGACAATTTCATTGTTTTTCAACGTCTGATTCCAAGATTGCTTGCTGTTTACAGGTTGGATAAGAGCCGTATACTGTCCATCTGCTAAATTGGTGAATCGAACGACGGCAATGCCCTTTTCAATTTTTGGGTTATTCAATGCTTTGTTTGCTTTGCGCTGCGCTCTTGTTAATCGATCCGAATTATTGATTTCCCCCTGTTGTGGTGATTGCGGTATTTGCACATCGGTAATTATCGGGTCACTGGTGGTAGGTTCGTCGGAATTTGTCAAACTGAAGTACAAACTGTCTTCCAATTTCATTGAACTGGACTTATACTTCTTGAAAGGCAGGGTAGCTGCAACTTCTTCACGGAAGCCATCCGGAAGAAAATCGAGAGAAGTCATCGAAACCGGAATTAGGTAGTTTTCAATCTCCTGCGGATGCTCCCAATTCAAATTTCCAGTCCCGTCGGCTGAACCTTCCCAGGCTTTCATGTTCGGGTTGTAATTATCCGTTGGGATTTCTATGTGCAGCGACTTCCCTTCCGTTAATTGAAGTTTGGTACCATTAAGAATTGGCTGAACGTAGACCATTCCATCCGATTGCAAGGCTTCTCCATTACTCGTTGTCGCCAAATTGTACGCCACCATTTTGTCCATAGTAAGTGCCTCGATAATCTCTAACGTCACCGGCTCATTTATTGGGTTTCCATCGGCATCGGCAAAGGCTTTTTTGGGAACGAGGATCAAAGTTCCATCATTGCATTCCACCAATTCTTCTCTCGAAGGGTCAATGATTACCTGCTGAACATCAGGCGAAACCCATGTTTCCAGTCCTCCGAAAAGGCGCTGATCGGATATGAACGTTCTCGTAGTTCTAGCGCGTTGAGATACAAAGTCTACTTGCGATTCAGAAATGCTATCGTTGAGGGTTATGGGCAGAACTTGTTGATCATTTTGATCTGCATTCTGATTCGTTTTGTGCAATTTTTCGTGATTCTTGATCACTTCTTCACTGTCAGATGTAAGGGCGAACCAAGAGATTACAGTTCCGATAAGGAGAGACGAAAGAATGATTGGCCACTTGAATTTCGATAAAAGGGAACCTTCTCTTGGCGGAAAAGTTGGGGGTGGAGCAGCGGCTGAAACGTGCGCCATGAGTGCTTTTCGATTTACTGCTGTAATGAGCAATTGTTGTGTTTCAACGGCTTCCTGAATGGCTGAATTGGATTGCATTTCTGCTTCAAATGCACTGATTTCGGCAGTGTTCATCGTCTTATTGAGGTACGCATCGATGCGTGCAAGTTGTTCTAATTGAGGTCTCATACTACTGGATTTTGAAGGTTGTGTAATTCGCGTTTTGCCAATTCATGTGCTTTTTCCATGCACTTGTATTTCTGGGTCTTAGCCGATTTCTCAGAGCTGAATCCCATTTTATTCGCGATTTCTGACATACGTTTGTTCTCGAAATAGAACAAGCGCAGCAGTTGCTTGCAACGGTCTTGGATTTTCTCCAAAATCGTATCCAGTAGTTGTAATTTTTCTTCTTTATCAGCATCGTAGTCCACAAAGGCGTACGATTGTGCAATTTCAATATCTAATTCAACCCGATTTTTGTTTGAAATTTTGCGACTTTGATTGCGCCAGTGGTTGAGGCAAATTCCCGTAAGGTAGGTCGAGAGCTTGCTCGATAGTTTGAAATCTGTTTGTTGTGTTTTTTCAAGGAGAAGTACGAGTCCGTCATTGAAAATTTCGGGAACGAGTGTTTCTGGGGCACCGTATTTAAACAGCGTGCGGCGCACCATGGGCTCGTGCTTGTACAATTCTCTTACGGCGCGGTCGAACGACTTGTCGCGGATGAATTGTATGATTTCCTGATCGGTCATGCTTGGTGTTTACCCGTTTATGTCAGACTTTCTAAAAGGTAACCCTAAAATTGAAAAAAAGATAAATTTTGATGCGAAACCTTCAAAAAGATGGAGTGCCAATGGTAAACCGTCGATCGGGAATCCGCGCTTTTTTAATACCGATAAAGTCTTTTTTTAAAGTCTTGTTCTGCAGTTGTTTCACATTAGAGTTTTCAATTTTCTGACCTTTAGGCACCGTGAGCTTGAAGGATCCAAATTCATCGCTTTCGGTTTCAAAGGTTTGTCCATCAATAACCACAAAAACGGTTCGGTTTGAATTCACGTTGCTATGAACTTTGCCATAAATGATGCAAACTTCACTTTTGGGCTCTTGCTCTTGAGCCTTTAGTTCAGAGAAAGGAAATAGTGACAATGCTGCTGAAAGTCCGGCAACTTTGGGAATGGATCTCAGGAATTGGAAAAACTGCACTTGATCCGTGTTCATCCGAACGCATTTCCCAGTATTTACATACTTTTCTGCAACAGTTTTGAGGTCTAAATCAGAAACATCGTGTACATTTTCCTTACACTGGGCGCACATACGTTTGCGTTCATCTCCAGACATGCTTGCCCATTTTTCCTGGCAAGGATTGGAAAAAACGTTTTTCTTTTGATGCATGAAAGTATAACAAGCCAAAGAGATGTTTTGTTACAAGAGCCTAATTTCTTACTCCTCGAACTTCTTGAATAACACTGAGGCAATATGTCCTCCGAAACCAAAGGTGTTGCTCATGGCGTACATCATTTCTTTCGGCTGAGCCGTTCCCAACGGGAAATCATAGTGATCGGCGTATTCTGGTTCAATTTCCGTTGTGTTTATGGTCGGTGGCACCATTTGTTCTTGCAATGCCATCACACAAGCAATTCCCTCAATAGCTCCAGCTGCTCCGAGTAGGTGACCCGTCATTGATTTTGTCGCAGAAATGGACAATGATTTGCGTTTACCAAAAACGCGTTCTGCTGCAATTAATTCCGATTTATCTCCCAATGGAGTGGAAGTTGCGTGCATGTTCACGTAGTCGATATCTTTTGCTGTAATTTCGGCTTCTCGCATGGCTTCCTCCATTCCTAAAACGGCACCTTCACCTTCGGGATGTGTTCCAGTAAGATGGTACGCATCTGCAGCCATTCCGCCACCGACAATTTCTCCGTAAATAGTCGCGCCACGCTTTTTAGCATGTTCATAATCTTCCAAAACCAGTGCGCCTGCCCCTTCTCCCATCACAAAACCATCTCTGGTTACGTCAAACGGGCGCGAAGCGGTAGCCGGATCGTCATTTCTTTTGGAGAGTGCACGTGCAGAGGCAAACCCACCGATAGCAGCTTCGTTAATCGCTGCTTCTGACCCTCCGGTAACAATCATGTCCGCTTTGTTCCATCGGATATAGTTAAAGGCTTCAATAATAGCGGTGTTTGATGTTGCGCAGGCAGAAACAGGGCAAAAGTTCACGCCTCTTAATCCATATTTCATGGAGATAATTCCTGCGGCGATGTCCACCAAAATGCGAGGAATGAAGAAAGGAGTGAAACGCGGTGTTCCATCGCCTTCACAATATTCTTTCATTTGGTCTTGAAAGGTTTGAATTCCTCCATTACCCGACCCCCAAATAACGCCAATTCTATTGCGATTGAGTGATTCAAAATCAATGTTTCCATGAGTGACAGCCTGGTCTACAGCATAGAGTGCATACAGGGAAAAATTGTCGTATTGACGGCGTTGTTTTACATGAAAATGATCTTCAAGATTGAAGTCTTTCAGTTCACATGCAAATTTCGCTTTGAATTTCTCGGTATCGAAGTAGGTGATTGGTGCAGCGCCGCTTTTTCCGGCTTTGAGGTTGCTCCAAAAAGTATCCAAATCGTTTCCTATTGGTGTTAACGCACCAATTCCTGTGATGACTACGCGTCTCATAGTATTTAAATTTTGAGGGGCAAAACTAACGATTTATTTTCCTGAAATGGAAGGGTAAATTTGCCTTAAACGGTATTGTTGATTTAAAGAAAGCCAAGTTCTAATTGTGCTTCTTCGCTCATCATGTCTTTGTCCCATGGCGGCTCAAAAACGATGTTTACGGTACAGGAAGTAAAATCTTCTCCTCCAGCTACTTTGTCCTCTACCTCTTTTGGTAAAGATTCAGCAACAGGACAGTTTGGCGATGTCAACGTCATTTGAATATCAACATGCCCTTCCTTATCAATTTTTACTTCGTAAATCAATCCCAATTCGAAAATATCCACAGGAATCTCTGGATCATAAATCGTTTTGAGAATATCAATTACCTTATTTTCTAGTTCCATTGAACTCATAACTTATACATTTTTAAGAGCCTCCATTTTCATCGTTCGAATCATGCTCGCCAATCCGTTCGATCTTGTTGGTGACAAATGTTCATGCAAACCAATTTCTTGAATGAAGCGAAGTTGGCTGCTCGCAATGTTTTTTGGTGATTCATTGTCGAAAACACGCACCAAAAGTGCAATGATTCCTTTGGTGATTATGGCATCTGAATCTGCTGAGAAATGCATTTTATCACCATCAAATTCGGTATTTAGCCACACTCGGGACTGACATCCATCAATTAAGCGATTGTCGGTTTTCAATTTCTCGTCAATCAATGGCAATTCTTTCCCAAGTTCAATGATGTATTCGTATTTGTCCATCCAATCGTCATAAATGGCAAATTCATCAATTATATCTTGTTCTTTCTCTTGTAATGTCATAGCACAAAAGTACATTTCGATTCTGTGAGAACCTATAATAACATATTAATACTGCGTTTCAACGCGATGATAAATGTGTCGATTTCTTCCTTCGTATTGTAGAAGGCAAAAGAAGCGCGTACTGTTCCTGGAATCTCAAAGATGTCCATTAACGGTTGTGTGCAATGATGTCCCGTTCGAACGGCAATTCCTTGTTTGTCCAGTAATGTACCAACGTCGAATGGGTGTGTTCCTTCAACAACGAAAGATACCACACTTATTTTCTCGTCCGCTGTTCCTATCAATCGAACACCTTCAATTTTCTTCAATTCAGATTCTGCGTATTCCAACAACTCTTGCTCGTGGTTTTGAATCGCTTCCATATCCAGAGAATCCAAATATTCAAATCGCTGTTCCTAAGCAAATTCCGCCTGAAATATTCGGTGTTCCCGCTTCAAACTTATGTGGAAGCTCGTTGTACGTCGTTTTTTCAAAGGTCACTTTGGCGATCATATCTCCACCACCTTGATACGGCGGCATTCTTTTTGAATAATTTCCTTGATTGGATTTATTGTGCCGAGGGTATTGGAAATGTGCGTTACGGCTACCAACTTAGTTTTATCTGAAAGGAAGGATTGGAAAACGTCCATCTTCAATTCTCCTTTGTTATTGATTGGAATTACCTTCAGGTTACATCCCTTTCGCTCACACAGCATTTGCCACGGAACGATGTTGGAATGGTGCTCCATTTCAGAGATTATTACTTCGTCTCCGGGCTGCATGAGCTCTCCAAAGGAAAACGCAACCAAATTGATTCCATCTGTAGTGCCTTTGGTAAAAAGAACTTCATCGGAAGTTGGTGCATTAATTGCTTTTTGAATGGTTTTTCGCGCTTCTTCGTATTGCTCCGTTGCAACCTGACTCAAATGATGCACGCCTCGGTGAATGTTGGCGTTGTCCTTTGAATAATATTTGGAAATAGCATCAATAACCACTTGTGGTTTTTGCGCTGTTGCCCCGTTATCAAAGTAGATAAGCGGTTTTTTATATACTTCTTGGTGCAATGTCGGAAATTGCGCCCTGATTTTCTCTACGTCCAACTTCACTACAGTTTCATTCATGGTGCAAAGGTACGTATAAACACTTTATTTGGAACAATTCTAAACAAGAGATTTGGAAAAATGGTAAAAAAGGAGGGGGGCTTTTATTGGCAAGGGATTGGGACGAAAAAAGTGATTTCTACAAAACTAGAATTCTCGAACTGTAAATATGTGATCCATAGTGTTGATGTCAGAAAAAAATGATATTTTATAGTTGCCTAACATCCAGTTCTACTTTGATTAAATGCAAATTCTAAAGTTTGCAATTTCGCGGATTTGCTTGTTCGCGAAATGGCGAACAAAAAGTTGAAGATCGATAGTGATTTCGTAAAAAATATTCCTTATTTTATATTGTATTCTGATCCAATAAATTGGTGCGGTTCTTTGTGTAATCACCTATTAAATAAGGATTTTTCTATCTATCACATTACTAAAATTAGAGAATTAGGTAATTAGACATTTGTCTAACAAGAAGTCGCCACTTTTGCGTTGAAATCTCAATTTTTATTAGTATTTTCTTACTCCTTCATCGGCGCTTACGATTGTACATTCGACTCCTCTTTCTTCGCAAAAAGTCATCACTCTCTTCGTCATTTCCCGAACAAAGCTGCGTTCTGTTCCCCAGGACCAACTAAAAAGCCCAGAGCCGCCACCGGTTCCTAGTATGTCAATTTGAAGTGTTTTATTGATTCGTTTTATGGTTACCATATCCCATTGAACAGAGCTGGTTATGAGACGATAAGATTCATTGCCAATAACGATTAGATCGTCAGTGACACACTGATATTGAGATCCGTGATACTTTTTAAACAAGAGACCATAGGCTTGAATGTCCTCGTCTTCGACAATAATTCTTTCAATGCGCATGTAAGAAAGTGTTTTGTGGTTTTTACGGAGCTACTATTTCCTTTCTAACTGAAAAATCTTCTGATGGATTGACAGAATTTACAACCCTTCTCGACTAGTGTCCGTTCTCTTCAATTCAATATTCATGGAGTTATAGTTTCGTTCGTTCGCCATCATTGTACAAATCGCCCGAAGCCTCCGAGTATTTTAGTCCATTTCTATTACAAACATCGCGAAGCGCAATAACCATCTGATTGACAAAACTCTTTTCGGAACCAAGAGAAATGTTAAAAATACCAGCGCCGCCGCCTGTTCCAATGACATCAATTCGCACAGAATTATCCACCTTTTTTAGAACCACCATCTCCCATTGAGAAGACGTAGTCCGCAAACGGTATGCCTCTGAACCGATGATGATCATGTCATCACAAACACTCGTGTATTGCGACCCCATGTGAGCCTTGCAAATTTTCGCCAGTGAATTGATGTTATCGTAACCTTTTATAGTAATTCGGTGTATTTGCATGTGCTTAGACTTTCTTTAAGTACATTAAAAACTCCCGGTTTCCATCGCCTCCCAGAATTGGAGAGTCAATAACGGCTTCACATTGCAGGTTGTTTCTAAAAGCACTTTGTTTGATGTTTTCAATCACTTCAGGAAACAATTTCTTGTCTTTTACAACGCCGCCTTTGCCAATGTTCTTTTTTCCAACTTCAAATTGCGGTTTGATCAAAGCTATCATCCATGCATCCGTCTTCATAAAAGCGTGTACGAAAGGAAATATTTTCTCAAGCGAAATAAAGGAAACATCAATGACACAGCCATCTGCCAATTCAGGAATAAGTTTTGGCGTCAATTCACGAACATGCGTTTTTTCCAAGTTGATGATTTTCGGATCATCGTTGATTTTCTGATGCAATTGCTTGGAGCCGACATCAACGCAGTAGACTTTTGCCGCGTTGTTTTCCAGTAAAACCTGGGTGAATCCGCCAGTGGACGCACCAATATCTAACATCACAGCCCCATCAATATTCGGACTCCATTCTTTGATGCCATCGATAAGTTTGAAAGCGCCTCGAGAAACCCAGGGAATTTCTTCGGCAATCATTTCAATTTCACAATCGAGCGGAAACTTCTTTCCCGTTTTTGTGATCAACTTGCCATTGACCTTTACGCCCGTTTCACGAATGATTTGCTCTGCGCGCGTTCTCGTTGTTACAAGTTTACGCTGGATCAATATTTTGTCTAATCGTTCTTCTTCCATTAGTGTCGTGTGAATTTGTCGATGACTGCTTCGTGTTGCGGAAACAATTGGGTTAACTCATCTTTTGAAGGCAAAATGAAATCGCGAAAATCGAAGCCCGGGGAAACAGTGCAGCTGACCAAAGCGAAATTATCCTCTTGTACAACACGGGCAGCAAACCAATACGTTGCAGGAACCAAAAGTTGT
This sequence comes from Fluviicola sp., assembly GCA_043584915.1. Classification (GTDB taxonomy): domain Bacteria; phylum Bacteroidota; class Bacteroidia; order Flavobacteriales_D; family Crocinitomicaceae; genus UBA4466. The sequence continues at coordinate 2,120,782 of CP121319.1, forward strand.
GGTTGTTCGCCGTCTAGAATATCATTTCCAATCAGGTGCTTTGAATGGTCACCGTCTGGAGAAATCATGTGCAACTCAATGGCACTTCCTTGGTGGAAAAACCACAATTCATCTTGCTCAATGCGATGAAACGCAGAAAATGTATCTGATGTGAGCATGAAATAAATTCCCGTTCCATAGCTTCTATCTCCCTCATGGTTGCCCGCTAAAACGGCATTGGGAATAGAATGTTCAGAACGATAGGTTTCTTTAAAGAATCCTCCTTCCGGATGCGGCTTTAAATCAAGCAATTCGACCAATTGTGCTTTGCTGTATTTCGATTGACTCATGCTCCTTTTCATTTCACTTGAAATCAAAGCTATGAAATTCTATTGGCATCGATCAATTCATGACTATGTTCAAACCAAAGTTTCGCGCTATATTTGCACAAAACATTGAAGTTGAAAACAGTTTACATCACACGTAGGGAAACCTTCAATGCCGCACACAAGCTCTATAATGAGGATTGGTCCGAAGAAAAAAACGAAGAAGTTTTCGGAAAATGTGCCAACGCAAATTGGCATGGACACAATTTCTCCATTTGGGTGACGGTAAAAGGCATTCCCAACCCAGAAACAGGATTTGTAATGAATCTGAAAGACTTGAGCAAAATCGTCAAGGATTATGTAGTTGAGCCATTGGATCATCGAAATTTAAATTTGGATGTTCCTTTCTTAAAAGGCATTTTACCCTCTACAGAAAATATCGCTATGGAGCTTTGGGAGATTATGGATGCACCTATTCGAGAGAAAGGAGGCGAATTGGCGAAAATCAAACTGGTGGAAACGGAAAACAACTTCGTAGAATATTACGGAGGCAAAGAACCGTTTTAACATTTACTTTTTTTAACACACGGGAAGTATTTCCCTTGTTACCTTTACATTAGTAGCAACATGGAAGATAGTATTTACAACGAGGAGACCACCAACATTTTGTCAGGGCATTACGAAGATGTTTTGTTAAAAATCGGTGAGGACCCCACCAGAGAAGGCTTGCAGAAAACACCTGAACGCGTCGCAAAGGCAATGCAGTTCTTAACGAAAGGATACGATGAAGATCCGGACGGAATAGTGCAGCAAGCGATATTTCACGAGGAATACTCTGAAATGGTGATCGTAAAAGATATCGAAGTGTACTCGCTTTGCGAACATCACATGCTACCATTTTTTGGTAAAGCGCACGTAGCATATATTCCTAACGGAAAAATTGTTGGTTTAAGCAAGATTCCGAGAGTGGTAGATGCGTACTCGCGCCGTTTGCAGGTGCAAGAACGATTGACAATTGAAATTCGCGATTGTATTCAACGTACCTTAGCACCGAAAGGAGTGGCAGTGGTTATTGAAGCATCGCATATGTGTATGCAAATGCGCGGTGTTCAAAAACAGAATTCAGCAACAACGTCGAGTGCATTTACAGGATTGTTTCTCAGCAATGATGCTACTAGAAAGGAGTTTATTAATTTAATACAAGCAAAACTACATTAACAATGAGCAATTTAGACAGTATGTTCACCACGGGTGGAGAGTACTCAAAAGAAATCACGAGAGATTTCTTCAAGAACGTGTATATGTACATGGGAGCCGCTTTGGCCATTTCTGGAATTATCGCATACATGGCGGCAACTCCAGCCTTTTTCAATGAATACATGCTTAACATCAACGAAACTACTGGTGAAATCTCCCGCGCACCTTTATTTTGGATAGCGATGTTTGCACCACTCGGTTTAGGATTATTAATTCAAATGGCATACCGACGTTTGTCACTGGGCGTACTTTTATTCGCTTTTATGGTGTATTCGGTTTTCATGGGACTTAGTTTGAGTGTGATTTTCCTCATGTACTCCATGGGAACCATTGCAGTAACCTTCTTCGTTTCTGCGGGAGCATTCGCTGGAATGGCGATTTTAGGTTACACGACAAAAACAGATTTAACCAAAATGGGAAGCCTACTCTACATGGCATTCATTGGAATGTTCATCGCAAGTATTGCCAACATTTGGATTGGATCAAGCATGATGGGATTCGTCATTTCATTCATTGGCGTGTTCGTTTTCACAGGCTTGACAGCGTATTTCATGCAGCAGTTGAAGAACACAGCGCAAAATGAAATGTTGGATGGAGTAGAGCGGAACAAATTAGCCCTTGTTGGAGGATTGATTTTGTACATTCTATTCATCAACCTCTTCATGGCTTTACTCCGATTAACGGGCGGCAACGACTAACGTAAAACGATTTTAAACAAAAAACCGGCATCTCGACTTCGCTCGATGACCGGTTTTTTTATTTTCTCAACTCTCGCACAAAGTACGCCGTGTCTCCTCCAAGGTGCACTGAGGCACTCGAAGTGCACTGATTCTTCAGAAAAGTACGCCGTGTCACCTAAAAAGTACGCTGAGGCACTCGAAGCGCACTTTTCGCTCTCTCTATCTCATGTCTCCAAGTCTCATATCTCAAAGTCTCATATCTCAAAGTCTCATGTCTATTATCTAATTAAGACAAATCATCCTGAAGCCCATTTCCATTCGAAAGAAATGCTTGCCATTTAACCACAAGCGATTCATTCAATACTCGGGGAAACTTGCTTTGCGACCCAATGTGGTGATGAATATTCATGAATTCGTAAAACTTATCAATTGGTAGGCTTTTTACTTTCGGGCGTTTTAAAATGAATTTACGCGAAGTGGCGTAATCGTCATTGAGTTGTTTCAAACGCTCGTCCAGATACACTTCAAATTCAGATTCAGGAATCGAGCGATCGACACCAATGTACCATTCATGACGGTTGGTTTTGCGGTTCGGGTAAGAACAAAACTCTTGAATTTCTGTTCCATATCTGCGGCCCGTATCAACTACCGCCATCGAGAGATTTTCTTCAGACAAATGCTCTCCGCAAATGTTCAAGTTGTACGAAACACGACCAATTATTCTAAATTGTCTTGTCGCTACATCGTCAAATACGATCAAATCTCCCAGATTGTAGCGCCAAAGTCCCGCACACGTTGTAATCACCAGACAGTATGGAATGTTTTCCTGCACTTCATTCAGTGTCAAAGTCTTTACATTCTCCAATTGTCCATAGCGCAACGATTCAAAATGCGATGCTTCAATGAATTCGTAGAAAATTCCGTGTTTCGTCAACAAGGTCATGTTTGGATTGTTCAAATCCTTCTGGTAGCCAAAATAGCCTTCGCTCGCCAGAAAAGTATTTTGATAGGACAGCGGTCTGCTGCACATTTTATCTATTTTGTCTTTGTACGGGTCTAAGAAGATGCCGCCATGAACATACAATTGTAAGTTCGGCCAAATCTCATGGATAGAGTTCAATTGATACCGTTTCAAAATTCGCTCTATTAACAACGAAACCCAGGATGGAACTCCGGCAATAACACCAATATTCCATTTGGGTGCCTTTTCTACAATTCGCTCCATTTTCTGCTCCCAATCGGTTAATTGACTAATTTTTTTACCGGGTTTCGAAATGGATGAAAATACCCACGATTTGTTTTTTGCTAGGATACCGCTGAGGTCACCCATGCGTATATTTCCCTCATAACGCAGCGTCGTTGATCCTCCTACGATCAGTGCTTTTGATTTAATCAAAGAACTGCTCAAGTTCCACGTATTAATTTCTGAAACTTGTTGAAATGAAGTTTTTTTGAATTGACGCAACATCGCCTCACTTACGGGAATGTATTTGCTTCCGCCTTTCGTTGTGCCCGAAGACAATGCAAAATGCTTGATGGGTCCAGGCCAAATTAAATCGGTCTCCCCCTTTGTAACGCGCTCCAACCAATCGTCGTAAAACCGTTCGTAATTTGTTAACGGCACAGATTCCTGGAAGGATTTTACAGCATTGTTACTTTTCAGAATACCTTTGAAATCATGATACATTCCAAACTCGGTATGTCGCGCCTGATGGATCAGCTTTGTGAGCGTCTCTTGTTGGGATGATTTTTTAGCGGATCGAATCGCATACAGCGGTACAATGCGTTTGGGTTCAATGAGTGGTGCAACAGCAATGCGTCTTTCTGCCTTCATAGACAATGTAAATGTTCATGCAATAGTAATTCTCCGAAACTACTCGCCTGTTAGTCAATCATTAAGAAAAGATCAAGTTCCATTAGCGTTTCATTAACATTGAAGTGCTGGGCAATATTCAATTTTTCAGTATCTTTGAAAAAAAACAAGAGTTATGCCGGATAATTTTTTTGAACAGTCGACTGCAGCGGTAGGAACAATCATCACTATTGTGCTTTTGGGTGTTATCGCTTCAATCCTAATCTGGGGATAATCCCAATCAGATTTAAGGTTTAAAATTATTGTCCTGTCATACACGTTATGGCAGGATTTTTTGTTTATACTAAATCACTATGCCATTCAATTCCATTTTTTCCTGGCTGATAAAAAAGCGAATGCATCAGATCGATCTGTTTCGCATGCATCCGATTGAGGTGCAATGGGAAGTTTTCGAAGAGCTGTGCGCCGCGGGAAAATTGACAGAATACGGCAGGTCATTCGGAATGGGCGATGTAAAATCGTACGAAGATTTTTGTCGGAATGTGCCCCTCTCAGATTATGAGTCCATGCGGCCATATATCGATCGCACCATGAATGGAGAGCAAGGACTTTTGTGGCCCGGGGAAACAAAATGGTTTGCAAAATCATCGGGTACCACCTCAACGCGGAGCAAGTTGATTCCCGTTACCAAAGAATCGATTGACGATTGTCATTACAAAGGTGGAAAGGATCTATTGGCGTTGTATTATCACAACCATCCGAATCGGAAATTGTACAATGGAAAACACCTGATTATTGGCGGCAGCGCACGCTTGAATCCCAATCCAATGATGTTGGATTCTTACTCTGGTGATTTATCCGCAATCATTGTGAAGAACTTACCGTGGTGGGCAGAAATTCGGCGAACTCCCGCCAGAGAAATCGCACTTTTAAGCGAATGGGAAGAGAAAATCGAGAAGATGGCTCGTTCTACCATGAAGCAAGACGTTTATATTTTGGCAGGTGTTCCCAGTTGGACCATGGTACTTTCCAATCGGATTCTGGAAATTTCTGGTGCCTCGAACTTGAAAGAGGTATGGCCGAATCTTGAGTTATTCATGCATGGAGGGGTGAATTTTGACCCCTACCGTGAGCAATTCAAAAAGCTCATTCCAGACGACGGGATGAATTATGTAGAAACCTATAATGCGTCTGAAGGATTTTTCGGCATTCAAGATCAAGTCAATAGCGATGAAATGCTCCTTATGTTGGATTACGGCATCTTTTTCGAGTTTATACCCATGTCGGATTTCGATGGTTTGGACTCGAAGAAAGTACTACCTATCAGCGAAGTAGAAGAAGATGTGAATTATGCCATTGTCATTTCAACTAATGGTGGTCTTTGGCGCTATTTGTTGGGAGACACCGTTCGTTTTACCTCAACATTGCCGTATCGATTTAAAATTACTGGGCGTACGAAGAGTTTCATTAACACCTTCGGTGAAGAGTTAATTGTCGAGAATGCCGAAAAAGCGATATCCATCTCCTGTGCAAAAACGAATGCGCAAATCAGAGATTATACTGTGGCACCAATTTACATGGAGTCTAAAGAAAAAGGAGCGCACGAATGGCTGATCGGTTTTGAACAATATCCGGATGATATAGAGCGTTTTAAGCGCGTACTGGACGAGTCCTTGCGTGAATTGAATAGCGATTACGATGCGAAGCGTTACAACGATTTGGTGTTGGATTGTCCCAAAATTCAAATGATCGCTCCTGATATTTTTGATCAATGGTTGAGAAATATGGGCAAACTAGGCGGACAGAACAAAGTGCCAAGATTGATGAATAATCGCGACATTGTGGAACAAATCTTGCAATTGAAACAGCGTGAAAATTATGTTTAAATTCATTTTGTTAACAGGAGCGTTGTTGTTGGGAGGAAATCTTCTAGCGCAAGACTCGCTCATTCAAAATGGTGATACGCTCACATATTCCTGGATTCCACATCAAAAATTTCCCATGGGTGCGCGCGATGTCTGGAGTGTAGACAAACTAGAGAACGTCTATATTTCTGACGGTGAATCCATCAAAAAATACGATTCAACTGGCGTATTGAAGTTTCAACAAAGCATCAAGTCTTTTGGAAAGGTGACACAACTGGCACCCGTGAACTCCATGAAATTGATTTACTTCTCTCAAGAACAGCAGACCTTGTGCTTTCTGGATAACACGTTATCGGCTACGGAAGACTGCATCGATCTGGTTGATTATGATATTTACAATGCTGAATGGATTGCTACTTCAACACGACCTGAATTGCTTTGGGTGTATGACAATGTGAACTCTACGCTGAAACTCATTTCGCTGAATGTATTGGGTAAGGTGAATTTAGAAATTGTGAATTTGCAAGGCGTTTTGGGCTTGGAACAGATCGATCAAATATTCGAAGCGGGGCAGTATTTATATGTGTTAGATAGTCAGAAAGGCGTATATCAGCTCGATTTTTATGGTGGACTTTTGAATAAATGGGAAATTCTTGGAGAAAAAGCAATTGCTGCGGATGAAGAGAGTCATTTATTTCGATTGCGCGAATCGGATCTTTTAACGCAAGGATTGCTGCCCGGAGACGCTCAAGATCAGGCGAAATTTAAATTGCCGAACCAAGAAATTATCGACTTTCAGATCGAAGGGACGCATCTTTATTTCCGGACTTCCAAAACTGTTCATAAATATACCTTGCATTTCAACAATTAGGTGTTGATTCTTTGAGCAATTGTTGTAATTTAGTCAGTCCAAAAACGGAGGAAAAATGCATATTGCGATAGCGGGAAACATAGGATCAGGAAAGACTACATTAACCAAGGAATTAGCGAAACATTTTGGATGGGAAACCCACTTTGAAGATGTGGAGCAAAATCCCTATCTGAATGATTTCTACGAAGATATGCAACGCTGGTCGTTCAATTTGCAGATTTACTACCTCAACAGCCGTTTTACCCAAATCCAGGAAATTCAAAAAGCAGAGCGCACGGTAATTCAAGATCGAACGATCTATGAAGATGCCTTTATTTTTGCGCCCAATTTGCACTCCATGGGATTGATGACAACGCGTGACTTTGAAAACTACTTTTCATTGTTCAACTTGATGGATTCATTTGTTTCCTCGCCAGATTTGTTGATTTATCTCCGAGCGAGCGTTCCAACGTTAGTGAATCAAATTCAAAGTAGAGGTCGCGATTACGAAGAAAGCATCCGATTGGATTACCTCAAGCGATTGAACGAGCGTTACGAAGCGTGGATTTCAACCTACGATAAAGGGAAATTGTTGATTATCGATGTAGACAACAACAATTTCATGGAAAATCAGGAAGATCTCGGAAAGATCATCAACATGATAGACGCTGAAATCAACGGATTGTTTTAATCAATGCGAGTTCTGCTGCTACCTATGGTTTGGGAGAACATGGTTACAAAGACGATCATAACATCGTCAACGATTTGAAACCGCTCAACCCTTACGGAGATTCGAAGAACGATTTTGATAAATGGGTTTTAACGCAAGATACCGCGCCACCGTTCTGGGCAGGATTGAAATTTTTCAATGTTTACGGTCCAAATGAGTACCACAAAGGCCGAATGGCTTCCGTGATTTTCCATGCTTTCAATCAAATTGGAAAAACGGGTGGAATGAAATTATTCCGTTCGCACCGAGACGATTATAAAGACGGAGAACAATTGCGCGATTTCGTTTATGTAAAAGATGTCGTGGAAGTTTGTCATTATTTAATGAGCACGCCACCAACTTCAGGATTGTACAATCTAGGTTCGGGAACCGCGCGTTCTTTCTTGGATTTGACAAAGAATACTTTCAAGGCACTCGATAAGGAAGAGAATATTTCCTTCATTGACACTCCGGCAGATATCCGTGAGAAGTACCAATACTTCACCGAAGCCGATATGAACAAATTAATCAATTCAGGTTACGATGTTCCATTTCACACCTTGGAAGAAGGGGTTGAAGACTATGTAACGAATTATCTTTCTGAAGAGAAGTACTATTAGCATTTTCTAGACAAAGATTTTGAATCTCATTATTTCATCGTGTTGCGCACGCGCAGACAGGGGTATATGATGGATTTGATGTTGAGTTTCGACTTAATAAAAGTACACTGAGGTTCTCGAAGTGCACTTTTCTTGTATGATTATTTTGTCTAGTCTTAAAGTCTAAGATCTCAATGTCACGTGTCTAAAACAACTAAAAATTAAACTCATTGGCATCCGTACTCATGATATCGAAGGAAAGAGCAAACTTGACATTTCTGGGGCCATCGCCGGCAGTGTTACCAAACTCGTTACTTGAGGTGCTGACCACAACGTATCCACCCAATCGAATCCGTTCTCGGAAGACTTTAAAGATCCGTTCTACGCCTATGTACGCCTCTGTGTAGAAGTAGTTGTTGTATTCAGGCAAGTAAAGGAATCCAGCCCCTGCAACGGATTTAATCCCCGTTTTTTTCATGAACGGAATCTTGTTGATGATAGCACCATTAAAATGATGGATGTAATGTGCCTGTACGTACAATTCTTGCGTTTCGTAGGCAGAGTCCAGATTTTGGAAGTTGTTCAACGGATCAATGAATGCCAGTGCCAACCAACGATTTCCCTCGCCGCGTCGGAAAAACTTTCGGTCAATGAACGAAACACTGTCTTGATTGACAAAAGTTCCCATTTTAATGTTGTATTTCGATTCTCCCATTGTTCTCACTTGAATCGATTGTTGCACCTGGAAATACAAGTAATCAAAATCTACCTGAGAATTCAGTGGACCGTTCCATCCTTTTTCCCAACCAACGGTGAATTTCGGCCAGGCACTTCCCAGAACAACCTTTCTTGTTGGCTCTGTGCGGTATTTCTGATCTGGAATGTAGGATAAGTAGAACAAGGTACGTACCGAATTGAAAGCGTCGAATTGTACGGGCTCGGTATTCTGGAAAGAATCATCAAACCAGGTGACAAAGCGATAATCAGAATCGAATTGATAGCGATGGTCAATTTGTAGGGAATTGTACAAGTACAGTCCATTGATAATTTCGAAATAGTGCGATGCTCGGAATCCGTTGTTTTGATAGATATTTTGACGATCCAACAACGAGGTAATGGCATTGTTGGAATTAATCATCCTGGCATTTTTCCGAAAGGAGACCGAGTATTGGCCAAGCCTTCGTGGAGCGTAGTAATGGTACCATCGCAGCGTTCCGCGTGGATCCAGATTGTTCCACCCAAGCGTAATTTTTCCTCCAGTACTAATCCATTGATCGTCTTCAAATTTCTTGTAAAAGTTGACGCTTGGACCAAGTCGCAGACCGCCAATGGCTACTGGTTCGATTAAATCAACAGCCGAAGGGAAGAACCAACGGGTCTTTTTTTCACGATTCATGTGCCCGATTCCTAAAAATGCGGCTTTCATGAAGGTGACTCTATTGAATACGGAATCAATGGAATCCAGGTAATGCTCTGATGTATAAATGGCGTACAAGCTGTCCGCTACAAATTTAGAGCGTTGTTCTTCAACAGTTAATGGTGCTGGACGAATTTCATCCCAATAGGTACTGTCGCGTTCGTAGGCTTCTTTGGTGGTAATGCCTACTTCATTCGAGAAAAATTTCTCAGGAAATTTAGGGTTGACAATGTAATTGTTGTAGGCAACAGTTGTGCGTCCTAAAACTGTTTCCTTTCCGTATTTCGTTTTGTATTCGAAGGTTTGACCGGAAAGTAGCCACAAGGAGTCTTGTTGTTTGAATTCCTGAATCACTCGGAAATCATCATAGATTTTCAAGTTCCCTTTGTGCATTTCAACATCAACTTTGGTGAGCACCCAATCGTTCTTGTCGATGTATAAATAACCTTCCATTGTCGAGTTTCCAATGGATCTGGACGAGATTTTTACGACATACGTTGTATCACCATTGTCCGATTGAATGTCAGTTAATTTGTATTTATACGAAAGAATTCCAGATGGGTGCAGCGGCGACAAGATAGGCCCCAAATGCAAATCGGGCATGTTGATCAAACTTTCGTAGAAGTTAAATTCTCCTTGAAGCGTTGATTGGTAGTAAATCTGATTTGGATTTCCAATTTCGTCATATCCTGTGCGAATTTCCTTGACACCTTTGGGATGTTGAAAGTGCTTGGTGATATTGACTTCTATCATGTTCAGTCGAGCAGCTTCTTTGAGCTTTTTTTCCTTTTCATCTTCTTCCTCTTGGAAAACGTCTGTAGGCGTGGATTGATCGGCGGTTACGTCTGCTTTTTTGAGCTTTTTATCAAAAGTTTCAACACCCTTGATGTAGATGTCGCAGGTATATCCGTCCATTTGTCGGATCATTTCCTTTTTGTGATCGATCACATTTTGAACGATCATCCAACCAATATTTTTCTTTTTTGTAGATACTTCTACATTGTTCAATTCCTTGATGGTCTGCTCGAGGTATACATTCTGAACAGTTGGTTCGAGCTTGTCAACAGTAACCTGAACTTCGAGGTCATTGTATCCGATGGCTGTGAAAACGAGCGTGTGTACGCCAAGTCCACATCCCAAGAAGTACTTTCCTTCGAAGTCGGTGATTGCTCCCGAATTGTTGTTACCGCCTTCACCGTTTCCTCGATCCTTAAGATAAACCTTGGCGTAAGGAATTGGATTGTTCTCCTGGTCGAAAACGAATCCACCAATGCTTTGTCCAAATGCCGGTAATCTGCACAAGAAGAATAGTGCTAGAATAATGCTGATCCGAAGGGTAGAAATTGTTGGTTTCAAAAAATTCTATTTACAAGTAAGAATGTTGAACGGGCGAAAAGTTACAAAAGGGTTCCAGAAAATGTTGAAATTGGGAAAGAGACCTTTGGATAATTGGGTAAAATTAACAGCTAGATGTAGGAAATAAAATAAATTAGCGATGTTTTTTGACAATTCCTAGATTTTTAACTTTTTACAGTTCGAGAATTCTAGTTTTCTAGAAATGTAGAATTCTAGAAATCTACGCTAATTGAACTCAACTCTCCCTCGAATCTTGAAATTCCCCCTCGATCTGAATCCTACCAGGCGTAGGCCTCAAACTCCAAACTCCTTTCCCAACCAAGAAGCTTTTAAATCTTCGATTGTATCCACATCATTCAATATTCGAAGTTGAGCACAACTATGCCCAAGAGAGTGCAGTTCGGTCATAGTCAATTCTAGCAATCCATCTGTGCTCCAAGGTTTGTTCTCAAAAATTTGTGGAATCATTTCACGCATGCCGATGAGATAGTAACCGCCATCCTCCGAAGGACCAAAAACACTATCATTGGCTTCAAGTGCAGCCAATCCTTCCTGCATTACTTCAGCACTCAAGTCGGGTAAGTCAGCACCAACGCCAATAATTCGATCGTATCCCATATCAAAACCTTGTTGAAACGCATGCTTCATGCGATCGCCCAAACTTTCGCCCTCTTGCACAAATTTCTGTTGATTTGGCCATTTCCCTTGGATGATCACATCGGAGAAGTACACATGCACATCAGTGCCTTTCACGCGTAAGGATTCTCGTTCAGTAATATCCACCAAACGCTTGTAAACATTGAATGCAAATGTGTCGCCTTGCGTTTTAGCAAGTCTTGTTTTGACCTTGCCAAGTATGATGTTTTTGGCAAATACAATTAGGAGTTGTCGATGTTTCATTTAGTATACTACTGTTCCGCGTGTTACCCACTTGCCCCATTCTTTCGAGTATCCATGGATTTTAGTTGTCGATTCCCCAGAGTTATCGACCATTGGATAGCCATTGTTTGCCCAATGAAACATGCCACCGTACATATTTTTGACATTCGTATATCCTGCTTTTATTAACTTTTGACCGATGGTTTGACTGCGCGCACCGATGCTACAATACACAATGATTTCGGCATTCTTTGGAATTTTAGCAACGCTCGACATGCTAAAATTATCATAACCCGTATGAATGGCTGTTTTAATATGACTGACGTTGTACTCCTTTTTCTCACGAGTATCGAGGAAATAAACATTGGATTTGCCAATTTTCGCCTGTGCATCAGCAATACTGATGGTTGGGAAGTCTGCCGAATACCATTTTTTTAGCATAGAGCGATATTCCTTAGATTGACCGAAGGCAGTAAAGGAAAGCAGTCCAACAAAAAGAATTAAAAAGCGCATGATGTTAATTTACAATTTAGACGAATTCAGTTCGATGTTCTTACGGTACACAAACAAGCGTATCAAAGGCGGGGGAAAATCCTGCCCAAACTCCCAAAGCGCCGTTTGATAGGTTGGTCGGAATGTTGGTCGGAGTAGCGAACGGATTCCCTGCTGTTTGCAATTGTGCATATTTTTTCTCGTAATATTCATAAACCACACGATCCAATTTCGAAAGCTTGATTACCACGGTGTCGCCTAATTCGTAAAGGAAACGACTAGAGTCGGGCTCAGCAGAAGTTGAGTGCGGATTTTCATAAGCAAACTCAAATTCCAGGCCATCAAAGAATTCATCGTCAAAAACAGGGTTAAAAGTATTGGTAAATCCTGTTTCTGTCGTGTCCCCTGCGGCATTCCCAATAATGCTCGTTTCCCAAAAATAGGCATCATATTGTCCAGCTGGATCGCCAAGCGTAGCCCACGAAAAACCATGATTGGTCAATGCGCCTTCTGGCTTCCAAAAGGTATTTACCAAAGGTACGGCAGTTAACAATGTTGTTTCCGCAGTATAGGTTTCGCCTTCATGACTCACTGTTAATGTATATGTTTTTCCCACTTGCCCCCAAATAGACGGATCCAATCCTACGTACGCGCAGATATCGTAATTGGAAAGTTGATCTGCTGGGATTCCCAAAATTTGGGCGGCTATTTCTTCTGTTCCGGGAGGTAGGTTCCCAGAACAAACTTCGCTCAATACTACTGTATTAGTTCCATCAGACACGGTTACCGTGGCACCAGAAATAAAACCGTTCAGAAAAGCATCGACATCCGTGGGGGCATACACTTCTTTGGTGGTAGAAAGCAATACGAATGGTGGCTGACCAGTTTCAATGCGTCCATCAATGACCATTTTTTCTTCGTACCCAGGAATTTCTACTTCAACCTCTTTGGTACAGGCTGTAAGAAGCACTCCGAGCAATCCAACACATAGCAAAAATCGTATCATAATTCAAAGTTCCATGTTACACTTGGTATAATTGGAAAAAGCGTTACTTGTTGGACACTGATATTGAAAGTCCCTTCAAAAAAGTCGCCATCGTTATCAATATACATGAAGTAAGGATTGGCTCTGTTGTATACATTGTATATCGAGAAAGCCCAATTGTATTTAAATTTCTTTTTCGTTTTGATTGTTTCGCCCGTAACTGGATCCACTGATTCCTTGTGCGTTTTGGAATACCAAATTGCAGAAAGATCCAATCGGTGATACGGAGCCATGCGTGTCGAGTTTCTCTCACCATAAGCAAACAACAAGTCTTGATTTTGAATAAACCAGGAGGATGGAAGTGTCAATGTATTTCCTGTTGCATAGATGAACGCTGAACTAAAAACCCATCGCTCACTTAATTTATAACTCAGCACCACAGAAAGATCGTGGCGACGGTCGTATTTGGCCGGGAAGGGCTGACCATCATTCAGTTCTTCAAACTGACGTTCTGTTTTACTCCAGGTATATCCAATCCAACCTGTGAATTTACCTGTGCGTTTCTTTAGAAAAAATTCTGCACCATAGCTCCAGCCTTCACCAAAAACAAGCAGGTTATCGGTGTTGTCATTCACATTGTCACCCGGCAAAGCTCCTTCTCGGTACTCAATTAAATTGTCCAATCCTTTGTAGTACACTTCGACAGAACTTTCAAACATATTCTCTTTAAAGTTGCGGAAGTACCCGAGAGAGGCTTGATATCCCTGAACAGGTTTTGCTTTTGCAGTAGATGGATACCAAATATCGGTAGGCAAAGAAACGGCACTCAAGGAAGTCAAATGCACGTATTGATAGTTATACGAGTAGCCTGCTTTGATCGAACTTTCATCTGGAAGCATCCAACGAACGGCAATACGTGGTTCCAATCCATGGTAAAATTGGATGATGTCGCCTCGGCTGTATTCGACAGTGGAGTCTTGCGTGCTGATGCCATCGCCTTTGATGTATCGTGTAAATGGCCCCACGTGCTGAAACATGCTGTATCGCAGTCCGGCATTCACTTTGATGTTTTCATTCAAGTCGAATTCATCCAAAAGATAAAATGCCGTTTCATGACTTTTCAATTTTTGAGCAAGTCCAGTGTCAAAGACAACATCTTCTGACTCAGCAGAAACTCCAATGGGTGTAAAGGTGTGGAACGTATAATTTACGCCCCATTTTAATTTGTTGCGTGTATTGGCGTAATACGTGAAGTCGGCTTTTCCGCCCCAATCGCGAATTCCAGAGCGTAATTGGAATCGGAATTCGTCTTGTGCTGATTCGAAACGGAATTGATAATCGGTAAAAGTAGCGCTGACATTCATAAACAGCTTGCTGCTGAAAAGGTGATTCCATCGCAAAGATCCGATACCATTTCCCCAGGGCATCCGCACATTAAAATCATCTTCCTGATTGGCAAATGTAAAGGCATCCTGACCGTAATATGCCGACAAATACAAGCGGTCTTTATCGCTTAATTTATAATTCATCTTCATATTGAAATCGTAGAAGAAATAGCTCGATCCAGCAAAGGGAGAATCGTCTGGAATGGCATTTTTCATGATGACATCGATGTAGGTTCTTCTACCAGAGACAATGAAGGATCCCTTGTCTTTTTTCAAAGGCCCTTCAACCGTCAATCGAGAGGAAATGGCGCCAATTCCCCCTGTCATTCCAAAGCGTTTGTTATTTCCTTCGTTCATGTTTACCTCTAAAACAGACGACATTCTACCGCCGAAATTTGCAGGCATTCCACCTTTCGTCAAACTCACACTTTTCACAGCATCGGCGTTGAAGACAGAGAAAAATCCGAAAAGGTGAGAGGCATTGTACACCACCGCTTCGTCCAACAAAACCAAATTTTGATCCGGACCACCGCCACGAACGTAAAACCCTTGACCACCCTCTGCGGCTGAGGAAACACCTGGAAGCAATTGCACAGTCTTAATCAAATCAACTTCGC
The DNA here is from genome assembly GCA_043584915.1 of Fluviicola sp. Classification (GTDB taxonomy): domain Bacteria; phylum Bacteroidota; class Bacteroidia; order Flavobacteriales_D; family Crocinitomicaceae; genus UBA4466. The sequence goes on from CP121319.1 coordinate 2,135,991, forward strand.
CCATAAAGGCAGGCAATGTTTTGATTTCTTCCATATCCAAATCATGCTGCCCCATTTGGGTACTTTCAATGTTTTCTTTGGCTTTTCCATTTACAACCACTGGGCCGATATTCATCACATTCGCACCCATTTCTATATCCAAACGAACATCTTCTGTGGTCAAATCAACCTGTCTGGTTTCGGTCTCAATTCCACCCATTCGGAATTCGACAGCATAGCTACCTGCGGGCACGGTGAGTGAATAAAATCCGTAGGTATTGGTGATGGCACCTTTCTTAATTTCGGGGATATACACTTTGGCGCCAATCATGGTTTCGCCATTGGAAGCATCCGAGACAACACCACTCAGCGTGCGCAAGTCTTGTGTCCATCCAACGGAACTAAGAAAAAGAAGGAAGAATGCCGCGAAAAATCGCATGTTTTCACTGTTTGATTTGATCCTCACAAATTTACAACCATTTGCGTCCTTAAACCAAAGGAAAGCGCAATAAAACCTGTAAGAAATGTTATTTTCGCATTTCAATTTTTGATTCAGAATACATGAAAGTTTCTTACAACTGGCTTCGAGAGTATGTTCAGACGGATTTGACACCTGAAGAGATGTCCAAAATCCTGACAGACACAGGTCTGGAAGTGGAAGGTTTGGAAAAAATAGAATCCGTGAAAGGAGGATTGAAAGGTGTGGTTGTAGGAGAGGTTTTGACCTGTGAGCAACATCCTGATGCCGATCGATTGAAAGTAACTACGGTGAGTGTTGGTGGAGAACCACTGGACATTGTTTGTGGTGCACCAAATGTAGCAGCCGGACTAAAGGTTGTGGTGGCAACAGTAGGAACAACGATCTATTTGGAGGATGACAAGACACTGAAAATCAAAGAATCAAAAATTCGCGGACAAGTTTCTCAAGGAATGTTGTGTTCAGAGAACGAGCTTGGACTTGGAGCCGCCAGTGATGGAATTATTGCTTTGCCCGAAGAGGCGCAAGTGGGAATGCCAGCCGCAGAATATTACGAATTAGAAGACGATTATCAAATTGAAATAGGCTTGACGCCGAACCGTTCAGATGCACTTGGGCATATTGGTGTGGCGCGCGATTTGGTGGCGTATTTGAATTCTCACAACGATACAAAAGTGACCTTGAATTGGCCTTCAGTGGATGCGTTCAAGGTTGATTCAAACGATTTGCCAATCGCAATTTCCGTGGAGGATGAACAGGCTTGTCCGCGCTACATGGGAACGACGATAAAAGGAGTAAAAGTTGCAACATCGCCATCGTGGCTTCAAAACCGTTTGCGCACAATAGGATTGGCACCCATCAACAATGTTGTGGATGTAACGAACTTCGTTATGCATGAATTGGGAACGCCTTTGCATGCATTCGACGCGGCAAAACTGAACGGCAAGATTGTGGTGAAAACAGCCAAACCCGGCGATAAATTCACAACCTTGGATGAGATGGAACGCGATTTGGATGCGAGCAACTTGATGATCACCAATGGTTCTGATCACTTGTGCATTGCGGGTGTTTTCGGAGGGATTTCTTCGGGGATTTCAGATGGTACGCAAAATGTGTTCTTGGAATCGGCCTACTTTGAGCCAGTATCCGTTCGGAAAACAGCGAAAATGCACGGATTGAATACCGATGCTTCTTTCCGTTTCGAAAGAGGTGTGGATCCAAATTTAACAGACGTAGCATTGAAACGCGCAGCCTTGTTGATTCAGGAAGTTGCAGGCGGAACAATTGCAATGGATATCGTCGATACAAATCCGAAACCTATTGAAAATAAAACGGTTGCATTCAGTTATGCGCGTTGCAATACCTTAATTGGAGAAGAGCTTTCGAAAGAAAACGTAAACACTATTCTGGAGAATTTAGACATCAAACTACTTTCTGAAGAGAATGGAGTAGCGCAATTGGAGATTCCTGCTTACCGTATCGATGTTACACGCGAGGCGGATGTTGTAGAAGAAGTGCTGCGAATTCATGGCTACAATGCTGTGCCTGTGCCCTCCAAATGGAATGCTTCAATTTCTCAGTTTGTAAAACCAGATCCAGAGAAAATTCAGAATACGATTTCTGAAATGTTGGTGGGAATGGGCTGCATGGAAATGATGAACAATTCCTTGACAAAATCGTCTTATGTGCGAGATTTGGGTGGCGAAACACTGAAGGATGAAAGAAGTATTTCGATGTTGAATCCGCTGAGTCAAGACTTGGACGTGATGCGTCAATCGCTCATTTTTAATCTTCTTGAAACAATCGCTTACAATCAAAACCGTCAGAATCCAAATGTTCAATTGTTCGAATTTGGGAAAATTTACCAGAAGTTCGAGGCGACAGCTGACGGATCGGGATACAACGAAAACAAACGATTGATCATCGGAATTACGGGTTCGAAAGAAGAAGAGAATTGGAATTCGAAGAAAGGTCAGGACGGAGAACGTTCTTTCTACACCGTTATGGGAATGGCCCAAGCGGTGCTTGCTCGACTTGGAATGGATGGTTTAATGAAAACCAAAGCCTTGAAGAAGTCGATCTTACAGGATGGGCTGCAATTGTCGGTATTGAAGAATAAAGTAGGGGAAATCGGATGGGTTTCACCAAAATTCAAGAAATCATTCGGTTTAAAAAACGATGTCTTTGTGGCCGATTTGGACTGGGATGCCATTTTGGATTCCTTGAAATTCACGAAAATCAAATTCTCAGAATTACCAAAAACCTTTGCGGTTCGCCGTGATTTCTCCTTGCTTTTAGATGAGAAAGTTCAGTTCGCAGAAATTGAAGAAATTGCGCGTTCATGTGACCGAAAGTTATTGCAAGATGTTGGTTTGTTCGATGTATACGAAGGAAAAAACTTGGATGCAGGGAAGAAATCGTATGCAGTAAGTTTCATTTTTCAGGATGCAGAAAAAACCTTGAAGGATAAGCAAGTGGATGCCATTATGGATAAAATCCGTCAGTCGTTAGAGTCTAAGTTAGGCGCGCAGTTGAGGTAATCTTAGCAGTACGTTGAACCTGTCGAAGTGCACTGCTCCTAAAAATTGCTCCCATTTCGAGAACCTCAATGTCCGCAATTAATTTTATTCCATTATGCAGAAATATATCATCACAGGAATTGGAACAGAAGTCGGTAAAACCGTGGTAAGTGCCATTGTTTCAGAAGCACTGCGCGCAAACTATTGGAAACCCGTTCAAGCGGGAGATTTGGATTTTTCCGACTCAATGAAAGTAGACACGTGGACAGAAAACGTGCAGGTACTAGAGGAACGTTTTCGTCTGAAAACGCCGATGTCGCCGCATGCCGCTGCTGAAATTGATGGTGTTCAAATAGATTCATTGGACTTTGCATTGCCGAAGGTAGACCCATTAATTGTGGAGGGCGCAGGCGGATTAATGGTTCCGTTGAATCAAAATGGATTGACGTACTTAGATGTTTTCCAGAAATTCAATTTGCCTGTAATTCTAGTGTCGCGACACTATTTGGGAAGTATCAACCATACGCTGATGTCGGTAGAATTGTTGAAACAACGCAATATCCCAATCAAGGGAATCATTTTCGTGGGAGACGAGCACCCAACCACAGAATCTATCATTTTGAAATCAACCGACCTCCCAATGATCATCCGCATACCAATGACGGAGGAAGTAAATAAGGATTTTGTTCAAGAGCAAGCCAATCGTCCAGAATTGCAGTATTCGTTGTAAGTATTTCCTACCGAAATTTAATTCCCCCTTACGGAGGAGAGAAAGCATTGCTTTTGAAGACCGAAGGTACCAAGGGGGAGGACCTTTCATTGTTTACTCAAAAATCCTCACCCCAACCCTCTCCAGAGAGGGAGTAGTTCAAAACTCCTAACCGAGATTAAATTTCCTATTTGAAGATCGTAGGGGCATTAGGCGTCAAAAACTTTTTGCGCGAGAATTAAAATCTTACTGAGCATCAATTCCCCCTTCGGAGGGGGATAACGGGGGAGGACTTTCTAGCTCTAACTAATTTTGATCTATGCAGTGGCAGCTTCTAAGGGAGAACCTTTTAATGTTGAATCCTCACCCCAACCCTCTCCAGAGAGGGAGTAGATCAAAACTCCTAACCGAGATTCACTTCCATCCTTCCAGTCCCTCAGGGTTCGGGAATTCATCATTCAACATTTATAATTCATAATTACTTTTTCCTCGCGATTACATTGATGGTAATTGTGTGCTCCTGCATTACCTCTCCTCGAAAAACCTCTTGAATGGTAATGGTCGTCTCGCCAACTTTCGTTGCTTGATATATAAACGATTTCCAGGCTCCATCGCCGCCAGAAAGCCCTTGTGATTGATCCTGTTCGTAATCAATTTCGGTATCGATGAAGCGCAATACACTGTCTTCCATAATTTCGATAGTAACTTGCTCGCCAACAGAGCCATGCACGTGTCCCGTATACGTGATTACATCACCTAGCATTACTGTTTCCTGACTCTTAAAAGGAATCAGACTGATCGTATCCTGAACGCATAACGAATCTGATTTCGCCGATGCCATTCCTGAAATGCAGACAAATACTAAAATCAAAAGGTGTTTGAATCGTTTCATATTGCTCGTTTTGAAGAGTAAGGCAGAAATCATACCAGAATTTCAATTCATCATTCCTCATACATAATTACATTTGTCCCATGTCCGAAATACTTCAAAAAGATCAACAATACGTTTGGCACCCTTTCACCCAACATCACACCGCTGGTGATCCGCTTGCAATTACAAAAGCAGAGGGAGTTTATTTATACGATGCCGATGGAAAAGCCTACATCGATGCGAACTCATCCTGGTGGGTGAACACGCATGGGCACGGACATCCGCACATTGGAAAAGCAATGGCGGATCAGTTTGCAACGGTAGATCACATTGTTTTTGCCGGTGCGACACACCCCAAAGCGGTGGAGTTGGCTGAGCGGATTTGTGGACATTTGCCCGAACATTTTCAAAAAGTATTTTTCTCCGATAATGGCTCCACGGCGGTAGAGATTTCCCTTAAAATGGCAATTCAATATTGGCACAACAAAGGTGAGCATAAACAACGTTTTTTAGCGATGCACGGTTCGTATCACGGAGATACTTTTGGGGCTATGTCAGTAGGGCAACGCGGTTATTTCAATGCGCCTTTCGAACCTTTATTTTTCGATACGGATTACCTTGATTTCCCCAATGGATCGAATGAATCGGCGATTTTGGAAAGAGCGGAAAAGTTATTGTCCTCGGGAGAATTTGCGGGACTGATCGTAGAGCCTTTGGTGCAAGGAGCGGCGGGAATGCGCATGTATTCTGTGGAATTCCTTGATGCATTGACGGCAATCGCGCAGAAGTACGAAGTATTGGTCATTTTCGATGAAGTGATGACAGGATTCGGTCGCACGGGGAAATTGTTTTCCATGGATCACTGCCAAAACAAGCCCGATTTCGTGGCACTTTCCAAAGGATTGACCGCTGGAGTAATGGCGCTTGGATTGACTGTTACTTCGAACAAAGTCTACGAGGCATTTTTGGGTGAGGAAACAACCAAAGCGCTTTTGCACGGACATTCATTTACCGCGAATCCAATTGCCTGCGCCGTGGCATGCGCCAACCTCGATTTATTCGAACAAGAAGAAACCTGGAAAAATATCGATTCGCTCGTTCAATGGAACCAAGCTTTTGCCAAAGAGTTGGAAGCCTTTGATTTTATTCAAAATATCCGTCAACAAGGAACCATTTTGGCGTTTGAAGTAAACGAAGGCGGCGATGCTTCTTATTTCTCTGATTTGAAAACTCGCGCGTATCAATTCTTTTTAGAGCAAGGTGTTTTATTGCGCCCGCTTGGGAATGTGATTTTCGTGAATCCTCCTTTTTGTATAACTGAGGAGGAATATGGGAGGATGAAGGCGGTGGTTTTGGCGTTTTTGAGGACGCTATAGGTAGTTTTTCAAGCCCATGTTTTGCTTACAGCTTTATTTTTTTTGGTGACACTTGGGTATCGAAAAAGTGTTTTAGTTGCAACATTTACGTAGGTAAAATGGGTATATGTGCGTGTTGGTTCTAGTTGGTTGAATGAGTAATTTAGATTTTTATATCAAACCCTCAAGTATTATGAACCCACTTCAAAGAAGGCTGAAAGTCTTAGATCCATATCTTTTAGAATTGTTGAATGATTGTATTGGTGAGGTTCAATTGTTACTCCAAAGGTACGCAGAGAACTTCCCCACTTACACTGATCATTCGATCGATCATACGATGCAGGTTTTTAAGATTGCTTCTGAGATGATGACACCTTCAGAAATCAATAATTTAAATGCCGAGGAAATTTATGTACTCTCTGCGGCGTGTATATTACATGATGTGGGTATGTGTATTCCAGAAAATGTATTGGAAGAAAACTTTGAGTCGGACAGATATAAAAAATATAGAAATTCTCAACCTAAAGAGAAGAATAAGGAAAACTTAATAAGAGAAATTCATCATGAATTAAGTTATGACTTTATTATTGTAAATCAAGAACTATTAAAAATTCCCAACAATCAATTTGCCGAGGCAATAGCTCTTGTTGCAATGGGACATCGGAAAGTACAGTTAGATGATACTGATTTATATAAGTCAAAACACTTTTTGAAAGATGGAAGAGAGTTTGTTTGCCTTCCTTATCTAGCAAGTATATTGCGTTTAGCGGATGAACTTGATATTACCAATATTCGAACCCCAAAACTACTGACCAAATACTATATGCCGAATAATGAAACAAGCATCCGAGAATGGGAAAAACATATTGCAACCACTCAAATTAACTACACGGAGGATAAGGTTATATTCCATGTTAACTGCTCTGATCAAAATAATTTAGCTGCTCTTGAAGATCAGTTTGAAAAGATCCAAGATGCGGCAAATTATTCACAGAAAATTATTCGAAACATCGCGAATACAGATGACCGAGTTTTTAAATTAACTGTGAATAAGGTTGAACCAAAGTATAACTATGTTGAGTTTGATCCGAAAGGAATTAAATTTTCTTTTAACGTGAACAATGTGGTAAATACTTTTATTGGGAAAGACTTATATAAGAATGATTTAACAGCAATAAGAGAAGTTCTTCAAAATGCAATAGATTCTTGCAGATATAAACTGAGTCTTGGGACTTCTAACTATTCTCCAACCGTTTCAGTAAATATGGAGAATGACTCTATCGTTATAGTTGACAACGGTCTTGGAATGGACGAGTTTATTATTGAGAACTTCTTTGGACGATTGGGAAGCAGCTTTTATAAGGAGGAAGAGGTTAAGTCTAATTATGACGCGATAGGTCAGTTTGGTGTTGGAGTATTCTCTTATTTTTTACTTGGGAAATATATTGATATTGAGACCAAGACTTCAAAATCTTCTACATTGAAGTTTAGAATTGATAAGGATCCAAAGAGCTATTTTCACTTTTATAATGAAACTTTCAGAACAGAACCAGGTACTACGATTACTCTGCATTTGAATGAGGATGTAAAAAATCGCTACTCGAAATCTGATTATTTTGAATATGTTAAAAATCAGTTCAGATATGTTGAGTTTCCAATTCATATTAATATTGATTCGGAAGTAATCAAAATTGCGAACGAAACTCCACATTGCGCTAAAATCAATGATGTTCGGCACAAGATTAAAGTACAGCATTTGGATAAAATAGATGCTCTTGAAGTAATTAGTGTAGAGATATCTACAAGTGAATTTGAAGGAGAGTGTTCTTTGGTCATTCCAAAACTTGATTCAAACCTTAATATCCTTTCTATAGGAAATTGGTTTGACTATAGTTCATTTGACCAAACTGGAAGAGCAAAACTATCATCCGTTGATTTGTATCAGAAAGGGGTATTTGTTTCGGCTTATTCTTGCGATATGTTGCGCTATAGCTTTGGACAAATAAATATAAAACAATCAATACCAATCAATATAAATAGAAATGAATTCAAGAATTCACTTGACGTAGATGTTATTCTGAATAAATTTGCCGTCTCTCTGCTTAAAGAAATTTTTGAAGGGGTAAAAAAAATCTGCGAGAATGGAGATGATAAGGTAAAGCATTCAAGAGCAATATTGGCGTTATATCTGGATGGGAGTTCTTTTAGAAGATTTAATGAATTGAAGGATGATTTAACTAATCTAATTAGAGATAACATTTGGTTAAAAGTATTTGACTCAGGTCAAGTTAAGTGTTTAAGTATAGCTGAAATAGTTGATAACTATGGTTCAATTATTCTATTGCCAGAGGATGAATTTGAAATAGATAGGGTTAAAAAAATTAGTATTCCATGCGTTATTGTAGAAGAAAGTCGAAGACGTTATAAAAACGGAATACTTAGTATTTTTGTCAGACTTTTTGATTGTGAAGAGTGTGTTTATTTCCTCAATAACTTTGCATATCAGCAAATAACGATTGATAATAAAATAGATTGGCAAGAGCACGAAGATATTCTTTTATTGAAACAAATTTCAGGTTATGAAGTTTCAAATGTGCTAAAGTTTTCAGATGGTTGTAAGAAAATTGCAACTACTTTCAGGTTATTCAAACCACAGTCAAAATTAATGAGCCAGTACTTGGGCGAATTGCAGGTAAATGTAAATCATCCATTTGTAAAAGAGTTGTTGTTAAAGTTGAAAAATACAGAAAGCAATTCGAATTTTAAGAGAGTTATAAGAGAAGCATTTGAGATAATAATGCTTATCACCCATGGTAGGGATGATGTTTCCAAACAAATTAGACAACTAAATAAAATCATTAAACCGGAGAATTCTGAGGGAATAAACTATGTCTTTAGAAAGAAGGACTTTTTGATCCAAAATATGGATCAAGAAGGCGACTAGCTAGAACCCCTTGCATAGTTGATTTTATATCTTAACCTTGTCAGGCCAAGTTTCAGTCTAAAAATCCTTCGTCTCCCCAATAGCCTCCCCAATAACCTCAGCTGCCTCCCGAATCTCTTTTTCAGAAATATTCAATGGCGGCGACAAGCGGAAACTATACGGATGCGACAAAAACCAAAAGCTGATCAATCCTTTTTCGAGACAACGATTCACGACTTTTTCCACGCGTTCGAACGATTCCATATCGAAAGCGAACATCATTCCTATTCGGCGAACTTCTGTGATTTCGGGTTCGTTTTCCAAGAGCGATTCCAACAAAGCGCCCAAGCGTTCTACTTCGGCAAAATCAATTTCTGATTCCATGACTTGCAAACAAGCATCGGCCGCGGCGCAGATTACTGGATGTCCACCAAAAGTGGTGATGTGCCCCAACATCGGATTGAAGGTGAATTGGTTCAGCAAGTCTTGAGATGCGACAAGCGCCCCAATTGGCATGCCTCCTCCAAGCGCTTTTCCCAAGGTCAAAACATCGGGTACTACGTTGAAATGTTCGAAGGCAAAAAGCTTTCCGGTACGACCAATTCCACATTGAATTTCGTCAAAAATCAGTAAGGCTCCGACTTCCGTACAACGATTTCGAAGCGCTGTCATGAACTCTTGGGAAGGGACACGAACGCCTGCATCGCCTTGAACGGTTTCTACGATAACTCCCGCTGTTTTTTGCGTGATGTTTTGTAGGCAATCGATATCATTGAAAGTAAGGAAACGCACGTCGGGAAGTAACGGTCGGAAGGCTTCTTTTTTTGTCTCATTTCCAGAAACGCTCAAAGAACCGTGCGTGGATCCGTGATAAGCCCCGCGAAATGAAATCAATTCGGATCTTCCGGTAACGCGTTTGGCGAGTTTTAATGCCGCCTCATTGGCTTCTGTTCCAGAATTGACCGTATATACAGAGTTCAAGGAATCGGGTAGAAGAGCGGTCAGCCGCTTGGCAAAATTCAATTGCGCTTCCTGAATAAATTCGCCGTACACCATCACGTGCATGTGACGATCCAATTGCGCTTTTATCGCGTTGAGAACATTCGGATGGTTGTGACCAATATTGTTTACTGCCACTCCGGCAATCATGTCGAGAAAACGCTTTCCTGAAGTGTCAATGATGAAACTTCCTTCGGCACGATCGACATCAATAAGATATGGGAAGGGATTTGTTTGTCCCTGAAGATTTAAGAAATTCTGAGCGTTGTCACTCTTCGGTTGCATTGGAATCGCTGTTTTGATCTTCTGCCAAACGTTTTAATAATTCGCGTTTGAACTGTGCTTCCAAACTTACGACTTTTGCCGCTTTCTTGTAGCCAATCACATCACCGATTTTAGCGAGATATTCTTTCTGCAATTCTGCTTCTTTGATTCGCGCATCCAATGCTTCGTTCATTTTTGCCTCAATTTCGGCATCAGACATTGTATCAATATTGTTTTTGATTTCGCGCGTAGCAGCCTTTGTTTTCTTCTTTTGAACTTGAATTTTGTCGTTCATTTCGTTGTAAATCGGCCAAAATTTCTCTGCCTCTTCGGATGTCAAGCCCAATTCTTCGGTGAAATAAGCAATTTTCAATTGTTTCACGCGCTCTCGCTTCTTTGCACCTGGTTGGCGCTGTTGTCCTGGCTTGCCTTTTCCGCCACGGGGAGGTTGTGCATATCCGTCGAAGCTAAATGCCAAGGCGAAGAAAATAATGAGGGAATAAATGTATCGTGTTTTCATAATGTCTGGATTAAAAGAATAAATCGTCGTCTTCATCTTCGGAACCGAATCCCTCATCTTCGAGGTATTCCAAAATTTCTTCGTTGGAAATGGATTCAAGTGATTCCTGTAAGTCTTGCGTTTCTGTTTCAACAATGGTTTCAATCGGATCAACGGTTTCTACCGCATTTGCTTCGAAAGATGGGTTTATTTTCAAGTTATCGGTTGCAATGAACTCCATGAGCAATTCTTCTTCAAAATCTTCGATGTTTTCATCCACATACGCCAAGACTTCTTTTTTGGAAAGGTCATCGAATGTCACCCCCGACGGGCCATTAATTATTTCGTCATCAGGAAGCATTAAAAAAGCCACTAGAACAGCTGCAGCAACACCTGAAAGCCAAACCGCTGGACGACGATACAAAGGAATAATCTTTGCCTTCGTTTCCTCTGGTTCCTCAGCTGCATCCGCAATTACCTTATCTGCCAAACCTTTGAAATAGTCGGCATCTGGCGTCTCAATCGGTCGCTTTTCGATGAAATCAAATATGTCTTTTTTCTCTTCCATTTCTTATTAGATAGTTAACTCCGTCAATGGTTTAATTTGTTGAGCACAAATTCTTCAATTTTCCTCTTTGCATGAAAAAAGCTCGCTTTCAAAGCGCCTTCGCTCGTTCCCAATCGCTTGGAAATTTCATGGTACGGCAATTCTTCGAAATATTTTAATTGAAAAACAGTGGCTTGTTTGTCTGGCAGGGAATCTATGGCATCTTGCAGCAATTGAGAAATTTCCTCCCCATCAATTTGGTCCAAGGATGCGTGACCTGCCTTGATTTCCAGGAGGGGTGCATCCAAATCAACACCCGTGCGGCGTTGTTCTTTCTGTAAAAAATTTAGGGTTTCATTCCGCGCAATGCGAAACATCCACGTTGTGAGTGCCGAATCGCCTTTGAAGGTTGCCAGATTTTGATAGACTTTGACAAAAACATCTTGCAGAATATCGTTCGTTAATTCGTGCGATTTTGCCATCCCACGAATTTGACGGTACAATGCAGGTCCATACTGGTCTACGAGGGCACGAAATGCGCCTTCAGCTTGTGCACCACCCTGCGAAAATTGCTGTAAAATTTCAGAATCGTCGAGGGGTTGTGTCATATATTACTTTCGTTGAATTGCGCGCTCTGCCGCAGCGATCACATTCGGAGTATCAATACCGTATTTGGTCATCAACTCTGCCGGAGTTCCACTTTCTCCGAAGGAATCATTCACTCCTACGTATTCTTGTGGCATTGGCGTATTTCGACTCAAAACCTGTGCAATCGAATCTCCCAACCCTCCGTTGATCATGTGTTCTTCTGCAGTAACAACACACTTTGTTTTTGCTACTGACTTTAAGACAGCTTCGGCATCCAAAGGTTTAATCGTGTGCATATTTATTACTTCTGCAGAGATTCCTTTTTTCGCTAATTCTTGTGCTGCTTCAATGGATTTCCAAACCAAATGACCGCATGCGATGATGGTAACATCCGTTCCTTCCATAATTACATCTGCTTTTCCGATCTGGAAATTGGCATCTGGCTTTACGAAAATTGGAACTGATGGACGTCCAAAACGCAAATAAACGGGACCGTTGTGCGCTGCAATGGCCATGGTCGCTTGTTTTGTTTGATTGAAATCAGCAGGAACGATAACTGTCATGTTTGGAAGCATTTTCATCATTCCAATATCTTCCAGAATTTGGTGCGTTGCTCCGTCTTCTCCTAAGGTCAAACCTGCATGAGAAGCACAAATTTTCACGTTCTTATTTGAATACGCAATCGACTGACGAATTTGGTCGTAAACACGCCCTGTTGAGAAATTGGCGAATGTTCCAGTAAACGGAATTTTACCTCCGATCGTCATTCCGGCTGCCATTCCCATCATGTTCGCCTCTGCAATTCCGGCCTGGAAAAAACGCTCTGGAAACTCATTTTCAAAAGCATTCATTTTTAAGGATCCGGTAAGATCGGCACACAGCGCTACCACGTCCTTGTTTTGTTTCCCGATTTCAAGTAGTCCTTCGCCAAATCCTGAGCGAGTGTCTTTCTTTCCAAGTACTTCAATTTCCATTGTTTCCATCATAATTTCAGAGTAGTCGTGCTGTTTGAATTAATTCTAAATTCTCGTTCCAGGGTGTATTCTGATACATACGTATCTTTCACCCGATAAATTATTTTATATCCACCTGGTTGCAGTGTGAATCGACCTTTGGCTGCGCCATCATCTAAATTGCACACCCAATCCCAGGTACCGTTTCCATTTTTGATAAAAATTTGCCCGACAATTCCTTTCCCGGAGGAATAGGTAATAAAGCCTGGCGCCTTTACATTGATCGTTTGGAGTCCACTTTGCGTTACATTCACAGATACGTAAATGCGTGGCAACGTCAAGATTTCCACATCGTACCAACCAACCAAATAACGATCTGTTTCGCCAATTTTTTGTGCATTCAAGGTTTGTCGTTCGCCTTGCTGCATTATTCGGGCATCAATTTGATAGGGTTTGCTTGCATTGGTAAATCGGAATTGGATTTCACCTTGTCCGGCATCCACATTAATGGTATTGTGCGTGTACTTCTCAATGGTGATATTCTTTTTCTCAACGCGTGGAGTGGTATTGACAACCAAATCGTACTTCAACGCAGGATCCAAAACCAGTGTATCAGGATTGCCCAAGCGATTCATGGTGTGCTGATACGTGTATTTCAAATTCGTTGTTCCGGCTTCGTATAGAAACATCGTAACGTTCGTTTCAAGCGGCTCACCGTTAACGGTGTTTAGGTTGATTTGCGCTGTGGTATTCAGAACGGCTTTTGCGATGACATTTTCCAATACTTTTTCGAAGGCATCTTTGGTTTCTGCTTCTGCGTAGTTTCCAATGCATTTGAATTTTTCAAGGTAAGAAAGGTCCAATCCCAGGCCAATAACAAAAGGCGTAACATTTACTTCTTTGTCCTTGAGTTTTTTAGCAATAACACAAGGATCGTTGTCGCACGCTTCAATTCCATCGGTAATTAAAATGATAATATTGCGTCCCGTATTGTCGGGAAAGTCTGCCGCTGCAGCTTCCAATGAACGCGCTATTGGCGTGGTTCCCTTTGCCTGAATTCCAACAATTCGATTCTTTATCTCTTGACTATTTCCGGCAGCGATTGGAACTTCCAATTTGGTGTCATTACAATCCTGAAAATTTTGTGTAATCGCAGATTGATGCCCATAAACACGCAGACCTACTTCTAAATTCGGAATGTCATCAAGGTCGTCAACGGTTCTGCTTAAAAGTGTTTTCGCCGTTTGAATCCGCGTTTCGCCATCCCATTTTGCATTCATACTATTGGATGCGTCGAGAATGAAAAGAATGCGCGTTTTCTCTTCCTGGGCATTGCTCATGAATGCGCCGAAAATTAATAATATGGCGAGTAGCTTTTTAATAATCTCCCAGTGTTTCTTCGAGTTGGTTCAATGCATCCGTCAATTGTTCATCATTCGGAGCAACACCGTGCCATTTGTGCGTCCCCATCATGTAATCAACTCCTTGTCCCATCTCTGTTGTCATAATGATCATGATTGGCTTTCCTTCAAAATCATGTCCGTCCATTTCAAGTACCTCCCATCCAAAAGCTTGCCATTTTTTAGAAAGATCTCCCAGGGAAAGCACATCGTCAACGTCTCCGTCGATTTGGCGTCCGTTGTAATCAATGGTTGCAATGATGTTATCCACTTTGTTTGCTGCTGCGTACATTGCTGCTTCCCAAATTTGACCTTCTTGCAATTCTCCATCTCCGTGAAGTGTGTACACCAAACTAGTGTCTCCGTTCAATTTTTTCGTCAAAGCTGCACCAATTCCACAAGAAAGTCCCTGTCCTAATGATCCAGAAGCCATGCGGATACCCGGTACTTTTTTATCCGTTGATGGATGCCCTTGCAATCGCGATGAAATCTTTCGAAATGTCGCCAATTCATCCGATGGGAAATACCCTGCTCGGGCTAAAGTACTATACCAAACAGGCGAGATGTGTCCGTTGGAAAGGAAAAAGAGATCTTCGCCATTGCCATCCATATTGAATGCCTTCGGATCATGGTTCATTTGATCAAAATACAGCATCGTTAAAAAGTCGGCACAACCTAGTGATCCACCCGGGTGACCTGAACTTACAGCAGATACCATCCGTACAATATCTCGTCTAACTTGTGAGGCAATTCGCGCTAACTCGTTGTTTTCCATGTTTTGGTGCTTTTTACAAAAAATTCGAAGTAGCAAATCTACATTTTCTGCTTGGTAAGAAAAGTGAGAATAGGGATGAACTTATACCCAATTTTGAACTATTTATAAACAATTTGATGGTAGGGCAGAACCGTTTTAGGATCGCAATCTAGATTCAATTAGAAATGTAGTAATTGGCTTGAAATTGTTAATTTAGAGAGTTGTTTAGACGTAAAAACAGAATAATTTTAACAATTCTCGCAACGAATTGCTGCGAATCTTCGTCTATAGAACAGCTACAAAAACACAAATACACGCTATGAAAACATTAATTATTCTAGGGATTCTGCTTTTGCCCGTAGGATTGCTAGCCCAAGATTATGACCAACGACTTCTGTTGAGTTATGATGCATCCACTTTAAATGATTTAGAAATAAACGATCCGCAGAAACTGGAATTGTTGACGTATGCTCTGGATAACGGAATGTACGTTACGGAAAATACAGGGGATAAAGGAGTGCAATTGACAGAGATTGATGTCCCAGAGAATGCCATTTCCTACACAGATTTAAAACTGAAGATTACCGATCAAAATCAGTATTTCAAAGTAAAAGGAAAAGACGCCATTTTGGTGGTGAAATCTTTTTGGGTATTGAATAACGAACTTGAAAGAAACTAAGATGAAGAAGATTTTAAAAGTAAGCGCGCTTTTCATTGCGTTGATGACTTCAGGATCATTAATGGCGCAAACTGTATTGATGGGAGACGTTGGTTACCCACAAAACGCACCGGCTGATTGTAGTACTTTCGGAACGTCAGGGAACAACTTTGAAGACGATCAGGGAGCGGCAAATTATTCAGCAAACTTTAACGATACTACCGTTTTTTGTCCTGATTTGAACCAAGGAACAAAGATGACTTTGACCTGGGCAATTAATGCAGGATTTGAATTCAATGTACATGGAACCGATTCAATTTATGTGTACGACGGTCCAGATACCAATGCTCCTTTGCTTGGGGCGCACAACTCTGATACCGATCCGAATGGTTTTGCATACACCGCTAGTTGGAACAACCCAAGTGGATGTTTAACAGTCGTTTTTATCTCTGATGGGGCCAATGAAGGTACAGGTTGGGTAGCCAATGCACAATGTGGTAATCAAGCGCAACCGTTTGAGCCGCACATCGAAGCATTTATTAATGGACAGGGAGCGAATGCACTCGATCCGTTGGATACAGGATTTGTAGATGTTTGTTTTGGAGACAGTATTTTGTTCGTAGCAACGCCTGATTTTCCTTTTTCGTTTGAAAGCACGGGATATGGTTATTCTCAGGATGTAAATACAAACATCGATTTTGACTGGAATATTTCTTCCGGTGGAACATTCCCGAATAATGATTCTATTTGGTTTACTCCGCCAACACGCAACGGATTCCTGATCGATCTTGGAATTACAGATCAGTTCCCTCAAATTGATCGTTTGGTATGCAAAGTGCGTGTATCGCAATTGCCATCATTCGCTGGAACGGGACCGCTAGAAGATACAGTGTGTCTTGGTGAGAATACAACGCTTATTGGAGGGGTAACGGCAACGGATACCGTGGGAGTAGACATTCCTGGAGGAACTTTTCAGCTAGGTGGTGCTTTCGCAGGTTTGACGTATTTACCAGATGGTTCTGGGGCGCAATACCAAGCGCCTATTGATATTACTGGCTTCCCAGCTAATGCTACGGTTCAGAATTCACAAGATTTGAACCAAGTGTGTATTACAATGGAGCATTCTTATTTAGGCGATTTGGAAATTGCATTAGAATGTCCGAATGGTACACAAGTCACATTACTTAACTCTTATGCCCCAGGCTTCATACCAGGTGGAACATCAGGTGGTGGAATTTATATGGGAGACCCAATTGATGACACTGGCGGTGGCGGTCCTGGTGAAGGATGGGAGTACTGCTTTAGCTCCGTTTTCAATACTTGGGGAGATTATCCAACAGAACTTGCTGCTAATAATACCATTCCTGCACCCAACTTCGGTAACGGTGGAGCTTCGATGAATCCAAATGGAATTTACTTGCCAGAAGACGACTTTGTCAATTTCGCAGGATGTCCTGTAAATGGGCAATGGACGATTATCGTGCAAGATAACCTTGGTATAGATGATGGTTATATCTTCGAATGGGGATTGTTCTTTGATCAGTCTTTATTCCCAGGTTCAACAGGTTACCAAAATTATGTGGTAAGCGATGAATGGACAGACGATCCAACGATTGTTTCAGGGCAAGATGACACACTTTTGGTTGTTCAGCCAAATGTTCCAGGGAACTACAATTATACCTACAATGTTGTGGATGATTTCGGTTGTGCGTATGATACCACAGTAACATTGAATGTGTTGCCGCAGCCATCTATCCAAAACGATACCTTGTTCTGTAACTACGGAGGTCAGTTGTTTGGAACGGATTCATACAATGGTGGAACATGGGCCGCTTCTGATACAGCGATTTCATTCTTACCAGGAAACGATGTTGAGAATCCATTTGTTTCAACATCCACCGCAGGGGTCTATACGTTAACCTACACCGATTTGGCCTGTAATAGTTCGGTGGATATGGAAATAAATTTCCCGCCTTATGTATGGGCGGATCTGCAAGACACCATCTTATGTCAGGGAGTAGAATACCTGTTGCAAGTCGCGAACGAACCCTCTGTAAACCAATGGGATTGGACGGATGGATCTTCTGGAGATGCTATATTAGTAACAGAACCAGGAGTCTACGAGGTAGAGGTATCAAACGATTGTCACTCAGCAACAGCCTCTGCAGTCATTGGTTATAAGTTGTGTGATATTGTTGCTCCGAACATTATTTCCATGTCTTCTCAAGTTGGAAATGATATCTGGTTTGTGAAAGCAGACGGATTGGAAACATTCAATTGCCGCATCACCAATCGTTGGGGTAACTTGATTTACGAATACAGCGATCCTCTCGGAGGATGGGATGGTACTTCCAATGGAAAGCCAGTGAGTGAAGGAACCTATTTCTACATTATCGACGCAACCATTGAAGGCGGCGAACAATTACAAAAACACGGATTCATTGAGGTAGTTCAATGATCCTCAAACAATAATGGAAAGGCGACTCAATTGGGTCGCCTTTTTTTTGTGCTCAGATACGTTTTTGCGAAAAGTGTTCGTTATCTTTAGTAGGCGAGTCCATCGAAACACGACTCGTTCAAACTAGAAAGCAGGAAAATGAAGAAAGTCGGAATCAACGGTTTTGGTCGCATCGGCCGCTACTTTTTGCGCACAGCAATTACAAGTGAGTCCATAGATATTGTTGCCGTTAACGACTTGGCTCCCATCGAAACATTGGCGCATTTACTGAAGTACGATAGCGTGCATCGGCGTTTTCCAATGACTTTTGAATTGGATGGAGATACCTTGGTGTTTGAGAACGGGCGAAAAGTGGTGTTTACTCAGATTCAAGATCCCAAGGACATTCCCTGGAGTGATTTGGGAGCAGACCATGTACTGGAATCTACCGGTTTTTTTCGCACAAGTGAATTGGCATCACAACACTTTCAGGGAGGTGTGAAAAAGGTGTTACTTTCGGCTCCGCCACTTTCAAACGACATTAAAACGGTGGTTCTTGGTGTAAATGATCACATTTTATCTTCCGAAGATACTTTGATCTCCAATGCATCCTGCACCACCAATTCAGCTGCACCCATGGTAAAGGTGATGAAAGAATTGTGCACTATTGAGAGCGCCTTTATTACAACGGTGCACTCGTATACCACCGATCAACGTTTGCACGATGCGCCTCACAAAGATTTACGACGTGCAAGAGCAGCAGGAGAATCCATTGTTCCCACTACCACGGGAGCCGCAAAGGCTTTGGCCAAGATTTTTCCTGAATTAGAAGGGCATATTGGAGGTTGTGGCGTACGCGTTCCAGTTCCCAACGGATCTATGACCGATCTTACCTTGGTTGTAGAAAATCCACCAACGGAGAAAGAGATTAAATCAGCCATGAAATCTGCAGCAGAAGGAAAATTAAAAAACATACTCGCTTATACCGAAGATCCACTGGTTTCCGTTGATATCCTTGGTAACCCGAATAGTTGTTTGTTCGATGCAGAGCTCACAAGCGTTATTGGGAACATGGTGAAAATTGTTGGGTGGTATGACAACGAGGCGGGTTACTCGAACCGATTGGTCGATTTATTCGAGCGCATTTAAACCAGATCATTTGATCAAAAAAGTACTCACATATAGTTTTGTGCTGTGTGGCTTTATCGGCTATTCGCAGAATAATTTTGGTTCGCTTCATAGCAACTATACGCCTACAAATAGCGTATTTATTAACCCGTCATCTATTTTGGATGCCAAGGTTTGGTTAGACATAAATGTGGTCGGGGTAGGGTCGTATGTGAACAATGATTTGATTTACCTTGAGGATCAAAACTGGTTTGGAATTGCACGAGATGCGCGCCGTGGAACCATTGATATATCCGAAGATGATCTTCAATTCAACCAGTCACGCCGTAAGTACCATGCCTACAACCGAAATTTTGTCCATGCATTGGCAGCCGTTTGGAGTCAGGGGGATTTTGCTGCAGGACTTTCTACAGGAGTGAGAAGCTATACAGATGCTCGTGGAATTCCAGATTACGTGGCGCAATTCATTGAAAATGGCGTATCCGATTATACGGTGCAACACGATATTCAATACGAGCTGCAAAAAGCAAGGGTAGCGACATCGCAATTTGGAGAGGTGAAAGGAACGTTCGCCTATACTTTTTTAAAGCGAAGACAGGATATGTTCATGATTGGCGCTTCAATTTCCAAATTTTTCCCAATTGCCGGAGGTGGAGCAAATATTTACAACGTTGATTTTCTGGTAGATAACGATTCTCTAATCAATTACAATGATTTTGAAGTGGATGCGATGTACACGCCAAACCCTCAATTTAATACGGGGAAAGGCTGGGGTATGGACCTCGGATTCATGTATCAACGTATGCTTGGCGAAGCATCCACTTATTATCCGAATTCAGCAAAATTTGGTTGTCGAGAAAATCAATACAAATACAAAATTGGCGTGTCGATTATGGATTTGGGAAGTATCAAATTTCCAGAAGATCAGATTTTGTATGCCGGATATAATTTCAGCAATTTCAATTGGGAAGATTATCAGGATGCTGAACCGAACGAGGACGATGCCACGGATCTTTTCGCGCAGCAGGAGAATAATATTTTGCAAGGGAATGTGAGACAACCCAACAAAATGAATTTGCCCACCTTTATTTCAGCACAATTGGATTATAATGCCTGGGCGTCAAGAATTTATGTGAATGCAACCTGGGTTCAGGGAATTCCTGCGAGCCGGAGAGCGTTTGGCGTGCGGCATGCAAACAGTTTGTCTGTTACGCCTCGTTATGAATCGCCTTGGATTGATTTTGCATTACCAATTAGTTTGTACGAATACAGATATCCGCAATTGGGGGCTTCACTGCGATTGGGACCCTTAACGCTTGGAACCGACAAACTTATCAGTTGGTTCGCCAATTCAAACTTGTATGGAGCAGATATTTACGTGCATTTGAAAATTCCGATTTTGAGTAACCCTAAGTGTAAAGGAAGATTCCGTCCAAGTAATGGACAAACGGGTCGAAAAGGGAAGAAGTGGAAAAATTGTGAAGCGTATGGCGGCTAAGTTTTTACACTAAGGCAACAACACTCCTTTGATGTTACCTTTCAGCGCACACGTTCAAGTATTTACCTCCATTCCAAAACCCAACCGCTCGGAGCAGCATCTGACACCGATGAAAGTGCTGTTTGCGCCGCACTTCTTGTAGCATACGATTGCACGCTAACCAATGTTTGTGCTCCCCTTGAAATTGTTTTGGAAGGATATCCCATTCCCTTTAATTTCTCCACCATTCTATCCGCATTGGCAGGATCACCAAAAGCACCCGCAATAATATGGAATGGTTGATTGTTGGAGCCAGTTACCTGCGGTGTGGGTTCAGGATCGGGAGTAGGTGCTACAACTTCAGGAGTTTCTTCCGCTACATCAGGCTCATTTTCAGATTCCTCATCCGCTGTGTTTTCATCCTCTGAATTTTCATTCTCTACGTTTTCCTCAGCTGAAGACGTTTCTTCTTTGTCTTGCTCATTGCCACCAACAAGCTCGTCCAATTTGTCCATTTCTTCATCACCATCACTCACAGCGGCAGTTTCTTCCCCCAGGAACGGAAGGTATTCCTTCGCCTTATCGTAGTTCAATGCAACCAGGGTTCCGCCAGAAATTAATAGAACGAGCAATACCATTAAAATATAAAATCCAACGCCTCGTTTGCGCTTCTTTTTAGGTTCATTTTTCTGCTCCTTCAGATCGTTGAGCTTCTTTTGATTGGCCGCAATTTCTTCTTTTTCAAGTATGTTTTTCTCTTTGGCTGAATCCTTCGATCCCACGTTGTCAGGAATCACTTCGTTCACTGTCGAGCGGGTAGATTTTGGTTGTTCAGAAACGGGAACAACAGGAGGGACAACGATATTTTTCTTTGACGCTTCTTCTTTCTTCTTCGCTTCCGCATCCGCAGCTTTTTTAGCATCTGCTTCTTCTTGAGCTTTTTTCTTTGCCTCAGCATCTGCCGCTATTTTGGCGTCTGCTTCTTCTTGGGCTTTTTTCTTTGCTTCCGCTTCTGCCGCTTTTTTGGCGTCTGCTTCTTCTTGGGCTTTCTTCTTCGCTTCCGCATCCGCAGCTTTTTTAGCATCTGCTTCTTCTTGAGCTTTTTTCTTTGCCTCAGCATCTGCCGCTATTTTGGCGTCTGCTTCTTCTTGAGCTTTTTTCTTTGCCTCAGCATCTGCCGCTATTTTGGCGTCTGCTTCTTTTTTAGCTTTCTTCTTTGCTTCCGCATCCGCAGCTTTTTTAGCGTCCGCTTCTTCTTCTGCCTTTGAAGTGTCTGGAGTTTCCGCTGCAGCGGGTTGGGCATCGCTTCCTCCATTTTCAAACGCGATATCTCCGTCGGCTTCTTTGTTGAAACTTCCAAAATTGCCAAATGGTACTGCTTTTCCCGCTTCTAAGTCGTTCAAAATGGCACTGACTTCATCCGAAACCATTTTCTTGGCTTCTTCTCCAGAAATTCCGGCTTCTTTTTCGATAAATCCGGACAAAGCACCATCATCATGTTTAAGGAATGGCATAAACATTAATTCCTTGGTGTCAGGATTGGTAATGGTTAACGCGCCAAGTCCAGGTAGGATGATCGTTTTGGTTTCTTGAAATAGTTTCTCGATGTATTGAAGCATAGCAGGGTTTTTGGAGGAAGTAAATTACAAAAAATCAGAACAATTCGTCAAAATCAAATGTTTGATCGAGTCTAATTCCCTTTTCGGTGTTTTTAAGAGTTGCCAGTTGGTTTACAGAATCATGTTCTAAGAAAAGCACGTAATTTTCTTTTTCCGCATGGCGTAAGAAATAATCTTTTTCCTTCAATGTTTGCAGTGGACGCGTGTCATAGCCCATCACATACGGAAGTGGAATGTGTCCAACACTCGGAAGCAAATCGGCCATAAATACCAATGTTTTCTCCTTGTAGTGAATGTGCGGAATCATCATACTTTCCGTGTGGCCGTCAACAAAAAAGACATCGAAATTATTGAAAACATTTTTAGTGTAATCGCCTTCTCTGTCTATAAATTTCAACTGTCCAGACTCTTGAATGGGCATGATGTTTTCCTTTAAGAAGGACGCCTTTTCACGTGGATTTGGTTCTGTTGCCCATTTCCAATGATTTTCCGTGCTCCAATACGTAGCATTTTTGAACGCAGGCTCAAATCCCGTTCGATCTTTATTCCATCGGATGGCGCCTCCACAGTGATCAAAATGCAAATGCGTCAGAAACACATCGGTGATATCATCTAATGAAAATCCAAGTGCATTCAGATTCGGTTCAAGGCTGTTTTCATCGGATAAATAGTAATGCGAAAAGAATTTTTCGGTTTGTTTGTCACCAATTCCTGTGTCGATCAAAATCAATCGATCTCCATCTTCAATCAGCATGCAGCGCATCGTCCAATCGCACATGTTGTTCGAATCTGCTGGATTGGTTCGTTGCCACAATGATTTCGGAACCACTCCAAACATGGCTCCACCATCCAACTTAAAATTTTCCATCCCGTTGATTTATACGATACCATCAAGAGGTATATCGAGAAGTAATTCGGGATTCCGAGAATCATTCCTGCAATCACGTTTCGCCAGGCAAATTTGCGCTTTTTCAGAATCCACTGAATGCTCAAAATCACCAATCCGAATACGCCTGCGGTTCCCAAACCAACGGCGGTAAAGATGGAGTCTGGAAGCCCGTGAAGAAGGTTGTCCTGTACGACAAAAATTAGGAAGTCTAGGAGGCCGCTTCCAAGGAACAGCACAATGAGCATCCAGGAGGAATTTACTTTGGCTGATTTCGAATAAGAGACCAGAAAGACACCAAGTATGGCGAAAATAATTCCCGTTCCATTGAAGATACCTAGCGGTTTCCCGAAAATGATAATCATTGCGAACAAAGACGCTGCCATGCTCATTTTCACTGCTACGGAAGTGGATGCAACGCCGTTCAATTGTGAGCTTTTCCCCATCAAAAAGAACAAGCCGATGAACAAGATCCCTGCGCCAAGAGCCGCCATCATCCAGTCGGTTTCATTCAAATAATGATTGTTCCACTGATGGCCGTACAAGGTCATTCCCAACGCGAAAGCCATGGCGTAGTTGAATACGATCGCTTGAAACGTATCGATATTGAACTTCTTGAAGAGTTTGAAGATCACAAAAATGAGACTCGAACTAGCGATCGAAAGGAGCAATGGAATCATGGTCGATATCTTTTAATACGGTCTCCAAACATATCCGTTTCGTCTATGAGGGTGCCGTTGATTGTTGGAGCTTGCGTTCCTGAGTTAAATGTATGTTGACCAATTATTTGGATGGCTTCGTCCCAAAGGTTAGCATCAATGAATGATTGCAAAGTAGCGGCGCCTCCTTCGATAAAAACCGATTGAATATTTTTTTGATGAAGTGTATTCAGGATTGTTTTGGGCGACATTTCATCTATTTTGACGTAGGAAATGAGACCACTTTCCTCAGATTTCATGGTATTCAATACGATCGTTGGGTTTCCATCGGCAAGCACCTTCGATTTTTGAGGCAGCGAACATTGACGGTCTAGCACGATGCGCATGGGGTTTTCTCCCTTGACTGCACGAACGGTTAAGGAAGGATTGTCTTTTAAAATTGTATTTTTTCCCACCAAAATTGCCGCATTTTCGCTACGTAGTAGATGCACGAATGGTTGTACTTCTGGTTGTGAAATCCAAGTGATGGATCCATTTTCTCCTTCCGAGCTATCCACAAGTCCATTGCGTGTTTCTGCCCATTTGAGCACTACAAAAGG
Source organism: Fluviicola sp. (assembly GCA_043584915.1). Taxonomy (GTDB): domain Bacteria; phylum Bacteroidota; class Bacteroidia; order Flavobacteriales_D; family Crocinitomicaceae; genus UBA4466. Next base: position 2,160,292 of record CP121319.1, read on the forward strand.
ACGCTGTTTTTCTTGCGATGTGAAGAATCGCTTGTTTATGGATCGAGCTTCGTTTTCTAAAACAAAAGCCGAAACTTCAATCCCCGCATTTTTGAGTCGTTGAATTCCTTTGCCGTTCACCGCTTCGAATGAGTCGCCACAACCAATGACCACGCGTTTTATTTGTTTCTCAACGATTAAGTCTGCGCAAGGAGGCGTTTTTCCGTGATGTGCACAAGGCTCTAGAGATACGTAAATGGTCGATTCTGAAAGTAAGTCGTGATTCGCAACCGATTGAATGGCGTTAACCTCAGCGTGGGCTTCACCATATTTTTGATGATAACCTTCTCCAATAATTCTGTCATTGTGCACCACTACGGCTCCAACCATTGGATTCGGTGCAACTTTTCCCGCTCCAAGTGCTGCAAGCTCAAGTGCGCGACGCATGTATCTCTCATCAGAATTCACAAGGTAAAATTAGAAATAAGGAGGTATTAATGATGAATTATTCATGATGAATTATGCATGATCCATTTCTCATTGGACCCTTAGGCTATTGCGGGGTAAGTTCCTGGGCTGCGCATTAACCTTGAACATATAGAAAGGTGTCGAAGGATCTATGAATACATTCAACATTCGAAAAACTTCACCAAGCATTCTCTATTCTCGCGGCTTTATCTAATTTAAGGGCACAGTTTTACTACGAATGAAATTCTTCCGATTTATAGAAAGAGCTTTTCGGGCTTTGTTGCCAAGTCCATTTTCAATAGCAATACTATTGACAATTATCGCTTTCGTAATTGCTTGGTTTGCTATGGATAGCAATGCTTCGGGAGGAGATCGAGCGATGGATCTGATTGGATTTTGGGAAACCGGATTGTGGGATACGCCACTCCTAAAGTTTGCCTTCCAAATGATGTTGATGTTGGTGCTTGGCCACGTTTTAGCGCTCACCAAACCAGTAGATTCCTTGATTCAGCGGGTAACGCTCTATTGCAATTCAACGGCGTCTGCTGCGGCAATTGTAACAGTACTCACTGTTTTGGTCGCATTATTCAATTGGGGCTTAGGACTGATTTTTGGCGCCATTCTAGCACGTAAGGTCGGGGAGCATGCCGTTCGAAATAATATTGCTTTGAATTATCCAATTATTGGCGCAGCAGGTTACAGCGGGTTGATGGTTTGGCATGGAGGAATCTCTGGATCGGCCCCCATAAAAGCCGCAGAGCCGGGGCATGTGAAGGAGTTCATGAGCGGAATTTATTCACCTGACCAATTGGACGCATTGCCAGAAAGTTATTCGTTTGCCGATACCGTTTTTGGCGGAATGAACATTACAGCAATGGTTCTGCTGATTGTTGTTTTGCCGGTATTCATGTATTGGATGGGAAAACGTTCCGAGAAAGCCGTGGCACTGCCTGAAATCAAAGAAGAGCAAGAGTCTCATTCGGATGAAGCAATTTCTGGCGCAGAACGCATCGATGTTTCCAATTGGTTTGCAATGAGCATCGGAATGTTGATCGTTTTTTACATGCTGTATCGAATGATTGTTGCTATTCCTGAAGTTGGACTCGGTTTCATTACGCCAGATTATATCAATTTGTTGCTTCTTGGATTGGGGTTGCTGTTTCATCGATCCGTGCGCTCGTTTTTAAAGGCGATAGAGAAAGCCATTGGTGGATCTTCCGGAATCCTCATTCAATTCCCGCTGTATTTCGGGATCTTGGGGATCATGAAGCATTCTGGTTTGGTCGGACAAATTTCGGACTTCTTTGTAGCGTACTCAAACGAAACGACCTTTCCAGTTTTCACGTTTCTTTCTTCAGGATTGGTCAATATTTTTGTACCAAGTGGAGGAGGGCAATGGTCAATTCAAGGACCCATTATCATTCAGGCAGCAGCCGAAATAGGCGTTTCAGCGCCCAAAGCAATCATGGCGATGGCGTATGGGGATCAAATAACCAATATGCTGCAGCCGTTCTGGGCATTGCCATTACTTGGTATCACCGGATTGAAAGCCCGAGCGATTCTACCATACACATTCGCGCTAATGCTCGTAGGTTCTATAATTTTCCTCACCGTTTTAATGCTCTTTTAAATGAAGAACCAACGATTTTCCAACTTATTAAAAACGCTTGGACCGGGAATTTTATTCGCGAGTACAGCCATTGGAGTGTCGCATTTGGTACAAAGCACACGCGCGGGTGCAGCATTCGGATTTGCTTTGGTTCCATTCGTAATTGCAGCAAATGTGTTCAAATATCCCTTTTTTGAATTCGGAAGTCGGTATGCGAACGCTACGGGGGAAAGTATTATTGATGGCTACAAACGACTCGGAAAATGGATGTTGTGGCTGTATTTTCTGATTACCCTTGGAAGCATGTTTTTTGTCAGTGCTGCTGTTGGAGCTGTAACCTCTGGTTTCCTACAAAACCTTTTCGGGCTCACTGATTTCGGAACGGTAGTGACCATCGTTTTATTCCTGGGGTGTGCGCTCATTCTCATGCTTGGCAAATACGGAATACTCGACTCGTTGGTGAAAATAATCGGAGCGGTACTCTTGCTTTCCACACTTTTGGCGTTTGTTCTGGCATTGGCACAAGGACCAACAATGAAAGATGTCGCCCCAATTGAAAATGTGTGGTCAGATGCCACAATTCCCTTTATCATTGCTTTGATGGGATGGATGCCAACTGCGGTTGATTTGAGTGCCTGGAATAGTCTTTGGACCGTTGAGCGCATGCGTCAAACAGGTTACAAACCTACGTTAAAAGAAACCTTGCTCGATTTCAATTTTGGCTACATCGTATCGGCAATTCTGTCTGTCTGCTTTTTAACGCTTGGTGCTTACATGCTTTTTGGAACCGGTAAGGAATTGCCACAAGGATCAGGGGCTTTTGCGAACGATGTGGTGTTAATGTTCACGGAGTTTATTGGCAGTTGGAGCTATTTGATCATCGCAGCAGCATCGTTCTCGATCATGTTTGGCACCTGTATCACCGTTTTTGATGGCTACGGAAGAGCGCTCTCCAGAACTTGGGCCTTACTCAAAGATGATAAAATCGGAACAGAGGTCAAGTCGAGCAGCGCTATATACAGTTGGGGAATTGGCATTGTAGTGGTTGGCTCCTTTATTATCGTGTATTTTTTGAGCGAAAATCTAAAAGATTTGGTCGATATCGCAACCACCTTGAGCTTCGTTATTGCCCCGCTGATTGCCATTGTGAATTACCGTTTGGTGACCGGAAACTTGGTTTCAGAGGAGTATCGACCTAAATTATGGCTTAAAATTTTGAGTTGGTTAGGCATCATTTTCCTCTCTGGGTTCGCAATCTATTTCCTCTGGTTGTTAGCCTCTAATTGATTTTCCTGTTGATCCATAAATATTAGTTATTACGGTCATTAATAGTATAAATATCACAAATAATATTAACGCTTGCAGTAATGATAGTAATACTATTACATTTGCTACGATTAATATTCAAATAGAATGGAAGACTTTCAGAATAAAATATCGTTCCGGATTAATGAGAACGTTTATTTAAAAGATCCACTGTCGAGTGATTTGGGGCGAAAGATGATCCGAGCATCCATTGATTTGATTGAAGATTTGGGCTTTGATGATTTTACCTTCAAGAAATTAGCAAACAAAATTTCTTCAACCGAGGCCTCGATTTATCGATACTTCGAAAACAAGCACAATTTGCTCGCTTATCTCGTCATGTGGTATTGGCGTTGGATTGAATACCGATTGATTATGCGCACCATGAATATAGAAAGTCCTGAAAAGCGTCTTCAAAATTGCATGCAGGTACTTACGGAAGTCGTTGCCGAGGATATGGCAGTCTCGCAAGTAAATGAAGTGAAACTACAAGCCATCGTTATGGAGGAATCGTCCAAAGTCTACTTGAATAAAAAGGTAGCGGAAGACAATCGACATGGATTCTTTGTGCCATACAAAGATGTCGTAGAGCGTGTTGCAAGTGTTGTCTCTGAAATGCGCCCTGAATTCAAATACCCAAACATGCTCGTATCTACTATCATTGAAGGCGCACATCACCAACGATTTTTCACCACCCATTTGCCAAAATTGACGAATATTGTGGATGGTGAAGATGCCATCAGCACGTTTTATTCAAAATTGACACACAAAATTCTTGAGAAATAAAAATGCGCAACCAGGTTGGTCGCGTTGAGGAAAATTACACAAAGAGATTATGGAAACACCCAAATTAACGCCGTTAAAGCGCTTCTGGCTCCTCTTAAAGCCGGATAAGATTGAGATCAGAAATATCTACATCTACGCGATTTTTATCGGTTTGATCAACTTGTCATTGCCAATCGGTATTCAGGCGATCATCAACTTAATTCAGGGGGGCGCGGTAAGTACCTCATGGATTGTCTTGATTTTCTTCGTTGTGGGAGGGATTGCTCTGTCGGGTATCTTGCAGATCAAACAATTACACATTACGGAGAATCTGCAACAGAAAGTATTTGCGCGTGCTGCATTCGAATTCGCCTACCGGGTGCCAAGAATCAAATTGGAGCGCTTGCACAAACGTTACGCACCTGAATTGATGAACCGATTCTTTGACATCATTTCAGTACAAAAGGCACTGCCAAAGATTATGATTGATTTCTCATCGGCAGCCATTCAAGCTTTCTTCGGGTTGATTCTACTTTCCTTGTATCACCCATTCTTCATTCTGTTCAGTTTGTTCTTGATTATCATCGTGTTTTTCATTCTTCGAATCACCGTGAGACGAGGTTTGGAAACAAGTTTGGACGAATCGAAGCGCAAATACCAAATTGCACATTGGCTGCAAGAGCTGGCAAAAGCAAATTACACGTTTAAAATGGCGGGAGAAACCCAATTACCACTCAACGAAGTCAATGACAAGACGGAAGGCTATGTTCGCGCTCGTGAATCTCACTTCTCGGTGCTTGTCAATCAGTATGGATTGATGGTTGCATTCAAGGCGCTCGTGGCATTTGGATTGCTACTGATTGGTGGATTGCTTGTAATTGAGCAGCAGTTGAATATTGGTCAATTTGTAGCCTCAGAAATCATCATTCTTTTAGTGATGAATTCTATTGAGAAAATCATGTTGAATTTTGATACGATTTATGATATTCTTACCTCATTAGAAAAAATTGCGCAGGTAACCGATTTGGAATTGGACACAGACGGAGGAATTCGCCTGAACGAGAAAACTACTGGATTCAATGTGAACCTGAACCAGGTTTCCTTTGAATATCCAGAGGAAAATAAAATGGTTTTGAACGGTGTAGATCTTGATATTGAATCCGGCGAACGTGTCATTATCTCAGGGCAAAACGATAGTGGAAAATCAACCTTGCTCTACCTTATCGGAGGGTTGTACAGTCCAAGTCGAGGTTCAATTGTTATGGACAGCATCCCAGTAAAAAACTATTGTCCTGAATCGCTCCGATCTCAAATTGGCGGGTATCTCAGGGATGAATCTTTGTTTGAAGGATCTCTTTTGGAGAATATTACGCTAGGAAGAGACAATGCAAACTTTGACAATGTTCGTTGGGCTGTAGATGCCTTAGGTTTGTCAAAACTTATCAACGATCTTCCACTAGGATATGACACGCGAATTTTACCACAGGGACGTCAATTCTCAAAGAGTACCACCGCCAAAATTTTGATTGCACGAAGTATCGTAGATCGACCGCGCTTGTTGCTTTTAGAAAACAGTTTCTCTGTATTTAGCGAGGAAGACCGAAGGGATATTTTGCAATTCTTGCTAGATCACAACCACGAATGGACTGTTTTATTGACAAGTTCACAACCAATCGAAGGATTGAAAGGATTGAATTACCGTCAGGTGATTTTGAGTAAAGGAGAAATTAAGGACATAAAAGATATATCATGTTAAACATCTCAGAAAATAAGATCAATGATCGGATGAACTGGAACGTGTTCTCCACATTGAATTACGTAGAGTCAAAAAAGACCAAGCGACTGATGATTCGCATGTTGAAATGGTCGTTTTTCACCGTATTTGTGATTATCCTATTGCCATGGACGCAGAATGTTTCCACCACTGGAATTGTTACGACCGTTTTGCCAGAGCATCGACCTCAAACCATTAACTCCATTATTGCAGGAAGGGTAGATCAATGGTTGGTTTTTGAAGGACAACGCGTGGAGAAAGGAGATACATTGATGGTGATTTCCGAGATCAAAGATGCCTACATGGATGACCGACTTTTGGAGCGAACCAAGAATCAAATCAACCTAAAGAAAGGCGTGGTTGATACCTATTCTCAGAAAGAAGCAGCGCAACAAGCACAACTGGAGGCATTGGTTGATCAGCAGCGCCTAAAACTAGATCAGGCGAAGATCAAAATGCAACAAGCCAAGCTGAAGGTGCAGAATGACAGTATCAAGTTACAAGCAGCCATTATTGATTTAAGTACGGCCGAAGCAAGATACAGTCGTATGGACAGTTTGTATCAGATGAATTTGAAATCGTTAACAGACCTCGAATCAAGAAGGTTGAAATATCAAGCCGCAAAAGCGAAAGAAACAGAAGCACGAAACAATTGGTTCAACAGTCAAAATGAATTGATTCGATTGCGTGTAGACATTGCTACAATTCGCGCAGAATATGAAACGTATCAAGCAAAAATTCTCTCTGAGAAGCTGACCACTGGATCCAACAGATTGGACGCCGAGGGCAGTATCAACAAAATGGAAAACCAATACAGCAACTATAAAAAGCGTTTTGGATATTATTACATTCTTGCCCCTCAGAGTGGGTATGTCACAAAGACGCATGTTACGGGAAAGTATGATTCTCTTGAATGACGTTCCAATTTGGTACGAATTGTGGCGAAAAATCAATGGATTCCCGCCAGAGTATTACAAAGCGAAAACGGATAAAGTAAACGGAGATGCGAAGAAAGAGGATACTAAATAGCGGAATGCTCGTGCTCTTTCTCGGGATGCTGTTCTCGGGACACGCGCAAGAAGATTCACTGATACCTTCTGCAGATTCCGTGATGTCTTACGATACTTACATCAAGTTGGTCATGGACAATCATCCTGTGGTTTTTCGTGCCGATATGAAGGCGGAGCAAGGGATGCGTGGCGTTCAAGGAGTGAAAGGTGGCTTTGATCCCGTTTTGGGCGGAAGTGCGAAGCAAAAGTATTTTGACGACAAACAATACTACAGTCACATTCACGGATTTTTGAAAGTTCCAACCTGGTTTGGATTGAGTGCAGAAGCTGGTTACGATCAAACGGATGGTGTATTTTTAAATCCGGAGCGATCACTTCCAGATAACGGCTTGTGGTACGCTGGTTTGAAATTGGAACTTGGAAATGGATTGCTCATTGATCAACGTCGTGCCGAGTTGAAAAAGGCCCGAATTTGGGAAGAGGCAACACTTCTAGAGCGTCGAGTAATGGTCAATCAACTCATTAATGACGCAACAATCAGTTATTGGAAATGGGCGAAAGCCTACGAGGTATTGCGCGTGTATGAACAAGCCATGATTGCTGCAAAATTGCGTTTAGAAGCAGTAAAATCCTATGTAGAATTTGGAGACCGACCGGGGATTTATATCACGGAAGCATCCATGCAATATCAAAACCGCCAACTCAGTTATCAGCAGGCCTTACTGGATTGGCAAAACGCAAGTTTGAAGCTAGAAATGTACCTCTGGGATCAAGGTGTGGTGCCATTAGAATTGGATGGTGCTGTTCCGCGAATTTTAAGTGAGACAGTTGAAAGTGTAGACATTCTTTTTGATTTGGATACGGTGATTGCACGACATCCTCTGGCTGAATTGAATACGTTAGACGTTGCCCGTCAACAAGTAGATCTCCGTTTGAAACGCGAATACCTGAAACCAAAGTTGACCTTGGAGTACAAAGCGCTGAACGAGCCTATTGCTGACGGATTTTTCTCCGAATACAATACAGCAAATTACACTTGGGGAGCCAAAGTAAGCTATCCTATTTTCACACGGCGCGAGCGAGCAGATGTCAAGATTGGGGAAATGAAGGTGGAGTCACAAAAATTGAAAGGAGCTGAGATTGGCGCCAAGTTGGAGTATCAATTGGGCGCTGCCAGAAATACGTTGACGAACCTGGTGGGGCAATACGAGATTATCGATGAAACCATTGATGCTGCATCGGATCTTTTGAATGCGGAACAAACCTTGTTCAATAATGGTGAGAGTTCGCTATTTATGATTAATTCACGTGAGCTGAAATTTCTCGAAGTCCGCGTAAAACAAATCGAATTGGCAAGCAAATTAGAAATTTCGAAGTCAGAATTAAATTACGGATTGCTATACATTCTTCCTTAAGAAATTTGCTTGACTTGATGGAATTTGATGCCTAGAATACGTTCGTAATTGCGAAGTGTTTTTACATCCGAACTATCGGCAAATACCATGGATACGCCTTCTTTTCCAGCGCGTGCAGTTCTCCCGCTTCGGTGGGTGTAATATTCATCGCTTTCCGGCAGTTGATAGTGCGCTACGAAGGTCAATCCCGGAATGTCAATTCCACGTGCAGCAACATCGGTGGCAACCAACATCCGCAACGATTCGTTCTTGAACGCACGCATAACTTTGTCGCGCTCTTTTTGCAGTAGATCTCCGTGCAGGGCATCTGTGGCAATGTTTTTAGCGATCAGTTGTTTCGCCAGTTTTTGGGTCGCCGATTTTGTTCGACAGAAAATGACCCCTCTGTTTTTGTGCTCCGATTTCAAGAACATGAGCAGCGCATGCATTTTATTCGATTCATCACAGATGAGGTATTGATGCGAAATCTTCTTGTTAACGATGTTCTCCGGATTGATTTTTATGTTTTCCGCATCATCCGCAAGGTGCTTCGAAATAATCTCCTGAATACTTTTGGGAATGGTTGCGGAGAAAAGCCAGGTATTTTCAGTGTTGGGTAAAAAACTCAGAATTTCATCCAATTCTTTCTTGAATCCCATGCTCATCATTTCATCCGCCTCGTCGAGAATAACCGTTTTGACAGCGCTCAAATCAACGGCTTTTCGCTTCACAAGATCGATCAACCTTCCTGGCGTTGCCACAATTATTTGAGTAGGCCGCTGCAAGGCCGCAATTTGACGATCGATATGTTCGCCACCGTACACAGCTTCGGTGAAAATTTTCTCCGAGTATTTCGTGAATTTGAACAATTGCTTGGCGACTTGCTTTCCCAATTCTCGAGTAGGGCAGAGAATAAGACCTTGAACCTCATTTATATTGGCGTCTACCCGATGTAAAAGCGGCAATCCGTAAGCGGCAGTTTTACCTGTCCCCGTTTGTGCCTGAGCAACCATGTCGGAAGTACCAGACATCAACATTGGAATTACTTTCTGCTGAATCTCAGTAGGTTCAATGATGTGTAACTCTGATAAGCCTTTGATGAATTCATCGCGGATCCCTAATTCTTGGAAATTTTTCAAAACAATTGAGCTTTAGAATGGCACAAAGGTACTCCAAAGATGAAGGAGAAGTGCCTTATGTTGATGCAAAATCTAAGATTCCTTCGAATCTGGCTTGCGTTCTTCGCGCGGACCACGATTTTTAATGATCAATCCATTGAGGAAGTTGCGTAAAATCTGATCCTGTAACTCTACGTATTTAGGGTGGTCTTCTTTGCGACAAAAATTGCCAATCTCCCCTTTTGAAATGCGGAAATTAGCGAGATCTAAAATGGCTACAATCTCATCGTCGCGGAGTTTTAAAGCAATGCGCAACTTCTTTAGAATATCATTGTTGGTAAGTGCCATACGGTGTTTTTTTTAGAAAGGTACTCAATTGCCGAAAGCAGATGGTTTGAGGTGGCAACAGTTATCCATTCAAAATGTTAAAAAAACGCTCCCGGACAATAGAACAAATTCGTTTGGCGTTGAATAGTCAAATACACGTTATGAAAACTACCCTAATTGCTATTATGGCGCTCTGCGCCTTTTCATTGAGCGCGCAAACTTCAAATTTCAAGCAAGACATTGGATTAAGAGTTGGAACATTAGACGCCGAAAGATTCCAACTTGATTACCGCTTTCATAAGAGTGAAAAGTGGTCGTTCACCCTCACAGGATACTATGGGTCGCGCAGCAACGGATTCAGCAATTTTGGTTATGTCATTCCAGACTCCACGTTTGAAATTGAGTCCAGTCAATTTAGTCGGAATTCATACGGAGGAAGTTTTGGAGTGCAGCGTCAATTGAATTTCATGAAGCACAACTACTATTACGTCGGGGCTTCGTTGGGAGGAAGTTCGGTGGCGTATCGTTCGTTTTATAGACGTTCCATTTATGAAACAATTGAAAACCCGCAAAGTAGTAGTCCATTCCCAGAATTGGGAGATGAGATAGAATCTGAAGACTTTTCCCTGTTATGGAATACATTCAGCATCAATACGCGAATTTATGTGGGTGCGGACCTCCCGCTGATTGATCGCTTGTATTTGAATTTTGAATTGGGGTTAATTGCTGAATATGAAGTAAACAATATGCACCAGTTTAGTTATATCCATTTACCCGCTTATTTCACTGGAGGAATTCGTTATCGTTTTGGGAAGACGCAGTAAAAAAGAATGTTCACTTCGAGAGCCTCAGTGAATGTAACGTAGCGTGGGCGCTGAGGCTCTCGAAGTGCCCACGGTTCAATGAGCTTACACGAGGACGCTCAGGCTCTCGAAGCGCCGAGTTTCAATGAACTTACACAGAACGGGGGGACGCTGAGGCTCTCGAAGTGCCCCCGCGCCGAGTACACTATTTAAAAAGAAAATAGCCAAGGTTACTAAACCTTACCACTAGATTAAGATTGTTCCAAATTGGGGCAATCTTTTTTTTGTGCTAATTCGCTTGCTGAATAAGCTCTAAAATCTCATTTGGCTCAAGATATACGTCTCTTTTGAATGTTTTGTATTCCTCCGTACCCTTGGATTCCTCCAGAACGTAAAACGCCCAATCATACAAGTGCAATCCGAGATTTCGGGAGATCGTCAGCGTATCAATTTCTTTCTCAAATATGGTTTTGCTGCGTTTGCAGCTATATGCAAAAAGCCGTTTTAGAATCCCTCCAAATGACCGTGTACTGTAATCGTGGATATGTCCTAACTCATGTCCAAAAACACCCACACGAGCACTAAACGGAACGTCCTCCAGGAGTATCAAGCTGTCTTTCTTTTGCGTATTTATTCGGATCACGTACGTTCGTTTTTTCTTGCTCCGAAATAACAAAGATCCTATGGTGGGTCTTGCGTTCAATGAGGTGTTGATTTTCGCTTTTTTGAGTACAATCTTTGTGCTATCCAATTCCGGATAATGAGATAAAGCCGTCATAAACGAAAGTCGATACGCTTCATCAATTGTTTTGCCAAATCCCAACGTTTTTGTCAATGAATCCAATTGCGGCGTCATGGAAGTACTATCGTGCCTCGTTTGCGCTTCCTGTTGTGAAAACGAAATGTGTGCGAGTAAAATAAAAAGAGGTAGAATGCTTTTCAAGCGAAAAATTTTAGAGTGGAGGAAAGATAAGAAATTGAGCTTTGCTTTTCGCTTCTTGATCCGTTCCGTTTGCGTGAAACGAATGTATAGGACAGAAAAAGCCCCACACCATTGAGGTGCAGGGCCTGTTTGATTAAGAGTAAAATCTATTAGTGCTTCGAGAGGTAATCAGCAACACCTTCGAAAGTGTCCTTCATTCCGTCTTCACCTTTTTGCCAGTTCGCTGGACAAACTTCACCGTTTTCTTCGAAGAACTGAAGTGCATCAACCATACGCAATGCTTCGTCAACATTTCTTCCTAACGGCAAGTTGTTCACCAATTGGTGCATTACTGTTCCTTCTTTGTCGATTAAGAACAATCCGCGGTATGCGATCATTGGTCCTGTAGCAACCATTTCCATGTTTTCGTTGTACTCATACTCACCAGCCAATACTCCGTAAGCATCAGAGATTGTTTTTGAAGTATCCGCAACGATTGGATAAGTGATTCCTTCAATTCCACCTTTGTTTTTTGGTACTTGCAACCATCCCCAGTGAGATTCCTCTGTGTCTGTTGAACAAGCAACAACTTTTACTCCGCGTGCTTCGAACTCACCCAATTTCGCTTGGAAAGCGTGTAGTTCAGAAGGACATACGAATGTGAAATCTTTTGGATAAAAGAAGAAAATTAGAATTGTTCCCTCGCCATGAGGTTGCAACTCGAATGAACGGTACAAATTTATCATACCTTTTATATAAGGAGAATCGAATTTATTTATTTTCGTATAAATATTCGCTATATGATTTCTATTCAACAAATTCAGTATATCGTGACGGTCGCAGAAGAGCGACAATTTCAACGAGCCAGTGAACGCTGTTTCGTAACACAACCTACACTTTCGATGCAAATTAAAAAGGCTGAAGAAACATTGGGAAACAAGATTTTTGATCGTTCTCGATCTCCATTGGACGTTACGGAATATGGCGCAAAATTATTACCCATCCTACGCGATGTTTTATCAGAATACAATCGTATTGATGCGCTTTCGCAATTGGAAAAAGGTACATTCCGTGAACAGCTCCGCGTGGCAATTATCCCTACCATTGCGGGGTATTTATTACCGGATTTGTTCGATGAATGGAAAAAGGAATTGAACGACATCGAACTTACAATTGAAGAGATGAAAACCGAGGAAATCCTGGTGGCACTGGAGGAAAAGAGCATTGATATGGGAATACTTGCCGGTCCCGTTCAGCATCCGAAATGGCGCACCAATATTATGTATCATGAGGAGATTTTTGCTTATACACCCACATTTGAGAATCGAACGATTGCTTCTTCAGAACTGGAGAAAGAACATCCGTGGCTGTTAAGCAAAGGAAATTGCCTTCGTACGCAAATGGTGCACTTCTGCGAGTTAGAGCCAAGCAGCGATCAAGGATGGAATTACGAAGGTGGAAATATTGAACTTTTGGTGAAAATGGTCGATCTGCATGGAGGCTATACGTTAATTCCAGAGCATTATGCCGCATCGCTTAAAATTAACGGGCTCAACAAAATTGAATCAGATGATTTCCATGAAAATCCGGCGCGAGAAATTATTGCAGTGTGCTCTAACCGAACGCCAAAATGGCACGCGATTGAGCGATTGATCCATACCGTGCAATTGAAATACGGTCAGAAGGATGCGAAGAATTTGAAATTGTTGAACTGGGATTGATGGAAAACGAATACTACAAAACCAAAGATTCCGTTGAAGAATACATTCATCTGGCAAAAGATGTAAATGGTGGAGCATTAATTGAAAAGTTGCAGCACTATCTTGCCTCAGGATCAAAATTGTTGGAGTTGGGATCTGGTCCTGGTACCGATTGGGAGATTCTGAGCAAGAAGTTCGATGTAACAGGCTCTGACTTTTCGCAGGAATTTATTACGCATCTTCAAGCAAGGCATCCTCAAGGAACATTTTTAGAACTCAATGCCGCAATTCTTGAAACAGATATAAAATTTGATGGAATATATTCCAACAAAGTACTGCATCATTTAACTGATGAGGAATTGGCACGTTCGATTCAAAAACAAGGCGATATACTCAACAAAGGGGGCGTCATTTGTCACTCCTTTTGGAAGGGAGAAGGATCAGAGATTTTTAAAGGGATGTTTGTCAATTATCATAATGAAGGTTTGCTACGTAAAGTATTCGAACCGTTTTTTGAAATAATCCTGCTTGAATCTTATGCCGAATTTGAGGAAGGTGACTCGTTGTTATTCATTGGAAGGAAAAGGTGAAATGAAGTCTGTTGTTTTTTTTCTAACGATTACATTACTATTTCTCTGCGGTTGCAGTGATTCCGATCCAATGGACGGGGAGCAAAAGGAAAGTTTTGATTTCCCCTTTTTTGTAGATACAATGATGTTTAATGAAAACCACAAAGTTTTAGCAGAGATTGAAGGGGCGCACTACCCATATTATTTCGGCAAATTGACAGATACAGTCCTTCTATTTCACAATATTTTACCTCCACTTGCAATGCGCACGGAAGGCTGGAAAATGCGTTTCAGACCTCCTGCTGAATCATTCGATGATTATTTTCACGACCGACCTGTGAATCGCGAGATTCAAACATGGGAATCAGTAAAACTGAAGGTTCACATAGATTTAACCCAATCGGTTCAAAATTATGGACGGGATGCTTTTCCTGTTTTGGTCGAAAACGCTACGAATGACACGGTGCAAGTAGGTTATGGTTATTATGTGCCGATAATTTTGGAGGCAAAGGACAACAAGGGGAATTGGCGACCACTTGAATATCTGCATGTCTATCAGTGTGGAAATGGAGTTAGAGATATTTTGCTACCTCCCAAAGAATTCACGGTAACTTCGGTAGTGAAAACGAGTGGAAGTTTTAGAACCAAATTACGATTGAACTTGGGCGCAAGTTACTCTCGGGAATATGTTGGCTCGATTGACTCATTGAACTTTTGTGAAAGAAGCAAACGTCATATCCGTAAATCACACTTCGAGAGCCTCAGTGTTCTGTTGAATGGTTTAAACGTTCAATCTTTAAGTCACACTTCGAGAACCTCAGTGTTCTGTTGAATGGTTTAAACGTCCAATCCGTAAGTCACACTTCGAGAGCCTCAGTGTTCCGTAGAATAATTTAAACGTCCAATCCGTACATCACCCCTCGGCATCTCGATGACATTTAGTGGCTAATGCATCTATAAGTCTCGTATCTTCTGTCTAAATATCTTGTATCTCACTACCGCGCAATAATCAAATCATACATTTTCTGCGAAGCCCCACGATTCTCATCCACAAACGTCTCCGCCTTTTCATCAATGCACTCTTTGTTATCGAGAACGTATTCAATGCGGTGTTTTAGTTCTTCCGACGTAGAAACATCAAAGCCAAACCCAGATTTAATAAACGAGCTCGCTTCTGGGAAACGACTGTGGTTTGGACCAATAATAACGCCCATTCCGAATACTGCCGGTTCTAAAATGTTGTGCAAATTGCCTGAGAATCCTCCGCCGACATAAGCGACTGAGCCAAAAGAATACGCGCTTGATAAATGACCGATGGTGTCCAAAACCAAAATCTCAACATCAGATTTCATACTTCGATTGGTATATCGAGCATGCGGGCGGCGCAATGATTTGATAATTCCACTGATGGAACGCTCGTCGATATTGTGCGGTGCAATAATGACCTTACAGCTGATCTTGTTGACCACAGGCAAAAGAATGTCTTCGTCTTTCGGCCAGCTACTTCCAATAATGAAAACGCGATCGCTCCCGCAAAATTCTGCAATTTTTTGATCCGGCTCGTGCGTGATTTTTGTTTCGTACACCTTGTCGTATCTGCTATCGCCGACAATGGAAACATCGTGAATATCAATAGATTCGAGCAATTCAACCGATTTCTCATTTTGAACAAAGAACCAATCAAACTGTTTTAGCGTGAAGCGAAAAAAGGAGCCGTACCATTTGAAAAATCGATGCTCAGGACGGAACAATCCACTCACATTGTACACGCGTGCCCCAATTTTTTTGGCCTCCAAAATGTGATTCGACCAGAACTCATATTTGATCAAACAGAAGTATTTCGGCTTGAAATGTTGCATCATCGTGCGAGCATAGCCAGGAGTATCCAACGGAATATAGCAAACATGATCTGCGGGGTGATTGCGCTTGTGATAGTGCTTCATTCCAGAAGGAGAAAAGAAAGTTACCAGAATGAATGCATCTGGATGTTCCGTTCGAAATTTCCGCATCAAAGGCAATCCCTGATCGAATTCCCCGAGCGAGGCGCAGTGAAACCAAATAACTTCGCGGTCTGGAAGATTAGGGAGCTCCGATTTCCAATTCTTGCGGCCTTCTACCCATAGCTTCGACTTTGCATTGAACAATGCATGCACACGAACGCCGATCCCTAAAAAGAGGATGCCAATATTGTATAAGAAGCGCATTAGTCGAAGTAAAAGTCCTGAGGTTGACGCGGATAAATTGGAATCATCCAACCAATGCGCAATCCAAATTGAAGATCCAATCTTGGAGTCGTTGGAACTTCGTAGTCGGGTTGATCAAAAAAGATAGTGCGGCGTTCAAAAGTGAATCCTTCCTGAACATAAATCCCACCGTAAAATTTCAAAAAACTTTGATCCGACATAAAGGCGTAACCCAGAAATTGATTCGTTGTAATTCCTTGTACCAGACGATCATAACCCTTGCGGTAATCGAGTTCAATGACGGGAATGACATGATCTTGTGTTTCTACACGAATTTTGTGAGCAATCCATCCTGCACCAAGACTTGCGTAGAGTCCAGAATTTGGATTCGAATTAAAAATGGGGAAAATTTTGCCGACATTTCCATTGAAATTCATTCCTCGGGAAGCCGTGACAACCACTCCTTGATCTCCATTTTGATCGGTAATTGCCCCCACGCCATCGGTTAAGTGCGCAAACATATCGGAAGTGCTCGGAGTGACATCGTTGCCAAACATGAAGCTACCGTCCACACCAAAAACCCAATTTCGGCCTGTTTTATAGCCTGCAAAAAAGCCAAGATGATTGAAATGACCGTGACGCAACGCAAGATCACCGCCTGTTAAGTTAAAGCCATACTGGATCGAAACCCAAGGCATAGCAACGGTTGAGTCGCTGAAGTTCAATTGTGCATTTGCGGAAAAACTTCCACCAACAACAATAAGTAAGGCAATGATTGCTTTTTTCATGTTACTACAAAAATAAGGCTATCTGAATTTTTATGCAACGGTTTTAACAGACAATAGTAAATAGCTACACAAATCTAACATGAAGGGATGGTTCTTGGCTTTATTTCCGTTCTAACGAATGGCTTGCTTTCCATTCAAAACGGGCCAACAAGAGCACAATGACAATTTCAAGGATGATGTAGATCCAACCCAATGTTGTGAGTGTTGCAATGTGTAGAAAAGCAATCGTAATTGAAGTGGCGCAATACAGAACATTCAGCGTGGCAATGGTGCGAAGCGCCTGACTTAGATTGTTCTTCCAACGAAGCAATGCAAATACATCAAACAAAAGAAAAAATGCAGGCGGAACCGAAAGCGCCCAAAAAATCAATGTCGGAATCCCCAAAAGCGATTCAAATTGCGGCAGCACAAATGCGAGAAGCACAAATGAAATGAATGCACCAACGGCATCAATGAACAATAGTTTTACGGGTTTTTGAGAAAAATCGACAATCGCCATAACATCAAATTAAAGAAATAATAGATTTAGTCCACTACGAAACTTCGGTACTTCGAGAGCCTCAGTGTCCTCAGTGTACTCGTTCTTCGTTGATGGTTCAATGTTCCATGCGTCCCATCAGTCCAAACTTCTCTCTACCAAAAACCAGGGATTCAACAAATCTTCCCGATTGTACAACAATGGCGATTTCGTCTCCCAATTGATCACCGTACACCCCGAATGATTGCAAATAGCTTGTCCGGCGGCAGTATCCCATTCCATCGTAGGGGCAAAGCGCGGATAGCAATCAGCAGATCCTTCCGCAACCATGCACAGCTTCAAAGAACTTCCTTTTGAAAGCGTTGAAACGGCACCGTGTTTTTTCTCCAAATCTTGAATGAAATTGGCGGTTTCGCCAGAAAGATGAGATCGACTGGCGACCACGGTATAATTTCGATTTTCATACGAAAGGGGCAATTCAGATGCCTCCGCAATGCGCTGGTCCAATGTCAGTTCCTTGCCTAAGTTGGTCGTTTTGAAAGCACCAATTTCCTCAGATGAAAAGTACAATTCACCGAGTGCAGGAACCAGAACCACTCCCGCAATCGGGCGTTGATTTTCAATCAATGCGATGTTCACGGTAAACTCTCCATTGCGTTTGATGAACTCCTTCGTTCCGTCAATGGGATCTACAATCCACAGCTGATTCCAAGCGCCTCTTTCCGAATAAGGAATCGATTTTCCTTCTTCCGAAAGGACAGGGATGCCGGTATCCTTCAAAAACTCCATGATGATTTCATGCGAAGCGATATCTGCTTTGGTTAACGGAGAATTGTCCGATTTGAAATCAACGCCGAAATCATCCGTTTCGTAGATTTCTATAATGCGTTTACCAGCATCAATGGCCGCGATAATTGCGGTATTAAGTAAGTTGTTCATAGAATTATAGAATCATTCCTGCGGCTACGGTTTCATTGGTTGCATCATCAATTAAAATGAAACTTCCGGTAGCTCTATTTTCTCTGTACGAGTCAATCATTAGTTGTTGGGTAGTGCGAATTTTTACGCGGCAAATGTCGTTCATACCGATTTCAGCATCGGAAAGGTCGCGCTCCAAAGTGTCAATATTCATTTTGTAAACAACCTCACGAATCATGGCTTTTTGCTCGTTGGTTGTATGAAGAATGCTGTATTTTGCCCTCGGTCTTGCAGGTTTATTGTGCAACCAACAAATCATGGCATCCATGTCCTGGCTTGGTTCTGGTTGATTATTTGCTTTCACGATCATATCGCCACGACTCACATCAATATCATCTTCCAGAGACAAAATTACCGATTGAGGTGCGAAGGCTTCGTTCAATTGTTCTGTATCAAAATCGATGCGCGAAATTTTCGATTGATACCCTGATGGCAATACAACAACGTCGTCTCCTGGACGGAAAATCCCGCTAGAAACACGTCCTGCGTAACCACGAAAATCTCGGTGTTCCTCACTTTGTGGACGAATGACAGTTTGTACCGCAAATCGAGCATCTACCTTATTGATATCACTGCTGATGTGAAGTGTTTCCAAAGAATGCAACAAGGGTGCTCCAAGATACCACGACATATGCTCCGATCGGTTCACTACGTTATCGCCTTCCAGGGCCGAAATTGGAATGTAATGAACATCTTTCACCAACATTTTTGAAGCAACTGCCTCGTACTGCGCAATGATTTCATTGTAACGATCTTCGCTCCAATCCACAAGGTCCATTTTGTTGATACAAACGATTACGTGTGAAATTTGGAGTAATGAAGCGATGTAAGAATGACGTTTGGTTTGTTCTACAACTCCGTTTCGCGCATCAATCAAAATAATAGCAGCGTTTGCCGTAGAAGCCCCCGTAACCATATTGCGTGTGTATTGAATATGGCCAGGAGTATCGGCAATGATGAATTTTCGCTTTGGAGTAGAGAAGTAGCGATAGGCGACATCAATGGTAATTCCTTGCTCGCGCTCATCACGCAATCCATCGGTAAATAAGGCCAAATCAACCCCCGCATGTCCTTTGCGCAGACTGGTTTTTTCAATAGCATCCAATTGATCTTCAAAAATGGATTTTGAATCATACAGCAATCGACCGATTAAGGTGCTTTTCCCATCGTCTACACTACCTGCTGTAGTAAATCGTAAAAGTTGACTCGTTTCTGTTGTCATGCTAAATTCTTAGAAATATCCTTGTCGTTTTCGATCTTCCATGGCGCTTTCAGAACGTTTGTCATCGGCTCTATTGCCACGTTCTGTTTCACGCATCGCTGCAACTTCAGCTACAATTTTCTCCAGCGTATCCGCATTGGATTCTATGCCACCTGTAATGGTGATGTCGCCAAGGGTTCGAAACCGAATCTTTTTCGTTACAATTTCCTCGCTTTCATCAATCTGTAAAAAATCTGATGCCGGAATCCACGAATTATTGCGCCACAACACACGTCTTTCATGCGCGTAGTACAGTGACGGAATGGCAATATTCTCTTTCAAAATGTATCCCCAGACATCCATTTCTGTCCAGTTTGAAATAGGAAAAACTCGGAAGTGCTCTCCTTCAAAATGTTTGCTGTTGAACAAATTCCATAGTTCAGGCCGTTGGTTTTTAGGATCCCACTGACCAAAATCATCTCGATGCGAGAAGAACCGCTCTTTCGCTCTGGCTTTTTCCTCATCTCGACGGGCGCCACCAATTGCGCAATCGATGCGTTCCTCTTCAATAGTGTCGAGAAGCGTGGTGATTTGAAGTGAATTGCGCGTTGCATGTTTCCCTCGTTCTTCTGCCACGCGTCCATCATCGATGGATTTCTGCACTGAACCTACAATCAAGTTCACTCCAAGGGATGCCACCAAATCATCGCGGAATTGAATCGTTTCAGGAAAGTTGTGTCCTGTATCCACATGCATCAACGAAAATGGAATCTTCGCAGGGTAAAAGGCTTTTTTTGCCAAATGCGTCACTACGATAGAATCTTTACCTCCAGAAAACAAAATCACGGGATTCTGAAAATTTGCGGCTACTTCGCGCAAAATGAAAATCGCTTCCGATTCCAATTCATCCAAATGATTCAAGTAATATTTATTCATGCAGTGCGAGTTTCTTAGAAATAAATTGAAGTACTTGTTCTGCCGCTTCTTCAACGGTTAATTCTTCTGTTTTGATTTCAATATCAGGGCGTTCTGGAGCCTCATAAGGAGATGAGATTCCGGTAAAAGACGGGATTTCGCCGTTTCTTGCTTTTTCATACAGCCCTTTCACATCACGGCGTTCACATTCTTCCAAAGAAGTATTCAAAAAGACTTCAATAAAGTTTTCAGCTCCTACAATGTCTCGAATTTCTTCACGACTTTTCTTGTAAGGAGAGATGAACGACCCCAACGTAACTATTCCGGCATCGATGAAAAGTTTGGCGATTTCACCCACGCGTCGGTTGTTTTCTTCACGATCATCGGGTGAGAAAGACAAATTCTTATTAATTCCATCGCGGATGTTATCACCATCTAGCGGATAGGTATGCACGCCCATTTCGAACAAGCGTTGTTCTACCGCATTAGACAATGTTGATTTTCCCGAGCCAGAAAGTCCAGTGAACCAAATCAAAAAAGAACTGTGCTTTTTGATGGTCTGACGATCCTTCTTGGAAAGTTTAAACTCTTGGCGAATGATGTATGGATTCATTTGCTATTCCGTTTCGTTTTGTCCAACCCAAAATTTGATTTGTACCACGTTCGTTCGTGGAAATAGTACAAAACCATTTTTATGGCCGCTTCGGCAATGGCAACTCCAGAGGCTTTGCTTACCGCATCCTTATCGTCCTGGAAGAATAAATAGGCCAATGCAAACGTCGTTAGTGAAGCAATGATGCGCCACGTAATTGTTTTTGCAATGTGTCGTTTTTTTGATGCGTCCATAAGTAATGACTGACAGACAAAGATATACCTTTTATCAGTATTAAAGAAGAAGGAAATGGAAGAGTGAACGACTTACTTTAGCGCATCCCAATACCAGGCAATTGCTTCACGAAGCCCTGTTTCTAAATTGTGAGATGGAGCATACCCAAGAAGGCGCTTGGCTTTTTCTACCGAAGCAAGTGAATGCGGGATGTCACCTGGGCGCTCAGGTCCATAGCTTGGCGCGATGTGCTTGATTTCCGGATCAAATTCAGAAAGCAATTCTTTCAAATTCTCTACCAACTCGCTCAAAGTAGAACGATCTCCAACAGCGGTATTGAAAACTTCACCAATAGCTTCCTGGTTGCTTGTTGTTGCTGCCAGGTGATTCATTTGAATCACATTGTCGATATACGTAAAGTCGCGAGAATTAGATCCGTCGCCATTAATTGTAGGTGCTTTGTGCTCCATGAACAATTGAACAAACTTGGGAATAACTGCTGCGTAAGCTCCGTTGGGCGATTGGCGTCTTCCGTATACATTGAAATAGCGCAATCCGATGATTTCCATACCATAGTTTAAACCGAATACGTGTGCGTACAATTCGTTCACATATTTGGTTACTGCGTAGGGAGAAAGCGGATTGCCGATGTTTTCTTCAATCTTCGGAAGTTCTTTTGAGTCACCATATGTTGAGGAACTTGCAGCATACACAAATCGCTTCACATTTGCATCGCGTGCGGCTACAAGCATGTTTAAAAAGCCGCTTATGTTCGCTTCGTTCGTGGCAATCGGATTGTTCAAAGATCTTGGAACAGAACCCAGCGCTGCTTGGTGCAAAACGTAATCAACACCGTCGCACGCTTTGTGGCACGTCGCCAAATCGGTGATGTCACCTTCGATAAATGTAAAGTGATCAAGAGTCTCAAAAGGAGCAATATTATTTCGATCTCCAGTAGATAGGTTGTCCAAACAAACAACCTTGTTTCCTTGATTCAACAGATCTTCGCAAAGGTTAGAGCCGATAAAACCTGCTCCGCCTGTGACTAAAACTGTACTTTTTGTAATACGTTGATATGCCAATTGCTCTAATTTACCTGTTGTGCATCAAGACTGCCTCGAATACGGTGCAATATTACAAGATTTCATCGAAAAAAAAGCGATTCTTCTCATCAGATTTGCGCGATGCATTCCTCCAAAGCGATCTTCCAATTTCTAGGGGTGATGCCAAAGTCTTTTTGTAAATCAGTGGTGTCCATAACAGAATAGGAAGGGCGTTTCGCTGGTGTGGGGAATTCCGAACTTGGAACAGGATGCACTTTGCACGCACTTTGTGTCATTTTCATAATGGCCGCGGCAAAATCAAACCAGGTAATTGCACCACGATTTGAAAAGTGATAGATACGATTTTCCATCCAATCCCAGTCGATGAGTTCAATGCACGTGGTAGCCAGGTCCTTTGCGTACGTTGGACATCCTAACTGATCGTTCACAACATTCAAACTTTCGCGTTCTTTTCCCAATCGAATCATCGTTTTTACGAAGTTATTTCCGTAAGTAGAGTATACCCAAGAGGTACGTATTATAATTGCTTCGATATCTGATTTCAAGATCGCTTTCTCGCCAGCCAATTTGGATGCTCCATAAACTCCAAGCGGAGCAACAGTGTCATTCGGTTGATACGGTGCAGTTCCGTCTCCAGGGAAAACATAATCGGTAGAGATATGAATCAATCGCGCGGAGAATTCTTTGCAAAGAGTGACCAAATTCTGAACGCCTTCACCGTTTACTTTGAATGCAAGCTCTTTTTCTGTCTCTGCTTTGTCAACAGCCGTGTAGGCAGCACCGTTAATTATGGCTTGAATGGAGTTGGTATCCATCAATTTACGCATCATGTCAAGGTTGGTAATGTCACCATCCCCGGATCCAACAAATACAAAATTGAAATCGGATAAATCAGCCAATTCTTGTAGCTCAGAGCCGAGTTGGCCATCGCGTCCTGTTACCAGTATGTTCATACGAATTTGCTTTCGTAAGATGAGAAGTCTTGTTGTGTTTTGTCTTTTTCAGAAAGCTGTACCTCATCTGAGGGTAATTTCCAATCGATATTCAACGTTGGGTCGTCCCAACGGATGCCTTCTTCCAATTCTTGCGAATAGAAATTGTCCACTTTGTAAGAGAAAACGGCAGTTTCGCTCAGAACAGAAAAGCCATGAGCAAATCCTCTGGGAACAAACAATTGCTTTTTATTTTCAGCACTCAATCGAACGCTAAAATGTTTGCCGTAAGTAGGGGAGTTTTTTCTCAAATCAACTGCTACATCCAAAACTTCCCCCTGAACTACGCGTACCAATTTGGCTTGCTCCATTGGAGGATTTTGAAAGTGCAATCCGCGCAAGACACCGCGAGATGATTTTGATTCATTGTCTTGAACAAAGTGTGTGTCGTTGACTTCTTCCTTGAACCATTTTTCGCTGAATGATTCCATGAAATATCCGCGTTCATCGCCATGAACAGTAGGTTCAATAACGTACAAATCTTCAATGCCTGTTGCCCTTTTTCTCATTGACTAACGCGTTTGATGAGGTATTGTCCGTATCCCGATTTTGCCAAAGGTTGAGCGAGCTCACGTACTTTATCTGCATCAATAAATCCTTCTTCGTAAGCGATTTCTTCCAAGCACGCTACTTTCAATCCTTGTCGTTTTTCAATGGTTTGAATGAAACTACTTGCTTCAATCAACGAGTCGTGCGTTCCTGTGTCGAGCCAGGCGTATCCGCGCCCCATCAATTCCACCATCAAATCACCACGGTTCAAATATTCCTCGTTTACCGATGTGATTTCCAGTTCACCGCGATCTGATGGTTGGATGTTTTTGGCAATTTCAATTACCTCATTGGTGTAGAAGTACAATCCTACAACCGCGTAGTTTGATTTCGGATGTTCGGGTTTTTCTTCCACCGAAATAACGTTTCCTTTATCGTCGAATTCTGCAACGCCGTAACGTTCAGGGTCGTTGACCTGATATCCAAAAACAGTTGATTTTCGATCGTTTTCAACGTTTTCACGTGCAGACTTTAGCATCTTCGTTAGCCCTTGTCCGTGGAAAATATTATCTCCCAAAACCAGACAAACGTCGTCTGTTCCAATGAATTCTTCACCAATGATAAATGCTTGTGCGAGTCCATCTGGCGAAGGTTGTTCTTTATAGGTAAACGTTACTCCGAAATCGCTTCCGTCTCCCAAAAGTTTTTTGAAGTTTGGCAAGTCAATAGGCGTACTTATGATAAGGATGTCTTTGATTCCTGCGAGCATTAAAACCGAAATCGGATAATAGATCATCGGTTTGTCATAAATGGGCAGCCGGTGCAAAACACGTGATTCCTTGTGCAAATGGTACGGATGCGTTGCAAATTGCGTTGATGGCAATTGGAGCGAAACCAGGAGATGAAGTGATTACTCCTTCGTTTACGTACATCGCTACCGTTGAGGTAGTTGCCTTACTTGGGTTGAAACCTGTCTTTGTTGAGGTGGATGACAAGACCTTCTGCATGGATCCTGATAAATTGGAAGCAGCCATTACTCCAAAAACGAAAGCCATCGTTCCAGTACATTTGTACGGACAGGCGGTGAATATGGAGGCGATTATGGCTATTGCGAACAAACATGGAATTCCCGTTGTTGAAGACAATGCTCAAGCCATTGGTAGCGATTACCACTTCAGCGACGGTCGTTCTCAGAAAACAGGAACCATTGGAGCCATAGGTTGTACGTCATTCTTCCCTTCGAAGAATTTGGGGTGCTACGGTGATGGAGGAGCCATTTGTACCAATGATGATGATTTAGCTGCAAAAATGCGCATGATCGCCAATCACGGACAAAGCAAAAGATATTACCACGACCGTGTTGGTGTGAACTCTCGTTTGGATAGCATTCAGGCGGCAGTGTTGCGCATCAAATTGCGTGAATTGGATAATTACATCGATGCACGGCAGAAAGTCGCGGATCATTACGACGCCTTTTTTGCACAATTTGAAGGGATTACGACACCGGTGCGGGATCCAAGATCAAAGCATGTATTTCACCAATATACGATGCTTCTGGAAGGGATCAATCGTGATGAACTTCACGAATTCCTTGCGTCCAAAGACATTCCTTCAATGATTTATTATCCGGTGCCATCACATCGCCAAGAAATGTTCAAGGCATTCAATAGCGCTGAGACAGAGTTGCCAGTAACGGATTGGTTAACACACCGTGTTCTTTCGCTCCCTATTCATACGGAAATGGAGAAAGAACAACTAGATTATATCTGTGATGCGGTTGCAGAGTTCATGAGCGTGAACGCATAACAATACTGAACTAATTACAATGAAAAAAATTGCAGTAGTCGGCACAGGATATGTAGGCTTAGTCACCGGAACTTGTTTTGCAGAAACAGGGAATCAGGTCATTTGTGTTGATATTGACGAGAAGAAAGTAGAAAAAATGCGTCAAGGTGAAGTGCCAATTTACGAGCCGCACTTAGACGTTATTTTCGAACGAAATATTAAAGCCGAACGAATTTCGTTTACAACGAATTTGAAGGAAGCAGTAGACTTTGCAGAAATTATTTTCCTGGCATTACCTACGCCTCCTGGAGAAGATGGATCGGCGGATTTGAGCTATGTCCTGGGAGTTGCCAATGAATTGGGCGAAATTATGACGGACTATAAAGTAATTGTAGATAAGTCAACCGTGCCTGTGGGAACTGCCGATAAAGTGCAAGCAGAAGTTGCCAAAAAAGCAACCGTTCCGTTCGCTGTTGTCTCCAATCCCGAGTTTTTACGCGAGGGATTTGCTGTAGACGATTTTTTGAATCCAGACCGTGTGGTGATTGGTGCTTCTGATGAACGTGCGATCCAAACAATGACGGAATTATACACGCCATTCATTCGCGAAAATCATCCAATTATTATCATGGATGAGAAGTCGGCAGAATTAACTAAGTATGCAGCGAATGCATTTTTGGCAACGAAGATTACCTTCATGAATGAAATTGCCAACTTCTGTGAGTTGGTCGGTGCGGACGTAGACAAGGTTACCCCGGAATCGGTTTCGGTGGAAGTTGTTTCCCGAAAGATGTTCAGGCCTTGGTGAAAAGTGGTCGTGAAGTTGATTACACCTTTGAAATTATCAATAGCGTGTTAGATGTGAACGATCGTCAGAAAGTGAAATTGGTCGACAAAGTAGAGAACTACTATGGAGACGTTGCTGGAAAAACATTTGCACTTTGGGGCTTGGCATTTAAGCCTGATACAGACGATATCAGAGAAGCACCAGCATTGTATATCATTGATCGATTGGTAAGTGCAGGAGCGAAAATTGTGGCTTTCGATCCGGAAGCAGCAGAGAATGTTCAAAATCTTATCGGTGACAAAATTGAATACGCGGAAAACCAATACGAAGCATTGAAAGATGCAGATGCATTGTTGATCGCAACCGAGTGGTCCATGTTCCGCAATCCAGATTTTCCAAAAATGAAAGATTTGCTCAAAGAGCCGATTGTTTTCGATGGCAGAAACCTGTACGAAGTGGACAAAATGAAAGAGAAAGGATTCTATTATAACTCAATGGGGCGTGCAGCCGCTGTAATTTCTTACGCAAAATGAGTGAAAGAAAACGAATTTTGATCACCGGAGCCGCAGGGTTCTTAGGTTCCAATCTTTGTGATATGTTCATCGCGAAAGACTATCATGTCATCGCAATGGATAATTTAATCACGGGAAGAATCGAAAACATTGAGCATTTGTTTCCGTTGGAAAATTTTGAGTTTTACAATCACGATGTCTCTACATTCATTCACGTTCCGGGCAAATTGGATTACATCCTGCACTTTGCATCGCCCGCAAGCCCGATAGATTATCTGAAAATTCCAATTCAGACCTTGAAAGTAGGTTCACTTGGAATTCACAATTGTCTTGGGTTGGCCAAAGCAAAAGGAGCACGAGTATTGATTGCCTCTACTTCTGAAGTCTATGGTGATCCTGAAGTACATCCTCAAACGGAAGAATATTGGGGGAATGTGAACCCAGTTGGGCCAAGAGGCGTGTACGATGAAGCAAAACGTTTCCAGGAGGCAATGACCATGGCATATCACACTTTCCACGGCGTTGAAACACGAATTGTACGAATTTTTAATACCTACGGACCGCGAATGCGCCTGAATGATGGACGTGTTTTACCTGCATTTATTGGTCAGGCTTTGCGTGGTGAAGATTTAACT
The DNA here is from genome assembly GCA_043584915.1 of Fluviicola sp. Classification (GTDB taxonomy): domain Bacteria; phylum Bacteroidota; class Bacteroidia; order Flavobacteriales_D; family Crocinitomicaceae; genus UBA4466. Next base: position 2,187,668 of record CP121319.1, read on the forward strand.
GTTTTCGGAGATGGGTCTCAAACCCGTTCTTTCTGCTACGTCGATGATTTGATTGAAGGAATTTATCTTCTTTTGCAATCCGACTACCCAGATCCTGTAAACATTGGAAATCCATCAGAAATTAGCATTCGTGAATTCGCCGATGAAATTATTGAACTGACAGGAACCGATCAAAAAGTAATTTACAAAGATCTTCCGGTCAATGATCCGAAACAGCGTCAACCAGACATTTCCAAAGCAAGATCTATTCTTGGTTGGGAGCCAAAAGTAGACCGAGCAGAAGGATTGAGAAGAACCTACGAATACTTCAAAAGTTTGTCCGAAGAAGAACTGAACCGTTCCAATCACAATGATTTTGATAAATACATTACACGCTGATGGAGTATTTCGCACATGAATCCGCGGTAATCGATGCCGGATGCACGATTGGAAAAGGAACCAAAATTTGGCACTTTTCGCACATCATGCCAGACTGCATCATTGGTGAACGCTGTAATATTGGACAAAACGTTGTCGTATCTCCAGGTGTGGAGTTAGGCGCAAATGTAAAGGTCCAAAACAACGTTTCCATATACACGGGTGTGATTTGTGAAGATGACGTATTTTTGGGGCCTTCAATGGTATTTACCAATGTAACGAACCCTCGAAGTGCTGTAGTGCGTCGAGGAGAATATGCGAAAACGTTGGTGAAGAAAGGCGCAAGTATTGGAGCAAACGCAACCATTGTCTGTGGACATGATATTGGCACCTTTGCATTTATTGGTGCAGGCGCAGTGGTCACCAAAACCGTTCCCGATTACGCATTGGTAGTTGGAAATCCCGCCCGACAATTGGGATGGATGAGCGAATACGGACATCGCCTGGAATTTGATACCGATGGAAAGGCAACGTGCCCAGAAAGCGGTGAGCAGTACCTTTTGGAAAACAAAAAAGTGATGAAACTGTAAAGTATGAGTACAGTAAACAAAATAAAATTTGCCGTTGTCGGTGCAGGACACATTGGAAAACGTCATGCAGAGATGATATCGCGAGAAGATAAGGCAGAATTGGTCGCATTGGTCGATATTCGTTCCAAAGAAGAATGTGGTGCAGAATCGTATGATGTGCCTTTCTTTGATTCCGTTGAAGCCATGCTCGCTGCAGGGCTTGACATCGATGTTGTGAACATATGTACACCGAACGGATTGCACGCAGATCAGAGTTTGGCAGCGTTGGAAGCTAGTAAGCACGTTGTTTGCGAAAAGCCAATGGGACTCAGCAAAGACAACTGTGAGAAAGTAATTTTCAAAGCACTACAAAAAAACAAACACGTTTTTTGTGTCATGCAGAATCGATATTCGCCACCATCAGAATGGATCAAATCCATTGTTGAGGAAGGTGTTTTGGGCGATATTCACATGGTGCAATTGAATTGTTATTGGAACCGTGACGACCGCTATTACAAAAAAGGTGGTTGGAAAGGGACCAAAGATTTGGATGGAGGAACCTTGTTTACGCAATTTTCTCACTTTATCGATATCATGTACTGGTTGTTCGGAGATATTGACAATATCCAGGGAAAGTTTGCGGATTTCACGCACAAAGATTCTACTGATTTTGAAGATTCAGGATTTGTTAGTTTCAACTTTGCGAACGGAGGAATGGGATGTTTGAATTACTCGACAGCAGTCGCAAACAAAAACCTGGAAAGTTCCATGACGGTCATTGGTGCAAACGGAAGCGTGAAAATCGGTGGACAGTACATGAACGAAGTTGAGGTATGTAATATTAAAGATTACGAAATGCCTCAATTAAAAGAAGCAAATCCTGCCAATGACTACGGACCTTATAAAGGATCTGCAGCAAATCACAATTTTGTGATCGGCAACGTAATTGATACACTAAAAGGAAACACATCGGCTACTACAAACGCCCTCGAAGGGTTGAAAGTCGTTGAAATAATTGAACGTATTTACAAAGTAAGAGATGAACAAATCAATTTATAACGATCTTATCAACGGTGACGCCGCCATTGCTGTAATCGGACTTGGATATGTTGGGTTGCCAATCGCGCTTGAATTTGCACGCAAAACAAAGGTTATCGGATTCGATATCAACGAAGAGCGTGTTGAAATGATGAAAAATAACGTCGATCCAAGCAATGAACTGGATAGTTCAGAATTTGACGGTTGTGACATTTCGTTTACGGCCAATATCGATGATTTGAAAGAAGCGCGCTTCTTTGTTGTGGCGGTACCTACGCCAATTGATGATGCGAAACTACCAAATCTGAAACCACTTTTGGGCGCATCGGAAACTGTTGGGAAAGCATTGAAAAAAGGCGATTATGTCGTTTTCGAATCAACAGTGTACCCAGGATGTACCGAAGAAGACTGTATCCCTGTTTTGGAGAAAGTTTCAGGACTGAAATGGAAAGAAGATTTCATGGTAGGGTATTCCCCAGAACGCATCAACCCTGGAGATAAAGTACATACACTTCAAAGTGTGGTAAAGGTAGTTTCTGGATGTTGCGATACCTCACTCGAAGAAATTGCAAAAACATACGAATTGGTTGTAGATGCCGGAGTACACCGAGCAGCAACAATCAAAGTGGCGGAGGCTGCAAAAATTATTGAGAATACCCAACGCGATGTAAACATTGCATTGATCAATGAGCTGTCAATCATTTTCGACAAACTCGGTATCAATACGTACGATGTGCTCGAAGCAGCTGGAACAAAATGGAATTTCTTGAAGTTCTCGCCAGGTTTGGTTGGTGGTCATTGTATTGGTGTTGACCCTTACTATTTGACGCACAAAGCGAAGCAAGCAGGATATCATGCACAAGTGATCAACAGTGGTCGCTACGTGAATGATTCCATGGGATTCTACATCGGGAAACAAACCGTAAAGAAGATTTTGGCAAAAGGGAAATCTATCCAGAATGCTAAGGTACTCGTGATGGGAGCGACATTCAAGGAAGATGTAACAGACATTCGTAATTCGAAGGTGGTAGACATCGTGAAAGAATTGAAATCGTTCCAGGTGGATGTACATTTGGTAGATCCTCACGCTTCTTCAGCGGAAATGGAACACGAATATGGAGTACCATTGAAAGCACAAGCGGATACGGATTACGATGCTGTAATTGTAGCAGTAAATCATGCCGTGTATAAAGAACTGACTGAAGCTGATTTCCGTGGAATGATGAAAGATGACTTAGGCGTTTTTGTAGACGTGAAAGGAATTTTCAAAGACCACATTAAAAATATGGATTACTGGAGTTTGTAATATGAACTGGAAGAAAACAATATTGATTACAGGAGGAGCCGGATTTATCGGTTCGCATTTGGTGCGTTTGTTCACAAATAAGTATCCAGATTACCGCATAATCAATTTTGACAAGTTAACGTATGCAGGAAACTTGAACAATCTTGAAGATGTCAAGGACAGAGAAAATTATGTTTTCGTAAAAGGAGATATTTGCTCTGTTGCTGATGTCAAAGATGTCTTCGATACCTACAATGTAACCGACGTTATGCATTTGGCTGCCGAGTCTCACGTAGATCGATCTATCGAAGGTCCAGTAGAATTCGTGGTAACCAACGTATTAGGTACAGTAAATTTACTTCAAGCGGCGAAAAATCATTGGGGAAAAGAAGAAGGGCATGTTTTTCAGCATGTTTCTACAGACGAAGTATATGGCTCGCTTGGGGAAGAAGGACTGTTTGAAGAAACAACCGCTTACGATCCGCGAAGTCCTTACTCTGCGTCAAAAGCATCTTCCGATCATTTTGTCAATGCATTCCACCATACCTACGGAATGCCCATCAAAATTTCCAACTGCTCCAATAACTACGGAAGCCATCAGTTCCCAGAGAAGCTCATCCCGTTGATGATTCATAACATCGTTAACAACAAGCCGCTTCCTGTGTATGGAAAAGGTGAAAATATCCGCGATTGGCTTTGGGTCGTGGACCATGCCAGTGCCATCGATACCATTTTCCATAAAGGACGTATCGGAGAATCTTACAACGTGGGAGGTTTGAACGAATGGACAAACATCGACCTGGTACGTTTCTTATGCAAAATGTTGGATGAAAAATTAGGACGCGTGCCCGGAACCAATGAGAAACTGATCACATTTGTCACGGACCGTGCAGGACATGACCTGCGTTATGCGATCAATGCCGAAAAATTGGAAACTGAATTAAATTGGCGTCCATCCATTACTTTTGAAGAAGGATTGGAGAAAACAGTAGACTGGTATCTGGCAAATGAAGGCTGGGTAGATCAGGTAACAAGTGGTGATTATCAAGCGTACTACGACAAAATGTACACGGAGCGCTAATTATGTTTGGCCGCCTATTTGGACGATCGCGTCCTAAGTTGCCGCCAGCGGATTTGAGCGTGTTAAAAGTGGACATGCATTCTCACTTAATTCCAGGAATTGATGATGGCTCCAAAAACATGGACCAAACCATCGCAATGTTGGCAAAGTTTGAGTCGCTGGGCTACGAAAAAGTGGTAACCACTCCACACATCATGAGCGACTATTTCAAAAACACTCCAGAAATCATTCTCGGTGGATTGAAAAATGTGCAAGAAACGGCGAAATCATTAGGCTTAAAAATAGAAATTGAAGCAGCAGCCGAATATTATTTCGATGATGCCTTCATCAAACAACTGCAGAACAAGGAAGCCCTGCTCACTTTTGGCGATCGCTTTTTACTTTTTGAATTTTCCTTCCATGAAGCGCCCAATCAAACCGAGGCAATGGTTTTTGAAATGGTGACACAAAACTATCAACCAATTTTAGCGCATTTCGAGCGCTACACCTATTACCTTGGGTCGGTCGAGAAGGCCCGAGAGTTTCGAGAAAGGGGAGTGAACATCCAGGTAAATATCAATTCTCTTGTTGGACATTACGGACCGGCTATTAAGAAACAAGCAGAACTCTTAATCGACGAAAAACTAGTAGATTTTATCGCAAGCGACTGCCACCGTATCGAACATTTAATGATAATGGAACGTGTCTCAACGTTACCCTATCTGCACAAAGCACTCGAACTCCCCCTAAAGAATCACCTACTAGTCTAATTCCTTTTTGGTCGTCGAAGAATCAAATTCACGCGCACTGAAGGTAATTGCGGGGCCTCTAAGTTAAGCCTGTCGAAACTTCGAGATGCCGAAGTGTCTAAACCTCTAAAAATTCAACGTAATTGTTACCATGGTAAATAAATTAATGTATCTTTGAAAAAAATCGGAAATATGAATACCTTATTGATCATTACTTTGTTGGTGTTGGGATTAAGTTCAATTCTTTTGTTGTGGAAGAAGGACAAAAGAATCGTTACGATGCTGAATGTCTTATTTGCATCAGTGTTGATGCAGTGGGCGGCGACCGCTTTCAACCCAGAAGGAGCTAAGGCAATTCATGTTTTAACGGCAATGCTTGTTCTCGGGTATCTTGTTGCTCAGTTTGTTCCAAAAAAACCGATAATTGGCGCCTTGGTAAGTACCGTTTTGGTGTTGACGGCCTATTTCGCAACAGGAACCGTGGAAATGACCATCAATGAAATGGCTTCTCAAGCAACGAATAAGTTTGTAATTCCCTCCATACTTTTCGCAACTCTCTTACCCTTCGTTATTACGGAATTATTGAAATTTGTCGCGAAGTGGGTGCCTGAATTAAACGCTTCGGCTTGGTCGGTTGCCGTGTATCCATTACTGGCAGGAGGCGCCTTTCTTTTGTCATCTCTTACCGCTCCAATGTACGGCCCATTGTTGGTCGGCACAGGGTTTTTAATTAATTCATTTTTCGATAACAAGCGAAGCGGACTTACAGGAACATCAGTGTATGTTTTAGCCATGATTCCGTTGCTCCTTGTAGGGCAGTCGACAAGTATTTCCATCCTCTACCCAGATGTGATTGCAGGATTACTAATTGGCGCCTCAGCGGTTCTTCTTCTCAACAAATTATGGACGGGAAAACGCAGTGTTATATTGGTTGTTGCTGCGTATGCCATCATTTTTGCCGTTGTTTTTGGAATGGCATTTAACGGGACTATTTTTCCTGCAATGGGCGGGATAGATGCCTTTGTGGCAATCCTCGTGAGTGCGGCAATCGTGAATGCGGTAAAAGGAAAATCATTCCTGGGTGTTTCGTTGATGGCGCCTTTGTTCGCACTAGGATTGTGGGTGCCTTCTCTGTATCCAATTGAGACAGAGGAGAAAGCAGACAAAGTAATTGTTATTGGCGGCGGCACAGATGCCGATGGAAACAAAGTGGAAGGTCCGTCAGTCTTGAAATTGACCGAGCTTTCTGGCGCTTATGAGATCAATCCCGATGCATCTTTGGTTGAGTTTCAACTGGGGCCAGAAGGATCCATAACCAAAGGAGATTTCAGCAAAGTATCAGGATCATTCATGATTACTGAAGATTTGTCAAAAGCGAGCGTTAGCGTCAGTAGGAGATTTCAGCAAAGTATCAGGATCATTCATGATTACTGAAGATTTGTCAAAAGCGAGCGTTAGCGTCAGTTTGGACATGGATGATTTTTCAACAGGGAGCAAAATGCGTGACAAAAGTTTGCGCGGTGCCGATTATTTCAAAACGGACAAGTTTCCAAAAATGAAATTTAAAGCAACAGGATTTACCGAGATTGGCGAAGATCTGTACGAGGCGAAAGGACGCTTTTCAATGATTGGTGCATCCAAAGAAGTTACGGTAACTTTGCAGCGCGTAGAATTGGAAGACAAAATCGTTTTGATTGGTTCAGGAACCTTGGATCGAACAGAATTCGGAATGGCGCCCAACGCAAGTGAAGGAAACGTGGTTGACTTTAACTATCAGGTAGAGTTGTCTCAAAAATAAAGCGGTCGAGCTAAGAGGTTTCCGTCTCTTAATATGAGCGCTGGAAAAGGAATCTTCAGATAATTGAATTGATTCACGATCGCTTTCAGCCAAGGTCTGCGAATGGGCAGTTGACTGAAATCAATATCCAAAGAGAAAAGGAATTCTCGCTGCTCCGTATAAGTGGTGTTCGAAAACGCATCATAATAGGTCGATTCAGAACCTACCAGTTTTTCGTGTGCACTGTAGCCGAAAGAAAGACATGCCCATTTTGGAATGGAACTATTTGGAAAAAAACTTGCTGGAGAAAAGCTGAGCCAATACGTTTGCCCGTTGTAGTCTTTCAGTAGCGACTCCAAAAAAGAACTTCCCAATACCTCTGGTCGGACTGCTGCAAAAGGAGTTGGGCTGTACGAAAACTTCGGTAAAATGCGTTGTTCCTTCCAAATCAATTCCTGCGATGTGTACATGGTAGATCCAAGTGTGTTGGAAGCGAAATCGGCCCAGGACCAACCCCAATCTCCCGAAAAACCATCCAATACCTCCAAAGTTGTTTGGTATCCCATCGAAACGCCAAAGCCAATCCACGTGGAGGTATTCTGATTCACTCCTGACCATTCATACAAATTACCCGTAAGCCGGTTTAACTGATACGCCGTATAGACGTGCCCAACCTTATCCATCTGCAACCAATTGCGCGAATCATCGAATAATTGAAAAGTACCATTCGAACCCTCCGAGTACCAGATGGTTTGCAAAGCAATCATCGATCCCGCCCAAACGCCTCCAATCGAACTTGAAACACCAATAATTCGTCCCTTGTGCGGTGAGGGGGCGTGCATGAAAAAAGAGGAACGGGCATTTTCAGACGGTACGATTACCTTATCGGTTTGTTCAAGCGAATCTTGCGCACCAGAGGCGAAAGAAAGCAAACCAAGAACAAAAATCAACAGGTACTTAAGCATATCCAAAATTACGTTAAATCAATAACTTAGTTCAGAGTTAAACGTATTTTTACAGGAGCCATTTCTATCAATGGAAATATGCTATTTTTGTTCGTTTACGATACGTACAACACTAAATCAACGGATTAATGACTAATATCAAAGACTGGAACGACATAAAGACCAATGACAGTTGGGCAATTTTTAAAATAATTGCGGAATTTGTAGATGGCTACGAAAGAATGGCAAAAATTGGTCCGTGTATCTCAGTTTTTGGTTCGGCTCGTACGAAACCAGACAACAAGTATTATCAATTGGGTGTTCAAGTTTCGGAGATGCTTGCGAAAGGCGGTTATGGCGTTATCACAGGAGGAGGTCCTGGGATTATGGAGGCTGGTAACAAAGGCGCGCAGCAAGGCGGAGGGAAATCCGTAGGACTGAACATCGACCTTCCTTTCGAACAAAGTCACAATCCATATATTGATCCAGAACACGTGTTAGAGTTCGATTACTTCTTCGTTCGTAAGGTGATGTTCGTGAAGTATGCACAAGGATTTGTCGTGCTTCCAGGAGGATTTGGAACTTTGGATGAATTGTTCGAAGCTTTGACATTGATCCAAACCAAGAAGATTAACAACCGCCCAGTTGTTCTTATCGGAAAAGAATATTGGGAAGGATTGTTCAACTGGATCAAAACATCGATGTTGGAAATGGAGTCCAATATTTCCGAAAAAGACCTCGATCTTTTCGGAATTGTAGATACTGCCGAGGAAGCCTATCATTACATTGATGACTTCTTCAAGTCGCACGAAATGTCACCAAACTTCTAAGGAAGTAGAAAACAGAAGAAACGGCCATGAAAGACTTTTTCAAAAAACTGGGAAATTTCATCTGGAGCAAAGCCTTTGGAATCAACCTATTGATTGTTATTGTTCTATATCTAGGACTCTATTTTGGATTGCAGTCATGGCTCAAAAGTACCACCAATCACGGTCAGGAAGTAACCGTTCCCAATTTAGTGGGAAAGAATGCCAACAACATGGATGCCTTATTATCAGGCACTGAATTGAATCACGAAATTCTCGACTCGATCTACAAACCAGACGTTATTCCAGGAACTATTTTGGCGCAAGATCCGAAGCCATCTGCCGTAACTGGTGTGAAGGTGAAAGAAGGGAGACGCATTCGTTTGCGCGTTTCCAAAAAGACCATGATGGTAGAAATGCCCAACGTCGTGGATAAATCCCAACGTTTCGCCGAAGGAATTCTTCGTAACCGAAAATTTACATACAGCCTTGATTACAAGCCTTCTAAGGAGGCCGATGGTGCCGTTTTAGAACAATGGTACAAAGGCAAAAAAGTGAAGCCGGGGCAAAAAATTCCGATCGGTTCTAAAATAAAATTAGTTGTTGGACGTAATGAAGTTGGAATTCTTCAGGAACTGCCAAACCTTTCTGGTATGAGCATCGTTGAGGCTAAGAGGGAAGTAGAACGCATGATTAATATGGAGTTCCTTCTTGGAGTTTGCCAGGGATGCGAGACACCGGAAGATTCAGCCGCAGCTATTGTTTTCACTCAAACACCTGAGTGGCAGGAAGGAGCGAACGTCGAATCCGGAAATTCAATCGTGATTATGGCACGACTTCCCGAAGAATCCCCAGAATAACGTTACAGAACTTATGAAGATTATCGGACTTATTTGTTGCACATTGCTCGCAACAGTATCATACGCACAAACTGGAGGGGATAGCGCAGGGCCGTTGACAGCCAACCCACAACTTCTAGCGAAAAAGAAATCGGTGCAAGCCTACGCCAAGAATTCAGACACTTTTGACAGTACGTTCATTTACAACTCGGATACAATCAGCTTACCGGTATTTGATGATTTTAGTACAGACAAATTTCAAACGTACACCGATGACTATTTGGCTCCGGGAGTAACCTCTATTCTAGAATATAGATTGTTGGATTTGGGAGGCGTTGCTCTGGCGAATGATTTTACCGGCACAGCAAGCGTTACCTTTAGAATTACCTACAATGAACAAACAGGAGAATTTACTAATAGTAATTTAACGCCAGTTGACATTCAGGTAGGAGACCAGAGCGCTTATCCAACCAGTTATACGACAGTATCAGCGTATCCTCCGTATTATATTTACGATTCCATCACAACTACTGGCGGAACAGACCCGAGTCCAGATACCGTATTTATTGTTGGACCAGAACTAACGCAAGATTCGGCGCGACAATTCTTTATGCCAATTAACAACCCAGAATTAATTTGGGAAGATAGCTACGTGTACCGCAATTACTCTATGGCGAAAGATCCGTGGTCACTAGGTGTAGCCACTTTTGACGGCCTGGATGAAACGGGATATCCGTATGCAATTAACTCTACAACAACGAGCTATGCAGATTATTTGACATCAAAGCCAATCGACATGAGTGGTGTTTCCATCTCAGATTCCATGTATTTCAGCTTCATGTATCAGGCGCAAGGTCTTGCAGATCCTCCAGAAACGGGAGATTCATTGATCCTACAGTTTTATGCATCTGGTTTGCAACAATGGCGAAATGTTTGGAGTATCAACGGAATTGCCTTGGATACATTTAGAGCAGGGCATTTACTGATCGACGATCCTGCCTACTTTACAGACGCATTTCAATTCCGATTTGTAAACTTCGGGGGGCTTTCAGGAAGTTTGGATCATTTCCATCTTGATTATGTGAATTTGCGCTCCGTTCCCGGCTTTGGTGGATCTGCAGATTCGCTCTTACGAGATATCGCATTCTCTTACCCCTTAACATCGTTGCTTCAAGATTATACGTCTGTTCCATGGGATCACTACAAGAATTTAGCGAATCCAAACAATGTGATGTCTGCGAATGTTCCCATTACAATGGCAAATAGCTTCCCTACTGATATCAATGCAAATGACGGGATAATGGAGGTGTATCACAATAGTGGATTGGAAGGAAGTCTCACCTTATTCAGTGATTTCTTGTGTGATGATCAAAGTGATAATTATCAAGCCTTGGATATTCCACATTCGGAACACGACATACAAACGTATTACACATTTGATCAAGCCAAGCCAGGAGATGCGCAAGAGTTTGAAGTTATTTCAACGGCAACAGGTGGAGCTTCCAATTTTGCTGCTAATGATACAACGACCTTCACGCAATCTTTCGAGAACTATTACAGTTATGACGACGGAAGCGCCGAGTCTGCATACGGACCAACTGGAATCCAGTCGAGATTAGCCATCCAATATACGCCATATGAAGCGGATTCAATTCTTGGGTTAGCCATACACTTTGTCCCTTCAGTAGAGGATGTATCAAACAATTTGTTTTTGCTCACGGTGTGGGATGATAACAACGGCGTGCCTGGAAATATTCTTTACGAAGACAATCCATTCTTTCCGAGGACGCCATCTTACAATTACGGATACAATATGTTTTCCTACTATTTGTTTGAAGACACAGTAAAAATTCCAGTGAACGGAACTTTCTACGTTGGATGGCGTCAGTTTGAAGCCGATCGATTGAATGTAGGATTGGATCGTAACCTGATTAACAACGACCACACTTTCTACAGTATTGATGGCGGAGCGACATGGGTGCAATCTCCAGTAGAAGGATCTGTAATGATTCGTCCGATATTCTCAACAGCATTGGATGTTACTTTGGGAATTGAAGAGGTGCAACCAACAATCGCTGAATTAAAATCATTGATTTATCCGAATCCAACAAGAGATAAAGTAACAATTGATCCAGCAGGGGTGTTCACCGGAGCAGTATTGCGCAACATGCAAGGTCAGATTGTACAGGTCATTGATCAAAATGAGTTTTACATGAACGAATTGCCGTCAGGTATGTACTTCCTCGAAATCGAAGGAGAACGTCATATCCACAAGATCAGCAAATTGTAATCGAATTACATGCAGGAAAACCAAGATCAGCAATCTGAAGAAGAACAATCAGAAGAGCTTTATGAACACCATCGTTTCACCGTAGACGAAGGTCAGGAAACCATTCGCATCGATAAGTTCTTGATGGATCGAATGCCAAATACGTCGCGCAGTAAAATTCAAGACGCAGCGAAAAGTGGAAACATTCATGTGAATGACAAATCTGTCAAACAGAATTACAAAGTAAAGCCCGGCGAAATCGTTTCCATTGTTTTGCCGTACCCAATTCGTGAAATCGAATTGATTCCACAAGACATTCCCATCGACATTGTGTATGAAGACGATACGCTGGTCGTGGTAAACAAGCCATCAAACATGGTGGTGCATCCCGGTTACGGGAATTACAAAGGGACATTGGTGAATGCTTTGGTCTACCATTTTGATAATCTTCCTGAAAAAATCGATAATTACTACGGACGCCCAGGGTTGGTGCACCGATTGGACAAACATACAACGGGTCTATTAGTGATCGCGAAAACAGAAATTGCCCTCACACATCTTGCGAAGCAATTTCACGATCGAACAACCGAGCGAAGATATCATGCATTGGTTTGGGGAGATGTTCAAGAAGACGGTACCGTAGAAGGAAATATTGGGCGCTCTCTAAAAAACCGAAAAGTAATGACCGTTTTTCCAGAAGGAGAACACGGGAAGCATGCCGTAACACATTACAAAGTATTGAAACGTTTTGGCTATGTCACGTTAATAGAGTGTAAGTTGGAAACGGGTAGAACACATCAAATTCGTGCGCACATGAAATTTATTGGTCATCCGCTCTTCAACGACTTGGAATATGGTGGCGATAAAATCCTGAAAGGAATGCCCACCAGTAAATATAAGCGATTCATCGCCAATTGTTTTGAACTCGTCGAAGGACAGGCGCTGCATGCAAAAACGTTAGGATTTGAACACCCTAAAAAAAAGGAATACCTTCGCTTGGATTCTGAATTGCCAGAAGGCTTTGCTAGAATTTTAGAGAAATGGACAACATATATTAAAGAAGACTAACAGAAAAGTTGAAATTTGAAAGCATTGTGAATTAACAATTAGCGATTGTGCATCAATCACTTTTTTTGTTACTTTTACGGTCATTATAACCCAATGCTACGCAATTTAACTTATACGAAAAGGACAGCTATGAAGATGAAAATCGCCTTATCACTAGTATTTATTGTTTTTGCCTCTGTTGCAGCAAATGCGCAGAATTCACAGGTTCTCAAAGCCCGAACTGCATTCATGAGTGGAGCGTTTTGTGAAGCTGTGGACTTAGGAGAAAAAGCACACCGCAGTATTCCTTCCAAAAATAACAAGCGCTCTCTTCTTTTAAAAGGAGAAATGGCAATGCTAGTAGCTGATAGTTGGCGCTACCAAGAGCATTACCGCGAAGCCGACGAATGGTATGAAAAAGCCATTTTGGTTAAATATTACGAACACGTACCTGAAGTATACCTATATAAAGCAGAAATGCTTCGCATGATGACGGAATACGACAAAGCGACAGAAATGTACGAGGAGTACATGAAGTTGGTTCCTGAGAGTGATATTGCCAAAGCCGGTTTAGAGTCTTGTAAAATGAACGAAGACTTCGTGGCAAACAAAACACGTCACATTATTGAGAACGAAGTAGAGTTGAATACAGGTGAATTCGACATGGCTACTGCAGTTGGAGACAGAAAAGGAAATAAAATTTACTTCGGATCAAGCCGCGATGGTGGTGTTGGAAACGAAGAAGATGCACGTACGTGTGAAACACGTATGGACCTTTGGGTATCTGAATTGGATAAAAAAGGTCAATGGACAAAGCCATTCCTAGTGATGGAAAGTGATGAAGGAACAATTAATACTCCAGACAATGAAGGAGCCGTTTGTTTCGATAGCCGTTACAAGAAAATGTTCTTCACACGCTGTCCAGTAGAGAAAAAACAAAATCTGGGTTGTGAAATCTGGATGTCAGAAGCAGCAAACAAGACAGAATGGAAAGAGCCAAGAGAATTGACTGAGCTTCGACCACATGATTCTGTTTCTATTGGACACGCTGCGACTATCGATGGGAAATGGTTGGTATTCGTATCAGACCAGGCTGGTGGTTATGGTGGAAAAGATCTTTGGTATTCAGAATACGATCGTAAATCCGATACTTGGTCTGCACCGAAAAACTTAGGACCTGAAGTGAATACAGCGGGAGATGAGTTGTTTCCAACATTTGCCATGAATGGAGATTTGTTGTTCTCAACAGATGGCCGTCCAGGAATGGGAGGATTGGATTTGTTCCGCGCAGCACGCGTTGGAGAGGAGAACAAATGGGAGAACCCAACAAACGTTGGAGCTCCATTGAACTCAGCAAGTAACGATTACCACCTTATTGAAATTGATGACAGAAACGGATACTTAACTTCAGAGCGCAAGTCTGTTAATGGAGAGTACAACGTAGATATTTTCTCATACAACATTCCTCCATTCTTGTACACTTTGAAAGTGATCGTGAAGGATTTGAGTAGCGGAAACCCAATTGAGGACGTAAGCGTTAAAGTAACTAGTGACGTTGCTGCCGATAACTGGGAAGGATTTACCGATGATAAGGGAGGTATCTTCTGGGATATCCGTCCAATCGCAGATCCAACTTTTGGCGATCGTTACATCAACGAGAACTCTACGTACACTATCGCTATCGCTGGTGATCCAGAGAAATACTACGAGCAGCCTCAAACAAAAGTGATTACAACTGTTGGTTTGGATTACAATCAGGATTTCGTTGTAGAAATGAACCTTGTTGGAAAAAATCCAATTCGTCTTCCTGAGGTACGTTACCCTTTGAACAAATGGGAGTTGTTGGTTGATACTGCTGACGTTGAAAATCCATTTAACTCGAAAGATTCACTTCTCTACGTTTTGAAAATGTTGGAAGATAATCCAGGGATGAAGCTGCAATTAAACTCACACACGGATTCACGCGGTAGTTCTCGTCAAAACGAGAAATTAGCGACCAACCGTGCGCGTCGTTGTTACAAATTCTTAGTAGAAGAAAAAGGAGTTGATCCACGTCGTATCGTTCCGGTTGGAAAGGGCGAGTCTACACCAAGAACCGTATGGGAGAAAGAAGGTATTTACTACGATGTTGAGCCAAGCGAAGATGTTATTGATCAATACACCGAAGTTGTTTTAACAGAAAGGTATATCAACCAATACCGCTCAAGCAACCGAGAGTTGTTTGATAGATTGCACCAGTTGAACCGTCGTACGGATGCCGAATTGATTACCCTGGAGTATGATCCAGAGACGGAGCCAGAGGCACCTGCGAAATACAAAGAATATATTAGATACCCATAGGTATCTTACTCGATAAAATTGAACCCTGACTTCGAAAGAACGTCAGGGTTTTTTTGTATCTTAAAGTAAGAACCTAAAACCAACCACAATGAATGAAGATTACCTCCACTTTATATGGAGTATGAAGCGCATCGTAGCGCCAGAGCTTTTTACCCAGGAGAATGAGGCGATACAAATTAAGAATGCCGGCCTGCACAACACGCTCATGGCAGGTCCAGATTTTAGCCACGCACGATTAATGATCGACGGAATTGAATGGCATGGAGCCGTTGAAATTCACGTGAAAAGCTCCGATTGGTACCAACATAAGCATCATACAGACAAGGCATACAACAATGTGATTCTGCACGTTGTTTACGAGCACGACAAAGAAGTGATTCAGAACGGACGGCAATTGCCTACGCTAGAGTTAAAACCTTTCATCGATTGGGAGCACTTCGAACAATTCCAAAACTTCCGAACGAACAGACACGATATTGCCTGCGCGGCATCATTACTGAAAACAGATCGCGTCTTCATTGAAGGAATGATGACAAAATCCCTCATTCAAAAGTGGGATCAGAAAATCAAAACATTGAATGAATATATTGTAGATCCTGAAGACGCCATGATGACTTTCCTCGGAGCGGCATTCGGTGGACATTTGAATATGCACCCTTTCTTGCAAACCTTGTCTACGGTTCCTGCATCGCGCTTGCGAAAATTGGCGCCAATCAAACGGTACAATCTTCTTTTAACACAAAGCGGAATGGTATTCAATGATTCAAAAACAATGGATCGATGGCATTTTAAAGGCAATCGCCCGAGCAATTTCCCCACCAAACGATTGTATCAGTTTGCCTTTTTTATGCACGATGATCAACTGAAATTGCTTGCCGAATTGTCTACACCTGCCGAGGTCATTCTTCAATTCGAGGAAATTATGCGAGATAAAACCTATCATTTAAGACTTTCAGATGCATTTAAGGTACATATCCTAATTAATGCCGTAGTCCCCTTTTTTAATTATTGTGCACACAGAGATAATTCAGAGCGCTATCAAGAATTTGCCTTTGAACTGCTTCGACTGCTTCCTCCAGAGAACAATAATATCACGAGAAAATGGGCAAAGATCGGGCTGAAACCAAAGAATGCACTAGAAACTCAGGGACTTCTTGCCTTGTATCGTTACTACTGTAAAGCGAAAAAATGCCTATCTTGCGAGGTAGGAAACGCCGTAATTAGCGCTTAGAAAATGATACAAAAAACTATCTTCTTTTTTGAAATGAAATCTTTTGGGGTTTGTGCCTGGTGGGCGCGAAAACTAGGGATTAGTTCTGCGAAAGTTCGTTTGGGGTTTATCTACGCATCCTTCATCGCATTGGGCTCTCCACTATTGATTTATTTGATCATGGCTTGGATTCTTGAGCACAAGCATTATTTTAAGTTTCAGCGAAGAAAAAGAAACACCATCTGGGAATTGTAAACACGTATGTTTGTAAAGTCAACCCTCTTTCGAAAAGTTTCGTACTTCCTTGGATTAATCGCCTTTATAATGGTGGGAGGCACCTCGGGCTATATGATTATTGAGGGGTGGGGCTTTATCGATGCACTTTACATGACTGTAATTACCATTTCAACGGTTGGTTTTGCAGAGGTAGCGCCCTTGT
The DNA here is from genome assembly GCA_043584915.1 of Fluviicola sp. Taxonomy (GTDB): domain Bacteria; phylum Bacteroidota; class Bacteroidia; order Flavobacteriales_D; family Crocinitomicaceae; genus UBA4466. Next base: position 2,204,397 of record CP121319.1, read on the forward strand.
CAGATTACGGAAAGCTGTTCACGGCATTTATGATCATCTCCAGTTTTGGAACATTCGCTTACGCAATCACATCCCTAACGAGGTATTTAGTGGGAGGTGAGTACAAAAGATACATGAAAGAATACCGGGTTATGAAAGAAACAAGAAAAATGAGCAATCACGTAATCATTTGTGGATTCGGGCGTGTTGGAATTCAAGTGGCCAATGATTTGTCTGAAGCTGGGCAAGATTTCGTGATTCTGGAGAAAGACGAAGAAGTCATTGAACATTGGTCCACTCACGACGAGTACATTTTTGTTAAGGGAGACAGCACCGATGATGAAGTTCTCGAAAGAGCGGGCATTCAAAGTGCCACAGCTGTAATTACATGCATGCCGAAAGATGCCGATAATATCTATGTGGTTTTGGCAGCTCGTGAAAAGAATCCGAATATTTTGATTGTGAGCCGTGCTTCCCTAAACACTTCCGTTTCCAAACTTCGAATGGCAGGAGCAAATAATGTAATTATGCCCGATTCTATTGGTGGTTCTCATATGGCTTCACTGATTTCAAATCCAGATGTAATGGAGTTTTTGGATATCATACGAGCGCAGGGAACCATTGGAGCAAATATCGACACAGTTACCTATGAACAACTTCCCCATAATTTGAAAGGGAAAACGATTGCAGAAATAGACACGCATAAGGTGTCTGGCGTTACGATTATTGGTTATAAAGAACCAGGTGGTGACTATCTGATCAACCCAACAGATGAAACGGTTGTTGGCCCCGGGACCAAATTATTTGTTTTAGGAAACGCCGATCAAATCGAAATCTTCGTCAAGCACTTTAAATGATCTTTACATATGCTTAGTACCGCCTATCCATCTGTGCGATTAGCCTCGTCAGATTTTGTTATATTTGATTCAATACTTAAAAACTAGCACAATTTCTACGAAATGAAGAAGTACCTATTTGGACTAATCGCAACACTTTTACCTGTTTTTACATTTGCCGCAGAGAAAGGCCTTGATCAAAAAATCGACGAAGGATTTGGATATGCTACTGGTTGGTTTGTAAACGCAATTTTTGCTGAAATTCCTATTACGGAATCACTCTCAATCCCTTGGGTTCTCATTGTGCTTGTGGGTGGAGCCTTATTTTTCACCTTCTATTTTAAAATCATCAATATTTCCGGATTTGGCACAGCAATAAATATTGTACGTGGCAAGTATGACGATATTGAATCAGGAGGAAGCGATCATGTCGAATCTTCTGATACCGTGCACACTGTCGATGGTGATAATCCTGATACAATTCGGGTTGAAGGAGACGCTGATCATCACGGTGAGGTTTCTCATTTCCAGGCATTGACAGCCGCTCTTTCTGCAACAGTTGGACTGGGTAATATTGCAGGGGTTGCTGTAGCGATATCTATTGGAGGGCCTGGTGCCACGTTTTGGATGATAATTGCCGGTATGATTGGAATGGCATCAAAGTTTACAGAATGTACGTTGGGTGTTAAGTATCGAGAAATTGATGAAAACGGTCGTGTATATGGAGGTCCAATGTATTATTTATCCAAAGGACTAAAAGAGCGCGGAATGCTTGGTCTTGGTCGTGTTCTTGCGATCATGTTTGCCATAATGTGTATTGGTGGTTCTTTTGGAGGAGGAAATATGTTCCAATCCAATCAAGCGTTCGCTATGTTAGAATCATATACCGGAGGAGCTAACAGTCCTTTACACGGTTACGGAGCATTATTCGGTTTGGTAATGGCAGTATTGGTGGGTATTGTGATCATTGGTGGAATTAAGAAAATCGCAAAGGTTACGGATAAAATTGTACCATTTATGGTGGCAATCTATGTGTTATGTGCACTGATTATTTTGGGAATGCATTTCAGTGAGATTCCAGATGCTTTCGGGCAAATTTTTGATGGAGCCTTTACGGGGTATGGAATCGCAGGGGGAGCCTTTGGAGTTCTGATTCAAGGTTTTCGAAGAGCAGCATTCTCCAATGAAGCAGGAATTGGTTCAGCATCCATAGCACACTCTGCTGTGAAGACAAAGTATGCTGCCAGTGAAGGTCTTGTAGCATTATTAGAACCATTTATTGACACAGTGCTCGTTTGTACCATGACAGCGCTCGTGCTAATTATTAGCAATGGAGATCAGTCGTTGTTTCAATATGGAACTGAAGTAAGTGGAGGTGTAGAGGTGACCTCACAGGCGTTTGCTTCTAATATCTCATGGTTCCCATTGGTCTTGACTGTTGCAGTAGTGCTGTTTGCATTCTCAACCATGATTTCTTGGTCGTATTATGGTTATCAAGCATGGACGTACCTTTTTGGGCGTTCACGAAATACAGAATATACCTACAAAATTATTTTCTGTCTTTTTGTAATTGTTGGAGCGGCGTCACAATTGGATTCTGTAATTGGTTTTTCAGACGCGATGATCTTCGCGATGCTTGTTCCAAACATGATAGGATTGTTCTTGTTAGCGCCGAAAGCAATGGAAGAATTGAAGCGATTCAAAGCAGCCATCAAGAATAGGGTAGAAGCCAAAAAAGCGTAAATGTCCATCTCCAAGCGAAACAAGCGCGGAATTTGGGTGTTAATATTCACGTGCATTTCATTAGCCTATATTCCGCGAGTGCTAGCCTCTTGGAATCATGAGCCTATTCATGTATCCTACGAAACGTTGGCAAAGGCAGAGGAAGATGTTGACAAGCAGCAAAAACTGAAAGCCAAGAATAAGAAAAAGAACTATCAACAGCGTGAATCGCGCTACCATGCTCCAAAGTCAAAGTTCAATCCGAATGAATACACTAAGGAAGAATGGATGCAACTGGGCTTGTCTTCAAAGCAAACAGATGTTGTTCTGAAATTTACCCTTCGAGGAGTGAAATCCAACGAGGAGCTGAAGAAGATTTTTGTGATTCCAGATGAAGTGTTTGCACTTATTGAAGACTCTACGTTTTATCCCAGTGAAACTGTTGCAGAAAGCAGCGATTTTTCAAATCAATCCAAAGAAATTACACTCGTTGACCTCAATACGGCTTCCGTCGAGCAGTTGAAAACGCTTCCGGGAATAGGCGATTTTTACGCAAAGAAAATAATCGAACACCGAGAAGAATTAGGAGGGTATATCGGCAAACATCAGTTGCTTGAAATCTGGAAATTCGATTCGAAGAAGCTGGATAAAATAGAGAAGCGAATTGTGACCTCTGGTAACATTGAAAAACTCAATATTAATACCGCCGATTTTGAAACGCTCAACAAGCATCCTTATATTTCTTACAAAGTGGCCAATTCAATTGTCAAAATGAGGAAAGTACATGGAGCGTATACTCAATTGAACGACTTGCTGAAATCAGTCTTAATTGACCAAGAATTGTTTACCAAAATACAACCGTACTTAACCCTATAGAATTATGTTGGAGGATGAAGTAAAGAAAGCCATTCGCGATATTCCAGATTTTCCAAAACCTGGAATCGTTTTTAAGGATATTACACCTATCATGCAGGATGCGGAATTGTCCCAAAAGATTGTGTCTCACTTAAAAGAAAAGTACGAAAATCAAGGAATTGAAGCAATTGCGGGAATTGAAAGTCGTGGCTTTTTGTTTGGATATCCACTGGCAATGGCAATGGGTATCCCTTTCATCCTGATTAGAAAGAAAGGAAAGTTGCCACACAAAACGGTCAGTTACGATTACGAGTTGGAGTATGGCTCAGCTTCTATCGAGATGCATGTAGATGCAGTCTCAGAAGGGCAGCGGGTTTTAATTCACGACGATCTACTGGCAACAGGCGGTTCTGCAGAGGCAGCGGCCAAACTAATTCAAAAAGGAGGTGCCGAAGTCGCAGGCTTTGATTTTCTGGTTGAATTAGAATTTTTAAACGGGGCGAATAAATTGAGAAAATTGTCTGACAATATTCGTAATTTAGTAGCCTATTAATTGGATAGACTACTACTGTCCAATCCTTATTGAGTCTAAAAAATGAATTTCGAAAAAAACGAGAACCAGCAAATGATCGCCCAAATGGTGCGGGATTTTGCGGAAAAAGAGATCAGACCTAATTTGAATAAGTGGGACGCAGAGGAATTTTTTCCTGTTGATACCATGAAGCAAATGGGAGCGCTCGGTCTTTTGGGTATTTACATCCCAGAAGAGTACGGCGGAAGTGGAATGGGATACTTTGAATACGCAACAGCCCTAATGGAACTGGGAAGAGTATGCGGTGGAGTTGGGCTCAGTGTGGCCGCTCACAATTCATTGTGTTCTGGACATATATTCTACCACGGATCAGAAGAACAAAAGAAAAAATACCTTCCGAAATTAGCTTCAGGCGAATGGATCGGTGCATGGGGTTTAACAGAGCCAAACACTGGATCTGATGCCATGCGCATGAAAACAACGGCTGTGAAAGAAGGGAGCGAATGGGTGATCAACGGCGCGAAAAACTGGATTACACACGGTTTGTCTGGAGATGTTTCCGTCGTGCTCGTCCGTACCGGAGAGTTGTTGGATAGTAAAGGAATTACGGCTTTCATCGTTGAGAAAGGAACGCCAGGATTTTCTGCAGTAAAAATCAAGGATAAATTGGGAGTACGTGCAAGTGAAACTGCCGAGTTGATTTTCGACAATGTGCGTGTTCCTGACGAAAACGTTATTGGTGAAGTTGGCATGGGATTCGTTCAAGCGATGAAAGTACTTGACGGTGGACGAATTTCAATTGCGGCCTTAAGCTGCGGTGTGGCGCGTGGAGCGTACGAAGCATCAGTAAAGTATGCAAAAGAGCGCGAGCAATTCGGAAAGCCAATTGGAAACTTTCAAGCGATCGGATTTAAATTAGCCGATATGGCAACGCAAGTTGAGGCAGCAGAAATGCTTACTTTTCAAGCGGCTGACAGAAAAAATAAAGGACTTCCTGTAACCAAAGAAGGTGCTTTTGCCAAATACTTTGAAAGAATATGTTGATTATCCCAGTTAAAGAAGGTGAAAACATCGAAAGAGCGATCAAAAAGTACAAGAAGAAATTCGAGAAATGAGAACACCTCTGTCAACCGGAAACTATCTTCTCTACGTACCTATTTCAAATGGCTCTTAAAGGAAGGTGTCATTGACTCCAGTCCTGTAAGTATGGTCGAAGGTCCTAAAGTAAGAAAGCGTCCACCTTCATTTGCACAACAAAACGAATTGCGACCAGAAAAGATCGTAGCGTACTTTGAAGACGATTTTGACGGTGTCCGTGATCGTTTGTTGTTTGAGATGTTGTATCAAACAGGAATTCGTTCAAGCGAGTTAATTGGTCTCATGGATCAATCGGTACAGAGCAATCAAATAAAGGTGCTCGGAAAAAGAAATAAAGAGAGGATTATTCCAATCACCTCAGAGCTTTCTCAGTTGGTAAGATGGATTTCAAAGTAAACACTGTACATTTCACAGCAGACCAGAAACTGGTGAGTTGTTGCTTCCCGGAAACGAGCTGTTCGCAAAGAAACAATGTAAAAGTTTTGAAGAGGCGGCAGACCTTGCGGTTTCTGCATTAAAAAAACAAGTAGAAAAATACAAAGCTAAAACGGCTTAAATCAGAGCCTTGCAAGATAGGTGATAAGGGTGCTTTTTAAGCATCCTTATTTTTTTTGAATTTTTTTAAAAAAAAGTGATGGTTATTATTGATTTGTTTCATACATTTGCACTCCCCAAACGGGGGAAACACTTTTAAAGTTCTTTCAAATATTGAAGAAATTCACATTAAGTGCCGATGTAGCTCAGCTGGCTAGAGCAGCTGATTTGTAATCAGCAGGTCGGGGGTTCGAGTCCCTCCATCGGCTCGAAGTGTTGGGGAGATACTCAAGCGGCCAACGAGGGCAGACTGTAAATCTGCTGACTATGTCTTCGCAGGTTCGAATCCTGCTCTCCCCACAAATGCGGGAGTAGCTCAGTTGGTAGAGCGACAGCCTTCCAAGCTGTAGGTCGCGGGTTCGAATCTCGTCTCCCGCTCATTTTTTTCTCAATGTATGTTGAGAGAATAGGTCGAAGTTTATTTGAAAGAGCTTTTATTTGCCGGTGTAGCTCAGTGGTAGAGCGCTTCCTTGGTAAGGAAGAGGTCACGAGTTCAATTCTCGTCATTGGCTCAGAAAAAGTGATAATACAAAGTTCACCCAAAAATAGGGTGATTTTTGCATATATAAGAGTTTTATTAATAACTAAGTAACAAAAACAGAACAATGGCTAAGGAAACATTCGATCGTTCCAAACCACACGTTAACATCGGAACAATTGGTCACGTTGACCACGGAAAAACGACTTTGACAGCGGCAATCTCAAAAGTATTGTCAGATGAAGGTCTTGCTGAAACTCGCGATTTCTCTTCTATCGACAACGCACCAGAAGAAAAAGAACGTGGTATCACAATTAACACGTCTCACATCGAGTACGCAACTGCTAACCGTCACTACGCACACGTTGACTGTCCAGGTCACGCCGATTACGTAAAGAACATGGTTACTGGAGCGGCTCAAATGGATGGAGCTATCTTGGTAGTAGCTGCTACAGATGGACCAATGCCACAAACTCGTGAGCACATTCTTTTAGGACGTCAGGTTGGTGTTCCAAGAATCGTTGTATTCATGAATAAAGTGGATATGGTTGACGATGAGGAGCTTTTGGAATTGGTAGACATGGAAATCCGTGAACTACTTTCTTTCTACGATTATGACGGAGATAACACACCAGTGATCCAAGGATCTGCATTGGGTGCGTTGAACGGAGAAGAGAAGTGGGTTGCTACTGTAAACGAATTGATGGAAGCAGTAGATTCTTACATTCAACTTCCTCCACGTGATATCGATAAAGATTTCTTGATGCCAGTTGAGGACGTATTTACGATTACTGGTCGTGGTACTGTTGCAACTGGACGTATCGAAACTGGAGTGATCAACACAGGAGACCCTGTTGAGATTCTTGGTATGGGTGACGAGAAATTGACTTCTACTTGTACTGGAGTTGAGATGTTCCGTAAAATCTTGGATCGCGGAGAAGCTGGAGATAACGTTGGTTTGTTGCTTCGTGGTGTTGAGAAATCAGACATCAAGCGTGGTATGGTAATCTGTAAGCCAGGTTCAACTACACCTCACATGAAGTTCAAAGCTGAGATCTACGTTTTGAAGAAAGAAGAAGGTGGACGTCACACTCCATTCCATAACAAATACCGTCCTCAGTTCTACTTCCGTACAACTGACGTAACAGGAGAAATCATGTTGACAGACGGACGCGAAATGGTTATGCCTGGAGATAACGTAACAATCCAAGTAAACTTGATCGTGCCAGTTGCAATGGACAAAGGTCTTCGTTTTGCAATCCGTGAGGGTGGTAGAACAGTAGGAGCTGGTCAGGTAACTCACACGGGTGTAGCTCAGCTGGTAGAGTAGTGGATTCCAAATCCATTGGTCGTGGGTTCGAACCCTACCGCCCGTGCAAAATAGAAGAGATGTCAAAAGTGAAAGAATACTTTGCAAAGCAACACTATTATAGTAGTGGTAGCGTCGGTACTTATTTCCCTTATCATTTTTGCAATGGATTTTGTATTCGGTGTACGCCCATCTGGCGAAGATGCTTCATTTTGGAGAGGAATCATCGGTTTTGTTTACGACGCATTCCAGTAATCTAATCCATAAAATCAGTTAAGCAAGCATGGCAACAGATATTAAAAAGCGTTGGTACGTAGTACGCGCCATTAGTGGAAAGGAGAAAAAGGTAAAAGAGTATCTAGAAATGGAAATCTCTCGCCTAAAACTTGACGAATTCGTGGGGCAGGTTTTAATACCTACTGAAAAAGTTTTCCAAATCCGTAACGGTAAAAAAGTAAGCAAAGAACGTGCTTACCTTCCTGGATATGTCTTGGTAGAAGCTGCCCTAGTGGGAGAAGTACCGCACGTAATTAAAGGTATTCCGAATGTAATCGGTTTTCTTGGTGCTGAAAAAGGAGGAGATCCTCACCCAATGAGAATGTCGGAAGTGAACCGTATTCTTGGTAAAGTGGATGAACTTTCTGAGACAGAAGAAGAAATGAAAATACCATTCGTTGTGGGTGAGTCTGTTAAAGTTATCGACGGACCATTCAACAACTTTAGTGGTGTTATTGATGAGATCAACGAAGAGAAGAAAAAACTGAAGGTAATGGTGAAAATCTTCGGAAGAAAGAACCTTCTCGAGTTGAGCTACATGCAAGTAGAAAAAGAAGTTTAAAGAGTATATTAACCGTAGGAGTGAAGAAAGCGATTAAAGCTTCCCGTAAGTATTCATGTTCGACTACACAAATCAACACAAATGGCTAAAGAAGTAGCAGGTTTGATCAAATTACAGATCAGAGGTGGTGCAGCCAATCCAGCTCCTCCAGTTGGTCCCGCGCTTGGTGCGAAAGGGGTGAACATTATGGAGTTTTGCAAGCAGTTTAATGCTCGTACGCAAGACAAAGCAGGAAAGGTTTTACCAGCAGTTATCACTGTTTACAGTGATAAATCATTTGATTTCGTAATTAAAACGCCTCCGGCAGCAGTCCAAATTTTGGAGGGTTCTGTGTACTCCAGATAAAGAAGAGGAAGCAAAAGAAGCAGGTGCCGACTACGTTGGTTTGGACGAATACATCGACAAAATCAAAGGAGGTTGGACTGATATCGACGTGATTATTACGATGCCAGCAGTAATGGGGAAAGTTGGAGCACTTGGACGTATTTTAGGTCCACGTGGTTTGATGCCGAACCCAAAAACTGGTACAGTAACAATGGACGTCGCTAAGGCAGTAACTGAAGTAAAAGCTGGTAAAATCGACTTTAAAGTTGATAAATATGGGATTATCAAAGTACATAGATGACTTGGCAGCTCAGTTAGCTGAGAACAATGTTATCTATCTGACAGATACAGCAGAACTAACAGTAGAGACAGTAGGCAGCCTTCGTCGTAAAGCCTTCAACGCAAACGTTTCAATGCGTGTTGTAAAAAACACGTTGCTTGAAAAAGCAATGGAAACAAAAATAAAATGGCTGATTTGAAAGAAATGGCAGAAGCGTTGGTTAACTTGACAGTTAAAGACGTAAATGAACTAGCAAACATCCTTAAGGATGAGTACGGAATCGAACCAAAAGAATTGACTGGTGCTGGTTTGAAAGAAGCTAAAGAAATGGTCGATAGTGCACCTGCAACTTTGAAAGAAGGTGTATCTAAAGACGAAGCTGAAGGTCTTAAATCTTCTTTGGAAGAGGCAGGAGCTGAAGTTGAAATCAAGTAAGATCCATTCAAATTATTCAGGAAAGGTGTCCCAATTTTGGGATGCCTATTCCTGTATTATAACCGAGGGGTTTCAAAACACCTAAACTTCGTGCTTTTGAGCACAAAATTTTCACCAAAAACGTTTGAACTTGGCAACAGCAAGCAAATTATCAAAAAGAGTGAATTTTGCGTCGAGCAAAAATCAGTTCGCATATCCAGATTTCTTGGATATTCAACTAAAATCATTCCAGGAGTTCTTTCAATTGGAAACAACTCCAGAGAACCGGGATAGTGAAGGGCTTTTCAAAGTATTCGCTGAAAACTTCCCAATTACAGATACAAGAAACCAATTCGTTCTAGAGTTTCTTGATTATTTTATTGATCCACCGCGCTACACAATTGAAGAGTGTATCGATCGTGGATTGACGTACAGTGTCCCTTTAAAAGCGAAACTTAAATTATATTGTACAGATCCTGAACACGAAGATTTCGAAACTATCGTACAGGACGTATACCTTGGAACAATTCCATACATGACTCCGAAAGGATCATTCGTGGTTAACGGAGCTGAGCGTGTAATCGTTTCTCAGTTGCACCGTTCTCCAGGAGTATTCTTTGGACAAAGTCGTCACGCTAATGGTACGAAATTGTACTCTGCGCGTGTGATTCCTTTCAAAGGATCTTGGATCGAATTCGCTACAGACATTAACAGTGTTATGTATGCTTACATCGACCGTAAGAAAAAATTACCTGTTACTACTTTGTTCCGTGCAATCGGATACGAAAGTGATAAGGACATTCTCGAAATCTTTGACTTGGCAGACGAGCTCAAAGCAACAAAAACTAACCTCAAGAAAGCATTAGGTCGTAAATTGGCGGCACGTGTATTGAAATCTTGGGTAGAGGATTTCGTAGATGAAGATACAGGTGAGGTAGTTTCAATCGAGCGTAACGAAGTATTGCTCGATCGCGAAACTGTACTCGAAGAAGAACACATCGAATTGATCGTTGACTCTGGTACAAAAACAATCATCCTTCACAAAGAGGATATCAATAGTGCCGATTTCACGATTATCTATAATACACTTCAGAAGGATACTTCAAACTCTGAAAAAGAAGCAGTTGAGCATATCTACCGCCAATTGCGTAATGCTGAGCCGCCAGATTATGAAACGGCAAAAGGAGTATTTGAAAAGTTATTCTTCTCTGATACACGTTACGACCTTGGTGAGGTTGGACGTTTCCGTTTGAACAAGAAATTGGGTGATAACATGGAGGAAACTTCACGCGTATTGACCAAAACGGATATGATCTCGATCATCAAGTACTTGATCGAATTGATCAACTCGAAAGCAGATGTCGATGATATCGATCACCTTTCGAATCGTCGTGTAAGAACAGTAGGTGAGCAATTGTACTCTCAGTTCGGAGTTGGACTTGCACGTATGGCAAGAACAATTCGTGAGCGTATGAACGTTCGTGACAACGAGGTATTTACACCGATTGACTTGATTAACGCGAAGACACTTTCTTCTGTAATCAACTTCGTTGATGGACGTTGGAGCGAACCAAATTGCATCAATCGCCGCATCGTCTATTCCATTCTTGGAGCATGATGATGCCAACCGTGCCTTGATGGGATCAAACATGCAGCGCCAGGCAGTTCCGTTGTTGAGACCGAACTCGCCAATCGTTGGTACTGGAATCGAAGAGCTTGTAGCGAAAGATTCTCGTGTATTGATCAACGCTGAAGGTGATGGTGTTGTTGAGTACGTTGACGCGAACGAAATCGTGATCCGTTACAACTGGACGAAAGAAGATCGTCTGGTAAGTTTCGATGACGAAGTAACACGTTACCCCCTTACGAAATTTGCCAAAACAAACCAAGGTTCTTGTATGAACTTGAAGCCGATCGTTAAGAAAGGTGACGTAGTTGAAAGAGGACAAGTATTGTGTGAAGGATACGCAACTCAAGCAGGTGAATTAGCACTTGGACAGAACTTGAAAGTGGCCTTCATGCCTTGGAAAGGATATAACTTTGAGGATGCGATCGTTATTTCTGAGCGTGTTGTTCGCGATGACGTATTTACATCGATTCACATTGATGAATACTCTTTGGATGTACGTGATACAAAACGAGGAATGGAAGAATTGACTTCAGATATTCCAAACGTATCAGAAGAAGCAACCAAAGATTTGGACGAGCACGGATTGATCCGCGTTGGAGCAGAAATTAAGGAAGGTGATATCTTGATCGGTAAGATCACTCCTAAAGGGGAAACAGATCCATCTCCAGAACTGGAGTATTCAACAACTTTAAAGAAGAGATTATCAAGAAGGGAACGAAGTTCTCTCCACGTAACTTGAACGCGATTGACTTCTCTATTGTAAATCCTACGAACTGGACGAAAGATGCGAACACGAATTCTTTGATTGGACGTGTGATTCACAATTTCAACATCAAGTCTAATGACTTGTTGGGAACATACAAACGTAAGAAATTCCACATCTCTGTTGGTGATGAATTACCATCTGGAATTGTGAAAATGGCGAAAGTATACGTTGCGAAGAAGCGTAAATTGAAAGTCGGTGATAAAATGGCCGGTCGTCACGGAAACAAAGGTATTGTTGCCAATATCGTTCGCCAGGAAGACATGCCATTCTTGGAAGATGGAACACCAGTTGATATCGTGTTGAACCCACTAGGGGTACCTTCACGTATGAACCTTGGTCAGATTTATGAAACTGTTCTTGGATGGGCAGGTGAGAAATTAGGAATGAAGTTCGCAACGCCAATTTTTGATGGTGCGCACCCAAAGTGCCAACATCAGGTAAAACATACTTGTACGATGGAGGAACAGGAGAGCGTTTCCACCAGACGGCAACAGTCGGTATCATCTACATGCTGAAATTATCTCACATGGTAGACGATAAGATGCACGCTCGTTCAATCGGACCTTACTCGTTGATTACTCAACAACCACTTGGTGGTAAGGCTCAGTTTGGAGGGCAAAGATTTGGTGAGATGGAGGTTTGGGCGCTTGAGGCGTTCGGAGCTGCAAACATCTTGCAGGAAATCTTAACAGTGAAGTCGGATGATGTGATTGGTCGTGCGAAAGCATACGAAGCAATCGTTAAAGGAGATAACATTCCAGAACCTGGAATTCCTGAATCATTCAACGTATTGTTGCACGAGTTACGAGGATTGTGTCTTAACGTCACAATGGATTAATCACCTTTAAGAAAGAAACAAGCAATATTATGGCTTACAGAAAAGATACACCAAAAAGACAGAGTAACTTCAACAAAATCACGATTTCGTTGGCATCTCCAGAGATGATCCTCGAGAAATCAAGCGGTGAAGTACTTAAGCCAGAAACGATCAACTATCGTACATACAAGCCAGAAAGAGATGGTTTGTTCTGCGAGCGTATTTTCGGGCCTGTTAAAGATTACGAATGCCACTGTGGGAAATACAAAAGAATCCGATACAAAGGAATCGTTTGTGACCGTTGTGGAGTTGAAGTAACGGAAAAGAAAGTACGTCGTGAGCGTATGGGACACATCTCATTGGTGGTTCCTGTAGCGCACATCTGGTACTTCCGTTCGTTGCCTAACAAAATTGGTTACCTTCTCGGACTTCCAACGAAGAAGTTGGATCAAATCATTTATTACGAGCGTTACGTTGTACGTCGTACGATCTTCGCCACAAAGCGAACACTGAAACATCTGTACAACGTAAGAACGAAGCATTGAAACGCCTTCAAGTGGTGGAAGCAATGCGTGAGTCTCAAGGACGCATCGAAAACCGTCCAGAATGGATGATTGTGAAAGTAGTTCCGGTAATTCCACCAGAATTGCGTCCACTAGTTCCATTAGATGGAGGTCGATTTGCAACATCAGATTTGAATGACCTTTACCGTCGTGTGATTATCCGTAACAACCGTTTGAAACGTTTGATCGAGATCAAAGCACCAGAGGTGATTTTGCGTAACGAGAAGCGTATGCTTCAGGAATCTGTAGATTCATTGTTCGATAACTCTCGTAAGTCATCAGCAGTGAAAACGGAATCAAACCGTCCGTTGAAATCACTTTCTGATTCATTGAAAGGTAAGCAAGGTCGTTTCCGTCAAAACTTACTCGGTAAACGTGTGGATTATTCAGCACGTTCGGTAATTGTTGTTGGACCAGATTTGAAATTGCATGAGTGTGGTCTTCCAAAAGGAATGGCTGCAGAGCTTTACAAACCATTCATCATCCGTAAGATGATTGAGCGTGGAATTGTAAAGACCGTAAAATCAGCAAAGAAAATTGTCGACAGAAAAGAACCAGTGGTTTGGGATATTTTGGAGAACATTTTGAAAGGACACCCTGTTCTTTTAAACAGAGCCCCAACACTTCACAGATTGGGTATTCAAGCGTTCCAACCAAAATTGATTGAAGGAAAAGCAATTCGACTTCACCCATTGGTAACAACAGCCTTCAACGCCGATTTCGATGGTGACCAGATGGCCGTTCACTTACCACTTGGTAACGCGGCAATTTTGGAAGCACAACTACTAATGTTGGCTTCACATAACATTTTGAACCCGGCAAACGGGGCTCCGATCGCTGACAACTATAACATGGGTCTTATTACGAACAACGAGCGTTACAACCAAATTATTGATATCTGGACGCACACCAACTCTCGATTGACTCACACATTGATGGAGCAATTGAAAAATGATATGCAAGGATTTAACTCAATCTACATGATGTACGATTCTGGTGCACGTGGTTCGAAAGAGCAAATTCGTCAGCTGTCTGGTATGCGTGGTCTGATGGCGAAACCACAGAAATCTGGGGCTTCATCACAAGACATTATTGAAAACCCAATCCTTTCGAACTTTAAGGAAGGTCTTTCGATCCTTGAGTACTTTATCTCTACTCACGGTGCGCGTAAAGGTCTTGCCGATACAGCCTTGAAAACAGCCGATGCCGGTTACTTGACACGTCGTTTGGTTGACGTTGCACAAGACGTGGTTATTAACGCTGAGGATTGTGGAACAGTTTGATCGCGACAGCCTTGAAGAAAAATGATGAAATCGTTGAGCCATTGAAAGACCGTATTGTTGGTCGTTCGGCTGTACACGATATTTACCACCCAGAAACTGATGAAGTTCTTGTTGAGGCTGGTGAGATCATCACGGATGCTATCGGAAATAAAATTCAAGCAGCTGAAATTGATGAAGTAGAAATCCGTTCAGTATTGACGTGTGAAATGCGTCGTGGAGTTTGTTCGAAATGTTACGGACGAAACTTGGCAACACGTCGTGATGCACAGATTGGAGATGCAGTAGGAGTTGTGGCGGCACAATCGATTGGTGAGCCGGGAACACAGTTGACACTTCGTACATTCCACGTTGGGGGTACCGCTTCCAACATTGCGGATGAAAACGATTTGCAAGCAAAAACTGCAGGTAAGATCGAAATCGATGAATTGCGAACAATAGATCGCAAGAACAAAGATGGAAAAGATGCAACCGTTGTTGTTGGACGTTCTGCCGAATTGAAGATTACTGATTCGAAAGGAAATATAACAATGAATCAATCGTATTCGATAACATCATCGAAGGATTGACATTCCGTGAAGAGGTCGATGAGCAAACAGGATTTACTGAGAAAGTAATTACTGAATCGCGTGATAAGAAGAAAAATGCCGGCAATCCACGTGATTGATCCGAAATCGAAAGAAGTATTGCGTGAGTACTCTCTTCCAGTTGATGCGCACATTAGCGTTAACGAAGGAGATACGGTTGAAGCAGGACAGATCTTGGTAAAAATCCCACGTAAGGCTGGTAAGTCTGGGGATATCACCGGAGGTCTTCCACGTGTAACGGAATTGTTCGAAGCACGTAACCCATCGAACCCAGCAGTAGTGTCGGAAATTGACGGTGTGGCTGAGTACGGTAAGATCAAACGTGGTAACCGTGAAATCAAAATCACATCGAAAACAGGTGATGTACGCAAGTACTTGGTGCCACTTTCGAAACACATTTTGGTACAAGAGAACGATTTCGTTCGTGCAGGTCAGGCATTATCCGTTGGAGCGATTACTCCTCGCGACATCCTCAACATTGAAGGTCCTACAAAAGTGCAGGAATACTTGGTGAATGAGATTCAAGAGGTATACCGACTTCAAGGGGTGAAAATCAATGACAAGCACTTCGAAGTAATTGTTCGTCAGATGATGTTGAAAGCTCAAATCGTTGACGCTGGAGATACTCGTTTCTTGGAAGGACAATCTGTTCATAGAGCGGATATCATGGAAGAAAATGATGCTGTTTACGGAATGAAAGTCGTAATTGATGAGGGCGAATCAACTGATTTGAAAGCAGGTCAGATTGTTTCAGCACGTAAACTTCGTGACGAGAATTCTCAGTTGAAGCGAGCGGATAAGAAATTGATTGAGTCGCGAGATGCAGTTCCAGCAACTTCAACAGCATTGTTACAAGGGATTACGCGAGCGTCACTTCAAACACAATCGTTTATTTCTGCGGCATCGTTCCAGGAAACAACGAAAGTATTGAACGAGGCAGCAATCTCTGGTAAAGAAGATGAATTACTTGGATTGAAAGAAAACGTAATTGTTGGTCACTTAATCCCAGCAGGTACAGGAGTACGTCACTTCCAAAAAGTAGGGTTTCATTTGATATTTTGAACTTTTAAAACAAAGTTGGCTGAGGCTCTCGAAGCCAACTTCTGTATGACGATCTAAACGTATAAACGTCAATATAGATCTTCAATTACTTAGAAATTGTAGCACTACCGAAGTAACAAAATACCGTGCTTATCTGTTCTACAATAAAGCCCCTATGAAAAATACGACACTCGCTTTATTTGCTATTCTTTTAATTGCTGGAACATTTTCCTCTTGTTATAAGAAGAAGGATACCGTTGCGGTCATTCATGTTGCTGACGCCTCTGGAGCGAACGTATACAATGCACAAGTAATTTTGTACGGATCAGGATCGCAAGGAGAGGTTGTACTCAGAGATACAGCGTTTACCAATGCCTCCGGAGAAGCTCAGTTCAATTTCAACGATGTCTATCAAGCCGGTCAGGCGGGAGTCGCAGTCTTGGATATTGAGGTAACGAAAGGAAGTGCTTTCGCTAAGGGAATTATCAAAATTGAACAAGAGGAAACCACAAGAGAAAAGGTGATTCTTTAAAGTCTGGTAAGTATTCGATTCTTACTTTTGTGCAAGATCATCGCACATGAGTACTTCCCAATTTGATAAAGTGATGTCCGGAAAGTCGGACGCGGAGCTGAAGACAATTATTGCAGACAAAGAAGGGTACCGCATAGAAGCGAGAGAAGCGGCCATTCGGCAATTGGAAAGCAGATCTGTTGATCTTGCCGAAGAACAGGAACAACTCAACGAGATAAAATCAAATTTGGTTCATGAAGCGGAAAAGGTAAAAGAACGCAAACAGCGCAAAGAGCGATTCTTTTATATTCCAGAAAATGCACCAAGAACGGTAAAGGTAATTGGCATTCTTTACTACGCGTTGTTGGGAATTGAGATCATTCAATATTTCGTAATGCTCATTCCGATAATTAAAATTGTTGGTTTTAGTCTCACGGCAGTCATTTTTCCAATGATCGTATTTTTCATTTCTGCTCTCATAACCGATGGTATTTTGAAAGGAAAAGAGTGGGCGAGGATGATAAATTTGATATTTGTCCTACTGGGCTTTTTTCTTAAAATTGGAAGTTTGTCCGTTACTTTCTCAATAGGGGTTGGAGCAATTGAGGCTTTTGCACTAATTGTTTCTTTGATTTATGTTACTACGGCAATTTTATTATTTGTGGAGCCGTCAAAACATTGGTTTGGAGCAAAAAAGGAACGCCAAAAACGCGCAGATTTGTTGGACGATATATAATTGTTACCCCTTAATTTTGTCACCTTTGTTTTTCTCGCGCTTCATTGAGTAAATAATCAAAGTCAGAATTAACCATCCACCGAATATTATTTTTCGTTGTATCGCTAATATCCGTGCGAAAATCCTTGTACTCAACCCACGTTTCTTGAATCAGTTTGTTCTTTAACTTTTGTCGAATTTCCAGATCACTTTCTTCCAGTTTTCCATGAACAACTAGAATATCGCCAAGCAAACTAAAAATGGTTGTTTTCTTATCGGAATTATGATAAAGATTGGTAAATCTATCAGGGTCAGAAAGCACTATTTCTTTTAATCGAAGAATCTTTTCAATATGAACGGCGTATTTTAAGTCATTCTCTAATTGCTCAATTCTACTAAGAAGGGAATCGCTATTTACATTTTCGAGGGGCTGTGCACCTATTGCTGCATAACTTTCGATGGCTTTTAACTTTGCGTTAATGGTTGTGTCTTTTTGATCGGGAATATTTCGCTCATAAATCCCTTCAATTTTCGTTTTCAAAACATCCTCGTTCTGCGCAGGGGCAATCATTAATGATACAATCTCCGTTACACCAAAAAAAGCAGCTAAAACCAAGGCAAGGATGATATACGATTTAATCGATTTCAACATCGGTTCTCTCACGTGCTCTTTTTCCTGTTCCTTCGAAAGCAAACGATAGGAGAGAACAACAAGAACCATGGCAATTCCAATAGCTCCGTATTTTAGAAATTCAAGAAATATTTCCATTGCATGAATGTATTTAGCGATACTAATTTAAGCTAATATAGAAGAATGACAGAAGGGGTGAACAAATAGAGTGCTCGATTGTACAAATACTCATGAGAACAATTTCATTGATATGCCTATTGATTTGGGGAAGCATTGGAAGCGCACAAACGAATGACTCGTTGTCTGGCTCGGACAGTATTTCAATCATCCATAATGCTCCAATTTTCGCCCCTCATGCATTCATGGATTGTAATCATAGCCATGCTTGCTGCGCGATACATTGTTCTTGTTGCTCAGAGCTTCAAAGAGAGCAATTCACAAGAGTTTTACACGATACCATTGTCAACGGAGTGCAACGCACCACTTATGGAGAAAGGTATAGCATCGCACAATCTTATAGTTTGGCGCCCATGTATTTCAAATTCTATAAAGACGGAAAACCAATCGGTAAATATTATAGTACAGAAAGACCAATTCGCAGTTACAGTCGGTTTGAGCGCTATGTTTGGAATTACGACAGCCTGGATCATAGAAAAGAATATCAGTTGGTTTTTGATTCGTTGGGAGCACATCACTTAATCAATTGGGAAGGAGAAAAACAGTCAATTGATTTTCAACATCGATTTGAGCTTTCGAAGAATGTTTTTTTGGTTTCAATTCCTATGAGTGCACGTCAGAATAGTTTGTCCAATAGGATTTATGGGCTTGAGACAGCAGGTGGGGAGCCAATAACAAAACTGATGTATTCATCGATTCAACCGCTTGACAACAATCAGTTTATTGTGTCCAGGAACAATGTTTATCCAGGAAGACTCTTTGAAATAAACCTGAATGGTAGAGTAGAATTGATTGATGCCAATGGAAATTCAATATTCAAAAAACCAGTGGAAGCGATCGAATATCTGGGAGATGGATATTTCAAAATTGTACGAGATAGGCGCTATTACTTGGCTAACGATAAAGGCGAAATTTTGACTGAGGGTTATAAGCGACTTGGGAATCCCTCTGAAGGTTTTATTTCCTTCAGAGAGAATGAAAAAATGGGTTTTTTGAAGTTGGACGGAACAACGCTAGTTGAAGCAAATTATGATTGGGCTTCTGATTTTTCAGAGGGAATGGCGGCAGTAACGAAAAGAGACGAAAACAATGTTGAGAAATGGGGGTATATTGATTCTTCCGGTAAAGAGGTGATTGCGCTTGCGTATGATCAAGCACGAAATTTTTCTGATGGCATTGCGGCAGTGGCAATTGGAAGAAATTCAAACACGGATACGTGGCTTTTCATCAACACCACAGGAAAACGATTGAACTTCCCCACATTCGATAATTACGAAGGAACAAAAGACGGCGTACATCGAATTTTCGTCAATGGATCAGGCGATGGGCTGATTACCACACGTAAAAAAGAAATATTGGCACCTCATTATGACATTATTGGTTACGGAATAAAAGACTCCTGGTTTACGCACGATAGACTTTTCGTTAGAGATTATCAAGATGGCGCCAATAAGTTGTATTGGATGAATGAAAAAGGAGAAGTAGTAAAAGACTTTACCGAATTTGGTGGGTATATCAGAAATCTAAATCAAATCAATGGGGGATTACCATTAGAGCTGCCGCCTCTGTTTACGGCGCAAAAAGACCATAAAATGGGTGTCATCGATTTGAATGGTGACCTTGTTATTCCAATGAAATATGAGAGCATCAGATATTGGTTTCAAGACTATTTATTATTGCAAAAGGAGAAGAAATTCTGGTCGTATAACATACAAACGAAAGAAAAGATCTTTTTGGGAGAAGGTGAAGGAATACCGAATTTCGACGGAACGCTTGGGTTTCGTGATGCCAATTATACGTTTAGGTATGTGAATTACAAAGGAGAATCGATGGATTCAGTTGTTCCAAAATGATGGACATAAGAAGAAACGATTACACGAAAAGAGCCATCAAAAATCCTTACCTTAGTCTTATGGAAGAAAAACAAGATAAAAATGTAAATATTGAGTTGTCGGAGGAAGTAGCGGCGGGAGTCTATTCTAACCTCGCAATTATCACACATTCTCCTTCAGAATTCGTTTCTGATTTCATTCAAATGATGCCTGGAGTGCCCAAAGGAAAAGTGCGTTCGCGAATCATTATGACGCCTGAAAATGCGAAACGCTTGATGGAAGCCTTGCGCGACAATATCAATAAGTACGAACAAATTCACGGACAAATTGATATTGGCGGAACTCCACCCATGCCTCCAATGAATTTTGGAACGCCCACAACTGAGGCGTAACAGCGTAAGTACCATTTTCCATCAATGAATAAATCGTAATCAGCAATTCCTGTTCATTTGTAAGTAGTGTTTGCCGTCTTCGGGGCCGTTCACTTTTACTTTAATCTTGTACGATCGATTTACGGGGGTATCTGCATCCCCAAAATGTACATCAAGAGCATCATGATTGATATTCATGGGTTCGTAAACGCTAGCGTATCCGCCTTCAAGCTGAACGGTATTAAGGTCAAATGCGAAGGATTCTTTGGGATGTATGTTGGATTCGGTAGAACCTCCCCAGGTTGAATTATTCAGCATTCCTTCGTTGATTTTGAGGGTAAACTCCAATGTCGATGTATTTCCTGCCGCATCATAAGCAACATATCGAATGCTATGTGAAGCACCAGGTTTCGATTGTAGCAATCCTAAAGTGTTGTTTTTATAGATGGGCAAATCATTCTCGGATGTACGAAAGCATTTATGGTATTTTCTTCGATTTGCCTGATAGGCTTCATAATCTTTGTGCGAGTTCACATACCGCGTAGATTCAAAAGGAACGCGTTTCGTTTCTTGTCCAAACAAGGTGTCGCCATCGACAATTAAAATACTCCCGAACAATCCGCATTGATTTCCAGCGCCATCAAAGCGATCGATCACGTCAAAAGCCAAGCCCAAACCTCCTTCTTGCGTTAAGAAATCAGCGTTTACGGTAACGGTATTGCCAGACACAACATAGTTCGATCCTGATTTTGAGATTGTTTTTTCCACAGATCTCCCCGGCAAACGATAACCATCTTTTGTAAGACCGTACACTTTCACCCGGCGCATTTCTGGCTTTTTGTGATCGGCCATCGGGAAACCATACAATAAAGGATTTAAAGCATGTTCTGTTTTTGTGTCACGAATTTCGAAATGCAAGTGCGGTGCGGTTGATCCACCGGTATTTCCTGAAATGGCGATTACTTCTCCGCGTTTCACAGGAATTACATTTTTACCCGGATAAATCTCCACTTCGTAATTCTGCTCGGCTTCCTGAGTAGCTCGAACCAATGAGTCCAATGCACCTTTAAACTCGCTGCAATGCGCATAAACACTCGTAAGTCCATTCGGATGATCTACATACACCACTTTTCCATAACCATATGTCGATACCTTGACTCGAGAAACGTAGCCATCTTCAATGGAATACAAGTTGTATCCAATTTTATTATTGGTCTTAAAATCCAATCCCATGTGGAAATGATTGGGGCGGAGTTCACCAAAGTTGGAAGAAAGCACCAACGGAATTTTAAGCGGTGGATGAAAATCGTAGGTGTTTTCTTGCGAGAAAGCGGCTTGCATTCCTAGGAGAAAAGCGATCAGAATGACAAGACTTTGGATAAATTGATTCATGTTATCAAAAATAGGCCTTTGAAAAAAAACAAAGAACATCCCGCTAAAAATATTGTAGGTATCTTGCACAATACTATTTTTGTATAAAAGCAAGATTCAATGTCAGCACGAGTACACGAGTTACTGGACGAAATCCGCGAGAAATCGATCAAATTGAAAGATCAGGTGGCTACGGAACGTGCTAAAAATGCGACACTTACGGCTGAAGTTTCCGAATTAAAAGCGGAAATGAGCGGCAAATCTCAGGAAGTTGAAAACCTGAAAGGAAAAGTGTCGGAACTCACTGACAATATTGAATCTATGAAGGAACAGCGTGTCAATACCACTTCGGAAACGAAAGCTACACTATCGAACGAAGAGATTGACGCATTGGTGAAGGAAATCGAATATTGCATTAAGCAATTAAAAAAATAAGCATGGCAAAGTTGTCATTGAAAGTTGTAGTTGCTGGGCGCACATACCCTTTGTCTGTGAATGAAAATGAGCAGGATAAAGTACTGAAAGCGGCAGAAGAGATCAATAAAGCGATCAAATTGCTACAAGACAATTATGCTGTAAAAGATAAGCAGGATTTATTGGCTATGACAGCACTCCAACTTGCCACAAAAGAAGGCAAAAGTGGATCTACGGCTCCTGCAGATTATTCTGAAATTGAAGCACAACTAGAGCAGTTGTCTTCTGATTTGGATGATTAATTCGATTCTTCTCTTTGCGGTACGCGCTGTTTCGTAAAAACGAAATATATGGACATGATCATTGGTTTGGCAGCCGGGGTTGCAGGAGGTGCAACAGTTGCCGTGGTAGTACAAAGCGTACTGCTCAAAAAACGAAAGGAACAAATTCTTAAGGATGCGGAGAAAGAGGGGGAAAACCTCAAAAAAACGAAAATCCTTCAAGCAAAAGAGAAGTTCTTGAAATTAAAGGAAGATCACGAACGCAAAATCAAAGACCGCGAGCGTAAACTACAATCTTCCGAAGACCGCGCGAAAGGCAAAGAGAAATCACTGTCGCAGAAAATTGAAGAAGTCAACCGAAAGCAAAAAGGAATTGACAAGAAAGATTCGATTTTGGAAGCGAAGGTTTCTGCTTTGGATAAGAAGCATTCTGAATTGGACAAAATGCACCAGAAGCATGTTGCTGAGCTTTCCAAAGTGAGCGGTATGTCGCCAGAAGATGCAAAAACAGGATTGGTTGAAGCATTGAAGGACGAAGCACGAACAAGTGCAATGGCGCACATCAACGAAATTATCGAAGATGCAAAATTGAACGCAAATCGCGAAGCAAAGAAAATTGTTATTCAAACGATTCAACGTGTCGCTTCAGAGCAGGCAGTGGAGAATTCAGTTTCAGTCTTCAACATTGAATCGGATGAGGTGAAAGGTCGAATTATCGGTCGTGAAGGGCGTAACATTCGTGCGCTTGAAGCAGCGACAGGAGTGGAAATCATTGTAGATGACACACCAGAAGCGATCATTCTATCTTGTTTTGATCCTATACGTCGTGAGATTGCACGATTGGCATTGCACCAATTGGTTTCTGACGGTCGAATTCACCCTGCGCGTATTGAGGAAGTTGTGGCAAAAACACGCAAACAACTCAACGAAGAAATTGCAGAAACTGGGCGTAGAACGTGTATTGACTTAGGAATTCATGGTCTTCATGCGGAATTAACGCGTATGGTAGGTCGAATGAAATACCGTTCATCGTACGGGCAAAACTTATTGCAACACTCGCGTGAAGTAGCCAATTTGTGTGCTATCATGGCAGCCGAATTAGGCTTGAATGTGAAAATGGCCAAGCGAGCAGGATTGCTTCACGATATTGGTAAAGTTCCAGATGAAGAACCAGAATTGCCGCATGCCGTGCTTGGAATGAAGCTCGCTGAGAAATTCGGAGAAAAGAAAGAAGTGTGTAACGCGATTGGGGCACACCACGACGAAGTGGAAATGACCACGTTAATTGCACCGATTGTTCAGGTTTGTGATGCCGTTTCCGGTGCGCGCCCTGGAGCACGACGTGAAATTGTTGAATCGTACATCAAACGTATCAAAGAACTCGAATCATTGGCCTTGGCTTATGACGGCGTAAATTCAGCGTATGCAATTCAGGCAGGACGTGAATTACGTGTTTTGGTAGAGTCTGAGAAAGTTTCGGATCAGAAAGCAGATGAACTCTCGTTTGAGATTTCACAACGTATTCAAACAGAGATGACGTATCCAGGACAGGTAAAAGTTACCTTGATTCGAGAGAAACGCGCTGTGAACTACGCGAAGTAGTTCTTGATTGGCTTCGTTAATTGACTTATGATCAAGAAGCTCAATATAAAATCAGAATTTATACAGTCGGTCATCGTATTGATGACCGGCACTGTATTGGCCCAGGTGATCAACCTGATCATGCTTCCTGTTTTAACGCGCTATTTTTACAGTCCTGAAGCATTTGGTGAACTCAATCTCTATATGCGTTTGGTCGGTTTTGTCTCAGGTATCGCCGCCGCTAGATTTGAAGTGGCATTGCCGCTCCCAAAGCATGATGGACACTCTTATTTACTGTATCGTTTATCGCTGAAAATTGCCTTGTACAGCATGGCCGGAATGGCGCTCTTTGGGCTTGGCTATTTGCTCTTAGATCCTTCGTCCGTTTTCGATTTCCCCTTCTTACTTATTTCGTTGTTCAGTGTGTTCTTCGTTGTTTTCATCAACCTTGGCACCAATTGGTCGATTCGAAATAAAACCTTCAAAGCAATCTCTCGACAAAAGATTGTAGGCGCGGTAACTGCAAACGGATTTCGTGTAGTATTTGCCGTTTTTTCTTTTGGCTCAATTGGTTTGTTACTCGGAACTTTGCTCGGGTATGTTCTATCCAGTTTTTGGTACATCAAGGAGTATTTTCAACTCGCAGGCGGTCGGTACAAGAAGTATTCTGTGAAAAAGAACAAAGTGCTCGTTCGCGAGTACAGAGAGTTTCCATTGGTGAACTTGCCGCATGTATCTTTAGATTTGGGGCGTGATTTGTTGGTGGCCATGTTTGTTGCCCAATTTTTCGATCTTGAGGTTTTTGGTTGGTTCAGTGTTTCTCTCACTGTTTTGAAATTGCCCATTTCACTTGTTGGTGTTTCGATAGGTCAAGTTTTTTACGGAAAAGCGACAGAACTTATCAATGAGGGGCATTCTGTTTTTCTATTGCTTCGAAAGACGATGTTGACATTATTGGGAATCGCCATCATTCCTTTCGGAGTGCTTTTCTTCTTTGGTGAACCCATATTTGAGTTTGTTTTGGGCAGTGATTACGCAAACTCTGGAAGGTATGCTGAATTAATTTCTGGTTGGTTAATGTTATTATTCGTGGTAGCGCCGACATCCAACTTATCATTGGTTTTGCGTCGTCAGAAAACATTTTTTGCATTGGGCATTTTAAATTCAACTATCCAACTTATATGTTTTGGAGTGTTGCCGCTATTTCTGGGCACAACAGCCGCATCGTGGGACTTAATTTTAGTTATCGCAAGTTGTGCAATGTCGGTGCATTTTACGCTTGTGGCTGTTCTTTCCTTGTACTTTGCCAAAAAAGGCGTGTATTCCAAAGGTAAATCGAAACAATAATCCGATAAGAACGTAAAGATTACAGTGAAACAGATTGGAATTATTGTACAAGCGAGAACTGGCTCGACACGCTTGCCGGGAAAAATGGTACTGCCATTTTATAAGGGAAAGTCCATTTTGGAATTGATTTTAGAGCGATTTAAAGAACAACATCACCTGGTACTTGCAACAACCACAGCGAAGAATGATACGGTTCTTGCCGAGTTAGGAGAGACAGTAGGTGTGGATGTTTACAGAGGCAGCGAGGCCAATGTGCTTTCCCGGTTTATTGAAGCGGGTGAAAAGTACCAAATGGACACCATCGTGAGGATTTGTGCCGACAATCCGTTCGTGAATTTAGAGCTATTCGATGAATTGCTCAAGGCGTACAATGGAGAAGATTACCTTTCATTTCGATACGAAAATGGCAAGCCAACAATATTGGGTCATCTTGGATTGTTCTGCGAGATTACGACACTTCAAACACTGAAAGAAGTTCAAAAAAGAACGAAAGACAATTTGTACCAGGAACACGTGACCAATTTCATTTACAACAATTCAGAAATATTCAACGTTCGCCTGATAGATCTACCCAAGAAGCTCCATTCGTATGAAGGAATTCGATTAACCGTCGATACGAAAGAAGATTTCAAGATTACACAAGATTTATATGCCCAATTTGGCACCAGTTCTACCATAGACAAAGCCCAGGAGATGATTGACCATATTGGTTCAAATATGTTACTTTTGTCCACCATGCGACAAGAGATAGAATTAAACTCGAAATGAAACACACGTACATAATAGGAGAAATAGGTCAAAATCACAACGGATCCGTAGATCTGGCGAAATTGATCACTGATTTTGTCGCGAGACCTATTGACGAGGAGCTTTTTGGATTGGAGTTACCAGGTATGGATGCCGTGAAACTTACGAAAAGAGATCTTCGACAAGAACTCTCTCAAAGTCAGATGAACCGTCCTTATGACAACGCGAATAGCTTTGGAGCCACCTATGGAGAGCACCGGGAGTTTTTGGAAATGTCAGACGAAGAACACTTCGAAGTTTACAAGCACGCAAAGAATCATGGACTTGATTTTGTCGAAACGCTCTGTGCGCCAGGATGTACATCGTTATTGAAACTTTTTACGCCCGATTATTTGAAAGTAGCAAGTCGTGACTTAACGAACTTACCGTTACTTGAAGTGCTCGGAGAAACGAAGATTCCTATCATTATTTCTACGGGAATGGCGGGTAAAAAGGAATTGGATGATGCATTGGCTACCTTGAACAAATATCACAATGAAATTTCAATTTTACATTGTGTATCGCAATATCCTACCCATCCTGATAATGCGAATTTAAATACGATTGGTTACTTGCAAGAGGAATACTCCGATTATACAATTGGATATTCTGATCATACTATCGGAATTTCAGCCCCTGTTGCAGCAGTTGCTATGGGAGCGCAGATTTTGGAAAAGCATATTACCCTTGACCGAAGAATGAAAGGTACTGATCAGAACGGATCATTGGGGCCAGACGGAATTTACCGTATGGTACGAGATATTCGTTTGCTTGAACGTTCAATGGGTAAAAAAGAAATTCATGTCGCTCAAGGTGTGGATGTTGCCAAGGAGAAATTGGAACGTTCTATTGCCAGTAAAGTGGCTATCTCAAAAGGAGAAATAATTACAGAGGAAATGTTACAAATGCTTTCGCCCGGAGATGGGTGGAAATGGGCAGATCGAGATAAAGTGATTGGAAGGAAAGCGGCGGCAGATATTGAGAAAAGCGAAGTAATTCGTCCCAATCAACTTTCGTAAATATGTTACCAAAATTAATTGTTACTGACATCGACGGCGTTTGGACGGACGGTGGTATGTACTACGATCAAACTGGAAATGAATGGAAGAAGTTTAATACTTCTGATTCAGCCGGTATTCTTTGGTCTCGGTTAAACAATATTCCGGTGGCAATAATTACTGGAGAAGATACCGAAATTGTAAAGCGCAGGGCAGAAAAGCTGAAAATTGAATATGTATTCCTCGGAGTTTCGAACAAAACGAAAGTTTTGGAAATCTTGATGCAAGAAATGGGAATAAGTTGGGATGACGTGGCGTACATTGGAGACGACGTAAACGATTATCTGGTTCTTGAAAAGGTAGGTTACTCCGCATGTCCGGCAAATGCTCCAGAATATATCAAAGAAATCGTTCACGATGTGGTTCCTGTTAAAGGAGGCGACGGTGCATTTAGAGCATTTGTCGAAAAAATTCTCGTAAATGAGGGATTGCTCAAAAAAACCTTGACAAAATATCTCGAAGACGCTAGAGAGAGACTTGATCAATAGTTTATGATTAAATTTTTAACGGCCCTACTTCTTTTTTTACCTACAACGGCCCTTTTCGAGTCGTACGTGTATGTATTGTTCATTCCCATTGTTTGGATGATGCATTCTCAGTCTATTTTGAAATTCATTCAGGATTTTCGCGCTACCCCCTTTGCCTGGAAGTACTTAAAAACGGTTTGGTTGGTTTTGCTTTTGCTCATAACAGTGGGGTTAAATTCCTTGTTCGGCGGGGCGAGTTTCTCTTCCATCGTCTTGGGACCTGTATTTTTGATGCCTATAATGCTTTTGGCGGCTTATGGCGTGATGGATCTCAAGGTTCTTCGGTACTTGTTATTATTCATCGCGATTGAAATTATTTTCGGTTGGGTAGAATATATCTTCGGTGTCAATACCTTTATTTATTGGTTCCCAAAGTATTATAAGTTCATGGATTATGAATCCTTCTATCATACCCGGGTGTTTGGATTCGCGGACAATTCGTCCTATCTCGCACAAAAAGTATTGGTTGGGCTGGTCTTTTTGTTGTTTGTTCCGTTAAGATTGACGACGAAGCAGCTCATTTCTGCCGGAATCGTAATGCTCTCAGGACTGGTAATTACGTTTGGTCGCACGGTGATTGTTACTTCACTGGCTGTCATGTTCGTTTATCTCATTGTTTTCGCAGTGAAAAAGATCGGCAAACGTGCAGATCTCCCGGTCAATGAAAACAAATCCCTCTTTGCTACTATTCTCGGCTTTTTAACGTTCATAGGCGTCACTTTTTCCTTCTGGCAATATCAGTTCACGCGACTTGCAATGAAACCAAGGTTTCTCGATGCATCAGAAGAAGCAGCATTTCTGGAGAATTTGGGATTGGGAAATATCGAAATGGCCGGCCGTAGAGAGCTTTGGACAAAGGCACTTCATTTTATTCAAGATAATTTACTACTAGGGAATCATTCTCAACGCTTTCTAATAGATGGAAAACACGCACACAATTCACTCTTAGAATATTTGGCTACTCATGGTATTTTGATCACAATTCTGATGCTATCGTTTATCTTCCTTAACTTGAAAAGAAATTCAATGCCCGTATTGTTTGCATTCGGTTTGTACTCATTAGGGCAGTACGGTATCTTTTGGGATATTTCCTTTTTTGATATTCTGTTCTTCGGATTTTTACTTTTTAGCCATAAACTGATATCCAAGCATGAAAACGACCCTTTACGAGCAAATTGAAGCACTTGAAGGGAGTTTTGATCCTAACAAGGTAGTTGTTACCTGGAAAAATAAAACCTTTCAAGTTTATCCCTGGGTAAAACCCATTATTTTCAGTTCTATCCAAACCGGAGGAACAAAACCACCGGCAAGTAAAGGTGCGCGCTTCCAATTGAAGCAGTTACTTTCCGGAAGAAAGTATAAATATACAGACGTCACAAGCCTTATTTTCAGCAATTCACTCGAAAGACGACTCATTGACGACAAAGTAATCGATAAACTTTTCGAAGAGTTAGCTAGTGAAAAAGCACTAAAGCCCATTAAAACGGTTGAAACGAAGTTTGAGGCAAACTTTTATCCTCTTGAGGAGTATGAAAATTCGATGGTTTATTCTCGGTCGTCATTTTATTTGAAAGAACAGCTCCTTGTGCGCGGAAAACTTAGAAATCTTGAAGTTTCATGGCCCCAAGAACTGTTGGATTTTCTGGCAGCCAATGAGTTGGAATTGGACCTAACGGGAGTGGTTCGAAGGCATATTGCTCAGTATTTTATCATGCGCGATTACCTGAAACGTCACAAGCGCTTAAAGTACGTTTTCCTTTCTGTGCATTATACGAATTTTGGGTTGGTGAATGCTTGTAAAGATTTGGGAATTCCTGTTGTCGAAATGCAACACGGTGTAATAAATGAGCAGCATTATGGCTACTCGTATGCATATACTCCTACCGATGATCAATTTCCCAACTACTTGTTGACGTTTGGTGAACGAGACGAAACGTTCATCAATCGATCGCACTTGCATGCGCATACGAAAGCACGAGCCATCGGAAGTTATGTGCTCGAACGATACCAGAATCGAGGGGTAGAAATGGTTCCGGGGACTGTGGCAATATCTGGTCAGGATTGTCAAACGGGACAGGAAGTGATTGCTGATTTTATTGCATTGGCAGAAAAAAATAAGGACCTCCATTTCTATTTCAAGCCAAGACGAACAGACATCGCATGGTACAAAGATCGTTTTGTCTTTCCTGAAAACTGGACTTTTGAAGAAAAGCGCGACATCTATCAACTTATTTTGGAGTGTGAGATTCATGCTACGGCCTACTCATCTTGTGCTTTGGAAGCCCCAACTTTGGGCAGAAGAAATCTATTGTTCAATCACAATGGGAAAGCGCGCAATTATTATCACGACAAGTTAGAAGAAGGATTGATGAATAAGTATAGTGATTCATTTGAAGAGCTGCATCAACAACTGTCCGTACTACTAGCTGAAGATCCTTCCCAATCTGATATCAAAGAGAGCAATGCTGCTAATATCAAGCCTCATTATCAAGACAATATCCATACATTTATCCGAGAAATTCTAACAAAATGAGCGTGAGTCTCAGAAAGTCGGTAGTAATATATACGTTCAGTAATTTACTGAGCACTGCGCTACCTTTCATCTTATTGCCCTTTCTGACATTCGCCCTCGGCAAAGAAGACTACGGAGTCTTATCGAATTTCACAGGACTTTTAGCCCTAGCGATGCCATTGGTAGGGTTGAATTTTGTATCTGCTTATTCACGGCAGTTTTATAAAGAGGAAATCGAGATTGAGAAGTATGTCGGGACAGGCATTTCGCTTCAAATTATCCTCGCTTCGGTTGTCAGTCTTTTGATGTTTTTACTGCAAGACTGGATCTCCATTAAAACAGGAATTGCTCCAGAGTTTATTCAAATTGTTGGCGTGTATTGCCTCATTTTCGGTGTTTCGGAGATCGTGCTTACGTATTGGCGTTTGGCTGAAAAAGTATGGAGCTTCGCGGCTTTCAGAATTCTTCGAACGATCGTTGAAATCGGATTAACTTTTTGGTTCATTTTGATGTTTGAAATGAATTATTCCGGAAGAATCTGGGGAATCGTTTTGGCAGCCGTTATTGGTTTTATACCCGTACTTGTTGTTTTGATTTCTAGCTCTTATGCCCGTTTGTCATGGGATCGAAAGTATTTAAAACATATGTTGCGCTACGGTGCTCCTCTCATTCCTCACGCCCTTGGCGGAACTATTTTGGCCTACTCAGATAAAATGATCATCACGAATGAAATGAGTCTGGCAGACAATGGTGTTTATAGCGTTGCATTTCAAGTGGCCTTAATCATTGGATTAATACAAAATTCGTTCAATCAAGCATGGGTGCCTTGGTTTTACAAATCGCTGAAAAATGCAACCGATCAAGTGAAGTTGAAAATTGTTAAAACAACCTACATCTATTATGCCTTATTGGCAGTAGCAACAGTTGTTTTGATCGTAACGACTCCCATAATATTCATGATTATAGGAGGGGAGTTTAGAGCAGGGAGCGGATTGGTTTTTTGGATTGCCATTGGCTTTATGTTTAATGGATTTTACAAAATGGTGGTGAATTATCTGTTCTACATGGAAAAGACACTTTTGATTGGCTCGGTGACCATTTTTGCTGCAATTTTAAACATTGCGCTTAACTTAGCATTGATTCCATCATTTGGACTTGAAGGAGCCGCAATAGCAACAGCGAGTACGTTTTTTGTACAATTCGTAATCATTTGGATTGCTGCACAAAGATTGTATCCAATGCCATGGGGAACACTAAATTTTAGAAAGTGATCGAACAACTTTTTGGAAATACACGCAAAGATTGGTACTTCAATGGAGTGCTCTTCGTGTTTGTCTGCGGGACATTTTTTTTCCAACGATTGCAACCTCCAATGATTTTATTGCTCTTTCTGGGATTCTTTCTGGAGGCAAACAGTTGGCAAGTCGCGAAGCGTCATTTTAGTTGGAAAAAACCATTGTTTTGGATGGTACTTTTGTTTCTCTGGCATATCGTCGGAGTCAGTTATTCTGAGAATACAGATGCTGCCTGGCTAGATGTTTCTATGAAGTTATCCTTCTTCATCTTTCCCATATTTGCGGCATTTTTGAGTAGAAATGTAGTAAAACGATTGCTGGATTACTTCCTTTTCATCGGCGCATTGTCCGCACTTATTTGCATTTCGACCGTACTAGTTCAAGTGTTTATTTATGATTACAACCCTTTAAAATCGGAATCGGAATTCAGTTTGTTCATGCACAGAAGTTATCAGGCGACGTATTGGGTGATTGGGTTTTTATGGAGCGTTTTTAGGGTTCTTGAGATTGGAAAGAATCGATGGCTCTATCTTATGTTGGCCGGAATACTAGCACTGGGATGCTTTTTAACATTTTCAAAAGCGGGGATTCTAATCTTGCTACTAAGCTCACTGGCGATATTTTTACTCTTGATTTTTAGATATAAATTGTACCGAGTAGCATTGATATCCCTACTTTCTGGCGTCTTGGCACTTTTTTTAGTCAATTCAATTACAGCAAAGCCGTTGGCAAGATTTCAAGCCATGACAACGCAGCTTTTTAATACTTCAGGTCCTGAATCTAACCCTCAAGACAGTAATAATGCGCGAATCATCATGTGGAGAACGTCCTGGGAAATTATTGAGAAAACACCTGTTCTGGGTGTTGGGACAGGAGATGTAATGGATGAATTGAATCAAGCAAATTTGACAAACGGTTATGTGGTTTTTGCAGAGGATAATATGAACTCACACAATCAGTTTTTGAATACGGGAGTCGCGCTAGGACTTGTTGGAATGCTCATTTTGGTCGTACTATTTGCCACGTCAATTTATGCAACAATAATTCAGTGTAGAAGCAAGTGGTTTGTTCTTTTAACCATTAGCACGATGATCATTTTTCTTACCACGGAGTCTGGTTTCGAACGCCAGGCCGGAGTCGTACTATTCAGCTTACTGATTTGCTTATTTTCTATTCAACCAATTGTTTTGGATCACTCAAAAGAATCAAGAGAAATCGGTGAATAATGTTATAAAAAAAATATCGATCGTTATTCCTTGCAGAAATGAAGCGCCGTACATAGAAGAATGTTTGAATGCCATTTATGCGAGTGATATTGAGGCTGCGACAATTTCCGTTTACGTGGTGGATGGCATGAGCGACGATGGAACGCGGGAGAAAGTGATTGCATTAAAAGAGAAGTATCCTTCGTTGAATCTTGTGGATAATGAGCGTCAATTGACCCCATATGCATTCAACCTCGGAATCTACGCAGGAGGCAAAGTGGATTTCGTTCAAATTGTAGGAGCACGGCATATCATCACGCCCAATTATCTGTCCACGTGCGTCAAACACCTAAATTCGAACAAAGAAATCTGGTGCGTTGGTGGCAGAATCGATAACGAATATATCAATGAAACGGGAGAGATAATTTCCATTGCCATGGGAACCACCTTTGGAATGGGGCTGGGCAATTTCAGAACCTTAGAAAACTCAGGTTTTACCGATACCGTTACCAGTCCGATGTATCCTTATTGGGTTTTCGAAAAAATCGGATTCTTCGACGAAATGTTAATCCGAAATCAAGACGACGACTTTAACTACCGCGTTACCAAAGCAGGAGGAAAGATTTATTACGAGCATGCAATTGGATTGAAGTATTACGTGAGAGGAAACTTTACGGGATTGCGGCGTCAATTTTTCCAATACGGATACTGGAAAGTTTTTGTCAATCGAAAGCACAAGGCGGTAACAACGCTTCGTCAATTGGTTCCGCCTTTATTTGCATTGTATTTGCTCGCAATCGTTCCCTCTTATTTTTTAGGAAGTTGGATCTTGATCATGGGAAATATCCCGCTGATTTTATATTTGCTTTTATTGGCATATTTCAGTGCATCTAGTGCGGAGAACCCCAAACAAATCTGGCCATTAGCCCGAACGTATGTGACACTTCATCTGTCATATGGAATGGGTTATTTGCGCGGTATTTTCGAGTTTTTAATTCTAAGAAAAAGCCCCTCGGATAAGCAAAAAAGAATGTCGAGATAATATGTAATTTTGCAACAACTCAACTAACGGAGATTTAGATTGAGCAAATCAAAAATTTATGTTGAAAATCGTTACTATCGTTGGAGCCCGACCACAATTCGTTAAAGCGGCTGTGTTGAGTCGTGTTATTGGCAATCACGATGATGTAGAAGAGATATTGATCCATACAGGACAGCATTATGATCACAATATGTCGGAGGTTTTCTTCGATGAAATGGAGATTCCGAAGCCCGGCTATAATTTGGATGTAAATGGCATGAGTCACGGAGCTATGACCGGACAAATGTTAGAGAAAATTGAAGCGGTTCTTCAGAAAGAGCAACCAGATTGGGTGGTTGTTTATGGTGATACCAACTCTACCATAGCAGGAGCGCTTGCCGCCAAGAAAATGCACATTCGTGTGGCGCACGTAGAGGCAGGATTGCGAAGTTTCAACATGCAGATGCCTGAGGAAGTGAATAGAATTTTGACCGATCGAATCTCGGATGTATTGTTTACGCCAACGCAAACGGCAGTCGATAATTTGAAACGCGAAGGATACGATAATATTGATGCACACATTGTTCTTTCTGGAGATGTCATGCAGGACGCAAGTCATTATTATGCTCAGAACTCTGCGGAGAAAGCAAAACTTCCTGCCGAGAAGCGCAGTGGTGAGTTTGCGCTGTGTACCTTGCATCGAGCAGAGAATACAGATGATCCGGCTCGATTGTCGTCAATAGTTGACGCTTTGAATGCCCTGAATGAAAAGATGCGTGTGGTAATGCCAATTCACCCGAGAACGCGAAAGTTGCTTGAAAAGCACAAGCTAGAGTTAACCGTAGATTTGGTCGATCCCGTGGGTTACTTTGATATGATTGAATTGCTCAAGAACTGTCGATTGGTGTTAACTGATAGCGGCGGATTGCAGAAAGAAGCCTATTTCTTCGAGAAGCACTGCGTTACCATGCGCGATGAGACAGAATGGGTAGAGTTGGTAGAACACGGATACAATATCCTCGCTGGTGCTGATAAAGACACTATTTTGAATGCAGCTGACAAAATGATGCAACAATCGTCTGATTTTTCAAGCAAATTGTACGGTGATAGTCAAGCGGGAGAAAAGATTTTAGATTCACTTCGAAATATTCATCACAAATAATCCGTATGATACCATTTTCACCACCCAGAATTGATGATGAAACAATCAACGCCGTAGCGGAAGTATTGCGATCGGGTTGGATTACCACGGGTCCAAAAACAAAACAATTTGAGAAAGAGATATCTGCATATTGTGGCGTAAAATCTACGGTTGCGGTAAATTCCTGGACAATGGGGATGCAGGTGCTGTTGCATTGGTGGGGAATCAAAGAAGGCGATGAGGTAATTTTGCCAGCGTACACGTATTGCGCCAGTGCAAATGTCATTGTGCATGCAGGTGCAAAGCCTGTCCTTGTGGACATCAATAAAGAGGATTTTAACCTCAGCATTGAAGCGGTGAAATCGGCAATTACGCCAAAGACCAAAGCAATTCTTGCAGTTGATATCGGAGGTTTTCCATGCGATTATGATGTGTTAATGCAATTGATCAATACACGTGAAATCAAAGATCAATTTTCACCATCTAGCGAAAACCAACAAAAACTCGGGCGCATATTGTTGCTCAGTGATGCGGCGCATAGCTTCGGTGCTTTAATGAATAACGAAAGATCCGCTTCCTTGGCCGATGTGTCCACATTTTCGTTTCACGCAGTTAAAAACCTGACGACCGCGGAAGGTGGAGCCTTGTGTTTTAATCTTCCCGAATCATTTGATCATGAGGCGGTCTACAAAGAAATGTGCGTCAAAATATTGCATGGTCAGAACAAAGACGCCTTGGCAAAAACGCAAAAAGGCAATTGGCGATACGATGTGGAAGAACCAGGGTTTAAATGTAATATGACCGATATTCAAGCGGCAATTGGACTGATTGAATTGGGACGATACCAGGAGAACTTAGATCGGCGAAAGGCAATTTTCAGTGCCTATGATACTGCTTTTTCGCAAGAGTCATGGGGTGTAACGCCGCTTCATACCTCGGACAGTAAAACGTCAAGTTATCATTTGTATCAATTGCGCATTGCTAATATAACAGAGGAGCAGCGGGATGCCATCATTCATGAAATTTTTGAGCAAGACGTTTCTGTAAATGTTCACTTTCAACCAATTCCAATGCTCACTGCGTACAAGAAGCGTGGTTATAAGCTGGAGAATTACCCAGAAACGTATCGAAAATACTCGCAAGAAATTAGCCTGCCGGTTTATTTTAATTTGACGGATGCTCAGGTTGAGAAAGTTGTTGACGCGGTTAGAACAGCTGTGGAGAAGGTGCTGAGTTAGGCGATCCAGTGACCTTTTTGAAATACAGGCGATTAAAGTTTGTTTCTTTTTTAGCGTCTTTAAGGTTTTCGTTTAGGAAAATTGCTGCCAGATCAATAGCCATTGGATTGATGGAATAGTATGTTTCATTCAGAATCTTTTCGTAGCCAATGATTCCGTAGTCAAATAAAACTTGCATGTGTCTGCTCAAGGTAGATTTTGCCATTTTCAGTTCGATTTCCAAGCATTTGCACGGAGCGTTTTCATTCGCAAGAAACTCCAGAATTGCAATTCTGGCCGGATGACCAAGTGCTTTAAAAATGTTTGACGTGTCGTTTTGAGCAGGAGTGAATCCGCTTCTTTTGATAGATGCCATAGTGGTTGTGTTTTTAGGTTATTTCTATTTAAGTTAAGAGAAAATTGTTTCAATTCCTAGAATTTGCAAATTTACCTGTCCCGAAAATGGCGAACAAGGGTTCAACGCATACCCGATTTTCAGACGTAATATTTACCTTTACCCCAATGAAAAGAACCTTCGACATAATTACCTCCTTGATTGTCCTATTTCTTTTCCTCCCTTTTGGTATTATCATCAGCATCTTTATCCTCACCACCTCAAAAGGAGGCGTGTTCTACCAACAAACCCGTATCGGATTCAAAGGAGAGCCATTCAAACTTCTAAAATTTCGAACGATGAAAGTAAATGCTGAAGCATCGGGACAATTAACTGTTGGGATGCGTGATCCAAGAATTACTTCAGTTGGATATTTTTTACGCAAAAGTAAGCTGGACGAGTTCCCTCAGTTCATCAATGTTTTAATTGGGCAAATGAGCGTTGTTGGACCGCGACCAGAAGTGCAGAAATATGTCGAAATGTATGACGAATCGCAGCGTAGAATTTTAGATGTCAAGCCAGGAATTACTGACTATGCATCTTTAGAGTACTTCAAAGAAAATGAGATTTTAGGAAACTCCGACAATCCTGAAAAGGCGTATATCAATGACATTATGCCCGCGAAAATTGCATTAAACATGGATTATATTGAGAATCCAGGATTGCGGAAAGACTTGCAAATAATGTGGAGGACATTCTTAAAAATGATTCGAAAGTAGGTCGGTAGATAACTACTTCAATCTTTTTCCAAAAAGAAGCGTCAGCGCGATTATCCAGAAAGTACCCAATAACATTCCAACAAATACGTCCTCAAGAAAGTGCTGAGATAAGTACATTCTCGAATATCCCACCAGTCCTGCGCAAAGAGCAAAAAACACTTGTAATCCTGCATTTTTTCTAGCTAAAATCACAGCGGCAAACCCAAAGAATGCGAATGCCACCGTTGTATGTCCGGAAGGGAAGGAGTGATGCGCGTGCATTTTTACACCGTCGACGAGATGCAGCGTATGCTCTGTGATGAATGCAGAAGGACGAAGAGCTCCATCGAAAACAAATCGTTTCAGAAATTGAACCGAAGCACCAGAGAACAGGAGCGCAGCTGCTCCGAAAAGGAAGGGAGTCCAACCGTGCTTTTTGAACGATAAAAGGGCAATCAGAATAGCCGTCAATGCGACAAAAATCCCATCGCCGACATATGTCCAATATTTGAAAAAGAAATCTGCAATAGGAGAATTCAATGCGTTAATCCCCAGGTGGATATCAACCTTACTTGCGGATACCAGAACCACGGACGAAACCACGACCATAAGCAGCACTGAAATGAAAAAGTACCGCAATTGCCAAAGAGGGGAGCCTTCTTTATTCACTTTAATGGATTAAAAATGCGATTGCACATCCAATAAAGATAGCGATCAATTTGACAAAATTGAATTTGTGATTCTCGCTGGTTTCAAAAATGATGGTTGTGGAGATATGGAGCAACATTCCAACAACAATGGCCAAAATAATGTTGAAGTCAAATCCTTGGAGAGCCTGACCCGAATACATTCCGATGAACAATCCAACAGGCGTGGTGATGGCAAACAAGGATAGGTAGATCCAGGATTTTGTGGTGCCGATTTTGGCGCGGGTCAATAAAGTCATTAACGCAATGGCAACGGGCATTCGGTGAAATAAAACACCTAGAAATAACGCATGGTCATCACTGTGATGATGCGAAGTCGCAATTTCGATTCCGGCCATTTGAGATCCGATAGGAATTCCTTCGATTAAAGCATGAACGGATAGTGCAACGAGAAGTGCTATGGGCAATCGTGCTCCTTCATGTGTGTGAACGTGACCATGTTCAATGCCACCAGAGAAAAATTCCAAAACCAATTGTACCAGAAATCCAACAAGGATGAAGATGCCAATTTTTAACTCGCTATGTTCGTACAATTCTGGAATGAAATGGATAAAGCCAATCGAAAGTAAAAAACCGCCACTGAAAGCCAGTAATAGCTTTACTAATTGAGCATTTTGATTTTGCCCCAAGCTAATAACCAGACCACCTCCTAAAAGCACAGATCCAATCAAGCCAATTAAAATTATCGAAAGTTCCATCAGCGTTTTTTAGCTATCAGAATAAGCCGATCCGAATTTTCAATGTCAAAAGGGTTCAGATCGAAGTCGCCAAAAGTACGAAGAATATCAAAGCCGTTATCCGTTAATAATTTTCTAAAATCTACTTCTTTCAAGGCTTGAACGCGCTCCATGTAGTGAAAATTTTCACCCTTGTCTTCAAACTTAATTTCCTTGAAAATGTGATGGCCGTCGTATCGTTTGCTGATGTTAAAGGTAATTCCACCTTTTTCAATAATAGCGCTTTCCTCCAGGGTGCGAATGACTTTATCGGCGTTCATGAAATCAATAATCAAAAGCCCTTCACTTCGAAGCATCGCATGAACAGATTGAATCACCCGCTCATTTTCTTCAGATCGATCAAAGTACCCGAAGCTGGTGAAAATATTGAAAATGGCATCAAAATTTCGATTTGGAATCACTTCTCGCATGTCATGTACAA
Source organism: Fluviicola sp. (assembly GCA_043584915.1). GTDB lineage: Bacteria > Bacteroidota > Bacteroidia > Flavobacteriales_D > Crocinitomicaceae > UBA4466. Next base: position 2,243,290 of record CP121319.1, read on the forward strand.
TGAACTCCAATCCATTGCCCGAACAATCTTGTGCCGCCGAAATACTATTTTCAGAAAGGTCTGCTCCGGTAACGCGATATCCTAGAGAATGTAAGGTACGCGAATGCCTTCCTTTTCCACAGGCTAAATCCAACACTTCCGAACCTTTCGGTAATGACAATTCGCGACAAATATTCCCAACAAACTCCTTAGCTTCGCTTAAATCGCGATTCTTGTAGAGGATGTGGTAATAATCTGTGTCAAACCATGAGGCAAACCAAGCTTTTTGATCCATAGCACAAAAGTACATTAAGTTTTGATTCACATTTGAATTGTAGGGTCTATTGTTTATATTTGAACGACAATTAATTATGGCAATTTCGAACGTTTACGGCTTCTTCAAGCGAATGGAAGATGAACATATCATCCTTTCCTTCAAAGGCGCGTTTACAGATGAATTATTGACTTCTATCCTTCATATCGTTGAAGGGAAAATGGAAGATTTAGAAATTGACGTCAAAAAAAAGAAGCGTGTTTTTAACGTTTTGGTAGAATCTTTTCAGAATTTATACCACCATATCGAAGAGCTTGCTCAAGAAATTGGTAAGGATGAAAAAGATGAATCTGCCATGATTATTGTGAAATATGAATACGACAAATTCACTATCATTACAGGTAATTTTGTAAACAATGACCGGATTCCGGAGTTGCGAACGAAGCTAGACATGGTGAACGAGTTGAACGACGAGGCTTTAAGAAAACTGTATAGATCAAAACTAGAAAATGACGGCCGCACAGAGAAAGGAACTGCGGGATTGGGTCTGATTGATATTGCTCGAAAATCCAAAAACAAATTGGGATACGAGTTTACCAATGTCACCGAATCAATTGGTTTCTTCTGTTTAAGCGTCACGATAGATTAAAAAAAGTAAAGAAAACATGGAAAATTTAGTCATCTCAGGAAGTGCGAAAACTCCTTCTATTGATTTTAACGCGACATCAGGACGAATTCTTTTGAAGGGAAGATCCATCCCTGAAAATTCGATTGAATTTTACAAACCGTTGAATGAATGGTTGGATGCGTATGCAACAGCTCCTGTGGGAAACACCGTGGTAGATATGCGCTTGGAGTATTTTAATACTTCCTCGTCAAAGTGTATTCTTGATTTCTTCAAACGCTTGGAACAAATCAACGGGAAAAGCACCGAGGTGACAGTAAATTGGTACTTTGAAACAGACGACGAAGACATGCAAGAAGCCGGCGAAGACTACGAAGCAATTGTTGGACTTCCGTTCACCATTATAGAGGTAGAAGAAATCTAACATGCGAAAAATTGGCATTACTGGAGGAATTGGCTCTGGTAAATCAATGGTAGGCCGGGTACTTGAATCCATGGGGTTTCCGATATTTTACTCAGATGATGAAGCCAAACGACTTTCGGACAAAGATCCAAGCATCCGCAGCGAATTGAAGGCAATCTTTGGTGATGAAGTATACACCAACGAAGGATTGAATCGACCATTTTTAGCAGAGAAAATTTTTGGAAACGAATCCTTGCGTCAGAAAGTGAACGCTATTATTCACCCAAGAGTCCGCGCAGCCTATGATGCCTTTGCATTGGCGCAGAAATCACCTTATGTATTCAACGAAGCAGCGATTCTGATCGAAACGGGGGCACAAGATCGTTTTGATTGCATGATCTTGGTGACGGCACCTGAAGAGGTGAGAATAAGCCGCGTACAACAGCGTGATAATGCCGAAAGAGAGGTCATTCGTGCACGAATGGAAAAGCAATGGTCAGACGATAAGAAACGCCCTTTTGCCGATTTTGAAATCGTGAACGATGGTCAAACGCCTTTGATAAGTCAAATTGAAACCGTCATTGAAAAACTAAAGGAATAATTATCCACGCTGACTTAGTCACTCGAAAACAGTGTCATACTTCCGAAGTCAGCATCACTTTACTTCCTCCCAGGGATCATAGTCGTCCGAATCTTTATCGTTTTCCTCTTTTTCCTCAAATGGATTTTTGGGAGGTCGGGCACCAGAAAGTAAGAATGTAACGCCATTGATCATTTTTGAAATCATGTTCAACAGGAAGAAAAATCCAATTACCTTGAAAATGAAACCAAAGAAAACAGTGTTCTCAATATCGACAATACTTTCGTAAAACCACATTGAAATTGGGTTGGCAGCATATTGAGGCGCAAAATTTAAAGCGGCAAAAAGCCCCAGAGCTAGCACTATTACGGCAATTTCTGCTCGTAGGTTAAATTGGGTAATTTGCTTTGGAAGCTGCATGCGCGCATTCGTAAATACCTGAAACATTCGGTTCCGTTGCTGGTTGTTTTGAAGTTTGCCAACAAAGTACGTTAAGAGAATAATTCCTGCTAATAGCAATTGATTCAGGTAATTCAGGTTGGAAGCATCTCCATCTATACAGAAAAGGAAAGTGACGTCAGCGAGGAAAACATATTTCACACCACGTAGCAAGTACACTTCTCCGGTAGAGCGTTCACGACCTGAGGTTAACAGTCGGAATCCAATTTCAATTAACCCCCACAGGAATCCGTAAATGGCGAAAACAACCCCTAAACGAAATATAAAGTTCAATAAATCCACGGGGGTAAAGATAATTAATGCAAGGCAATCGCTATCTTTAAGGCCTGTCAAAAAAAAGTAAATCTTTAAGATAATGATACAATTCTTTCGAAAAGTAACCCTAGTTGTTACCCTTTTAGCATCAACCATGTTCGCTTCCCTTGCAGAAGAGGGAATGATCATTCCTTCACTCATCCAAGCATTTGAAGATGATATGAAGGCGATGGGGATGAAACTCAGTGCAGACGAGATCTACAGTGTAAATAATTCGAGTATGAAAGATGCTATTTTGCATTTTGGCGGCGGATGTACAGCAGAACTCGTTTCAAACCAGGGCTTGTTGTTAACCAACCATCACTGTGGCTTTTCTCAAATTCAATCGCACTCTTCCGTTGAAAACGATTATTTGAAGAATGGATTTTGGGCGAAGGACAAAAGCGAAGAGAAGAAAAATCCGGGACTTTTTGTGGATCGCGTAGTGCGCATTGTAGATGTTACAGAAACTGTATTCTTCGGAATTGATGGATTGGACGAACAGCAGATGTCCATGAAAATGGAAGAAAATATCGCACAACTTGAAGCAGACGCAACGGCCGATGGGAAATATCTAGCTGAGGTGAAGGCGTTTAACTACGGAAATGATTACTACATGATCGTAAGAGAGCGTTTCAATGACGTTCGTTTGGTAGGAGCGCCTCCAAGCTCTATCGGAAAATTTGGAGGAGATACAGATAACTGGGTTTGGCCGCGTCATACAGGAGATTTTTCTGTGTTCCGTGTGTATGCAAATTCAAACAACGAACCGAGCGAAATCAATGATAGCAATGTTCCTTACCAACCTTTGCATTTCCTTCCAATCTCAATGAAAAGCCGTCAAGATGGCGATTTCACAATGGTTTATGGGTTCCCAGGAAAAACGGAACAACACCTTTGCTCTGAGCAATTGCGTTACATCATGGATGAAATGCGCCCGGGACAAATCAGTATGAGAGATAAATCCTTGAGCGTAATTAACGCGAGCATGGGATCATCGGACGAGTTAAGAATTATGTACGCATCCAAACAAGCACGCATTGCAAACGCATGGAAAAAATGGATCGGTCAACTTGGAGGTTTGAAAACGGTAGATGCCATGCAGATCAAGTTGGATCGTGAGGCGCGCTTCAACGAAAAAGCGAACAGCACTCCAGATTTTAAAGAAGCCTACGGCACCGTAATTGCTGATATGAACGCGCTTGCCAAGAAAATGGGTCAATACGACATTGCCTATAATATGTACATAGAATATGGATATGTTGGCGCGGAAATATTCAAACAAACGCGTACCGTTGAAAAGTTGGTGGCCGATTTAATGAAAACGGAGAACGAAGAAGCTTTCAATGCAGAAGTTGAAAAGCGACGCAACGCTGCTGCCGGATTCTTTAAGAATTATGATGAAGCAACAGACCGCAAAGTGTTCATGCTCTTAACAGAAGAATATTTAGCGTTGATGGGAGATGCCATTCCGGAGGTAATGAAGGGCAAATCTGCAGCGCAATTGACGGAAGAAATTTTTGATAATTCGGCATTTACCAATCAAGAGCGTTACTTGGAATTCCTGGACGGATTGAGTTTTAAAAACTTGAGCAAATACAAGAAGAAAGTGGCTAAGAACGAAGCCAAGCCTGAAGAGAAAAGAAAGGATATGAAACCGTTTGTTGCGGATGAAGCGGCAATGCTTTGGGATGCCTTTCAATTGTATTTCCGAAGCGAGACACTGCCTGGAGTTCGAATTTATTTTGGGCAAATGAATGCGTTGCTTCAAGTATACGTTGCAGGACGAAAAGATATGTTCCCTGATGAAAATATGTGGCCAGATGCCAATTCAACCATGCGTATTACGTACGGTAAGTTGGAAGGCTCAGCTCCGCATGATGGAATGATGTACACACCGTACACCACGTTGGATGGTATTATTGCGAAAAACAATACGGGAAATCCAGATTTTGATATCCTCCCGCGCTTGCGCGAACTAGCTGAGGCGAAAAATTACGGTCAATATGCACAAGATGGAGAGCTTTGGGTTTGTTTCACAGGATCCAATCATACAACAGGAGGAAACTCTGGATCGCCGGCTTTGGACGCTGAAGGAAACCTTATCGGAATCAACTTTGATAGAACTTGGGAAAGTACAATGAGCGATTATATGTTTGATACCAACCGATGTAGAAATATCATGGTCGACATCCGATACGTTTTATGGGTAATGGATGTATACGCTGGAGCAGGGCATCTTGTGAAGGAAATGACCTTGGCGAAGTAGTCGCATGGAAAGTGCAAATCAAGAGTTAGTCGTCGAGACTGATTTCAATCCTAGATTGCACCTTAAATTGTTGTTGCTTCCCTGGGAAAGATTGTGGAAAGGGCAGCGCAAGCTTCTTATTTTCAGACTAATCTTCGGGGTGTTCCTTTTGTTTTTTGGACTGTACAATTGGTTCTTTCCTTCAGTAGAAGTCTATCTTGTATTAGTGACATTAATCGCGGGTGGCTACTATTTTGGAGATTCAATTAATAAAATTGATGAACGCCGAAAACAGCGAAACCTCTTAAAAACCAAAGCCAATGAGATTGTTTATTCGGGTTTTGAAGGTTCTAAGATTACGATGAAATTCGATCAGACTGGCTTACATCATGAAGATATTTCTCAGACTCTTTGCTACAATTGGAGCCATTGTGTTAAATGCGAATTTCACGAGGATGTTTTCATGCTAATTGAGTTTAAGAATGGACAGATGTACATTATTAGCGAAGAGTATACGGGCAAGGAGAATTATGCACTAATAAAAGAGTTTGTATCCGCAAAATTGGATCTAGCAAAAGAAGTAAATACGAGGACCGGACCGTCTAAACAGATTCTTGACGATTGATCTAAATCCGATAACATGCAAAAAGGCGATCCAAACGGATCGCCTTTTCTATATAAGTTATTTCAGTTTACCTTAAATGTGCAATGGGCGGTTTTCAAATGCTGCCAAAGCTGCTTCTTTGACTCCTTCTGAGTAAGTCGGGTGTGGGTGGCAAATACGCGCCATATCTTCGGCTGAAGCTCGGTATTCCATCGCAGTAACAGCTTCCATGATTAAATCTGCGGCACGTGCTGCAACCATGTGAACACCTAATACTTCATCCGTTTCTTCATCCGCAATGATTTTAACGGTTCCCATAATGTCCATACTGGCACGCGCTCTTCCCAATGCTTTAATTGGGAAAGAACCCACTTTAATTGCACGACCTTCTTCTTTCAACTGTTCCTCTGTTTTACCAACAGCGGCAACTTCTGGCCAGGTATACACAACACCCGGAACAAGATTGTAGTTGAGGTGCGGCTTTTGTCCCGCCAATAATTCAGCGACATAAACACCTTCCTCTTCTGCTTTATGTGCAAGCATTGCTCCGCGAACAACATCGCCAATGGCATAAATGTTCGGAACATTTGTTTGCAAATTGTCGTTTACTTCTACTTGTCCTCGGTCGTTTAGTTTGACTCCTGCATTTTCCAACCCAAGTCCAGAAGTAAATGGCTTTCGTCCGACAGCAACCAAACAGTAATCAGCTTCCATCGTTACTTCTTCACCTTTTTTGTTGAGAGCAGTCAATGAAACACCTTTTCCCGTGTTCTTAACTTCTTGAACTCGGTGCTGTAAATGGAATTTGAATCCTTCTTTTTTGAGGACACGCGTCAATTCTTTTGACATCGTTCCATCCATCGTGGGGATTATCGAGGCGCATACTCCACAACATCAATTTGAGTTCCCAAACGCCCGAATACCGAGCCAAGTTCTAAGCCGATAACTCCGCCTCCAATCACGAGCATCTTCTTTGGAATTTCTTGCATGTCTAATGCTTCCGTAGAAGTGATGATGCGCTTTTTATCCGGCTCCATTCCCGGGAAATAGTTGGGCTTCGATCCTGTGGCAATGATGGTGTTTTTTGACGTGATTGTCGTTTCCTTGCCATCGTTGTCCGTTACTTTAATGGTTGTACTGTCAACAAATGAACCAACACCGTGATGCACATCAATGTCGTTTTTGTCCATCAAGAACTTGACTCCATTACACGTTTGTTCAACAACATCGTTTTTACGCTGAATCATTTGCTTGATGTTAGCTTTTACGTCTTTCACATCAATTCCATGTTCTTCGAAATTGTGCGTTGCATTGTGATAGTGCTCTGAAGAATCGAGTAGTGCTTTCGATGGAATACATCCAACATTCAGGCACGTTCCGCCTAAAGTGTTGTACTTTTCAATGATTGCCGTTTTCATTCCAAGTTGCGCACATCTGATGGCTGCAACATATCCTCCAGGACCTGATCCAATTATCGTGATATCGTATGAACTCATGTTGATTTATTTACTTACAAATGTATGTATTATTTCTGTCCTGTTTGCCTTCATTCAACTAGAATCTTGGAAGCGAACGTGCCTACTTTTCTGGAATCGGAAGACACAACATTTTCTTTGAGGAATGCGCATAAAAAAACCTCGACATTGCTGTCGAGGTCTTTCTAATGAGTTAATATGGAATTACATTACAACTACTTTACGTGTTGTAGAGTTATCTCCACTTGTTACTTCTAAGAAGTAAAGCGCTGACGGTAGGTTCGCTGTATTAGCCAACTGTGTTGTTACCTGTCCGTTAGTTGTGTTGATTACTTGTGTTGCAATAACTTTTCCTTGTGCGTCAAGCAAAGTGAATTCTACTGGCTCGTCTTGTGCCATGTAAGATACATTGATTGGCTCTCCTGCTGATGGGTTCGGGTAAACCTGAAGGTCTAGTCCTTCCAATCCAGCTTCTTGAAGGTTAAGTACTCCTGTAACGTTGATGTCATCAATGTAAAGGTTACTTGCCAAATCAGATGCACGGAATTCGAACATGAAACGCGTACGGTTGTCAGAACTGTTTGGAGTATATGTAAATGATCCTTCTCTCCACTGAATATCAGATGATGGAGCGAAATCAGCATTTGACGCATATCCCGCAGTTACTAGATCGTCTCCAGTAATTGCAGATCCTGCAGTTGTACCGTCAACAGAAAGAATACGTGGTGTCCATGATTCTCCGCTGTTGCGAGTAGCATATACTTTCAATTCTTCTGTAATGTCTGACGTTACTGTTGCGTTCGTTGCGTACGCATATTTGAATGTTACTTCAACACCCGTTGTGTATGCAAGATTGATTGATGGTGTGATCAAACGATCCAAGCTACCTCCCAAACGGAAATTGTAGAACCAATCATCTGTAAATACATCTGACTGTGAATTGTCAAAGTACGTTTGCAATTTCCAAGAAGAGTTACTGTTGTATCCAACGCTGTTGTCTACTTTGAACTTTCCGAAGTTTTCTTCAACATTTTCAACAAGGAACAAGTAGTTTCCAGTACCTGGCGCTATCTCTGTTTCCATATCGAACATTGTTGGACCATTGTTCTCTGCCCAGTTTGGAGAGATGTAAATGTATTTAGAATCAGTGCGTGTATCTGATCCTGCTGCGTTTGTTACAGTCAATGAAACTTCTTTCCATCCCGGAGCATCAAATGATACAATTGGGTTTGCTGAAGTTGAAGTTGCAGGTGTAGCATCTTCGAACGTCCATTCGTACGTGTCAATCAATGCATTCCAAGAAGCATCTTCGAAACGAACAGGGCTTCCAAGAGCAGCTGTTCTTGTACATACAGCCGAACCGTCAGTATTACAAACTCCATCAGGAGTGAAGAAATCGGCAACTGGTGCACACAATGGAACTGTTAATTCATCAGATGGATCTTGTGGCATCATCAGGTTATCAACTCCTGTGATTTCCAATACGCTGTCTTGCCAAAGATTGTTTCGTTGACCTGCAATACCTTCCAATGTATTGTTCATGATAGCTGCTTGGTCTTCCGTAAACATTACAGCACAACTAGAGTAATCCATGATGTTCTGAACGTTTGCCAAAGGAACTTCAGCCAAGTTAGTATCACACGTTGGTAGTGCTAAGTTACACGTTGAGAAAGATCCTTCAGTTGGAGGTGTATCAAGAACACCGTCGTCTCCACATTGTCCTGCCTGACCGATATCTTGTACACCGTTAAATGGATGCGCAAGACCAAGGTAATGACCTGCTTCGTGTGAAAGTGTTCTGTCGCCGCTGTTCACAGTGTAATCACGCAAAACAATACCGTCTGTCCAGAATCCAGACCCATCAGTACTTGCCGGGAAAGTTGCATATCCAAGAAGTGTTCCTTGAACTGTTCCTCCCGAGTTTGGTGTCTTTACAACCCAAATGTTCATGTAACGTGCACGGTTCCATTGATTCAATTTAGAAACGGACTCACCGAAATTTGTTTCGTGTGAGTAGATGTGCTCAATACCGTTGGTACAATTCCCTAGTGGATCTAAAGCTGCCAATCGAAATTCAACCTCGGCATCTCCAACAATTGTATCAAACATTGGAATAACCTGACTAAGATCAGCGTTAGTGGCGCTGTAATCTTCGTTCAATTCCTCCATCAAAGTATAAACACGAGAATCAGGAACATTTTCATTTCCATATTCGTGTAAGATGTGAAATACAACTGGAATCACATATGTAGCTTTCTTTTTAGCTACTCCATTCTCAACAACAGTTTGAACTTGTAAACTGTTTCTCAACAACTCCTGATTCGCAAGATACTCTTGTTTTAATTGAGGAAATTGCTGGTGCAGATTCTCTAATGCTTCATCTGTTCCACATGGGACAACATCCTGTGCGAAACCCGAAAAAGTGAAGAGAGACCCGGCAACGATCGCAAATATTCTTTTTTTCATAAGTACTTATTGTGTATTAACTCTTTAAATTTCAATGTGTTGTGCGTCTGTAGTATTGCACGAATCACAATGAAACAAGCCAAAGATAAGGTTAAAAAGACAAAATTGAAAATGTGACTTTTGAAAAGTTGCAACGAATTATACAGGTCTATTAATTTCCTAACTCGCTACAACCCAAGAGGGTCACATTTTCAATTAAAAAAATACACAATAAGTTGTGCTCTTAAAGCACTACAACCTTCTTGATTGTTCTGTGTTCACCACTTTGAACTTCAAGCAGATAGCACCCGGCACTCAAGTTTGAGCTTTTGGATAGTTTATGTGTCACAGATCCATTCGTTGTGCTGTTGGTGTCTTGTGAAACCAATTTTCCCTGAGCATCACGAAGCGTAAAAGTCACGGGTAAATTTTGTGCGTAATAGTGAACCGATATTGCTTCTCCTTGATTTGGATTTGGATATACATTGATCTCCATATCTTTCATGAAGGCATCCTCTGCATTCAATGTTCCGTTCACTTGAATATTGTCAATGAACAGGTTGCTCGAATTATCCGATGCTTCAAATGAGAATCGAATGCGCGTTTTGTTGTCCGTAGAGTTGGTGTTAAAAGAAAAAGATCCTTCTTTCCACATGCCATTATTTGTTGGGGCAAAATCAATGTATCCAGCATAACCTCCTGTCACCAAATCGTTTCCTGAAAGTGTAGAACCAATTGTTTGACCATCAACGCTAATAATTCTTGGCGTCCAGGTTTCACCACAATTGCTAGATGTGTATACGCGCAAGTTTTCTGTGATGTCATTGCTGTTGGTAGCATTGGTTGCGTAAGCATATTTGAAAGTAACCGATACATTCGAAGTGTAGCGTAAATCAATGGATGGTGTAATTAAATGGTCCATACTCAACCCTAAGCGTTGGTTGTAGAAACCTTCGTCTGTGAAAGGGTCAGATTGAGAATTGTCGAAATACGTTTGAAGTTTCCAGGCCTTTCCTCCGTCATAACCATTGGTTTGGTCTACTTTAAACGCACCGAAATTGTCTTCTGGATTTTGCGTTAAGAAGTAATTGGTTCCTGTTCCTGCCGCTGTTTCCGATTCCATGTCAAACATGGTTGGCCCTGAGGCCTCTGACCAATCTCCAGAAATGTAGATGTAATCTGATTCTTCCTTCGTATGCGAACCCGTTGCATTGGTTACGGTCAATGTTACCTTTTTCCAACCTGAACCACTGAATGTTACATTAGCATTCGCGGAAGTAGAGGTGGCTGGTGTTCCATCTTCAAAAGTCCATTCTCGGCTTTCAACCACACCGTTCCAAGAAACATCTTCAAATGAAATTAAACTTCCGGCACAAGCCGTAGTGCGATTTGCAAAGAAGTCTGCCACAGGTGTACACAAAGGAACCGTTAAGGTATTACTCGGGTCTTGTGGTGTTTGAAGGTCTTTTATTCCAGTTAAAATGAGCGTTGAATCCAACCAAAGATTGTTTCGTTGTCCGGCAATTCCTTCCAAAGTATTGTTCATTGCTTCAGCCTGACCTGGTGTAAAGTGACGATAGCAATAGGAGTAATCCATATAATTCTGCAAATCTTCTACCACACCGCCATTGGTTGTATCACAATCAATCCATCCTGAAGGATAGACGTAGTTACAATTTTGATGTCCTTTTGTCACAGGCGTATCAGCAATTCCATCGTCGTTACAAATAGTTGGGCCATTGTTGATTAGATCGGAGTTTCCAAAAACGTGCGCCAATCCAAGCCAGTGACCAATCTCATGCGTAATCACTGATTCAACTCCTGGACTTCCTGTTCCAATGGTTCCAACGTAGTTGTGTGCGGAAAGAACTCCATCCACCCAAAATCCATTTCCATCGGTACTTGCAGGGAAAGTGGCATAAGCGGCTGCACCGGGTACGCCAACAATATCAACCACCCATATGTTTAGGTATCTTGAGCGGTTCCATTGATTTAGTTTTGAATACGCATCTCCAACACGCGTTTCGTGTGAATAGATATGCTCAATTCCGTTGGTACAATTTCCAAGCGGATCTTTGGCTGCAAGTTTGAAAGTGATGCGTGCGTTTCCGTTGAGGTTTTCAAATTCAGGTACCAAATCAACAGAATCTGCATCTGCCGCATTAAATTCACGGTTAATCACCTCCATTGCATCGTATACCTGAGCATCAGATATCAACTCGTTTCCGTATTCATGAATAATATGGAACACCACTGGAATTTCATAACTCACGGATGATTTGCCGTTGGTGTTGTTCGTTACAGCGCCGTTTTGCAACAATCGATAGGCATCGTATTGCGCTTTCAGTTCTGGATAATTCTCGAATAATTGATCTTGGGCGGTATATGCTCCACAAGCTCCGTTTAAATCTTGAGCAGTTGCAGAAAGCCCGATTAGCCCTATAGCCAGGGTAAGCAGTTTTCGTTTCATAAGTTTTGTAACATGCGTTCTAGATTCGCAAGTTACGCAAAAAGAAAGATCGAATTACCTCAAAGGGTAATGAGCTACTAATGTGCGGTAATAATTGATTAAAAGAGGTGTTTTTCAGCACGATAAGAAGAACGAACCAACGGACCACTCTCTACATAACGGAATCCCATTTTTAGTCCAAGCTCTTTGAATTCGGCGAAACGTTCAGGCGTCACAAACTCTGCAATTGGAAGATGCTTTGGTGTTGGCTGCAGGTACTGTCCTAGAGTCAAAATATCTACGTCGACACTGCGCAAGTCTTCCATGGTTTCAATGACCTCTTCGCGGGTTTCTCCCAATCCAAGCATTACGCCTGATTTTGTTTTCATGCCTCCTTTTTTCAAACGGAAAAGCACTTCTAGACTGCGATCGTATTTGGCTTGAATTCGCACTTCCTTTGTCAGTCGACGCACCGTTTCAAGGTTGTGACTTACAATTTCAGGAGCTACATCGATGACCACTTGTAGGTTTTCCCAATGTCCTCCAAAATCTGGAATGAGGGTTTCCAAAGTAGTCCCTGGGGATTGTTTTCGAATAGCGCGAACCGTTTGTGCCCATATCTCAGAACCACCGTCTTTTAGGTCGTCTCGATCCACAGAAGTAATCACGGCATGTTTTACGCCCATGGTTTTCACACTGTGCGCCACTTTGCCTGGTTCGAACAAATCCACTTCTTCAGGGCGACCGGTTTTCACAGCACAGAATCCGCACGATCGTGTGCAGATATTTCCAAGAATCATAAAAGTTGCTGTTCCTTCTCCCCAACATTCACCCATATTCGGGCAATTTCCACTTTCACAAATTGTGTGAAGCTTGTGTTCATCCACCAATGAGCGCACTTTTTTGTAGTTCTCACCGGTAGGCAACTTTACGCGCAACCATTTCGGTTTCTTAATACGAACCACACCATTACGTACTTCCGTTTCTACAGAGCCTTCACGTTCTTTGATCTCACTCATCCGATGTATATTAATTCGTTCCGTAGCCTAAATAAAAGCTACTTTTGTCCCTTCTGCAAGAAACATGAATACAAATTTACAGAAATAGATAGCATATGGCAACCTCTAAAGTGGATTATAACGGGAAGCTCCGCACAACGTGTACGCACTCGAAATCGGGGCAACAGATAATTACTGACGCGCCCACAGACAATAATGGTAAGGGAGAGGCTTTTTCTCCAACGGATTTGGTGGCAACTGCTTACGCATCGTGCATGCTTACTGTTATTGGAATTCATTGCGATAAAAACGGACACGCTTTTGAAAATGGCGCGGCGTACGTGACAAAAATCATGGGGGATGCTCCGCGAAGAATTGCAGAATTGGAAATTGATTTGGATCTTTCCGGAAACGGTTGGAACGAAGATCTTTGCGAACGTATTCAAAGAGTAGGAGAAGCTTGCCCAGTGGCACAATCAGTGCACCCAGATATTAAAATAACAGTCAACTACAAATTCTAAGATGGAAAGAAAACCGAAATACGATAGCCGTCCGAAGCGCAAGAAAGAGAGTGATGATTACATCTTCGGGGTGCATGCTGTAATTGAAGCGATTCGCGCTGGTCGGGAGTTGAACAAGATTTTAATTCAAAAAGGAATGAATAAGGAATTGTTCCTTGATTTGAAAGAAGCGCTGAAAGGCGAAAACCATACGTTGCAGTTTGTGCCTGTTGAAAAACTCAATGGAATTACTGATAACAACCATCAGGGCGTTATTGCCTATGTTTCTCCCGTAGAGTACTACAAGGCCGAAGAGTTGGTGGAGGAGCTTCTGGAAGAAGGGAAGAAGCCTTTCGTGCTCGCTCTGGATCGATTGACAGATGTACGAAACTTTGGTGCCATTGCAAGAACGGCAGAATGCGAAGGAGTAGATGCCATCATTATTCCATCGAAAGGATCGGTGACTGTAACACCCGACGCCATTAAAACATCGGCTGGTGCTTTGAATAGAATTAAGGTGTGTAAAACGGATAATTTGAAAGATACTCTTTTCTACATTCAACAATGCGGCGTGCGATTGGTTGCCTGTACAGAAAAATCGAGCGTTCCTTTGTACCAAACAAATTTGCGTGGTTCCGTGGCTGTAATCATGGGGTCTGAAAAAGATGGAATCACACAAGATTTAATCAATTTGTCGGATATCAGCTGTCGTATTCCAATGCGCGGAGAAATTGCTTCTTTAAACGTAAGTGTTGCAGCTGGCATGGTTTTGTATGAGAAATTACGACAAGAGTTAAATGCATAAAAACCGATTGTCTATGAAACGTTCGCTCCTTTTTGTTTTTGTTCTGGCTGTGATGCCCATGTTGCATGCACAACTTCCGAATCGTGTCACCAAGTTGCAAGGACTTTGGGAGTATGGAGAAGGAAGTGGATACGAGCGTTGGTTTTTGAAGAATGATATCATGTATGGTGAGTCGTTTCGCATCAACAAACTAGGCGACACCATTGTAGCGGAGCGGTTTGAAATACAATACGTAAACAAACGTTTGGTGTTGAATCTGAAAGCATATCATACCAAGGGAGATTCTGTGGTGGTGCAGGAAAGAGTGCTCATCGGCAAAAAACGCAAAATGGAATTTAGCAGTGTTTCAAGTTCTCAATTAAGATCTTTGCATTTCAAATTTGGCTTTCTTACACGGAACCGCTTGAAGTTATTTGTTTCGCACCAGGGCGTTGAAAAACCACAGAAGTTGCGCTTAATTCGTCGCGAAGATTAATCAAAGCGGCTTGCGCATAAACGGAATAATTTCGGGGAGTCTACTCAAGTCATGAATGCGCCATTCGTGAGCACGCTCGTTGTAATCTCTGTTCGGATCGAAAAGAACCCCCGTCATTCCTTGTCGCTCGGCACCTCGGACATCAACTTTTAAATCATCGCCAATCATTACACTTTCTTCAGGCTTGGCGTTGGCCAATTTCATAGTGTGCTGAAAAATCTCCGGTGCAGGTTTGTTTCTGCCAACATCCTCCGAACAAATAATGACATCAAAATATTCTCTCAGTTCACAATTTTCCAATTTAATGAATTGCACTTCTTTAAAGCCATTGGTGATGATGTGTAGCACTTTTCCCTCCTTCTTCAATTCCTGAAGTGTTTCCTGCGTGTTCGGGAAAATATTGGTTTGGCGCGGCGAAATAGCCACATAACCTTCGGCCAATTTATGCGCAATTTCCGCATTCTCGACTTGAAAACTCTTCAAGGTGTCATCGAAGCGCTTGATGCGTAGTGCATCCTTCGTGATTTTGCCTGCTCCGTATGAATTCCAGAGACGCGCATTGATTTTCTTGTAGGAACTAAAAAAAGTTTCGAAATCCCGCATGTGATTTCCAAGTGACAGATCATCGAACAAAATGCGTAAGGCTTGTTCCGAGTTTTTTTCAAAATCCCAAAGCGTTCGATCTAAATCAAAGAAGATGTGTTTCATGCAAATAAATAAGTGATCAACGTGCTAACGAAGCCGTTAAAAAAGATGCCTGTTAGAATGATGAAAAAGGTGATTTTTCGTTTTCCAAAAAACTTGGCAGTAACGATGGAACCAATGGGCACGGATAAAAAGAATGGAGCCCACATGGCAATTCCAAAGATGCCAATGGAACGTTTGACTCTTACAATTCCTTTGTTGACGCGTGTAAAACTTCTCTTTTGCTTGAGAGGTACGCCGAGTTCCAAGCTTTGCAAGTATTTTTGGACACGCTTTTCGTGTGCTCGTTTCATGAAATAAGTAGCACCGAAATAAAAAACACATGCCGTTATGATAGCGCCTGCTACACAGCTCAGGTAAGTTTCCAGGAAGCTGAGATGGAATCCAAGTCCGGCAACTGGCGCGAACATGAACTTAATCGTAGAAAAACCGGCAAGGAATAAATAGGCTCCCCAATTCATGCGCTAAACTTTCACCCCGTAAGCCAAGTCTCCTGCGTCTCCCAGGCCAGGGACGATGTACGATTCAGCGGTTAATTCGTTGTCAATGGCACCGATATAGTATTCCGTTCTAGACGGAAGTTTGGTTTTCAAAAAATCCAGTGCATCGGGCGTAGCAATCGCGGAAACAACAAAAATGTTTCTTGGTTTTCCCTGTCGCAAAAGTGCTTTGTATACAAGTGCCATGGAGGTTCCCGTGGCAAGCATCGGGTCAGAAATGATCAAATCTTTACCATCAATTCCTGGAGCTGCCATGTATTCCACAAAAACATCAAAATCTTCGGGGGTTGTGTGTTTTCGATACGCACTAACAAAAGCGCTTTCAGCGCGATCAAAGTAATTCAAAAGGCCGAGGTGCATTCCGAGTCCTGCACGAAGAATGGTTGCCAAAACCGGTTGATCTTTTAACAAGGGAACCTCGGTAGTTCCAAGTGGTGTTTCCACTTTTTTATCGACATACGATAATTTCTTGGATAATTCGTACCCTAAAACTTCAGAAATTCGTTCCAAATTACGTCGAAAACGCAAAGGATCTGATTGAATTTCAACATCGCGCAATTCTGCGATAAACGATTGAAAGATTGAATTTGATTCTGAGAAATTATGGATCATGTTTCGGGCATTTCCGATAAAAGTACAGCAATAATTTCTTTTGGCAAGGTGCATTTTTATCACAACATTTCAACGAGGGCGATTCCATTTACAATCTTTGGGTTAAATTTGCAGTAATGGCGCAGAAAAACAAGTTGAATACCCGGGTATTTATCCGGCTGCTTTCTTACTGGAAAACGTACAAGTTTTTGTTCTTTCTGGCAGTTATTACAACGCTTTTACTTGCGGCATTAGGTCCAATTCGTCCGGCTGTGATTAAGTATATGGTGGATGAGTACATTCAAAAGACCCAAAACGCCGATCAATTATTAGTTTGGACTTTGATTGTCATCGCGATGCTATTGGCAGAGGGTGTGTTTCAATTTGTCGCCACGTATTTTTCCAACTTATTCGCGCAATCCATTATTCGAGATATCCGGAAGAAGTTAATGAAACACATCATGAGCTTCAATATTCGCTATTTCGATAAAACTCCCGTTGGAACGCACGTGACACGTTTGGTTCAGGACTTAGAGGCAATTACGGATGTTTTTTCCGCGGGTATGATGGCCATTGTGGGTGACATGCTCATGCTGATATTTATTGTGATTTTAATGTTGGTGACCAATTGGTCGCTTGCGCTGCTCGTGCTCATCCCAATTCCAATCTTGATATTCGCTACGCGTATTTTCGCAAGAGCCGTTCGGAAATCTTTCGAACAGGAACGAGAGCAAGTGAATCGACTGAATAATTTTGTGAATGAGCGTTTGACGGGAATGGCAATTGTGCAGTTATTCAATCGTCAGAAAAAAGAATACGAGCATTTCGAAGAAATCAACCGCAAACACCGACAAGCGCATTTCAATGCCATATGGGCGTACTCTATTTTCTTTCCGATAGTAGAGATTTTATCAACGTTGTCTGTGGCACTCTTGTTGGTTTGGGCAAGTGTTTATGTGCATGAACATGCCGTCGGAGAAATTGAAACGCAACACGGTACAATTTTCGGTTTTGTATTGTGGATTTACATGCTGTACCGACCTATTCGACAGCTCGCAGATAAGTTCAATACCCTGCAACGTGGAACGGTTCGTGCGGAGCGTGTTTTTCAGGAATTGGATCGCGAGCAGCACATTCAAAACAATGGTTCTCAAAGCGATGTCAACTTCGCTACGGACATTCATTTCAAAGATGTTTACTTTGCCTATAACGACGAAGATTGGGTGCTTCAGAATTTAAATCTAGACATCGAAATTGGATCCACTGTCGCATTTGTTGGAGCAACCGGAGCCGGTAAAACGTCTATCGTCAACCTCATTGGTCGATTTTATGAGTTTCAAAAAGGAACAATCTCTTTTGGAGATGTTTCGATAACGGATATTGAATTGTCCCATTTGAGACGTAATGTGGCCTTTGTTTTGCAGGATGTTTTCTTATTTTCAGATACCATCCACAACAACATCACACTCAACGATCCGAAAATTACCCGTGAGCAAGTTGTAGAAGCAGCAAAAGCCGTTGGAGCACATGAGTTTATTTCAAATCTTCCCGGAGCCTACGATTATGAAGTAGGAGAACGCGGAGGCGTGCTGTCGGTTGGGCAACGTCAATTGCTGTCGTTCATACGTGCGTATGTGTACAATCCGAGCATTTTAATTCTGGACGAAGCAACTTCGAGTGTGGATATGGAATCGGAGTTAATGATTCAAACGGCAACAGAAAAAATCACCAAAGGACGCACATCGATTGTGATTGCACACCGTTTGTCAACAATTCAAGGCGCGGATAAAATTGTCGTTTTAGACAAAGGGAAAATTGTAGAAGTGGGCGATCATCAAGCCTTGCTTTCACAACAAGGATACTATCGAAGGCTGTACGATTTGCAGTTTTCAGAAATGAACGATAGAACAAAAAAATGAAAGGATTTAAAATAGGAGGAGTTCCAGAACATTTTAATTTGCCCTGGCGCATGGCGATCGAAGAAGGTCGATTTCGTGAAAAAGGCATTCAATTGCACTGGAGCGATATGGGAGGTGGAACAGGTCAAATGATCCGCGGATTAGAAACAGGCTCTTTGGATATTGCCGTTTTACTTACGGAAGGAATTACAAAGGCTGTTTTGCAAGGGTTGGATGCCAAAATCATTCAGGTATACGTTACAACGCCATTGCATTGGGGAATTCATGTTCCGTATCACAGTGCAATTACTTCAGTTGATCAACTGGAAAACAAAACATTCGCCATCTCCAGAGAAGGTTCCGGATCTCATTTAATGACCTACGTTAAAGCCAATCAAGAAGGTTGGGATACGACCAATCTCAAATTCAATATCATTGGAGATGTGTACGGCGGACTTTGGGCATTGGAGAACGATGAGGCGCAAGCATTTCTGTGGGAAAAATACACGACACATCCATACACGGAGCAGAAAAAATGCAGATATATAGATGAAGTCGTAACGCCGTGGCCATGTTTTGTCATTGCAGCGAGAAAAGAAATTGCAGACGAATGCATGACCGAACTGGAAACCATTTGCACTATTGTAAATGAGCGCGCAGCCCAGTTAAAGAAAAACGAAGATATTGTCGATTTGATCTGTTGGCGCTACAACCTGCGTCACGGACAAGTGCAAAATTGGTTGGAAGAAACCGAATGGAATTACGATGGAATTGGATATCCGTTGGCCTTTGAAAAGACCATATCTAATTTATTGAAACTAAATTTGCTGAACGTTGAAGACGCCGAGAATTGGCGAGAAAAATTGTTTGTATGAAAAGGAGAGTAGGAGTATTATTAGTGCAGTTGGGGACGCCAGACAGTCCGAAAACAGGAGATGTTCGCCGTTATTTGAGCGAGTTTCTGAATGACCCAAGAGTGATTGATTTGCCGTGGTTGGGACGCAAAATTTTGGTTAATGGAATTATTGTTCCTTTTCGCGCACCGAAATCAGCCAAGGTGTACAAAGAGTTATTTGATATGCACAACGGAGTTTCGCCGTTGATTTCTCACACGGAAAATGTTGTGACGAAATTGCAAAAACGATTCTCCGCAGATGAGGTGACTGTGCACTACGCCATGCGTTATCAAAACCCATCCATGTACGATGTTTTGGAGCAAATGCGCGAAGAAAATTATGATCACATCGTCGTGCTTCCAATGTTCCCGCAGTATGCAAGTGCTTCAAGCGGATCTGCAATTGACCTGGCATTAAACATCATTCGAAAATGGTGGGTGGTTCCCGAAGTAAGTTGTATCAATCAATTTTGGGACAACGAAGGCTATATCGACTCCATTGTGGCACGAGCAAAAGAGTTCAATATCGAAGAATACGATCACGTGATGTTCTCTTATCACGGATTGCCAGATCGTCATGTCGACAAAGTGTACGAAGGTTCAGATTTGTGTTCAGATCAACCTTGTGAAACCGAATTGAACGACAAGAATAAATTCTGCTACAAGGCAACTTGCTATGCAACCACACGCTTAATTGCTGCGAAACTTAACATTCCTGAAGAGAAATATACAGTGTGCTTCCAATCACGTCTCGATAAGAAATGGTTAACCCCCTTCGCCGATAAGGTAGTCGAAGAACAAGCGGAAAAAGGCACAAAAAAGATTTTGGCTTTCAGTCCAGCATTTGTGGCCGACTGTTTGGAAACTGTCATAGAAATTGGCGACGAGTATCAAGAAATCTTTGAAGAAAAAGGCGGTGAAAAAATCCAGTTGGTGCCAAGTTCAAACGATCACGATCGTTTTATCGATGGTCTTGAAGCGTTAATTCGCGAGAAAATTTAGACTTGTATACTTTTATAAATCTCTCTTTCAGTTCGTTAGTATAGGTTTCTGTGTGTTGGTATTTTCACCAAACCAAACACGGAATCTTATGAAAACTACATGCGTTCTTTTAACATGGTGCCTTTTTATTTGTGCATCAACCAATGCTCAGGAAGTGATCAATCAATTGTGTTCATCGCATACAATGGATGGAACAATGGTTGATTTCGAATTATACAACGATACGGTCTATGGAACTGGCTTTTTTACCGAAATCTGCGGTAGCGATGTCGATTATGCTGCAAGTTGGGATGGCGCTAATTGGGGAGCCTCCGGTTTGTCGTTGCATCGAGAAGGACATTCGTTAAGAACAATCGGGTCCCATCTTTATGCGGTTACGTATGCCAACACACCATCCGATTCCAATTGGGTGTTTCGATACGATGGCAGCACTTTAGATACACTCGGCGCAGGAGTTTATTTGACAACAGCAACCAATTTTTCCAATCTAGCCTGTATTTATGATGTGATTGAATTCAATGGTGACATTTATATGTGTGGAGAGTTTGATTGCGTTGGGAATCAGGCAATTTCTGGTGTTGCACGTTGGGACGGTACTTCATGGAATGCACTTGGAACTGGACTTTCTGGAAACATCCCAAACAATGCGCCAGTGATGTACCCGCACCAAATGACCGTTTTTAACAATGCGCTTTATGTAGTCGGGAATTTCCAGTTTGCGGATGGAGTAGAGGTAAACGGTGTTGGTAAATGGGATGGATCGAATTGGACTGCACTTGGCAGCGGCTTTAATGGAACCGTTTATGGAGTTGGTAGTTTTAACAACGAATTATATGTCGGCGGATCGTTTACGCAAAGCAACGGGACAACGCTCAATAGAATTGCCAAATGGGATGGAAACAATTGGGTTTCTCCTGGTTTTGGATTTACAGATGTGAGCCCAAATTTCACGTTTGTGCATACTTTTTACAATGGACCAACGGGACTTTACATTGGCGGTGGCTTGCATGAGGTGACACCAGACCTGGGCATGCCAATGAATTGCGGAGGAATGGTGTTTTTCGACGGCGTTTCAGTAAGCACTTTCTCTGGAGGTGTCTCCGGGAATGACATTGAGGCGATCATCAACGATCCCGACGATCAATTACTCGTTGGTGGAGGCGTTTTTGGAAATGGCTACGTCGGTATCGTTCAAGACGTAACTTACTTAGAAGAACAAATGTCGGACAAATTGCAAATCGCGCCGAATCCCGCAACGGATGTCGTAATTATTTCATCCGAGTTGCCCGTTGAGAAGGTTCAGATCTTTGGGGCTGACGGAAGACTTCAGCTCGAAGCACCCGTAAACTACGAAATCGATATTTCCAATTGGAATGCAGGTGTGTATTGGGTAAGAGCGGAATACAACGGCAATTCACTCACGCAAAAAATTGTTAAACACTAAATTGGTTTAGCTAAAGTCCTAGAATTCAAGAATTGACAATTCGCCGTAAAACTTCCTTTTTACTTAGGAACTTCGTATCTTTGCACCACAATTTTAGAAACACACAAATAACAATATGAGCACAACAGAACGTTTAGCTTATAAAGTAAAGGATATCAGCCTTGCAGACTGGGGAAGAAAAGAAATTCGTTTGGCAGAAGCAGAAATGCCAGGATTAATGTCTCTTCGTGAAGAATACGGTGAAAGCAAGCCGCTAAAAGGTGCGCGTATCGCTGGATGTTTGCACATGACTATTCAAACAGCTGTTTTGATTGAAACATTGGTTGAATTGGGAGCAGACGTAACATGGTCTTCATGTAACATTTTCTCAACACAAGACCAAGCAGCAGCAGCAATCGCAGCGGCAGGAGTTCCTGTTTTCGCTTGGAAAGGAATGAACGATGAAGAATTCGATTGGTGTATCGAGCAAACATTGTTCGCGTTTAAAGACGGTCAGCCATTGAACATGATCTTGGACGACGGTGGTGACTTGACGAACATGGTATTCGATCGTTACCCAGAGTTGGCAAAAGACATCAAAGGATTGTCTGAAGAAACAACAACTGGAGTTCACCGTTTGTACGAGCGTAAGAAAAATGGAACATTGGTAATGCCAGCAATCAACGTAAACGATTCAGTTACCAAATCAAAATTCGATAACAAATACGGATGTAAAGAATCATTGGTAGATGCAATTCGTCGTGCTACAGATACAATGATGGCTGGTAAGGTAGCTGTTGTTTGTGGATACGGTGATGTTGGTAAAGGTTCTGCAGCTTCTCTTCGCGGAGCAGGAGCACGTGTAATCGTTACGGAAATCGATCCAATTTGTGCGTTGCAAGCAGCAATGGACGGATTTGAAGTAAAACGTTTGGAGTCTGTTATTGACAAAGTAGATATCGTAGTTACCACTACGGGTAACAAAGACATCATCCAGGGAAGACACTTCGAAGCGATGAAAGACAAAACAATCGTTTGTAACATCGGTCACTTCGATAACGAAATTGACATGGCATGGTTGAACGAGAATCACGGATCAACGAAAACGGAAATCAAACCACAGGTGGATATGTATACCATCAACGGAAATGATATTATCCTTTTGGCTGAAGGTCGTTTGGTAAACCTTGGATGTGCAACTGGGCACCCATCATTTGTAATGTCGAATTCATTCACAAACCAAACGTTGGCACAGCTTGAGTTGTGGTTGCATGGAGATAAGTACGGAAACGAAGTGTACATGCTTCCAAAGCATCTTGACGAGAAAGTGGCAAAACTGCACCTTGAGAAAATCGGTGTTGAATTGACAGAATTGCGTTCAGAGCAAGCAGAATACATTGGTGTAACTGTAGAAGGGCCATACAAGCCAGAACACTACCGTTACTAGAATCAATTTTCTATACAGAATACGAAGGGAGCCTTTTAGGTTCCCTTTTTTTTTGTTCAAGATTCTAAATTAATTGAATTGAGAAACATTATCTTGGCTAATAAAAACAGTTTTTATGTTAGGAGAAGCATATTGTAATTCTGATGGCTTTACCGCGAAGAAAGTGCTTAACAAGATTTTATCCACGGTCGATACTGTCTTACCAGGCAGTCCAATTCCCAATTATCAAAGTTGGAATGTAGGATATTCGGATCGATGTGATTGTCTTGAAGAAAAGAAGGAAAGAATTGTCGAAATACTTGATAATCAAAATCAGGTCTTCTATGTATATGAAGAACTTGCCAAGCGCAACTTTAAATTAGTCGATCTGAATATCCAAAATGAAAATAATATTCAATTCATAATCCTTTTTAAGGACTAGACTTTTATAGTTGAAGACTTCAGTTGATTAAATAAGTACTTTTCAGCTTCCTTTTTTGTTCATTTGCACCATGCTCAAAGCATTGAAAGATCAAATTTTTACAGCCACCGGAGCTACCGATATGAAAAAGGTAGAATTGGTACAATCGCTGTGGAGTGGGTTTGGTGCAATTGAACGTGTACATTTAGAAGGAGGTGATTATCCAACCGTTATAATAAAGCGAATTGCTCCTCCTGAAGAAATGGACCATCCACGCGGTTGGAACTCAGATGCCTCAGCAAAAAGAAAAATAAAGTCCTATAAAATTGAACGGCACTGGTACGAAAATTATGTTCCAAAATTACCTGCGAATGTTGCAGTGCCCAAAATTCTCTTTGCAGTTACGTATGAGAAGCAAACAATGCTCGTTTTAGTGGATTTGAATGCTTTGGGTTATGACCTTACCTATAAGTATAAGAGTGAAGAGCATTTTTACGCGTGCTTACGTTGGTTGGCAAATTTTCATGCTTTTCACATGCATTCATCCGCAAACGGACTTTGGGAAGTCGGCACCTATTGGCATTTAGATACTAGACAAGAAGAGATGGATCGAATGGAATCTGGTCCCCTCAAAAAGAATGCGGCTCGCATCGATCAGAAATTACGCGCTTGCAAGTATCAAACAATCGTTCATGGGGATGCGAAGCCGGCCAATTTTTGTTTCAACAAGCAAGGAAAAGTCGCTGCGGTCGATTTTCAGTATGTAGGAAAAGGCTGCGGAATGAAAGATGTTATTTATTTCATGAGTAGCGCGTTAACCGAAGAAGATTTAGAAAAGAAGCACACAGAAATTCTCGATCACTATTTTTTATTTTTAAAAAGTGCACTTCAGAGCGTTGGTACCAAGGATATCGATTTTGTTGTACTCCGCAATGAATGGGAGCAGATGTATCCACTCGCATGGGCCGATTTTGTCCGTTTTTTGAAAGGTTGGTCACCAAATAATCAGCGATTAAATTCCTTTTCAGTCCGAATGGCAGAAGCAGCAGTTCAGGCTTAATGCATTCCCATCAGAAAAATATTACTAAGTAGTTACCACAAGGCTAATTGTTCAATTGTTCAATTCTTCACGTTGCCAGAGTCATGTTAAAATGTACCGTTTGATCGACTGCCACTAACGAGGCGGGTTTTGCTGAGATAAGATGTTATTGCTGATTAGTAAGTATAAATACTTATATCTGATTTTGAGGGAGTTACACTCTTTCTGGTGGGGTTTCGAAATTATCGAAGTATTCTTTGTTCATGTGCATTCAAAAGTGTTACTTTTGATTCAATCAGTAGTGTTCACGTCGTTTATATACGGTTTTCAAAGCACTCTTTTTATCACTGAAAATTAAGGTTTTATGAAATATCTTGCATCACTAGTTCTCATCTGTTTTTTGATGGTCTCTTCGGCTCACGCACAATTGAATGTGGGTGATATCGCGTTTGTGGGTTACAACACTGATGGTAGCGATGACTTTTCCTGGATTGCATTGGCAGACATACCTGGTGGCGAGGTCATTTACTTCACAGAAGAAGGTTGGGCTATTGGTGCCAATACATGGGCGGGCACAAGCGAAGGTCACATGACTTATACAGCACCAGGAGGTGGAATCTCTTGCGGAACAGTTGTGCACATTAACGAAACAGCATCCAATGTCTTTACGGTAACAGGAGGGGGCACGGCTGTGTTATCAACAGGAAGTTCTTGGTCGCTGAGTGCCGGAGATCAGGTGTTAGCGTATCAAGCTGCCTCACCAGAACCAGCATCGGTACCAACATTCATTTCAGGTGTTCACGGTGATGACGGGCAAGGTTCACCTACTTCTTTGGATGGAACCACAGGTTGGAATAGTGCTGCGGTGCTGCCTTTAGGAAACGCAAGGTCACAACTACCGGCGGGGCTTACCAATGGAGTTAATTGCGTATCACTTTTTCCAGCTCTTGGATCAGAGCAGGACAATGCGCGGTATAATGGTACTTTAACGGGTACGGCTGCTGCAGTGCGCTCGTCAATAAACGATAGAACGAATTGGACAAACAATAACTCTACTCCTTTTAATATTACTCCAGGTTCTTATACAACTTCCGTAACGTGCTCTGGACTACCTGTTGAATTAAGTGCGTTTGAGGTCACAGAAGAAAATAGAGATGTCTTGCTCGAGTGGACAACCGAATCTGAGTTCGACAACAGTGGGTTTGATATCATGCACAGCGTTGATGGCGTTGAATGGACAAAAATTGGATTTGTTCAAGGAATGGGAACAACAACAGAGCGTACGAAGTACAATTATAGCGATAGATTTGTCGCAACAGGCAATCATTATTATCAACTCATTCAAAAGGATTGGAATGGTCTGTCAGAAGCAAGCCCTATTCGTTCGGTCAGTGTTGCCACCGAGTTGAATGCGTCCCTGCTCTTATTTCCGAATCCAGCCTCAGGAGATTATGTGCGCGTTGTGGCAGAAGAGCCAATAGTAAATATTCTAGTGGTGGATGCATTCGGTAGACTTATGGAGGTTGAGTTTGATGCGGAAGATCAGCGTGTTAGTGCCAACAATTTAGTGAGTGGGGTATATTCTATTCTTGCCACAGCCATCGATGGTAGCCAATATCGCGCTGTTCTCGTGAAAGTAAAATAAGAGGAAAATTCTTCCAATCCGCTTAGATTAGGGGCTTTCTGAATTATTAAGTAGAAATACGGATGAATTAATGCCTTTTTCGTGCACGTTTATTCAAAATAAACTTATATATTCGGTTCGATTTTTTAATACAAATTAACCAATATTCACCAATGAAAAAGGTCGGCGTGCTGATCCCACAATCCAAAGCGTATCCTGTTTTGGGTAAAGAATTCTTAAACGGTTTGAGATTAGAAGAAAACGATGATTATAAAATCATTGTCGAAGGAATCGGTATGGGGAACGATTCAGAGGCTATTTGTGATCGTCTCGATAAGCTCGTCCTCCAGGAAGAAATTTCTGCCTTGATAGGATTTGTAGGTGATAATAACCTGAAGTTATTGTACGAAAAGGTAAATAGTCTGGAAGTTCCCACAGTTTTTGTTCGATTGGGTGCATTTCCAAATATTGAAATAGAAAACAATAAGTACTGTTTTAGCCTGTCATTGGATATTTGCGATGGACTTTTCAATCTCGGATCGCATCTGGTAGAATCAGGAAAAAAGGAAATTGCCGTTTCAGGTAGTTTTAATGATGTTGGCTATGGACTTGTTGAGGTGTTAGAAAGATCCATTTACGCAGCAGGTGGACAATTTGCAGGACATTATATTCCGCCAAATGTTCCACGAGAGAATGAGGCAGAAATGGCTGCGTCTTTTTACAATGAAGTGAAGTTTGATGCTTCCATTCAATTGTACAATGGGATTTTCGCAGAAGAAAACGTTCAATACATAGAAAAGTTAGAGAATCCCATTCCAGAACCCATGTACTTTACACCGTTCGGATTTGATGAAAGTCAAATGCAACGTTTGAAAAAGAATGTAGAGCAGCTGTTCATGGTTGCGCCATGGCTACCAATGGACTTGCGAAAAGACCCAACATCTTTGGACAATGCATTCTTCGCAAAGTTTGATAAATATCCTACGTTGCACGCAATGCTAGGCTATGAGGCGGCGAAAGTTTTAAAAGAAGTTTTGCCTTCCCGAAAAGATATCTTAAACGATGGAATAAGCTACAAAGGTCAAACGGGCGAGACCAAAATTGGAAGCGATTTAATCGTAAGACTAAATCAAAAGATTTGGGAAGCATCAGAGGTCAACGGAAGTTGGGTTTTGAAAGAAACCGAATCATTGACAAAAAAAGAGAATACCCCTGTCCTTTTTGAAGGGCAACAAAGCGGTTGGCATAACGCATATTTGTGTTATTAGTCAAACGTATATTTTTTAATTAACCAGTGTCATTTGACACACAACACTATTCATTATGGATCCATTTTTAGGACAAATTCAACCCTTTGGGTTTAACTTCGCACCACGCGGTTGGGGGAAAT
Source organism: Fluviicola sp. (assembly GCA_043584915.1). Lineage (GTDB taxonomy): Bacteria > Bacteroidota > Bacteroidia > Flavobacteriales_D > Crocinitomicaceae > UBA4466. Next base: position 2,270,817 of record CP121319.1, read on the forward strand.
GTGATGGACAACTTTTGCCCATAGCGTCATATACAGCCCTATTTTCTTTACTAGGAACAACTTTTGGAGGTGACGGACGTACTACTTTTGCATTGCCAGATCTAAGAGGTAGAAGCATTGTACACATTGGTAACGGACCTGGAATTTCTACAATTTCGTGGGGAGAAAGAGGAGGACGTGAAAATGTAACATTGATGCAGCCTAACATGCCTTCACATAGCCACGCGCTTGTGAACGGTGTTGCGAATGTTACACTTTATACAACAGATAATGGTGATGCCATTAATGAGACGGACGCAGGAGCCAATGGACTAGGTACTGCTGGAACGATGCCAGATATTTACCGTGAAAATCCAACTGCAGCTGATAAGGTAGCCGGATTGGATATTAGCGGAACTACTTCATTGTCAGGTGGCAATATTCCGTTCAACATTCGTAACCCATTCTTGGGAATTAATGTCTGTATAGCAATGGTAGGGATCTTTCCTTCGCGCAACTAAGATACATTTAGGTGTACCGAGCATTTGGTTTTAACCAAGTGCTCGGATTTTAATTATCCAATATTAATCTTGTGTCAAAAGACACTTAAAAACTATTCATTATGGATCCATTTTTAGGACAAATTCAACCATTCGGTTTTAACTTCGCACCACGTGGTTGGGCGAAATGCGACGGACAATTATTGTCAATTTCTGCTTATTCTGCGCTATTCTCTTTATTAGGAACAACTTTCGGAGGTGACGGGCGCACCACTTTTGGTTTGCCAGATTTAAGAGGTAGAAGCATTGTACACATTGGTCACGGACCAGGACTTTCTACAATTTCGTGGGGAGAAAGAGGAGGAAAAGAGAATGAAACGTTAACACAAATGAACATGCCTTCTCACAGTCATGCACTTATTAACGGTGTTGCGAATGTTTCATTATATACAACAGACAATGGCGATGCTATTAATGAGACAGATAGCGGAGCCAATGGGCTTGGTACTGCTGGAACAATGCCAGATATTTACCGTGAAAACCCTACAGCAGGTGATAAAGTAGCAGGATTGGAGATTAGCGGTACTACCTCATCGTCAGGTGGTAACATTCCGTTTGATATTCGAAACCCATTCCTGGGAATCAATGTGTGTATTGCAATGGTGGGAATCTTTCCTTCACGTAACTAATACATTTCAAAGAGTTGGTCTCGGGTATTATAAAAAGAGTAAACGCGAGACCTTCTTATAAAATTTAGTGTTTCAACACGATTTAAAAACTATTTATTATGGATCCATTTATAGGACAAATTCAACCATTCGGATTTAATTTTGCACCACGCGCTTGGGCAAAGTGTGACGGACAACTTCAGTCCATTGCAGCAAATACTGCCCTTTTTTCACTACTAGGAACAACCTTTGGAGGTGACGGACGTACCACTTTTGGTTTGCCAGATTTAAGAGGTAGAAGCATTGCACACATTGGTGTCGGACCAGGACTTTCTCCAATGACCTGGGGAGAACGTGGAGGACAGGAACAAATATATTTAACACAAAGTCACATGCCTGCGCACAGTCATGCGCTTGTGAACGGTGTTGCGAATGTTGCACTTTATACAACAAACAATGGTGATGCTATTAATGAGACTGATAGCGGAGCCAACGGTCTTGGTACTGCTGGAACTATGCCAGATATTTACCGTGAAAACCCAACAGCTAACGATAAAGTAGCTGGACTTACAATTAGTGGTGCTACATCTGCAGCAGGTGGCAGCATTCCATTTAATAGTCGCAACCCATTTTTGGGAATTAATGTATGTATTGCCTTGTTTGGAATTTATCCTTCAAGAAACTAAATGCATATAAAGTACATTTCAAGCCTCAGTGTTCACTGGGGCTTTTTTAATTTTAGCAGGTGTGTATTAAGTGTGAAACAAAACTATTCGGTTTCATTTTTTATACACCTTTAAATTGCTTAGTTTTGCATGAAAATTACCTGTAATAGGTTCGATTTAAACTAAACGAGTACACTACTCACAATGAATTACCTTATGAAATCTACAAGAAATTTATGGCTTTTCTTATTCTCAGTCTTTTTGATGGGATTCGGAGCCAACGCACAATTGAGTGCAGGAGACATTGCCTTTGTCGGTTATAATACCGACGGAACCGATGACTTTTCATGGATTGCTCTTACAGACATACCCGGCGGTGAAGTGATTTACTTTACAGAAGAAGGATGGGCTGTTGGAGCCAATACTTGGGCGGGTACAACCGAAGGTCACATGACTTATACAGCACCAGGAGGTGGAATTAGTTGTGGTACAGTTGTTCACATTAACGAAACAGCAGCCAATGTCTTCACAGTTACTGGAGGCGGTACGGCTGTCCTTTCAACAGGTTCTTGGTCGCTGAGTGCCGGAGATCAGGTCTTAGCATATCAAGCTGCCACACCAGAACCAGCAACGGTACCAACATTCATTTCAGGTATTCATGGTGATGACGGGCAAGGTACACCTACTTCTTTAGATGCAACCACAGGTTGGAACAGTGCTGCGGTAATACCTCTCGGAAATGCGAGGTCACAACTACCTGCGGGACTTACGAATGGTGTCGATTGTATCTCACTTTTTCCAGCTATTGGAACGGAACAAGACAATGCGCGCTACAATGGAACGTTAACAGGAACTTCTACTGCACTAAGAGCTTCAATCAACGACAGAACAAATTGGATTAATGATAATGGTATACCCTACAACATCACACCGGGGTCATATTCACCTTCGGTTACCTGTGTTGCAGCATGTACAGATCCAACGGTACCAACATTAACAGCAACACCAACTACTGTATGTACAGGAGGAACAGCTTCATTGAACATTTCTGGATCATTGAATGATGCAACTGCTTGGCAAGTGTACACAGGTTCATGCGGAGGTACGAACATTGGCTCTACTACAACGGGAACTTTTGCAATCCCAGGAACAATAACTGCACCAACAACGTACTTCGTTCGCGGTGAAGGAGGTTGTGTGACACCAGGTTCATGTGGTTCCGTGACTATTACACCTCAAGCACTAGACGATGCTTCATTCTCTTACAGCGCAGCCACTTTTTGTGTGAATGAATCAGACCCAACGCCAACAATTACTGGTTTGGCAGGAGGTACTTTCTCAAGTGCACCTGCAGGACTATCTATTAACACAAGTACAGGTCAAATTGATGTTTCTTTATCAACGCCTAATACATACACAGTTACTTATACTACTGCAGGAACGTGTCCGAATAGTTCAAATGTTTCGGTAACAATCAACGCGTTAGACGATCCTTCATTTAGTTACAGCGCAGCGGCTTTCTGTGCAAATGATACAGACCCAACACCAACGGTTACTGGATTAGCAGGAGGTTCTTTCTCAAGCGCTCCGGGAGGGTTGTCAATCAATACAACTACAGGACAAATTGATGCATCAGCATCTACACCAAATACATATACGGTTACATACACAACTACTGGGGCTTGTCCGAATAGTTCAAATGTTTCCGTTACAATCAATCCTGTTGACGATGCTTCATTCTCTTACAGCGCAGCCTCTTTTTGTGTGAATGAATCAGACCCAACACCAACAATTACGGGATTAGCAGGGGGTTCTTTCTCAAGCGCTCCGGCAGGACTTTCTATTAATGCGACAACAGGACAAATTGATGTGTCCTTGTCAACGCCTAATACGTATACAGTAAGCTACACTACTACTGGCACGTGTCCGGCTAGCTCTGGTGTAAGTGTCACAATCACGGCATTGGATGATGCTTCGTTCTCATACAGTGCCGGCACGTACTGTCAAACAGACACGGATCCGACACCAACAATTACTGGAGTAACAGGAGGTTCTTTCTCAAGTTCTCCAGCAGGACTTTCCATCAATACGACGACAGGACAAATTGATGCATCAGCATCTACCCCAAATACATATACTGTTATGTATACAACGACAGGCGCATGTTCGAACTCAAGCAATGTTGCGGTAACTATTCAAGGTGCTGCGACAAGTTCATTTACAGCCCTTGCTGATTTGTGTATCAATGCCGGAGTTCAAGCAGGATTAGGAAGTGGAACACCAACAGGCGGTGTTTACTCTGGAGCAGGAGTTACAGATGATGGAAATGGAATGACATACTCATTCGACCCTGCAGCAGCGGGAGTTGGAGTACATACAATTACCTATACACCTGCAGGAGGATGTTCATCACCTGCCAATGATAACGTAGAAGTTTTTGCTTTGCCTTCGGTAACTTTCACTGCATTAGCTGATTTGTGTATCAATGACGGTGTACAAGCTGGATTAGGATCAGGATCTCCAACAGGAGGTGTTTATTCTGGCGCAGGAGTTACAGATGACGGAAACGGAACAACTTACTCATTCGACCCTGCAGCAGCGGGAGTTGGAGTGCATACAATTACATACACATTTACGAATGCGAATGGATGTACAGGTAGTGCGAATGATAATGTGGAAGTGTTTGCATTACCATCAGTTACTTTTACTGCACTTGCAGATTTGTGTATCAATGATGGAGTTCAAGCAGGATTAGGGAGTGGAACACCAACAGGAGGTGTTTATTCTGGCCCAGGAGTTACGGATGATGGAAACGGAATGACCTATTCATTCGATCCTGCAGCAGCAGGAGTTGGAGTGCATACACTCACTTATACATATTCAAACGCAAGCGGATGTACTAATTCTGCTTCCGATGGTGTGGAAGTTTTTGCAATTCCTACAGTTACTTATACTGCACCAGGACCATTCTGTTCAACGCAAGGAGTGCAGACAGCCCTGGGAGGTGGAACTCCAACAGGAGGCGTTTACTCAGGAACTGGAGTTACAGATGATGGAAACGGAATGACGTATTCATTTGACCCTGCAGCAGCGGGAATAGGAACGCACACTGTAACGTATATTGTGAACTCAGGTGGTTGTGTAGGATTTGCAAGTGATGATATCGTGGTTTCTTCAGGTGGAGCAGTGAACGCTGTTTGTCAAGATGTAACGATTTTCTTAGATGCTAATGGAAACGCAACCTTGACTGCTTCTGATATCGATGGTGGTTCATCCGTAGGATGTGGAACTTTGAACCTAGCGACTTCACAAACTGCATTTACTTGTGCAGATGCTACCTTAGGTGCAATGCCAACAAACGATCTGGTTATTACAGGAGCGTATGATGGTCCATTAACAGGTGGAACGCCAAAAGGAGTTGAGTTGTATGTAATCAACAATATTGCAGACCTTTCGCAATACGGACTTGGTTCAGCAAACAACGGAGGTGGTACTGACGGTGAGGAATTTACATTCCCGGCAGTAGCTGCAACAGCAGGACAGTATATTTATGTTTCTTCTGAATCCACAGAATTTACAAACTTCTTCGGTTTTGCTCCTGATTATACAACAGGTGCAATGTCAATCAACGGTGATGACGCAGTAGAGTTGTTCTACCAAGGAGGTGTAATTGATGTCTTCGGAGACATTAACACGGATGGAACAGGTGAAGTTTGGGATTTCCAAGACGGATGGGCTTACCGTGTAAACGATACGGGAAATGACGGTTCTACATGGACACCAGGAAACTGGACATACTCAGGAATCAACGTGTTGGATGGTGAAACATCAAATGCAACGGCAGCAACGCCTTTCCCAATTGGAACCTATTCCATTACGGTAGCTGCACCAACTTCGGTTACTTTAACAGTAACAGATGGTCTTGGAGGTTCAGCAACGTGTACAGCAAATGTAACAGTACTAGATACGATTTCGCCAGTAGCAAACTGTCAGGATGCAACAGTATACCTTGACGGATCAGGAAATGCATCAATTACTGCAGCAGATGTTACTGCAAGTACGATTACATCCTACACGGTAGATCAAACTGGAACTTTTGCTCCATTGGCTAGCCCAATTACAGGAACGCAAGTTAACTTAGGAGATGATGCTGTTTCAGGAGCACTTCCTATCGGATTTAACTTTGACTTCTATGACAACACATACTCTAACTTCTACATTTCGTCGAATGGTTTCATGACCTTCTCGCCAGCAGGTAGCGGATGTTGTTCAGGACAAAACCTTCCAAATGCTGCTGCTCCAAATGACCTGATTGCATTTGCTTGGGAAGATTTAGATCCAGGTAACGGAGGGCAACCAGCAATAAACTTGATTCAGTACACAACAATTGGAACAGCTCCGAACCGTGTATTGGTAATGGAGTTTTACAACGTAGATCATTTCCCTTCTGGGAACAATGTTTCTACGCAAGTACACTTGTACGAAACATCTAACATGATTGAGATTCATACGACAAACATGCCAACGAACGGTGATACGCATACAATGGGTATCGAGAACGTTGACGGTACTTTGGCTACGGCGGTTCCACTTAGAAACGCCAATGGTACATGGTCGGCATCGAATGATTATGTGGCATTTATGCCAGTTGTAGCTGCGAACTCAGATAATTGTGGTATCGATACAGAAACGATTGATATTTCAACATTTGACTGTTCTAATGTTGGTGCAGCAGTGTCAGTAACAATGACAGTTACAGATAACGCAGGTAATTCTAGTACGTGTACTTCGAATGTTACCGTTTTGGATTCAATTGCTCCAACAGTGACGTGTCCAACAGACATTGTTCAGGATCAAGATCCAGGCGTATGTTCTGCAGATGTAACTGTACCAAACATTACTACGGCAGATAACTGTTCAGGTGAAACAATCTCTTGGACTGTGAGTGGAGCAACTACTGGAACTGGAACGGGACAACCAGGTGTGCAAACATTCTCAGTTGGATTGTCAACGGTTGACGTGACAGCAACAGACGCTTCAGGAAATACAGCCAACTGTTCTTTTACCGTAACTGTGAACGATACAGTAGCTCCAACGACACCAGTACTTGCCGATTCAGTTTCTGATTGTTCGGTAACAGTAGTGGCACCAACAACAACTGATAACTGTGCAGGAACCATTACGGGTACTACCACAGATCCACTGACATATACAACTCAGGGTACTTCAGTAGTAACTTGGACATTTGATGATGGAGTTGGAAACGTTTCCACAGCAACTCAGAACGTTATTATCTCAGATGTAACGCCTCCTACAGCATCGAATATCGACACGGTATTTGCAGAGTGTATTGGAGATGTTGCAATCGATGAAACATTGGTAGACGATGAAGCTGACAACTGTGCAGTTCCAACGGTAACGTATGTTGGTGATGTTGCTTCAAATGGAACAGGTTGTAACGATACAGTGGTACGTACCTACAATGTGTCGGATGACGCAGGAAACAATATCGATGTAACGCAAATCATCATCTTGAATGATACAACAGCACCCACAGCATCAAATCCATTGACATTAAATGTGGTTTGTATTGCAGATGTACCTTCAACTACTGGAGCAGCATCATGGGTAACGGACGAAGCAGACAACTGTGGAAACCCAACAGTTACTTGGTTGAGTGATGTTTCTTCAAACGGAACAGGTTGTAATGATACGATCACAAGAACATTTGAAGTGTCAGATGCCTGTGGAAATGCGATTCAAGTAGAGCAATTAATTATTGTGAACGACGACGTAGCACCAGTTATCGATAACGCTGCATTGACAGATGCAATTGGTTACTGTGATGTAACTCCAGCAACGCCAACCGCAACAGACAACTGTCTTGGGTCAATTGATGGTGTGGCGGATGTAACATTCCCAATCAATACAATTGGAACTACAGTAGTTACGTGGACATACACTGACGATTGTGGAAACACAGCAACGCAAACACAGAACGTGATTGTAGAAGGAGTGAATGTAAATACATTCTTTGCGAGCGATGGAATCACAATTGTTTCGTCTAACAACGATGCAGGAGTGACGTTCCAGTGGTATAACTGTACAGAGGACACATTGATGACAGGTGAGACAAATCAAAACTTCACACCAACATTCAGTGCAGATTTCGCAGTTATTGTAACGCAAGATGGATGTGTTGATACTTCAGCATGTGTAACGATTACAGAGGTTGGCTTGGATCAATTGACATGGAACAACACGTTCACTATGTTCCCGAACCCAACGGAATCAGGATCGTTCTCAATTCAGATTGAAGCACCATTGAAAACAGTTTCAGTATTGGATATGACTGGTCGTATTGTAGCGGCAGAGGCAAACCTTACAGAGAAAACTGTGGATGTTTCGAAATTGGTGAACGGAGCTTACATCGTAAGAATCGAAACCGAAAACGGACAAGAAATGGTCGGAACCATTAGAGTCCACTAGATGAATATTGAAACAATGAGAAAACCCCGACGGAAACGTCGGGGTTTTTTATGCAATTAAGTTTTGTGTACTAGTTCCATCGAACCATTTAAAAGTCCAATCAAGTTTCACTGAGCGCTGCAAAGCTGAAGTGTACAAGTGGACTCAATCCAAACGCTCCTTCCAATACTCATAAGCCTCCTGAATTTGCTGAAATTTCTCCTTCGCAATTAATTGTTGCGCCTCCGAAGCCTGCGAAAAACGATCCGGGTGATGTTGTTTTACCAATTTTCGATAGGCTTGTTTTAAAGATGCTGACGTTGGTGTTTCAGACAAATGAAGTATTCCGGCGTATCGAGCCCCCTGATTAATTCTTGGTCGCGAAGAACGTTGCCTCGATTGTGATTTCGATTCCTTTCTAGACGCATGGTAATTTTTAAAAATCGAGATAATCCGCTCCAGGTTGGATGCCGGCAATTCCAACTTTCGATTCATGATCTCCAGAAACTGAAGCTCACGACGAGATAGTGTCCCCCCAAGCATTCCCAAGCCCGTTAGAAAGTAAATAACTTGTGAACGCTCACCTTCAGTGGACAAATGATTCCTGAGCCACGCCGAGACCGAGTCTATTTGCATGGGGTGTCGCATACTAAATAGCAACGAATCTCCAAAGTTGTAGTTGGCGTTTCGGAAGTATCGGTTAAAGTAATCGTTAATGAAACGCGTTTTATCTTTCGAACCTTGATAGTCGAGCAGGATTAACAAAGAGCCCAACGCAAGATACGCTTCCAATAAATTGTCTTCAGTGAGTTTTAATGATTGCGGGAAGATTCCCTTTCTCCACAGGCGTGCATGCCGTGTTTTATAAATGTACAGCGCAAGCCCCCCGCCAAATGGAACAAAGAACACCAAGGCAACAGCCCAGGCAGGCCAGTCATTGAGTGGCTCAAAATAGGCAAGAGGAAAAAGTTGTACTTGCATTTGATGTATTAATGCGGAATAAGCAAAAGATAACAAAAATGAAGGATGCTATTTTCAGAAGCACCATATCTTTTCGTTTGGATTTATGCGAAAGGATATGTACCTCCCATTCAACCTTGAGTTTCCGTCAATTTTTGGAAGTGTAAGCACTGTTATTCAAAAAACTTCAACAGATTAGTATCTTTATCTCGATGAGAGAACGTTTGCACACAATTGTTTTCGGGACTTCGACTAGAGCGGGGAAAAACTTCGACCTTATATTGCTGATATTAATCTTGGCATCAGTACTCGTGGTTTTGTTGGAGAGCATGCCTAGTTGGCGGAAGGCGTACGGTTATGAATTATCCATTATCGAATGGGCGTTCACCATCGTTTTTTCATTAGAATACATATTGCGTTTGTGGATATCTCCCAAACCAATCAAGTACGTTTTTAGTTTCTGGGGAATTATCGACCTTGTATCAATCGTACCAACATTTATAAGTCCATTTATTACCGGTTCGCACTCATTAGCAGCGATTAGAGCCTTGAGACTACTTAGAATTTACCGTATTCTGAAACTTAGCCGATTTACCTCTGAGTCACAAATGCTACTATATTCGTTGAAAGCGAGTTACTACCGTATCATGGTGTTCATGTTTTTCGTAGTAATGATGATGATTTTGGCTGGAACAGCAATGTATGTTATCGAAGGCGGTAAAAATGGTTTCGAATCCATTCCTGCCAGTATCTATTGGGCAATTGTCACAACCACCACAGTGGGTTACGGTGATATCACACCGGCGACTAATTTGGGCAAAATGTTGTCTTCCATGATGATGATATTAGGTTACGTGATCATTGCGGTGCCAACAGGGCTGATATCGGTTGAATTTGCCAAACAACGAGGCAATGGCATTGATGTAAATCATTGTAATAAATGCGGTCATGACAATCCGGTCGGTGCGACTTATTGCAATCAATGCGGAGCGGAATTAGCGGAGTAATAGTACCGATTAACCTTTTTAATAGGTTTGTTTTTGTTGATATTCAGATTGTTAAGGCAACCTAGGTATTAATACGTAGATCTGTCTTCCATTTTTAGAATAATTCCGTATCTTTTCGTGAATTTTAAAATTAATACATGTTCACTAAATCAGTGTTGGCAGCGATAATCATTACCACTGGATTCGGCGCCATTGCTCAAAATCAAAATTATTGGAAATCCATAATGGAGAACAATAGAGCGGCAGCGCTCACACAAGTGGAACAGGCGAAAGCATCATCGCCAAGCATTGAAACCAAACTTTCTTACGAATTAGTCCGAAAAGAGACGGGGAAATCAAATCCTGAGGCCGGCTTTTTTAGCTCCATCACCTCTGAGAAGGATTGGGAAATGTATATGTACGCTCTTTGGAATGAGTCGTTTTTCATGGGAGATTATCTTTCCGATGGATTCTCTAACCGAACGGTAGATAACATCAATACATTGATGCAAAAGGATATCAAGTATCAAGCACTTAATGAAGGTGTTTACTACGTAAAAGCGATTACCGATCGTCGGGCAAACAATCTGTCAGGGTACAAAAAGTACACCGACATGATGTCGCCGATTCGCGAATGGCAATTCTGTGGAGCCTTTGAAAACTTGAACAATAGTGGAATTGATGCGCATTATCCACCAGAGGAGAATGCCGTTAGCACCAAGCCGTTCAATGCAAACAGTAACGGATTCATCAATTGGTACGATGCAGGGTATCCACAAGACGCTTATGTACACTTTAGCAACCATGCAGAGTACGGAAGTGGTGTAAACTATGCGCAAACATTTATCCAAAACGATCAAGAAAGAGAGGTTTGGTTACGATTAGGAGCCTCTTCTAAAATGCGCGTTTACTTGAATGACGTGGTGATTTTTGAAGCATCGAAAGACTTGACAACCGATTTGGACGCTTACAACATTAAGTTAAACCTCCCAGCAGGAAATAACCGTTTACTTATCAAATTGGCAGAGCCAGGCGGAAGTGTATACTTTATTGCACGTATTACCGATGACATGGGAATGGCCATTGAGGACTTGGAATATACCAGAGATTATTCTGCATACAACGAATCAACACTCGAAGAGTTGAATCCAACTGTGGCAAATACAGTTGTGGAGGATTTCTTTATTGCAAAGCACAAGGCAGATCCTGAGAACTTCCTAATGAGTTACTGTTTGATTAAAACGTACTTGCGAAACGAAAAGTACGAGCAAGCAAAAGAAATTGCAGAAGTTTGGTACGAAAAGTACCCGAAAAGTTCATTGATGCGCCTGATTATGATGGACATCTACGGATATGAAGACGATTCAGAAAGCATCGAAGAGTTGATCGAAAATATGGAGATTGACGATGAAAAGTACTATGTTTCTTACGTTTCAAAATTTTCAGACATTCAAGAGTTGTTCCGAATGAGTTACTCTGATATGGAAGAGTTTTTGGACGAGTTCGCAGGAATGATGGACAATGCTACTATCACCAATTCATGTGGACTTTTAAAGGCAATCCGATTGGAAAATCGTGATGACCAAAGACGTTATCTTGACCGAATTGTAGCAGCAGCGCAAGCAGATGGCGACATTGAATCCTTAATGACATATGTACCGCTGTACGAATCGCTCTTAGAGGATGAAGCGAAATCGACCAAGTACTACAAAAAGTTGAACAAGAAATACTTTGATTACAGCCTCAGAATGAAGATGGTTGGATACTACAACGATAGAAATCAGCGTTCGAAAGTTTTAGACATTTTCAAAGAAGTTTATGAATTTGCCGATGATTTCGGAACTCTGAGAACTTTGACATCCGTTTATCAGGAATATGGAATGTTCTACGAGTCTAAGCAATATGCTGAAAAAATGTTGGAGATTTATCCTTACTCTTTCGTTGCAATGGAGAAATTGGGAGATGTATACCTTCAAACAGGAGATCAGGACAAGGCAATTGAGCTTTACAACAAATCGCTTGAGCATAACAGCGGAAATAGTTCATTGCGCCGCAAGATTCGTGATATCACAAATCAGCCAGATATAGTCGAAGATTACATTGTGGAAGATATTTACGCTTTCGTAAAAGAAGAGCGCGGAAAAATTGAAGAAAACAACTACGGATACAACATGCTGTTGGATCAGGCCGTAATTCAATTGTACCCTGAAGCTGGAGGTAAGCGAAGATATACTTATGTGTACGAAGTGACATCAACACAAGGAGTTGAACGTTTGACAGAATACAACCTGGGAATCTACTCGAATTTTGATGTAATCAAATCAGAAATCATCAAGAAAAATGGGTCTATTGTCCCTGCAGATGCCAACTATTCAAGTTTTGTCTTTAATGGATTGGAAATTGGCGACGTGATTCATATCGATTACGAAACATACTTCAATGGATACGGACGATTCTACAAAGATTACGTGAAAACACTTCAGATAGATTCGTACCATCCAATGGTGAAGTCAACCTTTACCATTTTAATTCCAGACGGAATCGATATCGATTTCAAACTAATGAATGGTGAAGTGGAATCAACAACGTCTCAAATTGATGGCTATACTGTGCATCGTTGGGAAGTTTCCGACAAAAAAGGAATGCCATCGTATGAAAGCTACATGCCTGAGGAAGTGGATGAATTCCGCTACTTGCACATGAGTACCATCGATTCTTGGTCAGACATCGCGTTTTGGTATTCAGATTTGGTACGTTCACAGCTTGAAACTTCTTCGGAGGTAACGAAAGTGTTCAAAGAATTGTTCCCAGAAAGCGATCTTTCCGCAATGAGCGATAACGATAAAGCACGACGTATTTACTCGTACCTCATGGATAATTTCAATTACAGTCATGTTTCTTTCCGCCAAAGTGGATACGTTCCACAAACACCAGGGAAAACGATCAAAACGAAATTGGGAGATTGTAAAGATTTCTCAACATTGTTCGTTGCACTTGCGCAAATGGCAGACTTGGAAGCAAACCTTGTTTTGGTACTTACTGGAGATTACGGAAAGCAAGCATTGATTTTGCCAAGTAAAGATTTCAACCACTGTATCGTGAAAGTAAATCTAGATGGTGAAGAACGTTATTTAGAGCTTACCGATAAAAATCTTCCGTACAAATCATTGCCATCGTCATTGACCAATGCCATTGTATTGAATATTCCTTACAAGTATGAAAAAGGGGAGAAGTATGATTTGGAAGTGTTGGAAGCACCTGTTCGACGTGAGAATGTGCACAAGTATAATGTAGATTTACAAGTTGATGATAGCGAGAAAATAGCGACTGTTGATGCCGAGATTTACGGTGCCTTCCGCTCTTACTACCGTTCTCAATTGGATGATCCAAATGCAGAAATGATCAAAGAGAAGGTAGAGGAAATCTACGACGATGTATTGGGCGATAACATGAAAATTGACTCTGTTTACAACATCAACATCGATCGTGAACCAGATTCATTGGCATACTCTACGGCCATGTCTTCTGAAGAAAAGGTGAAGAAAATTGGAGGAATTAAAATTATCGAATTGCCAACCATTTCAGATGCCTACACGGGATCAATTATCGAAGATGAAGAGCGCGAGTATCCGATTAACTATACAAGTTACGAAAGTGTAGATCGCTACATTACGAACTACACGGTGACGGTTCCAGAAGGACAGGCGTTTACGGAACTTCCAGAGAACGTTATGTTAAAGTACAAAGGACATACGTACGAGCGTACTTACAAGAAGTTAAGCGCAAACAAGCTGCAAGTGACAGTTGTTGCTACTCCTGGGAAGGACGATATCTCAACGGAAGAGTACGAAGACTTTAAAGACTTTGTAACCGAGGTACTTGAAGCAAAAGAAGCCTTTATTGGATACAAGTAAGGCAATCTAAATAAGTATAGCCCCGTTCGTTTTGTGCATTCAAGACAACGGGGCTTTTTTATGGAGGATCAAATCGCTGGGAACGAATCGTACATTTTGTCATTTATCAGGATCAGTTACCACCAAGACACGAAGTTCACACTAGTTTTTATTTGGGTAATAGCATTGTTTGGGTCACTAGATTATGACGTGTCATAATCCCTCGTGCGCGATCAGGTTATTCCCTTTGATTCTTCAACCTTGTGTTCTTTGTGCCGTAGTGGTGAGAAACAAGATTTATGTAATTGAAGCATCTACGGATTCTTTGGATCATGACCTAATCGAAGGAATTAGCTCCGCATTTTCTTTATCTATCAGGATGAGTTACCACCAAGACACGAAGTTCACACTAGTTTTTATTTGGGTAATGGCATTGTTTGGGGCACTCGATTATGACTTGTCATACTCCCTTGTGCGCGATCAGGTTATTCCCTTTGATTCTTCAGCCTTGTGTTCTTTGTGCGGTAGTGGTGAGAAACAAACAACATTTATGTGTGGGGAAAATCTATATCATCATACAATTAGTGTATTCCTCCCCAACGTTGTGCATGACTCTTTTTATAGACAAAAAGAAACCCTGATCCTCAAGAGAAGATCAGGGTTTTTTATATAAAGTCGACGGTACTATCTGAACAAGATCAGGAAGCACCCATCGTGAAAAAAGGCCGACCCGATAATTACCGGGAAACCGACCTTTTATACTCTTTTATTGCAGTCGAATTGACTTTTCTCTGAATTCGGTAGTCGATCGAAGTCGAGACTACATCATTCCCGGCATTCCACCCGGCATTCCGCCTGGCATTCCTGCTGGTTCTTCTTCAGGTTGATCTGTAATAACAACTTCAGTCGTTAATAACATAGACGCAATGGAAGCCGCGTTCTCAATCGCAATACGCGTTACTTTCGTTGGATCAATGACACCTGCTGCATACAAGTCCTCGAAAGTTTCTGTTCGTGCATTGTATCCGAAATCATCTTTTCCTTCTTTTACTCTCTGAACGATTACCGCACCTTCGTCTCCAGCGTTCTCGATAATCTGGCGCAATGGCTCTTCCACCGCACGCGTTACGATAGCGATTCCTGTTTGTTCGTCCTCATTGACGCCTTTCATGCTCTCAATTCCCTCAATTGAGTCCACCACCAGGAACAATTCCTTCCTGAACGGCAGCACGTGTTGCAGCCAAAGCATCATCCACGCGGTCTTTTTTCTCTTTCATCTCAACTTCCGTTGGCGCTCCAACATAAAGAACAGCAACCCCACCAGATAATTTCGCTAGGCGTTCTTGCATTTTTTCTTTGTCGTAGTCCGACGTAGTTGATTCAATTTGAGCTCTGATTTGACCAATTACATCCTCAGCGATCAACAATAATGGTTTCCCAGACTGTGCAATTGGCTCTAAAATTGGAAGAAGCTCCTTCATGTTCGAGATCTTCTTGTCGTAGATCAAGATCATTGGGTTCTCCATTTCAGTAAGCATTTTCTCTGCGTTTGTCACGAAGTAAGGGGAGAGGTACCCACGGTCGAACTGCATTCCTTCTACGGTACGCACTTCCGTTTCTGTTCCTTTCGCTTCTTCAACGGTAATTACACCGTCGTTTCCAACAACTTTCATCGCTTCTGCAATCAATGCACCGATTGTATCGTCGTTGTTTGCTGAAATCGTCGCGATTTGTTTGATTTTATCATTGTCCGATCCAACTTCTTTCGAGATTGTTTTCAAGTGAGCAACAATTGCATTCACTGCTTTATCAATTCCGCGTTTTAAATCCATTGGATTTGCACCTGCAGCAACGTTTTTCATTCCAGCGTTGATGATAGCTTGAGCTAAAACGGTAGCCGTTGTTGTTCCGTCTCCTGCAATGTCAGCAGTTTTCGAAGCAACTTCCTTCACCATTTGCGCCCCCATGTCTTCAACTGGATCTTTCAATTCGATTTCTTTCGCTACCGAAACACCGTCTTTTGTGACATGAGGAGCACCGAATTTTTTTCCAATTACCACGTTACGACCCTTTGGTCCTAATGTTACTTTTACTGCGTCAGCTAATGCATCTACACCGCGCTTCAATCCGTCGCGCGCTTCAATATCAAAGTGTATATCTTTTGCCATTTTTTTTAAGTTTTTTTGTTTGATTTAGAATATACCGTAGATGTCCGCTTCACGCATAATCAAATACGTTGTTCCTTCTAGTTTGATTTCCGTTCCAGAATACTGACCGTACAAAACTTCGTCTCCTACCTTTACGGTCATCGGTTCATCCGCTTTGCCATTCCCGGCAGCGATAACTTTACCTTTCAAAGGTTTTTCTTTTGCCGAATCGGGAATAATGATCCCGCTCGCAGTTGTTTGCTCTGCAGGTGCCGGTTCTATTAAAACGCGGTCTGCAAGTGGTTTGAATTGTGTTGACATATCGCTTAATTTTTGTTTAATTTTTCCATGTCCGTTTTCACCAATTTTGTGCCAATAGGCAATCATGAGTCTTTGGCTGATTCTTTGTCAGAAATGGTGACAGAGTGGCATAAAAAAAAGGTCAGTTGCCCGACCGTTTTCAAGTGTATGTCAAGAAAGATGAACGCACGTCAAAAGCATATCAAAATGCTGATGCTCGAAGTCATATTTCTTTTAACCCCTACAAAGCAAAAGTGCAATAATGCTTCATCTTTTCTACGAACAAGGTTTGGGTTTAGAAATCAAAATGAAACGACGTTTTCAGAGCAAAAAAAAAGCCAACTAAAAAGTTGACTTTTATCATGTTTTCAAGAGAACATTAACCACCCTGTTGGTCTCCTTGCGGTGGAGTACCTTGTGGATTCGGGTTTTGCTGTTCTTGAGGATCTTCTTTTACTTCCTCAACCTTTGGCTTTTCAGACATTGTCATAACTGTAAGAACAACTGCTAACACTCCAATCAATCCAGCAAGTCCCCAAGTAGTCTTGTCGATAAAGTCGTTCGTTTTTTGAACACCTCCAATTTGTTGAGCACTTCCGAAGTCAGAACTCAGTCCACCACCTTTTGGGTTTTGAACATATACCACAAATACAAGCAAGAGGCTTGCTAAAAGGATAACGGCTGTAATTATTGTAGTCAACATTATGAATTCAATTTTTTCTGTAAATCTTCAATTTGGTCTGCAAAGAAACTCTTTTTTTCTGGAAAAGCCAAGATTAATTCGTTATATGCAGCAATTGCCTTCGGATAATTCCCCTGAACTGCGTATACCTTCGCTAAGGTTTCACTCACGGGCAGTTGCGATTCGTTCAAACTTTCTTTAGCCTTCTTTGTTGGAGAGAAAAATTCTTTCTTCGGCTTCTCCACATCACCAGACAGTGATTCGAGTGGATCAAACTGAGCAAATTCTTGTACAACGGCCTTTATTGATGCTTGTTCATCTTCTTTTTCCTCGTAGTTCACATCGGCATGAAGCCACCCAGTGAATGACAGTCCAGTTTCTTCGTTTTCTTCCTGAGCAACTGGCTCAATTCTGTTATCGGCTTCAACAGTTTCCTCATTCGAAGTCTCCAAAGTTTTTTCGCTCAACGCAGCTTCTTCTTCCGGTGTCAAAGCATCCAGTTGATAATGCACCGCATGAACATGGTGTAATATATTCTCTTCCAAAGCATCTTTCGGAGGGTCAATTGGTAATAAATCCGATTCGTCTAAGGCTTCATCACTTTCCGCTTCTGATTCTGCGGACACATAATTTTCCTCTGGTTCGTTTACCTGCAAAATCTCCGATTCCGACTCCAAATATTCTTCGGTATTCTGAGCAAAAGATTCTTCTGTAACGGACACTGAGGTCTCATCGGGCTGATCCTGTCGAAGTTTCGAAGTGTCATCTTTATCGCTTGTCTCTTCAACGGACACTGAGGTGTCACCGAGCTGAGCCTGTCGAAGTTCCGAAGTGTCATTTTCATGATCATCAATCGTGCTCTGAGCTGAATGCGTCGGAGCGTCATGCGTATGAATCAATTCAAACAATTGCGCACGATCGGACACGCGGTAAGAATGCTTCTTAAGTGCAGCCTCAAAATCTAACGAGGCACTGGCATGCATTCCTTTCAAATACAATATTGAGAAAAGTTGGGAATACGGATATTTGTCAGACAATCCCGCAATGGCATCAAGTTGATCTACCGAAATCGATTCAGGCTGTTCAATTAGTTGTCCTATGTCCTTTCCAGTTAACATTACCAGTTCGAAAATAGTTTATTTAGTACATCTTGAACAATTTGATCCGTTACTTCACTGAGCAAATCATTTTCAACGGTTCCCAAATCGGTATTAGCATCGTAGTCCACAAACCTGCTGCTTGTCATCTGCATAATTTCCTCATCGGGTTTCGAAATGAAAATTTCCAACTGCACCGTTACTGTCAAGCGGTTTTGAGAGGCATTATCTCCTTCCTGTAACGCAACAGGAGTAATGGTATACGACGATACTACGCCTTCTATCGTGACTTCCGAACTATCGGGTTCCTGGTCGAGTGATAAACGCGAATTGTTCTGAATTCCGTCTTTAATACTTTCGGTGAGCGTTGCATTGTAACTCAATGGAGCGTTTCCAGTGTTGTTTTCTAACGTCTTCACGGTGAAGCTATCCCATTCTTCAGGCATGCTTCCATCAACAAATGAAACACGCATTGGCCAACAACTAGTCAGCAAAAAGAAGAGTCCTATGTACAGTAATTTGTGCATCATTCGTTTAAATTATATTCTTTGATCTTACGATACAAGGTTCGTTCGCTAATTCCCAATTCTGAGGCGGCATATTTTCGCTTTCCTTTGTGCTTTTGAAGCGCCTTTTGAATCAATTCTTTTTCGTTGGGCTTGTTCGTTGTTCAAATGAACCTACGCGAATAAACTCTCCTGTTTCCAATACTCGGAGTAATCGAACTTGAGTTTGCATGGGAAGTTCAGCTACTTCATCGAGGAAGATGGTTCCTCCGTCGGCTACTTCGAAATATCCTTTTCTGCTTCCACTAGCTCCAGTAAACGCTCCTTTTTCGTGACCGAATAATTCTGAGTCGATCGTTCCTTCTGGAATCGCACCACAGTTCACCGCGATGTACTCGCCGTGTTTACGTGAACTCAATTGATGAATCACCTGCGGGATGATTTCTTTTCCAGTTCCACTTTCTCCCGTTACAAGCACCGAAATATCCGTGGGGGCCACTTGCAGTGCAACTTCAAGCGCTCTGTTCAATAACGGAGCATTCCCTATAATTCCAAATCGTTGTTTGACTTGTTGAACGTCCATATTATTTTTTTGATGGTGGAAGAACTTCTACAACCTCTCCACGCAATGTAGCTGCCGTACAATCGGTAATTTTCACCATTACGTAGTCACATTTCTTTAAATTTCCTTTGGGGAAAATAACCTTAACATTTTGATCGTTTCGTCCCGCCATTTCTTGATCCGAACGTTTTGAAATTCCTTCTACCAAAACACGGTCTATCTTCCCAATTCTTTGTTTGTGATGTTCTAACGAATGTTCTTGCTGTAAGTCAATGATTTCAATCAATCGTTTGCTCTTTACTTCTTTTGGAACATCGTCTTCGAAGCGTCTTTCTGCCAACGTTTTTGGGCGCTCCGAGTACGAGTACATATAAGCAAAGTCAAATTTCACTTCGCGCATTAATGAAAGTGTTGCTTCGTGTTCTTCGTCAGTTTCTCCACAGAAACCAGTGATGATATCGGTCGAAATTGCCGCGTCAGGGACAATTCTTCTGATGGCTTCAATTCGGTTCAGGTACCATTCACGTGTATACCCTCGATTCATACGATTCAACGTGTCTGAATGTCCAGATTGCACAGGCAAATGAATGTAATTACTTACGTTTTCGTATTTCGCAATCACTTTCAATACATCCTCCGTCATATCTTTTGGATGAGAGGTAGAGAATCGAATGCGAAGATCTGGTGAAACTTGAGCCACCATATCCATGAGTTGTGCAAAGTTGGTCGTTGGCTTCGTTTCGTCTTTTATTTCACCTTTCGAAGTCATGTTCCATCGGTAAGAATCTACGTTTTGCCCAAGAAGTGTTACTTCGCGATAACCTTGATCAAACAATTCCTGACATTCCTGAACAATGGTGTGCGGATCTCTCGAACGCTCGCGACCACGTGTAAATGGAACCACACAGAAAGAACACATATTATCGCATCCTCTTGTAATCGATACAAAACTAGAAACGCCATTTTTATCCAAACGAATTGGAGCAATATCGGCATATGTTTCATCACGGGACAAAAGCACGTTGACTGCTTTCTGACCGCTTTCAACTTCACCAACCAATCCGGGTAAATCACGGTAAGCATCTGGTCCTGCGACAAGATCAACTAATTTTTCCTCCTCCAACAATTGTGTTTTCAATCGCTCGGCCATACAGCCCAAAATCCCGACCACCAATTCTGGCTCTCGTTCTTTGCGCTTTTTGAAATTTGTCAAACGATGTCGAACACGCTCTTCCGCATTTTCACGAATCGAGCAAGTATTAATTAAAACAACATCCGCTTCATCAACATTGCCTGTTGTCGAGAATCCCTCTTTGGTCATAATGGAAGCCACAACTTCGCTGTCCGCGAAATTCATCGCGCACCCATAACTCTCAACGTATAATTTCTTTCCGTTGGATTTGTTGTTACCCTCAATCACTGTGGCCTGCCCTTGGCGAGACTCGTCTATATCTTTCGAAATATCTACTCCTTCCTTCATCTTATAAAATCGATCCACAAAACTAGCCAAAATTCAAAGGGTGTCAAAATGGCAGTATTTAAATTATGCAAAAAAAATGTACGCTTAACCTTTAACCATAGGTTAAAGAATCATATATAAGGTATGCTCGAAACCTTTCTCTTCAACTTGCGTTTGTTATTTGGAAGGATTTACTCTTAATTTTGTGCAACCGTTAATCGCGGTGGAACTGTTTTTTTTAATCATCAAATGTCATCGTATGGCAAAGAATTTAGTGATAGTGGAGTCCCCGGCAAAAGCCAAAACCATTGAAGGTTACTTGGGGAAAGATTTCGTTGTTAAGTCCAGCTTTGGACACGTGAGAGATCTTGCAAAGAAAGGTGAAGCAATCGATGTTGCGAATGGATTTGCACCCAAATATGAGGTGTCTCCAGACAAAAAACAGGTCGTCGCTGAACTGAAAAAATTGGCGAAAGAAGCTGAGGTAGTCTGGCTAGCAACGGATGAGGACCGTGAAGGAGAAGCAATTTCATGGCACTTGTACGAGACCTTGAATCTGAGTAAGAAGATCACACACCGAATTACGTTTAACGAGATCACAAAATCCGCAATTACACGGGCAATTGAATCTCCAAGAGAAATAAACAAAGAATTGGTTGATGCACAACAGGCACGTCGAATCTTAGACCGCTTGGTTGGATTCGAGCTATCGCCAGTATTGTGGAGGAAAGTACGCCCGAGTTTGTCTGCAGGCCGTGTTCAGTCTGTCGCAGTTCGCTTGATTGTAGAGAAAGAAAGAGAGGTGCAAGCTTTTCAATCGGAATCATTCTACAAGGTCGTTGCAGAATTTAAATCGGAAAAAGGAAAAATAAATGCAAATGTTTCGCGTCAATTGAAAGGCGAGGCAGAAGCGACGAAACTACTCGATGAATGCAAATCGGCGCAGTTCGCTATTGCAGATGTGGTAAGCAAACCCGCAACCAAAAGACCCGTTGCCCCGTTTACTACTTCCACTTTGCAACAAGAAGCCAGTTTGAAGCTCGGTTTTACCGTTTCAAGAACAATGTCGGTTGCACAGAGATTGTATGAATCAGGGCATATCACATACAAGGAGCACAAGAGGCGCACGAAGCCATTCGACCAACTGATTTTAGCGTTCACAGCGTGGATGCAGAAAGTGATCAGGCGCGTTTGTACGATTTGATTTGGAAACGAGCGATTTCTTCTCAAATGTCGAATGCCGAATTGGAAAGAACAACAATAAAAATTGAAGCCAACGGTGTTTCTGAAACATTCCAAGCGAAAGGTGAGGTAATCAAGTTTGAAGGATTTCTTAAAGTCTATCTTGAAAGTAATATCGAAGAAGAAGAAGAGGACGAAGATTCAGGATTGTTACCAGCTGTTTCCAAAGGAGATTTGGTGGATCAAGAATATATTTCTGCAACACAACGATTCTCAAGACCTCCAGCAAGATACGTGGAGGCTTCATTGGTGAAGAAATTGGAAGGATTAGGAATTGGACGTCCATCAACATATGCACCAACCATTTCAACAATTCAAAAACGTGGATACGTAGAAAAACCAGATCGTGAAGGAATGGAACGTGCGTACCAACGAATGATCCTGAAGAAAGGAAATGTTGAAATTGAAGAATTAACAGAAACAACGGGAAAAGAAAAGAATAAATTAGCCCCAACCGACATCGGAATCGTTGTGACAGATTTCTTATCAGAACATTTCAGCCGCATTATGGATTACAACTTCACAGCAAAAGTGGAGGAGGAGTTCGATGAAATCGCAAAAGGGTTGACGCAATGGACGAAAATGTTGGAGGAGTTCTACACACCTTTCCATACAACAGTTGAAGATACACTTGAAAACTCTGAGCGAGCAACGGGTGAGCGTGAAATTGGAACCCATCCAGAAAGTGGTCGTCGCATCATTGCGCGTATCGGTCGTTTTGGCCCGATGGTGCAAATCGGTGACGAACAAGTGGATGGTGAGAAACCAAAATTCGCATCATTACGAGCCAATCAATCCATCAACTCGATCACGTTAGAAGAAGCATTGGATTTATTCAAGCTACCAAGAACGCTCGGTGAAATGGAAGATCAACCCGTAAAGGCAAATGTTGGTCGATTTGGACCGTACGTGCAATTGGGCAAGTTGTTTGCTTCCATTCCGAAAGAAGAAGATCCAATGACGATCGACTTCGATCGCGCAGTAGAATTGATCAAAGAAAAACGCGAGGCGGATGCGAAGAAAATGATCAAAGTGTTCCCAGAAAATGAAGAAGTTCAATTGTTGAATGGAAGATGGGGGCCTTATTTGAAAATTGGTCGTAAAAACTTCAAACTTCCAAAAGATGTAGAGCCAGAGAAATTGACATTGGAACAATGTATTGAGATTTCTGAGAATCAACCAGCGCCGCGAAAAGGCCGAGCAAAAAAGAAAAAGTAAGTAGTTTTCAACGAAACATACTGAATACTTTAAAGCGCCACTTGAGAAATCGGGTGGCGCTTTCTGTTAGCTTTGAATCAAATACATCGAATCATGAAAGATATTTCCATTTACTTCCAGCCTTTAGAGAAACTAGCAGGAAGCGGAGAAGTTGCGAGCAACATGCACGTGCACGATGAAAATGGATTCCCAGAAATTGAAGGAAAAGGAATTGCCATCATTTATGTTCCGGAATATCGCAGGTCGCAGAAGGGTATCAAAGGTTCGAATGTGCGTTTTCGCAATGAGTTGGCAGCATTTCAATTGGGGGACAATTGGAATTTCACCTTGTATGACCTAGGAATGATTCAACCCGGCAAGTCAGTAGAGGACACCTATTTTGCTCTTTCGCAGGTGGTTAGTGAACTGGTGAAGCAAGAAGTGATTCCGTTTATTGTCGGAGGAAGTCAAGATTTACTCATGGCTTGTTACAAAGGATTTGAAGGACTGGAGCGAATGATGAATATTTGTGCAATCGATAGTGCTTTGGATGTTGGCGAGCCCAACCAAGACTTAGCTTCCAATGCGTATGTGAGCCATTTATTGATGCAGCGCCCCTGTTACTTGTTCAATTATGCAACCATCGGCGTTCAACGTTTGCTCGTGCGTCAGAAAGAAATGGATCTTTTCGAAAAGCTCTATTTTGATGTATGTCGACTGGGAACGTTCAACGACAACCCTAAAGTGGCAGAGCCGTATCTTAGAAACTCAGATTTACTCTCCGTAGATTTCAAAAGCGTGCGCAGTAGCGATAGCGACCCCCAGGCATATGATAATGTGAACGGCTTTCGCGCCGATCAGCTTTGTCAAGTAATGAAATACGCAGGAATTAGCGATAAAATGTCTTGTGTCTTTTTATCTGATATCAATCCTGAGCAGTCGCGTTCAGCATCTAATTTAATTGCCCAATTAATTTGGTATTTCGCGGATGGCGTAGCAAACAGAGTAGGTGATTTCCCAATTGGTTCAAAAGCATCTTACAAAAAGTTTCACGTCAGTATGGATGACTTTGACGAAGATCTCGTTTTCTACAAAAGCGATAAATCAGAGCGTTGGTGGTTAGAGGTGAAATATCCGGCAGGACAAGATCTTAAATACAGCAGACACCATCTCGTTCCATGCGATCATAAAGATTATGAAGCGGCATTAAAGAACGAAATCCCAAACTTGTGGTGGAGAACACTGCAAAAACTGAGCTAGACGCGGAAATGTTAATTTTAACACAATTCAGACGTGATAACGCCTGAAATTGGACGTGTAGCAATAAATAAATTCTTGGGGTTCAAATAAATTACTTATTTTAGGCGCTTAAATGGAGATGAACCGTGTTTACACGGGAGTAACCAAGCTATAACATATTGTTTATGAAGAAACAACTACTTCTTTTTGCACTATTTGTAGGAACCGTTGGAAGTTCTTACGCTCAGCAAGACAAAGTTTTGACGCATTTCATGTTCGATCGCATTACTGTGAACCCTGCAGCAACGGCATTGAAAAGAAATCAAATTTGTGGAACGTTTATCTATCGCAATCAATGGGATAAGATCAACGGAGCACCAAACTCAGGAACTTTTAACGTTGAAGCTGACTTGGATCAGTATGTACCGCATTTCTTTGCAGGTATCTCTTTCTTCCAGGATATGATCGGATTCAACCGCCAGAATTTTGCGACCTTGAATTTTGGTTACTCTTTCAGTCAATTCCTTCCGTTTGATTTACGAGCAGGAGTTGGAATTGGAATCATGAACCACAGTGTGGATCCTTTATGGTTGCCACCAGATGTTTCTGCTGCTCTCGATCCAAGTATTCAAGATGCAGGATGGTCAAGAACTGGTTTTGATGCCAACTTTGGATTGTATGCACGCCATACTTTGAAAACGGGTCGTGGGGACTCATGGAACTTTGGTGTCTCAATGACACATCTTCCAGCTGCCGAATTGCAAGATCCAAGTACGTTACCACCTGCACCGGCAATTATTGGGTTTCAATCAGTGCGTCACCTTTATATAATGGGGGGGTACAAATTGAATGATATTGTTGCTTCTCGCGATGATATTGACTTCCAATTTATGGTTCAAACAGATCAGGTTGAATTTTCAGCGCAATTGAGTGCTCGATATATGTACAATAATATGTTCTATGGAGGATTGAACTTCCGTTCAGAAGATATGATTGGTTTGATGGCTGGTGTAAACCTTGCAATTTTTAAAATATTTGTAACCATTTCTAGGAAGGTTCCGTTATATCCAAGAATAAGTTGATCCTGTAAGTTGTTAATTGAGATATCCGGAAGATTAAAAAGAGGTAGAATGAAGAAACTTTAATAACGAGTACCGTCAATTCGTAGATTGGGTACGCGATTCAATTGCTCGCGACCTTATCTATTTCGGGTTGGATGATTCGGAAGAAGCAAGTCGTTGGATTAATTACGAAGAGTACTATTACAGTGCCGATGATTTGGAATATGTTCAGTTTGAACCAGACGATCGCGATATCAACCGCGAATTGTTCTCTTTGAACTGGGACCGTGTTTATCCAGATACATTGTGTTGGGTTCGTGACTTTACGTATTCATTCCACGATCCAATGACAAACATGTACTTCTGGCATCCTGCGTACGACAACTACCCAGTTGTTGGTGTAACATGGGTACAAGCGAAAGCATTCTCAGTGTGGAGAACACAATTATTGAACTCTTGGTTGATTTCGATGGGAGATTTGTTTGTGAATGATTTCCGTTTGCCAACTGAGGCAGAGTGGGAGAGAGCTTCACGTGGAGACTTGAACATGTCACAATATCCTTGGGGTGGACCTTACATCAGAAATGAGTCTGGATGTTTCCTTGGAAACTTTAAGCCAATGCGCGGAAGATACTTCGAAGATGGAGGTTTCCACACGGTGAAAGTATATTCTTACAACCCAAATGGATGGGGGCTGTACTGTATGGCAGGAAACGTTGCTGAGTGGTGTGAAACTGCTTACGACGAATCAATGTACGAGTTCTCTCATGACTTGAACACTGAATACAGATACAATGCAATGGACTGGGATCCACCATCAATGAAGCGAAAAGTGATTCGCGGAGGGTCTTGGAAAGATATCGGATATTACTTACATACGTTGGTTACAGAAACGTAATGACACATCTAGGACGTGGAGGTAGAGACTTCACAAAAGAAGGTGGTGAAGAAATTCGAAGCGATATTCAACTTCGCTAGAATACATGACAACAACAATCAAATAAATTAAACCTAAAACAAGGAAAAACTATGAAACCAGGAAGTAAAGGATGGAAGAAGTTTATGGCGAAGCTGTATGGAATTGGAGCAGCAGTCGTAATTATGGGAGCATTATTTAAAATTATGCACTGGCCAGGTGCAGGTCCAATGCTTATTGCAGGATTGGGAACGGAAGCGTTAATTTTCGTATTCTCAGCGTTCGAACCAATTCACGAGGATCCAAATTGGGAGTTAGTATACCCAGAATTGGCATTAGGTCATTCAGATGAACTAGATCACGACAACTTACCAGCTGCCGGTGCCCGCGGTGGAAGAGGAGGTTCAGGAGTTACAGATCAATTAGACAAAATGCTTGAAGAAGCGAAAATTGATGGTGAACTTTTGGAACGACTTGGTGACGGAATGCGTGCCCTAGGCGATAACGCTGCTCAATTGAAAGGTGTTAGTTCAGCAGCAGCAGCAACAGGATCTTACGTTGATAGCTTACAAGCGGCATCGGATAAAGTATCGAAACTTTCAGAAGCATACGAAAAAGCATCTGTATCTATCTCAGGAATGACTTCTTCTCAAGCGGAAGGTGAATCATTTGGAGAGCAAATGCAAAAAGTATCTAAGAATTTGTCAGCATTGAACAATGTTTACGAACTTCAGTTGAAAGGGTCATCTGCTCACCTTGAAGCAACAGAGAAATTCCAAGGACAAGTAACTGAAATGATGAAGAACCTTTCTGATTCAGCTGAGGATACTCGTATTTACAAAGAAAACATGGCAATGCTGTCTAAGAACCTTACGGATCTGAACGCAGTATATGGAAATATGTTGAAGGCTATGACAGTTACGCGCGACTAATCGCGGCGTAGCCCTTAAATGAAATAATTAATCATGGCAGGAGGAAAAGAAACCCCCAGACAGAAAATGATCGGTATGATGTACTTAGTACTCACCGCTCTGCTTGCCCTCAATGTATCGAAGTCGATTCTAGATGCGTTCGTTGCGATTGAGGAAAACACACAGAAAGGTAACATCGCAATGGTAGAACGTGGTGATGGTTACTACAGAACAGTTACTGCAGAACTTGGTGCGCTTTCAGCGAACAAAGAGGAAGGCAGTAAAGAGAAGATCGAGAGCATCAAGTATGCCATTGAGCAGATGGACAAGATCAACGAGAAGACGGGTAAGATGATCGAGAAAATCGATAAACTCAAACTGAAAATCTTGGAAGAGTCCGGTGAAGACGTAAAAAAGGTAAAACCAAACGATGAATTGGCTATTATCTGGTCTGAATACAAAAAGGAAGCTGAATGTCTTCCGATCCGTATGAACTTGATGGCAGTTAATGCAAAAGATCAATACGATGTGCCTATGCACGTTATTATTGGTGAGAACATCAAGGCTCCATCAGGAGAAGGAATCAAACTTTGGGAAGATCTTCTGAACTACCGTAAGGAGCTAATGCAATTGGCAGGATCTTACGAATGGGGAGGTAAGCAGTTCGAAGTGAAGACAAAGGACATCAATCAGTACAAAACCAACAAAGAGTTGACGGAAAAGGTGAAAGCGATGACTTACGCTGAAGGGGTAAACCCAGATGATAGCGAAGGTCTTCAAAACATCTACCAGCGTTTGACAAAGTTGGAAAAGAATGAGGTTCACGGAGTGAAAGATGTACACTGGATTGGAATGACTTTCGATCACGCACCATTGGTTGCAGCTTTGGCATCACTTTCTTCATTGCAACAAGACATTCTTTCTGCGCGTTCAGAAGCATTGTACTTGTGGAAACAAAAAATCTCAACGGGAGAATACTCATTTGACAAAATTATGCCTTTGGCTTATGGTCCGTCTTTCGCACGTAGCGGAGAGGATGTAGAGGTACAGGTTATGATGGCAGCATTTGATTCACAGAACCCACCTAAAGTGGAAGTGACTCAAGGAATGGAGTCTCCAGAGATTACAGTTGAAAATGGTGTGGCTACGGTTAAATTCCGTGCTGCAGGTTCTAGCATGGATTTGAAAGGTACAGTTGCCATTCAAAACAAGCAAGGAGCATGGAAGCAAAAGGAATGGGACGTTAGCGTACCTGTTTTGACTCCATCTGGAGCGATTGAATTGACAGACTTAAACGTATTGTACCGTGGATACCCTAACAAAGTTATGGCATCTGGTTCTGGATACGAAACGTACTCATTATCTGGTTCTAACGCTTCTGTTTCTGCGAAAGGAAATGATCAATACATCGTTTCTCCTGGAGGTGGAAAGTCAGCAAGTTTGACCATTACAGGAAAGAATGCAGATGGAACGTCGTCAGTATTGAAAAAAGGTCAGTACCGTGTAAGTAGCCTTCCAGATCCAGTATTGTACTGGGGTGCCGCTAAAAGTGGTAAGAAAGGTTCACGTTCATCACGTATCTTGATCGCTAAGTATCCACCAGAAATTCCATTGAACGCACAATTTAAAGTGACAAAATGGACGTGTTATGCACCAGGATTGAAAGGTGCTCCACCATCAGGTGCAGGAAGCAACATCGGATCTGCGGGTCCACTAATTAATGCAGTGCCTCCGGGAACTGGATTGAGCTTCACTTGTACTGTTGTTGGTCCTGATGGAATTGGTCGTCAGGTAGGAGGATCTTGGTCCCTGTAACCATTTGTAATTGATTCGTTACATAGTTGAAAGAAGCCCAAGAAATAAATAAATAAGTATGAAAAGATTATTTGTTGCGTCATTAGTAATGCTCGGTCTCTCTGCACAAGCGCAGGAAGGGATCAGCGGTGGTCCGATTAACGTACCATCAGAGAACATTATCGATGGTGTGTATATTCAGGAGCATATCCCGACGAAACGTATGATCCCTTACGAGAGTGTTCGTGAGGCGGATGCGATCTGGAGTCGACGTGTATGGGAATCAATTGATTTACGAGAAAAGATCAACCATCAGTTGTATTATCCATTGGATGAAATCTCAAGAACAGGAGTTTGGACAAAAAACGCCTCGAGATGGAGTCTGTGGACAATCATTCGTACGCACCTAATGAACGGTGATTTGACATTGTTCTCGCCATTCAACCCGGTTCTTATGGGATTCGGTGGATTGGACGGAGATCAGTTGAAGTACCCAATTAAGCCACAACCAGGATTGAATTTCTACACAGATACAGCATTCCAGGAAGAAGTAGTTCGCTACTTGGCAGAAATTGGACAGCCAGGAACAGTGCCGTTGATTGACGAGGATCCAAACTCTCCAAATTTTGGTGAGAACATTATTATCACGGATCCAGTAACTGGGGCGCAGACATTTAAGTATGACCCGCCAGATACAACTTGGTATGTTTCGGAAGACATCGTTCAGTACCGCTTAAAAGAAGACTGGTTCTTCGATAAAGAGCGATCTGTACTTGACGTTCTTCAAGAGATGTTCTGGTTATATTTCCCGCACTGTCGATTTGTATTTAACAACTACTTTGTATACAATGACAAAAATGATGCACAATGGATGAGTTTTGATGACTTGTTCTGGAAACGTCGCTTTAGCTCCAAAACAAATGGTGAATGGAGAGGAACAGATTACTGGAATGGAAGAAATGTTCTGGCTGTACTTCCCACATTGCCGATATGTATTCAACAATTATTTTGCATTCAACCCTAGAAATAATACCCAATGGATGAGTTTCGACGATTTATTATGGAAGCGCATGTTTCATGCAACGGTCTACAAAGAAAGTAATGTGGCAGACCGCACAATAAGTGAATATGCATACGGATTGGATGCAATTCATGAGGCAGAAACGATCAAAGAAGAGGTTCGAATGGTAGAGCATGACATTTGGTCTTTTTAGACCAGGCTAAGCCTATTTGGTTATCAGTCAATATTTTCGGAATTTAGGGGAATAACTGCACAGCTTTGATATTCCGAAAGAATTTATGGATAAGAGAACAGCGTCAAATGATGTGCAGGAAGTCATGCGCTTTTCTCTTATCATTTCTTTTTGTGCATACCGTTTGCGCTCAAACGTTTACCGAAGCTGCCTCCAACTTGGGCGTTACGAATGTTCAGGATATCGATGATGACCTCGCAAATGGTATGAGTTTCTACGATTACAATCAAGATGGTTGGGATGATCTTACGATGCCTTCTGGACAAAACTCCGTCATCTTCTATCAAAATGTAAACGGTTTTTTTCAGCAACAAAATTTACTTTCGGTGCATCCAGGTAACATCCGACAATTAATCTGGGTAGATTATAATTCAGATACACATTTGGATTTATTCGTGAGTTATTACGATGAAGGTGTGCGCTTATATGAAAACGATGGTGCGCTAAATTTTGATGATGTTACAGCTCAGGTAGGAATTACTACTGCACCGTTCAAGAGTTATGGCGTTTCATTTGCGGATGTCGATGGGGACTTTGATCTCGACTTTTACATTTGTTCGTATACCTTGACGGCGGGTAGCCCAAACCCAATGTTGAATCTTTATTATGAGAACGACGGAACGAATAATTTTAATGAAAAAGCAGTAACGTTAGGAATAGACAACGGATATCAGCCTTCATTTATGCCCGTTTGGTATGATTTTGATAATGATGGAGATCTTGATTTACAGGTAATCAACGACCGAGAGTTTACCGATGATGCCTTATACGTGAACGATGGAAACGGGCAATTTACTGAGCAGGCCGTTACTTTGGGGATTGCTAATTCGGCGCATAGCCCGATGAGCTGTACCATCGGCGATTTTAATAACGATGGATATTTCGATGTTTTTGAATCGGATGTGGCAAACGGAGGCGTTGAAAATGGACTTCCAACGGATTACAAACTATTTCAAAACAATGCCGGAGTAAGTTTTACGAATGTGGCGCCTGCATTGGGTGTAGATACGTCCTTTTTCGCCTGGGGAGGCCTCTGGGTCGATTATGATAATGATTGCTTCGAGGATTTATACATCGCAACATCGGAAGACGATGCCACAGGAGTTTTCGAAAAACCTTCCGTTTTTTATCGAAATATGGGAGGTACTGACTTTCTTTTCGCAAATGACTCCATTCAAGCAAACATCACGCGCTCATCGCACAGTCCAGTCAAAGGCGATGTGAACAATGATGGATTTTACGACATTGTGGTGTTGAATGGGAATTACAATCCACAAAATGTGCTGTTAAATAGCGGAAACACCAATAATTATATCAAGGTTACTCCGAAAACATCAATATCAAATACTCAGGCTATTGGCGGTCGCGTAGAAGTTTTTGCCAATGGTGAGCATCAATCGCGAATGATTTTAACCTCAGACGGATTGTGTGCGCAAAATTCGCAGCATATGATCTTTGGATTGGGATCGGCGAACATCGTAGATTCAATCAAAGTGACATTTCCTAGTGGATTGATCACTACTGAATACGAAGTGAATGCAAACCAAAGTATACTAATCCAAGAACAAACTTCACAGCAAATTAGTTTGGGGTATTCCTATGTTGAAGCATGTACTGGACAAACCTTTAATTTAAATTATCCAGGATTGACAAATTATTTGTGGAGTGATGGAACCACCGCTTCAAGTCTTACGGTAAATCAATCGGGAACCTATTCATTTTCTGCTGAAAATCAATCAGGAGATACTGTTTTTTTCCTCTCTCCCATTACGTTTGATTATGAACCAGAATTGTTGATTACATCGTCGGTTGTAGACAATCCATGTGGTTTGGACGGAGCAGGGGAAATCGAATTGTTATGCACTCCACAACAAATTATTAACGCCGTTTCCTGGTCCAATGGTGCTATCGGACAATGGAATGACAATCTGAATTCAGGCAGTTATAGTTACGAGATTACCACCAATTATGGGTGTACGTATAGCGGGATGGAAGTGGTTGAAACAGAGCCAGACATCACCATTCAATGCATCACAACCGCATACTCCGATACCGCATTCGGCAGCGTTGATTTCTTTGTTTGGGGAGGCGTGGGACCCTTTGAGTATTTTATGGATTCAGTACCCGTAGGAAGTTCTGTTTCAGGATTGCTTCCTGGAAATTATACAGGGTATGTAGTCGATCAAAATGGTTGTGTGGATTCGGTTTCTTTCGTAATTGAAAATTTGTCTACGGCTGGAATTTCGGGCAGCCATATGGACCATATTGGAATTGCCGTAAATGGAAATGTGGTGCAAATTTACGATGCAAATATCCGTGCAGATCAACTCAATGTTTTCGATGTTTCTGGTAGAAAGGTCCTTTTACATGCCGTGAAAAACCAAAATAATGGCCTGCAGTTCGAATTGCTTGGAGCGCCTGGTGTGTATCAGATTCGTACCGATCGCTGGACCCGAATAATTACCATTTTGAACCACTAACTCCCTACTTCTTCCGTTACTTTCTGGCGAAATGATCATTTCCTCCATAGAAACCAGAAAAACTAATATTATGGCAGGAGGAAAAGAAACCCCCAGACAGAAAATGATCGGTATGATGTATCTCGTTTTGACGGCATTGCTCGCACTGAACGTATCGAAATCCATTTTAGATGCATTTGTAGCAATCGAAGAGAACATTCAAAAAGCAAACAGAACCGAAATATTCAGAGGAGACGACAAACGATCCGAATTAGTGGAAATTTCCAGTGACAAAACCAACAAAGTTCGTGCAGCGAAAGCAAAAAAGTATTTGGACGTAGTGGCTGAAATTGACGCCATGACCGCCAAGCGAATCAAATTGATTGATGATATCAAATTGGAGATTTTGAAAGAGTGCGGTGAGGACGTTACCAGTAAAGGAGATGTATCCATTATCATGAAACCATATGATGCCCAAAAAGCACCTTGCACGCCCATTCGTATGAATCTGGATAAAGTGGAAGGAAAGGATAAATATGACGATCCCATGCGGATCATGCTAGGAAACAGCACCGACATTAAAAAGCCCGCCGGTAAAGGAATGGAGTTGTGGAAATCAATGCTTGGCTTTCGAAAAGAAATCACGGAAATTATCGCTTCAAGCCGCGTGGTATCAGACGAAAAAGGAAACCTGTCTTTTGATTCCAATTACGCATTCAATGCGCCCAACATCAATGCTTTCAAAAGTCCCAAAGATTTGAACGACAAAATTCTCAAAGCAGTTGAGTCATCCAATGTGCATATCGATGATAAAGATGTATTGATGGAAATTTATCGTTCGCTTTCGAAAGAGGAATACAGCACCGTGCATGATGTTGAGCATGTACATTGGCTCGGAAAAACATTCGATCATTCGCCATCTGTGGCTGCCATTGCGTCTTTGAGTTCGTTGCAAAGAGACATCCTTTCTGCACGCGCCGCTGCAATTGCACACGTGAGATCACGAGTAGGTGGAGGAGATTTTACCTTCAACTCCATCATTCCAGTTGCTTACGGTCAAGAAGTTGTAAACGAAGGCGAGGAATTTACCATTTCTGTCTTGATGGCTGCTTTTGATTCCGACAAACAACCCCGTGTCACGCTTGATGGTGAATTGATTTCAGACATCAGTGATGGAATGGGAAACATTACTTTAAAAGGAACAGGGCAAAAAATGGAATTGAAGGGAAAAATTGCCGTTCAGAACAAACAGGGTATATGGAAAGAACGTGAATGGTCGAAAACAATTACGGTAATGAAACCATCTGGCTCTATCGAATTACCTGGATTTAACATTTTGTACCGCGGTTATGACAACATAGTGAATGCGACGGCATCTGGTTATCCAACCACAAGTTTGAACGGTTCCAATGTGTCCATTTCTAAAAGTGGATCGGGCTATATTGTTCGACCAAACAGCGCGGGAACAGCAACCTTATCCGTTTCTGGAACTACGGCAGATGGAAAAACAGTATCGTTGAAGCGCATGCAGTTCAAAGTACGACGCTTGCCATCACCACAATTGTACTGGGGTGGAGAAAAAGATGGAGGTCGTATTCCAAGCTCAACCTTGCTTCGCGCAATGTATGGACCAGAGATTCCATTGAATGTCAATTTTACCGTGAGATCCTGGACAGCCAACGCTATCGGTATGAAATCGCGCGAATTCAGTGGGCCTGGTAGTAATTTATCGGGATTGAATCAATTGAAACAATTGGTCCCAAGCGGAACAGATATCATCATTAGAGCCAAAATTGTGCGGCCAGATGGCATTACGGAGGAAATTAAAGGAACCTGGACGAAACCTTAATCTTCCAATGGAATTGATGTAATTGGAAGCCTTCTGATCGTATATTGATATCGGTCAGGAGGCTTTTTCATGTATCTTTGCCGCATGATTCAATTAGATCGTGTAAGCGTCCATCTGCCTCAAGGCTACTTGTTCAAGGATATTTCCGTACAAATCAATAACAATGATAAAATTGGATTGGTCGGAAAGAACGGTGCGGGTAAATCCACCATGTTGAAGCTGATTGCAGACCACAACAAACCCACGGAAGGTGCTGTTCACAAACCAAAAGACTGTACCGTTGGCTTTTTAACGCAAGATATCGTTTTGGATACCACACAGTCGGTATTTGACTATTTGGTGCTGTCGAATGAGCAATTAACGACCATCAAACAAAGAATCGATGAGATCAACGCGGCGCTTGTTACGAGAGACGATTATGAATCGGAGGGATATTTGGCGTTGTTGGATGAGTTGAACGATCTGAATCATGAATTCTCGGTGAACGAAGGTTTCCAATGGGAAGAAAAAGTGATCAGTACATTGGTGGGACTTGGATTCAAGGAATCGGAGTTAGGACGTGACTTATCTACCTTCTCTGGAGGATGGAAAATGCGCGCTGAGTTGGCACGGATTCTTGTCAATCAACCCGATGTGATTTTGTTAGATGAGCCGACCAACCACTTGGATATTATCTCGATTAACTGGTTGGAGAATTACCTGAAATCGTATCCGGGATCGGTGATTGTTATTTCCCACGACCGTTTGTTTTTGGACAATGTAACAAAGCGTACTCTGGAAATTTCAGGCGGGAAAATCTTGGACTTTGCGTTTGCTTATTCCAAATACAAAGAAGTGCGTGCTGAAGAGTTGATCCGTTTGGGGCAAGCGAAGAAGCAACAAGAAAAAGACATCAAACATACGGAGGAACTCATCAATAAGTTCCGAGCAAAAAAGAACAAAGCTGCCTTCGCGCAATCGTTGATTAAGAAATTGGAAAAAACAGAGGTCATTGAGGTTGAAGATGATTCCATTCCATCGATGAAAATCGGATTTCCTCTGAGTGTCCAACCTGGGAAATGGGTCTTGGAAATGGAAAACATGGGGAAAGCCTTTGGAGACAATCGATTGTTTCAAAATGTAAATATCACCGTTGGTCGGGGAGAAAAAATAGCCTTACTGGGAGCGAACGGAACGGGTAAATCAACATTGTTGAAACGTGTGATGAACGAACTGGAAGGCGAAGGAACGGTCACGTACGGGCACAACGTGAACATTACGTATTTTGCTCAGGATCAGGCGGAATCGTTGGATAAGAACTTAACGGTTCTGGAAACGGTCGATCAAATTGCGAAGGGAGAAATCCGCAAAAGTTTGCGCAGTGTTCTCGGGGCATTTTTGTTTCAGGGAGAAGATGCTGACAAGAAAGTTTCTGTGCTTTCAGGAGGAGAGCGTACACGCTTGGCACTCTGTCAATTGTTACTGAGCCCGTCCAACTTTTTAATTCTCGATGAGCCTACAAATCACCTCGATATCCAAAGTAAAGAAGTGCTAAAAAATGCGCTAAAAAGCTATGAAGGCACTTTTGTGGTTGTTTCTCACGACCGAGAATTCCTAGATGGATTGACCAATAGAATTTGGGAAATTGAAGACCAAAAACTTCGAATTCATCATTTTGATGTAAAGGAATTTCTTCGTCGTAAATCCGCTGAGCCAGGCGAAAAGAAAAGCCCGAAGAAAGAAGTGAAAGTTGAAGAGAAATCAACAACGGAAACGGCGCTTTCCTATCAAGAGGAAAAGGAACTCAAACGTAGAAAGAACAAACTAAAAAATCAGGTCAATAAGGCGGAGAAAGAAATCGAACGCTTGGAAAAGACCATCGCTGATATGGATGTTGTGATCGCTGAATTGGATTATGAAGATCAGGAGAAAGCGAACGCAACCTTAAAGAAATATGAAGAGCTGAAAAAAGAGTACGACGCACAAATGTCCTTGTGGGAAGAGGCAACGGAAGGGTTGATGGAAATCGAAGCGTAATTACTTTTTCCGTTTCCGAGCAGCTTTTTTCTGGCGTCGGTTGTTCTTTCGAATGGATTTTCTTGCCTCCTTGGTTTGCAAGCTCCAGAAGTGTTTGTAGGCTTGTTTCTGAATTTTCTTCTGAGCGCGTGCCTGCTTCTTTTTTTCCTTGGCAAGGTCTTTTTGAATCTGTTCGTTAGATGGAGGCAAATCACTGGATTTGCACGATTGCACACTCGCAACAAGCGTGAACAATAAAAGCCCTATGATTATCGTTTGAAACTTCATAACTTTACACTACTATCAAAACGGTATGAAAATACAATTTATTTTGGGCGTAATGATT
This sequence comes from Fluviicola sp., assembly GCA_043584915.1. Classification (GTDB taxonomy): domain Bacteria; phylum Bacteroidota; class Bacteroidia; order Flavobacteriales_D; family Crocinitomicaceae; genus UBA4466. The sequence continues at coordinate 2,307,951 of CP121319.1, forward strand.
ATTCTGTTGTTCTCTGGTTGCCAGGTGAATAATAATCATCCTGTTCCAAATGTTCCATTCGACTTAACCATTGATTTAACCTTGCCTACCTATGACGATTTAATGGGGGTTGGCGGATATGCCTTTGTCAATGCGGGGTCAAGAGGTGTGATTGTATACCGCCGAGGTGTAGATGATTTTGTTGCATTTGACCGTCATTCTCCTGCAGACATCAATGGATCATGTGCTCAGCCGCTAACGCCAGACACTAATAACTTCCTTTTATTAAATGACACCTGCACAGGAGCACAGTTTTCCTTGTTCGATGGATCTCCGGTAACGGGCTCCGAATTTGGATTGCGTCAATATGCAACAAGTTGGGCAGGTGGAACCATTCTCAGGATTTACAATTAATCCAATAAATTTCCGACATCGGTAAATCATTCCGTATTTTTGTTCCCGTTAACACAGAATAATGGACGAGATTACCGTAACAATTATTGATAGAGAGGGTGTTTCACATGAGTTAGTGGCACCAACAGACATGAACATGAACATCATGGAGGTATGTCGTTCGTATGAACTTCCTGTAAAAGGTGAGTGCGGTGGAATGGCCATGTGCGCTACCTGCCAATGTTACCTGGAATCTGAAACGGAATTACCAGAACAAAGTGATGACGAGCTCGATATGCTCGATCAGGCATTTCATGTGGAAGACAACAGTCGCTTGGGATGTCAGATTCACGTTACGGAAGCCATTGATGGCATTGTACTACGATTAGCTCCAGAAGAATAACAGTTACCTCGCTAAAAAGCGAAGCCTATCCCAAAGTTCAATTGGATGAACGATGGATTCCTTCTGTTTCTCACATCATTAAGCAAATCGAATTCCCCTGGTGGGTAAGGTCCACTAAACGGGTTTCGTCTTCTTACAAAGTTGCCATTGTAGCGAATTCCATACGTTAAAACGAGTTGATCCGTAATTGGCGTGCGCATGTTTATTTGATACATGAACGTGAATCCTGTGTAGGTATAATTGTAATTGATAAGACCGTTTTCGATAGGTGATGTGATCGAGTCGTTGCCCTGATTCGTAATGATGAAAAGATAATCACGATCGCTTATGGAAACACTCGTATATCCAAATCCAATTTGGTGACTCAAACCAATAGGAAGTAAGTTAGACCGACCTGAGAATTCAAGTTTGGGCATAATGGTGATGGTATTCAATCGAATTTTTTCATGACGTATTTGATAAAAATTCGTCCCGCTGCCAAATCCGTCATTATATTGAAGTCTCACACTGTTTGGTGCAAGCATTGATTGGCGCTCCAATCCAAATTCTATTCCCATTCCAAATTGATTGGAAAATGCACGCATGAGATTCGCTCTGACACCATAGTCAATTAAGTTTCGTCCAACTACTAGGTTGTTCCCCTGGCGCTTGTACATTGGCTCAAATGAATTGAAAAAATTGTAGGCGATGGGCATGCTTCCGATTCCTTGAATTTCGATCATTGAACGTTTTCCATACAAGCCTGTTTGCCCAAAACTATGGAACGAAATCAAAGTGAGTACTACTAAAAATATCTTCATGACTGCGTTATTATTGGTCGTTTGAAAGTGAATTGAACAGACTGTAGATGTGCGCGCCGTAAGTATGCGTTCTCAATGTACTTCGGAATTCATGGCTGAGTGCTCCTGCAACGGTTCTGTTCTCCAGATTGATCACAATCATGTTTATTTCTGAGTAGTTCCCCATAAAAAACTTAACTGGAAAGTAGAGAGCAATAGAAGGGAAAAACAAAAGAGAGTAGACCGTTCCTAAAGAGGCAAAATCGGGTTGGTAGCCATGTGTCGCAACAGAGAACAGTACATGCGAAGTGCCAAACTTTTCCTGAATAGTATTCACTAACTGGTAATCAACCGGGAAGGAATTTATGTCCGTGTTATTTGCCGATTGTTCCAGGTAATTCATAAGGATGCACCGATCATTATACGCTTGCGTTCCTTCATCCTCCATGGTTTTTCTGTCCAGATGAGAAACTTGCAAACCGGCTTTGTCCGCAGCAATGTCGATACTTTCTCTTGCAGCTTCCTGCGTCTTTTCAGATTGAACATACTTGATGCCTGAATAGCTGTATTTAAGTACGATAGGTTCCATAGAGATCAAATAATCAATGTTCTCGTTAACCTTTATGTTTTTTTGCTTGTTCTTCTTTTGGTCGTAATAAAAACGCTCTTTTGAAGTCATGTTGCGATACGCCTCCCGCTCTTTTTCCTCTTCCAGAAAAACGGAATGATATTCATCATAACGGTCGAGGAAACTTTGATCCGTGATAAGGTCTGGGAGCAAGTAGAAATGAAAATCGCTAGAGTCGGGGCCTTCCCAAACCTGGCCATTTTCCAAGGTCTTTTTTCCCTTAATTCGATCATATTTGCTCAAAGACTCGCTCTTGTCAGCGGTTTGAGTAGTGTCTTCAACGGAAACTACTGTGTCTGGCAAACTACGCTGATAAGCCGTTTGAAAACTAACGGTATAATAATCATCCAGGTCGAATTTATCCGTTTGCGCGATTTCTTTCAACATAAGATCATAGATCTCCTGAATTTCTTTGTCTTCGGAGTTTTCCTGATGGATACTGGTGACACTTCGGATGCAATAGGCAATCAATTGCGTTTTGTTCATTTCCTTAATAAAGTGATGCACGTTTGCCGAAGCTCCTTCTAATTCTGATTTTCGATCTACAACACTAAAAATGGAATTGTCGAGGCGGTATTGTAAAATCCCCAACCAAGATTGTGCTTTCATACGCTTCAAAAACATGGATTCGGAGAAATCACGCTCCAGGAGATAGATGGCGTACAATGCGTTGGCGTATTCTGCTTCATGCACATCGTTACGTACCACCTCAAAACGAGCGATATTCCGCACTTCTTTGAAGCGTTCTTCGCTCAACTTAAAAACATCCGTTTTCCAATTTTTAATCGCGTCAATTTCCTCTTGGATGCGATCTTTTCTTGTCTTGATATTGGGATGCGAACTGCGGCTGTCGTCCTCGTCTTCCACGGCCTCAATTTCGTAAGCCTCCTCTGGAAATAGGTTTTCAGGGACAAGCAAGGAATCAAAATTCTGAAAATACGTATTGGGAACTTGCACCTCGTCGAAAGGCAAATAAGAATAAAGCAACACGTCGAAAGTTGGAATAACCTCCTCTTTCGAATAGCCCGCACGAGCATACATTTCTAATCCAAGGCGATCTGCTTCTAACTCACGGTCGCGCGAGTATACACTCATTTGCTTAATACTTGCCGATCGGTTTTCTCTTTGGTAACTGTAAGAATCAAGAACGTGTTCTTGTTGATAGTGCGAAATTTCATGCGCCAAAATATAGGCCAATTGTGCTTCGCTTGTAATTTGAGAAAGTAAGCCAGTGGTGACAAAAACAATTCCTTGATCGGTTGCAAATGCATTGGTAGCATTGGATTTTAGCGTATAGAATCGCAATTCGCGAAAGAGCGCCTTGTCTTTTACGAGAAGTTTCTTTGCGACTGCCTCTACGTATTCGGTAATTGGATCGCCATAAATTACCGAACCAGAGTGAATGAGACCATCAACCGTGTAATGAATATTGGTATAAAACTCTTTGCGCTGATTTTCGCTCATTTCATTCGTACTGTTCTCAATATCTTTTTCAAGTTTTGCGTAGGTACGTTCGGTAAAGTCCTCCGGAATTGCTCCGGAAGATTGAAGGGTTGTATAATTGTTGAAATCTACCTGAGCAAAAGTTGATTTCGCTAAAAAGATTAAAACGACAACGAGGAGATGTCTCATTTGTGGGTGTTTTTCAGTTCTCTCAGTGCCATTGGAATCTCGCAAACTGGGATAGGAACCATTTTATGTTTATTGGCGCGGTGAAATTTCTGGTAAATATCCAAAACTTCTCTTTGCCTTTCGTTCAATGTATCTGGATCTTCTTTGAAATCCATGGCCCATTCTAATTCTGGGTACGAAGCACCAATTTGGTCTTCATCGTTACGATCGTCGTCCCATAGACCATCTGTAGGCTTGGCTTCAATAATTTCTTGAATAACGCCAATTTCTCGGGCAACCTGCCAAACATCTGACTTCGTTAAATCGGCAATTGGGCTCAAATCAACGCCTCCATCACCGTATTTGGTGTAGAATCCAACACCAAAATCTTCAACCTTATTGCCTGTTCCTGCTACCAAACATCCTTCTGCCTGACCAATGCCATACAAGGTAGTCATGCGCAATCGTGCACGTGAGTTGGCCATTGAAAGTCTATCGGCTTTTGCTTTTTCAGGAAGTGTGGCCTCAAATGCTTCGAATACTTTCGTTAAATCAATATCCAAACCAGAAACATTTGGAAAGCGCTGTTCCAAATCGGCAATGTGCCTCATCGCTCTGTCATACTCTGCGGAAGACTGTCGAATGGGCATGCTAATAACAAGCGTCTTTTTACCTGTTAGTGCGCATAGGGTGGAAGTAACGGCTGAGTCAACGCCGCCAGAAATTCCGATTATAAAACCAGAAAGCCCGGCTTTATCGCAATAATTGCTCAGCCAGGCTGTAATGTATTTTGCTACTTCTGGAGTATTCAAATCTTAGAAAAGGATAGAAACTTTAAGCATCAGTTGTGTTTGACGTGCCTGGTTCGAGAACCATGTGTCATTTCCTGAACCGTTGTTGGCTGCAGATGTAAACAACGTGGTGTTTTCTTCGTTACGATCGCGGTACAAAGGTGTAAAGCCGTAGTAAAACCCAAGCTCGGCAACCAAGCATGTAGATCCTGTGAAGTTCCACTCAGCGCCTCCTGCAGCACCAACTGCTGACTTGAATAATACCGCCTGACCTGTTGAAGTCATGTTTTCCTGAACAACTGGAGTAGGAGTTCCTAAAGGTGAATTAGGATCCAAAGTATTCCCAGTATCGTTGGCCTTTGTTGAAAGTAAAATGCTGTTGCGTAGTCCAAATTTTCCAAAGTATCGGAAATAACCGATGAAGTTGGTTCTAAACATCAACATGGTAGGAATAGAAAGGTATGTAGGACGCTCACGACGTTCAATCAATTGAAACAATTGTGGGTCTGTTGTTCCCGCTATGTCTTCATTCTGAAGAATTTCTTTGTCGTTGTACCAGTAATATACAGGCTCCGATCCAGCTGCATAACGCAAGCGTTCGAAGTCGAACTCAGCACCGGTTGTAAAAGCAATAGTTTCCGTCAACCCGATATTTACGTTGGCTCCAAGTGTGAAATCACTTCCGGCACCTAAACTCGCCATGCGCGTAGTTCCCATTTCCTGAAAATTCAGTCCAAATCCTGCAATCAAACCAGCTTGGTATTTTTTACCTGCGGCATCTTGAGCGGTAGCAGTAGTTGACAATGCAACCAGTGTTAAACCAAATAAAAGTTTTTTCATATCAGATAGATTAAAGTGTTAGTGCTAAATTATGACGTTTTCTTACTTTTGGTCTACGAAATTAGTGATTAATGTTGACGCGAAAAAACCTTTTTTTACTTCCTGTTCTGGCACTTTTCTTTGCATCCTGCGATAGCAATCCTTTGGATGTTGATGTATCAGGTGTTGCATTGGATATCGAATACGTAGATATGCGCACCGCTATGCATGATTATCAGGGGGATAAATTGATGAAAACTCACCATCGTTATCTCAAGGAAATACCGGATATCTACAATTACTTCCTGGGCGCTTGCATCGGGTTTCAGGAAAACTATTCGGACTCAACGTATCTCGCGTCCATGAAAAGTTTTCAGGAAGATGAAGGAGTTCAATCTTTTGAAGCGGAGATTGATGCGGCATTTAAAGATCTCAAACCCATTGAAAACAACCTCACAGATGGTTTCAAACATTTGAAATACCATCTTCCCAAAGCCAAAATGCCGAAAAGCATCGTTTTTATGAATACACTTTTCCGATCTAGTGTTTGGTGTACAGAAAACGAGATTGGGATTGGTTTGGGGAATTACCTGGGACCAAAATCGAAAACGCTACAAAAGACCGATCCAAATGTGATGTACAAATGGATGCGCGATGCAATGAGACGCGAATACCTTGAGCGCGATGTGGTTGAGAATTGGGTGAGAACACACCTGATTGAAGAAGTGGAAGAAAACTTGGCAAGAGACATTATCTATGAAGGAAAGGTGATGTATTTGACCAAGGCAGCATTTCCCGAAACCGAAGACCATGTTATTTTACGATACACGAAATCGCAATGGAATTGGGCTGAAAAGAATGAATTTGCATTTTGGGAGTATCTGAAGCAAAAACAAATGTTCTTTAAAAACGAGGATATCACCAAAAGGAATTTATTAGGTCCAGGGCCGAAAACACCAGGTTTGCCAATTGAAGGATCGCCAGATCGCATGGGGAAATTCCTGGGATACAAAATTGTATGCGACTATATGGAAGAGACGGAATCAACCGTGGCTAAAATGATAGCAGCAGATTACAGCGAAATTTTACAGAAATACAAACCAGAAGAATAAGTTATGGAAGATAAAGTAGTGAAGACATCCAAAGTGTCGGTGGAAGTGGGATTGAATGAGAACAATCTTCCCGTAAAAATGCGTTGGACAGCTCCAGATGGATCCATTGAAAATGCCCCGGCAAAAGCAATGTTGCTTTCCTTGTGGGATCCAACGCAAAACAATACCATGAAAATTGACTTGTGGACGAAAGATATGTCCGTGGAAGAGATGAAGCAATTTTTTCATCAGACTTTACTCACACTTTCGGATACGTTTGAAAAAGCCACGGGAGAAAAGAATATTTCAGAAGATTTGCGCGATTACTGTTATCATTTTGCTGAAAAAATGGAAATTCTACCCGAGTCATGATGCAAGGCAATTTGAAAAAGATGCGTACCACTCATGGAGATGAGATTGAGTACCACTTGCATTTATCAAAGGAAGTGCGTATGAACGATTACATTGGTTCCAATTTGCGCATCGCTTTTTCAGGGACAATCAATTGTCAGAATTGTAAAAAAGTCACCAAGAAATCATTCGGCGAAGGTTTTTGTTACAATTGTTTTGCCAATGCACCGCAAGCTGCCGAGTGTATCTTGCGACCAGAATTATGTCGTGCCCATTTGGGCGAAGGCCGCAATCCAGAATGGGAAGAAAAGCATCACAATCAACCACACATTGTATATTTGGCTGCGTCTAGTGCCGTGAAAGTTGGAATTACGCGTGCAGAACAAGTGCCTACACGTTGGATGGATCAGGGAGCCTCGTCGGCGGTTATTTTGGCGGAAACACCCAACCGTTATGAAGCCGGACGCATCGAAGTTGCCATGAAAGAACTCTATACCGACAAAACACATTGGCAGAAAATGTTGAAAAACGACATTGATGAAAGCATTGATTTGTTGGATGAGAAATGGAATTTGGAAGAACAACTTCCTGGGGATATTCTGGATTATTTCTCAGAAGATGAAACCCTTTGGGAGCTCAATTATCCCGTTTTGGAATACCCAGAAAAAGTGAAAAGTCTTTCCTTGGATAAAACACCTACGGTAGAAGGTGTGCTGAAGGGAATCAAAGGTCAATACTTGCTTTTCGAAGGCGGTCAGGTTTTCAATGTACGCAAACATACAGGATACTATGTCGAAATTTCTTAGTGTATTATTTTTCTTCGTTGGGTTCGCGGGAATCGCTCAAAACTGGAACTGGACGGCATTGGACACCATGCCATTTCGAACGGCGAACAATGCAGTTTGCGAAGCTGAAGTAAATGGGAACGAATACGTGTATTCTTTTGGTGGAATTGATACCTCCAAAATTTATTCGGGAATTCACAATCGGAGCTTTAAATACGATGTTCTTGCAAATACATGGTCTGAGATTGCTCCATTGCCAGACTCTATGACCAAGATTGCCGCCGGAGCCTCTTTCGTCAATGGGAAAATTTATATTATCGGAGGATACTCCGTTTTCGCGAACAATAACGAGGTATCTTCGGATCGCGTTCATGTTTATGATCCCGTTACGGACACTTATGAGGCAGACGGCGCTCCAATTCCCCTTGCCATTGACGATCATGTGCAATGCGTATATAAGGACAGTTTAATTTTTGTGGTTACTGGATGGAGTAATTCGGGCAATTTTCCGAATGTGCAGATTTACGATCCGTCCTTGGATCAATGGCAAAACGGAACTTTCGTACCAACAATTTTTCAATACATGACTTTTGGTGCTTCAGGCTACATCGTGGGCGATACCTTGTATTATCATGGTGGCGCTGCAGGAGGTTCATTTGCCGCCAGGCGTTTTATCCGCAAAGGCTATATCAATCCAAACGACCCAACGGATATTACCTGGGAATTAATGGGGGAGGCTCCCGGAGATGCAGGGTATCGTGCGGCTTGCAGTGGAACCGATGATCGTGTGTTTTGGGTGGGAGGTTCGCCAATTTCGTACAATTATGACGGAATTGCCTACAATGGATCAGGCGGCGTCGATCCATCGGCAAGAATTCTACACTTCAACCCTTCCGATTCTACGTATTTGGATGAAACGACACAACCCTATGGAGTCATGGACCTTCGAGGTATCGCGAAACTGAGCAACAATCGTTGGATCATCTGTGGCGGAATGGACACCAATCAGGTAGTTTCGAATCGTACCTTTTTATTGGAAAGTAATAGTTTGGGATTCAATGAAGCAAGTATCGACAATTTTATTGTCCATTATCATTCCAATGGAGTGAGGGTTGTTTCGAAAACTGCAGTTAGTACCCAATTGTTGGATTTTTCAGGCAGACTTTTACGGCATTATGAGCCATCGCTTGAAATTGAGATTGAACAGGGTGTTTTTCCAACAGGCAGCTACTTACTGAAAAGTGAACTGGGTATTCAAGTTGTACAATTGCATTAAAACTTAAAAACACGTATTATCTTTGCAGCATGGGAAAAGATAAGTTACGTCGTTTTGCTGCCGTAAAATCATTCAATAATTTTTTCGAACCGGTCATCAAGGAGTCATTTCCAATGAAGGGAAAATGGCGTTCGATGTACTTTAAGAATGACAACCCAATCGTGCTAGAGCTAGGTTGTGGCAAAGGGGAATACAGTGTCGGATTGGCGAAGCATTACCCAGAGCGCAATTTCATTGGAGTAGATATCAAAGGCGCACGCATGTTTATTGGTGCAGAAGAAGCGCTGAATGCCGATATGTCGAACGTTGCATTTTTGCGCACCCGAATCGATTTCATTACGGATTACTTTGAAGAGGGAGAAGTAGACGAAATCTGGCTTACTTTTTCTGATCCTCAACCGAAGAAACCTAGAAAGCGTTTGAGTTCGCCTTTGTTCATTGAGCGCTACCGAAAGTTATTGAAGCCCGGCGGAATCGTCCACATGAAAACGGACAGCGATTTATTGTTCGAGTACACGGAAGAAGAAATCAAAGAAGAAAAGTATGAATGCCTGGAGCTAACGTGGGATTTGTATGGTGAATTGCCTGAGAATATCGATCCGAAAACGCGCGAGATTTTTCATATTAAAACACATTACGAGGAACTTTTCACGGCAAAAGGAGCCACAATTAAGTACGCGAAGTTTAAGATCCATTAAGTCGTTTGACTTAGAACAACCAGATCCAAGAGAAGAACAATTCTACCGCTCCTAAAACAGACATTCCTGCAATTATTGGATTTGGGATCGCCGTGAATCCATGAACAATTCTGAAAGCGAGGAAGTAGGCGAGATGTTTTTTCATGAATTACTACTCAAGAGGTTTAATGATTAGTCGCAAGGTAGATTGAGTCGTTGCTAAAGCGGATTGGATAATTTCTCCGTTATTGGTGTAATATTTGCTGCTTACGATTGTTATACACTAGAGTGATCAAATCAAACCATTACTAATGAGAATTCTACTACTCTCGATATTGTTATCGCAAATTTCTTTTTCATATGCATCGTGCGTGCGTTGCACTGACCTTTCCGAAGCTTTCGAAAGGCCTTATGACGTAAAACATTTGGATCTAAGTGGGCAAGGATTAACACGTCTTCCAGATAGTCTAAACAAATTCACCAATTTGATTTCCCTGAATCTTGCCGACAATCAGATTTCCGAAATGGAATTTGGAACGCTCGATTTGGAAAAATTGGAAGTATTGAATTTGAACTTCAACCCTGGGATAAACATGATTGATGTTTCTGGAATTGCCTTAGCAGTGCCAAACCTCAAAGAATTACATCTTCGAAAGTGTAGTATGTTTTTACTATCGCCTGAAATTGGGACTTTGAAAAAACTTGAACTTTTGGATGTTTCGAATAACAAGTTGCGCTCATTACCCAGTGATTTAGAGAATTGTACGCTGAAAAAATTAACAATAAGAAACAATGATTTGGATGGCGCACTTTGGGCAATGGAATTGTGGAATCTAAAAAATCTGGATGTTTCTGGAAACCCAAAACTTAGCCTGGATGCTTTGGGGCATGCACTTTTATTCAAAGATTTAAATCAAGTTTTAGTCGCGCCATCTGAAGAACAACCATTACCGAAGATTTTCAATGCACTCGATGTAAATACCCTAATCGTTGCTGGGGGAACCGAAAACGACTTGGCGAAAAGTATTCCGTCCAATGAGAATATCCGATCGCTTGTTTTTCAAGGTACATCAATTGATAATGAGTTGAGGTTTTATGCTTGGTTGAATTCATTCGAGTCGTTGGAATCTATCGATTTTATCAACATGGAACTACCGAGTGGAATCTCTAAGGTGAAGTCAGCGGAGTACATATCGATGGATCTATGTCAATTAAATCAACCAAATGAGTTGGAAGGGTTTAGCCAGAATGTTACTGTTCGTATGATCAATATGCCAGATCTGTCATCAACATCCGATGAAAAGCCAAACAATTTAATTGCCGAAGTTCCTCTTGGTGCATCCAAAGAAATGATTGCGAATGAGGTACCAGAAATTATTGCCCCAGAAACCTTCGAAGAAACCATTGACTCGAAAGAGGAACGATTTATTGAGTTGCAAAATACCAATTATGCAATTCCGAAAAATGCTTTTCTAACTCAGTCAGGAGAAGTGTATAAAGGAGATGTGAAGCTAGAAATACGCGAATATAACGATGCAATTACTAATGCACTGGCCGGTGCACCAATGGTATATCGAGATGGTGCGGCAGATCAAGTTTTCAGTTCCTCTGGAATGATTGAATTCAATGCATTTGATGAAAATGGAGAAAAGTTAGCTCCAAATCCCGAGAACATTATCGAAGTAGAAATGGTCGATTTACAGCCAAGCGAGCAAACTCGTTTGTATGTTTTTGATGAAGAAGAAAATAATTGGGAGGATGTTGGTGAAGCAGAACAAACTGGAGATGCAAATTTACGTCAGAAAATTCTGGATTCATTGAACAAGATCCCAGACGCCTACTTTTTTACCATTAATACGGTATCGGCAGATTTTACCATGGATGTTGATCGAAGCCGCTATGATCCGTACGAATTTTCCTTCAACATGGTACGCGAAGGGTTTATCCCAGAGAAATACAATTATGGAAGAGATCGGAGCAAAGATTTTGAGGAAACGTTTGAAAACCAGCGTTGGTTGACTGAGAGGAGACGTGTTTTCGTGGTAGATACCGTAATGACGGATAAATTGAAGAAAGCTTTGGTCGATTTGAAGAAAGATGGCCGTAAACGCGCACGTTATTATCGGAGAAATCCTGAAGAAGCAATTGATCTTCCAATTCCAGGAACAATGCGTGATCTCAAGTTGACACCAAATTACGAGGGAGATAATTACATATTGACCTTTAAATACAAAGCTGATTTAATTCGTATCCCGGTCACGTTTAAAGATAAAGGAAACAATATCCAAAAGATTCAGCGCAAGGAGAAAGAGCGTTTCATTGCTTATGACAAAGTGAAAGGATCCTCCGTGAGGGCTCAAGACAAATTCCAGAAGGATTCAGAGGATAAGATTAGAGAAGGAGCGCAGCGACTTAGAGATGCGCGCGCCGATTTATTATCAAGTCCTGAGTACATAGAAATGAAGAGGCAAGAGAGAGAAAGAGCAGAAAGACAGCGGCAATGGCGGATAAATCAAGAGATATTCCGAAAAGAACAGGAAGCAACCACAAAGCAAAAGTATCGTTTCGGGCTTCGACAATTTGGAATGGTCAATTGCGATTACTTTAGTCGTGTTCTTCCTTCTGGATATGTCCAAAGTACAGCGGATGCTATGGATCAAAACGGAGATACCATAAGAGTTCCAGAAACTGTGCGAAATATCATCGTTGAGGATAACGTGTACTTATCTACTATCCGAGATCAGATTCCTATTCTTGAAAACAAAAAGTCCATTTTATTTTTTGCTATTGGAGCCGCAAAAATTGCGGTGATTGTAGGTTGGGAAAAATTGTCCAACGGTTTGTCCCGACCTAAGATTGAAACGCATAATATTGAAAATAAAACGCCTGGTGAGGTAAGAAAAATTTTGAAGAATTCTCCATGATACGAGTTCTGTGGTTGCTATTTTTGATGTTATCCTTTAACGGAGTTGCACAGTCGTGGAGGTTTCGCAAGGAAGCAATGGAAACAATGGCTCCCAAAGATTCTATCTATGCTATTGATACCATTTCCGCGAAGCATGATTCCTATGACTTTGTTGCGGATAGCGCCACTGCATTGAAACAGCTTTTTTTGAGTCAGCTTTGGGAATTATCCAGGAATAAGCCAGATACTTTGGTAGAAAGTGAAAACCTCACATTGTTAGCCAATCTTGCCACAAAATATTGGAAGGGGTCGCAGTATACCGATGATAAAAAATGGCGCAAGCTCAATAAGTATTTTCGGCGAGCATCCAGTTTAACCGTTTTTAATTTCAATCTAATGCAGCAAGTTTCGTTTCGTGTACCACTTGTTGATCATGAGAAAGATGCATTTTATTACGACCCGAAAGGAAGTGAAGGTGGACTGAATCTTTATAAAGGAAAACGACCTAAAACGAAGGAAGAGCGAGAGAATCAAATTGCCCTACGAAACTATTCTCAGCAAGAACTGGTAGAATTGTTTGTTGATGAAATTGACCGAAAAATTCTCTCCAACCTCAAAAAAGGAAATATTGGATTTGCCGGCATCAGCGTCGAATTGGACAAAAAAACGCTTTACAAAACACGCATACCAACGGTTCGAGTGGTGATTGTATTCGGAGCGAAGAAATTCCGGAATATTCCAGAACGGTACCGCAATAGGGAAGAGTAACGGATTAAGCTACACGCAATTTCGCCATCTTCGATTTCGAGAATTGTGCTTTTGCGTATTCTTGCGTTACACGGAATTGTGTTTCATCTTTCGATGGCAAATCATACATAGCTTCGTTCAAAATCGCCTCACAAATAGATCGCAATCCTCGAGCGCCCAATTCAAATTCAATGGCTTTCTCAACGATAAAATCGAATACGTCTTTGTCGAATTTCAGGGCAATGCCATCCAACTCAAACAAACGTAGGTATTGCTTTACCAATGCATTTTTTGGTTCTGTGAGAATTCGTTTCAAGCTATCGGCGCTCAACGGCTCCAGGTAAGTAAGCACTGGGAAACGTCCAATCAATTCTGGAATCAACCCAAATGATTTAATATCGGTTGGGTTTACATATTTCAGCAATGCTTCTTTCTCTACTTGTTCTTCATCGGAAGACGAAAAACCAATCGTTTGACGGTTCACGCGATTTGCAATGATATTCTCAATACCATCAAAGGCTCCACCACATACAAATAAGATGTTGCGGGTATCAATTTGAATCATTTTCTGCTCAGGGTGCTTACGACCTCCTTGCGGTGGAACGTTTACGGTAGCTCCTTCCAACAATTTCAGAAGTGCCTGTTGCACACCTTCACCAGAAACGTCTCTCGTAATGGATGGATTGTCACTTTTGCGCGCAATCTTATCAATTTCATCGACAAAAACGATGCCTTGCTGCGCTGCTTCTACATTGTAGTCGGCGGCTTGCAACAATCGAGAAAGAATACTTTCAACGTCTTCACCTACATATCCTGCCTCTGTTAAAACCGTTGCATCTGCAATACAGAATGGAACATTCAACATTTTGGCAATGGTTTTCGCAAGAAGTGTTTTACCTGTACCCGTGCGACCCACGAGAACGACATTGGATTTTTCAATCTCTACATCATCTCCATGATCCTGCTGGTTCAATCGCTTGTAATGATTGTAAACGGCAACAGACAAAACTTTTTTCGCATCGTCTTGACCAATTACATAATCATCTAGCTTCTCTTTGATTTCCGTCGGCTTCATCACGTTCACAACGTGTTCGCTCTTGCTAGTGTGCGTTTGCGAAACCTCTTCTTCCTTGATTATGGTGTGCGCTTGCGATACACAACTTTCACAGATGTGTCCAGTTACCCCGGCAATCAACATTCCCACTTCGGAACGTGATCTACCGCAAAATGAGCATCCAGCTTCTTTCTTCGACATAAATTCGTTTTGTCAAAAAAGCCCTGACTTCCATTTTAACGGAGCGTCAAGGCTTTTAATATTCTACAAAGGTAGTCTATTTGGCGTTACGAAGCAATACTTCGTCCACCATTCCGTATTCTTTCGCTTCACCTGAAGTCATCCAGTAATCACGGTCAGAATCTGCCCAAACTTTATCGTAATCTTGCTTTGAATGCGTTGCGATAATGTCGTATAATTCTTTCTTCAATTTCTGAATTTCTCGTGCTGTAATTTCAATATCTGAAGCTTGTCCTTGCGCTCCACCCAATGGTTGGTGAATCATTACACGTGAGTGTTTCAACGCAGAACGTTTTCCTTCAGTTCCTGCACATAGTAAAACCGCACCCATTGATGCTGCCATTCCTGTACAAATCGTTGCTACATCTGGATTGATGTATTGCATCGTATCATAGATTCCTAATCCAGCGTAAACAGACCCTCCAGGTGAGTTCAAGTAGATTTGGATATCTTTCTTCGGATCAACAGACTCCAAAAACAGAAGCTGCGCATTAATGATATTCGCAACCTGATCGTTGATTCCAGTTCCCAAGAAAATAATTCTATCCATCATCAAACGAGAGAAAACATCCATTTGAGACATGTTCAACTGACGCTCCTCAATAATGTACGGAGTAAGGGAAGAATCAATGTAGTGCTCCATGTGCATACTGTTGATGCCCATGTGCTTCGTTGCATATTTTTTAAATTCGTTATTATCGAACATAGTCTGTATTTGTGTTGTTAGAAACGTTAAATCTAACAACAAAGTTGGGATTGGCAATAGATTTGAATTCTGAAAAAACGTTAATTGGGATGTGTGTCCAATCCTTGTATCTTTGGTGGAATGCGGCCTGAAGATGTTCGAAATAAGAAAGTTTTGCTTTCCCCTTTAAACTGGGGGATGGGGCATGTTTCTCGCACCATAGGGATGATCCATCAATTCATCTCTCAAGAGAATTCAGTCGTGGTGGCCTGCGATGCGTTTCAGTCGGATGTGTATCGTTCTTATTTTCCAAATATTACGATAATTGAACATGAGGGATATCCTTTTGATTTTGGAGGAAAGGGAAATTTTGCATGGGACTTAGTAAAGAATTTAAACGCTTTAAAGGCGCGATTGAAACGAGAACATGCAGAAGTTGAATCTTTTGTGAGAGAACACGAAATTGATCTCGTAGTGAGCGATCACCGTTACGGTTTCTTTTCAACGCAAGTCGATTCGATTTTTATAACGCATCAATACCATTTACCCGTTTCTAGATTGCAATCGATTTCTGACAAATGGCACAAGAAAAGAATGCGCCCTTTCGATCATATTTGGATTTTGGATAATACCGATAGTCGGCTTTCTGGAAAACTCACGGAGCTTACAAAAGATGCCCGCGTGCTCTATATCGGAGCCTACTCTCGATTTTCTATTTATGAAGCGCAAGAGAAAGTTCGAGACATTGTTGTTGTGATAAGCGGACCTCAAGTGTACGCACAGCAGTTCGCAGATGAAATGTCAGGTAAGTATCCGAATGCAACGTTTGTTTGTTCAAAGGAGATTCAACTTGATGCATCTATCGAGTGTGTAAGGGGAACATGGCCAGAACAAGATGCCGTTATCCTGCAAGCGAAACGACTAATTTCTCGTTCTGGATATTCCACTCTTATGGATTTAGAAATTCTAAAGATTTCAGCTGAGCTTTACCCAACTCCTGGGCAAGCGGAACAAATCTATTTACATAAGCGTCTTACGGATTGTTCTGAATATAATCCATCAACTCTTCGCGATCACTCTTATGAACGAAAGAATCCACAACAACGTCGTAATTAGGCTTGTCTGTTGTTTGTTCGTACAGTTCTTTTGCCATTGTCATACGATTGTCGTCGAATGTAAAACCATCAATTACTGTTACCACTTGCTGCGAGGTAAAACAAAATCCTTTGGTTTCGTGACGCGCTCGTGAAAGTTTCTCGTCGGGAAACGCTTGATCTTTAATTTCTTCAGCCATTGCTGAGGCTTGTGCATCAGTAGCTACGTTTTGGCAAATGTTCACACTTGGAACTGTTGGTGCATTGATGATAATGCCATCTTCTGTGATTGCACATCCATACAAGCATCCAAATAATAAAGCGGTGTAAAGAATTTTCATGGCATTTAGTTTTAAGTTCAATTCGTAATTTTCAAGAACCTTGCCAAATATAATTATTGCACTTACTGCGCGAGTAAATTATTGATCTATTTCTAGTCTCAGAGTCTAGTGTCTCAAGTCTAAAATCTATGCATCTCGGCTCCGCTAAATGCGCAGTCTTTTGTCTAAAGTCTCATGTCTTAATTCTTATAAACGCGCTGCGTAGATCCATCGCTAAATAATCGAATCTGCACACCTTTGAAATTCGCATCGACTTTTTGACCGAGTAAATTGTATATGCCCACCATTTCAACGCCTTCCTTTTCACGATTATCAATGGAAACTACCCTTGTATGCTTGGTTTTCGATCCGTCAGTATCAAACTGTACCAAACGATAGTAGTGAATGTCACTGGCAAAGGAAACATCGATCAATTGATAATTGTTAATTTCTGTGGAGTTTCCAACGGCCTTGATCGTTCCAATTTCCTTCCAATTTTTCCCATCGGTACTACGCTCGATTAAAAAGTAATCGGCATCGCGCTCACTCAAAGTATACCAATAGAGTAGGTTGCCCTCAGGAGCATTTTGTCCTTGGAAATCTCCAATTTCAACAGGGAGTACAGTTATTGGACAGTTTACAGTTGTTGAATCTCTCATGAGCAAAAGCCAGGCAGCATTGGTCGCATTGTTCGCTGCTCCTGGTGTTTGGTTTCCTGCAACAGTTCCTGAACTCCAATTAGAAACATCAAAGGGATCGCCATCATTGAACCAACCTGCGTCTCCAGAGCCAGAGCCTGTGAACAATTTTAAATCATCTGGACCGCCTGATATTTCACTGCCTCCGTATGACACTCCGTGATAGTAATCGCCATTTGGCAAGCGTACCTGAATGGCGTCACCGCTATTTCGTAAACTTAAGGCTCCCCAACCTGTCAGGGGCGCTGTAGCATACGTACAAGGGGTATAAACTGAATCCGGCGCAGATGACACGGGTAACGTGGTACAACGTTCGAACAAGGTACTTGTGTGTGGTACAACGTATAGAGAATCATTGTCGGAATCCGTTGGATCGTCTGCGGGAAGATCTGCATTTGGATCGTCGGCATTGTAAATTACGATAACCGATCCTACTGGAATGTTTGCCCATTGAGCATCGTTTGTAAAACGGAAGTGCCCCGGAGCAATGCCAGATGCCGTTCCATCGTAATCGGCAGGAGTCGTGAAGGTTGCATTGTTGTCGTCCAGGATGTACTCTCTGATATCCACCGTTTCTCCGCATTCCCCTGCTACTACAAACTCATAATATTCTTGGTTTCCAGAAGGACCATTCGACCATTCGTTAATGATCAATCCTGTGGCAGGAAGTGATGGCAGACAAGGCGCGTTTTGCGTAATTGTAAATGCTGCGCTGCTAGAACCCGTGGTAACAGGGCTGTCAGATATCACCCGGATCACATACCCTGCTCCAGTAGCAGTTGCTGCGGGAATTGTAATGTTGATAGTTCCAGAATTGGCCGTAGATGTTAAAGTTCCGATATCTGTTGGACTAGCGAAGCTACCACTTGCGTCTGAAAGTTGCGCGGTATAGATGTTTCCACCAGTGAAGGTTCCTGTGGAAGTGAAGTCAACGGTTCCTGATGCATCTGATGGTGTGGCACATTCTACGTCAAAGGGCGGGGCTGAAACAGTAGTTGTAGTTATTGATGTCGGTGGGGCACCACAACCTGTTCCAAACAATCGGAAATTGTCTAAACTGATGTCTTCACTTCCTGCGTTCAATTGAAATTCAACTTGAATATCAATTAAGGCGCCCGTTCCAGTAATTGTACCTGTAAAGTTTTGAAAAGCACCTGTTAACACAGTTCCATCACCCGTACCATCAAAATCAGTGTCCTGCTGACCAGAAGTGTTGAAAGTAGCTCCATCATTTTCAAACCAGATGAGATTGTTAAAAGTTCCAGAGTTATCAATGTCATAAGTGATTCGCACGTAATCACTGTTGTCCCAGCCTGAACCATTAAATTGAGCGGCCCATACCTCAAGTGACATTCCTGAACAACCAGAGATATTTATGTCATCAAATAAGATAGTTGCATTCCCACTTGGTCCAGTGCAAGGTGCACCGTCAATGTCTTGTGCCCCGAAATAAAAACTTCCTTGTATACCCGTTGGGTCATCGTTAACGTTCGAGCCGTCCGTTCGAATAAAATAATCGTCTGAGTTGTCAGTACATTCTGGAATGCTAGTCGTGTAACCTCCTGCGGTCTCGAAGTCATGAGTCCAGGTTTGAGAAATAGCAATGTTAGATGCACAAAGCGCAAGAATAATGAGTACTGATGACTTGATCAAGAGGTTGAATGTTTTCATAATAATCATTGACAAAAATGGGTTCGGTGGTCTTCTCCATTATTCAATGGGGACGCGCGACCGAAAAGCGTCAATAATTACTGCCTCTCGTAAAGCATGCTCATGGGCATGTCGTATCCGATTACTAGAATCATTGTTGAGTAGTTTACTTAGTGTTGTCTCATGTAAATTTACCCTAAATGTGCTGATTCTCAAAAAGTAATATTATGCCGATGTTAAGTGATTGGCTGAAATATCCGTGAATGATAGGGTGGTTTGGAGCTTCGTTCTTTCATAAAACGGTTTAGCTCATTCAGAATTGTCAATTCGTCGAAATAGGACTGTGTATAACGTTTCACAAATGTGGATAAAAAGTAACAGAACGATAATACTCCGACGCCTGATTGGAAGTCATTTTTAGAAAGAAATGACTGGGCATAAAAAAGCCCCGACGAAATGTCGGGGCTTTCAAGTATTCGAAATTCAAAATTATTTCACTGCAGCAGAGAAAGTAGCGTCTTCAAAGTACTTCAAGAATTCGCGATCTTTCGCAGCTTTTGCTTTGTAAGAACCGTCTTTTGCGATAGCAGATTTCAAGTTGCTAATTACACCTGAAAGATTGTCCTGACGTGCAGCGGCAATTGCTTTCAAGTAAGCTCCTTGTGCAGAGTCAGCATCATCGCTGTCTCCAATTGTTCCGTCTACGCCACCCGCGTTACCGTCCAACAAATGTGCAAGAGCAAGGTTGAATGAAGCATCGCTATTTCCTAGATTGCTAACAGCTGAAGAGTAATCTCCATCCTGGATGTTCAAAATTCCTTTGTTGTAAGAAACTTCTTTTGCATTTCCTGCTTGTCCAAAGAATTTCGCTGCTTTTTCGCGATCTCCTTCAACTCCAGCAACTGCTCCTAAGTTGTTCTTAGCAATTTCGTTGTCCATTGCGTTGTTTGATTTCTCGAACTTCGCTTTTGCTTCAGCCATTTTGTTCATTTCGTAAAGAACAACACCAACGTTGTTAGACGTACGGTAATCGTCTGGGTAACGAGCCTCAGCAATTTTGTACACACGCAATTTCTCATTCAAGTCAGTGTAAAGTGTTGCACAGAACAACAATTCTTCCAACATCAATGTATCTGGTTGCGAAACTGAGTATTGCATCATTTCCTCATCAGAGAATCCTGTTTCGTTGTAATTCGTAACGATTTCAGCACGACGCAACTGAGGGAAGATGTTACGATCCAAGTAAGTGAAAGACTTACCTAGGTCACGCATTTTCTGCTCACGAGTCGCTGGATTTGATTCCTGCTCCAAAATACGAAGTACCAATTGCTTGTCACTTTCGTCCATTTTTTCGTCAGCCATCAATTCACGTTTGAATCCTTCGTAATCCTCTCCAGATCCTTTCTTCATGAAGTCACCTTCTGCTTGTCCTTTTGTGTGCTCAGCTTTACCAGCAACTTTCATTGCAGCTTCAGAACCAGTGTTCGCACGATCTTTAGAAAGTGAATTGTTTTTATCTTCTTCCCCTTCAGGTGAAGCATATCCAGTTACGTTGTAACCAGTAACCTCAATCTTTGGGTTTTCATTAGCCATTTCCAAGAACGCTTGTAGTTCTTTTACGTCATCGTCACGCATTTCAGTAGAACGTACTTCAGAACGACCTTTCAAGTAATTAATTACTGTAAGTGTTGTCTCTGGAGTAACACGCTCGAATTTATCTTCTGCGTAAATTGGTCGGAAATCTTTATTTACCAAGTAAGGAGTAATGATACAAGCATCGCAAATCTCAGTTGCTTCTACTTCACCTTTTTCTTTTTCTCCTTTGTAGATTTTTCCAGTAACCACCAACTTGGCAGTTTCCATATCCGCTTTGTAAGGAACTTTGTCCGTGTAAGTCACTTTTCCTCCAGCTTTGTACTGAATAGCATCTCCACTTCCTGTAGCTTTTTCTCCTTGAACGCGCAAAGGCTTCAATGAAGTGCTTCCAAGAGTTGGCGTGAACTCAACTGCAGCTTTCTTGTTAATTGATTTCTCAGGGAATGTAAGATCAACAGTAACAACAACAGAATCTCCGTGCATTTCTAACGGGTCTGGGTTACATTCGTAATCGACTTCTTTTAGTAGTTTACATCCGGTTGATAAACCACCGGCTGCTACTAGAAGCGCCAATACTTTGATGGTTTGCTTTTTCATAGTAAGTATAAATTCTAAATTTCTGCACAATAATAACAATAATTTTCCTAATGATTCGAGGAATATTGCATGACTGTAAGATTATTTGTTTTCGTAGACTACAACTGCTGTTTCGTCCATACAAGAAGCAATGATTTGCTGAATCGTTTTTGCCGTTTTTGGGTGGGTGAAATTCGGGGCAATTTCAAGGAGCGGAATGAGCACGAAATTTCGATGTATAAATTCTGGATGTGGCACCTTCAGAACCGTATCTTCAATAATAGATTGTCCATAAGAAATGATGTCTATATCGATAGTTCTGGATGCGTAGCCGGATTGCTGTGAGCGTTTCCGACCCAATTCTTTCTCAATGGACTGTAGCGATTTCAACAATTCTAGGGGTGGTTTACGAGTCGTAATCGAAGCGCAAACATTTAAAAAATGATTGTCGGTTTCAAAGCCCCAAGGTGCTGTCTCGTAATACTTTGAGACTTTTTCAAGCG
Source organism: Fluviicola sp. (assembly GCA_043584915.1). Lineage (GTDB taxonomy): Bacteria > Bacteroidota > Bacteroidia > Flavobacteriales_D > Crocinitomicaceae > UBA4466. Next base: position 2,329,602 of record CP121319.1, read on the forward strand.
GTCCGCATTCTGCTTCAATTTTTTGAAGTGCCTGTTGAATGGAGTCGATACGATCACCTAAATTACTTCCAAGAGAAAGATAAACTATTGTGCCCATTCAAATGTTTCCATCAAATGTTCGATGTCTTGTTGGAGATAATCGAGGGTGGGACGTAATGAATCATAATTGGGAGCGAAGTTGAAAAGTACCTCGGCGTAAACAAAATGATCCGTGCTATCGGTTAGGTAAAATTGAAAAGGGGTGGCAACGTCTCCTTCCAGTCGGAACAGGGTGCCAAAAACTCTGTCGTCGAAACGCAGTACCGTTTTATCAATGATATTTGTCGCTTTGGTTTTGTGCATGTCCACTTCATCATTTGCATTGTTGATGTAGTAGGCAAGCGGTTTATTCATATCCCAATAGCGGAAATAGACCGTTCCGTTCATGGGCCCGAGCTGAATTCTTCTGTGACAATCGCTGTTTTCGTCGTTTGGCGCCTGTTCTACGGTATAAATCTCAGGCAAGTCGAATTTATAATTGCAAGAATCAAGATACGTTTCATAGGTATGATCCGGTAATTCTGTTCGTAAATAGGCTGGAGGTTTTGGAATGGGCGTTTCATCCTCACACGCAGTAAGTGAGAACAAAAGTATCGGTACAATCAGAAGGACTGATTTCATAATTCGGTTCTTAAAGTTTGATGGCTTTGACCATCTTAATTCGTTTTTTATCGCTTGATTCTACAATTAATTGAAGTGGACCAATGGTCACGTGTTCGTTGTTTTTTAGAATCCTTCCTGCTACTTCAACGATTAATCCGCCAATAGTTTCAGTTGCCTGGGTGTCAAATTCCAGGTTTTCCTCCGAAATATCCATGACTTTGTAAAAGTCAACAAGCGTTGTTTTGCCTTCAAAAAGGTATTCGGAATCGCTAATTTTCGTGTACACCAGTTCATCGTCATCGAATTCATCCGTAATCTCACCAACAATCTCCTCTAAAACGTCTTCCAACGTCACAATTCCACAAGTGCCTCCGTATTCGTCAACTACCATGGCGATATGGACTTTCTTCTCTTGGAAGTCCTTGAGAAGATCATCGATTTTTCGGTTTTCTGTGACGAAAAATGGTTTTCGGATCAATTCTGGCCAATCTGTTTTGTCCTCTTTTTCCGCACCTAGAAATGGGAGTAAGTCTTTGATGAAAAGTACTCCCAAAATATTATCGAAAGATTCTTCATACACGGGCAAACGAGAATGACCACAATCCAAAATTTTGGTTAGCACTTCTTGATAACTGTCGGAAACTTCCAAAGCATGAACGTCCAATCGCGGACGCATAATTTGACGTACTTCCGTGGTTCCAAATTTTACAATGCCTTCTAAAATTTTATGTTCTCCATCGTCGGAGTTCTCTTCTTTTGTCAATGCTAGCGCCTGTTCAAGCTCGTCTGTGGAAACGTCAACTTTTCCTCTTCGCATGCGTCGTTGAATAATGGAAGTTCCAGAAACCAATGCCAATCGGATCCAGGAAATTGGCGGAATGTTGCTAGAGCGAAATAAAGGGCGTGCCATCATTTTTGCAAAGGCCAAAGCTCTTTTATTTGCATAAATTTTGGGGATAACCTCTCCGAAAATTAGCAAGGTTAAAGTGATTACAACAAATTCTAAAAAGAAAACGGCTGTTTCGCTGATGCCCGCATCTTCCAACGCGCTGTGCATGATGTAGCTGGAAAGAATTACAATGGCAACATTGACAAAATTATTCGTGATCAATATTGTAGCAAGCAAATCTTGCGGCTTGTCTAGTAACTTGTTGACAAAAATCGCACGTTTGCTAGTGTCGTTGCGCAGGTCTTCCTTGTCCGTAGGACTTAACGAAAAGAATGCTGCTTCGGAACCAGACACCAATGCCGATAGCATAATGAGCATCAAAAGGATGATCAAAAAGACATAGTCCTGTAAATTGCCGAATCCGGCAGTAGCTATATTTGAAATCGAATCTAAACTCGAGGGGTCCTCCATTTTTTACAACTAATTAAAACGGCAAATCGTCTTGATCCTTGTTGATAATATCGTCCACTTTCGAAGGAGCACTAGGAGTTCCTTGCGAATTGTAAGGTGCTTGCTGTCCTTCTGGGCGTTGCTCATTACGCGAGCTCAGAATGGTCATTTGATCGGCTAATACTTCTGTAGTATACCGCGTGTTGCCTTCTTTATCTTGCCAGGATCGTTTTTTCAACTTTCCTTCCACATACACCTTCGTACCTTTTTTTACGTATTTCTCTACCACTTCTGCCAATCCGCGCCAAGCAACAATATCGTGCCAGTCGGTATTCTCAACACGCTGTCCAGTATTTCTATCTGTATACGATTCTGAAGTTGCAATCGGGAAATTGGCTACAGTAGCGCCATTTTCCAAATGACGAACTTCTGGGTCCTTTCCGAGGTTTCCGATGAGAATTACTTTGTTTACGCTTCCTGCCATAAGGTTGAATCTGAGATGATTGTATTAAAAGTACAAAAAATTAGATTTCAAAGGTATGCTTTTCCAGATAACGATCAATAATTCTGGGCAACGGATAATCTTGAATGTTATCGGTTTCAATTGTCAGAAACGAGTCTTCCATTTTTTCTGGAAATCCATTTATGGTGTAGAAACACGCATGAATATGTTGGTGACTTAATTTGTGCACCACGGGTTCGGATATTGCTACACAATTTGTTGGTTCTGTTGACAATTTTTGACTTTCGGTTTCAATCAAGGGGAATTGATACAATTGTTGCCAAATACCTTTTTCGGTGCGCTGCTCAATAATCGTTTTTCCTTTGTTGTTGTAGATCAAATAATGGAAATAGCGGTTGCGTACTTTGGTCTTTTTTGATTTAACGGGAAGATCAAGATGCGTTCCCTTTGCTCTTCCTTCGCAAATTTCAGCCACGGGACAGAACATGCAGTTGGGTTGTGTGGGAGTACAAACGAGCGAGCCCATTTCCATCATCGCTTGATTGTGATCTGCGGGATGTTCTTTGGAAATTAGGCTGTCGGCAAGAATTTGAAAGTCTTTTTGTCCTTTCGTGGAATCGATGGGCACATCCATATTAAAAGCACGACTCAAAAAACGATACACGTTTCCATCTACCACCGCCTTTGGTTCGTCAAATGCAAAAGAGGCAATCGCAGCGGCCGTATATTTTCCCACGCCTTTCAGTTTGATGATTTCATTATAGGTTTTGGGGAAGATGCCGTTTAGCTCATCTCGAATATATTTTGCTGAAAAATGAAGGTTTCTTGCTCGACTGTAATATCCGAGTCCTTGCCAATCATTCAGGATGTCATTTTCAGCGGCATTTGCTAGGTCCAAAACGGTCGGGTAATGGTCCACAAATTTCTGATAATAAGAACGTCCCTGTTCTACACGTGTTTGTTGCAAAATAATCTCAGATAACCATATTTTATATGGGTCCTTCGTATCCCTCCAAGGTAGTTCTCGGCGGTTTTGTCTATACCATTTGGTGATTAATGGGGAGAATTTTAGCATTCAGAGAAAATAGGCTAATTAATTGTTGTAAAATTAACCATTAATAGAAAGAGAAGCGTATTTTTGCCGTCAAATCAATTTTAAACATCAAAAAATCAACTATACGTTATGCCAAGTGGTAAAAAAAGAAAAAGACATAAGATGTCGACGCACAAGCGTAAGAAAAGACTAAGAAAAAACCGTCACAAGAAGAAGAAATAATCTTTTTCTAAAAAACGTAGCCGATCTTCTTTACTTTAAAGGCGAGAAAGACATTCCCAAGGATGGGAAAATAAACGATGTCGTTTCTTCGTCAGCACCGATTTTGGTTCAGGTAGCCAAAGAGCCCATCTCCTCAAAAGGACCGAGGTTATGCGCTGAAATTACCCTGGCAGGACGTTACCTAGTATTGGTTCCGTTCTCCAACAAAGTTTCGATTTCTCAAAAGATCAAAGATAACGAGGAACGAGCACGATTAAAAGAATTGATGAATGCCATTAAACCGAAGAATTTCGGTGTGATCATTCGAACGGTAGCAGAAGGAAAGAAGGTTGAGATGTTGGATCAGGATTTGAAAAATCTTGTCAACAAATGGAAAAAAATGTGTCAACAAGCAAATCAAGGCACTTTTTGGAAAGAAGGTTCCTTTGCCGAGTGGTGGGTACCTTATTATCGAGCATACCGAGGCCATGCACGTAATTGACGTGAATAGTGGAAACCGAAAGGGTGCCGATGGACAGGAAAGTAACGCACTTTCAACAAATACAGAGGCTGCCAAAGAAATTGCACGTGTTCTCCAGTTGAGAGATATGGGTGGAATCATCTGTATTGATTTCATCGATATGCACGACAGAGCAAACAACCGTTCTTTGCATGACGTGATCAAAAAGGCAATGTCCAATGATCGAGCAAAACATAATATTTTGCCTCCGTCGAAATTTGGTGTGGTTGAAATCACACGTCAGCGAGTGCGTCCTGAAACAGACATCAATACCTCAGAAACGTGTCCAACGTGTAAAGGAACCGGTGAGGTACAAGCATCGATTTTGTATGCGGAAGAAATTGAATCTAGTTTGGATCATTTATTGGCAAACCGCAATGTGAAAAAGCTCGTTTTGCGCGTGCATCCTTACTTAGAGTCGTACTTCAAAAAAGGACTAATTTCTCGCCAGGTAAAATGGTGGATGAAATATAAAAAGTGGGTGTCGATTCAACCAGATTCTTCAAATCACTTGCTAGAGTATTCATTTTTAGACGAAAAGAAGGAAGAAATTACGGCCTGATGAACTCAGATCGGAAATATTCCTTACTTGAGGCGAAAACAAAACTGGAAGCCCTTTGCGCTTATCAGGAACGTTGCTCTCAAGAATTAGAAAGAAAAATGCGAACATGGGGTCTTGATCAAGAAGATCGAGACGCCCTGTTGGCTGATCTAATCTCCAACAATTTTCTCAGTGAAGAGCGCTTTGCCGAAGCCTATGTTTCGGGGAAAGTGAATATCAAACGTTGGGGCAAAATCAAGATCCGTCAGCACCTCAAGCAAAAAGCGATTTCAGATTATTCCATAAAGAAAGCGTTAGAAGGCATTGAAGATTCCACGTATTTCGGAAACCTGAAACATCTTACCGAGCGCAAATACGCGACTCTCAAAGGACCAGATGATTACAACAAGAAAGTGAAGTTGTATCGTTATTTGTCGGGGAAAGGGTACGAAACGGAGTATGTGCGGGAAGTTGTGGAGGAGGTGATTTCAAAGGACTAATTACATTCGCGATGTCCAAAAATCCGAAAAGAAAAATTATTGTCGACGGAATAGAGTATCTCTGGACGATGCGCGGCAATTGTCCATATAATGATGAGGCTTGTATTCGAGTCCATCAAGGTCGAAATACTAAAAGTATATTATATATCGATCCACATCCATGGGCTTTTGAAATTCGACCAAAATCGATTGCTTTAGCGATTCTTTTTGCCCTTGAGAACGGATGGGATCCACATGCATCTCATTCGGAAAAAGCTGTTTCCATGGACATCAACGAAGCTTTTTATCTTCTCAAAGAAGGAGAAAAGTTTTGGAATCGAAAAGTGTAGAGATTGGCGGTCGCAATTGAGCAAACATTTCAGGGAACAAAGTCAACTCTTCATGCCTAGTTACGAATTCTCAAGAAATACCTACGCTTAATCAAACGCCCATATAAGAACGCGGAAAAGAAGGCAGATTTGAATCAAAATCTGTGTTATGAAACGAATTTCTTTTCCTCTTGTCTATTTCCTTCTCGGCCTGGCAATCTGTCTTTTGAGTGCTTGCGGGAACCAATCTCCTGAAATTATTAAAGTTGATCCGCATTATCGTGAATACGTTTCGGGGTATACGAGCGGAATGGTGGAACGCGATGCTCCCATCAAATTGGAGTTGGTGGATCCGATTCCAGAAGGGATGTCAGACAAAGAATTGCAGAAATACTTTACCATTTCACCGCAGGTTTCTGGAGAATTGGTTAAGACGGGAGAGCGCACCTTAGAATTTGTGCCCAAAGACAAACTTCCCTCCGGACAATTTTTCACCGCAACGTTTGAATTGGAGGAATTCGCCAAGGTGAAAGAGGGGTACGAGGAATTCAAGTTTCAGTTTTCGACGTTTCAGCAGGAGATTGATGTGTATGTGACTGGATTGGAATCGTACAACCGTCATGAAATTCGTTATCAAAAATTGGAGGGAATTATTGAAACACGCGATTTTATTGAAGAGAAAGAAGTTCGAAAAACACTAGAGGTTTTATTGGATGGAAAGCCGATCGACTACAAGTTGGAAGTGGATTACGGAAACGAATACGAATTTGTTGTCGATAGCATAGAACGAACCAAACAAGCGCAATTAATTACCGTTCGTTGGGACGGAAAAGCCATTCGTTCTGAAGACGAGGGAAACCGTTTGATCAAAGTGCCTGCGTTGGACGATTTCTCCGTGATTAGTGTAAATGCCTTCGATAACGATGACCAATATGTCGAAATTCGATTTGGCGATCCTTTGAAACTAGGACAATCGCTTGAGGGCATTATTCGCCTGGAAGATAAAAAAGGAAATCGTGTGAAGGGATTGACATTCGATATCGATTTCAATGTAATTCGCATGTATTTGCCCAATCGACTAACAGGAGACTATTACGTAAAGTGCGATCCTGGAGTTCGGAATACCGCCGATGCAAAAATGAAGAAAGCGGTAGATCACAAAATTCTTTTGGAGGCTGCGAAGCCAAAAGTGCGTTTAATTGGAAGTGGAGCTATTTTGCCAAACTCTCAAGGATTAATTTTTCCTTTTGAAGCCGTTGCTCTGAGAGCGGTAGATGTGAGAATCATTAAAATTTACGAGAAGAATGTGCAGCATTTCCTGCAAGTGAACGAACTGAATGGAGACGATGAACTTTCTCGTTTCGGAAAAATTATAGCAGAAAATAAAGTCCGGCTAGATTCGGATAAATCCTTGAATTTGGATCAGTGGAACCGACACGTAATTGATTTGGAAAAGTGGATCAAAGCTGAGCCGGGAGCTATTTATCGAGTGGCCATTCGATTCAATAAGTCCTATTCGACGTGTGAATGCAATAAAGAAAAAGAGCAAGATTTTGAGAAAACAGCAAGCGAAGGATGGACAGAAAGCGATTGGCATACCTGGGGATTTGAAGGGTACTCTTCCTGGGGCGGTTACGACAGTCGATCGGCTTGTGATGATGCCTATTATTACGGAACAGCGGTGCAACGCAACATCCTTGCATCCAATATTGGAATGATGTTCAAATTGGAGGTCGATAAGAAATCTACGGCGTTTATAACGGACATGATTACCGCAAATCCGCTTCCCTATACGGAAGTTGCTTATTACGATTATGTGGGGAAATTGATCACCAAAGGAACCACCAATTCTGAAGGAATGTTCACCACGAAATTGAAGCGCAAACCTTTCCTTATGATTTCAAAAAGTGGGAAGCAACGCGGCTATTTGAAGCTCTCCGATGGACATGCCAATTCCCTCAGTAAGTTCGATGTTTCAGGTGAAAACGTGCAGGAGGGAATCAAAGGATTTCTATATACGGAACGTGGGGTTTGGCGTCCAGGAGATTCGATTTATGTCAACTTTATGTTGCAGGATAAGAAGAACAAACTGCCCGACAATCACCCGGTAAATTTTGAATTGAAAGATCCGTCTGGCAATACTTTGTATGATATCAGTCGCAATACGCATGTGAATGGAATCTATAGTTTCCGTGTTGCAACCAACGCCAATGGAAAAACGGGAAATTACGAAGCGCAAGTTGTCGTCGGTAACTATACGTATAGGAAATTGCTCAAGGTAGAAACCATCAAACCAAACCGTTTGAAAATCTACCTGGATACCGACGATGCTAATTTGAAAGATTCCAGTCAGATTCGCGCTGAATGGCTACACGGGGCGAAAGCCAATGGATTGAAAGCCAATGTTGAATTGCAGTTGCGACCAATGCGAACGGGATTTAAAAATTTCAAGGGGTATACTTTTGATTCTCCTATTAGAAGTGGGGGATACGAAGAACATACTGTATTTGAAGGAAATTTGGACAGTGAAGGAGCAGCGAAATTTTCAAATGCTGTCACGGATGTTTCCGAGGCTTCGGGCATGTTGCGCGCGAATTACATCACAAAAGTGTATGAAAAAGGCGGCGATTTCAGCATCGATCGCAAAGTATCGACCTATTCTCCTTATGACACCTATCTTGGATTTAAATCGCCAAAAGGGTCCATCTACGACCGAACGCTGGAAACTGCCAAAGAACATAAATTCTCTTTCGTGGCAGTGGATAAAAAGGGAAATCTTCGCGGCAAACGAAAAATCCACCTGCGCATTTACAAAATGGATGAAACGTGGTGGTACTCGGGTGATAGAAACGTTGCTTCCTATAATTATCGTGAATCGGCGGTGCTTTTCAGAGACACCATTCTATGGACGTACAAAGGAAAAAAGACCTTCAGTTATAGCGTGCCGAAATACGAATACGGGAATTATTTGATGGTGGCTACGGATATAGAAAGTGGTCATGAAACGGGTGAAATTGTACGTTTTGATTGGTCTTATTGGAGTCGTGCGAACCGCAGTGATGCTTCCAAAGCGACGATGTTAACCTTTTCTACGGATAAGAAAAAGTACGCCAAAGGAGAAACCGTTCGATTAAGCATTCCATCGCCATCCAACGGTCGGGCATTGGTTTCTGTGGAGACAAGCGACCGCATTGTCAAGAAGTTCTGGATTGAAACCAAACAGGGAGAAACGGTTCATGAATTCGTCACCACAGCAGATATGGCGCCCAATGCGTTCTTGCATGTCACGATGATTCAACCGCATAACAGCACGGCAAACGATCTCCCTATTCGTATGTATGGAGTGATGCCCATTTTCGTGGACGATCCTTACACGCATTTGACCCCAACGATTACCATGAAAGATGAAGTGCGTCCTGAATCGACCGCAAGCATCAAAATTGCGGAGAAAAACGGCCGTAAAATGTCCTACACCTTAGCGATTGTGGACGATGGACTGTTGGACTTGACGCATTTCCAAACACCCCAACCCTGGAATACTTTTTATGCGAAAGAGGCGCTCGGTGTACAAACATGGGATATGTACGATCATGTTTTGGGCGCGTATTCAGGAAGTTTGGATCACCTTTTAAGCGTTGGAGGTGGCGCTGGTGCTATCGTTGGAAATGGCCCCAAAGCGAATCGATTCCCGCCAATGGTGCGTTTCTTAGGACCTTTCGAATTGCCTGCAGGCGGGTCCAAAACACACAAGGTTGATATTCCATCTTACATTGGATCGGTACGCGTAATGGTGGTGGCACGCGACAAAGAATCCTACGGAAATGCACACAAAAATGTAAAGGTGAAAAAACCATTGATGGTCTTGGCAACAATGCCGCGTGTTCTTGGGCCGGGCGAAGAGTTTTCACTTCCTGTGAATGTTTTTGCGATGGAAAAACACGTAAAAAATGTAAAAGTGACCATCGAGACGAACGGCATGTTCCAATCTTCTGATGCGAAATCCAAATCGATAGAATTTACCAAAGAAGGAGATGAATTGGTTGATTTCAAATTGAAGACCAAGGACAGAATCGGGATTGGAAAAGTGAAAATCAAAGCGGTGAGCGGCAATGAAGTGGCAACTCAGGAAATTGAGATTGATATTCGACCATCAAATCCCTACACGTTTGAAACTGAGCAATTCCAGTTGGAAGGAGGGGCAAGTGCCAATACTGAAGTGCTTTTTGATGGATTGATGGGAAGCCAGGAAGCGACAGTTTCAGTATCGACGGTGCCGCAAATGAATCTGGAAAAGCGATTGAAATACCTCGTTCATTATCCTCACGGTTGTGTAGAGCAAACAACGAGTGCTGTGTTTCCACAATTGTACTTAACAGTTTTGGAAGAATTATCAAAAGAGCAGCGCGATGCGATCAATTATAATGTGCAAGCAGGAATAGAACGCTTGCAGCTGTTCCAAAATTATGAGGGCGGATTCTCTTATTGGCCGGGTCAGTCGGGAACCAATGAATGGGGAACCAATTATGCAGGGCACTTTTTACTCGAAGCTGAACACCTTGGGTACAATTTACCACCAGGCGTGAAAGAACGATGGATTGATTATCAGAAGGATCGCGCAGCTGAGTGGAACGATTCCCATTTGGGCAAAGGGGCAGAATTAACTCAGGCATACCGCTTGTACTTGTTAGCCTTGGCTGGAAGTCCGGATGTTGGAGCGATGAACCGCTTGAAAGAAAAAGACGGTCTTTCCACCGCTGCGGGATGGCGTTTGGCAACAGCGTATGCTCAGATTGGTCAATTGGAAACAGCCAAAGAAATGACCAGTAAGTTGAATACGTACATTCCAATTTTTACCGAATTAACCGGAACATTTGGATCTGAAATTCGAGATCGTGCCATCATTTTGGAGGCACAAACCTTACTCAAGCAAAAACAAGGAGCAACGGAATCTATGAATTATCTGGCGCAACAACTGCGTTCAGAACAATGGCTGAGCACACAAGAAACGGCCTATTCGCTTATTGCCATTGGTCGATTTGCCAAAGGTTCTTCCTCGGCAGAAAGTTCGAAATTCGAATTAACTGTTGATGGCAAAGCGCAATCAAAAACAGTGGGGAAGAAGCTGGTCAATTTTAGATTGAAGGAAAAAGCGGGAAAACGCTCGTTGGTACTAAAAAATACGGGAGATGCTTCTGTTTTTGTGACAGTGACGACACGTAAAATTCCGAAGGTCGGAAAAGAGAAAAATAAGTTCTCACGATTGAAGGCTTCTGTGAACTATCAGGACATGGATGGAAGGCGTTTGGATCCAACCAAAATCAAGCAAGGAACGGAGTTTTATGCCTTGGTGGAATTGCACAATATCTCTCGAATGAATTACCACGAAATGGCGTTGAATCAAATTTTCCCGAGCGGTTGGGAGGTGTACAATTCTCGCATGTTTGGAGGCGCATCGGCAGGAACAAATGTCGATTATCAAGACATTCGCGACGATCGAATTTTATCATACTACTCGCTTCGATCGCAAGAAAAAACAACCATTAAAGTGCGACTTCATGCCACCTATAAAGGGAAATTTTACTTGCCGGGAGTATACACTGAAGCCATGTATGATCATACCATTCATGCGCAACGGAAAGGACAATGGGTAGAAGTTATTTGACCAACCACAGATAAAAGTCCTGGCGCGTCCAAAGGTTAAAAGTTGACGGTCTGTTGTGCTGATAGACGTCAAGGTTAGAAACGGTTTCGGGCGAATGTTTCTACAATGAGTTTTAGGTTAACTGGAGGGCGCGCGCAGGCGTTATTTAATGATGGTCATCGAGCTTGCCGAGATGTGAATGATAAATGATGAATGATGAATTATTGATGATGAATGATAAGTCCCGAAGGGTGAGGCTCTCGAAGTCTACCTCATAATTATGGATGATAAATGATAAATGATGAATTATGGTCATCGAGCTTGTCGAGATGTGAATGATAAATGCAATGAAGTAGGCTGAGGCTCTCGAAGTCTACGACTTAGAATGATAAGCTGCGAAGGGTGAGGCTCTCGAACCCTGAGGCTCTCGATATAATCTGCATTAAAGAAGCAAAAACTGGCAACAGTTTGCGTTTAGGTATAGTTCTAGATGGAAGCTCCGATGGTACACATTGGAGCTTTTTTCGTGCTAATATTTAGAAACTGATTCCGTGCGTTTTTTTACTAGACAAAATTCAAGTTGCACTTCTCCCCCACAAAAGAAACGATCGCGACTGTAATTATTTGTTTGATGGTGCGGCCGTCCTTCGTGATAGAAAAGTCTGCTGTATTTGTACCCGTATTGATTCATGCCCAGTTTCGCAGCCACGGATAGAAACAAAAAAGGCGACAATTGGTATCGGAATCCGGGGGTTACGGCAAAATTCACATTGGTCGTTTTTTGGTGCTCGTCTACTTCCAATAGGTACTCATCATAGTTTTTACCATCAGGGTAACAATAACCATTGGGGCGTTTAAAGCGAACATATTCGACTTGAATGATCGTTTTTCGCTTTTTAAAATATTCGAAAGAAGCGCCAATAAAAGGACGAAATTTTTGTTCGTTGCTACCAAACAAATAACGAAGATCGAATTGAATTCTTTTGGGTTCAATTTTTTCGATACAGCCGATGTCAAGCAGTTCTACACGTGCTCCAAAGTGAATTCGTTCTTTTTGATACCAGGCTCCAAGACCAACAAATTGTTGATTTTCATTGCCATATTCCGCCGAAATCAAAAGTCCAAGGTTGGAACCATTTAATTGGGAAAAACTGATAGAACTCCAAAGAAGTGCAAATAGTAGAACGGTCGTTTTCATGACCTAAAAACTAGTAAGCAAACGAAATATTGTTGATGGCCACTATTTTAACATTTTCCATCTGAATTTTGAGCGGGATTAAAGCGCATCCAACATCTTCATCACGTCTGGTCGCTTACGCACAGAAACGGGAATCAAACTACCGTCTTTCATGTTGAGATGTCCGCCTTCAGATTTCACGTATTCTTTGATTTGTCGCGTGTTGACTAGATGCGATTGGTGCACACGGAAAAATCCTTGATCGCCCAGAAGGTCTTCAAACTCTTTGAGTGTTCGCGTTACAACAATTTGATTGCCATTGTTGAAGAAGAACGTGGTGTAATTCACACTGCTCTCACAGCGTACAATGGTTTCAATTTCAACGACTTGAATTCGATCCTGAGAGTGTAGGGCCAAGCGTTCGTTGGGTTTCTGATGGTTTTTCAAACGATCGTTCAAAAGTGCATACTTCGCAGATTCATCGATGTACGATTCCCGAAATTTCTTCAAGGCTTCCGTCAATTCATCCGGATCGATGGGCTTCATCAAATAATCAATGGCCGCATATCGGAACGCTTTAATTGCGTGTGCATCGGAGGCCGTAATGAAAATGATCTTGAAATCAATATTTGTCAATAAGTCAAGCAAATCAAAACCACTCCCATCTTGCATCTGAATGTCTAAAAATAGGATATCAGGTTTCGTGTCTTTGAGCAATTTCGCACCTTCTACAACTCCCGTAGCTTCTGCAATCACCTCAAAATCTTTTGCATAGACAGAAAGGTCTTGTTTGAGCGTTGTTCTTGCTTGTTCAACATCGTCGATAATTATTGCCTTGTAACTCATCAATTTAAAGGTAATCTGATTATTATTCTAGTTCCCGTTGCCGCACCGTCTTCGTATAAATCTACAATTTCTAACGGCGTTGAAATGCCTTCCGCTTTTAAATGTTCCAATCGATCGGTGGTAACTGCCAATGCAGTCGATTCATGGTACGTTTCTTTGCTGATTCGATTGAGCTCTGCTGATTTCTCACGTCCAATTCCGTTGTCTTCCACAATGCATTCCAAAACGCCGTCTTTCTCGTTGAATTGGATGTTTATTTTTCCTTCGCTGTCATCGGATAGTCCGCGCATTCCGTGCTTGATGGCATTTTCTACGAACGGTTGTAGAATCATCGGAGGCAGCGAAATGAAGTCTTGTTCAAGCGCCTCAGATACGTTAATTTGATACTGGAAGCGCTGTCCGTTACAGAATTGTTCAATCAACAAATAATTCTCCAGCGTTTGTACTTCTTCTTCTAAAGTGATGCTCGATTTTCTCGAATTGTCCAAAATTTGACGCATCAAACGCGAGAATTTAGCAAGGAAATAACGCGCTTCCGTCTCTTTTCCTGTTCCAATCAAACTTTGAATCGAATTCAAGGCATTGAAGATAAAATGTGGATTCATTTGCAAGCGCATGGCTTTCTGTTCCAGTTCTAATAGATCCTTTTCGAATTCAACCTCTCGCTGCTTGATGCGGGCATTCTTGCGGATGCGTTTGATGGAAATAAAATAAATCAACAACAAAAGCACAACGATTGCAGTGCCCATCAAAGCACGAAACCAAACCGTTTCATAATACGGCGTAGCGATTGTAAACGTGTAGGAAATGGGATCGCTCCAAACGCCATCTTCATTACTCGCTCGAATTTGAAAGGTGTACGTTCCAGGATTTAAATTGGAATACACAATGCTGCGATCTTTCGATAACGGCGACCAATTCGAATCAAATCCGTTCAATTTCCATTGATACTGTACCATGTCTGGACGACGCAAATTGATCCCCAAGAACTCGAACGTGATATGGTTTTGAGTGTACGATAATGCCAGAGGATTTTTCCGAGTTCCTTGATTGAGCGCCTCTGGATTGTCCTTCAAAATGGATTCATAAAACAACTTGATGTCCTTGAATGACAATAGGGGAGGTTCAGGATTTCCTGCCAATTCGCTGGGGTTAAACTGGCACAAGCCATTGATTGTTCCCAACCAAATGGTTCCGTCGTTATCGAGCCAACAAGAATTTTGACACGTCTCTACGCCGCTAAATCCATCTTGTTTTCCGTAGTATTTTATTTGTTGAATGCTTCCATTTTCGCCAAAGATCAGATAGTCAAGCCCCTTTTCCGTTCCTGAAATGATGTTTCCTTTTCCATCAGCTATAAGCAAGTAAATGTTATCGGATTTCAATCCATCTTGTTGTCGGATGTAGGATACTTTTGGTTGATACGCTTTGGTGTCGAAACGATTCAAACCACCACCGGCTGTACCCACCCATAAACGCCCAAATTTATCTTCTGCGAGGCACCGAATTTGATTGGAGGAAAGTCCATTTTTTCCCGCATGAAACGTTGCGCGCATCCGTCCTTCTTTCGGATAAAAACACCCCAGGCCATCGTTTTCAGTTCCAAACCACAAGCGTCCCTGGTTGTCAAATTCCAGACTGGTCAGTCGGCTTGAAGGCAAACCGTCGGAATAGCCCCATTTAGTGATGATGTAATTGTTGTTTTTCGGCGCCACTTTCACCAGTCCGTTGCCCATCGTTGCAATCCAAATGTTTCCTTTCGGACCTTTCTTGATTTCTTTCACATAAACACCGCGCAATCCTTCAATGGCCGTGAATTCTTCGTTTTTATAATTGTACACGCCCGATCCATCCGTTCCAAACCAAATCGTTCCTTCGCGATCTTCTGCAATCGATTTCACTTTTACATTCACAAATCCATTTTCAGCGGAAAAATTGGTGAACGTGCCATTTTCATAA
Organism: Fluviicola sp.; assembly: GCA_043584915.1. Lineage (GTDB taxonomy): Bacteria > Bacteroidota > Bacteroidia > Flavobacteriales_D > Crocinitomicaceae > UBA4466. The sequence goes on from CP121319.1 coordinate 2,344,793, forward strand.
ACGCTTACGCCTACTTGTGAATTCCCAACCCAGAGGCGCTTTTTAGAATCACGGAGCACCGAGTAAATGAAGTTTCCTGCCAATCCCGAGCGCATGTCGTAGGTAGCAAATTGTTTCCCGAGAAATTGGCAAACGCCACCGCCCGATGTTCCAAACCAATATTGTCGGGAATTGTCTTGAAGAATGCAACGCACATGGTTGTTGCTCAATCCTTCCGATTCACTCAGCGTAGTAAACGTTTTGGATGATTGATCGTACTGAATAACGCCACTGCGCAATGTGGCAATCCACAAATTGTCGTTTTCATCTGCATAAACGTTGAGTACCGTTTTGCGATATAGCTCCAGTTGCAAATCAACGCGGAAGTACTTGTTTCCATCAAAGCAATACATGCCATCGCCGTAGGTTCCTATCCACAAATGCCCTTTCGAGTCTTTGCTTAGGCAAGTAATGGCATTGTGCATGTACCTTGAATCGTCGCCGCAAAAATAGTTTCCTTCTTTTTCCACTCGGAACAATCCATCATTGGTCCCAAACCAGATTTTGCCGTTCAATTCAATGATGCTGGAGGCATCGGGTTGATCCATTGTTTTGAGGTCGCCAAATTTCAACGCTTTCTTTGTGACAACAAGCAATCCTTTGTTAGACGCGGCTCGAATTTCACCGTTCTCCAAGAAAATGATGTCGCGAACGATAGGATTCCCGGGCATTTTCAAGGATTCCAACTGGCCATTTTTATAATAGGAAACACCGTTGTTTGTTCCAATCCAGATGGTACTATCTGGTCCAATTTCCAGGCAGTTGATGTAGTTGTTTGCAAGACCGTTATTGGTGGTCAATGATTTGAATTCAATTCCGTTGTAGATGGAGATTCCACCGCCTCTTGTCCCCATCCAAAGCGCCCCAGACGGAGCCTGACACATAGCGTACACTTGTGATTGTCCCAGACCATCCTCCACATTAAAATTACGGAAGTTGAACTGTTGCGCCAACGATGTGGTGGCGAGGCTCAAAAACAAGAGAAGGGTGTAGAATCGAAACACGGTTGCCGTTTGTATAATCAAAGATACGAAACGGATACAATTCGAACGGATACGAATAATCAGACCGATCTAAATTAGGGAAACGAAGACGCTACCTTCGGTAAAAACGCCCCGTATGTCAGCACATGCTATCTATGCCTACTTTTTTGTAAAGCGCCGTCGAAAGGTGTTGCGTCGCAAATGGTCCGTATTGTTGTTTTGGATTTTTTTGGTCTGGTATGCCGATTGTCTTCCGGATGAATTGTTTACCGATAGCACTTCAACGGTCTTAATGGATCGAGATGGAAACTTGCTTGGAGCGCATATTGCCGAAGACCAACAATGGCGATTTCCCGAAAGTAAAACGGTTCCGAAAAAGTTTAAAACGTGTATTGTTCAATTCGAGGATCGTAATTTTTACGGTCATATTGGGGTAAGTCCTTCTGGTGTTGGACGTGCTTTGTGGCAGAATTTGAGCACGGGAAGACGCGTGAGTGGAGGAAGCACGCTCACCATGCAACTAGTGCGATTGATGCGAAAAAATCCACCGAGAACCTATTCAGAAAAAATGTATGAAATGGTTTTGGCCACGCGCATCGAGATTAAATATTCGAAAGAAGAGATATTATGCATGTATGCCTCGCACGCACCCTTTGGAAATAACGTGGTGGGCCTGGATGCAGCATCGTGGCGATTTTTCGGGCGGCCTGCAAGTCAATTGAGTTGGGCGGAATCTGCAACTTTGGCCGTTTTACCCAATGCGCCAGGATTGATTTACCCCGGGAAAAATCACGATCTCTTGCGTAAAAAACGAAATCGATTGCTGCGTCGATTGAAAGCCATCGGGGCAATCTCCGAATCGGAATACAAAATGGCATTGTTGGAACGGTTGCCGGATAAACCGCATCCATTACCTGCACTTGCGCCCCATTTGTTGCAAAAATGCATCGCCGAGGGCAAGAAAGGACAGATTATCACCACGAATATCAAAGCAAGTGTTCAGAAAAAGGCAAATTTTCTTTTGGAGAATCATGCCCAGTTGTTGCGTGAAAATGGCATTTACAACGGAGCGATTATGATTACCTCTGTTGAAACAGGGCAGATTTTAGCGTACGTCGGAAATGCCGTGGAGTCTGGGAGCGAACACGCCAACCAGGTGAATTGTATTGATGCGCCGAGAAGTACAGGTAGTATTATCAAGCCGCTTTTGTATGGGAAATCATTGGAGTCTGGAACGATTTCGCCCAGCATGTTTTTACGAGATGTACCCACACGGTTTGGAAATTTTTCTCCAAAAAATTACGCGGGAACTTTCGAAGGGTTAATTCCTGCCGATGAAGCGCTTTCCAGAAGTTTGAACATTCCTATGGTGCATTTGTTGCGGCAATATGGATTGACAAAGTTCCACCGCAACCTGGATGGTTTTGGGTTCTCCACCGTGCGGCGCAGCGCCTCGCATTATGGGTTGAGTCTCATTCTTGGTGGTGCCGAGGTAAATATGTACGAATTGAATCAGGTGTACACAAGAATGGCGCAGCAACTTCGATATGGACGGGCGAACGAGCTCAAGTTATTTCCCGGGTCAAGAAACGAGCAATCGCAATTCCCGATGAATGAAGGGAGTATTTACAGCACTTTTGAAGCAATGTTGGAAGTCCGGAGGCCCGATGAAGACAACAATTGGCACCTCTTTGCTTCGTCTCGAAAAATTGCATGGAAAACAGGCACCAGTTATGGGTTTCGTGATGCTTGGGCCATAGGAGTGACTCCCGATTATGTTGTATGCGTTTGGGTTGGAAATGCCGACGGAGAGGGAAGACCGGGGTTGACAGGCGTGCAAGCAGCGGCTCCAATTTTGTTTGATATTTTTCAATCTTTGCCGGCAAAAACAGAATGGTTCGAACGACCGGAAGCTGAAATGAAGAAGGTGCAAGTGTGCGCCATTAGTGGACACCGCCCTACCGAATTTTGTGACAAACAAATAAGCGAATGGTGGCCAAAAGGATCGCTCAAAACAATGGCTTGTCCTTACCATCAACGAGTTCACTTAAACAACAAGGGGCAGCGCGTGAATTCTTCCTGTGCAAACCCAATGGAAATGGTGCATAAAAACTGGTTGGTTGTGGACCCAAGAATTGAGGTGCATTACGAAAAACACCATCCGATGTACAAGCCGCTGCCTGCTTTTCTCGAAATGTGCGAAGGCGCAAATAACACCAATGCTATTTCCATTTTATCACCAGAAAGTGAGCAAAAAATCTATTTGCCAATCGGACTCGATGGCGAGCAACAAGCAACAGTCTTCAGAGCGTCGCACTCCAACAAAGAAGCAGTGCTGTTTTGGCATTTAGACGATCAATTTGTAAGTCAAACCAACGAATTTCATGAGATTGTCATCCGACCAGAAGTTGGAAAGCACAAACTCACGATTTACGATACAGAAGGCAATTCGAGATCGAGGTGGGTGGAGATTGTCGCGGCTCGGAAGGAGGTGAATCCTTAATTTAAATTATGAATGATAAATTATGAATTATGAGTGGATGCTAATCTCGGCTTCGCTCGATAAGTGTGTTTGGTTTCTTTGATAATGTTCATCGAGCGGGGTCGAGATGAACTCTTAAAAAACTGCCAATCGGCACAATTGTGCAACTTCTTGTCGGTCTTCCGTCGGGTAAGATATTCGAACAGTGTAAATGCCAGCAGCTTCGGGAGATGGAAGTACGGCATAGTTGGCGTTTGAAATAAATTCCGAATACACTTTGCTGCCGCGCACGTCATGAATCTCCACTAAAAATGACGGTTCTCGGTCGTCTTCTAGTTTTACTGTGAATGAACTCAAGGGTAAAGCAGGGTTTGGATAGCACAGAATGTTATCAGGTTCTTGTGATTGAAAAATGTCTCGATTAAAATCCAACAGGAACAAGCCGTAAATGCGGTCTGAGACAAGAATTCTTTGAGAAGGAAGCTCTGAGTACACGCCCCAGGCTCCGTTCATTTTAAAAAGTTCCTCATCCACGGGATAGGTATCGTAATGTGCGATTTCTTTGGGCAGTTTTGGTTGGATGTCGTATACACGCAGTCCCTCGTTGTAGTAAGCGACGAAAGCAAAGTTATTGGTAATCATGACATTATGCGGAACGCTGCCCTCTGCACTATTGGTGGAGACATTTCCGCGTACTTCGATCTCATGATTTGCATTTACACTGCACGATTTTACCGTAGAACCATTCGTTTCATCCGCGAAAACGTATTTCGTTCCATCTGGACTTAGCCAACCTTGGTGGTTGTACCCCTGATTCTGATAGAGATCGAAATTTTGAAGAAAAACAGGGTTTCCAGGATCGGTGAAATCGTACACCCGAACGCCGTCAAAACCACAATTCAAATAAGCAATGTTATCACGAACGTAGGCATCGTGTACTTCAGGAATACCGCTCGGACCTTCATACAGCAACACGGGATTTAAAACATCCGCGATCGAATACACTTGCATGGGAATTAAGGGCTGTAAAGTTCCATTGACGGAAGGTTGAACCGAACACACGTACATCAGTTCATTGGCTTCATCCAGAAATAGATTGTGCACACGCGTGAAACTTGAATCGTTTTCATACACTACTTGAACCGAGTCAGGAAGGTACTGCAAATTGACAATCTGTAAACTGCTTGTTCCTTCGTCGCACACCATAAATGCATAGTGCTGATAAATTTTAATGTCGCGATGAATTACCGTAGCACTGGAGAATTTTCCCGGTACAAAATCCAACAATTCAAAACGATTTTGATTGTTGATTTTAAAGAAGTGAACGCCTTCGGTTGACCCTAACATGGCGTATTCTTGACCGTTTATGTCATACCCCCAACAATCGCTATACCGAGCATCGTTAAAGCCCGGCGTGATGCTCTCATCCGACCAGTTGTCCAACAGTTCAATATTGAAATTAGTTTGGGCAAACGACCAAAGAGGAAATAAAAGCACGAAATAGCGCCACATCTGAGATTGTAATTTTTGTTAAGGTAAAGATAGAACAAAGAGTTTATACCGTTATTGCGTTGTATTTCATTGGTCATTATTAGTTATTTTAGCAACCACTTAAAAGAGTAGAGTGTCAGATTCTGTCATCATAATTCCCACGTACAACGAAAAAGACAATGCCGAGCGTATGGTGCGCAAAGTCATGTCTTTGGAAAAGGAATTTGACGTACTCTTTATTGACGATTCTTCACCAGATGGAACTGCAGATATTATTCGGACGCTTCAAAAAGAGTTTGAGGGACGCGTGCACCTGGAAGAACGAAAAGGCAAACTAGGTTTGGGAACTGCCTACATTCATGGATTTAAATGGTCGATTAATGCAGGCTACGAGTACATTTTTGAGATGGATTGCGATTTTTCGCACAACCCAGACGATTTGATTCGCTTATACAATGCATGTGCGAAAGATGGAGCCGATGTAAGCATTGGTTCGCGTTACGTGCGCGGTGGAAAAGTGAAAAACTGGCCGATGAAACGCATTCTGATGTCGTACTTCGCTAGTGTTTATGTTCGGATGATTCTATGGATTGGAATTAAAGACACGACCGCAGGATTCAAGTGCTACCGACGCGAAGTTTTGGAAAAAATCAATCTTGACGGAGTAACGTTCAAAGGGTATGCCTTCCAATTGATTGATGATCAAGTGCATTTTCGTGAGCCAGGATTGACGCACAAAGGAGATATCCGTTCGGAATCGAGGGCAGCCGTAGCTGGTGGAATTACTTCATACATGGAGCAACCAAACACGAAGCCTGCCGCAACGACTATTGAAGAATTAGAGAAAAAATATCAGCGCGCGAGCGAAGTTTCCATTGCGAACTATAGTTTCAATATGGGGGCAACCAACGACAATCGAGAAGGCGAAAGCGCAGTACGGTGAGGATATTCCGATGAACATGCATTCAAAAATCAGAAGTGAAGAAGCCTGTTATTTGAGTTCTTCTTTTGCGGCTGAATTGGCCAAGAAATACAACAGTCGATTGCACATTTTTCACTTGAGCACGGCAAAGGAAACGGCGCTTTTTCGAAATGACATCCCCTTAAAAGAGAAAAGAATTACGTCTGAGGTGTGTATTCACCATTTGTGGTTCGATGATGCTCAGTACGATACAAAAGGAAGTTTGATTAAGTGGAACCCAGCGGTGAAAACTGCGGCAGATCGTGATGGTTTGTGGGAGGCACTCTTGGATGACAGAATTGACGTAGTAGCAACCGATCATGCACCGCATACGCTTGACGAAAAAAACAACAAGTATTTGACCGCTCCGTCTGGAGGTCCCTTAGTACAACATGCGTTATTGGCAATGTTGGAACGCGCCAATGATGGGAAAATCAGCATTGAGCGAGTGGTGGAAAAAATGGCGCATGCTCCCGCAGATTTGTTCCGAATTGAGGAACGCGGATACCTTAGAGAAGGCTATTTCGCCGATTTGGTCGTTGTTGATCCAAAGTCGCGTACTGAAGTTACCAAAGCTTCTTTGTTGTATAAATGTGGATGGTCGCCATTTGAAGGTGAGACTTTCGAACACACGATCGATCGTACTTTTGTGAATGGAAACTGCGTATTCGCTGACGGAAAAATCGTTTCGGATGCCGCTGGTAGCCGTTTGACATTTGACCGATGAAAAAGTGGTTCTTCATAGCGCTGTTATTTGCAAGTTGCTCTCCAGGAGTAGCACGTAAAGAAGCTCCCAAAGATTTAATCGAGAAGGATAAAATGGTGAAGGTGCTTACGGAGTTGATGAAGCTAGAAGGGCATGTAAGCGTGAAATATATCCAGGTTCCCAAGTACAAAGGCGTGATGAAAGCATCAGCAGATTCACTTTTTAAAGCGGAAGGGATTACGTCCAAACAATTCGAGAAATCCTATGAGTACTACGCGTATCAGCAAAATGATTTGCGCAAGATGTACGAGAAAGTTCTGGACAACCTAAATCATGAATTGACAGATTTGGAGTTGGAAGAACAGAAGAATGCTGAGGCACCCAAATAATTGTGGCGCACTTATATTTTTGAGTTGTTTCGTTTAAGGTGCTGATTGCTAGATCAATACTAGAAGTGTCTGAGCAGTTCAGTGTTGTTGTGTAAATTTCTAATTACGTTTTATATTTCTTCATATACTTCCAATTGCGCGGCTTTCCCTCTTCCAACCAATCCATCATCTGAATAATGCGACGGGTTCTGGTTGCTTCGGTTTTCGAGCCAGCAATCCATTCGATGTAATCGTTTTTATTGCTTTGGCTGAAATGATCAAATGTGGATTTTGCTATCGTGTTTTGGTTCAGTGCATCCACCATGGCATCGGGCATCTTCAAGCGTTTCGGTTCTTTTTTCGGAGCGTGAGACAGTTTCTCACCGGCTTCCGTGAGCTCCATTGCTTCCTTGATGTACTTCATTAAAACTTCCTCTGAAGGCAGTTGTTCCATGGAGGTTACTTTACCAAATTGACCCATTCCAGAATTCGCCTCGCCTATGAAAACAGTATCGGGGTCTTTCATTTTAGCCGCCAACCAAAAACTAAAACTAGCGTGTTTCTTGAAAGCTGCCATGTGACACAGAATGCTGTTCTTATAAACGAACATGGGCATGCCCCATTTAAACGCCTCTTCTGCCTCGGGACAAGCCATCTGAATGCAAGCGCGGAAATATTCCAACAAAGGTCTGGCAAACGGTTCAGCTTGAAGAATGTAATCGTCGAAGTTTTGAAATTTTGCCATTTCCAGTCGAAATTATAACTTTTTAACTCATTCTGATTTACGATCAATCTCCATCCTAGTGCAGTTGAAGATCTGTTTTTATCGTTACACTTTTATCCGAAAATTCGTCCTCAATTTTCACAATAAAAGTGGCATTACCTGCTCCGTTTAGATTTAAGTTAAAGGGCAAAAAACCGATTTCTTCCGGTTTGAATAACAAACCGCTTCCCTGGGTCAAATAAGGTATTTGTGCAATTGTATCTCCATTAGGTTGTAATGCCGTAGTCGTGGAGTTATAAGAAACCTTTCCATCCTTTTCCGTCAACCCTTCTAGTTTGCCCACAATGAGCTTGTTTTGTGCGTGATACGGCAATCGCGAGCTCGTTGCAATTTTTCCCTCTTTTGCATTGACCAGATAAACAGGTGTGGCCGTAATCCCATCAGACTCGATAATGATGTTCTCATTCTTTTTCATGGTAAACGGCACCGAAGCAATAATACTGTGATTGCTATTCATGTCAGATATCCGAACCAAAGCCTTCATTTTCTCCAAGCCTTCATGCTGCATATTGCAATCTATTGAGAATCGGACATCCGTGGAAGGTTCTTTTGCCGAAACAGACCGTTCAATCCCTTTTTGTTGCAATATGATTTCGTTTTTTTCATTTTTAACGACGACCTCAAGTTTCATGTTGTATTCATCGTCAACTTTTCGTATGCCTTTCAGACCTTGCAGGTGCAGTGTGAATGTTTGGCCTTCAAAGAAAGAGGTGTTTTTCACAGTGTCTCCTTCGCAAGTAAGAAAGGAATTACTACTCGTGATACCGTTTTCAGATACGTTAAAAGGTTGCTTCTTAATGATACCATTGTCTTTGTTAGATTCTGCGGAACAAGTCGCCAGAAGAATTAAAATTGCACTACAAATAGGTATCAGTTTCATGGTTATTTCTTTCTGTCAGGATTATTCTTCACAAACGCGCTCCAATTGGATGATTTTGATTTGTTGTGTTCTCCAACACCTTTGGAGTAATGATGACAAAGCGCCACGGCGAGACCGTCGGTAGCATCAAGATACTTGGGCATTTCACCGAACTGAAAAATACTTTGAAGCATTCCGGCCACCTGCTCTTTTGAGGCTGCCCCAGAACCTGTAATCGATTGTTTGATGCGTCTCGGAGAGTATTCCTCAAAGGGTAAATTATTGGCAAGTGCAGTCGCAATAGCTACTCCCTGTGCACGACCGAGCTTCAACATCGATTGTACATTTTTCCCAAAGAAGGGCGCTTCAATGGCCATCTCATCTGGCTTGAATTCTTTGATCAAACCATCCATCCGATCGTAAATGCGTTTCAGTTTATCGGGATGCGTGGGGAGTTTTTGAAGTTGGATCACACCAAAGTTGATCATCTTCACTTGTTTCCCTTTCACATGAATGATTCCGTACCCCATAATTGTGGTTCCAGGATCGACGCCTAATATTACTTTGTCCTCTACACTTGCCATCTAGCCTAAAACTAGCTAATTCCAATGGAATGGTTTTGACAATTGTGCTATATTCAACTATCGAAACGGAGACAACACATACACAGAAGCCCAAATCCTACGTATTTCTGGCGCTGAAAACGATCCTTTTTACAGGCGTTTTGGTGTTGCTTTGGTACCAGCTTAACAACGTAGAAAAAGATGCTTGGCGTGCTTTCGGGATTGAGAATCCATGGGCGTTGCTCGCGGCAACTGTTCTTGTCTTTCCCAATCTTTGGCTTGCCTATCGAAAATGGAAGATTACGCTGAATGCCATCGATGTGAAAAGTGATCAGCGAACACGAATACATTCCTTTTTTGCCGGCTTGGTAACTGGATTACTTACCCCAAACATGATTGGGAATTTCATCGGGCGGTTTTACTATTTCGACAAAAAGCACCGCGCAAATATTACAGCGTTTACCGTGCTTTCCAATTGGGGACAATTTCTAGCGAGTATCACTTTTGGTGCCGTTTCAGTAGTATGGCTCGGTGAATTAATTGTTTGGAAAGATGAAACACGACTCTTGTATGTGCTTCTCATTGTGGTAATCATTGGCTACCTGTTCTTTTTTTATGTCGATAACTTTTTGCGCTTCTTCAAACGATTGCAGTTTGGTGTAGCGTTCAAATCTTTACTCAAGAGAAGTCCCTGGTTTCGAACAAAGGTTTTACTTCTCAGTTATGCACGATTTGTGGTATTTACACTTCAGTTTTCGCTCATGTTGTTGGCATATGGCGCCGATTGGAGTTGGGGATTGACTGCAGCTATTTGGCAGGTATATTTGCTCACGATGATTGCTCCCTCTCTGATTTTGGGTAAAGTGGGAGTCAAGGAGTCCATCGCATTGTTTGTGCTATCGACATTAGGAATTAACGAAATTACCATTCTGTTTTCCTCTCTATCGATTTGGTTTTTGAACACGGTTTCACCAGCTTTGTTGGGCTTGATCATTTGTCGCAATCGAAAATGGAAACAATCCTAGAAGCCATAAATATTTTCCTGTACGTGTACGGGGTTTTCTTCGCAGTTATAGCGTTGCTGGGCTTTGGTATGCAGCGAAACAAGGAATGTGGGTATGATCAAGGAACCAAAATTTCACCAGAAGAAATCACAGTTTTAGTTCCGTTTCGAAACGAAGAGAAAAAATTACCTGCACTTTTGGAAAGCATTCAGGCTTTGAACAAGCAGCCCTTTCGATTTGTTTTTATCGATGACCATTCTGATGATGACTCCATGAATTTGGTAAAAGCAGTTTCGGAGTTACTTCCCATCACACTTATTCAATTGGATGGAGACAATCAGGGAAAGAAGTTAGCGCTGTCTGCAGGAGCGAAATGCGTGTCCACAGAATTCACGTTAACCTGGGACGCTGATGTGGTGGTTGCACCAAACTATTTCGAGGAATTGTCATCGTTATCGAAAGCCGATATGTATGTTTTACCAGCGCTTTTCACCTCAAAGTCGTTTTTTCAAGCACTCTTCACATTTGACGTGGTTGTTGCCAACGCTGTAAACACAGGTTTGGCGGGATGGCGTCGTCCAATCTTTGCCAGTGGGGCGAATTTTTTGTACCGCACCGCAGGTTATCAGCAATTTGACTCAATCAAAGACCACGGGCATATTTCTAGTGGAGATGATACGTTTTTATTGCGAGATTTTGTTCGAAACAAAGCAGATGTGCGCGTGGCAACTAATCCTAACCTGGCAATCAAAACGACGGCACCGTTAACGTTCAAGGCATACTTCTCCCAAAGACTCCGATGGGTGAGCAAAACGAATGCTTTAGGCGATCATCTGAATACATTCATCGCAGTGAAACAGCTTTTATTGATGCTTGCATTTGTTGGACTCATTGTTTGGACGGTTGCAAATACGTTCTGGTTCGGATTGGGATACCTGCTTGTATGTAAGCTGATTACCGATTTCCTAGTATTCAGCGCCTATTTCAAACAAATCAAACAAGTGAAATTACTTTTGTTATTGCCAATCGCCGAACTTTGGTTTCCAATCTATTCGATTGTCTTGGCTATTTTAATTCCATTCTACAAGCCGAAATGGAAGGGGAGAGCGGTAGTTTCGAAGTGAAGAATCACTATTCGGCCTATTCTGGATATTGGAAAAATTCCTGTCGGTGTGTGTACAAAATTATATCTACTCCTTTTGACACGTTCATGTGATGCGTTCCAATATGATCTTCTCTTGTGGTACGCTCAACATTGAATAAGGTGTCTGAAGGATCAATCAATAAGCAAAAGTTCTCAAAATTGTATTTATTGTGAAGAATTGTTGGGAATGAATTCTCTGGTACGCTATACGTTTCATCATGATAATCATGAATACTGTAGAAGTTTCCAATCACCTTGTATTTCTCACCAAAATTATCTGCTAGCAAGGCTCCAAACATCGGTTTAGACAAAGTTTCGCTGCCGTTTTGGTCAACTCTTGAGGTTTCCTTTGCAAGGTGGGAAAGATGTGCAAACAATACTATGCGTTTGTTCGGCTCGCGTTTTTGAATCCATTTTAAGTTGTCTAGCATGAATTGCTCTCGGCAACTTTGGTTGATTTTTTCTTCGTGATATCCTTTCAGAAATTTGAGGTTCTGTCGCGCACAAACGATTGATTGATGCGCCCATTCGTAACTTTCAGTATCGGTTTTATCTATGAATTCAGCTCGTTTCGACTGCATATTCAATTGCAGTAAGTCAATAGAATAGTTATAATCATCCATGTCTTTCGCAGACCAATCCGAGAACGAAGGCCGCGGATCATTTTCGTTATCTTTGATATGCAAATAGGGCAGTGCTGCTTCGAGAACTGAAATGAAGGAACGGTGCAATTCTGAATCCACTGTTTCTAAATATTTGAAGTATTCCTTTAAGGCAAAACTGGCATCTTCCCAATAAGGATTGGGTGCATTTCCGGCCATATCGAATCCATAGAAATTTATACGATCCTCCGGCTTTCTGGAGGTGTTTGTTTTTCGCAACCACTGCAACAGCTCCTTAGTCTGTTTGAATTGGCCAAATGTGTAAGATATTCCATGATAAAGCACTGTGTCAAGGTCTAAATCCGCCCCGTGAATATAGTCATTTACGATCCTTGACTCAATCAAACCCGATTCAAAGGCGAGCACTTGAACTTTATTGGTTTCTACCAAATGTTTGATGTAAGCATTCCTGAAATCCATGGCTTCCATCATTCCATGTTCTGCTTCAGAGATACCAATGATTTCAGCACCTTTAAGCCATGAATCTAAATGATGAAAGGAGCTATCGGGAATATTGTTTAAATCAGAGGGAAGCACCACAAGAGTGACATCTTTCTCTGACGATTGTACCGATTCTTCGCATGAGAAGAGTAAGGATACGAGAACGAGTATCGGAATGAAGCGCAGCACTCTTATTTTACAAACACATGCTTGTAGTAAGGGAATTCACTCGCTCCTTTTTGGAGCGGTAAATGCCAATCGTTTGTAATTAACGTGTCTTCATTGACGCAACCGATAAGTGTGTCTGATGCTTTGTTGTTCAGAAGAATTTTGTATTGATAGCTGTTGTTCAATTCAGCACACAAACCCGATTTAAAATCTGGAAGAATCAAACGGTATTTATCTTCCTCACCATTCTTAATTTGATAAACCAAACCTTTTTCTTCGATGCGAATTCCATATGTATCCGAATAATTGGAAGCCGGAATGATGCTTGTTAAAACCGTGTCTTGTGCGCTGTCGTAGGTGTACTCAATTGAGTGCGACCAATTCCAGTTTCCTTGAAGAATTAACGTGTCCTTTTCAAGTTTATCTTTGATACAGGAGCTAAGAACGATTGTTAATAGAGTGGCAAATAAGAGGTACTTCATGTAAAGTGGGGTTTCTAGAAAGTTAGAACAATTTGATGTTGGTAAAGGTTACAGTTGTGAGTGACTGAGTTCTCTATTTAAGATCGGAATTAAATTTATCAATTCCTAGAATTCGCAAATTTTCTTGTCCACGAATTGGCGAACAAGGTCCTGATTATCAAATAAAAAAAAAAGCCGCTCCCGAACCAAATCGTGAAGCGGCTTTTAAAAGATCATAAATCTCTTTAGAATGGAAGATCGTCGTCGTCTGAAGCATCTGTTCCTCCCGAAGGCATTGGAGATGCTGCAGGATCCAAATTCATATCTGATGGTCCGCCTTGTGGCATTCCCTGACCCATTTTTTCAATGCGCCATGCGTCCAAAGTATTGAAATACTTTACTTCTCCTTGAGGACTTGTCCACTCACGGCCACGAAGGTTGAAAGAAACTTCTACTGTTTCGCCTTCCGTCATTCCGTCCATCATAGAACACTTGTCCTGAACCGCTTGAAACATGATGTCTTGCGGGTACATGCTAGAAGAATCAGTGATTACAAATTCGCGCTTTGCAAACTTCTCAGTCACTTGCACTGTATCTTTTATTACTTTGATTTGTCCTGTTAATTTGAACATAATTGATTCTTAGTTTATTGGGTTGTTGTGTTTGTTATTCTTATCCATTGTTGAATGCCAATAATGTCATCCACGCTTCTTCTAATTTGTCCTCTACTAAAAGAGTTTTTGCTTTCGTATGCAGTTCTCGCTCCAAATCTACCGGCTTGTCTTCTAAAGTTACGAATAAATCGCTCAATTCCAGAAGTTTGTGTTCGTTAACGTCCGTTTCATTCGGAAGTTCGACGATTCCTGCCAATTGCCCCAAATCGTTTGCAGAGAGAATTTCACTGCTTCGAATATCCTCAGGAATGGCATCATAACCAATGCCTACAGATGTAATGGGTTTGGTAATTTCGAACATGGAATTTTCATCAGCTCTACAATACCAATTGCCGCCCATTCGCGAAACCAAATCGATTTTGTGCTGATCAATCAAGCCGTTTTCATCCAAAAGTTCCTCTTTGATGTGAATGCGCAAAACCTCACAAATCACAAGGTTTCCAGCACCGCCTTGATCGCCAAGTTCCTTCACCTCAATCACCTTGCATTCAAATTGAACCGGTGCTTCAGCAACGCGCTTCGGTCGAATAGTCTCCGAACCCAAAGCCGTCAATCCAGACTTCACAAATTCGTCCACATTTGGATCAAAAGGCGAACTTGCCAAGCTCATCTGCTGCACCATGTCGTAATTCACTACATTGATCACCACTTCCGGAACAACTTTCACATTATTATAGGTATCCTTCGTCGTGTTGGTGCGACCGCTGCGTGCAGGGGAAAAAATCATCACTGGAGGATTCGCACTGAAAACATTGAAGAAACTGAACGGCGCTAAATTGTCATTGCCATCAGCGTCCACAGTGGAAGCAAAAGCAATAGGACGCGGCCCCACAGCACCCAATAAGTGTTTGTGAACAGTTGGGATAGGAAGATCTTTCGGATCGAGAGTTACCATATTGTTCGTGCATTTATTCGCAGAATGCAAAGGTAAGAGGAATTCAGGGCTTCTTCAAGCGGTTTGGCAGTGACTTTTCCACAAGTTATGGACACTAATTCTTAATGAATCGTTTTACATTATTTAGTCCTTCCAAATGCAAGAAGTAGATACCAGATTCCAATCGCTCAACGGATAACTGATCAATAGGTAAATGCGATCGATGTTCCAAAATTAGCTTACCGTGAACGTCCAATATAGAACAGGCAAAAACGGGTTGATTACTATCAATACGTACTAAATCATCGGTAGGATTTGGATAGATTTTGACGGAGGAGTTTTGCATTAGTTCGGAATCTCCTAGCTCCAAGGATAATGTAGCTTCGATGAGCATAACTTCATTTGGAGCTAATTCTACATTAATAAACGTGATGAAGTAGTCTGTTGGGGAAAGTGGGTGTATAGATTGATCTTGCGTAATTGAATCAATTGCATCTGTTTGATTTAGCCCATTGCTGATAAACGAATCATACGTAAAAATTGAATTATTTTCTTCAGAATTTATCGCGTAAAGATCCAAACTTCCCGATATACTACCTGATTGATTTTCAATAATAAAGCCGATATTTCTGGAAGCGGAGAAGAAGGTGCTAAAATGAAAATACGTTTGGATAGATTGGTCAATGGCAATTTCTAGCGGTGTGATTGGCGCAAGGGGAATCAGCCCTTTGTAAATAGAATCAAGCGGTGAGATGGAGTTGTTTGAGAGATCGATAAAACCTGCATTATCTAGATCAATTAGTGTGAATTGTCCTTCGAAAAGGGTTTCATTTAATGCCTCAACAAAAGGATCTGGAGCATAATTTGAGATTAGGATTCGCAGCGTGTCGTTTGAAACTGCAGCAACGAAATCTAAATCATAGTTATTGTCTAACACTTCTACGTAGTTACCGCTAATTCTGTTTGAAAGTAATAATGCATTGTATGCTGGCTTATGAATGGCTCCGTAAGAAAGCAATCCATAATCCGAATGAAACTCTTGCGGATTATAATTGAAGTCTTGCCAAGCTGCTATAACATTGGCGTCTACGTTTGTTTTAGCAAGCTCCATTTGATTCTTTATGAAAAAAGAATGCTGTAATTCCGTTTCTCTTAAAATAGATGGGGTATTCCATTCACTTATAATGGTTTTCGGGACGACAATACCCAGTGCGTTGCATTTATTGGTTAAATAAGATTCAATGTTGTTTTGAATACTATGAATGATGTGAAAGTTATGCCAACTCACAAAATCGATGGGTTTATTCCAAGTGGCGGTTGAGTCTAACAAGGCTCCAATAAGAGAAGAATCTGCTAAGGTGTTATTCAAGTAACCATAAGGAGGTTGCCAATTGATATGATTCCCCCAAAAGTTGGTCGCAGGACCTCCCACTGGAATAGTTGTATTTATCGACTTAATTGCGTCATAAGTATTCTCAAACAATTCAAAGTATTCTGACTCTGTACCTGTCCACGAACCCAGATCTGGTTCATTCCAAATTTCGAAGTAGGCGTTGTTGATCCCAAAATCGTTCACCAAGTGGTTGGTAATTGCCGCTACGACACTATTCCAAGCGTTATAGTCTGCGGGTGGTTTCGTATTCAAAACAAACCATCCAGGAGTTTGGGCAGGTGAACCGTCTGAAGAAGAACTCAGCCAAGCAGGCATTTTTTCGAAAATGAAAATAACCTCCTCAGATCTGTTTGAAATATCTTGTAATTGTACTTCGGCTAAATCTAAAAAGGAAAGACAATCATTCAAGTTCGTTGTATTGTTTAGTGCACTTTCGACAATATGCAGGCGCACAGCACTGTATTCATAACCGTTATTCTCAAAGTCTTGTTGTGCCTCTGCCGTCTTGGGTACATAAAAGATACCGTGCTGAAAATCATTTCCAACTAGCCCTGTAGAATTATATGGAGAAATCAAAATTTGAGCGCGAGAATGAAATGCAGCTGTAAAGAATATGAGCAAGAAAACGACTACACTTTTGGCTTTCATTCAGTCCATTTTTGTTCTACTATAAAAGTATTCAAAATCATTGAAATAATGTATTTAACGTTAAACATTGATTTTCCTCGAAAAAAAATCCGCCCAACCATTACAATTTCTAAATAAATGCATAGATTTGCAGTCGCTTTCAGCAGCCATGGTAGAAAGCATAGAGGTAAACGAATCTCTGAATACCATTGGAATTATTGAAATAATGCGGATGTGGTGAAATTGGTAGACACGCTAGACTTAGGATCTAGTGCCGCGAGGTGTGTGGGTTCGAGTCCCTCCATCCGCACTAAATAACAATGGTGTAAGTTAGTCTTGCGCCATTTTTTGTTTAAACACAATCTAAAGACAAGAGTAATGAATGTAACTCGTCAAGATGTAGATGCGTTGAACGCAACGCTAACGGTTCAAGTAACGCCGGAAGATTACGAGAAAAAGGTAAACGATACCTTAGATAACTACCGCAAAACAGCGAAAGTACCAGGATTCCGTCCAGGACACGTTCCTATGGGCTTGGTAAAAAAGCAATACGGTAAAGCAGTTCTTTCCGAAGAATTGAACAAAGTAGTCAATGAATCTTTGCAAAATTATATTGCTGAGAACAAGTTGGATATCCTTGGAAACCCAATTCCGAAGGAAGGAGAAGATTTCAAAGGAGATTTCGAAAACCCTGCAGACTTTGAATTCACGTACGAAATTGGTTTGGCTCTCAGTTTGTTGAGTTGAACGAAGATGAGTCGATCAAAGAAGGTGGAATCTTGCATATACACAAAAGGATTGTTGGCAAACAACTACGCACAGTACGGAATGCCAGCTCCTGAAGATGCAGAATTGACGCAATCAGCGATGCAAGTATTGCAAAACCGCGAAGAAGCAAATCGTGTGTACGATATGTTGGCAGAGCGCAAATTGACGCAATACTTCAAAGAAACAGTAAAGTTGAAAGACAAAGAAGTTTAGGCCAATCAATAGATAGTTGAAACCCTGGTATCCAAATGGATGTCAGGGTTTTTTGTTTTAATTCCGTTTCTTTAGAAGGTATGGTAAGAATAATTCACCTCTCGATCATTTGCTTGATACTCACGTCAGCGGGTTGCTCAAACCCAACGACGCCTCAGAAAAAGAAATCCGAAGCATCCAACGACAAAGCTACATTGGCGCAATCTGAGCGAGATTATAGACGTGTTGCCGACGATCTTTATATCGATAAAGAAGGAGTCATCTACCATCGAACGATTGATGTAAGCGCAGCCGATGCGAATCATCATTCTGAAAGAGGCGTATATGCCTATCGTGCTTCTGTTTTTGTAGATACGATCATTGACGAAGAAAATACGTTTGTCATTGCCCCCATTTACAAGCGAGTGGATACACTCACTTTTCATCGAAAAGAGCCTCGGGAGGAATATCCGGGTTATGTCTTTTACGAGGATGCCAACTACCAGTATTTTTACATCGAAGTTTCGGATGGAGGAACCTTAAGAGCTACGAAGAAATAATTTTTTTTCATCCTGAAATCCGCGCCGTTCATGGAGAAATGCGTTCGTTCCTACTCAAAATAAATTTTCATTGTAACTATTTAAGGGGCTGAAAGTCTTACGAATAGAAACAAGATACTTTCGCCGCAGCAAACCAAAAATATCAGGCTTCAGCGAAGAAACGAAAAATTGAGAAACATGAAAAAAGTAGTTTTAGCATTCATCGTAGCATTAGTAGCAAGCACATCATTCGCAGGAGAAAATCCAAAACTTGTGAAGGAGATTCAAAGAAAAGTTAAGGTTGATCTTAGTGGAATCAAATGGGAGAAATCCAAAGAGCATTTTGTGACGGTTCGTTTTCGAATTGTGAACAAAGAAGTTGAGGTTTTGAGCGTAAAAGGTTCAAAACGTGAACTCACGGATTTGATGTTGAAGGAATTGGAAGATATGTTCATCTCCTCAGACGCTGACCCGAAAAAAATCCACCATTTTAAGTTTAATTTTTCTCAAGAATAAGAAAATACTTGAGTTAAATGTTTGGCTCCCCTCGATGCATTTCGGGGGGATTTTTTTATTTCAACATTTCCTGCATTTTGAACGAAATGCTATCGGCATAATACAAAGGACCGCAGATATGGCAAGAGTCGATGGCGTAAAACGATTTGGGAGCTGTGGCATGCTGATACATTTCAGCACCCTGAGCATACGGAACCGTGCCATCATTAATGCTGTGTACTACAAGCAGTGGCTTTTGTAAATCAGCAATAACTTTCTTCCCATTGTACATTTCTTTAACGAAGATGCGTCCAAGCACTGGAACACGATCTGCGGCAATATCTCTGTGCGACGAAAAACCGCCCTCCACGACAACACCATCAATTTCATCTTGATTCTCAGTGCCTAAAAATGCTGCCAAATGCCCCCCAAGGGATTGACCGTAAATCAGAATTTTGTCGTCTTTAAATTCAGGTTGTGATTTCATGAAATTTAGTGCTGCACGACCATCTTCCAGAACATTTTTTCGTGTGGCTTTGCCCTCAGAGAAACCGAAATCGCTGTAATCAAACAGGAAAACGCTATAGCCGCGGGCTAAAAACGGTTCCACCAATTGATATTGGTACACCAGATGACCTGCGTTTCCGTGAAAGAAAAGAAGTGAAATTCCATTGCTAGAATCGGGAGTCATAATCCATGCATTCAAATTTCTGTCTTCACTTTGGAAGAAGGTATTGCGAATTTCATAACCTGGATCATAGGATTGATTGGTGACATAGAATTCAGGATCTGCCGTTTCATTAAACCGCAAGCGTAAGGTATCGTCAATGGCATCGTCGTATTGTGTGAAGGTAGACGCTTCGGTCAATTCATACGGGAAGAGGTAGATTTTATTGAATGCACAAGCCCCAAGAACGAAAACCGTAGAAGCAAGAAAGAGCCATCGAATCATAACATAAAATTACAGAAAAGAGTTCGGAATGGATTTGGGATTTTGGCACAAAAAAAGCCACAAGGTTCGATCTGAGGAGCGTCCCTTGTAGCTACAGTGAGTGAATAGTCATGAGGCGTGTTGTGCCGTTTGGGACGATTAAAATACGAATCTCGTTCGGTTCGGGAAAGCGAAAAATGGATTTTGCGTATATATACGTATACGATACCGTATTTATACTTAGTTAACCTTAATAATAATCTAGTTTACACATATTTGAGATTTATATGTGATAATAATGCGTTAAAATCAGTGGTCTTGTAAAGATTTAGACAAATTTGCAGCATTTGAAACGTCAAAATTGCGGTTGAAAACCAAAAATATTTCGAAAAAATTAGATGGAAATATTCCTCTTGAAATCCAAATTTTAATAGATACGCAGTTCGTACGGCAGTCGCATTTGAATCCCTCGAAACTCTTCTAACGTTTTAATTTGTGCGTACCATTCTCTCAGTTCGGCAGGCATGCTGTTGTTTTCAACGCGCATGTTTGCATCAGCATCGTCCATTTGCTCCAGGAGTTTCTCCAACGGACTCACTTTAATCATTGGGTAGTACGCAATTTTTCGACTTTTAATTTTGGCTTCTTTTGCTGCGAAATCAATAGCGTCTTGCAGTCCGCCCAGTTTATCGACAAGTCCAACACGAAGGGCATCACGACCGGTCCAAACACGTCCACGTGCTATTTCATTCACGCGCTCCGTTGTCATGCCTCGGCCCGTTGCCACGCGTTTCAGAAAATCTTGATAAATATCATCTACTTCTTCTTGAATAATTGACAATTCTTGCTCCGACAAACGGCGGTTGGTGGTCATCGAACTGTGCTTGTTGGTGGTTACACGGTCGAAGGTAATTCCCAATTTGTTTTCAAGCATCGCTCCAGTGTACGGAATCACCCCAAAAACACCAATGGATCCAGTGATTGTCGTAGGTTCGGCAAAGATGACGGTGGCAGGTGCGGCGACGTAATAACCACCAGATGCCGCGACATCTCCCATAGAAACGATTACGGGTTTTGATTCTCGGGTGAGTTTTACTTCCCTCCAAATTTCATCACTTGCCAGCGCGCTTCCTCCCGGACTATTCACTCTGAAAACAAGTGCTTTTACTGACTTGTTCTCGCGTGCTTTGCGAATCAACTTACAAATCTCTTTGGATGTCATTTCTTCACCAGACGTACTAATTCCTCCCTCTGCCAAAATCACAGCAATGTTCGGATCTTCGTCGTCCTCAAATCGGTTTTGATCTTCAATGAAACGCTCCTTGGCATATTTCGAAAACGATAAGAATTCAACTTCGCTCGACTTCTTCAATTTCAGTTTCTTCGCGATAATCTTCAATACTTCATCGCGATATTTAACTGCGCCAATCAAGTCTTTTTCTACGGCATCGCGCACGTTTCGAACTTCAGCCTGGCTTGCTATGGAATCTAGATCAAAGGCATCCACCCCACGATCCTGGGACATATCCGTAAGCATGTCGCTCCAAAGTCCATCCATGTATACTTGTGCTTGATGTCGCGCTGAATCGCTTAATTTTTCTAGGAAAAAGGGTTCAACTGCACTTTTAAAATGGTTGTTTGAACCACGAATTACCTGCATTTCAACCTCTAACTTGTCCAGTAACTTTTTGTAGAACATGCGCTCGCTACCCAAGCCTAAAAATTGAACATTGGTGGATGGAAAGCCATAAGATTCGTTCGCTGCTGACGACACATAAAGTGCTTTGGTGCTCACGTATTCTCCTTTGTAATAGGCGACAACAAATTTCCCAGTAGATTCAAAGTCGTTGATGGCTTTGCGCAATTCACGAGCCGTTGCCATGCCGCAATTCAATCCGTCAATCTCCAGAAAAATTCCCTTGATTTTTTTATCCGTTTTGGCCGCTTTCATTCCATGTAAGATGGTAGCTAATCCAATTTGATCGTTGACGCCAAGTGTATTTGGGTCGAAAGAAGTTTGGGTGCGCTCGCCAATAGCTCCATCCAATTTCATATGAAGCACCGTTTTTTCTTTTACTTCAAAGGGAGCTTCAGCAAAAAGACTGCTAATGACCAAAATCCAAAAAAGAAATCCTGTAAGGGAAACAACAGCTGCAGCAGTTAAACTTGGCCAAAATATTCTCCAAAACGATACTTTCTTTTTCTTTTCTTGTACTGGCTGCTTCGCCTGTTCTTGATGTTGTTCCATGCTACACTCTTAGTTAATTTAAAAATAGACAGAACAACTCCTGATTCCAAAGAATTTACATTAGTGGTTCCTCATCTTTGTAAACGCTGTTACACAGGTATGAACGATATTTCTGGAATTCACGGAAAGTCTGTATCTTGCAGGGAGCTCAAATCGAAACGAAAATGAAACAACTCTTACTTATCGCTGCCCTTTTTGTGGGGACGAGCAGTTACGCGCAAAACTATTCCAAAGTAAAAATTTACACCGACCAGGAAGGACTGTTAGAATTAGCAGAACTGGGGTTGGCAGTAGATCATGGGATCCGCAAGGAAAACACTTTTTTCATTGGTGATTTCTCCGAACAAGATGTTGCGATTTTGGCAAATAGTGCATTCGATTACGAAGTGGTGATTGAAGATGTTAAAGCCTATTACGCATCCATTAATTTGATGGCGGCAAAAAAGAACACGAATTGTGATCCCGCAGCTGGAGGAACGCCGTTGCCAGAAACTCCTGTTAATTTTGAAGTCAATTCGAGTTATGCAGGTTTCTATAAGTATCAAGACATGCTTGATGCATTGGATTCTATGGCGGCGCAATATCCAAGCCTAATAACTGCTCGATCGGCAATTCCGTCTGGACAAACGCACGAAGGACGCGATGTTTTTTATGTCAAGATTTCAGACAATGCATCCATGACGGATGATGCAACAGAACCGAACGTTTTGTACTCTTCCATTCACCATGCGCGCGAGCCAATGAGTATGTCCGAGACGATTTTCTATATGTGGTACCTCCTGGAAAATTATGCAAGCGATCCAGAGATTCAATACATTGTTGACAATACGGAAATGTATTTTGTTCCGTGCATCAATCCTGATGGGTACGTTCATAACGAGGCAAACGATCCAACTGGATTCGGGATGCACAGAAAGAACAAAGCGCCAGTTGGAACTTCTAACCCGGGTGTTGATTTGAACAGAAATTACTCGTACGGTTGGAATACAACGGGAGTATCTTACCTTGGATCCGGCCATTCAATTTGGAGATGAAGTGGTGTATGAATTGATCACTGATTATGGCGCGTGGCAACACCGAGACACCATAACAAAAGTATACGATCAATGGCTTGTGGTAGTAAACGACGATGCCAGTTCCACTGCAAATTGGACAGGAACCTGGGAGTTGACAACAGATGCTGCGTACTCGCCAACAACAAGTTTCACGGAGAGTGACGGTGGTGATTACAGTAACGACGACAATAAAACGTACACCTACAATACTTCAATCGACTTGACAAACGCGAACGATGCCCTGGTAACATTTTATGCGAAGTGGAGCATTGAATCGAACTATGATTATTGTCAATTCCAGGTGTCAACAAACAACGGAGCATCATGGGATGGTCAATGCGGATTGTACACTGTGGAAGGATCTAGCACGCCTTGGAATGGAAGTGTTCAGCCAGACGGAGAACCAGTTTGGGAGGCAACTTCTGATTGGGTACAAGAACAAATTAGTTTGAGCGATTATATTGGTCAGACAGTACAATTGCGCTTCCAATTCGAGTCGGATGGAGGTGTAACGCAAGACGGATTTTACTTTGATGATTTTCAGGTGTTAATTGACGCTCCTGCCGCGTTGGAAGAATTGAATGGATTGCAATTGGTTGCAGCTCCCAACCCAGCAAACGAATCATTGATTATCAGCGCAGCAAACACGTTCTCTGGTACCTTGATGTTGTTTGATCAGGCTGGAAAAGTTGTGTACGAGCACGAAATTGATGGTGAGCAAAAGCAAGTGGAAGTTCCTACGGCACAGTTGCCAGAAGGAATTTACGTAGCTCGAATTGCCAATCGTTTTTCTGTGAAGCCAGTGAAGATTGTGGTAATGCACTAGTTGAAACTTTAAGATTCTGATTATGAGGACTATTGCATCCACTTTAATAGTGTTATTTGTTATCATTAACCATTCGCTTTCTCAAGAAAATGGTAGGTATGAGTCTTTAGAAGAAGCACTAAAGGAGCCTGATAAAGTACTCAGTTTAGAACTTTGGGGCTCAGATCATGTGCTGACTGAATTGCCCAGATGCATTAAGAAGTTTAAGAATGTCAAATCAATAGTTCTCCGTGGAAACAATCTCACTCAATTACCCAGAAGTTTCAGTAAACTGAGTAATCTGGAAGAATTGTCTCTTGGGAATAATAAGAATCTAGATCATGCTCAAGTTTGCAAGATTCTTTCTAAACTACCTAAATTGAGACAGCTGGATTTTGAGGCTACTGGCTTGAATGATATTCCGAAAGAAATGCTACTGCTGAAACATCTCGAAGAACTTTTTATCGGGTTGAATGGAATAGAACCTAGGGTTATTGAGCAGTTGAAGAAAGAAATGCAAGATGTTAAAATATTCGATTAGCTTAAGTATGGAAATACGTATAACATGCATCTTAATTCCATGAAAGCAATTTTTCTTCTTTCGTTCCTAGCTTTAATTGGAACTGCCTATTCTCAAAATAGAGGTGCTTACCGTTATACCTGTTCAACGCTACAGCCTGAAAAGGCATTGGATACATCTGGTACTAACATTATCCGCTCAGTAACTGTAATAGATATTCAATGGCAAGGTGAAACGTTGGTGATCAAGCGATTCGGACGGTTTAAAATTGAAGGAAGCAACATAATCACAGCATATGGATTGAATACCGATAATCCATCCATTTATGGACGCTACAAAATGAAAGGGGATACCTTGATTTTGAAATGCCGAAAATCCATTCAGCACTTTAACAAATTGGCACCAAAACGACGGGTAAAAGTCAAAATGGATCATGTATACAAATTTACCATCGATGAAAATGGAAATTTGAAAACTTCAGAGCACTGTTACTGGTATAGAAGAAGCGATCAATAATCGCTGGCATCGCCACAAGGATTCTTCGCTCGATCAATCCCACAAGATTCCACATATTTGTGCTTCCGTTTGCGTTCTTCTTGTCTAGCTGAATGCAACAAGCTATTGATTTGACGCGAATTGAATGGACGTCCTTCGGAAGAAACAAATCCCAACTTCGCTAATTCAAGAGACAAATTTGCATTTGGGGGCAATTCCTTTTCCAGGATGGTATTTATGATTTGTCGTTCTTGCAACATGATACTTGGACGTAGCTTTGAATCAAGACTTACAGAATGACAATTCGTGTGCAGAGAGCATACAGAATCAACTACCCGTGCATCGTTTCTCCGGTTCCGTATTGCTTCATCAGTTCCGCTTCATAATCAAGAAACTCTTGCCAGCGCCCTTCAACGTCAATATCCTCTCCATATTTTCGGGCAAAATTTAAGAAAGTAGTGTAATGCCGTGCTTCACTCTCCATGAGACTTCTGTAAAATTCCCGCAAGTCAGCGTCGTCAATTTCTTCCGATAAAATGCGGAATCGTTCGCAACTGCGCGCCTCAATCATTGCCGCAAACATCATTTGATTGACAAATCGATTGGTCAATTGTTTTTCGATAGGGCCTCCCGCATTTTTGATTTTTAGGAACTTCGCCAAATCATTCACATAAGGATCTTTGCGTTCGAATCCGAGTTTCAAGCCACGCGACAACATTTTTTCATGAACCATTCCGAAATGTTCCATTTCTTCCTGCGCGATTTCGGTCATTGCTTGCACAACATCAGGATACATCGAGTATTTCACAATTACTGATATGGCATTACTTGCCGCCTTTTGCTCACAATAAGCGTGATCGGTAAGAATTTCTTCGATGTTTTTCTCTACAATATTGACCCATCTTGGATCTGTCGCTAGTTTCAATCCTAACATGCACCTGATTTTAATACAAAGTTAATGCATGCCTCTCGTTCTCGCGAGCATTTAATTCAATATTTTTGAGTCATGAATTTTTCAAAAAGTATCCTTTCCCTCGCAATGATCTTAGTTGGACTTGCTGCAAACGCGCAACAGTCTGATGCCCCGAAATTGGTGGTTGGAATCGTTGTAGACCAAATGTGTTATGAATATCTCTATCGTTTTGAAGAGCGTTATGGCAAAAAAGGGCTGCGTCTTTTAATGGAAAAGGGAACCAATTGTCGAAATACCAATTACAACTACGTGCCCACGTATACAGGACCTGGACACGCTTCCATTTACACCGGAACCACGCCAAGCAATCACGGAATTGTGGCGAACGATTGGTACGATAGAGCGTTGGGAAGGCAAATTAATTGTGTAGAGGATACAACACAATCTACCATTGGTTCTGAGAGCGAAGCCGGATTGTGCTCGCCTCAAAATTTGAAGGCAAATACTGTCACAGATCAATTGAAATTGACCTATCCAGAGGCAAAAGTGATTTCCATGTCTATTAAAAATCGTGGAGCAATTCTTCCTGGAGGACATCTTTCTGACGGTTCATATTGGTACGATTTCAGTAACGGAAACTTCATCACCAGTACTTTTTTCAAAGAAGAAATGCCCAACTGGGTCAGCGATTTTAATGCAAAGAAGTATGCAGAGCAATACATGACAGGAACTTGGAATACCTTGTATCCAATTGAAACCTACACGGAAAGTGGACCAGACGATTCGCCTTACGAACACTTGCTTCCAGGAAAAACAACTCCCACCTTTCCATACGATTTAGGAGCGATGGTGGCAAGCGATGAGTTGGTGACGGCCGCAGGAATGTTCCCATACACTCCTTACGCAAATACTTTTTTAACCGATTTTGCTCTGGCAGGAATGCGCAATGAAGGATTGGGACAAGATGATCAAACGGATATGCTTTGCATTAGTTATTCTACGCCAGATATGATTGGTCACGCATTTGGGCCGTATTCCAAAGAAATTCAAGACACGTATTTGCGTTTAGATCAAGATATTGAGCGTTTGATTGCCGCTTTGGACAAGGAAGTAGGAAAAGGCGATTATGTTATCTTCTTGACGGCAGATCATGCGGTGGTGCCCGTTCCTCAAATGTTGATAGATCACAATTTGCCCGGTGGTTATTTCTTTCAGGATACCAATTTCGTTATGCTTGGAAAAGAATTGGAAGTGCAGTACGGGCAGAATTTTGTGGATGATTACGACAATTTGAATATCTACCTCGATCGCGATTCCATTGAAATTTCTGGATATGATTATAACGATGTACTGAGCTTTGTTTTGAGTCGTGTACGAAGTTGGGATGGCGTAAAACGAGTTTTTACTGCAGATCAATTGTACAATGCCAATGTCGATGATCCTTGGTTCGCGATGGTGCAAAATGGCTATCATCATGCAGAAAGCGGTGATATTATTATAACACTTGAGCCTGGGTATCTTCCGAAATCTGAGGACAGCGAAAGTTCGCGCAAAGGAACATCTCATGGATCGGCGTACAGTTATGATACGCATGTCCCCTTACTTTGGTATGGAGCCGACATTCCAAAACAAGAGGTGATGCGCCCTATTCAAATCACGGATATCACGGCCACTTTGACGCACTTAATGTATTTACAGCAAGTAAACGCGTTAACTGGTGCGCCAATTGTAGAACTGTTCGAAGATTAATCCGAGGTAACTTTTAAGATCTGCGTACTTTTTTCAGAAGCAACCGCTTTTCTGGAAATGCACAAATCGGGCACCCACAAAACATATTGATCGTCCACAAGAACCCGCAAGTTTTGTTTCTCGATGTGCGTCAACTTTGCGTCTGAGATAACATCGGAAACCAAACGCGAGCCGTTCATTCCAATTGGGTGAATCCGATCGCCGGTTTGCACTCTTCTAAGTTTCAAATTGCCTTGAATCAATTCTCCATCAAGATAGATTTCATTTTTATGGAAACGAGAGGGTAGGGAATTGACCGTTTCCTGAATCAATCGCTTTTCAATAGTGTTCGATGTGTCTAGAAAAGAATAAGAATCGCCTTCAAAAGTCATTTTATCGAAAGAGTTTTTAGCGTTGGTTTTGAGATCAAGACCGGTTCCTTTGTGCGATAAATTCCGCCATGTTTCTGCAATTCCAGGAGGCTGCCCTAACTGTCGGCACAACTCAATAACTTCAAATGAATCCAACAATTGAAACGTGCCAGAAGACATGGAGTGCTGCTCAAGAATCTTTGCGACGATCTGGGCAATTTTCTCTTGAAGTTGTGCCTGCTTTTCCTGAAACTGATGCGTGAGTAGCGTAACGGCATTGTCCAATTCTGGCAATTGTTTTCGAAGTGCTGGTAAAACGACATTTCGCCATTCATTGCGCGTATATTTCAAACTTTGATTGCTACTGTCTTC
Source organism: Fluviicola sp. (assembly GCA_043584915.1). GTDB lineage: Bacteria > Bacteroidota > Bacteroidia > Flavobacteriales_D > Crocinitomicaceae > UBA4466. The sequence goes on from CP121319.1 coordinate 2,372,909, forward strand.
ACGCCATTGAATGCCGTTTTTTGTTGCGAAATCGTGTAATTCTTGTTTTGAAAATGGCAAGAGTGGGCGTAAATAGTTTCCTCTTTTCGGAGGCATCGCTGCCAAGCCCATTATTCCAGAATTTCTAGCAAGGTTCATGAAAAATGTCTCCGTTTGGTCTTCTTTGTGATGTCCAAGCAGAACGAAGGTTTGTTGTTCCGATTTTATCAACTCATGAAAGAAATTGTAGCGTTCCTTGCGCGCCAAATCCTGCAAATTTCCACCTTGCTTCAATTGCTCGTTCAACTGGACTTTCTTCACGTGCATGGGGATCGATAGAGAAGTAGCCAGTTCTTCCAGAAATCGCTGATCATCGTCTGATTCATCACCGCGCAATTGGTAATTCACATGGGCAATTTCCAGAGAGATGTTGAGTTGATGGCAGGCATGGAGCAAAACGGTCGAATCTAATCCACCGCTGCAAGCTACTATTATACGTTGCGCTTGATGTTTTTGTAAAAAAGTATCGATATGTGCAATCAGGTCACGCATGAAACATGGCGTCAAGAATGGTTTTCACCTTCGTGTTGCATTCTTCGTATTCTGCTTCTGGATCAGATTGAATGGTGATGGCTCCACCGACCGAGCAGGACAAATACTTTTTTCGTTGATTGTAAATGAGCGACCGAATGATCACGTTCAGATCGAAATCGCCATTTGGCTTGATGTACCCGAGAGAGCCCGAATACCAACCGCGTCTGAAGTTTTCGTGCGATTCGATCAACGAAACGGCACTGCGTTTTGGAGCGCCTGTCATGGAGCCCATCGGAAATGTTGCGTTAAGAATATCGGTAAAGTTGACTTCAGACTTCACTTCACACGAAACGGTAGAAATCAATTGGTGCACTGTGTTAAACGAATATACGCCGAACAATTCGTCCACCTCAACGCTTGCTTGTTCAGCGACACGCGACAAATCATTTCGAACCAAATCAACGATCATAACGTTTTCGGCGCGTTCTTTTGGATCGTTGAACAGCTCTTCTCTCAGGAAACGATCTTCCTTTGGGTCCTTGCTTCGTTTTCGCGTGCCTTTGATGGGTTGTGAAATCAATTTATCTCCTTCTTTCTTCAAGAAACGCTCGGGACTTCCGCACAAAATTTGAAATTCATCAAAGTGGACAAAAGCCGAAAAGGGCGCTTGCGTAATAGCATTCCAGCGGAAGTACGCAGCTTTTGCATCCTCCATTTCAAAGGCATCGTCATAAAATTCCTGACAATAATTTACTTCGTAGATGGATCCGTATTGAATGTGTTTCTTCAGCGAATCCAACTGTTTTAAATATTCCGCTTTCGATGTTCGGGCTTTCATATTCGCCGACCAATCAAAAGATTTTTCGCTGCTGCGGAAGAATTCATGAACGGTTTGCTTTACCGATTCTGTTAAGTTTCCTTGCACAGCGTTCACAGCTTGATCATTGACAACTTCCACAACGGTTTCTGGAATCCAGAGAAATGCGAGCGGCAATTCGGCAGCGTCTTCATTGGTTGGTACATCGTCTAGAAATGCTGTTTTGAGATCATAGCTCAGCCCCATGAAAATATAACTGCCTGCGTAGTTATCTATGAATTTTTGCAACAAGGAGATTTGGGATGCATTTTTCAAGTACAAACGGTCCGCTTCGCCAAGAGCTAATAAGCCATTGCCATCATTGCCATTTAGATATGCAAACGTGGATTTCACGCCATAAATTTACGGTTATTTTGGAGGAAGCGAGAGTACATAGGCATGACTCTCTTTCAACATTTCCACAAGTTTTTCGGGAGTTTCCCAAAGGTGGTCTGGAATTAATACGTAGCCTTTCATTTTTGCGCCGTGAGAAATGAGGTAGGAAGTGGATAATTCTGCGAAGTATTTTTCTTGAACGTCTTTCGCAAAACGGATTCCGAATTCGCCATTTTTATTCAGAAGCGAAAACATATGACCGTTATCTGAAGTGTAGGGCATTGATTTCCCTTTTCTTTCAATTCCCGGGCATTGATCCACCAATGCATCGTATTGTTTTAATCGGTTTTCGTACATAATTCACAAATTGAATGATTCGAATTGAACCAGATGTTAATTCGTGAACTGTGCGTTGTTGTTCGCGGTTCACGATGCCAGAAATATAGTATATTTGATTGAGATGAAGACAGATTTTGTAGTATACAAGGAGAATAGCAAAAAGCCGATTGTGGTTAATGAAACCACGAATACTGAATTATTAAAAAGGTGTCAGGATTGTTGGTATCATACAAAAGACATCAAGTATTTCGAGAATAAAAATATGTTTTCAAAATTGGGACTTAAAGCGCTTGGAGGGGAAAAACAAAAGACGGATTTCTTGTTCATTCACATTCCAAAAACGGGTGGAATTAGTTTTAAATTCAACGTAATCTACAATCCGTATATGGACAAGAAGATTTCTATTTATCACAAGATTTACTATCCTCCAAAGCCGGATTCTGAATTGGATATTTTCAAAGAAAAGAGAAAAATGTTTACCCTTTTGAGGGATCCTGAAAGTACGGTTGTATCGGCCTACTATCATTTCAATCATCAGCTGAAAATGAGTCTTGATTCGTTTTGCTTCGAGTTTTCAAATATGCAAGTCAAATTTCTTCTCGGGTACGATATTTTCTCAAAGGTTCGCGTAACCGAAGCCGATGTGCAGAGAATTATCGAGCTCATCGATGCGAAAAAATTAATTGTCGGGATTCATCAAACCAAGAAAATGGATGAGATCTACAATTTGTTGGAGATACCTTTAGACAAAGTCGATAATTACGTTTTGAACAAGAAAAAGTACGTGAATTACAAGCCAAGTGATATTTCCAGTGACTTGAAAAAGCGCCTAAAAGTTAAGAATGAATTGGATCGAATGCTGTACGATTATGTCCTCAATCATTAATCCATTTCGTTGGACGTGATACTTTACAACCACCACTTGAACTGATGCTGTACCAACTTTTAAAACTTATTGTTGGGGTGGGAATCCGCCTTTTTTATCGACAGGTTCGCGTGGTTGGAAGAGAACACCTGGAAACAAGAGGTCCAAAAATTATTTTGTCGAATCATCCTAATACGCTCATGGATGCATGGATGATTGGTCATATCTGCAATCAGCGCATTTATTACATGGCTAAGGGTACATTTTTTAATACGCGTTTGAAACGTTGGGTTCTTGCAGGCTTAGGGATGATTCCTGTTAACCGACAAGCCGATTCGAAGATAGATGGCGTATCCAATGAAGATTCTTTTGAGGCATGTTATCGCTTGTTGGAAGAAGGCAAAACATTGGTGATCTTCCCAGAAGGAAGCAGTTATCAGGAACGTTTGCTACGAAAATTGAAATCGGGAGCAGCACGAATTGCTCTTCAAGCCGAATTGCGGAATGAGAAAAAATTGGGATTGAAAATAATTCCAGTAGGATTGAATTACACCGAACCTGAAAAGTTTCGAAGTTCTGTTCTTGCAAACATCGGAACCGCAATTGATCCCAAACCTTATGTGGATGATTTTGCTTTAGATTCATTGAAAACAGCTCGAAGATTAACAGAGGATATTCGAATTGCGATGACGCGCTTGTTGGTGAATTCAGAATCGAAGGAGGAAGAGGAGTTGGTTGAAGGCATTGTGGATTTGCTTTCGTCGGAATACGTCAAACGTCCAGAGAAAGGGGTGGAGCGTGACGTGCAGCAAATGCGCGAGGTATTTGCACAGATGAACGCCATTCGTGTCTCTCAGCCATGGAAAATTAAAGAGATTGAACTTTTGGTGGAAAGTCTTAAAATTAGGATCGATCAGCTGCATATTAAGTCGGACTTTTTGGACCGCAAATACCGTACTTCCGTATTTGTGCGTCAATTGATTTCTTCTTTTATCGTTATGCTTATTGGGTTGCCGTTTTTTGCTTTTGGAATCCTCCACAACTTTGTGCAATTCAAGCTGATCGACTTTTTGGTGACCAAAACCGTGAAGGATGTTGAGTACCATGCGCCGGTTTCGATTTTGTTTAGTTTTATTCTCTATCCTCTGGCATACTGCGGATTTCTTTGGGGAGTAGGGGAGTATTTTGAACTCAGCTTTTGGTGGAAGTTGGCATATTTTTCATCGATGCCTTTAAGTGGCTTGTTTGCGTATTATTACATCAAGTATTTTCGCCATATTTCATTCAAACGGAAGTATGTGTTTTTAATGCGTAAGCGCAAGAACGATATTGAGACCTTGAAGCAAGAGCGTGAGAGTTTGCGGAAACTAATTTTTCAGTCGTGAGTGGGAAGTGATATCGCGGGATTTTCACTTGAAGTTTCTTTATAAGATAGTGATAAAAAATTGCAATTACTAGAAAAATACATTTTGGTAATTAGACAAATGTCTAAATAGCGAATGCTAAACGAAACGCAAAAAATGCAGCGCTGATTTTAACACCCCATAGAGAAACATCTTAACAGCACATTTACCTCATAAAAAATCGCCCCGAATGAGGCGATTATCCTTTTGCATATTTTGCCCAGTTTTATTTCAGCAAATTTCATTCAAACGGAAGTATGTGTTTTTAATGCGTAAGCGCAAGAACGATATTGAGACCTTGAAGCAAGAACGTGAGAGTTTGCGGAAACTAATTTTTCAGTCGTGAGTGGGAAGTGATATCGCGGGATTTTTGCGTGAACATTCTACAGAAGGTAGTGATAAAAAATCGCAATTACTAGAAAAATACATTTTGGTAATTAGACAAATGTCTAAATAGCGAACGCTAAACGCAACGCATAATCGCAACTTTGTGATTTAACATTTCTATTGAAAATAAATAATCATATCTTTCTTGATCTCCAGTCATTCTCACGAAACAAAAAAAAAAGGCCACTTCTCAGCGACCTTTCTCAATTATCTTTTCCAAATCAATTTTTCTTGATCTCAAACTCAGTTCGTCTGTTCTGCTGTCGACCGTCAGATGTATTATTTGTTGCGATCGGTTGACGAGAACCATACCCTTCAGAAGTAAGTCGACTTGCCGAAATGCCCTTTGATTTCAAATATGTCACCACTGCATCAGCGCGCGATTGCGATAATTTCTCATTCAAGGAAGCCGATCCCGTGTTGTCTGTGTGACCTGAAATTTCAATTTCGAGCGATGGAACATCCTCCAATAACTTCACCAATCTGTCCAATTCAGCATTTGATTCTGATCGCAATACAGACTTTCCAGTATCGAAGAAGATATTTCGAAGGGCAATTTTACTACCTACCGCGATATTTTTCAGTTCGATGACTTTGTTCACAAGGTTGTCTGCACTTCCTTGAGGGATATCGAAGTTTTCAGAATGGAATAAGTACCCTTCCGCTTTTACCGCAATTCCATAGTTTTTTCCGGAAGCGAGTGTGATCAGGAATTTCCCAGTAGCACTGTTTGTTGTAAAGGTTTCAATAACCTGACCATTGCTGTTGTCAATGATTTCAATGTCCGCTTTTACAGGTTTTTTCGTGATTGCATCAATTGTTTTTCCTTTGAAGACAGTGAACGATTTTTGTTTTACTTCCACCGTTGCCTCCAATGCATTGTCTTTGATTGGGTTCACGATCGAAGCAAGCAAGTAATCTTCGGTTTCCATGGCAGGATTCTTCTGAGGTCCCCAATAGGTTACTTTATAAATGTCGTATCCACCTTCACCACCCGACCGATTGGAACAGATGTAGGCAAATTTTCCATTGGCAGAAGCCGAGAAGTAAAAATCGTCGTAAGGCGTATTAATTGGATAACCAAGGTTTACAGGTTCACTCCATGATCCGTTGGCCTTTTTAGAAACGAAAATGTCGTATCCTCCATAGCCGTCGCCACCTTGAGAGGCAATATACATGAATTCGCCATCGATTGTCACATAGATAGGTCCTTCATTAAATCGACTGTTTACTTTCGTTACTTTGGATGCCGTTTTGTAGTCCTTGGTAATTTTACTTTGCATACTACTTTTCATTACCTCAAAGCCACGCGTGCCGCTTTCCGTTACACGATTGAAGTAGATACTCCATCCGTCATCAGAATACGATGCAAACACCTCGTTATTATTTGCTGTTGAGATTTGACGTGGCAGTTTTGCTGGAGATGACCAGTTCAGTCCCGTTAAAACACTTTCGTAAATGTCTGTTTGTCCTTCATCCACACGATGCAATAACATCCGCGTACCGTCATAACTCAGGTTGTTGGCAACTTCATCCTCATCAGTATTCACGCCTCCCTTCAAAGGTTTAATATCGGTCCACTTACCACCAACTTTACTTGCTGAGTATAAGTCGTCATCGTATTCGCCAACGGCATCCGCTGCATGTCCGTTCGGTCGGTTTGATGTATAAATGATTTCACTACCATCTGTTGTAACTGCAGGAGCATAATCATTATACTCCGTATTCAGTTCCGTAACATTGTCTACCCAAACGCGCTCCGGAGTTGCTTTTGCCGCCTTCGCTCTTTTACATTCGTTAATGCGTTGCGTTACAAATTTTCCGTAATCTTCGGCTTTTTTGTACTCTTCTTTAAAGGCTTTATATGCCTTGATCGCATCGGAGAATTTTTCGTCCAATTGTAGTGCCAATCCGTAATAGTATTTCATCAATGGATCACACGCCGCGTTTAGTTCATATGCTTTGTACAAAAATGGAATGCACTTATAGCTGTTTTCTGAGTAAGCATGACAAACGCCAATTTTATAGTTCAACAATGCATTACTCGGATTAAAATCCTGTGCTTTCTCGTACTCTGCAAGCGCTTGCTTGAAGCTAATTCCGGGACTTTTCACGGCAAAAACCGCTTCATTCCCCAATTCGTAGTATTCGTCTCCTTTATCCAGAGATTCTTTGGCTTTCTTGAAACCTTCTTTATCGTCTTTAAAATTGCCCGCTTTAAACTCAATATCTTGCGCTGATAGCGTAAAACTGAATAGCGTGATTACGGCGGTAATAAGTGTATAGATTTTCATTTCTTCTGCTTTTAGTTGCCGCAATTTCCTGCGTAATATGTTTTCCCTGTATTCGATCCTAATTCTTTCGCTTTGTACCAGTCTTCACAAGCACCGTCTAAATCGCGTAGCATTTCACGAGCATTTCCTCGATTCACGTAAGCCGCAGCATTTTCAGGATCCAATTTGATGGCTTTTTCTGCAGCATCTAATGCTTTTTGATATTCTTCTTGTTGGAAGTAGATTCCGCTCAGATTGGCAGCTGCGGGTGAATATTTTGGATTTACTTCCAGGGCTTTTTTGAAATCCTTGATCGATTCAGCCATGCGTTTTTGCTTCATTTGAAGCACGCCACGGTTGTTGTAAGCAAGGTGGAACTTGTTATCAATAGAAATTGCTCGATTGAAAGATGCCAAGGCTCCATTGAAGTCCTTCATTTTCATTTTTGTGGTTCCAATATTATTCAAAACAAAGGCAAGATTTGGATTCTTCTTTGCAGCAGTCTCGTAATCTGCCAAGGCTTTTGCGTAGTTCCCTTGCATTCGATGAGCAGAACCACGATCGTTATAGGCATTCGGATTACTGTCATCCAATTCGATAGCTTTCGAGAAATATGTAATTGCTCCGTCGTAATCTTGTTGCAAAAAGCGCAAAGTCGCAAAGTTGTAATAGGCTTTCGGGTTACTAGCATCCAATTTGATGGATTTCTCGTAGTCTTCTTCCGCTTTAAGATAATCATTCAGCCCTTGGTAGGATCTTCCACGCTGAAAGAACGCCTTGGAATAATTTGACTTCAGCTCAATGAGTTTCGAAAGTGTTTTCACCGCATCGTTGAAGTTGCCAAGCTCGTTTTCTGCGACTCCTTTATTATAATAAGCCGCAGTGAAGTTCGGATCAAACTTGATGCTTTTGCTAAATTCTGAGATGGCAGAGGTGTAGTTCTTGCCCTTGAAATGCTCAATTCCTTTGTTATAGGCTGTTTGGCTATTCGCGATAGCTTCATTTTCTAGATTCAGAGCAGTAATCGAATCGCGATAGGCCTGTTCTTCTGGCGTGAGTTCCTCTTGAGCATTAAGTCCAACACTCAAAAGTATGCTCAGCACAGTGAGCACAATAGTTGGTTTCATCACGTTTTATAGTTTTTGATTTGGGATAACCAATTTACAAACTTTGTGCCGAAGAAAGGGAATAAGTTATTAACAACCATTGGAATTCGTTAACTTTAGGGCTCAAATTTCAACTATGTCAAAGGAAGTATTTATCGTAGACGGTATTAGAACGCCAATTGGAAATTTTGGTGGAACGCTCTCTCCCATTAGAACAGACGATCTCGGAGCTATTGTGATCAAGGAATTGATGCAGCGCAATGCTTCGTTGGATCCAATGCTTGTGGAAGATCTCATCTTTGGGTGTGCGAATCAAGCGGGAGAGGACAATAGAAACGTTGCCAGAATGAGTGGACTTTTAGCCGGATTGCCCTGGCAAGTTGGAGGTGAAACCGTGAACCGTTTGTGTGCATCAGGAATGGCGTCAACAATTAATGCTGCACGTGCAATTAAAGATGGTGCCGGAGATATTTATATTTCAGGAGGTGTTGAGCATATGACGCGCGGCCCTTGGGTTATCTCGAAAGTATCGAAACCTTATGGACGCGATGCGCAAATGCACGATTCATCTTTTGGTTGGCGTTTTATCAACCCGAAAATGGAGGAGTTGTATGGAACCGACGGAATGGGGATGACAGCCGAAAATTTGGTGGAGATGTACGGAATTGATCGTGAAGCACAGGATCAGTTTGCATATTGGTCGCAGATGAAAGCTGCAAAAGCGATTGCATCGGGCAGATTGGCAGAAGAAATCGTTTCGGTTTCCATTCCACAAAGAAAGAAAGATCCGATCCTATTTGATACAGACGAATTTTCTCGACCAAACACGACGTTGGAAACACTCGGTGGATTGCGTCCGGCATTTAAGAAAGATGGGTCGGTTACCGCAGGAAACGCTTCGGGATTAAACGATGGCGCAGCCGCATTGTTAGTAGCTTCTGAGGATGCAGTAAACAAGCACGGCATGAAACCTTTGGCAAGAATTGTCGGGGCAGCAACAGCAGGAGTGGAACCAAGAATCATGGGGATAGGACCCGTGTATGCATCTCAAAAGGTATTGGAACGCAGTGGATTGACTTTGGATCAAATGGATGTTTTGGAATTAAACGAGGCATTTTCAGCGCAGGTTCTGGCGTGCACGCGGAAACTCGGATTACAAGACAACGACGAACGTATCAATCCGAATGGAGGAGCCATCGCATTGGGGCACCCGCTTGGTATGACTGGTGCGAGAATTTTACATACAGCCGCAATCGAATTGCAAAAATCCAACAAAAAGTACGCTCTGGTTAGCATGTGTATTGGAGTTGGACAAGGTTATGCGACCATTTTAGAGAAAGCATAACCAACCTGCCTGAATTATAAAACGTTACTACAACATGAGATATTTGCTATTCTGCCTACTCCTTGCACTTGTGGCTACTTCTTGTAAAAAGGAAGCAACCGTTTGGGAAAGTGATTGGAACGCCCCTTTGATCCATGATACGCTATCATTGGAGAGCTTGGTCAACGATTCTACCCTTGAAGTATCAAGCGGTTTTTACAACATCGATCTTACGCGCACACTTTTGAATGTGCCTGCAAGCGAACTCATAGCCATTCCAGACACTACCCTTATCAGAGCATTTGGTTTGAACGGTATTTCACTCACTGTGCCGCCTAATGAACCCTTTGATAGTGCTTCAGAGTTTATCGATTTGGAACTGGGAGATGTGCAAATGAAGCAGATCATCCTGAAGAATGGATACATCGATGTGAAAATGGAAAACACCATTGAAACCATCATTTATTTTATTGTAAAGTTTCCCGAAGTGACGAAAGATGGAAGCGTCTTTCAAGAAACAATTGCAGTTCCTGCGGCGTCCAATGGTGTCCCTGGAGAAGTAGAAACGACTTTGGACCTATCCGGTTATAAAATGAATCTATCAGGGCCAGGTGGAGGCGGTTACAATCAACTAGAATCGCAAATTTCAGCAATTACAGATCCTGCGGGAGACAGCACTTTTATTTCCAGTTCAGATGAGGTAAGAATGGAGGTGACGTTTAGAGATAACACCATCTTCTACGCTCAAGGCTATTTCGGGAACACCATTATTTCAGATACCACGACACTCGACCTTTCTGTTTTGGATGTCTACCAAAGTGGACTTTTGGATATTTCAAATTTGGATGTCCGATTTGAAGTTGAAAACGGATTGAAAGTGGGCGCAATTGCCAACTTGAACATGGTTCGGAATGAGAATGCCCAAGGAAACGTTGTGAACTTAGCAGGACCAAATATTGGAACGAATATTACGGTAAATCCTGCAACTGGAAGTTGGGACGGACTATCTCCATCCATTACCAATTTGATTTTTAATGCCGGCAATAGCAATATTGAAGGGTATCTTGAGAATCTTGGAGTGAAGCACGATGTTGGTTATTATTTCGAGCTTAATCCCTGGGGGAATAGCTCAAGTGGATGGGATCAGATTTTCCCAACAAGTAGAGTAAAAGTGAAATTGAAAGCACAAATGCCACTTTCTATCGGACTGGATAATCTTGTTTTAAAAGACACCTTCGATTTAACATTCGAACAGGATACAGAGAAAACAAATTTGATCTCAGGCGATTTGATTTTAAAGGCGAAAAACGGTTTCCCATTCAGTGCGGATGTTTCATTGAGCTTATTGGATGCCAACGGCAATTTATTGCACACGGTTCAGGGAACAGACATCATCGAATCATCGCAGTATGGCGTGCTAGATGCAAATACGAACGTGCTTGTTCAGCCTTCTCAAATAATCTACTCGTTGAGTGAAGCGATGTTGGATGACATCAACAATGTGAAAAAAATTGTGGTACGAGCCCAGTTTAATTCACCAGATCCAACAACAGGGTTGAGCCAACAAATGCTGATTCCAGAGAATGCCTTCTTAGAAGTGAAATTGCGTTCTGAATTCAAAACTGAAAACCGCTTCTAATGAAAAACGTACTGTTATTATTCTTTGGCGTCCTAGGTTTTGGAGCACATGCACAAATGTACATGGACCAAACAGATACTACGGCATTTGGACAAGAACTGCAGATTCAAGGGATTGGTGATTATGGCGCCTCATCTATGCAAAACGGTGTGGTCAATCGCTTCTTTCTCGGTGGTTTTATTGATTCTACCTTAAAAAACAATTCCTTATCGCGTCACTCAGCAGTAAACCGAGTTGGTTTGAATGCCGGAGGACAGCTTGTGTATCGAAATGCCAACAAAAAACTTTGGAAGAAGAAAGATTGGGGATTTGAAATTGCAGCAGGAACCAATTATTTCGGTGGCGTGTTGTATGGTGAAGATGCTTTTGGTCTTGCATTTTTCGGGAATCAAGATTACATCGGCGACACGATGGTGTTATCTGGAATGGATGCCAGTTTTACAGCGATGCAAAAGATTGGATTTGGATTTTTTGATATCAAAAGTAAGTCCAGTGTTCGCTTGAATTTATACAATATTAGCAATCGTTTTGATGCAGATTTTCGAGATTTTGAATTGCGTCAGTCGGATGATGGTTACGAGCTTACCCTAGACATGGACGGCGACGTGATCATGGGACAATCGGCCAAATTCAATCAGGGATTTGGAGTTGGATTTGATTTTAATTTCCGTTTTCCTATCAGTTGGATCAAAGGAGACAATGCCTTCCTGCAAATGAAAGGTCAAAACTTAGGCTTTGGCTATATGTACGAAGCACAGCGGAAATATAGTTTTGATACAACGATTGTATACGATGGATTTACTTTCAATCAACTCTTATCGGATAACGGCTATTTTTCAAACGATATCAGCTTGCTCGATACCTTGGGGATTCAATCAGAAGATGCCAACCCGGTTTTTCTATTGCCCGGATACCTGCAAGTATCAAAAATGGTCGATAACAACAGCGAAAAACAACTCCAATCCTTTTTTGGATTGCGCGTATATCCAACCTTGATTTTTAGTCCACTCGGATTTGCCGGGGCAGATTATCGGTTCAACGAGCACATACATGCAGGTGCAAGCGTGACGTTTGGCGGTTTTACCGGGTTGCGTGTTGGAGCTTATGGACAATTCAACTGGAGCAAGTTTGCTTTGGGCATCGGTTCGGATAACTTCTCAGGATTTGGACGAGCTGGAGGAAATGGAACATCAATGTATTTGAATTTGGTATGCAGATTTTAGTCAAAATAGCCCTTGTTCTTCTTCCGGTGTTCGCATCGGCACAGATCTCCTTTTACAAACATTATGCGGACAATAGCTACGATTTTGGTCAAGGGATCGTACAATTAGAAGATAGCAGCTATGTGGTTGCAGGTACCTCTGGAAGTTTTACTGGACATGCTCAGGCCTTTTTAATGCATGTGGATAGCATGGGGAATAAGCTCTGGTCAAATCATTACGGAGGTCCAGAAAGCGAGTGGGGAAGAAACGTATTGTATCAGGAAAACTTCGGTTATTTCTTGTGCGGACACTCCAACTCTTTCGGTTCTGGCGATTATGATTTTTACATGGCGAAGGTGGATGATTCGGGTATCGAGGAATGGAGTCGAACCTATGGAGATACTGGATGGGAACGCGCCATGGATGCAGTGATGACACGCGATACAGGTGCCGTTTTAGTAGGCGAGAAGGACAATGGAGCATACGGAATGGATATGTTCATCGTGCGCACCGATAAAAATGGCGACACACTTTGGACCAAAACTTTAGAGAATTTCGGGAACGATATCGCAAATACTGTGGATGTCTATCGAGATTCGATCCTATACGTTGGAGGAAGTTGGTTCCATGCAGATTCTGCTCAGGCGAAAGGTGTTGTTTTTAAGATTCATGATGGTGGCGAGATGTTGGACACCTTGTTGTTCGATACCTATGCTGGCGAGTACGAAATGAATGATTTGCACGTCATTGGTGATACAGTTCAAGCACTGGGAAGCAATCGCCTGAGCGCATCAGACGAATGGGATTACACTTTTTACCGTTCAGACCTTACTACGAATGGTTTTGGCAATATTTCTTGTTTTAATTCATCGGTTGCAGGAGATTGGCATGGAGATGTTTTTACCAGTTATGCGAACAATGCCAAAAGGTACATGGGAATGAGTTTTGAGGGCACGGTTAACACGTATCCGAATGGGAGAGATATTCACGTGCAACGTGGAAATAGGTTCATGTTTTACGACGGTGATGTTCAATTTCTTGCCCACGAAGAACCTGATGTTAACGGAGAGTTTATCCGAACAAACGATGGTGGTGCAATGCTTGTCGGATATCATCAAAGTTTGCTGCTTGGAAACGGCGGTGGAACTATTTTCTTATTGAAAATTGGCCCCGATGAAGACTATCCGTCTACTGATAACATTCTCAGCACTCCTTTGGTTTATTTGAGCGAGGAAACAAAAGCACTTCAAATAGCAGTATATCCAAATCCTGCAGAGAACTGGTTGCAGGTAGACTTGCCGACAAATGCTCCTGGTGCATATCATTTAATGACGCTTTCTGGCCAAAAGGTAGCAGTAGGTGAAATCATAAATTCCGAGAAAATTGATATCAGTCAATTACCATCGGGTGTTTATTTACTCGAAGTTGTCACCGACGAAGGAAAAGCAATGAGTCGAATCGTAATTCAATAAATCACATGAGAAAATCGCTACTACTACTTTTCATGGTTTTTTTATCAAGTGTTGGATTTACGCAATATGCATTCCACAGACTTTATGGTGGCGATGAGTTCGATTACGGTTACGACATTGTCGAGCTGCCAGATTCTGGTTTTTTCGTTACGGGAATGTCAGGAAGTTATACTCCAGGTCACGCCCAGGCCTTCTTAATGCGATTGGACAAAAACGGCGTGAAACAATGGATAGTTCCTTATGGTGGTGTCGAAAATGATGCAGGTCTGGATCTTGAGTACAAAGAAAATTTCGGAACTTACTTGTTGGGAAGAACAACATCCAACAATGGCGACTTCGATGTATGGATTTCGCTCCTAGATGATCAGGGCGGCGTGCAGTGGCAAAGAAGTTATCCTGCTCCCGATTGGGAAGAAGCGGTAGAATCTGAAATGACCCAAGACAACGGCTTGATTGTGGCTGTGCATCGATTTGGAACCGGGACCCAAGAGCAAGATGCGTCCCTACTTCGACTTGATGCTCAGGGAGATACCATTTGGGTGCAAGAGTTTGCCGCCGCCGGAAATGATGAAATAACAAAAATTGCAAATTATCAAGATTCACTGTTTGTCATTTCGTCCAATCACTTAGATTCTGTCACAGGAAAAGATTTTGCATTGCTCCAGGTGATCCACGAAGATGGAAGTCAACTTTGGGAAGATACCATTGGCGTCTATCCAGGGAATTCGTACCTCAATGATTTCTATTTGTCAGGAGATACGCTGTATGGAGTAGGAGCGAACAAACTAGACGATACTTCTACCTACAACAGAATGCGTCACATGCACCGACTTTCGCTTGAGGAAAATGGCGATATTCTCACGGATGTTAGCATCAGTGCGGGAAATATGATTGATGATGTAGTAACTCCTGCATTTGGACTTGGATTTATTTATTCTGCTTTCCGATTTCAGGATCCACAGGGAACGAGCTCGAACTATGATTTTTATTTGGGGCTGAATTCATTGCAATTGACACCCATTGGTGCTGCTGCGAATACTGTCACAGATGGCGAAGACCGATTGTATGAAGGAATCCCAACCCTTGATAGTGGCGCCGTTTTTGTCGGATATCAATCCTTGGAGTCAGGTGGAAATGCCATTGTTGTTATGAAAATCGGTAAAGACTTTGCCTACCCAATCATTCCTGAAAATCCACTGATAACATCAATTTTAGGACAAGAGGAACTTGATTTACTACCTTCGGTTTCCATTTACCCGAACCCTACGCAAGGAGTGGTAAATATCCAAATGGAAGAGGGGAGCGCCGATCACTTTACAATCGTCAATTTAGAAGGGAAGCGCTTGCTTTCAGGCGATCTTTTTGGTGCGTCAACGGCAGTCAATACATCCTCGTTATCAAAGGGCGTGTATCTGATTCAACTTTTCAATGAAACCTATTTCTTGGGAGCGAAACGCCTCGTTGTGGATTAACTACCACACAAACGCCTCTTTATTGAACCATTTTTTCTGAACTCGAAGCGTTTGCTCAATAACATCTCTTACGCATCCTTTACCTCCATTTATGGGCGATTGATAATGCGCAATGCCTTTTATTTCTACAGCAGCATCTTGCGGACACGTAGCCACTTTGACCATTTTCATTACCTGATAATCCGGAATGTCATCTCCCATGTAAAGTGCCTGATCATCGGTGAAGTTGTATTTCTTCTTCAGGGAATTGTAGACATCGACTTTATTCGAAGAGCGCAAACAAACCTCAGTGGCACCTAAATTTTCCAACCGCGATTTTACGGATGGCGAATGTCCGCCTGTGATAATTAAGATGCGATAGCCCATTTTCGCAGCATATTGAACGGCATATCCATCACGAGAGTTCAGTGTACGAACAACGTCTTCATTAAATAGCATCACGCTTCCATCTGTAAATACGCCATCCACATCCAATACGAATGTGGTAATGTCATGTAAATTCTCTTTATAACTCTTCATCCTTATACGTTTCTTTAATGCTCTGCGAAAGCAATGCATATAACTCTTTGGAAATACCTTCCTGTGCACTCAAATGCTTGTCAATCGTTTTAATATCTCCTCTAATGGCTGGCCCTGTCTGTGCATCGAAGGCAGGTTGACTCTCCAGTTTTTGCAAAGTTTCCCTCAAGAGAGGAAGCAACAACTGATAGTCTAAATTTTGTTCTTCCGTGATTTTCTGGGCTTGATAAACCACATGATTGGTAAAATTGTTAATCCAAACTGCTGCCAGGTGAATTTTTCGGCGTTGCTCTGAACTTACAATGCGCACAGTCTGGCTTAGTTGGCGCGCAAAATTGGCGAGCGTATCTTGAAAAACAGCATGCTCCGATTCAATTAGAATGGGAACCTCAGAAAACTGCACCGTACTCGTTTTTGATAGGGTTTGAAGCGGGTAGAAAACGCCGAGTTGTGCTCGTTGCGGTACATCTTGAATGCCAACAGACCCAGAGGTATAGGCAGCAGGTATTTCCGGAGATAATTGATGCAAGACGTCCGCAATGGAATCGTCTGAAACGCAAACTATGGCAAGTTGGTCAATAGGCAACGCATCTAACGTACATGAAGTAGCAGATAGTTGAGCGGCCAAATTATTCGCGTTTGCCTCTGTTCTCGATGCAACATGGGTGATGTCCGTACCATTTTTGATCAATGCGATTCCCAATTGCGTCGCAACATTGCCAGAACCAATTATGGAGACTTTTCTAATCACACCGCAAAGATAGTTGAAATAGGCGGTTTTTTGGACGAGATCGAATGCTCGAATATCGAATTAATGCAGGTACAAGAGAAAACGCTATTCGCCGGCAAAATCCAAGGAAATCTGCCCAGTCATTCGATAAATTTCCAGGTACGTCTCCATACGGTTGTAGATGTTTTCTTGATGTCCAATTAGCGTATTCCGATAGTTGGTTTGAAGGGTCGCTAAGTCAATAGAGTTGATGGTGCCGCTCGAAAAACGATCTTGCGCCAATTCAAAAGATTTCTTTGCGTACTCGAGGTTCTGCTCGGAAATTGCCACCAGTTCGTTGCGCACATCGTAAAGCTCCATCAAGTTTTTCAGAGTGTTCGTCAAAGTGACCTCCATTGACTCCGTGGTAATTTCGGCAATTTCTTCCTGGATTTTGGAAACCTCAACAGCGCGTTTGTTTTTCCAATTATTGAAAATCGAGTAGCGCAAACTCAAATTACCATAGTAAACAACGTTTGCTGTTTGGAGTTTGTTCGAGTTGTCTTGCCAAATATTGAATTGACTCCAACTTGGATTCATTCCTGCTTGCAAACTCAAGGTAGGATACAAGAACGAGCGTTGTAAAGACGTTGCTGTTTGTTGCAACTCAACATTGATGTATTGGTTTTTTAAATTCTTATTGTTGGAAAGCATGGCGTCCAAAGCAACGTCCTTATCAATAATAACATCGCCAAGGTTCATGGCACTTGTAAGGTTGATATCCTCTGGAGACATCACTGTGTCATTCATGAGTAGCAACAAATTTCGAACCGAGTTTTTGTACGAAAGTTCCTGTAAAATCAAGTTGGAACTATCGGTGAGCATTTGATTTCGAAACTGCATCAATTCCAATGAGGAACCACTGCTATATTCTTGCTTCAACTCATAATACCCAACACGATCTTTGGAAATTGTATACACCTCGCGGAGTAAATCAACCCTAGCTGCGTGCAACTTGGCGGTATAGTATGCGTTCAATACATCTTGAATGGTGGTTTCCATTACGGCTAATGCATTGTTCGCACTCTGTGCTTCCAATTGTTCCAATCGCACTTTGGACATTCGAACTGCAAAGCCAGAAAAGATGGTCCAATTGGCACTCAACGTAGGCGAAATGCCTTGCGATAGAAAAATTCCCGGGTTGAAGGTAAATGGGTTGTTTCTGTTGTCTTGAATGGTATTGTTTTGTGCCACAATGAGGTCTACCGTAGGAAATGCC
This sequence comes from Fluviicola sp., assembly GCA_043584915.1. Taxonomy (GTDB): domain Bacteria; phylum Bacteroidota; class Bacteroidia; order Flavobacteriales_D; family Crocinitomicaceae; genus UBA4466. The sequence goes on from CP121319.1 coordinate 2,390,603, forward strand.
CCTGCTTCTCCCCAGGTATTGTTCTTCTCTCCAATATCTTGTTGTAGGTTGGCAATTTGAACATTGTAATTGTTTGTCATTGCCTGCTGAACGGCATCGTTTACCGACAAGTTCTGCTGTCCCCATGAGGTGAATGAAAGGACACAACAAACGGATATGTTAAATAGGATCATTCTCATCTTTCGACTCTAATTGAGGTGTTTCATGGAATTCAGGACCATTTGCAAGACCTTGTTGGCGTTTGGTATTTCGCACAATAGGCTCTACCGATGCCGGAACAATCTTCCATTCTCCATGAATCAAATTTCGATAGGCGATGCGGCAGGCGTTCCAAAATAAAATTGCGGCAGGGTAGAAGACCAAAATGAATATCGTTCCGAAAAGGACTCCAAAGGCAATGGATACGGCAACAGGAATTAAAAATTGCGCCTGCATGCTTGTTTCCGACATAATTGGGAGCAATCCTGCCACGGTGGTTAATGAAGTAAGTAAGATGGGGCGGAAACGCGATTGCGCTGCCTCGACTGCTGCAGTTCTTACGTCTTTGCCTTGCAGTAACAGATCGTTGTACCTATCGAGGAAAACAATCGAGTCATTTACGAGTACACCAATCAATGCAATGATTCCAAAGAAGGAGAAAATAGAAACGGAAATTCCTACCAAACCATGTCCGATGATAGCTCCACCAAGTCCTGCCGGAATTACGAGCATGATTAAAAAGGCATTGCTCAAACTATTGAAATGTAGGGTGATAATGATGAACATGATCACCACACCAATGGATCCTGCAATTTGCATGGATTTCGCAATTTTCCCAGTTCGTTTGGCTTGTCCTAGTGGTACTGTTTTCACCGAAGGGTATTTGCTGTAAATGCCTGGCAAAACGTCCTCGTTTACGGACGTGTTGATTTTCGCGACCAAATCAGGATCCGTAGATTCCGCATCGAGGGTGATGATGCGTTGACCGTCCAATCGTCTCAGCGTTTCAGGCGCGCGACTCATTTCAAAATCGGCAATTGCCTCTAATTCAACTTCTGTCCCTTGAACATTACGAATCTTCATTCGTTTGAGGTCCACGAGTGAGTTTCGATCTTGCTTGTCGAAACGTACCCAAATTTTCACTTCATCGTTGCCTACAATCACTCGTTGTGCTTCGTCACCAAAAAACGACTGTCGTACCTGCGATAAAACTTCACCTTCCGAGAAGCCATAAATGGATGCCTCTGGTCGCAGTTTTATTTGAACCTCGTTTTTCCCCGGAGGCATATCATCTTTCACATTAATTACGCCATCCATTTGGCTCAATGCTTCTTTGATATCATCTCTGGCGCTCATCAAATTCTCATTAATGGAAGAGGTGATTCCCAATTGAATTGGTTTTCCAAAACGTTGTTCTCCGCCCACGTAAACATTTCGAGCTAGCCTGCCCTCGGGCGTTTGCCGTAAGCGTCGATTGATACGATTGATCAAGGTATCGACCGGCGTTTTTTTGTTTTCTCCATCAAAGAAAACGTTGATCATTCCCGCATGATTTCCAAATTGTCCAATACTTTCTGCAACGCCGATTGTGCTGAGGTAATAGGTTAACAGGGAGTCGCCAGTTTCATCAATTATACGCTGATTTTCCTCTAACAATATTGCAGTAGCACGTTTTTGAAACTCCTTGGTTTTTGTATCGCTATCTCCCGGCGTATAAACTCCCTCAATTGTGAATCGATCCGGTTGAATGTTCGGAAAGAAAGTAAAGTTGATGGTGCCAGAAATGAATAAAATCATGGCGCTGACAACAAAGACGAAGGGGATAAAGAATGATAGGTAGAATGCCTTGAAACGAATTCCGACCACATTTTTCACCACGCCTGTAAACCATCGATCTCGAACAAATTTAATGGACCTATCGGCGCCAGATCGAACCGCACCTTCCATGGGAGATTTCGAGAATCCCAGAAGGAAGATACCCACTCCAGTCATTGAAAGTATGAACGGGAATGCGAAACCAGCAAAGGAGAAATCTTCAAAGTCAGGATACAAACGCGTGGAGATGAAGATTACCGCAAGACCTGCGAGTATGAACAAACCTCCTTGTAAGTAACTGAATTTCGCTTTTTTGTTTTCTGCCAAAACACTTGCGTGTCCTAAGTGAGCTGGAAGTACAATAAATGCCTCGAAAAGCGAGAACGCGAGACAGGCGATGACCACAAACGACATCTCCTTGATAAGCTCCATTCCTTCCACAAAGAATAAGATGGAGAAAGCGACAATGGTTGTCAGGACGGAAGTGAACACGGGTTTCAACACCTCCATAGTTCCATCCAGTGCTGCTTGTTTCGCACTTTTTCCACGTTCAAAATGCGTAAAAATGTTTTCGGCAATAACCACACCATCATCCACCAAAATCCCAACTACGAGAATCATTCCGAAGAGCGAAATCATGTTGATGGTAATGCCATACATCGCTCCGAAAATGAACATTCCCAGGAAAGAGAAAGGAATACCAAAGGCGACCCAGGCGGATAGTTTTAAATTGAGGAAAAGTCCTAAAAACAGCAATACGAGGATCAATCCCATGATTCCATTTCGGGTCAAAAGATCTACACGATCATCCAACATACTGTTAAACTCAAAGAAAATATTGAATTCGAAATCTGGATTCTCTTCCTCAAATTTCTTCTTAAAATCGTAGAGTTCCTGCGTGATTTCAGCAATGTCTTGTTCGGGCGTTTTACTGATCTGTAAGGTTGTGGAGGGCTTGCCGTTGAAGAAGGAGGTTTGCGACTGCTCCGAATACGTTATTTCTGCATCTGCAACGTCTCCGATGGTGATTAGCTCTCCTGTTGGCGTTGTTCGCAGCAGGATGTTTTCTATTTCCGTGGTGTCTGTCGTCCGATTGTTGGAACGAATGTTCATTTCCTCCATGGAGCCACGAACAATTCCTGTGGTTATGTCGATGTTCTTCGTACGAATGGCCAGTGCGATTTCATTCAGGGAGATGTTGTATCGAATTAAATCTTGCTCACGTGCACTGATGACGATCTCTTTCTCTGGAAATCCTGTTTTTTCAATTTCTGTAATCGATTCTGTATTCAACAAGGCGTTCTCGACCTCGTTGGAAACATCAATAAGATCGGCGATGTCCACATTTTCGTCTTTGGCAGAAACCCCAGTGAAGGCAACAATGCTTGACATTCCGAAGGCTTTAGGCATGGTCACGGTGGGCGGTTCTGTTCCTGCGGGGAAGCTGCTGATTGAGTTCACCGCATTATCCACATCGTTGAAGAGTTGGTCCATATCGGCGCCATCTTCTGCAATAATGGTGATTTGCGCAAAATTCTCTTGTGATGAAGATCGGATTTCATCCACTCCGTTAAATCCGCGAATGGCCTGTTCAATCTTAATAGTAATACCTTCCTCCATCTCTTTGGGAGAAGCTCCGGGATAGGTAACGCTGACGATAATTCGTTTGGGATCTTGTTCAGGGAAGAACGATCGGTTGGTGTTGAAAAGGGTAAACAGACCAAACATCACAATAATGACAATGGCGGCATTTCCCCATATCGGACGATCAATGAAAAATTGAATGACTTTTCTCATGACCTCAGCTTATTTTTTAACTGATTTGTAGGTGATCTCGTCTGAAGGAGCGCCCATTTGTTCTAAGAGAACTTCTTGTCCGTCGCTGATCCCTGTGACATAAACAGAATCTGGTTTTTCTCCCACTTGAATCACTTCCATGGGTTTCAGATTTGTTCCTTCAAGAATGTACACTTTTCCATCTGTCACGGCAGTCCTCGGTAAAATAACAGAGGGTGTTTCTCTTTGATGATCGATGGAAACATTTAAATACAAGCCATTGTAAATCCGTTTTCCTTCAACGGGCTTCACGGAGTAGTAAATGTCTGCCGATTGCGTGCGCTGATTGATTACATCTGAAACACGAATGATTTTTCCAGTGGCCATTAAATTTCCGTTAGGATCGGTGAACTTGGCTTGTGTTTCTTCTTTGTAGGCGTCGAGATCTTCTAAAGAAACTGGAACCTTCAATTCGAACTGACCTGTTTGCGCGATTTTTGCAATTTGCACCCCCGGATTGACCATTGCACCCGGCTCTGAGTAAACCTCTGTCACTGTGCCCGAAAACTGTGCAAAGTAATAGTACTTCTCGGCACGTTTTTCCAAAGAGAGAATGTTGTAGTATTCTGAATAAACATTTCTACTTGCCCAAAACATGCGTTCTTTCTCACTTTTCGATTCGGGTAAAAGGGGCAGTCTTTTTTTAGCGCCTAGCTCAGAAATGAATTTTTCCCAACGTACTTTGCGATTTGGAAAATCAAGCGTGAAGTCAGCCATGGATTGCGAAATAATTCCAAGCAAGCTCATTTTTCGAGCCATAAGAGTTGACATGAATTCTTCGGCCTCAATTTTATAGAGTAAACTACCTTTTCGGAATGAAACTCCTGGTTTCAGGCGTTTGTCCCCTTGAATTAATCGACCCTGCACCTCAAAAGAGACCAATAGTTCGGTAACGGGAGAAATTTGACCGTAGGAATTCATCTGAATTCGGTGCATTTTATTGGATACTACTCGCGTAGCCACATCCACGACTTTGGATTCCGTTTTTTCTTGTTTTTCATACCCTTTTTTGTTCATCACAATAGGGACGTAAATCAAAGCGGAAAGCACTAATGCTATACTGAGTAGAATAATTTGACTACGTTTCATGCAGTACGAATTGTTGTTTCGTGTAAAGGTACAACTTACCTAGGTATTTGTTCATGAAAAAAAGCGATTCTGGCTGATTTCAATTTGAATGGTCTAAATGGTAGATTGATGGGAAATGTGGAAAACTGTTGAAAAAAATGTGGATAACGTAAAATTACTACCCCTTTTTCGAGGTTAAGCCTTTGTTAACTTTGTATATACAATTCAACCGCAATCCATGTTTGGAACGATTTTAAGGAAAAGAGTATCAGATGACAAACTGGCCAATGTTTTTATAAACGGCTTGTTTCAGACCATCGACGACGGCTTTCCGGTGATCGCAGATTTCATCAACGACGATCCTGCCTTCGTTACTTCGCCAAATATTGGTCACAATCACAGTTACGAGTTCTCCTTGGTTATTTTGGTCGGAAACCTTTCTTTCCTGGAAAGTGCCTTTGAGCCAGAGCAAGCAAATCGTGTTGAAGCCTTGGTATATGAGAAACTCGCAAAGGTGTATGAGTTGGAAGTTGGAGAGTTCAAGCAGTTGTTGAAAGATTACAAGAATTTGATGTGGCGCTTGAATCATCCTTCAAAGAATATGATTTATGCAATGTCGAAAGGCATTTTTGATAAGTACACATTGTACAATTATCAGGATGAATATTTCAAACGCATGCAAGCACCCAACCCGCTTTTCTTAAAGCGAATGGATGAAGTAGTAGAAAACTTCATTTGGGATTGGGATGCATTTTTCCGCAAGTACAAACTGGACTAGGTCCAACTCCAAGTATAATTTCTCTAATTCTTAAAATAGTCCGTGAGGGCTATTTTTTTTGAATGAGGTAGTTAGCTATACTTTAGTTCTTTCAATATTTCAATGCCATTCTGTTCGCAATAGCTTTTCAGAACTTTGGATGTTTTCCAGATAAAACCAGATTCTGACCAGAGACTAAAATTGAAAATGCCAGTTCCTCCCGCTGCGCCCATAATATCGACCTCACAGGTAGACTCTTTTTTGGTGATAATGACTTGATTCAATTGAGCTGAATTGGTTCTTAACTTATAGCGTTCTTCAGAAATGACAATCATTGTTGCTGTCTCTTTCTCGTAATTGCGCTCCATTTCAGCTGAAACCGCATTGGCCACCTCTTTAATGTCTTCAATTTTAAGTTCGTATCTCCAGTATTTCATAAGTAAAGTTGCACTTGTATTAGTGCGTTTCGGGTGAGTGAAGTAAATGTAAGTAGAAGAAGCCAAAAATAAAAGCATTTATCGCTTTGAAGCGGACGCAATAAAGCCAATAAATGGCCCGATTGCCAAGAACAAGAAGGCCTAATCGGATCGTTCAACAAAGGAGCGCTTGACGTTGATAATGATGATCGAAATTTTCACTTTTATTTGGACTGAATTTATATTGGCTCCACCTCATTCCGAGTCAAATAGACCTCTACAATAATTCGCGAAACCAGTTCTAAATCTAGGGCCTCTTTGGGGAGTAATAGTCGATAGGTTTTCTTTCTGTTTTTATCTATGATTTGCTCCACCACGCCGATTTGTATCATCACCTTCCGAACCAGTAGTTTTCCACCGTATCCGTATTTGAACGAGTTGTTATTGATTCCATTTTGCAAGCCTTCGATGCGATGGAGCATTTTGTAGGTTTTATGAAAGTACTTCCGCAATTGCCGCTCTCGCACTGGTGTTAAAGCTTCGCCGTGGAGCACTTCGCCTGTGTAACGCGCCATTTCGTTCAATTCTTTGAGGAATTGCTTGCGTTCGGGTGTTCCTGGGGTAAAAATTGGATCTGGCATACGTATGATTAATCCACTCGGGTGAAAGTATACGTTAGCACGGTTTCAACGTCTCTCGAAATCGGACTGGCCTTTGAAACTTTGACTTCTTTTTCTTTGAAGGACACTACATTGAAGGAGATGGCTGCGCTGTTGGGTAAACTCAAAGTAAGAACAGAATCGTTTGCTGACCACGACCCTTTATTGCTTTTTCCTTCGCGATCGGGACATTTTATCGATCCATCTTTGCGTATGAGTGCACCTGCTTTCTGAAAAATAAATTGATCATCAGCCTGGCAGGGGGCGTTTTGAGCTTTGATATCATTAGATTTCTCACCATCTCCATTAAAATCAAGCGGAATGCTAGAGTGGATTTCCGAGATTTCCCACGTGTGATTCTCTATGATTTCTTGCAATTTTTGAGCATTCGTTACCTCTTCTTTCGATGCCTCCGAGCAGCCTATGAGTAGTAAGAAAAGAATGGCGAAGACGGATACGTGTTTTGGTGTGCGCATAATTATCAACGAATATCGGAATTAATTGTAGTTCTCGAAGTAGAATGCCACGCTGTCGAAGTTCTCTGGGGTATTTTTTAATTCGAGCCGATAGTACAGTTCGTATTCGCACATACATGGATGGCCAACGTTTTCCACGGTCAAATGGAGGGTTTTGTTGCGAACGTTATAATCTGCGATCATAAATTCGCCTGTGCCTGATGCTTTAAAATTAAAATCGACAACAGCGGCTCCTTTTAAGTTCCATATGCCTTCAACTTGTGGAGATTCTTGCAAAGGTGTGTCTTCCGTTAACGAGAAAGGTTTGTCGCGCAGGGTCAGGGAGAAGTCTCTCTTTTTCATAAGCAGGGTCAATTGCTGTTTTCTTGTAAGAGGCTCTTTTGTAGAGAAGTTGCAGGAGAGAAGGGCGAGAATTGGAAGGAGGAATAGGGAAGGTGTTATTTTCATTGCGCCTGTGGTCTTGCTATAAGTTAGGAAGAATTTCTGGCAATTACTAGTAAAATACATTTTGGTTATTAGACAAATGCCTAATTAGCTATATGGCTGAGAAACCCCTTTAAAATTATAGTAATCAGTCACTTAATCTAATTCCGAACATAAACCACCTTCTTCGTTTCGAAAAATTCTTCCTCAAAAATTGACGGAATAGGAAAATACTGTATCGCCTTCTTTACCATTTTCATCTCCTCGGTCAAATCGCCTCCTTTCAAATAAAGAATGCCATTCTTGAAATCATTTTTATTCTCTTTCAGAAACTTTCCTTTGGTCCATTTTAAAAATTTCGGCATCGCAGTTACCGCCCTACTTACCACAAAATCGAACTGCTCATCCACATTTTCTGCACGTTCATGAATGCCACGAACATTCTTCAATTTTAGAGCCTGAGCAACGTGATTGACCACTTTAACTTTCTTTCCGATAGAGTCCACAAGAAGAAAATCGCATTCAGGAAACAAAATTGCCAACGGAATTCCAGGGAATCCGCCACCTGTGCCAATATCTATAATTTTTGAACCATCCTTAAAGGACATCACCTTGGCAATTGCCAAAGAATGCAACACGTGCCTTTCGTAGAAGTGTTCCGTATCTTTACGAGAAATTACATTGATTTGAGAATTCCAATCATCGTATAAAATACGCAAGTCAGCGAATTGATCGCATTGTTTTTCTGAAAGGTCTGGGAAGTATTTTAAAATCAACTCGACGCCGTCCATTAGATGGTATCTTTAGTGTTTTCCATCATGTTCGCAAGGAAATCGCGCGCACGGAACAATTGTGCTTTTACGGTGCCAAGTGGAAGATTCAGCTCTTCAGAAATTTCCTCATAACTCAACTCTTCGAAGTAGCGTTTTTCGACAAGAATTCTGTAGCGCGGTTTTAATTTCGCTACAACTTCTCGCATCATTACCACTTTCTGCTTGTGCTCCATGGTTTCCTCTGGATCGCGCGTATTGCTTTTTGCGTCAATGGTAATGTGTTCTCCATCGCCTGTTTTGATGCCGGCGTCCATGGAAGTTACCTTAATGCGTTTTTTGCGAATGAAATCAATACAGTTGTTGGAAGCGATTTTAAAAAGCCAGGTAGAAAAGGCATAACTCGGCGAGTATTGTTCCAAACGACGGAACGCCTTACCAAATGCTTCGATCGTCAAATCATCCGCGTCATCTGTATTCTTCACCATTTTCAACATCATGAAGTAAATCGATTCGCGGTAACGATCCATTAGCGCAGCATAAGCCGATTGATCCCCGTTGATGGCTTTTTCGACCAATTCAAGATCCTGCTGTGCTTTGTCCGATAAGTGATCCTTATTCACCATTTTTTTGTGTCGCTCTTATCACTTGTGTAGTAGAAAATGGGGGTTACGATAGCGTAAATCACATCTAAAACAGGCAACCAAACGATAAATTTTGTTGCTCGCAGCTTCTTAAAGGCTTTTCCGAGGATAATCCACTTCCAAAGAAGGAGAAATAGATATATCGCAAGGGTTAACCAAAGGAAATTGCGATTAAAGCACAAAATAACGAAGGAAGTCGTCACCATTAACAAGGTAAGGGGATAGATTCCTAACATCCACTTTTTAATAACCCTGTATTTTTCGGTGGTAGTATAGTGCCGTGCTTTCTGTCGAAACAACTTGCTCCAGCTAGAAGCACCGTCAGAATAGCAGTACGATTCAGGATCGATATTTATGACATAATTGCGTTTTTTTGCGGCATCCTGAATGAACAAGTCGTCATCTCCAGAAGACAGCGCATAATGCGATTTGAATCCGTTGGCCTCTTTGAAAGCCGTTTTGGTATACGCCATGTTTCGTCCAATTCCCATGTAAGGGAGCCGTGCTTTAGCGAAAGAAAAATAATTCAAAGCAATCCAAACCGTATCAAAGCGAATAAAGCGATTCAACAATCCTTTTTCCTGGCGGTAAGGGCCGAATCCAAGTACAATTTGCTTCTTATCGCTGAACCTGCGCGCCATACTTTTGATCCAATTTCGCGAGGCGGGTTGACAATCTGCATCGGTGAAAAGAAGGTGCTCGTGTTTCGCACCACGAATGCCAATGGTTAACGGCAGCTTCTTCCCGTATTTTAAGTGTTTGTTGCGCTCAACCTCAATAACACGTAAGTTCGGGTAATCTTGGGCATACGCATCCAAAATGTATTGCGAATCATCCATGCTTTGATGGTTGATGACAATGACTTCGAATTCTGGGTAATCCTGATCAAGGATAAAAGGAAGATGTTTGAATAGATTTTCTGATTCATTTCTAGCTGCAATAATCACAGAAATGGGCGGAAGGTTCTCGTTTAGTTTTTCTTTGTCCGAACGATGAAATGCCAATCGTGCGAAGATCAAAAAAAGAAAAAGCAAGTGTAAAAACGCCACAGCACAGAATCCGAAGAACAGATAGGTGCTGAGATCATCATGAAATTCGGGCAGAAATTCGAGCATTCAAATCACTTTGCTACAAAGATGCGGGCTTTCTCAAATACATTTATCTTTGCGCCGGTTAATTATCAACAAATTTATGCACTTCGACTTACTTCATACCGACGAAAAATCCAAAGCCAGAGCTGGTGAATTGCACACGGATCATGGTGTGATAGAAACGCCCATATTTATGCCGGTAGGAACTGCTGGCACCGTAAAAGGTGTGCATCAGCACGAACTGAAAGAAGCCGTCGAAGCTCAGATTATCCTCGGGAATACGTATCACTTGTTTTTACGACCTGGTTTGGATGTCATCGAACCTGCAGGCGGATTGCACAAATTCATCAATTGGGATCGTCCTATCTTAACCGATAGTGGAGGATACCAAGTGTATTCGTTGTCGGGAGCAAATAAAATTACGGAAGAAGGAGTGAAATTTCAATCGCACATTGACGGTAGTTACCATTTCTTCACGCCAGAAAGAGCTATTGATATTCAGCGAAGTATCGGTGCAGATATCATTATGGCTTTTGACGAGTGTACGCCGTATCCTTGTGATTATGATTATGCGAAAAGCTCCATGCACATGACGCATCGATGGTTGAAAAGATGTCTAAATCAATTCGATAAAACCGAAGCGAAATACGGACATCAGCAAGCATTGTTTCCAATCGTTCAAGGAAGCGTGTACAAAGATCTTCGATCTGAATCAGCCGAAACAATTGCCTCTCACAATGCCATCGGAAATGCCATTGGAGGTTTGTCGGTTGGAGAGCCAGATGATGAACTGTATGCCATGACCGATCACGTTTGTGGAATTCTGCCAGAAAGCAAACCGCGCTATTTGATGGGAGTCGGAACGCCGGTAAACCTTCTCGAATGCATCGCTATGGGAGTGGATATGTTCGATTGTGTTATGCCATCGCGTAATGCCCGACATGGAATGCTGTTTACCTCTGAAGGAATCATCAACATAAAGAATAAGAAATGGGAGAAGGATTTCTCACCTATCGATCCGAATGGAACTTCGTATGTGGATTCAACTTATAGTAAAGCCTATTTGCGTCATTTGCTAAAAGCGAAGGAAAATTTGGCAATTCAAATTGCTACGATTCACAATTTATCTTTCTATTTGTGGTTAGTGAAAGAGGCCAGAAAACACATTTTGGCAGGCGACTTTGCGACCTGGAAAAATCAAATGGTTCCAAAATTGAGTAACAGACTGTAAATGCTATCCATCTTAGACAAATATATCATCAAGCGTTTTCTGAAAACGTTCTTCTTCATTTTTGGGGTGGTGATGCTTTTGTCGATAGTTTTTGATATCGCGGAGAAACTTTCCTATTTCCTCGAAAGAAACGCCACCTGGCAAGAGTTGGTGTTTGAGTATTACGTGAGTTTCATTCTGTACTTCGGGAATATGTTTTCCTTTTTGATCATTTTCATTAGCGTGATTTGGTTTACGGCGAAAATGGCAAGTGATACGGAAATTATTCCCATTCTCAATAGTGGTAAACCCTTCGGAAGATTTGTGCGCCCGTACATGATAGCAGCGACAATTCTAATGCTGATCTCTTTGATTTTGAATCATTTCGTGATTCCCAATACGAATCGAATGCGCTTGAATTTTGAAGAGAAGTTCTACCGCGAGCAAATGTACGTTGATGAATATCATGCCGAATATCCCGGCGGACAAATAGTGTATTTCAAATCCTACGATGCGGTGAAAGACCGTGCAATGAATTTTGTTTTAGAACAGGAAGATGAGAGCGGCGAGGGAGTTACCTACTTCATTAAGGCAGAATCGGCAGAAAATGTACCCGGAACAGATAAGTGGATTTTACGCAATTATTACGAACGGATTCACGGTGATACAAACGATGTGGTGCGCGATGGTTTGAGAAAAGATACGATGTTTCAATTTCGAATGACGGAAATAGCCAAGCGTGAGAATGTGGCCGAGACAATGCCGTATTACGAACTAAAAGAATTTATTGAGCGCGAACGGATCAAGGGCTCATCGATGGTGCCTCTTTATGAAATCGAGCTATATCAGCGAACATCTTATCCCTTTGCAACATACGTTTTGGTGCTCATTGGAATTGCCGTGGCCAGTCGTAAGCGCCGTGGTGGAATTGGCATTGGATTGGCATTGGGAATCTTGATCAGTTTCATGTACATCTTTGCCATGAAAATTACAAGTGTAGCCGCAACCAACCTGGGCTTTCCTGCGTATTTGGCCGTGTGGATTCCAAATGTTACGTTTGCTGGAATAGCCTATATTCTCTACCGTAGGGCGATGCGTTAATCGATTTCCAGCGGGATTTCAAAAGTATAGGCACTTCCTTCACGAGATTGTGTTCCTTCCATTTGTTCTGTAAGAATTTCAATCAATTCCAATCCAAAACCATTGTCTTTTTCTGGCTCCAACCATTGGCCACTGTCCGTGTATCTTAATAGAATTTGATTGACTTCCTTTCGACTTCTAACTTCAATATGAATGGTTCCAGCGCTTTCTTTTTTAAAGGCATGTTTCATCGAGTTTGCGACAAGTTCATTGATCAACAATCCCAGAGGAACAATCGTTTTTAGGTTCGAGAATTCTTCGTCTGCGTCCAGATTTACTTTTATGTCGATTCGTTCTTCAGACAAGCTGACCAGTTCGGCCGTTAAATCTTGCAGATAGTCTTTAATATTGATTTTGGTCGGTTCTTTTTCCTGATACAGTTTTTGGTGAATCATCGACATGGTTAAGATGCGATTGATGGCAACGCCAAATTGTTTTTGCGCCTCTTCGGATTCAATCTCGGAGCGCTGCATCCGTAATAGGCTAATAATTATTTGAAGGTTGTTTTTCACACGATGATGCACCTCTTTGACCAATGTCACGTTTTCCTTATTCTTTAGCAGCACTTCTTGATTCTGTTCTTCCAAACTGTTATTCAACTCCCGAAGTTGCTGACGCGAATGCTGCTGAAAGATGACGTATTGACCGAGCAAATAAGCAAAAGTGGTAAAAGCCAGAAGCATTTCTAAAAACAGTGCTAATTTATCGCCAGTATTGTGCACTCTCACCTCAGCGAAGTGCGGATTCAAATTGAAGGCAATGTAATAACCAATTCCAAGCGTATGAAAGGCAGTGGTCATGATTCCGGCGGTTTTCCCCAATCCGACAAAGGCAAAAATAATCGTGGAAACAATCCAAAGTAAATCTCCAAAATGGGCCGAATCCAGAATATTGTTGAGAGTGAATTGCGTGATAATGCTTCCAGCAATCGTGTAAATGATGAATGGAAGCTTACTGTCTTTCGTTTTATGCAAATAATAGAGGATTCCCAGTGCTATTGCATCTACAATGGCGTAAACAATCGCCGATTCAATCCGAATTTCACGAAAAACAAATGCCAGTGCGGTGAAGACAAGAAAGAACAAAATACCTAACCTCCAAGCAATTAAGAAGCGTCCTTTCTCTTGGAAAGAATTTATAGTACTAGTATCAGGGGTGAACAAACTCACGGGTGCAAAAGTAGTGAATTCAAAGGGGTTAAAATTTAGTGGCATCCATAACACGAAAAAATATAGGGTGCCATGCAGCGTTTTCCAGTTTCGCAGCATCTATAAAAGTAGTAGTAAGCAAAAGAGGAATGGGTTGGCACGGGATGATTAGTAGCTTGTCAATACCATCCTCTTTTTTTTTATGTAGAGACGAAAAGTTAATCTATTGCTGCATGAGGGATAACGTTGTTGGATACAATGGTTTTTGCATCATTTTCGACTTCAGCCAGGCATACATACTAATGAAGAAAATGTCCTGTTCCGAAGACAGATTCCAGGGAATGGTTTTTTCAACGCGATTCTGAAATGCCTCAGAAGTAACTGCGGCTGGATTGTTCAAGTAATGCTTCAAAATTCGTAAGAAAGGTTTTGCCTGAGCATTTTCGGAAGATGAAAGGAAATCCTTGTGCTGTCGGGTGATGCTTTCTATGCGTGAAATGGCAAAATCGACATTGCCCAATTCAATGTGTAAGATGATTTCAATAAACCTTCGATTGATCACCCATTCCAATCCTGCCAGGCGCTTGTAATAAGTGTCAGATTTGTACAGGTCACGCATCAGATCGTTCGCTTCCCTGAACTTTTCTTGCTGCGCCAAAACCATGATTTTCGTGAGTGCCACTTGCAGAATTTCTTGCGATTCTTTTCGTTTTAGTGGAATTTTCTCCAATACCAAAAGTGCTTCCATTGGGCGATTGGAATAGTTTAAGTTGAGTGCAAGAAGCAAGGTATGTTTCAATGAACGTTCCTTTTGGAATTTTTCGTTGAACCGATGCATTTGATGCTGCATGCTATCGAGGTAGCGCAGGCTTTGCTCGAAATCACGCTTTCGAAAGTAAATATTGGCCACCGTGTACAGCAAATCAATGTGATACAAATGATTGCGTTCGTTGTTGCGTTCCTCCTCGCTTAGTTGCTCAATCTTTTCGATCAGAAACAAATCAATGTTATGATAGTTGCGGGATTGCGCACCTGCAAAATCCAATACCATTGCCAATTGGTACAATGATTTCAATCCATATCCGCGCTTTTCTGAAATTCCATACTTCTCAAAGTTGGTTTGTATCAATTGATGTAAGTTGAGTCGTTGACCACCGCGCTCACTTTCTAAGAATGCTCTTCGAACTTGTGCATAAACGAGGTTCAATCGTTCTTGCTGCAAGAAATTGGCGGTGTTCTCTTCTAGTTTTTGAAACAGGGTTTGCTGATCTAAAGATGCTTCGATATGAGAGATTTCTATTAACGAGTGGTAAATTTCGTTCAGTAGTGAGAAGTGTTGAATGGATAGAGCGATCTTTTCGATGCGCAGCAATATTTTCTTCCCCGTTTTTACTTTGTCTAATTGCAACATCTTTCTCGCGAGAACAATTTGCCTGATGATTTGCGCCTCAGTGGTCATTTCGTTTTCAAAAACACTACTGGATAGAAAGGATATCAAGGCATCCGTTAAGCGCATTTTTAAAACGTTGAAGGCATTGGTGCCCAGTTGTTCCTTCATTTCACGTTCCGTTCCTGCATCCAATCGCTGAAACAACTCAATGCTTCGACCCTCTTTTCGTTTGCTTCGTTCTTTGATGAATTGAATAAACCTGTCCTTTTCTACCGGAGACATCGATGAGATAAGATCAATAGCAACACTCATAAGTTGTAATAAATTAAGTTTCTAATTTAATTAAAATCAGATAATTAAAATTTGAAAAATTATAAATAAAACGTAATAAATATGATTTTTTTGAATTTTTCAATCCACGCATATACCCCAACTTTGGATCATCAAACAGGAACAAGCGTTCCAAAAACGAAAAGTTATGAAACAGGAAAATTTTGAATTGAACGAAACAGTAGAAACGAAGATGGAAGATCGAGGATTTAAACCAACGCCCGCGTTTATTGGCGCATCTTGGGTAGCATTGGGCGTAGGATTGATTTCTTATTGTATTGGTCTTTGGAATGCAGACATGCTGTTAAATGAAAAAGGATATTACTTCACCATTCTTCTGTTCGGACTTTTTTCAGCCATTTCCGTGCAAAAATGTGTGCGTGACAAAGCAGAGGGAATTCCAGTCACTGATATCTATTACGGAATTAGTTGGTTTACAACGATTGCTGCCATTGTACTCTTGGTTGTTGGACTGAGAAATGCAGACCTCGCACTAAGCGAAAAAGGATTCTACGGAATGTCTTTCACACTGGCACTTTTCGCATCAATCGCAGTACAGAAAAACACGCGTGATATAAAAGCCATGGAGAAGTAAAATCAATAACCACAAATAGAAAGCCGTCTCTTCCCGTTTTGGGTTGGGGCGGTTTTTCAGTGTAGATTATTGGGAAAACAACAATTCATAAGCATGGACAAAAACCGAATAATTGTCTTGTGTCTCTCGTCTACTATCTAAATGTCTAGAGTCTTAAATCTAAACGTCTTATGTCTCAAGCAAGTCTACTGTATCCACTGCAATTTATTCTTCTCCACCTTCATACGAGCGAACCCAAATATTACCGTCATCGTGTCTCCAGAAATTTCCTCTACCGTTCCGGATTGCTTTGTAGCCACTAGCTTCACCTTCGATCCAACTTTGATCTTGTCTCTGTTGAAAGGATCTTTTTCCTTGACCGTTCGTTTGCGTTTTTTACCGTTAGCTTTCAATGCCTTGGCTGCTTTGAGTTTTTCTGCATTTTTTGCTTCTTCAGCCTTTGTGCGTTCCACCGCCAGGAATTTTCGAACTTCTTCTAGCAAGGGCTGATTGATCGTTTTCTTGCGCGATTTAGTGTTGTAGCGATCAATGTACCCTTTCATTTTCTTCCCCATACGCAGAATGGAGTCGTTAGAAGTGGCTTTGGAGCGCATTTCCTTGATTTTTCGCTCGTAATATTCTTTCTGCTCGGTATATTCGTTCAGTGCTTCTTGTGCCGTTTCCTGCGCTGCAATGTGCTCTTTGTTCAAGCGAGCAAGGTAATTTTTCTCCTTCTGAAGCGCATTCAACAGTTGGTCCATTTTTACCTTTCGATCGTCTAGTTTTGATTTCGCATCTGCGATGAGCTCGTCAGGAATTCCGTTGATTTTTGCCACTTCGAAGGTAAACGAACTCCCAGGCTGGCCAATATCCAATTTGTACAAAGGTTCCAACGTTTCCGTATTGAAAAGCATGCATCCGTTTCGGGCGTTGCGCAATTTATCCGCCTTTAATTTGATGTTGGAATAGTGCGTGGTAATCACTCCAAAACTCTTCTTCGAGTAGATGGATTCAAAGATCGATTCTGCAAGAGCTCCACCAAGATCAGGATCCGATCCTGTTCCAAATTCATCAATAAGAAACAAGGTGTGCTTGTTGGCAGTGTCGAGGAATTGCTTCATGCGCTTCAATCGATAGCTGTACGTAGAAAGTTCATCTGCAATCGATTGATTGTCGCCAATATCGCTTAAAATATTTCGAAAGAAACACATGATGCTGTTTTCATGAACAGGAACCAGTAGCCCCGATTGAAGCATCAATTGCAGCAGTCCAACGGATTTTAACGTGATACTTTTCCCTCCTGCATTTGGTCCTGAAATGACCAACATTCGTGAGAATTTATCCAATTGGACCTGTTGTGGAAAAGTGTGTTTCTTTTGTTCTTTATTGTTGCGCCAAAGAATTGGGTGATAAGCATCAATCAGTTCAATGGTCAATTCATCCGAGATCTGCGGTTTGGAGCATTCCAACGCAAGCGCCAATCGTGTTTTCGCATTCACAAAATCAAATTCTGTCAAGATTTCTTGATACGCTTTGATTAACTCAATGTATTGGTGCAACTCGCGACGCAAGATTTGTAGAATGCGAAATATTTCCTTGCGTTCGTCGTCCAATAACACCTCAAACTCATTGTTCAAAGCGATGTTAACTTGTGGTTCGATATATGTTAATGAACCTGTATTACTCGACCCGACGACAGAACCGGATACTTTTCGTTTGTGCGAAGAAAGTACCGTAAGCACCCTACGATCGTTAATAAATGTTTCGCGGGTATCGCCCAAAATGCCATCACGTTGCATTTTTCGAATCTCCTTATCAAAATTGCGGTTGATCTGATTCCGAACCACTTTCAAATTGCTCCGAATAGAAGCAAGTTCAGGGGAAGCATCGTCTTTTATTTGTCCACTTCGGTCGAACACTTTCTCAATGGCTTGAATGATTTCCTTGGTGAAGTGAGCATTGTCGAGGGTGCTTGCCAATAATGGGAATTCTTCCTCGCGCTTGTCGAAAAAATGCAACAAACTGTTCACTAAAGTAGATGCCAGGTGAATGCGCATAAAGCCTTCGAGTGAAACAGAAGCATTTTCAATCGGAATCAATCGGATTTCGTTCTCCAATTCTTCAAATTCCAATTGCGGAAAGCTTTCGCCCGTAATACGGATTTGTTGGAACTCGAAAGTTTTGTCCAATTGGTATTGAATCTCCTCGAAATGCGGGATAGGAGAGAGCTCCGAAAGCCGTGATTGAGCCGTTGGTTGTTTTGCATAGTCGACCGTCCACGAGCGAATCGTGTCGAATTCTAAGTCGGAAAGTGTTTGCAAATCAACTGACATGCCGCAAAGATAATGCTTCCTTGGCGTATTTAAGAGTCCTGTTGAGGCTGTTTGTCGATTTTACACGAATGGAATGATAATGGCAGCCCTTAAATGTTACAGCTCTTAACACATCTTGGTTTTAATTAATCAACGTTAGGTTTTGTTGAGGTTTATTGGGCTTTGTACCAGTTCATTCTAGATAACTTAGACGAAAGGCATTAAAAGCCTAACCACGCAAATTCACGCGCTGTGAAAAAGAAATGCGTCTCAAAGCTAGTGAGACGCATTTTTGTATTTATGATTTTACTTCTTCCGTTCCGTCGGAGTGCAAGGCGAACCGTCCTTTCGATCTATCGTGTACCTGATCGTATTTAGGCCAGGGCCAACCACCAAATTGCGTGGTGTGATATTCCTCGAATGCCTCCTGTATTTCCTGACGCGTATTCATAACAAAAGGTCCGTGCTGTACTACTGGTTCATCAATGGGCTTTCCTTGAAGGACAAGTATTTTTGATATCTCGGCACCGTTTTTCAAAGTCAATGCTTGATTTTCATCGACATCGGCTGCATGGTAATTCGGTATAAATTGTTCATTGATTAGTAAGTCATTCCCCTCGTAATAATACAAAGTTCGATTCACGCCTTCTGCAGCTGCAGGTAGCTCATATGCTCCGTTGGGTTCAATTTTGATGTTGTAAATCGCTACTTCATTCTCTGCCGGGTTGGCCCATGAGTCTGGTGGTGCCGTTGGAGCAGAGGTGTCGTTCAAACTTCCCGCCAAAACTTCAATGGTTGCATGCAAGGTTTCATCCACCTTGTGTTCGATAATTGGAATGGTTTCACTCCACAACATTTTAAAGTGCGGCTCCACCATTTTATTCACCTTTGGTAAATTCAACCAAATTTGGAACAATTCCATCGGGTTTTCCTTGTCAGGCTGAATGAGCGGAAACATTTCCGAATGCTGTACCCCTTTCCCGGCGGTCATCCATTGTACGTCTCCATCTCCATATCTTCCTGCGGCACCTGTAGAATCGGCATGGTCCACCATTCCTTCCCGAACCACGGTGATGGTCTCAAATCCACGATGCGGATGTCCGGGAAAGCCAGGGACTTTTTGCCCGTGATACATGCGGAATCCGTCTTTGACAATAAAATCCTGTCCCATGTGTCGCCCTTGCAAATACGCAGGATCTGGGCCCATTTCATCATTGCCTCTCGGAAATTTGTCTTCGTGATGCACACAGAATAAAAAAGGATCTCGGGTTTCCCACTGAAATCCTAATGCGCGCACTTTTTTTACTGGATGCTCCATAGTTTCTTCTTCGTCTTCTTTTGATCCTTTAGCACTGCTTGCAATTAGAGGAAGTGCTACCAACGATGATGCACCGAGAAATAACTTCCCTATAAAACTGCGGCGGTTGTCTGAAGATTTTTTCATTTCTTAAAATGTTTACCATGGTAAATATAATACTTTTGTTTGACATTTCTTACATTTAACCCAAAGCGAAAAAATGCAGATAATTTCATTCAATGTAAATGGCATCCGAGCAATTGCCAAGAAAGATTTTCATCAGGATATGGCATCCCTTAACGCAGACGTTGTGTGTCTTCAGGAAACGAAGTCGACGGTAGAGCAAGCGCGAGATGTAGTGGCTTCCATGGACGATTACCATTATTATGGGAATGAATCAAAAGCGCGTAAAGGATATTCCGGAACAGGTGTTTTAACGAAGAAAAAGCCAATTTCTGAACGTTATGACATGGGAATTGAGGAGTACGATCAGGAAGGCCGTGTGATTGCCCTGGAGTTTGATGATTATTTCCTTGTTACTGTGTATACGCCCAATTCAGGCAATGATTTACGACGATTGGAGTACCGTCAGGGCTGGGATGCTGCATTTTTGAAGTACATGAAAACGTTGGAATCGGAAAAGCCTGTGTTGGTTTGTGGCGATTTTAATGTGGCCCATAAATCGATTGATTTGGCGCGTCCAAAAGCAAACTATAACAAGTCGGCAGGACACATGCAGGAGGAAATCGATGGAATGGATGCTTACACTTCTAGTGGTTTTGTAGACACCTTTCGATTGAAACATCCAGAAACTCCTGAAAAATATTCCTGGTGGAGTTATCGCGGTGGAGCTAGAGACAGAAATGTTGGCTGGAGGATTGACTATTTTTTAGTTTCTGAGTCCTTACAAGATCGCGTGGTGGATGCGTTTATTCTGAACGACATACACGGGTCAGATCATTGCCCTGTTGGAATAGCGCTGAAATAGCCGCACACTATCGATTTACTGGAGTTGGCTTCGTCAGGATCAGAACACCTAACATTTTTTCAAGGTGCATGTTGAGCAAGTCGCCCATATTTCTCGCTTTAAGAATGCGCTCATCCTTATGAAGTTTTGCAAGATCCATTTTTAATTGCTCTAGGTTTTCCTTAGAACTTAATTTGTCACGCATCATATGTCGCAACAAACTCATGGTTCTTCTTTTGGAAGCCAAAAAGCGCTTTTTCATCGCAACACGCTCCATCTTTTGATACTGCAAAGCAACGTCCTCGGTCATGAGCTCTTGTACCAGTTTTACCAATTCTAAATTGTCTTTATAGAATTGTGGCTTGTACAAATTCATTCTCCCTTCATACGATTGCTGATCGAAATCCATGGCGCGAAGTCGGTATTGCACGTTATCAAAATCACGCGTAATCTCCACCACAAAATTATAGGCACGCATGTCTCCCAGAAGGCGCGCAAAAGTTCGTTCGTTGAATTTGACAAACTCTTTTGCGAAACGCAAACGGTTGACAATTTGGATGTTTTTGTTTTCTAGAATGAACTCATCTACAGGAACGCCCACAACGTGTTCTTCAATGAGCGTTTGTTGGTGTACGATATAATTCACCTTATCGGGCGAGAAGATTTCCTCCAATTCCAATCCGTAAATTCGGGAGGCATCGGCGCGTTTGATGTAGAAATAATCGTAGTTATCATTGATCTCATTCATCACCATAATGCGAAATGGCTTGGAGTTTCCAAAAGAACAAAAATCGATACGACCAATGCTTAGGTACGGTATAGAATCGCCTTCGTTGACCAATTTCTGGTATACCTGAATGAGTGAGCGATGGAGGTCTTCCGTTTCCGATTGATCGTAAATGGCAGAGTACCAAAGCGTATTCTTTCCATCTTCATCGTAGTTGGGGATGGTTTCCTTGACATGCAGCAAATCGTCGTACGAAACAGGAAGCGTTTCCAGGCGCGAATATTGTCGCAAATGATCGCGCAAGTGAGCCTTCAACGGGTAAGCCGGTTTCTTGTATCGAATTTCATTGTACTCCATGTTCAATCAACTTTGATGAAACGTAAAGTTAAATTATATCCTTGCCCTGACGAAGCAATTGGTGATAAATCTCCGAAAGCAATCCGACCTCAAAAAAGTTCGTATTTTTTGAAATGATTACAACTCCAAAACGTCTTATGGTTATGAAGAATTTAAATCTCGCGATAATCGCTTTGAGTTTTTGCTTTTTGGGGCAAGTAAAGGCACAAGACCAAATGTTTGATGTTTGTCCTTTGAAAGTGGGGGAGGAAGTTCCTCAAAATGAAACTTTGGTGAATGCAGACGGCGATTCAAGTACCGTTGGTGAAGTTCTTTCTGAAAAAACAATCCTTGTTTTTTACCGTGGCGGATGGTGTCCGTATTGCATGCGTCATTTATCGGCGTTGCATCAAGTAAAGGAAGAAATGGCCGAATTGGGTTATGACATCATTGCCATTACGCCCGATCAATTTGATTCTTTGGGAGTGAGCGAGGCTCGCGCAGAAACGGATATTACCATCTATTCGGATAGCGATACAGATGTAATCGAGGCTTTTGGGTTGGGTTGGCGTGTAGACGATGAAATGCACAATAAATACGTGAACAAATACGAATTGGACCTGGGTGAATGGTCTGGAGACGATCATCACATTTTACCCGTTCCTGCAATTTATGTTGTGCATGACGGAGTGGTGCAATATCAATATGTAAATCCAAATTATTCGGTGCGTCTGAAACCGGAAACGCTCATGGCGATTTTGAAAACATTGTAATCTGCCTTCAGGTTTTTACCTTACTTGGGATACAGGTGCACAACATACCGAAAAGTCGGCGAAACATAGGGAATTGTAGTAGATTCCTGAACAATGGTTTCTCCCTGCTGAACGGCCGCGTATTCTTCTCGTGACGGATACAAATAATCTTGCCAATCATCATTTTCGTGTGCCTTGTGGATTGGGCGTTTCCAATTGTAATACGCGAGAGCCTGTTCGTATGTGATGGATTGAATCAAGATTTCATTGTCTGGAATTTGATTTCCATTTTCAGGCAATACATCGATGTAATCTCTACAAAGATGTGTCTGAAGATTGGGGTGAAAACGAATACTAATGTTTTCACCCAAACAGTTTATTCTGGGTCGAACCATTATTTTTCCGATTCCAGTGCCCATCAGTTTGTCATCCAACATATAACTTCGTGGATACCTCGGGTTTGGGCTAAGTTCTGGGTTAATAACATAAATACCAGGAAGCGCACTGCCCAAAACATCTCGCTCGGTATATCGAAAGAGAAGTTCGTCAGTAGGAAGTAATTGAATTAAAGAATCGATCTCGGGGTTCTCGTAATCAATGGAAGTATGGAAATTTAACGGAAATATTTCGAGATTAATTGCGCGTTCGTATGGCTCAAATTGAATAAATTCCAAATCGTTTTCTGAAAAATAGGTTTCCTGATAGAGAATGAGATCATTGGCTGTCTCTTTAGATTTTACAGTAAGAAAAATATGTTCTCTTTGAATAGAGTCTTTTACATAATGGATGAATTGCAGATAATCATGATTGGTAATTTTCCATTGATCTGAAAGTGTTTTTTCGGGAACCATAATTTCCGGTTTAGGCAATGGAATGGCATCAGAATCATCGGAAGTTGGCAGTGTTACGACTACGTGGTAGGGAATCGCGTGCTTGTTGAATTCTTTTTGAAGCACTTCTGTTTTCCAGTGACAAAATGCCTTTGCTTGAATTCCGTTGGCACCATAAACCGGAATACTTTTCAACGTCTTTGTGGCGAGCTCTCCAAGAACACTGTGCATGTCTTTGTGGTGAATGCTTTTCCGCGCGAAATCTGATTCATTCCTTTGTACCAAAACAAAATGTTTAAGGTCGTTGTAATTTGGACGCGGATCTATTCGAGGAAAATAATGCTGAAGTGTATCAAAAGTAATGTCGTTGAGGATTTCAAAGGCTCCATAATGATAAACGAGTTTGCGTTTGTCAATTTCACGCATGCCACAAAATCGTTCGGGTGCTGGAATGAAAAGATCCGCTATGGCAAGGGTGACCCTGGATGTCTTTGGGTGCCACTGATATTCCTTAGTTAAATCATAATCGCGGTCGAAACGAAACAGCTCTCGGTTGGTTTCTCTGCCCTCATCGTAAATGTTAAAATGTCTGAGTCCAATTGGTTTGCCCGTTTTTTTGAAGATAAACCCTTTAAATGTATAGTAAGGAGCATCAATACCATAGTAAATTCTGTCAAGCGCATTTGAATCTCTCACCCAATTCTCAAAAACTTCGTACTCTCTTAGGGTCAATGCTTCCTTACTTACATATTTCCCTGCTTCCGTTTCATTGCGAAAACTAATTAAGGAGTGATGCAAAATCAATTCGTTGTTCCTTTCGGCACCGTCGACCAATCCTACAAAAACATCCGATGAATCTTTCTCGCAGGAATCACATTCAAAATAAGGACGATAACTTGCTTCCGTGGGCATTGAAACCAAGGACTCACCAAGAATACGATCTATTTTCCGTTGATTGTACCTAGAAATCTGTCCGAGCGAAGCAGAGGCAATGAGCAGAAGAAGAGTAAGCAGAAGGAGTCGCATGAATATATAAGAAAGGAGAGGCGGGAGGTTACGAAATTATTTATGCACGACCAGGCGCTTGCTGATTTTGTTGCCGTATTCGTCGCGAACGGTTACCAGATAATCGCCTTTTTCAAGGTCTTTAATATGCAACTCAAAACGATTGTAACCTTCAGAAATGGCTACGTCAAACTCTTCAACAATAGCACCTTCCTGATTCATTACAGACAATGTACCTTCACAGGAAATCATGGAGTCATAAGAAAGTGTCATTTCCTTGTTCACTTTTCGTGGAACAGGGATTAACAGCATGTTGGTCAATACCGGACGGTTTAAATTCACACGATCCATTTCTGTGCGTTCGCCAAATTCATCCACACGCACCACTCTGAAGTATTCATTCACGCCTTCGGCAAAATCAATTTCGGAAATTTCATAGGTGTGTTGTTCTTCATGGCTTTTAATGGAAGAAACTTGTGTTACCTCCGACCAATTTTTTTGATCCAGTGATTTTTCAATGATGAAATAATTACCTTTGAATTCAGATTCGACACTCCAACGGAAATGGATAATGCGTGCAGAAAGTGTTGCTTCTAACTCGTTGAATTCAATTTTTGATGCGGTTGTATCTCCCTCAATTTCAGACGAAAAGCATCCAAAACTGATAAGAATCAGCGTAGCCAAGAGCCATATTTGTTTGCAGTTAGTCAATATTAGTAGTCTTTAGTTTTCTCTGTATGCATAATAAGTTACGCTTAACTAAACGGTTTAGCAAATTATTTTATGCGTAGTTATTAACAATAGAAATGTGCGTATTTCACGAAATCAGAAAAAAAGAATACGAATAACAAGGAAGCTCAGACGAACGGCGAGAATCGTTCTACGAAATTATTTTTGGAAGATTGTAAAATTAGGAGTTATGGATGATGGATGAGGAATGATGAGTGATGCCCGAAGACTGAGGTTCTCGAAGTCTGAGGCTGTATATGATGGATGATGAATGATGGATGATGAATGATGGAAAAAATTCATCATTCATAATTACGAATTCATAATTAAAAAATTACTTCAATGATCCAATCTTCGTAATCTTCCCTTGCACTTTATCACCAATTTTCACATCGATTTTAGCATCTAGTGGAAGCAATAAATCCACTCGAGAACCGAACTTAATAAATCCGAATTCTTCTCCAGTAGTTACCTTCTGATCGGGGCGAACATAATAACAAATTCGGCGAGCAACGGCACCAGCAATTTGACGAAACAACGTGTACATTCATCGGCGACATGAAAATCGAAATTTGAATGCGTTTATCGTTGAAGTATTCTGTTTCTTCGACTTCCTCAATTACCACTACTTCTCCATCGGCAGGGCACATCACATCGTTTGCTCAAATTGGCAAAGACGTTTCGGGATGCGAAAAAATTGAACCACCAAATAGAACATGACCAAAACACCTAATGATAATAATAAGAACAACCAAAGCCATCCCGTAGCGGTGTAAAGAAAGTAGTTGCCCACTTGAATTGCCGATAAAATCAGAATGGCAATAAGAATAATTGTGTACCCCTCGCGGTGAATTTTCATGGATCAATTTTGGCTCAAAGATACGGATAAATGGATGTCCAAGCCATAAAAAATGGCACCGAGAAGAAGACCGCATCGAAGCGATCCAAGATGCCACCATGCCCTGGTAGAATCGATCCTGAGTCTTTGATTTTGAGCGATCGTTTGAATAAAGATTCGTACAAATCGCCGAGTATCGCGCAAGGAGCAATAATCAATGCTGCACCGATCCAAAACCAAAGCGATTCATTGGTATTTAAAAAAGTGCCGATAAGAAAGCCCACGGAAATCGTCATGACAATCCCACCTATGGTGCCTTCCCACGTTTTCTTCGGGGAAATGCGTTCGAACAATTTCGTTTTCCCGATCATTCTTCCCGTTAAATAAGCAAAAGTATCGTTCGCCCAAATCAACAAGAACATGCCGCCAACTTTCGGCATAAAAAAGCCATCGACAGGTTTGAAATCATTGTAATTGTGATCGTGGTAATTCATTTCAGTAATCAGAAAGAAGGGCAGAACGATGTAGAAAATCCCTGCAATTTGAATGGTACTGTTGAGTATCGGATTTTTCTTTTGACGCCACAATTCTGTGAGCATCATGATGAGAATTACCGGGACAATAAGCGTGTAACAAGCCACTGGAAGTCGTCCATAGAGCGTAATCACTGCAATGGCAAAGATGACAACTCCAACCGAAGTACCGATGCGCCAATCTATTTCTATCGTACGTTGTGAACTGAACAATTTATTAAACTCGATCAACCCAAGAATCATGAACGCTGCAAACACTCCAGTAGCATACCGATCATCCAGGAGAATAGACCCTAGAATGACCGCTACGAAAAGCGCTCCAGTGATGGATCGAACGACCAGGTTATTCATGCGTTGCGTTTAGGATTTCGTTTGCTTGCTTCAAGTGTTCGGTGCGTACTTTCAAATATAAATAACCAAAGCTTTGATACGAAGAATCCCGCTGATCAAAAATGACAGCGGGAACTTCAGCTTCTATTAATTGCATGTGTTTGATACGGATAAGGTATTCATCGCGTGATTCATAAATGGTTACCCATTCAGGATCCTTGATTAGTTTCGTCCGAAGATTCGTCCAGCGGTTCTTCAGTTTTCGAATCAGTTTCATCCGTATCAGTCTTTTCTTCTTTTTTCACATTGATGCCATCAACACGTGGTACATCTGGAACACGAATTGGTTCTTCCTCTGAAAGAACAGCTTCTTTAATGCCTTCCTTCGCTGCCTCTACCGGTTTGATGTCCCAAGGACGTTCACCGAAAATTGCCACCAAGTCCTCCTTGAAGATAACTTCTTTTTCCAAGAGTTTATTGGCTAATTGTTCCAATTTCTCTTTGTTTTCACGAAGTAGGCTCAATGCTCGATCGTATTGCGATTCGATCAATTTACTCACTTCTTCGTCAATAACGTGCGCTGTTTCATCCGAATACGGCTTCGTAAATTGATTTCCGTGTGGATCATAATAAGAGATGTTTCCAATCTTATCATTCAATCCGTAAACAGTTACCATGGCATAGGCTTGCTTGGTCACTTTTTCCAAATCACTCAAGGCACCCGTACTAATTTTCCCGAAGGTTAATTGCTCTGCGGCACGTCCACCAAGAGAAGTACACATTTCGTCCAATATTTGTTCGGTCGTAGTAATGCTTCTTTCTTCTGGCAAGTACCAGGCAGCGCCCAAAGAGCGTCCACGAGGAACAATGGTTACTTTTACCAGTGGATTTGCGTATTGCAACAGCCAAGAAACCGTCGCGTGTCCTGCTTCGTGGAAAGCGATGGCCTTTTTCTCTTCTGGTGTAATGATCTTGTTTTTCTTTTCCAGTCCTCCGATGATACGGTCTACGGCATCTAGGAAGTCTTGACGTTCTACTACTTTCTTCTCTTTACGAGCGGCGATCAATGCGGCTTCGTTACAAAGGTTCGCGATGTCGGCTCCTGAGAAACCAGGAGTTTGTCGTGCCAAAAAGTCGATATCCAAATCAACTTCCAGTTTCAATGGTTTCAAGTGAACCTGGAAAATTTCCTGACGCTCGTTCAAGTCAGGCATGTCCACAAAAATCTGACGGTCGAATCGTCCTGCACGCGTTAAGGCGTTGTCAAGGACGTCGGCACGGTTTGTTGCTGCAAGGATGATCACACCAGAGTTGGTACCGAAACCATCCATCTCCGTTAAGAGTTGGTTCAGGGTATTTTCTCTTTCATCATTCGATCCGAAGCTGTTGTTTTTACCACGCGCTCGTCCGATAGCATCAATCTCATCAATAAAAATAATTGACGGTGCTTTTTCTTTCGCTTGTTTGAAAAGATCACGTACACGTGATGCTCCAACTCCTACGAACATCTCAACGAAATCAGAACCTGAAAGTGAGAAGAATGGAACTTTTGCTTCACCTGCAACCGCTTTTGCTAGCAAGGTTTTACCAGTTCCTGGAGGGCCTACAAGTAACGCTCCTTTCGGAATTTTCGCTCCAAGCGCAGTGTATTTGGTAGGGTTTTTCAAGAAGTCAACAATTTCCTCAACTTCTTCCTTTGCTCCTTCGAGTCCTGCGACACTTGAGATCCGATTTCAGTGTCGGAGCCAGAGGACATGAACAATTGTACGCCGATGATGGCTACACCAATTGCTGCATAAATCCAATAAATCGAAAATGGACTTTTCTTTTTGTTTTTCTTATCGCTCATTTTAAATAATTAATCAAGGTTTGGTACATCTACTCTGACGGCATCGGCCCATAAATCTTCCAATTCATAGAAGGAACGTGTTTCTTTATAGAAAACATGCGCCACAACGCTCACGTAATCCAATAGGACCCATTCGCGGTTGGTTTTTCCCTCTACGCTGTAGGGTTTTTCGGATAATTCCTTGCGAGTATGACGTAAAACAGACGAACTGATTCCATCTACCTGAGTAGAAGATTCTCCACTGCAAATCACGAAAAAGTCACAAACTGCATTGTGAATTTCGCGTAAATCGAGCACCACGATATCCTTGGCTTTGTTCTCTTGCATTCCCTCTACAATTGTATCGCAGAGTACTTGTGAGTCATCATCTAATGATTCATTTGGAATCTGTGGATTCAACGAACAATTATACTGCCAATTGTGCACGGCAGAACAAATTGCGTCATGGTGCTGTTATAATGGCAGTAGAGCAAACGGCGGGCAAAGGTCAGATGGGCGCTCAGTGGCAGTCTGATGCGGGTTCAAACCTGACATTTTCCGTCTTTTTGAACAACGTCAATCTGTCAGTTGGTCGTCAGTTCCTTTTAACAAAAATTGTGTCTTTAAGCCTAGTCGATTTACTGGCTGGATTTGGGATTGCTGCCAACATTAAATGGCCCAATGATATTTATGTTGGAGACCGAAAAATTGCGGGTGTTTTGATCGAGAATGTTCTTCATGGAAAAGATGTGGCGCGGTCTATTCTTGGGATTGGATTAAATGTCAATCAGCAAAGTTTTGATGCCATTCCCGCAACAAGTTTGTTTTTGGAGAAAGGGATGCTATTTTCTATCGACGAAGTGCTCTTTTCATTCATTGCAACTTTCAACAAATGGCTGAAACAATGGCCGTTGAAAACATTGGATGAAGCATACTTAAAGAATTTGCGTTGGTTGAACGAATTAAGAATCTTTGAAGATCAACAGGGTCCATTTGAAGGCATTATTACAGGTGTTGCCGATTCAGGATTGTTAATTATCGAAAGGGAAAAGTTCATCGAACCAGAAAAGTCCACCGAGCGGAGTCGAAATGAACCCACTACAATCGAGAAAAAATACGATTTGAAAGAAATACGATTTATCAGCTGAAATGCGCAACCAATTGCTTCGACATATAGTTGAACAGATTGCTCAAAGGACGTTCGACCATCATCTTCAGAAAAGCGTTTACTTCTCCATCAAAAGCGATGTGCCCCTCGGTTTTTGCTCCATTTTCGTTCATGACAATGGTCAATCGAAAAGGAAAAGGTGATTTCTCGCCCGATTTCATGTAGAGTTCGTTGGAGCCATTGTCACCGTCTTGAATAAGTGAGATGGTAATTCCGCCTTGTACTTTGAAGGAACATTCGTCCTTCGTTGCTTTGAAATCGGAAATTTTGTCCTGCGGAAGCAAATGTTCCATATTGTTGGAGTCTCCTAAAAATGCGCGAACTTTTGATTGGTCAGCGTTTACAACGACGTTATCTGCCTTGATTTTCATCTTACTTTTTCCATTCTTTTGGTGAACGACGCCAATCGCTTAAAGACTCCATATCCTTTTCTGTAATCCAGTCATTTTTGAGTGCCACTTCTACCAGGTTGTTGTAGTCCGATAAAGTTACGTAAGGACATTCGGCGTTGGCGAAATTCTCATGTGCCAAATCGAAGCCATACGTAAAAATAGCAACGAGTCCACGAACATCTAAATTGGCATCACGCAAGGCATCCACAGCTTTCAAACTGCTTCCTCCAGTAGAAATCAAATCTTCGATCACCACCACCTTTTGACCTTCTTCGAAATAGCCTTCAATTTGGTTGCCCATACCGTGCGCTTTCGCACTGCTACGAACATAGATAAACGGAACGCCGAGTTCTTGAGCCACCAATGCGCCCTGTGCAATTCCTCCAGTTGCGACACCGGCAATTACGTCTGGTTTTCCAAAATGATCAACAATCGCTTCAGAGTATGCTTGGCGAATAAACGTTCGGATATTCGGGTGAGATAAAGTGACGCGATTATCGCAGTAAATCGGAGAATTAATTCCGGATGCCCAAACAAAAGGTTCATTAGGACTTAACTTAACTGCTTTGATTTGTAGCAAAAATTCAGCTACTTTTGATGCCTTATCAGAGTTAAAAATCATGGGTGCAAATGTACAAAGTATTTGTTGATCATAAGCCAGTCGTATTTATCGAAAAAAATGAGTTATCCACAGAGAATATTGTGGAGAAAGCAAAAAACGTCCCACACTTAGACGCGCTAAAACCCTTGCTGAAAAGAGCTTCCATCGAATCGCCAGTTTTTCTTACGTCTAAAAATCCCAAGAAATCCTTCAAAAGTTTTTTCGCCGATTATAAGAAGATTGATGCGGCTGGTGGCATCGTGAAACGCAAGGAAAAATTTCTGGTAATCAAGCGAAAAGGACGTTGGGATATTCCCAAAGGAAGAATTGATAAAGGAGAGGATGCAGAAACGGCTTGTGTTCGTGAAATTATGGAAGAGTGTGGTATCAATGGGCATTCCATCGTTCATCCGCTCACGGACACGTATCATTGTATGAAATGGAATGGTCAACCGGCGTTAAAACGTACCTTTTGGTACATGCTTACCTATGAGGGACCAAAGGAAACTCAGCCAGAAACCAAAGAAGATATCACCGAAGCGAAATGGATGCCTCGTAATAAACTCTTGGGAATCCGTAAAAAAACCTTTGGATCTATTACCGAAGTGCTCGATGCCTTTGTAGCCGCTTATCCAGAAAACGAGAAACGAAACGTGTAATACGAAATTTGTAATAAGAAATAAGTAATAATGAATGGTGCTTTCCCGGACCCTGTCAAAGTACTTTACTGAACTTATTCAATATTCATTATTTAATACTCATTCCTCTTTATAAAGTACTCCCGGGCTTGCTTGCGCTGTGGGCATAATTACAATATCATTCAAGGTTACGTGTGGTGGACGTGTTGCCGCAAAGTATGCCGTCTCAGCAATGTCTTTTGCTACCAAAGGTTGATACCCTTGATACACTGAATTTGCGGCATTTTGATCGCCCTTGAAACGAACTACGGAAAATTCTGTTTCTGCTGCGCCAGGAGCGATATTGGTTACTTTGATTCCGTGTGATACCAAATCAATTCGCATGGCTTGCGAAAGTGCATCAACTGCATGTTTTGAAGCGCAATACACATTTCCTCCGGGATACACCTGCTTTCCGGCGATTGAGGCGATATTGATAATTTGTGCGTTTCCGTTTTCTTTCAAAATGGGAATTACGGCCTTTGAGACATACAGCAATCCTTTCACATTTGTATCAATCATGCGTTCCCAATCGTCTACAACGCCTTCGTCGATAGGACCTTTTCCAACTGCCAATCCCGCATTGTTGATCAACAAATGGATGGATGATTTCACCTCGTTTGGGATGCTGTCGATAGCCTTGTTTACGGCTTCCAATTCTCGCACATCAAATGTCAAGGTGAGCACGTTTACCTCATATTCTGATTCCAACTCAGAACGAAGTGCACTCAATCGATCTTCACGACGTCCCGTAAGAATCAGGTTCCATCCATTTGATGCAAATTCATGCGCACAGGCTTCTCCAAATCCTGCCGTAGCTCCAGTAATTAAGGCCGTTTTATTCATGCTGTTTTGTTTTCAAAGATTTCGGTTGATAGATAATTCCTGCAACAATTAACAATGCAACGTACACCGGGATTCGATAGCGCGCAATGGCACCAAGAACCGGCGTCGTCCATCCAATGATTAAAGAAAGCAATACACTGAATAATAGCAGTCCTACGATGCGAATGCGTTCTTGCTGAGTCAATTTTTTTCGATGAATAATCGCCCAAACAAGTGCGCCTATCAATACCAATGTTTCAAAGAATGCTACCCAATTCAATGCGCCACCAGGATCACCTGGAATTGGTCGAAGGAGGGCATGGAAAAGCGCTTCGGGGATGTTTTTAATTAATTGTCCGTACGAATTTTTGATGGGCGTGACAGAAATAAAGCCACCGGATTGTGTATTCTCAAAATACTTTACCCATCGTGTACCGTCCGCTTCCAAATGAATGGGAACAGGATCTGAAATTTGTCCCAGTTTCAAAATTTGCGCGTCGATGTCATTTTTCAACCAGACGGAGTCGTGATCTTGATACAATTGCGGAATCTGATCCGTTCGGAAATAATAAAAAACACTGTCCGCATAGACGTGCAATCCCCCGCGTCCTACCTGAACAAAATCGAATTGCTTGCGGCTTACGGTTTTGATGACTTTTTCTCGCGTTCCGGGGAGCATTGCAAAAAAAGTAGCGCCCACAACGGACAGAATGAGAAAAGCACCAAGGATCTTGAATTTTGGCAACAAGCGCGTCAATCCAATGAAAAGCAACATCGGAACAAGCATGAAAAATACGTAGGGTTTGAATCCTAGCAGGAGTAAGCCGCCAAGGATGGAATAGATCCATTTCTTTTGAACAGAATCGTCCTTGAATAAACCTCTCAAGAACAAACCGAACCCAAGAAGCATAAATGGCTCTTTCAAAATGCTCGATGTCCAAAAGAACAAACTAGGTAACAGTAAAAGTCCCCAAAACACGACTTCTTTGCGCACCTTCACCATGGGCTGCACTGTGACGTAGAGGTGTTTAATTCCAAACAACCCAACGACACAACAAATCAATGCGTGTATGACTTCCGATTTGAAACTGATGAAATGAATAAGACTGTGAACGCGCAGAATGTTCTTGTTGTCATTGATTAACGATTGTGCGCCGACATCCCAATGCGTCGTCTCGGGGAGATATGTCTCAATGAGTGGTTGCGTTTCGCCAATCCCTGTCATAAACTTGAGGTACGCCCCAGGAGATTCCCAAAAAACTTGATGTAGCATCGAGCTTTCTCGAATAAAAACTCCCGCATCTTCACTGAGCGTTCCGTGCCCAAGCACCTGCGTGTAAACAAAGAGGAAGCACAGTGCCATTCCAACCTTTAATGCAAACGCAATAGGAAAGGTCCATGGATGGAGATCTGGGACAGGTTTGAAATAACGCAAACCCAAAAAAAGGATCAGAAAAAGTACAGCCGTGTACAGAATCACGCATCTTAATTTCCGGCTAATTTAGTGATTATTCAACGGAAGGTGTCACAATGTCCAACAATCGCCGACACTTTGTCAGGATTCATCCAATGGCACAGTCATTGACTTAGGAAGATCACTATTAAATTGAAAACAATGAAAACAGGTCAGATTAATGTTCAAACGGAGAACATATTTCCAATCATTAAAAAATTCTTGTACTCGGATCACGAAATTTTCCTTCGTGAATTGGTGTCCAATGCAGTTGACGCATCTCAAAAACTGCGCGTGCTTTCGTCCAATGGTGAGTTCAAAGGAGAAGTGGGAGATTTAAAGGTAGAAGTACTTTTAGATTCGGAAGCTGGTACCTTGACGATCCGTGATGCAGGTATCGGGATGACGGATGCTGAAATCGATAAATACATCAATCAAATCGCATTCTCTGGAGCAGAGGAATTCGTTCAGCAATACAAAGGAAAAGAAGGCGCAGAGCAAATCATCGGGCACTTCGGTCTCGGGTTTTATTCGTCGTTCATGGTTTCTGATAAAGTGCAAATTCGCACATTGAGCCGTCAAGAAGGAGCACAGGCAGTACAATGGGAGAGTAACGGGTCTCCAGAATATACGATTGAGGAAATTGAAAAAGAAACACGCGGAACGGATATCGTGTTGTTTATCTCAGATGAATCGAAGGAGTTTTTAGAGAAAGCACGCGTTCAGGGAATTTTGGATAAATACTGTAAGTTTTTGCCAATTCCTGTGTATTTTGGAAACAAAACCGAATATCAGGACGATCCGAACGGGGAGAAAGACGATGATGGAAAAGTAAAGCGCGTGGCCATTGAAGTGCCAAATCAGGTGAACAATGTGTCTCCTGCCTGGACAAAAACGCCATCGGACTTATCCGAAACAGATTACGGTAATTTTTACGGTGAATTGTATCCAGGGTCTATGGAAATGCCTTTGTTCAATATTCACTTGAATGTAGATTACCCATTCAACCTGACGGGAATTCTATACTTCCCGAAAATTTCGGAGAATGTAGAAGTGCAGCGCAACAAGATCAATTTGTATTCGAACCAGGTGTTTATTACAGATTCGGTAGAGGAAATTGTTCCTGAATTTTTGACTTTGCTGCACGGTGTCATTGATTCTCCAGATATTCCGCTAAACGTTTCTCGTTCTTACCTTCAAAGCGATAGTAACGTCAAGAAGATTTCTTCACACATCACCAAAAAAGTAGCAGATAAATTGGCGAGCATGTTCAAAACAGATCGTGCCGATTTTGAATCGAAGTGGGAGGATTTGAAAATTTTCGTTCAGTACGGAACGCTTTCAGATGAGAAATTCGCAGAGAAAGCGAAGCAATTCACGCTGATGAAAGATACAGACGGGAAGTACTATACCATTGAAGAATACAAGGAGAAAGCAGCGACGCTTCAGACGGATAAAAACGACAAAGTGATCTTATTGTACACGAACAATCCAGAAGAGCAGTATGGATTTGTGAAGAAAGCAAACGATCGTGGGTACAACGTTTTGGAATTGGGAGGACCGCTTACCTCGCACTGGATTGCGAAAATGGAGCAATCATTCGAAGGTGTTTCATTCGCGCGCGTTGATGCCGATACTTTGGATAAATTGATTCAGAAGGACGAAGAAATTCCTTCGAAATTGTCGGAAGAGGATGAAGGTGCATTGCGTCCAATGTTTGAAGGTGCGGTGAACAAAGAAAAGTATACCGTGCAATTTGAAAGCATGCACGCAGAAGATGCCCCAATTATCATTACCCAACCAGAATTTATACGCCGAATGAAGGAGCAACAAGCTATGGGAGGCGGCGGATTTATGGGTGCTTTCCCAGAAATGTATAATTTGGTCATCAATTCGAATCACGATAAGATCAGTCAGGTCCTGAATACAAAGACGAAAAAGTCACAGGAGCGACAGGTAAAACAGTTGACCGATATTGCGTTGTTGTCGCAAGGCATGTTGAAGGGCGAAGAATTAAACGCCTTTATTGAACGCAGCATCGAGCTGATATAAAAGTAACCCGGCTGTCCGTCTTGTGGCGGACAGCTTAATTTTAAAGAGTTTGTACGGATTAATTTTTGCAGGCGCGGCCTATTTTTTTACGAGAAGTTTTCTTTTGGCAATCCTTGGGTTTGTTGTAGGATCTGGAATTGATAACTATCGCCGTATTATGAATGCAGCGCAGCGTCAAAACGGAGGGCGTCGTGTAACACCGGAAGAAATGTTTGCGTTCTACCAACAACGTTCTTCCTCCAACGATGTTCCTACCATGCTAATGGCACTTTCGGCAGCTGTGATGAAGGCCGATGGAAAAGTGCTTAAATCGGAGCTAAACTTCGTAAAAACCTTCTTTAATGCCCAGTTTGGACCACAATATTCCAAGCAGCACCTGCAAACACTAAAACGCTTTTTGGATAGCAACGAGATTCCGTTGCAGCGCATTTGTAATGATATTCGCACAAGAATGCAGCCAGAAGTCCGCGTGCAATTGTTGCATTATATGTTCGGGATAGCCAAGGCAGATGGAGATGTGTCTCCTTCAGAAATCAATATTATTGGACAAATTGCAGATATGATGGGCGTTTCCCGCTCAGATTTTGAATCGGTGAAAAATATGTTCTATCGAAACGTTGATTCTGATTACAAAGTTTTGGGAGTAGAATCGGACGCTACCGATGAGGAAGTGAAGAAAGCTTACCGTAAAATGGCGATCAAATTCCACCCTGACAAAGTTGCGCAGATGGGTGAGGAGTACCAAAAAGGCGCGAAAGAGAAATTCCAGAAGATTCAAGAATCGTATGAGGCGATTAAGAAACGCCGTGGGATGAAATAGTCATTCCTTAACCTAGAATAAGGCTTCACCGCTTACTCTTATGGAGAGCGACTGCTTGGTTGTTATTGTCATGTTATCGAATCTTTTGCAGTGATTTTATGCGCTGAGTGAATGGAGTTGGTCGTGCTAGTTTAGTTAGGGTAACTAATTAAGTTCGTAATAATTTTTTGAAAAAACTAGAAATTTAGAATTTTACAGTTCGAGAATTCTAGTTTTCTAGATTTCGCGAAATGTTAAAATGTAACCAGATCATTCCAAATATTCGTTTCTAAGAATTCCAAGATTCAACTGCTTTATCCTGAAATCCAATGGATTTAAAGTCTTTCAAAATTCCCTGAGTAATATTCAATGTTGGAAGTGTATTCACCTCAGTGGTGATCCTTCTAATTTGTCGCGCCATATGGGCACTTTTATTCATCGCTTTGGCATGGACACCACTTTTTGAATTCCTTTATATTATCGAACTCAGAGTTCAAGAGATATCTAACCGAAATAAAGAGCATAAAAAACGCCGCGCTAAATCTAGTGCGGCGTTTCTGTTAATCGGTTTTAATTACAGTTTGATCACGGATCGCACCAAAGAGTTTCCGTTCAATTCGAAAGTGTAGGTTCCTCGTGCCAAATGTGCAATTGAAACAACATTCACTTGGTTTTCCAGAATTCCTTTCATCACGATTCTTCCTGTCGCATCATACAAAGTATATGCACCTGAGGTTCCCTCAGAAAGTGCAACGGTCAATTGTCCGTCTGTTGGGTTTGGATACAGTGAGAATGCGATGTTCTCAAACTCATCTATTCCAATCGTGTTAATCGTAATACAATCGGAGGTATCTGAACAGGCTCCTTCTGTTACAACAACGGCATATACGCCGTTCACTGGCGCCGTATACTGCTGACTCGTATTTCCAGTCATGGCTATGTTGTTTGAGCAGTCAATCCACTGATACGTTCCTGTTGTTGAAGTCGCTTCAAGCGTATTATAACTTAATTGAGTGATTCCATTGTCAACAGTTGCAACCGTTAAATCCAAAGTAACGACTGAATCACAACCAGCGGCATTCGTCGTTGTAAACGTCGCAGTATTGTTTGACGATGTGTAGGTGTTTCCATCAATCCAGGTATATGAACCACAAGAGGTTTGCACATCTGTTCCTGAACTTGGACTGTTTACGGTCAAATCAAGAGTCACAATCGAGTCACAACCGTTCACAGATCCACCCGCTATGGTAAATGTTGCCGTGTTATTGGAAGCTGTGTAGGTATTCCCGTCAATCCAGGTAATTGGTCCACATGACGATTGAACATCAGTACCAGGCACTGAGTTAGCTACGGTAAGATCCAAAGTAATAATGGAATCACAACCTGCAGAGTTGGTTGAAGTGAACGTCGCTGAGTTGTTGGATGAAGTATATGTATTCCCATCAATCCACGTATACGATCCACATGCGAACTGGACATCTGTTGACGTTGTTGCGTTGTTGATGGTTAAATCAAGCGTGATGATCGAATCACAACCAGCGGCATTCGTTTCTGTAAATGTTGCAGAGTTGTTGGATGAAGTATATGTATTCCCGTCAATCCAAGTAAATGATCCACATGCAGACTGAACATCTGTTGACGTCGTTGCGTTGTTGATGGTTAAATCAAGCGTGATGATCGAGTCACAACCCGCGGCATTAGTTCCTGTAAACATCGCAGAGTTGTTGGATGAAGTGTACGTATTTCCATCAATCCATGTAAATGATCCACATGCAGACTGAACATCTGTTGACGTCGTTGCGTTGTTGATGGTTAAATCAAGCGTGATGATCGAATCACAACCAGCGGCATTCGTTTCTGTAAATGTCGCAGAGCTGTTGGATGAAGTATATGTATTCCCGTCAATCCAAGTGTAAGATCCACACGCGGATTGAACATCCGTGGCAGAACTGCTATAATTTACAGTCAAATCTAAGGTCACAAGTGAATCGTTTCCGTTCGATGCTCCATTTGGAATCAGGAAAGTTGCTGTGTTGTTTGATGCAGTATACGTTATTCCATCAATCCAAGTGTACGAATCACACGCAGTTTGAATATCTGTTCCTGTGTTCCACCGCAGGTGCAGCAGTACAAATTTCGATCGCCCATCCAGTCAATGCACCACCATCAAGGTTAAAGGCATCTTCAATGGTTAATGTCCAGGTTCCATTCGCCGTTTCCCCATTGAAAGCACTTAAAACTTCGTTAGGTTGATATACACTTCCTCCTACAGGAGGACAAGGAATTGTTCCGTAACCGTTTGCCGATGCATCATCAAAAGCAATGTCGAAATCATCCTCGGTACTACAAATGTTATCGATTAAAATCACATTAGTACCTGTTGGACTTGTTAATGTAAAGGTCAAATCACTGATGTATGTGTGATCTCCTTGCAGTTGAACTACGTTAACATCTGTAATGATATCTGTTGAACCAACATTTACCGTAGACGTTACGGTTGGCGATCCAGAAGAAGATATTGTCACCGGAATATCAGTAGACGTATAAATAGCACACGAGCTCGTTTCAAAAGAGAATGTTGCTGAATAGGGAGATGTTCCACATCCAGTTACAACACGCACACGCCAGTAATACATGGTTGAATTTCCAAGCAATGCTGAAGTAAATGAATTTGTCCCCAAGCCAGTTGCCTGGTCTACGATTGCTGTAAATCCTGCATCTGTCGCAATGTCGATTTCATACGTCGCTCCAAATTCAGGAGAGGCTGCCCAGGTGAATGTTGTCGTTGGAGAGACTCCTGTAGCGCCATTGGCAGGTGCCGTTAGTGCAACTGTAGCCGGAGATCCATTGTTTATATTCAAATCAAGGTCCAATGTTTTTGGTCCTGATGTACTGCTGGCATCCACTGTAAATGTATATGCTCCAGGTGTTACGGCGCCAATATTAGAAATCGTTAATGTGGATTGCCCAATTGGCGTTACTGGATTTGTGCTAAAGTTCGATGTTGCTCCGGCAGGAAGTCCAGAAACCGAAAGTGTTACTGGATCTGAGTATCCGCCTACTTCACCAATGTCGATGGTATAAACCGCATCTGTTGGAGAACAAACACTTACAGCACTGTTTGCCGTTGTTAAGGTGTAATCAAAGGTAGCTGCGGCGATCTCGAAATCGTTATCCGAAATATCAAAGAAGGTTCCGCTTGAACAAACCACCATAATACGTGCGGTCGTGGAAGGCGTATTCGGCACTGAAACCGATTGCGATCCATCGTTTGGAACATTTGCTGCCAAAACGGTTGGATAGGTAACTCCGCCGTCGAGTGAAAGCAAAATATCAACGTTTGCACAAGAAACAGGTGCTACATCTGTATTGGCGACATCCCAGGTAACTGTTTCAGAAGTCAAGCCATTCCAAACAATCCCAGTTGCGGAAGGATATTGAACAATAAATGGTCCTGATCCCCCATCCACATCAACGGTTACGTCAACGTAATCGGTACAAGCCCCACCAGGTGCATTGTCTCGAACGGTTACTCGGAAATTCATCGTTCGCGTAACGGTTGGTAAAACCTCCCATGTGAATGGCCCACCGTTGGACAAGTCATTCAAATTTGGAAAGTATCGCGTAGGATCTGTGCTCGAAGAAAAACTTCGGAAGTTTGGCCCTCCTGTTGAAGTTGATGCAGGCGGTTGCGTGCTGACTTGATTGTCCATTTGTTCCCAATTGTAGGTCATTGGGTCGCCATCCGGATCTGTTGCCGTAGCTGTAAGTGAGAATGGTGTTCCTGATGGAACGGTTGTGTTCGCATTCGTCCCCGTGATTGTGGGTGCCGAATTGGAAAGTACCGTTGTTGCTGGGCACGTATGTCCGTCAATTTCAGTTCCAATTTCCTGCATACTTATCGCGTGGAAATGGTCGTCAGAGTTGTTCTGAACGTTCGGGGCACAGATTCCGGCGTATCCCATAATCGTGCTCGCACTTCCAGGCTCCATTGCCGTTGCGTTGTTTCGGTTACATCCGTTGTTTTGCGTATGATTTGCACCAAACTGGTGTCCCATCTCGTGCGCCACATAATCCACATCAAATGGATCACCGATTGGAGCACCACTTCCCGTAACACCGCGCGCTTTGCTTGAGGTACAAACTACGCCAAGTCCTGCAATTCCACCGCCACCGGTAGAAAATACGTGTCCAATATCAAAATTGGCATTACCAATTACATTGGATAGATTGGTAATGTTCTCACCAAGCATG
The DNA here is from genome assembly GCA_043584915.1 of Fluviicola sp. Taxonomy (GTDB): domain Bacteria; phylum Bacteroidota; class Bacteroidia; order Flavobacteriales_D; family Crocinitomicaceae; genus UBA4466. The sequence continues at coordinate 2,431,034 of CP121319.1, forward strand.
GTTCCACCGTTGTTGTTCGTATAGGGATCCGATCCACCATTTGTATAAATGATGAGGTTATTGTTGGCAATAATGTTCATTCGAACGGCAAAGTCACGCTCGTAAATTCCGTTTACTCGGTTCATCGTTGTTACCTGAGCGGCAAGTGCACCCGCAACTGTTCCACCATGAAAAGTAGTGTATTCACCTGTCGCTGCAAGGGCAAGTCGATATTGTCTTAGTTCACAAGTGTTGTAAGAGAGTGCTACTGGATCATTTGTGGGAGATGTAGGAACCGATGCAACATTACATTCAAAAATTTTGGTCGCGTCAGAAGCAAAATCTGCTCGTTCATAGACGATGTAATGTTCTGTATCTCCTCCTCCAAAAGAATAAGGATCGATGAAGATGGTGCTTTTACCAACAACAAAAATCATGGCATGGAAGCCCTGCGGAGTGTAATCAAATCGAACTCTTTTGGTAGGATCTGTAACGCCTACTCCAGAGAAGGTTCGAATGTTTGGATACATCGCTTGTAAGGGCGCCTCCATAATTGGAGAGTTCAAAATCTGAAATGTTTCCATTGTTCCATCTGGAAGCGGTAGCTCCACCGTTACAATTTTGGTTTGTGCCTGTGGCGTAAATTCCAAAGGAGCCGCGTCCAGTGAGCTGAGCAATGCGGCCTCGTTCAAAATAACCGTCCGATATTCTGTTGGCGTAATGTAACGCGTTCCAGAGAGAGGAATGCTGCTTTCTTTGATATTCTGCCAAACCGTCGAGGAGGATTGGACATTTGAGTTGGTTGCGCCAGAGGTTGGCGGATTGGTTAGTTGCTGACCTGACACACCGAATGCCAGTATCAATGCCAAAAAATGGCATAATAAGGAGGTTTTCATATAGCTAAATGGTTTAAGTATAGATGGTCAAGATACAAAAACAAAGTGAAAATACTAATACTTAATTACCAAAACGTGAGATATTTAACTCCAATACAGGGGGGCAGATATGATCCCTGTGATCGTTAATTCGTGAAAATCTTGATTATTGCATTTTTCCAATCCCGAAAATTGCCGGCTTTTTGTTCAGGTCATAAGCATGTTCGCGCCAATCTTCGCAAGACATCGTGTGGATTTTTTCGTCGTGCATGGTTAAATTGGAAGCGATGCAAAGCATGGTAGCGTCGTTCAATTCGTTCAACAAATCCTCTAGCACGTTCATGTTTCGGAAAGGAGTATCCATAAATAAGTGTGTCATTCCAGTACGCCTTGTGTCCGCTTCAAAATCGCGCAATCGGCGGATACGGTCCTTACGTTCCTTGGGAAGATATCCGTGAAAGGCAAACTCTTGACCTGAGAATCCGCTACCCATCAATGCCAATAAAATAGAGGAAGGTCCCACCAAAGGCTTTACCGGAATCCCGTGGGAATGTGCCAGGGCAACAACACTTGCTCCGGGATCTGCAACTCCGGGACAACCAGCCTCTGACATGACACCTATATTTTCGCCATTAAACGCGGGCTTTAAAAATTTCTTGAATTGAGAAACGTCCGTCTTTTTATTCAGAATGAAGAAGGTAGAGTCATCAATTGGAAATTCGCGATCCAACTTGCGCAAATAGCGTCGGGCCGTTTTGATGTTTTCTACGATGAAGTGTCGCAATTCCGTCGTTTGTGCAATAACGTCTGCAGGAACAATATCAGACGCTGATTCACCTCCAAGCGATGTTGGAAGCATATATAGGGTACCTTTTTTCATGATTTTAAATCTTGGATGATTTTGTCAGTTGCTTCATCAAGCATGTTGAATACATCGATAAACCCTTGGTCACCGCCATGATAAGGGTCAGGAACAGAAAGGTCTTCTCCGGGGTGAATTTCATTGAGAATGAGTTTTACTTTCGAGCGATCGTCGTTGTTTCTGGCCAATTGAAGGATGTTGTCTCGATTGCTAGTGTCCATCGCATAGATCAAGTCGAAACGATCGAAATCTGCAGGAACAAACTGTCGTGCAGACAAGTGATCAATATTGACGCCCATACGTTTGGCTGTCGCTCGCATGCGCGGATCAGGCGCTTCTCCCTGATGGTATCCGGTTGTTCCTGCGGAATCTACCTCAACACTCAACCCTTCTTTTGCCACTTTTACTTGTAAAAGTCCATCTGCGATCGGTGATCGACAAATATTCCCCAGGCAAACCATTAAAATTTTCATGTGGCAAAACTACGATTTCCTTCATTGCTTACTTAAAAATATTCGATCAATCTAAAGAAATATTCAATTTTCTTTGGAAATCTTACATTTTTTTCCAACCGTAACCGTTTTACTGTCGTTATCTTATATGTAAGAAGCAACTAAAGCGATTATGAGACAGTTAAAAATAGCAAAGCAGGTGACCAACCGTGAAACGGCGTCACTTGACAAATACCTTCAGGAAATCGGACGCGTGGACCTTATCACAGCGGAAGAGGAGGTTCGTCTCGCGCAGCGTATAAGAGAGGGAGATAAAGCAGCATTGGAGAAATTGACAAAAGCGAATTTGCGATTTGTCGTTTCCGTTGCGAAGCAATATCAAAATCAAGGCATGTCACTTCCAGATTTAATCAATGAAGGAAACGTTGGCTTGATTAAAGCTGCGGAGCGATTTGACGAAACACGTGGATTCAAATTTATTTCATACGCCGTTTGGTGGATTCGTCAATCCATTTTGCAAGCCTTGGCTGAGCAAGCTCGAATAGTTCGTTTACCCCTCAATAAAATTGGAACGATTAATAAGATCAATCGCGCATTCTCGGAATTGGAGCAGCGTCTTGAGCGTCCACCTTCAGCAGAAGAAATGGCGGATACGCGAGAACGCGTGCGCCAAATTAAAGAAAAAGCAATTCGTCGATTGAAACACACGTCCCGCAGCCGGATGTTACAATCATACCTTGGTTAAGCGGGATCTACATCGATAATCGATCGAATTGACTTATTGTTAGGAGCGCTGAAAAACTCATCCATGATGAAGGCTATGCGCTCCTTCACTTTTTTATCATTGGCCTCTCGCTCCACCTTAATGGTAATCTTCTTGAGGTACTGCTTGTAAATTCTTTTAACAACGGGAAATTCAGGTCCTAGCACGCGCTCTTTAAATGTGCCTCTGAGTTTTTGTGCCAATTCAGCCGCCGCTCGATTTAATTCATGTTCATTGCGATGTTTCAAGGTAATTTCAATCACTTTAAAGAAGGGAGGATAGAAATAGTTTTGACGTTCGATGATTTCTGCATTGTAGAAACCGATGAAGTCGTGTTCCATTACTTTTTGAATCACCCAATGATCAGGATCTCCCGTTTGAACAATCACTTTTCCACGTTTCTTCAATTCACACATTTTGGCGTCCAATTGCAAATTTCACACATCCACATAGGCGTATATCCTCTTCTGTTTTGAAAAAGAATGATTTGCTCGTCTAAATTGAGATGCTCACGAATGTGCTCCATCAAGTAATTGGTAAAGTGCGACTGCATGCTTTTTTGCTTGCGCTCTTTCCGCACGTTTGCGCACAAAATTTCAGGCAGTAAATTGGCACCGAAGCGATCAGTCAAAGAAACCAGGGCGTATTTCCCCGATTTGGCATTGTGATAACTTTCGATGGAAGGTGTTGCCGAGCCCAAAACAATATTTGCTTTGTGCAACTTACTTAAAACAATGGCGCAATCTCTTGCATTATAACGCGGAGAGGGATCGTACTGTTTGAAGGTAGATTCGTGCTCTTCGTCCACAATGATCAATCCCAAACTGCTGAAAGGCAGAAAAACGGAAGAGCGCGCCCCGAGAATAATTCGAAATTTATTGGGATCGTCATTCAATACGTTGTTCCATATTTCCACGCGTTCGTTTTGATTGAACTTGGAATGATACACGCCAATTTGTTCGCCAAAATACGCCGATAAGCGCTGAATTAATTGAGTGGTGAGCGCAATTTCTGGAAGCAAGAATAAAATCTGTTTTCCACGATCCAAATGTTCTTGGATTAATTGAACGTAGATCTCTGTTTTTCCCGATCCGGTGACCCCGTGCAGTAAGACAACTTTGTCATCATCGAATCCTGCGCGTGTTTCTTCCAATGCGACTTTTTGCGATGACGAAAGTTCTTTGAATGCAGTTCCTTCGTACGGATTGTCTTCCAGGCGAGAGACTTCCATCTTTTCTTGAAAAAGAACGCCTTGCTTTTCCAAAGTATTCAAGGACGATTGCGAAACGCCTTCTTCAATTAAGGTTTTTCTTAAAACGATCTCGGTGGCATCTCGTGCAATTTGAACATGACGGAGCACTCCCATAATCGCATCGAGTTGTTTTTTCTTGCTTTTGACGCCATCCATTTCTGCAATGAGCGCTTCAAGCGTATCCTCATGTTGGAACTCTTCACAAATCCCAACAAATATTTGCGTTTTCGGAACAAATTTTTCGTTCAACTCTTCCAATGAAAGCACGGCTTTTTTGTCGATGAGAGCTTTGATAATCGGCTGAATTGTTTTGATGCCAACGATTTCAGAAATTTCTTTTAAATCGAGCGTCTCACGAATTTCCAGAGCGTCTAAAATATCCAATTCTCGTTCGGTGAAAAATCGTGGATCTTTCTTGAAATCTGGGTGTAGCACCACTTTTGTTTCACTCGCCAGTTTGAAGTTCGATGGCAACGCTGCGTTCATTACATCGCCAATTGGCGCCATGTAATAATTCGAAATCCATTTCCAGAAGGTATATTGCTTCGACCCGTAATGCGTTTTGAGCGACCAAACGGCACCACCACACGCGCACCATTAAAGATGGCTTCGTTCATTTCGAAAGGCACGCGGTACGTGAATTCGTTTCGAATGGGAACGGGAAGAACGAGGTCTACAAAAAGCGTTTTCCTTTCAGGCATTCGCTAAAGGTAGAAATTGATGCGATCAGTTACAAGCCCAAGGCTGACCTTGTACAATATCGAGTTCTTGCTGACTACAGAATAGGCGCGGTCCCGTAATAGGTCCGATACACAATTCCATTGTTGAGTTACGATCGATACAACGCGTATTTTGATTCACTGCCGACATCGGGTGGTATACGGAAAAGGTATATCGTGATGAAAAGATGCCGAGAACTGGATGGTCATTTGTTGCAGTAAGATTGGTAAACGTTGGCTTTGTTTGCGCAATGGATGAACTTGGTTGATTTACCAAAATGTAGTTGTACAAATCTTCTGATCCACCGACAACTTTCACGGTAATTCCTTCAAGATTACGCTTGGTTACGCCTGGATCGCCTGTGGCACAATTTGAATTAATCAAGTTGTAAAACGATTCACCAGATGCGTTGAAATTGGTCGTAAACCCGTTGCTAACTTCTGTTTCTCCAATGGTCCAGTTAAAGGATTGAAATACGGAGTCAGCGCCGATGAATTCTTTGTAGTCAACTACCAAACTTGTGTTAATGATTGCAGAGTTTCCGTGTGTTACAGAAATGATTGCAGAAACGTATTCTCCTGTTGTAACAGAGTTGGTTGCGAATTTGAATTGGTGATTTGGAGAGTCCGTGCTTGTTGAAATTCCAGAAACAATTTCTGTTGATCCGGAAACTTCAAAGGCATCAGATTGCCCTTCGTTAATGACTACGTTTAGATCGTAGGTCGCGTTATCCAAAAGCGTTTGCTGCGTGGGACTGTCGCTGTTATCACTTGATCCCGTTCTGAACGCATAAACACGCTGTTCTGGCGCGTAAAATACTCCGTCCGTACTAATCCTTCACTTTGTTCATTCCCATAGCACGGAGCATCCAGTTGGGAAGGTGTTTTCCTGGTTTGCGATTTTTGAGGTGAATGTACCATCCTAGCTTTTTCATGATTGGCACTTTGTGCGTCTCCACAAATTCAATCCACGCACCATCTGGATCTTCAATGTACGAGAATCGACCTCCAGCTTCTCCCATATCGAACGTGTCGGCGCTATCTACGGTGAATGGAAATCCTTTTTCTTCGCATTCTTTCTGAAGTGCATCCATGCCTTGGATATCGAAACAAAGGTGGATGAAGCCCCAATCTCCCCAGAAACGGTTGGCAAAAATCGATTGCGTATCGTCTCTGTCCAATGCCTGAACCAATTCTATTTGTGATGGACCTAACAATCGAGCAAAGGGTCCGCGGCGTTCTTTTTTATGTGTCAACAATACGCGGCGCACTTTTTTATCTCCCGATGGAAGCCCTTTCAAATCATCAAATACGCCTGTTTGGTCGTAAACCACCGTTTCGTAATCCAAAATATCCTGGTAAAGTGGCAGGGCTTTATCGATATCGCTCACTCCAATCATTGTTCCTGCGGCACCTCCACACTTGGATGCATGTCCCGTATTTTGGAACCATCCTTTTCCTTCGACAACATTGAAGATATTGCCGTTTGGATCTTTCGCAAAGAAAGAGTGTTCACCGTTGGGCGCCGTTTGTAAATCACCAAGAATTTCGGCTCCGTTGGCTTTAAAGTAGTCGTAGCTTGCTTGAACATTTCTCGATTTAATGCGGCAGGCATACAAACCGTAATCTCCCAACTGAATGTCAAAAGTGGCTTTTTCTGTGGGGCGAGAAGTAAACTGCCAGATTTCAAATCCACCTCCACCGTCCATGCTCAAGGCAAGCGTAGCTGTACGTGAGTGAACTGTTCCACCTGTGTATCTCGTCATAAGTGGTGCTTCGGCCGCTTCTTCAAATACACGCACATTTGCGCCGAAGAATTTACGGTACCATTTCCAAACTTCTTGAACGTCGGGAACTCCAATTCCCATTTGCTGAATTCCACAGATGATTTTTTCCATAGCCTTTCCTCATCGAATCGCGCGCTCGTTGAAGAGCACATATCCCATGCTAAATTGGAAAGAAAAAGGCGTTTCTTGCATAGGGAAATAATTTGCGGTAAATCGAATTGGGCCAATGAAGCTATGGAATACGGCAGATGCAGAAGCCATTATGGCCGAATTATCTAGATTGCTTTCAAGTCCCAAACTTCCATCTGAATATTCAATGAGCTGTGTGAATGGTTGATAGAAATACGCGTCCAACCGCAGGTCGACAAACTTCTTAATCGAAAAAACTGTATTTAGGCCGCCTGAAACGAATAAAGGTGAACGATATTCTGGGAGGAAATATGTTTTGGCATCCGGAACCAGTGAAAATTCTGTCATGGACAACAGAGAGGCCGTGTAGTTGGCGAAAAGCGTTTGACTATTGGATACTGCTTGCCCGTGAATTCCTAAGTGGAAGAAAGGCTGATCGACAACGAAGGATTGGTAGTCCAATCGCATGTTGATCCATCGATGGAAGTTTTGAATGTCAAATGGTGCGTTGGAGGTGGAGCCAGAAAGAGTGCGCTCTTTTCCGTCTACAAACCTGAATTCAAAATTGAAATAGTTTCCGGAAGAGGCGAATTGCTTGCGATTTAGGGTGTTGTGTGTGAGTTTGAAATAAGCAGAATATCCATCGAAATTGGTTAAATCTGCCGTGTCAGAACTGGTAAAATCTTCAATTTGATAATAACTATCGTCGAGGCGGAACATTCTAATTCCCGCAGTTGCCTTCATCGTATTGGTAATGGGAATACTGACATTTCCCCCAAGATAAATTTCATTTTGAACGAGGAAGGAAGGTTTTGATTCTTCAAAAAAAGTGGCAAAACTGCGGAAATAATCCCATCGGTTCAATACTAAATAACCGGAGATTGACGTAGGGAATACCGCGGGTAAATCTACGGTTGATTGCGCTTTTGTCGATCCGTAAAACTTCCCGAAATAGGTTTCTACCTTGGTTTTGGTGGCAATTCTTCCGACACTTTGGAACGTAAGCCCTGCATACCCTGTATTTACCGGACGCGATGAAATGTGACCACCAATGTCCAACTTAAAATCGCGCGCTTTTCGCACATCAACATTTAGTTTGTAGGTGCTATCCGTTATTTGCTCTAGCGTCGGGTAGAGAAAGTCGATTTGGGGTGCGGCATAAATGCGATAATACCTTCGTTCCAGTTGATTTCGGTTGATTACTTCATTCTTTTTAGGGCGAATCAATGAACGTTGAGCAAACCCGATTTTTCTGTTTTCAAAGCTGCTTTCAACTTGCGTAATTTTAAGCGGACGATTTTGATCGCGAAAAGCAGCTCTGCGTTCTCGGATGGAGTCCGTTTCTTCAGTGGTTGTAACGAATTGTTTGATCGAGTCCAGGTAAAGCATGGTTGCATCGTAGCCACTTTGAATGGCTTCACGCGCACTTTTTTCATCAAAAGCAAAGGAGGACACGTTGGTTTGTGGTTCAATTAAGATGCCCTGTTCACACGGCAATTCAAATTCTGTATGTCGCACCAACATATTGGTAACCTGACCAATTAAATCGTCTTCTGTTGGCGGATCTGCATTGTAAGAAACATTACTTCCAATAATGAAATCAGGGTTGAAATCATCATACATGACATCCGCAGGGAAGTTGTTGTAAAGTCCTCCGTCAAAGAATAGGATTTCGTTCACACGAATGGGGTTGAAGTAAAACGGGTAGGTCATGGATGCGCGCACGGCAGCATTCAAATTTCCATCGTTAAAAACCACGGCTTCCTTCTTTTGAATATCAGAAGCAACACATCGAAAGGGTACAAATAAGCTGTCGAAATTATGTCCGTGAACGGCTGAAACCGTACCTAAGATGCGCATCATTTCAAAATCCAAATAAGCAGAGGAGGTGAAATTGGTTGGCAGGGAGCGTTGCAACAAACTATCTTTCGAGAAAGACAAACTTACCATTCCTGCATGGGCGTTTTCTTCGCGTAAAATGAATCGATCTTTCCTTGGCAATTCTCCATTCGCCATCATTTCGAAATTTTCGTCCATTACGATGGCTTCAATTTCAGCAGGGCTATAACCTGCGGCATACATACTTCCAATCAAAGCTCCGGCAGAAGTACCTGTGATATAGTCAATGGGAATGTTATTCTCTTCGAGGGCTTTAAGAACACCAATATGGGCTAGACCTGTTCCACCACCGCCACTTAGGACAACGCCAACTTTTTCCTGCGCCAATAGTGTAGTGGTGAGGAATAAAGATAAAATGACTAGGTGTAGCTTCTTTCCGGCCAATTTCGTTCTTTTGTACAAAAATACGGATATTCCGATAACAGCGTTGGTATGAAGGAAGTGAACGGTTCAGACAAGTCTTTGGTAATTACAATGAAAACATTCTACGGCTTCGAGCAAGTGCTTCAAGAAGAGCTGGCAGAGCTTGGTTTTCCGAACGCTACGAAATTGAATCGTGCAGTACAAATTAACGGTACGTGGAAAGATGTTTATTTCCTGAATGTACACTTGCGTTGTGCGCTGTCAGTATTGGTGGAAGTGAAAAAGTTCCGCATTCGAGACGAAGACGATTTGTACACACAATGCATGAAAATTGATTGGACGCAATACTTCGATGTTCGAAAAACGTTTGCAGTGCGTGGTGCGATATTTTCAGATTTCTTCAAGCATTCGCAATATCCGTTTTTGCTCGTAAAAGATGCCATTGTAGATACGTTTCGAAAAAAGATCAACAATCGTCCTGACGTAAATACAAAGAAACCGCAAGTAATGTTCGATGTCTACATCAACAACAAGGAAGTAACCATTTCTCTAAATACTTCTGGCGCGCCTTTATTTCAGCGTGGATACCGCGATGAGGCAGGAGTTGCCCCGATGAATGAAGTGGCAGCAGCAGGTTTAATTCGCATGACAGGTTGGGACAAGAAATCTACCTTTGTGGATCCGTTTTGTGGATCGGGTACCTTTTTAATTGAAGCCGCATTAATGGCTGCAGGATTGCCTTCAACACTAGAAAGACATCACTACGCCTTTAAAAACTTTGCAAATTATGACTCCGATGTTTGGGACGAAATTCAAGACGCCATTCCAAAGCGAGTAACAGAATTGCCCTGCGAAATTATAGGTTCGGATAACAATGCCGAAATGGTGATGAAAGCACGACGTAATTTGCGCCGTTTGCCTATTGGACGTTTTGTGAAGGTACATCCGGATAGTTTTCAGGAGTCGAGTAGCCCGGGAGAATCAGGAATCATGATTTCAAATCCGCCGTATGGAGAACGTATGGGCGATGAGATTGAGGAACTTTATGAGGAACTGGGCGATTGGATGAAATCAGAAATGCAAGGTTTTGATTGTTGGATTGTTTCATCGAATATGGAAGCCTTTAAATTTGTAGGATTGAAGCCCGACCGTAAAGTCAAAGTGTTTAATGGAAGTTTGGAATGTTCGTTCCGTAAGTACTCCATTTACGCTGGATCGAAAAAGGCCAAACACATGCAATCGGCTGAATAATTCGCTATCTTTCTTCGCTCAAGGGATCACACATGGAAATAGTAAGGACGATTGGGAGCGACCCCAGCAATGACATCGTAATTAACAAACCTGGCGTTGCCGCATTTCACGCGACCATCACCTTTTCTGCAGGCGATATTATGATTGTAGAAGATCTTGAATCGTTGTATGGAACGTTTGTAAACAACCAACAAATTCAAGGTGAAAAAGCCTTGAAAGCGCAGGATATTTTGTGTTTTGGAGACCACGTTTTTGCTTTTGAAGAGCACTATCCTGAAATGCTCACCTACAAGAATCCGGAAGACAGCAGTATCGATCTTGAAAGTATTCAAACTGAGGACGAAAAAAGGGAACATCCAGAAAAACACATTTTATACGACAAAACAGGGGTGAAGCGATGGATTTACGGCCTGCAATTCCCTAAGAATCGGCAGATGATGCAACGCATTTGGATCTTGGTGATTAGCTCCATCATGTTGCTTACATTGGTTTTACCCTTCCTTTCCTGGGGGAATTCAACCGAGTTTTCCTTTTTAGTGGACAAAGATGCCTCCTGGTACTCAGGAATTGAGATGTTTCTGGAGCTTTTGAATGTGAGTTTGAAAGGAGCTCCTATGGTTTACATCCTCTTGCAAGCAATAACCATGCTCCTAATTCTAGGAGTTGCGATATCCGCAGTCTTGTTCATTTGCTATGGTGCCAATTTATGGAAACCTAAGAACCTTAAAGTAATTCGACGCCTTTCACAGGTAATGTTGGTGTTCTTTGGGTTAAACTTCTTGTTCCAATTTCTGCGCTTCGTTGTTTTTTGGTACGATGGCGGAAATACATCCGTTCAAAACATGCTTTTCTCTAACAATCCTGCAGAATCGCTCATTTTCACCGAGAATCTCGGGATTGGGTTTTGGATGTGCGGGATGGGTTTTATTTTGATTTTGCGCTCTACCAGAAACGGACTCTGGAATCCACGTTTTAGTCGGAAGTGGGTGACCTTGAGTTTTTCTTTTTGGCTTCCGTTTGTCATAATGTTTTCGTTGGTACATCAAGGGTTAGGGGTAATTCAAACCTCTGTAGATGTTGAACGATACGAGGATGAGTTTGGATTGGATAAGACTCTGGGAAGTAATAAAGACTTAGAAATTAAGGCACGTGTTTGTCAAGCAGCACCATTTATTTCAGCTCAGGCCATGGTGCTCACTATTCGCGATTTAAAAATGGAGGAGGCGGAACAACTTCAATACGATGATTTAATGGAGAAGGCGAAATCAATAAGGTTTCACACGCGATTGCTTCTTTTTGCGTGCTACGGAATATTCTTGGTTTTGCTTGTCATGATGTTTCGCAAAAGCATTCGAGGCAAAGTACAGTTTGTTTTATCTGCCGCGGTTTTAATATTCAGCCTTTTGGTGTTTTATACGGTATTCGGATTGATTATGGACTCTCCTGGATATGGTGGCGATATTATTCGTCGAAGTATAGGAATGGGGACCATTTTCGCAATAGCGGGAGCCTTAGGGTTAATGGGCGAACAGTTCTACTTCTACTACAACCGAAAGGAGCACGAAAAAGAACAGAAGATTATTGATGAATTGGAGCGATGAATTCAATTTCTTCTCCAACGGGTAATGTCAATTTTCACCGTTTGATCTAAAACGGACATCGGAACATTTTTTAAGTCAATGGAATAGAATAGGGAAGATGACATTTCTTCCTCGTTGGTTGTGTTTGTGACGTCACGATATTGCAGATTGATTGTTGTAAGCAAGTTTCCATCTGCATCGTAGAATTTTAGGATCATTCTGGGTACGTTTTCCACATCGCGAAATCGGAAATATTTCACAGCAAGTTCTAGTTCTGCCTCAAATTCCAAATGAAAGGATTGATAGCCATAACCAAATCCTTCGCCTGCACCATCATAGCTAGATGTATACGTTTCGCTTTCCGTCTCCTGTATAAATTTGACGTGGACGACCGATTGGTTCTTTGTTGTCCATCATCTCTTTCCATTGAGCAATCCATCCTGGAAGACGTCCTAATGCGAACATTACGGTAAACATCTCTGTTGGAATTCCGATTGCGCGGTAAATGATTCCAGAGTAGAAATCAACGTTAGGGTACAAGTTACGCGCTTTGAAGTATTCATCTTCCAAAGCAACTTGCTCCAAACGCTTCGCGATGTCCAACATTGGATCATCAATTCCCATTTTCGCCAATACATCATCACATGCTTTCTTGATGATTGTAGCGCGAGGATCGAAGTTTTTGTATACACGGTGTCCGAATCCCATCAAACGGAACGAATCATCTTTATCTTTTGCTTTCGCAACCCACTTGTCAACATCTCCACCGTCGTTAGCGATTTTCTCAAGCATTTCAATTACTGCTTGGTTAGCTCCACCGTGAAGTGGTCCCCAAAGTGCTGTAATTCCTGCCGAGATAGAAGCATACAAGTTGGCGTGAGACGAACCTACGATACGTACTGTCGAAGTGGAGCAGTTTTGCTCGTGATCTGCATGTAGAATCAACAATTTGTTCAATGCTGAAACAACAACAGGATCTGGTTGATAATCTTCTGTTGGCATAGCGAACATCATGTGCAAGAAGTTTGCACCGTAATCCAAATCATTCTTTGGATACATGAACGGATGACGCATTGCGTTTTTGTGCGACCAAGCAGCCAATGTTGGCAACTTCGCAATCAAACGGTGCATTGTCAAATCTCTTGCTCTAAGATAATACCAAATTTCCTTTCTATCAAGACTTCCTCCGAATAAGTATTTCTGTTACAGGTTCTCTAGGGTGTATTCGTACATCATTCGGAAAAGATGATTGCGTGTATTTCCACCATAAATTCCATGATTTTTGTTCGGGTAAATGAACAGATCAAAGTCCTTATCAGCCGCCACTAATGCATTAATCATTTCCATGGTATTTTGGTAATGCACATTGTCGTCACCGGAGCCATGAATCAACAGATATTTCCCTTTTAATTTCTCTACGTGATTGATGGGCGAGTTCTCATCATACCCAGAGGCATTTTCTGCCGGGGTGCGCATGAATCTTTCTGTGTAGATATTATCGTAATAGCGCCAACTAGTAACAGGAGCGACCGCAATACCCATTTTGAAATAATCGGCACCTTTTGTCATGGCCAACGAAGTCATGAAACCACCGTAGCTCCATCCCATAATTCCGATGCGTTGCGGGTCAACATACGACATTGTTTGTAGTTCCTTTGCCACCGCGATGAAATCTTCTGTTTCCAATTTTCCAAGCTCCAGATACGTGCTTTTTTTGAATGCAGCTCCACGGCGCATAGTTCCGCGCGGATCGACAGAAACGACGATATAACCGCTTTGAACAAGCAATTGATGGTACATATAATTGATTCCTCCCCAAGAATCAGACACCATATTTGACCCAGGGCCGCCATATATGTTAATGTAAACGGGGTATTTTTTACTCGGATCAAAATCATTGGGCTTAATGACCCATCCGTTCAATTCCATGTCGTGTCCCTTGAACGTCACAAACTCTTTCTTAGGAAGATTGTAAGCCGCCAGTTTCTCCATGAATTTTTTGTTGTCTTCGAGAGTCGTAATGACATCTCCTTTATTGTCACAAAGTGTGTAAACCGAAGCAGTATTTGCAGTTGAATACGTTTTTAGAAAGTACTGCATTCCATTTGAGAAAGAAGCGTTGCTTGTTCCATGTGCATCGCTGATGCATACTTTTCCCTTGCCATTCAAACCAATTTTATGAAGGGTTTTGTAGATCGCTCCTGATTCTGCGGATGAAAAATATACCTTATTTTTTGCATCAATCCCGTAGCAATCAATTACATCCCAATTGCCCGAAGTTACGGCACGTGATTCTCCGTCGAATGTCAAGGCGTAAATATGATTGTACCCATCTTTTTCGCTGGTTCTTAGAATGGTGTTTCCGTCATCCAAAATCAAAAGGTTGTCATCAATTTCTACATACGTTTCAGATTTCTCTGTGTAGAAAGCTTTGGTGCTCATTTTTCCGTTCTGCACTGTCATCAAATGATACTTTAATTCGTTTTGATGTCTGTTCATGGTTTGCAGTACCAATTTGTTCTCGTTCGACGACCATTTCATTCTTGGGATATATTCGTACGAACCAAGATCAATGGATTGAAGGTTTGCTCCATCCGCGCCAACCAAATGTGCCGTCACTTTTGAATTGTCTTCTCCTGCTTTCGGATATTTGAACGTGTACAAATCTGGATACAGTTCATTGAAAAATTTCATGTTGTACTCGCGAACATCAGATTCATCAAAACGCAAGAAGGCGATGTATTTGCTGTCTGGAGACCATCCGTAGGCTTCGGTAATGGCAAATTCTTCTTCGTAAACCCAATCGGTTGTACCATTGATGATCTTGTTCTTTTCGCCGTCCTTTGTTAACTGCGTGACTTTACCAGAGGTAATATCCTTTACGTAAAGATTGTTTTCGTAGATGTAAGAAACTTTCATTCCATCAGGAGAGTATTGTGCCAGTGTTTGTGGTTCGCGTTCAGAATCCAAAGGCTGTACTTTTTCTGTCTTCAAATCGATCAGGTAATATACGGCTGAATAACTGCGTCGGTAAATTGATTTTGTTTGTGTTGATATGAGAGCTTTGGTCTCATCAGCATTGAAACTGTAATCATCCATTCCAATCTCCTTCAGAAGTTTCGCCGGGATAATTGTTTCTCCTTTTCCTTTGTAGTTTTTGAAGCTGTGTTTTGTGACAGAAGTTCCATTTTCTCCAGAAGATATTTTTGAATAAAAATTCCCATCGTTCATGGAACGAAAACCAGCTACGGAGGCAGGCATGAATTCGTAGTTCTTCCAGATTTTTTCAACAGTAATTTTTTTGTCCTGTGAATAGGCGATAGAAACGCCGAAAAGACAGATAAATAGGAGTAAATGTTTCATAATTCGATTAAAATTTCAGCTTAAAAATAAGGATTTGTTCATCTCAGAATATGTTGAAGGTTGGTCAAACAACAAAGCATTGGAAATTTACAACACGACGGATCAGCCGATTGATTTGTCTGAGTATTTTGTAGCACGATACAGCAATGGATCAACTTCACACACTTCAAGTCAAACGACTTCTATTGGAATTGAGTTGATTGGAACGCTAGCTCCTTACACTACGCATGTTGGTGTGATTGATAAGCGTGATCCAAACGGACAAGGACAAGAAGCTCCTGTTTGGGATGATTTGCAAGCGGTAGCGGATGAGTTTTACTGTCCGGTATATGGCGATTCGTATGCATTTTACTTCAACGGTAACGATGCTTTGATCCTTTACAAAGGTGATATCAATGACATTCCAAATGCAACTGTAGTTGATGTATTCGGAAAAGTTGGTGAAGATCCAGGTTCAGGAGATGGTTGGTCAACAGACTTCCCATACAACAACGGAGCGGGCGTTATTGTTTCTGCAGATCACTCATTGATTCGTAAATCAACTGTATTGGCAGGACAAACGAATCCAATCCCTTCGTTTTTTGATCCGTTGGCAGAATACGATTCGGTTCCTCCAGTGATTGATGTAAACGGAACACTGGAAGGAAACTGGTCTACACTTGGATCACACGATTGTGATTGTGAGTCATTGAGCTTGGAAGAAGAAGCAACACCAGCAAAAGTGAGCGTTTCTCCAAACCCATCGCAAGGTGTGTTTACTGTAAACAACATCAACAATTACACAAGCATTGAAGTAATTAACTCGTTAGGACAAGAAGTGTATACAGCGGAAAACAATGGACAGGCAGCTGTTTCTATTGATCTTTCAAACCGTCATGGAGTTTACTTTGTAAAACTAAGCGGTAACGGTGCAACAGTTACACGTCGCGTAATTATCAAATAAGCATTAATTCTTAGGCCTCAGCAATCGTTGAGGCCTTCTTTTTTTCGTAAATCATGAAGGCAATTCTTGTTGTTCTCGTTTCTCTTTTTGCGTCCGTTTCTTTCGGGCAAAGTGGAACCTTAACGGGAACTATTACTGATAATGTAACAAAGCAACCCGTAGTTGGGGCAAAAGTGGTGTTCTCTTCGAAATTTCGAGCGATCACTGATTACGATGGTAAATACACCATTGCCGACATGCCCTACGATACTTATGATGGTACGGTAACAATGTTTGGCTTCGACACGATGAACATCACAGTTGAAATCAATGAAGCATCGGTTGTGAATGACGTTTTACTTGGCGGAAGTCAAGAATTGGACGAGGTAAAGGTGATTGGAAATATTGCCGAAGACCGTAAAACACCCGTTGCAAAAACAACATTGGATGCCAAGGCCATAAGTGAAGAACTCGGTTCGCAAGATTTACCCATGATTTTAAATGCCACGCCTGGAGTTCATGCTACTGAAACTGGAGGAGGTGATGGTGATGCAAGAATTACCATCCGTGGATTCAATCAACGAAATGTTGGAGTAATGATAGACGGTGTACCCGTAAATGACATGGAGAATGGATGGGTGTATTGGTCCAACTGGTTTGGATTGGACAATATTACTTCGCAAATTCAAGTACAACGAGGATTGGGAGCAACAAAGCTGGCAATGCCATCTGTTGGTGGGACCATGAACATCCTTACGAAAAATACTGGTGGAAAACGCGAAATCACCGCGCGCCAGGAATACGGTACTGGAAACTTCCTACGTACTTCTGTTTCCTACAAATCGGGAACCTTGAAAAATGGATGGGGCGTATTGTTCTCAAAGAAACTATTACCACAAACCACAAATCACCTTGAAAGATTTCTGGAAAGTCAACAATAAACTTTCTATTTCCAATATGGTGTATGTTTCGATTGGTCGCGGTGGTGGACAGCGCTACTTTAACTCAAGCTCAACAATCGTTTCAGACGATGAAGGATTGGTGGATTGGGATCAAATCATATTCAACAACCAATGGACAGTGTTTGGGGGGCAACAACTACCAACTACCGATGCCTTTTACGATCCAGATTTATTGAAATCATCGCAGATTTTGTCCGCATCCGTAAACAATCACTCGTGGATTGGAGCATTGTCTCAATTCGATTACGATTACTCTTCCCACTTAACCTTCTCTGGAGGTTTGGATTACCGTTATTACAAGGGAGAGCATTACAACGAAGTATTGGACCTTTTGGGCGGAGAATACTTTGTGAACTCGGCAAATGCTAACGCAGCAACAGATATGAAAGTAGTTGGCGACAAGATTGGTCGTCAGCCTTGGCACAACCACAGAGATGGATTGGTGCAGTGGGCAGGAGCATTTGGACAGGCGGAATACTCAAAAGGCCAGTGGACAGCATTTGTGAACGCTTCTGGAGTGGCGAATTTCTACAAAGGAATTGACTACTTCCGTCAGAAACAATTAGTACTTGGTGATACAATTTTGGATATCGGCTACCACGACACTGTTTCGTATATGGGACAAACATATGATCGTAACTCATCAGGGTTGCGCGATCACCAAACGGATTGGGTAAATAAGAACGGATTTACTTTCAAGACTGGAGCCAACTTCAACGTTACGGAAACGCAGAACATTTTTGTGAACGTAGGTTATTTGTCAAGAACGCCAATGTTCAACAACGTAATCGACAACCAACAAAACCGTGTGTTTGATACCCTGGTAAACGAAAACATCCTCGCATTTGAATTGGGCTACGGCTTCCGTTCGAAGAAGCTGAGTGTCAACGTGAATGGTTATTTCACCAATTGGTCGAACCGACCGCTGCCGTTTGGTTTGTCAGTTCAAGACCCGTTGGATCCATTGGAAGTAATTATTGTAAACATCCCAGGGATGGATGCACGCCACATGGGGATTGAGCTAGATGCAGCGTACCGTATCAACAAAAAAATCACGTTGGAAGGAATGGCGAGTATTGGAGATTGGATTTGGAATTCGGCCGAGGAAGTGGTTGTATATAATGACACCATCACTTTTGATGCCAGAGGAGTGCACGTTGGTGATGCGGCACAATCCACCTATGCAGCGTCTGTACGATGGGGATTTGTAAAAGGCGGATACGTGAAACTTCGCTATACCTATTTCGATCGCTATTACACAGACTTCGATCCAATTTCATTGTCGGGACCAACAGCCGGAACAGATTCTTGGCAAATGCCAGATTACGGGTTGATGAGTTTGCATGCAGGGTATCGATTAAAATTGGAGAAAACAGCCCTGTCATTTAGAGCGAACGTCTTCAACCTTTTGAATACAACGTACATTTTGGACGGTACGAACAATAGAAATTTCGATGAATCAGAAAGTAATTTCAATGCACAATCAGCATCGGTGTTCTTTGGACAAGGAATTCGTTTCAACGTTTCCCTTGGGTTCGAATTTTAATAATGAGAGATAACAAACGAATGAATATGAGAAAAGTAGGATTAATCATTGCTATGGTGGCAGGAAGTTTTCTTTCCAATGCACAGGCAAACATCGCAGATGCGCGTACTTTCGGAATCGGATCAACAGTGACCATTTCGGGTATTGCCACCAATGGAGGGGAATTAGGTCCCATTCGATATGTACAGGACGGAACAGCCGGATTGGCTTGTTACGGAGGCCCAATTACAGGGGTGAACGAAGGAGATTCTGTAACAGTTACAGGTCCGTTAATTGAGTTTTCAGGATTGCTAGAGATTTCAATCGTTGACAACGTGGTGATTCACAATCAGGCGGTAGTACCACCTTCGCCATTGCAAATTCCAATTACTTCTGCAGTAGAATCTTTGGAGTCACAATTGGTCGAAATTCAGAACGTCACTTTCGTGCAGTCTGGATCATTCTCAGGGAACCAAACGTATCAAATTACAGATGGTACCAATCAATTGGATGTTCGTGTGAACAGCGGAACAAACTTGGTAGGACAAGCTATTCCAACAGGAACGGTAACAGTTACGGGGCCATTGGGACAATTCAATTCCAACTACCAGATCGTTCCTCGTTCTACAAATGATATTGTTGCTTATGTTGCTCCACAATTCGAAATCAATGTTTTGTTGGACGGTTCAACTGTATTGCATCAAAGCGATTACTTCATTGGTAACACGGCATCTATTCCGGTAGAAATTGAAAACCTTGGAACACAGAACTTGGATGTCACTGGAGCAACCTTTACAGGGACAAATGCTGCGGCGTTCGGTTCAAACATCGGAACGGTTTCCATCCCAGGAGGATCCTCGCAGACTTTCACGGTAACGTACAGCCCGGCATCAACTGGTTCGTACTTTGCAACCATGGAAATTGGATCTAACGATGCGGATGAGAATCCATACATTATCAACTTTGAAGGAGTTGGTACCGACAACCTGGCAACGGAGCCATCAGCAAACCCAACAGGATTAACGTTCCCAACCATTGAAGCCTATGCGTTGAATGGAAATTATGGAGCAGGAACTGGAGCAACAAACTACTTGGTGCTTTGGAAAAATGGTAGCCCTATCACAGGAGTGCCACAAGATGGAAACACTTACTTGCGCGGAGATTTCGTTGGAGATGCTCGTGTGGCCTACGTAGGATCAGGAACAACATTCACACCTCGTGGAGTGATTGCCAATCAGGATTATTACTTTGCAGTATATGCCTTTAACGGTCAAGCAGGGTTCGAGAACTATCTTGCCACAACTCCTGCAGAAGCAAACGTTTCAAGTAGCGGTGCCAACATCGGAAATTACTACGGAACCATTACAGCGGCAGATCCAAACTTACACACAGATCTTCAAACGTTGATCAATCCGCATACAGAAGTAAGCTACTTCTTGTACAAGCTAACCATGATGGATCAATTTGAAGTACGCGATACTACCAACGGTCAGTCGTATGTGACGTGTGCATATTCAGGAGAGAATTATGTATTTGATGATCCATTCGATTGGACCGCAACAGGCTACAGCCGTGAGCACACATTCGCGCACTCGTGGATGCCAACCTTCCCTGCTGATCAGCCAGAAGAGCCAGAATATAACGATCAGCACAACTTGTATCCAGCAAACCTAGCGCAAGCAAATTCACCAAGAAGTAACCTTCCTTTGGGAGAAATCGATGGAACGGTATTGCAGAGCTACCTGGAAGGGGCAGTAGGATACAGTGGATCGCAAATCGTGTACGAACCACGTGATAGTCAGAAAGGAAATGCGGCACGTGCTATTTTCTACATGATTACGTGTTACGGATTCCCATTGACAGGTGTTCAAAGTGCGGATGAACAAGATCAGGATTTGCTGAAAACATGGCACTTTAATGATACTCCAGACGATTACGAAATTGCCCGTCACGAATTCATTTACAACCAACAAGGAAACAGAAATCCATACATTGATTCAATTCAATGGGCATGTTTTGTCGATT
Organism: Fluviicola sp.; assembly: GCA_043584915.1. GTDB lineage: Bacteria > Bacteroidota > Bacteroidia > Flavobacteriales_D > Crocinitomicaceae > UBA4466. The sequence goes on from CP121319.1 coordinate 2,451,742, forward strand.
TCGACGCGTTTGGATACGATGCTTCTGATTGTAATTTGAGCGTTACAGATCAAGCGCAAAACAGCATGGTTGTGTATCCAATTCCTTCGAACGAAGCAGTATACGTTCAGGTAAGTGGAACAACTATTACTAGCTACGATGTTATCGACATGCAAGGACGTGTGGTTGCATCCAACACCGATTCAAAAGAATCCGTTGTAATTTTTAACGCAAATGAATTTGAATCAGGAAGCTACATCGTTCGTGTGACAACTCCAATCGGAGAAGCGCAGCGAAAGATGATCATTGAATAATGAGACATTTCATCATATTATTATTACTTGGAGCAGGCTTATGGGCCTGCTCTGACGTTTATACTATTACGGCCGTCAGTGACACGGTTGAGGTAAACAGTTCGGTTCCTTCTAATGCCGGTATAGACAGCCTCGTTGCTCCATACCGTCGCGAACTCTCAAAGGAGATGGATGTGGTGATCGGCTATTCAAAACACGACATGACGAAAGGGCGCCCAAATGCAGCCTTGAACAATTGGGCAGCTGATGCAGTGCTCGATTACGAACGTTTGCAACAAGGCCCCGCTATCAGGAATTATCCGCCTATTATTGGGTTGTTGAATGTTGGAGGTTTGCGAAACCCGATTAGTGAAGGGAATATCACAACGGGAGACATTTTCAAACTAATGCCCTTTGACAATGAAGTGGTATGGGTGGAGTTGCCATGGGAATCAGTGGTTGATATCCAAGAATATTTGGTTGCGAAAGGAGGCGAACCAATTTCAGGCGCAACTTTGATTGAGGATTCGTTGATTTTTGATGGTGTTTCCGAACCAACGGAGTCGTTTTGGGTAATCACGTCGGACTATCTGATGAATGGAGGCGATCACATGGATTTCTTCGAACAGCAACTGCAACACAAGTTCGGAAGTGGACTTTTACGTGATGCCTTTATCGAATCCGTTCGCATACAAGACACCTTGGATTATAACACCACAGAAAGAATTCAGTTGTAATGGAAAGAAGGTCATTTATCAGGAATACAGCACTTGTCACGGGAGGAACTTTATTAGCACCTTCTCTGTTTGCGCGTGAGATGCCGACTGAGGTGATTGGGTTGCGGGATAAAATCACGATTCTTCATACCAACGACACCCATTCGAATATTGATCCGTTTCCAGAAAATCATGCACGATATCCCGGACAAGGGGGTGTTTCACGTCGCTATGAAATGATTCAGCGAATTCGCTTTGAAGAAGACAATGTGTTGCTTTTAGATGCAGGTGATATATTTCAAGGGACACCTTACTTTAATATGTTTGGAGGAGTTTTGGAGATGAAGCTCATGTCTAAATTAGGCTATGACGCTGCAACCATGGGGAATCATGATTTCGATGGAGGAATGGATGGATTTGTGACAGCGAAAGAACATGCCAACTTCGATTTCCTTTGTTCCAACTACGATTTCTCGAATACCCTAATTGAAGGTCTGACGAAGCCATTCAAAATTTTTCAAAAAGGGAAATACAAGGTGGGCGTTTTTGGCGTGGGTATTGAACTCAAAGGATTGGTTCCCGATGGAAAATATGGTGAAACCGTTTATCTGGACCCAATTGAAATTGCCACCGATCGTGCGGCAGCATTAAAAGACGCGGGTTGCGATTTGATTATTTGTCTCTCACATTTGGGCTATAAATATGAAGACGATCCTGAGCGTATGTCGGATGTTATTTTGGCGCGTAAAACGAAAGACATTCATTTAATCATTGGGGGGCACACGCATACGTTTTTGGAGAAACCAGTGGAAGAAACCAATGTGGAAGGCAAAACGGTTTTAATCAATCAGGTAGGTTGGGCAGGTGTCAATCTTGGCCGCGTCGATTTCCATTTTGAAGCATCCAAGTTTCAGAAAGAATCGGCTTTAGTGATTCAATAGTTCCTGAAGCAAGCCCTGTTATTGTAACTTTTCGTTTTATGAAATTGTTAAAAACATACCTGGAGCCAACCAAATAGAAACGGGCGGCGTTATCGTCGTAAACAGAACAATATCTTATGAAATTATTTGCATCCCTACTCGCACTATTGATTACCTCATCGATATTTGCCCAAGAGGAAATTGTAATTATTGATCGCTCAAAAGTTCGTCGTAATGCGCCACGTGACATTAAAAAGAATGAGAACACCCAGGTTTATAAGTTTGCTCCTTTGAGTCTTTTTGATGGAGAAATCTTGTTTGGGTATGAGCGTCAGTTAACGGCAAAAGGAAGTTTTGACGTAGAGCTAGGTCCAACTATTTCAAAGGTTTCGGTGGGAATACCAGGACATTTCGGAAATTCTTTCGAGCCAGTGGCAGGAGAGACGAGTGGGGTGGGACTGGTTCTTGGTGTAGCGTATCGTTACTACCCATTGGATGAGACAGAAGCATTAAATCGATTCTACGTATCGCCACAGTTCCGCTACAAAGTATACAATCACACGGTTCAAGATTATTCGGGTTTTATTCCAGACGTAGTGAAAGGAAATGAATCAATGGCGAATTTCTTTTTCAACTTTGGATATCAGGCGTGGTTGTCAGAGACTTTTTCGATGGATTTCTATTTTGGAGTTGGAATTGGTCAATATACGAGTCGAGATTATTACCCTGAAACGTTCTTTGACGGAAACGACTGGGATTATCGTTGGATCGAGGAAAATCGTTCAGGAGCACGTTATGTGTTTAACGCAGGAGTCAAATTGGGGATTGGTTCAAAATAACTAGACATACCAAACGGTTTTACCGAATGCATATCCTAAATGCGTCACGAGATTCTCGAGGCGCATTTTGTTTTCAGGGTATACCGCAAGGAGCAACAAATCGCAACGGCAAGTCGCCGGATCTTCAATTGTGTGGCCGTTCAGTGGCGCTCCGTATTTTGCGTACTCGTGGTCGTACCAATGTATTTCAAATGCCCCTTTCAATTGATCGATGACCATTTTTCCTTTTGGTCCCGTGCCAAAAACACCTAATGTTTTGCCTTTTTCATTCCTACGAAACCAGGATAATTTGAGCTGAAAAAAGGAGGCTTGATCATACGTACTGGAATTGCGAGAAGTTCTTTGAGGATGCTCACGCCAGAGGTGCGTAATTTCGTTTGCCACGCTGATTTCATATCCATATTTCTTCCAAAGAAATATCATGTCGTAATCTTCAGGATAGTGCAATTGATCAAAAATCTTATCTGCACGCAAGAATTCCGTTCTTACGAGCCAATTGGGCGATGCAATAACACACTCCCGATACACATGATCGAAATGATCTTCTCGGTTGCAGCGTTCGTTGAGCCAATTCTCATATTTTTGATACCCTGCTGAAACACTCGTGTCCGAGAAGTAGCGCACTTTTCCCGTTGCTATGTGACGTTGATTCCCAATTACGGAGAGTAATGATTTCAATTTCTCCCTTGGCATTAAATCGTCTGCGTCCATGCGTGTTGTAAAATCGCCAGATGCGGCATTCAGACCCGTTTGCAGTGCCGGTATGATTCCTATGCCTTTATTGTTCAGAATCTGAATTCTAGGATCGTCAATAGCGTCAAGGATAGAAAGCGAGTCGTCTTTAGAATGATCATTTACGGCAAGCAACTCCCAGTTTTCGTGCGTTTGCTCCTGAATGGATTGAACGGTTTCAGCGATCCAGGGAGCAGCATTTCGAAAGGGGAGAAGTATGGATATTTTCATTGCTGAGCACCGAAAAGTTGGTCGAACGCATCGTAAACGGCCAAATGCAATACATCGCCGTGGTCATTTTCTTTAAAGAATCCCCAAAAGAGTTGATCGTTTTCTTTAAGGCTCTTTTTCAATTTTTTGTGCAACGATTTCGCTACGCGTTTCATGATTTTACCTTCCTCACCTACACCTACGTAAATCTTTTTCTGTTTCTCGGAAGCTGTCAACTCAAGGTCCAGGTAGGATTCATAATCAAACCAAAGACTCGGACTAATAATGATGTAATTGTCGAACATATCGGGCGATTTCAAAAGAATTTCCGTTGCAAGTAATCCTCCGAGCGATTGTCCAATAATGGTGCGTTCTTCAGAGGCGTTGTAGCTTGAATCTATATATGGTTGCAATTCGTTCTTAATGTATCGGATGAAATCAGTGGAGCCTCCCATTTGAGGGTAATCGGCCTTGTGCAAAGAATCGCGCGTGTCACCAGTGAAATCACGTATTCTGTCTACATTTTCGATTCCGACAACAATGCTTTCAGGAATCATATTGATCCATGAATACGAACCGAATTGCACCAGACCAGCAATGTGAATGAAGTCTTCATCCGAAGAGCCATCCAGCAGATAAATAACGGGATATGTTTTGCTTGAAAGATGAATCACCTCATCGTAAGCAGCTGCTGCCGCTTCCATCACCGCTTCCGACATGGTTGGGTGAGGGTGAACTGTTTTAATCAATTCGTGTCCTGTTGTTTCCAATTTGCGAATAGCAACGATTTCAGCAATCATTTCAGTAACGTTTGCTCCAATCATGTGACCTCCAAGAAGCTCACCGTATTTCGCATCGAAAATCAATTTCACAAATCCGTCTTTGGCTCCAGCAGCACTTGCTTTACCAGAAGCAGAGAATGGGAATTTACCCACTTTGATTTCGTGTCCAGCTTCTTTTGCCGCTTAATCCGATGTTTTCAATGTTTGCAGAAATTCCAACGGCAGAAAGAACAACATCACATTCGATTGTCTCTTCTCCTTTCTTCGTCTTCACTTTTACCTTGCAGCCAGCACCTTTGGTGTCCACTGATTCAACAGAAGAATCTGTCATCACCTTAATTCCAGACTTCTTGAAGTTCTTTGACAATTCTTTCGAAACGTCTTGGTCTTCCACTGGAACGATGTTTGGCAAGTATTCCACTACAGTAACTTCCGTACCGATGGCATTGTAAAAGTATGCGAACTCTACACCAATTGCTCCTGATCCAACAACAACTAATTTCTTTGGTTGTTTTGGCAAAGTCATCGCTTCACGGTACCCAATTACTTTTTTACCATCTTGTGGTAAGTTTGGCAATTCACGAGAGCGTGCGCCCGTTGCGATGATCACACCTTTGTCGGCTGCATATTCCGTTTTCTTTCCTTTGTCGTCGGTTACTTCCACTTTCTTTCCCGGTTTGATGGTACCATTTCCCATGATAACATCTATCTTGTTTTTCTTCATCAAGAATTGAACACCCTTACTCATACCACCGGCAACGTCTCGACTCCGTTTTACCATAGCATCGAAATCTGCTTTTCCATCTTTCACGGTAATACCGTAATCAGAAGCGTGGTTGATGTATTCAAATACTTGCGCACTTTTCAAAAGTGCCTTTGTTGGGATACATCCCCAATTCAAACAAATCCCACCAAGATTTTCACGTTCAACAATGGCTGTTTTCAACCCTAGTTGTGATGCTCGGATGGCTGCTACGTATCCTCCAGGGCCACTTCCTACTACTATAATATCGTAACTCATAACGGGGTCATTGATTTCTGGACATTTAGACAAGGAGACAGGCACAGAGAAAGACAGTTTTGGCAATTGAAACTTCTCTTTCACGAATTTATGCGACCATACAATAGTAGAAATAGAAGAATGTGAAACGTTCGGATACCGAAAGACCACGTTAGAATATTCTATCCAGTCTTTGATTACATAAAAAGTAATATTGGTCGTACACTTGAAAGCACTTACGCACAAATTGCTGACATTTATTGAGAGACGGCCGAAATAGAAAGGTCCATTTAGTGGAGTGAGCGATTGATTTGAAAGCACCGCGTAAAGCATGAATTATTGCTGTCGGTTTCCATTCAGATCAATCGCTTTTTTATTTGTTTTCGTCTTCGCTGCTTAGCAAAATTGTGCTAGTTCAAAATGGGGGTAGTTCAAAGAAATCCCTTTAAATACTTGACATTCCGAAATAAAAGCGTTATGTTATTTATATGGATAAAGACATAATTAGAACAAATCAATTTACGAAATCACGCAGTGTGGAATATGGAATTAAGATGTTTTTGGCAACAGGTCTCTTCTTTTTGTCAATGTACGCTTTGGGTCTTACGGAATATTCAGAGCTAAGATTTTTCAACCTAGCCGTAATTCTCTATTTCTCCTTTAAGCTCGGCCAGATGAACGTGGAGAAGTTCGGTGGAAATTCATACGTACGAAATTTAAGTTCCATCTTCGCTGCGAACAGTATCAACGTGTTGTTAAGCATGTTCGGATTGTTGCTTTTTGATGCCGCCGTAGGATTTACCTTCTTAGATTCGGCCTCACGCGGAATATTAATGGTTGAATCGGCGAGTGTGCCACAAACAATGATTGCCTTATTCCTTGAGGGGATGGCGGGTGCCGCTGTTGTATCCTTCATAACCATGCAGTTTTGGAAAGGTAAGAAAGTGACAACCATTGAAGAGGATTCCGTTTCTTAGAACGACTTAATGTTAAAGTTATAAGAGTGTTCGTCTCACGGCGAGCACTTTTTTTTGTGTTCAAAACCCGTGAATAAAGTTGTTTTATTTATCAAACCACGTCTTTAATTATCCTTAAATTTGCAGCATCATTCACAGATTATGGAAAGTACAACACAGCAAGTTGCAACAGTAGAACAAGCAGTCGAATTAGGATTGCGCGAAGACGAATTTGAAATGATCAAAGGGATTTTGGGACGTACTCCAAATTTCACGGAAACCGCGGTATACTCGGTGATGTGGTCTGAACACTGTTCGTATAAAAACTCAATCTTTTGGTTGAAACAATTACCAAAAGAAGGTCCTCACATGTTGGTGAAAGCGGGGGAAGAAAACGCTGGTCTGGTTGATATCGGTGGTGGTTTAGGATGTGTGTTCAAAATTGAATCGCACAACCACCCAAGTGCTTTGGAACCGTATCAAGGTGCGGCAACGGGCGTTGGAGGAATTAATCGTGATATTTTCACGATGGGAGCGCGACCAATTGCTCAGTTAAACTCTTTGCGTTTTGGAAACATCGAAAAAGATCGAACCAAATGGTTGGTGAAAGGTGTAGTAAAAGGAATTGGTGATTACGGAAACTCTTTCGGAATTCCAATTGTTGGAGGAGAGGTGTTCTTTGATGAATCGTATAACACAAACCCATTGGTGAATGCATTCTCAGCAGGAATCATGGACCCGAAAAAAGTGATTTCGGCTACTTCAGCAGGACCAGGAAACCCCGTTTTTATTGTTGGTTCATCAACTGGAAAAGACGGAATTGCAGGAGCGGCTTTCGCTTCAAAAGATATTACGGAAGAATCAGCAGACGATTTACCATCTGTTCAAGTGGGAGATCCATTCATGGAGAAATTACTCCTCGAAGCAACAATGGAATTGTCAAATACAGACGCAATTGTCGGAATGCAAGACATGGGAGCAGCAGGAATTACTTGTTCTTCTTGTGAGATGAGTGCGGCAGGTGAGAACGTCGGAATGGACATTCACCTCGATAAAGTGCCAACACGTCAAGACAATATGCAGCCTTATGAAATTCTGTTATCAGAATCACAAGAGCGTATGCTGATCGTTGTGCAAAAAGGAAAAGAGCACGTTGTTAAAGAAATTTTCGATAAGTGGGATTTACACGCTGAAGAAATTGGTGTAGTAACCGAAGGTGGTCAAGTTCGCTATTTCATGGACGGTGAGTTGGTGGGAGATGTTCCTGCAGAGTCATTGGTTCTTGGAGGTGGAGCACCAGTTTACCAACGCGAATACAAGGAGCCAGCTTATTATCAGGAGTATAAAAAATTCAACATCGACGATGTAAAGCAGCCAGAGGACCTACGCGAAGTAGCATTTAGCTTGTTGCAACATCCGAATATCGCCTCTAAGCGTTGGGTCTACGAACAGTACGATTCAATGGTAGGAACAAAAAACATGGCAACCAACCGTCCGGCAGATGCTGGGATTGTGAATATCAAAGGAACCGACCGAGCATTGGCCATGACAGTAGATTGTAATTCGCGTTACGTGAATGCCGATCCGCATGTAGGAACGATGATTGCGGTCTCCGAAGCAGCCCGTAATATTACCGTTGCAGGAGGTGAACCAAGCGCCATTACCAATTGTTTGAATTTCGGAAACCCATACAATCCAGAATCGTACTGGCAGTTTGTCGGTGCTATCAAAGGAATGTCTGAGGCATGTCGCAAATTTGAAACACCCGTAACAGGTGGGAACGTTTCTTTCTACAACCAAACATCCATTGACGGAGTTGAGGTGCCGGTATTCCCAACACCAACTATCGGAATGATTGGTGTTGTGGAAGACAAAACAAATATCATGACGCTTGACTTCAAGCACAAGGGAGATTTGATCTTCATTCTTGGTCAATCGCATGACGATATCGGATCTTCAGAGTACGTTGCATCGTACCATGGAATCAAAGAAACCCCGGCGCCATACTTCAATTTGGAGGAAGAATACGCTTTGCACCAGGTAATGAAAGGATTGATCAAAAACAAGCACATCAATGCTGCCCATGACATTTCAGACGGTGGATTGTTTATCGCACTTTCAGAAATGGGAATGCCGAACGGACTTGGTTTCGACATCGTTACAGATTCAGAAGTTCGGGAAGATGCATTCTTGTTCGGAGAAGGACAAGGACGTGTGGTTGTTACCGTAAATGAAGATCAAGAAGATGATTTCTTGGAATTCATGATGTCGGCAGGAATAAGTTCAACATTGCTCGGTCACGTTACCAAAGGTAAAATGATGGTGGATGATGAGCACTTCGGATTTATAGAAGAAGCACGCAAGCTTTACGACAACGGACTTGCGAAGCATCTCGAAAATTAGTAGCTTGGTGCCATAATTCGCGCCAGCGGAAATTACATTATGCAGTATAACACAATCAGAGGGAAGCTTTTGCTCCCAGAATACGGACGCAATGTTCAGAACATGATCAGTCATGCAATGGATATTGAAGAACGTGAGGAGCGCCAACGAGCGGCTCAGGCAATCATTGAGGTGATGGGACAATTGAATCCACATCTTCGTGACGTTGATGATTACCGCCACAAATTATGGACGCACTTGTTCATTATGTCCGACTTTAAACTGGATGTGGATTCGCCATACGAAATTCCTGAGAAGGAAGAATTGGACGAAAAGCCAGATGCCATGGAGTATCCAAAAAGCAAAATTCGTTTTGGACACTACGGACAGTACACACAGAAAATTCTCGAGGCTTCCAAGAATATGAATTCCGAAGAAGAAAAAGAGTACATGACGCGCAAAATGGGGAATTTCATGAAGCGTCAGTATTTATCGCACAACAACAGCGCCGTTGAGAATTACGTTATTGCAGAACAACTGAACGAATTGTCGCAAGGTACTTTGACAATTGAAAATCCAGATGATTTGATTGCGACAAAACAAATGCTGAAGACGATTACGCCTCAGAACAACAACCGTCGCAACAATAACAACAATAACCGGAAGAAGAAATCGCATCAGAAACGTCGTCGTTAGGCTTCGAATGACCTTGTGATTGGTTAGATTCTTTTTCGAACGAGAAAGTTCAGCCCATTTTTATTGATTTACAGAAAGATGAACGCATACAGAGCGAAGTGCAGCGTACTGTCTTCTATTTGCGCGTGAATGGTGCTTTGGAGTTGATCAAATACCGCGCTACTCATTTGTACATCGAAAGCACTAACGTCTGCAAGTGGAAAACTTTTCGCGTGGATGCCGGTAAGTGCCCATGCATTACTTAGCTTCACAAAAGAACAATAATCAACGATTTAAATGGCATCATTTGAAATTCACGGAGGCAAACCACTAAAAGGGGAATTGATCCCTCAAGGAGCCAAAAACGAAGCGCTTCAAGTACTTTGCGCACCACTGCTTACACCAGATAAGGTGACCATCTCAAACCTTCCAGACATCGTTGATGTGAATAAACTCATCGGTTTGCTCCAGGCAATGGGAGTGAAGATCGAGAAAGTTGAAAAAGGAACCTATATTTTCCAGGCGAAAGATGTCAATTTGGATTACCTGAAAACCGAGGATTTCAAAAAACGCGCAGGTTCACTTCGTGGATCAGTAATGATTGTTGGTCCAATGCTCGCTCGATTTGGAGTCGGGTTTTTACCAAAACCAGGTGGAGATAAAATTGGTCGTAGACGATTAGATACGCACTTTTCTGGAATGATGATGCTCGGCGCAAAATTCAATTACGACGCAGGTGAGCATTTCTACGCGGTAGAAGGAAAGAAATTGAAAGGAACGTACATCCACATGGATGAAGCGTCTGTTACTGGAACAGCAAATATCGTGATGGCGGCAGTTTGTGCCGAAGGCGAAACAACGATTTACAACGCGGCGTGTGAGCCTTACCTTCGAAAGGAAGTGTACTCATTCATCAGAAGATGTTCGAATCGCGCTTGTTCTTTGTCGATAAGTTGATCGACATGGGGGCTCAAATCATTTTATGTGATCCGCACAGAGCAACGGTAATTGGTTTGGATCGCAAGTATGACCTTCGCGGAATCCAAATGACTTCTCCAGATATCCGTGCAGGAGTTTCTTTGTTGATAGCGGCTCTTTCAGCAAAAGGAAAAAGTGTCATTCACAACATCGAACAAATTGATCGCGGTTACCAAGATATTGACATTCGATTGAACAATCTGGGAGCAGATATTCGAAGAATTGGGTAAAGACTTTACACTTGAATAGATAAAGGCCCGATCATCGAACACAATCGAGAGGCGGGCTTTTTTATTTTCCATCGTTCGGATGTACACATTGTTTTGTTTTGACTCCGAATTTCTTGTTTTGGCGCCGGATTAACGCTAGTACATTCAAATCAATCTATCCACGGTTATTCGAAAGGATAATGTTACGATGAAGTCAAGGAAACTGGTGGTTATTCTCGAGAAAGAAATGAAAATTAGATCTATCTCGAAGGATGTCTACGATCAGTTGTATTTATCGCTTGAACTTTGTCACACGACCTCTAATTTGTACCTTGCCTCAATATGAAACAATTATTTATCCTGCTTGCGCTTTTCATCTTAATAAGCGCAACCAATCAGAACGCAGCTCCAAAAAATGGAGAAGCAGCCCCCGATTTTGCCTTGAAATCTCCGAAAGGGAAAACGATTAAACTCTCGAAAATGAAAGGGAAAATGGTACTGATTGACTTTTGGGCTTCCTGGTGTCGTCCGTGTCGGGGCGAAAACCCAAATGTGGTGCAAGCCTATGAGAAATACCGCAAAAGAAAATTCAAAAATGGGAAAGGCTTTGAAGTGTTGAGCGTTTCATTGGATCGCGACGAAGAAAAGTGGAAACAAGCAATTAAAGACGATGGCCTCGTATGGAAAAACCATGGGTGGGACCAAGACAAGACTGTATCAACTTTATACAAAGTAACTTCTATTCCCAAAGCATTTTTAGTGGATGGAGACGGGAAAATTGTGGCATCTGGAAGCGAAGTGAGAGGAATGCAACTGCATTTAACCCTCGACGCTTTACTGGATAATTAATGCTCATTTTATGAAACTATTCGCGCTTATTCTATTCTCTATTGTGGTTTCCAACGCCGCTCAATCACAAGTCAATGAGGGAGAAACCGGAGCCTGGTATATGTATTTCTTCGATTACAGACACAATCAGGCCAAATGGGGATTTCAAGGAGACATACAATACCGAAACTGGAACTACGGCGGAGATTTGGAGCAATTACTTCTTCGTGGCGGACTAACCTTCAGACCGACCAATGCCAAGGTGAAATTCACACTTGGATACGGAAACATTACCACGGGAACTCCGGGAGAAGACAAGACCACCGTAAGCGAAAGTCGGATGTATCAAGAAGCACTGTTCCCTGTAAAATTTGGCCATCGCTTCTATACCAATCATCGTTTTCGTTACGAGCAACGATTTGTAGAAAATCAAAACTTTCGAACGCGTTATCGCTACAATTTCTTTATGAACATCGCCTTAAACCAAAAAGAAATGGAGAAAGGAACTGTTTATTTGGCATTGTACAACGAACTTTTTATCAACGGGGAACGCAACATTGGAAATGGAGTCGATGTTGAACTATTCGATCGAAATCGTTTTTATTCGGCCATAGGATATGTGATTCGACCAGGCATGAAAGTACAATTAGGCTTAATGCGTCAAACCACCAATGGCTGGAGTAAAAATCAGCTGCAAGCAAGCTTTCATCATAATTTTTAAGAGAATTCCAGCTACTCAGAGACCTGGAAATTAAGCAGATGTATTGCGAATCATGTCCATAATTGCGAATCGTTTTCGTTACCTTTCTGAGATTCCGACATTATAAAGTAAAGACTTTAACATTCAAGCTATGAAATTTTACTATTCCATCCTCGCAGTGAGCCTCATCACATTCGCCTGTACAACCAGCGAAGTTGCTCAGAAAGAAAACAAATCCAAAAACGAATCAGAAGATACAGCCTCCGTTATCCAACCAATGGCCTTTGATAAAGGTGCCGAAGTGTATATGGTCAACGGAAGTGCCGCCGATACAATTTTCGCTCCATCAGGTAGCACCATTTTATTTGAAGCAAATTCGTTTGTCGATTCTGATGGCAATCCCATCAACGGAAAGGTAGCGGTCGAATGGCAAGAGTTTCACACCATTGGAGACATTATTGCATCAGGAATTCCCATGAAATACGATTCTGCGGGAGTCGCTTACGATTTAGAATCGGGTGGAATGTTCACCATTGCTGCAAATTTTGACGGAGCACCGGCGGAAATAGCACCTGGGAAATCGGTAGATGTCAATTTGGCTTCACTTCAAGATACACCGTGCTATAATTTCTATGAACTGGACGAAAAAACAGGCGATTGGGATTACAAAACAACAAAATTAGGCGAAGCAGTGGACGAAGCATTGCCAGAAAGTAATGATGTTGCAGATCCCCTGGGAACCATTTTCGATATGGATTTGAACACCAAAGATTTTCCGGATTTGGCAAACGAGAACATTTTGGGATGGCGTGCAACAAAAGATTTGAATACTATGGAGCGCTCATGGATTCGTCAATCTTCAACAATGGTACGATTGGCCAAGAAAAACGACGATGGAACGTACCAACTTCAAGCGAAAGACAAAAAGGGATCAAAAACCTATGATGTTGTTCCATATACAGAAGACCAGGCGATGGAAGACAGCCGAAAAAATGAAGCAATGCTCGATAAAAAGGTGGAAAATCTTCTTGCTTATCAAAAGAATGTTGCCGCAGGAAAAGTGATTCGTAGCATTGCTATCACAGGATTCGGGACCTACAATTGGGACGTAATTTACAAGCGTGAAAACTCATTGCCATTATTTGCAAAATTTGAATATCCGGAAGACGTAGACCCTGAACTCGTTACCTTGCGTTTGATTTCCCCTGACGAGAACTTTGTAGTCACTTATAATGCCATGGAAGATCGCAACTTTTCCTTCGATCCGAACAAAGAGAATTTACTGATTGGAATTTTACCAAACAACGAACTTGTTTCACTGTCCAATCAAGGGTTTGATGCCGCGAGAGGCAAAAAGAAAGGCGCCAGTCATACGTTTACCCTGACCAAAACAGGGTTGAAGCTCAAGTCACCAAAAGACATCATGAAGTATATGAATCAATTGATTTAATGTGCGAAAACTCCTGATTGTATTCTTTCTTGGGTTCACTTTGACGAGTTGGTCGCAGCAACCACTCATCGGAATAAAAAATGGAAATTGGATCATCTTTAAAAAGGGCGGTCAAACCAACCTTCCTGTGCATTATTACGATGTCGGAAACTTCGATCAAATGGGCTTTGCGTACTTTGCCACCAACGGTAAATACGGAATTATTGATGCCAATGGTGAAGAAGTAGTGCAACCCATTTACGACCGTTTGATTTCATTTGGATGGGGTTATTTCGGCGGCGTTCAAACGGAGGGCAATTCACTTTTGCGCGTTCGACCGGAGTCTTATGCGGTTAGCGCTTGCAAGAATTGGAATCAATTGGATGAATTTTGGGCTGTGATCAGTGGAGAAGAAGAAGACGTCCTTTACAATTTTTCATCGGATGTAACCATTTCGCTCGATAGCACCACAAATCTGGAAGATCACACACTCGGTTATTTATCGGTTGCGTATCGGGACAGTTTAGTTGTGTACGATCCAAGTGCAAGCGTCATCAATCTGACTGGTGGTTCGGCTTCTTTTCACAGGGATTATCTGCGACTGAAATCGAAGACGATGGATCAGTTGGTGCTTCCCAACCGCACCTTTAATTTGCCCAAAGACGTTCGCAGATTTAACTACGACGGCAATTGTTTCCAATATTCGACCAACTCAAGAACCGTGCGCATGGACCTTTTTGGGAAAATTCTAATGGACGTGCCGTATGGAAATATCGAGAAAATTGGATTCGACAAGTATAAGTTCCTCAGCAAAAATCTTTGGGGCATCATGGATGCAAAAGGCAAGGTGCTTCTTCCGGCTCAATATTACATGATTCGTCAAGGCAGAAAAGGGTATTTCGTCACAGGTGATAAAGGAGAAGGCTTGATTTCAGCGTCAGCAAGCATCATTGTTCCTTGCCAGTTTGAGTCGATTTACAAGCAAGGAGATTTGTACATCGTGGAAACAGAGGCGAATTTGTTCGGGGTGTATTCAACAAAGCAGAAAAAAATGATCGTTTCGCCAAAATTCCGAAAGGTAACGGTGTCAAAAGATCGAATACGTGGTTGGTACGGAGAAACCTTGCAAATCGCGTTTTACAATGCAGATCATACCATTGAAAAAACAATCACGCTCAACAATACCGTAAGTCGTTTCAAGTTGGCACAGGAAAGTCAGGGATATGACTCCAGATTGCTCACAGTTGGATGGTTTTTTGAAGAGGAACCAATTTTCGACAGCGAAGGATTTAACATTGGTACGAAACGAAGGTGGGGGATTAAGGATGCTGGAGATAGCGTCTTGGCCAAGCCACGATTTCCAGATCCAAAGTACATTCCAACGGCCAACTTCAGTATGATTCCCATCGGAACAAAAGAAACTGAGTTCATGGGGAAGAAAACGCGAAAGGGGCAGATTTACAGTTTGATGGACCTGTCAAATGGACGGGTAATGCCGGGCGAATTCCTTCAAATTGACACCACCGATGCGCTATCGAGAGACTACATGCGCTATTCTTCCGCTCAAGGATTTGGCTACATCACCAGAGACAACAAGTTGCATCCTGTTTTGCATTTCGATCGCGAGAACGATCCGTACGTGCGATTTACCACTTCGCAATCGGGCGGATTTACGGTGGTAGAAACCGAGGAGCGTGAGTCGGTGCGGCTGAGTACCTCTACGCTGAACAATCCAGACAATCCCCAGTACGCCGCATGGTCTTTTAAGGATAAAACCTACAATTACGTCGTACTTCCAGAAGCGAAATGGAATTTTTTGAAGCCCGATGGAGAGGTTTTGGTGGATGAGCCTTTTGATTACGCCGATCGATTTTTCTTAAACACAGCCATCGTTCGTAGAGAGAGCAAGTGGGGAGTGGTGAACGCCGACTCAATGTTGATTGATTGCAAATACAGCCGCGTGGAGCGCATGCAAGAATTCAACGACACCGTTTTTCTGGTTTGCAAAAGTCAGGGTGGACTGAGATTCCTGAACAGGATGGCCAATGAAGTTCCGGGAGAACTCACCAGTGTTGTAAAAGCAAAAAAGACCTATACAATTGTGGAAAGTGGTCGAAATCAAATGATTTTGAATAATTCACATGAAGTGATTTCCGAGGAAGGGGATCGATATCGTGCCTTGAATGACCGCTATTTCATGACTCGAATGAATAGAAAATCATATATATACAATTCTGAGGGAAGTGAACTAGCCGAAATTGATGCGAAACCAAGAGATGTCTTTTTTGATCAATTGATTTTGTATCGAGATGGCACTCGTTACGGACTGGTCGATGATCGCGGAGATACAATCCTAACGCACGATTACAAAACCATTGAACAGTTTGGTGAGTTGATTTTGGCAAAGGGAGGAGACACACGCGTTTTTGATCAAGCCGGAAATCAGTTGTTCTTGTTTGAATCGGAAAAGGTACTCATAGATTCCGTCACCAATCGATTGGCGGTGAATAAGTCAGGTAAAATCACCATTTACGAAGCAGATGGAACAAAGGTCACGAAGATGAAAGGCATTGAACCAGATCTATTCATTAATAATATGCTGATTGCACTCGGATCGAATGGAATTTCAATATCCGTTTTGGAGGAAGGTCCCCAATTGATGAATGGAATAAAATCAGTGGAAAGTGCAGGTGAAAGTGGATACATATTGGAAACAAAAAATGGATTCTCTTTGGTTGATTTAAACTGGGAGCCGCATGCAGATTTGTCGGCGGGGAGTTATGATAAAATACGTTATCTAGGAGAAGGCGTGGTGTACCTAAAGCCGGGAAGCGCTATTTATTCGGCGAAGTATGGAAAGCATCAATTTAACGGGCGTATTGTGAAAAATTTTGATTCTGGATTGCTCCTTATTTACATTCCAGAAGATCGTATTTACCGCTACATTACGCCGAAAGGAGAAGATGTCTTCAAACAGAAATTCCGCGATGCAAAACCCTTCAAAGATGGATATGCTTCTGTCAAAATGCGCAACGGTTGGACCATTATCGATGTAAATGGATTGGCAAAATCGCTTGATTCTTACGGAAGAATTGAAGGATATGGAAATGGACTTTTCTCAACCGCGAGCGCTTCACTTTTTGGAATGATTGACCATCACGGAGAAACAATCCTCGAAACGAAATACGAGCGGCTTAAAATTCTAAATGGAGATACGATTCAAGCAGTGAAAGATGGCGAAATTTTGTATTTCAAATTGGACGGAACGCCGATTAAGTATTAGAAACGAAATCCAACATTTACACCGAATTGAGGATGTAGGAATAAATACCGTCGATTTCGACTTTCGTGTACTTCCGTAATTGAACTTTTGAATTCGTAGTCTTGTACAATGATCCCAAAGAGCATCGAGATATCGCTTCCAAGATAAAACCTCTCACCCATTTTTAGTTGTATTCCGTACCCACCTTGTGCATGTACACTCCAATATTCATGGAGCAAAGGAACCACTGATGATCCTAAGTCATTGGGAACATAAGTAACGGGGTTGTCTTTGACCAATTGAAACGGAATAGCGAATGTCAAATAACTGTTAAACAATGAATTGCGACCATTCGGATAGAAGGTGTAGCCAATCCGTGCCCCCAATTTTAATTCATATTCAGGCCTCCTAAGTGGCGCAAATGAAGGGCCTATTTCGAATTGATGTTTGGCATTTGAATACGTGAATAGCGGAGTGAATATTTTATTCAGATCATAAAAACTGTAAAACCTAATTAAGGGTTCTTCTAGATTTACTTGAATGCCAAATTGATACGATTTTTCCGTTTGGGCATAAGATGTTCCCATAACAAGAAATAAAGCGCAAAGAATTAAAATTTTCAAAGTTGCAGTTTTGGGTGATCCTAACTTGAATTTAGCAAAAGTTGAAAACGACTAGGAATAATTAAGAAAGCTTAACGATTTATTTGAGCTTCATTGTTCTCTGCAAATTCCGCACTGTTCTTGCAGTCGCATACAACATGAAAACATTGGCAAGACAAATGAATTTGCATACGCTCAAGGTCTTCACTACTCATTTATAAAGAGCCACCAACCACATTGCAATTAAGCTCAAAATCTGAAGTACAATTAACTTTTTCATGCGAAATAAAATGTTTGCTGTAAAGCTAGTTCAAGATAGCGTTAGGGTTCAAGTCGTTCATTACAAGAAATCTCCATTTCATGACATTTTTAAAGCATTTTTTGATCGTTTTGAGTGCTTTTGCAACGAATGCTGCCAACTTTTCACACCGAATGACAAAATCTGCTGACAACCTGTCTGTTTTTCATACTTGGCAGTATCTTTGACATCTTGCGAACTGGAAAATTGGCAAACATGACAGAAGAAAATAACGTACAAAACGAAGAACAGGAGAACGGTCAGGATCAAACGAACACTGAAACGGCAGAGGACGTGTCAACCGGAGCGAATGCAAAGGAAGAAACTCAAGAAGCGCCAAAAGAGCCAACTTGGGAGGACAAGTACAACGAATTGAACAACAAGTACCTTCGCATTCACGCCGAATTTGATAACTACCGAAAGCGCACTAATAAGGAAAAAGTAGATTTGATTAGCACAGCAAACGCAGGTGTTTTGAAAGATTTACTGCCAGTATTGGATGATTTTGAACGCGCCATTGCAAATAATGAAAAAGCCGAAGATTTGGAAAGTGTGAAAGAAGGATTCAACCTCATCTTCCACAAGTTTTCGACGCTTTTGCAGTCTAAAGGATTGAAAGAAATGCCAGTCGCAGGAGAAACATTCGACAGTGAATTGCACGAAGCCATCGCAAACATTCCAGCACCAAAGAAAAAGCTGAAAGGAAAGGTGGTAGAAGCGGTAGAAAAAGGATATTACCTCAACGATAAAGTTATTCGCTACGCCAAAGTAGTGGTAGGACAGTAAGAAATACTATGAGCGACAAAAGAGATTATTACGAAGTTCTAGGCGTATCGAAAAGTGCGTCTGCTGCGGAAATCAAAAAGGCCTACCGCAAATTGGCATTGAAGTATCACCCAGATAAAAATCCTGATGATACAGAAGCAGAAACGAAATTCAAAGAGGCAGCTGAAGCATATGAAGTGCTCAGTTCCCCAGAAAAGAAACAACGCTACGATCAGTTCGGACATGCCGGAATGAGCGGTGCCGGAGGGTTCGGCGGAGGCATGAATATGGATGATATCTTCTCGCAGTTTGGAGATATTTTCGGAAATGCTTTCGGCGGCGGCGGTGGCGGCGGATTCGGCGGCCCTAGAGGTGGATCTCGAGTCATAAAAGGATCCAACCTTCGGGTGAAGATGAAGCTCACACTTCAAGAGATTGCTGACGGAGTTACCAAGAAAATCAAGGTGAGTAAATTGGTCAATGCTGACGGCGTTACCTACAAAGATTGCCAAACGTGTAACGGCTCAGGTCGTATCACACGTGTGCAACAAACCTTCCTTGGTGCCATGCAAACACAATCAACTTGTAACACGTGTCGCGGTGCAGGAAAGATGATTGACAAACGCCCGTCTGGTGCCGATGAACAAGGCTTGAAGCGCGAGGAAGACGTGGTAGAAATCGATATCCCAGCAGGAGTTGAGGAAGGAATTCAATTGAGCGTTACGGGTAAAGGAAACGCCGGACCTTTTGACGGAATCCCTGGAGATTTGATCGTGGTGATTGAAGAGGTGGAGCACGAAGAATTACGACGTGACGGACAACATTTGCATTTTGAAGCATACATCAATTTTGTGGATGCCGTACTTGGTTCGTCTCTCGAAATTCCAACCGTAAGCGGAAAGGCGAAGATCAAAATCGAACCTGGAACGCAAAGCGGAAAAACACTCCGATTGAAAGGGAAAGGATTGCCAGTTCTTCAGGGATACGGTCAAGGCGATTTGTTCGTGCATATCAACGTTTGGACCCCGAAGAAGGTATCAAAATCCGAAAAGGAATTGTTGGAAAAACTACGCGATAGCGAGAATTTCCATCCACAACCCGATCATAACGACAAAGGATTTTTCCAACGAATGAAAGATATGTTCCACTAGGATGAGTTTCGCCAAAGGTTCGGGAGGTGCACCGATGTCGTTGGAGCAATTCATACTGACGATCGTCTTTACATTTGGAGCCTTTTTCGTTGGTATGTTGTTCGCAGCCCAGTTAATGGAAGCGAGTGGAACACTGAACGAAGTAAAATCAAATGTACGTTTCGCAATTAACTTATTGCCCTTTGCGTTTGGTCTCGGAGCTTTACTTCTTTCGGTGAAATTCATACTCAAACGCCCCATTCTTTCGGTCATTACTTCCAGAAAGAAATTCGATTGGCAACGTTTTTACTTTGCATTCGGGCTTTGGTTTTTGTTCCAAATGGTGTTTTTATTATTGGGCAAAGCCTCAGGAGCACCCGTCAGTTTCAATCTTTCAATGGGTCATTTCCTGCCCTTGTTGCTGATTTCAATAACCTTGCTTCCTATCCAAACGGCATTTGAAGACATCCTCTATCGTGGATTTTTGTTTCAAGGATTGACCAGCGTAATTGGCAAAGCAGGAATTTCGGTTCTTATCATCGCATTGCTATTTGGATTCATGCACATGGGGAATCCAGAAGTGGACGTATTCGGTTATTTCGCAATGGCCTACTATTGTATTTCAGGCGTATTCTTGGGCTTGTTGGCGCATTTCGACGACGGACTAGAATTGGGCATGGGATACCATTTTGCCAATAATTTTTTTGGTGCAGCAATTCTCACCAACACCTGGCAAGTATTTCAATCGCACGCCGTTTTCACCGATCATGCTGAACCTACTTTTAGTTGGGAAATGTGGCTACCTCTAGTAGTACTACAACCTGCAATGCTCTATACTTTTTACCGAATTTATCGCTGGAAAAATCCACTAAAAAGAATCCTAGAATAAATTGTAAGTTCTCATCTTGCTTTTCGTCTTTGTATATTAGCTGCACTTAAAATTTAAACGAACGAGCAAAATGAAGACGTATTACGATCCAGAAGATTTGAAAAAGTTTGGAAACATCAGTGATTTCCAACCGGAAATGGGAAAGAAATTTTTCGATTATTATGGAAACGTTTTTGCAGATGGTGCATTAACGAAGCGAGAGAAGTCGTTAATTGCCCTGGCTGTGTCGCACGCAGTTCAATGTCCTTATTGCATTGATGCCTACACACAAGACGCCATGGAGCGAGGTTACGACGAAGAGCAGATGATGGAAGCCGTTCATGTTGCAGGAGCAATTAAAGGCGGAGCCACACTGGTTCACGGTGTTCAAATGATGAATAAATACAAAGATCTTTCAATGTAATGGCAGTATTAACACACAAATCTCTTGCAGCACAGGATCATGAGCTTTCCGAATCGGATAAGCAATTAAAGCTGTTGCACGAAGCGGGGCTTACCCCCTTCCAGGATAAATTGAAGGATTCTGATCTATTTCCTTTGAAACCCGTTGAATTGGATGTTTTCCAAATCAACGTTGGAAAAATGTGTAATCAGGTATGTAAGCACTGTCACGTGGATGCAGGACCTGATCGCAAGGAAATTATGACGCGTGAAACGATGGAGCTTTGCTTGGAGGCAATCAAGAAATCAAACTGTTCAACGGTTGACCTCACAGGAGGAGCACCAGAAATGAACCCAGATTTTCGTTGGTTCGTGGAGCAATTGTCTTCTTTGGGAAAACACATTATTGTTCGATGCAATTTGACGATAATCGTGGCAAACAAAAAGTACAACGATCTTCCAGAATTCTATAAAAAACACAAGATTGAAGTAGCGTCTTCTTTGCCGTACTTTAGTGCCACTAAGACAGATTCACAGCGTGGTGACGGGGTTTTCGAACAAAGCATCCGAGCACTCCAAATGTTGAATGCTGTTGGATATGGCGTAGAAGGTTCTGGATTGATTTTAAATTTGGTGTACAATCCATCTGGGGCATTTTTACCACCAGATCAGAACAATCATAGTTAATCAACATTGTTATGGCTGTACGGCAGGTGCCGGATCGAGCTGTGGCGGAACAACAACATAATTCATATGAAATCATACTTAGATACAACGGTCGATGTTTATAGAGAAGCAGCATTGACTCCAGATGTAGGACTTTGTTGTACTACAACACCCGTTTGGGCTTTACCAGAATTAGACATGCCTTCGATCATGTTGGAAATGAACTACGGATGCGGAAGCACAGTAAATCCACGTGATTTAGTGAATGACCCAACAGTTTTGTACGTGGGAGTGGGAGGCGGAATGGAAGTGTTCCAATTTTCATACTTCAGCAGAAAGACGAATGGCGTAATTGGTGTAGACGTTGTCGACGAAATGCTCGATGCATGTAAAGAAAACCTAAAAACGGCAGAGGCAACGAACCCATGGTTTCAATCCGATTTTGTGGATGTTCGCAAAGGAGATGCCTTGAATCTTCCCGTGGATGACAATTCAATTGATGTGGCAGCCCAAAACTGCTTATTCAATATTTTCAATAAAGAAGATTTGAAGAAAGCCTTGGCGGAGATGTACCGCGTTTTGAAGCCTCACGGACGTTTGGTGTTATCAGATCCTGTTACCGAAGATCCAATGCCAGAATCATTGCGTAACGACGATCGCTTGAGAGCCTTGTGTTTGAGCGGATCACTTCCCTTGAACGAATACATCAAAATGATGACGGATGCAGGTTTCGGAACCATCGAGATTCGTGCAAAACGACCATATCGCGTATTGGATACGAAGCATTACGACACAGAAGAAATGATCTTCTTGGAAAGTGTTGAGGTATGTGCCATTAAAGATCCAATGCCAGAAGATGGACCGTGCATCTTTACGGGTAAAACAGGAATTTACTACGGTGATGATGAGTACTTCGATGATCACAAAGGGCACACTTTATTGCCGAACCAACCTTTGGCCATTTGCGATAAAACGGCAGGTGCACTTGCAGCTTTGAATCGTGACGATATTTACATTTCGGAATCCACGTATTTCTACGATGGAGGCGGATGTTGTTAAAGAAAAACAACTAGAAAATGAGAAGGTCGTGCTGAATTGAGTACGGCCTTTTTTGTTTATCTGAAAGCAAGTGCAAAAGACTTTACGCTATCGGTTTTTATAAAAGTATACGTGAATCTCTTTTCCATTTTCTAATAGTGCCCTAACAGAATACCTTGCATCGGGTAGCAATTTACACTTCACACTATTTCCTTTAAATTTCTTTACAATCTTGTCATTTTCATCCAAGATTTTACCAGATTTAATCGCCCCACCTTGTAATTTTAATTTATTGGAGAATACATCAAAATAGGGATAGAGGTATTGAGACATAGGGAAAACGCGAAGCTGCATGGATGCCGGTTCATATAGAATGATGTTTTTGAATCGAGGTAAATTCCCGCCAATAATTGTCGTCTGTGTTATTGGCGACATTTTGTTCTGAATCATCGGATTTGAAATGAATATGGATTCTGGAACCTCATCTTGCATGAACTTTGGAATGCTCTGAAGTAGGATCATATCTGCGGGTAAACCTTTGGACAACTGATTTTTTAGTCCCTTATAACTAAGTATTGCCCAATTGGAATAAATGGGAGCGTTGTTACTATAGAACTTACCAACGATGGTAACAACAGAATCACCTGAAACCTCAAAATCATTTATTTGAGCATATGCGGCTTCCTCTCCAGGTCCGTGAAAACACCAATGACAGCTTAGTGCAACGATTTTGTTATCTACCAATATTCCGAAAGCTTTGTTTAATTCCCCTCGCTTCGCTTTGTCTTTTCCAGAAAAAAAGTAGGTGTTATTTCGCCATTTAACGGTTAGAATTTCCTCGGAAACATCCCCATCAAAAGTAGACCATTTCTTAGAATCAAAATCTTGCACGATGTTATTATTGGCTTCCAGACTTACGACAATTTCGGAGGCGGTACTGTGAATGGTGAATTGATCAAACTTACCCACGTAAATGATGGAGTTTTGACCAGAAGCGATGCTATTAATAGAACCATTCGCTGTCGCAATGTGCGTCCAGTTATTTGGAGCGTTGTATCTCCAAAGTTCTGAGTTTCCCTGGTAATCGATTATCACTTCAAACGTCCGCGCTTCTTTTCGAGACGCAATTACCCGGGCTTCATATCCTTCACGGTCTGGAATGTTTAGGTATTTCCATGAGCTATCGGAATGAATGGCAACGGCATAGGTTTTCTCTTCCTTGTAGATTCTGCCTACTACGTAAACAGTGCCATTTTTTACAGCTATATCGCGAAGGTCGCCTTGCAATCCTCCCTGCAAGCACTCAGCCCCAGAACCTCGGAAGAGCGCAATTTGAGAACAAGCTCCGTGAAGTTGCAAGGAATCAAATGTACCAATCGCATAAAAGTTTCCTGAGACGCTGTCCAAAACCATTTTCGAAATAGCACCATTTGTGCCTCCACCAAGAGTGGTCAACCTTTCCTGTGTCGGATATCCTGGTTGAATCCAAGCCAATTCATCTAGGGTAAAACCGTGATCGAGTGCCCATGCTTTTACACCTTTTGTCTTGATGTTTCGGAGGTATTCATTATTGAATTCAGCACTGATTCGTTTCGCCAACGCATCGTTCCCCGATTGCTTCATTAAATATCCAACAGCACAATAGACATTATAAGAATCAATGAAACAGGGAGTCCTTTCCGCATGCTTCGTATTCGTTGGAAAGATACGCAATTGAGCATAATTCAATAATGTATCCAATAACGACAATCTTCTAACTATTTGTTCTTTAGATAGATGTGTCGTATTTTTTTGCTTTAAAATTTCTACCACCGAAACTAAGTGAAATTGAATTCTCTCCTCATCATTTGAGAACGACGTTGTTTCTTCTTTGTTGGGAGGTGCGTACCTCTGCCATTCTTCATTAACTTCAAATAAATGGGCAAATGTCGTTGTGTCCTGCGTTGCCTGAATTTGAGAATATCCAATTATGCAAGGAAATAGAATGGTGAAAATGAAAAGAGACTTCATAAATTAGTTGCTTGTTGAAATAAGATGCTAAAATTTCAAAATTTCACATCATTAGAGGGTACACCGTTTTGATTGAATCGTTCGATTGAATGCATTTGCGACATATTTATCGATCTCACAGCGCGTTAGAAATGGATTGGCATATCTTTTGGTAATTTAGTGACAACCAAAAAACTGTGCTTATGCGTAATTTATTACTACTCGTTGTATTCGGACATTTCTTGTTACTGACTGGCTGTAAAACTTCTTACAATATTTCAGTGAAAGAACCCGCCGTCATTCCATTGCCTGCTGAAACACGCGTAATAGGAATTATTAACAATGTCAGCGAAGAAAACAGTCCAGAAAAGGTGATCACATCTATGCTAGGCTCGCAATCACTCAATGGAAATGTAGCTGCTTCCGAACGCGCCGTAGATGGAGTCATTCAATCATTGAATAATTCTCGTGACATGCGCGGTGAAATTTTTACAATTGACTCTACGCACCTCGATTCAGAAGGAAATCTTAATTGGACTATTTTGGATAGCATTGCAAAGTCGCAGGGAATTGATGGTTTTATTGAGTTGAATGAGATTAGAACCATATCGCCCGTTGGAGGTACGGTACTCGCTAATGCGACAGGTCAAACTAGAAACCGATTAACCGGAACCTTGTTTATCAATGTACACGAAGTGGCTACTGGGAAAAATCACGAACGTTTCTCGATCAGACGCAGTTATAATATTCCCATTTCGGGCTCTACCAATTTGGTAGATTTATTAAACGATATGCAACGCAAACGTGAGTATTATCGCGCACTTGGATTCCAATTAGGCTTTAGGGCAGGATCGCTTATTTATCCGAATTGGGTTTGGGTAAGACGTCAGTATTATACGCGTGGAACTCCTGCTGTGAAGCGATCAAAACACTTATTGAAAGATGCGAATTGGTCCTTGGCTGAACGAACTTTGCTGCAAGATGAAGAGCATGCAAAATTGAATAAGCGCGGACGCGTACTATTTAATCTAGCACTAGCCAAAGAAGGGCAGGGAGATGTAGATTTGGCCATATTGTATGCAGAACGTGCCGCAGGAGAATGTGGAAACAAACATGCGAGTGAATATTTGAGGATTTTAAGAAATCGAAAACGACAGATGGAGTTGATGGAAGATCAGGACAGTGCGCATTGAGAGGTGTTACTATAAAATAGGAATAATTGTTTTCAATTGCCAGATATTTAACATTTTACAGTTCGAGAATTCTAGTTTTCTAGAAATCTAAAAATCTAAAAATCGCAAGTTTGTCATTTTTAAATAAAATGAAATGGCAAAATACCCCGAAAAAAAGTGACATTCTCACCATTCCGCATTATATCCTAACAGTTTATTATCTTCACCCCTATGAACGAAAACCTGTTAGAAGTTCGCAATATCCGAAAGAGTTTTTTCAGGAATGAGGCTTTAAACAACGTCTCCATTTCTGTCAAAAAAGGAGAGGTCTTTGGATTGCTCGGCCCCAACGGAGCAGGCAAAACAACGCTCATTCGCGTCATTAACCGAATTATTGAACCAGATGAAGGTTCCATTCGTTTCGATGGACATTTGATGGAAGCGAACGACCTACGAAGAATTGGTTACTTGCCAGAAGAACGCGGCCTTTTTAAAGACATGACCGTTGAAAATCATGCACTTTTTCTAGGCAAACTTCGCGGTCTACAAAAGAAGGACATTCTGAACAAAATGGAATTCTGGTTCGACACATTCAAGATGAATGATTGGCGTAAAAAGCGTGTGGAGCAACTCTCCAAAGGAATGGCGCAAAAAGTGCAGTTCATGTGTACGGTTTTACACGAGCCTGACTTACTCATACTCGACGAACCCTTCAGCGGCTTTGACCCCGTGAATGTAGAGTTGATCAAGAAAGAATTGATGAACATGCGCGCAGAAGGCAAAACCATCATTTTGTCTACGCACAACATGAAAAATGTAGAGGAAATCTGCGACAGAGCCGCATTAATTCATGAAGCGAAGAAAATAACGGATGGTACAATTTCAGAACTGCAAGGAGCTCAAAAAACTGGATTGTACGCCGTTCGATTCAAAGGAAGTATGTTGGCATTTGTGAACGCGCTTTGGACCGGATTTGAAGTATTCGATAAAACAGAACACGGAGACGATCGATTTACGGTTCGTGTAAAAATGCGCAATGATTCATCATTTGACGATTTGTTGAAAGTGCTCATCGGACAAATTAAAATTGAAGCTGCCTGGGAGGTATTACCAACCATGCAAGACGTATTTATTAACCTTGTACAACCCGTCAGTCATGAAGAATAGCCTCTTAATTGCCGTGCGGGAATGGCGCGCGCGCGTAATGTCTCGATCTTTTCTAGCGATGTCTCTTATTGGACCATTAGCCGTACTTACGTTTACCTATTTGATTTTTGCTTTTGGCGACGAAGGAAGTCAAAAGTGGAATGTGTTGGTGGCAGATCCAACCAACTCCATGCAAGGAAAAATAATGCCTGGAAAAGACAAATCGGTCACGTATTCGTTTATCAACACAACACTCGATCACGAAGTTTTCCGCGACGGAAAAGAATACAAAGATTACGATGCAATTGTCGAAATAAACGAGAAAGTACTGGAGAACAAAGTAAGTTTTGTATTCTTCAGAGAAACGCCCTCCACGCGGATAAGAACCAAAGTTCAGTATCAAATAGAGCGAAGATTGGAAGAGGTCATCGCGGGCGAATTGTATGGAATTTCTGTGCAGCGCTATCGCAAAATCAAACAACCGCTTTTAATGTCGTTTGTTGATGTATATGACCCCCACGGCGAATCAGGCGGAATGAACGGCTGGGTGGGCTTTTTCATGGGTATGATTATCATCCTGTTTATAGGACTTTTCGGAATGACCATCTTACGAAGCGTTGCACGAGAAAAAAGCAATCGCATTGTTGAGGTTTTGATGGGGACGTGCTCGCCGCGACAATTGATGACTGGAAAAATTCTGGGTGTTGGACTCAGCGCCTTAGTGCAGTTTGTTGTTTGGACCGTTCTTATTGGAGTTGGATTGTACTTAATGCGAGAAACGTTATTCGTGGATATCTTAGATCCTAGAAACGCCAATTTTGACGAGATCAATCAAGCCATGCAGAGCCAATCATATGCTGCCAAGCAATTCTCATCAATGGAGTACAATCGATTTGTAGATCTCGTTTACAATAAAATTTCCTTCGGTATCATGCTGTCCTACTTCATTGGATTCTTCATTGGAGGGTATTTATTCTACGCGGCATTTTTCGCCTCCCTGGGCGCATCAATGGGAACGGAAAGCGATGGTCAACAGTTCGTACTACCGCTGGTCTTTATCTTGTTAATTGCCATTTACTGCGGTTATTATACCATGAATCACCCCGAAAGCAGCTTGGTCGGATGGTTGCAGTACATTCCATTCACAGCCCCCGTTGTTTCCATGGTGAAATTGGCGCAAGGTTATGGTCCCGGAGAAAGCTATCAAATTTATCTCTCGCTTGTCCTACTCTACATCAGTGCCATCGGAATGCTGTGGCTTGCAGCGAGGATTTACAAAAACGGAATTCTGCAGTTTGGACACAGGTTGCGTTTGAGGCATCTTTTAAAATGGTTGAGGAAAACCTAACATGAAAAGAGCAATCATCGATCTTGGAACAAACACTTTTAATCTGATCATTGGTTCGATTGAAGGAAATGCGCTCAAGGTAACATATGCCACGAAAGAAGCCGTAATGCTTGGCATGGGAGGCATTAACGAAGGGATTATTGCCTTAGATGCCATGTCTCGAGCGAAGAAAACCTTAACGGGCTTCCAGGAAATTTGCCATGAAAAAGAAGTAGAATCTATTCTGGGGATCGGAACGGCAGCCATGCGTGAAGCCCAAAATTCCAATGCGTTGATCGAATGGGCACAACAAGAGTTAGGATTCGAAATTCGAATTGTTTCTGGCGACCACGAGGCGGAACTGATTTACCGAGGTGTTTCATTATTGCATCCTTTCAATGAACCAGGAATGATTATGGATATTGGAGGAGGAAGCAATGAATTTATTTATGCGAATAAAGACCGCGTAATCGAAGCAGAAAGTTTCAATATCGGAGTTTCTAGAATTTATCAACTTCTGGACCAACCGGAAGTTTTTACCGCAGAAATTCAAGGGAAAGTCAATCAATTTTTTGAGGAACAAACCAAAGGATTCTTCAACGATCGAAATATAAGTCACCTCATCGGAGCGTCTGGTAGTTTTGAAACATTTTACGAAATGTTGCACAAAGAACACTTCCCCGATGATCAACAATTAAAGGAGCTGCCCGTAAGTGAAATTCGAAAACTGATTCATTGGTCCTTACAAGCGTCTCTTGAAGATCGAATGCAAAACGAATGGATCGTCCCAATGCGAAAAAAAATGCTTCCAATTGCAGCGTATTCTATTCTTTGGGTAATGGATAAGTTAAAGACCGAACGCCTGACAATTTGCCCGTATTCCCTCAAAGAAGGAGCATTTGCATTGTAGGCTTGGAGAAGCATTGCTTTTTCTTAAATTTACCTCTAAAAAGAATCCAGCATGGGCAAAATACTTGTAGTTGATGATGAAAGAGCCATTCGAAGAGCCTTACGCGAAATCCTTGAGTTTGAGGAATTCGAAGTGGACGAGGCTGAAAACGGAAAACAAGGATTAGACAAAGCGATAAGGAAATGATTGAAAAGGTGGCGCCTTCCGATGCACGTGTTTTGGTTACGGGAGAGAATGGAACCGGAAAAGAATTGGTTGCGCGATCATTGCACGATTTGAGTGAGCGTAAAGGAAACCCATTCATTGAAGTGAATTGTGCAGCAATTCCATCGGAGCTTATCGAAAGTGAATTGTTTGGACACGAAAAAGGCGCTTTTACCTCTGCCGTTAAACAAAAGAAAGGAAAATTCGAATTGGCGTCAGGAGGTACTTTATTCCTGGATGAAATTGGCGATATGTCTGCCAGTGCGCAAGCGAAAGTGTTGCGTGCATTGCAAGAAAATGTTATTCAGCGAGTAGGAGGAGAGAAAGATATCAAAGTGAATGCACGCGTTGTTGCCGCTACGAACAAAGATTTACGCAAAGAAATTGACGAAGGAAACTTCCGTGAAGATTTGTACCACCGATTGGCAGTGATTCTGATTCACGTTCCTTCCTTGAACGAGCGCCGTGATGACATTCCACTCTTGGCAGATCACTTCATGACGATGATTTGTGCTGAGCACGGAACATCACGCAAATCGTTTGCGCCGAAAGCGTTGGAAGAACTTCAAAAAACCGATTGGACCGGAAATATTCGAGAACTACGAAACATTGTTGAACGACTGATCATTCTTTGTGGTGACGAAATTACAGGAGACGAGGTGAAAATGTTCGCCAATCCTTCGAAGTCGTAGAGAGTCTAATTTCACGTCAACAAATGAATACCAATGAAGCGAAAATGAATAGGTGGATAAAAATTGTGCACTGGATTGCCACTGGTTTGATTTGTCTTTTAATGACGGCGTCGGCATCTATTTACCTGCTTTTTCATGAGGATGTTGCAGCTACTTTCGAACAGCAATTGGGATTTCCTGCCTGGCTCATATTTCCAATGGCAGTGGCCAAATTCGGAGCGGTGATTATGTTGCTTTCCAAATTCAACAAACCGTTAACGGAATGGGCATATGCAGGATTAACCTTTAACTTATTGTTGGCTGTGGGAGCGCACATCTCCATTCAAGATGATCAGGTTTTTCAAGCATTTTTTGCGCTGATGTTGGTATTGATTTCTTATCTCACCTGGAAGCGCAGTGCGCGAGATGCATCAAATGAATCACAAAGCGAGTAAATCAATTTTCGCTAGCAAACTGTCTTGAGGTTCAACACGGAACATATTGGACGATACCAAATCCATCACGGTGGTTTGAACCAAAACATCGCCATTTAACCAACGAACTTGGGTTGAGTCGCCTGCCATACTGGCTACAATTTCCGGATTTGCCTCCAAATTCTTTTCCATGATAGCCCGATGTGCATAGACACGGATAACAGGAGAATCATGCAGCAAAAGATCATTCAGTTCGGCTTCATTCGCTGCCTTTCGCAAACGTGAATATTGATGGTAAGTGTCGCATTTAATCAAAAATGCTGCGCCTGTGTATTCTTCTGTTATTTGCTTGGATTTTGCGAGTTCTTCCGCCAAAAGATCAATGTGCTGTTGATGTCGCAATGAATCGTCAGCGTTTTTTAACTCCCACTGAGAAAGCAATTCAACTTCTTCATCATCAATAACCCCGTCGCGCGCTGTTAGCGAGTAGGTCTTGATCACTAGGGCCAGAATAATTGAAAATAAAGTGAGCAGTTTGAATTTCATTTCCTTACAATTCCTCTACGAGGATGTCGTCGGCTTCTACTTCTGCACCACCCCATTCCAAAACCGTAAATCCATTTCTTTGCATACGTGGAACTTCTTGCGGCTCCAATGTTGGATTGTAGTGTTCGGGAACCTCCGACCAAAGCACATAAAAACGTGCAATTTCAGAAGGCTCTGGGCTGATTTCTAATGAAGCAAATGCGTCACACACCTCATTGAAAAGCAAGTAAATATACACATTTGTTTTTGTTTGCATTTGTGGCCCCCAGTAGGTTAGGAAGTCCGCTTGCTCTGCACTGGTCATTCCAAATTGGGTCATTTGAGCTTCCAAATAAGCTACGGCTTCTTTACCCGCAACAACGATGCCTTTTTGAGGTTCCAGCAATGATGTTGGAACTGCTTGTTGCGATTCC
Source organism: Fluviicola sp. (assembly GCA_043584915.1). Lineage (GTDB taxonomy): Bacteria > Bacteroidota > Bacteroidia > Flavobacteriales_D > Crocinitomicaceae > UBA4466. The sequence continues at coordinate 2,483,213 of CP121319.1, forward strand.
CAGAACAAATAGCGATAACTTTCTTCTCCATTTTGCAATGCTCCATGGGGGGTACAGGTGAAATTCCAGCCTGATGCTATGTTTGGATACGTGAAGGTAAATTCTCCTTTCGGAATTACTTCTACAGCGATGTCTGTCGTTTCTTCGGGGTAAAAGTAAAGAACCGGTTTTCTTAATAACATTTGCGAACTCGCACGTCGAAAATGAATGCGGTACAATTTCCGACGTTGATCGCCGATCGTCAATCGCATCACTGGTGACTCGATGTATTCAGCACCACCGTAGAATTGAAAAGTGTGTTCGCCGGGAATGGTGACGATCGTTAGTGTATCACCTTTTGCGTAATCGTAGAATTGGTTTTCACCACCATCCATCGAATAAATCAATGATTGGTCGCGAAGATCTGGGCTCAAATCGCTGAGGTCGAAATGAAATATTGCTTCGTTTTTTGAAAGATCGGTATCCAACGAATCATAAATTATTGAGTACGGAAGCATCACATACTCTTCGGCGAAAACATTGAGTGCTGCGCCGAAAAACAGGATTATCAAGAGCGATTTCATAATTCTTTGGTCGAATTGGTTGGTAGTTCTTGTCCGCCCCATTCCAAAACGGAAAAACCACTACGATCCATCACAGGGATTTCTTGAGGTTTCGGTGCAATTCGAAGTGCATCTACCGGTTGCCAAATCATATAAATTCGGTAAATGCTATTCGGTTTTGGAGTAACGTTCAACTTTCCGAAGCGATCGCAAGTTTTGTTGAAATGAAATTGCAAAAACACATCGCTATGAGTTGTCATTCTCGGTGCCCAAAACGTAATGAAATCGGCACGTTCTTTTCCATTCAATCCAGCAAGAGTTAATTTCTCTTCCAGAAAAGAGGTAATATCTTCGCCGGGTACCACAAATCCAATGTTGGAGTTAATATCCTGAGGATTCAGTTGTTCAGATGCTTCCCAAAACAAATAATTGTAGGTGGCATTGTTCATTTTAAGTGTGCCGTCTGGATTGGCAGTTACGTTCCATCCATTTTCATATTTCGGATATGTAAACGTGAATTCGCCTTTTGGAATCACTTCTACATGAACCTCTTGCGATGTTTCTGGATAAAGATAAATGACAGGTTTTTCCGTCATAATCATTACATCTGAAGGATCGAAGTATACAGAGAAATAATACCGGTTCCCAGCCTCAATGTTCATGGAAGTGTATTCTTCGTGATAGTTTGTCGAATAATAAAACTGAAGATCATGATGTCCGGCAACGGCTTCTAATTGCAAGCGCTTATTCGTATTAATCAAAGAATGCGCTCCTTGAACTCCATCGAGACTATACTGGATAATTATTCCCGATTCATCTGTAGCATTTGGGAAGTCGAAGTAAACCAGAGCGGTAGAATCAAGCGATGGATCCACAATTACTGAATCTGGACGTAAAATGGCTATCTCCAATTCTTTCGAAAACGAAGCGGAGGCTGTAATGATCATGCATGTGATTAATAGGTATTTCATAGTGTTTTGTTTGGTTGGTAATTAGACAGCTGCCCGCCCCATTCTAAAACTACAAATCCATTTCGATTCATGGTTGGTAAAATTTGAGGCAGAATATCTATTTCAACATCGAGGGGAGCAATAAAAATGTAGAAGCGAAAAATATGATCGGGCTTCGGAGTTATGTTTAGTTCAGCAAATTGATCGCATTTTTCGTTCCATTCGAAGCGAACCAAATTCTGCTTATTTGAAGCAATTTTCGGTCCCCAGTAGGTAATGAAGTCAGCGCGCTCAGATGCGTTTAAACCAATATCGGACAGTTTTTCCTCGAGAAATGAAAGTGCGTTAGATCCATCCACCACAAATCCTTCGTTCACCTCTATATTGGTCAGATAATCCACATCCGTTGATTCCCAAAACAAATAGCGATAGGTTTCCTCCTCCATTTCCACATTTCCATTCGGGTGTGCAATCACGCTCCAATTGTTTTCGTATTCAGGATAGTAAAAGGGCGAGTGTCCTTTAACGTCCACTGCTACTGTCGTCTTAATTTTCTCTTCAGGATACAGATAGATCACGGGTTTACATAGTACAGTCTCAATTTTAACAGGATTTATTTCTATAACCTCAATCGCTTGAATAGTATCAACAACTTCAACGTTTATAATTGTCTGGATGGCAGTCAATTGAACGCGATACGAGGCCTCCGTTTTTTGCACAATCTCTAAGCTATCCGAAGAAATTTGTACATATGAAATACCGAATTGATTGGTCAAAACCGAGAATTCGAAAACATGCTTTCCGGGTGTTGTTTCAATTTCAAACATGCCGTTTGACAACTCTTTTTCTGCCCTAAAACCATCAATCGAGTAGGAGAGTATTGCGTTGGAATCCAATGACTGCAATCCCTTGAAAGTGAAAATATAAACCGATTGGTCTTCAGAGAGCGAATCATTTACAGTTTCTCCTGTTTTGTATATGGTTACTGGAATTTGATACTGATTGAGATCCTCATATCCAAAGCTATGCGCAGAAAATAGTAAGCAGAATGGTGCGATCAATAATTTCATTACAATGCACTGTTTGGTTGGTATTTAGATAGCTGTCCTCCCCATTCGACAACCGTAAATCCGCTGCGATCCATTTGTGGAATCACCTGTGGTCGTATATCGATTTCAACTTCTAATGGAGCTACAAAGATATAGACGCGGTAAAGATGATCGGGTTGCGGGCTAATGTTGAGGTCGGCAAACTTATCACAGGTCTCGTTCCATTCAAAGCGAATCAGGTTTTGTTCGTGCTGCGCAATTTTCGGTCCCCAGAAAGTAATGAAATCGGCCTGTTCTGCAGTATTCAGTCCAAACGTTGATAGCTTCTCTTCGAGAAATGAAACAGCATCGGCACCTTGCACCACAAATCCTTCGTCAACGTCAATTTCTTGTAAATGATCGTTCTGTTTTGCTTCCCAAAACAAATAACGGTATTGCTCTCCATCAATCGTTACATCACCGTTTGCTTGAGCGGTGCATTGCCAACTTTCATTATAATTTGGATAGAAAAAAGCGTTTTGACCTTTTTTTATGTCAACATTCACAATCACCTCTGTCTCTTCCGAAGGGTATAAATAAATGACGGGTTTAAAGGTCATGATTCGCTGACTGCGCGCTCGGCGCAAAAGTGGGACTTGAAAAGTCAGTTCAGTTCTAGCAGAAATGGGCAATTCAACACTTGATGCTTCTAGGTAATTTTCATTTACATAGATTTGAAATGAATGTATTCCTGGGGTTGTCTTTATAGTCAAACGTCCATTTCGTAGAAGCTGCCAGGATTCGGTTGAATCGATACTGAAATGCACAATAGCGTTGGAATCTTCAGGCAATAAATTGAGTATGTTAAAATGATAGATGGCCTCGTTTTGATCCAGTGCTGGATTGTTTATCGAATCGGATTTTACAAATTTTGAAGAAAGATAAATAGGTTCAATTTCAACCTGGATATCTATAGGGCCACCATCTAGTTCGCCTTGAGCGCAGAGAGTCGTTGTGGTCAATAGAGCAAGAAGTAATATTCGATTTTTCATAGTGATAACGTATTGGAAATTGTTGGGATTTCTTGTCCGCCCCATTCAATTGCAGTAAAACCGTTTCGGTTGAAGGGTGTTAATTCTTGAGCTTCAGGAATGTCGTTGCCTTCATAAGGCCCCCAGGACATATAAAAACGATGCAAATTATCGGGGGTAGGGGAAATGTTTAATTCGGCGAAAGCATTACACTCTGTATCTTGATGAAACGTCACAAATACCTGTGAATGTTGTTGCATTCGAGGTCCCCAAAAAGTGATGAAGTCGGCTCGTTCAGATGCCGTAAACCCAACTTCGTTTAGCTTCAATTCCAAAAAAGAAACCACATTGTTTTGTGCAACGGTAAATCCTGCGGTTGTTTTGGGGTTCAATGGATCAAATGCTTGTTTAGATTCCCAGAACAAATAATTGTAATATTCACCATCCACGGTCAATTTTCCATCTGGGTACATGATTCCCGTCCATGATTCATTGTATTTTGGGTAGGTGAAAGCCATCTCTCCAACAGGTTTTACACTCACTTCAAACGCCTTTGATTGCTCAGGATACAGATAAATCACGGGCTTATCAACTTCCTCAATAATTCCCATTGTTTTGCGCGGGAACACATGGTACAGTTGTTTTTGTTGCGCCTTAATTTCCATATAGAAAGAGTGTAACTCGAAATATTTGTCGTTAATGTAGATGGTGAACAAGTGAGACCCTGGGGCAACTTTGTACTCAAACTTCCCTTTTTTCAGTTGAATCGTTTCGTTTGCCTGACCGTTAAAACTTAGCGTGATTTTCGCTGAAAGATCTTCTTCATCCAAATTCTGAAACTCGAACTCAAAAAGGGCTTCATTTTCTCTCAGGTTCGGAGCTTCTTTTACACTTTGTCGAACGAAAGGACTGGCAATTCGCTTCTCTTCAGCATGCACTGTTCCCGACAAAAGGGCAACAAATAAGAGGAATAAAGTTGATTTCATCTTCACTATTTTTAAACGGTACAGTAAAGATGCCGATACGTTCAATTTTCCACAGGAAAAATAAGGTGCTGAAATCAATCAACATCAGCATTCAATGAAAAGGAAAGAAACGCTTCCCGTAGTACAGATTCGAATTGCTATAAAATGCTTTCTTCGATTTCTGCAATCGCAGCAGCCAATCCACCTGGATTTTTTCCACCCGCAGTTGCGAAGAATGGTTGTCCTCCGCCACCACCTTGAATGTGTTTTGATGCAGAACGAACAAGGTTTCCAGCGTGAATGTCTTTCTCTTTTGTGAGGTTGTCCGAGGCGATTACGCTCAACGTACATTTTCCATCCGCCTTTCCGCCAATAACTCCAACGAAATTGTCCACTTCCCCTTTCAATTGAAAGAGGATGTCTTTGATGGAACCTCCATCCAAATCAACAATATGCGAGAGAAAATGCATTCCCTCGTGTTCTTTGATCGCGGCTTTGAGCTCAGATTTAACTCCCTTTGCCTTGTCTTTTTTCAATTGCTCAATTTCTTTCTGCAATTGTGTATTCTTCTCGGTCAAATCAGAAATTGCCTTCACAATATCTTTCGGATTCTTCAAATGAGCGGCAAGACAATCGAGCAAACCTGCTTTCTTCTTGTAATATGCCTCGGCCGTTTTTCCCGTAATGGCTTCAATTCTTCTCACTCCGGCAGCAACGGCTGTTTCCTGTGTAATGATAAACAGTCCAATTTCACCCGTCGTTTTCACATGCGTTCCTCCGCAAAGCTCAACCGAATCGCCGAATTTAATTACGCGAACGGTATCGCCATATTTCTCGCCAAACAAGGCCATTGCACCCATTTCCAACGCGATTTCCATTGGCGTATTTCGCTTTTCTTCCAGCGCATGGTTTTTGTGAATGTTCGCTTCAACCATCTGCACGATTTGCTCCATTTCTTCATCCGTCACTTTCGAGAAGTGAGAGAAGTCAAAACGCAGATGGTCTGGACTTACCAACGAGCCTTTTTGCTCAACGTGGGTGCCCAATACCGAACGCAAAGCCTCATGCAAGAGATGCGTAGCCGTATGGTTGTATGCAGAAGCCAGGCGTAAGTTGGCATTGACAACAGCTTCGTACGTTGCATCCAAATGCTCGGGCAGTTCATTCATTAAATGAACAATGAGATTGTTCTCTTTTTTCGTGTCGAAAACCGAATATTTAGTTTCGTTGAATTCTAAATACCCCTTGTCTCCAACTTGTCCACCGCCTTCTGGATAGAATGGCGTAAGATTGAAAACAACCTGGTAGAACGATTTCTTTTTCTGAGTTACCTTTCGATACTTGACAATCTTTACGTGTGTTTTCAAAAGATCGTACCCAATAAATTCCTGAACATTGTCTTCACGTAAAACAACCCAATCATCGGTTTCAATAGAGGTCGCAGCTCTAGCTCGATCTTTCTGACGGTTGAGTTCGGCAGTAAATCCTTCCGCGTCAATAGTAAGGTCATTCTCGCGTGCAATCAAGGAGGTGAGATCCAATGGAAAACCAAAAGTATCGTAGAGTTCGAAGACCAGAGCGCCTTCAATTTGTTGGCTTCCAGATTTCTTTACGTCAGCGATAACATTGTCCATTCTTCGCAGACCTTGCTCCAAAGTGCGGAAGAAACTTTTCTCTTCTTCTTCAATTACTTTATGGATCAGATGCTGCTGTTGCTCCAATTCCTGGAATGGATTTTTCATCAAATCAACCAGTACGTTGGAAAGATCTGCTAAGAACGGTTCTTTTAAGTCCAGTGTTTGATATCCGTATCGAACGGCACGGCGCAAGATTCTACGAATCACGTAACCCGCTCCAGTATTGGACGGAAGTTGACCGTCTGCAATAGAGAATGCAATCGCACGAACGTGATCGGCAATTACGCGCAACGCAATGTCCGTTTCTTCTTTTGTTCCGTAGGTAATGCCCGAAACTTTTTCCATTGCTCCAATCAAAGTTTGGAACAAATCGGTATCGTAGTTGGATTGTTTCGCTTGAAGTGCCATGGCCAATCGTTCCAACCCCATGCCTGTATCCACATGCTTTTCTGGAAGAGGCTCCAGAGATCCATCTGCTTTTCGATTGAACTCCATGAAGACATTGTTCCATACTTCAATCACTTGCGGATCGTCTTTATTGACCAAGCTTTTGCCGTCAACTTTCGCGCGTGCTTCATCTGAGCGTAAATCCACATGGATTTCAGAACACGGTCCACAAGGTCCCACAGTTCCCATTTCCCAGAAGTTATCTGCTTTGTCCGCCAAAATAATGCGGTCCTCGTCAATGTGTTTTTTCCAAATATCGAAAGACTCCTGATCCAACGGAACATTGTCAGAGGAATCTCCTTCGAAAATGGTCACATACAAACGATCTTTGTCAATACCGTACACCTTCGTTAGCAACTCCCATGACCATTTAATCGTATCTTCCTTGAAGTAATCGCCAAACGACCAGTTTCCTAACATTTCGAACATGGTGTGGTGGTATGTGTCAACACCCACCTCTTCCAAATCATTGTGTTTTCCGGAAACGCGCAAGCATTTTTGGGTATTGGCAATACGCCGACTTTTGGGAACAGCATTTCCAAGGAAATAATCCTTGAATTGATTCATTCCCGCATTGATAAACATCAACGTTGGGTCATTTTTCACAACCATTGGCGCACTTGGAACAATCTCATGTCCCTTCGATTCAAAATATTCGAAAAATTGCTTTCTAATTTCTGCAAGTGTCATGGTCTTTGTCTGTACGATAAACTATTTGAGCTCTTTCTTGTAAAGGGTCTGCGTTGGGAAGGCAAATTCGAGTCCTTCTGCATTGAACTGCTTCAAAATTTCAAGGTTGATCTCTGATTGCGCCACCAAAATATCATCGGTTTCACGGATGTAATAAATCACAAGAATTCCCATGGAGAAATCTCCCCAGGTATTAAAGGAAATTAACGGTTCGTCGGTAACCTTCGGATTTGCCTCGATAATATTGTGTAATATTTTCATGGCTTTGTCCATGTCTTCTGGAGTTGTATCGTAGGTTAACCCGAGCGTATTGACGATTTTACGGGTAGGCTCCAAAGTAACGTTTTCCACCGCATTATCGCTGAATTGTCCATTGGGAACAGTGATCAAACGTCCTTCCAAGGTTCTGATTCGTGTACTTCGAACCCCGATTTCTTCTACAAATCCGTCCATACCGTTCACTTTAATGCGGTCATGAATCGTAAAGGGCTTGTCGAGAAATACCATGATTCCACCGAAGATGTTTTTAACGGTATCTTGAGCAGCAAGCGCTAAGGCCAAACCTCCAATTCCAAGTCCAGCAATCATTGCACCAATATTGAAGCCGCTATTACTCAGTGCAATGAGGATTCCCATGATCCAAATAATCGCCGTAACTGTTTTGCGAACGATTGGTAGTAACTGGTCGTCAAAATCACTTTCCGATTTTTCTACAATTGGAACAACGTATTCGTCTACCATAGAATCAAGAACGCGCGAAACAAGCCAGGTAACATTCAAAATAAATATGATCATGAACATACTGGCGAAGAATTCATCGATACTGTCTGTAAAATGCAAGCGATTGAATCCCCAATAAAACCCGAGAATCACAATCCCATAAACAATAGGTTCTTCCAGTTTATCTACTAGAATATCGTCCAAACTGGTTTTGGTTCTACTCGTAAGGCTTTTCACAAAACCTCCAATGATCTTGTAGAGTAGTTTTCCAACAATTAGGGCGCCGATCAAAATGGCTAGTGATACTGCCCAATCAAAGACCGTATTAGGTCCCCATTTGTCTTTCATGAATTCTGGAACCCAGCTCGGGAAAGCGCCTGTGTCACCGTAATGTTTCAATTGGAAAAAAATAGATTGCATATCCTGTTTTTTTTATTCAACAAGCGAAGATAATGCTTCCGTTCTGGATTTCATGCAGTAGTTGTGATATTTAGTATCTTCCGATTGAAAATTGATGAGAATGAAGAATTTTTTGCTGATTTCAATAGCGTTTACTTTCGTTTTAAATTCGTGTAGTAAAAAGAGTGTTAATAGTGCAAACCAGCCAAAAGACATTGGCATTCAGGTAATGGATTTACTCAACGTTATGGGAGAAATCACGAAGCCCGAATTCCCTAAGTATTTCATTTCAGCCGAAGAACTCAAGGACATTGCATCGAACAAGGATTTGGGCATTGAAAAAAAACAATCGCGGATTATGTCGACTACAACCCGTGAAGCCATGAAAGTGCGATACAACTTCATGTTCAAACGCTTGAAGAGAAGTGGAAAGCGAATGGGGTTGAATTGGGAGAAGGCAGAATTTGTTGATTTCAATTACGAAATCAAAGAACAAGGTGGGGCAAAATTCTGTTATGGAGTGCTTCAATTCAAGTATCGGAGTGATATTTTTTCCGTGAGTACGACCTCTATTTTCGACGGCGAGAAATACATCTTATCCAGTGTGGATCAATTTGGTCTTGCTGACTAAGGGATTATGCAGGTTTCCACTTTAATTTTCTTTAACACCCCGCAATAAAGAAACGGTTTATCTTTGCACCAATGGCGAAGCAGCAATTTAAATACAATCCAAAGACGCTTTCTTACGAAGAGGTAAAGGTAAGTTTTGGGCGTAAGGTATTTAGAGTAATACTTTGGTTAGCTCCAAATGTGGTGGTTGCGGTGCTGCTCACCTTTCTATTTACACGTCAAATTGACCGTCCAGATGTTCAGGGACTTCGAGAGGATAATGCCCGAATGGCGCGAGAATTAAAGATTGTTAGTAAGGATGCCGAATTGATTGAAAAAGCATTGGAGGATCTGTACGGTCGTGACGAACAAATGTATCGTAAGGCACTGCACGCCAAAGAGTATCCCGAGGAATTCAGAATGATGGGGATTGGAGGAAGCGATCGGTATGCACATTTGTCAGACTTGCCAAATTCGGAATTACTACAAGCAACGAAGAAGAAGCTAGATGCCATAGAGGGTAAAATTTATGCGCAATCGCTTTCGTTTGATGAATTGGCGAAGTTGGCGAAGAAGCAAGACAAATTATTGGCATGCATTCCAGCGATTCAGCCTGTTCGAAATACTGATTTGAAACGACGAATCGGAGGTTTTGGATGGCGAATTGATCCTATTTATCGCACTCGAATGATGCACTCAGGGTTGGATTTTACAGCCGATCGTGGAACGGAAGTATATGCAACTGGCGATGGAGTAGTGGAAGTAGTGGAAAGCAAACGTTGGGGATATGGAAAAAGTATCGTTATTAATCACGGCTTTGGATACAAAACCTTGTACGCTCACTTGAGTAAATTCGAAGTAAAGCAAGGACAAAAAATAAAACGTGGCGAATTGATCGGTTTGATCGGTTCAACAGGGAAATCAACAGGACCTCACTTGCATTACGAGGTAATCAAAGACGGAGTGAAAGTAAATCCTGTCGGATATTTTCACGGTGATTTAACACCAGAACAATACGAACAAATGCTTGAAATGGACGAAAACTCCTACGAAGCAATGGATTAGAGTTCAATTGGCACCCTTAAAGCCCTCAGAGTTCGGTCAAAATGAAGACCCATTTTCTCTTTTAACATCGAGCCAACCCTTTCATCGAGCCAAACTTTTACATCGAGCAGAACTTTTCATCGAGCGGAGCCGACCCCTTTCATCGAGCGGAGCCGAGATGAAAAATGAGCGGAGCCGAGATGATCATTCATTATCCATTATTCCTTATTTATTATTCTATATTACTTACGCCCTCGTTTTCATAATACTAAAGAAATCAGAGCCAAAGCGCATTAATTCGCCATCCATTTCTACATATGTCAAGCGTTCTCCACAAATTGGCGAGAAGAAAAGATCCAAATAGGGAGCGTCTTCAGACCAAATTTCAATTTCTACAAATTCGGTGCGTTTCTTCGATTGCAGCGAGGCATCACAAGAACAGCAGAAAAAATCTACTTTATCTCCATTCTCAATTTTTAAATCGTGATCAGATTTGTACCCATACACACCAGGCTGTTTTGAAAGCAATAAATTGGATTTCTCATGGCCTTTGTACGAGACGGTAAATTGTATTTGACTTCCTTTATTTAGCTGCGTTTTGCAGTGCGGACAATGATAATTGAAATTAGCTAACATGGCAGATGTTGTTGATGTTTATAGACTCTATAATATAACGTTTTTTTTCGATTTAAAATTGTCTTTTGAACATTGCGCGGTAATTAATTATCAAACTAGTTCGAATGATGGATCAAACTGACACATTGACGTTTTGTCAGTCTGTCAGCCCCTAAAAACGGTGAAATCCATTCATTTTGTCATAAAAATGTCAGAAAATTCCAATGGCATAATCATTGACCAATCCAAGCCAGATTAATTGAAATAATTTTTTACAAAATAAAATCATGGGAAAAATAATCGGAATTGATTTGGGAACTACGAACTCTTGTGTCTCTGTAATGGAGGGAAGCGAGCCTGTAGTTATCACGAACTCGGAGGGAAAGAGAACAACTCCTTCTATTGTGGCGTTTATTGATGGTGGAGAGCGTAAAGTAGGAGATCCTGCGAAACGTCAAGCTATCACAAACCCAACAAAAACAGTTTCATCTATCAAACGTTTCATGGGATCATCATTTGACGACGTGAAGAACGAAGGTGAACGTGTACCTTACGAAGTAGTAAAAGGAGATAACAACACTCCTCGTGTGAAAATTGACGACCGTCTTTACACACCACAAGAAATATCTGCAATGATTCTTCAAAAAATGAAGAAAACAGCAGAAGACTATTTGGGACAAGAAGTTTCGGAAGCTGTAGTAACAGTTCCTGCATACTTCAACGACTCTCAACGTCAAGCAACAAAAGAAGCAGGTGAAATCGCTGGTTTAACAATCAAGCGTATCATCAACGAGCCAACAGCAGCAGCATTGGCTTACGGACTCGATAAAAAAGGAGTTGACCAAAAAATCGTAGTATTCGACTTCGGTGGAGGAACACATGACGTTTCGATCCTCGAATTGGGTGACGGTGTATTTGAAGTATTGTCAACAGACGGAGACACTCACCTTGGTGGAGACGACGTTGATGAAGCAATCATTTCATGGTTGGCAGAAGAGTTCAAAAAAGACGAAGGATTGGACTTGAGAAAAGATCCAATGGCACTTCAACGTTTGAAAGAAGCAGCAGAGAAAGCGAAAATCGAGTTGTCGTCATCGACTTCAACTGAAATCAACTTGCCATATATCATGCCAGTTGACGGTGTTCCAAAACACTTGGTTCGCACATTGCAACGTTCGAAATTCGAGCAATTGATTTCATCTATCGTTGAGCGCACAATCGCTCCATGTCGTACGGCATTGAAAAACGCTGGATTGTCAACTTCTGACATCGACGAAATCATTTTGGTTGGTGGATCAACACGTATCCCAGTAATCCAAGACGCAGTGAAAAACTTCTTCAAGAAAGAAGCATCGAAAGGTGTGAATCCGGATGAGGTTGTTGCGGTAGGAGCAGCGATCCAAGGAGGAGTGTTGACAGGAGAAGTGAAAGACGTTCTTTTGTTAGATGTTATTCCATTGTCATTGGGTATCGAAACAATGGGTGGAGTAATGACGAAGTTGATCGACGCAAACACAACGATTCCAACGAAGAAAAGTGAAGTTTTCTCAACGGCATCAGACAATCAGCCATCGGTTGATATTCACGTTTTGCAAGGAGAGCGTTCAATGGCAACGGATAACAAGACACTTGGACGTTTCCAATTGACAGACATTCCACCAGCACAGCGTGGAGTTCCTCAAATTGAAGTAACATTCGATATCGATGCGAACGGAATCATGAACATTTCTGCGAAGGACAAAGGAACAGGAAAAGAGCAATCGATCAAGATTGAGTCTTCTTCGGGATTGTCTGACGAGGAAATCGAAAAAATGAAGGCTGAAGCTGAAGCAAATGCGGAAGCGGATCAAAAAGAGGAAACCCAGAAGATGAGGTAACTGACGTTGACTTCGAGGAAGTAGAAGAGAAATAGTCACAAACTATGACTAGTCCTAAATAACCGTTACGGGTTAAACATGGATAAATTAAAAAGTCTCAGCAAGAAAGTTCTTGCTGAGACTTTTTGATTTATGGGTTCTGATTTTCATTGATTTTTGCTGATGTGTTTTCTCTGGTGTTCTCATATAGCAAGATAAATGAGGTCTTTTGCTGTTGTAAATCTTCACCGTTTGTTTGATGATTGATTTCATGATTTCTATGTCACAATCAGGGTTTTCACCTAAAAACTCTTGCTTGATAATCCCGTTTACCCTTTCAGCTACGGCGTTGGCGTATGGATCATAAGACTCTGTCATGCTACAGATGATTTTACGTTTTGTAAGTTGATCTTGATACTCATTGCTACAATATTGAAGTCCTCGATCCGAATGATGAATGAGTTCTTTGGTTGGATAAGCCCTCTTGGATCAAGTTCTTGTGTTTTCTAAAACGATGGTGAGAGTTCGTTGTTATATGATAGCTTCTCTCTGGTTTAATGAGCATCTTATTGGCTTTTAGTATCCTGAAGAGTTGATCTCTTCCAACATTCGTGTTTTAAAATGACATAGAGTTTTCGTGTTCCTAAGCGAGGCATTTGCATGCGAACTTCTTTCACAAGTTCAACAACTTGTTCAGCCCGAGCCTGTTTTACACTCCTTGATCTTATCGCTCGATAGTAAACTTGCCTGCTATACCCGAACAACCCACAGGCGTAGGTTATACCTTCTTGTCGTTCTTTTTTGAAGGTGTCGACTGTTCGGGTGATGAGTTTTTTCTGATTGGAATGTTATACTCTTTTTCGGCTATATCGATCATCATATCAAAAATAACCGCCTTATCATCAGATCTCTTCAGTTGATCCTCTAACCGGTTCTTTTGCTTCTCTAAAAGACGAACCTTCGCCTCTAACTCTAATAATTTCTGCTCTGGGGTTTTAGCCATACTCGAAGGAGTTTGATTCTCCCAATCGAAATTACCATATTTTCTCAGCCAAAGCAGAACTGTTGACTTGCCTTGGATGCCGTACTTGTTTTTTGCTTGAGTCAACGATAAAAGGCCCGACTCTACTTCTTGGACAACCGAAAGCTTAAAACTCATTGTATAATCTTTCTGTGTCCTTTTTACATAATTACTGTCTTTCATGACATTACTGAATTGTGTAACGCTATTTCAGGACGAGACACTATTAGAAAATAGAGAGGGATGTTCATAAGAGCATCCCTTTTTTATTGTCTTGAAAAGATAACTTTTGCACTTTTACGTCATGATTGAATATCTGAAAAGACCAAGTCCATTGATAAATACATCAGCAGCTAGGTGGATACTAATTCTCTCAGTTAGCACTTTCATTTTTTTATTTCTTTGGGCATTCCAGCCCTTCGGATTATACACGCATTTCGTTATTTCTGAGGTAAAAGCTTCTCTTGGCTATGCTATTATTACCTTTATTTTATTGACAATGTATGTTTTAGGGTGGAACAAACTCCTAGCAAGATATTATGGTCAGCGTTGGACAATAGGTCGGCATCTCTTGGCTATTTTTTTAAGCATTTCCCTTATTGGACTGGCGAATGGAGTGTATTCTAACAGTATTTTGAGCGAAAATTACCTTTATGAATCAAGTACATTAGAACTATATGCTCGAATGTTTGTCTACACTCACGCGGTTGGCTTATTTCCAGTGATTCTTATTTTTCTCATTTTTGAAGTTCGAGAAAGAAATTATTACGTGCAACAATCTGACTTAATAGAGTCAAAAGATGCTACATTCCAAGGTTTTAACGAAAAAATAGAAATCTTAGGAAATGGAACCGATGAGAAATTAAATGTGAATCGGGATGATTTTTTATTTGCCAAAGCATCAGGTAATTATGTGGAAGTCTTCTACAAAAACGAGGAGGGAATTGGAAAAGAAATATTCAGATTGACATTATCAGGGCTGATGCAGCAGCTTACGCTTGATTCAATATGGATTTTTCAAACGCATCGAAGTTACGTTGTAAATGTTTATAGCATCTATGAAGTAGACGGGAATGCGCAGGGATATGATTTAACGTTACATCATATAGATGAGAAAATCCCAGTAGCCCGAGGTAAAATTCAAGCATTTAACGATGTGATGAATGGATTATAGTCTTGTCATTCGTCCCTAAACCCTGTCGGTGAACCCAAAAAGGTGCGAACCGTCACATGCATAGAAATTTAGAAAAAGAATCGTCTTAAGTTTGTCGTAAATGAATTGCCCATTATGAAACTTATCGCTTTCAATTTGCTATTTTTATTACCATTCTTTGCAACCACACAAGTAACTCAAACCATTCGTGGAGTTGTCATTGATCGCTATTCGGAAGAAACAATTCCAGGCGCGAAAATTTTTCTCCTAGGCACCAACGACACCTTGAGGCAACTCAGTGATTTTGACGGTTTTTTCCGTTTCGAAGACCGACCAGTTGGTCGTTACACCCTCATTGCCACGTATCCCCAATACGAAGATGTTGTACTGTCTAACTTGGAATTAATTTCTTCCAAAGAACTGGTGCTCGAAATAAAAATGACGGAAAAGGTCGTTCGTATCGATGAAGTGACCGTTAACGGAAACAAAGAAGGGGAAACAAACAACAAATTGGCGACCATAAGTGCGCGATCTTTTTCGATTGAAGAAACACAGCGATATGCAGGTAGTAACAATGACGTTGCTCGTATGGCACAAAATTTCGCAGGTGTTCAAGGTGCAGACGATTCTCGAAACGATATCATCATTCGTGGAAACTCACCTTCAGGCGTGCTTTTTCGACTGGAGGGTATAGACATTCCCAATCCCAATCACTTCGCCCGATTCGGAACAACAGGAGGTCCCGTTTCCATGCTAAACAACAACATTTTAGCCAATTCTGATTTCTTCACAGGAGCATTTCCCGCAGAATACGGAAACGCACTCGCGGGCGTATTCGATTTGCGCATGAGAAAAGGGAACAATGAGAAGTTTGAGTTTATGGGACAAATGGGATTCAACGGAATTGAAGCCATGGCAGAAGGTCCTATCTCACGCAAACGAAAGTCTTCTTTCCTAGTGAACTACCGTTACTCGACCTTGGAATTGTTTGAATTAATTGGAATTTCTTTCGGAACAGCAGCATTGCCCAAATATCAGGATGGTAGTTTCAAATTAAACTTCCCCTGGAAGAAAGGATTGACCAAAGTTTTCGGAGTAGGAGGCTTGAGTAATATCAACATTTTATCTTCTGACACGGAAGCTGAAAACGACATCTGGGGAAATCAAGGAAATGACATTTACTTTACCTCCAATTCAGGGGTGGTTGGAGCTTCACATAAACAACGGATCAATTCCAATTCTTTTTTCGAGGTATTGACCAGTATTCAAGGTGCCTATAACCGTGTTCGTAACGACACCTTAGATTTGGTGGATGGAACACCTTTCGCCAATTTCTTCAGTAATTCGGTGGTAGGTCGCCAAACGACAGTGCTGAATTATCAGAATAAACTATCCAGTCGGCATTTGATCAAAGCAGGAATCATCAACGATGTTTATTTGCTCAATTTATCCGATTCTATTTATCGCGCTCCATTGAATGGATTTGCCACAATTCGTGATTTCAACGGCTCCTCAAACTTAATTCGTGGACACTTTCAACATCGATTTGGAATTACAGAAAACCTAACCCTCGTTAGCGGTATTTACGGACAGTTACTCACCTTGGGAAATCAAACCGCCATAGAGCCGAGAGTAGGTTTGAAGTATGAATTGAAGAAAAATCAGCAATTGTCTGCCGGAATTGGAATGCACAGTCAAATGGCGCCTATCGAGTTATATTTTGAGCAAGTCGAAATGCCAGACGGTAGCTTGAGAACACCCAACAAAGAAATCGGATTTACCCGAAGCGCTCATGCCATTGTAGGATATCAAAAAGGGTTCAAAAATGGGATCCGCTTAAAATTAGAGAGCTACGGTCAATATTTGACCAATGTACCGGTTGAGTTTGAACCCAGCTCGTATTCGCTACTTAATTTTGGAGCGTCTTTCGTAACAGGAACCCCTGACAGTCTTATAAACGGAGGATTGGGGTACAATTATGGAGTTGAACTGACCTTTGAGAAATCGTTAGACAAAGGGTTTTATTTTCTGATTTCGGGTTCCTTGTTTGAATCCAAATATCAAGGGAGCGACAAGGTTTGGCGAAATACCGCTTTTAATGGAAATCATACCTTGAATGTTTTGGGAGGCTATGAATTCCGATTTGGGAACGAGGAATCGAGAACCCAAAGTGCATTAACGATAGATGTCAAATTTACTTGGAATGGAGGTGCTCGATATACCGAAATATTACTTCCAGAAAGTCAGGCGGCGGGAGCACAGATATTAGATGTTAATAACGCATTCAATAGAACCTACGAAGACTATCTCAAAGGAAATGTGCGCATTGCATTCAAGCTAATTGGTAAGAAAACAACACAAGAGTGGGGCGTTGATTTCCAGAATATTACCAATAGAGCAAATATCTTCTATCAGGAATACAATGCTTATGCGGGACAGGTTCGTACCATTTATCAAAATGGTTTCTTGCCGATTGTCCAATACCGAATCACTTTTTAATGTGAACAAAAAAAGGAGCCATTCCTTCTCGAAACAGCTCCAATTTTGCTACGATTCCCAATACGGGTGCGAAAGAATAATTGCGTTTAGCGTATCCAGATGCATTTCCAATGATTGTTGCAAACGAACGACATCCATTTCCATTTCAAGCTGATTCCAATCAAAGTCGGCATGAAGTTCCGAGAATCTGATCAGTTGTTGATGAATGACAATCAGATCGATCAATGCTTTTGTCGCTAGGGATTTTTTAGGTGTTTTCATAATACGTTGATTTTTACGCACCGTTATGTGATACGGACCATTCCTACAAGGTATTTTGATGCTCTGAAAGAGTTCAAAATTGCATTTCAACCTTGTTGGATTGTGTCCGTGAGCATAGGTTCGTGTAGAAAATCCTACGTATTGAAAACAACGAAATCAGAAACGAAAAGCATTCGTTCAAGATTAATTCGGTATCTTAAATGGAGTAATTACTTCGATTATGAGCCTTTTGATTTATTACTTCTTGCTGATTTTAGCGCCGTTGATGTCGAGCAGTAATGATGCGACAATGAAAACGGACAAGTACATTTTAACGGTATCTTTTACAAATGCGAAAAAAGATTGGTACGGTAAGAAAATGTACATGGCAGCATGGAAGAAAGGGTCCGATGGATTCCCTGAGGTGGGCACACAAGACGAATACAGCACGTTTTGGTTGAAAAGCGAGAAGAAAAGTGGCACATTCGAATTATCGAAAGGAACCTACGCCGTTTCCTGCTACCTCGACCTCAACGGAAATAAAAAACTAGACTATAATATGTGGGGTGCTCCAAAAGAACCGTATTGCTTCTCCAATAATTTCACCCCCAGTTTCTCTGCTCCAGATTTTTCAGATTGCGACTTTTATTTGTCAAACGATAAAGAGATCAGGTTAAAATTAATCTATTAACCGCTCCCCCGAATAGAAAAGGTCACTCCGAAGAGCGACCTTTTTTCCAATCAACTGTACTCCGGGCAATTCGCACGGAATTGCACAAAACTATTGTCGCAGAACTTTGCTAGTGCTCAGTCTTTGACCTTTTCTACCTAAAGCGTGAATGAAGTACAAGCCTTTTGGATACAGGCTCAAATCAATATCTGTAATAGATGCATGGATGCTTTTTTGAAGCAATACAGCCCCAGTAATATCAATAAGAACAACCTCAGAAATTTGATCGTTTGAAAGTTCCAAATGAACGACTCCGTGCGTTGGATTTGGATATACGTTGAAAACAATTTCTTCTTCGAAAGAAAGTCCCGCCAGGCTATCACTTTCAACATAATAGCACAATGAATCACATTCGAACTGAAGACTGTCATAAGCAATCAAGCAAACGTTGAATCCTCCCGGTGAAGTAGGCGTGTAGTTCAGGTTATTTCCGCTTGAATTGTAAAGGTAGGTCCAGGAAGCATCGTAAACCGTCCAATCATAGCCAGAAGCTCCTGAGGCGGTACCAACAACATCTCCATTTTGATCAACCGATACACTTGATGAAATCAGACATCCACTGGATCCAATAGAATCTTGAATTTGCACCATGTAGCACGCAGAGTCACAGTAGTTTTGCTGACTGTCATATGTGGTCACACAAACGTTGTACAGACCGTTCATTCCGGGAGTGTAATTAAAGTTTTGGTTGCTCGTATTATAGAGGAAGTTCCAGGCGTTATCATACACAATCCAATCGTACGTTGTTGCTCCCGATGCCGTTCCAACAATAGTTGCCCCCGACCCGTAAGCGTTTGAAACAGTATTACAACCACCTCCAGTAGTATCTGCCTGCACGAAAATAGAATCGCAATACGTGCTTTGACATTGTGCAATACTGTCATAAATACTCAAGCATACAGCGTAATTTCCTGTAATTGTGTAGGTATTGGAAGGGCTGTCTAGTGAAGAAGTATTACCATCCCCAAAGCCCCAACTTGAGGAAAAGCCACTTCCCGTGGATGTATTTGTAAAGTTCACGGTGCCATTCACAGCACTGTAGGTGAAGTCAGCCTGACATTGTGCCGATGCTGATAAATAAAGTCCGAAGGACAGAAGGGTAATAATTAACTTAGTCATAATAAGGGAATTTGAATGTTCTATTAAGTAAGAGACACCCTTTCACGAAAACGCTGCACGAAGCCGAAAGAAAAATTAAAAATTGTAGCGGAAACCAATGCGAACGCCCGAATTACGGAACCTTGTAGCAAAAGGCAGAGCGGCGCTTGATGGATTATTTAAACCAAACCCCAGGTACGGTTCTGCATAAACAGCCATATTTTCATTCAATAAATATGCATACCGAATAGAAGCTCTCATGGAAAAGTTGACAGAGCGGTACGAAGAAGTTGCATCGAGAGTGTTGCCATTCGCATCCAATAAAACCGATCCTGTACCTTTGGTTCTAATGCCAACTAGTCCTGCGAGATTGACTCCCAACTCTGACCGCGTTCCAACGGATAAATGAAACATAACTCCAATCGGAATGTTGACTTGTGAGATGGAACTGTTGACCTGATTTACTTGTTCGGATTGCGAAACCACCGTAGACGAATCAACTATCGGTATTTGTTGTTGTGAAATGGAATCGAAGGTATAACCAACAGTATCATATTCCCAAGAAGTGGTGGTTGTGAAGGTGCTGTAGTCCTGTGTGGCTGAATTTCTTCCATATTCAATGCCCGTATTTACTGAAAGATAGGGGAGCGGCTGATAATTCACACGCAAAAAACCTGCTTGTCCAAGGGAACTAGAATACGAGTTATTCAGAAACGATACATCTGCCACACCATTTCCAAGGGCCGCATACTTGAAAGAAGATAGATCCAATCCTGCTTCAAGCGACCAGGTTCCTCTACGTATTTTGGACGCTTTTTTAAATGAAGTCTCACGCGGCCCAGTGCTTGATTGGTAATCTTGAATAGATCTGTATGGAAGTGGGTTTAGCGGTAAAAATGATATCGGCACAACCGTTTTTTCTTCAGCTTCGCCATTCTTAGAAGCAGATGGATTCGAATTCTTATCCGAAAAACGATTCTCAGCATTATCGGATTTGGCAAGTGCACTGTTGTTATTAGATGAAGTAGGATTGGATGCATTCGTATCCCTTTTTTGGTGTTGCGCCGAAAGCTGATCATTTGAATTAGACGCTTTTGATTGCTGCCTTGTAGTATTCGAACTCGATGATTGGTTCGAGTTACGCGATGCGAAGCCTGATTCCTGAGCAAGTGAAGGATCGCCATTCGAAGCATTCAAAGCCACTAAGTCGTCTGAAGTAGCATCTTGACCTGCAAATGTGTTCTTGGTTTGACTTTCCGTTTGAAAAGCCTCCGATGACGAATCGCCTGATGGAGTTTCGGCATTATTTTGGAATTGTTTATCGTTTTTATTTGGGGCAGATTTTGCCACTTTGGATGTCGCAGGACTTTCGTCTTGTCCTCCATTAAAATGCTTGAAAGTAAGCATCCCCGCTCCGGTTATTCCTAAAAATAAAAGTGCCAACCAAACGTAGAAGAAACCTTTTCTTTTGGAAGGCTTCCCGCCAATAGCACCTTCGATTCCTGACCAAGCGCCCTCAGGTGCAGGAATTTGGAAACCGCCAAGTTTCTCCTGCATTCGCTTATCGCTATGTTTAAAATCGTTCTTCATCCTTGCTCAACTTTTAATCGTGATCCTACCCTCTCCATCAATGCCACACGAGCTCGAGATAACTGTGATCTTGATGAGCTTTCGGAAATATTCAAATGTTCGGCAATTTCCTTGTGGCTGTACCCCTCAATGGCATACATATTAAATACAATGCGATATCCATCTGGT
The DNA here is from genome assembly GCA_043584915.1 of Fluviicola sp. GTDB lineage: Bacteria > Bacteroidota > Bacteroidia > Flavobacteriales_D > Crocinitomicaceae > UBA4466. The sequence continues at coordinate 2,504,245 of CP121319.1, forward strand.
AATTGGTTGATCTCGTGCATAATTTCTTCAGCACTCAAATGATCGATTGCATCTGCGTATGTCTGCGCATCAGGACTGTAATCAATATCGCCATCGTCTATGCGTCGTTCGTTCTTTTGATATTGTCTGATCGAACAATTCACGGCAATACGTCTTATCCAGCCCTCGAAAGATCCCGAACCCTTGTACTTGTCCAAATTGGAAAAGACGTTAATGAAAGTTTCCTGTAATAAGTCATTCGCGTCCTCTGCATTTTTCGCATATCTGTAACAGACAGTGTACACCATCGACGCATGCTTTTCATAAAGCATTCGCTGGGCATCCGATTTGTTTTTAAGACAACGACGGATCAGTTCTTTGTCAGAGTAATTTTTCACGCTATACTTTCATAGATGCACCTTTTCAACAAAACGCTGCATCATTGGCAATCTTTTTTTGACTAATTTTAATTTCAAAGCATCACACATGAAATTTGTTGTTCATTTTTTCGCCATTTCCCTTTTGTTTTCTTGCAGTGATGGTCTCGGATCTGTAGGCTCTGACGGGAAGCCAAAACCTACGTTAGTAGCAAAAGAGCGCAAACGAAAAAAATTAAAAGTAACCGGTGACGGTACTCCCCCCAGAACGGCAATTCATAAGGCTTCGTTGGTTTGTAGAGATAAAGGCGAAGATGAATTCGGAATTCCACAATACGATGTATTTGTTCAGTACGATAGTATCAAACATAAAATTGGTTCATGCAATGCCTGTATGCCAATAGACTTTCAGAGCTACCGCGATTATCAAATTCCGAAACAAGCGCGAGCAGCCGTTGGAGGTTGGTACGCAGGTGGAGGCGATTATTACTATATAATGTCAACCAAAGATGATGGAGTTCAGGTATTTGCAGGTTGGCAAGACGAAGGTCAAATGGAAGAGAATGACACTTCTTTCCACTACAAAAAAGTTTATGAAAAACACCCAGATGGTCGCCACAAATACTTTTAAAATCCTTTGCTTACTCTTCTTAATTTGCCTTTCTGTACCTGAAGTTTTTGCATCAGTACCCTCATCGATTGCAGAGCGTGAGATTACCATCGATCGCCCCGGAGATATGGTCCTGTTGAATCCTGTGAATTACGCTTCACTCGATTCTGTCAAAAAGAATGGAAAATTGGAGTTCAGCATTTCCATGCCAGGTTACATTCGACAGGAAGTTGCCACTTTCATCAATAGAGGTCGAGGTGATCGCCTGAATCCCTTCGATCCATTGGATTTAGATATTACCGTTCTGTTCATGCACAAAAACGAAAATGGTGTCGCGGACACGCTCAAAGCCTATGGTTTCTATTACCAACAATATCGAAGAAATGGTGACTTGAAAGGTTGGGGCAAAATTGGCGATGTCTCGCACACGCCTTTTCGCGTTCGATTTACACCGCAGGAAGCAGGCCAATGGGAATGTCAGGCGCACATTAAAGTAAAAGGTGAAACCAATGAAGCACTCGTATCGCCCATATTATCGTTCCAAGTCGTAAAATCGCGCTTGGAAGGATTCATGAAAATCAGCGAGAACAACCATTATTTTGAAGTTGATGAGAACCTTTTTCTTCCACTTGGAATGAACATGCCAACGCAAGGTGGGCCATCAACCGGATTCCGATCAACAGGTGCCAATCCTGCAGAATACGCAGCGTATCATTCGGCGCTAGAGGAACTCAGTGGGGCAGGAGGAAATTACTTTCGCTACATGACTACGCCCTGGACCACCGAGGTAGAATTTGAAACTTTGGGAGATTACACCGATCGATTGCCGCAAGCATGGGAAATGGATCAGGTTGTTGAAAAATGTGAAGACCTCGGTTTGCGCATGCATTGGAATATGTCGTACATGACTCAATTGACCTACATGGGTGTGTTCAGCTTGTATTTTTGGGATTGGACAGACGCGCGCGATTCCATGGCAACCTGTGCTGATTTGCCCAATTGGTTTCCAAACGACATTGGTTTTTGCTATCATACGGATGAAGAACATGGGGTGGAAACCATCGACGAATTTCTTACCGATCGTGATTTAATTCGATACTATCAGAACCGATTGCGCTACATGATTGCTCGATGGGGCTACTCTACCAGTATCGGAACGCTTGAGTTATTCAATGAAATCAATTATTCAGGACTTATGTTTGGTTTGAAAGACAATTGTCAGCTGGATTACGAAACAGAGTACAAGCCGTATTTCAATGACACTTCTTATGTGCGAAAACTAAGCGATTGGCAAATTGAAATGGGACGTTTCATCAAAGAAGACCTGGAGTATTTTGACCATCCGTACTGTGTGAATTTTGGCGGTGCGCCCAATTATGCCACCCCAGATGAATATCCATATGAACCTGAAGATGGTGCATCGTTGGGAGCAGGAGACGTTGCCTATTTTTCAAAATATGTGGACATCATGAGCTACAATGATTATTACCGATGGCTCAACAAGTTTCAATACCAACACGAAGATCTGTTGAAAATGAAGCGTTTCGCAAAGAAGAATAAATTCGAAAAAGAAAACTACGACAAACCAGTAATGTACAGTGAAGTGGGAATGGGACTGCACGGTTGCGACGATGTTTTTACCTTCCGTCAATTGTATGTGATGAGTCCGTTTACGGGCGCGGCAGGACCAGGAATGCCATGGTACTACAATAACAATACGCCTGAATTCGACAGTACGGAACGAAGACTGTTGGGGTGGAGTGTAATGCCCGTAGTCGAGAATTTCTTTTCAGATGTTCCGTTGCATGAAGGTAACTGGGTCGCTGGTTTGGACGTACGAAATGACGAATTGGCAGAATTACTCTTCTTAACGGAAAAAGCATCAAGATCCGAACGCGCCGTTGCGGTAATTAACAATAGAACGGTAAATCGCTATACCATGCGAGAGGCTTGGTGTGATGAAAATCCGGACAAGTGCGATTGTGATTTACAAGAAAGAGAACTGGAAATGTTCCCCGATAAATTTGAATCTGCCCAAGCATTCGATTGGAATGATAAACGCGGGTTTGGCGGAGGACAAATGCTGAAAGTGAGCGGAATGGAATACACAAGTAAGTACACCATCGTTTATTACGACGCATTTACGGGAGATGTTGTGATGGAAACGACCAAATGGTCGGATGCCCTCGGCCGATTGAAATTGAAGTACCCTGAATTAGCCGCTACTCCAGATAAAGAAGGAGGTGCTAGTAACGGATCCATGCTGATGGTGAAGATTTTTAAATCGGATCTAGACTCTTTTTCTACGGCATTTGAATAATTCCTCAATTTCTTTTTAGGATAGACGTGTGTTACAAAAATTGCGGCTTCTCAAATTCAACGGTTCTTCCGAATAATTGAACGGTAGTCCTGCTTGATTCTAGTTTCAACCGCTAGCGAATTGATCCGTGAAGTTCGCACGAACATTGTCTTTTTCCATCCATTTCGACTGCAAATCGTCAGTACCTTTACTAATGAATCTTTATTGTGTTAGGTAAAACTCTGTGGGCATTAAGTCCTAAGGAGTCGCAAGGAAGCGAAGTTTAACAGTTTCACTAGAGAGTATATGGTACTTCCGAGCGATGAAACGCCGATCTTTTGTTGAGAAGATCGGCGTTTTTCATTTTAATTGTTGGCTTCGAGTGCCTCAGTCAACAATAATGACGAGTTGGCTTTTAGAGTCTCTGCCGACAATAATGACAAGTTGGCTGAGGCACTCGAAGCCAACTTCCCTCATAGAACTGTGTAGTCCATTTTTAGCTATTTCAACGTCATTGGAATGAAATCATACGTGAAGGGTAGAATTGATTGATTCTGTAAAAACGGATAAGGACTTGGAATGTGTGTTTTTGCTTGTTTTTACCAAAATGGTCATTGATAGATCCTCAATCGAAAGGTACTTTGGTCTTAAATAAACGCTTATGAAAAAAGAATACCTATCAGCAGTTTTTGCATTATTCTCATTGGCTTCATTCGGCCAGGTTTCCGCACAAGTTGATGCGAATAATGTAAACGCGACCATCAGTGACGATGGCTTTCTATTTAATAATAGTCAAACATCATCTGCGGGATATGAAGTGCCTGCAGGATCAAACAATCATGCAATCTACACGGGCTCATTTTGGTTTGCAGGAACGGATGTCAATGGACAGCTAAAGCTTGCCGCACAGCAGTTTTTAGGTAGCGGTGCAGATTATACAGCTGGGCCCACAACGCGTTACGCGAATCAATTTGCTGATGCCGGACTTTCTGCGGCTTACTTCGGTCAAACCATTTGGAAAGTATCCAAAGCAGACATCGATGATCACATTGCCAACTACCAGTCATCTACGTATACCATGCCAAATGACATTGAGAACTGGCCTGCACACGGAGATACAACTTTGGGTTCTTCCTCTGGAATGTTGCCATTTATCGCGCCATTTGTTGATGCGAACGGAAACGGTACGTACGATCCAGAAAACGGAGATTATCCATGTATTAAAGGAGATTATACGGTGTACACAATTATGAACGATGCAGGTTTGCACTTTGGTAGTTTTGGAGAACCAATAAATATGGAGCTGCATTATATGTTTTACCAATACACGTCTATTCCAGAATTGGAAAATACCACTTTCATGGATGTCGAAGTGGTAAATATGGGAACTCAGACTTTGTTTGATTCGCGTGCTTCTTTCTTTATTGATCCAGATTTAGGCGATTTTTCTGACGACTATGTTGGAACGGACACGAACAGAAATATGGTTTATGTCTATAATGCGGATGATTTTGACGGACCGAATTCAGGTCAGCCAGGTTACGGTGCTGCGCCACCGGCCGTTGGTTTGAAAGTATTATCTCACGAGTTGAGTTCTTCGATCAGTTATACCATCGCTGGAACCTATCCGCAGACGCCACCATCACAACCTTTGGAATATTATAACGCAATGAATGGAAATTACACGGACAATTCAGATCAATTGGATGGAAATGGAAATCCAACTGACTTTACGTTTTATGGAGATCCGAATGTTGCACAATCATGGAGTGAATTTCAACAGAGCACTGCGCCTGGAGATCGACGCTTTGTTGCCACATTGGATGCTGGCGTGTTTGGCCCTGACATGAGTCAAGGAGCTAGTGACAGAAGAACGTACAGTTATGCGATTATTTATGCCAAAGGAACGGATCACTTGAACAGTGTGTCAGAATTACAGAGTTCTGCAGATTTCGTTCAGAATCACTACGATAATATGACAAACAACTGTTTCGATTCTCAAGTAGCTACAATTTCTGAAGCCGAAGATGTGGAATTTGTTGTTGCACCGAATCCTACTAATGGACAATTTTCGATTCATTGGCCATCAACAGAAGAAGCAACAGCTAGCATTTTTGATGCTCAGGGAAGAAGAGTGCACATTAGAAAGATTTATTCAGGAGAAAATTTAATGAAGTTAATTCTCAAATCAGGGGTGTACTTTGTGAATATTACTTCATCGCGAGGGTCTGCTGTGCAGCGCTTGGTAATTCGATAACCTACCACTAATGTTAAATAGGTTACAGTCCTGTTGATTTAATTTCAGCAGGACTTTTTTCTGCCCTGAAGAATTTCGTACTTTCATCGCAATGGGCGAGAGGCAGAACAATAAAGTAAATTGGGTGCATGCGGCATTTTGGGGAATGTACGCTGTAATCTTTTCGTTGATTTGCTTTAAATCATTTACTGTTCCCATTACGCATGACGAAGGCTGGACGGTCATCAAATATCTGGATAAATCCACTTGGGAAATTATGATGTACCCAGATAACTGGCCCAACAATCATATTCTCAACACACTTTTAGCAAAAGCTTCGGCAGGTTTTTTTGGAGTGCATGATTGGTCTGTTCGTCTGCCCAACTTGCTGTTTTTCTGGGTGTTTGCTCTAGGCGTCTTCCGCTTTCTAAAAGTTGTTTTCAGCGAAAAGAAAGTATGGTTTTTAGCGGCTGCGGCGATCTTTATTCTCAGTCCCTATTTTCTCGACTTTTTCGGACTTTGCCGAGGTTACGGAATGGCCGCTGCATTCACCATGTTGTCGCTCAGTTATTTCGTTCGCGGTTATACATTCAGAATCGATCGATTTGTGTGGTTGGGATTTGTTTGCGCGATGCTGGCGAGTTATGCCAATTTCACGGTGTTGATCTATTTCGCTGCAGCTTCGGCCATGACAGGATTCTATTTCCTGCTGCACCGAAAAGGATGGTTGGATTTTTCCAAGAAAGTAGGCGGACTGCTTCTGATTATGGGAGGATATGCGGCTTTAATTTATACGCCCATTTATAAAATGAAGAGCACCGATCAATTCGAATTTTGGACCTCAAAAGGGTTTTACGAAGAAACGATTGCATCGGTCATTCACAATTCGCTTTCGGACTCTAGTTTGTACACGCGCCATGAGTGGTTCGCCCAGTTGGTCCTATTCTTAACCCTGGCACTTTGGTTGATGGCACTCAGGTTTGCCTGGCGCATGAAGAATATAAAAGCAGCGTTTATGCATCCTATGGTTGTGGTAAGTGCCATTTTGCTCCTGACAGTTTTGGTGAACTTGGCGCAAACCAACGTTCTCGGTGATCCGAATTTGAATGGAAGAACCGCACTTTTCCTGCTGCCTCTCTTTAGTGCTTTGGTGGTTTGTGGTCTGCATCTGGTTACAAATCAACGCAAGGTTTGGATCAATTATGCCATTACTGCGGTGCTTCTTCTTGTGACGTTGCAGCATTGGACAATGAGTTATCGTTCAGACAGTTTTAAGGAGTGGCGCTACGACAAACATACTTTTGAAGTAATTGAAGAGGTTAGGAGCCTGGAACAAGAAAAGGCAATGCTGCGCGTAGGGTGGATATATCAGAATTCGTTTGAGTTTTACCAAAAATACGAAGCGCAAGAAGGATGGAAGCTGCAATTGGGCAATGACTCACAAGATGTCGACCCCAAGGCAAAAGTCGACTTCTACTATGTGCAAGAGGCTTCCGTAGCCGAATTAGAAGCAAATTTCTCGGTTGTAAAAAAGTACGATGAAGGGCAGGTGTTGATGCGCAGAAAACGCTCTCATTAAGAGTTCAGCGTGATTTGGACGTTTTCATTTTGAATTCTCTGCAGGTACTCTTCTGCATGAAAGTCCGTTTCGGCAAACTCTTGCGCGCGACTTAATCCGTGCTCTCTTCGAATAATGCTTCGTGCAAAACGTCTTACCCCGTCCTCGGAATCAATGATAAGCCCCGGCACAGGAACACTTTTTCCCGATTCATCCTTTGCAACCATGGTAAAATAGGAAGAGTTGCAATGCTTAATTTCACCCGATTGTATATTCTCGGATTCTACGCGAAGTCCAATAACCATAGAGGTGCGCCCCGTGAAATTTACCGAAGCCTTCAAGTGCAGCAATTCACCCACATTGATGGGGTTTAGAAAATCTACCTTATTGACGGATGCTGTTACGCAATAATTTGCTGAATGTCTTGAAGCACAGGCAAACGCAATCTGATCCATGAGCATAAGCACATAGCCTCCGTGTATTTTGCCTCCAAAATTGGAATGTTCCGGAGTCATTAATAGCGACATTTGAATTTGCGAATCTTCAGAGGTTTTAAAAGACATACATTGCGATTTGATACCTTGAAAATACGGATAAATGGCGTGTGTTTCACGATTCTGGAAAAACGCACCGGCAACGCGATAGTTCCGAATTATCCTTTTCTACCCGAGGCTGATGTATGATTAGCGAACCCAATCGTCAAACTTCGATTGATAGTTATTACTGACCACCTTTTTGTTCGGATCATTGAAGAAGCGTTTTATTCGTTTCCAAAGACTTTTTTCGTACGCTTTCGACGGGTTGAGGTGGCATAATCTGCACCGATTCGATTCAATGTGAAGAACACGCTCTCCATACTTCGCTCCAATGTGCTCAATATCAAGGTCTACAATAAACTTCTCCGATCCGCAGCGCGTACATCTTGGAGTGCCGTCTCCCGTTTCAGAAATTTTCGAATTGAAATAAAGATCCAATTGATTTTTGGACAGATTTCGTGCCTCAATTTCCTTGCTTACTCGCTCTCTGGTGTGTTTCAAAAAGCCTTCCTGCTGATATCCTACATAAATGGCCAATTCATGATCGGAGAGACTTTTGAGTAATGCATCAATTTTCGACATCTCTTAAAAATAGTATTAATAGGGCCAATTGGCCAAAAGATATTTCTGCTTGGATTGCCATTTAAGACGTTCTTCTTCGCTCTGACTTCGAGTTACTTCGGCTGCGTCGCTTTCGCATAGCTCCTACTCCATAGTATTACGAAGGAGAAGCTTCAGCGGAGCGAAGCTCAGCACAGGACCTCAGTCATCGCGTTAGAATTTGCCGCCGGATTGATTCTCCAATAACAAGGAAGTCGCGCTCACCAAAATCAGATCGAATGTGGAAACTTGAATCGTTCTCTTCGATGCGAATTCCTTCAGAATCCAAAACCGCGAAATTTGGTTGTTTGTTGAGATCGAAACCAATACCTGAGTAGACGAAAATTGGAGTGCCAAACGAAGCAACAGAGTCCTGGGCGGATGCATTCCCTTGAAAGCAGAGTAGGGAAGTAGCTGTAAGAAGCAGTTGGAAGTAACTCATTGCATACGTATAATTCAAAATTGTCAATCTGTTACTCTCCTTCCACAGAAACTATTTTCACAACCGTAAACACAACCCTTCGATTGGTTTGATGTGCCTTTTCTTTTGCGTCCTTAGATGCCAGTTGCGCAATTTCATGATCACTGATCAATAATTGGGATTCTCCATAACCAACAGCAATCAATCGATTGGCCACGATGCCTTTTTCAGTTAGGTAATTTCGAATACTTTGTGCTCTATGGGTATGCAAGCGCCCACTCAACATTTTACTCCCCCGACTGTCGGTGTGTACTCCAATTTCTATCACCAAACTATCATGTAGTCGTAAGAGTGCTGCAAGACTGTCCAAAACAGCGTAGCTTTCGTGGCGAATGGTGGTTTTGTTCAGATCGAAATGAATGGTGTTATTATCCGTGTAAGAATCGCCAAGGGCAAACTCCGTAGTGTTCAATTGAAAGGATTGATCTTGTGCCTCTGAATAAAAGGTCAAAAGGAGTAATGAGAAGACAATGGCAATTTTTAAATCAACGTTTTTTTTGATGTGTGTCATATTGATCAAATTATTACAGATCAATGCTAATCTGGATTCATTGAGCATCCATCTTGCATCCTAACTTCATATATTTTATTCCTGCGCACCTCGGAGGTTAAAACAGAAAATGATTATTCATACTCCTTGAGATCCACTTCAATTTTTTCAAAAAGAGGATTTTCGGAGAGCAGTGTGTCCAGTTTAAAAATATCCGCTTGATTTTGTTCCCCCATGATAAAGAACAAATCCCAAATATTTCTGGAAAGCACGATTGTTCCATTTTTCGATTTGTACGTGAATAATACCTCATCATTTACCCATAGGTCGCTTGCTTTAAAAAACGAGCATCCAGCACTTTCGATCATTACTTCCAAATGCTTTTGTAGTTGGTCTGGAGACGTTGTTGAATTGAATTCAAGTAACAATTCTTTTGACTTGTATCCAGGACGTAGCTTGTATGTAAATTTCTGAACGTTTGTCATAATTCATGGTTCGAAAAAACGTTCTTGTTTTGTTTTTCTTTGGATCTCGCGGATTACCAAATGAAGCAATTGTGGTGAGCTAAACGTATTAACAACAACGAAAGTTTTCTTCCAAAAGTAATATTTACTTAGCTTTATGGATTGAGGCAGAAGTTACATTACCATCTAAAGATAAAACAATACAGTCATGAATTTAAGCTGTGCAAATTGCCATGCTGCGATAAAATCGGAGAACGTAAATATATCAACAGATTTAGCAAAGTGTGATAAATGTGATACGATTCACAAGGCAAGTGATTTGATAAATACCATTAAGGAGAAAGATTTACGTCCACCGAGCGGCTCTAAAATTTCCATGGAGAAAGGGTATGACAGAAGTTTTGAATTTACCTATCCCAAAAAAGGGTTTTCGTTGTCTTTGATTCCATTAGTACTTTTCGCTCTTTTCTGGCTTGGGTTTATTTCATTTTGGACGTGGGGAGCCGCGCGGGGGAGTGTCATATTTGCCCTGTTTTCAATTCCTTTTTGGCTCTTTGGAGTAAATATGATTGTTGGAATAATAAACTCAGTAAGCGAAGTTCAAATAATCACGTTGAGCAAATACACGTTAAAGGTGCAAAGGCAAAGACCTATCAGACCAAAATCCTTTGAAACAGATCTCCAAAATATTCAGTCTATCAAAATGAAAGGAATGAAGCTGAATACCTTTTCAGCGTTCGGAAACATTAGATGTATGATGAAAATGCAAAGATCGTTTGGTACAGCAGTTGAAGTGCCTGCCATTATAACTGGACAAAAAACTGAATATTTTTTCGATGATGCGAATGATGCCGAACAGGAATGGATAGCCAGTACTTTGGACAGTTTAGTGAAAGGGATGAAAAAATAGAAAACGACTTGTACTGCCCATTAAAGCGTTTTTCCTTATAGTAGTCGTGTGCCTTGCGTCTAAAGCATGAAGCGAGCATATTCGCTTTAATTTTCATCTGAAACAAATTCTATAAGTACCTCGCGAAATTCACCTGTGAAGGCATTTACAGATATCATTTTCGTGATATTGTTCCCCAAATATTTACTTCCATGCCATTCATATGCTTTGAGGTCATCAAAATTTTTGTTGGCATAAACTAACTCAAGTTCAAATTCAATAGGGTCGTAATTCTTACTTTTCACAATGTCAAGAGCATGTTCATAATTAATAGGGAAACTTCCATGAATCAATTCTTTGTATCCCTCTAAATAATACCTCCATTCGTTGTTCTCTGGACAGTGAATATTTCCTAACGAATCGCTTATAAAAGAAAGCGTAAATAATTTTGATTGATCCTTAACGATGTCATAAACGATTTTAATTGACTTGATTTCACAGTCAATGGAATCTTCTGATAGCGGATAGGTATTTCCATCTGCGCACTCAAATTCACTTTGCTGATCGTTCTGAAGAACATACTTTTTGAAGTTTTCTTCTCCCAGTCGCACAGCGATTTGCTGATCACATTTTCTTTTAATTCGTTCGATGAAAAATTCATTTGTCTGAGCAAATGAATATGCATTCGTGAAAAGAAATAACCACATCAGGATTTTCATAGTTTCAATGGTTTGAGTATCAATTTGATATCTTTAAAAGGGATGGTATCGTCGAAATTTACAACAAATGGAACGGAATCTTCATGAATTTCCACCTCACCTCTAAATATGACATTATCAGCTATTTGGCGAATTACTACTAATGGTTTCGGTTATGAGTAGTTGCGTATGTTAACACTAAACTTTAAAAGTATACACCAAGTTGGAAATTCCAAAGTAGACGAGAACAAGCAATTATTTCTAGCCATTGTTGTAAGCGGGTTTTATTTAACTTCCTTTTAATTTCTCGCCTTTAGCCGATAATTCAACAAGTTGTTTAATTCTTTTTTGTCTAGTTTTTTCCGTCTTCGCTATTTTCAGCCAACGTAGAACAAACCTCTTGCTTGAATCATTAATTGCATTAAAGAATTCGAAAGCTTCGGTTTTCTGTAACAGTGCTTTTTTTAAATCTTTTGGGATGATTAAATTATCAACGTCATCCATAAAATTCCACAAACCACTTGACTTTGAATCCTCAATTGATTTTAATCCAGATTCGTGCATTTTCTCTTCCTCAATAAGTTTTGACACCCTTTCTTTATATGATTTTGCCCAATGCTCTACTTTTCGTTTTGATATTAATTGCATTGTTCTTTTATCATCAAGTTTTCTTCTGATACCGTCTATCCATCCAAAGCAAAGCAATTCGTCTAAAACATCCCATCTTGATACATATTTAGTCGATTCACTTTTCTTATAAGTTACTAACCAAAAGCTATTTGCATTCAAATAATTTTGGGATAACCAATTTCTTAAATCCGCTGAAGATTCAATTTCAATTTTCTCGAATTTTTCAGTTTCTATCATTTCTCAAACTGCTTACAACCGTCCGCAGCTAGAAAGTCGTGCGGATTTCTACCGAGGTTTAGTTTTAAAGTTAGGAATAGTTTTTCAACTAAGATTATTGTTGTTTACTATCATCTTCAATTATCCCTAACGTTTCTCACCCATGAGACGCGGAGCTTTCGGTTGTAGTTGTATAGTCCGTAGCTTTTCGTAGCTCACTTCAGTATTTATTGATTGAAAATGTTTGCGATGTACTTTCTGACTTAATTTTAATCAAATACAGGCCGCTAATTAAGGTGCTCATGTCAATACTGTAAACTGATTCATGAACTCTTTCAAGTTTGATTAAATTGCCATCCATTGAGTGAATTGAGTATGCCCAATTATTTGATTCGATATGAACATTCAGATAATTGACTGCGGGGTTCGGCCATATTTTGACTGGTGAATTCGGCGTTGGATTTTCAAGACCAATAAATGGTAAGGGTTGAAATGTTCCACATTCTCCATGCTGATTTGAATTGTAGTAAGTTAACGTCTTTTCGATAGTGGTTCCATTTCCACCACCAATAGTTGGGTCATACCTAAAAATGTAAGGTCCTCCTAATCCAACATAAAGATCCGAGTACCAAAGTTGAGCTTCAAAGCATGAGGAATCTGCGTTGGAGTGGAGCCTTTCAATCGTATTTCCGCAATTATCTAGAAATACCGTGTCTGTTTCAGGGAGGCAGGTTTGATATGAGTAATGAGTAGCAGGGTCATTAAGGTTTGTGATGGTAATTGTATCCGTTGTGAAATTTATCGATGTCGGAAATTGTATGTATTGAGAAGAATTCATCACATAAAATAAAGTATCCATATTGCCGGAGTAAAACTTGCTCTGAATTGTATCTGTTTCAATTAATCCTGAAGAATATGAAACTTGAAAAATGTCTCCAATTTCAAAATCATATACTTGAGCATTGGTAAGCTGCGCATGACTTGAATTGAAGGACATCATAAAGCTGAAGAATAGGAAAAAACATTTTACTTGCATACTTTTCATTTGGTCAAGATTGAATCGTTGAACAGTGGGCATAATTGTTACTAAGGGGCAAGGCTATGCCCCTAAGGGATTTTTACCATAGTTTGTCTCTCGAAGGTAAGAATAGATTTGTTAACACATAAGTGATTTCTCGAAGTATATACTCGTATGGTGCATATAGCCGCTGTTCTGCACTTCCTGATCAGCGCAACTCTCCCAAGTTTCTCCAAACCTTTATTCACTCCTTTTGTAAGGATTCGTTTATGGTTTTTCTTTTCCTGGTTTTTATCTAGCTTTGGTCTATGAGAAGCGAAACGGTCACTGAATTAATTAACGCTTTTGATAAAAGCGTTGTTTATCCTGTTTGGGTGCTAACTATTCTGGGTATCTCTCGGACATGGCGCACCCAAACCTTCATTGTGTATAACGTTTGGTGCTAGGAAAAGTAGGGCTTTTCTCGGATATAATTGTAGCCCTATTTTTTTTAGCACGTGTTATATACATTTTTCATGAAATATTTTCAATACCTCTTCGAAACTATTATTGATTCTAAATGACTAACTAATGAGAAGAGAAACCATTCTCATGTCAACGTACATTGTATTACACTAAATCTAATTTGAAGGTAACATTGACCATTTTTGCAGCAACAAATGCAGGCACTTTACCGACTTTATAATCCATTCTGTTTAAGCTGAATTCTCCAGTGACCTTATTGTCTTTTACTTGAAATGGAATCTCAATGGTATCAGTTGTTCCAGCAACACTAAGTGTTCCTTTTGCCCAGTAAAATTCATTTTTCTTTACAATTTCCGAACTGGAAAATGTGATCGTTGGGTGATTTGCTGTTTTGAAGAAATCATCTTGTTGCAGATGTTCGTTTCTTTTTTTGTTTCCAGTATCCAAATTGGCCACAGAAATGACAAGGTCGATTTTAGAGTCGGAGATCTCCTCCGTATTTAAATCGATAGTTCCTGATACTTCAGAAAATGCACCTTTTACCGTAATAAAAAGTAATTTTTTAATTGTGAAGTTGACGCTTGAATTTGATGTTTGAATTTTCATTTTTTCTATTGTTTATGTTGATATATTCTGAATACAGAACTATTCCAGACCTTTCTTAGCTGGATTCCAGAATGGTTTGATTTTGAGTTGTTTTGTGTTCCAGTTTAGCTCGTTTCTTAAATGCTGGCTCAGTGCAATACACAATCTGCTGTCGCCCGCTATATAAATCATCTTAGTTCCGTGCATGGATGGAAGAATCTCAGCTATTTTTTGTTTGATTTTATCAACAGGATTTGACGCCATTTGATAAAAGCTGAACGGTGTCGCGCCATCGATATCCTCGTAGAGTTCCTCAACACTCTCGTTGTACAAAACACTTTCCACCTGTTTCTCCTTCGGCAAATGACGATTGATGATGTATAAATGCGATAATGCTGACAAATCTCCAATCATCAAGTAACTATCAGAACTGTTGTCTTGTATGAATTTACCAGTCTTCCAAGTAAATGATACCTTCATATCTACAGTACAATTTTCTACCCATTTAGCGCCAATGCCATTGCTATGAGTGGCAATCGCGAGATCCATTGTTCCATTGATTTTGTCAATGTTCCAAACACTGTAACTTCTTACTTTATCTTTTAGCGAGGCATCTTTGTTATCGATTCCAACGCCCAAACGCAGAAAGTGACCAGGAGTGAAATCAACGGATTTTATACTTTCTGAGCTGATTTGAATGTGGTAAGCAGATGCTGAAATCTTTGCTTTGGAAACAATGATTCCCTGATGTAAAAAACGCTTGATAAGTTTGTCAACAATACCCATAATTGCCTTTGTTTATAGTTGATTAAGCCACTCTGTGAAATGTGCCACTTCTTCCTGAGACATGGAGTGTCCTATATCATAGGTTTTCAGTGAGACATTTACACCAAATGATTCAACCCATTTTTTGTGATCTTCGACGACCTTCATTGGAGAACGAGCATCGCTAGTTCCATGACCAATAAATAATTCTTTGGATTGAGTAGCTGGATGTTTCTCAATTGATGGTTTCACTTGATCCATAACACGACCACTGAAACATGCCGCAGCGTGAATTTTGTCGGGATGTGTAAGCAAAAGGGTGAGAGCTAAGCCAGCTCCTTGACTAAATCCAGCTGTGACAATTTTGTTCTGATCGACATTGTGCGTTTCAATAAACTGTTCGATGTACTCCGAAACGGCTGTTCGACTTTTCTTTTCCATTTCGACATCAATACTAATTGTATCATTGGTCCTTTCACCGTTGTACCAAGCGTATTGATTATTTGCTATTTCAAAAGGAGCGCGAACTGAAACGACATACCAATTCTCAGGGATTGAACTGAACAGATTGAAAAGATCATGTTCGTTGCTTCCGTATCCATGAAACAGCATCAAAACGGGCGCTGCCTCCTTCGTACTTTTGGGTTCGCGAACTACGGCTGTTAAAACTGGCGATGTTTCCTCTTTCACCTCCTCTCGAACTTTCACAAGCACATTATTGCCAGTAGGATCAACAAACCAATACCCTCCATCTCTTTCTTCATAATTCGGAACGTTGATTAAGGCTTGATCCAATTTTTCTTTTGATAAGTTGATCTGGAAATGACGCATTCCTGCACTTCCTTCAGGGGCCATTGGTCGACTCTCTCCGTGCCACGCGTTCATCGCTATTCGATGTTGATAATCTCCACCTGCTCCTACATCTGCATATTTGAACTGAGGCATAAAGTTGAACTGGATAAAACCGAGTTTCTTGTAAAATTCATCAGACTTTTTCACGTTATTCGCATATAGATGTAGATGCCCAATGTACGTGTCATTGTGAACCGGTTTGTTGATATCAGAATCTTTCAATTCACTCAGAACAACATTCAAATCGAGTTGAGCACCAGCACTTCTTATAACACCATCAGTTCCCTCCATTCCAATTCCACGATCGGTAACTACTCGTTTAAAGCGCTCAGGCGTTTCTAAGGTGAATTCAACATTAATTCCGTCTGGATCATCCATGTAAAGTGATTTCGACATTGTATGATCTACTGGAGAGCATGGATATTTCAATTGGAGTACTCGATTTACCATACTCGCAAAAGCTTCTGCGTTTGGAGCATGAATTGCTACGTGATACAAGCCACTGTATCCTTTTTGAAACTTCTCTTTGGCCGTTTGATGAACCACAACTAAGGTTTTGGAATCTGTTCCGAACTCAGCCATTGTATCTGAAGTTTTTCTTAGCTTCATTCCTACAATTTTGGTCCAAAACTCCGTCGTTTTTTTAAGATTCGTGATGTTCATGTGAATTGCACCGAAGGATGCAAACTCGGGAGTCTTCGTTTTCACGTCTTTTAAGTTTTCGCTTGCTATGGCATTTACCATTGTTGAAAATCCATCCATTGATAATAATAATGTTGTGCCTAATATGCCTGTTAAAAAATTTCGTCGTTTCATACGATTCTAATATCTAAAATGTCAATTGTTCTGACAGTTGGTTTTACTTAGTTTTCTATGTGCAAAATCAAAATAATAGAACCGATGACCATTAATCTAAGTTAAGAAATGCGCGATTCAAGGATGATCATGCAGTTGTTCTCGATTTTTTCTTTTTATTGAAAGATTGAGTAACACGATAAATTTGCAAGATGATTACAGGAGCAAAGTGAACAGTAGCGCCGGCTATACTTCCTTCTGGGCCTTGAAGTCCAAGCATCGCCCAATGAATGTATGCCATTATAGCAGCTAGATAAACCCAACGTTGCAATTTTTTCCAATTTGCTCCCATTTTTCTAATCGCACTATCGGTGCTCGTTATTGCTAATGGAATAAAGATGAAAAACGCGATCCAACCGGTAAGCAGTGCAGCATCTGAAAACTCATTTATGATTCGTTCTAGTCGATACTCCAGCAGGTAAAAAATGGTGTGGAGTAGGGTGTAAGCAAATGCTCCGACACCGAAATATCTACGATTTCTTAGCAACCATCTTGAAAATTTGGTTTTGGGCAATAGCATGGAAATCGGAGTGGCGATTAAGCTAAACACTAGTAAACGACCTGAGAATTCGCCTGTAACATGCATAATCATTCCATAATTGAGCTTTCCCTCCAAATAGTTTAGAAGAATCAGTATCCCTGGAATAGAAACAAATGCCCACAGGATATACTTGGAACGGATGATTGATAAGAGTGTTTTCATAACGATCACTATGCAGTGACTACAATCTGTGATTGAGTTGTTCCTTTTTTACCGTCAAGTAATCGAGGTTGTATTTATTTGGCGCTATTTTCAGTGCGTTCACACCTGTTAACTTTCCTGTTGAATGTGTAATCGATTCAATTTTTTCAGGATTGTTGGTCAACAGATTCAAGGATTTTACGCCCAAATAATCAATGACATGGGAAACAATATCGAATTTTCGAAGATCTGTTTCGAACCCTAAGGAATGATTTGATTCAATGGTATCCTGTCCAGCATCTTGCAATGCATAGGCATTAACTTTGTTGAAAAGACCAATTCCCCGACCTTCTTGTTTGAGGTAAATGATGATACCTTCCTTCTTTTTTGAAATAAGTTTCATGCTCGCTTCAAGTTGTTCGCCGCAATCACATTTAAGGGAAGTAAAAACGTCACCTGTTAGACATTCCGAATGAACCCGTATAAGAACGTTTTCTTTGGACTGTAGATCCCCCATCGAAACGACAAGGTGTTCTTTTGAACTATTTTCTTCTTTGAAGGAAACGATGTTGAACACACCAAATTTTGTTGGTAATTTCGCTTTGTTTGAAAAAAGAACTTTTGGATTAATACTCATCATATTTAGGGAAATAATGCGCAGTCTAATCAGTTGCTTAGACCGCGCATTGGTTGTGTAACTTTTGTAAACTATTATGCCACTAGTCTTCTTTTGTTTTTTTGAAGAATGGAGCCAGTCCGAAGAATGCTAGCGCTGGGAAGAAGTGCATTGGTACAACCATTCCTGGGAACATTTCTGGGAAGTCAACTTCTAGAGGTAAGGTCATTGCCATTACAGGCACGATGCTCAAAAATGATAGAACCATAATCAGAATATTCAATACTCCATAAAGGTTTGACTTTTTCACTTTGTCGAGAATGATGTATCCCACTCCCATTAGCACACAACCAATGATCGAGGAAAATACGATCGCTGCTTCATCTATGACCGCGCTGAAGTCTACAAAGTAGAGTTCTACATAGATTTTCAGAAAAATGATACCTGCGACAGATGCTAAGATTCCAGCAACTGCTCCGTGAATTAAATGCTTTTTCATGGTTTATTTCGTTAATGGAATGGTAACATTCAATGAGATTTTGTCGGAAACCTTTTTCGACATTCCTTTCATCGTTCCAACTTTGAAATCCAAACGTTTTACTGAGAATTTTGTTTTGATCGTATTGTTGTCGAAAGAGAATGGAATCGTCATTTCTTTAGAAACACCGTGAATTTTCATTGTCCCTTTCACTTTCAACTGGGTACCTTCCTTGAAGATTTTTGAAGATTTAAATGTAATTGTAGGATACTTTTCTGCATTGAACCATTTATCACTAACAGCGTGCTTGTTCTTCATCCCATTCCCTGTGTTTATGGAACTCACATCAATTGTAAATGAGAATGAAGATGCAGAGAGGTCATTTTGATCGAAGGTAACATCTCCTTTCAAGGTTTTGAATACACCATCAACTTCGGTTCCTGAAAATTTAACGGAGTGTTTTTCCGAAACTTTCCAGTTCATTGTGCTAGTGATTGTGAATGCAGAAAAAAGTACTAGTGCTCCTGCTAAGAATAAATAATTAATTGTTTTCATGACTTTGTTTTAAATGAATTATTGATACAAAAGTCAGGATAAGTTAAAGTCTGTGCATTAACCTAGATTAAGAAATTAAAATCGGCTTATTTATTTCGGCTCATGTTACCACGAATTTTACTGAGAGCTTCGGGTGTGATACCGAGATAAGATGCAATCATTTTTTGCGGTAAGCGGTTGGGAAGATGAGGATAAGTTTCTAGAAAGTGTAAATATCGTTCTTTGGCAGAGGCGCTCATCATCAGAATAATTCTACGCTGCATCACAGCAACTCTCTTGAACAAAGGATTTATTAAATCTTGTAATTCCATCTTTTTGAAAGAATTGGTCATTACCTCTTCTCGATCTAAAGGAACAACAATAGACGGTTCAATGCATTCGATGAATAACAGAGCGGGCTCCCTAAATTCGATTGATTCGACATCTGCGATAATCCAACCTTCAGAAGCAAACATGAAATTGTGTTCTCTGCCTTTATCATCAATGGTATAACTGCGCAGGAGCCCCTTTTTAACATAAAAGGTCTTTATAGATTTATCACCAGCGCGCTGGATTATTTCTCCCTTGTCATATGACCTTGTTGGGGTATTGTCCGTAATTTCAAGTATTTCAGCTAAATTGTTCAGAGCGTATATTTTAATTAATGCTTAGGTAAAGGTATAGAATGTTTGATTAATCAAATTTCTAGGCTGTTTAATTTTTTATCGAAAATTTCAGTTATTTGAATAATGGTTATTGTCATTGTATATAACGGTCCGCGACTAAGAAGCGTAAAGCATCTTGCTTCACCTTTGCACCTGAAAGATACTGATTCCCTCAAACAACCTCCGTACCTTGCAAATTACTCAGCTGTATGCTTTTTAGCCGCTGTTATGTTTACTTCCTTTCTGTTAAACCTTATAGCATTAGTTTTTCTGAAAGGGAATTGTTTCTCGAAAATCTATTCGCAGCAGGTAGTATCCTTCAGATAGAATTGATATATCGATGGAATTATTTTTAGCGGTAAGGAATCCTTGATCCAAGATTTGCCCGGAAACACTCAAAATTTGATACGACGAAATTGATTGTATATCAACTGACAAAGAACTTTGAGCCGGGTTAGGGTATATTTTTACGGGGTCCTTCATTATATCATTGGTTCCAAGAAAATCGCAACCAATTGATGAATTTGAATAGCTAAACAAAGGGTAGGTAAGAGAGGGGTCGGTGTCTTCATGGAAGCATTCAAACCCGATGAAGCCATCGTGCCCGCTGAAATATGGAAAAAAACCAATACTGCTGCCAATTCCTTCGATCCAATAGTTGTCAAGAGTAAACCACCAATCTAATTGATTAAAATTAAATTTTCGGTAGTAGGTTCCATCAATGTTGATTGAATCAATGTTAACTAAAACGCTTCTGCGATTATTTTGAACATAAAAAGTGTCACCGACGTTTAGGCCAAAATCGTAAAGAATATATTCAGCATAGGGATCAGAGTCATTGTACGGGGCTCCTGTATAGCATGGATATCCTATTGAATTTGGAGTCGGTTTATAATAAACCTTAAGACTATCAGTTCGAAACATCCCAATTTTTTCTTGACTCAGGTTTGATTGCCAAAGGAAACTAAAGTGATCCGAGGGACTAAAATTGTAATCTTCAAAATAAAGGTTATTGTATGTAAAACCATTGTAGTTTGTTGTGTCATGTGAAAACAGTTTAGAGTGACACGGTACGTAAACTTGATTATTTACGTCATAAATCGTTCTACTTTGAATCCATATGGCATTGCTATCAGGGAATGGTAACGTATGTTGTTGGGCAAACCCTTCAAACGAGAATAACAGTAGTATGAAAGTGAAAGAAATTTTCATTGTTGACACTTGAGAAATTTACATGTAGTTACTGATCTCTTTAACGTAAATTAATCCTATGCAGTTGGTCAATTAAACATAACGTTTAGTGCTAAAAATCGTTGCCGTCCCGAAGGGCGGCTATGATTTTTTAGCACGTGTTATACGTATCATTCTAGAACTTCTACACACGTCAAGTTTGGCGTATTATAAACGTATAATTCAGCGAAGGACGTAAAACCATTTTTTAAATTCACACATTGGAGTGGATTCGTTTGAATATTTATCCAAGTCAATTGCGAATTATTTGAAAAATCTAATTCAGTTAATTGACAAGCGGGAGCTGAAAATCTTAAAAGAGATGGAGTATCAGAAAAATCAATTTCAGTTAAGGGGTTGACTCCACACCTTAAATCATTCAAGTTAGGGGTATTGCTAACGTTTAAACTATGCAAATTGCCTCCAGTACACCATATCCTCTTAATGGCCGGGTGGTTGCCAAGGTTTAGAGTCGAAAAATCACCATTCCCGCAACTTAGAAATTGCAGAGATTGGCAATTTGACAAGTCTAACCCAGAAATAGATAAAGGGTTACCCCCACAAGACAAATGTGTTAAATTTGGTAAATATCCCAAAACTAAATTTGTAATTGAATTTCCTTCTATACTAACATAAATAAGTTCGACATTACTGCTTAGATCCAAACTAATTATGTTATTGTATTCAACTTGCAAATTGCGCAATTCGGTGAAATCTTCAATGCCAGTCAAGTCAACAATTTGAAGAGTGCCGAGTACTAGCTCTGTCATTGTATCTATGTTTGACGTCAGAACTTGGCCATCACCTTGGATTGGGTCAACGCCCATCCAGTGTAACGCAGTTTCAAAGTTGGGGTCTGGAATAATTGTGTATTGAGCCCATGTTCCTACGGAGTTAACGAATAGTACAAAAAATATTAGAATTTTCACTCTTGTAATTTACGAATTTTCAGCATTATTGAGTATAACGTTCTGGCTAAACTGCGTTATAATGCAGTTTAGTTATTGTTAGACTCATTTACTTTATTCCATAGTCCAAAACCAATGGTTAATTTCAAATAAAAACCCATCATTAAAGTACCATTAATTTCTTGTACTGTTTCACCCGTTCTATTCCATACCCAATTGCCACGATTAATACTTTGTCGGTACCCGAGTGAAAGTGTCGAATTAAAGCTTGCATTTGATTTGCCTTTGCCAAGAAAGCGATTTGGACCGCCTTTAATGTTAAGATCTAAGTAATAATTATTTGAAAAGAAACTTTCTGATGTTTCATATGGAATAGATACTAAACCAAAATTGATGGGGTCATCCGAATCATCATTGTAAAAACGCCATCTACTGTTGTACCGACCAATTGAAACTGAACCTGCAAAGAAAAAGGGTTTGTCACTGCCTAAAATTTCACCATAACCAACTCCAACACTTATGCCTTTACCTCTCCATTCGCCCTCTACCTGAAATTCTTCAGTTCTGTGCAATCCAGACCATATGCTTTTCGCAGAATTATAGTCGAATGTCAACATTATTCCTTTTTTTAGCATGACTGCGGCTTCAAATCCAATTTCACCGGTTGAACCCTGGTCTCCCGATTCTAGTGTTATGAATTGATCACCATGTTTTCCTACTGTACCAAGTAGCTCTTGACCTTTTGATTTATCTGATTTAAAGTCATAATGCCCTAAATAATTTAAACCAATATTACCGTCAATCAGAATTCCGTAATTGATAAGACTATTCTCTGTCTGAGAAAACAGATTATCTACAACTAAAGTAAAAGCAAGTAATAGTAATACTTTTATTTTCATAATATTATTCGTTGAGTCTAACGGTTCGGCTATGCGTAGTGCGGGATTTGAAAGCTGAAAGTTTCAAATTCGCACTGAGCCAATAGTTTATATTTTGTTTTTAATTTATTCACTTTAAATACCAAATTAAAGTATTGGCGGACTTCTTAAAATGCACTGAACTTGCGTTTAGCAGAAAACCCGCATTACGTATAGCCATTGTTGTAAGTAGTGCTTTTTTTCATTTACTTAATTTCAATATCCTAAAAGCTCCTTGAATTACCAAAGCGAATACGATAGTTCCGATTATCAAATCAGGTTTATTGGAACTAAACCAATTCACCATAATTCCAGCGATTATTACACCTAAATTGATAATCACATCATTTGAAGTAAAAATCATGCTTGCTTTCATATGTGCTTCATCTTTACTTTTTGACTTTTGTAAAATGTAAAGACAAATTCCATTTGCAATAAGTGCAAAAATCGAAACGATAATCATTGTTGAAAAATTAGGCAGTTTCTCGTCTCCGATAAATCGTCTTAAAACTTCTACAAATCCGATAATCGCAAGTATGATTTGAAAGTATCCTGCAAGTTGTGCAATCCGCTTTTTTTTTATCAACGTTCCGCCAACAGCAAATAGGCTAATTCCATACACAAAGCTGTCCGCAAGCATATCCAAACTATCGGCAACAAGTCCCATAGATTTTGAAAACAGTCCTGTTGTCATTTCGATTATGAAAAAAGCAAAATTGATTACAAGTACGGACCAAAGAAGCTTTTTTTGGTTCTTGTTTTCTTCAAAGTCAGTTCGGTCGGTCTTTTCAGTCGATATTTTCTTCCCACCTAAATTAAGTTCGATAACAAACTTTTCGATTTGGTCAATTTCTCCACTATGAAAAACGGTCAACTTTCGGTTTGGAACGTCAAAGTCCAAATTTGCAATACTTGAAATTCCGTCCAATTTCATACGAATCAGATTTTCTTCTGAAGGACAGTCCATTTTGGTGATTTCAAATATTGTTTTATTCACTTAGTTTCTTTGTTTTTCGGCATTACTTACAACGTTCCGGCTAAGAAACGTTGCTGTCCCGCAGGGCAGCTATGTTTTTTAGCCATTGTTAGCCTTTCGGTTTTTTATTTTTCTAATAACCTTATTCTTTCTCTTACTCCTAATGTCCAATTCCTTTAGGGTCTTTTTCATTTCTGAAATATGAGTGTCTTCAGAGAAATCGTCAAGTTTTAATGTTAAGGTGAAAAACTCAGAGTCGTTTATTTTGTCTATAAAATCCACAAATTCACGTGGGTTTGTTAGAACAATTAGTTCAAACGTTTTTAAGTCAGTCTCACACAAGTCGAATGTTTCAAAGAATGAGGTTATTGAAGTTGAGTCAATCGACTGCGGTCTTTTCTTTAGTTGAGTAAATCTCTGATACTTGTTTTCCCTTATGCGATTAATTTCTTTTAAAAACGTGTCCTTAAGTTCAGCAATTTCGATTCTAAATTCTTTCTGACATTTTTCAGAAAAGTTGTTTAGTCTGGAGTTTTCTGAATATTTAAGCTTGTTAAACTCTTCGTTATTATATCCTATTTCTCGTCTTGCGATTTTGTCAGTTTCACTAAACATTTTCCAATATTCAGCACTATTCCTGATTTTGTTAATTATCGAATCACAAGCTCCATATTTCTGGTAATGAACTGCTTTCTTTTTTGACTTTGCAGCATTAGCTTCATCTAGCACAGTCATTGAGACAGTATCAATTTCACCTAACCAATAACGATATTTAAAGTAGGTGTAATTTTCACGGATTCCCTTTTCACCTTGGGGAGTAATTATCTCAATTTCAGAAATCAACTTGGAGTCAATTGAAAGATATACAGAATCCGATTGGGCAAATGAAACTTGTCCAAGGAAACAACTGAATATGATTATTAGAATCTGTTTCATTTTTTTTAATGAAGGCTAACGGTCTAGTATAAGTGGTCGTTTTAATGCCACTTATACAGTGTTATGCCAAAAATAGGCAGAAGAACCATGAACCTCAGTTTTTCCCAATGAAATAAAGGATAAAAAAGTAGACTCATCAATGGGTTTTAACTTGAGGTTTGGAATGTGACTAAGTTTCATTTGAAAATCTTTATTTGCCAACGTGAATTGGCTGTCAAGTATAGCCGTTTCTAGGCAAAAGGAATCAATAAATGCTTCATAAGAATCGACATTTTTGTTTTTAGCTAACAAAATCCTACTTAGCTTTTTTAGCCGAGAAACAATCTTTTTCAGGTCGTGATTAGTCAAGCTATTTAGCTTGATTATTGACAAAGATTCCAGATTTGATAGTTTACTGATACTGCTCAAATGAGAATGGATCATACAAAATTCAATATTCAGGTGCCTGACTGTTGGGATCGTCTCCAAAAATGACAATGATTTGAATTGAGCACCTACAATACTTAGATATTTTAGTTCGTTTAATTCTTTCAGAGAATCAAAAAAGACTTTTTCCTCTCCAAAAACAAATCGATTAGAACTTATTGACAAACCCTGAATATGTGTTGATTTCGACAAAAATGTAGATATTAAGGAATCTTTGAAGTTGCAATTCTCTAATTTAAGATCTCTTAATTTGGGTAATGACTCAAGACTGTGCCTTAAATCAAATCCGCCTAGAATCAGCCTTTGGACTTCAGACAAATGTTCCCAAGAAATTTCCTCCCATTTTAATTGATAGTTCGGATTATAAGATACTCCAGCCTGTAGATTGATGATAATCTCAGGATTGCTTAGTAGCGCTGTTTCTACTGCCTGATAAACTTCCTCTGAAGGATTCCTTTGAAACCTTATTGAATAGATGTTGTGTGGATCCATGGCTTGCAGCAAAGATCCTTGCAAAGGCATAACTAGGTCATTTTTTTTGATGCTATTCAATTTGGTATAACGGTTTGAAGCTACGCACCGTGCGGGGCTACAAAGTTTGTTTTCTCGAAGATAGGGATTGTATTGTTAACAAATAATTGATCTCTCGAAGAAGAAGAAGAAGAATCCCGCATGGAGTGTAGGTTGTGTTATAAGTACTTGAACCCAATGAGCGAAAAGGATGTAAATAAAAAAAAATATATTTGCTAAATGATACGAATTCTTATAGCTGCGTTCTTAATGATATCTTCTTCATCGATCGCACAAGACACGGACACCCTTTGCTACATTTTGTCTAAAGAAAAAAAAGACAGTACCACGAAACATATTCTTCTTAAACGAAATGATTTTGTGAAAGTGCTTTTGAAAAATGACACCAAGATAAAAGGACGTATATCTAGTATTTCTGAAAATGGATTTAAATTAGACACAACATATGTACAACTGGAAAATGTAGTTCGATTGGGTATGAATACCAAAAAACGACGCCATATCGGTCAGTACCTATCGGCTTGGATACTAGGAATAGGAGTAACGGCTGCCGGGACAGGATTTATTTTTACCACATGGAGTGATTATGATACGGCGGTTGGACTTTGGGCAACGGGAGCTATTTCAGGTATAGTATCCACTTATACTATAGACTTAGCGTATGGTAAACGTAAGAAATTTGATTTGATAAGTGAAAAGTGGAAAATAAATGTTTTTTCATCAGGCTCTATTAGTCAATTTAAAAGCAAATAATAACTAGGTCAATTCTGGGCTAAACATTATTATTTCCCGAAGAGAGATGGAGCAATCTGCACATTACTTATAACGTTCGGCAGCTACGCAACGTGCGGATTTCTACCAAGGTTTAGTTTTAAAGTTAGGAATAGTTTTTCAACTTAGATTATTCTTACGAAGCATAAACCCGCATGGTGTGTGAGGTGCTGTTATACTCTTGAACACTCTTCACTTTTTTTGCTTTCATCTCAAGGTTTTGACCACCTTCAGGTATTTGAGCACTTAAGCCTAATGAGAAGAATGTTAAAACTATGGATACTAAGTTTTTCATTGTTACTAACGTTTCTCGGCTATGCTTTCTTGCCGACCCTCGAATATAGGGAATAAAAGGCATGAAGCATAGGTGATGTTATGGGTACTTTTTAAAATGTACTGGATCATTAAAAACGAAACTCACCATTTGCTCCGATTGGATCGTGTCAAGAATTTCTGGTGAACCTTTTATCTCACCTTCTGCCCAATTATCCCATTGCATATCTAGTTTGTCTTTTCCTTTTTTGAGGTAGTAGGCATCGTAATCAATTCCTTTGTCGAACAATTTGTATTCGGAAATTACTGTCCAAGACCTAGACTTTAGCCCTTCCAGGATTTTATACCAAGTTTCTGTTTCAATGTCAGTGGCAACTATCTTATTCTTGAAAAGGCTCAAAGTGTATTGATTTTAACTTTATTATTCTCAGGTTTGTCTAAATAGCATGTCTGCGACTCACAGGTATTACTATATTGAACCAACCACTTTCAGAAGCATTTTATGAATCTCATCAGAATTTTTTGCTGCGTATACGCACACAGGGTTTTCCCAATCCAAGTTTCTGATTTGATATTGCAGCTACACAACGTGCGGTTCACCACCAAGATTGTTTTCTCGAAGATAAGGATTGTATTGTTAACATATAGTTGATTACGCGAAGCGAAAACCCGCATGGGGTGTAGGTGCGGTTATATGCGTCAATTTACCTGTCTAATGATTTTTTTAGTGTAAGTATTAAGCTTTGGGCGACATCATTATCTTCATTTGATAATTTGTATTGCTTTATTACTTTTTCAAACTCATCTAGGAAGTCATGCCATCCATCAGTTAGACCATTTACATATTGCTGTGCTCCTTTTAATGAGTTGTACAAGTCTTGTTCGCCTTTGTCCAAGACAGATTGACATAGCGCATCGAATTTATCCCAATAGTTGGTCATGGTAAACTCTGTTTCTTTCAAGTCAACATCATTTAGGTTAAATTTTACGGATATTACTTTTCCATTTTCGTATTCTACATCTGTAGCATTAGGGTCTTCCGCTGCTTGATCCAAGAAGTCTTGCGTGAAAGGATTAACGGATGATTCTAAGTGCCGCCAAGAATCAGAGTTAAAAGTTATTTGTTTCGCCTCTCCTAGTCCAATATCAAGTTTTTCCCGTAAAATTTTCATTGTATCAATTGGAGATGTACCAACAGCCTTCAAATCAGCAATGAATTTCTCCATGCTTTCAGGAGCGTCATCAATTGTACGTTTTGAAATTCGTTTAATCCGTATGTTCTTTAGTATGGGCTTCATGCACTATAACGGTTGACACTAGGCGTATGGCATAGTTTCCAACCAAAATTGTTTTTTCGAAGTTAGGAATAGATTCTTACACTTAATTGATCTTACAAAGAATAAAGCCTATGCTTACGCTTAGTGTATGTTACCAGCAGCTTGTTCATATTTTATTTTGAATTTCGGGTACTCACTGAACAGGTAATTCTTGCTATCTGTTATTTCCATAATCTGGTGCATTAATTCCAAATATTTCGTGTCTGCATTAATTAAAATGTCAAAGTGGTTGTCAAAGAAGAAAAATTCATCTGTAACGATTAACGCTATTTCGTTTTTAAATCTACCTCGCTCAATTCCTATTTGTAATATTGGCAGTATTAAGTTAGCTCTTTGGGGAACACTCCTAGTTCTTTCAATAATAAGAGCGGGGTTTTCCTGATAGATTTTATCGTGTTCAAAATTATTACCATTAATACTCATGATTGAGTACAAAAATATTTCAAGTTGAGAATTAGACCAATGAATCAAATCCTTTTCAAGATCTTGCCAATCAAAATCGCTAAAATAGGTCTCGAGAGTATTAATCAGTTCACCATCTCCGCCT
Organism: Fluviicola sp.; assembly: GCA_043584915.1. GTDB lineage: Bacteria > Bacteroidota > Bacteroidia > Flavobacteriales_D > Crocinitomicaceae > UBA4466. The sequence goes on from CP121319.1 coordinate 2,532,675, forward strand.
CCGCCTTCCCAATAGTCAGAGTCCCAGTTTTCATGTTCTAATATGAATTCATAGACGACAAGAACAGTTGGGTTCATCGATTTCGATAAACATCTTTCACCATATTTTAATTTTAGATTTGACATTTTGATTTCTAATTGTGATTGCTGGTAACGTTCCGCAGCTACGAAGCGAGCCGCCTCTCGAATATAACACTTTTGCGGCTTGATTTGTAAGGTGCTGTTATAGTTAGCCTTAATCATTTCTCCTAAACTTGCTGCTAAGTGTCTTACTTTTTTCAGGAGCTAAAAAAGTAAGCAAAAAGAGCCCTTGCGCCAGTAGAATAATCTTACCCTTCCAGACCACCTGACTTAAAATTGAAGAACTCGTCGTAAACTCCTCAAACAGCTCCAATTTTTGAAGTCACTTAGGTCGAAGGGACCCAAGATCAGTTCTACAATGCGCGTGTCAAGTGCGTCACAACTTTGGCTTTTTGCGAAGTCCCAAAGCAGGTGTTTTTCTATCCTTACTATTTACAAGCAAGTAGCGCTTGTTTGTAAATATAAGTTAGTCAAAAACACATAGATTGTCAATTTTTGGATATAAAATTCAGCAGCTAGTTTGGGGAATGGTTAACTCCGCTTTGCTTTACAAACTCTGGGAATTCAGCAAAGCTTTTAATTAACTATAACGGCCCGCGGCTAGGAAGCGTACAGCAACTTGCGGAACCTTTTACCTTAAAAATACTGATTCCTTTAAATAATCTCCGAACCATGCAAATTTCGTCGCTGTATGATTTTTAGCCGCTGTTATGCATATTTATTGGGTTTTCATGAACCAAACATTTCTCACTCGATCCATAGTGACATAAAACCCCAACACCTTGCCCTCATCATCCAGTTTATACTTTGCCACAGCCATACCGGACCAGTTAACCAGCCCCTTCCTTAAGACCTCAATTGGAAAGTAACCATGTCTGCTATGATAACCAATTAATTCTTCATTATTTAACATGATGGTATAGCTTGTTTCCAGCTCTGAAGAATAATATACACCAGCATAAGTAGTTACTTCAGCCAAAGTAGGTGGAGAGATGTCGTAAGGTTCGAGAATTTGTTCTGCTTTCTCGCCATCTTTAACATGCATGTAGATAACACCGTCTCGCTTGCGAAATTGTACGCGAACAGTTGCCTTTATTCCTCCCAATACAAAAACCGAATCTTCAATTTGTAATAAAGGAGATTTGAAACCATTGGTTCTTAAATACCATAATGTATCGTTCTCAAGATAAACGGATCTGGCATAATTTGCGCTGTTGTTCCAATAATTGGCAACGTAATTTCCGGCTTGGCTAAGATTAAGAGGAATTGGTTTAATACGCTCCGTAGCATTTTGTTTATCGCCTCGATCTTTTAGGAATAGGGAGAGTAACCTTTCAACGCGCTGATGTGCTTTGAAATCTAAATAATTCGTTAGAATAACAACTGATAATTCTTCATCAGGAAAATTCATTGAAAATGATAAGTGACCTGGAATTCCACCGGTATGATAGATGCGCTTATTCCCTAAGTATTTGTCTTCGATCAATCCAAAAGCATATTCGTTGGACATTCCATTCGTGAGTGTATCATTGGTTAACAAAAGCTCTATTGTGCTTTCCCATTCTTTTTCAGGATTGTTCAGTTGCTTCATCCATTTCATTAAATCAGGAGCCGAAGAATATACGTTCGAAGCACCGATGTCAAGACTTGAATTTTGAATACTAACGAATTGATTTTCTTCAACTTCCATGTATGGCGTAGTAGTGTTCGCAGTTCGGATCACGTTCGATTCGTCTACATGCGTATTGGTCATGCCTAATGGATCAAAAACATTGGACTTCATCCAATCTGAAAAATCCTGTTGCGTAACTCCACTGATAATCATTGCTAACAACACATAATTCGTATTGGAATACATAAACTCACTTCCCGGTTCGAAGTTTAAATCTGTTTGTTTGCACATAAAATTGAAAACATCCTCTGTTCGTATGGCATCTCCATCTCTCCAGCCGGCTAGTCCAAATAACTCGGGAGTGCTCCTCAAACCACTGGTATGATGTAGAAGGTGTCTAATCGTTATCGTATGTTCGAAATTTGGGATTTCTGATAAGTACATTTGAATGCTATCGTCGATGGATAATTTTCCTTCTTCGTGCAATAGAGCAATCCCCAATGCCGTGAATTGTTTAGAAACGGAGGCAAGATTAAATAACGACTCTGTCGAATTCGGAATGTTATATTGAATGTTTGCTAACCCAAAGGCTTTTGAATACAATACCTTATCATCTTTAGATATGTAAACAACTCCACCCGGGTGATTTACCTGGTTCCAATCTTCGAAAAGTTGATCAATTTTTTGTCCCTTTTGTGCTGACAGGCTTGTCGACAATAGTAGTGAAACGGCAAACAATATAGACTTCTTCATCAATGTTTTTACTCATTAATGCAGTAAATTGAAAAGGGAACACAATTTCTGTTTTGTCATTATGCATAACGGGATCGGGCTACGAAACGTGCGGCTCTCTTCCCGAGTTGTTCTTTCGAAGTTAAGAATAGATTTTAAAACCAAAAACGATTTTCCGAAGCAAGATTGCGCATGGTTTGTAGGACGTGTTAGGCACATTTTTATGTTAAATCGTCCTTTCAAAGCGACCTTTCAAATAACTCAAAAATTCATTGCAGTGTCCAAAATATGCCTTTTCATACATGAGCGTTTTTAAAGACGAGTCATCTATTACGAGGATTAGTTTTTTTTCAAAAACGAATACCTCTTCAATTTGTTTATACGCTGATTTTGATGGCTCGTTACGAGTAAGGATTATCCCAAATCTTCCGATACTTGGTTTGGAAAGGTAATTACTTGTTTGTAATACATCCGTCTTTCTTAGTTTTTCAACGTTTTTGAATTCAAACAAAACATGACTGCACTGGTAATCAGACTTCATGGATCCCCAGAAACCGGTTTTAATATCATTATGGAGTAAAGCATCCCTTCTTTGGGTACCACTATTCACGGAAGATTGTGGGATCACTCCAATAAATTCTGGGACAAAAAGAAATTCCAAAATTTCAATGCAAACATCTTCATAAGTTCGCCATTGTTCTCTCCCGATTTTACAATCTTGTAGTCTGTCAATCAACGGATTTAGTCGCTTTAATCTTTGATAAATGAATCTGAACTCAGGAAATAATTTATGTGTTAGCGGACCTACTTCTGAATTAACTAACCATTGACACTCACCAAAGTCATTGTTCAAAATAAGCGAAGATAACTTTGAATATTTCTTCGCAACTTTTTTCCCGAAAAGATCAGAAATAGAGTTCGTTTGTTCTTTTAAAAAGGATGATAGCTCATTTACGAAACTGCCTGCTAACTCTTTATCTAGAATACGATCAGAAGGGACAATGTCATAATTGATGTTAGTAATCACGTATATTAAGGAAGTGATCTCTGTAATTAAATAAATGAACGAATATTCAATCCCAAATTTTTGAGCAACAGCTTTGTGTGGAAAATTGTATTTATCGTAATGTTCCTTAATACATAGAATTGGATTTTCGATAATCAAATCCCTAACAAATAGATCATGATCTATACCAAGAGCTAAAGATGAAGATATTACGTCAATCCCCACCATGAAATTTGTGACTTCTTTGTCGATGCCTCGGTATTCATCTGGCAAGTATTCGAGTCCAAGAGCCATTTTTAAACAAACAACTCTCAAATTGGCTAGAATTCGCAATTTTTGGATTGTTACAGAGTTCAGTGAAGGGTTGTTTTTTAGTTTTTTCATTTATTCAGATTCCGCAAAATGCTTGATCAATTGTTCAGTAATTGACATTACAAAGTACAAAATTCTGATTTTGGGTCAACACTGTAGTTTCTATTTCGAATGTTCGGTGATTCCGAATTTCGGTAATTCAATTGTGCCTAACGGTCTGCAGCTATTAAAGGTAGGGCTTTTTCCTGAGCATTTACGTTGCCCTATCTTTTATAGGTGATGTTATACACATGTTAGGATTTAAACACTCCTATCTCTGCTTTATCACGTATCCAATACCAAGCCCGACTTCAAATTCCACCCCCATGAAAGGTGTTCCGATTCCATAGCCCGAAAATTTATCATTTGGATATAGTGGATGATAGTAACAAGCTCCGATGTTCGCTTGGGCAAAAAGTCGATCCTTCTTATCAAAAAAACGTTGATATCCAGCTCTTGTGGCAATGGCAACAGAGTGATAAACATATTCGCCTATGTCGGAGATAATAGTTTCTTCTTTTTCCAGACCAACATATTCAATTTGTGACCATTTTAAATCATATCTATCCTTTAAGAATAAATACTCGAGGTCAAATCGTATGAAAAACCAGTCTTTCTCGCTTCGACTTAGGTTCCTATTCAGACTTAAGTATCCACCGAGTGAAATCCCTGTCGTTTTTGTTGAACCACCAGCAAATCTTCCATTCATTTGATTATATGGAAAGGTGTATTCTGAAAGAGTAGTATTATTTGAAATAACATCATCTCCACTATAATCATACTCAAAATCAGGATAATCGAAAATTGCAAGAGAGCCGGTTTTGATGATGCCACCAAAATGAACCAAGTTATTGATTTTTTTATCTACAGTAAGTGATATCATTGTTTTTTCTTTACCGTAAATTCCTTCGAAGGATCCGCTAATTTGAGCAATACACTTATTGGGGAGAATAAGTGATGACAGAATGATGCAGTAGAATAAATACTTAATAGTTTTCATTTTGCTTTTAGAAAGAAGAACGTGGAATAAGCCCAAATGTTGCTTGTGTATAACGGTCTAGTATAAGCGGCCGTTTCAATGCCGCTTATACATTGTTAGCAGTATCTTATTTTATCTTTTTTAGTTTTAAATAATCTCTATTGTCAATTACTCCATTCGAAAAAGGTCGCAACAACAGAGTATTGTCATCAATTTCATATATGCAAGTTTGAATTGAACCAGTGTGTAATCCAATTTTTGCACCATCAAGCAGATATCCACCGTGTTCAGTACTAATGTAGAATTCATTATTTTTTCTGTCTAAAACTCCAACAGTTAATCCACCTCCTTCAGAAAATTCATAATACATCTGTTTCATAATAGGATGAACTTTATTCACATATTGAATAATCTCTGTAGAATCTGAAAGCAAAAGAGAATCTTTCGTTTTTAGTGAATTGTTAATTCTAGCAGCAGTACTTATTTCAATACTGTCCCTATCAAAAATGACAACTGAATCCTTTTGGATTTCAACTAACTGCCATGTTCCGACTAATAGAGAGTCCTGTGCATTAACCAAATTTGAAAATAGGATAAGGCAAACTATGTATATGTTTTTCATTGTCATCTTAATGAATGCTAACGGATTGGGGCTACGCTTTCGTGCCGCTTCTCGAATATAACACTTTTGCGGCATGAAGTGTAGGAAGCGGTCACTCAGCATGCTTCACGAATGTATCGGCAGGGTGAAATCGAAGCAGAGAGGGTAGGTAGAAAATATTTGTACAAATTAAAAAAGGAAGCGTAGCTTCCTTAAATAAAATGTTCGGACGATCTGAATTGGCTCGTGTAAATGGCAATACTTCCGTTGTATGGAAAGCATCCATGAAAAGCGAACTTTTCAGAGAACAAGGAAAGAAGGTTATTAGCTTCCGTTGTATGGGAGACGCCTTCTTTTTTATTTTACGAATTTATTGTATTTAAGTTACAATTGCAATATCTACATCTAGTTTCTATCAAGCGTAGTTCTTCATTTAAATCTGATTTTTATAATTGTCGTTAGTTGTTGCTAACGTTTTGCGGCTATACTTACGTGCCGACTCTCGAATATACGAAAAAGCGACCAAGCTTTGAGAAGCCAAACAGCAGAGCCGTGCTCTTTCGGCATGAAGTATAGCCGATGTTAGTAGCACACTTATCCAAATAATTCATCTAGTTTTAGCCATAAACTATCAGGATGAGAGAGCAATGTGTCGTTAAATAAAAAGATCGTGAGAACAATAAATAGAATGAATCCAATAAGTATCAGTACTTGCTTTCTAGACGTTTTTTGGATCTCACTTCGATCCTTAATGTCGCAAATTTCTCCAGGACAATATTGCGCTTTGTCCTTATATACCCACCCATAAAAAATACAACCTAGACAAATCCCAAATGCTGATTCAAAGAATAGAAACAGCAGACAGATTAAGCAAATTAACCCAGTAATAATGCTATATGAGTTATAGAGAACCAACAAGAAAAACATGATGGTTGCCAGAATAATTCCGATTTTCCAGGCGAATTTTTTTTGTGGCGCACCAACATATTCCGGTGTCTGATTTGAAACGATCAATCTACCTAAAATAAGTGTAGGGGAAAGTTTCGGAGAAATATGTAATCTGATAAAAAAATCAACAATAAAGAAGATTACAAAATACTTAGCAAGCAAAAAATCACTCCTAAAAATTATAAGCAAAAGAGAAACAAAAGCTAACAAAAACAGTACTCCTGAAGAAGCCCTAATTTCACGTTCATTTAAAACTGGGATGTTATAACCCTTAACTTCTTCTCCAAATTTTATCGTTTGCTTCATTATGACTTTTTGTACAATAGTAAAAAATGTCCTTGAAGTAAACTTTGCAAATCTTGCTATCTGCGTTTTACTTTAATATATAACCTTCGATTCACCAAAAAGTAGTCGAATTGCGTTGGCTCAGAATTGAAGTTCATTATCTCAAATCCAACGAGTGACTCTATTTCAAATGGAGATGGATCAATGAATTTTTCTTTGAAATCTACAATCATCTTTATAACTTGGTGGAAATCACCTTTGATATTAAGATATGTATAATAACCGCTATCTATTTCGTAGGAAAGTTGTTTGTCGTCCGAGGACTGTTCAGAACCAAAATAGTATCGACTTTCTTCCAATTTTTTGTGCATAGGTGCATCCATGAATATACCATAGATTTTCCCGGCATACTCCTCATCAGAAATAACACTTTTAAGCCCATTATTAAGATTTTCAATGAGAAGGTTAGAGGCTTCCACTTGAATCGTTTTACCATCCATGTAACATATTGGGAGATTGTTGGACTTGCTTTTAGAAGGTAATCTGTCATTAGCATGAAGTTTTTTCTTGTATGCAACAGGAGAAGAATTGAATTTGTTTTTGAAGGATCTTGAAAATACGGACGGAGATGAAAATCCTGTTTCAAAAGCTATATCAGTAAGGTTGGTTTGTGGGTACATCTTGATCATATGTACAGCATGTTCTAGACGAATTGTATTGATATAATCGTTAGGTGTACTGCCTGTTTCTTTCTTAAATACTCTCTGAAAATGAAATTTAGACAAGCCAACTTCGTCTGAAAGATCATTTAGCGAAAGTCCTTCTCTGAACTTTTTGGCGATTATTAATTTAGCTTTTTCTACTTGTCTATTCAATGGTCTGCTTAATTGCTACTAACGTTCTGCAGCTACGAAGCGAGCCTTGTTCTCTTACTTTTTTCAAGAGCTAAAAAAGTAAGCAAAAAGAGCCCTTGCGCTGCATAATTAGATTACCCATTCCGTCCCCAAAACTTAAAATTGAAGAACTCGCTTTGCTCAAACAGCTCCAATTTTTGAAGTTTCACTATAAGCCCTAAGTATAGAATTAGAACCAAATATTAGATCAACTCTAGTTGCAGTCCATTTTACATCACCTGAAGCTCTATCTACAATATTGTAAAGGTTCTCCGCAACAGGTTCCCATGTGTAACTCATATTGGTCAAGTTCACGAAGAAGTCGTTGCTAAGCGTTCCAACTTTATCTGTGAAAACACCATGAGAGGTTCCTCCATGGTTAGTTCCCAATACGCGCATTCCACCAATTAAGGCTGTCATTTCAACCGCTGATAAGCCAAGCAATTGCGTTTTATCAAGCAACATTTCTTCAGCTGAAACAGCATAATCTTTCTTTAACCAGTTTCTGAAACCATCATGTAATGGCTCAAGTACGTCAAAAGAATCTGCATCAGTCATTTCTTCAGAAGCATCACCACGACCAGTCATGAAAGGGACTTTAATAGATGAGTCAATCGTTTGCGCTGCTTGTTCTATAGCTGCGGTTCCAGCCAATACGATTAAATCCGCAAGACTTACGTTTTTACTTAACCCAGATTGGATCTCAGTTAGCTTAGTCAAGACTTTATCTAATCGAGCAGGTTCGTTTCCTTCCCAATCTTTTTGAGGAGCTAAACGAATTCTTGCACCATTTGCACCCCCTCTATAATCAGAACCTCTAAATGTTCTTGCACTGTCCCATGCTGTCGTAATCAATTCAGATGAAGTAAGTCCACTGTTTAATAATTGTGATTTTAAATCTTCGATTTCAGTATCACTCAATGTGTAATCGACTGATGGAATAGGGTCTTGCCAAATTAAATCTTCTGCAGGAACATCTGCTCCTAAATAACGAGATTTTGGCCCTAAATCTCGATGTGTTAACTTAAACCAAGCACGGGCAAAAACCTCATTAAAATATTCAGGATCATTATAGAATTTCTCTGAAATTTTTCTGTATTCAAGATCAAACTTCATAGCCATATCGGCATCAGTCATAATTGGGTTTCTTTTGACCTTCGGATTGTGCGCATCAACAGGTTTATCCTCATCTTTCATGTTAACAGGTTCCCATTGTGCTGCACCAGCAGGGCTTTTTACGATTTCCCATTCGTGGTTTAGCAATAGATAAAAATATGTGTGATTCCATTTGTCTGGAGTACTTGTCCACGCACCTTCGAGACCACTGGTTACTGTATCTTCAGCGTTACCTTTGCCTTTTGGATTTAACCATCCTAAGCCTTGGTCTTGAATATTAGCTCCTTCAGGGTCAGCTCCCAACACAGATGCATCTCCATTACCATGTGCTTTACCAACTGTATGTCCACCAGCCGTAAGGGCCACTGTCTCTTCGTCATTCATAGCCATACGAGCAAAGGTTGTTCTAACATCTTTAGCTGTTTTGGCTGGGTCTGGTTTTCCATCTACACCTTCAGGATTCACATAGATTAATCCCATTTGAACGGCAGCTAAAGGATTTTCCAGGGATTCACTATCATCACTGCTGTAACGGTCTTTGGTTAACCATTCTTTTTCTTCTCCCCAATAAATGTCTTTTTCTGGATGCCAAATATCTTCTCGACCCCCTGCAAAACCGAATGTTTGGAATCCCATAGATTCGTAAGCCATATTTCCTGCGAGGATGATTAAGTCAGCCCAAGAAAGAGCGTTGCCATATTTCTTTTTGATTGGCCAAAGGAGTCTTCTTGCTTTATCTAAATTGGCATTATCTGGCCAGCTATTTAGTGGAGCAAAACGTTGATTACCGGTGTTACTTCCTCCACGACCATCGGCCACTCTATAAGTCCCGGCTGCGTGCCAAGCCATACGAATCATTAAACCTCCATAATGTCCCCAATCGGCAGGCCACCAGTCTTGGCTGGCTGTCATGAGGTTTTTTAGATCTGTTTTTACAGCTTCAAGATCTAGTTTTTCAAATGCTTCCGCATAATTGAAATCTTCTTCAAAAGGAGAAGTTTTTGAATCGTGTTGATGAAGGATGTCCAAGTTTAGTGTTTTTGGCCACCAGTCTAGGACATCATTTTTCGTTTGTGAGTTTGCCCCATGATGCAATGGGCATTTACTTTCTTTAGAATTAGTATCCATATTTCTAATTTTTTATTATTTCAAAATTGTGGCTAACGTTTAGTATATGGCAAGTAGGGCAGTAGAAAGCGATAAACTTTCAAGTTTGCACTGAGCCAAAGCGTTGTATTTTGTTTTTATCTTATTCATTTTAAAAGCCAAATCTACGATTTGGCAGTGTTTGTAAATAGCACTGATTTGGTTTTAAAATTGAGGGCAATAAATCTTTTACTAAATCTATTTTTTCTTGTGTCACTCTTGTCGTTTTAGTTTTTTCAAGAGCTTCTTGGTATTCTTTTCTGTGTTCTTCCTCAATAAGCTCAAATATTGAATCAAGTAATTCATCAATGATTTCTTCGGTTATTCTTCTGTAGTAGGAGAAAGCTCCAATTCCATAACCTTGTGATTCACAGACTAAACCTTTTCTAAATGTCTTCGAATGCTTGTTTAATGTCTTTTCAAGGTTTTTGTCCATCTTAATTTCCCATTCAGGATATTGACCTACTTTGTATATAGTGTCAAGTGCTTCATTAATATGAACAAAGAATCTCCTTTCAAAGCTTTTACAAGATTCGCATTGAAATCTTAAATCTAACACTCTGTTTCCTGGCCGAATATTAGTCTCTTGATGTCCATCCTCCCAATAATTATTGGTCATATTAAATGTTTGAATCGATTTGCATTGGTGACAAGACATATTAATGGGAAGCTTTTCCCATTGTCTAAAGTCATTAATCATTGATTCAGGCTTTAATTTTCTGAATAATGAGTATTCCTCTAAAAAATCTTTTGTTATCATTCAGTTCTTTTTAATTGTGTACAACGGTCTAGTATAAGAATAGTAGCGGATTTTCAAACACTAACTTTTCGGTTAAACACAGACCTTTTTTATATTTACTTATTTTCATTTTAGTGATTAAGCCGCTATTATTTTTATACATTGTTGTAATGCGTTTTTAATATTTCATCAATTGTTTCTACTACGAAATCCACATTTTCTTTGCTAAAACATAAGGCGGGTTTCGTTTTAATAATGTTATCGAAAGGACCATCCGTACTTATTAAAATACGTTTCCTTCTTAATTCATTCTTAATATGACTAGCTAGTTCTGTATTTGGGTCTTTAGAATTATCTTTTACTATTTCGAAACCAATAAATAATCCGCTACCTCTTACGTCTCCAATGCAAGGATATTTGTACATTAATTCTCTTAAACGTGAAGCGTAATGAGCACCTACTATTTTAGCGTTCTCTTGTAACTCTTCCTCTTCTATAACATCCAATACCGCAGTCGCTATCGCACAAGAAACAGGATTGCCTCCAAAAGAACTAAAGAATTCTACACCTTTTTCAAAAGAAGTAGCAATTTCCTCTGTACAAACTACAGCTCCCATTGGATGACCGTTTGCTATTGGCTTTCCAAGAATGACCATATCAGGTATTACATCAGAAGCTTCAAATCCCCAGAAGTGTTGACCCAATCGCCCAAATCCTGTTTGTACTTCATCACTAATACAAACTCCACCTTGTGCCCTTATAGCTGGATACACTTCATTTAAATATCCTTTGGGTAGTGGTACTTGACCTGCACAACCTACAATAGGTTCACTAATGAACGCAGAAATTGACACAGTACTCTCTTTAATTTGTACTACTGCATCTAATCCATATAACTGCCCAGCATTAGAATTATCTGTTTGATATTTTCCTTTATAAATGTCTGGTATAGTTGTTTTTATTATGTGTTTTTTTTGACCATTTCCTTTAGGGTTATTGAATTTATAATCACTTATGTCAATAGACGTTTGTGTATTACCGTGATAACCAAGCTCCATTACCATCATATGTTTTGAACCTGTATGATTATTTGCCATTCTAATAGCTAAATCACTAGCTGCACTTCCAGAATTTACAAAAAACACTTTGTTTAACTTAGCAGGGAAGTGGCTCAATAGTTTTTCAGCATATATAGCTAGTTCGTCAAAAAGGTACCTTGTGTTGGTATTCAGTTTAGCCATTTGCTTTTTACCAGCTTCTACTACCTTTGGGTGAGAATGTCCTACGTGCGGAATGTTGTTGTAAGCGTCTAAAAACGTATTTCCATCAGCATCATACATATATTGAAATGCTGAACGAACCATATGAATTGGCTCTTTATAACTTAATGATAATATAGGGCTGATGTACTGATGTCTTCTTTTTAGGACTTCCTGAATATCAATCTGTTTTAGCTTTGGGAAACCTGCCGCTTCTCTGAATTCATTTTCAGCTTTGATTGGATTTAATGCTAGCCAACGGTAAAGCATTTTCCAAGCGGACTTCTCGCTAACAGATGCATAGGTGTTATCTGGGTCTGTTTTGCGTGCGTGAGCAGAATTACACACGCTAGTGCACAGTCTTGCAGCTATGAGGTAATACAAAATTTTGAGCTCTTTCTCTTCTAAAGGAAGCTCTTGATGGTACGACTTAACAAGTATTATTGCCCATTCGAGTGGATTTTCTTTGTCATAGCAACCGTAAGTAATAGCAATCGCCAATTCGTTAATCAAGAAAGTATGTGCAACATCTCCGAAATCAATGATTCCAGAAATTTTACCATCTTGTACGAGTACGTTCCATTCATTAGCATCATTATGAATGACTTGTTTTCTAAGTTCTGGAATGACAGGTCGTACAATCTCTTCGAACTGATTGAAAAAATAAGTAACTACATTTCTATCTTTTGAATTTGGAATGTCATTGATGTACTTTTTGTTTAAATCAAAGTATTGAATATCCCATTCCCATTTTCTGGCTTGAATGTTATAGTTTTTAAAGTCTTTTAATTTGATGTCTAGCTTAGCCAAAAAAATTCCCAAGGATTCAAATAAGGACGGTGTATGTTTTGCTTTGCCAAGAAACTCTCCTTTTAAAAAAGAAAGCATACGCGAAATTACTTTGTCAGTATCTAAGTCTATTACTTTTACAAAGGAATTGTCTAGAAAAGGAACAGGCTTAGGAATATATGAATCAAATTCTTCTTGTAAGTAGAGAAGCGTGTCATTCTCTGCTTCAACAGTATCTTTTAGCGATTCTGAATATACATAAGTCTTATAGATAAAATCATTTTCTACTGTCGTGATATGATAGTTCTTATTATCATAACCATCAAGTATCTTGTTATTTAGTATTTTGATACTAAATTCTTTTTCTAAAAATGTGTTCATTTATTTAAATATCTCGTCAGGGTTAGAAAATGATTTAAATTCCAAAGGGTTACCACTAAAATCAAACACAAACATTGTCAGTTGTTCACCAACCTTTCCTTCGTATCTTTTTTGTGGTTTAACGACAAAGTTAATTTTTTCGGATTCTAATTTCTTTTGAATTCTTTCAAATTTATCTCTGTCTAATAAACATCCAAAATGAGGAATTGGAACGCTAATTCCATCCACTTTTCCGCAGTAATCTAATTCGGGAAAATTGTCACTAATGTGAGCTGAAAGCTGATTGTCAAAAAAATCAAAATCAATCCAAGTTTCTGCAGACCTTCCCTCTTTACAGCCCAAAATATCTACGTAGAATTTTCGTGTTGATTCTATATCCTTTACTTTAAATGCATAGTGGAAAGATGCCATACTGTGTTCTTTTTATGTTTGTGCTCAAATGCATTACAACGTCGGCAGCTACGCACTGTGCGGGTTTCCACCGAGATTAGTTTCTAAGGTAAGAAATAATTTTCCAAGTGAGATTTATCTATCGAAGCATAAACCCGCATGGGGTGTGAGGTGCTGTTATGGGTATCACTTTGTTTGTGGTTGAACATTCAGTTCATCTAATTTCTTTAAGTGCTCTTCAATTAAGTTTTCCCATTTACCAATTTCTGTTGAGTCTATATGGACACCAACTGGACGCTCTGGATATGTGCCCGCGTAAAATTGAATGTATCTGTACGTGTTCGTCGGTACCGTTTCTCAACTAGGAGACGCGGGCCTCTCGGATGTGGTTGTTCAGCCCGTGGCTTTTAGTTGATGTTACCAGTATTTTAATTTCATTTGTTTCGGCGTCATCTAATATTGTTGCTAACGGTTCTGCACTAGGCAATGTGGCGCTTTTCTCGAGTGTAATTGTACGCCATTTTGCTTAGTGCATGTTATACACATTATTTATTCCGTTTCCAATAAATTTTTTCCTATTCCGATCAGAAACGGGAATTTTTGACCACGAAATAACAATAGCATCATAGTCACCAATTTCTAATTTTTCTTCAGCTGTGAGTATAATTAATTGCAAGCTTGGGTAATCATCGTTAGCAAACCATGGTTTACAATCTTTATTAAAAAACTCAGTTTTTGACCTATGGATTGCGCCGTAATTATTAGTGAGAAACAAAATTCGTTTATTGGTTAGCTCTTCCAAATTCTCCATCTGATATGAACCAATGGCGTTTTGAAAATAATGAATCTCGTATTGATTCAATAATGGTGAATCATCAACACCACAGCTGTCAATTATTATGTCTTGTGCATAAGTGTTTGCGCAAAACATTAGTATGGCTATTGTTATGGTTCGGGTCATCTTCTTCATTGTACATAACGGTTCGGCGCTAAGCAAAGTGGCGCCTTTTCTCGAGTGTAATTGTTGCGACATTTTGCTTAGGGCTTGTTAAGCACATCATTATGTCAAAAGCTACGAAAATTATTTTTATCATTCATCAATTTCAATTTCACCATTACGGAACCACCTTTTATATGTTCGTACACCATCTAATTGAGAGAATTCAATATGGGTGTTCCCATTATCAAAAAAAGTTCTTCGTACATAACTTTTATTACCATCCAAGTGTGTCATTTCAACAGTTTTTCTTCCTTGATTATCGTAGTCAACTGATTTTTTTATTGGTTTAACTCCTTCGTTTGTCCTTTCTGATTTGCAATTCCCATTCTGATAAAAGCACTTGTATGAGACTATATCCTTTTCTTTCTTAATCCATATTCGAATGCCGTGTTCATCTTCTGAGGTAAGTTCAAATTGGTCTTCTTTCTCCTTCTTTTTGAGATACTCTTCGTGTATTTTTGGATCGAAGACATCAAATTCGCCCGATGGGATTTCTCTAGTTACAGTTATTTCATCGTATTTTTCCAGGGAATAAATGAATCTATTTATTATTGGTAATGTTTCTGTGAAGAGTTGATTGAACAATTCCATCTCAAAACCTTGAATCTTGCCATTAAAAATTTCTTCTATTGTCAATTCTTTGACTAATTCTCCTCGTTTGTCATATTTGAATACAAGTGATTCTTGAGTGATTTTTCGATTTGGTTTGTTCTTATATCCGAACGAATCAAGCGTTTCAGAAAATTCCTGAAGTACAGGATTTTCATTTTTCATAAAAACCTCAGAATAAAATGGTGACTCGCCTTTGGCCCATTTTCCACCAGGAGCCAGATTCAATAGCGGCCCTTCATGGAAACATTTTCTACCGATTCTACAAACTAGTTCCTTTTCAATTGCAAATGCTATGCTCTCATCTAGACCATCTATGATTATTCTGATTTCTGGCGGATGTCCTTTTTCTTCCAAAAATCGAATACGATCTATTTTTTCTAAATTGAAATCCCATTTATTTTTTTTGAAATGGTCTTCATATCGTTTCCCTTTACCTTTACCGATGTAAAAAAGTTCATTTTCTAAAGGGTCAAAAATTCCGTATACGTAGAACATGCTCTTTTCTTTTAATTGTGCTTAACGTTCAGGGCTATGCGTAGTACGGCATATAACCCAAAATTGTTTTTCTAAGATAAGAATAGATTTACAACTATGATTTATTAACCGAAGCATAAACCCGTATTATCGCATAGGCTATGTTATGCGTTCGTCTTTTTTGCTAATCTGCTATTTAATTGCATTAAATCATCATCAACGACTTCAAGCATTATTAGGCATGTCATTATTCCTTGAAGAGAGTAGTGAATGGCTATTTTTATTCGTTCCAATTTATTCTCCCACTCGCTATTCCCCTGTAAAATAATAGTGTTTAATCCGAAATGTTCATACTTTGAAAAGGCTATAAACAAATTTTCAAGACTATTAAATTTCTCTGACAAGTTGAATTTGAGGTCGAATTTTTCATTTTCAATATTGTAGATATCTAATCCGGTTCTATTTAATAAAAAAGCGTTATTTTTCTTAATTACCTCCAAATAAGGCTGTAATTCTTCCTGCGTATGATTTCTTTTTACGTATTTAATGGTCCTTTGAATATTTTCTCCAAATACTGTTCTGTAGAAATTGTCGAGGTTTACATTGTTATCTATAAGTTCACTGTGTTTGAAAACAATTTTACATAGCGATAAATTATTTCTCAGTATTAATCCAATTGAAGGTTCAATATTAGGATTATCCCACAGTTCGGAAAGCAACAACCTTGTCGAGTTCAAATTACCAACTATTCTCTCCAATATTAATACACCTAAAATTTTTTCAAGATTCTTGAATCCAATAGTATTTTGTAATGATAGATGATTTTTTGATTTGAGATAGATTTCATCTGTCACCTGTCTAACTTCTTCAATTTCTTTTTTCATTTTCCAGAACTCAAACGAATGATTAAATAAACATCTAAACTAATCAGTTGAAACCTCAATCAACCTAAGTGCTATACCATCAATTAAATCAAGTAGACTGGAAGAGACTTTATTCCATGAATTTTGAGCTGCAATTTTTCCAGATTTATATCCGAGTGTATTATTTTGGAAATCTTCAGCTGCAAAGGGGAAATTATAAGTTTTCACTTCTCCATTTAGTTTGTCAACGAGTGAAATTTCCAGATAACTAGTGCCGACCCAATAACCCTGAACTGTTTGATTGTTCTTGACAATTGGTTGACTAACAATAACTGTTGAAACGGTTGTCCCCCAATAATTGGAAACGCTATTAGAAGCTGCTGTTATTTGATTATGATAAGTCTGATATTCTATAGTTCTAGTCCCGAACTGCGCTCCAATTTGTTTGATGTTTATTTTTATTCTTACTGAGTTGCTATCAGTCTTACTAAAATACGGGCTAAATAAAACATTGTTTCCATAAATACTAGAAAGAGAGTTCTGTAGGGAGTCCTTTGCAGATGTGCCTTCCTCCATATTTGTTCTAGAATCTTTGATTGAAATAACAATTGGATTGTCCAACCCCATTTCGGATCTCGGGCTACTATTAATCACAGGATTTATGGTTATTGTCGTTTTACAGGATGTAATTACCATAAAACATATGATCAAAAGGATAAAGTGGTTTTTCATTTTAGTTCTTTTTATTACGCATAACGTTCCGCGGCTATGCCCCGTACGGACTTTTAACCACAGTTTGTCTCTCGAAGATAGGAATAGATTTGTTAACACATAAGTGATCTCTCGAAGCAGTTACCCGTATGGTGCATTTAGGCGCTGTTATACGCTTCAATTAACCAGTGTGCTTCTCGATTGTGATTAATTTGCTGAGAACTCAGGTCTTAAACCAAAAATCTCCCCCCCCTTTTCTTTTTGCGTATATGTTGCAGTTTTTGAATGTTAAATTGAGTAGTAATACGCATTGACAATGAGTTTGTTAGTTGGTAGATTTGGAGTACACTAAAACACATTGTAATGGCATTGGAACCGAGAAAAGTTAAAATCCTATATAAAACACTAATAAAGTACGAATGGAGTAAAGGAGATACCATAGCGGATAGGAGTAATCCATTTTGGGAAGTATTGGATGTAATTAAGTACATAAAACCACTCTCTAAAAAGAAGAAGATTCGAGACCTGAAGGGTGACAAATTCTGTTTTCTTGAGAATTTTAGCATAACAGAAGTTCCAAATCAAAATAGGGTTGAGATTTACGGTTTTTTTAAGAGTGCTAGAAATCAATTCCGTCCAAACATAGTTAACCGTCGAACAGGGGTGGAAAGGCCGAACCCTAAATTACTTGTTGAAGGAGATATAGAGAAAACACATTTTGCGATTATTATTGATAAGGATTTGGACGAGGTGTTTTTTGTCCATCAATACAATTTTTATGGGATGACAATCAAGGAAGTTCTGGCATATTTCAAATTTTTTGCGAAGGCTTATGCAACTAAGAAGAAACTAAAAAAGAGTTTCACATTGAAACATCAGGTTATTCCTGAGACTGGATTTATTGAAACTTTACAATCAATGAACCGAGTTAAAGTTGCAGATGTATATATTGGTAAGCAACTTCTCGGATCTGATGCATTAAATATGTCAAATCGACTTGTCAATGTTAAAAACGAAATGAAGTTATCAATTGGTTCTGCACCTAGAGAATCAATTAAATCAACAGCAGTTGACATCTTTAATGCCTTTAATTCAGGCGATAGGTCAATTTCCAAAATTCGTGTGGAGGGGAAAGATTCGAGAGACAATGACTTAATCATTGACACGAGCTTTATGAATAAGCAAGAGTATATAACAGTTGATAGAAATACGGATACAGGAGAACTTGTCTCAACACAGGTGTTCACGGAATTAAGAGAATTAACGGAAGCTATATAATGGAATACATACTACTAATAATTGAGTTCTTTTTATCAAGAAAGGTTAGAGCATATTTCGGGTTAGTTGTAGTGCCGATTATTATCTCATTTGTCATTTATAATTCGATGACTCTAGAGGTTTCGAAGAATCAAGACTATGGAAATATAATTACTCTTTTAGGAATATTGCTAGGATTTACAATCTCGTTATTTGCAATTTTCTTATCCGCGAACAATTCAAATATTCGTGAATCGAAATCCACAATGACGGACTTTACAGTTTTTAATAAAAAGCTTAGTGTTTTTGATATAATGCAAACGAGTATTGCATACGTCATAATCATGGAGTGCTTACTTCTAGTTGTCAATATTACTGTTCCATTGGTCATTACAGCACCAGAATCTAAAAAATTATTTCTGGTTATAAACATTGGGGTGCTTGCGCATATAGTTGTCATTTTATTGAGAAGTCTACTGGATTTTTATTTCGCATTATCAAAACGCAAAAAGAATAAGACTGATAAGAAATAGCCATGGAAGACAAGGGAGATAAAAAGTCTTTGATCGAAAACCTTGAAGCTGAAAAATTAAGGCTAGAAATTAAAAACTTAAAAAAATCAAATTGGAAAAAGCCACAAGTAGTAATTCCAATAGTCATTGTTCTAGTGACATATTTGTTCAATCGAGAGTACATAAATGCCAAAATCGATTTGGATATGGTCAAATTGGAAAGAGGGAACATTCAACTTCAGGAGGATGAAGATAAGTTGATAGCCAGTAAAGATTCCATTGATGTAATAATTTCCTTAAAGGAGGATGAGCTTCATACATTAAATAATCAATTAATTTCACTTTCAGATTCATTAAAATCTTCGAATTCGCTTTTAAATTTATTCGAAGAAAAAGTATCTGAATCTGAACGGAAAACCGTTCTACTTATAGACAAACAACGATCTCTACAACATCAAGTCAAGTATGAAATAAAAAGTACTCGGTTCGAACAATTGTATAGAATCTCGTTGGATCTTCATTCAATGTGTAATATTTATGAGCATTATCGAACTGGCATCATTACGGAGGCGAAAAATCATGACTATTCTGAAGAGGATAAGCAAAATATTGAACTAATTCGAAGTCATATTGATTTGAAGGTTATGAATAGCTGGAGAGGGAGGCGAAGAATGTTACAGTCTTTGTCAACGCGATTTGAAATTGGTTTTGATTCATACCCATACAACGATTCCATTTCTAAATTTCAAGATAAACTCATTGATATTTGGAATCGAAATAAAGAAGGATTTAAAATACTTGATGATATCATGGCAGAATACCATCGATTTTCTAGTACAAATAGATTCAATTTTATCGTTCAGCTAGAATCCGTGGGTTTTGATAATTCTGGGGCAGACGCTTTTTTTAATAAAGAAGTTGATAAGAGTTCCTTGAATATAGTAACGATCAAAAAGTAAAGTGGTAATCAGAAAAAAGGAGCGCATCGCGCTCCTTTTTCATTTTCTAAATCTTCTCCAGCCAATCCTTTAAAATCTTTAAATCAAATAACACATCTTTAGTTTCCTTATCAATTTCAATATCTGAATGATAAGCAATAGAATCGTGCGCGGAGCGCAGAGATTCAATCAAAGCCTGTTTGTCATGATTCCTGATTTTGTCTAAAAAGACAAGTTGATCAAAGGTTAATAATTCCTCGATGTTTGATACGTGTCGTGTATCATCCGAGATATTTATCAAGACTACTGCCTGACGAATATCCTGACCATTTGAAGTCCGCATAAAAAATGATAAGATAAATGAATAAAAGAGGGAAGGTCACTGCGATGCATAACGGTTCTCGGCTATGCTTTCGTTCCGCCTCTCGAATATAATACTTTTGCGGCATGAAGCATGAGGCTATGTTAGCCAGAGAGTCTCTATAAATTAGCCAAAGAGATTTCCCATCCTGGTTTACGACGGTATACGGAGTATTTATTAATTCACCACCTTCTTGCATTGCAATTTTGCATCCGAACAAAATGAGGGTTAATATGGCAGATATGAATACTCTGGTTTTCATTACGTATAACGTTTAGTATATGAAGCGTAGCCTGCCGATAGGCGGCTATGATTTCATATACAGTGTTAGCCACTGGCTTTTTTAATTCAACATTTCTTTAATTTTCTCAATCCAATTCTTCTTTACGCGTTCAGATTTCATTCTCATTTTCTTAATTGGATTAAAGTCAACTTCATAAGCGGTTTCAATAATTCGCTTTTTAGGTTTGTAGATTTTTCCGTTTTCGTCCTCAATGAATGGATAGCAATAAACTGTGTTTTTAATTCTCGGATTGTCAATTGGGATTTCAAATTTCATTACTGCCCTTTTTATGAAGTCCATTTCAAATCCATTATTTGATAAGTCCTTCTCAAGAATTCCTCTCAACTTTTTCAAATCTGCTTTTAGTGGTGTTATATCTGCTTCTTTAGGTTCGATTTTATCATTCAGAATGTCAATTTCGATTTTCTTTACATTTTTATCACGAGCAATAAAATTGAGCCAGTCTGCCATATAGCCGCCATCATAATATCCGAGTGTACTCAAATAGCTCAACGCTAAATTACCAGGCGTTCCATTTAAGTTTCGCATTTTTCCCATTAGAAGTTGGCTTTATTCCATTTACTGGCTCTATCATAAATTCTATTAGCTAATTCTATTCCGTTTGTTCCAACAAAGTCGTCCCAAGCTGAAGTTGGTGCAAACCAAATACAAATTCGTTCAAAGTCAGGAACGTTTTGGTATTTCAAGTCATTCAATTCTTCAACAAATTCTTTGTGAAATTCCTCTGAATCTGTATAATTCCCAGAATACCCTCCGTTTAATTCAGACAATATCTTTTCCGCCTTGTCAAGGTCATTAAACAATTCAAAGAGTTCAAATTTTTTCCAAGTTTCAACTTTAGAAGGTTTCGTTTTTCTATTTTTAAAAATCCCTTTGAACATTTTGTTTTGCTTGTGGCTAACGTTCCGCAGCTACGAAGCGAGCCGCCTCTCGAATATAACACTTTTGCGGCTTGATTTGTAAGGTGCTGTTATAGTTAGCCTTAATCATTTCTCCTAAACTTGCTGCTAAGTGTCTTACTTTTTTCAGGAGCTAAAAAAGTAAGCAAAAAGAGCCCTTGCGCCAGTAGAATAATCTTACCCTTCCAGACCACCTGACTTAAAATTGAAGAACTCGTCGTAAACTCCTCAAACAGCTCCAATTTTTGAAGTCACTTAGGTCGAAGGGACCCAAGATCAGTTCTACAATGCGCGTGTCAAGTGCGTCACAACTTTGGCTTTTTGCGAAGTCCCAAAGCAGGTGTTTTTCTATCCTTACTATTTACAAGCAAGTAGCGCTTGTTTGTAAATATAAGTTAGTCAAAAACACATAGATTGTCAATTTTTGGATATAAAATTCAGCAGCTAGTTTGGGGAATGGTTAACTCCGCTTTGCTTTACAAACTCTGGGAATTCAGCAAAGCTTTTAATTAACTATAACGTTTCTCAACTAGGAGACGCGGGCCTCTCGGATGTGGTTGTTCAGCCCGTGGCTTTTAGTTGATGTTATGCACTTATTTATTAATCGTGAAGACATATACATCGTCTGAAATTTTATCTGCTTGTAGTTGTCCATCGATGATTGGGATTTTATATTCGACATAGCGATTGTTTTCCCAATTATGATCGGATAAATCATAACCTGCTTTAATCACTAAATTGAAGTTTGTAATGCTTTTTACTCCCGATTTTCCTTCTTGAGATTTAAGGTGTAAATCAGTCCTTCCATGCACAAAATCCCTGGAGTTATTTGATACTAGCCGAAAGGGGATATTTGAATATATACGCTTCTTAAGTGTTTGGTTACTGGCTTTCACAATTAGCGTGACGTTTTTCGTCTGATTTATGCTGAAATAATATTCGCCGATAGTTAATGTATCCCTTCGATTGTGATTGCTTCTATAACCAAAATAAGCTTTGGTTTCAGAATTTGGAACACTAACTGTCCAAATACCTCCGGTACATTTTACAAAAGGCTCTCCAGTCAGGTAACTATTGTATTCAAAATATCTAGGGAGTTGATTTGTTAAGCCCTCCGTGATATAATAATGAGGTTGAATGTTAATAGTCCTTTGTTCTGCATTCACTTCGAAAATTTTATTCATTTCGTAATCATAAAATTCTCGTTTCTCCTTGTATGGGCGTAAACCCTCGCTTTTCCCAATGCTAACGGCGGTAGTCTTGCAAATGAACTTTTGATCACGTTTCTGATAATCAAATTCCTCGGCTGAATAGCTTACATTGGTAAACGTCATGCTATTCTTATCAAATGAAGAATAAGAAGAATCAGCGATGGGTTGTTTTTCGCTAAAATCTGATTTTTCACGTATACAACGTTTTTCAACTAGGAGACGCGGGCTTCTTGGGTGTGATTGTTCAGCCCGTGGCTTTTAGTTGATGTTATACATTGAAAAGGTGTTTTTGTCGTGTTTCTTCGAGTCGTAATTTACCTATACCTACACCAGGTATTAATTCTGTGTTCGAAACAATACTATTCAAGTATCCTTCCGCAGAGAATTTTTTAGGTGCCTTACTTTTATTTACATCGTCACTTTCTGAACAGCTCAGAGTGAACAGAACTGACAGAAACAATGCTATTTGAGTAACGTACTTCATTAACTATAACGTTTGGCAGCTACGCACCGTGCGGATCGCTACCAAGATTGATATCTAAAGTAAGGATTTATTCTTCAACATAATTCTTCCTTATAAGCAACCAAACCCGCATGGGATGTAGGTGCTGTTAGCGGTATTTAACATTTTTATAGACCAGATCCATAGGAGTTTTCAACAAAAACATACACTTATCAACATTAAAAAAACACACGTATAAAATTAAATAATCCTTTATATATAAGGGCTGTAGAGTTTTTTGTACATGTTTTAGTGTGTTCTAATGCATACATGGTAGATATAAAAGATTTTTAGATAAGAATATTGTTTGTATATTTGTGTATGGATATTTGAGTTGGGAATGTTTAACTCAATATAAAAACATACGAAGATGGAAGATTTTAAGAATCAACTTTTAAAAGAACGAGAGCATTTACTTCAGAAATTGATGTTAAACGCTGATTATCAGAGGTTGAAGTTTATTGAGGACTACTTGGGTACGTTTAACGGTGATGTTGTTCAAGTTGAAGTGACTAACACTGAAAGAAAAGATAGTTCTGATGATTTTCCTTTGGATGGAACTTATTTAGAGCAGATAGCATACATTATTAAAAAGGAAGATAGATTTCTGCATAATTCTGAGATAACCGATTTCTTGAATCCGTATTGGAATGTTGACAAAGACAAGGCTCGAAGGAGAGTTTCTGCTGAGCTTTCAAAAGCAAAGAGAGAGGGATTGGGAACTTTTACAAGCTATCAAATGGGCAATTCAAAGAAGAAAGTCTACTGGGGATCTAAGAATTGGTTAGGAGATGATGGTAAACCTCTCAGTAAACACATGTATAAGATTGTAAAGTCGACGAAGAAAAGAGACTTGCTGTAAAAAATAAAAGGGGCGAAGCCCCTTTAAAAATGCTACCAAGAACGGGTGTTTGCTGAAATAGTTGCTGTTTCTATTAAGATCAGTCTCATTAGCTGAAGCCAATAGAATAAACTCGTTCTTTTCAATTGAGCCCTGCTTCATTTAGTAGGGCTTTGTTGTTTCAAATCTACAAATATTCCCGAACAAATCTAAATATTCTTGAATATGGTCTTCTTGCGCTGCTATTACCGCTAACTTATTTATATACCCAACCAAGTTACTTTTTATTGAGGTTATACGCAACCCGTTAGCCGGCTAACCTGAACTGCTCCGTTCAGTGTTATTTAATTTGTTGAGTGTTATTTTTTCAATTGGGCTTACTACCTTCCTTATCGAATCATTCGTTACATGCGTGTAAATTTCAGTCGTTTTTGAACTGCCATGACCTAAAATTTCTTGAATATACCGAAGGTTTACACCTCCTTCAAGTAAATGGGTTGCATACGAGTGACGAAGCGAATGAAGGGTTACCCGTTTTTGAATAGACGCCAATTTACAAGCCTTTTTGAATACAGCTTGTAAACTACTTTGGGAATAAACCAATTTGGTTTCGCCATTGAATAGGTGTTCTTTAGGACGATAGACTTTGTAATACTCCCTAAGAAGTGTTAATGTTGAATCTGCCAATGGCACAATCCTATCCTTTTTTCCCTTAGCTCCTTTGATGTGAATAATCATTCGATCAGAATCGATGTCTGAAATTTTTAAATTGATTAATTCTCCGCTTCGTAATCCACTCGAATAGATGAGAACTAAGGCACTTAAGTGTTTTAAATTTAGTGTGACGTTGAATATTTTCTCTACCTCTTGCAGACTTAAAATGGTTGGCAACCTTTTTTGTTTTCTGGGTCTTTCTAATTCCGAAGTGTTGTTAATTACTTCTTCACTGCCTCAACAACTGCTTTGAAAGCATCTGGGTGATTCATGGCTAAATCCGCAAGAACCTTACGGTTTAATTCCATTTCACTTTTGTTGATGAGTCCCATGAATTGAGAGTAGCTCATTCCGTGCTGACGTGCACCTGCGTTAATACGCGTAATCCACAATGAACGGAAGTTTCTTTTCTTTTGTTTACGACCTTCGTAAGCATATTTCCACCCTTTTTCAACGGCGTTCTTCGCTACTGTCCAAACGTTTTTACGCTTTTGTTTTTTCGTCTTCTTTGTTAAGATGTGACTTTTAAAAGCGTGCTTTCTTTTGATTTTACCGCTTCCAGTTACACTGAATCTCTTCTTTGCACTGGATTTAGTTTTCATTTTTGGCATCTCTCTTGTTCACCAATGATGAGCATAAATGGAATCTTATTTAGCTCAGATTCGCGTATCTTCTTACCTACCTTTTCGTTACGATCGTCATACAGCAACGAAACGCTCCATTGATCCGAATGGTGCTCTGTGGATCATTACTGGACGGTGCTTTTGGTTGTCCGAACCTGTGTATTCCAATTCAAATCGCTCAGGAAGGTTGTAATCTACCTGAATTGTCCCGAGCTGCCATTCGCGTCCCAATGCATCTTCCACCATGAAATCCAACTTCGGTCCGTAGAAAGCGGCTTCTCCGTATTCAATCACGGCTGGAAGTTCTTTTTCTGCAACAGCTTCTTGGATAGCGCTTTCTGCTTTCACCCAGTTTTCATCGCTTCCGATGTACTTATCCGGATTTTCTGGATCTCTCAAGGAAATTTGCGCTTTGAAATTCTGGAAATCAAGTGTTTTAAAGATGTACAATACGAGGTCGATTACCTTTTTGAACTCATCTTTCACTTGTTCTTGTGTACAGAAAATGTGTGCATCATCTTGCGTAAATCCACGAACACGCGTTAATCCGTGTAACTCACCCGATTGCTCATAACGGTATACTGTTCCAAATTCCGCAAAGCGAACAGGAAGATCTCGGTAAGAGCGAGGACGTGATTTGAAAATCTCACAGTGGTGCGGACAGTTCATGGGTTTCAACAAGAACTCTTCGCCCTCATCCGGAGTTAAAATCGGTTGGAATGAATCTTCCCCGTATTTCGCGTAGTGTCCAGAACAAACGTACAATTCCTTGCTTCCGATATGCGGTGTAATCACTTGATCGTATCCACCTGCTTTTTGAGCTTTCTTCAAGAAGTTTTCCAATCGCTCGCGCAATGCAGCTCCTTTTGGTAACCACAACGGAAGTCCTTGTCCAACGAGTAATCCATGAAATCTACGTCGTAGTAGAAACCATTTTTTACGGGAGGTCCAATCGCTAATTTTACGCCAGGATAGTAGAACTCAATCGCTTCTGCCATCAAGTGAGCGGATGAGTGCCACATGGTTGATTTACCATCTTTATCGTTCCAGGTGAGTAATTGCAAGGTGGCGTTTCCCATTTCAAATCTTTCATGAAAAGCGCGTTGCGTTCTTTGTTGATCAACTCCATCAGTTTTTGCTCCTGAATTTTGTTGGCGGAAGGCGCAACTTCATTTCCGGAAGCCAGGCCAAAATAACCTGCTCCTTCGTGATTGGCAGGTGTTTCATTTTGTCCTTCTTCATTGTTGTTACTGGCAATCGGAGTGGAAGACAAGCCTTCAGCAGGATCTTCAATGATTAATATCTTGTTGTGAAGCAATAACAGGTGATCGCATTTTTCGTCTAGCTTTCCCGCCAATCGACTTAAATCGCTTGAATCAAGATCTAGCATGAGTGCATCCGTATCTTCGCGCAATTGCAATACGTAAGCTCCCCAATTAACACGACTCATCATGTTCAAATCATTTATTTCTTCAAATTGCGTCGCGTAGCGAAGTGCTTTGCTCATCATCATGTATCTTGACTTAATCTGCAGATGCGATTTTTGTTTTTCCTTGTAGACGGAAGATGCGAAGTAAAAAGGAGAAGGTTTGTCAGGTGAACGTTTGATAATGCGTTTCGAAACATCCACACACTTCCATGGGTCAGATGCGTAAAGCCTTTCCAATCGATTGTATGTCCAATCTCCGGCTGAAGCAGCCAAACTCAAGAACATTAAGGCAAATAATAGCGTAAGATTTTTCATAGTTCACAGTTTTAGCTCTGCCGCTGAAGCTAATTTCTAAAGCTTTGACGAAAGAGGTATGTTTCTATGTATGCATAACAATATCATGCCAAGAAATGTTAACGAGTTGTTATCGCGTTCTTACGCAACGCTTGAATGAACGGAATCATGCTACCAATAAGATAGATTGTGTTTACTGCGTTAGATCAACGTGTAAATAAGAATCAATAGAGATGCAGGAGCTACTAAAAAGAAGGACGTTCCTCGAGCAAACGTAAACCAAATTTGTTTCCTTTTAAAAATGAAGGTGAACAATGGAATGAGCATTAAGATCTGAAGAAATGGAAACCAGTTGAACATGGATCTTCTTCTCATTTCTGTATTACGCACAATAACTCCCTCTTGGACTTCTCGATCGTAACTGATTTTTTTCGGAGTGCCGAGAATGGGAGAATAAGTAACTTCAAAACTATCATCAATGTGTCCCATCCAATTTGCAAAAGAGGGAACGAACAAAGCACTTTCTACAATTACGCTTTGGTGACCAGTGAGGTATAATTGACGATCAATGCGCCATTCGTTTTCACTAATTTTCTTTGTCGGTCCGTCTACTAAGGTGTCGATCGTAGTAATCAGAAACATTAAAGTACAAAAGGCTACAACAACTTTAAACAAGAGCCAAGGTGTTCCCGAGGTTATTTTTTCAAAATATTCATTTTCTTTTCGCTCTTCTTCCTCTTTTTGCTTGCGTCTTCTTTCCGCTGCAATTCTCAATGCTTCCTCTCGATTGTAATGTGACATAGCTCTCTTTATGAAAGCTCAAAATTAGGGAATTAATTGTACTTGATGGCTTTGGTGTAGATGCCCAGACTTGAAAATTGAGATCGGAGTAGGGGCATCTGATGAAATGATTTTGGTCCATTTTTGAAGAGCAAATACTGAATGCATAGCGTAAACCGAGGGTAAAATGCGTAAATGTTGCAAAAGAATAGGTATTTATACGCTTGATTGTACTAGAATCTCCTAGTAATTTCGACGCGCTAAAACTGTGCATTTGAGGTTCTATTCATCTCCATTTGTTTTTCTTGTCCCAATCTTTATCCTTGGATTATTATTGGGCGATCTGATTCTTTTCGATTGGGAATGGATGCTTTTTCCTGTACTGATATTAGGGACAATCGCATTCTTTTTCTCAAAAAGTAAGAAGCTCCTTGTTCCTTTTGGGTTGATGTCAATGGCATTGTTGGGGGCATTGCTTATGCAACAAGCTCGGGGTGATCTTGGAAATTTGAAATTAGGAACTGTACCAAGGGTTGGTACTGTCCTGGAAGCTCAAGAATCTGACAATATTTGGAAGAAAGTCATTGTTCAGGTGGATCGAGAGAAAACGGGCGGCGATTGGAATAACTGCAAGCATCAAGTACTCGTGTACAGTCAATATCAATTTCGAGAAGGAGATATTTTACTTTTCAATACAGACTTAGCTCCGATTGAAAATTCAGGAAACCCAGGTGAGTTCGATGCGCAAAGCTATTGGTTCGGCAAAAACATTCATTCCATGGGGTTTCTCGGGATGGAGGATTTTACATTGATCGACTATCATGAACCAAATTGGCTCAATCAAACATTTAAGAACACCCGTGTCTATTTGTCTGAGGTAATTGAAGAATCCCTTCCCGAAAAAGAGGCGTCTATTGCAAGAGCTTTGTTGTTGGGAGATAAAAGCAAACTGTCTGGGGAAACAAGAGAGTCGTTCGGGAATGCCGGTGCCATGCATGTTCTGGCGATTTCTGGATTGCACGTCGGAATTATCATGTATTTGCTCTTTTTTGCATTGAAGGGTGCTGCGCGATGGGTTTCGCGAAATGTAGCCATGGTTATTACCTTGGTTTTTTTGTGGTGCTTTGCGGGCGTGACAGGGTTCAGTCCTTCTGTTGTTCGCGCTGCGCTCATGTTTAGCTTATTGTTGATTGGTCAGCAACTCGGACGTTCGAACAATGCCATGAACACGCTTTTCTTTAGCGGCTTTGTAATCTTACTTATCAACCCATTGACGCTTTTTGATATTGGTTTTCAATTATCCTATGGTGCTATGTTTGGCATCTTTTTGTTCTTCGATCGCATCACATTGCTTTGGCAGCCGAGAAATTGGCTTTTGAAGAAGGCTTGGGAGGGAACGGCCTTGGGTATTTCTGCGCAATTGTTTACCATTCCATTCGTACTGCATCATTTTCATCAATTCCCGAATTACTTCTGGTTAACGAACCTTGGAATCATGTGTCTTGCAGGAGTTATTTTGGCGATTGGTATGATCTTTTTTCTGCTCCATGGCATTCCCTTTATCAAAACAATGTTGGCATTCTTGCTAACACTTGCACTTTCCGGATTGGTTGTCTTCATCGATTGGATTGACTCATTGCCGTATGGACTTGCGACAGGTTTCGAATTGGACTCACGAGAAATTGTATTGTTTCTCTGTTTTCTCATCGTTCTGGTGCTTGCATATAAAAGGAAACCGCTGCGGTGGATGGCAATGGGCGTACTCTTATTGTTAATCGGAAGTTGGCAATGGAATCGCTACGAAGCAACAAATAAAAAAGAGTGGATAATTTTTAACAGTAATTCACCTGTAATAGCCTACAAGCAAGGCGGAGAAATTCGAGCGTTTTACACGGGTAAGAGGGAAAAGGCAGAGCGCTTACTCAATGGGTATGTGAAAGTGCATCCTGCTGCGTTTCAATTGGATTCTCTTCAGAATGAAATTACGGTTCTTCATTTGGATGGAACGCGGATTGAATTGGAGCCTAGTAGATCAGGAATCCGTATCCAGTCTGAAAATCAAACAACCTTTATTCGAACCAGATACAAGCAGCCGAAAGAAGACTTCGATATCGTTATTGACATGCCTTATTTGGAGCCACAAAGCAATCATTACAATCTTTCAACTGGTCCATTCCGAAGTGCACTTTAGTTTGGGTTTAAAGCATTAATCGACTGTTTTTCAGGTGTGTATTGGCGTTGTTTAGGCGGGGTGGATGTATGTTTCAAATGTTATTTATTTCTTAACGCTTCATCTCTGGCACACCCTTTGAAATATCCTTCCTGATTTTAAACAGTTTTGGTTGGAGATCCAACTGAAACACAAAACCAAGAATTATGAAGAGAACAACTACACTAGGAATTGCAGTGATGGCCGTTCTTTTCTTTACAGCCTGTAAAAGAGAGGAATCTATCAACATTGATCAAAACAGAATTTACTCGAACTATGCGTACGAGTACAATGCAGACAACAATCGATCGACAATGACAGCAGTGTTCCGTATGGACAACAGTGGTGGTCGAAAAATTGAGTTAACGTACCCTGCAAGAGTCGATTTTAATGGAGAGGGATTGGCTTGGAGAGGCGCACTTGGTTCTTACCAATTAACCACGAATGGATTGGCGAATGGAGGAAGGTTTAACTATCACGATTTGGACGATAATACTTATTCAAATGACGTGGCAACGATTACTCCAACCGAGCTACCATTCGGAATCACAAGTATCAGTCGAAGTGGAAACTTTTTCCTTCCATGGGATGGTCCAGCGCTGCAACAAGGCGAGACAATCCGCGTGAGGATTACGGCAGGAACAACGCGAACGTTCACAACAACTATCTCTGGCGCTTCGCACATCATATTGAATCAAAACCAACTGGCTGGATTGACGCCAGGAAATGGAACGATTCAACTAGAACGCGAGTCATACGCAAACCTCATTTCATCGAATTTGTCGGGTGGGCGGTTGACTAGTACTTACAAAAGTAGACGCGTTTTTATCAACATCAGCAATTAATCAGGATCAAGAAAGGGCCTTCGTAACTCCGGTAGCGAAGGTCTTTTCGATTACTAAAATTTGATTCGAACTATTTAATAACCATGTCAGGGCTTGCGAGGATGTAACGCTTTTGCCTTGATCAATTATATTATTCAAAACCACAAATTATGAATTTGAAAACCTTACTATTTTCGACCTTGCTTTTAAGCAGTTCGTCTGCATTTTGTCAATTGACAGTAGAGGAAAATGCCAATGCTCGAACCAACGATCTCAACGATGGAGTGCACGAATTGACCTACAATTTTCCTTTGCAAACAAACTACACGTTAATGCAAAGAGGAAAAATAGTCCTGTTGGAAGGAAGTGGCGATAAGGTGAATTTAGGAGTGTTGGCTCCTGGAGAATATTTCATGCTTTACGAACAAGAAGATGGAAGAGCAATTATGGATCGATTCGAAGTAACACGCTAGATTAATAGAAGTACAGTTTAAGTGAACCCTGGTGCTCGAAGGAGTGCTGGGTTTTTTTTGATCGTTACTTTTTACGGAAGACTTGATTTTTACCACGAAGGCACAATAGGTAGGATGCGTTGCCTTTAATGGTTGTGTTTTGGGCACAAGATCTTGACTAGTCTCGATCATTTGTTTACCATCGTTTTTTATTCTTGATACTTCGTGACTTTGGAGTGTATTTGTTGATTTGATTTTTAGGTTCCATGTAATTGCAGACGTAAGTGAGCGCTGTTAGATGGAAGAGTACTGGTTTTTTTGATCGTTACTTTTCACGGAAGACTTGGTTTTTACCACGAAGGCACAATAGGTAGGATGAGTTGCCTTTAATGGTCATGTTTTGGGCACAAGATCTTGACTAGTCTCGATCATTTGTTTACCATCGTTTTTTATTCTTGATACTTCGTGACTTTGGAGTGTAACTATTGATTTGATTTTTAGGTTCCATGTAATTGCAGATGCAAGTGAGCGCTGTTAGATGGAAGAGTTTTGGGATTTTTTATTGAATTTAGAAGATAGCTTTTTTATCATTCAATTCCTAGAATTTGCAAATCTTCCTGTTCGCATATTGGCGAACAACGCAGTATCACTGTCAATTAGCGAACAAAATGAGTTAATTCACCCACATTTTTCTTGTTTTCATGAGCTTAATATCGCTGTACCTTTTTGAATCTCCCTCAATGCTTCAATCAATGCATCGATGTCTTCTTGAACCACGTAGGCTTGGGTTGAAAGTCTCAAATATACCTGATCGCGTAGTTTGAAAACAGGAATTTCGATCTTGTATTTTTCGAAAAGTTCTTTTTTCAAGGGTGCAGGATCAGATATGGGCAACGGTACACTGGCAATTTGCCCCAGAAATTCTTCTGAAATAGGGCAGAGGGGAGTGACTCCGAGCAATTCGCACAATGTTGTATAGTTTTTACGAAGCATTTCCTTGCAGCCTCTTGATACTTCCCACCATTGATGCTCTTCCATGAATCGAATGGATTCAGGCACTGTTAGAAAGGCCGCGTAATCTCTGGTTCCTTGCAATTGGTGGTAATCGAGGAATTTGGATTTTCCGGGAACCTCAGCGTCATAGCCCCAACTGATAATTACAGGATCGAAATCGTTTTGAACCTCAGGTCGAGCAAAAAGGAAAGAGCACCCTTTCGGCGTCATCATCCATTTGTGACAAGCGCCCGTGTAAATATCCGCCTTCAACTCGCTCAAATCCAAAGGAATGTGTCCGGGCACATGAGCACCATCAACTATGGTCAATAAACCCAATGATTTCGCCCGTTCACAGATTTCTTTCACAGGGAATATTAAAGCTGTCATGCTTGTAATCTGACTAATAAAAATGGCTTTTGTCTTGTCGGAATAACCCGCAAAGAAATCGTCAATCATCTGTTCTTTGGAAGTCACAGGCAGGTTGATTTGCTGTTGAATATATTTTGCCCCGGCTTTATCACAATAGTACTTCCACGTTTTGTCTAAAGCGCCGTATTCCTGGTCGGTTGCAAGAATTTCATCTCCAGGTGACAAATTCAGACTCTTAGCAATGATATTGATCGCATACGTTGGATTGGTGGTGTAAACAAGATTGTCAGGATCGCAATTGATGTAGTTGCCCAAAGCTTCCTTGGAACGTTGCAACTGTTCGTTTCCTTTATTCACGAAAAAATCTACGGGATCGCGTTCTAGGGCCAATTGCCACTTTTGATAATCTTCAAAGATGGGTTTCGGACATGCGCCAAAAGATCCGTGATTGAGATGCCTGTACTCTGGGTTGAGTAGAAATTGTTCCTTCAAATTTGCCATGCAGGCAAAATACGGAAATTCTTTATTCGAGATTCAAAAGTTCTAAGGCGCGCAGTAGTCGGTAAACCTTGCGTAAGCTCAAGTCGCGTTGTTTCACCACGGGACTTTCGAACAAAATTTCGGCTTTCTCTTGCAGTTGCAACAAGATCTTTTTTTCAATTGCTGAGACTGGAGGCGCTCCCGTAGGATTCATCGACCATTCGGGCGTTTCATGCACTCTGAAATGCGCATAAATGCTAAAAATGCGCTCCATGGCGTCAATGCGCTCATCAAGATTTGTGTTCAAGGATGAGGTATTCAAAATGTAATCTTGGGCAATTGGATCTAACTGCACTTGAATTTCCTCGCAAATCATCGGATCCATTACTTCGTAAAAAGCATTCAATGCATCCAATAAGGCAAAATCTTCCGTGGTAACTGCGTCTGAGATAGGAATGTTCTTGTAGACTTTTTCCACCAAAGCGTCTTTCCGATCTTGAAATACGGGAGAAATGTTAATGATCAGATAAGAGAGCATGGAAAGTTCATTTTCTGCAGCCACTCCAAGTGCTTTCAGATAATCGGTGGTAGTGTAGAAAGCAAAATCTTCAATCTTTTCGATGGAGGAAAGCTCTTCCATAACGGCAATACGATCTGGAACAAGAGCAAAAGCGCGCCCTGTCGGAGCCAAATGATAGTACAAGCCAATACTGACCAGTCCATAAGGTGCGCTTGTATAGGCCAGTCGATCAGTGTTATTTGAAAGCAAATCGAGCAAAATGATATCACTCGTCAAAAGTCCTTGAGTTTGGAGTTCAAGCTCCAGATTGGTGCTTTGATAATTCAAAAACAATTCACGCGGCACCAGACGATAACTGTTTTCCGTTTCTGTTTTCAATTCATTTTCTAACCACTGTTTGAAGGGAGCGGCTTCAGCACTGCGATCAACATATATGGGCTTGTCTGAGATCAAGTCGTATTTTTTTTGGTCGATAGTGGTTGCCAATTGCGACGATTCCTTCAACATTTCCCAGTACCACGATGCATTCAATAAGGAGGTATTGATTACAACAACATCTTCACGAATCCCAAGTTTTTCTTGCGCATATTGCAATGGATAACTGTCTTTGCTTGAAGCTGTAAACAAGATTCCGCGCTCATCACAAGATTCGAGTAGGTTTCGAGCAAATTGAACCCAGGCCTTGTCGTAATAAATGTTCTTGAAATAGGTTGCCGCCAGCGTTTTGGACTGAATGGAATTGGCCAATTCGTAAAAATGCATGTATTCCGAGCTCAACTTCAGCGAAATGGCATCTCCCGTAAAACTGATGTAATCAGGGAACTCTCTTTTCAATTGTCGCCAATATTCAATCGACTTATTTGCCGCTTCCTGAAAGAATGCCTGCTGTGTTCTTCCCACTTTCCCATAGCCGTTGTCTTGGAACAATCCGCCAAAGTCTACATAATTCTGAGTAATCCCTGGGTGCGCAGATTCGGTCGCTTCGTTTGCGTAAGTTCGGGCAAGAATTTCTAAATCTTCTGCTGTTTTCGAAGCATATTTACTTAACAATGCGCGCGTGTCTTCCACCCAGCCGTTGTAGCCATAATACAGATAGAAATCGTAAAAATGGGCTTGCTGATAGCTTGTTTTGAATTCTTCTGGAGGTTCTGGTCCTAAGCGTTGGGTGCTTGCATATTTGGACACATCGAGTGGAACGTAATCGCTCGCGTTTCTGTCCCAAACAATCAAATATTCAGTCGGTTTTTCTTCATCAAACGGCGTGATTGTTAAATAGTATCCACCTGGTTTTTTTGCAATGCCATAATAGCATTCGTCGCAGTAATTTTCTAATTCTCCCATCACGGATGTGAAAACCTCTTGAAATCCGGGGAAATTGTTTCGAACAAATTCGCGTTCGGGAATGGCATTGGCAAAAGCGCTGCTTACAGTCCACGATGAAATAAAAATGAGAAGAAACCTGTGTAAAATCATAGTTCAAATCTAGAAGAATGCACGAAACAACCGTGCCAAGTATTGTTAAGAACGCAAATTAGGGTTTTGATTACAATTTGCGCTGTACCCAGAGAAACATAAATCCTCCCAAAATATACATAACCACATCCCATGGATCGCTGGTATATTTTGAATCTTGAGAGGGGAGGTACCATTCGAAGTACAATGACACTACCAGAACTTGTAAGTAAATATTTCGTGCAGGAATGGTCAATTTCGGATCTTTCTTGATCCTTCTTACGGCAATTAAGGCAAACGTACACATCGCAGGAACGAAAAGTAGGTCGGTTAGGTACCATCGAAGCAGACCGGTTTCACCGAAGATGAGCGCCCATCGCACCAGAAAATACACGGCCATTAGCGCTACGAAAAACAATATCGTGCGATATTTAACCATTAGGTGACGCTGCTATCCAGGCAAAAAACGAAGCAATGGCGAAGAAAATAACGCCAATAGTGTACAGGATCTTATAAATCATTCTCAAAAGCCAATATCTTGAGTTTTGCCATCGATTTATGAATTCTTCAAACTTAGAAGGGGGACGGTAGCGGCGTTTTTCACGAACTTCCTCACGGCGCTCTTCAATAATCTGCGGTGATAAAACTTCGCCGCATTGAAGGCAGAAATCTTCGTCTTTGTTCCATGTCTGGCATTTTGGACACTTGCGTTCTGTTGCCATAATTTTCTGATTGCTTCAACAAAGATAGGTCGGAAAATCAAGCGAAAAATGACTTATATCATATCGCACAAATTAAACATGGAATTATGTACATTTGTATATGCCTACATTCTTGAAGAAATTCTTCTTAGTCACTGGTTTACTTCTGTTTACTGCTTTTGCTTTTGGGCAAGAAGATTCGAAGTATTCGGAAGAAGAATACTATTTCTTTTATTATTTCCAAGGGTATCTTGAAGTGGAATTTGCCGATCCAGAAATGGCCAGGGTGTATTCGGATTCCTGCTTGTACTGGGCACGTAAAACAAAGGATGACGCCAAAATAGGGACCGCTTTTCAATGCAAAGGTTGGTACGAAGAAAGCAAATCAAATTTCAAAGAGTCTCTCGATTACTATTATCAGTCGCTGAGTTATATGAAAAAGGCAAACAATCAGCAAGGAATTGCCGATGCCTACGGAAACCTGGGGAATGCCTATTATGCCCTTGGCGATCTTACCAAGTGTTTGGAAATGCAGCTACTTTCGTTGGATTATTACGAGAAAATTCTTGCAGGAAATCCGAAAGGAAAAACAGCAGCTGAGGCGTTGGAAGGCCGTTCGATTGCTTTGCACAATACAGGTGATTTGTACTTGGAAATTGAACTTTTTGATCAAGCCGATGATTACCTTTACGAGAGTCTCGTGTACGATATGGAATTCGGACGACCGAAAGATCTCGCCATTTCCTATACCACTTTGGGGACCATGTACAAGCAATGGGATAAGCCCGATAGTGCTGAGTACTATTTTAAAAAAGCCCTTCAAATTGATGAATTCAAAGAGCAATTGGATGAGTATTCCAAGGCACTTTTAGAATATGCAACGCTTCCTGAGGCCAGTTTGTCTTTGCAAAAAAGATCGGAATTTGCGAATCGTGCACTCGAGAATACACGGTACATGGAGCGAGCTGATGATGAGGTAAGGGCCTTGATCAAAATAAGCGATTATTTCTTCTATCAACTTTCCACGGATAGTCTGAGCAACATGCTACGAGACGCTTATTCCATTATCAAAACGGAAGATTTGGACGATCTGACACCCGAATATTTCAGAATGTATTCGCGGTACAATTCACGTTTGGGAGATTACGAACAGGCGTATTTCGCTTTGGATAATTATCTGGAATTGAAGATGGTAGCAGATGAACGAAGGCACACGCAAGATGTAATCGCTGGGGGAATTCGCTACAAGCTGCGCGCGCAATACGAGCAAGATAGTTTGTTGCAGGTCAATAAATTTGCCAATGAAAGAACCCAATATTTGGAGGATATTTCGGAAATCCAAAACATCGTTTACCTCAGTGTCATTGGTTTTATCTTGCTTATCGGTTTTTTGATTTACTACGTAACATCCTACCGACGAAAGAATCGAATGAACTCTGTTTTAACGGAGCGCAATCAGCTGATTCAAGAACAAAAAAGCATTGTAGAAGAGAAGAACAAATCCATCTCAGATTCCATTAATTACGCGCGAAGATTGCAATCGGCATTGCTGCCAACCACCCAACAAGTAAACGAGTATTTGCCGAATAGCTTCTTGTTTTTCTTGCCGAAAGATGTGGTTAGTGGCGATTTTTACTGGTTTGAAAATCAGAATGATTGGAGTTTTATTGCTGTGGCTGATTGCACGGGGCATGGTGTTCCCGGAGCGATGGTGAGCGTGGTGTGCAGTAATGCCTTGAATCGTTCCGTAAAAGAGTTTGCCTTGCGCCGACCGAAAGATATTTTAGATAAAACCCGCGAATTGGTGCTTGACGCTTTTGCCAAGAGTACAGAAGACGTGGCAGACGGAATGGATATTTCGCTCGTCGCCGTGAATGAATCCTCTGGAAAAATGATTTTTGCAGGGGCTCACAATGGACTTTGGATCATTCGGAAGAAAGAAAATGTAACACAGTTACCAGACGAGGTGCGCGTATTAGAAGAAGACCATTATGCCTTGTTAGAATGGAAAGGCGATAAACAACCCATCGGACGATTCCAGGAAATGAAACCATTTAAGGAAGTAGAGATCGAATTACATGAAACAGATCAAGTGTATTTAATGTCCGATGGTTATGCCGATCAATTCGGAGGTCCAGACGGAAAGAAATTTAAGTACGGAGCTCTGAAACGAACCATGCTTTCCAATGCCAATAAATCGATGAAAGAACAAGGGCAAAGCCTTTCTCAAGTGTACCACGATTGGATCAAAGACAACGAACAAATTGACGACGTATGCATCATCGGATTCCGCTTGTAGAAACCAATTCATACACTTTTGGGCACTGAGTGAAGTATGCTGAGAGTAGGGCACTGAGGTTCTCGAAGTGCCCTGCCAATCGCTCTCGAAGTGCCCTGCCGAAGTGCTATCACAACTCGCGCAACATCCACAAATCGCAAGCAAAATGACCAGAATCTCCCAACGGAGCATCAATTTTTTTGTATCCAACCGATTCATACAGCCCAACTGCTGCGCTCAGCTCTGGCATCGATTCAAGATAGAGTTTGTGGTATCCCATCGCTTTGGCTTCATCGGCACAGAGTTCCAATAACTTTTTTCCAATTCCCAACCCTCTGCTCGATGAGAGCAAATATAATTTCACCAATTCCGCGCAGCCTTCAGGCAAGCCTTTTGTTGGGTAAACACCGCATCCACCAAGTATTTCTCGGTCCTTTTCAACAACATAGTAAAAAGAGCGTGGAGTCTGGAAAAGCTCAAAAAGTTGATCCGTGGTTGGATCCGTATAAACCGTCCCTGGTTTGTTCATGCTATGCTCCTCCAAAATAGAGCGGATCACCCGAGCAATTGTAGGGTTATCATCGGGAAGAAGGGTGCGAATGGTATATTCCATTAACGTATAATTACGGGAAGCTGTGTCTGAACGTGATCTCCATCTACCTGCAAAAGATACCAACCAGAAGCCACTGCCTCGGTGTTCAATTGATTTCCAGATCCTTTCAAAATCACCTGTCCTTTGGCGTCATAGAGAGTGTACGTTGGATTTGATGCACCGTCAATACGAATAGATGTTGTGGCAGGATTCGGGTAAATTCGAACGGGCTGTTCCTGTAATTCTTGTGTGCTCAAGGATGAATTTGATCCAGGAAGTGAAATGTACGAGGCATTGTTTTGATCGTGATGAATGGTAATATTGGCAACGTTTCCAGTGCCAGGCTGATACATCGTTCCGCCATCTTGTAAATTCACATTCCAACGCGTATCACTGTTTCCCGAAATATAAATTTTAATTCGATGTCCGGCTTTCCATGTGTAGTTGGTAAAAGGTAAAGTAACCTGAACATTGTACACTTGTCCGGGAGTCATAAAGGTTTCGTCGCCTTGCGAATAACCATTTCGAAAACGCACACGTTGAATTCCATCGTTGATTAACATGCTCGTTCCATTCGGGTAAACGTCAACAAGACGCACCACAATATCGCAATCCGGCTGATCGGAAGAAATGTTCAGGTCTACCACTGCTTCTCCGGAAATAGAAGCATCGGCGTAAAGAAGACCCGATTGAAATGTGATCACATCATTGCGTGCATCGAGAGCTGCTTGATCATATGGACCTTGATCCAACCCTGTTGAGAGCGTTGCGCCGCCTATCGTAGGGGAAGGATTGTTCGGATCCGAATCGAAACTAGTACTGCTCAAACCAGTGTCGTCTGTGCTTAAAATTCCGTTGTCATTCAAATACAATATGTCATTCAAAGGCAAATCGATGGTGGTGGCATTAGAGCTAAGCCAAATATCTTCTCCCATATTGTAATAGGTAATTTTGTCCGTTGTATCCCAGCCGTTGTTATCGCCAAGAAGATAGTAATCAAAGAAATCCAAGGCCATATCGTTGTTCACATATTCCGCATTCGGATAGGTTAACTCTCCTTGAATAGCGCTTCCTACAAAAGCAATTCCCGTTCCGCCATGTACCCAGGGGCCAACTAGCAACCATTGCTCATCTTGCACACTTGGCAAGGCGAAATCGCGCGTAGCTTCATACCAATCCATCATTCGACTGATATTATGATCATACCAACCACCAATTTGTAGCGTAGGAATGTGAATATCGGCAGGATACCAGGAATTTGTGGCTGAAAATTGCCAAATGGAATTCATGTAAGGATTCGCAAGAACAACAGGAGATAGTCCATATCCCAAAGCATCTAATTGATAGAGACGGGCTTCCTCCAAACAACCTCCGTAGAAATAACTTTCGTAGGCTTGTTCTGGATGGGCAACCACTGGTATTGCACAAGTATGATTGGGATGCTGCTCACGTGCCGTCTGATACTGAACGCCGCCCAAAGCCGATGGCCCCCAGGTGCCAACATTGTTCAAATGCCAAGGCTGCTGGACAATCCAATCAATTATGTCGTAACCATCTTCACCACGTTCAAAATTGGAAAGGTCTGCTCCACTAGAACCATAAAATCCGCGCCAATCCACAATGACGAAGGCGTAAGGCTGTGAATCCAAATTGAGTCCAATTCCCAATGGCAGTGAAGATTCAAATAAATTCTTGTTGTAGGGTGTTTGAATTAAAATCACTTCACACGAGTCAGCTCCTGCAGGAATATATACATCGGCAGACAGAACTTCGCCGTCGCGCATCGGTATGGATATGTCGTTAAAAGTAGGCGTAAGTTGGGCGAAAGCACCCAAAGAAACGAGTAAGGTTACGAGTATCAGGTTGAATTTCATAGTTGTAGACTTTGCAATCAAAAGTAAGACAATTCCAACTTTTTA
Organism: Fluviicola sp.; assembly: GCA_043584915.1. GTDB lineage: Bacteria > Bacteroidota > Bacteroidia > Flavobacteriales_D > Crocinitomicaceae > UBA4466. The sequence goes on from CP121319.1 coordinate 2,573,099, forward strand.
CCAATTCACTCCTGTCTCTCGCGCTTCATTGCGGTCTCTGAGCTACTCTTCAAATGGGCGTAAAATACTATGTATGCAGAGCTAGTCTGGGATGCCTGTTGAAATCTTCACGATTTTCACCTTCTCGATTCACCGTAAAATCACTATTTTTGTGGCGCCTTAAAAGTCCCGCCAAATGGAAAAAATAGCACCTTACATTCCTCAAAATAAAGTTCGAATCGTAACCGCAGCCTCGCTGTTTGACGGTCACGACGCAGCAATAAACATCATGCGAAGAATCATTCAATCGACAGGTTGTGAGGTGATTCACCTAGGGCATGATCGATCTGTGGAGGAAGTAGTAAATTGTGCCATTCAGGAAGATGTACAGGCGATTGCCATGACGTCGTACCAAGGAGGACACAATGAGTACTTCAAGTACATGTACGATTTATTGAAGGAAAAAGGTGCTGATCACATTAAAATCTTCGGTGGAGGAGGAGGAACGATTCTTCCTTCGGAAATTGCTGCGTTACTAGGAGACCGTATCCGAATGAACTCTATCAAAAATGAGCGCGTGTACATGCGTTCGTTAGCGACTCGTCAGTCGAACTTGGCCTTGTCGAAGCACGTTGCCGAAGCGATTTCTATTTTGAAAGCAGCTGAATACGATTTGATCATCCTCGAAACATCTGGAATTGGTCAATCGGATACAGAGATTTTGGATCATTCTGATATGTCACTGTATGTGATGACACCTGAATACGGAGCGGCAACGCAATTGGAGAAAATCGATATGTTGGACTTCGCAGACGTGATCGCATTGAATAAATTCGATAAACGTGGAGCACTCGATGCAATTCGCGATGTTCGAAAGCAATACCAGCGAAACCACAATCTTCAACCTTCGAAATCACAGACGAAATGTCTGAAAAGATCTTCGTAATTCCGCCAGACAGAACACGTTACCTTTCTGAAATTTCGGAGAACAATCGAGGTTATGATAAATGGGTCGATCAGCAAGTAGCCGTAGCCAACAAATTATACGGATTGCAAATGTCAATCGAATCCATGAAAGAATCTTCATTGGAAGACAAAGATCGTCTGGTGAAAGGATTGCAAGAAGCATTCGAAGGCGAGAAATTAAACTTCGATCCGAAAAACTTAGCGATCATCGAAAACTGGGAGGCGAAACGTCAACTGTACAAGAACGACGTCTTCAAATTCAAGGTGAGAGATAAAGAACTATCCATTCAAACGCACACAGAATCACTGTCACATTCACAAATTCCGAAAGTGGCAACACCGAAGTATTCTGGATGGGGAGACATTCTTCGTTGGTCATTGCAAGAAAATGTTCCGGGAGAATTCCCTTACACTTCAGGACTCTTTCCTTTTAAAAGAGAAGGGGAAGATCCAACCCGGATGTTTGCTGGAGAAGGAGGGCCCGAACGTACCAACAAACGATTCCATTATGTGAGTTTGGGAATGCCCGCAAAGCGTCTGTCAACTGCCTTCGATTCGGTAACGTTGTATGGAAATGATCCAGATTTACGCCCTGATATTTATGGGAAAATTGGGAACGCAGGAGTTTCTATTTGCTGCTTGGATGATGCCAAGAAACTATATTCTGGATTCGATCTTTCCGACCCAAAGACATCCGTTTCGATGACAATTAATGGTCCGGCGCCTATGTTGCTCGGTTTCTTCATGAATGCAGCCATTGATCAGAATTGTGAAAAATACATCAAAGCGCAAGGAATGGAGGCTGAGGTTGAAGCCAAAATTTCCGCCATTTACAAGAAAAAAGGATCAGAACGACCAAGATATAACGGAGACTTACCAGAAGGAAACGATGGTCTCGGATTAATGCTACTCGGAGTTTCAGGAGATCAGGTATTGGATGCAGAAGTATATGCACAAATTAAAGCCGATACATTAAAACAAGTAAGGGGGACGGTTCAGGCGGACATTCTCAAAGAAGATCAGGCACAGAATACGTGTATCTTCTCCACCGAGTTCGCACTACGATTGATGGGAGATGTTCAGGAATACTTCATAGGAAACGGAGTACGTAATTTCTATTCTGTTTCCATTTCCGGTTACCACATTGCAGAAGCAGGAGCCAATCCAATTACCCAATTGGCATTCACGCTTGCAAATGGATTTACCTATGTCGAGTACTACTTAAGCCGTGGTATGGATATTAATGCCTTTGGACCGAACTTATCGTTCTTCTTTTCCAACGGGATTGATCCAGAATATGCCGTTATCGGGCGTGTTGCACGACGAATTTGGGCAAAAGCACTCGCAAAGAAATACGGGGCCAATGCAAGAGCACAAATGCTGAAGTACCATATTCAAACTTCAGGACGTTCTTTGCATGCACAAGAAATTGACTTCAACGATATCCGTACAACGCTTCAGGCACTCTACGCCATTTACGACAATTGCAACAGTTTGCATACAAACGCATACGACGAGGCAATTACAACTCCTACGGAAGAATCTGTACGTCGCGCAATGGCCATTCAATTGATCATTAACCGCGAACTTGGATTGGCGAAAAATGAAAATCCGTTGCAAGGATCGTTCATTATTGAGGAATTGACGGACCTGGTTGAAGAAGCCGTGCTCACAGAGTTTGATCGTATTACAGAAAGAGGAGGCGTTTTGGGTGCCATGGAAACAATGTATCAACGTTCGAAAATTCAGGAGGAGTCCTTGTATTACGAGACCTTGAAGCATACTGGCGAATTCCCAATTATTGGTGTGAATACGTTCTTAAGTTCGAAAGGTTCTCCAACGGTGCTTCCGAAGGAGGTAATTCGTGCTACAGAGGAAGAAAAGCAGTATCAAATCAGCATGTTGAGTGCCTTGCACCTCCTACGCAAGGGGAAATCGATGCCGATTATGCAGGAACTACTCTTGATGGAAACGTAACAGTTACCGCAGGTATACAGTTTTGGACAGTTCCAACAACAGGAGTTTACACTATTGAAGCTTTTGGAGGTCAAGGATACGGAGCCTTCGGAGGACGTGGAGCTCACATTTCTGGTGAATTCATGCTAACGGCAGGAACTCAATTGAAAATTTTGGTTGGACATCGTGCAGGTGATTACCTGAACTTCCCAGCAACTACTTACAACCACCAGTTTGGTGGAGGTGGTGGATCTTTCATTACGTTTACTGACAACACTCCTTTAGTGGTTGCCGGAGGTGGTGGAGGAAACCACTCAAATGGATACCTAACAGCCTGTGACGGTCAAATCACTGAAGCAGGTGCCGCAGGTGCTCAAGGAAACATTACCTCGGCAGGAGGTACTGCTGGAAACGGTGGTCAACAAGCTTCTAGTGCTGATGCAGGTGGTGGACTTTTGACATAGCTGGAATAACTATCGCGGTGGCGGTGGTGGAGGCTACTCTGGTGGAGGAGCCGGTAACAATGGAGGATCATGTTGTGCTGCCGGTGGTGGCGGTGGTTCGTATAACAACGGAGCAAACCCAGTGAACCTTGCAGGTGTACAAACTGGAGATGGTCTTGTTATTATTTCATTGAACTGTAACCCAACTGTTGGAACATTGGTAGCAGATACTTCAAGTCTTCCAGATTTGACAGATCCTTGTGTTGTTACTTCTTGGACTATCCCAACAGCAACTAACGATTGTAACGCAACGTACCAAGGTACTCCTGATGTTTCTCTTCCAATCAATACAGTAGGTACAACAACTGTTACCTGGACGTATGATGACGGAACAAACATTGTTACGCAAACACAAGACGTTATCATTACAGGTATCGATAACGATCCTCCCGTATTGGACAACGCGAGTTTGATTACTTACAGTAACCCTTGTTCATTCACACCTCCTACGCCAACGGCTACGGATGTATGTCAGGGAACTATTCTAGGTACTCCAGATGTAACGTTCCCAATCACTACGCAAGGAACAACTGTGATTACTTGGACGTTTGATGATGGATTCGGAAACAACGTTACTCAGCAGCAAACAATCAACATCAATGATGTAACTGCACCAGTAGCAGACCTTGCAACTTTGGATACATACCAAGGATGTAACGAAGCAACACCTTCAGCGCCAACAGCTACAGACAACTGTGCAGGTTCATTGACAGGTACTCCAGATGTAACGTTCCCAATTACAACGCCAGGATCAACAACAGTTACTTGGGAGTATGATGATGGAAACGGAAATACAACAACGCAAACACAGGATGTATTTGTTGAAGCAATCGACCTTACTATTGATGCTTCAAATGCACCGCAGCTTTCTGCAAACGAAACAGGTGTTACTTACCAATGGATCAACTGTACTACAGGTGACACAATCATTGGAGCAACAGGTCAAGGGTACCAACCAACGGTTACTGGAGAATACGCAGTAATCATGAATTCTGGTACTTGTGAAGTAACTTCAGAATGTGTATTGGTTGATTTCACTGGAATCGATGAATTGGATAGCGACAAAATCAACATCTACCCGAACCCTACAAATTCTGGGGTGTTCACTGTAGATTTCGATGGAGCTATTGAAGAAATCGCTGTAATTGACGCATTGGGTCGTTCAATTGAATTGCCAGTAGATTACAATACAGGTGTTGTGAACGGTGCTGGTCTTGCGACTGGACGTTACACAGTTCGAGTATTTGCATCTGATGCAGTATACTCAAAAGCATTGATTATTATCGAGTAATCTCGAATAACCAAATAAGCTTAAGCCCTGATGTCCGAACGGATGTCAGGGCTTTTTCTATGCTCAATTTTTTCATTGTGGAAAACCCTCCGCAGTGCGTTGGTAAAAAAGAGGAATGATAATTGATTTATTCTAAGTGAATAAGTAATTTCAAAATCGCTAAACTACGCTCCAATGCTAAGAACCTGCATACTATTATCTCTTTTCGTTTCCCATCTTTCATGGGGACAAAATCATGTCGAGAATCTTGAAACCATTAATACGGAAGAAGAGGCAGAAGAGTATGCGTCTGGCTTTCGCGAGGTTTTCACCGGAACCGTGAACTTGGAATCGGATGTTTTTTTCTTTGATGATATCGATACAAGCAATCTAAAATCGCACGTCGGCACCTTCAAATCATCCTACGGAAAAACATCAAAATTGATCAAAGACTCGACATTCAATATTGTCAATGTGCAAGTGATTCGTTTCGATTTGAAAAAGGTCTCACCTGAAACAGCGGAAATATTGATGTCACAAATGAAAAAACTTTTGGAACGTGGCGATTCCTACTGGGATATCAGAAAACGTTTTGCACATACCTCCGCTGAATTTACTAGCTCACCAGAAATTGCTGAGGAAGTTTCAGAAGAATACACTATTCTCGAATCGCAAATGACAGAAGATGCCTATTTCGAATGGGTGAGAGATGGTGATTCTGCCGGTATTGTAATTATCGACAAAGAGCCGCATGGTGTGCCAGGATTTTTCACTATTTCCTTTATCAACACGGATAACGGAAATATCCGCTAGAATAAGGTGTCGAGGCGATTGGCGTTAATTTTGTAGCTTCGTTACACATGAGAGTAGTTTTCCTTCATATTTTATTGCTATTAATTGCATCAAACGCTTTTTCTCAAGACGTTTTGCAGGAGGCGCAGCAAATTCGAGATCTTGAGCAAGCCCAGCAATTGGCAGACAATAACCCGCAGGTTGTTTTCGGTTTTCTTCACAATGAAATGAACAACGAGGACTACAGCAGGAGAGAAAAAGACCTGAACCCAGGCGACACGTATACATCTGGAAATTATCACGTTGTTGTTATCGCAGAGGGAGCCAAGGAGATATACAGATTTCGCCTACTGACCATCACGAATCAGAAGACGCCTAACGCCAAAGACAAGGTGGAAAAGTTGCTCAAGGAAATCAATGCAGGAGCCTCGTACGAAAAAGCCTTTGAACAATACGCTGAAAATAATGGCCCCGACAAAGAGGTGTATGGAGATGTAGGTTGGGTAGATTTGGATTACTTCGTAGACGATTTTAGCAAGGTAGTAGCCAATAGAAAGAAGGGCGATCGATTTGTGGCTGGCGATGATGCGCGTGGTTGGCACAACCTTGTCGAGATGACACATAAGCCCAAAAAGAAGAACGGGCACTTTGTGTTGCTCATCCCGAAGAGTGATCAGCAATCGTATTTTGAAAGCATCAATCACGCAAAGAATATCGCGAAATTAGACAGTCGAGAAGAATTATTCAATTACGCCCAGAAATATCCTGGCGATGTCATGATCCAATTGCTGAACAGTAAAAGTAATGCGGAACTTTATAACAGTCTGGCCATCCGAAAAGATCGAGATTTCTCGAAAGAAGAAGTGTTAACTGATGGACAAACAAGTTATCGTCATATTTTAGATACTACGGTGGAGTTGTTTTCCATTCAATACGTATATCTCAATGGTTCTGAAATGAGTCGAGAAACACGAACAGAAGCTATTCACGACATTTATGATCAGTTCCACAACAATGTACCTTTTGATACCATCGTTGCGCAGTACTGGCCAGATAACAATGGACTCAGTAAGTTGCAAGACATCGAAGGAGCGCTCTTGGCGCCAGATTTGGTTGAAAAAGTGCGAACGACAACAGTTGGACAATTGTTTGTAGCACGTGTTGGACAATCCTATTTTCTTGGTGTTCCATTGGAAAAACCGAAAAAGGTACCCGCATTTCTTGTCATCTCCTATCCCAATTTAATGGAAGAATGAAGCAACTTCTTTTTGTACTAATCATGACCGTGAGCTCGGGGCTTTATGGTCAATCGAATATTTTACCCACACCCTCCTTTCAAGAATTGGAAGAAGAGGCGATGGATATAAAAGACAACATCCTCACTATAGAGAATGGCATTCTGAACCAGGCAGAGTACTTTTTCTTTGCTACGCGTTTTCAAGCGCACGGGATTTACTTGAAAGAAGTTGACGAAAATCCTAACATCCAATTTTCTTATAGAAAGCACCTTTTACCTGAAGCCTACGGAATTGAGGTGGATGAAAAAATTGAAATTTCCTACAATTCTCCTAAAGGTCGCTTTTATGGGCTCATGAGTGTGCTTTTCTTGATTCGAACAGACGACGAACTCAAGGCAGAAATCCCCAAAGGCAAAATTGAAGATGCTCCAGCTTTTGATTGGCGTGGATTGCATCTGGATGTCAGCCGCCATTTCTTCACTGTTGACGAAATAATTCTTTTCTTGGATATGATGGCAATGTATAAGTTCAATACGTTTCATTGGCATTTGACAGATGATCAAGGGTGGCGAATCGAAATCAAACAATACCCCAAATTGACAGAGATTGGCGCTTTTCGGGATAGTACGGTAATCGGTCATTACAATGACAGTCCAAGACAATATGAACTAAAGCAATATGGTGGATTTTACACGCAAGAAGAAATTAAATATGTAGTAGATTACGCAGAAGAATTACACATAACCGTAGTTCCTGAAATAGAAATGCCGGGACACAGTAGAGCTGCGCTGGCTGCCTATCCAGAGTTATCATGTACTGGAGAACAACAAGGAGTTCCTGGGTTGTGGGGAGTGTTTGAAGATATTTATTGTTCGAAGGAAGAATCCATTCAGTTCTTGCAAAACGTTCTCGATGAGGTTTTAGAATTATTTCCATCCCAATACATTCACATTGGTGGCGATGAGGCTCCGAAAGCGCGATGGAACAAATGTGATGACTGCCAAAAGGTAATGGAAAAAAACGAGTTGCACGATGCGCACGAGTTACAGAGCTATTTTATCAAACGGATGGATACTTTTTTGACAGATCGCGGCAGAAAACTCATCGGTTGGGATGAAATTCTGGAAGGTGGACTTTCCCCCAATGCTGCGGTAATGTCGTGGCGTGGTGAAGAAGGAGGAATAGAAGCAGCAAAGCAGGGGCATAATGTTGTAATGTCGCCCACGTCCTATTGCTATTTCGACTACTATCAAAGCAGTCACCCTTCAGAACCTTTGGCAATTGGTGGTTTTTTACCCTTGGAAAAAGTGTATGAATACAATCCAATTCCGGAAGGCTTAACTGAAGAAGAAGCGAAGTTCATCCTTGGTGGTCAAGCAAATATTTGGACAGAGTATATTCCTGATTTTGAGCAAGTAGAGTACATGGCGTTTCCACGGGCAATTGCCTTGATGCAAGGATTGTGGTGTCAATCAAAACCGGGGTATTCTGAATTTTTAGAAACCTATCTGAATTTTCATGAGGACTTCCTGAAGAAAATGAACGTGAACAGAGCGCAATCCATTCACATTCCGGAGCTGAGAATTGAACGTAGCGAGAATGGTGTCGCCTATTCGTGGTGGGGATTGGACTCCTCTGAGGTGTATTCGTTGTTTCAGTCTACGGGGTTTGTTGGCGGGATGAGGAGTATTGGAAGCGGAGAGTCAATTGAGTTCAAACCGGTAAAAGCGACGGATGAATTAACCCTAGAATTTAATGAGGGGCAAGAGATTAACTATACAGTGCATCGATCTGATATTCTTGGTGCAGAAATCGAATTCGTAACAGAACCACACCGGAAATACGATCACAATGGAAGTTTAAACTTAGTAGACGGAATTCAGGGTTCAATTCCCTGGAAAGGCGATGAATGGCTTGGATTTAATAAGGAAAAGGTTGAATTTATTGTTGAGTTGGATGCAATTGAGCAATTGAAGACATTGTCCATTGGGTTCCTCAATCAAAATGGCTCATGGATTTATTTGCCCAAGGAAGTGAGGGTTTCCATCTCCGCTGATAAAGAAAATTGGACCTTGGCGAAGTCGAAAGAAATTAACAGTGAAGAAGTTATTTTGCGTGAGAAAATCGATTTGAACACGTATGGAAAATATGTAAAAATCGAAGTAATTCCTTTAGATGAAATCCCAGAAGGTCGGGGAGGAGCGGGCTATACCCCGTGGACGTTTATTGATGAGATTCAAATTGACATCCAATGAAATTAGAATTGTGTGCGGCGTCTTTAGAAGCCATTCGTTTGGCGAAGAAGTACAATTTCGATCGTATTGAATTGTGCCAAAACCTGGAGCAAGGTGGAATGACACCATCAGCAGGAATGATTGCGTATGCTTTATCTATGGGCGTTGAAACGCACGTATTGATTCGTCCCAGACCCGGAGGCTTTGTTTATGATACTTCTGAAATTGAAATCATGTTGCACGATATTCGGGAGTGTAAAAGAGCCGGAGTTCATGGAGTGGTAGTAGGAGCGTACAACGATGAAGGCTGGATGAATCGTGATGCGCTAGAACAAATGAAAGTTGCAGCCGATGGAATGCAGCTCACATATCACCGTGCTTTTGATGATCTCAGCCGCTTCGAAAAGGGAATGGACAAATTAATCGATCTTGGTTTTAACAGGATTCTTACTTCTGGGTTGGCAAGAAATGTAGATCTCGGATTTGAAAATCTGAAAAACATGATTGATTTTGCCGACGGCCGCATCGAGATTATGTGCGGTGGCGGAGTGAACGCGTCCAATATCTTGAAATTAAAAGAAGACTTGCAACCAGATGCGATTCATTTCTCTGCAACACAAAAGGAGACGCAAGGCGATGGCTCTATGTTTGATGAGACAACTCTAGGAGTTAGTGAGAAAAAACTTGTTCGAATTTTACAAGAATTCGGAAAAGATGTAAGATTTGAGAGCTAAAAACGTTACATAAATATGCGGTACTTATTCTTCTTCTTTCTTTTTCCTCTGTCTGTCCTTGCGCAACAAGATTGTGGTGAAGCCCCTGCGTTGAATCAACGCATTATTGACATAGCCGATGCTCAAGTAAACAAGAAGGTGGGTCGAGGTGAATGTTGGGATTTAGCACAATTGGTTTTGGATGAAACCGGAGCCGTTTGGGACGGATACGAAGAATATGGGCGATTAATCGATCACAAAGAGGAATGTATTTATGCCGGCGATATCATTCAATTTAAGAATGTGAAAATTCGTTGGGAGGAAGGAAAATATACCTACGAAGAATTGATGAAGCATCATACCGCAATTGTATACGAAGTGAAAGACGATGGAACCCTAGTGCTCATTCATCAAAATACAGGGCAGCATGGGCGCAAAGTGGGGACAACGATTTTCCGAATCAATGATATGAAGAAAGGAAAAATTAAGGTGTACCGACCGCAAGCTGCAACCAACTAAACCCGATCCAAAACGTATTGGATCAAATCTTTCATGGCATCCTGATAGCCGCTAGAAAACTCCATGTTGGGTCGGTTTGCAATGCCAAGGCAAATGGTTCCGCATTCATGTCCCAAAGAACGTCCTAAAGCGAACAAAGCAGAACTCTCCATTTCAAAATTGGTAATTCGGTACTCCCTGTGTTTGAAAGATGACAGCCGTTCATTGATATGAGCTGTGCGATTTTTCAAGCGCAATTGGCGTCCTTGAGGACCATAAAACCCGCTTGAGGTAACCGTAATGCCGTTTTCCGTTTGGTCTGAATCTAAAAGCGAAACAATGCCTTCTGATGCCTTCGAGAGATAGGTATTTATTCCTTTCGGGAAATTCACATGCTCTGAAATGGCTGCATTCAGTTCTTTTTCCTCCGAATCAAAGGGAACCTCATAGAAATGCGCAACATTATCGATGCCGTAAGCATGCGTGGAAAGAATGTACGAATGCACTGGCACTTCTGGGTGCAGAATCCCACAGGTTCCTATACGAATCAAGCGCAACGCTTTTCGATTCGGTCGATCTTCACGTTTTTCAAGGTCAATATTTGCCAAAGCATCCAATTCATTGATCGTGATGTCGATATTGTCCGTTCCAATACCCGTAGAAAGCGCCGTGATCGGTTTTCCCTGGTAAGTTCCCGTAACGCAGTAAAATTCGCGGTGCTGCGATGTATGTTGAATTGTATCGAAGAACGTTGCAATTAAATCTACACGGCCTTGATCCCCCACAAGAATTACAGTATCGGCAATATCATCTGGAGACAATCCAAGGTGATAAACACGTCCGTGTGCGTCGAGAACCAATTCTGTAGGAGGATACTGCATAATGTCGATTTGTTTTCTTTACGAAAATAGGAAAGAGAAGTTACTTGAGAAACGGATTTTAATCGCTTGAATGTAAAAATGTGCTTTTGTTTTCGAGCAATTCTTCGTTTTTACTAGAATGTATCCCTCAGGAAAATGTGTGTGCACAAAAAAGCCGCACTTCGAACAGTCGAGGCACGGCCTTTATAATTAAGGGTAATTTCTTAGTTCCCAGTAATGCTTCCAAATACTTTTTGAAGCAATTCAGAAACACGAGCGACAGGGTCTTTGCGAATCTTATTCTCTTCTTTTTCGACCATATAGAACATTCCAGTAATCGCTTTACGCGTAACGTAATCGCCCAAATCTGGGTTTAACTTCTCGCCACCGGTAAACGTCATTGCGGTATTGTACTTGTTGATAATCGGTTCCCAGGCGTTTGTTAACTTAACCTCGGCTATTGCTGCGTCTACTTTTGGGCGGAATGCAGTGACCAAATCATTGGTTGTCTTGTTTTTAAGGTATGTTGTTGCAGCACCTTCTCCACCATTCAAAATTCCAAAAGCATCTTGAATAGACATGGAAGTAATGGCATTTTTAAAGATTGGCAACGCCTCCTTACTCGCCGATTCGGCAGCGCGGTTCAATGTTGTTTCGAACTTTTCTACTTGTCCGTCCAATCCCCACTCCAAGGCTTTTTCTTTCACTTTTATTGCCTCTTCTGGAAATGGCAAGCGAATGGCCGCGTTTCCTAAGAATCCGTCCGTTACTGATGTTAAGTCAACAGCATTGGTGATTCCCACAGAAAGTGCTTCCTTCAATCCTGAAGAAACTTCAGCTTCCGTTAAGGATGGCTGAGAAGTTCCAGATCCATCGGTGGTTAAAATTTCATTGGCAGCTGACTCCAATACATCACAAGAAGTGATTGCTACAGCTACAACTACAGTAATAGGTATGATTAGCTTTTTCATCTTCATTTTTTTCAAACTTACTAACTATTAATCAAAGAAGGTGCCAATTCGAATTTTTTGCATCTCAGTTATAATAAAATAGCCTCATTGCTGTTTGTGATGTAAATAAAACGCTATGAAAACAATTTGCCTAGTAATACTGATTTTGAGCTGCCATCTCAGTTTCGCTCAAACGAATTATGATGATGTAGCCGTCATTATTAACCTAAACAGTGAACGTTCCATTAATATTGGTGAGTACTTTCAGTCCGCTCGAAATATTCCAAATCAAAACATGATTTACATTTCAGCGCCAACAACCGAAGATATTGACTCGGCGACCTTTCATGCGCTGAGAACGCAAGTAGAAAACGCTTTACTTAATCAGAATTTGGCGAATTCAATCAATTATTTGGTAACGACCAAAGATGTGCCTCTCACCGTTAACAACGGTTGTGTAACTGATCCGAATATCTCTTCAACGTGTGCTTCGGTAGATGCTGAATTGGCTTTAATTCTTGGGCCTTATAGTACGTCGATTGGTGCTGTCGGTTCAATTCTAAACCCATATTTCGACAGTCATGATCATTTTTCGAGATCCAATGAGCGATTCTTTCTGGTAACAAGGTTGGATGGGTATTCCGTTCAGGACGTCTACAATTTAATTGATAACTCAGGACCAAATACGGGAGTTAATATGTCTTCTGGTCAGACTGTCGTAGATATCAGCAATGCTACTGGCACAGATTCAAGCTATTTTGTCAGTCTGTATACACCAACGTACGATTCACTGCAGGCAAATGGATGGAACGCTGTTTTGGATGTTGAAACACTTCCGCTTGCCAACCAGAATAATGTACTTGGTTATTTTGGGGTAGGGCATGGCCCATTACCTTCTGCAACATTCAATTATAATTGGACGAATGGTAGCGTCGCTTCAATGTCAATGTGCAATTCAGCCTTCACTTTTGATCCAGCTGTGAATACTGGGAACAATATCTTGATCGCAGATTTGATTGCAGAAGGTTGTACTGGTGCAATGGGCAATGTCGATTATGTTTTCTTCTCTCAGATTGCCCCAACTGAAATCTTTGTGAATCGATACTTTGACCCGCTAAATAATTTCAATTTGGCAGAAGCTTTTTACATGACAGAAACCCGATTGTCGTGGCAAGCAGTTATGATTGGCGATCCAAAAGCGAGTGTAGTGATTGATAATTTGGCGAATGTTTCTGAACCTGAAGTTGTCGATTTTACGGTGTTTCCAAATCCAAGTACTGGGCACGTAAATATTCAGAGCCAAGATAATATTTCTACTATTCAGGTGACAGATTTGAATGGGAAAACAGTGCTAATGTTGGATCAATTGTTCGACGCATCTGTTCAACTGGACTTAAGTCATGTTCTTGACGGTGTTTATTTGTTGCAACTAGAAACGGAAGGTACTTGGCACCAAGAAAGAATTGTGATTCAGCACTAAAGAAAAAACAACAAGACAGAACAAAGCCCCGATTCTCATTAAAGACATCGGGGCTTTTATTGTATAGTTAAGATTTATCGGATCAAATTGATCGATCCATTGAATTCTAATTTATCATCGCTGTAAGGCACACCAACACGGGCTACCCACTGGTACGTTCCGTCTTGAACAGGCTGTCCGTTGTACGTTCCATCCCATCCAACATTCGGATCACGGCTTTCCCAGATGATTTGTCCCCATCGGTTGAAAATGATCAACTCGAAGTTGTATTCGTCAATTCCAGAAACTTCAGCTTTCCAATTTTGATTGAATTCATCGCCGTCTGGTGTAAATGTATTCGGAGCGTAGAATAACACGTCCTCCACAACATTCATGAAATAGCGAACCGTATCAATACATCCCAATTCTGTTTCCACAGTCAAAACAACTGGATACACACCTACTTGCCCATCAGGGAAAACAAACGTTGGGTTTGTTAAGTTACTCGATGATGGAGTAGAATAAGGACTGTCCCAGGACCAGTTCACAACATCTGGAGAAGACTTATCCTGCATCGTAACAGTTGTTTCGAAAATTGTTGCCGGATTGCTTGAGAAGTTAAAGTCCGCTGTTGGCGTTGGGTTCACTGTAATAATATCCTGAACCGAATCAACGTACACACATCCGTAGATGGACGTTACAGTCATCGTCAGCGTGAAGCTTCCTACCGAATTAAAGTAAACAGAAATAGAATCGTTTCCATTTTCTAATACTGTGTAAGGATTCACACCAAAGTCCCAGTAAGCAGTGGCAATTTCGCCGCCATTTGAAGATGTATTGGTAAACTCGAAAGTATTTGGAATACACTTCACTTCTTCGTCTGGAACAGCGCTTGGTTCAATAGGAGTTGGGAAGGTGATCATCACACATTCCTGATCTGTCGGAGATCCACATGCTTCAGAAAGCGTCACACAGTATTCTGTGTTCGTTACCGTTGGGTCTACCGTAATCTGATCGCCTGTACCAATTACATTTCCACCTTGCGACCAAGTGAAGGTGTAAGGTGAAGATCCTCCAGTTCCTGTAACGTCAAGTGTAATGTCATCTTCAGGACAAATTTGCGTGTTTGGTGTAATGAATGAAATGTCTAAAGCGGGTGGCTCGTTAATCACACCGTTGACAGTAACCATACAACCATTCGCATCTGTTACCAGTATTTGGTGTGGTCCCGCATATAAATCATTGGCAATGTTTGTTGTTGATGCTGAATTGTCCCAAACGTAAGAGTAAGGCGCCGTTCCTTGCGATGCAGTCAACGTAATCATTCCGTCATTAGAACTGTTACAAGTAACATCTGATTGTGCTGTTATGTCTACGGTTAATGGTGGAATTTCTTGAACATCTACAACCACAGTTCCAGAACAACCAATGTCTGAAGTAATGGTACACGTGTATTGTCCGGCGCTTAGACCCACTGCTGTTTGTGTTGTTTGCAAGTTTGGATCATCCCATTGGTAGGTAATGTTTCCAAGTGGCGGAACCATTTCTGCAAAGGCAGTACCATCGTTTCCTCCTGCACAAGTAACCAAAGTTGATGAACCTTGAAAGCTTGCTGGAGTATCTGTGACCAGTACACTTGCGTTTGCCGTGCATCCGTTCGCATCAGTCACAGTTACCGTATAGTTTCCTGCACCTAAATTGTTAATGGTTTGCGTTGTTCCTGCGTTTGACCATGAATAGTCAAAAGGTCCAGTTCCGGAAGTTGTTGTTGCCGTTGCCGTTCCTATTAATGAAGTACAAATATCAGGTGTCATGGAAGCTGTTACTCCTGCTTGCGTTACCGTAATCCAGGTGGTATCTGATTGTCCCATTCCAATACCACAGTTATCAATTGCTTCTAAGAAGTAACCAACAGAATCTGAAGGTGGGATTGGCGTTGGAGTAACGGTCAATGTTGGACCATTATAAGGCCAGGTGTTTCCTTGCGTATCTACCCACTGAACGCTCAGTTGTGGTGTCCATAGGTAGCCTTCATTGGCAACGCTCCATTGTGTATTGTTTCGTCCGGCAACGGTTAATGCATCCGTACCTCCTGGCGAGTGCACACCATGAACAGCATTACCACTATTCCAAGTTGCACAAATTTGTTTGTCTACAATGTGCGTTTCGATTTCGTTAGTTCCCTCAAATATTTTAATTTGACTCGAGTACAAAGTACCTGTGCAGCTAAACATAGGAACATCGTTCCATGTTATGACAAAGCGTCGGTTTGGAGCAGTTCCGTACATTGCGTAGGAAATCGTACCCCCAACATTCGGGTTAATATCTTGCCAGGGAGCCATGATTGCGTTGTGCGCCTGTGTTACTCCTGCGTTCGCAATTGCTTGAGTTACCCATGGTGAATATCCGTTCGCATTTCCTAAATCGAAAGAAACGTAGTTGTTCGAACTAATAACAAGTTGGTTATACGTTTGACCGTAAAAACAGAAGTTGAACCCAATATTAATAACACCACTGAACTGATCATCAGAAAGGTTCACCGTGTTCGGTGTGTTAAAAGGATCTGGATTGTAACCAATGGATGTAAGCGTGTAAGGCACCCCTGTAGATCCTGCACCGTAGTTCGCACAATCCTCCAGAGTTACTTGATCACCAGCACAAATAGTGGCGTCAGTTCCCAAACAAATGTTTTGAGCTTGGGAGAAACTCACAGCAAAAAACGCAAAAGCGAAAGTGGAAAGGATGTTTTTAAATTGAAACATATTTATATTGTGTGTTATGTTTTTAACAAGGTAGTTGTCAGTTAGACGCAACGTATTATAAATAGTTGCTCTTGATGGGAGAAGAATTGTTAATCTTTTCAGCACAATGCAAAGTTACCGAATTCAATGGCTGCGCTTCATTAATAGTTGATTGAAATGCGATGTTTTAGCATTCCAAATATCAGGTGCATATTGGAATCCTGATCTTAAAAATTGATTACTTTTGTCCCTCGACTTAAAAAATTATATGTCTAATAAATATCAAGCGGAAATTGATGCATTCATGGAAAAAGTGAAGGCGTCGAACGGTCATGAGACTGAATTCCTTCAAGCGGTACATGAAGTTGCTGAAGCGGTAATTCCTGTTATTGAGGAGAACCCGAAGTACAAAGCAGCAAAAATTTTGGATAGAATGGTTGAGCCAGAGCGCACAATTATATTCCGAGTTCCATGGTTGGACGACAATGGTGAGGTTCAGGTAAACCGCGGGTATCGTGTTGAGTTTAACTCTGCAATTGGACCGTACAAAGGAGGTTTGCGTTTTCACCCTTCTGTGAACTTGTCAATTTTGAAATTCCTAGGATTTGAACAAATCTTTAAGAATTCATTGACAACATTGCCCACGGATGTTCCTGCAGGAGATATCGGAGTTGGAGGTCGTGAGATCGGTTATATGTTCGGGCAGTACAAAAGAATCCGTAACGAATTTACTGGAGTTCTTACTGGAAAAGGGTTGAACTGGGGTGGATCATTGATTCGTCCAGAAGCAACAGGATACGGAACAGTATATTTTGCGAAAGAAATGTTGGCAACAAAAGGTGATTCTTTCCAAGGGAAGAAGGTAGCTATTTCAGGTTCAGGAAATGTTGCACAATATGCAGAGGTAAAGCGTCTAACGCAGGTGGAGTGGCAACTTCTGGATTGGAAATGTCGCAAAACTCATTGCGTTACAACTGGACGCGTGAAGAGGTTGACGAGAAATTGCACAACATCATGGTATCTATCCACGAGGCATGTGTGAAATACGGTAAAAACGACGATGGTTCCATCGACTACGTAAAAGGAGCCAACATTGCTGGTTTTGTAAAAGTAGCCGACGCTATGATCGATCAAGGATTGGTGTAAGCACCATTCGATCAATATATTCAATGCCCCTGTTCTTGAAGAGTAGGGGCATTTTTTATGAGGTGACTTTTAGGGGCTCTGAGATGTTTGAAATAAAATCTCTTATGCTTCGTAGGTCTCAAATAAACTGAATCTTCAATGAGTTTTAACTCTAGGCTGTCGCTGTATTTGTAAACAATGGTGTCATTTTTGAGGCACCATTCTTTCACCTCCAATCCGCCGCCCAGAAAGATACTAACTTCATGTACTTCATTGTTGTCTAAGAAGACTGCACGTGGTGAAAAAGGGGATTTTAGTATGTGAATCTCATAAATTACCTTTTGATCATAGATTGAGTCCAATTTATCAATTAATTTTTGTGAGCCAAGTTCTTTCTGAAGTTCAATTAAACTGTCGGGAATAGGGGGTGCAATCAATGTGTCTCGTGAATAATATGGGCCATTCCAAAGCACATCGATCAACGCTGCAAAGTTGCTTTTTCGGTGCAAGAAAATTGGACTTTTGATAGAATGCAATAGATCTAAAGCCTCTGAAATTGGTTTTGTTGTATCGCAGATCGAAGAATAAATTTTAATACGATGTTCTTTACTTATTCTGCTGTAGGTTACGTAGTCCCAGATTTGATCATCTGTTTCAACTTTAGGAAGAGAATCAAAGAATGGCTTTAACGACCCTTTTTCATGATTCCTGCAAGATTTTATGCACAGTGAAAGTGAAATAAGGCAGCATCCGAAAAGAAGTCTTCTATTTAGCATTGATATAAAAAACGTCGAAAGTCTTGCCAAAATTGCCAACGGTGCCGTAATGTTTTAATTTTCACTTTTATCCTTTAAATCTTGCAACCACTGGTTCCAAAATTGCTCTTGTTCCTCAAAATCTTCGGGATAAGGTCCTGAGGCCAGCGTAATGGTACATTGGTACGAAATCGGATCTTGTGTGACCAACATTTTCTTGGAGGAATGTCGCCCATCTTTGAAGTAATCGATGTGAATGTACAAGTTCCCAAACATCGATGCCGCATAGCCTCGCACTGATTCCCCATTTTGTTCGTAGCTGAAATCAACATTTAAGTGATCCGACCATTCGGTCTTGTTTAAGGCTTTGTTTTTAGATTTCTTACCCAGGTCTTTTGCGAAATCTGTTTTTGTAAAGGCTTTCCAAACTTGCGCCTTGGTTGCACTTACCTCAATTTCTTCGAAGTAGAAAGGCGTAGCTTCTGCAATTTCAATTTCATCATCACTCAAAAAGTCAACATTTTGGATCCGTTCTGAACCGTTTCCGCCATTTGGAAAACGATAACCTACAATAGTGTCTGTATTGTCAGTAAAAGCCTGAATAACGATGGCCAATTCTTTTTGTTCTGAATAGGGCATTTTGACATAAGCCAAAGCGGGGAGTTCGATGTCCAACGCCTTCGCATTCGGAAATTTTTTCGGTGATACGTACATTAAGGCAGATCCGTTTTGCGCCTCCTCTTTCGTTGGCATTCTTCCTTGAACAACTGGCACTGAGCTTAAGTCGCTTATGTCAACAGGCTTAAAACCAAAATTGTCTGGGCAATACCATCCACCAAATTGGTGCATTTCGGTATAAGGAGAATCATCCTCAGCTTCTTCATTATTTTCTGACGCTTCCTCTGTTGTCTTGTCGTTATTCGTGAGTTCTGATTTTGTTTCTTGCGCGCAAGAATTAAGAAATATCAGCAGTGAAAAAATCGAGAGGTTCAAAAGTGCTTTTACCATGTCAAATGTTTTAAAGGTGTTGGATTTCATTTCAAGTAAAAGTCTGGAATTACCGATGAATATGGAATTAATTAGTGTAAAAGAATGTAAATAGGTGGTAAAAGATCTCTATTCGACTCGATAGATTCAGGAAGTCTGGCTTTTTTCATTCGATCTCAAGTGAGTAATACATTTTTATAATGGTACTACGAATAATTAGTGCTACAAGATTGAAATTGAATTCCTATATTGGTAATCAAACGATTACATTTTGAAAACCCTGCTACTCTCAATAGTCTTGCTAGGACTATCTCATCATTCTAATGCTAATTTTTGGTCAAAAAAAGCCGACTTCGGAAGTTTCGGTCGACATCGCGGTGTTGCCGTTGGACTTGGGAATCGTGTGTACGCCGGAACGGGACACCTGAATGGTGACGGTTCAGATGAGTGGTATGCAGAATGGTGGGAGTACGATCCTGCTACCAACAGTTGGTCGCAAAAAGCCGATTATATGGGGAATAACGGAAATGGCGATCAGGATTTAACAGCTATTGCGATAGATGGTATTGCGTATGTTGGTTTTGGACAGTTTAGCAACGCAACCCATTTCAAATATGATCCTACGACAAATACGTGGGAGCAATTATCAAATGGCCCGGGTGATTGGTTCACAAATGTTGATCCTTTTGTTATTGATGGAAAAGGATATTTCCCAAGTTATCAAAGTACCTACGACTCGCTTTATATGTACGATCCGGCTATCGATACGTGGTCGACAGTTTGCGCAATGCCACAGAGTATTGGACATCGAAGTGGAACATTTGTTATTGGCGATAAAGGGTATTTCAAACAAGGCTATTCATTCTATGAGTTTGATCCAGTAACCGCTTCCTGGATGCAGAAAGCTACCTTTCCTGGCACTGCGCCCAACAATAACATAGGTTTGTCACAATATGGTTATGGTTACTATATTGGCGGATACCTTGGATGGGGAGATATGTACCCGGAGGTATGGAGGTACGACCCAAATTTGGATCTTTGGGAGCAATTACCAGATTATCCATTCAACAAGCGACGTTGGGCGGTGAAAGCCAAAATCGGAGAGCGTTGCTACATGGGATTGGGCACAAATGGAACCAACTTTGGCGATTTCTGGGAGTTTGATCAATTTGCGAGTACCGAAGAATTTTCCATATCCAATTTCAAAGCGTACCCAACTTTGGCGCAAGATCATATCAATTTTGAATCAGAGAATTTTCCCAACTATGAAATTTTGGTGTACAACATGATGGGACAACAAGTAGGAGCAGAGTTGGCGTTGGACGGAACCGTGCGATTTGAACGCAATCAATTGAAATCAGGAACCTATTTGTATTATGTCACACGGCACGGTGAGGTGTTGCACTCAGATCGATTTGTTTTTCAATAAAAGAGAATTGTCCTAAATGAATGAATGCTAATTATTGAAAGCCTTGTTGGCACGAATAAGAAGGGTTTGAAGTTCTGAGGGCGATGTCATGTAATTCGCTTTTCCGAGCACTTCTTTTTTGCTATTCAATATTACTAGTAGGGGTTGAGAGGCCGATTCAAAGTCTTGCATTTGCACTGTCATGTTGTAGTCTCCAATTGTTTTTAAATCTTTTTGTTTCCCGTTAACGATGATTGTTTTTTGCTCCTCTAATGGCAATTCTTTTGTCTCGTCCACGTAAAGGGCAACAAATACAAAATTCTCTTTAAGCTGCTCGTAAATCTCAGTATCAGACAGTTTGTTTCTTTGAAACTTTATGGCGTTAATACAATTGTAGCCAGTGAAATAAAGGATAACCGGCTTGGATTTTTCCAAACTTTTCTTGAACGTCTCCACTTCGTTATACATAACAGATTCTGCCCAAATTTTAGGTTCTGGAGAGTTGGCAGCTTGCATCATTCTTTTTTCTTCGTCCTTTTGAGCTTGGTATGCCGACATAAGTTCTTCGTAGGTAACATTAGCGTCTGCATTCTCTATTAGGTAGTCGTGAATTTCCTGAATTGTGGCACTATCTGCGCCTAAAGACCCAAATAGAGTTCTATCATTCTCCCAATTCTTAATATCAGCAGGCCGAGACTTTAGTTCATTGTTTACTTCAGTTATTCGTCTTATTTCTTCATATTGAGGCCAAGATTTGGTCTCAATGAATTTAGAGCGAAGCTTGCTATATGTTAACGGAGATTCATCCTTGGCAGCGTTAATGGTAATTGACGCAAGGAGTGGGCCAGCGCTCATTATTTCAATGTCGAGCGAGTCTAAATCCTCTCCAGTCATTGCGTAAAGATTATTTAAGAAAACTGTTGGATTTGAAGTGCTTAATTCCAAGCGGAAGGTGTCATTTTTAATCTCTTCAAATGTTTGACAGAATAGGAGGGTTGGAAGGCATATGCAGGCAAGCAAGAAAGTTCGTTTCATCTCATCGAATATAATTCAAAGTAACAAAAAAAAGGCTCCCTTACGGAAGCCTTTCACCCTAAATTTAAGTCTAAGTCAATTACTGCTTGAGTAATTTAACCGCCTTAAGATTTGCGATGCGTACGTAGTACATTCCTTGGTTCAATGCTGAAATGTCAATATCGGATTGAACTTCATTTGCTTCATGAGCAATGACAATTCTTCCCGCTTGATCCATCACTAAAATTTGTTGGTTGATGTACATCTCATCTAATGTTATCGTTACAACATTCGAAGCCGGGTTCGGTGCAATGGAAATTCCTTCCAATTCAAACTCGTTTAAGCTCGTGTATTGAACTGTTAGGTCAATCGTGATAATACTGTCACATCCCGCTGCGTTTGCAATAGTGTCGTTGTAAGTTCCCGAAGTTGTATAAACTGTTCCACTTGGCGCTGTGTAGCTATCCAATGCAGTTTCTGTAATTGATGCTGTTGTTTCAGTTCCAAATGTCAAGTTTAAAGTTGCTGTAGAATCACATTCACCTGCATTTTGTGTAGCATACGTGTAGGTTCCATCCATTGTGTACGTTGTTCCGTTCCAATCGTAAGAAGTGCTCCTGCTGTAGCTCCGTCTGTTCCAAAGTTGAAGAAGATCGAAGCCATGTCGTAGGTGTTGGCAAAGTTGATTGCTGCGGTACCATTCACTTCATCGAAGAAGTTAAAGTACATTGTTTCCCATTCTCCCGAAGTAGAAGTCAACGTTTCTGTCTCTACAGAAATGCCAGGGTTGGTATGGTCCTCTGCTTTCAAACGTACTGGGATTCCAGCATCTGGAGACCAAACACGTACAGAAATCACAGAATCGTTCATAGTAAACGGAATCGCTGATGCAAAACCATTTGGAGTACTAATTGTTGTTCCTGCCCAAAGTTGAGCTGCTTGAGTTTTTGTTACTTCAGCAACGGTATTGTTTGGATTTGTAGGGTCTACAACCACCTGGTGCGCATTTCCTCCGAAATCCGTCAACGTATAGTTCACGGTAGTGTCTTCGAACGTAACGGGCATGTCAATTTGATTCAATTGTGGACCTGCAGAAATTAATTCAATGTCATCGAAGTACCAAGTATAGTTCGGTGATCCGTCACCAACAGTTCCCAAATCCATGATCAAAACAATCTTTTGGTAATCATTAGCGGTGTTGATCGCTGTGAAATCAAAGGTCAATTCTTCCCATCCCATGGCAACCGTCGAAGTATCTTCCTTTTCAAAGAAAATGCCTCCGTTCACCTGGTTTTCCACTTTCAACAATACTCGACGGCCTGCAGCTGGAGACCAAACTTTCATTTTGAAAATTTTATTCGTTGAAAAATCGATAGGATCTTGCGTCAGGGGAAGATTTCCAAATGGTTTTCAGGATGGGGACAAGAGGCAATTTCGGTAGGAACTGCCTACGCCATGGATCGCGAAGAATACATTTTGCCCATGCACAGAAACTTGGGCGTTTTCAGAACAATTCAATTGCGAGAACTTTATTGATAAAGGCATAGGATATGGAATGAAAGCCGTTCAGGTAAATGGAAACAACATCCTGGAGGTAATTACAACGATGCGCGAACTTACTGAGGAAATGCGCAAAGATCCAAAGCCAGTGCTTCTTGAGTTAATGACTTTTCGAATGCGTGGACATGAAGAGGCTTCAGGAACAAAATATTATCCAGATGGCTTACAAGATGATTGGAAAGCATACGATCCTATTGATGCCTACGCTGCTTTTCTGAAAGCCGAGGGTCTTTTGTCGGAAGAATTGGAAGCTCAGGTAGAAATAGACATCAAAAAGGAAATTCAAGACGGTTTGGATATCGCATATGCAGAGGAAGACATTGTTCCGAACATGGATGCCGAAATTGAGGACCTATACGCACCGTACACACCTGCTGTAATTGATGGATCTGGAAACAAAACAGAGAAACGTTTTGTAGATGCGGTTCAAGATGGACTGCGCCAGGCAATGGAGCGCCACGACGATTTGGTGATCATGGGACAGGATATTGCGGAATATGGTGGTGTTTTTAAAATCACAGAAGGATTTGTAGATCAGTTTGGAAAAGAACGCGTGCGAAATACGCCTATTTGTGAATCGGCAATTGTGGGCGCAGGGCTTGGATTATCGATTGCAGGAATGAAAGCAGTTGTGGAAATGCAATTTGCTGACTTTGTAACGTGCGGCTTCAATCAAATTGTAAATAACCTTGCCAAGATTCATTGGCGCTGGGGGCAGAATGCGGATGTAGTTGTGCGCATGCCAACAGGTGCAGGAGCAGCTGCAGGACCTTTTCATTCCCAAAGTAACGAGGCGTGGTTCTTTCATACACCCGGACTAAAAATTGTCTTTCCGTCCACGCCTTATGAAGCAAAAGGACTCCTGGCATCGGCCATTGAAGATCCGAACCCAGTGATGGTTTTTGAGCACAAGTTCTTGTACCGAAGCATTCGCGAAGAAATTCCAGACGATTACTACACCGTAGAAATCGGAAAGGCAAAAACAACGCGAGAAGGGACGGATTTAACCATCATTACCTATGGATTAGGAGTGCATTGGGCAAACGAATATGCCGACAATCATTCCGACCAAAGTATTGAAGTGCTTGATCTTCGAACGCTTCTTCCATTAGACAATGAAGCGATTTACGCAGCTGTACGAAAAACTGGTAAAGTAATCGTGCTTCACGAGGATTGCATGACAGGTGGAATTGGTGGAGAAATTGTTGCACTCATTTCTGAGAACTGTTTCGAAGCGTTGGACGCACCAGTAAAACGCGTGGCTTCCATGGATACTCCAGTACCTTTTGCCGCAGATTTAGAACAGCAATTCTTACCCAAAAAACGCCTCGACGAAACCGTCGAAGCCCTCATGAATTACTAGAATTACTGTAAACTTCGAACAACCTTACGAATCTTGGTAGGAATAGGATAACCGAGTTGCAATTCAATGAATTCGAAAACGTTCAGTTGTGTTTCTGTGATTACTTCTGGCGTGTGACTCTTGTCAGTGAGAAACGCCCGAACTACCGTTTTTCGGTTGCCGTAATACATAGATACTTTGTCAATGTCAATGCCGAGAGGGCTTTGATCCGAATGGATACCGAGATGTGTCATTATTTAGTGATTTAGTGGTTTTGTGTCGAATATAATGATTCGCCGTGTTTCAAAATACGAAAAAATGCTCGATCTATTGCAACATTCACCTGATTTCATCAATTTTTTTGAGTTCTTCGCAAAGGAGGAGTAACGCTGCAAGTCAATCGGTTTGTTGGTTTCAATTAACGCACCGTACTGATGATCAGACACCTAAGATTAGCGCATAAAAAAAGCCCAAACGATTACCGTCTGGGCTTTGTTAATTTCGTAATTACAGTTTAGAAGTCACTGATCTCTTCGTATCCTGGGAATTTCGCCTTGTTGTAAACAAATTTCGAATCAGGAACAGATGGATTCGCAGTGTATTTGCTCAACTTATACGTCATAACCGTACCATCTTTCATCTTCACAACTACCTTTTTCAATTCTTTGCTTGATTTAGATACGTAGATCATAATGGTATGGTAATCAACACTACCAGGGTTCTTTGGGTATAAGTAGATCAAATCAACCTTTTCCGAACCAATGGTTGTTTCCTTTCCGTATTTATTTTTAAATCCTGTTTCCCACAGGGTCATCAACTTCTTCGGGTTCAACATTTCGTCATCCTCTTCGTCGGCATCTGTGATGTACACTGTTTTTTCCTCTTTAATTACAGTCCACGTTTTGGTACCATTAGAGATAATAGTGTTATCACCGAACGAACCGTAAAACTTGTCGCCTTTCACCCATCCTTTACCAGTTTCGTTCTCATTGGTTCCAGTATTCGAGTTTTTAATGTTTACGCTAAACTCCATATAAAAGGAATTGTGCGATTTCATTTTTTTCGAAAGATCGTCGAGAATGGCTTGTGACTTCGCGTCTTGTCCAATCGAAGCGAATGATACTAGTGTAAATAATGCAAGTAATAATTTCATTTCATTCTATTTTCTAGTGCAAATATCTAAAATTGTGCCAAACTATGGATTCGGCACCTCTTGATTTATTTCTTTTAAAATCATTTTTAGAGTATCCCCGTGAATATCGTGCTTTCCATCGAAACGATGTATGCGGAATCCCTTATTTAGGTAAAAGTTAACAAGTGAATCTTGTGTTTCATCATTGTAAAATTCATCTTCGCTACCAATGACAAAATGTTGATTGTTGGCATTATGAAGTTCTTCGTTAGGCGATAAATCGGGTGGAAATACGCACGCCCACAAGATCATGGCATCGAAATGTATAGAACTCTTGTGATACCAACGTGCCGCCGTAGCGCCGCCTTGAGAAAATCCCAAGAGTATTTTTCGCTTCGGTTGATACTGCTCCGAAACCTGCTGATCCAAGTCTGTTAACCAATTAATATTGTCCGAAATATCAGCCTCGCGTGCTTCTTTGGTCATCCATGAAGCACCCACTCTTCCTGCTGAACCTTTCAAATAAAAACGGTGCATTCCTTCAGGAGCAACAACTAATAGATGCTCGAACTGCTCGCGAAATTTACGAATGAAGTATTGCGCTTGTTGCCCATATCCATGCAAAACATAAAGCACCGTGTCAAAATGTTGGCTGTCTGAGGAGATTTCGTATCGAAAGGTCTTTTTGGAAGTTAGTTTTCGTTCCATTGGTAAACAAAGATAATGCTTATTTTCGGCGCGATTCTTGTTAATAAATCGGTCTGAATACGCTGTTAATTCGTGCTTTTGAAACAACTTATATCGCTTTTCTTACTTCTCGTTTTTTCTGGATTCGTTCGCAGTCAGGAAATTACGATAGTCGACCGCATGACGCAAGAACGCATTCCGGGTGCAAAAATCTTTTGTAAATCGGGTGATTTAAAACAAATTGCCAATTCCGAAGGACGATTTCAACTCGATTCTTTTAAAGGTTGCGATACCCTTCGCATCGTTTATCCGAATTACACTATAGCCGAATTCACTTATACGGATCTCCGCAATATTGTAACCGTTGAACTGGAGGAGGTGCAATTGAATGTCGACGGAATTGTGGTATCTGCATATCGATGGGAGTACGATGCAAATGAAATTCCCAACCGTGTGGTGCCCGTGAATGTCAAGGATGTTACCTTGGAAAATCCACAAACAACAGCAGATTTATTGGCTTCAAGTGGATACGTCTACGTTCAGAAGAGTCAATTTGGGGGAGGTTCGCCTCAATTGAGAGGTTACGGAACGAATAGAGTAATGTTGGTGGTAGATGGTGTTCGAATGAACAATGCCATTTTCAGATCGGGTAATTTGCAAAATGTAATTGCAGTAGACCCGCTCTCACTAAGCGATGTGGAAATTTTCTTTGGTCCAGGTTCGGTAATGTTCGGTAGCGATGCGATTGGTGGTGTGATGGAATTCGATACAAAGAAAGCGGTATATGCACCAGATTCAACGGGGGAATTGGTGCAATCGAATGTATTTGCACGTTGGAATTCCGCCAGTATGGAAAGTACGGGGCATATCGATTTTTCTTACGGAAATCAGAAATTTGCTTCTACCACTGCTCTTACGTATTCTCGATTCGGCGATTTAACCGCGGGAGTCAATGGAGATAGTGCCTTTTTACGACCCAATTACCAATCGGGAGGGCAAACGCTCATAAATCCCAACCCAAGAAAACAAATTAATTCAGGGTACGATCAATTCAACGGTTTGCAGAAGTTCAGCTTTCGCCCAAAAGAGGGCGTCAATTGGGAGTATGGATTTTTGTTCTCAACAAATTTCCAGGACGTTCCTCGTTACGATCGCTTGATTGAAGATGCGGATGGCGACGGCGAGCTAGATTTTCAAGAATGGTATTATGGTCCGCAAGAATGGATGATGAATCGTATTGCCTACAAAAACTCGAACGGTAGAGCTTGGTATGACAACATTCGCGTTGTGGCCGCTTATCAAAGATTCAAAGAAAGTAGAAACGATCGAAGAATGGGAAGCGATAACATTCGCCGACAAAAGGAAAGGGTGGAGGCCGTTTCATTGAACTGGGATTTGGAGAAAGAATTGGGGGCTCGAACCGACTTTTTCTATGGATTGGAATCGGTGGTAAATTTTGTGTTTTCGAATGCATTCAGAGAATTTGACGATGGGACGCAAGTAACCATTAATCCACGGTATCCGAACGGTTCTACTTGGCAAACGCATGGGGCTTATGGGAACATCAAACACCACTTGAACGAGCGTTGGATTTTGAATGCAGGGGTTCGATTTGCTATGTTCGGTGCGAATGCCCAGTTTGATACGACGCTTTTCTCGTATCCAGTGGCCGAAACAAATTTGTTCAAAGTAGCACCTAGCGGCGGTGCGGGAATCGTATATCGCCCTTCACCCAAAACCAAATGGTACTTCAATGTTTCGACTGGTTTTCGCGCACCCAATATTGATGATTTGGGAAAGGTGTTCGATTCAGAGCCAGGCACAGTCGTTGTTCCAAATCCAACTCTATCTGCCGAAAATGTATTCTCCGCAGAAACGGGGTTCGTAAAAGTGCTTGGAGGAAAGGTGAAGATTGATGGAGCCATTTACGCCTCATACTTGCAAAATGCCATGGTGCGCGAACCCTTTGAATATAACGGGCAAGATTCCATCCTGTACGAAGGCGTCCCCAGTCAAGTTCTGGCCATTCAAAACGAAAGTCATGCCTATACATACGGTGTTCAATTCGGATTAGACTGGGCCATTGTGAAAGGATTAACGTTTGCATCTACGTTCAGTTATCAGCGCGGATTTGATTTCATCGCAGACAGCATGGCGTACTTTCCGAAGGCGCAAGTAGCTCCCACTTTTGGAAGGGTTTCATTGCGTTACAAAACGCGTCAAATCAAAGCGGAGGTCTATTGGGTGTATAATGACGCCGTATCCTTTGATCAATTTCCGTTGACCGAGCGAGACGAATTAATTTACGCTCGCGATGATCAAGGGCGTGCTTTTACGCCAGCGTGGAGCACCTTAAATGCAAAAGCATCGTACTTTTTCAACAAGCATGTTTCTATGACTTTGGGAGTGGAGAATATCACCAACCAATTGTATCGAACGTACGGATCTGGCATTTCTGCGCCCGGAAGAACATTGATTTATTCGGTGAAAGTTTCCTTCTAAACGTGCGACAATACCGTCACACTGTCCCATCATTTCTGAATCATGACGTATTTCCTCTGACTCGGAGCGTAATGCCAGCGGCGAATTTCATTTTCCGTAGGAGTGATGTTGGGGCTGTAATAATAGGTGGAGTCGATGTTGGGAATAATTCGATCTTCCAAATGCGCTTCGTACTCTACAATATCGTTGTAGTCGTTCAAGGTTCCTGGTTCCAAACGAACGTCATAGGCTTCCGTGTTGGCTGTTCCAAACCCATCAAAAATAACCGATTGACAAATTTCCTTCGTCTTGCCATTGAGAATCGCATAGAATTTACGTCGTTGCATGTTGCGCACACGGTAGTCGACATAAAAGTCCATTTGACCCGTTCCAAGTACTTCAGCAAATTGCACATCCAATTCGTACATCGGAGAAGATGGTACTACAACCGCGTCTGAAATTTCTTCTGTATTTCCATCCACAACAAAGAAGAAATTGTAGTAACCCATATACCCCATTTCCTTCATCTTTTCAGTCTTACCACTTTCGACTCCGTCATTGATTGCACGGTCCATAAGATTTACTGTAATGATGTAATCAGTCTGGTCATCTCCATTAATATCTTGCGAAAACCATACGGTGTCATATTTGTCCACAGCCGTTAATTGCAGTTGCGCCTTGATATGGTTGATGGCTTTTGATTTTAAGTCTTTCGATTCAATTTCCTTGCTATCATTAGGTTTTGTGGGTTCGGTAACTGTTTCTTCAGAGGAACACGCTGACAAAAAAATCAATCCTGTAAAAATTAACCAATGCTTCATAGTATCAAAGATAGTGCTTTGTATGAATTGTATTATTTTCGTTTTTATGGAAGTAGCCATTGAATCGAGTTGGAAAAAAGCCTTGCAATCGGAATTTTCGAAACCTTATTTTGAGTCCCTGGTTGCGTTTATAAAATCGGAATATCAAAAGTATCCAGGAGTTATTTTCCCAATAGGAGATCAAATTTTCAGGGCTTTTGATGCGTGTCCACTAGACCAGGTAAAAGTGGTTATCCTCGGACAAGATCCTTATCCAACAAAAGGACATGCGCATGGTTTGTGTTTTTCATGCGATGCAAACGTACAACCGCTTCCCAAAAGTCTTCACAATATTTTCAAAGAGTTAAAATCTGATTTGGACATTGATCCGCGTACTTCTGGAGATTTAAACTTTTGGGCGGAACAAGGCGTTTTATTGCTCAATGCGACGCTTACGGTGAGAGAAGGACAGCCCGAAAGTCATGCCGGGAAAGGATGGGAAATATTCACCGATGCTGTAATCCATGCACTGAATGAACATCAATCAAATGTGGTTTATTTGCTTTGGGGCAGCAAAGCGCAACGAAAAGCCGAAAGCGTGGATGCCCAAAAGAATTTGGTATTGAAAGCGCCTCATCCATCGCCGTTATCTGCGTATCGAGGATTTTTCGGATGCCAACATTTTTCCCAATGCAATGAATACCTGAAGCAAAACGGAAAAGAGGTGGTCCAGTGGTAAGTGAGGCGAGTATACCATCTTCCTGACTCCCCATTAGTAATTCATCATTTATAATTTCTCATTCATAATTCATTAACCTTATCTTTGCGGCATGAATTTACAGAACGATTTAATTCTTCGTGCTGCACGTGGCGAGTCCATTGAGCGTTACCCAGTTTGGTTAATGCGGCAGGCAGGAAGAATTCTCCCAGAATATAGAGCCGTTCGTTCTTCTTTGTCGGGATTTAAAGAGTTGGTGGAAACACCTGAGCGCGCTGCTGAAGTAACGATACAACCCGTAGATTTACTCGGAGTGGATGCAGCCATCATTTTTTCTGACATTTTAGTGGTGCCAGAAGCGATGGGGTTGGAATATCAAATGGTCGAGAAAAAAGGACCCTGGTTTGAGAAAACAATTCGTAGCAACGAGCAATTATCCTTATTGGATGATGATATTGATATCGAAGACCGATTGAGTTATGTAACCGAGGCAATCAAACTCACAAATAAGGAATTGAATGGACGTGTTCCGTTGATCGGATTTGCGGGAGCGCCATGGACAATCTTCTGTTATATGACAGAAGGCCAAGGGTCGAAAACCTTCTCGAAAGCACGTAAAATCTTATACACAAATCCGACTTTGGCACACGAGTTGCTTAATCGTATAACGGATGTGACAATTCAGTACCTGAAAGCACAAATCAAAGCTGGAGCTCACATGGTTCAAGTATTTGATTCATGGGCAGGGATTTTGGGCGAAACTCAGTATGCTGAATTCGGATTGAAATACATTGAAATGATCGCCAGTCAGATTGATGAGGTTCCCGTGACCTTATTTTCTAAAGGAGCATACAGATCCATGGAGGCAATTGCAGCCTTACCATGCAACACTGTTGGTCTGGATTGGAACATGGATATGCAGACCATTCGAAACGTTGTGGGCGACAAGAGAACCTTACAGGGAAACTTGGACCCATGCGCACTCTATGCGTCTCATTCAGAGGTGGAACAACGAACGAATAATATGTTGGATTCTTTCAAAAGTCGAAGACATATTGTTAATTTAGGGCACGGAGTTTATCCGGATGTCGATCCAGAGAAGGTGAAAACATTTATTAAAACAGTTAAGAATTATGAAATTCAGTACTAAAAATTGAAGACGAGCAAGAAATGTTGTTGATGCACTTCAACAATTCCATGACCATTCAAACAGCACGTTACAATTGGTCGGAAATTTGTGGTGTATACACAGCACAAGGAAACGAAAAATTCATCACCATCGGAAACTTTTTCTCAAACGAGGACACGAAGTACGAGCGTATGAAGAAATCACAAGACGTGAAAGCAAAGCAAGTAATTGCGGCTTACTATTACATCGATGATATTTCAGTAGTCTTGATTGACGAAGAAAAAGGAGAGCAATGTGATTGTGCTGTGGAAGACGCAGGCGATTCATATTCAGCAATGATCTACCAACGTCAATTCAACCTAAATGAGGACATGACGGATGAAGATAAGATCGAGGAGCACGAAGTATTTTTTGCTTTTGGACGAAATGATTTGAGCACGGAAGGAAAAGCTTCTTTGGATTTTATCGCTGGAATCATGAAAGCAAATCCGAACATGCGTTTGGAAATTGCGGGACATAACAACGAGCAAGAAGATACTGTAGGAGAAGAAAAACCTCGCTACGCAAGTATGGACTCGAAACGCGTTGCGGCTGCAATGCAATATCTGATTGATGCGGGGATTTCGCAAAACAGGTTGTTGGCAGCGCAAAAGGGTAGTGCAGACCCACATCAAGCCGAAGAAGGCGTTACAGATGAAGAAATGGTACAAGCAATGAGCAGACGCGTAACTTTCAAGGTGCGATAGACTCAGTAAAAGTATATTGAAAAGCTCAGACAATCATCGTTTGGGCTTTTTTTTGTGCCTATTTCTTGGATTTATAGTCGTTCGCTTAGCGTCTATGCGTTTGTGGATACGCAGATAAACCACCGTGGCAATCATCGTGGTAATAACACCTGAGAGCGGAATTCCAACATAAGGAATGGCGTAAATCCCTAGGAAAATAGCTCCGGTGCACAACATGGAAAGCGGATGCTCAAAGGCAAATTGTATGGATTTCCCAATCGACAAGCGGTACCGTTCTAATGCATAATCATGAAAAGCAAAGCCAAAGAAAAAGGCAGAAATCAAGAAGTACATGAAATCGTCTAAAAGACCCAACCCAGGGATGAATGAAAGTACCCACCAAACTAAAATAAATCCGAGTTGCATGATGAGCGCAATAGACACAATAGCAAGCATCCGAAAGAAGTCCTTTAAAAAATAACTGAAGCTGTAAGGGAATTTTCTTCCCGTCATTGATTGGTCAAAGCGTTCAGCGATAAAAGCATGAAACGGAGACAGAACGGTAATCACTAGGAAGACATATACTTTTTCCAACAAGAAACTGAAAAATAAATAGAGCCAATGTGCAACGGTTTGGAACCAACCCATGAGTGTATCCCACCAG
Source organism: Fluviicola sp. (assembly GCA_043584915.1). Classification (GTDB taxonomy): domain Bacteria; phylum Bacteroidota; class Bacteroidia; order Flavobacteriales_D; family Crocinitomicaceae; genus UBA4466. The sequence goes on from CP121319.1 coordinate 2,605,785, forward strand.
GATGCTCCTTCAGAAGAATTCATGGGGTTTTGCTCGACCTGAAATAAATAGCGCAGAGCGAAATAGCCAATTGTTAAGATGAGCCCTGGAATAAAGAACCAGAGAAAACGTCCCTGAAAAATGGTGGTGAACGTGATTTGAAACGCTTGAATATGACTTTTAATTGCCTGCATAATGTCGACCTGAGCAAATGTAACGAAAGGAAAACGCACTAAATTTCAAACTGTGAATTTCCTGTTGATAACAAATGTTAAGCGTTTGAGAATGGCCCCAAATTTGCGTATCTTTAGTAGAACAAACAATGTTGCCTATGTTTGATGATGAGAACCACGATGCCTTCGACGACAAAGAATTGAGGATAGACCTCGAACGATTTGAAAAACACCTTCAGGGAGAACCTATCGGCTTTCTTGACAGCGATCGCTGGGAAGCAATGATTGATCACTTTCTCATTTCTGGTCATTATCAAAAGGCCCTCAAATGTGCAGAAGAAGCATTGTCCCAATTCTCATACAACACAACATTGCGTTTGCGAAGAGCACAAGCCTCCTCTGCAATGGGAAAGTTGAAGGAAGCCATTACGATTCTGAATGATTTAGAACGCGAAGGAATCGCAAGCATGGAAATACTGTTAACCAAAGCATCTGTTTTCAGTCAACTCAAGGATACGAAAAATGCCATTCGATATTTTAAAGAGGCACTCGCGGCAGCATCTCCAGAAGATCAAGATGAAATTTATCTAGACCTTGCGATGGAATATCAAAACGCCGGAAAAGTACAGCGAGCAATCAACGTGCTTCGTGAAGCGATAAAAAAGAACCCATCCAACGAAGGAGCGATATATGAATTGGCGTTTTGCTACGACCAAAGTGGCGATTTTCAGGCATCCATTCAATGTTATTCAGATTTTATTGATGACAATCCCTATTCCTTCACCGCCTGGTACAATCTTGGAAACGCCTATGCAAAAAATGACGATTTAGAAAAAGCTGCCTGGGCCTATGATTACTGTATTTTGATCAATGATGGTTTCGGACCAGCTTATTTCAATTTAGCGCATACGCACCTTACTTTAGATAAATACACAACTGCCATTAGCAATTTCGAAAAGTGCATGGAGCTTGACGGAGACGATCCGTTGGCTATGAGTTACATCGGAGAGTGCCACGAACAGTTGGGAGATTTGACAAAAGCCAAAGAGTTTTATAAAAAGTCATTGGAATTGGCGCCCATGCTACCCGATGCCTGGCTTGGTCTTGGAATTGTTGAAGATTTGGAAGGACGTACGCGAGAAGGCATTGTTTTAATTGAGAAAGCGGCCGAACTTGACCCTGAAAACGCCAGTATTTATCACGTGCTTGCCGGGGCTTATGAAAAGCTAGAAGAATTCGAAAATGCATTGCAGAATTACCTCCTTGCACTTGATTTAGACCCCTCAGACGAAGATTGTCTGATCAATTACATAGAATTGTTAGGACAAGAATCCAGGCAAACCGCTTTAGAGTTTTTGGAAGATTTTGAAGAAGATAATACCAATCGAGTATTGGGTGTGTTGAAAGTCAGTCTGTTATGGAAGTTGGGGCGAAAGGAAGAATCGATCATGCTTTATAAAAAGTGCTTGCTCGAAGATCGTGGTGCGGCTATTCTCATATTTGATTTGGACCCATCCTTGAAAAACGTTCAGGAATTCTTAATTTTGGGCGATCAATAAGAAACCTATGAATTTCGAACTTCCATTCATACCAGAACGCACCGTTAAGCCAAGAAAGGCTGGTGTAACAATGATGATGGACAAAGGGCTAAGCCTACGTGAAACCGAGAATTTTATCGAAGCAAATGTACACCTCACGGATATCGTGAAGTTTGGATTTGGTACTTCGTTCGTTACAAAAAATCTTGAGGAGAAAATTAAACTGTATCAAGAAGCGGGGATTCGTCCGTATTTCGGAGGAACATTGTTCGAAGTATTCTATGCACGCGGTGAGTTTGAAAATTACTTGCGTGTTTGCGATAAGTACGGTTTGGAATTGGCAGAAATCTCTGATGGTTCTATAATCATCGATCATGATGAGAAATGCGAACTAATTCGTCAAATGGCGAAAGATCGTACGGTTTTGAGTGAGGTAGGGTCAAAAGATTCTGGAATCTTGATTTCTCCTGCCAAATGGATCAAAATGATGTCAACAGAGTTGGAGGCAGGTTCATGGAAAGTGATCGCAGAAGGACGTGAGTCTGGAAACGTTGGTGTTTTCCGCCCCAATGGAACCGCACACACAATGTTGATCAATCGAATTATCGCGAAAGTAAATCCAGATGACATTCTTTGGGAGGCACCTCAGAAAAACCAACAAGTTTGGTTTATCAAACTTTTCGGAGCCAATGTAAACCTTGGAAACATTGCACCAAATGAAATGATTCCTTTGGAATGTTTGCGTCTTGGTTTGCGTGGAGATACTTTCTTTGAGTTCTTGCCGGATGATTATGCAGACCGTTTGAAGCAAGTCAACTCGGAAGAAGACGATACCGAAGAAGCCTAAAATGTTTCGTAAGGAGCGAGAAATAAGTGGCCATGCCGGCGCTATTTACTCCTGTACTTTTGATGGAACGTACATTTACTCGGGTAGTGCCGACAAATTTGTCGCGCGCTGGATTCCAGAGGAAGGCATTCAAGATACATTCGCCATTCGTTTCGAGCATTCCATTTATGCCTTAAAATATACCAAACCCTTCTTAATTGTTGGTCGATCAGACGGTGGTTTGCATGTTTTTGATACAGAAACTCGCAAAGAAGAAAAATATTTCACGCAGCATACCAAAGCCATTTTTTCTATTTCGATTAATGCGACAAAGAATCATTGTTACGCAGCGGATGCAGATGGAAATGTGAGTATTTGGGATATTGAAACCTGGGAATTGTTGATCTATTTACCTCTGGATTGCGGAAAAGTTCGAGAAATTGCCGTTTCAGCCGATGGGACTCGAATGGCGGTCTGCGGACAAGACGGATTCCTCCGTGTATTTGATGTGGATACGTTCAATGAAATCTTTACAATCAAATCGCATAAAGACGGCGCAACGGCAGCCTGTTTTGACGAATCAAGCAATGACTTGATCATTTCTGGTGGTAAAGATGCGATGCTGCGCTTGTGGGACTTGCCTTCAGGAGCATGCTTGAAAGAGGTTCCAGCGCATAACTTTGCTATTTATAAAATATTGAGGGTGGGCAATTGCTTGATGTCCTGCAGTCGTGATAAAACAGTGAAAATTTGGTCCAGCGACTTGCAATTTCACAAACGATTGGATCTCAAAGAAGGAGGTCACAAACATTCTGTAAACGATGCTGCATTGCTTGATGAACATCGTTTTGTAACGTGTGGCGACGATTCCAAAATGGTCATTTGGACACGCGAATAGCGACGAAACTTGCTGCTCAATCATTCATTCCTACGGTTAAATCATTGAATCCCCTTCGAGCTTGGAGCGTGCGTTTGATCTTCTTATATTGAGATCAAAGACGTATTTATGAAAAACATGCTTCCCCTTTTATTTTGTTTTGCAATCGGCAGTGGATTTGCCCAAAATGTCGATTACATGGATCATAACAATACACGAGCTACCCTATCACGTTTGGGAAACTTTTTCTTTGATGAACAATCAGGTTCCTCTGGTTACGAAGTCCCAGAAGGTTCGGGCAATCATACCATGTACATCGGCAAATTCTTCTTTATGGGGTTGGATGCAAATGGAACCTTGCATGCTTCGTTGGGAGGTGATGGCGGAGGTACCGACGTATTCAGTGGTCCGTACGCATCTTCGGGCAATTATGATTCGACGTATCAAGCAAAATGGGATGGTTTCACAGTGCAGCTGTGTCAGGATGAAATTGACGCGTATCATGACTGGTGGGAGGCTTGCCAAGGGCCAAATCAAGATCCTAATGATTGTATTACTCTTCCCACTCCAACGAATTCAACGTTAACAAGAATCTACGATTGGCCGGCACACGGAGACGTGTCCAATGGTGAGGAATATTATTTAGCCCCGTTCTTTGATTATGACTCAGATGGCAGCTACGATCCGACGAATGGAGACTACCCGTTGATCAAAGGATGTTGTGCAACATATCGCATTGATAATGATGCTGCAGATGTGCATACAGCTTCAAACTCTGACGTATTAGGCATTGAAACGCATTATCAAACCTTCCAATACCGCAATTACGGATTGCTAAACGATGTAACGTTTGTAGAGGTAACGGTGCACAATCGTGGAAATATTACCTATCCAGAGTTCGTTTATGGAATGTACGCCGATACGGATTTAGGGGGAGCGTTCGATGATTTCATGGGGGCTGATTCGTTGCGGAGCATGTACTATTCCTATAACGGAGACAACAACGACACAGATTATGGCGTGGATCCTCCTGCATTTGGAATCGTAGGATTGGAAAACTCATTCTCAAGCGTTGTACCCTATCTTGGTTCGAGTTCTTTGGTGGAAATTTGGAATTTAATGAATGGACAACAGCCAAGTGGTCAGCCATTTTTGGATAATCAGAACAATCCACGAACGTTTGTCTATGCAGACAATCCAAATATTCCCGGAGGTTGGAGCGAGAGCGAATTACCAAATGTTCCCGGCGATCGAAGAGGGATGATGTCTGTAAATCATGGCGTATTTGCTCCAGGAGATGTCATTACCCAAACCTACGCGTTAATCTATGTAAGAGACGGTGGAGATAATTTACAAAACGTGGATGCCTTGTTGTCGGCAGCAGATGAGGTGCATATGTTCTACGATACCATTGCCAATGCTCAGTGCGAAGGTGGATTCTTATCACTCAAAGAGGAAGAGGCTCCATTGGAATTAAGTATGGCGCCAAATCCTGCATCCAATTTGGTTGAGATATCTGCAGATGTTGAAGGAGTCATCCATGTTCAGTTATTCGATATGAGCGGGAAAAGTATTCTTTCTTCAGAAGGAATAAAGCAAGTAGCGCTGGATGTGTCAACTATTGAAGACGGAGCGTATCTCGTTTTTGTCACCACCGAGTCGGGTAGGGCTACGAAGAAATTATTGGTCAATCATTAGATATGATCATCCAGGATGTCTGCATTCAAATTCAGATCATCCTCAAATTGATAACGGAGTTTCTTTGAGGCTCCGTTTTCTGTTTCTTTCAGTTCCACATTTTTCGAATAAGGCGTTTTCCATTTGCTCCAAAGTAGCGTAGATAGTACTAGTAACGCTGCAATCAATCCAAATACTACGTATGAATCCCACGTTAACTGAAAATTGGATTGTTGTAAGCCACGAAATACGCCAAAAGTGAGGAATGCAGCTACGGTGTATACATTGTGCCGCATACCATTGTAGACTGTATAAATTCCCCATGCCGGAACGAAGAGACTAAAAGCAACCATTGGGATAATAATCAATGGAGTTACAGACGCACCTATTTCTTGAACCACGAGTGAGATGTAGAAAATTCTTAGTAGTACAATTGCACCAAGTACTGCCATGTATACAACCCAAATGGATTTGGTTTCCTCATGCTTTTCTTTTGAGGTAATCCCACTAATTAAATCCGCCAATGATTCATCGGGCCAATCCGTTTTCGGTTTTAGTTCCAGAAATGTTTGGGTATGCGTTTTTCCGTCTTTAAAAATGGATTTGTGCGCTTCTTTTCGGAGTTGTTTTTTGGTCATAGAATTCCAAAAATACACATTATGTCGTAGTGACTTGTTTGGATAGATTTGAAAGTGCAATCAACCCGCCAATGGCAAGAATGGCGCCTCCAAGAAAAGGGAATCCAGCTCCAACTAAGTCAGTCATTTTCTCAGAGAATAGGAAGGGAAGGCAATAAAACATGCCAATGACTCCTGCAGAAATAGCACTAAAAGCACTAACTTTTGTAATAAACCGCACCGATATAGTACGTTTCGATTTTAATTGAGTCGTTTCAAGTTCAGATTGCAGCGTATTCAGGTCTAGGTGAGCATGGGTTTCGATAGACCAACTCGATATGGATACGGTATTTGATCCCTTTCGAAAATCTCCAAGAAGGATTTTCCATTGACTTGGTAATAGCACAGCGCCAAAAATTAAAATTGCTATCGAAGGAATGGAAATGTTCCCATTACCAACCAGAAATGCTTGCAATCGAATTTCACCAATGGGATCCATTTTGTAATTCAATAAAACGTGTTTGAGGTCGTGACTTTCAAACTTTGGAACTAGCCTTAAGTTTTGTTCTTCGAGGCAATCAGCAATCGCTTTCCCCAATGTTCCTTGTTCATATTTTCGGAGGGTCTGGAGTTTTTTATCATACGTATCCATGGCGCTAAAAGACTCGATAAGGTGAACTGCGAAGTCGAATGAAGACCGAATTATTTTTTGAGCGATTTTATGAAGCATAGCTTGAATTTTAAAGACTTATAAGAATGTACGTGATTATTGTGAGGAAAGTATAGGGAATCTATTCTTGTTTACTGAGTGGTATCTTCCGCGGATTTAACGGCACAAAAAAAGGTCTTACTTCCGTAAGACCTTTGATGTGGGAAATACTGGATTCGAACCAGTGACCCCCTGCTTGTAAGGCGGACGCTTTTTAGTTCCAAATATTCCGAATTGCCAAAAAGCCCTAAAATACTAGTCTGTATGGTATGGGTTTTGTATGTTGCTAATAGTTTTTGCGTTTTTTTAGTAGAAAAAGAACGCAAAAAAGAACGCAATTTTTTGAGTTCAATTTCGTTAAATAAGAAGAATCTAACCATGGCTAAGATACATTTGAAACTCGACAAAAGGAAAAACTGTCAAAAAAGGGACGGCAGTTACCCCGTGATACTAGCACTTCATCACCAATCAAAATCACGACCTATTGGATTAAGGTATTCTTTCACTCCTGATCAATGGAATGAGGAAGAAAATTGCCCTGTGAATGTTCCTGAAGCGAAACACATTAAGGCGAAGCTGGAATTCTATTTAATGAAGGCGCAAGTTTTCCTGAATGAAAGGATCATTGAAATTGAATTGTGGTCGATTCAAGAATTGAAAACGCGATTGCAAGCGGAGATTTTTTCAACCGTCAGTACATCTGATAGGACTAAAATGCGTTTCAAAGTCAAGAAGACAAATCACATTAGTCTGACTGACTATGCCAAGGAACGAATTGATCTGCTTCGAGAATCACGAAAAAACGGCAATGCCGACGCAATAGAAGGAGCAATGAATAGACTGCATGCGTATTTGGGTACGGAATCTATCAGTTCTGCGATTTGGAACGCTAGAAACTACTTTTTGTTCATGTTCAATAACATGGGGATTAACTTCATTGATCTTGCCAAGTTAAAGAAGAAACGATCGAACTAAAGTGATTGAACAAAAAATTAAATCCGAAAAAGAGTTTCAAAATGTGAAAACGGATGAGATTGCCCAAATTAAATTGCAGCAAGAGCGTTTTCCTGAACTCAAGAATAAGCACCAATACTATTGTGAAAAGCAATCGAAGATCAGAAATTTGTATGACCAGCCCTTTGATATGGTCAAGCGAAAATACTTTAAGCACATTGAACAAAAACAGGATAGAAGGTCCGAAGCGTACCAAACCTTGCTTTATGGAAACCGTGAAGAAAAAGAGCAACTTGTTTATGATCTTTATGATCTCTGGGAGCAACGATTAAAGAAATTACAGTTAATTATTCATGACCTTGGCTTACAAATGGATGATTTGGACGGGACTAACTTGGCCGACAAGCTAATATCTATCGAAGCGAGAATTGAAAAGTCAAAAGAAGAAGAATCTGAGTTACGAAATGAACTGAAGGAATTGGAATCCAAAGACCTCGACAATTTGCCTTCACAGCCTGATCCGAGCTCTTCTAGGGCTAAAGGTTCAAAATCAAATATCAGTCGTCCTTTTGTGCAGGGGTTTTCAGGAAAGCAAATTCTTGAAATGGATTTTAATGGAGTGCGATTGAAAGGAGATTTAGGGAATTTTCTAGGGGTTCTACAACGAGATCGCTGTGCGATTGCTCTAACTGGAGATGCTGGAGTAGGGAAGAGCACCTTTAGTTTTGAAATATCAAAACAGTTTGTCGAGAAGAAGTTAAGTGTAGCGTATTTCGCTTTAGAGACAGGGATTTCAAAAAGTGTTCAAAAACTCATTGCTCATCATGATTTGGGGAAATACGATTTCAAAGCCTTCGGTGAAGGTTCTCTTAATGATGTGCGATACCACGCCGGAAAACACGATTGCGTGGTAATAGATAGCTATTCCAAAATCTCATCCAAACCACAAGATTTCGAAGATTTACGCCAAGACTTTCCGAATACCTACTTTGTTATCATCTTTCAGAAAACAACGGATGGAAAAATTCGTGGAGGTTCATCTATTTTCTTCAATTGTACAGCTTCTATTGACTTGCAAATCTCTCAGGGTGGACATCGATTAGCACTTATGCAGAAAAGTCGGTACGATACGGAGAATTTCGTTTACTCGATTGATCGCAAAAAGCTATTGAAGTCGACAAAACTTCCAATTAAGTGGAGTGAGATTAAGGAGAGGTGGGATGAGAGTCAATGCAGGGGTAATGGTAATGGGTTCGAAGATTTGGTTATTTAGTTTGTTGTAAAATGGTATCTTTTGCTTTAAACCAACCCCAAAATATACGCTTACATAGGATCATTTTCGGCGCAATTTCCTTACCCAAGTATCCCAAGATTCAAGTTTTAAGTTCAGGTTTAACGAAGACGAATATTCATGACGCTTCTTAGCTTCTTTAAGATCATTTACCGACTTACCCCCTATTACCACCGCATGTATAGTGATGTCCTTTTCTGGGTCTACTTCAAGATAACCTCTTGGTCCAATGAATGAATTAGAAAATATTTCTCCTTGCTCAACACTTTCTCTGACACTGTGTATATTAGACCTAAACCCCTGTAAATTTTCTGTAATATATCTCATACGAGTCCTTATTTGATCTATTGCCACCTCAATGTTTCTTGCTGGTTTATCGTAATGGCTTTGATTATACATATTAAAATCAGCACCTTTAACCTCTACTAAAATCACGTCCATAAACGATACGCCTGTAAGAATAAGAAAGTCTACAAAACCTTTACCAATTGGAAATTCAGAGAATATTATATAGTCATCATGTGGCTGAGCATAGATTTCCCCAAAAACAGATAGGTCTTTCCTTAGATGTACCAGAAAATCTTCTTCCTTGGCTTTTTTATCAATCAAATCTTGAATTGATTTTTTTGAAATACCCCCTTTTTCTATCTCAATATGCCTTTTTAAAACATTTGTCGGTTGTGATTGCCAAAAGCTCATTGACGGAGCAATTTCAGTTCCTAATCTATCTAAATCTCCTATTAAACGATCATCACTGAGAGTAGAACTCTCCAATTCTTTCTTTGAACATTCTAGAATACACGCAACATCCTCCTGCTTTAATTCTTTCCAATCAGGATAACCCTCTTCAGATATTTTCACCAAAAGAAATTTTTCTTTGCCAAGAAACTCCTTCTCATAATGTTCAATGAACCATGCATTCATAGGTACAACACCAGTCGATATTAGGTCTTCAATAATGACTTCAATAGCATTTTGAATACTGGTACTCGGGTTTTTATCTCCAACGGAAGTAATTACAGCAACAACTTGCATTTTCGAATTACAAAAAATTCTAAGCCTATAAAGTCCGTCAAGATTATTTTTCTTGGAAAATCTGTGTATGCGATCAGTTACTTTCATAAGTATTAAATTGAGAGATACGTGAGCAAAATTTCATGACTTAGATTGTTTGCGCTTACATAAGCCCTGATATTACATCTATGATCTTTGGCGTTAAAGCACTTGCCGCTATGCCTTCAACAATATTTCTAATAGATTTCAATGATTCGGAAATAATTACAGGTTTTGGCTTCGGTGAATTAACCTGTGAAACAAGAGTCTCCTTCTCGGCAAGCAATTCCATTTGAATATCATCCGACAACTCTTCTTGGGCTAGAAATTCACCTAACAAGTCATCCAATCTCTTTAATTCCGAAATATTGAAGTTGTTGTGCTGTGTTGAATTCAATGTACCCTGTTGAATTGCAGAATTAGTCATGTTTTGAATATTGATGACATTAACAGGTAAAAAATGTTCTGTCGACTTTTCGGGATTTGATAATGCTTCCTCAACTTCCACAATTCCCGCATGACTAATTGCAATTCGCCCTCCTAATCCTCTGGGTTCAATAAGGTACTCTTCCTGCAAATAACTGACTATTTGAGAAATCGTTTCTTGACCAAATTCTAATTCAGCACCAAGTTCCCACATGCTTACGGAGTATGCCGAATCCCCATCCACTGTATTATAGAGATGCTCCAAGAATCTAAATCGAGCCTTTTTCTTTTCTTCTACACTCATTTTTTATTTGATATTAACTTTTATCAAGCCCAAAGATGCACATTGGTATAGAAATAATCTTGTACTTACTAACCTTCCACTTGTTGGAGGAAAAACTCTAGTATATTGAAAATCATCTGTAATCATAAGAGACTTATTCGAATCCATGAGTAAGGAAACATTGTCATAGAAATAATTCACCATAGGATCAGATTTAGATTCTTCAGGAGCGTTTGCCAAGATATCTAGTTTTGAAACAGACACACTTAAATCACAATGTTCATCAATCCATTCAAGTAGCTCTTGATAGAACGCCCTATCAATCCTATAGCTCTCTCCTTCTATGATTAGCCCTTCACTCTGTAGGGATTTGATTGTGTACCTTATCCCTCTTGCTAATCTGAATTTTATGTTTGGCTCAATGATACCATCTTTCGTTAATTGATATAGGTTCAAAAGTGAGCTGAAATCCAAAATAAAGTAATCATATTGATTAAGTGGGAACAATTGATAATGTGTCGGAGGTATTTCCACAATACCCTTTTGCTCATATTTAAGATCATAATATGCCCTCACGTAATTACCTGAGTACTCACGTCCAGTAATGTCAGTAAAAGACAAATTTCCATTATAGTAGTCCCTTATTACCTGTTCCCTGTCATAGTCCTGCTTTCCTCCAATTTTTTCAAAGAAGTCCATAATAGATTTTCCCTCACCCATATATTCTCTTACATCAAATGACTCCATTGGCAAGTCTGAAAATGGATTTGTATGAACCTCATTTGTTATCTCACTGAAAAGGTGCAGGTAACGATTCATGATTCGAAGAATTTTCACCTTTTTTTCCGATCCAAGTTTACCACGAAACACCCATTCATCTCCTACCTTTTTCCCCAGAAGCTGATCGAAGTTTTCTACCCCTTCCTTTATTTCTACTATTACCGTATTTCCTTCAATTTCATATTCAACAAAACTATCTGGTACAACTTCTTCATAAGATTTCAGGGTGTCCTTAGGCATTTTGGTTGTTACCATAAAGTAACCCATTTTGGCATTTGGACTACCCTTTAAAGCTTGGTCGTAGTATATGTTTAATCCTTCGATTGGATGTCCTTTTTTAATCAGAACATCTGCTACCTGAACTGCCTGACCAAATATTTCAAAATCTACACCTTTTGTAATGTTAACCAATTCCGCTATTTCCACATCGGAGTTATCAAAATTGTCAATCGCCAAAGCATAATTAGCTATTATGTATGGGTCTGTTTTGTCATGTTCAAAATAATTCTTGCAAATTTCCAGACATGTTTCAAAATCAAAAAGACCTATTCTGAATTGTAACTCAATCTTTAACAATTGAGGTTGAAAAGAAAAATTCTTACGCCAGTATTCCAATAAATCAAGTACCTCGGAACGGCGTTGTTTTTTATGGTACAAAGACACCAAATACTTAAACAGTTCTTCTGATTCTACTGATTTATCTATAAATGTTTCATAAACTTTAACAGCTAAACTATGCTCATTCATTAAGTGATAGATGAGGGCTAAATGATTTCGACTTCTTGTATTAGAATCTCCGATTTCCTCATAGGCTACCCCTAGATTATCTAAAGTATTATCATCTACTTCATCCTTCAATAACTTAACATATTCCTTGATTAACAACAAAGAATAATTGTTTTCAAACTCCTTATCCTCAGTAAACTCAATAACATCAAAGTCATCCAGCTTTTCAAAATTCTTTAACGTTCCTGCCACAATGAACAAATGCTCCAAATTATACTGGTTCACTACGGAAACTGTTTTTAAGAATTCATGAGCCGTTAAAGCGACATTTTCTGCATCTTCTTTTTTACTCCAACACACCATCTCAAGACTCAAGGACTCCTCTGTTTTTTTGTCCTGTTGATTGATTATTTCAATGGCATCGTCTACTTCTCCAATAATCTGCAGCGTATTTGCTAATAATAGCAATTTCATCCCATCAGCCTTACCTATTTTCTCATAATGTTCCTTCATTTTGAAGACAGTGCGTGGATTCTTTTCAAGAATGTACTGTAGGTAAAACCTGTAAAAACGAACCCCCTCGAAATTGCTTGATATTTCGGAATCTTTCACAGATTCTAAAAAATTATCAATTAAATCTATCAGTTTATTTAGAGTCTCCGTATCAGCTACTAATTCTTGATAGGAAATAAACATTCCTTTAGAAAAAAGACTCAAACTACTTTCTATAAGAAAAAGTCGCTCTTGAAAATTTTGATAGCTAGTTGATGATCCGTCAAATAAATCAACACCAACCCAGACTTCATATGCATCATATGCTTCCTGTAAATCATTATGCTTAGATTCAAGTCGTGTAGAAAGAAATACAATTCTCTTAAAATTTAAATCCTTTAGAACAATTTTAGGCACAATTGAAAGTGTCGAGCTTAAGGATTCTTCAGGAGAAAGTAAAGCTCTTACAGACCATGCCACAGTATTGAACTCATCGATTTGAAGAATCTCATCCACTATTGTTTCGGCATAGTTAGTTTCACCTATCTTATAATAAGAAAGACAAGCTGATTCTTTCACTTTAAGTAGGGATCCATCTAACTTATACGCACGAATAAATGCTTTATTAGTCTCGTCTGATCTTGAAGAATCAAATGCCATACAACGAGCCTTAAGATATTCAAGGTTTGACTTAATGGAATTGTTCGGCTCGAAATAATACCTTTCAAAACCTTCTTCTAAAGCCTCAAGGTTTTGTAATGCCGTTACTGGACGAAAGTTTTCTAAATTTAATTTGTATTGTTCCAGTTGTCTGTGATACTCTGCTTCAAGTTCTGGAGAGGAGTTTTGTAGACTGTTAAATTGCTCAATGATATCTTCATGAACGTCATTAATTGTGGATAAAACCTCTTTATGCCTATTTGCATCTCTAATTTCCTTAATAAAATTAAATGCTTGTTCTTGCCCTGCTAAGTGCTGTTCAAAAATCGAAAAAAAGCCAGCAGTACCTTCGAGTAATTCTGTACCGTTAACAAGTTCTGTCGAAGGCTTTTGCTGCAATCTTTCAATAACTCCTTTAAGTTTTTTTCTTTCGCTTTCTCGGATTTTCGGGTTTGGGGAATATTCCACCAAAGCTGATTCAAATGCCCTCTTTATCTGAGTAAGAATAGTAGGTTTTCCAACATATTTAACGAGTTCAATAGCATAACTAGCGGCTAAACTTATTGCGAAGGACGACAGTGGTTCCATTGTATATTATTTTCTCGTAAAATTACAAAGGAATCATCGTAACAACTATAGGTAATACTACTCAAATACAGCGATATAATGTTTTATGAAATACCTTTTACAATTCTCGCAATCGATACTCCTCCATACGATTATAATTCCAATTAGGATTTAAAATAAACAAGGGAAATAATTGGACATGATTGAGAACCTTAGTTACTTCTACGGAGTATTTCTTCTGCTTTACTTCTTGAAAGATTTCTCTTTTTTAGTTCTCTGCTAGTCAATTTCTTGAAGTCGTTCGTAGAACCCTCTAGCTTCGTGATGAGCCAAGATGGCGATTTTAAGTCTTCCCAGCCTCGCATATTCTTGGGTAAACCACCGACTTCCTTGATAGCTTCCTTCAGCAAGTTCTTGAGATATTCCTTCTCCAATCTCTCTGTATCGCTTTTCAATTCGTTCTCTAGATTCGTTATGCTCTCTTTCCAAACTTTCTTGCTCTTCTCCAATTGACTTAATTTGTTCTTTAAGTTTTGTTCGATGGGAAACATGCTCTTGTTCCAATCGCTGTTCTTCTTTTGCAAATGCACCTGATGCGGTGTCAATAAGACGTTGTACTCTTTCTCTTTCAGTGTCAACTCCTTCCTCTTTGATTCTAACGCGTTCTCTAACTCGCTCTCCATCGAGTCGATGTCGTTCTGGTAGTCTGTTAAGTTTAAATCGTAGGTCTTGGAGGTCGAGTTCAATTCGATCAATAGCCTCTCTTTCTTTTTCAATAGAATCGCCAGTTCCTTTTGTTCCGGACTCAACTCCCTGAAGTTTGAATTCAACCGCTGCGATTTCTGCTTCAATTCGATTTTCTTCATCCGTAAGCTCTCTTCTCTTTCTAAGATATCGTCCTTCCAGTCCTCTAAGGTATTCTTGAAACTCGATTTGCTCTCCGCTAAGTATTCCTCGGCGTTCTTGATGTTTTGCAACTCCTCTTTCGCTGTAATCTTTTCGTAATTTCTCCAATCTCCCTTGATCTCGCTCTGTATTTTCCTCAACTCTAAGTATTTCTGATCTAAGATTTCCTTCAAGTCTTTGGTAATGTTCAGTTCCCAACACTCTTTCAATTGATCGTATAAGTTCTCCAATTTGCGAGCTCCTGCACCTGAAACTTTCTTCAAAAAACTTTCTTTGGAGTTCATCAACTGTATATACTCCGTCACCATGTGACTCGGATAACTGAATGTAGTCAGTTCTTTCTTCTTTGCCATTGTAAATCCATTTAGTTCTTTTAGTCGTATGAAAGGTTCTTTCAATGTTTTCGGGGGAATCTTTCGGTATGCTGATCTGAATCGCATCAATTCCAAGACGTTTCAGTTTTACCAGCTTATCTCGTTTGGGTTTATGAGTAGCAACAATTTCTATTAGTAGAATTGGGTTTCCTTTTGAATCTAGAAACATCGCATCAGGCTTTACAATTAACCCTTTCGTGTTTGGAGATTCTACACTTTTGGATACCACGATTTGCCCATTTTCATCCTCAAAAACTGAATGCTCAATGAGTACGGTATGAGCCTCTACGTAGGTTGACTCTTGGAGCAAATATGCTTTTCCATTTTTGTCCTTAGGAGAGTATTTGTAAACCCTCGGAACTTTAACCTTTTTAATCCCCTGAAGAATGTCTTTTGATATTTTATGTCTGTACGTTTCGTCTGAATAAATGCACTTCGGTTGTCCATGATTAATAATGGCATCATGCCTAAAATAAGACCTCCTTTTGTCCTTAGTAGACTTGACAGCTTGCATTTGACGTTTGCACCCTAAACAATAATAGCCATCGCCTCTTCCTCTTTCAGAATAAGGCACTTTAGAAATATGAATAATATCTGCTTCTCTAGCGCGATCACCTTTGTAAGCATACACATTTTCCTTATTTGGTACATTTTCTGACATCACTTAAAGATACCAAGAAATTTGCTTACATAGAGAACAACAAAGTTGTAATTGAAATTGGCAATTTTCCCCGCTCTTATCCGCTCCAAATCGCCTCTTATCCGCTCCTAAATGCTCCTTGTAAACCTACATTCCTTATATAGAAAGGCTTCCCAGTGGGGTCGGATAATTTGACGATATTATCTATTTCCACTCTCTGATTCTATTATTCAGAATCAAAAACGCGGTAATCCAAACCAACGCTTCGTTTCAAATCAGGGAAATTTCTTCGAACATTTCAGCAACGTCCGAGCAATAACCACATTCAATAACGTATTCAAAATACCGTGAACAATCCACGCCGAATCTTTGCCAGTTTCAAACATTTGATCCGCGAAAATGAAGACGATCAAACTGCCAGCGAAATAGAGCAGCGAAGAAATAATGAGAACCGTAATGTGATTCTTTTTCCAACTTTCTCCACCAGCCTCATTCGGATGAAAAAGATACAAGACGAAGAAGAGGATAAGAATTGCTCCTTCAAAATGTCTTTGTATCGAATTGAAGTGATCCAACCCTTGAACCATTAATAGTAAATAAACACTCAGAATGAGAAACAAAGGCAATCCAATTTGCACCGCCCGTTTGAAATATGAACTTTTGAATACTCGGATCAATATCCAACTGAAGAACACAAACTCAAAATAAGTATGGATATGAAAAATGAAAAGGTTGTTTTGCTTTTGATGAAACAGAACTGCTGCAATAACTTCAACAATGGTCGTAGCAACTACGAAAGAAAAAATTAGTCTCCCTTTTGTGTCGAGCTTTCTCAAAAACAATAACCCAACCAATAAAGGAAGGGTTATCGAATAGAATGAGACAAAATCTATGTAGTCAGTCCAGATCAATTAGCTATTCAAATCATTTGGACTACTGCAACGACTGGGGCAAGGGAGAGAAACATCTCCAACTTTCGTCGTCAAATCGTTTTCGTCTGCATCAGTTCCAACAATAACAAGGGCTTTCTTACCTTTGTCATCTATACCGTAATACATACGAATTCCCATACAACCCTCCTGATCTAATAATTCATTTAAGACATCTTTTCCGAAAAAATGTCCTTTTATTTGATTGGGGTTTTGGTCACGGTAGCGTGCCGTCATGTCGGCGCCATCTTCCAAGGGAATTAGGCCACCTTCGGTTCCATTAAATGCCATAAAACAAGTTTTTTTTGAGTTACTCGCAATATAGCAATAGAAATGTTAGAGTTTTTTCCTTGGAATAAAATTAAGGTGAATGAACGTGATATATACACCGAGTATGGTTGTTGAATTCCACATTTCCAGTATCAAATTGATATGTTCATCAATGTACTCGTTGTTCGACCTCATTTGTTTATAAATTTCAGCTTGAGATTTACCCTTTGCAATTAAGTCTACAAGAATAATTTGTCCAGCAGTAAGTACATTCGAGATAGCTTCGTGGTCAAGTATCGGAACCAGTTGCCCTCTTTTTTTGTAAAAATTCACAAACTCCTCATGAGAGGTTAGATCAATATTCATTGCAACTGATTTTACAATTTCTTCAATTGGAACTGTCGTGGAAGATAGTTGACTACCTACATTTTCTTCAGAAAATCCAGACAAGAATAATGCCGTGGAAATACTTTCTGCAACTTTTCTTTCATTTTTATAATCACCAATGCACTCAAACACGAAACGATTTTCAAAATCAAGGTAAACGAAGCCACTTGGATTCATCTGCTTCGTGTAAATAGGGATTTTTACGTCAGCCTTTTTTAATTTATAGATATTGATATTCTTGCCTAGAATAAAGTACTCTTTAAAATTGAACCGCACAGGTAAAAGGGTTAAGAGACCTATTTCCAAACAAGACTTTACAAACCCAGCATCACCATGACTACGTGTGTCCAACAAAAACTTTTGACGCGTATATTCAACGGATCTAACAGAAACTCTAAATGAAGCTGCAATCTCTTGGCTTGAGAAACCTTTCAGAAAATGAAATAAGACCTTTGTTTCTCGTTCTGTAATCTGATACTTTTTGAATTCAATTTCACCTAGTAATTTGTAGAAACGATATTGCAATATTGCCAACACAATAAGGTGTAAATTCGATTTTGCGCCAAATTTCTCCTTGATTTTGCGTCTGTAACCATTAATAGTTCCTGACGGAATCTGGGTGATTTTTGAAATTTGTAGTGTTGTTTTTTTCTGAACGATTAATCCCAATACTTTATCTTCCTTCTCCGTTAATTCAATTCTTGATCGCATAATTACTGTATTTAGGTTAGAGATAGATTATGAACACCAGAATATATATGCACCTGATCAACCCATAAAGTCGCCTTGAACTGATTAAAACCTCCGCAGTATTCTTTAATGAAATTGGATTTTATCGTATTGGAAATACTACTCCACCAGCTTTTAGAGCCACTTCGATGGTGGACGGAACGATACATTTTAATTAGCTCGTTCCATCCAAAAGGGTTTCTCACACCGAAATTAAAACCATGTTTGCTCAAAACTTGTTTTTTGGCTTTCTTCGATAGAGTCCTCCACCACCATAATGCCTCTGTTCGAGAATCGGCAACGGCTATTTTATTTGTATTGTCGTCGAATATGAGAAGTCCCATTTGTCTTTTTTCAGCGATCATGACACAATTATGGGGAGGATATTAACCTCAATCCAAACAAAATATGCTTAAAACAGACTTAAAAATGCTTAACCGTGCTCAGTAGGAAAGGGGGTATAAGTACTACTACCTAGTTTTTTTTGAACTTCTCGATAAGTTCATCTTGGGTGTGAACCTTAATTTTTGAAAACGCATTCGATGCTTGCGAAGATACCGAAGAATAGGAACGACTTCTTTTCACGGCAATTTCATTATACGAGTCTCCATCTAAAATCATTTCGACAATTTCCCTTTCGGTTTGTGATAAACCAAATTCGGAAAGTTTATCTATTTCACTTGCTGAATTATCCGTGGAAGATGCATTTATCGTTTCTTCCCCTTTAGTATCCACTGCTAATTTTAGTTGCCAGTATTGAATTGTACTGAATAATAGAAAAACAAAATTGATGTACAAGTATGCCACCAAGTCCAACTCTTCTTCAATATAGATTGAAAAACTTGCGAATACAATTGTAACAAATACAAGTAATAACAACCAGAAGGAATTCCAGCTGGTTCGCTTACCTCCAGCCTTACCCAATAATAAAACAACGATTGTAATTGTGAAAAGTACAGGCACTCCGAGATTTGTATTTGTCACTATATCGTTTTGATCTAATTCGAATGTTTTCATTAACCCCTGTATACCGAAAGCAATTGATAAGGCTACAATTAGCCAAGGGACTTTCTTGATAGCACTCGATCTGGGCAGTAAAGTATTGATATTCATAAAGAATAGATACAACCCAATGGTTATTGTATTTAAAATTCTTAGGCTTGTTCCTATCGTCGTTGAAAGTGAGTCTATGGAAACCAATAACAGTGAAACGTTAAAGAATAGAAATAGCGAAGTCATCACAGTGAAAATGCGAAACGCTTCCATCCTCCAGTATTTTCTAATGAAAATTACTTGAGTGGTCAAAATTCCGAACTCTACAAGCGAAAAAAATAATGATGATATGGACACTCCTACTCCTTCTAACATTATAAGCAGTATTTCTTAAAACCTACTTCTGAAAATAATTTTGCCCTAAAAAAACAAATCATTTACAAACAAACCTCATTTTGCGTAGAATTACGGAGCAGATTGGGTAAATGTTGCAAGTTTGCGCGAACGTAGGAACTAACTAAATCCTTACCGTACAAATACGGGATTTTCAATTTTGGTTTTTTTGTCTTCAATAAATTTCTGAATTTTCACCTCGAATAACCAGTGCGAAGTGATTCGTGTAAAACCATTGGAATGCATAGAAAAGGTCGTGAATTAGACGTGTATATGCATTGGTTATGTTGGAGCAGAGGGACTTGTGGCGAAAATCGATTATGTAGTATATTGATCTAGCGATTTAGGAAGCAGAAACACTTCTATTCACAGCAATCATTACTGAATCGATACAATAAAGAGCAATTACGAAGAAAAGTAAGAGGGAAAATCCAATTCTCTCTTTCTAAGACACGGGCGGTTAAACGGTCGTTTGTGTGTCTCCATATAGTGCAATACGCTGAGGTACTATGTGCGTAGATATTTTTTTACTCAGTGTCTGGGAGAGCTGAAAACTGAAATTAGAGTAGGCGTTTAAACAAAAAACAAATAACATGAAAACTACAACATTACTATGTGCATTTCTTGCTTGTGCAACCATTTCATTTGCTCAAGTAAATACATTACCCACATCTGGAAAGGTTGGTATTGGTACTTCCAATCCGCACGAAGCTTTGGAGGTAAATGGTAACATGGAAGTAGATTCTTCGATGACGATAAAAGATACGCTATTTGTCGAAGATGATGCCAGAATCATGCATGACATGCGTGTGGAGGGAGCTACTGAAATGCAAGACGTAATTATTTACGGAACAACTTGGATGAAGGGATTGCAAGACTTAGACACGTCAGAATTTGGAATTCTTGTCACGAAGTCAGATGGAACGGTCATGAAGTCAGGCCCAGGAGGGTTGTTCCCTGTGCCAAATGAACCCGTTGGCTTTTGCGATTTACAAGGAAGTACTTACAACAACAATCCATATTGGGTGAGTGAACCAAAGAAATTGTATACAGCATGCCCAGACGTTTATGTTGGCATTAATACTTCAACTCCGCGAGTTGGGTTAGATGTGGTTGGAACCAGTTTTACCCAACGTCTTATTATGGGGAATGCAGACCCGTTGCAAACGAATTCAGATGTCTATTTTCATTTAGATGTACCGTTTAATAATTCGGACAACAAAACGGTATTTAAGATTGAGAATAATGACCGTCAGTTGTTCTCTGTTAACAGCAATGGACTCGTCCGAAGTCGGGAAGTTAAGATTGATGCGCAGGCTTGGGCAGATTTCGTTTTTCGACCGACTTATGAGTTGCGCTCACTTTCAGAGGTGGAAACGTACATTGAGCAAAATGGACATTTGCCTGACGTTCCTTCAGAAGCAGAGGTTTTGGAAGAGGGCATAAACGTTGCCGAAATGAACGCGCTACTGCTTCAAAAAATAGAAGAATTGACACTCTATAACATTGAGTTGGAGAAGCGATTAAAGGCATTGGAAAATCAAAACGAACAAAACGACTAAAACATGAAGTATTTATCAATTTTTGGGTTGTTCATCGTAGCGACCTTTTCAAGCCATGCACAAGTAAGTGCTTATGATTGTTCCGTTTCTAGTCCAAATGTACCTACTGTGGCACTCGAAGCTAGTGAACCGGGTAATTTTCACAAACCCTGTGTTTTATTGGATGCCGTAAATTCGTACAATTTTTCGAACGATCAAGAGCTACACATCACAGCAGACCAAACGATCCATATCAAAGAAGATTTCCATTCGGGACAATACACCAACAATGGAAACATGCATTTGGAGATTAAACCGCAAGAAGATCTTGATGTATTGGTAATGAACTATCCTGATTTGTACAATGTAGAAAGATTTGGAAAGTTAGAATTGGCGGTAGTTTTACCCCAGAACATTCAAAATGCGGTAGATGATTTTGTTGCCAACGGACAAAGTGCCACCAATGTAAATCCATTTGATCCGCAGCAGTTAGAAATCAAGGCATACTTTAGTCCGTTGTATAATGGTTCATGGCAATATCCATGGGTTCGTGATGCATTTTACTACGAAAACTACCAACATTCACCAGATACTTTAAGTTGGCAAGAGGTTCCAACTCAAGGCTCCAAATTTCGTGTTCGGTTTGCACCAAGAGCCACGGGATTGTGGCGCTGTGCCATTTCAGTAAGCTGTCCTGTAACTGGAGAATATTGGGATTTGAATGAGTTTCAGTTTACTGTGATTGATACGGGAAAACCAGACTATGTTCGAACGGGTGAAAATGGGAAATATTTTAAAATTGGTGGTGATCCATTTTACACTTGGGGGTTGAATATGCCCACTCAAGGAAGGAATACTGCTTACGATGCTTCTATTGGGGCAAGACCGAAAGACTATAATTTATACTTTGAACAACTAAGAGAATTGAAGAACGCTGGAGGGAATTACTTTCGATATATGAATCAACCATATTCGACGGAAATTGAATTTGAACATCTCGGAGATTATAGTGACAGAATGTTCAGAGCATGGGAAATGGATCGTGTAATAGATTCCTTGGAAACATTAGACTTGCGCATGCATTGGTGTTTGTCTTACAACCTACCAACCTCATACACTGGAATATTCAATCAATTTTGGTGGGATTGGTCATCTACTGGAGAAGCTGGTATAACCTGTGTTCCTCTTCCTGGAGGTTTTCCTGATGATGAAGGGTATTGTTATCATACGGATTCTGTTTACGGCGTAATGACTGTTGATTCTTTCTTCACAGATACGGATTTGTTGCGATTTCATAAGAATAGAATGCGCTACATCATTTCACGTTGGGGACATTCGACTCGAATCGGAACTTTTGATTTTATGAATGAGATTAACTTCTCGGGAATACAGTTTGCCATTGACAGTACTACTTGTCAAACACGTCCTGATATTTGGGAAGTCAAACCTTACTTTCATGATCCTGCTTATGCACAGGCGGTCTCACATTGGCAGGGTGAAATGGCACGTTATATCAAGGACGATTTGGAACACACAGACCATTTGCTCACTGCTCATTATGGTGGACCTCCAAATGAAGTTCCTAATAGTCCTTATGAATTCCCTCCGGGAGAAGGTGGAATTGAAGAAGAAGGCATTTCAACGTTAGCCGGCGATTCAAGTTTCATAAATCCGTACATTGATATTTGCGGATGGTCTGATTACGAGGAATCTATTAAGCACTATGAATGGGCTGTAAGTGAGATTGAATATTACAGAAATACCCACACAAGCACCTTGAACAAACCGTTCTATTTTGTTGAAATTGGAAATGGAACGCATTACTGTGACGACCTTTTTTCCTATAAACAAATGTTTATAATGAGTCTTTTCACGGGTGCCGCAGGAGCAGGTTTACCTTGGGGATACAATAATAGCATTGATCAATGGGAACTTACTTCTGAACGGTTGGAAGGTTGGGAGCCTTTACAGTATATGCCACTGCATTTAGCAGGAGTCGACCTGAATCACGACAATTGGTCTCCAGCTAAGTGGGTAAGCACGAGTAATAAAAGTGAAATTGTATACCTCAAAAATCAAATTAGTGATGCTACAAAGGCAATTGGAATCATCAATAACCGGACAGTTAATAGATATACTATGAGAGAAAGTTGGTGCGATTGGGATGAGAATGGTATTTCGAACTGTGATTGTTTGGATGATTCTGTTGACTTTTTTATGAATTTTTCTCCAGAATGGAGAGATCGTGTCGAAATTGGTCCAGTGGGTCCAGGTAACGAGCTAAAAATAGGAGGGTTAGACCCGTACAAATCATACATTGTAGAGTATTTTAACGTTCAGACAGGCAGTATGAATGGAATTGAAACGAAAACTTCTAATGGTTGGGGAAGAATTAATTTAGGATACCCAACTCTTAGCGCAACTTTTGAGGCAAGTAATGGAAACCAAAACGGATCTATGATTTTGGTAAAGGTGCGTCGAAGTAACGAACCACAATTTAGGACATCGGATACAACCAATCAATTCAAAGGCAACGATTACATTTTCGATCTGCGCCAAAAGAACTTGATAACGGCAACATTCGAACCCACAAATTATGAAGGACGTATTAATTCTTCGATTCTTGATTTTACTGCTTTTGAACAAAGCAGACCAGAGTTAATAATTGTGCCGAACCCGACAAATGGTCAAACAAGTGCAACGCTCAAATGGCAAAATTCTCCTGTCAGAAATTGGAAAATTACCGATGCCTATGGAAAGGTGATGGTAGAAGTGTCGAATACCAATGAAAATTTGATGTTCGATTCTGGTAGTTGGAACTCAGGGATGTATTTCGTAACTTGTATTATGACTGATAACCTTGTTACTGAAAAATTCATCGTAAAATGAGAAAAATACTTTTCGGGATATTCATTATACTAATTCTCTTTGCATGTAAAAAAGACGAATTAGATGGAGGGTACTCTATCCTTCAAGGCAAATGGAAGTGGATAGGAGCGAGCGAGACAGTTACCAATCATAACACAGGCAATCAAACAAGTTCGTGGGTGAGTTTTGATGAATATTCAAATGAATACTTCATGGAATTCGAGAAAAAAGGAAAGTTGTCATATTGGATTAATGAAAGCGAATCGAGGTTCTATCGAATAGAGACAGTAACGGATGACCCTGATTGTGACCTCAACTTCGTGAACAATTGTCATTATGTAGGTATCAATTTGAATTTTAATGTGGGTGACTTTTTACACATATTTACAAATGAAGATACAATGGTTGTCATTAGTTCCTTAACGCATGTTCCTGCCCAAAATTATTCCGATCAAACGGACAGTTATAGCTATATTCATCGCTTTGTACGAATAAACTAAATGAACAAGTTTCTTTTATTGATTTTGGCTATGATTCTCGTTTTCTCTTGCAAGAAAGACGAATTAGATGGAGGGTACTCTATCCTTCAAGGCAAATGGAAGTGGATAGGAGCGAGTGAGACAGTTACCAATCATAACACAGGCAATCAAACAAGTTCGTGGGTGAGTTTTGATGAATATTCAAATGAATATTTCATGGAATTCGAGAAAAAAGGAAAGTTGTCATATTGGATTAATGAAAGCGAAACGAGGTTCTATCGAGTAGAGCATGTTTGGGACGATCCTGACTGTGACCTAAACTTTGTAAATAATTGCCAATATGTTGGAATCAACTTGAATTTTAATCCAGAAAAATTCATGCGTATTTATATGAATGAGGATACTATGGTTGTGTTTAGTACACTAACCAATGCCCCTGTACAGAATTATTCCGATCAAACGGACAGTTATAGCTATATTCATCGCTTTGTACGAATAAACTAAATGAACAAGTTTCTTTTATTGATTTTGGCTATGATTCTCGTTTTCTCTTGCAAGAAAGACGAATTGAACCTCGATTTAGTTGTCAATGCGCTTTGACGAATCATAAACAAAGTTAAATCCAGTACTCAGAACGTTACTATTGACTGTAATCCCGTTATACTATTGGATGTTAGCGGATTAATCCGTACATTATGTATGATGCAATAGTAGGGGGTATTTGCTTCCGACTTAGTATCACCCACTGAATTGTTCATAGATCAATTCTATTCTGAGCGATTTTTATCGCAAGGAACTTCCTTAAGGTTAAGTGCGTGTGTGAAACGCCAAAAGGAAACGTAACTGTTTAATAGCGGTCGAAGACCGCGTAACCTTTTAAAACTTTATACAATGGAAGTAATTGTTTTTGAAAAAGAGAGTTTTTACAAACTCGTTGACGAGTTAACTGTTCGAATTATTGAGAACGTTGAGCGTCGACAAAAGGAACAAGAATGGATCGACGAGGAAGGTGCGAAAGCTCTTCTCGGGATCAAGAGTAAGTCCAAGTTGCAACAACTTCGTGACAATCTCAAAATTGAATTTAGTCAGTTTGGGAAAATTATTCGATACAGTCGTTCGAGTATATTGGACTTCTTAGAGAATCACCGAAAGGGGCTTAAAAAAGGGTTTCAGAACTGTCTGAAACCCTTTGTATTACTGAGTGGGAAATACTGGATTCGAACCAGTGACCCCCTGCTTGTAAGGCAGGTGCTCTAAACCAACTGAGCTAATCTCCCATTTTTTATTTTTTCCAAATCTTTTCCCTGACTCGATCCATAAATAAGATAAAGCTCACCAGAAAGGTCCTCGGAAACAACCTCTAAAGTATTTTTAATTCCATCTGGATTGTGCGCCACATCATAGATGATGGTTGGATTTTCCTGAACAATTTGCAAGCGTCCCGAATAACCAGAATTTTGATGAACCTTTAAAATACCCTGGTGAAGATCGTGAAGCGAAATAGGGTAGGGCAACACCTCCAAAGCCTCCGTGACACAGGCAAAATTCTCTCTTTGATAACGAGCCTTAAAGTGATGGGCAAGTTCTTTGCTCAAAGGCCGTGCTAAAATGACGGGAGCCTCCTCCTTACTTGCTTTTTCCTGGAATATCGGCTGAACAAATTTGCACCCTTCGCCAAGAATTACCGGGCGGTTACGTTTTATAATTCCGGCTTTTTCTCGAGCAATTTCCTCCAGGGTTTCTCCGAGCATGTCCGTATGCTCCAAACTAATGGAGGTGATAATACTTAATTCTGGCGTGATCACATTGGTTGCATCCAATCTGCCGCCAAGTCCTGTCTCAATAATGCAAATATCGCAAGCCGCTTGCTGAAAATGCTGCAACGCCATTCCAAAAGTGATTTCAAAAAAAGAAGGAGAGAAAGAAAGCGGTGCCTGACGAATGTTATGAACGAACTCCGCGACTTCTGTATCGGGGATGGGGGTTCCGTTCACGCGAATGCGCTCCGAAAAATGAACAATATGGGGAGAGGTGAACAATCCAACTTTAAGACCCGACTCTTTGAGAACCGACGCCAGGTGGGAAGAAACCGATCCCTTTCCATTGCTTCCGGCAACATGAACAAATTTTAAGTCCTTTTCTGGATGATCTAGATATTCAAGAATCTTATGTGCGTTCTCCAAAGTTGGCTTAAACGCTTTTGAACCAATAACTTGATAAGAAGGGAATTGTTGAAACAGCCAGTCTAGGGCTTCCATGATCTACGATGCCTTGAAATTCACCGTGTAACGAAGCGTTTGAATCGTTGCTCCAGGTGATTTTGAATAACGCACTTGCTGCTCTACCAAAGCTGCAACCTTACGAATGATACGCTCATCTGAGGTGGTAGTCAATGATTTGATAACACGCACATCAACTACATATCCATCGGCATTTATTCCCACTTGGAAAACAAACTTTGCATTGTAATTGTATTGAATATCATTCGAATTCACATGAGACAACACATTTCGTTTACCGCCCGTGCCTCCTGGTCCTGGTCCACTGCCAGGTCCTGAATCATTTCCAATCCCACTTCCATTTCCCGATCCTTGCCCACCGCCAGTTCCGCCGCCGAAACCGCCTGCGAATGGGTTGTCAACGTTGTCTCCAGAAGGTGGATTGTCCGAATTGTGCGTATTTGAACTGTTGGCATTTCCAGCATTCACCGTAGTACTTGAATTATCGTTGGTGATAATGTTTTCAGTAACGTTGGTGTTATTCACTGGATCACTCGATGGATCGCCACCGCCGCCGCCGCCAGTATCTATCGTTATGTCTTCAATAATTGTTTTGTCAAGTGGTGCCGCTGCCTCCAACGTTTGTGGTGGTGGAGGTGGATCAACGATCTCGTATTTAATGAACCACATGATTAATAATACCAATAGCATCGCCACAGCCGCTGTAATCAGCCCGATGCGTTGGTCTTGCGAATTTACTATTGGAATTGTTGCCATAATTTTATTTTTTATACGCTAGCGCAGGCTTCCATCCTAGTTTGTCTGCGTAGGCCATTACTCTAAAAACGGCTTCATAATCGGCAGATTTGTGTCCTTCGATACGAAGTGTAAATTGCTGAGAGTTTTCCATGGCTGCGTTCAACTCTGGAATGATGTCCTCAAAGCTTGCTCGGGGAGAAGTAATATCACCGCCGGGCTGAACGATATAACCATTTTCCTCAGTAATAACCACACTCACATCAAGCGGATTGGGATCTGTCGGAAGATCGTCACTGTCTTTAGGTACGTCAACAGTCATATTATTGTTACTCATTAAGCTCATAATTATGAAAAAAATCAGCAACAAGAAGACCAAATCTGTCATGGAGGCCATTCCGCCTTCGACTTTGATCTTATTATTTGATCGTAAATCCATAATTACTTATTTGCTAGGTTCGTGCAACAAATCCATGAACTCCAAGGCATCATTTTCCATTTGATACACAAGGCGTCCGATGCGAGCTACTAAGAAGTTGTATCCAATGAAGGCAACAATACCCACAATCAATCCTTCTACGGTAGTCACCATGGCTGTCATAGTACCTGGTGCGATGGTTTGAACGTTCAAAGCGTTCGTACTCATCAAATCAATGAATACCATAATCATACCAATTGTTGTTCCGAGGAATCCAATCATTGGTGCGGCACCTGCTGCGGTCGCTAAAAAGCTCAAGCGTTGTTCCAGTCGCATCACT
This sequence comes from Fluviicola sp., assembly GCA_043584915.1. Taxonomy (GTDB): domain Bacteria; phylum Bacteroidota; class Bacteroidia; order Flavobacteriales_D; family Crocinitomicaceae; genus UBA4466. The sequence goes on from CP121319.1 coordinate 2,633,655, forward strand.
TCTAATTTACCCGTATTTTCAATGGATGCCGAAATACTATCCATTGGCTTGCCCAATCGAGAAATTCCTTTTTCAATCATACGTGCTGATGGATTGTTGGAACGTGCGCAGTAATCCTTTGCAGAGTCCAATTTTCCATCCATGATGTAATCTTTAATTTTTGCAAGAAAACCTGCTTCTTCTTTCGATGCTTTGCGCAAGGCAAGATAACGTTCCACAAAAATGAAGATCGCATACCCGAGCATCAAAGCAAGAATAACGTTGATAAACAATCCGAACATGCTTTCGCTTGCTTGAACGACGATGTCCCAAACAGATTGTTGCTTAATCCCGTCAACAGCGCCAGCAGCAGCTGGGTCCGCAGCGGATTCGATTTGGAGAGGAAGAGTAAAGTTCATAGTGTATTAACGTTTTAAAAGTTCGAATTATTATTTCGGTTATCCAATAAGAAGGTAAACGCCTGCTCCTGCAAGATATCCAATTAGTGCCAGCCAAGCGATGTTCTTTAAGTACCAGAAGAAAGAAATTTTCTCCATTCCCATGGCAACAACTCCTGCCGCTGATCCAATGATCAGCATACTTCCACCGGTTCCGGCTGCGTATGCAATAAAGTGCCAAACATGATTGTCAGTTGTATACTGTGTAATATCAAACATGCCCATAGACGCTGCAACCAAGGGTACATTATCAATAACTGCTGATCCCGCTCCCAACAACATGATGAATACATCGTTGTTCATGGCTCCCTGAACATCTTGTCCGAATGAAAAGATCATGCCAAGAGATTCAAGCGCAGCTACGGTCATTAAGATCCCTAAAAAGAATAAGATAGACGGCATTTCGATTTTTGCCAATGCCCCAAATGTCGGGCTGCTGTGATGACCACCCTGTGCTTGTTCACTGTTTACATCTGTCATGGAAAATTCACGGGCACTAATGGCTTCAGCTACAAGGGCTACTATTGAAAGTGATAGCATCATTCCGACATACGGAGGAAGGTGCGTTACAGTTTTGAAGATGGGTACGAATACAATCAATCCCAATCCTAAGTACAACATCAAAGGACCTTTTGAACTGATTCCTTCTTCCTCTTCTGGGCGCTCAAACTCTCCTCTGAAAACAGGCATGAAGCTCGCAATCAGGGTTGGGATGAACATGCATACAAACGATGGTATGATCAAGTATTCGATCAATTTCATCGTAGTTACTTTCTCATTCATCCAAAGCATAGTTGTGGTAACATCTCCAATTGGAGACCATGCTCCACCGGCATTAGCCGCGATGATGATCATACCTGCGTACCAAATACGTAGGTTTTTGTCAGAGATCATTTTGCGCAAAATCGTAATCAATACAATGGTTGCAGTGAGGTTGTCAATGATAGCAGAAAGGATAAACGCAAGAATACAAACGATCCAAAGCAACGTTCCTTTTTTCTTGGTGCGAATAAATCCTTTGATGGTTGAGAAGCCATTGAAATGATCAATGATTTCAACAATGGTCATTGCTCCAACAAGGAAAATGAGAATCTCACAAGTTTTACCAAAATGATGCAGTAGTGTGCCTTCCATCGTCTCTAGTTTGGCTTCATGTCCCATCGTGGCATAGTTCGCCATTTCGTGACCGTTTTCTAGAATTTGGCCATTCATTAAGGCAGAATGGTGACTATCGAACCAAGTATCGAATCCGTCAATACCAAAGGCAACAGCAGCCCAGGCAAGTGCCATCATCATTAAGGCAGGAACTAATTTGTCAATTTTGATGCTATGCTCAAGCGTGATCGCTAGATAACCAAGAACAAAGACAATAACTATAAACATTTCCATATCAGCACAGTTTAGTTGAAGGTTTTATACAAGTTGGGTTAATGCGTATTCAAAGGCCGTTTTTGCTAATCCAGTTTTGTTTGAATTGCTTGCATGCGTTTTTGCCAAGGCCTTGCGGATAATTGCGCTCGTGTCTTGGAAAATACCTTCGTCGGTAAGTTCATCGAGGTCGTTACTCATCAAGTAAGCGAAAACACGAGCCATTCCACAATTAGAAATAAAATCTGGAATTACCGTGATACTATTATCGGCTTTGTCGGCAATTTGACCAAAGAAAATTTCAGGATCTGCAAAAGGAACGTTCGCTCCTGCAGAAATTACTTCCATTCCAGAGGCAATCATACGATCTAATTGGTCTTCAGTAATCAAACGGGAAGCAGCACAAGGAATAAATACCTCTGCTTTCAAATCCCAAACTTTACTATTCACTTCATCGAAAGAAAGCATGTTCGGTGCATTCAATGCATTGCCATCTTTGGTCAGGAAAAGCTCACGGATTTCTTCTAAAGAGAAGCCGTTTTCGTTGATAAGTCCTCCCACACGGTCGATAATTCCGACAACTTTTGCGCCCATTTGCGCTAAATAATAAGCTCCGGCAGAACCAACGTTCCCCCATCCTTGAACAATGACACGCTTTCCTGCAACATCACCGCCATAAATATCATAGAAATGTTTCACAGACTCTGCAACACCGTACCCGGTGATCATATCGGCAACAACATACTTCCTGCTTACTTCTGGAGAGTACTGCGCGTCTTCAATAACTTTCAAAACTCCTTGTCGTAGCTGCCCAATTCTGTTGATTTTCTGCGCGTCTCTGGGTTGAAAGTGTCCGTTGAAAACACCTTCTTGAGGATGCCAAACACCACAATCTTCTGTAATTGGAATTACTTCGTGGATTTCGTCTACGTTGAGATCGCCTCCTGTCCCATAATAATGCTTCAAGAGCGGAGTAACGGCTGCGTACCAACGACGCAATACACCATCTTTTCGTGCGTCTGAAGGGTCAAAATTGATTCCTGATTTGGCTCCACCAATTGGAGGTCCAGCAACAGTGAACTTCACTTCCATCGTTTTAGCAAGTGATTCCACCTCGCGTTTGTCAAGACCTTCTCTCATTCGGGTTCCACCGCCTGCAGCGCCTCCGCGAAGTGAATTAATTACAACCCAGCCCTCTGCTTCGGTTTCTGCATCTTTCCATTCGAAAACAATTTCTGGTCGTTTATTCTCGAATTTTTCAAGTAAATCTTTCATGTAAATGGCACTAATGGCGCTCCTTGTCCACCTGAAATCACGTCTTTCTGTCGGAAATCATTGATTACTTGAATGCCCGTTTCCTGTGCAATGGTAATTCCACAGCCTATTTGAACGGTGTAGCCTTTTTCCGGTCGGTGAAAAATAGTATGCCCGTGTGAAGCAATCGCATGAATGGACTCAGCCTTCAAATTGGCGTCGCTCAGAAAAGTATTTATGCACAAAGCAAATTGTTTTCCTAACAATTTGTCCAGTTCAAAAAGTTGTTCGGCCGGAAGTGTTTTCGACTGCTCTAGCAATTCTAAAATAGTCTTAGGATAGGGGAATGTTTTGGCATTCAGTATTTTATAGCTGTATTCATCGTTTGCAAAACTCTCAATTTCGCACACAACAAGATCAAGCCCATCCATGGAGGTGCCTGACATAGCGCCAATAATTGTATGCAAACTCATGCGTTCTAAAAGTAGAAAAATCCAACAAATTCCGTAAATTTGTACGCGCATTTTCGCGGAATTAAACGAATCTTAAATATGAACTTTGACTTATCAGAAGAGCACTTAGCGGTGCGTGAGGCAGCGAGAGATTTTGCTCAGAATGTTTTGAAACCAGGAGTTATCGAACGTGATAACGAGCAGCGTTTTCCTGAAGCAGAGATAAAACAACTAGCAGAACTAGGTTTTATGGGGATGATGGTAGATCCAAAATATGGTGGATCTGGAATGGACACACTTTCTTACGTTTTAGCAATGGAGGAAATCAGTAAAGTAGATGCTTCTACTTCTGTTTGTATGTCTGTGAACAACTCACTTGTATGTTGGGGACTAGAAAAGTTTGGTTCTGAAGAGCAAAAACAAAAATTCCTTGTTCCACTTGCAACGGGTGAAAAAATTGGTGCTTTTTGTTTGTCTGAACCAGAAGCAGGATCAGACGCTACTTCTCAAAAAACAACCGCTCTTGATCAAGGAGATCACTATTTATTGAATGGAACGAAAAACTGGATCACGAATGGATCTTCAGCTTCAGTATACCTTGTAATTGCTCAAACAGATATTGAGGCAGGACACAGAGGAATTAATGCTTTCATTATCGAACGAGGTATGGAAGGATTTGTTATCGGTGCCAAAGAAGACAAAATGGGAATTCGCGGATCGGATACACACACGCTTCTTTTTAACGACGTAAAAGTTCCAAAAGAAAATAGAATTGGTGAAGATGGATTTGGATTCAAATTCGCGATGAAAGTATTGTCTGGAGGTCGAATCGGAATTGCAGCGCAAGCATTAGGAATTGCAGCTGGAGCATTGGAATTATCTTTGGCTTACTCGAAAGAGCGCAAAGCATTTGGAAAAGAGATTTCGAAGCATCAAGCGATTGCTTTCAAATTGGCGGATATGGCTACGGACACCGAAGCTGCTCGTTTGTTGGTGTACCGTGCAGCATTGGACAAAGATAACGGTCGCAACTACGATCAATCAAGTGCCATGGCGAAATTGTACGCATCGAAAGTAGCGATGGAGCACACGGTAGAAGCGGTTCAAATCCACGGAGGATACGGATTCGTGAAAGAATACCACGTAGAGCGTTTGATGCGCGACGCGAAAATTACGCAGATCTACGAAGGAACATCAGAAGTTCAAAAAATCGTTATTTCAAGAAACTTGCTGAAAGCGTAAGAGACAACCATATAAAAATTGAAATCCCGTCAGAAATGGCGGGATTTTTTTATTCAAAATAGTACGTGAACGCTATATAACCATTTGGTTATATAGTTAATTGGAGAGCAAATTTTTATAAGGCAGGAGTTAACTTCTCGAGTTGAATCCCTCTGGAGCCCTTCAATAAGATCAAACTGTTGTCAATCTGATTGTTCTGAAAAAATGCAAGTGCGTCTTCTACGTTGGAAAAATGCTTCAATATCCGATCAGATTTCACCTTTCCAAATTCATCACCAACGGTATATCCTTGCAGATCATGCGTTTCAATCAACTCAAGAATACGTTGGTGCTCCAATTCAGCTTCATTTCCTAGTTCGCGCATGTCACCAATAATAAAAATCTTGCCTGGTTTATTCATGATTCGGAAGCTGTCGAGTGCAGACTTCATGCTTGTAGGATTGGCGTTGTAACAATCTAAAATGAGCGTGTTTCGTTCCGTTTTGGAAACTTGAGAGCGATTGTTTGTCGGAGTATATTCTTGTAGCGCATCCGAAATGTCGGAATAAGGAACTTCGAAGTATACGCCAAACGTTGCGGCAGCCAAATAGTTGTAAAAATTGTATTTGCCAATCATATGCGTTTGCAAACTTTCAGAATGATACTCCTGGTAGCTCCATTTCATTGCTACGAAAGGGGAGAGGCCTATCAATTCTCCGTGCACATCATTGTTTGCATTTTCACCGTAGGTGAAACTCGGCAACTTTGGAGCGATACTCGTAAGTATTTCGTCATCACCGTTGATGATTACTGTTCCATTATTTGACTCCAGAGATTCGTATAATTCTCGTTTCGTTTTAAGAACGCCTTCAAATCCGCCAAATCCCTCTAGATGAGCTTTCCCAATATTTGTGATGATTCCATGTGTCGGCTCGGCGATTGCGCTTAATTCTTCAATATCCTTGAATCGATTGGCGCCCATTTCTATGATTGCAATTTCATGAGACGTGCTCATTCTCAGCAAAGTTAAAGGGACACCAATATGGTTATTCAAGTTTCCCTTTGTAGCGAGAACCTGAAACTTTTTCTTAAGCACCGTATGAATTAATTCCTTCGTAGTGGTTTTACCATTGCTTCCAGTGATACCAATAACAGGGATGTCAAACTCTTTCCGGTGGTGATTGGCAAGATTTTGCAAATATTTAATGCTATTTTCTACCAAGGTCATTTGTGAATTTTCTTGATAGTAAGCTGGGTTGTCAACAATTACGTGATGCGCTCCCTGCTTCAAAGCTTCTTTTGCAAAAGTGTTCCCATCAAAATTATCTCCCTGGATACAAACAAAAAGGCATCCTGGAAATATCTCACGGGTATCAGTACAGATTCCTTTACTTGTGTAAAAAGGGGAGGTCAGCTGCTTTTCCATAGGACTAAAAGTAAAAAAGCCCTGACGAAAATCGTCAAGGCTTTTTATTACTTTTCAACGCTCGGTTGTTTGACCGATGTTATTTTTTCTTTTTCTTTTTTCGACCGTAGTTGAATCCAGTAGGTGAACCTACACGATCCATGGCACAGCGGAATCCAATTGCGTCCGTTGATTGATCCTCATCAAGGAATCTACGCTGACTTGGAGCCAACCAATATGCACGGTCTTTCCATGAACCTCCTTTGTATACGTGAGATTTATCTGAAATCAACGTAGTTGGCCATGATGTACGATCTCCAGGCTTTACCTGACCACCATCCAAATCGTACTCTTCGTGCATGCTTTGGTACATGATTAAGTTAGGATCACGTGTCGCTTGGTTGATGTCATTTTTACGCTCATCATTTGCGTAGTAAATTGAGCTTTCAATATCACCATCGAGGTAATCGATGTAATCATCGCGTCGGTAATTCAAACGTCCAATGTTTTCTTCTTCTGTTACGTTACGGTATTTCAATTTTCCTGGAGTGTCGATAATGAACTCACGGAAACCATCACGCAAGATTGAAATTGACTCAAAAGCGTACTCTTCTCCATCTGGTCCTTCGCGGAAGCTATCAGTAAAGATTTCATCGAAAAGACGATCCTGAATAAGAGCGGAAGCCTCGATGTAGTGTTTTTCGTTTTGATAAATCAAGGCTTGATCAACAACTGCGTTAATATCGGCCAATAATTTAAGTTCAATTGAATCCTTCGTTTTTCCATGGGATACATAGAATGGATCTGGAGCATGACCTTGCTTCACTTGATTTCGTGACTCAATGTTTGCGGCTAATCCACGTGGAATAACAGTATCATTCAATGTTGCGAATTCTTTCGATGAAGGATCGTGACCATTCGCCGAGATGCGTTGGAAACGAATACGCTCGTACTCATTCAAGTATTCCTTCATACCGTGAATGTCGTATTGTACTTGTTGGTTGCGCTGTTCGATGCTTCCTTCGTTGTTCAACAATTTTGTTTTGAACACATTTCCACGGAATGGACGGAACTCATCGTAATCTTCACTTGTCAATGGACGGTAAACATCCAATACCCACTCAGAAACGTTACCAGCCATATGATAAAGACCGTAATCGTTTGGCCAGTATGACTCAACAGGAGCAGTTACATCAGCACCATCGTTTAAGTTTCCGGCAACCCCCATGTAATCTCCACGACCTCTTACGAAGTTCGCACGAATTTGACCTGTGAATTGTGCTTCATCCTGACGAACCCAGTGTCCGTTCCAAGGGTAGAGGCGACGATCCGAAATATTTTCTGAACCTTCCTCTAAGTTACCAATCAAACCTGCTGCAGCGAATTCCCATTCAGCCTCAGTTGGCAGGCGGTAGCGTGGTAGAAGAATTCCATCTTCCATACGGATTTGGCGACGTCCCAATCGACCTTTTGAATCTACTCCATCTGGATCTAGGTTTTCAATATTTTTGACCAATGACTCCTCATCATACTGTCCTGCGTAGTACGCATCTGTGTTGTATGTGTTCTCATTACGCTGGTCCGTGTTGAATTTGAATATTCCTTCACGAATAAGGATGTACTCATTGACACGATCCGTTCTCCATTTACAATAATCGTTTGCTTGTAACCATGAAACACCAACAACAGGGTAGTCACGGTAAGCAGGGTGACGTAGGTAGTAATCAACGTATTTTTCGTTGAAGTTCGTTACCTCTGTTTGGTCCATGTAGAACGAAGAAACAGTAACACGCTGTGCTCTGTTGTCCCAATCGTGCATTACATCTTGCTCGGCACGTCCCATTGTAAATGTACCACCTTCGACAAGAAGAAGACCAGGTCCTGTTTCTTGATCAACAAACGGTACTTTCTGGAAACCACCAGTTTTTGGGTTGTTGTAATCCCAACCATCCATATTGTACATACGTACCAAACATTAATTCCTGGAAACCATTTTGGTATTGATAAATAATGTTTGGCATGATCGAAGTAACGTTTTTGTATTTCGAACGCGCTCCTAATGGGATTTTTGCCCCCATGTGACCTGTCAAACGAATCGGCAAGCGAGAAGAACCAATAATCATCGATTCATCTGGTCGATTCAAGTGGTGTGCGGCAATACCAAAGAAGAAATGCTTGTTATAGCCTACCATTCCGGCAGAAGCATCAAAAAAGTATCTACTTCCTCCACGTTGTACATCGCCTGTTTGATAAATAAATCCACGACGTGGATCGATCATGTCGCCAAATGTTAGTTTGTCCCAGTCTAAAAACTTGTTGAACATTGCCGCTCGGGCACCAAACATCATCTTGAATTTTCGACTGACATTCAGATGGTAGGAATAAACGGCTCCAAGCATAGACGTAAAAATAGTCCCCTGACCTTGTTGGTCATGCATGGCAATAACACCAAATCCTCCATTAATATTTTTGAAGTACTGATCGTACGACATACTGTACGTAACATAGTTCCCAGTTAAACTCGGCCACTCATTACGATAGTTCACGGCGAAACGCGGACATCCATGAGAACCTGCAAAAGCGGGATTCAAATAAATGGGATTCGCGTAAAACTGCGTGAATTGCGGGTCTTGACCATAAGATACGAAACCTGTTAGGCAGAACGCACTCAAAATCAAATATGCTTTTAATGTCTTCATCAACTCGGGTAATAGACTTTTTGTTGAGTGTAGTTTAACGGTATTCTATGAACAAAGTTACAAATATTGCAAATTGAGTATAATATTCAAACAATATGTGCGTTTTTTTGTCAGGTCAAAAGATTGATCTGATATTTGTATTATGAAAACTAGAATTGATTTGGACAAACTTCTATCGTGTGCCTTCATGTTTCTTTTTCTTTCGACAGGAGCAATTGCACAGACACAAACGGAGACGGTTACCATAAAGTGGGGAGAGCCTGTATCGTACAGGTATGGTGAAGAGTACTTTAAAATACCCATGATAAAAGGGCAATTTCTTGACGGCTATTGTCCCAATTATTATTACAGTGAAAGAGTTGGGAAAAGTGTGAGTGGAATTACTCTTGAGTCCATTCAAACAACACCGGCAACGGCTGCAGATAAAAAATACTTAGAAAAATTTCATATTCCGGTTTCAGAGGATTTGATTGCAGATTACAAAGTCGCGAGTGAATATGGAACTCCTTTCGCTGTGGTTAACATGATGCCTTTTATCCGAAAGAATGGTCAAATTCATCGAATTGTCTCTTTTGACGTAATTCAGGAGACAGGAAATTTAGCAAGCAAGCCTTTCGTTCCGCAATATTTGAAAAACTCAGTTTTACAACAAGGAAGCGGTGATTGGTACAAAGTTGCCATTTCTGAAGATGGTTTTTACAGAATTGACAGAACCTTCTTACAATCGTTGGGGGTAGACGTGAATAGTGTAAATCCACAACACATTAATATCTACGGTAATGGTGAAGGTTTGCTTCCGCAGTCGAATGCAGTGCCACGAACAGATGATCTTGCCAAAAATGCAATCCAAATTATAGGTGAAGCAGATGGCAGTTTCGATTCAGGCGATTACATTCTCTTTTACGCACGGGGACCACATCGATGGGATCAAGATTCCGATTCAACATTTCGAAACGTACGCCATGTCTATTCCGATCAGTCGTGTTATTTCGTAAATATCAATGCAAGTGACCCTGCTTTGCGAGTGGAAAATATTTTTAGCTCTTCCGATCCGGTAACGAACACTGTTACAAGTTTTTCAGATTATCGCGTTTATGAGCAAGACTTTTTGAATCTTGTTGGAGGCGGAAGCCGATGGTACGGAGAGTTGTTTGATGAAGGGCCAGGTTTGACCCGCACCTTTAATTTCAGTGTGCCCGATATCGATCCTAGTGCTCCGGCGACATATCAAGTGTACCTTGCATCCAATGCGAATACTTCAGGAGGAACAGAACAGCGTTATTCCATTAATGGGAACCTACTGCATGCAGAAAGTTTGCCTGCAGGGGTTGATTTTGGAAGAAGCAAAGCCGAATTTACGATGGACAATCCCACATCGGTGATGCCGCTCCAAATTCAAGTAATTCGTAATTCTCCAGATGTTCTCACCTATTTAGATAAGATTACTGTGAATGTGAGACGTGCCTTGAGATTTTCGGGGACACAATTGCAGTTTAGAGATTTGGAGTCGGTAGGAGTTGGAAATGTGGCTGAGTTTCAGATTCAGAACATGCCTACCAATGGATTTGTATGGGAAATTACAGACAAACAAGTTCCTTGGTTGGTAAATGGAACAAACAATGCCGGTACCTACACGTTTACGGCCAATACAGATGAGTTGAGAACGTATGCTGTATCAAACGGATCTAGTTTTTTAGTGCCAACTGCTGTTGGGCCTGTTGCCAATCAAAATCTGCACGGATTGCCGCAAGTAGATTACTTAATTATTACACATAGAAATTTTGTGGGGCAGGCAGAACGCCTGGCAAATTTGCACAGAGCGCAAGGCTTAAAGGTGCACGTGGTAACGCTTGATAAAATTTACAATGAATTCAGCTCTGGAGTGCAGGATGCCACAGCAATTCGAATGTTTGCCAAAATGTTTTACGACAGAAGATTGTTTACACCGGGACCAGAATTGAAGTATTTGTGTTTGTTTGGTGATGGGACGTATGACCCAAAGAATCGCGTTGCAAACAACAATAACTTTGTTCCTACTTTCCAGTTTGATGAAGGCGATGTTTCGGAAAGCCACATTGCCATGATGCCAGCAGACAGTTATTTTGGCATACTTGATAACAACGAAGCAATTGGTGGAAGCGATAAGATTGATGTATACGTTGGTCGAATGCTCGTTTCTGACAACCAAATGGCAAAAGAGTTGGTAGATAAAGTCGAGCATTACATGAACAACGGTTCTGGAATTTACTCGACGTCCAATACGAATTGTAGCGATGATGATTACTCATCGACTTTTGGAGATTGGCGAACGAAATACGTGCTCGTTGCAGACGATCAAGAAGATAATTATTTCCTCAAGTTTGATTGTGAGCCTCAATACAGTTACGTAAGCGATACTTTGCCAGAAATGAACTGTATTAAGATTTATCAGGATGCTTATCCGCAAATTACTACGGCAGGGGGGGAACGCTACCCTGAAGTAAACGAAGAGTTGGACCGTAGGATAGAACGTGGAGCTTTGATTGTCAATTATGTTGGACACGGAGGTGAAGTGGGACTTGCTGAAGAACGCGTGCTTACTGTGCCTATGATTCAAGATTGGCGAAATATTGATGTATTGCCATTGTTTGTTTCTGCCACGTGTGAGTTTACCAAATTCGATGACCCAGACCGAGTTTCGGCTGGCGAGTGGGCTTCCTTGAATCCGTTTGGGGCAGCAATTGCCTTAATGACAACCACGCGATCGGTGTACTTTGGAGTGAATACAAACATTGGACAAAAATTTATCCGAAGTGCTTTCCAAAGAGATTCATTGATGCGACCAAGAACATTTGGAGAAATTATCGGTAAAACAATTAACGGGGTTGGAGGGAATAACAAGCGCAGCTTTACCTTAATTGGAGATCCTGCACTACGATTGGCATTACCGAATTTTTCTGTTGAAACTGACAGTATTAATGGTCAGCCTGCGGGCGCTGTAACGGACACCATAAAGGCATTAAGTAAAGTGACGATTAAAGGGCATGTAGACGATCATACAAATCAACTGATGACCAACTTTAATGGTGTTTTATATCCAACGGTGTATGACAAGCCTCGAACCCAAACTACCTTGGGGAATGATGTGGATTCACCACCATACGATTTTGAAACACAAACAAACATTATCTACAGTGGTAAAGCATCTATCGTAAATGGAGCATTTGAGTTTACTTTCGTAGTTCCGAAAGATATTAACTATGCCATTGACTTTGGGAAGATCAGTTACTATGCAGAGAATGGCTCTGTTGATGCCTTCGGATACGATACCAGTTTCTTAATTGGTGGACTAGACCCGAACGGAATTTCTGATGATGAAGGTCCAGACATTGATTTATACATTAACGACGAAAGCTTCGTGAATGGTGGAATTACCGATGAAACACCGATTCTTATTGCGGATGTTTTCGATCAAAACGGTATTAATACCGTGGGAAGTGGTGTCGGACATGATATTGTTGCCGTTCTTGATGGTGAAACTGGAAACCCGATTGTATTGAATGACATTGGAATGGGTTAGACGATTTTGGGGACCAACTCGCGAAAGGAGTTTACGTCTATCACGTCAGAGTAAGAACACCAGAAGGCGAAATCGCCGAAAAAACGGAAAAATTGGTGATTTTAAGGTAAGAGACACAATAAAGGATAGAGTATATACGTATATTTGCAAGTTCAACATTTAAGAATGATGATTAAGAAATTTCTAAGCCTACTTATTACAACAGGAGCAGCAACAATGGTGATGGCTCAAGATCCGCCAACAGGTGGGTCAGGTACGACGCAAAATGATTTGCAGCTCAATACCATTACAACTGCGATGCCTTTCATGTCGATTACGCCTGACTCAAGAGCCGGGGGGATGGGAGATGCAGGAACGGCTTTGAGCGCTTCGTCAACTTCTATTTATTGGAACACATCCATGATCAACTTTGCTGAAGAGCAGGCGGAGATTAGCGTTTCTTACACACCGTGGTTGCGTCAATTGACAAACGATATTCATTTATCTTATGTTTCTGGATACTACAACATCAACAAGCGTCATGCAGTTGGTGGGGCTTTGCGTTACTTCTCTTTAGGGGAAATTACGTTCACAAGTGCTCAAGGAGATGTACTTCGAGAAGACAAGCCCAATGAATTCGAACTTACAGGAGGGTACGCTTTCAAACTGAACGAAAAGATGAGTGTTGGATTAAACGGTAAGTTTGCCTACTCAAACCTTACGGGTGGATCCGTAATTCCAGGTGTGGATACAAAACCAGGAATTGTAGGGGCAGCAGATTTATCATACACCTACTTCAATCGTGATGCTAAAATTGGGCGTACACGAGGAGATTATGTTTTTGCTGCGACCATCAACAATATTGGAAATAAGGTTTCTTATTCGAGCCTTGCGACGCGCGATTTTATCCCGATGAATTTAAAAATTGGAAACTCATTCAATGCAAAATTTGATTCATACAACAGCTTGACATTCTCATTGGAATTCCAAAAGTTATTGGTTCCAACACCGCCTATTTATGATTTCATTGGAAGCGAGTTCGTACTTATTGCAGGGTCTCCGTCAGACGATGTTGGGGTGATTGCAGGAATGCTTCGCTCGTTTGGTGATGCACCAGGAACGCCTTCAGAAGACGAGAATGGCGATTACATTCAGAATGCAGATGGAAGTTACCAAATCGAAGGCGGTTCTAAGTTCCGTGAAGAGTTGACAGAAATCAACATTGCCACAGGTTTGGAATATTGGTACAACAATACCTTGGCAGTTCGAGGGGGATTCTTCTACGAAGCAAGAAACAAAGGAGCGCGTCAGTACTTTAACTTCGGAGTTGGGTTTAAATACAATAAGTTCGGAATTGACATTTCTTATTTAGCAGCTTTACAGCGATTGAATCCATTGGCAAATACGCTTCGTTTTACCCTTCGTATGGGGCTTGGTGGAGATTCGAATGCTGATAGCAAAGAGTAATTAGCGTGAATATTCGCATTGGTTATGGTGTCGATGTACATCGCTTGGCTTCAGGGATTCCATTATATGTAGGCGGAGTAGAAATTCCTTCCGAAATTGGAGCTGTTGGTCATTCAGATGCAGATGTTTTGCTACATGCAATTTGCGATGCCTTACTTGGCGCTGCGAATCTTCGCGACATCGGTTATCACTTCTCAGATACAGACCCAAAATACAAAGGTATCGACAGTAAAATATTATTGGATGAGGTCATGAAGTTGATCGAGCAGAAAGGATATCACGTCGTCAATATTGATTCGACCATCATTTTAGAAGCACCCAAAATGAATCCGCATATTCCTGCGATGCAGAAGATTATCGCTGGACTAATGAAGGTAGATGAAGATGCCGTTTCTATCAAAGCTACCACGCACGAAAAAGTAGATTCATTTGGAGAAGGTAAGGCAATTAAAGCTTATGCAGCTTGCCTTCTTAATAAGTAAATTTCTTCCTCTTCTGAACTTTAATTCTAATCTGTATATTTGTTTTACAAACGAGGAAAATGAAAGTAAATCCACAATATTCTACCAAAGAAGCATTACTAGAATTATACAATAAACCACTTTTGGAACTTGTTTTCGAAGCGGCTACCATCCACCGACAGTTTCACAATCCACGTGAGGTGCAAATGTCATCGTTATTGAGTATCAAAACTGGTGGATGTCCAGAAGATTGTGGTTATTGTCCGCAAGCTGCACGTTATCATACCGATGTAGACGCGCACAAATTAATGACGGTAGAATCTGTTGTGGAGCAAGCTCAAAATGCCAAGGCAAATGGTTCCTCTCGATTGTGTATGGGAGCTGCTTGGCGTGAAGTACGAGACAACAAAGATTTCGATAATGTGATTGAAATGGTGCAATCCGTAAACGACCTCGGTATGGAAGTTTGCTGCACCCTTGGAATGATGAATGAAAACCAGGCGGAACGCTTGAAAGACGCTGGATTATTTGCGTACAATCATAACTTGGATACGTCTTCCGATTATTATGATGACGTTATCTCAACACGTGAGTACGAAGATCGTTTGAATACGATTGACAATGCGCGCAAAGCTGGAATTTCAGTTTGTTCTGGTGGTATCATCGGTATGGGAGAAGCGGTTGAAGATCGAATCGGATTGTTGATGAGTTACATGCAGATGGAAACTCCACCCGAGTCTATTCCGATCAATGCGCTCGTTGCGGTAGAAGGAACGCCAATGGCCGACCAGAAACCGATTGAGCAATGGGAAATGATTCGAATGGTAGCGACAACCAGAGTTGCATTTCCAGAGTCGGTGGTGCGTTTATCAGCAGGAAGAACGAAAATGAATATGGAGGCACAAGCAATGTGTTTCATGGCAGGTGCAGGATCTGTTTTTGCTGGAGATAAGTTGTTAACGACTCCAAATCCTGAATACAACGAGGATATGGAAATGTTTAAAATCCTCGGGTTACAGCCGAAGGAGGCGTTTGCCGATGGTGAACAGCCAGTCTCGGAACCAGATCCTATCATTGAAGAGCGCAAGCGCAAAGAAGCAGCACGAGCAAAAGAATTGGCAGAAGCGCGTGCAAAAGTGAAAGACGAAAACTTTCAACCGAGAAAAGTGACTGTGGAAGGCTAAATGGACGCCAAGCTACATAAGAAATTGTCGGATAGACAGGAAAAGGGGACCTCGCGTTCCCTTTCTTCGTTTGAAGGGTTTGTTGATTTTTTCTCCAACGATTATTTGGGGTGTTCCAGAGATTCATCTGCGGTAATGTCAGTAGGGGGGAGCACAGGGTCTCGATTGTTATCTGGAAATTCTGAAGCGTACGAGGTTGTTGAGCGACATTTTGCGCAGTTTTTTGAATCCGATGCGGCACTTCATTTCAATGCTGGTTACGATGCTAACCTGGGAATCTTCAGTACGATTCCTCAGAAAGGCGATACTATTCTGTATGACGAGTTAATTCATGCGAGTGTGCGAGACGGCGTCCGATTGAGTTGGGCGCAATCGTTTTCTTTTCGTCACAATGATCTCGACCACCTCGAACAACGTCTCAAAAAGGCTACGGGCGCAGTTTACGTTGCGGTAGAGGCATTGTATTCTATGGATGGCGATATTGCGCCATTGTTAGAAATGGTTGCTTTGTGCGAGGCGTATGGAGCATATTTGATTGTGGATGAAGCGCACAGCGGCGGTATTTTTGGGGCATCTGGGAAAGGCTTGCTTGATGCGTTGCATATCTCTAGCAGCGTTTTTATGCGACTGATCACTTTTGGAAAGGCGTACGGATCGCACGGAGCACTGGTTTTATGCAATCAGGACGTCAAGCAGTATTTGATCAATTTTTGTCGTCCCTTTATTTATTCGACAGCGCTTCCGGTTTCTGTGGTGGAGCATAACCTGGCACGATTAACGGATCTTGAACTAGAATTTAAAAGAGAGCAATTACAGAAGGTTATCGCTTATTATCGCGAACGGATACAGGTGATGGGATCAATCTCAAATGCAGGTTCTCCAATTCAGATTGTGGAAGTGGGTGATGTCACTAAAACTCGTCGAATTGCCGAGGAACTGCAACGAAACCAAATTGCTGTGAAGCCGATCTTCTCTCCGACGGTACCAGAGGGAAAAGAACGATTGCGTATCTGTTTGCATGCGTTCAATACCAATGCGGAGATTGATCTTCTCGCTTCAATTATTCAGAAATATTAGGGCATGAAAAAAGCCATTTACTGATCACTTCGAGAACCTCAGTGCGCAGCAAATGGCTTTTAGTATATTTTGATGGAAGATCTAAAGTCTATTGTCTAACAGTCTCAAGTCTTCTATTTCAATTTACTTCTTGGTATCCACTTCTACAGCAGCCATTTCTTCAGATTGATATTCACCAGCATCCAATTTTTCTTTCATTTTACTGAACGTTTCGATTGTGTACTGAACATCTTCCAAAGTGTGAGCAGCTGTTGGGATCAAGCGAAGCATGATCACATCTTTCGGTACAACTGGGTAAATCACAATTGAACAGAAAATATTATAGTTCTCACGAAGATCGAACGTTAAATTTGTTGCTTCGGCCAAGTTTCCTTTCAAGAAAACAGGAGTTACACAGGAGTTTGTTTCTCCAATGTCGAATCCATTTTCAATCAATCCTTTTTGCAAAGTACTTGCAATTTCCCATAATCGCGCTTTGTGCTCTGGTTGCGTGCGGAGCAATTCCAAACGCTTGCGAGCTCCAACTACCAATGGCATTGGAAGTGACTTCGCGAATACTTGAGAACGCATGTTGTAACGCAAGAACTCAACGATGTTCTCCTCAGCACAGATAAACGCACCAATTGAAGCCATTGATTTCGCGAATGTTCCGAACAAAATATCGATTTCATCGTGAACACCTTGCTCCTCACCAGAACCTTGTCCTTTTTCACCTACAGTCCCGAAACCGTGAGCATCATCAACAAAAATTCTGAAGTTATATTTACCTGATTTTCTGAAATCAATAAGTTCTTTCAACTTTCCTTGGTCACCTGCCATTCCGAAAACACCTTCCGTAATAACGAGAATTCCACCACCTGTGTTGTTCACAATTTTCGTAGCACGCTCCATTTGCTTATCGAAGCTCTCCATGTCATTGTGTTTGAACACAAAACGCTTCCCAGCGTGAAGACGCATTCCGTCAAGGATACATGCGTGAGATTCACTATCGTAAACGATCACATCGTTTCTGTCAACTACACTATCAATTGCCGAAACCATTCCTTGGTATCCAAAGTTGAGAAGAATCGTGTCTTCTTTCTCCATGAATTCAGAAATCTCAGCCTCTAATGCTTCGTGTTCACCTGTTTGACCAGTCATCATTCTTGATCCCATTGGGTAAGCCAATCCCCAATCTTGTGACGCTTTAGCATCTGCCTCGCGTACTTCAGGGTGGTTCGCCAACCCTAAGTAGTTGTTTACAGACCATACGAGGCACTCTTTTCCACGGAAAATCATTTTGTTTCCGATTTCACCCTCCAACTTTGGGAACGTAAAATACCCGTGAACACCTTTTGAATATTGTCCCAAAGGACCTCTATTCTTTCTAATTTTGTCAAAAATATCTTGAGCCATAGAATTTGCCGTCCACTTTAAATTCGCTACAAAAGTACGCTTATTTCCTTTCTTACCCTGAAAACAGGGCTTTTTTTATCAACACAGGACTGTAAAGAGGTGGATAAAATTCTTAGGGTAAAGGATTCATCCTTACTTTGTTGAAGGTCGGAAAATTCTTTCATTGGACAGATATAAACGATTTAGCTTGCCGACATCTCGTTGAGATAAAAGCAAAAAAAACAGCCTTCGGCAATCCAGATTGGGTTTTCGTACGTATATAGTAAAACAAGCATCAATCAAACCAAAAAGAAAGCTATGTATAGAATTATTGGAGTATTAACTTTTTCAGTAGTTGCAATTTTTTCAGTGCATTCCCAAACAATTGACAGCAACTATGTTGATGGACGTATCTACGTTAGAACAACGCAAGGGGCTGCGCTCCAATTGAATAATTACGACAGTTCCAATGTTGTTTTTAATGGCATTCTGGCGAATTATGGAATTTCAGATATTCATTTGCCTTTTGGTGGCTTGACGAATGAGTTGGATCGTACTTTTGAATTCACTTTCAGTCAGTGGAGCATGGTGGATGCATTAATCACAGAGTTAGAACTGCTTATAGATATTGAATACGCCGAAAAGAAAGTGTTGCATAAAGTATCCCTTGTGCCAGATGATGTGCATCCATCTCAGTGGGCATTAACAAAGGTACAAGCAGCGGAAGCATGGAACATTACCACAGGAAGTGACCAAGTGAAAATTGCTATTGTGGATAACGCTGTCAGTAATCAGCACGAAGATTTGCAAGCGAATATTTGGGTGAATACTGGAGAAGTTCCGAACAATGGACTTGATGATGATTTAAATGGCTTTATTGATGATTACAACGGATATGATGTATCTGATAACGATGGTGATCCGAATCCACCGGCAGCTGCGGGATCGGGATCTGTTTTTACCCACGGAACGCATTGTGCGGGCATAGCCTCAGCATCCACCAATAATGGAACTGGAATTGCTTCTTTAGGGTTCAATACTTCTATTATCCCTGTGAAATGTGCCCCGAATTCTAGTGCGTCAGAAGGAGCAGCCATTCCCAATGCATATGATGGTGTTTACTATGCAATCCAGGCAGATGCCGATATTATTAGCATGTCTTTTGGGTCTTCAGCGCCTTCATTAACTGGTGAAAGTTTGATGTCTGCGGCAAATCAAACGGGGGCTGTATTGATTGCAGCCGCCGGGAATAGCACGACAGATGCACCGCATTATCCCGCGGCATTTCAATACGTGATTAGTGTTGGTGCGACAAATTCTTCAGACATGATTACGTGGTTCTCCAATTACGGGTCAACCATAGATGTTATGGCGCCTGGAGCGAATATGTACAGCACTCTTTCTGGAAATGGAGATGAATACGGTATAAAAAGCGGTACTTCTATGGCGTGCCCATTGGTAGCAGGACTAGCGGGATTGGTGTTGGCACAAGATCCAACCTTGACGCCTGAAGAGGTTGAATTGGCGATAGAAGCGGGGTGTGATCCGATTGATTTGATCAACCCAGGATATGAAGGAATGTTGGGAGCAGGAAGAATTAACGCTTTCAAAACTTTGGATGCAACAGCGTCTGTTTCTGTGAACGATCCCATTGCATTTACGCTCTATCCTAATCCGGCGAAAGATTTCATTTCATTGACATCGACAAGTGTTCCTGTGACTAGTCAATGGGTGTCCATGGAAGGAAAAGTATGGGATGCACCCTCGACCGACGCAGGAAATGGAGTGTACTCTATTGTGACGCCGAAAGTTACGGGAGTGTATCTTTTGCAGATCAATTTTGGATCCGAAATAAAACAGGAGCGTGTGATTGTTCAGCCCTAATTTAGTGGATTAATTCAATGACTTGTTTCGCTAACGTTCGTGAATGATACTGATCGAGGTTTGTGGCATTGGAGTTCAGACTTCCCGCTTTATACGCGTCGAATGATTCGAGTAAATAATGCTCCATTTTTTCAACCGCTTGAAAAGGAACAAACGCACCACAATTCGTGTTTTGAACCGCTTTTTCCAAATCGCTATCTCCCATACCGATTGCCACTATTGGACGTTTCGCTCCAAGGTATTCGAAAAATTTGCCTGTCAATATGCCTTTTACATTTCCGGTATTGTTGGCAACTAGAAGTAAGAGTTGCGTTTGACGCTGTAATTCAATGCTTTTGTTGTGAGGAACCGCATCTACAAATTCAACATAGGATTCAAGATCAAAGGACTTTAATGATTCAATAACCTTAAAATCAACAGTACCAATCAGGCGGATCTTGAGTGCCTTTCGAAAGGCTTCATTTTTAGGTAATATGTTGGCAATTGCTTTCCAAAGAACTAATGGATTTCGGGCAAAGGGCATGGAGCCGAAATGTGAGATGGTAAAGGGGTCGTCGAGTTGAATCTCTGAGGTATCGAAATCAGGAAACTCGTATCCATTGGTAATAACGCGGATTTCCTTGTTAGCAACTTCGGCCAATCCATCGGCACAAGAACTGCTTACGGTGATTACTTCGTCGGCTTCATTTAACACGGCTGCTTCCAATTGATGGTGTCTTCTATCCGCTCGCTTCCCGATATTTAAATTCTCATAGAAATCAATTTGTGTCCAGGGATCTCTGAAATCGGCAATCCAATGAATGTCGAACTTCTTTTTCAGTTTTCGCGCAATAAGGTGCATGCTGTGCGGAGGTCCGCTTGATATTACTGTCGTAATTTCCGGATGCGCTTTGAGGTATTTGCTGAGGTATCTAGTGCTTGGTCGGATCCAATATTTTCTTGAATCAGGAATGAATAAATTTCCGCGAACCCAGACAACCAGACGTTTCAGAAGTCCTGCTTTTTTTGTTTCCGTAAAACCGGTACCAACATTTCCTTTGCTACCCAAATATTTATGCGGTTCGAAGATCTTCCTGCGAATTACCGTGAGGTCTTCTGAAACTTCATGACTCAAATTATCGTCAACAACTGGCCATGCTGCATCTTCGGGGCAATACACCGTCAAATCGCAATTGTTTTCCTTAAAATATTTAGAGAAACGCAACCATCGATGCACACCTGCTCCACCAGACGGAGGCCAGTAATAGGCAATCAGTAATACTTTTTTATTGGGCATTTCTACAACTTGTTATCGATGAGGTAAAGGAAGGAGGCAATAGCAGCGCATCCCAGTTCCAGTTCTCGTTTATTTACGTTTTCAAAAACATCGCTTGGGGCATGATGGAAATCAAAATAGCGTTGTGAATCTGGTACAAAGCCAAATAATGGAATCCCTTCGTATTCTGCTTTTAGTGGTCCGATATCGACACCGCCATACCCTGGATCGAAAACGTGTAAATCGTAATTTGCAAACATCGGAGCGAACGATGCTAGCATTTCCAAATGTTCTTTGTTTCCATCACAAGTGAACCCTCTTGGCGCAAATCCACCTCGATCCGATTCTACCGCTGCAATTTGTTTTTCACCCTTTTCTTTCACGATTTTGGCATAAGATCGGCCGCCATAATTTCCATTTTCTTCGTTCATGAAAAAGACCAATCGCAAGGTGTGCTTTGGTTTATATTCTAATTCTTTTAAAATACGAAGTGCTTCCAAACAATGAATAACCCCTGCGCCGTCGTCATGAGCACCTTCGCCAGTGTCCCAAGAATCCAAATGACCGCCAAAAGTGATGATCTCGTCAGGGTTTTCTGTCCCGGTAATTTCTGCTATTACGTTGTAAGATGTCACATCAGGATAGCTTTGACAGTCCATCTCTAATACAAATTCCAATGATTTTCCGGCATCTACTAATGCTTGAATTTGTTCGGCATCTTGTGTTGATACTGCTGCTGCGGGTATTTTCGTGATGCTGTCATTGTAACGCATGCTTCCTGTGTGAGGGTGCGGGTCAATTGGCATTCCAAGAGATCGAATGATTACTGCTTTTGCGCCCAGTCGAGCACTTTCAACAGCGCCGTTTCCACGAATGGGATAACAGCCTCCGTATGCTCTAAAAGTGCTTATTTGTTTCTCGTCCATCGGTTGATTGATGAATACAATATTGCCTTCAATTTCTGCTGCTGGTGCTTCTTGCAGCGCTGCCATCGATGGGAAAGTGAGAAGTTTCCCTTCCATGATTCCGTCTGTTCCGATCGAGCCACCTAACGCCAATATGTTTACTTTTATAAGTTGACCATCTTCGGTGCGCACCCAACCTGCTTCTTTGGTTCCTCTTTCCCAGTGTGGAACGGTAATTTCTTGCTTGTAGACTTTGTCAAATCCGTACGATTTCATTTTCGCTTCCGACCATTCTACGGCCATTTCGGCTTCAGCTGACCCTGTGATTCTTGCGCCAATATCTTTGCAGAGACTACGCAGGTTTTCGTAAGAATGACCGCGCGACAGTGCTTCATCGTAAACCTTCCGTATGAAAATGGAGTCCGTTTGAGCGTTGGCGTATGAGGAAATTATCAAGGATAGTAAGAGTAGAAATCGCATAAGTTTCGAATTTGCGTTACGAAAATAAGTAATTGAAGAAGGAAAAGGGAATAATGGAAGGGGAATGATGATTTCGACGGGTGTTGAGATGTGGATCAGCAAATTTTAAAATTCGCAAAAACCAGAGTTCGCAAAAACGCGTTTTGGCGAACAAGAAGTTTCGTTTTTCCTTTGATTTCACAAGAATTTTCCCGAAATTATAGAAAACTTATCTCCTTCAAACATCCTTGTTTGAATCAATCAATGCGCTGCGCTCAAGGCTTTTCGGATCGCAATACATTTTTCCAAAATACCTTCCAGTTTATCCAATTGCAGCATCGTATGCGGATCGCTTTTGGCTGTTTTTGGATCTGGATGAACTTCTAGAAATAGCCCATCTGCGCCCGTTGCAACAGCAGACAAAGTGATTGTTTCTATCAATTGCGGATCACCACCAGTGACACCTTCCGTTTTGTTCGGTTTTTGAACTGCGTGCGTACAATCCATGATAACAGGAGCGCCCAGGTTCTTCATACGAGAAATGGCCGTAGCGTCTACAATTAAATCCGAGTATCCAAACGTTGTTCCGCGTTCACAAAGCCAAACTTTATCGTTTCCTGTAGATCGAACCTTTTCCAACGGGAACACCATCGCTTCCGGGGATAAAAATTGCCCTTTTTTGATATTCACACCGCAACCCGTTTCTCCCGCTGCAATCAATAATTCGGTTTGGCGACACAAAAATGCCGGGATTTGCAAATTGTCGACGTATTTCGCGACCTTTTCTGGTTCGTGACTTTCGTGAACATCGGTAATTGTCTCAACACCAAGTTCCTTTCCAACACTCTGCAGTATACCCAAGGCCAGTTCGTCGCCAATGCCAGTAAATGAGTCCAGGCGCGAGCGATTGGCTTTTCGGTAGCTTCCTTTGAAGATGTAGTTGATGCCCAATCGATCACAAATTGCTTTGACTTCGCGACCAATAATAAAAGGCATTTCATCGTCTTCGATGGCACAAGGACCAGCGATTAGCGTCAATTGGTTAGGATACTTCATTCTTTGCTTTTTTTCCAAGGTAGCCACTGTGATGGCGTTTCGCGTATTCTTCTTTCGTAAAGCCAATGGCCTTCATTGTTTGAACCACAATTAAATCTCCAACGACTGTCATCACAGTTGTTGAAGTGGTCGGTGTCAACCCCAACGGACAAACTTCCTTTGGTGATCCTGTGCAGATGGTAATATCACAATATTCGCTCAATTCACCATCTGGATTTCCAGTGAGTCCAATCAAGGGCATTCCTTCATACAAACGTTGCGAAAGGTGCACAAGATCCAGAATTTCATTCGTTTTTCCCGAATTTGAAATCAACAAAAGGACATCATCTTTTTGAAGCATTCCCAAATCGCCATGCTGCGCTTCACTCGGGTGAAGAAAAACGGCAGGAGTACCTGTTGAGGAAAGCGTAGTGGCGATATTAATGCCAATTTGCCCCGCTTTTCCCATCCCACTAATCACAACCTTTCCACCTTCTTGATGTACTTGTTGGAGAATACATTCAACGGCAGCTTCAATAGTACCATCGAACGGAATGTTTCGAATCGCTTCAATCTCTGCTTCAATGATGTTTTGCATTTCTTCTTTCATGCTAATGCTTTTGCAAGCCCGAAATTATCCAAATTCGTTCATTCCACCGAACAATGCTACATTTTAATTTCAATTACCGTCCGAAGGACGCTCTTTCTATCTTTCCGTTATCTTTGCTAAAAATTCAAACTAAATGTCTCTGAAATGTGGAATTGTTGGTCTTCCAAACGTAGGAAAATCAACATTATTTAACTGTCTGTCGAATGCAAAGGCGCAATCGGCAAATTACCCATTCTGTACAATTGAGCCGAACATTGGAACGATATCTGTGCCAGACGAACGCTTGGAAAAATTGGAAGCATTGGTAAATCCGCAGCGTGTGATCCCTACAACAATGGAAATTGTTGATATCGCAGGCTTGGTGAAAGGTGCTTCGAAAGGAGAAGGGTTGGGGAATCAGTTTCTAGCGAACATTCGCGAAACAGATGCCATCATTCACGTTCTACGTTGTTTTGACGATGGAAATGTAGTTCATGTTGACGGTTCGGTGGATCCAGTTCGAGACAAAGAAGTGATAGATACAGAACTTCAATTGAAGGATTTGGAGACCATTGAAAAGCGCATCAGCTCTCTGAGTCGTGTAATCAAGTCAGGAGACAAAGATGCCGTGAAGGAGCACGAATTGGCCACAAAAATTCTAGCAACACTGGAAGAAGGGAATTCAGTTCGAACATTGGAGTTTGATGAGAAAGAGACGCCAATTGTGAAATCTTTCCAGTTGATTACAGCGAAGCCGGTAATGTATCTGTGTAATGTGGATGAAGCATCGGTTAAATCGGGCAATCAGCATGTAGATGCTGTAAAAGAAGCGGTAAAAGACGAAGAGGCAGAAGTGCTTGTAATTGGAGCTGCTATCGAGTCGGATATTATGGAACTTGAAACCTATGAAGAGCGTCAAATGTTCCTGGACGAGCTTGAATTAACGGAGCCAGGAGTCAATCGTTTGATTCGTTCTGCATACAAATTATTGAACCTGGACACTTATTTTACCGCTGGTGAAAAAGAAGTTCGTGCATGGACGATAAGCAAAGGAATGACGGCGCCGCAAGCAGCCGGAGTAATTCATACCGATTTCGAAAAAGGGTTCATCCGAGCTGAAGTAATGTCGTATGATGACTTTGTGAATTTTGGAAGTGAAGCTGCCGTGAAAGAAGCGGGGAAATTCCGCATCGAAGGAAAAGGGTACGTAGTTTCCGATGGAGATGTGATGCATTTCCTCTTTAATGTTTAATTTTAAGTAAGAACTCAAACCAAACGCATATTATGACAATCGCTGCGAATGATCCAAACTTGAAATCTTGGATCGAAGTATCTAAAAATTCTGATTTCCCAATTCAAAACATTCCATTCGGTGTGATAAAAACGGCAGAAGGAACAAGAGTGGCTTCTCGAATAGGAGATTTTGCCATCGATTTGAACGCTTTATTCGTTTTGGGATACCTTGATAATTTACCTTTTGCGAAAAGCGACTTTGATGCAAATGCCCTAAATCCAATGATGGAGAAGGGGAAGCAAGGAACGCGCGCACTCCGCAACCGATTGTCGAAATTGTTCAGTGAAGGATACGACGACCTGGCAAAGAACGAACACCACGTGAGTCAAGTTTTGATTCCAATGGATCAGGTAGAAATGATCATGCCAGTGCAGGTTGGAGATTACACCGATTTTTATTCAAGCGAGCAGCATGCCTACAATGTAGGGTGTATGTTCCGTGATCCGAACAATGCCTTATTGCCCAACTGGAAACATATTCCAGTAGGATATCATGGACGTGCTTCTTCGATTGTTGTTTCCGGAACTCCTGTGCATCGTCCAAAAGGACAGCAGAAGCCAAGCGAAGACGAACCACCTGTTTTTGGACCGTGTAAATTGTTCGATTTTGAATTGGAAATGGGATTTGTCACCTACGAAGGAAAACCACTTGGAGATTCAATCTCAACACAGGAAGCCGATGATTACATTTTCGGAATGTGTTTGTTCAACGATTGGTCGGCGAGAGATATTCAGAAGTGGGAGTATGTTCCTTTAGGACCTTTCCTGGCAAAAAACTTCGCTTCGCACGTTTCCCCTTGGATCGTTACTTTGGATGCCTTAGAACCATTCCGAGTGGCAGGACCAGTGCAGGATCCGAAAGTATTGCCGTATTTAGAGTACAGCGGAGACAAGCACATCGATATCAACCTAGAAGTTTCAATCACACCAGAAAACAGCGAAGAAAAAGTAGTTGGGAATTCCAATTACAAATTCATGTACTGGAATATGAGCCAGCAACTGGCGCACCATACCGTAAACGGATGTAATATCAAAAACGGAGATATGATGGCCTCAGGAACAATTTCAGGACCTGAAGAAGGTCAATACGGTTCCATGCTAGAGATTTCCTGGAAAGGAACAAAACCTGTGGCAATGCCCGATGGAACAGAACGCAAGTTTATTGCGGATAATGATACCGTGAAAATGCGCGGATTTAGCGAAAAGAACGGAGTTCGCGTTGGATTTGGAGAAGTATCGGCAAAATTACTACCAGCGAAATAGATGCATGACGATCTGAATATTGATCTTGAGAGAGAGCGAAAGGATATTCTAAACGCCTTCCGGGGCTTGCTTCGTGCACTCAAAAATCGTAGTAAAGAAGATACACGACTCATTCGAAAGGCTTTTGACGTTGCTGTAGAGGCGCACAAAGACATGCGTCGAAAGTCAGGAGAACCGTATATTTTTCACCCAATTGCCGTAGCGCGTATTTGCATCGATGAAATGGGGCTTGGTCCAACAGCGGTGGTTTGCGCCCTGCTGCACGATACAGTGGAGGACACCCATATCACATTGGAGGATATTGAAGATTTGTTCGGGATAAAAGAACGCGTCATTATTGACGGACTGACCAAAATTCCTGAGGTATTTGATGAAAATGCATCGGTTCAAGCCGAGAATTTCCGGAAGATGGTCTTGACCATTTCCGATGATATTCGCGTAGTTTTGATAAAACTTGCCGATCGTTTGCACAACATGCGCACGCTGTCTTCCATGCGGCACGACAAACAAGTGAAAATCGCTTCGGAAACGACCTTTTTGTACGCCCCTCTTGCACATCGACTGGGGCTGTATTCGGTGAAGAGCGAATTGGAGGATTTGGCTTTGCGCTATACCGATCCTGAAGTTTTTGATGAAATTCAAACGAAATTAAAATCAACGGAAGCGGCACGAAATCGATACATTCGTCGTTTCACCATGCCCATCCGTCAAGCCTTAACCAACGAGGGATATCGGTATAAAATCAAGGTGCGAACGAAATCCATTTCGTCCATTTACCGAAAGATGCGCACCAAAGGCGTTCCTTTTGAGGAAGTCTACGATATTTTTGCCATCCGAATCACTGTATTGGTGCGAAGGTGAACAATCGTTTGGTTCCGCTCAGTTATCAGTTGCAAAGTGGAGATCAAGTGGATATCATCACATCTACGAAGCAAAAGCCGAACGAGGAATGGTTGCGCATGGTTGGAACGGCACGAGCGCGCCAGAAAATCAAATCTTCGTTGAATGAAGAACGCAAACGCATTGCTTCCGATGGACGTGAGATCTTGACGCGTAAATTCAAACAATACAACCTGCGATTTGCCTCTGAGAACATTACTGTGCTTGAGAAATTTTACAAGATACCAAGTGCTACCGAGCTGTATTTCCAAATTGCAAAAGGGAAAGTTGACCTGACGAAAATGCGCGAGTTGGAGAATAAAGCGGGATTGCTTCAACTTGAAAAGAAGGCATACGTTCGAAAGAAAAGCAAGCACGATTCGCCAATGGCCAAGGTGGACAAGTCTGATACCATCATCATTGGAGAGAATTTCAAGGATATTGAGTACAAAATGGCATCGTGTTGCAATCCAATTCCGGGAGATGACGTTTTCGGATTTATCACTGTGAATGATGGAATCAAAGTACATCGTTACAGCTGTTCCAATGCCGAGCATTTGATGTCTAAAATGGCCTATCGTTGCATTAAGGCGCGCTGGGAAAGCTCGAAAGTAAAGGAAAGTCTTGCTTCGATTAAAGTTTTTGGAATGGATCGAATTGGTCTGGTGAACAGAATCACGGAGATTATTTCCAATCAGCACAATGTCAACATGAAATCCATTTCATTTGAAACGAACGACGGAATTTTTGAGGGTATTGTGAAGGTTCTTGTGTATGATACGGAGCATTTGAAATCGCTCATGCATAAATTCGAGCAAGTAGAGGGAGTGCAACGCGTGACGCGTCAAAGTGACGATTAAATCTTCCTTTTCATCCATTTGAAACCATGGAATTATGAATCTAGATATGGATTTCCATACTATTTTGTATCTTAAATACATCCACGCCGGGCGAATGAGTGCAGCGTGAATACTATTTTAGCATTTCAATGAAATGTCAAGATTTGATTTCTCACAATCCGTGAATTATCTATCTTTAAATGAATTCTTTACACACAAACTATGAAAAAAAGCTACCTTCTTTTAGGATTATTGGCACTTCCAATGGCATTGCAGGCGCAAGAGCGTATCTCTGTTGTTGAAACCTTTACATCCTCAACGTGTCCTCCATGTAACCCTGGGAACCAACAATTGGAGTCCATTTTGGCAAATGGACAAAACGACGACAACACCGTTTCGATAAAATATCAATTGGATTGGCCGGGAAGTGGCGACCCATACTTCACTGAGGAAGGAGGCAATCGTGCTGATGGCTACGGAGTAAGTGGTGTACCGGCTTCTTATTTAGACGGACAAACTAGTTTGAATCCGAATAGCCTAACACAGGGAGACTTGGACGCAGTTCATGCGGTTACTCCGAAAGCGAACATCACAGGAGTTTATCAGGTGAATGAAGCAACACAGACGGTTTCCGTTTCTATTGATGTGGAAATGCTCGAAAATACACCTCCAGGTGTTCGTTTGTACATGGCAATTTTTGAATATGAGACCTTCAACAATGTTGAGTCGAACGGTGAAACACAATTCGAACACGTAATGAAGAAAATGATCAACGGTGAAGGCGGTGTCGTAATGTCGCCAATGATGGCCGGAGATGTTTACAATTACACGGGATCTTACACCTTCGAAGGAAACTATCGCTTGCCACAAAACGCTAATGATGCCATCGACCATACCACAGAGCACAGCGTTGAGGAATTCTCTGATTTGGGTGTAGCCGTTTGGGTACAAACACTTTTGGATCGTTCGGTTTACAACGCTGCTTATGCAACGCCAGGAGTTGTTGGATTGGAAGAGAATGTGAATGCAATCGCTTCTGCTGAATTGTATCCAAACCCAACAACGAATGTGACTACGGTTGCTTTTCAGACGATTGAAAATCAAGACGTAACGTTGGAATTAATCAATACACAAGGACAAATTCTTTCTACGGAAACGTTGGAAGATGTGCCTGCAGGTCGTACCACGCATGATTTGGATGTATCTGAATTGGCAACAGGAATGTACACAGTGCGTATTTCATCATCAAATGGATTGATTAGCAAGCGCCTGGTAGTGCAAGACTAATTTTCTAAAATATTTTTAAAGAAAGTCGGACATCGAGAATCATCGAGGTGCCGACTTTTTTTTGCTCCTTCGTTAATGATTCTGCGAAAGTGTTGTGCGAATTTTTTAGGAAGCAACGTTTCTAAGCTATACTTAGTAAGGCTTATAAACTAAAGTTGTCTTTTCGAAGATAGGAATAGTACAGTTGACACATAAGTAATCTCTCGAAGGATAGAACCCGTGTTATGCATGTGTTGTGTTAGCGGTAGTATTTAGTTGTCAAATAAGAAAGCACTGATTAACAAGGTGGTATCGGTAGGTCTTGTTGTTTGGTGAGATTAGTTGTCAAATAAGATTATGCCCAAAAAGGAATGTATTTTTTGTACTTTCTTGAATTGCTTTCAGGGTCATCTTCTTTAATCATTTTTGCATTTAAAGTTTCTTTGATAATACGTGACGCGATAGCGGCATTTTTGCTGTCTATTTTAAATCGTTCTCGTATAGATTGATTTGTCATTTTATCATTGGAAACAAATCGCAGACAACAATGTTGATAGCAGGCTCTTATTTTATCCTTCTTATCCATTTGGTTTAATGTTTTGTAAGAATACATAATAACTTTTGTATGTTTTTCTTGAATTAGAATGTCAGGAGCAGGTAGTTGATACATTTCATTATAGAAAATCACCTTATCAATTCCACTTCCTTTTTCTTCACATATTCCTAAACGCCTCATTAAGTCGGCGAGAATGTCATTTCGAGATTGGTATTCATCAATAAATCTTTCTGGTGTGATTAGTGGAGTTCCAGGGTTGGTGATTTCAATTCTGTCTGAAAATATTTCAACCATTGGGAAGCCTTTTTCTTGAAAGTCTTGATGGATTATTGCATTTGCCAATAACTCTCGAACAGCTATCTCCGGGTACATACGTTTGTCTTCTCTAAATGCCTTCCCTATCTCTTCATTTGCAGGTAATTGACTGTTTACCCAGTCTATGAGACCGTGGTAGCCTGTAACATATCCTTTCCTTCCTAATTGTTCTCTTACAGTTTCAATTTTGTTTTTGTATTTATAGACGATTACTCTAACTGCTTTTCTTCGTATCTCTGGAAATTGAGCCAAATTTTTGGCAAACAAAATTGCTCCAAGATTGGTGATTGAATATCTGCTATTGTTTTTAACAATGAGGTTTTCCGAAATAAATCGTTCCAAAACACCACCCCGATTAGAGGGGTAGGGCAATTTCAATAAGTCGAAATAGGTATGGGTGTCTAGCAGGGAAACGACTTCATCTGATGAAATATCTCTTTTTGCAATTTCCAATTCAAAGATTTGTTTTCTCTTACGATTCCATATTTTTGATTCTTTTTGAGGGAAATCTTTAAGTAAACGAGTGTAACTACCAATCCGAATATATGCTTGATTTGTAAATTTTACTGGTTGATCAATTGCAGCAGGTATTACGTACATGCTTATTCGAACATTCTCTTCATAAAAGAACTCAAATGTTTTAAAATCAATCCTTGGATCTAATCGTTGTATTAACCAATTCTCAAGCTCTTCCTTACCTTTCTTTGCTGTCTTTACTTTAAAAGTAGTTCCTATTATGTTGTGTGTCTTATCCTCAACTCCGAAGATTAAAAAACCGTACTGTTTGTTATTAAGGCATGCTCCATTTGCTAATGCAGATAATCGCTCTCCTATTTCTTCATCAGAATGATAATTCAATTTAAACTCAAGCCATTCCGTCTCATGTGAGTAACTGACTAGTTCTTTTAGTAATTTCTTTAGCTCTTTTTCTTCCATTTGTCAAATAACCATCAAATAAGAAGCCCTTTATTTTAGGACGTTTTGGGTCAATAGCAATGAATATATTGTTATTTTATCAAATAACGGTTTATTCTAGGTGTCAATCACCGCTAACGGCCCGCAAATAAGCACAGGCGGCCTCTCAAATATAGTACTTTTGTCGCTTGGGTTTATTTGGTGTTATAGTGCGTCTTTATATGTCCACAATTATTCTAGACATAAATAATATTCCTACAACTAAAATAATGAAGTAGATGAATTTAGATATATCTCCGACATTTCGTCCTTCCTTTAATGCTATTTTTTGGAATGATGGAGAGATCAGTAGTAAAATTGAGGTCAAGAGAACAGTGCCCGTAGAAAGAATAAATCCCTTACCAAATCCGAACAGAATTTTTCCATCTTGAGTTAGCGACTTTACATCAATAAAAGACAGAACGTTCCAAAGAACGACAATGACGATTGCAAATGATATCTTTAAAGGAAAGCCACCAGTTTTTTGTCTGGAAGTAATTTCTTTAGATTTTAAATTGTCTTTGATGGAATTTGAGTTTAAGAATCCAGTGTGTTCAATTTCCATTATCAGCTTTGTTGGATTTTTAAAGGTCCAAAATACTACGTGGTTCTTATATGAGCTTACATTATGATTAATCTTTATTCCTTGTCCAATCAAAGGGATATAGTTGTATGGCTCGATTGATATTATATCCGAAGGATTGAATGTTAATTTACCTAAAATTGTAGCATTTAAAATAAGTTGATTCTCGGTTACTTTTAAGGAAGCAAACGGCCATGTAGCATTGACCCATCCAATTCTTGCTCCTCCGGTTTCATTTACTGTTTTCATATCCACTTCGGGCTTCATGCACTATAACTAATTAATAACCGCAACTTTAATTCGATTCTACGGTTTCTTCCACATTGCCAACAGGATCTTGGCTTTCAGGTTCGATTTGTTCTTCGGGAAGAATGGCATCCATATCAACAAGAAGTGCTTCTTTATTCATGGGGCGCAAATAGCCTTTCCATTCAAAACCGGGGACAAACTGCTCGTCTTTCGCTATTTGAGTCATCGGATAAAATGCGCCATCGGCCTGTTTCAAATAAGCAATCCCGATAATTTCATTACTGTCAAAGTCAACGCGAATATTGCTTGAATACAATCGATTCATACCTTTTCGATGCTTGATTAAGGTTGAGTCTGTTTTTTCATCCTCTTCTGGATATGCAATCGTCATGGCATTTCCGTAAACAAAAGCACGGTGCATTTCGTTGTCTTTGAAAACCGCTTTGATATCATTCCCATACACCTGATTGTAATAAAGTTCTGGTGCAACCTCCATTAAAATCGTTCCCTTGTTGTAGATGTTTACCGAGTCAATAATGCTATCTCGAACGAACATTTCCATATAAGTACCCTTCAACTCGGTTTCGTTGGACCATACTATTGGCGATTCGTGCAGTTCAACTTTCTCTTTCGATTTATCATATACCAAACTATCCGATTGGGACTGAAAGTTTTTAGAATACGTTTTTGCACCATGATAAGCGCGCAGTACATTGATGCTGTCCACTTTATAATTGTACAAGGTGTCTGCGTGGATGTGTAAGGTGTCATTCTCCATCATCTTTGAAGCAATGGCTTTTCCTGTCAAAAGTGTGTAGTGAGAACTGTCCGAGGCAAATGCGTACTCCCCTGTAAAAGCAAGGTTTTCGGTGGAGTCCATATAGTAAACATCACCAATTCCTTCATAGGTTCCCGACTGCGCCAGGTAGATCAAGGTATCTCCAGAAATATAGGAAGAGTCTCTGCTAATCCACGCGTTTCCACTCAGTTTTCCTTCCTCCGTATTTGTTTGGTACCACCCCGATTCACAATACATGGTGGCATTTTTCGCTTCAATATCGGTGGGGCCGTAAAAATAGGCGCGTTGCTGATACGCTCGGTATTGCAAAGTGTCGGTCGTCATTTGCATGTCCTGACCCTGGTAGACAACATTCTTAGCGAAAGAAAAATTCTTGGATTGAGGATAATAATATCCGATTTGACTGGTCAGTACTTCACGCGTTTTTGAGCCTTCAACCCGACCTCCTGTATAATAAGAGGCTTGTCCTTTGTCGGCATCGTAATCCAGTTCATTCGTGGTTAGTTTGTATTCCTGATCACGTACACGGACGTTTCCTTTGAGCTTGGCTTTTTTTGTTTTACCATCATACCGAAGCGAGTCGCAATACAGGTTCAAAGTATCCCGTTTATTGATGTGCACATTGCCATACGCCCAAACTTTGCTTCGTTTGAGGTCAAATCGTGCCGAATCACAGTACATGATGTTGCCCTGGTATTTGAAAGTTGCGCTTCCAACAAGAACCATATGTCCCGTTTTTTTATCCGTATAGGCGCGCTCGGAACCTGGTAAAAGTTCGAGTCCATTTTGTGCGAACGAGTTGGCTACAATG
Organism: Fluviicola sp.; assembly: GCA_043584915.1. Lineage (GTDB taxonomy): Bacteria > Bacteroidota > Bacteroidia > Flavobacteriales_D > Crocinitomicaceae > UBA4466. Next base: position 2,667,526 of record CP121319.1, read on the forward strand.
AAAAAAAGTGCGCCAACAAAGAGCGCACTTCTTAATATGAATGAATTTGCTATCAAGCGAGCACTTTTTTGTTTTGTAAGGTCTGTGTTCTATCAGGCCCAACGGACACTGTTGTTACGGGAACTTCCAATTTTTGTTCCAAATAACGCACATACGCTTTTAGCTCTTCCGGTGCATCTTCATAAGAAGATAACTTTGTCAAGTCACAATTCCATCCTTTGATGTCCTCATACACGGGTTGAACGTCCATGTCACTAACGTCGTAAGGGAAGTAATCGTATTTCTCACCGTCGATAATATAATGTGTACAAACGCGAATCGTGTCGAAAGCGTCTAATACATCTGCTTTCATCATGGAAAGTTCTGTCGCTCCATTGATCATAATGGCGTATTTCAAAGCAGGTAAGTCAACCCAGCCACAGCGTCGCGGACGCCCTGTTGTTGCTCCGAATTCGAAACCTTCTTTGCGAATTTTTTCTCCAACTTCATCGTGTAACTCTGTTGGGAAAGGTCCGCTTCCTACGCGTGTACAATATGCTTTGAAAATTCCAATGACAGATCCAATTTTTGTTGGAGCCACTCCAAGTCCGGTGCAAGTTCCGGCGGTAACCGTGTTTGACGATGTTACGTATGGATACGTTCCAAAATCAATATCAAGCATGGTTCCTTGTGCTCCTTCAGCCAAAATTTTCTTTCCGGCCTTCATTGCTTCATTGATGTATTGCTCGCTGTCAACAGCTGTCAATTCTTTCAACGATTCGATGGCTTTCAACCAAGGTTCTTCGTATTCGCTCAAATCGTATTTGAAATCTTCGTAGCGGCGCAGCATTTGCTTGTGCTTTTCTACTAAAGCGTTGTATTTCTCCTTGAATTTCGGAGAGAAAATATCTCCAACGCGTAATCCGTTTCTCCCGGTTTTGTCCATGTAAGTTGGCCCAATACCTTTTAAGGTAGACCCAATCTTATCTTTTCCTTTGGCTGCTTCTGAGGCTGCGTCGAGGATTCGGTGCGTTGGAAGAATCAAATGTGCTTTTTTCGAGATAATCAAGCGCGATTTATAATCAATATTGAAAGGCGCCAGCTTGTCCAATTCTCCTTGAAAAATAACAGGATCGATTACTACGCCGTTCCCGACCATGTTCATCACTCCATCTCGAAAAATTCCAGAAGGGATGGTATGCAAAACGTGTTTAATTCCTTCAAATTCAAGGGTGTGTCCTGCGTTTGGTCCTCCTTGAAAACGAGCAATAATGTCGTAATTGGGTGTAAGTACATCGACGATTTTTCCTTTTCCTTCGTCGCCCCATTGTAAACCGAGTAATACGTCTACTTTCATTGGTTTTACTTAAAGTGTTTGATAGCTAATTCTGTAGTTTCGTAGATAGTGTACACCTCATCGAGTTTGGCGATTTGAAAAATCTTCTTGACATTGCCATGAATGGCTGCCAAAATGAGTTCACCGTTCATGATTCTTGCTTTTGTCAGCGTTCGCATGAAGAAGCTAATGCCCATCGAATTAATGTGTGTGAGGTTGGCCAAATCGAAAACAATACGATAGTAGTTTTGATTCAGATTTTTAAAGACTTCCGCTTCGAGTGCTTTGAAATCTTCGTCCGAGGTAATTTTTCCGCTCAAGGCATAGGTAATTACCGGTTCATCGATATGTACTTCAAATTGTAAGTTCACTTACTCGGATTTGTCTTTGTCTTGTTTTTTCACTCCATAGAAATACAAAGAGTGATGTTGAATTTCTACGCCGAAGATCTCTTCGATGGTAGATTTGATATTTTGTATGCGCGGATCGCAGAATTCAAGTAATTCTCCCGAATCTGTTAATACAATATGGTCGTGTTGTTTTGATCCGTGCGCTTTCTCAAATTGTGCAATGTTTTTACCGAATTGATGCTTTCGAACAAGGTTACATGCAAGAAGTAGTTCAATGGTGTTGTAAAGGGTAGCACGAGAAACGCGGTAATTTTGGTTCTTCATTTCGATGTACAGCGATTCGATATCGAAGTGTCCATCGTAATTATAGATTTCTGCGAGTATGGCAAAGCGTTCCGGCGTTTTTCGGTGACCGTTTTGCTCTAAATAAGCAGAGAATATTCCCTTTACTTTTTGTTGTAATTCTTCTTGACTCATGCCTTGAAGGTAAGTGACAAAATTACGGAATTATTCGCTATTGATTGAGGCGTAATTAGCAGAATCCTTGGGAGTTTTCAACAACTTGTTAAATGGATGATGGATGAGGAATGATGAGTGATGCCCGAAGACTGAGGTTGTGAATGATGAATGATGGATGATACCCGAAGACTGAGGGCTAGTGCTGAGCCTGCCGAAGTAACTCGAAGTCTGAGGTTATGAATGAGGAATGAGGAATGATGGATGATACCCGAAGTCTGAGGGCTTGTGCTGAGCTTCGCTCCGCTGAAGCTATGCGAAAGTGATGCTTTTACCTTGAGTCTGTCGAAAGGTGCCGAAGTAACTCGAAGGCTGAGGCTCTCGAAGTCTGAGGTTGTGAGTGATGAATGAGGAATGTTCTTCGAAACAAAAAAACCGGCATCTAAAAAAGATCACCGGTTCAATATGATTGGATGCGTTCGATTACATCATTGCCTCCAAAATCTCATTACGGCTTTTCCCTGCTTTGAAATGTTCAATTACAGTGTTTTCAAATCCGGGAATTGCTTCGCTTTCAAAACCAAGCGCCAGGCCGTATTTGTTTGCTAGTTTCTCTTCTGATGGATCCACAATACCGTCGATACAAATCATTTCAATGAATTGAATGAAACGATCGTAACGCTCTTCTTTTGATGAAGGTGGCACCATTGGATATGCATCTGGATGCGCCATAATTTCTTGCACCTGCTCAGATGTCAATCCCAATCGGTTCGCAATACGATTCAAAAGGTTTTGTTCAGATGCAGCAACTTCGCCATCAACACGCGCAAGCATTACAAGGTTGTTAAAAAGTCCCTTTTGAGCACTGCGCTCTCCCGATTCAAAATATTGTGCAATTGTTCCCATTTTATTTTCAATTTTAAGCGGTATCGCTTACGCTATAACACTTTCAGTACTTTTCTAAATATGATCCTGCCTCGCAGTAACGGCGCAAAGATAGTGATTTCACTTCCTTGACACTAATGATTAAAGATTATTTTCGATGTGTTGAATGAGTGAGTGAATCACTTTAATATGGATTTCCTGAGCGCGATCTGCATAGTCTGAATGTGGCGCTCTGATTTCAACATCACACAAGTTCGCCATGGCTCCGCCCGATTTACCTGTTAAGCCAACAACCTGCATTCCTTTTGATTTCGCAACCTCAATGGCATTTAGAACGTTTTTCGAGTTTCCAGAAGTGGAAATAGCCAGAAGTACATCCCCCTTTCTGCCAACTCCTTCGACATATCGCGAGAAGATGTGATCGAATCCATAATCGTTTGCTACGCAAGAAATATGACTGGGATCAGATATTGAAATCGCTCCAATGGAAGGTCGATCATCGCGGAATCTTCCGGTAAGTTCTTCGGCAAAATGCATTGCATCACACATCGATCCACCATTTCCGCAGCTAATTATCTTACCTTCACTACGAATCGCTGAAACCATGATGTCGCCTGCCTTTCGGATTTTTTCGAAGTTTTCCTCTTTGTTAAATTTTTGCAAAATTTCCAAAGCCTGCGAAAATTGGTCTGCTATTTGATTTTTACCCATCCAAACGATTTTGTCACAAATTAAACAAATTAAATAGCAGGCGACAAAATATTGAATTGAACTTGTTATATTTGAAACTTGGGCAAACGCTCAACAAACATGCTAAATATGAAAAAAGGATTACTGTTTCTGTTCTTTGGAGTGTTAATATCAACTGCGGGATATTCGCAAAATTGCTTCTTACGTTTACAGAAGGCGTTCGATGAAAGAGGAGCGAACGCAGTTGCGGATGACATGCACCGTCACGTGTATGTAAGCTTCTTTGAAGACGGAACGGCACGTTGTGTTCTAGGAAAGACACGTGTTGAAAATGGACAAATTGTCTCTGTATTTTTACAATACGACGATGATACTTACGAATTGATGGATGCGAAGTTTTACAACTCGAAGAAGCAAAAGCCAGAAATTGTGAACGGTATCTCTGAGATGATATATACCACGGAAGGCGAGAAATTTAAGATTGTTTTTATCGATCAATTGAAGCCGAAACAGAAAACATTGAAGGAAGTTGAACTTCCGGACGATTTGTAAAAAATCAAACAAGAAAATAACTTCCCGGTCCACAGTGTGGAGCGGGATTTTTTTTAATATATGGATCAAGGAAAAGTCATTTGGATTACGGGTGCTTCCTCAGGGATAGGGAAGGCGTTGGCTTTGCAATGGGCGCAGTCTGGAGCACGTCTCGTACTTTCTGCAAGAAATACGGAAGCACTAGAGACGCTAAAGGCTGATCTTCCAAATTCGGAAAAGCATTTCGTTTTACCCCTGGATTTGGCCCATTCCGAAAACTTTCATGAATTAGCAGAAAAAGTAGTTGCCGAAATGGGGACAATTGATGTTCTTGTGAACAACGGGGGAATGTCGCAACGGTCTGAAGCGCATGAAACTGCCCTGGAAGTGGATCGGCGCATTATGGAGGTCAATTATTTCGGGAATATTGCCTTGACCAAAGCCGTTCTGCCACATTTTAGAAAACAACAATCGGGAACGTTTCTAGTAATCTCTAGTATCGCTGGTAAGTTTGGTTTCTTCCTGAGAAGCGCCTATAGTGCCTCGAAACATGCATTGCACGGCTTCTATGAGAGTTTGCTGCTGGAAGAAGAAAAGAATGGAATTCAAGTAACCATTGCTTGCCCAGGTAAGATAAACACGAATATTTCTGTGAATGCCTTGAATAAATCGGGGGAGAAGCATGGCGAAATGGATCACAACCAAGCGACTGGGATGTCCGCAGAAGCATGTGCATCACAACTCATTAAAGCAGTTTCAAAAGGAAAGAAGGAAGTTTTAATCGGTAACAAAGAAATTAAAGCTGTAACGTTGAAACGATTGTTTCCATCGCTATTCTGGAAGGTCATTAAGAAACAGTCTGCCACGTAATGAAGTCCTTTGTCTGTTGCATTGTGCTGCTGACCCTATTCTGTGGGACTGAAGGCTGCAGCATTCATAAACGAACGTTTCGACCAGGTTGGTACATTAGCACCAATTGGAGCAAATCAAATCATACAACGCGCGACCATAAAACGGAGTCGAATAAGGAACATAGTCTCGATATTGATACGAAATATGACCCGACAGAATCGGTAACCAAAGCTGAGGCGTTCACTTTAGGAAAAGAAGAAGTTGACAATGACTTTTCTGGTCCGAATCCTGATTTTTCAAAGAATCGCAAAATTGCGCCTCCTTTCCACGAGCTTTCAGATAACACTCAATATCCAGAAGAGTCTCGTGCATCCAAGCCCATTGAATTGATGGATAACAAGAGTTCAAATGAGTTGAATGAAGAGGAGAAATCTAATTTTTGGCCAAAATTTACGGGCGGTTTATTGGGCGTTTTACTCGCGTTAATTGCACTTGGGCCGATATTCTTGTTTTCGTTTGTTTTTAACAGCGGTGAATTGGAAGACGAAATTTTTCAAAGCAGTTCCGATGACTCAACGTTTGCAACAGCTTTCAAGAATGCATTCAACGCTGTACTAAAATTTGGTTTCGTGGTTCTGTGGATTGCTGTATTTCTGCTTTTTTTTGCTGCTTTGTTTTACCTGGGGTACGTTGTGGCAGGCATTATTGGTGGAATAATAGCTATTCTCCTTTTTGTAGGAATAGTACTATTGTTGGCATATCTGCTTGGGAACCTAATCGACTTTATTGTTCCTGATTACTAAGAGCAGCTTTCGAAGAGCGCCTCTTAATCTTCTTGCACGCGGCAGTCTGATGCGTCTGAATCTGTTGCTTCATAGTCTGCTTTGCGCTGAATAAACTTACGCACGCGATCAGAAGAAAAAGCAATACTGATCAAAATACCAAATTTAGCGGCGATGTAAATAAATGGTGAAAGACCATTGAATATTTGCCAGAACCCCTCTAGTCGGGAGGTTACGTCGACATCGCTTCCATAAAAAACCGGAATTGGGAATTGGAAAAATGCGATTTCTATCACCGAAGAAGCCACCAATGCGTTGAATAGCAATAGGCCGTATTTTCGGATGTATTTCTGGTTCAAAGAAACCAATACTACAACAGAACTTTCGATCAGGGTAATCATTCCGAAGGCCAATCCGTTCATAGGGCGAATCAACTCAAAAGTGATCATGATAATGGCAATTGCAACGAGCATAAATGCATTGAATCGGAACACCTGCAAGCTTTTCATGTAATGCTCAAACGCCATTTCAACGCTGAGTAATTTTCCGCGTCGCAACTTTTCAGTTTCACTCATTGTATTTGAAATCCGACGGTATTGAGACGGGAAGATGGCATCAAACAACCACTTTCTTTTGCGTTTATCCTTGACTTGTTCCAAAATTTCGCTAGGGAACAAGCCTTTGGAAACCGCAGAGCGTCCTTCCTTTGCTAATATGTCGAGTTCAAATTGTGTCATATAAAAGTGCCCAATATTCGGCAGGGTAAAGATACTTGAAAAGTAGTTACCATGAAAGATAATAGTATGTTATCGGGTTATTGATATCATAAGTTCTAGTTTATCATTTTGTAATGTAGCTTCCTTCGGAATAAACATCTATTAAATAGTGTTTTAAATTAATGTTTAATTGTGATCCCTTTCCTTAGGACTAACTGCGTCCAGCTTTATTGAAAATAATAAAAAAAACGCCCGACAAGCGGGCGTTCATTTAAAAAATATGTTGGATACGTTTTATTCTTCTTCCTCCTCAGTAGCTTCACCACCATTCATTTCCATGGCAAATTCCCAAACATGCGTTTCGAATTCTTTCCATTTTGGAGCGTCTCCATACGTTTCTGTCAACTTTGGCGCTTCACTAAAGATTAGTTTGAACTCTTCTGTGTAGTTCTTTTTCTCTAGTTTGTAACCTGTATCTTCACCCGCTTTTTTAATGTAGTACGATTTATCCAATCCTCCAGCAACAGTAACACCACCAACGCTAGCGCCCATAGTTTCTTTTGCATAAGGGTCAGCATATACACGTATTTGTTTACAGTAAGTCACGTTCAAAACTTGGGCCATAACAGTAACCACTTTTTTCTTTACTTTCATTTTGGTTTTCTCGAAATAGACCAACTTTTCTCCAAGAAGTTCTTTGTCTAGATCCGAGTTATCCCATTGGGTAGCGTTGTCCGCAAAATCCAAAGCATTTCCTAGTTTTTGAGCAGCTGAAGGAGGAAGATACATATGTGAAATGTCTTCTGGAGAAATTTTCACTTTGTTTCCTTCAAGATCTAAAATCTTAATTTCATCGATCAACCCTTTGGTCCATTTAAGGGATTTAATTGTACACGTAATTTTATCGCCATTCTCTTTGAAAATGTAAGCTGTTTTCTTTTTTGAAAAACCCACTACTGTTGGTGAGAATCTCATTTGATCTTGAGCATTTGCACCCAAAACCATTACAAAGGCGATAATTAATGTTAGGAATTTAGTTTTCATAATATTCTTTTTTAGAAGCCTAAAAGTCCACATTATCCAAAGAAAATCCACTCTATTTATGCAATTCTTTCAATTAATTGCGTTAATGTGTTCGATAACGCTCATTAAGTCAGCGTGTTATTCTGGTTTTTGAATCGTGTCCTACAATTTCATAGCAATGCGCTTTCCTTCTTCCAACGGAATTTTTCATTACAAATCGTCTTTATCAGAAGTAATGCCTTCGTTGGAAGCGTTTATATTTTTTCAAACTTCGTTCGGAACCATCCGTTTTCCGTTTTTATTCGAATGAGATAGATGCCTTTTTGCCAATTGCTTACGTTGATCGTTTTTTGCGAAAAATCTGCTCGAACTTCGACAGCCTTACCATCTACAGTTACAACTTCTATGTGTTCAATAACTCCTGGGAACTCAATCTTTACGAAATATTCTCCAGGGTTAGGGAATAAGATACTGCCTGTTAATTCGGGCGCTAATTCGTTGATGGATGCAGTGCATGGAACCGCGCACCAATTTCGGTCATTTAATTCGCATTTAATTCTGTCGAAGGCCAATTTGTCGGTTCCGTCTCCTGCCCATGTTCGAACTCCTAATGTGCGCAAATATTCCAAAAATGCAGGATCTGAAATGCCATAGTATTGCTCAAATATTTGGATGTCGGCCTGCGACCAATCGGTCGTTTTAAAGATTGTGAGGTATTTGATGTTGTCGTAATGATTGTCCCAGGCGTTAAAAACTTCGGTGTAGAAATCTGCTTGCTGCGCTTCTGAACTGCTGCAAACCGCACTCGACGCATATCCGCATTCCACAAAATAAATGGGTTGATTGACGTCGGGGTATAAATTCACCAGTGCATCAAAATCGCCCGATACCACCGAAGTTGGCTCCATGTGGAAATTGGATTCTAGAGGATAATAAGTAACAGCCACAATATCACGATTCGCATTCATCGCTGCACAAAGCGGGGCGGTTAGGGGAGAGGTCAAGCCATCATAGGTGAGTGTGGTTCCTACATTTAATTCTTCTCCATGAATATTGAAGTACAGTTGTTTTGCATAGGGAATTACAGAGTCCAAGAATACACCGAATTCATTGTACAAATTGGCATCAGTACCGAAATATATGTCCGATTCATTTCCAATATTCAAAGCACTTAGTTCTAAATCGGGCAGGTGTGTAAAAACGGTATCCAGTAATGTTTTGAAGCGATTGATTAATACGGGGTCGTCAAATGGGGTTGACATTAAATCGGTTGGAAGTTCCAGCACATTCGTATTTACGGGAGCAATTTGCAGTTCAACTTTTGTACCGTTCGCAGGCATGTAAATATTGATGATGTCGAGGAAGTTGGCGATGTAAGTAGCATCAAAGTTTCCCGAAGACGAGTCATAGTCGCTCCATTTGGATGAAAAGTGAATGGACTCCATGCAGGCATCCTTTGCAAGACCGAAATCAGTATCATAGTTCATATTCTCAGCAGGATCTACTTGATAGGCAAGAATGCGATCTCCTTTGGGAAGTTGTGCTGATAAGAAGGAGATGATGCCAAAAGCAAAAGCGAGAGTCGTTATTGTTTTCATGGTACTCAATTTACGGATTTCATCCGTAAGACAGTTTTGATGGTGGAAAGTTACAATGAAGTGTTTCTAATTGGAGAAATTTTAGTGAGGTTAATCGGTGTTACTGTTACAATTTGATTTCTTCAGATGGGTCGAGTACTTTTTGACAGGTCATTCTCAATTCACGGGGGGCACTGAATCCAGTTTTAAATCTATGAGCTTGAGACAAAGGGCTTCTCGACAAGCTCGAAGACCTTTGTGGGAATATTGGAGGGACTTCGAGCCTGTCGAGAAGCCCCGAAATAAAACATTGTGTAAACTAAAAGGATTGGTATAATGGCTTCTCTTATTAACTGCAAAGCTTGTGGGCATAAGGTAAGCAGAAATGCGGATAGCTGCCCTAACTGTGGACATTCGTTTGAAAAAGACAGAGAAAATTATACGGCTAACTTTAAAATATTCTTTGCCGTAGCATTGTTAATTGCAGTTCTTGTTGCTTGGAAAATGGGATGGTTTGAAGGTTTGCCGTTTGTTAAATCGAAGTGAAACACAAAAATCTACTTTCCTGGTATAACCCATTTGTTGGATTCTAAAACTCTACTCTCTTGGTATATCATACCCAGTTTAAAAAACCACATTGGATTTCCTTTTTTAGATTCAACAATACCAATGGCAAGCTCATCGTCATTAAATTCAATCAATTCTAAATCACCGCCAGTGACAATCTTGCATCTGTAAATACAGAAAGCAATTAACTCTTTTGCGCCTACAATATTTACCCTTAAGTTTCTATTATTTGATTCCATCGATTAGTATGATTTCTATGTTAAGGAACATATGATTAAACTTTTGTATGATTCCTTGACAAGAGTTGCAATAAGGGATTTCAGAAATGATCCTAAGTTCTCCTGTGTGATTAAAATACTGCGTGCCTTCTACCGCATTAAGCTGAATTTCCCTCTCTTTTTAATTCTCTCATTAGAACTGGGGCATATCAATGTTTCCTAATCCGAAGTCGATCACGTTGTTTGTAGTAACTCCTCGATCTTATAACTCTTTTAATAGCTGCTGGTTGTAACTCGCAGGGATTTGATAATGTCCAGTTTATGCATTTAAGAAAGTTCTCTAGATAAGGTCGTTTGTTTATTTACCAATATAAACTCCCTCCATTCGTGGAAAAGGACTAGTATTTCTTCCGTTGGGATATACTGAAGATTTAAAGGTGTTGAAATATTCCAACTATTATTTCCATCCTTTGGATTCGAACCATACATATCCAAATTATCTAATGGACGACAAAATTCTTTTTTTACTTCCAAGGACTCGGTTTCAGAATTAATTAAAGTTTCATTAAGTAGTCCCGCCTTAACATCCTTAATACTTTTTATTACTGATTGCAAATAGTTAACATCGCTAAGGTTTGAACTAGAAATAAACAGCATTTCTAGAATTTCAAAATTAACTAGTCCTGCCCCCATATTGTGCTCAGGGTTAGTGTAGAGCTTAATTTTTGGGGTTCCTTCTGCGGAAAAACCAATTTCCTTATTCCATTCAAATTCCGCAAAGAAGTTGTACTTAAGATAACTCATTGTTTTACAATTTTATTCGTGCCAAGACGTAAGAATGTTCCCTGGACTATTCCCGTATCTCGGATCAATAATGATTCTAATTCTAAAGCCGCTATTCGACATTCCAAAGTATTCTAGTTTAGTAGAGGTATTAGCTAACGGTGAACCAATCATATTATTCTTTGCCGATTTTATTTCTTGCATAACTTTAATTTCATCCCAGGAATCAGGGAAGAATGTAGACTTATCGGTTTTTAAAACCCATCCTCCTGCTCCATCTGAAACTTCAATTGAAGCCTTATAAAATCCTCCTGATAATGTCTCAACTGAATTCTCCACAATCCTTGCATTACCCGAATTAATTGCAGAGATGTGGTGCACTCCTACAGCATTTCCAACGGAATTTATTTCACCCCTAAAAATATGTTTTAAACCTTTATTACCAATAAACGAATTGAATTGATTATATAACTCATCTATACTTTTAAAACTGTTGGTCGCACTCGTGATAGCATTGCCTGATCCCAAAATTTCATCAACAAACTCCTTCATTTTGGTATACTTTGCCCTTACAGAGGTAGGTAGGTTATTTATAGTATTTTTTACGCTTTCATACTGCTGTTTAAATGTTTGCGCTTTGGCAACGAGATTGTCATAACTAATTGAAGAATTTTTGACTTTAGAGTAAACTTTCGAAAATGTAGGTTTAACAACGAGGTTTCCAACGGCATATATGCCGACAATACTGTTGTATGTATCAATAATACTAGCGAGTTCAGGATTGTTAACAGTATCAGATGTATTCAAATAGACATTTCCTACTGAGCCAATAATTTCGGCTGCAATAATACTAGTTCGATACATGTTTTTAGTTTCAACTGCAATGCTAAAAGCAGGAACTCCTTTTGCAATGGTGATAATATCTACAGCAAGCATACCGTACTTCCAGGCGTTGGAAACTAATTGTTCGTTGAACACATCGTCATGCAATTCTAGGAAATAAGCGGGAATTATGCCGACCTTATCTTGACCGTTAGCATTCAACAATGCTGTAAATGATTCGCTAATGCCACCATTGTGCATGTAAATGACTGGGGCTAAAGGGGCTAGGTTTTTTCGTTTTGGGTCGATTTGATTGATTTGAAAACCTTGGGAATCAAAATTTTCACCTTCAAAACTATTTTCACAACCATACATGCTATTTTGAGGGTCAATGCCGTTAACGATCTTATAGCGTAAAACAAGCTTATTTAATTCGGGGTCATAATCGGGACGGTAAGCAGGAAGATGCTCAATAATTGCTATTCCATCTTCGAGGCAGCTAGTACCAGAAGAGTTTCCATTTCCTTGAATAAAGGATGCGACATTTGAAAATGGATCTGGTAATACATGCGATTTTGTTTCTAGAATCTTCGCATAATCCTTCATCAAGGCTAATATAATGGCATAGTAATGTTGTTCCTGAGTTGAGCACATCTTTAGCATTGAGTGAAAACGATTCCCAGTACTTGTTTTACTCATCATGTAATTCCAGAAAGTATATTCTTTGTCGTTTTTCGGTAGTTGAAGAATTTTAATTCCAATCCAGTCATCTTTCCAAACTCCTGCGTCGGGTAGAATTTTATCGAGAATTTTTTTCCTTTGCTCAATTGAGGTTCCGTAAAGTAAACAGGTTCCTTTACTCTTAAGATAATCTCCAATGTCATCAGCGTCCATGTTGGCGTTATTTACCAAAGTCATCAAGTGATTTATCTGACTGGTTTCTGAAGCCAAACTGTGGTAGCAATTATTTGCACCATTTTTTGCGTGAATATGATACTCGTTACTCCCGCTAGAGTAGTAAAACGAAGGTCCAACTTCAATTGCTTCGCGGCTCCAGGTCCCATCTTGGTCGTCCACGAGTACATGCGCTACAAGTCCTTTAACATAAGTTGTGTTGGTTACGTGTTGGTATGCAAATGGAGGTAGATCAGTTACTCTCCACATTGCTTGAAATTGATTGTGAACAGGTCCAGCTCCATAGTGATTTATGCCACTTTGCAGATGGTCATATGCATTCTGTCGTTCTGAATTATTCCAAAGAACATCTCGTTTTTTTCTTGGATGAGACTCAAGCCAAAGAATGAGGTTCCCATAGGATAATTTATTCTGCTCTACCTTTTGTGCTTGCACTCGAAACTGATTCGAAAGCTCCATGTCATTAAAATAGATTATTTGTTTTCGATCATCACCATATCGATAATGATCAATTACTGGAACTAATTCATAATTTCGAACTTCTCTTGCATAGGGTGTACCGTTGCCAGCCACATATAAAGTGCGGACTTCATATATTCCATTCGCTGGTTCACCTTGACCGCCAAGTTTTTTGACAAGGTAATTAGACCAACTGGCTGAACCTCCATAACGAATGCGAATACCTTCTTCATCGGTTACTTCTGCCATGTAAAAAACCTTTCCAAAATGATGGTACTCGAATGGCTTCCAAACACCATTTATTTTTTTGAAAAGTTTATTGACGCCTGTTGGATAAGTGCCAACGGAACATGACTCGTTACCGATCTGGCCACTTTTTAACCATTTATATTTCCCTAAATACTCTCGTTTTGCAATAGTAGTGTCGCCTTGGGATATATTGAGATAAACCGCATAATAATTAACGGAACCACCAGAGCCCTCGCTATCTTCAATGTCATCCCATAAACTTGGTGCCACGTCCCAGTCCCTTAATTCTTTCCATTGCGCTTTCGTCAGGTTTGTCGCATTCTCCGAATAATCCATAAGATTATTTGAACTCCCTTCAAACGGTCCATTGTTTTGCCAACTATGCCCTAAAGCTCCAGCTCCATGAGCTAATTCATGAGCATATGTCAGAGCTCCACTTCCAGCTTTTATGAAACCAAGAGCTTTTCCACGAACCATGTACCCATCAATATTCGCATCATCGAATTGTGGAATTACAAATAAATAGTAGGCTCCTTCTTTTGGTACACGAGACGTATCATTAAAATATGAGTCTCGCAGGTCTCTCATGTCATCGGAGTACTTTGTTGCCAGACTAGCTTGTTCAGGAAGTGTAATAGAAATATTTGGTGTAAAGGTACTGTCATTCCATTGGTCCTCGAAAAAGACATTAAAACTCAAGTTTGCTTCACCTAGGGTTTTATTGATTGATTGTTTGATAGATGTTGTATCTAGGAACCCATTTGATACAGGAACAATAACTACATCACGCTGCTTTTCACTGTATACATGAATGTTCAATTTTCCAATGCGGGCATTACCATTATACACGTACAATTCCTTTTTACCTGAAGAATTAATCTGAGGAATTTGAACTGTATAAATACCAGCTGCCGACGTTGCCGTCAAGACGTCTTGATCATTCAGCTTAAAGGTAGGCGTAACAATATTTGGAATTTGGATATTTACTACGTCTGTCTCGTCTTTTCCTATTGATTTATTCGCCACAAAGTAGTAGGAGGAATCCGAGAGTTCTATGACTTCGTAATTTTCGTGCCAGGCAATATGCTCCTTGGGATCAAAACCGTACTTCTCGTTGGGATGTTGCTCAAACTGAACCGTGTTTTCAGCCGTTACATCCAAATGATCATTGGACGTATTCAAGAATCCACCGACTTCAACCAGACCATCAGGCCAGATAGTGAAGGAATAGCCATTTTCATCGTGAATTACGATCGGATAATCTGGCGGATCGAAGACGAAAGAGGTGTCCACACCATCAAGAGTAACCCAAGCAACACCGGCAATGGTATCTACCCAGGCAGAATCAACGGTTCCATCCACATAAATGGGGTCTACAAAATCTTTGAGTTCTTCATGCAGCCATGCATCAATTCCATCCGTTACAACATCCACACGGCCATCTCGAACAATATATTCCTTGTCGATCGTGATATCGTCAAAGCTCACCTTGGCTCTGGCACCACCTAGGAAGTCAACAGGAATCCATCCTTTTCCTTTGTAATGCCCCGGGCTGTATTGCGGAGTGGCTTCCGTCAGTGTCATTAAAAACTGACCTATTTGCACTTGATCACCCGCCTGAACGTTTTCGTTCTCTTCGTAAAGGTTTGGTCGGAATGGAATTTGCTGATCACCACAAGCGTAGTCAATTGCTGCGGGTGTCGTAAACTCTACAATGGCTGTCGGATCACTGACATAACTTCCTGCTTTACCCGAAACACGGACTTGATATGTTTTTTCAGGCGACAGCTGATAAATATCCTTCACTTCTGCCGAAAGTGTATCAAAGTGCCAAGTAGGGTTGGGGTGTTCAGAATCCGGTTTTAAGCGATATTCTAGGATGTAATTTGGAAATCCATCCAGTCCTTGGTTGTCTGGATTGGTGCAATTCCAGAATGCGTGCCCCTTAAATTCTGTAAGATAATTCGCATCCAAATTGATGATCAAGTCCGATGTTAATTGTTCTTCTAAGGTTTGAGCCTCTCCCCAAGTAAAAATACAGTAATCAGAAATGCCACCATTTCGGAACATATTATTGCGGATGACTCCATTGTTGTCTATAAGTTGTGCCTCCACACGCCAGATATAGGTCATGCCAACCTGAAATTGAAGATCAAAAGCGTTTGCTTGTGTAACCGTGGATGGAGTCCAATCCATTTCAGTTAAAGGCGTGATCAATCCAACATCTGGATTCGTTAAATAGACTTGATTGTTGGGGTCTTGTACTTCTTGAATTCGAAGTCGGTATTCAAGAATCCCAGTGATTCCTCCAAAATATCCGTTCGGCGGCGACCACATGAAAGTAGGGAAGGCATTAATAGTATCTAGCGCTACGTCGCATTCTGGAACCGTCAATTGTACGGCATCTAATTTAATTATGCGAGTCATTCCGCATTGCACGCCACCTATAGTTGTTAATGTTCCACCAATTCCGAACACTTCAACGCAGATGTCAACATCTCCTTCAGGAAGGTTGTTAATATCTAGGCTTTGACTTGACTTTACGAGGTTTCCTTCGAAGAAGTATGGCTGTAAATCCAAACCAGTAATTATGTTCGTTTCAAATGGAACCAATTCAAAACTAGGAATAGCATTTGTAGGATTCGTTTCAATCCACCAGCCATCTCCTTCCATACGAATACTGAGTTTTGCAGGAACTACAGTGGCATTTTGATCCGTAAGCGTAACCATAATTTGCAGGTTACTGTACTGGTCACTGAAAAAGGATAAGTAGTTATTGGCGTTCGGTGTTGCAAATGTATTCACTTGCACAGGCCAATTCCACTGTCCAAACGAAATGCTTGAAACTAAAACTAGTACTATGGAGAGAAATAAACGCATTAAAATTGGAAGCCTATATTCGTCATTAGGGTAATATTTTTTGTCGCCGCCGATCCAGCAACGGAAAGACGATCTGTATAAGCTCCGTTCAATGAAATGCTAAGCTTACCATATTTTTTATCCCACCATTCAGGATTGTACCGAAAACCTATGCGGTAATTCAAAACATGATTTTGAAGCATCGTATTTTGCAATTGCTGGTTGTAGGTGACACCAGTATTTAGGCTCATGTTCCATTTTTTTAAACGTTGAGAAGCATTGATTCCAGGACCAATGTACGTGGTAGTGTTTTCAGCCAGAATACTGTGATTCGCATTGGCGCTCCAACCGACAGAAAGGCCTTTCTTCGAGATTGAAATGCGGTGCATGAAGATTCCATTGTAAATGTTCACTGGCAAATTCGTCGTATCAGCATTCACATTAAAACCAAAGGCTCCGGCATCTTCCAACCGTCCAGTAATGTTTTCGCTTTGTGAATACGAACCCGTAAGGGTGAAATTTTGCTTCAGACTATCGCCGAATGAATAATTGAGCGTTGTTGCGAGATTTTGCGATACTTGATAGAAATTCAATGTGTCACCAATTGGGTTGAAGAAAGGGTCTGCTGTTGGATTTCGACGTGTGAAAAACGACATATTGGAGTAGTTGGCT
The DNA here is from genome assembly GCA_043584915.1 of Fluviicola sp. Classification (GTDB taxonomy): domain Bacteria; phylum Bacteroidota; class Bacteroidia; order Flavobacteriales_D; family Crocinitomicaceae; genus UBA4466. The sequence continues at coordinate 2,684,247 of CP121319.1, forward strand.
GACCAATTCAATCCTTTTGCGAGCGATGCAGATAGGTTGGCGGTTCCGATCCATCGTTTGCTATCGGATAGGTTGAGGTTGTCGAGATTATTTCGCTGATAACCAGTTGAAAAGTTGAGGTTGAGTTTTCGTTTAAACAAAGAAACGGATGGATTAATAGTTATGTTTTCAATGTCGTTATTAAAGTAAACGGCGCCCAATGTGCTGTAATCAGGATCGATACGTTCGTATTTGAACCCTACCCCAAACAATTTCGCTTTGTAATTCACCGAGGCGTTGTAGGCTTGATTGAACTCTGTGGTTTGATTTCCTCGAACCAAGCCATCGTAGAACTGCGAAGGTCTGGAGTTATCGCTCGCCAAAACATCCAAGGTCATTAAACTAGAGGCGGCTTCTAAATCAAAAGAAAGTGACTTTATGGGTTGAATACTGGTTTTCACCGAGAAAACAATATTGTCGCGGGCGGTCAATTCACCATCTGCAGGAAATACTTGAATCGAAGTGGCATCATCGTAGGCTTTGAAACTGATAAATTCTACCGAGGTGATTTTCCCCTTGTAGCCCGTAGAAATTCCAAAACCATAGCGCTGATAGGAAACATCGAATTGGTTCTGCGCGGATGCATCAAATTCAACGGCCTTTTTAATGCGTCCGCCAAAGGCTTTTACGTGCCACTGTTTCGGGGTGTACTCAACGCCAGCACCGGCAAAGTTCAATCCTTGGAAGGTGTATGGAGACAAAGACATGGATGTAATTCCCAAATGCGCCTTCCAGTTTTTGTACGTTGGATGGATTGCCGTCATGTTGAACGGCTGAGTATAACTTTGCCCGAGATTCGAAAAACTAAAGGTAAATGGCAGTGAAACATCCAATACATTCACGGTGACATTTCCCGACAATACCCAGGCAAAAGGATCCCGAAATTGGTCCATTCCCATAGTTTGGTTCGCAACGAGGTTGTAATTCACGCCTCCGCTGACGGTTACCATATCTTCTTCGCCAATCTTTTCTAGGTTTTGACCAAATCCGCAGAAGGAGATCAAAAGTGACGTTATGAAAAGACTGAGAAACCGCATTAGTTCTTAACTATCAATATTTGCTGAGCATCATAAAGACCCACAAGATGCACTACGTAGGTTCCTGCGGCTGCACCCGCTGGGAAGTTCACCTGCTGATTGTTAATGGAAATTCCATTTCCGGATACGGGATTTCCTGAAAGTGATTGCCCATCCAGGCTATTTACCAAAATAGAGTAGGGTTGAGAAGCTCCAAATTCTGCATTCACAAAAAAGAAATCTTGCGTTGTTGGATTCGGCGATGCGGTGAATGTTACAATGCCATTATCTATGGCAGCGGTATCATAAATGGGTTTTGTTCCGAAGTAGACAGAGTTCGTTGTGCTATATTGACACGTGTCTTGATAGCCAATTAAAGTGATGTCGTACCAACCTTCCGAATCAATAGAGTAGGCCACGAGTGAATCGGATTCAAAGACAACATCTGCAGCAACAGGTAAAATCCAATTCAAGGAATCAAAGGCTTGAGAAGTTCCATAGCTGAGGGTGACGGTAGTATCTCCAAGATCGTTGTACGTAGCCACCAAAATATTCATAGACGGTCCAGTACCAGAAGGTATCACGGTTTCCGTGAAATCGTACACGCACCCCAAATTATCGCGGATAAAAATGTCGATGGTTCCAATGGATACGCCCGTAAAGACTGAGGATGATTGCCAGTTGGTTTGATCGAGCGAATACTCATAATTTCCATTCCCACCGAAAAGTGAATCTACCTCGATGAACGCAGATGTGCAGCCCGACGAAGAACTAAAATAGGCTTCAATTGGCGGGGTAATAAGGATCTCCGTAGTGTCATACCCAATGCATCCCGATGTGGTTTGAACAATTACAGTGAGTTCTGAATTTGTTCCACCAACTGCAGACCCAGCACTGGTAGTCGATCCATCAGACCAAATAAAAGTTGGGGTTTCTCCCGTATTTATTGTTGGCACTGCCGTAATTGACACCGAGGCATCAGGGCAAATGAGTGTATCTGCAGGCATTGTTACGGTCATATCTAAAGTTTGACCAATGTTGACTGTATCTGCGTTCAAACATCCATTGGTACCTTCCACCTGGTAGTAATAATCTCCAGGAGTAGAAGCGATGAGTGTATCGTTATTTGTTTGCGTGCCGAATTGATCTAGCCATCCTTCAACAGGATTTCCAGAAATTGGATGCACTACTTCAGCAGAGGATTGCGAGCAGTTGATTGAAGCATTTCCTGTGTACGGAAGTACCAAGGGAGCATCAAAATCAAAATAAACCACCACTTCAAAATCATCGGAACATCCGGTTGTGTTATGCACTGTTTCGTACGAATAGATCTGAACATTATTGTTCATTCCGGCAGTATCGGCTTCGGTTAGGCTGAGGGTTGAGCTTCCCAATCCAATCCATTCGGCACCGCCATTTATCGCCTGACAGGTTAGAGCTAAAGTTGGATCGTTGCATGAAAGTGAATCGAGTGGAATTCCCATTGTTGGATATCCGACAATCTGCCCTGGAGCTTTTGAGGTATCTACCTGAACAAAAACATCGTAATCGGTTTCACAGCCGTTTGCCGTATTGGTCACATGAGCTGTAAAATCGGTTGTATCGGTAGAATAAATATCAAATGGGTTGGGTAATGGAATCGTTGGATCGTTAGTGTTTGTCCATTCAATGGTGGTTCCTGTAAGTGTTCCATTGATGTTCATCGAGGAGGTCGCACAAGTAAAAGTGGGGGGAGAGAATGTTACGTTCCCTGAATTGAATACGGGCACAGCGGTATCCACAGAAAACCAGGTAGAGTCCATGTTCGAGCAAAGATTAACGGGTTCTGTAACTACGCCGTAATAGTAACCGGGTGTAAACAATGGTGGCAAGGGGAGATCGAACAGAATAGAATCGTTAAAGGTGGTATCGATGCCTCTAAAAATGTATGGAGTAATTCCTGGTGTGGTGGAGCTTAATACAACCCACGCGGAATCGCTGATACAGCTTAAAAATGTGGAATCCGCCATGGAAACGTTCGGAATATCAACAACAGTAATGTTTCCCGTTTGACTATCTGCAAAAAGGTAGTCTGTCGCAGTATTGCACGTTGCATAAGGCTCAACGGAAATGGTTCCGCTGGATAACGCTCCATTGTTAAAGCGGACTTCAATACTATTGCCATCGGTTCCCGTTACAATTTCATTTACAAACGGAAACCAGTTGGACGTCCCATTTTTTCGATACTCCGCATTGGAACCAGTATAGGTCCATCGATATCCTTCGGCAGCTGTGGAAGCCGGAATTGTGTAGGTGCCAATTTCGTTTGCGCAAATGGTAGTGTCAAAAACAGTGAATTCTTTCGGGTTTTCTGGTTCTAGACAAAATTCTGCAACACCCGACCTTGTGAGTCCATTTGCTCCAGTAATTCCGTAGGCGGAAAGAAACAAACGATTTCCAATAAGGAAGAAATTATTGGTGGTATCTAAGAGAAAGTCGGTAACCGAAGGCACGTTGGGTAGAATTGTCGATTCTGCTCCCATTGGTGTAAATGTTAGATTACCTGGGCTTGTTTCTCCGTTAAAATCAAATCGTTTAACAACATTTCTTTCTCCAAGTGGGTGTGAGCTACCAAAGCCTTTGAATACAATTAAATCATTGTTGTAAGCCACTTGTCCATAAACTTGAATAGCCATATCAGTTGGAGATCCAAATTCATAATTTGACACCGGGCCAGGTGTATTGTTTGGATATGAATTGGTTGAATAAGCCCCTATTGTTTCTCCCCCAGAACCACCCTCTTTCTCGGTGTAGATGATAACGGTATCATTTAAAACAGTTAAAGATGAAAAATAATCGGAGGTTGCAGTAGATTCGTCAATGTCAATAAAAGTACCCACCCCAAAATTATTGTCTCGATGTTGTACATTGATGCTTGGATTTGTTGAAATTGCAAAGCCGTTGGGGATTTCTACAATTGAGTATGTTCCATCAGCAAGATAGCCGGATGTAATTGCAGGAGAAACTGAAGCGGTTATAATATTAAACCGAGACGGTGCTGAATTGTTTAGTTTCAATGCAAAGTAACATGCATCGGTGATATCGCCTAGTAAAGGATCCATTAAGAAATGATCGTTCTGAGCCAAATCTATTCCAATAATTTTCCCTGCTACATGCAGCGTATCTCCTGAAACGTACATATCCATAACGCCGTTACCCCCTGTTCCGATACCAGGACTTCCGTTACCCTCTACGGTTGCATAGTCCCATTGGAGAAGCGAGAATGGAGTTGTAGTAACTAGATTGGTTGTCGTTGCTTCTAAAACGGCCATTCCTTGTTTGAAAGAGTTTAAAGTCCCGTCAAAATTGATGGTTAAGAAGTCACCTCCTAAAATAATGTAATGTTTGTTTCCACTATTCATATACTCCACAGAACGAATGGTGGCATCCACGTCGATGTTTCCTGGGTTGAGTGATGGAGTCCAAAGTACCGCGTTGTTGTTTCCACCAATGAGTGCAAGGTTATTCTTTGGGATTCCATTCACAGAGGTGAAATTCCCAACAATAAGAGTGGCGTTAATGGAAGGGATGTACTCCATGTCATAGATTCGTCCGCCAGGGTTCAGTGAAATAGCAGTTCCCGTTGTTTTCAGAACTTGTCCTATCGATTGCTGACTTAAAAAAGTCAACAGAACTATGGTCAGGAGATATTTTAATTTCGGAGGCATCAGGGGTTAGTTTTTAATAACGCGTGCTGAACGACTTCCATTGTTATCATTCACTATCACTATATAAACAGCACTTGTGAAATTGGAAAGATCGATGTTCGACTGTTCAGCAACCGTATTTTTTTCTAAAAGAATCGTGCCGTTGATGCTCATAACAACAATTTTACTGTCTCCCGATAAGCCAGTTACGGTAATTCCGTTATTCGTTGGGTTGGGATAAATTCCAATCGGAATTGCTACATTTTCCTCGATGTCAGCCGTGTTGTTAGAAATGTACGGGTCAAAACTGTTTCCGCAGCCAAAACTGTTGTTTGCCGTTCCTTGTTTCAATGTCTCTCCGTACTCAAAAAGAGCAAGAATGCTATTATCAACACTTGGGTTGATTGAATCTCTTGCATACACATACGCAGTGATTATTTCGAGAGTATCTGATGGAGAAAGAGCTCCAGGTCCTGAGGAAGAATGTATACGGCGATCTCCAGGAGCATTGGGAACACTGGCCTCGCTGTAATTATTTCCATGATCGACCCCGTTCGATCCGTAGAACAAACCATCCGAAGTTCCAAAATAATCGTAACGAACGTCTACACCATTGACTTGTTTTGGTGAGCCATTTGGATAGAGTCCTTGAGAAGCAAAGTAAGAGGATTGTTCATCATAAATTACAAATGGAAAAGGTTGTGCATTGGTAGCGAAGTAAGATGCCTCCAGTGAGTAATATTCATTATCAGCTATTCCATCGCCAAAACCAAGTCCGTTAATAGATTCGCCAATCGCAACACCAAATGGATTGTCGCTACTGTCATTGACTAATTTAGTTCCTTGCAGAATCATTTGGCCCGTAGCTGGAATGGTATCGTTAAATCCAATGATTCCTCCGCCACTTTCGTCTAACGCATCGCCGTTATAGCCATAAACCATTCCAAGACGAACATTTGTTCCCACATAATCATCACCAAAATATCCTGTGTCAAAGTCTAGCATTGAGCGATAGTAGACTGAGTCGAGCGATTGTCCGTCGCGAGCAAAAAACAGCTGTTTGATAAAAACTGTATGCTTTAATGCTTCAGAAGTGTCGCAATCAAACGTAAAAACGTATTCATGACATTCAATTCTATCCGATTCCCCGTTCAAATCTGGTGTATGGTAGATGTTTAAAATGCATTGATCTCCATAAATTTTTGGATAATCTCCATTTTCCGGATCATAAGTTCCATTGCCATTTCTATCTACATATTCTGCGAGGTCTGCTGCTTGTCCCAATGTTGAATTTCCTTCCGTAGGCCAAGCGGCTATTCCAAATGGTACTGTATACCCCTGAGTGCCATTCACGGAGTTGGTAATGTGGTTTTCAATCATATCACGTGTCACATAATAACCAAGACTGTAATTGTCCATGGTTTCATGTGTATAGTTTCCAGGCGCAGTGTAAGGTCCAGGAAGGTTTCCTGTTTGGAAGGTAATAAGGGATCCTACCAACGAATCGTTGGCGTCTTTCCCTAAAATTGAGGTGCCAGCCGAATACATCAATGGACGAGCAACTCCTCCATCGGTAACTTGAAAACCATGGGTGCCGTCAATTACATTTGCGAACATAATTCCAAGGTGGTTCACGTTGAAAATGATGTTTTCAGACTGAATTTCTTGCTGATATTCTTTTAGATCAGGCGTGTTGGATTGGAGGTTGTCTAAATAGAAAGTACTGCTTCTTCCGCTTTGAATAAAAGGAGTTCCGTTAATAGTTGTTTGAACGCGGTTCTCCGTGAGTTCGCCAAAGACAAGTTTTCCTCCAAATGCATCATGGATGCCATAGAGATGGTCTCCAGAAACTTGGAAAGCTTCTGATTCATTAAAATTAGCATCTATATCGATTACGCGTATTCCATTGCCAAAATTCCCTTTCCAAATGCGATAACCACCGTTGTAGTTCATTGCGTAATAGCTTCCTTGGTTCTCGGATAAAAGAGCAGGGTCCATAGAACCTGTAGAGATCTCTATGAGGTTCTGATCCAATACCGTGTAATCCGCGCCGCGGAAAACAACGATTTCATTGTTGGGATTTATAACCAAAGACGCAGAATAAATAAACAATCCGTTTACGTTTCCTGTGGTAACCGTACCATTTAATTCTCTTCGCAGCAAGGTGTTCTGAACGACAACATATTCATTTCCATTATCAATAAAGAATTCCATTCCTTTACGCGTAGAAGTTGTTGGGCTGTTATAAGTTAATCCAGCGTCTACGGTCGCAACAGAAGGTAGCATGAAGGTTTCGATAGAAGTAGCCACTCGTTCAATTCCGCCGCCTGTTGCACCAATGTAAGTAATAAGGCTGTCGTCTTTTTGCTCTGTGATTACAACTCCATTGATGTAATCCGTTGGAACTTGATACAACATTATGCTGTTATTGGTAAGATCCAATTCAGCATAATTGATTCTTGTTCCATTTGCATCCCCAGAGAGAATTGCAAGCACAATATTGCCGGAACTATTTACGCCGGCGCCGCTCATCTTAAGTGCCGTGGTCGTGAAGTTGATTCCGTTTCCTGAAAAATATTGATAATCAGAAGTTTGACCGTCACTATCGATCTTTCCTACCATTATTTTCAAGGTGTCTGGTACAGATTCTCGAAGGCAAGCAAAATAGACTTCACCATTAACGGTGGCCATTTCCATATTTCGCGTAATCCCTTGTTCTGTGGTATATACAGAGCGTGAAAATTGTGCCCACGAGTTGACAAACAAGAGAACAAACAAGGCAGAAAGATAGTGGTGTTTTAACATTGTAACGTATTTAGTGGCAGCCAAAATAATGATTTTCTGAGATTTCCTAACAAAAAATGAATTTGAAAGGTTTTTTTTCAACAAATTCTGGTTAATATTACCCCGCTATTCGAACTGAATCGCTGAGTACTTATGAGATTTCTGCTTTTTACACTTGTGTTTTTTAGCTTGTATAATGTTGTCGCACAGCAGGATACGACTCAGCAAGGCTTGTATAATAAAATCATTTCGCTTGATGAACAGCTCAGGAACGATCCATCGAAATTAACTTCCAACTTCAGTCCTTCCGATACTTCCTCGCTTCCCATTGGCATTGTACGAAAAATTGGAGCAACGGAATATATCGTCGCAATTGACAGTGCCTGGTTTACACCCGATGGAGCGTTTTTCAATGTCTACATGGCGATTAACCCACCGAATGCTGACAAACCAATTGCTTTTGCTGCCAAAGGAATCCAGTTCAACCCGAAAGGTGTTTCTGTTGCGAATGGAGCCAAACTTCAATTGATCTCGCAGCAGGTAGTTCAAGTAGGACCCAACTTTCAAATGGTGTTTAAAAACGACGGACAAAATTTCGTTGAATTTGATTGCAACGGCTATAAACTGACAAGTCTTAGCATTGATTTTATTCTGAATTCAGAGAAATTTGAGAATGCCGTGAATCCCAGTGCACCAGTAAAAGCCGGAATGCAAATGACGGTATCCGATATCAATGATATCACTTATCAATTGCAGAATATTACACCATTCCGTTTGCAAGGAGCCAAGGATTTTGTTTTCAATATGCAGAATATCGTGGTAGATTTTAGCGATGTGTCGACTCCAAGTGCGGTTCCTGCGCAATACATCAATACGGCGACCTTGCCCAATGGACTGCCTTCCTGGACGGGGTTTTATGCGCAAAATATCACCATCGATTTGCCGAATAAACTGTCAGATGATAATCAGACAACGCAAATTTATGCCAATGACATGATCATTGACGACTCTGGACTTTCGGGACAGTTTGGAGCTGCCAACGTTTTAACAGCAGGAGACATGGACAATGCCTGGGGATTCTCCATTGACAATCTTTCTGTGGATATTGAGCACAATACCTTGGTGGCAGGAAACATGGATGGAGAAATATCCATTGCACAACTGGATGATGCAAATTTGATCTACAACGCCAATATTTTTCAAACATCTGGCGATGATAAGGTCGCCTTCAACTTTACTGTGAATCCTGCAGATTCAATTTCGTTCGGTTCTACATTTTCTACTTTGTCCATTAGTCCTTGCTCGCAAATCAACATTGCATCAGTTGGCGATGAATTCATTCCATCAGCGGTTTTGGATGGCGATTGGAGCGTTAATTATTCTAAGGCGCGATTTGATGGGATTGCTTTTCAGAATGTGCATGTGGGAACTACCGCACCCTACATTACCAGCGGAACTTTTGCCTTAACCACCAATCCTAATTCCGACCCAGACTTGTTAGGGTTTTACGCCGGTTTAACTTCCGTTGGATTTACGCAAACATCGCAGGGAGATTTGGCATTTACCGTAGGGCTTGGGATGATGTTGGGCGACCCAAACAACGGGAATGGATTCAGCGTCAATACCAATACGCGGTTCATTACGAATCGTACTATGGGCGCCGACAACCGAGAGCGTTTTACATTCAGCAATTTTGCGGTAGACGATATTCAATTTTTGGCGAATACCACTGCATTTGAACTTTCTGGCGTGATCTCTATCCGTAACGACGATCCAACATTCGGTGATTTGTTTTACGGAAGTTTGTCGTTGCGGTTGAAGAAGATTATGGACAACCCCGTACTTGTTTCGGCAGGATTCGGAAAGTTCCCAACGTACAAATATTGGTTCACTGAAGCATCGGTTCCAGTGAACATTCAGGTGGTGCCCGGCATGAACATTACGTCCATATACGGCGGTGTTCAGAATCGTGTTTTGTCCAATCAATCCAATCAACAATTGCTCGATCGCGTCGCGGGAAATATTCCTCCTCCACAGAATGGAAACATCATTCCTTTTACGCCTGATGCTAATCAGGGATTGTTGTTCAGAGCAGGAGTAGGACTGATGGGAACTTCAGAAAAGGCATTCAATGGAGAAGCCATGTTAACCGTTGCATTTAATGCGAATGGAGGTTTTCAATCCATTGATTTCGACGGACAAGCGTATATGATGGTCACTCGTCAACAACGCAGTGATCCAAATGCCAAGAAAGTACAGGGAAGCATTGCCGTTGGATACGATCACGCCAATAAAGTTTTCGATGCGAGTTTGAATGCATCCATATATTTCCCGGGAACCCTATCTGGAGGATTGAACATTCAAGTTCACGTAGATACAAACGATTGGTACTTCTGGCTGAACGACCCCATCAACAGAGCAAATTTGAACCTCGCCAATATTTTCTTTGTCAACACATATTTCTTGGTGGGAACGCAAATTGCACCCATTCCACCACCACCGAGTTATGTCACGAATTTGGTCGGAGCGGGAACCATTGGATCGCTTGATGTTAATGCACTTGGAACAGGCGGTGGATTTGCCACAGGAATGGAATTTGGGGTGAATTTCGACCGTGAATTCCCAAAAGTTGGAACCAAATGGCGCGGTTACGTGCAATGTAATATTGGTGGAGGGTTTGATGTCATGATGTTGAACGTTCAGAATGCACATTGTTCTGGAAGTACTGATCCTGTTGGGGTCAACGGTTATTATGCCATGGGGCAAGTGTACGTGTATCTCGGTGGGTCTTTCGGGTTGCGGAAATATCGAAACGATGATGACCAAATGCCGGCGCAGCAACCAAAGAATACCTACAATGTTGGTTCGCTTCAAGTAGCTGCGTTATTGCAAGGAAAATTGCCAAAACCTTCATTCATTTATGGTGCCATCGGGCTGCAAGCAAATATTCTCGGAGTTATTAATCATTCATTTACAGCTGATGTCGAATTTGGGACAGATTGTACGCTTGTCGGTATTTAGTCTGATTTTACTCAGTTTTGCTTTCAGCGCAAACGCGCAGGAGTTTAAAACGGTGACAAAGGTTGCAGAAGATACACTTTGGATCAAGTGGCTTCCAACGAATTATGCCGCTTTGACAAAATTATCGGCAGGCGCAAAGATCAGTCGGATTGAGGTCAATACTTCTCAGGGAATTGCGTCCATGGACTATACGAATGGTAAGAAATGGACCATTGCACCCGTGGAAGAACGCTTTAATGCCTTAAACCGATCCGACTCGATACAAGATCGATTGGCAACGTTTCTTGAGCCAATTATTACGCCCGTTTCGAAGGAGGAAGAGAACTACGTTTTTGGCATGTTGGTGATTGAAAATGTAACACACCCCGGATTTCAGTTTCAATTGGGCAATGTCCTTTCCGATACCGATTTCAACAAAAAAAAGAAGTACGCATATCAGATAATCATCGGCGATGCATCACCAGTTTATGCCTTTGTAAACGCTAATAAAGAAACCCAATTTACCACTCCAGCGTTGGAACTGAATCTCGATAAAAAGAAGACGGTTGTTTGTTCCTGGGACTTGAAATCGACCCAAAACGAAGCCTTTGCTTTTGATGTTGAGCATGCCGTTGAAAATGTAAAGAACGCAGAGAATTTATTGAATGCCCCGTATTTACCGTTCAAATCTGAGTTTGAGATAAACAAAGACCTTGCAGAAGTGCGTCATGAAGAGCCACAGGAAGGCGCCGTGCATTTTTATCGAGTCGTGGGAAGGGATGCATTTGGAGCGCGATCCTTGTACTCAGAATGGAAAGAAATTTACGTGCCCAATTTAATTGATGCCTACCCGATAATCGATTCTGTTTCCGTGAATGGAACCGAGCGCATTGTTCATTCCCATCTATTATCTGACGAAAAAAGTGGGGTAGCTATTGTTCGTTTGTTGCGCTCTAGCGAAAAAGAAGACGGTTTTGAAACCATTCGTGATATTCCTTTGGAAGGACGTCCGAACAAACAGTTTGAATTTACTGCAGATACTCGAGTGTTATCGGGAGACGCCTTTTACTATAAAATTGCCTTGATGAACGATGATGATACGGTTTATTCGCAGCCGTTTTATTTTTTCACCTTAGATCAAGAGGCTCCCAAGGCACCGCAAGGCCTGCAAGTGGATATTGATTCCAACGGAATTGCTCGTTTGCAATGGATGACGCTCGTGGACCCAACGTTGCTCGGGTATCGTGTGTACAGAGCGAATGCCATGCGCGAGGAGTTTATTGAGCAAACACACGAATTGGTAAACGGCACATTTTGGCAAGATACCCTGGCTTTGGACAATTTAACAAGCGAGGTCTACTATTTTATTCAAGGAGTGGATGCCAACTTCAACCAGGGAGCGCATTCGGATACCATTCTCGCTTTGAAACCCGACACCATTCCTCCGGTAGCTTCTTTAATTCGCACAATTTCTAAGAAGGATTTGAGCATTCACTTGGAGATCACGATGTCAACAAGTTCTGATGCCTTCGAAACGCAACTTTTTCGAAACGAGGCACCTTTGGAGCTTGTTACAGGCGATTATACCGATACCAATTTGGTTCCTGGGAAGTACTATGAATACCACCTCGTCACTTCGGATAGAAGCGGGAACACGTCGCAGTCCAAAACCATTTCACAAATGTACGAACCCGGTTTTCGAGAAGCGCCTACGGGATCTATTCGTGCTGATTTCCAAGGCAATTTCGTAGAGATTTCGTACGAACTTCCTGCATTGGAAATTTATTCAGTTCAGATCTTTCGCGCAAAAGCCGGCGATCCAATGCGTCGTTGGAAAACAATTACCGATGTAAGCGAGAAATCAATTCGTGATAAATCGATTTCAATTGGTGAGCGCTACGAATATCAGGTGAAATACATTACCAAAGACGGAATTCACAGCTTGCCGCTTTCCTTGGAAGTTACTTTCTGATTCGCATTCCAAATCCAAAAAACTGCAACCACGCAACCTAGGATCGATCCAAAGAAGAAGTATTGCTCAAATTTTAGTTGATGTATGTCTATTACTGTTTGAACTCCATCAAAAGTTGGAGTGTTTTCAACGGTAGAAATAACCAATTGCATGCGCAAATAATAGCCAATACAACCGAATACAAAAGAACTCAATACAAAGATCCAAGCTTGTTTTGTAGACTTCATTTTTATCCAACTATGAGCTAGTAAGAAATAAAAAGGGAGCAAAAGTAACCCTCCTGATAAAAGAGCAGCGTCATAAAACTGCTTTGTCAAAGTGCTGCTATTCATGGTGAAGTTGGCATCCATTGATTCGAGGACGAACATTTTGATGCTTCCTTGAAAAAACCAAGTGATGAATCCTAAGATCCAAAATGTTGTAAAAAGAGACCAGAAAGTAGTTTTCGTATTCATGCTCCAAAACTAGCAATCATTGCCTAATATTCTATCACATCCATGACAAGACGAAATCCCATTTCACTGCTTGAGTAATCGCGACCTTCATAAAATTGTCGGGTGGTTACCATTCCGTAATATCCAGTGTTGTGCCAACTGCCACCGCGTGTTACACCGCTTGGGGCCTCAGACTTTTTAGCATCCGTATGTGAAAATTCGAAAGAAGTGTCTTCGCGGTTGTAATAAGCATCTACCATTTCTTCCACATTTCCTGTCATGTTGTAAAGACCGTATCCGTTTGGCCAATAGGAAATGACAGGGGCAGTAATGTCGGCGTTGTCATTTAAGTTGCCTGCGACCCCCATGCTGTAGGATGGACCTGCACTTAAATATCGCAGGACGGGTTTGAATTCGGGGTACGTACTGTCAATTGCATGTCTAAAGTCTTTCACCCAAACGGTATCGCGATACACAGAACTTTGCGACACATAGAGCATGTTTGCCATGCGCACTCCTTCTGAGTTTTGCATGTATGGACCTCCCCATGGATAGGGAGAGATTTCTAAACCACCTCGAGCGGCGTATTCCCATTCTTCCTCCGTTGGAAGTCGAAATTTCACTTTTTTGAAAGATTTTTCTTCCACTGGCTTAGCGTTGTATTGAGAGGTCATCCATTCGGCAAAAGCGCACGCTTGATTGTAAGAAACACCTACTACTGGATAGTTGGAATAAGCAGGGTGGCGCAGGTAATAGTCCACATAAGGTTCATTGTAAGCAAGTTTTGAGCGCCAAACCAAAGTATCGGGGAGAAACGTTTTCGCTAGAACAGAATCCGTTTTTCGGATTGTATGGACAAATTCCAAATACTCGAAATTTGTGACTTCGCATTGTTTCATGTAGAAGTTATCAATGGAAATTGTTCTAACGCGAGTTTGACCTTCATAGGGCATATCCTGATCGCTGGACCCATTGGTATAACTGCCTGAGGGGATGTAGACGAAAGGATAGTCCTTTATAAATGCGTTTTGCAATTTCAACTGGCGTTTCTGTTCTTTTTTTGTCTGTGAGAATGCTGATGTTGCTAAAAGAAGTAAAAGCGAAAGAGTTAGGAGATGTTTCATACTCCTATAATTTTTGATCATTTAAAAGTTACAGACCAAAATAAAATTGACTCAGAAATGAGATTTAGTTACTTCCAATCAGCGCTAATGCTTTTTCCAAGTGCAGATCGCGTTGGTTCAAAATGTCATCTATGGTGTAGGAAATTGGATGATCGGGAAGAACTCCGCGGTCGGAAGTCGTTTGCTTGACGCCCTTACCAAATTCAATCAAAAAGCGCGGAATTCCAATGCGAATGCCGCTATTGGGTAGGTATACGTATTGTTTCGATCCGGCTGCGAATGCCTCGTACCGCGAGCCCGTTTCTTCGCCAATTAATACTGCATCTGTTTCTTCTTTCAAGTAGCGGGCAAGCGTGCTCGCAGATGAGAATGAACCGCCGTTTATTAATACGTAAACATTTCCATCGAAGCTGTTCTTGACGCGCTTTCTGAACTTATATTTCTTCTTTTTGCCTTTCCAAGAAGTGGAAATCCTTGCCACACGATTTCCCGATGTTCCATTCGAAAGATATGGAATGAGTTCAGATGCCATGGAGAAAAGTCCACCGGAATTGTCGCGAAGATCAATGATTAAGTTCTTGGTTTCATTTTGCGCCAAAGTATCGAAAATCGCCTGGTACAATTTTTTCGGATTAATTTCCTGTTTGTCCAACTTGGTGTTGTTAAAACTGCGCAATGTGAGTAGCGCGTGGTCGTCATTTTGAACGATTGAATACACTGGGTTGGGCTTGGAATTAGGCGCAGGCTCATTGGGTTGAATGTATTTTCGGAAATTGGCGGCTTGCTCTTTCTTCGACAATGCCTTAATAGAAGCAACGTGATGCTCGCCATTGGGCTTTTCTAATTCTAGAATAAAATTATCCACTTGCTCTACATAGAAGTAGTAATAATAGGGGAAGGTAGCGTCTAGTTCGTTTAGAATATTGGTCATAATAGCACCGTCAGAGGGCATGCACACAAGCATTTCTTGCAATGCAAAAGCAATTGGTTTGTTGTTAATGCGCTTGATTTCTGATCCAATCACCAAGGATTGTTCGTTGGAGTAATCTTGTTTCAAGTATACGTTGTTATTCAAAACAACCACCTTTATGGGAAGGTAACTAGAAGTATTGTTGATAATTCCTTTCCGAACAGTGTCAGTCCAGGTTCCAATAGAAAAATGTCCTTCTTTCGCTACAACACAGATCTTACTGACCAATTGGTTGTATTCGAAAAATGAGAGGCTGTCCTGATCGATGCTTTCGATAATCTTTTCAGATTGAAACTCGAAATCAGGCGCGAATTCACTCAATGCAGGTTGATAGGTTTTGATTTTTGCCTGTAAGAACTGCAAATCGGCAATGGTCGCTTCTTTAGAAATGTTTTGAGCGTATGCAAAACTACTCACGAGCAGTGTGAAAAGTACTGAAATAGAAAGGGATAGCGTAGTTGATTTCATCAAGCTAAAGGTACAACCCACGAATGATTTGGCAAAAACAAAAAAGGGCTAATTTCTATGTAAATTAATGTAAATTGACTGAAATTCGTCCAATTCAAGACAAACTTCCCTTAGATTTGTATCATGACCTGTAAAAGGACTTTTCTGAATTGTACGTTGTTTTTGTTTGCTACAATTCTTTGTTTTCAAGCAAAAGCTGACGAAATGTCGACTCAGCAGCACCGATCTATTGTCGTTAGGAACGTCGGGCATCAAGTTTTGCTTTTGGTGGGAGATAGCACCTCTGTAGTTTTGCCTGTAACCAATGCCAATGAAAGATATCAAATGCGGTTTGCCGCAGCATTTGGATTTCAACCTTTTCCTCTAGCAGCGCGGATTGACAGTGTTATGGCATCCTCTCATGTTCGCAGCCCTTATTTTGTAGAAGTGATTTCCTGTGAAGACAAAAGTGTGGTATATAGTTATGAAGTTGGAGGATATACAATTGAAGATACAGCGGCAATCGTTCCTTGTGGAGTGAGAGAATATCCAAAAGGATGCTATGAAATTGCCATAACGTTTTCAACCAAAAAACAATCGGCTCAATTAGCGATTAAAGTCTTAGACAAGAGCAATCCACCCATAAAGTCTTCATTCGTTTGGTTGTGGTGGGCCATCCCAATTTTTGCACTCTCCATTTTCGGTGTTTATTTGTTTCTGAAACGAAAGAGTTCAGAAGATCAAAACGGTCATATCATTGCTATTGGTGCGTACAAATTTGACAAGCGTAACATGCATTTGACCTACAATGACGAAACGGTTGAGCTAACGAGCAAAGAAGCTGATTTACTCTTTCTATTGCATTCTTCTGCAAATGAAACCATCGAGCGCGATACCATTTTACGCATAGTTTGGGGAGATGAAGGCGATTATGTCGGCAGAACGCTAGATGTGTTTATTTCCAAATTGCGCAAAAAGTTGGCAGCCGATCCAGCCATTAAAATTGCCAATATTCGTGGTGTTGGATACCGCTTGGTGGTTGATTATCAATAGTATTTATTGAGATTTCGCTTCTTTGGCGGGGATCCACATAGGGCCTACGGCCAAAAGGAGAATTACAAGGTTAAAAAGTGCATTGGATGGATTTCCAGATGCTATTGAGCCAGAGCTATCCAAAATAAACCACGATAGAATTCCGATCAAAACGCTTTTTCGAACAAATTCGGGCGCTTTATCGTGTACCCAAATAGAAAGACACCAAATCATCACGCCCCAACCTAAAAGGAAACCACCCGTTAATGCGGAGAGAAATCGGGTAGTTGGATCGTTAAACGTTTGCGCTCCGTCCAATGGGTACCCCAGGAAGTCCATAGTCCAAGTTGCAAGCCCAGAAGTTTCTGTCATGGTGCCTAAGAAAAAGATAGGACCGAAGCTGCCCACTACAATAGCGGTAATTTTGAGCCAAAATTTATGTCCTGTTTGTGAATTTAATTTGCGCGAAGATGCCATAACTTTTTTTGGACAAAGCTACATTCAAGCATTGGGAGTTTTTAGACGTTACCGTTCAATTCAGCTGAATTGCATCACCATATTTCGGATGTTATCGATGTATTCGTTGAGCCATGCTTCCTGCAGCGTTTCTTCCGTTATTTGAAGAAAGAAGTTCTCAATGGATAAATTTAACACTGTTCCGGCAAGTTTCTGATTGTTTTCCAGGCCAATCATAGTCGACCAAATAGGAATGAAGTTCGGAATGCTGATTTCATTTGTTCTACAAAAACACTTTTCAAACTCTTCGTTATCCCGGTGAATACGCAATTGGCGACTAAATAATAAGTCTCGTTTGTGCTCAAGCATTAATTGAACGAATTCATCTTTTCCAGTGCAATTCGCTTCCTTTTCACCCAAAATTATGGATTGTTTGATATGGTGTTCCAACAAGACGCTCACAAACACTTCGAGATCGGCAAAGTGATGGTAAAAAGAGGATTTGTTTTTGCCAACCAACTTCGATATGCGTTCAACTTTCAATCCGTTAGGTCCGTCGATGGCGAATACTTGGTATCCTTCAAAAACCCACGGGAGTTGCTTTGCTGTTGGTTCCATTTCCATATTTCTCAACGATTAATTGGTGTATTTTCCATTGGAGGAAAGTCCATTTTTAACATGCGCCAAATGATGCTCGCAATGCCATGCATAACTTCCAATTGTTTCGGCAATATTGAATCGTTGACCATGTTCGGGGTGTACGTATTCTCGTTGCATTTGCTCGGCAGTAATTGACTTCAATAGAACGATCCATTTGCTGTGCAATCCTTGCAAAAGTTGCAATACGTTGTGCAAATCATCATCCAAACTGTCGTTTAATTCGGCCCATCTATCTTCAAAATAGGGACGTATCGTTGGTGATTCTTCCGTGAGTGCCAATTTGAATCGAATTATACTATTCATGTGACTGTCGGCACAATGATGAATTACTTGTTTCACCGTCCAACCTTGGGGGCGATACCGCCAATTTAAGGCTTCGATGGATACATCATTGGTCAATTCGGTAACTTTCTCAGGGAAGGAAGCAATAGTATTCAGCCAATCCGAAAGTTGTTGTTCCGATGGATTTTTTATCGGAGTATACTTGCCAACGGGAAATTGTAATTCGTTCATGGACCGCGCTTTTAATTGCGCTCAAATTACGAAACTTTTAAAATTGACGAAGGATTGTTTAAGAGATGTTAGATCTCAATTTCAATTTCATACTGAGCGCCGTTATTTTATCATCGATACTATTGTGCTATTCATCCTAAGATTACTCCTGTAGGCAGTGACCTTCGGCGCTCGTAATTTCGAAATACGTTTCTCCGTGGCAAGGGTAACCATCCCAACAAGTTGTTTCATGCATGCCGAAGTCCAAATCGATCTGCTTCATTGGGAAATTGTTTTCAATTAAGAATTTTTCAAACTTTAAAAGTCGTTTTTTGATGAGTTTTTGCGATTCATCAGGATGAGGGGCGTGGGTAATATTCACACAGATCATTGGATTGTCCTCTAGCAATTCTCTGTAAAGCGTAGGATTGAAGGGAATAGGGTGGAGTGCGTTTCGTTCATAAAGAATGCGCGGCGGTTTGTGGCTAACCGTTTGATAGATCAAATCAATATTCAAATGGTATTCTTCAATTGCCGAAGTTGCAACCACCAACAAGTTTTGAGAAGTGTCATGATGTTTGGCGTGACTATGAATTTCTAAATGATCGCCCTCGTATACATCGATCTCGAAATCATACTTTCCGAGAGTGTCCGCAGTGCCCACCTTCAAAGTATCTGCTTCTCGAACAACCACAATTTCCGCATTTGGAACGGGCGTCATGGTATAGAGCTCCTTCACCATTCCATGGATATAGATGGTATGTGGGTTCAAAGACTCCTGTCCATAAAGGGAAGATGAAAGTAAGAGTGTAATTAGAAAAGTGAAGTATGTTTTCATGTTTTTGCTCATCGCACCAGAGACAACGAACCTTGGGCTTCGTTATTGTCTCCTTGCGGAGTTGAATATACCACTTTCCAGAAATATGTGCCCTCACTTGCCGGTTGATTGTGAATCTCACCATTCCAACCATTTGCTTTATTATTACTTTGGAAGACCACTTCTCCCCAACGATTGAAGATGAGCATTTCGAAATCGATAATATTCTCAATTGTTATAGGTCGAAATGTATCATTCATGCCATCTCCTTGAGGACTGAATACATTGGGCATTTGAATGGTGGCGTAGCATTCTTCGTAGTCCACGGTGAATGCGTGTGAAGATGATCCGCAGTGATTGCTGATGTCTAAGTAGTAAGTTCCAGAAGTCTCGGCGGTTAGTTCTTGAGCTTCACTTCCGTTTTCCCAGAGATATTGTGCATTTGGATAATGTGGAGAAAGCGTAATTGGTTCATGTTTGCATGCGATGCTGTCAAAACTGAGATCTACAAGTTGGATGCTATCCAAATGAATGCCCACAGAGTCCACTGCTGTTCCACACGTATTTTGCGCAATCATCCAATGAACCCCACCGAGGTTTGTAATCATGTTTGTACCATTTGAGTCGTCATCCCACAAATGTGAATCGGCATGGTGTACATCTGGTTGGATTGTCGCCGTATCACCTGCGCACAGGTAATGATCGGTTCCCAAATTTACGGTTGGAGGATACAGAACAGTGACTGTCGCCAGACTGGTATCCAAATTGTTGATACACAAATAATGTGAAGTGGAGTCTGGAGAAATGTGCAAGACGGAATCCAAACTTAAGACGAAATTGGTATCGTTGAGAGGCACCCACTGGTATTGATTTGCACCTTCCGCCCAAATAGTGGCCATTTCTCCTGCGCATATCGTGTCATGAAAAATATGACTGCTATCAGGAATGATATTAATGTAATCTATTCCCATGCGAAGACTTTCTTGCGGAACAATTTGACTTGGGTCGTCATCGCATGGTAAGAATTTAAAACAATGATTACTCTGTGTTGCAGTGAAGCCAATGGATCTTTCTTCCCATTGCAATCCTTGTGCATCAAATACGAGGGGACTGGAGCTAGGAAGAGAGGTGCCGGCAAATTCATTGTCAACGTAAATAGACCAACTGCCCGATGAATCCAACTGGTTGTTTTGTTTCACAACGGCTTGATAAAAATGAATGGTGTAGGGCTTTCCTGGCGTGAAACCTGTAACGGTTTGTCGAATTCCTTCGTGGTGATGAGTTCCAACGTCTCCTGAGATCAATCCAGAAACAAAAGTGGCACCGGAGAAAGGAGTACCCGAAATTCCAATCGCGGGAACAGGTCCTATTTCTCCCGTCACATCAGGGGTTGCCGCTGCATTGTTATACGCCTGACAAACGGTGTCTGAAAATGATACGGCAAACCATCCTGCAGGCGTTGTAGACATTCCTACGGTTCCTTCCAGATCAGCGTTCGTGAAATTTTGACCGAACGAATAGTATGTAATCATCGCAAAGATGAGTACGATTGGGCGCATAATTTATAGAGTTGGCATGTAACGTTTGAAACAAATAAATTGTTGATTCGAACGGTATTAAATATAATTAAAAATATAGAAGTAGCCGCGTAAAATACTGAAAATCAGAGTTTTGTTTAATGTTTTTACGTTTTTGCTTCAACATTTTACCTAGGTAAGTTTCGCTTTTTTTTCAAGAAAGTAATGTTATAACTTCCTCATTTTGAAAGGTTCAAAGCGGAGAATTGTTGCGAGAAGTTCTGAAGGTGGAGAACGGCAAGATTTTAGTGTTTTTGGAGGTAGGTTATTTGTTGGAGGTTTATACCTTGTTCGCCAATATAGGAACAAGAATATTTGCGAATTCTAGTAATTGCCAGTATAAATCATTAACTTACTTAATCATGGCTCTTTAAGCTACCTCTGAACATCAGAAATGCAACAAAAAAGAAAACCAGTGCCAATCCAGTTGCAACAACTTCAAATTCGTAAGGAGCCAATTGGTGATTTTCGTGATGAAAGTAAAAAGGAAGATCACTTCTAATATTTCTATAGGTACCCACTAGCAGAGAGATTATCACCGACCATGCCATCGCAAATACGATATTTTGAAAGAGTCGTATGAATGATTGCCGTTCTTCACTTTCAATTCGTGAGAAATCATACAATCGCTTCACGAGAGGAAGATGTCTGTTATAAAACTCCATCGTAAACCCGATGATCCAATAAAAAATCATGGCGAGAATAGTGTCAATGAATGAATCTGATGGCGTTCGAATCTGCAAAGATCGATTTATAACGATAAACAAAACGATACCAGGAATGATGCGCGACACAACCTTTCCAAGAATATCATTCACAACAAAAGCTCTTATTTTTTCAGCATCAAAATTCATACGTGGTGCATTTAATGGGAGCAATATACCAACAAAAAAAGTCCCGCCGAAACGAGACAATTTATTCAATATGTTTACGAGCGATCACTGAGGTCACTCGAAGTAAAAGCGCGTCTCTAATCCCAAGTAAACAAAGGTCGTTGCCCCATCCATTCATTCACTTCTTTGCGAATTGCAGCAATCGAATCTTTATCATCGATGTTAGCAATCACGCGGTCTATAAGTTCAACAATGGTTTCCATTTCATTTTCCTTCATGCCACGAGAAGTGATGGCCGAAGTTCCCACGCGAATTCCTGAAGTTACGAAAGGTGCTTCGGTATCGAATGGCACCATATTCTTGTTTACAGTGATGTCGGCTTCTACCAAAGCATTTTCAGCATCTTTTCCCGTTACACCCTTCGAGCGCAAGTCAATCAACATTGAGTGATTGTCCGTTCCGCCAGAAATGATAGAGTATCCTTTTGCTTGAAAGGCCGCAGCCATAGCAGCTGCATTGGCAATTACTTGCTCCGTGTATGCTTTGTATCCATCTGTGAGCGCTTCTCCAAAAGCTACTGCCTTCGCTGCAATAACGTGTTCCAATGGTCCACCCTGCGTTCCTGGGAAAACAGCTGCGTCCAACAAAGCTGCCATTGACTTAGGGTTTCCATTTTTCCACTTCAATCCGAATGGATTATCGAAATTTTTCCCCATCATGATCACACCTCCACGTGGCCCGCGCAATGTTTTGTGTGTCGTTGTCGTTACGATGTGACAGTGCTTGTCACCAGGCTGTAAACACGCCAATAATACTGCTGCATTCGCTTGAGCACCAGAGTGCGGTTGAACGTTAGCCCATTCTGCTCCAAAGAGTTCTTTCAGTCGATCGATTGCTAAGTTCTCCACGGCGTCAACAATTTCACAGCCACCGTAATAACGTTTACCAGGAAGTCCTTCTGCATATTTGTTGGTGAGAACGCTTCCCATGGCTTGCATCACCTGATCGCTGACAAAATTCTCTGAGGCAATCAACTCAATTCCGTGTAATTGGCGCTGTTTTTCGCGCTCAATTAGGTCAAAAATAACCGTGTCCATTTCTTACTTGTAGTTCGTTTGATAGATATTACGTAATCCTTCGTTGAGAGTAGTATCAGGTTTGTAATTAGTAAGTTCTTTCAACTTTGCAGAACTTCCAACACGGCGTTCTACTTCGTAATCATATCGTTTTTTCGGAGCGTCGATAAATGAAATCTCCGAATCGGAATTTGTTATTTCTTTAATTTGCTCGGCAAGGTCTAAAATACACCATTCTGCCTCATTTGCAATATTGATGATGTGACATCCTTTGACATCCATCAAGCGAACGCAGGCGTCAACAGTATCATCAATAAAAGTGAAATCACGGGTTTGTTTCCCAGTTCCAAAAACAGTGATTCTATCCCCTGCAATTGCTTGCTCAAAGAAGCGGGGAACCACCATTCTGTTGTCTTGATTCCAGCCATAAACGTTGAAGAATCGCAAGGAAACCACATCCAATCCTTTTTCTTCGTAGTGCGAAGCCAGATAAATTTCGTTGTAGCGTTTCGCCATCGCATAAGAAGTTCTCGGATCTACCAATACCTCTTCCGTTAAAGCGTTTTCAATAGCCGAATGACCGTAAATTCCGCTTGTAGAAGCATACATAATCCGTTTGATATTGTTCACTTCCGCTGCATTTACAACGTTTCGCGTACCAATAACTTCAACATCCATCGTTTCTACCGGGTTGTCGGCAACAATGTCCACACCAAGAACGGCAGCAAAATGAAAAATTAGATCACACCCTTGAGAGGCTTTGGTAACAGTGTCGAGATCACGTACATCTCCGTGAACAAAGTCCACTTTCGAAAAAGTTTCCTTGTCCAATTTATTTCCTCGTAGCAAGTTGTCTAATACAACAACCTCATGACCGTCATCAACAAGTCGTTTGGACAAGTTGCTTCCAATAAATCCTGCCCCTCCTGTGATTAATATTTTCATGATTTGAAATTTTCGCAAATATCGTTTTTAATAGCAGATTGTCTATGGATTACCACCTTTTTATTACAGATAATTTGTGGGTAATGCTGCCACTTTCATTGTGTACTATTCCATCTTTCGTGAACAAGTCGCGTCGCACGTGCCCACTGGCATGCAGTATGTGACCTTCATCGTCCAGAATTCCGACGTGTGTAATTCGTCCTTTATCGTTGTGGAAGAATGCCAGGTCGCCGCGTTGAATATCTTCAAACGCCACTTCGGCTCCATCCAATACTTGTTGCGATGCATCTCTGGGTAAATTGATGTCAAAAAAGCGGTAGACGGCTTGCGTATATCCTGAGCAGTCAATTCCAAACGGACTTTTACCACCCCACAAGTATGGGGTATTCAAATATGCCGTTGCACAGGTCCAAATGTCTTCGAAATTCGTAGTTTCTGCATTGAGCCATTCAAATTGATCTTTTCCAATAGTGAAATTGTTTTGACCTGCAGGAGCAAATGAACCGCGCGCAATCCATTGTTTGCCCCAAGGAGTTTGAAGAAGGCGCTCACGATCTTTAACGTAGTCGAGTCCTTCCATCCAACGACGTACTTCTTTGTCCGAAAGTTTTTTCAGGTGTTTCACATCGATCCATCCTTCGTATCCATCTGCCATCGAGCTAATTTTCGCCCATGGTTCGGCAATTTCATGAACCGTGACCAATTCACCGAAGAGGAGCTGCGTTACAATTTCACTCTGGTCGCGATTTTCTGCGCGCACTGGAGAAATACTAACGAAGCAGTAGCCTTGATCCATTATTTTTTAGGGAAGTTTTTGTGCGTAACCAAATTGATGATCTGTTGCACGTGCCTTTGGTTGTGATACACGACGAAAAGCAATGCATCGCCCAATCGCAACCGAACTATTTTCGAGATAGAAATTGGAATTTTCACGCGGCGCACGTTTACCGTTTGCGACTGATCAATGATTTTCATCATGTCCTCTTGATGTTTCAAGAAGTCCGTGAGTTCCGTTCCTTTGACCAAATCAGGGTGCAGGGTCGGGTTTTGACCTTTCGGCGCTTTGAACTTTCGTTTTACATTTCTAGCGTTCCCTAATTTCATGGATTTCCATGCAGATCGACCCAAAGGTGAGCTTACGAAGTCTTCCTTTGTTGAGGTAAATCGGGTAGTTTCAATTTTACGCGAAAACGTAGGGTGGTAGTACAAAGCATATTCATTCAAATGCGCCAAAACTTCACCGACACTCCAGATCCCTGGATTCGGTCGCCATTTCATTTGTTCATCAGACAGTTTTGAAGTGAACTTCTTGACATTGTCAATGTTCTCCTGCGTGATGTTTGTTAGTATTTGAATTAAATCCGACGTTGTCATTTTTTACCTGTATAGAGGCGGAACAAAAATAGTTAATTCCTTTCGAATACACTATCAAAGGTTTGACAGAATAGGGTAAGTTTCGTTACTTTCGCAACAAACCGAATTATCCCTGTATATGAGCCAGCAACGACCGCTGATTTTGGTAACAAACGACGATGGGATTTCTGCCAAAGGAATCCGCACTTTATACGAATCTGTTCGAGAATTTGGAGACGTTGTTGTGGTGGCCCCTGATTCCCCGCAATCGGGCATGGGACACGCAATTACCATCCATCATCCATTGCGCTTAAATCCTACGGATATTTATGGAAACATCACTGCTTTGGCTTGCACGGGAACCCCTGTTGATTGTGTAAAACTGGCCATATACGAAGTATTAAAACGCAAACCGGATTTACTCGTTTCGGGAATCAATCATGGATACAACACGGCCACGAATGTTTTGTATTCAGGAACAATGTCTGCAGCCGTAGAAGGAGCCATGGAGGGAATTCCAGCAATTGGTTTCTCTTTGGGCGAATTTCAGGCCGATGCTGATTTTTCACAAACACCAAATGTGGTAAAGAAAGTAGTCTCGGAAGTGTTGGAAAATGGTTTAAAAGAAGGCGTTTGCCTGAATGTGAACATTCCACCCGCATCCGACGGTCCAGTGAAAGGCATTAAAGTTTGTCGCCAGGCACATGCTTATTGGGCGGACAGATTTGAAAGTCGTAACGATCAGTTTGGCAAACCTTATTTTTGGTTGTCAGGTGATTTTGAAGACCAAAAACCGGCAGATGACACAGATTTGCATTGGATCTCCAAAGGATACGCAACCGTTGTTCCAACACAGTTTGATCTAACGAATTATCCGGCTATTAAAGAACTTGAAAACTGGGAATTATGAACTTGAGAAATTGGTCGAAAGAACATTCTATCGGATTGGTGTTTGGCATTTTAACTCCGATTGTGATTATGCCTTTGGTGATGTACTTGTGGGCAACGTTTCAAGGCTACACCTTTGATCGAATGTGGTACGATTTCAAATTTTTTCCAGATCCACGGATCAAAATGATCACCCTTTCGATTATTGCTAATTTGGTGTGGTTTTACCGATTCTTGAACAAAGAGAATTGGCACCGAGCAATGGGCGTGATTCTGGGATCGCTAGCATACGCGCCTTACATTCTTTACATCAAATTCTTCTAAATGAAACTGTACGTCATTGCAGGAGAGGCTTCGGGTGATTTGCACGGAAGCAACATGATGCAAGCAATTCTCGACGAACAACCAAACACCGAGTTCCGTTTCTGGGGAGGCGATAAAATGATTTCTGTTCAAGACAATTGTGTGAAGCACATCCGAGAATTGGCGTTCATGGGATTTGTAGAAGTGTTGATGAACATTCGCACGATTGCCAAAAACATGCGCTTTTGCAAAGAGGACATTTTGGAATTTCAGCCGGATGCTATCGTAATGATCGATTATCCCGGGTTCAATTTGCGCATTGCAGAATGGGCCAAGGAAAAAGGAATCAAGGTGATTTATTACATCTCTCCGCAAGTTTGGGCATGGAAACAAAACCGTGTGCACAAAATCAAGCGTGTGGTGGATAAAATGTATGTCATTCTGCCTTTCGAAAAGGAATTCTACCAAAAATTTGATTATCCCGTTGAATACGTTGGGCACCCCTTGTTGGACGAAATTTCCAAATATGATTTTGAATCTGGGAAGGCCGATTTTCGCAAAAGAAATGGTTTGAGCAACAAACCGATCATTGCCTTGGTTCCTGGTAGTAGAAAACAAGAAGTGAAAACCAAATTACCGATTATGGTGGCCGCTACGCGAGGAATGGGAGACTTTCAATTGGTGGTGGCGGGCGCACCATCATTAACGGTGGAGTTCTACAAATCTGTGCAAAACGATGTGCAAGTGGTTCATGGCGAAACCTACGAGCTAATGTATAATTCGGAAGCCGCTCTAGTAACTTCTGGAACGGCCACATTAGAGACGGCATTATTCAAAGTGCCCGAAGTCGTGTGTTATAAAGGGAGCCAGGTTTCATACAGCATCGCCAAAAGATTGGTGAAGGTGAAGTACATCTCGTTGGTCAATTTGATCATGGATAGGGAAGTAGTGAAAGAACTCATTCAAAAAGAATGCAATCCAAACAAAATTCGTGAGGAATTGGAACGTTTATTACACAACGAGGAATACAAAAACCAATTGCTTTCTGATTACAAAACGCTCGAAGAAAAACTTGGGGGAGGCGGCGCAAGTAAAAAAGTTGCACAATCCTTGTTGAAAACTATTGAGCTGTAACCGAAAGTCGGTTTCTACTCGTTGTAATTTTGACCTCATGCTTCGCATTCGTTTGCTATCGATATTACTGTTGATTTCTAGTGCTTTAAGTGCGCAAGAAATGCGCGTGGGTATTTTCCATCAGCTCAATGTGAAATCACTTTCAGTAAGCGCGAACGAAGGCAGTTATGAAGTTTACGGAGACACAACTTCATTGGGGCAATTGGAATCGGTAATCATCCGTTGGAAATCAAACGGTGTGAGTATTACGTCAAACGGAATGGTTCAGGTGTATGATACCATTTTGATCATAAAGCAACACGAAACGGCTTCGGTAAAAGTCAAAGGTGTAGCGCCATCTACCAAACAACATTTTTACGAAGACAATTTTGAAATCACCAGAGGAACCAATGGTTTGCGCATTGTGAATCGTGTTTCGATGAACAACTATTTAAGCGGAGTGATTGAATCCGAAGGTGGTGGAGGTCGACATATTGAATACTACAAAGTACAAGCCTTAATGAGTCGCACGTACGCTATAAAAAACAGCCATCGACACAAGAAAGACGGCTACAATGTTTGCGACGGAGTTCACTGTCAGGCATACCACAACAAACTACGTTTTACGCCCAAGATTCGCACAGCCGTGGAAGAATCGGAGGGAATGGTACTGGTTGATAACAACAATAAATTGGTGACGTCCTATTTTTCTGCAAATTGCGGAGGACAAACCTGCGATGCATCGTACGTTTGGAATACCTCTGTCAGTTATCTGGATCCCTTTGTGGATACATTCTGCATTCACACGCGTCAAGCAACCTGGACGAGATCCATTGATAAATACACCTGGCGTAATTATCTGAGAGATCACTTCGGAGTAACGGAAGCGCAATACGGCGATCAGATTTACAATTTTCAATCAGAGGACCGCACGGCTTTTTACATTCATCCTTCTCTCGGGATTCCTATGCGCGATTTGCGTACAAAGTTCCGATTGAAATCAGCTTATTTCAGCACACGGTTGGAAAACGGCAAGGTGATTTTAAATGGACACGGATTCGGTCACGGAGTCGGTTTGTGTCAGGAAGGCGCAATGGAAATGGCGAATCAAGGATACGATTACACACAAATTGCCCTGTTTTACTTCCACAATGTCAAAGTTATGGACGCGCGCCGAAATCAATTTTTCCAGCAATCAGCAATTGGTTTGCAGAGCGAATTGGAGGATTGAAAATTTGAGTTGGTTGTGTGAATCCTCCCCCCTAGCCCCCTCCAAAAGGGGGAATGGCTTGTCCTAACGACTATCACATTAGTACAGATTAACAATTATGGCATTCACCAAGAAATTTTAAATCGTTTGAGGATTGGTTCCCCCTTTGGAGGGGGCTAGGGGGAGGAAAAGGAATATTGAAAGTGAAAGTGAAAAGGAAAAAGAAATTTAAATCTACTTAATCCCATTCAACAAAGACAACTGCCGTGGCTTTCCTGCATTAAACACTGGATAACACAAGAAATGTTTTGCCACAGGATCGGCCAATGCGGAAATATTCAAATTATCCGAAGCCTTAGAAACCTCAAGCGTCTTTCCAGATTTCATCAACAAATTAATGTGTTGCGAAGCATCGTTATAAGCGCTATTGGTTAAGATATCGTTGTAAACAAAGTAATGCGCTTCATCTGAAGGTATGTCCAATTTCTTGGCAACTTTTTCGCGCATCATTTCTTTCTCTTCCTCAGAAAATGCTTCTTTCGACACCTTTATCTTAAACAACTTTCGCTCAATCAATCTGCGGGAAAGTGTGCTCAGTACTTTATCGTCATGGAATTGCCACACCTTAATAGCACCGAGGATATCGAAATCATCCAGTTGAGAAAACAGCTCTAGCACTTCCGGTTTGTTGCGGAAATCATCTGCCGAAACGTTGTTCACAAGGAAATATTTTAATGCAGGACTACAAAAAACATCGGTTCCCGCTTGTTGTAATTCTTTTGCTCTTCGCAATACATGAATCAGCATGAACTCAGCAGCAACAACAGTTTTGTGCAGATATACTTGCCAATACATTAATCGACGGGCAACGAGGAACTTCTCAATCGAATAAATTCCCTTTTCCTCCAAAACAAGATTATCGTTCACCACGTTCAGCATTTCGATAATGCGATCGCTTCCAATTTTCCCTTCGCTCACGCCTGTATAGAAACTGTCGCGATTCAAGTAATCCATTCGGTCCATATCCAATTGACTAGAAACCAATTGATACAGAAACTTCTTCGGATATCGATCTTGGAAAATCTCCAAAGCAAGATCCAATTTCCCATCGAATTCTTCGCTCAAACGCTCCATAAAGAAGATCGAAATTTCCTCGTGATTCACGCCTGTTACGATGTCGTGTTCCAATGCATGACTGAATGGTCCGTGACCAATATCGTGCAAAAGGATCGCCAACAAAGCCGCTTGTTCTTCGCTATCAGAAATGTCGTGTCCCTTGCGTCGGATGGTAGCAATTGCTTTCGACATGAGATGCATGGCTCCGAGTACATGGTGGAATCGTGTGTGCAAGGCCCCCGGGTATACAAGGTGTGTCATTCCGAGTTGTTTGATGCGTCTC
This sequence comes from Fluviicola sp., assembly GCA_043584915.1. Lineage (GTDB taxonomy): Bacteria > Bacteroidota > Bacteroidia > Flavobacteriales_D > Crocinitomicaceae > UBA4466. The sequence goes on from CP121319.1 coordinate 2,713,873, forward strand.
AAACGTTGTACGTAAGGATGTTCAATGATGTCGAAAATAAACTCCTGCGAGATTGAAATAAATCCGTAAACCGGATCGTTAAATATTTTCTTTTTGTTATTGGTGCCGTGATTCGGTTGCAATTGCATACTTTTAATTCCTATTGTAAAACTAACAAATATCAGGCTTATGCAGGTAAAAATCCTTTGGGCAGACGACGAAATAGACTTACTAAAACCGCACATTCTGTTCCTCGAATCAAAGGGTTACGAAGTTGAAGCAGTGAACAACGGTTCCACGGCTGTCGATAAAAACGATGAAATGGACTTCGATATCATCTTCCTGGATGAAAATATGCCGGGTATTAGTGGGCTAGAGGCATTGTCTCGTATTAAAAAGGCAAAACCACACGTTCCAGTGGTAATGATCACGAAGAGTGAGGAAGAGCACATTATGGAAGAAGCAATCGGTAGTAATATTGCTGATTACTTGATTAAGCCTGTGAATCCTAATCAGATTTTGTTGGCTTTGAAAAAGAACCTTGACAAAGGAAAGTTAGTTTCTCAAACAACCAACTCCAACTATCAGCGCGAGTTTCGTGAGTTGGGTATGCAGTTGAACAGCCGTTTGGATATGGACGAATGGCGCGATGTTTACGATCAATTGGTGTATTGGGAATTGAAGTTGGAAGATATTGAAGACAGCGGCATGCAGGAAATCCTGAACATGCAGAAAAAAGAGGCCAATACGCAGTTTTCACGCTTTATCGAAGATAATTATTTGGATTGGTTGAATGGGGTAGAGGAATCGCCACAATTGATTCACACACTTTTCAAAAAGGAAATCAATCCGCTTTTGCAAGACGAAGATGTTTTTGTACTGGTTATCGACAACCTTCGCTACGATCAGTGGAAAATGTTGAGTCCTATTTTCTCCAAATATTTCTCGCAAGAGAAGGAAGAAATTATCTATTCGATTTTGCCAACGGCAACGCAATACGCACGAAACGCATTTTTTGCAGGCCTCATGCCATCAGAGATTCAGAAGAAATACCCACAATATTGGAAATCGGAAGAAGACGAAGGCGGGAAAAACAATTTCGAGGCAGAGCTGCTTGAAACGAACTTGAAACGACTTGGCCGCGATGTGAAATGGTCGTACAATAAAATAACGAACCTGGATGCAGGGAAACGCTTATCTGATAACTTCAATAATCTGTTAGACAATCGATTGAATGTGATTGTATGGAACTTTGTTGACATGCTTTCGCATGCAAGAACAGACATGGAAGTGATTCGTGAGTTGGCTGATGATGAATCTGCTTACCGATCGTTGACCGTTTCATGGTTCGATCATTCACCGCTGCATGACATCGTGAAGAAAATTGCAGATGCAGGCAAAAAAATGGTCATTACCACCGATCATGGAACCGTGCGTGTAGACAATCCTGTTAAAATCATGGGAGAGCGGAGTACGAACACCAATCTTCGTTACAAAACCGGACGCAATTTATCCTACAAAGACAAAGACGTATTTGTGGTGAGTGATCCGCAAGATGCATTTTTACCTAGAACGGGAATCTCTTCGGAGTTCGTATTCACCCGTGATACGGATTATTTCGTATACCCGAACAATTACAACCACTTCGTAAAACACTATGGAAATACCTTCCAACATGGAGGCGTTTCGCTGGAAGAAGTATTGATTCCATTTGTTGTTTTAGAACCGAAGTAGCTTACGAGAAAATTACATCACAATCAACAATTTAAACAGGTAAATAATTCATCAAGATATTGAAGTGATTTGTCGTTTTGGAATGTGTAAGTTTAAGAATAACCAATAAGTTATATCTTATGAAATTACGCCACATTTCTGAACTCAAGAAGCTTTCCGTTTTATTAATTGCTTTTTTTATTGTAAACCACTCGAATGCACAAATCTTTCATTGGTACGATGATGGGTATGTGTGGCAAGATTCAATCTATTCCAATGTAGATAATAGCGGAATTGACATCGAAATTCACTTAATAGATTATTTCAGTTCTGCTTTTGGACCATTCACTGGAAGCAATTACAATAAGGTACGGACTGGAATTAATAATATGCAAGGTGATAGTTTGCAGCATGAATACCGCATTTATTTTTCCGAATCAGTGGATGTTGAGTTTCAGGTTTCCGATATAAACGAAGACTCAACATTTGGTCAATACTATAATGACCTTTTGGTTTTAGGAGAAGAAGCAAATGTACTGTCTTCTGTTGCTGTTACCTTGTCCGCGGACTCAGTGTATCCTGCTCTTGATGGCGGAGGTGGATGGATTCATGTTCGCTATTCAAATGTGGACAGTATTCGGATTTTACACGGATTTGGAGAGGGACCAAACCCCGGTTTTATTGAAATTACGCCATTAATCATTAATGGAAATATTTTGAATGTACCAAAGCTTGATGCGGGTATGACTCCATCAATAGTGCAGCTAGATTCTCGAACTTTAGAGGTGGAAAACCTGAAAAATGTGCCCCAAAACATTCAAGTTTTGGATTTGAAAGGAAGTAACGTTGCATTTAATCAGGAATTTAATGAACAGCTTCGTTTAACATTTTCAAATGTGAACCCTGGAATTTACATTCTTCAAATTGTACAAGATAACGGCGAAGCATTCAGACAGAAATTCAGTTTGGGGTTATAACTCTGGAGTGCGTCATGTCGCCAACAGTTACTCCTACCATCAATCCTGATCTAAGTTCAAGATGATTTCATTGATTTCGATGGCGAAGTCAACAAAAAGCATGCCTTAACAATCGCAGCCTTTCTCATGGCTAAAATGTAATTTTTAAGCGATTTTCTGATGCATGAGATGTAACTTTACACGCCTAATTTCAGTACAAGTAGGCAATGAATAAGGAAAAGTCATATCACATTGAGGCTTTAGAGGATTTACCACGGATCGCAAAAGAATTTATAGATGATTTCGGTCATCGAAATCGAATGGCCAGAAAAAATCAAAAGCCTGCTTCCAGATAATACGATTTGGTCGTATATTCGTAAAAACGGGTGTCATTATTGGTCGCCAATGGACACCGTGTGAAAGTGGAGTCGAAAAGTGGTGATGGTTCGAATTTTTCTGATAATGACTACAGCGAAGCGGGTGCACAAATTGTTTATGATACCAAAGAAATTTTCCACTGCGACTTGATTTTCAAAGTGGCGCCTCCATCAGAACAAGAGGTTGAAATGATGAGTGGAGATCAAACCTTGATTTCTGCTTTGCAAATTTCCATTCAACCCAAGAAGATCTTGCAAGAGTTAATGCGCAAAAAGGTTACGGCAATTGCCTGGGACTACATTCGCGATGAAAGCGGTGTGTTCCCTGTAGTGCGCACCATGGGCGAAATCGCCGGGAATACGGCCATTCTTTTGGCTGGGAATCTTTTGAACGCTTTCAACGAAGGCAAAGGGGTGATGCTAGGCGGAATTCCGGGTGTGCAGCCTGCTGAGGTGGTCATCATCGGTGCAGGGTCTGCCGGAGAAAGCGCAGCACGCGCAGCTCTTGGCTTGGGATGTTCCGTAAAAGTATTTGACAACTCTATTTCAAGATTGCGCCGACTTCAAAACGATCTCGGCTCCAGAATCTTTACCTCCGTTATTCAGCCCAAAGTTTTAGCAAAATCACTCATGCGGGCAGATGTTGCCATTGGTGCTTTGCGTGCTCCTTTAGGACGTACACCCTGCGTGGTTACCGAGAATATGGTCAGTCAAATGAAAGAAGGATCGGTGATTGTGGATGTCAGCATCGATCAAGGAGGTTGTTTTGAAACTTCCAGTATCACGAGTCACGATAAACCCACATTCGTTTCTCATGGTGTCATTCATTACTGCGTTCCTAACATTCCATCGAGTGTTTCCAGAACAGCTTCATTTGCGCTTTCGAACATTTTCTCTCCTTTGTTGATGGACATGGGGACATGCGGCGGACCAAAAGATATGATCGTTAAAAACCCTGGATTCCGCGGTGGAGTATATATCTACAAAGGCATTTTAACCAGCGAAGTGCTCGGTAAAGTATTCGATTTACAATACAAGGACATCGAGTTACTTCTAATGGGAATGAAATAAAACATGAAAAAAATAACCTCGACTAGCTCAATTTTGAGTTTGGTACTCCTAATTACGGCTTGCGGTGGTGAAGATGCGTCCTCTAAAAAATCTTCTCAAGATAATGTTCCAAAGGTAGCGAACGAGATTGATGAAATTGAGCACGAAATCAACGAGCCTTTTCTTTATCCGTTCGGATTTGATTTAAATAATTTCAAAGCAGAAGGATATCGAAGCAGTTGCGGAGGCGATTGTTGCAATTCAACCAAGGCATTGAGCCTCGGAGAATACACCATTTTCAGTGATACGTCAGGTTGCAGTGAATATGAATACACTTTTTTGCATCGTTTGTTTCAAGGAAAGGAACTCATTGCTTTGCATGAAGAAAAATCCTCCTGTCAGCAAGAGAGCGGTAATAAATGTGTTCGATATGAACGAACCATAGATTTCGAAAATGAAAAAACGTTCATCCGACGCGATACTACGGCCTACTCAAATGAGCTGGGATTGACGGGTGGTTTTAGCGAAGAGATGTTCGATCGTTCTGAGAAATATTCATACGCCAATGGATATGACGACCCAAGAGAATACCGGAATTTTGAATCAGAGGAGGATTATTCCGTTGATGTAGTTTTGGACGATCTTGAAGAAAAAAAAGTAGTGTTCTCAAGCAGTTACAACCCTGAGGTACTAATTAATTTGGTTAACGGATACACTATTAACGACATCAAGGGGAATGCAATATATAATCTTCCAAAAGACGTCATATTTGCCTATTCATCTTGGTGGAGAGGAGATGGAGAATCCATCTATGGGATACTGAACGAAGGTGTGTTGCAGGTATATTATTCTTATGAATACGAAGAGCAAGTAGAAGCGTCTCCGTTCGAGTTATTTCTAGAAGTGGACCCAGACGTTACGATAGAGAAACCAGACCATTACATTGTTTTTGATCCGAATAAAGGAAACAACAAGTTACTGCTAGGCTTTAACGAAAAAGATGATGCACTTTATGCAAAGTACGAAGGGCAAGCCCGACATATTGCATTGACAGAAATCGCAGATAAAAGCCAAGGGAAGAAGATCGTTAAGGTGTACCAAGAATTCATTCATGGCATTCCAAATGGCGTTTACACGCACACCCACGAAGGAATCTACGACTATGTGACTTACAAAGGGAAGGATGGAAAAGAGACAAAGTATACCATTAATCGCGATTTATCTGAGCAAGATGGAGGCGGATACCGAGATCGCCCTTTGTTCTAAAATTTTCGAAAGATTCCAATGGAGGGAGCCTGTGCCGAAAAGCCACGCCAATTATTGAACTCCAAATGATCAACATCACCATAATAACGCGTTCCAAAACTCATGCTCAGTGCAAATTGAACATAGGTCAAGCGATTCAAATGATATTCGACTGCAATTTGAGGGGAAAGGGCAAACTTCTGCCGCGTTCTATTGTAAGATTCAGTTCCTTGCGGGTTTAGAAAGGGATGTAAATTGAGCGGTGTAATGCGCTCGTCTACTTGAAAAAAACCAAGATTTGCTCCCCACGAAAAACAAATTTTAGAGGAGTCGCGGCGCCAACGTGCGTGATAACCTGCTTCGAAGGATAAATAACGTTTCGAAGCAAACGGTTTAAAAGTCACCTGCTTGTTATAATTTCCTGCCACACGAACATTGATGAAATGATCCATTTTGGCGGTGCTTTTCCATTTGTACCGCACTTCACCTGCAAAGAGATAAGGACGTACTTCATTGTCTCTGTCTGGAACGTACCTATTCAACAAAGCACCGGCTTCAAAGCGCAAACTGTCAGTGCCCTGTGCATATGTTGGCTCGGGAAGACAAAATAACGTAAGGATAAGAAGCAGGCTGTATTTCATAGATTTCGTTGCATGCAAACTTAGCAAATCCCTTGTTTGTTTGTGGAAATGGAGATACGATTTTCTTTCTACTTTTACGTATGCAATTGATTCCACTCAATCTTCCAATGGCTCCGCTCGATCTAAAGCGAATGAATGGTACAGTTTACGTGGAATGTTTAATTCGCCGCAAGGCATTGGTTCTAACACCTGAAGAATGGGTGCGACAACACGTGATTCATTTTTTGATTGAAAAAGGCGTACCGAAAGGGCTGATTGCGTCAGAAGTATCTCTCAAATATCACGAACGCACCAAGCGCGCCGACATAGTGGTGTATGGTATGGATCAAAAACCCGTTTGGATTGTGGAATGCAAGGCAGCCGATGTCCCACTCTCAGAAGCCGTTTTCCGTCAAATTGCGAGTTACAATTATACATTGCAGGTTGAATATTTGATGATGACAAATGGATTGGAACACATTTACGCGCATATTGATCGCGCATCGGGAAAATTGACGTTTTTGGAAACATTTCCCGAGGTGACGTATTAAGAAGTTGAACGAGCTTGTTTTATCATTCTTCTGTGAAGAGTCATATGTCCAATCGAATAATCTAGAAGTCCACTTCGAGAGCCATCGCTTTCGCGAAGCTCCTTCTTCATAGTATTACGACGGGGAAACTTCAGCGTAGCAAAGCTCAGTGGCCTTTGGAGTTCAATTGAATAGTCTGCTTTGAGAGACTCAGTGGCCTTAATGTATAATATGTCTAAAAGTCTTTTATCTCCAAGTCTCAAGTCCAATCCTCTTCCATGTCAGCACTTCTCATCTCCAGAACCTCGATGTCCGCGCTAGTTCGTCTCATCCAACCAAAGATCCAAAGTCTCTTTAATTTCATTTTGAGTCGCTTCTGGAAAACTTCCCATGCGTGTATCGTGGTGTCCGCCTGGCATCACATACTTTTTTAAACCGCGCGCTTCTGCTTCTTCCGATAACTGAACTCCTGTGGCGTACCATGTGTCGTAACCACCATAAATAAACATCATTTCCGTTGCCTCCGTTTGTACAAAATTGTTCAGCTCGCGCATGGGTTGTGGGTCAAACGTGGGTTGTGTTCCCTCCGGTGCGGTAAAGTCAAAAAGATACGTGCTTTCCTGTGAGAGCCATTTTGCAAAATCTTCGTGCTCGTATCCATAAATTCCTTCTTCAGTTAAGGCGGCCCAAAAGTAAGAGCGCAATTCTTCAACACCTTGCTTTTCAAAAAACGAAATCCCAGAAACTGCTAGTAAGTGATTGAGGCGATCCATTTTGTTGGTCCACCTTCCTGGGATTTCCTCCATTTCAAATGCGCCCCATTGCCAGTAAGCAAAAGAGTATTCAAGAATGTAATACTCCATCGCGAGTTCAATGGGGATATCCCATTCCAGGCCTTGTGCATCGGCATATTGGCGGAGAATTTTGGTGAGTTTTCGTTTTTTCTTCAAACAGCGAATCTGAAATTTTTCAATAGCATCTCGTTCTTCTTGTGTGCCAACGGTGTCCAGAAAGTTGTAAATCCGTGGGTCTTCGCGCTCAAAATTCAACGGTGCCACGTAGCAAACACTGGCATCCACATCGTCTGGATAAAAAGATCTGTGAATCATAGTTGTTTGTCCGCCTTTACTAATTCCAGTGGAGACAAATTTTGAATGCGGATAAATCAGTTGCTTGATTTTTTGAATGATCCGGTGTTGATCGTTGGCAGCATTTGCAATGGTTAAATGTTCCCATGGGATTTCTCCTTCGGGGCGAGAATCTTTGAAGAAGCGGTGCTCAATCGAAAGTTGGTTTCCATCCACAATGCGTGTGAGTTCGTATGCATTGTTCGTCCAAATCTCATACCCTTCTAAACCAACAACCACGGGAGATATAAAGTCTTTGTGACATAAAATAACTTTCTGCTTGAAGGTCGCCGAAGTTGTATCCTCCGGGTTGACGTGTTGCTCATACCGAAATTCAAACTTTTCGGTAAAATGATCGGAAGTACTTAGCTTTTTTACATCACTTACCTCTGGTATAGCCTTCAAGCGCTCTTCCAATGAAAGCATTCGCAAAACGGCATGCGCAGATGCAAAGTTGTTCGACACAAAAATTAGCGCTAAAGCCAAAGAAATTCTAAAAAGCATGGGAATTATTTTAAGTCACAAGAAACGAAAAATCAATTTGATGTGAAATAGTGGTGAAGTATTCATTACGATTGCAAGGAGCGTATGCATTCGGATTGCATCAAAAAAAGGCAAAAACATACGGAAGTAGGGAGGATTGACTAATTTCACAAATACTTAAAAAGAGGGTGATCTTTACGTCACATTCAAACTATTTCTTTGACGCTTAGTATATGGGAGAGCATTTGATACACAATAGGGAATTAAGCTGGTTGGCTTTTAATGAACGTGTTTTGCAAGAGGCTATGGATGTGAACAATCCGCTGATTGAGCGCGTGCGTTTTATGGGGATTTTTTCGAACAACCGCGATGAATTTTTCCGTGTCCGTGTGGCCTCCGTTCGCCGAATGAAAGAGTTGGGGAAAAAAGCGAAAAGTGAACTTTACGAAGATCCAGAAGAGTTGCTTGAGCAAATTTCAAAAAAGGTAGTGCAGCAAGAAGCACTCTTTTTGAGAACTTACAAAGCCTTATCAAATTCGTTAGGCGATGCAGGTGTTCATTTGGTTGACAATAAAACGTTGTCGAAAGATCAAATGGAGTTTGTCATGGATTATTTCAAACAAACGGTGCGCCCGGCTTTGGTTCCATTAATGCTTACCAAACGTTCGTTACCTGATTTAACGGATAAATCATCTTACCTGGCGGTGCGCATGGTAATGAAAGATGAATCCATCAAGTATGCGCTCATTGAAGTGCCGTCGCAAATTTTACCTAGATTTCTTGTTCTTCCAAAACAGGATGGACAGCATTACGTGATGTTCCTCGACGATGTCATTCGATTGGGGCTTTCGCAAGTGTTTAAAATATTCCCGTATAAAACCATCAAGGCTTATGCAATGCGTATGACGCGCGATGCAGAGTTAGATATTGACGAAGATATTGACGAATCGCTTTTGGAAAAATTGTCGAAAAGTGTGAACAAACGAAAGAAGGCACAACCTGTTCGTTTTGTTTACGACAAACACATGCCAGACGATCTTTTGGACTTTCTCAAGCGAAAATTGCGTTTGACGGGAAACATTATTCCAAGTGGACGTTACCACAATCTGAAAGATTTTATGGGGTTCCCAGACTTCGGAATGAAAAAGCATTGTTACAAAAAATGGACTCCTTCGCGACATCCTGCTTTGATCAATAAGCAAAGTCTTTTGGAGGTGCTTTCCAAGAAAGATATCATGCTGAATTATCCATTCCAATCCTTCAGCCATACCATTGATATTTTGCGGGAGGCGGCAATTGATCCTGCGGTGCAACAGATTAAAATTAATATGTATCGTGTGGCTTCCAATTCGAATATTGTGAATGCTTTGATCAATGCTTCGAAAAATGGAAAGAAAGTAACCGCGGTTATTGAGCTTCGAGCACGCTTCGATGAAGAGCACAACATACTGATTTCTAAGAAATTACAAGAGAATGGTGTGCGCGTTATCTTTGGCGTAGAAGGATTGAAAGTTCACTGCAAATTGATTGTTATTACGCGGAAAAAGAAATCAACCATTCAATATTTTGCGCACATCGGCACCGGGAATTTCCATGAGAAAACCGCCCGATTGTATACAGATGTATCGCTATGGACATCCAATCCGAAAATTTCGAAAGAGGTATACAAAGTCTTTGAATTCTTCAAAACAAATTACAAGCGCGGAATTTATAGAAACTTGATTGTATCTCCTTTCAATGTACGTCGCAAATTGACCGAATTAATTGAAGCAGAAACGAAAAATGCAAAGGCGGGAAAAAAGGCCTACATTATTATCAAGCTCAACAATCTCGTCGACGAAGAGTTAATCGAGAAACTGTACAAAGCAAGTCAGGCAGGCGTAAAGGTGCAAATGATTATCCGAGGAATCTGCTCATTGGTTCCTGGAATGAAAGGAATTAGCGAGAACATTGAAGTGATCAGTATTTTGGATCGTTATCTGGAGCATACACGCATTTTGGTCTTTGGAAATAGCGGAAACGAACTCATGTATATTAGCTCAGCGGATTGGATGGGACGAAACCTTGATCGTAGAGTGGAGGTGGCAACACCAATTCTCGATGAAGACATCAAGGCTGATATTCGACAAACGTTGGACTTCCAGTTAAGCGACAATCAGAAAGCGAGAATCATTGATACTGATCATAGCACGAACGTTTATAAATCTACCAAAGGACCAAAAATCAGATCGCAAGAAGCGACACATAAGTTTTTTGCATCTAAAATGAAGCAACTGGAATGAATGGGGGCTTCAGTGCTTCGGTGCTTCGAGAACCTCAGCAACCTCAGCAACCTCAGTGGCCTTGGGTAGGAAATCAAAAGACCACTTCGAGTGCCTCAGTGGTCTGTAGTAGTGTCGATGCTTAAAATGTTAATCTCTTGTTGAAAGATTTCGGAGCTACCAATTCGAGCGGGAAAGAAGAACTTGTAATATTGTGTTATGCTAAGATATGCCGCAATTGATATTGGTTCCAATGCGATCCGAATGCTATTTGAAGAAGTTTATGAACGTCCTGAAGGAGTTAATTTCAAGAAGTTATCGCTCGTTCGTTTGCCCGTTCGATTGGGGGAGGATGCCTTTGTCAGAGGAGAAATTAGCGATAAAAAACGTCAGCAATTGATCCAAATGGCGCACTCATTCAAATACTTAACAGCGGTGTTTGAAGTGAAATCGTTCCGGGCTACGGCAACATCGGCCATGCGCGACTCTTCCAATGGTAAAGAAATCATCAAGGAGATCAAGGAACAAACGGGCATTGATATCGAAATTATAGCAGGAGAGGAGGAAGCTCGTATTTTGTACGAAGGAATCCTTAACACCGGGAAGATAAAAAATGATGAAAGCTACATGCTTATCGATGTTGGAGGAGGAAGTACCGAAATCAACTTTTTTGTGAAAGGAGAACGGGTGGAGTGGAAATCGTTTAACCTCGGAACCGTGCGTTTGAAAGAAGGATTACAGGATGAAAAAAGTTGGGAAACTTTCGACCAATGGATTCAAGAGAAAGTGAAAAAGTACAAGCCGCATTATGCTGTGGGTACGGGCGGAAATATTAATAAGATCTATAAATTGTGCGGTCACTCTGATTGGCAAACGCTATCGGATGTAGAAATCGAGGATAAGATTGATTATTTGCGTGGGTTTACCGCCAAGGAAATGGTAGAAACTATGGACATCAAACCCGATAGAGCCGATGTCATTTTACACGGTGGAGCGATCTACTTGAGAGCCATGCAACAAGGGGGAATCAAAGAGATGATTGTGCCCAAGGTAGGACTGGCAGATGGACTCATTCGCAGTCTTTATTTGGATGATTTGCAAGCAGCCGCTGATTAGGCATTGATACATTTTTACTAATTCTTCATTGCCAATATTCCTACAATCTCTTTGGCACCAACAACTTGTACGCCTTGTTCATTGATCCCAGTAAAATACAACAACGATTCTATTGTGTCGCCATTCAATCGATCCGTTTTACCCAACCAGTTATCTGGATCCGAATAATTTTTTCCTTCTAACATAAAGCCATCGTCACCACCATACCATTTATCAAATTCTTCAGGATTAAAAGGGCGGTCATATATAGAGATTGGCACCCAACCATCGTTTCTCCATATATAAGCTCCAAATTCCTTCAATTGAATGTCTCCCTTCATGGAGCTCACAGTGGTTGTAAATTGCAGTTGATATTTCCCATGCGTATCAGGATCTTTTGCATTCAATGTCGCGTAAACAGTGTCGTGTGAGTGTTCTACCTCGATACCTTCTTCCAATTCCGTAATTTTTTGGGGCCAGGGATGACTTCTTTGCGTTTCACTTGAACAGGCAGAAAGAAACAAGAAAGCGATAATGACGTATTTCATCACCTAAAGATAACCAATTACGAGAATTGGGAACTTGAAAATATACCCACAAAGGCGCCTAAACTAAAGAACTGAATGACCGGCGGCCTTTGTGGATATGTGGTTAGGAATTATTTCAAACTGTGGTAAAACTGAAACATTGGAATGGGTATCGGCAATATATCGCCATCAGCAAATACTCCTGAGAATCCAAATTGAAGAGCCGTTCTTTGCGAGGTATGAACGCGAATACCAGGAATCAATAATGCGAAAGCAGGACGGCGTCTTTCATAAGAACTTGTTACGGGTTGCGTTGTCCATTGACCTGAATTTGGGTCGTAAACATTGTCGTAATAGGTATACGATATTGTTTCTGTTTGCCCCGGTAATAGTATGAAGGAGTCAAAAACGAGACTTACTTTAGGTCCAACCTTAACCATTCCGGCTACACTGGTAATGGCACGGCCTTGAGCACCGTCTCCAAACCAAACAGCCCCGTAGCCTCCCGAAACTGCAATGTTGGATTTTCGACTTCCATAAGACAGCGTAGCAAAAGGAAGTGCGCCTCCCCAATCCGGTGCAATCCAGGTTCCTGTACCTACCAGGCCGCCAATGGCAAACTGCGTTTTTTCGCCAAGTTCCCATGATTTCTTCATGGTTCCAATGATGGGCATTCCGATCCATGAGGTCATGATGCCAACGCCGAAGTTTTTGCCCAATCCAAACTGGAAATCAGGACCAAATAAATTCCATTGCACGTAGTGCTCTCCTTTTTTGATCGGAAGTCCGTTGGTGGTAATGAAGTATCTAGTTGCGAATTTATCTTCGCCAATGTATGTGCCACTTTGGTTGAAGTCTTTACGATCCAAAAGTTCAATTTTATCAATCACGTGCTGTGGAATGTAAAACTCTCGGTTGTCGGCAGTTCTAACCAGGATTTCGCGCGCATCCTCGGATAAGATTTTACCAATGATATCCTGTCCATCTGTTTTAATTATGCGATAGGTGTTGGTATCAGAGACTACGTTGGTTGAATCTTCCTGAGCCAATAGTGCTTGAGAAGTCAAGAAGAGTAACGATGCTAAAACTAAGTATTTCATGATGTTCGTTTTGAACAAAGTTAAGGGGCATCACTCCTGTTGAGCTACGTAATTCCGCAGGTTGATTTTGGGCGGTTGCGAAAAACGCAAGTGGCGCTTGATTCAAAAGTTTGAGCACAAAAAAAAGCGACTTCCCAATGGAAAGTCGCTTCTATATCGTTGTGTATTACTTACGTTTTCTTTACGCTCACTGCGTTCATGCCTCGTGGGCCTTTTTCCAGGTTGAAAGTCACTTTGTCTCCTTCCGTAATTTCATCGATACATGCGCTAACGTGTACAAAGTACTTGTCACCACCCATATCGTCTTTGATAAATCCAAATCCTTTTGAATGATCGAAGTATTCTACGCGACCTGTTGGATCACCAGCCGGCTCTTCTGCCTCTCTTGTTGGAACTCCTAGTTGGATGCTATCTGCATCAATTTCCTCCTTTTTCTTCGTTGTATCTGGCGGAGTATCCGTGATATTTCCAAATTCGTCTACGTAGGCCATCATACTATCCAACCCACCACCAGGAGAATTCGCTTTTCTTTCTTCTTTCTTAGCTAATTTATCCTGACGTTTCTTGAGACGTTTTTTTTCTTTTTCTTTTTTCCCGAATGATTCTTGAGATCTTGACATTAATAAGTTATAAGTGAAGAATTGGTCGATGTCTTCAACCAAAACACGGCGATTTCACCGATTTTTCGCAAGTTACGGATAACGCGAGCTTACAACAAGTATTTTGGCTGTTTTCTCTCGATTCACGCCAAATATTTGGTAAAAAGGAGCCTTTTATTGGTTTTTTAAGGCTGATTTGAATCTTTGTCTGCCATGCGGAGACTAGACTTGTTCCAACTTAAATTCCGAGGTTTTGTGGAAGCTGATGTCTGGATAATCCTGCTCTGCCATGGTCAATAGAAACTGCGTTTCAGCCAAGAAAACAAGGTTGTCTTCTTTGTCTTTCGCAATGTAGCGCGTTTTCGCACGTTTGAATTCCTCCAATTGCGCATCGTTGTCAGTAGTAATCCAACAGGCTTTGAAGAAGTTTCTTGGAACAAAACGACATTTGGCACCGTACTCATGCTGAAGTCGGTAATTAATTACTTCGAATTGAAGTTGCCCTACGGTTCCTACAATTTTACGATTTCCGGGTTGCTGAATGAACAATTGTGCAACGCCCTCATCCATTAATTGGCGAATTCCCTTGTCCAATTGCTTGGATTTCATTGGGTCTTGATTCTCTAGTTCCATGAACATTTCTGGCGAAAAGCTCGGGATTCCTTTGAAGGTAAATTTCTCGCCTTCGTTCAATGTATCGCCTATTTTGAAGTTTCCTGAATCGTACAATCCAATAACGTCTCCAGGGAATGCCTCATCGATTACGCTTTTGTCCTGCGCCATGAACGACGTAGGGTTGGGGAACTTCATTTTTTTGTCCAATCGAACGTGCTTGTAAAAGGTATTGCGTTCGAATTTTCCCGAAACAATGCGCAAGAACGCGATGCGATCTCTGTGTTTTGGATCGAGGTTTGCGTGAATTTTGAAAACGAAACCTGAAAACTTGGCGTCCGAAGGTTCAATCATTTTGATGTCCGTATCTCGCCCTCTTGGTGAAGGAGAAATTTCACAGAATGTATCGAGTAATTCCTGCACTCCGAAGTTGTTCATTGCCGACCCAAAGAATACTGGGGCTAGTTCTCCTGCCAAATATTCATCCCTGTTGAAAGGATCGTAAACACCTTCAATCATTTCGACTTCTTCACGCAATTCATCTGCTGGTTCACTACCAACCAATTCATCCAATTGCGCATCTTTCAAATCACTAATTGGAACAATTTCATCGGAAATTCCTGTTTTATTTCCCTGGAACAAGTTCAAGTTTTCGCGGTACAAATTGTACACGCCTTTGAATCGATCTCCCATGCCAATTGGCCAGGTAAGTGGGCGCACACGAATGTTTAATTTCGATTCCAATTCATCCAACAAGTCAAACGATTCTTTTCCATCGCGATCGAGCTTGTTCACAAAAATGATTACGGGTGTATTTCGCATACGACAAACTTCCATGAGTCGTTCTGTCTGCGCCTCAACACCGTTTGCCACGTCCACCACCAAAATAACGCTGTCCACAGCCGTTAACGTACGAAAGGTATCCTCCGCAAAGTCCTTGTGACCGGGTGTATCTAAAATATTGATTTGCTTTCCGGAATAATGAAAGGCCATCACGGAAGTAGCTACCGAAATTCCACGCTGTTTTTCAATTTCCATAAAGTCAGAGGTCGCCGACTTCTTAATCTTATTGTTTTTTACCGCTCCGGCGCTTTGAATAGCTCCCCCAAACAACAGTAATTTTTCCGTCAATGTTGTTTTTCCGGCATCCGGGTGAGAGATGATCCCAAAGGTTCGGCGCTTTTCAATTTCGATTTTGTTACTCATGGAAACTAATTATGGACGGCAAAGGTAATTGGAATAAGGTGAAAGATGAAAAGATATTGGATAAAAGACGTGGAGACATGGAGACTTGGAGACTTGAGACATGAGACTTTGAGAATGTTAGATGGATATCGAGCTTCGGCGAAAGCAATGGCTCTCGAGATGGTAGGTGCTGGGATTGAGTGCACTTTTCCACAAAAAACCAAGAAGGTTTGAAAAGATTTGTAGCTTCGTTTTTCAAATTTGAAGGATATGTACGATTTGACCATTCTTACCGATCGCCGATATGTGAACCCGAAAGATCGCGATGTGTACACGCAAAATGTTTTGGATGAAGATGGCTTGCTTGCATCTGCTTGTGAGGCATTGGGGATGAAGGTGCACCGGACGAATTGGGACGATCCAACAATGAACTGGTCGGAGACGAAATTTGCCATTTTTAGAACCACCTGGGATTATTTTGAGCGTTTTCCTGAGTTTTCCAGATGGTTGGATGATGTGCAAGAAAAAACAACTTTGATCAATTCTAAAGAACTCATTCGTTGGAATTTGGACAAGCATTATTTGCTTGAATTGAAGTTAAAAGGAGTTCGCATTCCTGCTACGCATTATTTACAGAAAGGCACCAATCAATCCTTGGTGGATATTGTGGAGAAATCGGGATGGAACAAATGTATTTTAAAGCCTGCAGTTTCAGGTGCAGCAAGACATACGTACTTGTTTAATGCTCCAGATGCCGCCAATTTCAAGAAGATTTATGAAGCGTTAATTGCCGAGGAAAGCATGATGCTACAAGAGTATCAGGAACAAATCACGACGAAAGGAGAGGTTTCTTACATCCTTTTCGGAGGGAAGTACAGCCATGCTATTTTGAAAAAAGCGAAAACAGGAGATTTCCGAGTGCAAGACGATTTCGGAGGTACTTTGCACGAGTATCAGCCGTCAGCGGGAGAGATTGCCTTTGCCGAGTTTGCGTTGGCGCAATGCCCAGAAATGCCCGTATATGCTCGTGTGGATGTGTTTTGGAACAACGAAGATGAATTGGTCTTAGGAGAATTGGAGCTAATTGAACCAGAACTGTGGTTCAGAGAATGCTCAACGGCAGCCGCAGCGTGTGCAGAAGCCATTCGAGTATTTCAATCGGGCAAAACTTCGCAGTGAATGTTTTTCTCTTGAACAAGAGCGATAATAGAATCTTCCGATAATGAATCTGATTCTACTTTTAAAACATTGTCAATATCCTTTGTATCAATGTGCCAACGGGAAATACTCGAATGTGCATTCAATGTCAATGTCAATTGCTCCAGGCACCCATCCGTTTTAAGATCCGTTCTGAAAATATGTAGTTGAAGTGCCATTAGCATTTCTTTTTCTTTCCTTTCTTGAAGGTGTCTTTCTCAGCATCGTAGCTAAAAATCTTTTCAAGAGGAACGTCAAATACTTGCGCCATACGGAAAGCAATCTCAAGGGTAGGGGAATACTTTCCTTTTTCAATAGCGACAATGGTTTGTCGGGTCACTCCAACAGCTTCAGCAAGCTCTTGCTGTGTCATCTCATCTTTGAAGAATCGCAGCGTGCGTATGTTATTTGAAATGTGATCTTTGGCCATGATTAAATCCCTTTTTTGTAATAGTACAATTTGGATAAGTCCGACACAATGCTAGAAATCAAACCGGCCGAAAGTAGAATGATGAACATATTGGCGATGGACTGATGCATCGCTAAGGGAATCAAGCTCCCGATAAACCCGAGCATGAACAAATGATGGCTGTTACGATCGGATCGCATTTCAATTTGTTTGTCGTAATCATCTTCAAATTCCGGATCTTCGTCTTTGTGCAATTGCTTCATAATCAGGTAAAAGATGATATAGGAAACAATTTTCAGTACAATGGTAACGCCCATCATTATGAGCATGAATTCGCCCCAAAATGACGGTGTGTTAATCTGCGGGATGTTGATGTCACCATAAATGCCAAACGTGTAGAGGATGTATCCGCCCATGAAGGCAATAGTGGTAATCAAATTAAAAACGGCTTTTTTTTCTTGGATGGACATGATTGTACGTTTAAATTGACTTTTGGTTAATTAATTGTTACACAAAGTAAAGTAAAATATTCTAAGTGTATACTATTTTTTACATTTAATTTTAAAAACGGGATGACTAGATTGGTTTTAAAAGGCAGAATTACAGATGTTTTGGCTTATGAATCTAGGATGGAAGGCGACTCTTTTCGGTTGTTCAACCACTTGACTATCAAGAATAAGGATAGTATGAAATACGAAAATAGGGATGCTGCAATTAGTGCAAAGTTCCAGAACCAGTAGCTTGGAGTACTTACGAACGAGTATTGAATAAGCCTCGAGTTTGCGCTCACCACATCTACAAACAGGGCGCAAAGAATGGTTATCCCAATAAATTGCAGCAAATAAAAAGATAGCGTGTAAAAAATAAGCCTGGCAATTGATAATCGCTTGGTGAGTTTCAATACTACCGTCCAAACAAGTAGTGGGGCGCCCAATGAGAAACCAAAAGAAGCATGATCGAGTTCCCAACTTCTGCCCATATACAGGGAATAGTTCTGTAAGAGGAAAGAGTCAATGTCCAGGCGTAATTCCGGTCCTAAAACAATGATCCATCGAATGAGAATGATCGACAGAATCATTGGAAGAATAAGGAGTGCTATTTGTTGGAGTCTTTTCATAAAAAAAGCCGATCCACACGGTGAATCGGCTTCGAAAATACTTGTTTTTACTTACATTTTCAGCACGCGCTTCGTAGCTATCAATTGATCTTCTGAAGTCAACTGAAGCATGTAAACACCTTTCGCAAGGTTCGGTGACAATGTCAATTTATTGCTTTCTCCCAAAGCGTCTTGCATCACAATACGACCTGTCGCCGGCTCAATAAGCGTTACAGTTACGTTCGCGTAATCTAAATTCCAACGGATGTTAATTTCATCGGTAAATGGGTTCGGATACACCGTTACATCGTTCAATGGAATCTCATTAACATTGTTCACATCGATAATGGAATCTCTTACGAAGAAGTTATCAAATCCACCTTCTGCGAGGTGCCCCTGCCCTTGATCCATCGCACGCACTTTCAACTGCATTGTAGTAGAAAGCGTTACGTAATCTTGGACGCGAATTTCTTTTGCTGCCCACTCACTTAATCCTGGGTCGTTGAAAATGGCGAAATCAATTACTTCGCTTTGGGTTCCATTCGATAACTCAATTACAAGCGAATCGTTTGGAGCACCTCCGCCGCCGCCACCGCCGTTGAAGAACCAACGTTCGAAGGACATATACGGATCTTGATAGGTAGACAAATCCATCATTGGAGATGACAATACAGTTTCTCCATCATCGATGTCGTCACTTCCGGCTTGGCCTCCGCCATTACCAGTTACATACGCTTGATTTCCGCAATCATCCGAGTCAACTCCAGGATTTGCGTCATCACCTTGATACGTTGTTCCGTTTGGTTCACCGCGTTCCCAGTCTCCCGTAGATGCGTTCCCAGAAACAGACCATCCCAGGTCAAGATCGAAGTAATCTGAATAACCTTCTTCTAAAGTATATGTGTACGTTCCATTTCCGTCTAGGAATTGTCCTGTCAAACAAATGGTGTGGTGTCCCCAAACGCCGATAGTTACGTCGTACGTATCTGTCAGGAATCCCTGGAATTCAAATTCACCCAATCCATTGGTTGTAGTGGTCAACGTTTGCTGTGAATTACTAATCACAACCTGAGCGTTTGGAATGCCATTATTATTAGGGTCAACTACTGTTCCTTCCAAGGTGAAGGTAACTTGAGGTACTAAGGCTACATCCTGAATGGTTGTTTGCCCAGATGTTAAAGTAACACCGTTAATTGTTTGGGAGATGTATCCTAATTTAGAGTACGTTACATCGTATGTTCCAGCCGTCGCGACACCTGTTAGGTAATCTCCTGAGAGATCAGAATTGTCAATTACGCTAGCAGCAGTAATATCGATAGAAGCATTATTAATTGGATTGCTATTGGATGCATCTGTCACGTTTCCCTCGAGGAATGAAGCCTGCGTATATGTCGGGTCCAATACGAAACAACCGTTTTCAATATCACTCGCAAGGATCAATCCGGAAGGCAAATACGGGTAAACTCCCCAACATCCGTTGAATCCATCTCCGGAAAATCCTGGTGAAGTATCGTAAAACCCAACTTCAACGAGGTTGTTTGGATCGGTGCAATCGTGAATGGTTACTCCATCCGTATAATAAGAAGTTACCAGAAAATTGGTATTCGTTACAAAGACGTTGTGCGGAATTACATCTTCACCTGGACTTGATTGAATGCGGTCTGTTTCCACAATGTTGTTCAGATCTGAAACATCATAAGCCGCAATGTATGCATCGGAAACTTCATCCGTTGTATATAATGTTTCGCCGTTGTCTGAAAGCCATACGTTGTGACTGAAAGTACTTGGTGTAACTTGTGTTTGAAGTGTTACGCAGTTGGCTGGATTAGAAACGTCAACTACGGTAAAGAATCCGTCATTAATCGCTCCACCCCAAAGTGTATCATTACGCACGTAGATGTCATGCATGTAGTAATCATTGTAGCGTCCCAATTCCGTAGGGTTCAATTGATCTTGCGTTAAATCCAGGATGATAGCGCCACCTTCGCCATTGTCAGCTCCAGTAATGTAGGCACGTCCAGCAGGTACATCAATAAAGATGTTGTGTGCTGTTTGAAAAGGATAGGTAGAACCAGTGAATTGCGTCACATTCGCAGCAGACAATGGTCCTGGAAGTGGACTTAAATCAATAATTTTTAACCCGTTACCGCCTTCATTGGTGATGTAAGCAGTAGTTCCGTACACTTTCATATCTCTCCAGATTGTTGTGGCACCTGGTGAAAAGAAAATTTCCGTTGGGTTTGTAGGATCTGTGGTAATATCAACAATGGACGTTCCATTTTGGTTTCCTACGATAGCGTATTCGTGACCAGAAGGAGATACATATCCCCAAATATCGCTACAGTCTCCGCGATTCGCGGCATAATCTAATTGTCCAACAAAACTAAGGTTAAGTTGAGCATTTGCACCCATGGCAATAAGGAGAGCCATAAGCACTTTTGAGTAAAGTTTTAGCATTGTACAGTTTGTTTAGGCTTACAATTTACACAAAAAAGCGCGATTATGTTGAAGAAAAAGTGATGAACGGAAAGTGAAAAGTAGCCCTTCATTGGGTTGTTTGATTCAATCAATTGATCGAATCAGAAGAGTGATTGAGGGAATCCATCAATTGTATTTGTCGATAGTATTGGGCATAATTTGACTCCCAATATTGGAGTATTCCGTTTTTATCAAAAATCTTGGATCGAGATTCTCCCAATGCGACCCCTGTTGAGCTTGAAGCAGAAACTTCACTTTCGAAGGATTCATTGAAATTATAGTCCCATTCCTTTTTAATTAGAATTTGGTTCTTTGGAAACTCTTTCATTATTCCATAAAGCGTTACGGAGTCTATTTGATGATACTTGGAGCTTTGAGAAATTTTTTGCTGAACAGGACTACTTGCCATTGAGGATGAATCGCCGAGCGCATAAATATTCTCCAATTGTTTACTTCCATAAACTTCGTACCAAAGATACATGGGTTGACCGGACAGATTTATTAAGCCACCACCATCAATAAATTCTGTTGAAACATACACTGTTGTATCAACGACTATCACTCCAGAAAGCGTTGATTTCAAATGAACATTCCCTTCCTGAATTTCAATTTCCTTTATACTTCGTGGAGTCAGACGATACATTTCATCGCCAATTTGAACTTTTAACTGCTTGTCGTAAGGGTTTCGAAGGTAGACGGTTTCACTTGCGGCAGCTAGACTGGAGATCGAGATTGCAAGCCAGATAAACATTATACCAACTATGGTTAACCCAAGGATAATTCCAATTTTTCGTTGACTCACTTCTTGACTCATTCCGTTATTCTTCATGTAGACTTGTATTCGTTTAAGTCATAAAAAAAGACGCAACCGTAAAGTTCCGTCTTTCTTTTACTGTGCCCAGGACTGGAGTCGAACCAGCACGCACATAGTGCACCACCCCCTCAAGATGGCGTGTCTACCGTTTCACCACCTGGGCATTTTTTTCTTGGGAGTGCAAATATAATTGATTGCTTCGAATGTTGTCCATGATTGAACAGATTAATAATCCAATATTTCGATATGTCACAAATACGGTATTTGATGGTGATTTGTACGGTAAATTTCCCTGGTGATATTTCGTAATATTTTCATTAACAGGTGTTTATATGTTTTTGTATCGGTTAGATTATTTGTTTTTAGTGTTAATATTCACCTTTTGTTTGTAATTTAATGGCGTCAACTAATTTATACTAGTTCAATTGAAGTAATTGGATTTACAACCTACTACCATCGCTACTGGCTATTGTGTATGTTGCTATAGATAGCTATGAAAGAACCTATTAAGATTGCCATTGCTGAAGACCATGAATTGCTCAGGAAAGGACTTGTTTCAATTCTTGGGTCTGAACCACAGTTCGAAGTAGTCTTCGATGCTCAGAACGGAATGCAAATAATGGATGCGCTTAAAATTCACCAGCCCTCTGTTCTTTTGCTTGATTTGGATATGCCTTACATGAGTGGTATTGAGGTGTTGAACTCGCTAGAAAAGGAATATCCCGATGTGAAAGCAATTATGTTGAGCATGCACAATTCGAAAAATTTTATTTTGCAATGTATGATTCTCGGTGCATGCGGTTTTCTCGCAAAGAATACCAACGTTGAGAAGATTATTGAGTCGATTGAATCCGTGCATAAATATGGATTTCACATCAACGACGACCTTTCTATGGTGTTTTTGGAGTCTGAAGTGAAACGAAGAAATATTGTCATTCCCGAAACGGGCGATACGGAGGATTGGTTTAATGATTTGTTCCGAGGAGATTCCGTCGATTCTATTTTGAACGATTACAACCTAACGCAAGAGCAGCTGTTGCATTTTTGGTCAGAATTTCAAAACAATTTGAAGACGGCGAAGATGGTTTAGCCCATCAAATGAAAAGCGGTGAATACCGCAACAAACAAGATGGCCATTTGTAATTCCTGGTGCAAGCCGTTCATTTCCACATCGACATCCCACCGCTCATAATTGTCCGAAAAAATGGTGCGAATGGTTCCTTCCGCATCTCCAGAAACATCCCAGCGCTCATAATCATCGCTGAAGGTTGTGCGCACTTCAATCGTTTTTCCGTGCCCTCTAATTTCCCATCGGTCCCAATCATCTGCAAAAGTGGTAGACAAGCTAACATCGCCAATCTCCCAACGGTCCCAATCATCCAAGAAGGTGGTTTTAATTTTCTTGCCAGCGCAAGTCCAATCGTCCCAATCGTCTGTAAATGTTGTCCGAAAACTCAAGGACTCGTAATCCCATCTTGAAAGATCGTTGGAAAATACGGTATTGAGCTGTTGCGCCTCTGTGGCCAACGCCAAAAGAGCAAACAATCCGACAAGAAGTAATTTTTTCATAACGTTGATTCTTCCGTATGAGCTACACAAATGGTGCCATTACATGATGACATTGGTTTCTTTATCGAAGCGTTTGTAGGAAACAGTAACAGCAAGCACCGCCAATGCGATCATCACACCGAAACTAATAAGTAACAAACTGAAATCCAATGTCCCTGCGATTAACTCTTTGGTTGCCAAAACAATGTTTACTACTGGAATAGCTGCTGTAATGGGCGTTAATTCAATACCGGGAAAGAATCCCACCATGGCAGGTAAAACCATCACGATGTTCAAGGGAGTGATAATGCTTTGAGCCTCTTTGAAACTTTTGGCGTACACAGCAATTGGAATCATGGTTCCTGCAAAGAAGACTGTTAATGGGAAAAGTAGTCCGTACATCATGAGGATGAACGTTGGACTCAAAATTTCATGGATGATATCTAACAATTCAGGGCTTTTCACTAAGTCAAAAACTTCAATGGATAAGAACAGACCAAGCAGTGCACAAGTAGAGGCGAGCAGTCCTGAAAGAACTACCACACCCATTTTACCAAAGAGAATCTGCCATCGACGCACCGGAGTCGTAAGCAAGGTTTCAATCGTTCCGCGTTCTTTTTCTCCTGTGAATAGGTCAATTGCAGGGTACATACATCCCAAAAATCCAAATGCGATGAAAATATATGGAAGGATTCCTCCGGCTAGTTTACCGATCATTTCTTTGCCCGAGGCAATATTCTGGTAGCGCACATCGATAGGACGTAGCTCTGATTCTTTGAGGTCCATCTCCAGGTATCGCTCTTTTTTGGCAATGTCCTGAATGGCTTCCAAATAGACTTCGGCACGATCTTTCATTCCCATATCCGTTGCATTGTAATACACAGACATTGACGCTGGATTTTTTTCTTCCATTTGCAAGTTGAAATTCGCAGGGGAATACATTCCAATTTGAATAGAATCGGTACGGATATCTTTAAACAATGCAGCAGTGTCCTTATACATAATGATTTCCCGTTCTCCCATTTCAGCAGGCAGCGCGTTCAATTTGTCCATTACATAGTTATCAGGCGATCCCACAAATCCAATGGCGATTTTTTTCTTCGCAGCTTCTTCCGAAAAAGAGGAGGAGACACCCACAAAAACATTGAGGATTATCGGGAAAACCAAGGTAGGAATAACCAACATCATAATGATGGTACGCCGATCACGAAGCGTGTCTTTGAGTTCTTTTTTGAATATCGTAAAAATCATGCTTCAGCGTTTTGATGTTCGTTCACAATGCGAATAAATTCGGCGGTTAAATTGTCTGCCTGCATATCTTTTTTGAAATCTTCCATGGTGCCATTGAAAAGCATGCTTCCCTTGTGGATAATGGCCAAATCGTCACAAAGTAAATCGACTTCGCTCATGATGTGGCTAGAGAATATGACCGTTTTACCTTGCTCACGACAGTTTCGGATCAATTCGATAATGTTTTCGGCAGTAATAACATCTAAGCCACTCGTTGGCTCATCGAAAACCACCACTTCAGGGTCGTGAATCATCGTTCGGCAAATCGACACTTTTTGCTTCATTCCTGTGGAAAGTTTACCGATGCGCTTTCCTTGAAATTCATGCATATCGATTTGATGCAAATGTAGCGCATTCACGGAAAAAATGTAGTTTTATTTTATGGCATACGATGAATATCTACAGGAACGGATTGAACGCATTTTAAACGATCAAGCGGTTCAGTATGAAGCAAAAAAAATGATGGGCGGATTGTGCTATATGGTCGATGATAAAATGTGTTTTGGAATTGTAAAAGGCGATTTCATGGCTCGCGTGGGGACGGATCAGTACGATATTTTGACTGAACGCGAAGGCGCTCGCCCCATGGATTTTACCAAACGCCCAATGAAAGGCTACTTGTTTGTAGCTCCTGAGGGTGTGGATCGCGAAGACGATCTGGAATTCTGGATTCAGCGCTGTTTGGATTTCAACCCAATGGCGAAATCAAGTAAAAAGAAAAAGTGATTTCCGGATTAATTATCGGTTTCTAGTTGTGGAACCTCTGTTCCCTCCAATTGCATGTTCGTGTAGTAAATTGAAATCAAGTCCGCTAGTTCGTATACGTTTTTATATCCGTAACCATACAGGTTGATGTAAGTTGGAACGTTCAAGGCCATTGTTAGCGGGAATTCTTTCGGTGCATTTGGTAATGCGCGCAGCATCATTTCCTCTCTCTCAAAAGGACTAATCGATTTGGTTGGAAAGTAGATCTGATCATCCAGGATATTGTTGTTGCAGTAGATTAGAATGCGGGTATTAGTATCTGAAATTAGTCGAGCCAGGTTCTTTTGGGTGAAATCTGCGAAATTCAAATGTATTGCACCTTTTATGTGTTTTGCATCATACATAGCCTTCGAGCGTGTATCCAAAATAACGGTATTCTCTTCATTCGCCATTGTATTGAATTCTTCCAAAGAAACCATTCGAGAAGCTCTGTGATCGCGCACCTCATTTGCAAGTTCTAAAAAACGATCAAAATCAACATAAGAAGCGTTTGGATAGATGGTATCCTGTGGCTCAGGATTGTTTATTGGGGCCATGAACAATTCAATAATTGTCAAAGACACGCTGGAAATTACGTTGGTCTCTTTTTCCGATTGATTCGAAATATTTGCTGCGATAAGGCTGTAAGATACCAGTGCAGTAATTGCCAATAGAATGAATGATTTCATAATTCAATGTTTGTTGTGCTGAGCTGTACAAAGATTGAATAGAAAGGTTCAATGGTTACTCACAAATTCTTCCTTTGTGCTCGCCGGAGTGAAAATCAGCGTCTAATTGTTTCAGTTCTTCAATTAGTTCTGGTGAAGGCTCTTTGTTCTGGAGTTCTGTGAGATCGGGTTGACCGGCATCTACCCATGCGGTATACCAAATGGAGCCGACGGCAAGAATGGCCTGGCGTAAGCGACGTTGTACCATTCCGTTCATGCGCTTGTGATATTCCTGAGAAAACTCATAAGAATAGACAGAAACGGTTGTATTTCCTCGTTTTTCAAAACTGTATTTGGCGTCTGCATCAAATTCCTCTGTCAATTCGCGCTCAATTGAAAGCACGGAATCAACTGCACGATGCGACTCTTCAACGGCCTTCCAAATAAACGATTCAATGTCTTCGATGTACTCGGCCTTTCCAACGAAGTAATCGTAGTCTTCACTGTTCAATTCAACCAGGCGACTTTCCCAAAGTCCATGAATTCCCTTTTGCCCCGTCAATTGACCGTTGTAATTTTCTGTGGTATGCAGCGGTACGTGCGCATCTCCGATATAATGACCGATATCTGCAGAGTACTTGAGAATGAGATCAATGTTTTTGGCTTCAAAGGCGCGTTGCAGTCTGAATTTCATCACTTTAATGTGCCATGGAACGATTCCGTATGCCTGTAGTGTGTCTTCGGTAAATTTTTCCACTGCATCATTCCATCGACGCGGTACGATTTCAAAAGGATCTTCGCCGTTGTGAACATAATGATCGATATCGATATAGTGTCGTTGGGCTTCACCATCAACTGCATACCGGCGTTTGTCCGGATCCACTGCATGATCTGTGATGTATTCCAAATGTTCTTTGTAGAATCCGAACATGGAAGGCGGTAGGGTAAACGTGGCAATTCTGTTGATTCTTTTATGTCCGAAGAACCCCCAAAGTTTTTGGTGTTGCTCTGTTTTTTGCATGCTTGCCTGCCCCAAGAAGAGTAAAGGCAAGATCAACAGGATCCATTTATATTTTAACCAGTTTGCCATCTTTTAATATCGGAATTACGTCGGTTTGATTTGGCGTAAGACAGTATTTAATATCGTCGTTTAAATTTAAGTTTTTTAAACGTCTTCTGTGCGAACTTGACTTTAAATATCCCAACGGATTGACCCAGGCGGATAAATAAAGATATTTAGCGGCGATGGAGGAATCTTCTTCAGAAGTAAACTTTCCCGTTCCTAGTAAATATTCGGAAATTGCTCCGGCGCAGATGGTATCTTCCAGGTTGAACTTATCCTGCCAACCAGAACAGAGGCACAGTATATTTTTATTTTGCTCTTCTAGCCATTTACAGAGTGCGTCGAGGTTTAACAATGAACCCACCACAACAACGGGTGCATCACTGGCGATTGAAAGCGCTTTGGTACCATTGGTTGTGGACAGAACAACCTCTTTGTCTCTCAGTTCTTCATTCATGTAAGAGTATGGAGAATTTCCAAAGTCAAAACCTTCAACGATTTGACCTTTTCGCTCGGCGCCAACGAGGTAACCTTTTTTCTTGTATTCCTGCGCTTCTTCAATGGTTGAAACGGGAATAATGGAGTTGATGCCATTGTGAAAGGCTGCGCAAATTGCTGAAGTTGCTCGCAATACGTCAATTACGACAACAATTTCGTATTCGTCTTTGAAATATTCGTATTCTCCGGGAGTGAAGCAGACTTCAATGTGTTTTCGTTCATCCATTAAACGAAAATAGTCAATTGTGTCAATACACTATTTTCTTTTTTCAAATCTGAGCGAATGCTAGAGAGTGCAAAATCGGTTAAGTGCTGATGTGTAGTTGTTTATAAGTATTTGTTCAAGAAAATAAGTATTTGTGCGTATTGTATTTTGTTTCAAATCTCACTAGGTTTGGTACACCACGAATCACGGATTATGGGATATTTTATTCTCAAACAAGAAAAAGAGGGACATTACACATTTACGCTTTATTCATCAGAGGATGCTATTCTTTTGATGAGTCAACGCTATGAATCGAAAGATTCGGCTGAAAATGGGATTGATTCCCTGCGCACTATTGCATCGTTTTCGAGCCGTTTTAATCACAAGCGCTCAGACGATGATCAGCATTATTTTGAGATTAAGACTGCAAACGATCAAGTAATTGGCACCAGTCAAATGTTTGCCTCACTGGAATTGGCGGAGCAAGGAGTGGAAGCAGTGATGCAGTGTGCACCTGTTGCGAATCTGGTAGACGAAACAACCGTTTAGGATTCTGAAGTTGAGCTTGGTTCTTTTTTAAAGATTTTGGCATCGGCCACAAAAGTTCCGAACGGTAGAATGGATGCGATCAATCCCCAGGCAATAGTGCTTGATTTCCACTTCACATCTCGGCCATAGACTACCACCCAAATACAATAGGCGATAAATAAAACGCCGTGCGCCATTCCCACAATTTTATTCGGTGTCCCCATATTGTACCAATATTTTAGCGGTACTGTGATTGCTAGCATCAGGTAGGAGATTCCTTCCAAAATGGCTAAAATTCGTAATTGACCGAGAAGTGTTTTAAAATTCATGCCTTATTTCTTTTCGTCTTTGTTCGCTTCTTTCAATTGGTTCTGCAAGGCAAATAATTCATCTCGCAATCGTGCAGCCTCGACGAAATCCAGTGATTTTGCCGCTTCTTCCATTTGTTTTCGCGTGTATTGAATTGATTTTTCTAGTTGATCTGTGGACATATACTGGACCACTGGATCTGCAGCCAAGGAACTAGTTTGTGCCATTGAATAATCTGTTGGTCCGTCACCATCTGCCACTTTCGTGGATTCGAGAATTTTCTCTTTGGACTTCTTCAATGGAGTCGGAGTGATTCCATGTTCCTCGTTGTAAGCGATTTGAATTTCTCGTCTTCGGGCAGTTTCATCGATCGTTCGCTGCATGGAGTCGGTCATTCGGTCTGCGTACATAATTACCGAGCCGTTTATATTTCTTGCGGCTCTTCCCACTGTTTGAACAAGCGAGCGCACATTTCGTAAAAAGCCTTCTTTATCAGCATCAAGAATTGCAACCAGAGACACTTCGGGTAAATCCAATCCTTCTCTCAAAAGGTTGACTCCAATCAACACATGAAATTCTCCCAAACGCAACTGACGTAAAATTTCCACGCGCTCAATCGTGTCGATTTCTGAGTGAATGTATCGACACAAAATGCCTAATCGATCCAAGTATTTTTGAAGCTCCTCAGCCATTCGCCAGAGCAATAGCCCAATTCACGAATCATTTCTAAGTCATACGTCACGCGTTCTTTCAAGCGTTCGCTTTCCTCAATTTTCCCTTCTTGTCGGAACTTGGCCACTTGAATCTCCATGTCCTCACCAATTTCTTCAATGGCAATTTTCGTCGTTTCGGGACTCGTCACGAAAATGTTGGCCGGATATACGCTAATTTCCTCGTGATGCTCAATCAAACTATTGTTTATTGGGTCGATAGAGCTAATCGATTCTATTTCATCTCCCCAGAATTCGAATCGAAGCGCATGATCGGCATAGGCCAAGTGAACATCCACTGTATCTCCTTTCACTCGGAACATTCCTCTCTGGAAATCTTCGTTTGCCCTGGAGTATAAATTCTCAACCAATTTGAACAAAAACTTGTTTCGAGAAACAACATCGCCTTTCTTGATGTGCATGATGCTGTTCTCGAACTCTTGCGGATTTCCAATACCATAGATGCAGGAGACAGAGGCAACCACAATCACGTCTTTTCTGCCTGATAGCAATGCAGATGTCGCTGATAATCTGAGTTTCTCAATTTCATCGTTGATGGACAGATCTTTTTCGATGTACGTCCCAGTCACTGGTAAAAATGCCTCTGGTTGGTAGTAATCGTAATACGATACGAAATATTCGACTGCGTTTTCGGGAAAGAATTGTTTGAACTCGCCATACAATTGTGCGGCAAGCGTTTTGTTGTGCGATAAAATTAGGGTTGGACGTTCAACTTGCTTGATGACATTGGCAACCGTGAACGTTTTTCCGCTTCCCGTGACTCCGAGGAGTGTTTGGTCGGTAACACCATCATTAATTCCTTGCACCAATTCTTTGATTGCTTGCGGCTGATCGCCGGTAGGCTCGAATTCAGAAACGAGTTGAAAATCCATGGGGTAAAAGTACAGATTTGGGCGGGAAGAGAGGTGTAGTGAGGGGAGGAATGTTTTAGTATAAAATAGGAATAATTGATTTGAATAGCAATTTATTTAACATGATTCTGTTCGACATTTCTAGTTTTCGCGAATTCTAGAATTCTAGAAATATACAATTGTCAATTTAGCGAAATGGCCCTCAAAAAAAACGTCATCACTCCACCACCAATCGACTTGTTCCAATCCCCGCATCGCCCTTCACTGTAACCAAATAATACCCAGACTGCGAAACCTCAATTACCTCTCCATTTTGCTCAAACGATACCAAACGTCCGCTCAAATCCGTAATCGTTACCACATCCTCCAATTCCAATCCCTTAATGAGAAAAAAGCCATTATTCGGATTCGGAGCAATGACTAACGCTCTCGACACCTTTTCAGGTAAAGACACGAAAGTATCCACCGTCTTTGCGGCATTGATCACTTCTGAATCAGTTGATCCATTCAGTCCCTCATGCACAATAGCGAAAAATTCAAGCGAATAGATATTGACAGGAATCCCATTAATTTCTGATGGAACTGAAAAGGTGTAATTGTTTGATATCGTGCTGCTTGAAGAAGGATCAATTGAATCTCCTTGTGCGCTATTCACGAAGCCCCTGAAAACATGCCGATGATAGTAGTCCCCGTTTGGGTAAAAATAATCGGAGTTCCAGGTTGTGTTGTAGGATGTTTGCGGTCCGATGATTCCTTCTTCGAGGTATCCAACAGTCAAATAATGTGTTTCATTGGAGTTGGTTGTGTAGAAAACCTCTGTGTTGATGGTGACCTCTCTAGTAGTGTGATTGATTGCCGCATCCAATGCAACATTTGCATCTGCCGTATCACTGACAACCGAACTTGAGTTTGGGGACCAATTGTTAGCACTCAAAGGATAACTCGATCCGCCAAAGCTACTTCTATTTACGGGGCCTGAAGGTGTTCCCGAAACATTAAACTGTGCTTGCATGAGATCTCCATCAGGCGTTCTGAAGTCTGGATCTCCAGTAGCAACAGGATTGGCCAAACTTCCAACGTGGTACCCGATCACGAGAACATTTTCTTCACCCAGGTTTTCCATGATGTCGTTGGTCTCTTCATGCCCGAGCGGACAATTCCCACAACGAAAAGCGGTAAACTCTTCAATGACAGCTTTTTTCGTTTCAGGAAGCTGAGAAACAGGAAGATTTTGTCCGAAAACAGTTCCTGTACTCAGGAGAATTGTTGAAAAAAATAAAGTACGCATCATCTCAAAAGTTTGTTGTGTGACTTGGACGAAATCGGCTGCAAGTACTTACAAAAAGTTATATTTGCCCGAAGCAATCCGCAGTGTAGCGGTAAAGTATTCTGTAAAGGAAGATGGATTATTTTTGGTTGATTTTAGGACTGGGCGTTCTCATTTTTGGAGGCGAGTTCCTTGTGAAGGGAGCTGTGGGGTTCTCATCTGTGATGAGGATTTCTCCACTTGTGGTCGGAATGACGGTAGTTGCTTTCGGTACGTCGGCGCCAGAGCTCCTTGTGAGTGTTACCAGTGCCGTTCAAGGGAATCCTGAAATTGCCGTCGGTAATGTGGTTGGGTCCAATATTGCCAATATTGCACTTGTTTTGGGAGTCACAGTTTTGATTTTCCCTGTTGTTGCGGATAAAAACACGAAAACCATCGACTTACCAATGATGATTGGTTCCACGTTTTTGTTCTTCTTTTTTGCACGCGATTTAGAGTTCGATCTTTTTGAAGGAGTAGTAATGGTCTCCATTGTTGTGGCGTTTACCTACTTACTAATCAGAAATGCCCGGCGTAAAAACGTGGTTGGTGAAGACGATGAATTCTCTGAAGAAATGAAGAATCCGTCGTTTTGGAGATCGCTGTTTTTCTTGCTGTGCGGATTTGTTGGATTGTATTTTGGAGCAGAATGGTTCATCAAAGGAGCTGTGGGCGTGGCCGACGAAGTGCTATCCGATATGGAGCCGAGTCAACGAAAGAGCATCATTGGAGTCACAGTAGTTGCATTCGGTACATCTGCCCCAGAACTTGTTGCTTCATGCGTAGCGGCTTACAGAAAGCAAACGGACATTTCCATTGGTAACCTTATCGGTTCCAATATCTTCAATATTCTTGTGGTAATCGGAATAACATCCATTGTTACACCAATTCCGGTCAAGCAATCCATTATGGATTTTGATATTCTTTGGGTGATTGGAATTGCACTCATGCTCGTTGTCATGATTGCCGTTGGTAGTAAAATCGGTAGATTGAAAGGCGCAATACTCCTGAGTACCTATGTCACTTACATAGTTCTCATTGTGCTCAAAGTTCAAGGAGTGATATAAAAAAAGGAGTCCGAAGACCCCTTTCTGTTCATCTAATCTATTTTGATCATCTTAAATCGCTCACTGCCTATCTCAAGATAATAATGTCCCGCTTGATGGTTCGTAAGATCAACATCTAGCTCAGAACCAATAAGGTCTCCTTTCACGATTACCTGCCCCAATTCGTTGAATACACGATAGTCGCTCTCAACCGTCTGACTTAACTCAACATGGAAGACATCTTGAGAAGGGTTCGGGTAAATAACCAAATGATTGATCAACTCATCCAAGCCTAAATAGCAATCGTACACTACAATAGATGTTTGATCAGAATTGACGCAGCCATTGGCATCCGAATAGGTGTAGGTCAGCACAGACTGCCCTATTAACCCCGTTAAATTAGGATCGAATTCACTTCCAGATACGCCATTGCCAGAGTAACTGCCTCCCGCAGGTGTTCCAACGGGCAACGAGATTGGTGCTGCATCATAACAAATACTGTCAACAGCGTAAGCGCCTAGTGACACAGAAGGCAGTGTATTGATATTGAGTGTTTGTACTAGAATGGAATCGCACCCGAATTGAGCGAAAAGTGTATCGTTGTACGTTCCGGCTACAGTTTGATAGCTTCCACCGAGTAGAATGCTATCACCTTGACAGATGTTATACGCCAAAGGCGTGTTAAATTCGGTCACAAAGCTCACCGTTCTGGTAACAATGCTATCACAGAAAAATTCAGAGGTCAATGAGTCCACATAAATGCCATCGGTGGTTTGGTAAGCCCCGGCTGCAAGAAGACTATCGCCCTGACATAATTCGTAGGTAAGTTGTGTGTCATAAACCGGAAGGTTGGCAATTTGCACTTCTACGGTACTGTCACAACCGGTTAAGGAACTCGGTAAAATGGAAGTGTACGTTCCAGGTTGCGAGTAGTAATTGCCTGCCAGGAAGACACTGTCGCCTGCACAAATTACGGCGTTCTCAGATCCCATGGAGGGTTCAGGTAAATAATCAATAAGGTAGCGTTCAATGCTTGTGCACGAAGTTTGTGAGGCCAAGGTGTCGTAGTAAGTTCCACTGGATGTTACCATGTTGCTCCCAACCATTATGGTATCGTTATGACATGCTGTCAAAGCGGTTGTATTTCTCAATGGTCGACAGAACGGATCAATTTTAATGATAGCCTCGCGAGACAATCCTGCAGTGTCTATGACATCAACATGCAAGTAAAGGATGTTCGTATCTTTCAATTCAAATCCTCTAAATCCTGTAAATGCATTGAAGTCTGTGATGTAATAATCCCACTCAAAATCACCATCAATATCCAAAGAATCGTTTCGTTTGAGAATCATGTTAGCATCTGCCAATCCACCTGGGTCGTTTACGTTTCCTGAGAATAGGTATTCTTGAATTCCCGAAATCGCCCATGTGAAAGCAACATCGCCGTTGTCATTGATATCAACCCCTTGACACGTAGCCGGCGTAGTAAGTTCAATCCCATCCAAAAAATCGCCTTCTCGCACTTGAATGTCTCCATTCACAATAATGTATTCATCCGATGTTGCCGATCCATCCGAGTCACCTGTGATAATGTTGTCGCCCGAACTATTAATACGGACCATATCAAAATTGTCAAAGTTTTCTGTCAAGTCTATTGGGGTGTTTTCTTGCACAATAATAGTACCGTTAATGGATACGGCTGCGTCGTTAATTGTGCTTCCTGTATTTAAGTCAACTACGTTGATTGAATAGACCTGGTTCTCGCTAACATCAAAATCAAAATCGTATCCATTGCTGCTTGACATAACTTGCCCATCCAGTAGGTTGTTGGTAGAGTATAGCAATGCAACTACTCCTGCTGGTGAAACTTGATACATGGCGCGACTGTCTGTACTTCCGTTGTTGTCCTCGTCGATGGAAGCAATAAAATAGATCCAACCATTTGGAAGCATCATGGGTCTGTAAATAAAATTGATGACTGCTGGATTTGCAAAGCCCGGTGCAGAATCTTCTTCACGAATTATTTGTCCAATATCCGATTTGTAAATCAGCTCTTCATTAAACTCATCATCGCCCATGAACATTACATTACCAAAATCATCGATTCCGCATTGATTTGCGATAGGTTCTATAATAGGGGATCCCCATTGCGATGCTTGAAAAAAGATGCTGTCATGAACAAAGACGAAATCGTTCGAAGCCACGGTGGAAATACCAACAACAGCGACCGTTCCATTTGAATTCATTGTGGGATCGTCAAATCCAATCGGTGTAACTCCATCCACACTGATGTCATCTATTGTCACTAATTCTGCACTGATGATTTGCGCATTACTTTTTGTCGCGCACAGGATTAGTAGAGAAAGTAGGAGTAGTTTCATAGTTTATTGGTTTTGTTCAAAGTTACGTTAAAATCGTGTATTTGTTTCTTGCTAAAAATTGCCACTATTCAACAGGTATCTCTAACTTTGCAAAACAACTTATCAAAATGAAGGTATACAACAATATTCTTGAAACAATCGGAAACACGCCGCTTGTTCGCATCAATAGAATTACAAAAGAGGTAAAGGGAACCATTCTGGCAAAGGTGGAAACCACCAACCCGGGCAACTCTGTAAAAGATCGAATGGCGCTTCAAATGATTGATGATGCGGAGGCAGATGGACGATTGAAGCCAGGTGGTACAATTATCGAAGGAACTTCTGGTAACACTGGAATGGGACTTGCATTAACGGCAATCATTCGAGGGTATAAGTTGATTTGTGTACTAAGCGATAAGCAAAGTAAAGAGAAGATGGACATTCTTCGAGCGGTAGGTGCAGAAGTGCATGTTTGTCCTACCAATGTTGAGCCTGATGATCCTCGCTCGTATTACTCCGTATCAAAACGTTTGGCTACAGAAATTCCGAACTCATGGTATGTTAACCAATACGATAACCCATCAAACGCGAAAGCACATTACTTGACGACTGGTCCTGAAATTTGGGAACAAACAGAAGGAAAAATTACGCATTTCGTTGTAGGAGTTGGAACGGGTGGAACTATTTCAGGAGTTGGAAAGTATTTGAAAGAGCAAAATCCAAACGTGAAAATCTGGGGAATTGATACCTACGGTTCAGTGTTCAAAAAGTACCACGAAACAGGAATCTTTGATGAAAACGAAATTTACCCTTACATCACGGAGGGAATTGGAGAAGATATTTTACCCAAGAATGTTGATTTTAGTGTGATTGACAAGTTCGAGAAAGTAACGGACAAGGATTCAGCAGTATGGCAACGTAAATTGGCGAAAGAAGAAGGGATTTTTGTTGGAAACTCAGCAGGTTCAGCCATCAAAGGTATTCTTCAGTTACAAGAAGAGTTGACTGAAGATGACGTGGTTGTTGTGTTATTCCACGATCACGGAAGTCGCTATGTTGGTAAAATGTTCAACGACGACTGGATGAGCAAGTACCACATTGTTACCCGTCACGACGTTATTTCGGCAATCGCCTAGCATGTTATTTACAGATCAAATGTTGCGCGAAGTTCGTTTGAACACTTCGCCGCAGCGCATCATTTCGTTGGTTCCTTCTCAAACGGAGTTACTCTACGATTTAGGATTAGGAGATAGAGTAGTGGGGATTACCAAGTTTTGCTTGCATCCCGATGCATGGTATCGCGGAAAACATAGAGTTGGTGGAACGAAGTCGGTAAACTTTGATAAAGTCCGCGATTTGAATCCTGATTTAATTATCGGAAACAAAGAGGAAAACGAACGCAGCAATATTGAAGCTCTGGATGAATCGTATCCACTGTGGATGAGCGATATTTACAACCTTCAGGAAGCGCTTGAGATGATCGGATCTATTGGTGATCTCACGGATACAAGAGATGCGGCAGCAGAACTCATTCAGAATATTGAAACAGCGTTTAAAGATTTCGATTCCTGGGTTGCAGAGCATGTTCACAATCGTCCCTCAGTTGCTTATTTCATTTGGCAAGATCCTGATTACTGCGCTGGAAAGAATACGTTTATCGATGCCATGATTGAACGTTGTGGAATGCGGAATTACCTGAACTCAGAGCGCTATCCAGAATTTGAAATGGATGGAGATGAGGTGCCAGACTATATTTTTCTCAGTTCGGAACCGTTCCCGTTTAAAAACAAGCACATGGATAATTTTCGGAAGAAGTTTCCGAATTCGAAAGTCGTTTTGGTGGATGGTGAAATGTTTTCTTGGTATGGCTCAAGATTGGCTTTGGCGCCGACGTATTTTAAATCGCTGCTACAAGAGCTTACTTCGAATTAAAAATTTCAGCAATTCATTCAGAGGCCACTTATCGTCTTTCAACACGATCTTTCCGTAGATGCGATACTTTCCTTTTTTGGTAGGTGTCATCTTAATGTCAATGGAGGTGATTTCCTCAATTAAAGAGCTCACAGCGCGATAATCGCTTGAAAGCATGAGGATTTGGCTGATGTAATCATCGCCATCAATTTTCAACAACTTGTCAGGAGATCCAGATATTTCGGCAACTGAGGTAAGCGTCACTTTTTGAAGATCCATTTCCTTTTGGGATTTCACGCGAACTGTTCGTGGATCAATCCGTGTGATTTCATATTTCTCAGAAAAAACATCAAAAACTTTTGTCTGGGAGATAGAGTCGAAAGCCACGCGCTCAAATCCTCGAAAGAGTGTGTCTATCTCTATGGGACTTTCGAATTCAACCGTAGCGCTCAACGTCGGAAGAGGTGTAATGGAAGGATCCGTGATAATCGTTGTTCCGAAATAGTTCAACGAGAATTGTTTCATCACTGGTATGTCAATTCCCTTTTCTTTTAACGCTTCTTGCAATCGTTTGCTCCAAATTTCTGGCAGCCATTGAGAGTGTACATGAAAACCTCCTCGGTATTTTGCCAAATTTTTCCGATTCAAGGCGGTGTTGGTTGTAAATGCTCCTCGAATAAGCAACTGGTTGTCCTGTACCGAAATGCCAACGTCTGAGATGGTTGAGTTATCTTCTTGATACCAGGCCGAAATCAATGACTTATTCCCAGGTTCTGGATGTTTCGTTGTAAAATTGGTTGGCTTGGAGAGCATTTTTTTCGCGGTTGAGGTAAGCTCCGATTGCGTTTTGTTTCCGTCAATTTGCAAAAGCAACAGTCCAACATTTTCGGTTGAGGCAATGGCAGAATTCTTACCAATCAATTTGGGGAGGTTTTTATCATACGTGCGTCGATCCCACAGATTAAAGAGCATTCCGGTGATTTGACTTCCGTTTTCTTTCAGACGAAAGAGAATAATGTCAGAGTCGAATGAAATCCCAACAGGTTTCAATTTTCCTTCACTTGTAGTCGGAATTTGACGCTGGGCCATTTTTTTCAAATCCTCGTCCTCGCTAATTAACAAAGACGCCAAAAGCTCTCTTGTGAGCACACGCCCATCCAATCGATATACATTTGTCGCGTTTTCAGGAATGTATTGCAGATTTAGATTCGCACTTTCTTCAAAGCTGAATACCTGAATAAGATGAATCAACCACAGTGAGCAAGCCAGAAGCACTATGGTGAGAATTCGTTTGATTTTTGGGAGATGCTGCACACCTCAAAAATAGACAATTACGATACGCAAGCGGGGCATTGTTCGGAATTATTCTGAGGGTCTTTTCAAAATCTGGAGGATGTACTCGATGAGAATGAATATTTTTGCGGTATGAAATCATTTCCTCTTTTCCTGTTAAAATTGATCGGTTGGACCGTTGACGAAACCACGCCAGAGGATTTGAAGCAATGCGTTATCGTAGTAGGACCGCATACATCCAATTGGGATTTTATTATTGGGCGTTTGGCGTTTAAACACTACGGTGTCAAAGGAAAGTTCCTTATTAAAAAGGAGGCATTTTTCTTTCCTTTCGGTTACTTTTTAAAGAAGATGGGAGGAATTCCCGTCGATCGTAAAAAGAACAATAACCTCACCGATTATGCGGTATCGCTGTTTGAAGAAAATGAAGTGTTGTTCCTCGTTTTTACTCCAGAAGGAACGCGCAGTTATAATCCAAATTGGAAAAAAGGATTTTATTATATCGCCCAAAAAGCAAAGGTTCCCATTTATGTTTGTTATCTTGATTATGAAAACAAAAAGGGCGGTTTTCATAGTATCCTTGAACCGACAGGAGATGCAGATAAGGACATTAAGACCATCAAAGGAATCCTTTCGAAGTTCCCTGGAAAACACCCTGAGAATGGTATTCGTGAAGATGAGTAATGATAACCTGAATTCGTTTACAGCGAATTTTGATATGAACTAATCTTCTTTTTTTAACGTGCTCGTTCTTTTGTCGTAACCATATGGGCAATGTTTGCACCCAGATTTGCAGCAATGACCTCTTTTCAGATGGTATTTCTCCGTAAAAACGATAAAACCCTCAGGACTCATGTAATAATCTTCCTCCTCCAATTTCGATCGCTTCGAAAAACCACTCATGTCATCACTCATAAACGCAAAATTAATGGATATTTGCCAGATGGAACAGCTATTTGATACTTCGTTATCGGTGCTTCATGAATTGAACGATCCAATTTTACAAGCGCATCAGGTTCGCTTATATGTGAAACGCGACGATTTAATTGATGCTGCGGTTTCTGGAAACAAGTGGCGAAAGTTGAAATTCAATATTCTTCAATGTCAACAGTATAAAAATGCAGGTGTATTGACGTTTGGAGGTGCCTTTTCCAATCATTTGGTGGCTACTGCCGCAGCTTGTCAAAAAGCTGGATTGAAGTCGGTTGGAGTGGTTCGCGGAGACGAGTTGAATCCAGATAGTAACGCAACCCTTGCCAGTTGCAGGGAGTTGGGAATGCAGTTACATTTCGTCTCACGCGAGGAATATCATTTGCGGTCGGAGCGCTATTATCACGAAGAATTGTTGAAGGATTTCCCAAATCTACTCGTGATACCTGAAGGCGGTGCAAATTATTGGGGAATGATTGGATGCCAGGAAGTTGTTGGTGAAATCGATCTGGAATTTGACCGTGTCGTAATGGCTCAAGGTACAACGACAACTAGCTGCGGTGTCCTGCTCGGATTATCGGGATCTCAGTTTTTGTCTGCGGTGCCTGTTCTGAAAGGGTTTGATAGTTTTTCCGAAATGTCGCGTTTGTTTGGGAAGTCTGGAATTGATGCGGAAACAACGGAGCAATTATTGGCGCAAGCGCAAATTTTGGATCAGTACCATTTTGGCGGTTACGCTAAATTCGATGAGGAACTTTTGGAGTTTATACGAGGATTTTACCATGCACATCAATTAAAACTAGATCCAATTTATACCGGCAAGGCAATGTTTGGACTTTTTGAGGAGGTGAAAAAGGGAAGTTATGATGGAGAAACGATTGTTTTCTTGCATACGGGCGGATTGCAGGGGGTAGATGGAATTGAGGAAAGGATAGGGGAGCGCTTGTTTTAGTTGTTTGGTTGAGTGTGTGATTATGCTCAAAATTGTTTCGCTGACCATTATACTATATAACCATATGGTTATTTAGTTATCAAACAAATTGTAGGAAGTCTCATTTTTTATCCTGAACTTATTTGGTTAACTATCCTTCATCACACATCACACATCACTCAATCTCCAACCCCGAACCCTCTTTCTAAATACCATTCTCCAGAAGTAATAAGAAGGAATCAAACTCAAAAGAAGCACCGCTGTAAATCTCCAATTTTTATGATGTCTCGGTTTCCCCGGGATGAACACGCTTGTTGTAATAATCGCAGCAGGGTATGCCAAAGCAAACCCTATTGTAGTCGCTGTTACTGATCTTCGCTGAACTTTCGTTAATTGACCAAACTGACTTCCCGAAGAGATGCTATGATAATCCGAATAGGAAACAAGGCTGGAAAGTGCAATTCCAATGATAATATAGGCAATGGTAAAACGCCTGAGCTTACGCATCGTCTAAATGCAAAAGTTCCACGGTCTCTTTTGCCTCTTTTACATCATGTACGCGCAGAATTGAAGCGCCCTTCATCAATCCAACAGTATTCAAAACAGTGGTTCCGTTTAACGCCTCCTCAGGCGAAATACCTAATTTTTTATAGATCATCGATTTCCTTGAAACTCCCACCAATAAAGGAGAACCCAAAAATTGAAAGTAATCCAATTGATGCAGCAGTCGATGGTTGTCCTCCAAGGTTTTTGCGAATCCGAAACCAGGATCGAGAATCACATCTTTTACACCCGCTTCATGCAGCATTTTTTGTTTTTCCGAAAAATAGGCGGCTATTTCAGTGAAAATATTCGAGTAATCCGTTAGTGATTGCATGGTTTTCGGGGTTCCTCGCATGTGCATCAAAATGTACGGAGATCCATACTTCGCAGCAATCAGCGGTAAATTAGCATCTTGCTTAAAACCACTGATATCGTTAATTATTCCCGCACCAGCCCGTAAAGCTGCTTCGGCCACCTCAGATCGAAACGTGTCAATTGAAATCAGCGCCTCAGGGTGTTCTTGAAGAATGCTAACAATTGCCGGGCAAACACGGTCCATTTCTTCTTGAACCGAAACATCATCTGCACCCGGTCTTGACGAGTATCCGCCAATGTCCAAAATGTCGGCGCCAGACAATAACATTTCATTAACACGCGACAGAAGGACATCCTCAGAATTCACTGTGCTTCCCGTGTAGAAAGAGTCTGGCGTAACATTCAAAATGCCCATCACCTTCGGAATCTGCAAATCGAGCAGTTTGCCGCGCACAGAAATGCTAGTTTTCCTGCGAAACTGATGGAAAAGAAAAACCACGATTACGGTGAAGCCTGGCGAGATATGCGCGTGAGTTCATTGACGGACTTAATCCTTCAGAAAATTCTACGCGTAAAACAAATCGAAGACAACGACGGTGCAACGGACAAACTGCTTAGTATGAAAGATAAAGTAACTTTAGAAGGACGTTCATTACTGCTTAACGTCATATTCGTTGCCTTAAATCTTACCGGATTGGCATTTTTTGCTGCTGGTTATCATGAAGGTGCGGAAGACAGCGCAACATTATACAAAGCCCTCGGTTGGATTTTAATGATGCTCAGTATCGGAGGACTGATTATTTTCCGCGGAAAATTGATGATGGCAAATGTTTCCAGGGTTCTGGTAGGAGGTTTGTTCATCGTTTCAGGACTGGTAAAAGCCAACGATCCTATCGGTTTCTCGTACAAACTAGAAGAGTATTTTGAAGATGGAGCCTTAGCCTACCGAATCAAAGAATGGTTTGGTGCGCCCGGATTCTCGCTTGAATGGTTCATAGATCATGCACTCTTCTTATCCGTATTGATTTGTATCGCCGAGATTGTACTTGGAGTACTCACAATAATCGGAGGGAAAATGAAGCTAGTTTCCTACTTGATGTTGGGAATGATGGTCTTTTTCACCTTCCTTACCTGGCATACATCAACGTGTGACAACGAAGCGAAATTTCTGGATCATGACACCTACGTTATGAGCAGCGTTGAAGAGGCGTATACTGCCAATATGAAGCTGGAAGCAGCCAAGTCGGAAGCACTCAAAGCGAAAAATCATAAAAAGTTAGCAAAGGCAAATGACTGGGATGTTGGACCATATCGCCCTCAGGTTTTTGTGGTTTCGAAATCGAAAAAGGAAGTGGTTATTGGAGAGTGGAAAACTCCGCAATGTGTGGATGATTGCGGTTGTTTTGGAGATGCTCTGAAAGGCTCAGTTGGAAGGTCGTTAACACCCTCAGAATCACTTTGGAAAGACATTGTGCTCTTGTATTTGGTTATTTGGATTTTCCTCGCTCAATGGATTGTCAAACCGAACACACGTAGGGAGAATTTGATCATGGGAGCCAGTAGCATGGTGGTCGTGGTGTTCTTTTCATGGGTCTTTGGCTGGTATTACCCAATCTTCTTCGGAGGACTTGCCATCTTGGCAGCGCTATGGTCGTTGCGTTTTGATTACAAACCCGCAGGGAAATATTGGGGCGTAATTCTGTTGGTTCTAAATCTGTGTTTCCTGTTAACCAGTTATTCGCTCATCTATGGCGGATTGGACACTTGGATCGTTGTGATTGCACTGCTTTTATTCTTTGCGGCTCTGGTTATTTTCTTCATGGGAGGACGCGTTATGAGCAATCACTGGTCAAGCATGTTGATGGTGATGAACCTGTGTTTCTTGATGATCGTATATGTACTTATGTACCAACCATTGAAGGATTACCGTGCCTACGCAGTCGGTGCGAATTTGAAAGAGAAAATGAACGATGGTGTTGATGGACAATACGAAAGCGTCTTCGTTTACAAGAATACAGTCTCAGGGAAAAGCAAAGAAATGACTGAGGACGAGTACATGGCATCTAAGATTTGGGAAGATTCCACTTGGGTGTATGAATCGCGCGATCAAAGAACGATTGTAGAGGCAG
Organism: Fluviicola sp.; assembly: GCA_043584915.1. Classification (GTDB taxonomy): domain Bacteria; phylum Bacteroidota; class Bacteroidia; order Flavobacteriales_D; family Crocinitomicaceae; genus UBA4466. Next base: position 2,756,525 of record CP121319.1, read on the forward strand.
TGAATGCATCAATTATGGATTTCAATCCAACCATTGAAGTGGCCAATATGTCTGACGATGAACGGAACAGCATTTTGGTGAAGAGTGTTTTAGACACTTCAATGACGCAAACCCTTCGTTTGTACAACAAAGAATACGACGAGCAAGAAGAGTTGCCAATGGAAGAATATGTTCCAGAGTACTATCCAGAGGATATGTATCAAATTTTGGATACGCTTTCCAACCTCGATCCGAATGTTACGGAAGTAGCCATCTTAAATGGCATTCTGGATGCAGACAAAATTGTGATGGTTGTTTCCAAGAAACTTGACGATGGTGCCTGGAAAAGCAGTATTGAACGAATTCGGAAGATTCACGCAGCCTGTGAGAAAGAGGGCGTACCGTTCATATTTATTTGCAATGCAACGCCAGAAGACATCGCTAAGTTCAAAAAGAAACAAAACATCCACGTACCGATATTCTCCATGGATGAAATCGAACTTAAAATCATTTCGAGATCCAACCCAGCGATGCTCGTATTAGAAAAGGCAGTGGTGAAAGCGAAATATCCGCACAGATCCATCCCAACAGTAGAAACATTTAAAGAAAAAGACCTCAAATAATGGCGCAAAAAATAGTTGCCGGAAACTGGAAAATGAACCTCAACCTGGACGATGCAAAAGCATTAGTTCAGCACGTAAACCAAAAAAGTCACCCCGAGGACGTCACGGTAATGATGTTTCCTCCAGCACTTTTTGTTGCAGAAGTAGCAAAAGATGCAGGAGCTATCAAAGTGGGTACGCAAAATTTCTACTTCGAAGAAAAAGGCGCATTCACGGGTGAGTTGGCAATCAATCAAATCCGCAGTGCAGGAGGACAAGTAGCACTCATTGGTCACAGTGAACGTCGGGCAATTTTTGGTGAATCCGATGCTCTTTTAAAACAAAAAGTAGACGCGGCTGTCGCTGCCAATTTCGATTTCATTTTCTGCTGTGGAGAACCTTTGGAGGTGCGAGAAGCGAACGAACAAGAAGATTACGTCAAAGCACAACTGGAAGCTGCACTGTTTCATTTGCCCAAAGAGGCGATGATGAAAGCCGTTGTTGCGTACGAGCCTGTTTGGGCTATCGGAACGGGAAAAACAGCCAGTTCAAACCAGGCCGAAGCCATGCACGCATCCATTCGTTCATGGATTGTTGAAAAATACGATGCGGAAACTGCAGAAAAAGTCGCTATCTTATACGGAGGAAGTTGTAACGAAAACAACGCCAAAGAGTTATTTGCTTGTCCGAATGTGGATGGCGGATTGATCGGAGGAGCTTCCTTGAAAGCCGATGCATTCAACACTATAATTGATTCATTTTAATGGACACGTTAGAAGTTCAAATCACGCTTAGCCCGAAATCTCCCTGGAGTGAAATCCTTGTGGCCGAACTCGCCGATCTCGGTTTCGACAGTTTCGTCAACACAGATACGGGCATCATCGCTTATGGAAATGCAGAGCTCAATGCAAAAGAACTTCTCGAAAAAACAAGTTTAAACGGAAGCGAGGGAGTTGATTTTTCGGTTGAAGAAAAAGTGATCCCGCACCAAAATTGGAATGCACAATGGGAAGCTGATTTTCAACCGGTTTATGTAGAGGATTATGCCTCCATTTTAGCACCGTTTCATGATACTTCGCAAGCGCCTGGATTGATCGTAAAGATTCTTCCCAAAATGTCATTTGGAACCGGGCATCACCAAACTACCTGGATGATGACCAAGGCTTTATTCGAACTTGAATCTGTACCCGAAAATGTACTCGATATGGGAACTGGAACGGGAGTCTTGGCAATCGTTGCAGAAAAGCTAGGAGCAAAGAAAGTACTGGCAATAGACATTGAGGAATGGTCGGCGGAGAATGCCGCAGAAAACGCCAAAGCAAACAATTGTGCAACCATCGAAGCAGTGTGCGGAGATATCGATAAAGTGCCGCAAACCACTTTTGGATTAATTCTTGCCAATATCAATAAGAACATACTCAAAGCCCAAATGCCCGTTTACGCGCGAACACTTGCGACAGATGGAACATTGTTACTCAGTGGCTTTTTTGAGACAGATATAACGGAAATGGAAGCATTTTGTCGGGAGCATCAACTGATTCCCGTCAAGCGATTCCACAAGGACGAATGGGCTGCCATTCAATTGCGGAAAGCAAATTAAAAACAACAACATGCGCTGGAAAACCCTGTTAACACTCGTAATCATCGGATGTGCCTGCAATGTGTCGGCACAAACCTTCTCTCAGAATAGAGAAAAGTTCGTGAAAGAATACCAGAAACAAATCAACGAATTTGGATCAAAAGAAATGCAAAGTCTGGTGAAAGATCAGCTCGAGCCTATGTTGTTAGAAGGATCTAGTTTTCCGGATCGCTATTTCACGCAGATGGTGAACACGTGTAATAAGTTGATCGAGAATCGATTCAAAACAGATCCAGAGGTAATTGATTACGTTTTTTCGGTATACTCGTTTGTAGAAAAAGGACTGTCTGAAACAAGTTACGATGCATGGCACTCTGCAATCGACAAACTTATTGACAATAGAAACAAATCAAAACTGACCAAGTTTTTGACTTTTTCCGCGGGTTTTTTCTCAGAGGGCAAAATTTCCGAATCATCTGATTTCAGTTGGTATTATTTTGGCGGGAGTTATGAATTTGAGGTGCAGAAGAATGCCGTTGTTAAGTTCAAAGATGGAAACTTGGTGTGTCGCGTTATAACTAACAGTAACACCTCCAAAGAGCGCGCTGTTGACAGTGTAGTTGTTTTGGGAACATCAGGCGAATACGATCCGGCGTTGCAAAAATGGAAGGGACGCGGAGGAAAAATAACTTGGGAGCGCGTGGGACTTAGTCCAAATGAAAACTTTGCTGTGTTAAACGATTTCAGTGTTTCCACAAAGCGTTCTTACTTCAATGTTGATACAGTAACGTTAACAACGGGTTATTTGGAAACGTCAATTCAAGGTCGATTGGCAGAAAGAGGTTCGAAGCGCAACGAAAACGATCCTCAACTGTTTCCACAGTTTTTGTCCTTCAACCAAAATGTTTTGATTGAAAATGTGGCAGAAAACGTAGATTATGTTGGTGGTTTTGAGTTGAAAGGCGCACAATTTTATGGAACGGGAAATGAGAAGAATCCTTCCAAAATTTTGATGAGTAAAGACGGAAAACCTTTTATTACGGCAAGGTCGGCGCAGATTGTCATTGACAAAGAACGCATTCGAATCGAAAAAGCCGAAACATCCTTGTATTTGAGTTCAGGAGATTCCATTTATCATCCAGGATTGGATTTTACATTCGATCGTGCGGCAGGACAGGTGCAACTTGCGAGGTCAGGAACGGGAATTGGCCAGGCGGCTTTTCAGGACGATTATCATCAATTGGAAATCTATGTCCCGAAAATCATTTGGGATGTTGGAACCGAAGAATTGAGTTTCTCTTTCGGATATGAAACGGGAACGGAAAAAAAAGTAGCGCGCTTTGAATCACGCAATTACTTTGATTTGCGCCTCTACAACCGCCTTCAGGGATTATCCGCCGTGCATCCGCTCGTAGCACTTTCAAATTATGCGTACAAGTATGATGAAGAAACCATGAAAGCAGGAACGGCGGCATCCGCGCTACATCTCACTTTGGAGCAAGCAAAACCCACATTGATTCAATTGTCCAATCTGGGTTTTATCAATTACGACTCGGAGCGAGAAATCGTTCAGATCAAAGAAAAACTGACCAACTTCGTAGATGCAAATGCAGGAACCAAAGACTACGACAACATTATTTTCGTTTCTGACCTGCGCCCAAAAACGCCACCGCAATTAGATGGGAAAACAGCAATCGAGATTCGTCAGGACGATTATCTAAGAGACATCGATTCCATCTTCAAAGAATTGAACAACCAACGGCGTCTCATGACAGAATACGGCCGTTTGGATCTAAAAACATTGAACCTGAAATTGCAAGCAGTAGATGGTGTTCGATTGTCACAGATTAAGAATACCACCGTAATTCCTGATGGGAGTGAGGTGGTCATTAAAGAAAATCGAAATTTTGATTTCGGCGGATTGATTTTTAGCGGACAAGCAGAGATCAACGCCGTTGCTGCCAACTTTACTTACGACGATTTTACCATCGCTTTGCTCGATACCAAAGAAACCGTTTTTAGCGTCGACCCATTGAAACAAGAGCACGGTCCGGGAAAAGTACGCATGCGAAGTGAAATTATCGGTGTTTCTGGAAAGCTCATCGTTGATCACAAGAAGAATAAATCTGGTGTTAATGATTTGTTCGATATGTACCCACGCCTAATTGTCGAAAACAAGACACGTATCTATTACAACGACGAAAGCATTTACAGAGGCGCTTACGATAGCACACGCTTTTATTATTCGGTGGAGCCTTTCATCAAAGATTCGTTGCATAAATTCAAACGCAATCAATTGCGATTGGACGGCGAGCTGACATCCGCTGGAATCTTCCCGAAAATGAAGCAAGAATTGAAGGTAATGCCGGATTATTCATTCGGATTCAACACCAAAGCCCCAGAAGGTGGCTATACATTCTATGAGTCTGATGCGAAGTACGACAACATCATTTTATTATCGAACAATGGACTGCAAGGAGCCGGAAAGATTGATTTCATTTATTCCACGTCGCAAACGCTGAGTAACTCACTGTTTGCATTCTTGCCAGATTCTACGGTAGGTATTGTCGATTTTGTCAATCGTCCGCATGACACGGATGTGGAGTTTCCACCAATCAAATCTGAAGAGGCGTATATTTCTTATGTTCCGAAAGAAGAACTGTTGCGTGTGCGCTCCTTACCACAGAAAAACCTACAATTCTTCGAAGGCGAATCGAGTTTGCGCGGAGGCATAGAAATTAGTCCAGAGGGAACCACCGGAAAAGGAATGATGGATCTGACAAGCGCAACGCTAATCTCGGATGACTTTAGGTTCAAGCGTTGGGATGTCGATGCGGATACCTCATCTTTCGAAATGAAAAACGAAAACCCCGATGATGTCGACGAAGATCCACTCGCGTTCAACACGGAAAATGTGTCCGCGCATGTTTCTTTTAAAGACCGCGTCGGTGAGTTCAACTCCAACCAAGGTGAGTCGCGCGTTGAATTCCCCGTCAATCGATTCATGTGTTTGATGGATAAGTTCAAATGGTACATGGACAACTCGGAAATCGACATGGAACGTGCCAACGACAAAGACATTACCATCGATCAAGGGGTGGATTTAAAAGGCCCCAACTTTTACTCAACGGATGCGAAACAAGATTCTTTGCAGTTCATGGCGCCAAAGGCGAAATTCAATGTTCGTAAAAAGGTGATTTACTGCGATGAAGTGGAATACATTGATATTGCGGATGCACGAATCTATCCGGACAGTATGAAAGTCGTGATTCGAAAACGTGCGAAAATCGACAAGTTCCAGAATGCAACAATTGTGGCGAACTACATTACGAAGTACCACACATTTGATCAGGCCGAAGTGGAAATTAAGGCACGACGCGAATACATCGCTTCTGGGCGATATCCGTATTACGACGTGGATAGCAATGTGTATTACGTAATCATGGAAAACATCAAACCCGACAATGACTATCAAACACAAGCATCGGGTGTGGTGAAGCAAGAAGATGATTTCAAATTGTCACCTCAATTCGATTTCTATGGAGATATGTCTATTGCGGCTGCGAATCCACTGATTACGTTTGAAGGCGCCACGCGCGTGAACCATGAATGCGATAAATTCGATCGAAATTGGATGGCATTTACTTCCGAAATTGATCCGAAAAACATTCAAATTCCTGTAAGCCAGGAGATGAAAGATTTGGAGGGAGGAGCCATATCAGCCGGAATTGTTTGGCGCGATTCTCCTGCAACGGACAGTGTTGCGCTGTATCCAACGTTCTTGTCTTCACTCGTCGACCCGAATGATCCAATAGTTATGGCTGCGAATGGATACCTTCAGTACAATGTAGATGCAAAAGAATTCCAAATCGGATCAAAAGAAAAATTAATCAACCGTTTGGAGAAAGGAAACTTCATTGCACTGCACACCGAAAGTTGTTCCATGAATGGAGATGGAGAAATTTCGCTCGGAATGAATTTCGGAGACGCTGAAGTCGATGCCGTTGGTGTGGTGAATTACAATCAATCGACAGGAGAAACATCGATGAACATTACAGCGCGCATGAAAATGGAGCTCGACAAAGGAATGATGGAAGATGTTGCCAAACGCATCAACGCTTTGGAAGGCATGAAACCGGCAGATTTCAATTCCACCACCTTAGAACAAGCCATACGTACGTGGGACGATACCAAAACGGCGGATGAATTTAAGGCGAAGTTCTTGACGGATGGCGAAGTGAAAAAAGTGCCGAAGGGAATGGACTACGCCATGACGATCAGTGGAATTCGACTGAGTTCGTATTCGGGAAATCAAACGAACGGACTCATAACCAATGTTCAGAATGCAGTTTTGGTGAATATGTATGGAGAACCAATAATGAAATACGTACCTTTCCGCGCATTCTTCCAACAGATTTATTCTGGAGGTGGAGGCGACAAATTCAATTTGTTGATTGATATTCCAGGCGGTATGGATTACTTCATGCATTACAGCATGACTAAGAAAGATGGAACGTTACTGATTTCCACTGGTGATACAGAACTGAGCACTGCAATCGGCGAAATGAAAGACGATAAGAAAAAGACCAAAAACTTTAAGTTCGACGCTACGAGCAATTCGATCTACAAGACGAAGTTCATGGGGTTGTACGAATAATGACAATGGATTACATATTGTTTGCGCTTACGGCTTACCTTCTCGGTTCCATTCCCACGGCGGTTTGGATTGGTAAAGCACGTTATGGAGTGGATGTTCGCGAGCACGGTAGCAAGAATGCCGGCGCAACAAATACGTTCAGGGTTCTTGGTAAAAAACCAGGAATCGTGGTGTTGGCAATCGACATTCTCAAAGGATTTACGGCAGTATTTTTACCCTTCATACTCGGAAAAGGAGCTTGGGGCAGTGATACGCTTATTCACCTGCAGTTAATCAGTGCTTTGTGCGCCGTAATTGGTCATGTGCTTCCCTTGTTTGCTGGTTTTCGCGGAGGAAAGGGAGTAGCGACCTCGTTGGGAGTGATAATTGGAATTCATCCACTTGCCGCGGCAATTTGTCTGGGGATTTTTTTAATCGTCTTTATTTCTTCCAGTTTCGTCTCGCTTGGCGCAATCATTGCAGCCTGTGCATTTCCAGTATTACTGGTAACGCTTTTCGGAATCCAATCTCCTTGGTTGATTGCATTTAGCATCGTACTTTCATGTGCTGTAATTTATGCGCACAAGAAAAATATCGGAAGGTTGCTAAAAGGAGAAGAAAACAAAATGAACCTTTTTAAGAAATAATCGTACTTATCTCTCCAGGGTATGATTGCCAATGAACGAATTTGAGAGGATGTAAACATATCATATTGTTCCTCCTTTTGTTACTGACCTCCAGCGCTTTTGGACAAGTTATAACAGAAGATCAGAAGAAGCGTGCCAACGAATTGTTCGAGAACGAGCAGTACGTTGAAGCAACCCCCCTATACCTACAAATGCTGTCTATCGAGCCAGAAGAAGTCGAATGGAACTTCAAATACGGAGCTTGTTTGCTCTACAATTCTGGAAACAAAAAAGGAGCCATTCGTTATCTGAAATATGGCGTAAATACAGAAGGAACCGATGCTCGCGTCTTCTATTTTTATGGAAAGGCACTGCATTTGGATTATCAATTCGCATCAGCCAAGCGTTTTTATCAAAAGTATCAGTCCAAGAGAAGTAAGCCCGACAAGCGCTACCCCGTGGAACGAGAGATTCAAATGTGCGACAATGGCAAGAAACTTTTGTCCACCTTCACAGACATTATTGTCACCGATAAAACGCAAATCGATCAGCAACGATTTTACGATATCTACAACAAAGCCAGTATTGTCAGCGGTTCCATAACGGTCAATCGCGACTTTCAGTCGAAACTCGATAAAAAGAAAGGACACATTCCGGTAGTGCACATTACGCCAAGTTCAAAAATCATTTTTTACAGCAGTTGGGGAGATGACGAAAGTACAGGCAAGGATATTTACATGCGCATTCGTCTTCCAGACCAATCCTGGGGAAAGCCGCAGCAAGTGCGAGGTGGCGTAAACTCCATTGAGGATGAAGATTATCCTTTCATGCATTCAAGTGGACAGTTTCTGTATTTCAGCTCAAAAGGACACAATTCCATGGGCGGATATGATGTGTTTATGTGTCGCTTTGATCAAAACACCAATACTTTCGGACCTCCAGAAAATGTGGATTTCGCCATTAGCTCGCCAGATGATGATCTTTTCTACATTGTCGATTCCTCTTTTAGCAATGCCTATTTTGCCTCGGCTCGTTCTAGCGAAAAAGACAAAATTCATGTCTACAATGTGAAAGTGGTTCGGGTGCCCATTCAAGAGATTATTGTGATGGGGAACTTCAAGTCTGACATCAAACCAGAAGATCAAAAGATCAGTCTCCAGATTCAGAAAAATAGTAATGGCGATGATTTGGTAACCATGCCTGTCACTGCTTCCAATGGAGGAAAATATTCGTATGTCTTTCCCAAAGGAGGAAAATACGACTACGTAATTGATGTAGATGGCTCGGACATTCAATACAAGTTCACTGTAGAATTGCCTTATTTGGATGAATTCCGACCACTCAAACAAGAAATTATTCATACGACCGAAGATGGAAATGAAGTCATTCGAATCGTGAATAGATTCGATGAGAGTGTAGAAGGAGCAGAGGCGATTATCGCAGAAGTCATTCGAAAGAAATCGGAACTTGAAGTCAACGTGGACCAGTTTGATCTTGAGGCAATTGAAATTCAGAACAATTTGGATGGATTGCTTGCCGAGCTTGAGTTCGATAATATGTCGCTTGGAGAAGTTTCGAACCAACTTTTAGAACTTCAAAATGCTGCGGAAAACAGCAAAGAAATTACGGAACGCATTGAGGCGAATGTTGCTTCTGAATTGATCGCCAAGTCGGAACGCATCAAGGAATTGGACCAAATGGAGAAGGAACTGCGCGCATCTGCAGAAAAAGCAACCGATCCAATAACGAAGCATAAATTATTGACGGAAGCGAGTCAAAAACAGCAAGAGAAAGAACAATTGTTGGATCAGGTGACTGGTCTGGAAGCGCTTATTTCTGATGTCAACAATCTTGGAGATACTTCGGTAGATCCAGAGAAAATCAAAAAAGTTCAAGAAAAGTTTGAATCGTTGCGGGGTGATGATGAAGCAGATGCATTGGAATATTTGGTTTCGGAGAAAGAAACAATCAATCAGGCAAAATCGAGCACGCCGAACCAAATCAAGGATCAATACACGAAGGAAATTGTAGAGAATCGCAAGGAAATTCAAAAGATTGCATCCCAGCGCGATGAATATCGAAATACGGCTGAGAGTATAAAGTCCAAAATCAATACCTTAAAACGGGAACGTGAAGGTGCACGCAAGAAGGAACAAGAACGTATCGATGAGGAAATAGCGTCAGCAGAAAGCGAATTGAAAATGCTTGAGGATGAAATCGAACGAATTTCGGATCAAATTGTGGCATTGGAGCGCGAGTTGGATGCAACGGAAGATCGCCTAGCGAGTTATCAGAATGCAATATCGACAGAAGAGAAGTCAGATGTTGATCCAACAGAAATTTCAGAAGCGAAACAATCAGTAGCCGATATTGCCTCGGAGGAAACCTTCGATTACAATAATGCTTTGACAAGTTTGGAAACAGCGCATCCAGAAATTAATGGAGGCGAACCTATTATTGATTATGCTGCTGAAATCGATCAAGATTACACGGATCAAAAAGAGGCCATTACCAACGATACTTCTTTGTCGCCATTGGAGCAAGCATCCAGGTTGGTTGAAAACAACGAGAGTGCGAGCAAAGAAGTAGAAGAAACCTTGGCGGAGGTGCAGCAGAAATTAGAAGAAGGAGAAGATGAACGCTTGCGTGAGCAAGAAGCAGCGCTGTTGGCACAACAAGAAGCACTTCAAGAGGAAAATGCTGAGTTGGTCGCTGAAGAACAACGTTTGAAGTCAGAAACTCCGGATGCCGCCCTTTCCAAAGAAGATGTTCTGGCGGAAATTGCACCCGATTTTGGAAGTCAATTGGCGGAAGTAGAAAACGACCCGGATAGAACGGTGTTGGAAAAACTCACGGAAAAAGAAAGGATCTTAAACAATCTGGGTGCAGAACTAGAAGAGGAATCCAACCAACTTGAAGAAGCGACAAATCAAAATCCAAACGATGAAGAAGCCAAAGCGAAATTGGAGTTGGTGCGTCAATTAATCACTGACAACGATCAGGCCATTGCATCGAACAAAGCCGAAATGGATGCGCTTCCAACACCAACTGTTGTGGAAATGACTACAACCGAGGCGATTGCTTCCGTAGACGAAGACTATGAGGCCAATAAAGCAGAAATTCTTGCCAACGATGGTTCAAGATTGGATCAGGAAAAAGCGGTGCTTGAGCTGAATGAGGCGTTGTTGGAGGATTTGGAGAAAGACGCAAACAAAGTGTCCAAAAATCTTCAAAAGAATCCAGATGATCCCGATTTATTAGCGAAGCAAGAAGGACTTAACAAAGCCATTGCTGTCATTGAATCTGAGATCGCGGAAAACAATCAAAACATTGTAGCATTATCCAATGCCTCCACACCAACAGTGAGTTCAGAAGATGTCCTCGCTGAAATCGTTCCGAATTACAAAGACGAACGTACATCCATCGAAAATGGAACGGGAACGCCCGCAGAGAAAGAAGCGGCATTGAAATCGCTAGAAGAAGAAACGTTAGCAGATCTGGAAAAGGAGCGCAAAAAAGCACAAAAACAAGCAGATCGAAATCCAGAAGATGCTTTGGCTCAGGCAAAAGTAGAAGCAATCGATCAGGTCATTGAAGCGCGTCAAACAGAAATTGCGTCCATCGACGAACGCATTGCTTCATTGAACAATACGACTGCCACAACGGAAATATCCACGGAGGAAATTTTGACAGAGATGACGCCAGACCTTGGCAACGATCTTTCGGAAATTGAAAATTCAGAAGGAACGGCATCAGACAAAGCAAGAAGAAAGGCTTCGGTGGTTGCGGGCGCACTGGAAATCCTCGAAAGCGAAAGAAAAAATACAGAAAAGCAATTGGGTCGCGACCCTGAGAATACAGCGATGGAAGCACGTCTTTCGGCTTTAGATAAAGCAATTTCAGCGCAAAAAGAAGTGCTATCGCAGTTAGAAACATCTGCCGTTGCCGATTTATCGGAACAAGAAAAAGAGGAGATTCTCGCAAATGCTTCACCTTCCTACTCGAAGCTGCCATCGACAGCCACGGAAGAACAAATCCAGTTGGAACAGCAATTGCAATCCGATTTAACTAAGGAGATTGCTCAAAAAGAAAAGGAATTAGAGCGCAAGTATTCAGTTTCTGTGTCTATTGAAAAAGCCATTTTTGAAAAGCTCCTTAATGAAAGTGAAGAGCGAGAAGCGGCCATTTCTGGTGATGAAAATCTGTCTCCTGTACTTTCGGAATTACTCGGTTCGTTGCGCGGTGAAGGGGGAATAGAAAGCGGAGGTAACATCAACGAAGCCCTTTCAAATACGTACGACAACAAAACTGATTTAGAAGAGCAAGATCGTCAACTAGCCATCTATGAATCGCTGTTGGAAACGAAAATCGCAGAAAATGAAAAGTATGTCGCCGAGAACCCAACAAAGGAGAATGAAGAGGTTCTGAATTTGTTAAGACAGGAGAAAGAAGAAGTGTCTCAGAAGCGTCGATCTATTCGTGTTTCCATTGGGGAACTTGAACAGGCGGCAATTGCCACGAACAACTCGAGTCCAGAGGTGCAAGAGTTGAAGCAAGAGGAGGATCGCATTCGCCAGGCGCAAAATGCCGATGATTTAAGCAATTCGGAAAGAAAACAACTGAACAAAGAGTTGAAGGAAGTTTCAGAGAGGCGATATGCCCTTGAAAATGATGAAGTAACTTCCGATCTCGCTGCATCCGAAAAAGAAGCACAAACCCTTCAGAGTGATTTGGAAAATCGTGCAGATTCAGAAGACAATATTGCCAGTAGAACACTCGCGCATGCTGAGATAGAAGAAAATGCGATTGCAACGATAGAAGAAGCGGCAAAAACGGCAAAGTCTGAAGCAGAGCGCAATTATTTATTGAATGAGGCGTCGAAGCGTAGGGAAGAGTTGAACAAAGATTTGCAGGATGCAGTGGTGGCTTCGCAATTGGCAGATCTTGAAGAAGAGTTTGATATCGCAACGGCATCCCGCACCGATTTAGAAAAGCAGAAACGCTCTTACACCATTCAGGTTGGAGAGATTACCCGAGAGATTGAAAAGGTAAATCAGGAAATGTCCGAAGCCAAGCGCAAAGAACTGCCTGAGTTGGAAGCGAGAAGAGCGGATTTGATTACACAGAAAGAACAAGTAGAGGCGCGATTGGATCGTGTCAACATACAACTCTTACAAGTAGAAGAACGCCCGACAGCACTGAATACAAATGCGCTAAAAGAGGAGGTTACCTTTAATGAAGAGCGCGAAATTGCCGCATCGGAAGAATTTGAAAACTATCAAACTGCCGCTGTCGAGGCATTGTCTGTTGCCAACGAAATTCGTAATTTAGAAGAAGAATTAGGTGAGAAACGCAAGGATTTGCAGCGTGCCGTTCAAAATAGAGAGTCAGAAGCAACGATTCGCGAAAAAGCCCAGGCGGTTCAAGCTCTGGAGGAAGCGTTGGATCGAAAGCAAATTGAATTGACACAGAAGAAATACACTGCCGATCAAGCCTTACCTGAAAACGAAGAACAAGCTATGAAAATGCAAAACCTGGTAGCACGCGGAATTCAGCCCTTAAAAATCACGGCCGCCGCTGCAGCAATTATTCAAATGCCTACCACAGGATTTGCGATCGATACTAGCTCAGAAAAGCCAAACAATGGCGCTATTGAAATTCCCGTTGGTGTGAAAAACCCAGAAGGATTGGTGTACCGAGTTCAGGTGGGAGCTTTTGCGCGCCCATTGCGATCAGATGTCTTCAAAGAATTCAATCCGGTTTCTGGGGAAAAGATAGACGGAACCAACATTACACGGTACATGGCAGGATATTTCCCAAGCAGTGAAACGGTAGTTGAGGCACGCCAACAAATTCGCAATCTGGGTTATTCTGATGCCTTTGTAGTGGCGTATTGTAACGGAGAAAGAATCACGTTGGGTGAAGCGCGAAGACGCGAGGCCGCAGGGATTTGTGTTCCAAAGCGAGCAGAGGAGATCATGATTGAGGTAGCAGAGAATACGGCAAAGAATTTAAATATTCCCATCAGTACAGAGCCAGAAGAAGTTCCTGAATGGTCGTATGCAAATGCACCAGGTGCAGCAGATTCCGATCCAATTGAACAAATGGAAGGATTGTTTTTCACGGTTCAAATAGGGGTGTTCAACAGAGCCGTTACGAGCGCTGAATTGAAAAATTTACCAAGCATATCTACTTTCCGTTTGCCAAATGGACAAATTCGATACAACACAGGGATGTTTGATTCTGCAGAGGATGCATTGCCAAGACAAAGTTTTGCGCGTTCTTCAGGGATTCAAGGAGCGTTTATTGTCGCTTACTATCAGGGTAAACGAATCTCCATTGGAAACGCGCGTAGATTGTTGATTGAGTATGGTAATTCGATTTTGCAATCACGCATGGAGAATGAAACAGAGATTGTGGAGACGAATCAGGTAAGAACGGATAGTGTGCGCCGAGACGTAATTGAGATTGCGCCTATGGAAGAGTGGGAGAAGCGCGTTCAAATTGTGACCGAAGAAACGTTCGAAGAGTTTCCGCGTGATGTGCTCAATCGCTACAATGCAGAAGGATCTTTTTACTTTGATGAAAAGGACAAACGCGTGAAGTCGACCATTTACGAAAACGAAGATTACCTGCCGAATTTGTTCAATTTCCAAGACGATGTAGACACGGTATATTTGGATGAAGGACTGCTTGCTGACCAACGCACCGAAACCATCTATTTTGCTTTCACTGACTCATTAGTTCCGGGGGCATTTATGGATTGGATGCTGCGTTGTAATTACAGAAGGGAAATCAATCGTACGTCGAAAGGAACAGAAGTTCGTATCTTTGGAGTAGCGAAAGAGGATATGGACCGGATGTTTGAACGCATTCGTTTGTTCGGTGTAGAACCTGATAAGATTAAGGAAGAAGAGTAAATTGAGAATACGAAAGCTTGACTTTCAAATAACATAATTATGAGAAATACAGATACAGACGTATTAGAAGAAATTGAGGTTGTTGAGAAAACAGTGATGTCTAAAAATCTGATTGTTTTCAACGACGATGTAAATACTTTTGATCATGTCATCGACTCATTGATCAAAGTGTGCAAACACGATCCCATTCAAGCGGAGCAATGCACGTGGCTCGTTCATTACAAAGGTAAATGTGATGTAAAGTCGGGCGATTTTGACACATTGGAACCCATGTGCACTAGCTTGTTGGATCGAGGGATTTCGGCAGAAATCCAGTGATATTTTTTTGCGAAAAAAGATACCTGCTTCTTGCTGTTAAGAAAAAAGCATGTATATTTGCAATCCCAAATCGATAGCAATATTGATACGGAATGGCTTCGTAGCTCAACTGAATAGAGCACTTGATTACGGCTCAAGAGGTTTCAGGTTTGAATCCTGACGAGGTCACAAATAGCGTACAGAGATGTACGCTTTTTTTGTTTTCCGTCGGTTCAAATTTGTTTGAGATGCGATTTAGCCTGCGGCTGAATCGTATCCACGGGCTTTAGCCCGCTAATCTTGACGGGGTCACAAAAAGCTTTCTTTTTAAGGAAAGCTTTTTGTGTTTCTAGGCCTTTAGGCCAATTCAAACTCGCTTGACCTGAACCTCCTCAAGGACGAACGAAGGCCTCTTGCCAAAACATAAATTTGGAAACAACTCAATTTAAATCGACTCGCAGTTTTATATAGAACTGAACAAAATTCAACTAGTTCGTTTAGCATGATGCTTAAGTATTTGACTGAACTACCCATTTTTCTTTGTAAAAGGTTTGTTCAGTACACGCTGATGTGTATAGTTCCATTGAAAGGTTGAAGGATACCGATCAAAAGATTGCTTTAGAAGCATTAATATCATGAAAACTATTCTTATGAAAACAATATTATTTATTTTTTGCGCGTTTTCGCTGAGTTTGTCATTTGGACAATTAGTGGAGTTTGATTCAATCGATGCCAATGGAGCGACTGGGTATTTAAACGAAACCGGATGGCTCTTCTCGAGACCTACAGACAACTCTACAATCCAAGTTGCTGATTTTAAACCAGGCTATGAATATCCTTCAGGAAGTGGGAAGCATATACTGAATGGCGTTGGTGTTTGGATACAAGGGGAGAATATTAACGGTTTATCAAAAATTTCTAACGTAAGTGCAGAGAATTTTCAAGAGCAATTTTCAGGAGCATTATCTGTTGCTTCAGGATTTGAATACGGTCAAGCATCTCCGGTCGGGGAATGGGATGATATCTATAATAAGGTGACTAAGGATGAAATAGAATTTCATATTGCCAATTTTAATGATCCAAATTATCAAATTCCCGATGGAATACTTAATTGGCCAGCACATGGAGACGTCACTCAAGGTGCTTATTATTTCCAGGCTCCATTTATTGACCTTAATGCAAATTACATATACGAACCCGCCTATGGAGATTACCCTTGTATACAGGGAGATGTAATGAGTTATATGATATTGAATAGTAATCAACACCCTTTCGGACTGCTAAACATCGGAGGTATTGGTGTTGAACTGAGGTACTCAATTTTTCAATACACATCAATCCCCGAACTTGAGGGAGTAACTTTTTGTAGAATTGAAGCAATTAATAGATCCACAGAGACATTTGTTGATTTCAACGCGGCAGTGTACTTAAATGGATTGATCGGTGCTCCAGAAGATGATTTTGTCGGAACAGATGTCTCAAGGAATATGCTTTACACATACAACGGTGATAATTTGGACAATTCGACAATGACGCATACCGGGTATGGAACATCACCTCCTGCTTGTGGCATAAAACTTCTAAATCACAATATCGAGCATTCCAAAGTATTTCTTAGTACCATAGATTCAAATCATGTATTCCCCAATTCTAGGGAGAAATTCATTCATATTATGAAGAGAGAAAATTATGATGGAATGCCAAATCCTGTGCAATTTGAATATGATGGAGATCCAGTGAATGGAGTTGGTAACATTGCAACTCAATCCGAATCAAAAATAGTAGGAACATTTAATCTCGACACGATAGTTCCTGGGGAATTATTTACGATAGACTTTGCCGTAATTCCGGGGCAAGGAACAGACAATTTGAATAGTATCGAAATGATGCGAGTTAACGCTGATTATGTGCAATCATTCTATAATTTACAATCAAATCCGTGTGCTTATGAATTTGTCAACCTTCCAGAAATTGAAAACGATTTGGAAATCACAATCTACCCAAACCCATCCTCCAATTGGTTTAATATTGAGTTTTCTGAAGTAACGAGTGATCTTCAAATTAGCGTATTTGACATTAGCGGCAGAGAAGTCATTGGAAGTTTTCCTGTAAACTCTGAGCAACTTACTCTCGAATTAAACTCAAAATCTGGAGTTTATCTTCTGAAAATTTTTGATGGAAAAAGTCTTCAGACAAGACGATTGGTTTTGCGCTAATCAACTTCGGAATTGGTTGTTGAAAGAAGTTTAGGATAATTCTGGAAATCTCCTTTCAAAAAGTTCGACTCTTGTCCTGTCGGGGTCACAAAAAGCATCCCGGAAGGGGTGCTTTTTTTGTTTTCTCGTTGGTTCAAACTTGTTTGACCTAAAGTAAGTCCTTAGTTAAAAGTTATAGTTATCTCCGCTACGAATTGAAACAAAGCGTAAAGTGATAGATGCTTTTTGTGTATCGAAATGTTATCGATCTCAGATCACTCTTTCACAAATTTAATGCATCGAACCCCACCAGATTGCTTGATGCGGATATGGTACATACCTTTTGCCAAATCAGAAACATTAATTCCATTTTCCGAAACTTTCGTTGTCAGAATAACAGCTCCCGAGACATCTGTAATTGCCACTTCAGGAAGTCCACTCAGATTTTGAATACCGTCAATATATATGTAATTAGCTGCAGGGTTTGGATATATAGTTAAAGCATTCAAGTTTTCTTCTTCCAATTCTGTTGTTGAACAGTCGCCTCTTAATCCATTAATGTCGTATTGAGATAAAAACTTCCAAATTTCTAATGAAGCATCCATATCTTGATTTGTACCAGCAGTATTGAAAATTGTGCCTGGCCAGGTATGCCCACCATTGGCAACTTTGTAATGAATTACTTCAGTACAATTATCGCCATTCAGATATGTGAACTTCTCCACTGTTGTCCCATCTCCGGTATTGATGTCAGGTACATTTTCTACCACCGCAGTGAGGTCGCAATTATTAAAGTCGGCCCAGTAATCAACCAAAGAAATTATTGGCTCTGTCCAGCCTGCTCCACCGTCGTAGGGGACAGTTCCATCATTGGTTCCATGAATTTGCATGATAGGTGTTGAATGGATGGCATTACAATTGTTCAGGGTTGCGGGTAGAATGGATCCAGTGACGGATGCAATTCCAGCGATACGATCACTCAATTCACAAGCCAATTTAAAACTCATAAATCCTCCGTTCGACATTCCAGTTGAATAAATGCGGTCTTGATTGATGTTGTAATCTGCCGAAATGGAATCGATTAAGGCCTCCGTAAATCCAACATCATCAACAGAACTTCCTCCCCAACCTACATTGAAATGAGAAGTCCCTGTTCCGTCTAGCGTGCCTTCCGGATGAATTATAATAAAACCTGCTGTATCGGCAATAGAACGAAAATCCCCGTACCACATTTGCGCATTGGCATCAGAGGTGTAGCCATGAAAGTTGAAAAGTAAGGGGACTGCTTCAGTTCCTGTATAATTAGAAGGAACATACATGATATATTCCCTGATCAAACCATCATGAGAGATAGAGCCTGTTATTGTTTGTTGGGCTGTATTATTAAAACACAATAAAGAAGCCAGAATCGTGAGCGATATGTAGAATTTCATTGAAATCAATTTAGTCACCACAAGTTATGTTAATTCTAGGAAACTGGAAGAATAGAACTTTATTAGATACTTAAGCGGTTGCGAGAAATGAATTTCAATTGCTTATATTTCAGCTAAAAGGAAACAATCTAATGCCATTTTTAAAGGAGCTATTTTGACGAGTAACCCCGTTATTTAATGTTAGGATTAAACCTGTATATGAGCATTTTAGACCTAACTTGGGCAACATTACATCTAATTGTCATTTAAATTTTTTGATCTCAATTTGAAAAATGGAATACAAAGAACTAATCCATAACTTAGAAAACAGATCTTATACCAAACTCGAAATAAAAAGGTATGAGAATGACTGTTTCCTAGTTGTTTATGTTGAAAACAAACCTTGTGTGTTTGTTGATGAAAGAGGCAATAGGAAAAGATATCGGCATGGTTGGCAAATAACGAATTGGCTTAAAGAAAAATTTGAGATCACCTTATCGAAAAATTAACTAGAGCCTAATCTCAGGGATGTTATTGCGGCTGATGATAACGATGAATCCAAGGTTTTCTTCGGTGCAATTGCTTTGGGGATCATCTACTACAAATCTAAGTCAGTCGGACCTACAATTATCATGCATATGTTCTGGAATCTATTTGCTCTGCTTGTGTGAAACAAAAAATCGAATTACTCCCCATCGATTAATTCCGCCAAATCCCTCAGATTGAATAAATTTAAAGTCAGTTTACTGTGCTTATGAACGTGCTGCGAAGTTTCATTCTCTTGGATTTTAAAATACTCGGTTGGAGTGTCAGAAAACTATTGTGGCTCCAAATGGGACTTTTCTTAATCGCGCTTTCCGTAACCGTAGTGTATTCGTATCACTTCGATTGGAAACGGTGGATCTCCCTCGGTGCATTTTTCCTGGCCATTAAATTTGGCTTTGATTGCGCAGTGAGCATCGTCAACATTCGAAAAAAGAGTGCGTTCAAATTGAAAGAACTCGCCAACGTCATTGAATACGACCGGACAGCAGAGCGAAAGGCTGCAAGCAATTATTTCGGCTTGGTACTGATAGGAACGATGCTATTCATTTCCGCATTTTTGTATGGCTCGTATTCATTTTTAGAACAGCAAATTGAGCAAAATGGACATGCGGCGAAAGGCGTAATGGAAGAACTCTATTGGCGGAATTCACCCAGTAAGGAAGACGCAGGATTCTACATGGATTATTGTTATCGCGTGAAAGGAAAGAAGTACCAAAATCGGGCTAGGGTAGGAAGGAAATCCAATATTGCTGCCATCAAAGTAAGATATCTGCCCTATGCTCCAAATATTCACAAAGTTACGTTCCAAATGAAGTGACTTCGAATCTCAATAGCGCAAAGCTGATCGGCTTGTTTTTGGGAGCGTTCAGGTGATGCGCACTTTTTCAAAATGTTAAATCTTATGGTTTCCTTACTTTTTATTGCTTTCGAAGCAGCGATTTGTCACATCCATGCGTCTACCTATTGAATACAGAAAGACAATCATGGAAGAAGTTGCTATGAAGCCTTGATTGTTGACTACTAACTGCTTAAGAAAACTTTTACAACATGCACAAATGTTATTTGCTAATAATTGGATGCTTCACCCTACTTCCTTTTATTGGATTTTCCCAAAATGGATCAGAGTTAGCCTTCATTGAGAATGATGGGCAATGGCAAGACAAAATTGATTACCGCGTTTCTGTGACGAATGGAACTGTTTATCTCGAAGGCAATACATTCACTCATACGCGCTTTTCTGGAAAGGATTTTGAAACGCATCATGAGGTAAAACACGAAGATCAACTTGCTGCACTCGATGTTGAAATCGGAGGACATGCATGGCAAACAAACTTTGTGGGTGCAAACGATCAACTATCCACTTCCGGAATAGCACAACGCACAGAGTACTACAACTTTTTTCAAGGCAATGACCCGAATAAATGGGCAGGAGGTGTGAATGCATTCAACTCCGTTCACTACGATAATTTGTACGATGGGATTGACATGATGGTGTACAGTCAAAATGGTGCTTTCAAGTACGACTTGATTGTAGAGGCCAATACTTCAACGGATATTATTACCTGGGAATACGAAGGATTGGACAATTTTTCGCTTTCTGAGGGCAATTTGAAACTGGAAACATCGGTTGGAGAATACCTCGAAATGAAACCTTATGCTTATCAAATTGTCAATGGCAAAAAGGTAGAAGTTTCCTGTGAGTACAGTATCGAAAACCAACACGTTACATTTGATTTTCCGCAAGGATACGATCAATCACTAGAATTAATAATTGACCCCGTTTTGGTGGGGGCAACCCTTTCGGGAACTACAGGTACATCCAACTATGGGCATTGCGCCACATATGATGATGCCGGGAATATGTACTCCGGAGCAATTTGTTTTGGATTGGGATACCCAGTAACGCTAGGAGCTTTTCAAGCAACATTTGGCGGAGGCTTTACAGACATCTCTCTGAGCTGCTTGTCTCCCGACGCAACAACACTTCTTTATGCAACCTATTTAGGTGGGAATTCATCGGATTACCCACACAGTATGTTTGTGAATCAGGCGGGTGAATTACACGTAATGGGAACTTCTGATTCTCCTGATTTTCCTACCTCTGCCGGAGCGTTAAGCACTGCTTTGAATGGCTCAACGGATCTTACCGTAACGCACTTCAATGCAACCGGAACAGGTATTATTGGTTCAACCTATGTGGGCGGTACCATGAATGATGGAAACAATCAACTTTCCTGGAATTACGGAGATACGTACCGAGGAGAAATCGTGTTAGATGCTGCTGGAAACATTTACATTGCATCTTGTTCAGGATCGGCCGACTTCCCAACAACGGCCGGAGCATATCAACCCGTTTATGGTGGAGGTATCCAAGATGCTGTATTGTTTAGCTTGAATCCAAGTTGCACAGCGCTCAATTGGTCTACATATGCCGGTGGAGCAGGGCACGAAGTTGGTTTTGGATTGCGCCTTGAAGGAAATCACGTATACATGACAGGAGGAACTGACAATCAATTTTTTGCCGGTACAGGTGTGCAACCTGCATACGGTGGAGGAACATCGGATGGCTTTGTCTTACGTATTTCGAACAACGGAACGGCGCTTACCGCAAGCACTTACTGGGGATTTACGGATCAGGATTATGCTTTTTTTATTGATTTGGACTCAGATGGAGACGTTTATATCTACGGGCAAAGCACCGGCGGGTTGTCACCAATTTCAGCAGGTGTGTACAGCAATGCCGGAAGCAATCAATTCATCGCGAAGATGGACGATAATTTGGCAAACTTAGATTTCGCTACGCAAATTGGTTCTGGCGGCGGAGGCGGATTTGGTTTCGACTTTATTCCGATCGCCTTCATGGTGGACAATTGTAAATTCATATACTTTTCAGGACATTCTGCAACTACTGGGTTAACAACGTCACCAACAGCATTTCAAACATCGGGAGGGTTTTATTTAGGCGTATTACAACCTGATGCCATTGCACTCGACTTCGCGACATATTACGGTGGAAACGGTGGTCATGTTGATGGTGGAACCAGTCGCTTCGACCCAGAAGGAATAGTTTATCAGGCTGCGTGTACAATCTCAGGATTCAACACCTCGCCCGGAGCATGGTCTTCCACGTACCCGTCAGGATACGATGTTGGTATATTCAAAATTGATTTTGAAGCACAAGGAACCAATGCGATTGCCGGAGCAGCACCATCCACTTCTGGCTGTGCACCTTTTACCGTTGATTTTCAAAATACAAGTACAGGTAATACGTACTTCTGGGATTTCGACGATAACGGAGCAACAAGTACGGCGTTTGAACCAACGCATACCTTCAATAACCCAGGTGTTTACGATGTTATGCTCATTGCAGTGGATTCGGCTTCGTGTAATATTGCCGATACCAATTATTTAACTATTACCGTGGATGCGCCACCCGTGGTAGATTTAGGAAGCGATACCACTTTTTGTAGTGGAACCTTGTTATTGGACGCCGGAAATCCTGGTGCCACGTATTCTTGGCAAGATAACTCGACCAATCAAACGTTTAACGTTACTGCTTCAGGACAATATTGGGTAGAAGTGGACAACAATGGATGTACGGCAAGCGATACCATTAACGTAACCATTGGTTCGGTATCGATAGATTTAGGCCCAGACATTCAAACGTGTACACCAACAATGACTTTGGATGCAGGAGTTGCAGGAGCTACTTACACCTGGCAAGACAATTCCACCAATCAGACTTTTGATGTTTCCGCAATAGGAACGTATTGGGTAGAAGTAGACGCAGGAGGATGTACAGATGCCGATACCATTGAAATCACTGCAGGAAGTATTACCGTGAACCTGCCGCCAGATGCATTGCTGTGCACAGGAGCGAACATGCTTTTGGATGCAGGGAATACAGGAGCGAACTTCCTGTGGCAAGACAATTCCACGAATCAAACATTTACGGCCAACTCAGATGGAACATATTGGGTAGATGTCACACTGGGAATTTGTTTCGATACAGATACAGTTGATGTGGCATTTTTCAGCCCAGAGCCGTATTTTTCCGTAGCGGATACCACGGGTTGTGATGGTTTTGTGACTTCTTTTACAGATCTTTCCGTAACGCCGCACGACGCTATCACTAGTTGGAGTTGGGATTTCGGAGATAACAACACTGCAAGTGCGCAGAATCCAATGCATCAATATGCAACTTCGGGTGTGTACAATGTAAGTTTGACCGTAACTACAAGCAACGGATGTTCAGAAACATTCACGCGCCCAGTTACCATCATTATAGACCCAATTCCACAGGCAATGTTCACATTCACACCGCTCGATCCAGAGCCTGGAGATCCATTGAATTTTCAAGACCAATCGAACAATGCATCCTCATGGGAATGGGATTTTAACGGAGCCGCGACTTCTACAGTACAAAATCCATCGCATAACTTCGGCGGAACAGGAAACTTCACTGTAACGCTGCATGTGACTTCTCCGGCAGGTTGTGTCGATTCGTTCCAGGTCTACATTGACATCAAGGAAGAGCTGATTTTCTACGTTCCCAATGCATTTACTCCTGATCAAGATGAATTCAATAATGACTGGTTGCCAATATTTACCTCTGGATTTGATCCCTACGACTACCATCTCTCGATTTACAATCGTTGGGGAGAAGTTATTTTTGAATCATACGATCACACCGTTGGATGGGATGGAACGTATGGTGGAAAATTAGTTGCAGATAATGTCTTTACCTGGGTGATTGAGTTTGGCGATATTAACAACGACGAACGTCACACAATTAACGGGCATGTTACGATATTGAGGTAAAGTATCACCTTAAAATAACTTGATTGAATCCCTTATTCCTACCATTTGGAATAAGGGATTTTTTTGGATCCGTATCGCACTTTCCAATTCCATGTCATTGAACCGAGCTTTTATGACAAAAGAATGCCACTTCACGACATAATTAGGATGTTGCTTGCCATTGTTTTCTAACTTGTTGAATGCGCTACTAAGAGCGTGAAACAATTATTTAATCAAGAGATGCCACCGCTTGAGATACGGTAGTTCTCTATCAAACTGAAAACAAATGAGTACGTTAACAATTTCACTGAAAAATAAAACCTTACTGAATTCAGATGACTATACGATTTATGTCATGGGCTTTTCTTCAACCTCTCAATTGCAACTGACACAAGTCTCAGGAACCAAAGCCAAATTTGGAGCAATTCCGGCAGAAAGTGGAGACCTGAGTATTTTTGCGCTGGGTGCAACAGAAGTAAATGGATGCAAAGGAATCACCGAAATTGATATTGACAAGGTGAACGATGACATTTCAGGAGCGAGAATTTATTTCTTCTTTTCGGAGAATTCAGCATTTCCAGGTCCGCCAAAGATTACGTATTCGAATGGTGGAAAAGATGTGGTCAATGTGCCAAATCCACCCAATGCTGATTATGCACCGTACACGTATGCTGAGTTCACCAATAGCCCTGGTTACGGAACGGTAATCGACAGCCAAACGGTAGATGGGCTTACGGCTCCTGTGACTATTGAAATTTTCGACGGAACTACGTCACTTGGCGCCGTTGGAAACGATCTTTCGCTTTCGAGAGTGCAAATTATCAATGCCTTTAAACCATTCATAAACGGACTTTCAGATGCAACCGCAAGTGATTTTTTGGATCTTCAATACGCTAAAAACCAAGGCGGACTGTTAAATCCTGGGGCATTTCTAAACGATGTTTCTAAAACCAATGAATTCAACAATATTAGCAGCGGATTGAATGAGTTGTTTGATGCCGAATTGAATACGTTTTTCAATACAGGTACCTTGTCAATTAAAGGAGTAGCACACAAAGCAAAAGGAACGGTTGGAATAGCCGCACAAATTTATAAATCAACACCCGTTTCAAAAAACCTTCCAGGAACATCGTGCTCGCACGCAGCGTTAGAATTGAAAGGTTCCGACAATACATTTTACATTTGGAACCCAGTGGGCGTTTGCGCTATGACAGATGGCACTAGTCCAATTCTAGGGAGTGTAAACGGATTAAAAATGACCTTTGAAACACCTTTGTCGCAGGCAAATATTGTGGAAGGAATGTCGGTGAAAGGGGAAGGAATTCCCGCAAATCAAGTCACTGTAACGAAAGTGAAATCGGTGGGTGGTAAAATTACCGATGTAGAATTGGACCTCGATTGGGGAACGCTTCCGCCAGATTCAGTATATACATTCACCACGCCAACAGGCACGGTTACAAAACTTACGGCAAGCATTGTTGGGGATACGCTTACCTTCAAAACAGCGCAAGCCAATTCAGAGAAAACAAAATTAGTAGCAGGAAGTACGGTTGTTGGAGCAGGATTGTCGGGAGATATCACAATATCCTCATTAACAGAGGATAAAGATGGGAAGATTACCGGTCTAACCTTGAACCTAAGTTTAGGAATTCCACCTGCGAACAGTCAATATTACTTCTCTAAATTACCTGGCATGTTCCAGACTACAGGAAATATGGTTTTTGCCAATCAAGGACTGTTTTCATACACTGGCGATTTGACCGATAAAAATCAGCAAAACGTTTTGTTGAACTTGCAAAACCAAATTGTATCCGCATTTAACAGAGGCGTTGCCAATAGCGGACCAACTTCAGGAACCGATGGTTATACATCTATTTACTGGGGAGATGAGTCGAAATGGTACCCCGAAGGAATAAACCAAAACCTGTTCTCGCTCTTCATGCATACCTGCGAGGTTTCGGTTCCAAACCCAGATAAAGGCAAAAGCGCTCTTACTATTCCATTATTTAAACAAGCTCCGAATTCGGTAAAATGTGCACGGCAAACAACCATGGGGCAGGCGTATGGATTTGCATACGATGAAGATCCAATGTTTGTCAGCAAGCCAGCCACCGTACCTTCCAAATTTGATCCTGCTCCAAAATCTACAACGGAGATGCGCATCACTTTAGGAGATTGGGGATTGTCTTCATAGAAAAAACAAAGCGTTTCAAACCCGAATTTGGCGAAATCCAGGTTCGGGTATTGTAAATGTTTCTCAAATGAATCGGATAAATTTTTATCTTGGGAAGTGTAGCACTGCTACAACCATTATTCACACCAATAACTGAAAAAGAAATCTTTAAAATCAAAAGACATGGCGAAAAAGAATGATCCCAATCGCATTGTAAAAGCTGCGATTTATCCTCCAATTGGAGTAATGCGCGTGGGAAACAGTAAAGATGAATACTTCATTGGTCCTTTGGTGGATGAACCTGAGGTGAAAAGCGACATTTACGCTTACCGCGATAAAACGGGGGCTCTCAAGCGCCAGGCGGCAGAATTTCGAATCTATGGACTAAATGCCGATGGAAAAGCGGTCAAAGAATTGACTATGGACGAAGCCGACATCACCTGGCACTCCCAGTTGGCCAATCAGAAATCTTCGTGGTATCAATTTCAAATTGCGTTGGACATCCCAGAAATGTACGATAAAGACATTCCGCCTTCGTTATTGCGAAACATTGATGTCAAGGATCGAGACAAATTGAAAATCATCGGGAAGAAGCGGAAAATCTCCAAACCGAACGAAAGCAAAGGCAACAAGTTCAAAGGCAAATTCTTTAACAAAGCAGTGTATTTGGGCGAAATGCGAACAGATGCGAAAGGTCGTTTGATTATGCTCGGAGGACATGGCGAATCGGAAAATTTAGACGGAAACATCGCCGTTACTTTTGCGAACAACGAAGGTTGGCATGATGATATGTCCGACGGTCCCGTTACAGCTGAGGTAAACTACAAAGGGCAAACTCTCGAGGTAGATCCAGCGTGGGTAATTTGCGCCCCGCCAGATTACGCGCCAATGCAAAAATCGGTACGCACCATGTGGGATTTGATGCGCAGTGTTGCCGTTGAATCGAAAATGATGAAAGCGCCCGAAAAGCCCTCTTTCTCAAAGGATATCTTGCCAATTTTTGAGCGCATGACCAATTTACAATGGGTAAATGCAGGTTTCGCAGCAGCTTTTGGTTGGGGCGGACAGTTCAATTATACCAGTTTGGAATGGGTGCAGAAATTAAACGATCCTTCCGATGCGAACATTGAAATGCGTCGTACGATATCCAACAATTTCCGACGATTTGATAAATCAGGAGCAGAGGCACCACAGCTCTGGCCTTGGATGTACGGTGATGCCATCTCCATTCCAACGAGAGGTTCCGTACGTCAGCATTCGACACTTTCCAAATTGCAATTGGCATTTTTAGATCAATGGGTGGAAGGAGAATTTATTGCTGATTTTAGCGGTGTAAAACCATCGAAGCCAAAATCTATTGACGATTATCCCGTGGAAGAACAACCAGATATGTTGACCAAGGCAGCCATGGATTTTTGTTTGGCAGATGCGTTTCATCCTGGCTGTGAAATGACATGGCCGATGAGAACTTCGGGAATGTATATGGCACCTTTCCGATTAAAACACGCACCGAAAGAACCAAAAACGGATTATTACTATTACGGATCTACCATGGATCAAGGCGTGTTGGGAATGACTTCTGGACCATTATTGGGAGGTCAAATTGCTGGCGGTGTTACCCGTTGGATGGCGGTTCCATGGCAAACGGACACGGCAAGCTGTCGCGATGGCTACACAACAGATTACGATCCGTATTTACCAACATTTTGGCCGGCGCGTGTTCCAAATAATGTATTGGCAGAAGAACAATACAATCAGGTATTGAACAATAAATTGCCTGAAGAAAAGCGCCGTTTGGCATTCTCCGATCGACAATTTTGGCTGGACGACCTGCCATTGGATGGAGAAGAACCAAATCAAACCAATCAAATCAACGCCATGGTGAAGTACTTCGACAAATTGGCGGTAGTACAACATCGAAAAGGTGTAAAAGACAACGAATACTTCCCGCCAGAAATGCAGGTTGGAATTGTTCCCAATGAAAAGCAGGAAGCGGCACTCATCGCAGAAGCAACAGAGGAAATCAACGCGATTCTTGCAGCCAAACGACTGGGCAAGAAAGAGAAAAGTATTCTCGACGGAGCTATCGGAAGTTTGAGCAAAAAAGGATTGTTTGATGAGAAAATGCTCATGAGTACCGCCAAAGATCAACTTTTGGAAATGTTGTCTCATGAAATAACAGAAGACTACAAACAAATGCCGGCCGTGAAGAATTTACTGGGCTTAATTGCTTCGAAAGAACACAAGGCATCTGGTGTCAAAACGTCTGAATACCTCAAAAAAGAACGCAACGAAACAGGTATTCCTGAGCGTTTGGTTCGATTCCAACGACACATTCCCAAATAGTTTTTGGAACCATTAAAAACAGATATCACTATCATAGGTGGCGGCATTGCGGGTTGCATTGCCGCCATTTCTTTGGTTGACCGATTCAACATTACCCTCGTCGACAAACTTTCCGAACCCAAGGAACGAATTGGCGAGTCATTAGCTCCGGCAGCCCAACGCATTTTACGTGAATTGAATTTGCTCGATGCTTTAGAATCGCTTCAAAAGGAAGTGTTTCAAAAGAATATGGGCATGCAGTCCTATTGGGGAAGCGATCAGGTGCACATTGTCGATCACCTGAGAAATCCAGATGGATTTGTCAAAAGTTTGAATCGAAAAGCCTTTGAACAATTCTTACGTGAAGCTGCCGAAAAAAGAGGTGTCCGATGTCTCTGGAATACGAAAATGCTCGCAGAAACTCGAAACGAATACTGGGAAATTACGGCGCAAAAATCCGACGAAAAGCCTTTTGTCATTCAATCAAATTTCGTGATTGACGCGAGTGGAAGACAGGCACATTTTGCACGTAGTTTGGGTATCAAACGACAGATAGAGGACAAGTTAATCGCTTGCTGGCTGACGCTACCGAATACTTTCGAAAACACAATGAGCACCATTTCGTCAGAAGCAAACGGTTGGTGGTACAGTGCCGTTATCCCAAACAATAGGCGCGTTGTAGCGTTTCACACCGATGCAGATCTTATCGAAAAAAGTAAGCTGAAGTCGGCGGAATCAATGCTGGCGTTGGCACAAAACAACAAGGAAATGGCACAAATTATTCACGATGCTGAAACGGTGCAGTTTCAGGGGACGGTTGCGGCAAACTCTACACGCTTGACTGAAGTTTGTGGCAATCATTGGGCGGCTCTCGGCGATGCAGCATTGAGTTTTGATCCGCTTTCATCTCAAGGAATGTTTAACGCCATGGCGAGCGCCATGCAGCTCAGAGATTTAATTTTAGAATTCGGTTTCACGGAAGATCTTACCACCATTTATTCTGGACAAACAAATCGAATCTGGCAACAATATCTTCATCACAAAAGCACTTTTTATCAAGCAGAACAGCGTTGGAAGGAAGAGACATTCTGGAAGCGCCGCATCCATCACTAATCTCTCGATTGATTTTTGCTCGGTTCAAAACTGCAGGAACCAAAAGATTATTGGTTAAATTCATGTCGTAATTTTCAATGATCGAAACACAGAATTTAACTCAACACAATGCGTTTTACGTTTCTTTTTTTCGTTGTATCCTTGATTTTTTTGACTTCTTGCCACGAAGAGGTTCATCTTGAAGAGGAAGATGTATTTCCCAAAGCGAAAAT
This sequence comes from Fluviicola sp., assembly GCA_043584915.1. Taxonomy (GTDB): domain Bacteria; phylum Bacteroidota; class Bacteroidia; order Flavobacteriales_D; family Crocinitomicaceae; genus UBA4466. The sequence continues at coordinate 2,785,940 of CP121319.1, forward strand.
TGACATTCAGCTAGATTCCACTCAGGTGGTGCTCACCAATGAATACGCCTTTAGTGATGGTCGGTACTCAAAAGGAGGCGGAGCGTTCTTACTAGAATCGAAAAACGGAATAGTTCTCTGCACAGCGAAACATTTACTTGGCCAGGCGATGGGGATTAGTCCACGGGTGCTTACTTCGAAGTTTGAGCAAGAATTGGACTATTGGAGAGCTTTTGCTGAGAATAAAGATATATTCCGAGACACGATTACCGTGAATGGATTGATCAATAAAAAAGAAAGTCTCACAGATATCTTGTTGTTCAAAAAGAAGGGAGTATCAGACGATTTAGCCGTATTGAAACCGCGATTCTTCAAACCAAGAATAGAGGAAGAATTGGAACTAATTGCGTGTGAAGTTGGTTCCGACAAGCAACAACGCTTCGCGCTAGAAATGGATGAATTCAGCAAGACTTCGTACCTCGTTCGAGCAAAAGAATCGTTCAATCCTATGCTTATGAGTGGTTCCCCTGTGTTGGACACAAATGGATACGTTATTGGAGTTCTTGTTGGAGGGGGACGTTTTGAAGGAGAATTGTATCTCAATGTCGAACCGCTCAGCCTTGTCAAAAATTATTTGAATTAATCATGCGCCTGTTTTTATTCTTTCACAATTACGGAAGTTATGTCAAGGCATTTATCTTTTTGTGCATCGTAGGTTGTACCAATTTTACCGGTTGGGCGCAAACTGCAGTAGCCTTGCTCGGCGTCGTATTAATGTTGGCACTGAGCACGCTTCAATCTTTTAGTCTAATTCAAATCGATAAATTACCAAATGTGACGCTGCTCGGAGCGAGTAGAAAACGCTATCGTAGAAATTTAATTTGGACGAGTCTAGCCATAGCGTTTGTAATGCTGTTCTTCTATGTTCGAAGCGATTTGTTCGACTTTTTGACAACGATCGGTTTTGGAGCTTGGCCTCTTCTTTCGGTGATGCTGATCTACCTAATAGAATCGCTTTTGCCACTATCTCGCTGGTCATGTGTTGTGGTAGGGTCAGCCATGCTCACCAAAGAAAAAAAAGAATTTCGCTTGTTGCCACAGATGACGGTAGCATCCTTGAATAGAGATGCTGCTTTAGTATCTGGTGGAGAGAAAGAATTTCGACTTTGGATCACAGAAGAGGATGTAGAAACGTTAAAAGCCCTGCTCAAGCAATTACCAATTGAAAAGCAGACCCAGTAATTTCTTGTAACTTTAGCTCATGCGTATACTGCTTGGATGTATTGTGCTTTTTGTGACGTTTGCCTTCAATGGAAGTACCCAAGGGTGCCCCGATTCATGCGAGGTCGTCGTTCCGAACAGTATCACTTCAGATTGCGACGGAATCGATTGCCATTACCTTGATATTCAAACCAATTGTACGATTAAAAAATACGAACTCACGGTATTCAACCAGCGGGGAGAGGTCGTCTTCCAATCGAAGAGTCCGAAAGAACAGTTTTCCGCAAAGGAGTTCGAAGACGCGGTGTATCTCTGGCAACTCAAGGGAACCTTTTGCAATGGCGAAAAAATTGTAAAACGCGGATATGTCAATGTTCGGAAGTAAGATTATTCTCGTACATTTAAGCATGCGACTTATGCTCATTCTTTTCTTAATGTTGTTTGCCAGCAATGGATTGCAAGCACAGGATTGTCCGGATACGTGCGAGGTGCACATACCCAATGTTTTGCATGCAGATGCCGATTGTTTCGATTGCCATTACTTGGAGATTCGCAGCAATTGTGATTTTGAAAACTTTCATTTGATCATTTTCAACAGATGGGGAGAAGTTATCTTTGAATCGGATGATCATAAAGAAAAATTTGATGGTACCGAGGTAAAAGATGGCACCTACACATTTCAGATAGAAGTTGAATTTTGTAACGGGAAAGAAGTCAAAAGGAACGGGTACGTGAACGTTTTAAAATAAAGTGAATGGATTGGTGGAGAGGGATTTACGTGACAGGATTTTGTTTAATGGCTTTTCATAGCTTCGGACAATTAGAAGAGTACAATCAAGAACGACTTAAGTTAGATCGAGGGCTAATGCTAACTCTGGGTAGTTGGGGAGCGACAAACCTCACCGCAGGCGGAGTTGGCTGGGCTACTGTACCAAAAGGAGAAGCGCATTACTTTCACCAAATGAATTTTTTCTGGAATACCGTCAATCTTGGATTGGCAATTCCGGGATATCTAAAAGCACGAAAAGAAGAAACCAACCTCACTTTTGCAGAGACTTTGAGAGCGCAAAGTAAAACCGAAACCATTTTCCTGATCAATTCTGGCTTAGATGTCGGCTATATATCGGCGGGCTTATTATTGAGAAGCGAAGCGCGTTTTAATCCAGAACGCCGCGACCAATGGACAGGTTATGGAAACAGCCTCATCATGCAGGGCGGATTTCTATTTCTCTTCGATTTAACTGCCTACATCTTACATAAAAGACATTTCAATCATAAATTAGATGGTCGCATGGATCAAATTGAATTGAGCCAAAATGGCGTAGGCTTGCAGTGGAATCTTCCGGTACACAGCCATGCAATGAACGCACGATCCTTTCTCTAAAATTCAGCATAGTATGAAACTTTTCGAATCCATTTCTGTTGGAAACATGCAATTGACCTCTCGAATGGCCATGGCGCCACTCACACGTTGCCGCGCAGTAAACGCTAATACACCCAACAAAATTATGGCGGATTATTACCGGCAACGCGCAGGAACGGGGTTAATTATAGCAGAGGGAACCTCACCATCACCAAACGGATTGGGATACCGAAACATTCCCGGATTGTTCAATCAAGCGCAGTTCGAGGGTTGGAAAGCGATAACCAACGCGGTTCATGAAGAAGGAGGGAAGATTTTTCTTCAAGTAATGCATACGGGAAGGGTAGGACATACCGATAATTTACCTGAAGGAGGACGTTTATTGGCTCCTTCGGCTATTGCACAGAGTGGAGAAATTAGCACGTATCACAACGGGAAACAGCCGTATCCAACGCCAGAAGCCATGACGACTGCCGAGGTCAAAGAAGCCATTCAAGAATTTAGGACATGCGCTGAGATGGCCGTAGAGGCAGGATTTGATGGTGTTGAAATTCACGGTGCTCACGGTTATTTGCCGAATCAATTTTTCCTGCCGTCCAGAAACAAACGCACCGACGATTTTGGAGGAACATTAGAAAACCGATTGCGTTTTTTAGGCGAGGTATTGAATGCATGCATTGACGCCATTGGTGCCGAAAAGGTGAGCCTTCGCATTTCTCCGTTCAGTTATGCCGATGTGGATGATAAAGAACACGAACTCCTGGAGACATATCGCGCAATCTTAAAAATGGTGAATCCTATGAATTTAGCGTATTTGCACCTCAGCCACATGGGAGATCCAGTTCCGGTAAAATTTGAATTTTGGCAATATGCCCGAAAGAATTACGATGGAATCTTGATGTTATGCGGCGACTTCACAAAAGAGAAAGCCGAAGAAGCATTGCAGGAAGGTCGCGCCGACATGATTGCATTTGGGCGAGACTACATTGCCAACCCAGATTTAGAGCAACGCTTCCAAAACAATTGGCCTCTGGCAGAGCGTGACAATTCACTATGGTATGGCGATGGTGCGGAAGGTTATTCTGATTACCCCGCTTACCAAAGCGAAACAACGCTTTCCTAGGAAATTGTATACACTTAATGGAGCATCATTCAGGTTACCTGAAGATTGCGGTGTATTCTATCTGTACCAATTACCCTAAATTTATGCCTAATTTCTAGATTTAGAACTTGATTTATCGTTGATGCGTGCTCCAAAGTCATACTAGTTCCCTTTCCCTCCATTGTCATTCTATTGGCCTACCTTCTGGATTCGTAATTATAAGTTGCGAACTCCTCCTCAGTTGGAACTTTTAATTCCGTTATTCTCCTTTTAAAACGAACATTGAAATACTTAATTGTTTCTGCTTTATAGGCTTCTGAATAAAGGTGTTTAGGAACTACTAGAAATACATTTAACTCATCAATATAAAGAAATTTAAATTTCTCAGGATCAAATTTACTAATAGCAATCTTGAACCATAATCTATAGCGTTGACTTGTTTCAGATTGCCTGAATACATCTGTTTCATCCCATTGGCCGTAAACGCCAAATGCACAATCTGGGTATTTTTTCATCTTATCAATGACAAGATTAAGGCAAGTCGAAATAATTCGGACAGGAAGTGTTTTACAACCTATTCTTAACTGATACTTCTTTTTGTTCCCATTATGACGAGAAGGGTGAAACTTAATAAAAAAGTACTGTTCATTGTAATCTTCAACATAAATGAGAAAAGGTGCTTTATCAGAAGACTTCGTCTTAAAAATAAACCTCCTATCAGGTAACGAAGAGTCTGGATCACCTTTATAATTAGCCACCTTTAAGCATGTGGTGTGGTTATGATTGTCAAACATCAGGATTCAAAAAAGCCAGACTTTACAGTCTGGCTTCGTTATTTTAAAAGTTCTTAATTCTTTATATGGCATAATCGTACGCCTTGATACGATTATTTTCAATTTGTTCTCTCGTCAATACCTTGAAGTCATGCTTTGTTTTAACACTCTTCTCATTAACCACTGTTGCCTTAGATTCTTTAGTTCCTACAGACAATTTTGTTCTGTCAAGCCCCATAATGTGTTTTTTAGTTATTACAAAGGTATGCATTTTAGGACTCCATACCCAAATTTTAACAAATGTGTTTTCTTTTTAATACACGAATAATTTACAAAAATATTGCCAAAAAACCTAGCAGAAATAAAACTTTCCATCAATATAGTCCAGAAATACTATAAAAACATTTTAAGTATATATACGTACAAAATCAGGTATATATTACATATTTAAATGTAACAACTTTTATAACCTCAAATCCAAATACCTCCTCAAGGTCGGTGAGTTCCACTTCGCCTTACTGCGCTTACGCTTCTCCTTCGTAATACTATGCAGGAGGAGCTTCTCCTTCGTAATACTATGAGGAAGGAGCTTCTCCTTCGTAAAACTCTGAAGAAGGAGCTACGCAAAAGCAAAGTTCCGGTTCGAACAGGTTCTCATCCTGCAAGCAATACTGTAATTGAAAATTTTGGACACAAAAAAGCCTTCAGTTTTCACTAAAGGCTTTCCAGTCGGGGTGGCAGGATTACCTCCCTGAGGTCGGTGAGCTCCACTTTGCCTTGCTACGCTGACGCTTCTCCTTCGTAATACTATGAAGAAGGAGCTACGCAAAAGCAAAGTTCCGGTTCGAACAGGTTCTCATCCTGCGAGCAATACTATTATTGAAAATTTTGGATACAAAAAAAGCCTTCAGTTTTCACTAAAGGCTTTCCAGTCGGGGTGGCAGGATTCGAACCTGCGATCTCCTGGTCCCAAACCAGGCGCGATGACCGGGCTACGCTACACCCCGAGAGCTTAAAAAGTAATAGCCGTTGCTATCGTAAGCGAGGGCAAAATTAAAGATAAATTTGGATTTTACAAGCAATTCGAAGCGTTAGTTACACTTTTTTTTGTTCTCGAAGGCGAATTAATCCTATTGTACTGAAATTCAAGAAGGAGAAGGAAACGATTTTAAGATATATTCAGTATCTTAAATTTGAAAACTTGTTATAAACAACGCTTGAACCGCGAGATTTTCGTGGAAAGAGAAACCAATACTACAAAGTAAAATAAGATGAAAGGAAATAGTCAGATACTTAAAATAAAGGTAGCGGCATTCGTTGCTGTTGTATGCCTTCTGCAAACGGAAACGGTATATGGACAAAATGAATCAGAAAGAGGTGCGCAGCCGCCACCAAGTTTTACAGAGCTTCTGAAAGATATGGACACCAATAAGGATGGAAAGTTGGCCAAAAGTGAAGTAAAAGGACCGTTAAAAAATGACTTTGACACCTTGGATGCCAACAATGATGGCTTTATTACAAAGTCCGAATTTGAAGAAGGAGCGACACTGCGCAAGAGACCTGGAAAAAAACAAGTCGAGAAGCGAAATTGAAAGCTCCCTTGGAACAAGAACAAAGTTGGAAAAGAATAGAAAAATTTAGAGCAGAAGCAACGATTCCGGCCATGTTTTGATGAATTGCATTTTGCCCACTAAATAGTGGTCGTATTAACAAATAACTCCGAAAACAACAGGTTTTAAACTAAAAATGCCCACCGTTTGGTGGGCATTTTTACCTTGTGGAGAGAGGGGGACTGTTTTCGAACCCCATAATTGAAGAATTGGAGCAGTTAAATGACTTGTACAAACAAGTCGAAAAAATAAAGCAGCAATTTTCCAACCCTTAACCTTCTGCTTGCATCTTACGTATATTAGAAGACTATGAAAACAACGTTTATTTTCCTGTTTGCTCTAGTTCTGCTTGTTGGTTGCAAAAAGAATCAACTAAAGAAGCCTACAGATGTTTCATTTAAGATTGACATTAATCGAAGTACAAGCACTGACGGTAAAATTATATTCAATAGCGGTTCAATCATCTTAGCATCTTTTGATGTTGAGGGAGAGCGACAAGAAGGTGATCCAATTTCCTTTTCCAGAAGTTTCCCACAAGGTCTGCTAGTGAATTTTGATCCTAATAATCCCATTACTGAAATTCAATACGATATTCCTCAAGGGGTATACACAGAACTAGCAATTAGCTTTGAGACATTTGATGATAATGGTGATAATACAATCGTAGTAAATGGAACATATACGAATAACGGAGGAATAGATATTCCCATTCGATTTGAATTTTTATCCTCTGAATACTTCTCTATTTCGAGTGAAGACGCAACGAACTCTGGATTGATTGTATTAGACAAAGACACCCCGGCAAATGCCTTAATTAAACTTGATCCAATCTATTGGTTCGATATTTTGACAACGAATCAAATGGAAAATGCCGACCTCGTGAATGTAGGAGGAACGCCAACTATTCTCATCAATGAAGATGAAAATGACGATCTGTACGATGCAATCGCAGACAGAATAGATGAATCCACAGAAGCTATAATTAACTAGTCATCGATAAATATAAAGACATATCAGACGATCAGTTAGTAGCAGAATGCCTCAACAATGTGCGCGAAGCACAAGAGGTATTATATCGTCGTTTTGCCGATAAAATGTTTGCTGTTTGCAAATACTATACTGATGATCGGGATGAGGCTTGTGATTTCCTGCAAGATGGATTTATCACCGTTTTTAGAAAGCTAGATAAATACAGGTTTGATGGTTCTCTGGAAGGGTGGATCAGAAAGATTATCGTAAACACTGCGCTTCAAGCCATTCGTAAAAAGAAAACCTTTCAAGAACGTTACCATTTAATCAAAATCGAGCAAGAAGAATTGATTCACTTGGAAGAAAATGAAAGTGAAGCAAACCCAAAAGACATTATACAGTGGGTGAACGAACTTCCTAAGAAGGCAGGGCTCATTATGAAATTATATGCTATTGAAGGTTATACGCATCCTGAAATTGCTGAAATGCTTGATGTCAGTGTTGGAACATCAAAATCTCAATTGAACAGAGCCAGAACATTATTGAAAGCTAAAATGAAAGGTCTGCAATGAGTGATGACCTGAACCATATTATCCGTTCTGCCTTTGAAGAAAATTCTTCTGAAAGTGCACCCAATTCCCTTTGGTCTGCCATTGATACTGAGTTGACTGAAAACGAGATAGATGTTACCATTAAAGATAGTTTTGAATCACAGCAAAGTGCAGCCCCTGAAATGGTTTGGGAACGCGTTCAAAATCAACTGGACATTGATCGTGTTTGGATACGTATAGCAGGTAAGATTCGAATCAAGAAATATGCTTATGTTCTGAGATACGCTTGTGCAGCAATTATTTTAATGTTACCCTTTGCTTTGGACTATGATTTTAATACCTCGGAAATTAATGTAAATCAAAACGCAGTGAGTCCGCCAATTGCTGTTGGCAAATCAGTTGTGATTTCTCTTGAGGATTCTCTTGTAATTGAATCAAATTCTTTCAAAGCTCCTAGAATTATTCAAGCTGTAGCAGATCGGAATAATCAAATCATTAATGCTGAGCCTTTACCTACGCCTGTTGATACCAACATTGTTGATGAAAAAATGGATTTTGATGATTATATCGCAATGCGCCCAATGGCATCCATAGCGCAATCGGAAAGACTTCAATTAAAGACAAAACTTTCACTAAAGCCAAAACGATCTATTGGATTGATCGTTGGAGCCGTATCTTCCCTTGATAATACATGGATTATCGACAATGATACTCGAACAGGTTTTGACAGTGAATCTCTGGTAGATAATCAAATATCACTGGGAAGTAGTTTTGGTGCTTTTGCAGAATACCAGCTAAACAGACGATATTCTATTTTTGCTGAATATTTATTCCAATCACGTTCAAGACAACACCAAGATATATTTGATAATGAAGGATTTTACACACACAAAGAGCGCGAAGTAAATTCATACAAATTTGCTTTGATGGTAACTCGCTATACACAACCGAAATTTCACGGTGTATCTCACCGCACTTTGTTCCGATTCGGCGGTTACTATTCTGGTGTAAAAAGTGATTTAACTTATACAGATCAGATCGTTACGTCAGTGAACAGTATTTACAAACGTCACGATGTAGGCTTACGCATGGAAATTGGTCAGCGTGTTTATCTCAAATCCTTCATCCTCGAAGGTGGAATAAAAAGTGAGTATGGTTTGGCGAATTTGGCATCTGATAAAAGTGAAATCCCACCGCACTTAAACTTTACCCGATTTGTTTCTGGAGGTCTTTACCTTAAAGCAGCTTATTCTTTCTAAGTCGTTATTACGTTTAGCAATTGCTAATTTTTATCCAGTATTCTTTGAATGCTCTTGATCTTGGCTTTTAGCGAAGAGAGTGTATTAGCCTAATTGTAGAAAACTGGCTAGTTGATACTATCAAAATACGCGAAGGCGTCCTTCCCAACATATAACAAGGTCTTAGAAGTAGTTCATTTGCACTCCGTTTTCATCAGTTAAAATGAAATGTTGAATTGAACAACCAGAGCGCCTTAGCGCATCAAAATAGGCTACAAATACCATTACTTCATATTCGAATAGATGTTAAGTCTAAGTTGGTGAGTTTCGAATCTAAAAGCATCGCACAATCACACACTTTTGATACAGTCGCTTAAATTCATCTAGGGTAAATATTCTTTTGTATACTGTTTCAACTAAAAATGCCCCTGGATAAAATCCAGAGGCATTGACTTTTACGTTGAAAAATAGGTCTAGTTTAATCCGCAGGATTAATTGAATAACTTCCGTCTCCGTTGAAATTCGTTAGAATCAGCGTTACCTTCCACATTCCTTTTTTTCCTTCTTGTGAAACCCCAGAGAATGTATCATTTCCGCCTGCAGATCGCGTTTCGTTTAGCACCTCATTTCCTCTAGCATCGTAAATAATCATTTGAACGGAACCAGTGTTAGTCGTGATATCAAATCGTGCATCAGCCTTTTTCTTACTGTTTTCCCACGCGAATGAATATTCTCCAGAATCTCCATCCCCTTCAAAATCACCAGCTGGATCTGTTCCCGTAGATGTTACCAAAACGGCACCAGCGTACGTATTTGAAATTACTTCACTGTTATCATATTTTCGGTACTTCTGACAAGATGTAAATACCACAAACCCGATTAACGCAAGAGATAACATAATTAGTTTCATTGATTTCATGTTTTTCATAATATTCTTCGTTTTTGATAATCATTGGTTAGATGTATTGGGAAACTGAAGGGTTGGAAATTGATTAAAAAAAAATCAATAACCATAGAATGTGATAAAACAAGAAACCCTGAAAACAATAGGGTTTAAACTAATTACATCCCAAATTGGTGGTCATTTTCCAAGGTGCGGAGAGAAGGGGTTTATCAAACCGTTCAGCAGCACATTCGACAAGCTCAGTCACCGCTGAAGTTTGATTGGGCTTCGTTCGAAAACTCACTACGGCTCGAACTGGGTTCTCATCCAACTCTCTCAAACGAAAAAAGCCAGACCTTTCGGTCTAGCCTTCTGCGGAGAGACGGGGATTCGAACCCCGGGTACCCGTTAGAGTACGCTTGTTTAGCAAACAAGTCCTTTCGGCCACTCAGGCACCTCTCCGTTCGAAACGATCGAACTCCTGAACAGATAAAACCGTTTCCCAGAAAACATAGGATCCTAAAACACCGGCAAGCGCAGAAGCAAAAAACAAATAGGGGAGGACACCGGATCTAAAGTGCCAAATCACAAAATTGAAACTTACCGTAAGAACCACGAATTCATTCAGTGGCCATGGAGCAACAAAAGAGCCATCGCTCATAAAAATGGAAAGACCGAACAGAAAGAAGGTCAATCCGGCAATAGCAACAGCACGTTCTTCGCGTGTCATTATTTGGCAGCTAAGGCTTCTTCTACATAATCAAAGGTCGATAAGATGAGGGGCTCACCATCGACCACAGCAACATCATGCTCGAAATGCGCACTTGGCATTCCATCTTGTGTTACAATCGTCCAATTGTCATCCAATTGCTTGATTTTTTCTGTCCCCATATTGATCATCGGTTCAATGGCAATCGTCAATCCATTTTGAACTTTCTTACCACGACCACGTCGCCCATAATTCGGAACTTGAGGATCTTCGTGCAGTTTTGTACCCAAACCATGTCCTACAAGATCTCTAACCACACCATAACCATGCTTTTCTGCGTGTTGTTGAATGACAAAGCCGATATCACCAATGCGCTTTCCCGCGCGTGTTTCTTCAATTCCAAGGTACAAGCACTCGCGTGTTACTGTCAATAGCTTCTTTACCTCTGGTGCAACTTCGCCAATTTCAAAAGTGAAGGCGTGATCGCCGTAATAATCCTTGTAAACCGCACCGCAATCCACAGAAACAACATCGCCCTCTTTGAAGGGGATATCCGAAGGCAATCCATGAACCACTTGCTCATTCACCGAAACGAGAACAGTACTCGGACAGCCGTATAACCCTTTGAATCCAGGCACGGCATTTTGAGAAAGAATGTATTCTTCGGCCAATATATCCAGCTCTTTACCGGTAACACCAGGTCCAATCTTTTCTGCAATTTTCCCAAGGGTACGACTCACTACTTGCGCAGCGTCACGCATGATTTCAATTTCTTGTGCCGACTTCAGTATTATCATTTCTTGTGTTTCAATATGCCGTGCAAAGGTAGTAGTTTCGCATGAAAGCACTGAATTATACTTATATTTATCGCACAAATTGAGCTATGAGTTTGAAGAGATGGATGGTGCTCATTCTATTATCCACCACGTGGGGAGCACAGGCGCAGGAAGCAGCAAAACTACTGCGAAAAGAACTAATCATTGAGGTAAAGGTTGATGTAAAAGGGGAAATGTATATTGACGTGGAAGAAATTACCGTCAAGAAAATCATCGACCCTTCAAGGGTAAGAGACTTCATTACCGAGGAAACCATCTTTTTCGAAGAGGAATTTGAGACTTCACCGTCGGTGGATGCATATACGTTAGTTCCGAAAGGAAATGGAAAAATGAAGAAAGTCAAGGTGACTTCCATTTCAGAAGAAGATCATTTAGCACGCGGTATTTTTTATTCCGGAACAAAGAAAAAAATAGTCAACTTTCCCAACATCACCGAAGGTTCAGAATTGTATTGCTCTTTCAAGTACAAAGTCTTGGATCCGCACTTGATGCCTTCGTTCTTTTTTAATGATTATTTGTCCTGTGATGCATCTATTTTGCGCGTGAAAGTAGATGCGTCAGTGGAAATGGGATTTCTTGAGTTCTTCCGTGGATTCGACAATTCCATTGAGTTTATCGAAACAAAGGACGGTGGAACAACCATTTACGAATGGAAAGGCTCCAATTTTGAGCCACGAAAATACGAAGACGATTCAGGCGGTAGCTCGTGCAACAATCCACACCTAATTCCGCATGTGAAAACCTATAAAACCAACGATAATCCGCAGGTTCCAGTATTGAGAAATAAAGAGGATTTGTTCACTTGGTACAATACGCTCGTCGAAGATTTTGAACTGAGCGCTGAGTACAAAAGTATTCTGGAAGAGTTGAAAGAAGGCGCTCAAGACGATGACGAATTGGCGCAACGCATTTTTTACTGGGTTCAAACCAATGTGAAGTACATCGCTTACGAAGACGGCATTGAAGGTTTTCAACCAAGAAATCCAAACGACGTAATTAAAAATCGCTTCGGTGACTGTAAAGATATGGCCGTGCTTGTGGCAACGATGATGAACGCCTGTGAAATTGACTGCTATTATGCATGGGTTGGAACGCGTTCTAAATGCTATATCTACGATGAATGCCCAACACCGATGGTAGACAATCACATGATTGCGGCATATCCCAAAGGCGATCAATTACTTTTCTTAGATGCTACGAATCCGTTCAGCGAATTTGGTGTGTCAACAGGATTTGTTCAAGGAAAAGAAGCAATGGTGAGAGTAGGGGAGAATGATTTTCGGATTGTTCAAATACCTGTGCAAGATGCCAATTATAGCTCGGATATGGACGCCATTAAAATTGTGATAGATGAAAAAAGTGTTCTTGGCGAAGGAACGAATTTTCTGACAGGGTACATGAAAGAGTCCTATCAAGCGGGCTTGGCATTTAGCGATCTGACCCCCGAAAAATTATTTATCAATTTCCACGATCTCGGGAATAAATCACTTTCTGTGGGAGACTTAACGCAAGAAAACACAGAAGTGAATGGAGGTAAATTGAAATCGACCTACAAATTCGAGGTTGATAATTATGTTGAGAATTTCGAGGACGCTTATTACATCAATCCGTTTATCAAATCTGTTATAGACATTGACGTATCGGAGCGAAGGCAGCCCTTGCAATTTGATGAGAAGTTTGAACGAGGAGCAATCGTGACATTGTTATTGGATGCTAACTACAAGGTGACTAGCTCTATTGAATCTACTTCTATCAAAGAAAACGGATTCGAACTCAATATCGAAGTGACGCAAGATGAGGAAAGCGTAACAGTTTCCTATACATTCTATTGTCATCGTTTGGAAATGCTTCCCGAAGAATTTAAAGATGTCAGGGAGACCTTGAATAAAATGAAGAAATTATTGAAACAAAGCATTGAATTGAACTATGAAGGCTAATCTATTACTATTATTTGTGGCTATTTGTTCCCTGTCGGCTTTTGGACAAAACGATTATGGGCAATACGATAAATCTGATTTTGAATATCATTTACCCGAGACTTTTGATCCTTCACTATACCAAGAGAATATCGAGAATAAAGACTCCTCAATGGTCATGCTTGATAGAAATATTCTTTCGTTAACATTAGGGCCAGGAAGTGTACCAGAGAGACAATTGGTTTCACACAAGGTTTATTACATCGGAAATGAATCAGATATTGAAAAAATTAACCGTTTGTATCTATACGCCGGAAGGTCTTCGAACGATATTTATGTGAATGTCAGAACAACAACGGAGGATGGACGCGAGATTATGCTTGATGCATCAAAAATGGAAGATGTCTCAAGAGAGGAAGGTTCCGCAAACTATAAAATTCTCGCTATCTCAGGGATAGAGGCGCACAGTTGGGTTGAGGTATTGGTCATTCAAGAACAACGATCCACGCACAAAAGAGTGACGGTTGACAATCCATTCCCAACGAAATTATCGGAAGTATTTGTCCACAGCTCCGAGAAGTTTGGGAAGCGATATCCGGAAACTACTTTTCGATGGAATTCATATGGAAAGTATACGTGCGCCGAAATCTACGAGGAAAATAGAAGTATCAATATAGAAAACGCGAGAAGTGAATTAGTTGCGAAACCATTATTGGTAGCAAAAGACGTGGTGCCTTATGCAGAGGAAAGTTACAGCCACGAATATGCGAATTACACCTATGTTGATCTTGTGGATGCTGACTACACATGGAAGGACGCCGGAATTGGATTAGGAAACCAAATTTTCAGTTCTACAAAGTATGCTACAAATGGACGCAAGATGTTGCGTGGTCTGGATCTTGAGGATAAATCCGATTTAGAAAAGCTCAAGGGAATTGAGAGTTTTGTAAAGAATGAAATTAAAAAAACAGCCTCCAGCGATTCTGAATACTCATACACATGGAAAATTTGGAAAAAACGAATCGGTAACGAAAGAGGGATTGTGAAGCTCACCGAGCAAATGCTGAACGCGGCAGAATTGAAGTATCAAGTATACTTGTGCTCAGACAAGGACTATATCCAAATTGACAAGTCCTTTGCTTTCACAAATGGTCTGCAAGATTGGTTGTTTTATTTTCCAAGATTTGATGTTTACATGAATCCTGTGAATGGGATTTACTTTTCTGGAGAAATTCCGAATTATCTGGCTTCCAATATGGCACTTTTACTCAAGAATACCTGGGTATCGTATCCGAAAGAAAGGGTTAAACGACTTCCTGATGCCGATCCAGCGTATAATGTTGATGGTACGAGAGCAACAGTAAGCATAGACGAGCTCGAAGAAAAAGTAATCGTCGAGAAAACGAAAATGTTCTATGGAGATCGCGCTATTCGCAGCCGTGGGTATTATCATTTCGCTGATGAAGACGAACGCAAAGAATACATTGACGAATTACTGATCGATGACACAGAAATGAAGTTGTCCGATGTGAAAGTTCAGAACGAAGACATCGCATTAAACTTTCTGTCCAAGGATACCGTTTATTTTTCCGGTGTACTGGAAGGGGACGGAATTCTGTCTTCGATTCCAAATGGATTTATCTTGAACCCCGGTGGAATCATGGGCACGCAAATCAGTTTCTACGATACAGGAGATCGCATCGCCGATATTTATCTTCCAGAATCTAAAACGTATGAGCACACCATAACCATCAATATTCCAGAGGGCTACAAAGTAGAAGGTGCCGAGAACTTGGAATTTGAAGAATTCTATTTTGCCAAGAAGCGCTGGTCATATGGTGAAACGGAAGAAGATGCCAAAGCCACTGAGCTTGGTCAAGCTATTGCTAAATTTGTTTCAACTGTGGAAACGAACGACCAACAAATAAGAATCAACATCTCCGAATTCTACCTAGAAGGATTCTATCCAAAAGAAGGATTGGAAGACTTGCAAAGTGTTGTAAATGCTGCGTATGAGTTCTTTATTGCCAAGATTAAGTTGGTTAAGGAGTAACGGAAAAAGTGCACCGTCAATTACCATCAGGTGCACTTTCTGCTTGATTCAGGGAATTACAATTAATCGTCCGAACGTCTGTATTTTAGCGTTTTCTCAAGATTAACAGTGTCAAAAATTTCAAAGGACTCATTCAAATGTCCCATATTTTCTTTCATGTCGGCAAGTAAAGTATCGAAGCCATTCACGAAGCCTTTCGCTACTAGTTCAGGTACTTTATCTTCAACCATCGCCATGGTTTTTTTATCATCATGTGGCGCATCTTGAATTTCGTAAGCAAGACCAAGTAATTGCTGTAAAGCACCTCCAAAGGCATAAATTTCAACAAGCTCACGAGTAGGAAGCATTAAATTGTGTTCCAACTTCTTTCCGTCAAAATCTTCGAACATGCGTTCCAATTTATGAGGGAATACTTCAAAGATCCAGTCACGAAGGTTGCACTGACCAGCAGTTCTTCCCAATGCGTCTTTCGCCATCAACCCCAATTCAAGAATCGGAAGTTTCGGTGAAATGCGTTCTACTGAGGGATACTTGATGGTATAGAACCAAAGCAAACCGTTTAGCATGCAGAATCG
This sequence comes from Fluviicola sp., assembly GCA_043584915.1. Taxonomy (GTDB): domain Bacteria; phylum Bacteroidota; class Bacteroidia; order Flavobacteriales_D; family Crocinitomicaceae; genus UBA4466. The sequence continues at coordinate 2,801,718 of CP121319.1, forward strand.
ATCGGTTTTCGGAGCCAACCAAAGTCCAACATTGATAAAGTAATTTTCAATACGTTTTAGAGAATCCCTTCCGTTGGCAGTGGCAAGAAACCCCTGTGTTTTCGGGTTGGCAGCATTTCCCCTGTCAGAATCAAGGAAATCCGGATCGCGCCCAATTAAGTTGACATCCATCCAATGATGCCATGTTGAATCAACAACAACTCTACCAACGTCAGTTTTATAACCATCATAAGCGCCAATAGCACCAAATGTTTTTGCGTCTGCCTCTCTTTTGTTTAAGTCACTAGCATTGGTATGATCTGGTTGTACTTGTGCTCGTGCAATAACGTCGGGTCGAAAATCAATACCGCCACGTTGCGGGAATTCCGGTTTGCCATTAACCAGAGTTTCGTCAATCTTTACCAGGTGTGAATCAATTACTTCTCCTTCGTGCGGGTGATCGGGTAAAATATCGATTACGCCATCTTTACCGCAAAGAATCGGATGTGGATACTTGTTTCTGAAGAATGGACTATATGACCATGAATAATACCATTTTGGTAAGATGGTCATCGGGATGTCATCAGATTCATCATCGAAATGATAGAATGCATCGTGTCCCTTTTCCAAAGTATCGTGTCGCGTCTCTCCTGTTGGTCTGGGTGTATTTTTTAGATTACCATTGTTATCGACATAACCATCTTCCCAAATACGCATTTTAGAAACGCGAGGAACTCGAGCACAAAGCCCAGCTCCAAGCTCTTGATGATCTCCTACGGCAAAAACGCCGCCACCTTTGTCCATCCAATCAGTAAGCAGTGCCAATTCTGCATTATCTAAGCGTTGAGAGTCGTCATTACGAACGCCAACTAGCCAAATTTGGTCGTAATAATTGATGTCGAATTGTCTGTTCGTTTTCACATCATTGGCAGTCGTAGTAAAGCGAAAGCTTTCAAAGTTTGGCGCATATCTTGCGTACAACGCGTGATTTGGATCTGCCGGATCTGCAGGCGACCCAGGACTCGGTTTGTACTGATCAATTTGTCTGTGCGCTAATGTTAGTCGAAAATCAACAAAGTATTCCGTTTGATCCAACAAAGTGTCAACCAAATGAGAAAGTCCAAAATAGGAATGACTAAATGATCCTGTTAAAGAATTCGTGTATCCATCCGTTACAATAAGGATTTTCTGCGGGCATGGACGCTTCCAAGGGAAGTAAATTGCATTATATGGTTTGACCATTGGCAACTTGGTAAATAACTCTTGATTCGACTGCAAAATTTCACTGCGCTTGGAATCAAGATCAATTCTTTCTCTTTTTTTCATGTGTTTGTTTTTGAATTAGTTATGATTTCAATTTCAGAAAAAAAATGTTTCATATTGCGGAATTACGAGTATCTACTTAGTACTTTTAGTAAAGTTTGCAGCGCTAATTGCAAAGAATACTCAATCTTTTAACTATCTTGTATATTGATACTTACGTCAAAGAAAAATGGGGGGAAGTGCAACCATGAACGACATTGCCTCGTCTTACTTGTGAACCTTAACAATAAGTTCTGCTATGAAAAGAAAGCTAATATTTCTATCGCTACTCTCAGTTGTAGCTTTATCCGCTTGTAAAAAAGAATCACCCGAACAACCTTCAGATACGCTTGAGGTAGAAGAGAAGAACTCCGTTTTGGTTGCAAAACATACCTGGACAGGTTGTGGACCGTGCGGCGGTTGGGGATTTGATAATTTCGCCACATTAATGCAGAACCATCCTGATGAAGTGCACATTGCCTTCAAACGAGGAGGAGTAGGACCGTATCAAAACAACGAGATCTACGATTTTTTCCAGAATACATTCGGAATTCCAGGCGCAACACCAACGTTTCATAACAACCTGGATGCAACCATGAGTGTGAACCTGGCAAAGGATAATATGGATAATCAAGGCGTTATCGCCAATGCCAATTATGAGATGACTTTAGAGGGAGATCGCATTGTTTTGAAGACTACAACGAAGTTTTTCCAAGAAGCGGAAGGAACGTACCGAATTGCTCCTTACTTGATCTTAGACGGCATAATTGCCAATCAAACGGGTCATCCTGATGGCGCCAACACAGAGCACAAAAAAGTACCAATCGATATTGCGAAGCCATTGGATGCCGCAAATTCTAATTTCTTAGGATATGTGATCGCCGATGGTTCAATTCATTCTGGATACACAGTAAACCTTGAATGTGAAGTGGATGCAGACCCAAGTTGGGATCCAAATAACATCTCTTTCGCATTGATGATTATCAAAGATCATGGAGACGGTTCTTACTCATTAGTGAACACATTTACGAAGTAATTATGAGAAAGATAATGGCATTTGTAGTGGCAATTTCTGCTGCTACATCCGGATTTGCACAAGATCATGAGGTAGGCGCTAAATTGGGCTACAACCACTTGTTCATGAAATATGATAACATTTTAGGGACCTCAAGTTCTTCACTTACGCAGGAATTAGGCGGTGGTGGATTTGTTTTCGGAGGCTATTACAGCTACACACCCATGGACAATCTTTTCCTTCAGGCAGAACTTTTGTTCTCGAATCGGATGTGGAATGAAATTACGATTGACAGTTATGAAGGTCAGGTTTCTACCATAAGCGAAAAATATACGCACTATACCAATAATTATTTGGAGATTCCTTTGATTGTGAAATATGGAATCAACCTGCGTAAAACGCGCTATGGTGGAAACAAGTACTTGTTTTTCTATGGGGGAACCTCAACGCACATTTTAATGACGACGAAAGGAAGCCAACAAGAAACTTTCCGAGTGGATGCGCAAGGACAATCAACTGTGAGTCAAAATGAGACAATCTTTGACAAGAGCGATTTAAAAAATCACTTTACCCCTGTGCAAGCGAGTGTTTTAGGAGGGATTTCATTCAATTTCGAATTCGGATTGAACGTAGATTTGCGTTATCAATATTTGATGATGCCTGTGACACGACCAACTCCCCAAGCAACTGATTTTTCTGAAGGGTTCGGTGTGCTGAAACAAGGAATGGCAACCTTTACTATTGGTTACAACTTCTTGACGAATTACTAGAAATAGCATTACGACATAAAAAAACGCCCTGCGCTTCGAGAACCTCAGCGATCAGGGCGTTTTTTTGTAGATCGATTTTCCTTACAATCCCGCTACAAATTCAGCAAACACAGCTTTGTGCTTTTCTAAATCCATGTTTGCAGATAAAGAAACACGTGCGATGTAATCTTTGTCACCTTCCTTGGTTGTGCCCTGTGTTGAGGTCGCTGGAATGGTCCAATAGCATCCTTGCAACTGACCGTAACTCACACAATACTTGCTTTCGTTAGGAATAGCTTCAATCATCATATTGATCAGCTTGAGGTTCAATTGGCGTTTGTACAACTCGCGTGCCTCGTCCGTTTCTCCTTTTGTTGGTAAATCCAAAGAGAATACCGAAGGCGTAAATCCTTGAGCAGCCAATTCTTCCGATACAAAGTTGATCTTTGCCGTTGGCAAGGTCGTACTGATGTAGTCTACAAATTCACGCGTGTTTGTGTACGCGTCTGCAATCCGCTGATTCATTGATGGCAATTGCTTGGCGAGAATCTCCATTTGAAGATGAGTTGCAAGATTATCGCAATTCGACATTTCACTGCCGATTCCCATCACTAGAGCAGATGCTTTTTCGTTTGAAGTAACGTATCCTGCCGTGCACAATCCACCACTTGGGAATTTCGATCCACTCACGTAAGCAATGGTTTGTACTTCAGATAGGATGTCGTTTTCACCTAAGAAATGATAGTTTGGACAGAAAGTTTGATCCAGAACAAACACCGGCTCGATTGCATTGCGACCATCCGATGTCATTCGTTTCTTCGTCAGTACATCCCTTAGTTTCTCCAAGTCTGGAACTTCCACACGCGGGTTGGTTGGAATTTCAACGATAATGAATGGAAACGCATCTTCCTTTGCAACTTCCGTGAGAACAGTATCCAAACTCTGAACCATATCTTTCCCGCCATCCACTGGAAGATCGACTACTTCTACATGATCCAAACAGGCTGCAACTCGTCGTGCTTGATCGTTTGTTCCTCCGTAGCAGTTCGGTGGAATGATCACTTTGACTTTTTTGTCTGGATGAAAACTGTTTGCCCATCGAATAACGCCCATCATGATTCCGTATTGAACAGAAAGTCCACTAGAACCAACAATTGGCGTCACGTCAGAGCCTGTAATCTTTTGAATTGATTTCTCGACACTTGCCGCATTGGCAGACGCTGTAGAAGAATCAAAATCCTGATAAGAAAGCCCGGCATAATTTCTCAAAACAGTATGGCAGTCCGCTGGTGTCATGGCAATCGTTTCTCTTCGTCTTACGTGCTGAATTTCGCCGATATACGCTTCATTGGAGGCGCTTGCAACAATAATACTCCCATAGCGATCATCAGTGCTAACAGAGAAATCAACGGCATCGTGCATTTCAATGTTGGTTACGCCGTTATTGGAAACGTATATGGTACTTCCATCAAAATTGGAAATCTCTTCTGGACTGTTTACTTGAATCAATTCGAAGTTATATCCGTAAAGCAAACGGAAACTTTGTGCATCAAAACCTACCAGGGCATTTTCAGTATAGGCAATTTGTGTTTGTTTGTTTTCGAATAAATTTTTGCGCAATACTGCTAGAATCGGAGTGATTTTAGAAGAAAACGCAATCACATGATTTGTAGGAACATTCAATTCCTTGGCTAGTGCCCATTCCAAAACAGTGGAAAGTGGATGTCCCAAACGAATGTAATCATACGCCGTGGGTAAATTGCTTAATGCTTCCTTTGTGGCGTTTCCGTTTTGATAGTGTTCTTCCAAATGATCTACAAACTGCGTTTTCGCTTGCGACTCGTCATAGATATCCAATCGGTGTGTTGTCAAACGAAGCCAATCGGGCGGCATGTTTTCTAAAAGTTGATTCAAGTACTCATTCATGATAATGTCGTTCAATAATTACGGGATTGTATTTAATGAAAAAGCCGACGATCGAACGATGTCGAATTGCCGGCTTTTTAAGGTTATTGTGAATTGACTTACGCCAATACTTCTTTTACTTTATCTGCTGCTTCTTGAAGCAAAACTACCGAGTGAACGTCTAGTCCTGACTCATCGATCAACTGCTTCGCTTCAACAGCGTTTGTTCCTTGCAAACGAACGATCAATGGAACTGGGAATTTACCAATTGCTTTGTATGCATCAACAACTCCTTGAGCAACGCGATCGCAACGAACGATTCCTCCAAAGATGTTAATCAAAATTGCTTTTACGTTTGGATCTTTCAAGATGATTCCGAATGCTTTTTCAACACGCTCAGCATCTGCAGTACCACCTACGTCCAAGAAGTTTGCTGGGCTACCACCAGACAATTTAATGATGTCCATTGTTGCCATTGCCAAACCAGCTCCGTTTACCATACATCCAACGTTTCCGTCAAGCTTCACGAAGTTCAATCCTGCTTCATCTGCTTCTACTTCTGTTGGATCTTCTTCTGTTTTGTCGCGCATTGCTGCGTAATCTGGGTGACGGAACAATCCGTTTCCATCCAACGTCACTTTCGAGTCAACTGCGATGATTTTGTCATCTGATGTTTTCAACACTGGGTTGATTTCGAACATTGCTGCATCACATCCTTCATAAGCTGCGTACAATTTCGCAACGAATTTTGTCATTTGCTTGAATGCCTGACCCGAAAGTCCAAGGTTGAATGCAATTTTGCGTGCTTGGAATCCTTGTAACCCTACACGTGGGTCGATTTCTTCTTTGAAGATCAAATGGGGTGTGTTTTCGGCAACGGCTTCAATGTCCATTCCACCTTCAGTTGAATACATGATGATGTTGCGTCCACGTTCGCGATCCAAAAGCACTGACATATAGAATTCCGATGGTTCGCTATCACCTGGGTAATAAACGTCTTGCGCAATCAAAACCTGATTTACACGTTTTCCAACTCCGTTTGTTTGAGCAGTTGTCAAATGTCCACCTAAGATTCCTTTTACGGTATCCTCAACTTTATCAAGACCTTTGGCCAATACAACTCCGTGAGAACCCGTTTCTTCAACTGTTCCTTTTCCACGTCCACCTGCGTGAATTTGTGCTTTCACAACAAACCATTCAGTACCTGTCTCAGATGAGAGTTCTTTTGCCGCAGCAACGGCATCTTCTACTTTGTCTACTACCTTTCCTTCTTGAATGGCAACTCCAAAGCTTTTAAGTATTGATTTTCCTTGAAACTCGTGTAAATTCATGCTTCTATTAATTTTGCGAGATAAAAATAACAGGAATTCCGCACCCCACCGCAAAGACTAGCGGGATATTTTTAGAAGTTTTCAACGGTTTGTTGGAATGGGACTTTTTTCTGGTTAAAATGCGTGTACTTTAGGAGGTAATCGCTGCTGATAAATGAGCGCTTGGTCAATGATTTTTTTGGGGAGAAAGGCGGTGAGAGTTTTTAGAAGGTTACTAAATAAGATATGGATAAAAACGGACAACTCCAATTAATTACCGAACTTCTTGTTCGCAAAAACGCGTTTTTGCAAAATGGAATAATAGCATAACACGAACATTATCAGCTATCTAACTCTTCCTGCTGTTCGTCAAGTTTTTTACAAGAACAAAATCGATCTACCGCCTAAAACCACAATAACGTCCTACTTTAGCCACAGGTCGACTCGGAATTATTTGAATTAAGATCTTCGGTGTTGCTAGTTACTAGCAAGTGGGAGTTTTTAGGATGTTACTTCAAAAGCTAAGGATAAAAACGGACAACTCCAATTAATTACCGAACTTCTTGTTCGCAAAAACGCGTTTTTGCAAAATGGAATAATAGCATAACACGAACATTATCAGCTATCTAACTCTTCCTGCTGTTCGTCAAGTTTTTTACAAGAACAAAATCGATCTACCGCCCATAACCGCAAAAACGTTCTACTTGGGCCACAAGTCGCCTCGAATTATTTGAATTAAGACCTTCGGTGTTGCCAGTTACTAGTAATTGGACGTGAAGCAAATTCTTCCCGATCCATCTCCTTGATGTCGTCCCAAATTTGACCAATAGCATGCGATAGCGCCTCTTCTTCCTCCTGCATTGCATCGTGCATTACTGTCGGATCACTGAAATAATGCTTCACAAAGTTGGTGTCAAAGTCACCGCTAGTAAATGCTTCATGTTTCAAGACGTATTTACCGAAATCCAAGGTTGTCTTTAACCCGCTTATTTGGTACGCATCGATAGCCTTCAACGTGCGCGAAATAGCAGATTTTCGGTCTTTTCCCCAAACGACCAATTTGGCAATCATTGGATCGTAATAGATTGGAATGTCCATACCTTCCAAGAAGGCATCATCCACACGAACAGCTCTTCCCGAAGGAATTCTGTAGCGTTCCAAATTACCAATATCTGGAGTAAATCCATTCAACGTATCTTCGGCATACACACGAACTTCAATGGCATGTCCGTTAATGCGCAATTCTTCTTGTTTTTTCGGTAGTGTTTCCCCTCGCGCCACTCGCACTTGCCATTCAACCAAATCCAATCCGGTGATTTCCTCCGTAACTGGATGTTCTACTTGTAAGCGCGTATTCATTTCAAGGAAATAAAACTTCATATCTCCATCTACAAGGAATTCCACGGTACCCGCGCCCTCATAATTACACGCACGACAAACGTTAATCGCAGCCTGTCCCATTTGCTCGCGCAATTTTGGAGTGAGCAGGGCAGAGGGTGCTTCTTCTACCACCTTCTGATGACGTCTTTGTATAGAACACTCACGCTCGAACAGATATACCGTATTTCCATGATTATCAGCAAATACTTGGATTTCAATATGACGTGGCTTCGTGACAAATTTCTCTACGAAACACGCATCGTCTCCAAAAGATGACCGAGCTTCGTTTTGAGCCAAGCGCATTTGTTCCTCTAATTCTTCAGCGTGTTCCACAAGGCGCATTCCTTTTCCACCACCTCCGGCAGAGGCTTTAATCAAAACAGGATATCCAATTTGATCTGCAATAGATTTTGCTTCGGCAACATCAGAAATAGCTTTGTCAATACCCGGAACGAGTGGTACATCAAACTCTTTGACGGCTTGCTTTGCACTCAATTTATCTCCCATAACCTCCATTGCTTCCGGAGATGGGCCAATAAAAGTGATTCCGGCTTCCTTTACCTTGCGGGCAAAAGTGGCATTTTCAGAAAGGAACCCATATCCTGGATGAATACCATCAACGCCAAGTTTTTTACACGCTTCAAGAATCACATCCTGACGCAAATAACTTTGAGCAGAAGGGCTTTCTCCAACATGAACAGCTTCGTCAGCCTCTAAAACGTGCGGGGCATTTGCATCGGCGTCGGAATAAATTGCAACGCTAGCAATGTCCATTTTTTTCAAAGTTCTGATTACACGTCTTGCAATCTCTCCGCGGTTCGCTACGAGTATTTTCTTCATATATAGATTCTTTCGAAAGTGCCTTTACTTGTTAGAATTTGACACGTGCGAATTTAGAAAATATTCGGGAATCGAGAAGGGTAGATTGGGATTCCTTGTGAAGAAAAACTAGTCTTCTTTCGGGAGGTTCAAGTCACCTGATGGTACTTTTCGTTGCTGACGTCTGCGCTTGTTCGGATAGCGTTTGTTGCCTTTTTTGCGGAAAAGATCCAAAACATACTGTGCAACTTTGAAGTCGTCAAAACTTTCGAAATCTTCTTTGTAGGAAAGTCCAGCCCCTTGCGTAAATTGACCTTCCCCACCATTTTGAATTACCGTATGATCGTTGGATTCATTGAATATGTTTACGCGGAAAGTTCCGGCTTCATTCAGTAAGTATTCAAAGTTCAAATCTCCAATAAGCTGACCGGTGTGAATGGTTCCGTCTGCATCAACTTCCTCTTGCCCATAGCTCTCAACACCGAAACTTCCAGAGAGAATAAGGCGATCGTCTAAGAAGCCTTTGGAAACTCCAAACTCGAAGGTGTTGTCACCCGAAACAATGTCGTTATCGATGTCCAAATTCAGTCGATAATCTTTGGAGACACGTGCTAAGGCCTGATTAATTTGAGAGGAGATAATTTCCAATGCGCCACCGCCATTTCCGCCACTTGCACCGGCAATAGGTTGAAATTGTCGCGCTAACATCAACGAGAAGAACTGTCGGTTCAGCTCATCAGGGTCGCTTTTAATTCGGTTGATTAGTGATTGGCCTACGTCGTCTGCTTGCGGTGCTGTAATGTCAAACTGAATCACTGGGTCTTCCATGGTGCCTGATAGTTGCAGGAAAGAAAGTACAGGTTGATGTCCGCCGCCAGAACTTCCAAGATCACTTCCACCACTAATCTCGCTTAAATTGGCTTGCAGTGTGTAATAAGTTCGCAGGTTCATTTGTGCAGTGTAGGGATCTCCTGTCCAGCTGATTGTTCCACCTTCTTCAATGATAAAGCGCTGTTTGATGGCAATGGCATTTTTTGAGATCGGGTCCATGGCAAAGTTGTATTGCCCTTCGGATACGCGATACGTACCTTCCATCATCAAATCGTTTTGGTTGTTCAAACGAATGTTGATGTCGCCCGTTCCGTTAGCACTGATAACGTCGCCAATATCTTCGTTGAATATGATGTTGACATCGGCATCTGTGGTTGCTTCAAAATTCAAATCGAGATAGACGCCTGTTAAATCAAAAAGTGGCGCCTCAATATCTGTGGTGGTGTCAATGTCCGTGTTCACAAATTGAATAAAGTCTTCTTCTTCAATTTCTCCAACGCCAAACATTGGAATGTTGAGTTCTGTGCCTTTTTCGGTTTTAAAATCAACACTAATTTCAAGATTGTCTGTATATCCGAAGATGTTTGCGTTTCCTGTGACGTATCCTTTTCCATAGTACAAAGCGTCATGACTGTATGGAAGATCCATAACCAGGAATCGTTGGAGGTATTCAGGCCCCAGAACGGGTTCGTTGGATGCGACCAATTGCGGTTCTAGATCAAATTGTAAATCGAAGTTGAAATTCTTGAAATTATCGTGGTACACAGATCCAATCAACAATCCAGAGTTTCCGTCTTGATCAAATACGGGAATTCCATTCAAGTAGAATCCATATTGATCCACCTCTACTGGGCCGTCCAAACCAAAATGAACTCCCAGAATATCGATGAAAGCACTACCACTTCGCAATGCGATATCTCCATCGAGGATAGGTAAGTCGGGCGTCCCTGTCAATTCTATTTTTCCATCCAAATACCCGCGAATTTCGGAAACGACATCAGGATCCATAAAGGCGTTGGTGAATTGTAGATTGGTCAAATCGAAATTGAGGACAAAATCAAGATTGTCTTCTTCTTCGAATAAGTAATAGAATCCATCAAAATCAAATGTTTTCTCATCTGCGTAATACAAATCCCCGCAAGTTTCAATGGCCTGTCGAGATTCATCCCACTCGCTGATAATGCTTAAATCACCAATTTTCTGATCGTTAACAAAGAATTTCTTAAGCGTCCCTTCGCCTTCATAGCCAAAGTTGTTGAACGGATCCGATAAAGACCCATTCAAATTTATAAGGCCTTCCATTGGGTAAGAAGTCGTTATAAAAGGGGAGAGCTCGGCCAATTGTAAATCTTCTACATCAAAATGAAGTTGATCTTCCACGTGATTTGAGACTTGCCCATCAACCAATATTTTTTGAATGCCACGTGTCAATTCGAAATTATCAACGGTGATGGTGTCCGCTTGAATGGTGACGCTGGAAGCGTGGGTGATATCCCACTGATGGTGACGAAGATAGAAGTGCGATGGATTCAACGTAAAGCCAAAATGATCAGAATCTTCGACTTTCGTATCCCAACTTATTTTCGAGCGAGTAGAGTCATTTTCTACCCAATAAAGACGGTGATCCAATTCATTGTTTCCGCCGCTAGTGCTAAATTCAATTTTGTCGAAAACTAGCGAGTCTGTTAGCTTGAACTGATCAATTTTGTAGATCGCAGATACTTGCTGACTGCCCATCGTTTGATTCAATTCAAGATTGGTGAGCTCCATGTTCTTGTAGCGCAAACTATCCGATTTAATGTCCATGCGGAAACTCGCAATTTCTCCGTTGTAAGCTCCTTCAATAAAGGTGCTGTCGGCTACAAACAAATCTGGGTAGAGCAGGTGAATAAAGTTGTTCGGAGATTTAAATGTGGCGTTGTACGTGAAATGATCGTTTTTGGGCTTTTTGTACTCTTTTGCTTTTTCACCGTAAACAGCAGGGAAAATACGACTGAATTGATAGTTAAGGTTGTCGACTAAATTGTCAAGGCTAATCTTACCTTCAATTTGTGCCTCTAACGCAGAGCCGCGTATTTCAAAGGAATCATCCGCGCCATCTTTACCTCGGGCAATTATTAGTTCAAAATCGTCCATTTTAAAGGTGCGATCTTCCCCTGTTTCTGAATCCTCAACGGTGTACTCAAATGCACTAAAGCAAAGGCTACCCGCGTACGAGTCCACATTTTTCCCAGTGATATTCACCTCGATATCGGAAAGAAAATTCGACTGCTTTTCTGAAAGGTTGAGTTTCTTCAAATCGGCATCCGTTATCGATACGGTAAAGCTCATATTGTTCTCTCCGTTGAAATCCAGAAAGCCTTTGTATGTCAGGCTTAAGAATTCATCATTGACCGTAATGTCACCGTCAAATTTATTGTTCACAAAACTCCCTTCGTTGATAGTGATGTTGTTGTAAGGGTAGTTCATGTATTCGAAAAGGTTGATATCTCCAGTGATATCAGTAAAGCGAATTTTCGAGGTGCCATAAGCATCACCGGCAATTTTAAAATCTCCATCAATGCGCCCCACGTCAGGATTGTTCAGGTAGGTTCCTAGTTTAAAATTATGCACCGTAAAGTCGTAATCTTCGGATTCTGAGGAAGAGAAGCTGTAATAAGTTCCGTCTTCTGATTGTCGGAATTGGATTCCATAGTTCAGCTGTGCCCAACCCAAATTTGTTTTGAAATTATCTGCGGCAAACACAAATCCTTTAACACCTCCTGTGATTGCAACTGACTCACCTTCAATAAATTCAAGGCGCTCGATTTCTGGTTTTAAGGTGATGTAAGGTTGCGAGGCAGAGTTGGGAAGTCGGAATTGCTTGAGTTCTTCCAGATCGATGTAAAATTTATCAACCCGCTCGTCGTAGAATCCGTCTGCCAATCTTCTGAAATCATCCAAACGCAAATCGGCATGGATGTACGTTTTTTCTTTGTATTCTAATTGAAAATCGGGCAGTTTTAACTTGGTGGTTCGGTTCTTGATTTTTGACTTCACACGCACGCGGTCGTTCATGCCTTCCAAAGCAGGTGCGAAATAGGCAATCTCTGCCAATGATACGTCACTAGCATCAATCTGCCCATCAAATTTTACGCTGTCAACAAACTGCTTAAAGTTGGTGTAGGCGTTTGATTTCATATAGAACTTCTCGGAGCGCGCCCAAGAATCCTTGGAGAAAATTTCAAGGGCCGACAAGTAAATTCCTTTTGGAGAAACTTTTGCTTTTGTGGACAAACAGCGCAAATCGAAGCCGCATTTTTCCTTGGCGCTTAATCCTTCAATACGACCCGTTATAGTATCATGGTCAATCTGAACGTTGAGAATTTGTCCCGAAATTTCTTTGGCATCCAAATGAAAATAATCCATTCCAGATTCTTTTTTGGGATGGAGATTATCATCGTATCGGAAACGAGTATCTGAAATTTTGGCAAAGCGAAGATTGAAATCAATGGCACTTTTCTTCTTTTTCGGCTTGACAAAATAATCTTTGATGAAGGCATAATTGAACACACTGTCCTGATCTCTTTGCAAGTGCGCGTAGGCATTACGAAGATCCAATTCGGCAATTGTATACGATTTATTCTTGATATCGATATTGTCCAGGTTCACCAGAATCTTGTGCGCCGAAAGAAGTGTGTCGCCAGTCTGATCTTCAATGTAAACACCATCTAAAGCCACGCGATCAAAAAAGTAAATATCGACCTTATCAATTTTTACTTTGGCATTTAATTCATCGGACAGGTAGCTTGCAGCCTTTTGAGCTAGGTATGTTTGAACGGTAGACGTACGTATCAGAAATGCAAAAAGGATCACCAGGATGAGTGTCCATTCTACCGTGCCTCCTACGATGCGTCCTAGAAATTTGAGTAATTTCGCCATTCCTTACAAACTTACAATATTGTGTCACAAAAAGTGCCCATAATTCTCGGTATTGAGTCGTCATGTGACGATACCTCTGCTGCTATCCTCAAAAATGACACCATTTTATCCAATTTTATCGCAGGTCAGGAAGTGCATCGCAAATATGGAGGCGTTGTTCCAGAATTGGCAAGCCGTGCACATTTACAGCATATTTTACCAGTGGTAGACACTGCGCTCAAAGATGCAGGGGTACATATGTCTGATGTAGATGCTATTGCCTTTACAAAAGGTCCAGGTTTGATGGGGTCATTGGTTGTAGGAACATCCTTTGCGAAATCGTTGGCACTTGCCTTAGACCTTCCGTTAATAGATGTCAATCACATGCACGGGCACATTTTGGCGCACTTTATTGATGACGCGGGTGAATCAAAACCCAATTTCCCTTTTTTGTGCATGACCGTTTCAGGTGGGCATACCCAGATTGTTCTGGTAAAGGATTATTTGGACATGGAAATCATTGGTACAACATTGGATGATGCGGCGGGAGAAGCCTTTGATAAGGCAGCGAAAATGCTTGGTTTTGAATATCCAGGCGGTCCACTCATTGATACATTTGCCCAAGAAGGAGACCCAAAACGATTTGCGTTTACCAAGCCAAGGGTGGATGGTTATAATTTTAGTTTCAGCGGATTAAAAACGGCGATTCTCTATTTTCTGCAAGCGGAAGAAAAGAAAGATGCGGCATTCATTGAAAAGAACAAAGCCGATTTGTGCGCCTCCATTCAATACACGATTGTTACCATTTTAATGAAACAGTTAAAGCGCGTTGCGAACGACTACAATATTCGTGAGGTAGCAATTGGTGGAGGCGTTTCTGCCAATAGTGGACTTCGAAATGCATTAAAAGAAACAGGTCAGCAGGAGGGTTGGAATACCTACATCCCGAAATTTGAATACTGCACCGACAATGCCGCGATGATTGCCATTGCGGGAAAATATATGTTCGAAGCGGGGATTTTCACCGACCAATCCATTGTTGCTCAGCCAAGAGTTCCTTTTGTTCAATAGAACCGCAGAAATAATAAAACGGTTTAGTAACTGCAATTCAATTCGATATTAATTTGTATCTTATTTGCGAATCAAACCAATAATTATGCAAGCGACTTTAACACCCCAACTCATAGAGAAGGAGTCTATCACCTCTCTTACATTTAGAACGCGCGAGCCAATTCAACAGCATCCAAAATTGATAAACCAGATCAAAAGTGCTACTCGATTGGGAAATGCGTACCGCGGAAAAGTGTCCATAATTTTTCAAGATGATATTGGAATGAAGCGAGTAGAAACCACAATTTGGGCGAGTGGCGCAAAATATATCTGCTTAAAAGGAGGTATGTGGTTACCAATAGATCGCATTGTGGAAATTAAAGCATAGCATTACAAATCAGCCACTCTAGCTGAATACTTATTGAAATAACCTTGGATTGGGAATCCAAGGTTATTTTATTATAACCCATCCACAATTCTTTCCTAATTCGTAGTTTTGGTTTCATTAAACCTTTGACGTGAAAATCGGATTTACACTTATTTTTCTTCTTTTAATTACTTCTTGCGGATTTGCGCAAACAGAAGTTTCCTGGAGCTTTTCGTTTGATGCTCAAAACAATCAAGTAGTGGCTCAAGCTGACATAGGCGAAGGTTGGCATTTGTACAGCACAGAGAGAGCGACTGAAATGGGACCTATTCCCACGGAATTTGAGTTTGCAGAAACAGAAGGAGTGGAGTTGGTTGGAGCTATTCAAGAACCCGATCCAATTGTGGCTATGGATGCCAATTTCGGTGAAACACTTTACTATTTCGAAAAAGAAGTCAAGTTCGTTCAAGATTTAAAGGTTACCTCAGCAGAAAAATTAAACGGAATAGTGACATATATGGTGTGCAACGAAGAAATGTGCATGCCTCCGGTTGATGTTAAATTTACAATAGAGTTAGTACATGAAAATTAAAGGAGCAATGCTCATGCTTTTATTGCTTGTAGTGAGCGCGAAAGCAAGTTTTGGGCAAATTGAATACCCAGAGGATATGGTCAACTGGAAGTTTACAGTTGAACAAGATGGAGAAGACGCGTACATTGTAGGTACCATAACCATGGTGGAACACTGGCATATCTATGCAGCGAACCTTCCGGAAGGTGCTTTTTCTATTCCAACGGAAATTAAATTGAAATCAAACAGTAATTACAAGACTGTTGGTGGAGTAAAAGAGCCAAAACCAATCTTCAAGCACGATGAATTGGCAGACGAAGATCTTTATTACCACTCCAATACGGTAAAGCTAAAGCGCAAAATCAAAGTATTGTCTGAGAAAGACTTCACTATTGAGGGCGAGTTCTCTTTTCAAACGTGTGATGACGATCATTGTTTGCCACCGCACACGGCCAAATTCTCAGTAAAAGTAAAGGGAGTCCAACCGAAAGAGGAAGCTCCAGAAGATTTATTCAAGAATGCAGAAGGAGACGAAATTACAGATGAAGAAGGCCAGGTGTATGTGAAAGTGAATGGAGAGTGGCACCCTGTACCTGAAGGGAATAGCACAGGTTTTTACAAGAAATACATAGCATTACGCGGAAAAGATGAAGAATAGATTTTTAATAATATGCGCATTCGTTCTTGCCTCTTTCTCACTTTGGGCAAGTGATATCTCCATTGATGATTCGCAAGAATTATTGAATCTAGTGGAAACGGAGAAAGATTTTAATGACGCTTTGTCTCTTATCACCGAAGCTGAAAATGCGAAAGAATTGGTTCGAAATAAAGAACTTCGGACTCAAATCGGCGAGGTAGCTGATAAGCTTGGTTTAGATCCTAGAATTTGGAAAGCGGCAACAGCGAATGCTCCAGAGGATGGTGCAAGCGATAAGGAAAAAGCGAAAGAACCTAAAAAAAAGGAAAAAGAAAATCCACGGTCTAATTGGATTGTATTTTGGGCTGCTTTCGGGGCAGGATTTGCTGCTTTGATTATGCCATGTGTATTTCCTATGATTCCAATGACTGTAAGTTTCTTCACCAAAAGAAGCCCAACACGTGCTAAAGGAATTCGCAATGCGATGCTTTATGGTAGTAGTATTGTACTTATTCATGTTCTCCTTGGAGGGATTGTGGTTATAACGGGAGCTGGCGAGCTATTGAATACAATGTCAACAAACGTTTACTTCAACTTATTCTTCTTCGTAATGTTGTTCGTCTTTGGACTTTCATTTCTTGGCGCATTCGAGATTCAATTACCGGCTTCATGGGTGAATAAAGCAGACAGCAAAGCCGATAAGGGCGGAGTTGTTGGGATCTTCTTTATGGCATTGGTGCTTTCGTTGGCATCGTTCTCATGTACAGGTCCTATTCTAGGAAGTCTTTTGGGGGCGCTTTCTCAATCTGGAGGAAGTACTTCATTGATGGTTGGAATGTTCGGGTTTGGATTGGCATTAGCATTACCGTTTATGCTATTTTCAATTTTTCCGGCCATGTTGAATTCTATGCCGAGTTCGGGAGGTTGGTTGAATGTGGTAAAAGTTTTCCTGGGATTCTTAGAAATTGCATTCGCTTTTAAATTCTTGTCAACAGCAGATACAACAATGCAGTGGCATATTTTAGAGCGTGAAATCTTCATTTCTATTTGGATTGCCGTATTCTTGACGCTGACCCTGTATATGTTTGGCAAGATTCAATTACCGCATGACAGTCCAGTAAGTAAGTTGTCTGTTGGAAGAACAATGGTTGGTACATTCGTTCTTGCCTTTACACTTTATCTCGTCCCTGGATTATGGGGAGCACCACTCAACTTGGTCAATGCCTTTTTACCTCCAGATTTCTACGCTGAATCTCCAAGTGGCGTCGGTGGCGGAGGTGGAGATGGTGCCTCAGGAGGAGGTCACTCCCAGGCTCATGTAGATGGCATGCACAAAGGACCACAAGGAATAATGGCTTTTAAAGATTACGACAAAGCTTTGGCTTATGCTAAAGAAGTGAACAAGCCACTATTTATAGATTTTACAGGATGGGGATGTGTAAACTGTCGCAGAATGGAACAGTCTGTATGGCCGAAGCCTGGAATTATTGAACATCTCAGAAACGATGTAGTCGTGGTGTCTCTGTATGTTGATGAAAGAACAGAACTGCCGAAATCTGAGCAAAAAACGGTGACCATAGATGGTAGAAAGAAAAGTATCGTCACCATTGGAGATAAATGGACGGCGAAACAGATGATGGAGTACAAGACTTCGTCGCAACCGCAATACATTTTGCAGTATCCAGATGGCACTGATATTCCAGTAGGTTCTGCCGATTACAGAAATCATGGCTCACCTGATAAATTTAAGGCTTGGCTTAAGAAAGGCCTGAAAGAGTTTGAGAAGAACTCAAAATAGATCAAATCCCTCTGAAATTCTCAGAGGGATTTTTTTTAGCTTTATAGCATGAATGATAAGTGGATGACACCGATCGAATTCCTCAAGGGTGTTGGGCCAAAACGCGCCGAATTACTCAAGAAGGAAATCGGAATCCACTCTTTCCAGGATTTACTCTATTATTTCCCTTTTCGATACGTCGATCGATCCGTTTTTCATCAGGTAGCAGAAATCCCTGAAATGAACGCACCCGTTCAATTGAAAGGTCGGATAACAGGATTACGCGAAGAGGGAATCGGTCGAAGAAAACGATTGGTGGCCAATTTTCAGGACAATTCTGGAATGATTCAACTGGTCTGGTTCAAAGGCGTTCAATGGATTAAAAACGCGATCAAAATCAACGAAACAATTGTCGTTTATGGTAAGGCTGCTCAATATGGCGCTAAATGGAACATTCCACATCCAGAAATGACGCCAATCCAAAAGCACGAAACAGGATTGCAGCCGGTGTACCCGAGCACAGAAAAGCTGTCTGCTTCTGGAATGGATGCAAAAGGATTGCACAAGTTACAGCGTGGCTTGAAAGAGCAAATGCCCATTAAATTTGAAGATTGGCTCCCTCAAAATGTACTGCAAGAAAACCGATTGATATCGAGGGATCAAGCAATGCAATGGGTGCATTTCCCGAAATCGGAAGAACAAGCCGAAGCGGCTAAATTACGCCTCAAATTTGAAGAGTTGTTGATGTTGCAATTGGAGCTTTTGGTGCGAAAGAAAATAGCCTTGACCAAGTCGGAAGGCTTCGTTTACGATCGAGTAGGAGTCAATTTTAATACATTCTATGAAAAACATTTGCCGTTTGAATTGACAGGCGCACAGAAACGTGTGCTCAAAGAAATTCGTTCGGATATGACCACCGGACACCACATGAATCGCCTTTTGCAAGGAGATGTTGGAAGCGGAAAAACCCTTGTAGCACTCTTAACAATGTTGCTTGCCTTGGATAATGGTTTTCAGGCGGCACTCATGGCTCCAACAGAGATCTTGTCCATTCAGCATTTTGAATCGTTGAAGGAATTCCTTTCTGGAATGGACATCAAAATTGGATTATTAACGGGGTCCACGAAGAAAAAAGATAGAACCATTCTCCACGAAGCTTTGCAAAATGGAGAAATGCAGCTTCTTATCGGAACGCATGCATTGCTAGAAGATACCGTTCAATTTAAGAATCTGGGATTGGTAGTGATTGATGAACAACATCGATTTGGAGTGGCGCAACGGGCACGCATGTGGCGGAAAAATACAACACCTCCGCATGTGCTTATTATGACTGCAACGCCCATCCCTCGTACGTTAGCAATGACGTTTTATGGAGATTTAGATGTTTCTGTTATTGACGAATTACCCCCCGGTCGAAAACCAATTACAACGGTGCACAAGAAAGATGCGCAACGACTTCGCGTATTCGGATTTATGCGCGAGGAAATCGCTAAAGGGCGACAGGTCTACATAGTTTATCCACTGATTCATGAGTCTGAAAAATTGGACTTTAACAACTTAATGGATGGTTACGAAGCCATTCAGCGCGCTTTTCCGCTGCCAGATTATCGCGTTAGCATTGTACATGGACAGCAGAAACCAAGGGACAAAGAGTTTGAAATGAACCGATTTGTGCGCGGCGAAACGCAAATTATGGTAGCCACAACTGTTATTGAAGTAGGGGTGAACGTTCCCAATGCTTCCGTAATGATTATTGAAAGTGCCGAGCGTTTTGGATTGTCTCAATTGCACCAATTACGCGGTAGAGTGGGGCGAGGCGCCGAAAAATCTTTTTGCATTCTAATGACGGGAGATAAGATTTCACCAGACACAAAAAAACGCGTTAATACCATGGTGCGTACCAATGATGGTTTCGAAATCGCCGAAGTGGATTTGCAATTACGCGGTCCTGGAGATCTCATGGGAACGCAGCAAAGCGGTGTTTTAGATTTAAAAATTGCAAATCTGGCAAGAGATGGTCATTTGGTGGCATTGGCACGAAAGGTAGCCACGGAAATTTTACAAGAAGACCCCAATCTAGAAATGGAGAAACACACAGGATTAAGAAGTCAATTGGTGCATGCCCTCAAAAGCCGCCCCGACTGGGGAAAGATCGCTTAGTGAGAAAGTTGACTTCGAGAGCCTCAGTCAACTTTCTACAGAACAACCGAGGGCTGAGGCACTCGAAGCCCTATACTGTCAGTCCCAGTCAACATTCTACATAACAATCGAGGGCTGAGGCACTCGAAGCCCGAAATCCAATTGGTCTAGTGTCTAGCGTCTTGCAGTCTCACGTCTTCCATCTTATAACCCAAAATTCTCTATCTTTCAACAAAAAAAATATCCAGATGAAGTTCCTCGTAACGTTTGCATTCTCCTTAATGATCACACTTTCTTATGCACAACTTGTTGGTGGAGATATTATTGTGGCGAAGCGCGACGTAGTGCCAGAGACGAATTTCACCATGGAAGGCGCGCATCAGGGATGGGCAATTATAACGGTTGCGGTAGATCGAGAGGGCAATGTAACTTCAGCGCAATTGAAAGAGACGAACTTGAAAAGTACCGTAGATAAGATTCAAATCAAAAAGTACGCGACTACGCTCCAATTTGTCGCAGGTACGCACTTTCCCAAATTTCACAATGCCGAAGTGAAAATCACCATGATTCCTTATGAGAATCCACCGAAAGAACTAGAGATTATAATCGACTAACCGTAGATTTTTCCTACGCTGTCCTTATGAATTTCCATGATTTTCTTACGCTTTAACTTCAAGGTTGGAGTTAATTCTCCGCCTTCAATGGATAATTCTTGCGGCAACAATTGGAACTGTTTAATTTGTTCCCACTTTCCTAAGTCCGCATTAAGTTCATCCAATTCTTTCTGAATTCGCGCACACACTTTTTCGTTGGTGCACAAAGTTTTGGTGGAATCATCGCCAAATTCAATTCCTTTACGCTTCGCCCATTCACGAACAAAATCGTAAGTAGGAACGAGCAATGCAGCCGGGAATTTTTCTCCTTCACCAATTACCATGGCCTGTTCGATAAATCGCGATTCTTTCAACTTGTTTTCAATTGCTTGAGGAACAATATATTTACCGCCACTTGTTTTGAAAATTTCTTTCTTACGATCCGTGATTTTTAAGTACTTGCCTTCACGCATTTCACCAATGTCTCCCGTATGGAACCATCCGTCTTTCATGACTTCAGCAGTTTGTTCCGGAAGATTGTAATAGCCGAGCATTACATTAGGGCCTTTTACCAAAATCTCTCCATCTTCAGCAATCTTTACCTCCACATCGTCGATTAAGGCGCCAACCGTACCAATTCTAATACCTTTATTAAAACAGTTCACGGAAACCACCGGAGAGGTTTCCGTCAAACCATAACCTTCCAAAATTGGAATGTCGGCCGCCAGGAAAATGCGTGCCAAACGTGGTTGTAAAGCCGCACTACCAGAGGCAATTCATCGCCTTTCGCCATGATTTTATCGAATACTTTTTCGATCAAACGCGGTACAGCCGTAAACACGTCTGGTTTTACCTCGCGAATGTTGTCTCCAATGGTATCCAACGACTCAGCAAAATAAATAGAACAACCAAGGTACATATAGAGATAATGCAACATGCGCTCGTACACGTGACACACGGGAAGAAATGACAAAACCTTCGAATTTTTATCCGCAGGAATAGGGTCTTCACAAGCCAAGGCGTTCGAAAGTAGATTGTTGTGACTTAGCATTACCCCTTTCGGATTCCCAGTGGTACCTGAAGTGTAAATAATGGTAGCGAGATCCGCATTTTGGACCTTCTCCATGCGCGCTTTAATTTCGTCATCTGAATCAGCAGATCCGGCTTCTTTCAATTGCGACCAATGAATCTCCTTGTTAGAAGTTTCCATAACATACAGGTGCTCAAGCGAAGCAACATCTCCTTTGATGTTGGATATTTTACCGTACAATTCATCGTCTCCAACAACGCATAATTTAATGCCCGCATCATTGAAAATATATCGATAATCACTCTCCGAAATATTCGGATAAAAAGGAACGACAATTGCTCCGGTTTGCTGAATAGCAATATCCATTACATTCCATTCGTAACGCGTGCCTGAAACAATTCCAACACGATCTCCAGGAGCCACACCTTTTGCTATTAGTCCCCGTGAAACCTCTTGTACTTCGTTGAGAAAATCCTGCGTAGAAACGCTGATCCACTTTCCGTCCTTTTTCGAGGAGAACATCTTGTCATTTGGATGCTTGGAAAGTTGGTAATGGGGAATGTCAAATAGTCTTTTTGGTGTGCTCATAAATTAATGTCTAACTGTGTACTTACGAATTTAATGAAAAAAAGCTCAAAATGGCTTTAAAAAATATTCGACGGAAAGGGCTATTTAGTCGATCAATACATCTCCTTGCTAAACCGTTTTGTAGAAGTGTACCGAAATGACGTTCTTAGGTGTTATTACTGTAACATTATCAGTGTGATAATTGTTTTAACTGCTGAATAAACCCAAAGATTGAAACGTAAAGAGTACAATATTGTCGTTAAAGAGCATTCAACCAACCTGTATGGTTATGCAATACGATTTTTGCGCGATACCGAAGACGCAAAGGATATTGTTCAAGACGTTTTTGAAAAATTATGGGTGCATCGTAACAAAGTGGAATTTGAGAAAGCAAAATCCTGGATGTTTACTACGGCACACAACACCATGATCAACTTTGCAACAAAAAAAGGGAGAACAACACTCTCGAATGAAATTGCGAAATACGAGAAAGGTTCCGTGACACCCAACAGCTTTGAGTCAAATCAAGTTGTGGAAAGAGCCGTAAGCATTCTGCCTCCAATTCAAAAGAGCGTTATTTTATTACGCGACCTTGAAGGCTACTCTTATAAAGAGATTGGAGATATTTTGGATTTGAGCGACTCTCAAGTAAAAGTATATCTGTTCAGAGCTAGAAAGAAAATTAAAAAGCAGTTAAAAGGATTGGTAGAACTGGTATGAGTAATCCATCATTTTCAAATATCGACCTATGGCTCTTTGAGTACGCCGAAGGGAATCTTTCCGATTCTCAAGTCGAGCAGCTTGAATTGTTCATATTGCAGCATCCAGAATTGGATGTAGACCGCGATATGTGGGAAATGACACAGTTGCAACAGAAAGATGTAGCCTATGAAGACGAGGCATCTTTGTACAAACGCACACCTGTTTCTATGTTTTGGGCTGTGGGAGGAGGAATTGCCGCAATGTTCGCACTCATGTTTATTGGCTATTCATTCTTCGTGCAGGACGATCAAGTTGCTACCAACCAAAAACGCCTCGATTTAACGCAAGCATCTACTGAAAATTATGCATACCAGACCGTGAACACAACGGCAAGTGAGCGCGCTTTAAAAGAAGAGGTAGCAGATTTAAAAATGCTTGTGGCTTCTTTAGAAAACGAACTACACCAATCGCGCGGAGGAAATCAAGTTGCACTTGTTGAAAATCTGAATCCATCCAATGATGTCGAAAGAACAGGAGTGGATAATGGTAATTTCCGAGAATTGCGTGCACTTAATGTCGCCGCCTCTGGGAATATCAATGTGAATGGTTCAAACAATACACTTGCAAGTAATGCAACCTTTGCAGCAAATGGGAATACTGTTTCCAACACAAATAATCAAATCATAACGGGTAGCGAACCGCTTGAAAATGTAGATTTTTTCGAGAATACTTTGGTGACAATGCCAGGATTGAAACCGAATTTATTGGATGAATTGGTCGTTTCAATGCATCCGGTATCGCGCGATTTGTTTGAAAATGATAGAAATACAGCTGCGCAAAATCAAAATGTGGCAGAAAAGACTGAGAACACAACCTTATCTGTGAACTACGAAAATTCATACAAATACAAACTTTCGAGACTCGTAAGAATTATTCGAAGAATGTCCAACAATCCAGTTGCTTTGAAAAACTACCGCGATGCATACCATCATGTTCCAGGAATGACAGCTACCGATGTTAATTTTGGGGCTACGGGAACGATGATTGCCCCACGATTCCAAACCATGTCTCGTTTACAAAATAGAGGCGGCTCCAACGAATTGTTTAGTAACCAGATTGGATTTGACGGTTATGTTTTTGGAATGAGAGGAGGGCTTGGCGTGCAGATGACACATAATTATTACAACAACGGAGGAATTCAATCTGGCGAAGTAGCCATCACGTATTCTCCAAAACTTTCTGTAAACCAAAAGCTTTCTATTGAGCCAGCATTCCGCTTTAAAATGGGGAATAAGATGTTGGATGCAGACCGAATGGAAGGTGCTTCGCAAGTAGAATTTATTCCTGGCAATGCCATTGATTATTACTCAGATGGGACAACGCCGGTTGGAAATATGCTCTGGTACCGAGACCTCGGTCTTGGATTGAACGTGAACACAGAATGGTTCTATGCAAGCGCGCAAGTAGACAATATTTTTCGACATAGAGATAACATCTATTCCAATGATTTGAGTCAAAAGCGCAGAGCTGGAACGTATTTTGTAGCAACATTGGGTACCGATTGGGAATCAAACGATTCGCAATGGGAGACCAGACGCTCGAAGTTCAGTCTTTCGCCATACCTCGTCTACCGCAATTATGAAGATCTTAATGAATTATGGGCCGGTGCTAACTTCCGTGCATATTGGTTAACTGTTGGAGCAGCAGTTTCCAGTAACATGGATCCATCCGCCTCCTTGGGAATTGTCTCAAGTGATAAACGCTTTTCGTTAACATACAACGCTGATTATTCGCGCAGTATCGTAACGAATGAACGCTCGTTGTCTCATCAGTTGACGTTGAGATTAGTGGGAAAGAATACTAGAATAGGACGACGACATTAAATTTAAAGTATGAAAAGAGTTTTAGCAATTATTGCCATCGGAATCGGGTTTAGTGCCTCTGCTCAGGACCCTCAGTTTACGCAATTCTATGCCAACCCAATTTACTTGAACCCAGCTTTTGCGGGCTCTAACGGTTGCCCTAGACTTGCCATGAACTATAGAAATGAGTGGCCCAACCTTACTGGAAACTACGTGACGTACAGTGCATCTTACGATCAGTACTTCAAAAACATTTCTCAATCATGCCGAACATTATTTACCAATATCAAAATGGATTCCAGGAGTTGATGTTTGGTACATACGTACAATATGGAGCATTTACCGCTGGTGCCTGGTTCCGTAATCGCGATGCATTCATTCTTACCATTGGAGTTGACACAGGAAAATTCCGATTAGGATATAGTTACGATATCACCGTTTCTCGCTTGAACAATGGAGTTTCTGGTGGTTCGCATGAAATCTCACTTGGATTGTTGTTGAATTGTAAGGACACGCCTCCGCAATTTAAAACAATCTCTTGTCCTTCATTCTAGGGCAAGAAAGACGGTCTCGGTTTACTTTTCTGGTTTGTGAAATCGAGCTTGCAGTAAAAGGTTTATTCAGTAGAATAAACCTTTTTTCCTTTTATAAGTACCAGGTCTGCAAAATTCGCTTCAAACGTTGATTTGGATCTGACTGGCTTTTGAAACATACTGATCGTAGCATCTTTTCCTTTTTCTAACGTTCCAATTTTATCTTCCTGAAACGATGTGAATGCCGCCCACTTTGTCATCCCCAAAATACACTCTTCCAGGGTAATGGCTTCATCTGCACGGAATCCTTCTGACGGAAAGTTGTCTCCATTTTTTCGCTCTACGGCTGAATGAATTGTTTTAAATGGATCGGTGTACTCAACTGGGAAATCTGTCCCAATGGCCAACACGCCCGCTTGCTTTAGTAATGAATTGAAAGCATATGCACCATCCATTCTGTCTGCACCTAAGCGCGATTCGGCCCAACGTTGATCGCTTGTAGCGTGGGTGGGTTGAACACTTGGAATAACTCCGTATTGAGAAAACATACCAAAATCGGCAGGATCGACAATTTGAGCGTGTTCTATGCGCCATCGATGATCCGGATTGTACTCATACATATCCTTGTAGAGATCTAAAATAATTCTGTTCGTAGAGTCGCCAATGGCATGCGTATTCATTTGATAGCCTGTTAACTGGCATAAATCAAAAAGCTCCTTCATTCGGACGGGAGAAGTAGTCAAATATCCAGAATGATCATGTCTATCTGCATACGGATGCTTTAAAAAGGCACCTCTCGATCCCAAAGCGCCATCTCCATAAACTTTGAAACTTCGTACGTACAAATTCTTATTGCGATAGATTCCCTTGTCTTTGGCGAACGCTACATTTCCTGGTGTGGGTAAGAGCATCGCGTAGATGTTCAATTCCAATTTCCGCTCACTTACAAGTTTGTTGAATAATTTAAAATCTTTGTCGTTCAATCCGGCTTCATGCACTCCAGTGAGCCCGTACATCAACAATTCATCTTGTACCTCAAGCAAAGAGGCAATTAATTCCTTCTCAGGGAAATCCGGCAGTACTTCTAAAATTGGGTTCATCGCATTGTCTACGAAAACTCCAGAAGGTTGAGCAAATTGGGCGTATTCTAGCGGTGGGTCGATTGTTATTGCACTTGGAGTAGAGTTCATTGATTGTTGAAACCTCTCCTGAATATCAGACAATTCTATTGGACCATTTTCTGATTCGTAATGGCCTCCGTTATGGAGTTCAGGGTCTTTTAAATAAGAACTAAAAATATCCGCCTGGTCGATCAAGAAATCATTGGCAAGTAAGGCATGTCCATCAATACGAAACAAGCAAACGGGAATATCTGGGTACAATTCACTCAGTTTTTCATTCGTTGGCATTTCATCGCCCCACAAGCTCTGATCCCATCCGCGTCCAATAATAAACGGTCGTTTGTATCTACTCTGATACTTTTCGATTCGCAGTATCATTTCATCAAACGATTTGCACCCAATCAGATCAACGCTCAATTTGGATCGGGCATAATTCATCATGTGGCCATGTGCATCTACCCAACCTGGATACACATCTTTTTTCTCAGCATCGATGTATTCATCAGCGCTATACTTGTTCAAGATTTGGCGTTCTGGACCAATTTCCACGATTTTACCATTTCGAATGGCAATCGCATCGTGGATTTTATCATCCCCCGTCATGGTGTGAATTCGGGCGTTGTGAATGATCAAATCAACAGACTCTCCCTTCATGCAAGAAGACAAGGTGAGAAGTGTAATGAACAAGCAGAAAATAGACGTTTTCATAAGCGAAGTTTTGCTTTACGAAATTACACAGATAAATTGAACAAAAGTGAGCGATAAAAAGCTGTGGCATTCCTAGCGGAATTACTAATTTTGGCGGAAATAATTAAGTAACATGGACAATCCCGAAAAGTACGCACCACAACAGTTAGAAGAACGTTGGTATGCACATTGGATGGAAAAGAACTATTTTCATTCGGAACCGGATGAGCGTGAAGCTTATACGGTCGTCATTCCTCCTCCCAACGTAACAGGTGTTTTGCACATGGGACACATGCTGAACAACACGATTCAGGATGTTTTGGTTCGTCGTGCGCGCATGCAAGGAAAAAATGCATGTTGGGTTCCTGGAACGGATCACGCATCGATTGCTACAGAAGCGAAAGTGGTGCATAAACTGCGTGCCGAAGGAATCAAGAAATCAGATTTGACACGCGATGAATTCCTCGCACACGCTTTCGAATGGAAAGACAAGCACGGTGGAATCATTTTGGAGCAGTTGAAAAAGCTTGGAGCGTCTTGTGATTGGGAACGCACGAATTTTACGATGGATCCGCAGTACTCGGAATCGGTATTGGATGTGTTCATCGATTTATACAAAAAAGGAAAGATTTACCGCGGATTACGCATGGTAAACTGGGATCCAGAGGCGTTGACGGCACTTTCTGATGAAGAGGTAATGCACAAAGAAGTGAACTCGAAGTTGTTCCACGTACGATACAAAATTGCCGGGTCGGAAGATCAATGGCTGATTATCGCAACAACACGACCTGAAACAATCTTGGGCGATTCTGCCATCTGTGTGAATCCGAACGATGCACGTTACGCCAATTTGGTAGGAAAGAAAGCAATTGTACCGATTGTGAATCGTGAAGTTCCAATTATTGCCGACGATTAGCGTAAAGCGATTGAGAAAGAGTTGTACGACAAAGGATATTTGGTGAAAACCGAAGATCACATCAATAAAGTAGGGTATTCGGAGCGCACCAATGCGGTCATTGAACCGAAATTGTCTCCGCAATGGTTTGTGGATATGAAAGATTTGGCAGCGCCGGCACTCGAAAATGTCGAGAATGGTGAAATCAAATTCCACCCTGAGAAATTCAAAAATACCTACCGTCACTGGATGGAAAACATCAAAGATTGGTGTATTTCACGTCAATTGTGGTGGGGACACCAAATTCCAGCGTGGTATTATGGCGAAGGAAACAGGAATTATCCGTGATAAATTGGGTCGAAAGATGTCCAAGCAATTGGGGAATTCACCCGATCCGATTGAATTGATGAACAAATACGGGGCGGATGGCGTTCGCGTAGGAATTTTAATTTCTTCTCCTGCAGGTAATGATTTGCCTTTTGATACATCGCAGTGCGAGCAAGGACGAAACTTTGCCAACAAGATGTTCAATGCACACAATTTGGTGGCGGCATGGAAAGTGAACGATGATTTGGAACAGCCCGAATCCTCCAAAAAAGCCATTGAATGGTTCGAAGCACGTTTTCAGCAAGAACTTGCCAATGTGAATGATTTGTTTGATCGTTTCAAAATTTCGGAAGCGCTTATGGCCATTTACAAACTGGTTTGGGACGGATTTCTGTTCGTGGTATTTGGAAATGGTGAAGCCAGGGTATCAGCATCCAATTGATAGAAAAACCTTGGATAAGACGATTTCGTTTTTCGAAGAGTTATTGAAAATGGCACATCCGTTCACACCGTTCATTTCGGAGGATTTGTGGCACAAGCTGCGCGATCGTGAAGAAGGAAACGATATCGTTATTGCTTCTTGGCCAAGTGTCCAGGCTTTCGATTCAGCTGTTTTAGAAGAGTTTACCGTGGCTTCCGATGTGATCACAAACATTCGTAACATTCGTACTAAAAACAACATCGCGAAAAAGATCAAGATGGAATTGTACGTGAAGAAGAATGGTGAATTGTCCGAAGCGTTTGATCCCGTGATCAAGAAAATGGGGAATTTGACACAATTGGAATACATTTCTGAGAAAGTGGAGAATTCGAACTCATTCTTAGTGGGCGGAAATGAATATTTCATTCCATTTGGCGATTCTATCGATGTAGAGGCTGAAAAAGAAAAGTTAACGACTGAATTAGAATACACGAAAGGATTTTTGAAATCGGTTCAGAAAAAATTGCAAAACGAACGCTTTGTGAGCAATGCTCCTGAGCAAGTAGTTGCAGTGGAACGCAAGAAAGAATCCGATGCAATTAGCACAATTGCCATTCTAGAGGAGAAAATTGCTGCTTTGAATTAAGAAGCAACGAATGAATATTGGAAAGGGCAGGAGAGATCTTGCCCTTTTTTGTTTAACGGAGTAAGGACTTCGAGCCTGTCGAGAAGCCCTCTTTTTTTGATGTAAGATAAATGGTTAATCCAAAAGCAATAGTCAGAGGCTTGTAAAGTAATTGTGAAGAGTAGGAGAGATCTTACTTTTGTTGGTTTAACGGAGTAAGGACTTCGGGCCAGTCGAGAAGCCCTAAGCTTAGTGCATACGTCACGTCGACGGCTTCTCGACAAGCTCGAAGTCCTTTCGTGTAACTTCCCAAGAAAGTTTAGAACTATTTCTCCGAGTTAAGAACCTCCTCAATCGTACTTCTGGAAACAAAATGATAATTGCTTTTGGCTTCCTCAAATACTTCCCTAGCGAAAGCCAGGTCTTCTGGATCCTCTGAATCAACCATGCATTGGTACACCGATTCAATAAACCATCGGCGACCAATCTTGCACAGGTATGCCTTGATTTGCGGTCGTGTGTCGTTATATCCAGTCCTAATGCACAATTTGAACCAGTCGGATTTAATTGCCGGGTTCGCATCATAAGACAAACGGAACTGCTCGTCCAACATTTTCATAGTTTTTACGTCCGTATCGTGCTTTAAATGACGAATGAAAGTCAACCATTCTTGCGTGATAAAATCCCCACGGTCTTTTCGGAAAAAAGAAGTATTTGTCGGAATTGCATCATTGTTGAATTGTTCGGCTAGTTCAATCATTGCATCCAATCGCTCTGATTTGATTTCAACACAATTATCCGGCAGGCCATTCTCGTAAATCCACTCCTTGGTGTTGAATTCAATTTTATTGGGCTGAAGCAAATGTTTATTCAGGTATTCTTCAAAATCTGTGGTAGTAATTGTTTGGAAGGCAAATTCATTGAAATACTGCTCTAAAAATGCATCCATTTTATCTCTCCCGACAGTTTTTTCGAGTGTTCTGAGGAAGTAAGCGCCTTTTACATAGGCAATGTCCGTCATTCCTTCGTCAGGACTTCTGTGTTCTAACTCCAGTTTTAGATGCGTGTCCTCTGGATGTTCACTTTCTTTCATATCGGCCAATGCTGCAGTCAAATCCTGGAATTCAATCAACGCCAAAATGTCCGCAATTTCTTCGCCGTAGAGCTTTTCCATGATGCGATTCTCAAAGTAAACCGTGAATCCTTCGTTGAGCCAAAAGTCGTTCCAGGTGGCATTGGTTACGAGGTTTCCAGACCATGAATGTGCCAACTCGTGAGCAATTACGGAAACAAGGCTGCGATCTCCTGCAAGCAATGTCGGATTGGCAAAGGTCAATCGCGGGTTTTCCATTCCGCCAAATGGGAAAGAGTAAGGAAGCATCACGATATCATATTGATCCCATTGGTACGCGCCGTAAAGTTCTTCCGCCGCAGTCATCATTTTCGGCACATCAACAAATTCATACGCGGCACTTTGGGCCAATTCTGGTTCCGTGTAAACGCCACATTTGCTACCCAAATCAGTGTATACCAGGTCTCCTACTGCAAGTGCGATCAAATATGCAGGTATGGGTTGTTGCATTTCGAAGTGGTATTCTCCCGCTTCGTTGCGCTCTTTTGGGTTGTCGGCGCTCATTATGGCCAATAAATCGTTAGGGACTTTGACGTCAGCCGAGTAGGTGATTCTGCTCATTGGAGTATCCTGAAGAGGAATCCACGAACGCGTTAAAATGGCTTGTCCTTGCGTGTAAAGGAATGGATGCTTCTTCCCGATAGTGAGGGATGGTGGGAGCCAATCCAAAGCTTCGGTTGCTTCCGTCGTTTTGTAATAAATGTTTATGTGTCGGGTATCTTTTTCCACCTTCACGGACAACGGTGCACCCAAAAGTTCGTCATTTGTACCAATGGTATATTCGGTCGCTTTTTCCTTATTCTCGTCCTCACCAAGCGTTACCTTCATAATTTCCAAACCTTTTACATCGAAAATGGCTTGTGTAGATTCGTGTTTGCTCATTGTGTGCCGAGCCACTCCATAAATGGTCTGATTGTCAAAGTTGACATCTAAATCGAGGTGTAAATGCTCGGTTCTAATCTCCTGCACATTGGCGTAGGAGTGCGGATCTACAGTTTTTGAAAGAGCATCAGGAGTGTCGGATTCGGTAGTATCGTTTCCGCATGAAACCAGAAGAAGAAGGAGCAATAAAAAGGAAATAAATCGCATCTTAAAGTTTAATCGATAAAGGTTCGTAAAGATAAGGTTAAGAACTTATAAATAAAGTATTACGATGGATAATCGGTATAGTTCTGGTGTTTTCGGATTGATTTTTGCTTGTGATTGGGCGTTACCGCTTATGAATAAAAATGGAAAACTCTCGTAATTTTTTCTTAGATTCACGCACCGAAATTGAGCTTATATGAATCAAACCCCGCCCGTTCAATCTGAACGCACAATATTCGGACATCCTGCGGGATTGTTCGTGCTTTTCTTTACTGAAATGTGGGAGCGCTTCTCCTACTATGGAATGCGTGGTTTGCTCATCTTGTATATTGCCGCCTCTGCTTCTTCTACAGATCCAGAAGGGCCTGGGCTAGGCTGGACGAGTAAAGATGCTATTTGGATTTATGGGTGGTACACGATGTTGGTGTATGTCATGTCAATTCCAGGAGGTATTATTGCTGATAAGTGGCTTGGGCAGAAAAAGACCGTATTAATTGGTGGTTTACTGCTCTGTGCGGGGCATGGAACCTTAGCGATTCCTAACGAAACAGCTTTTTTTACAGGATTAGCACTAATCGTTCTAGGGGTTGGCTGTCTGAAGCCTAATATTTCAACGATGGTCGGAGGTTTATACAAACCAGGCGATATTAGAAGAGATCAAGGATTTACCATTTTTTACATTGGAATTAATGTAGGTGCATTCCTCGCAGGTTTCACCGTGGCCTATGTTGCCTATTATTGGGGATGGCACGCAGGCTTTGGTTTGGCAGGAATAGGAATGTTACTTGGACAGATTGTATACATGGCAGGCCAAAAGCATTTACGTCATGTAGGAAATTTTACGGGTAAATCAGAAGATCCTGAGATTGTAGCAGCAGCGAAAAAGCCATTGACTAAGATCGAGAAAGATCGCGTGATTGTATTGCTTCTATCATTTTTAATTATCGTTGTTTTCTGGGCTGCATTCGAGCAAGCTGGCGGATTAATGAACTTATATACCGACGTGAAAGTAGATCGAATGTTGGGTGGAGTTGACATTCCCGCAGCAGTATTTCAATCCTTGAATGCGGGTTACATTATTATTTTTGGAACGCTGATCGGTGCTTTCTGGATTTGGTGGAAAAAGAAGGGAAGAGAATCTTCATCGCTCTTCAAAATGGCGCTTGGTACCATTATTATGGGGCTTGGTTTTGTTTTTATGATGTTTGCGTCAAAAGAAGCAGCCTCTGAAGATTTTGGAAAAGCAGCAATGATCTGGATCTTCCTGGCTTATCTATTCCATACTATTGGAGAATTATGTACCTCACCAGTTTCTCTTTCGTTTATCACAAAATTGGCACCACTCAAGTATGCTTCAATTATGATGGGGCTCTACTTCGCTGCAACGGGGTTTGGGAATAAACTAGCGGGAACAATTGGTGAATCTTCTCAACTTGAACCGTATGAAGCAAAAATGACCGCTTCCGTTGAAGAGATGAATGCCATTACTAAAAAGAAAGAATACGAGTATAAAGAGGACGGTAAAATCAAGAAAGTCAAAGATTTCCCAGTGAATCAAGATAAGAATGTTGAGTTCGAGGTGGATATTTTCATGAATGATGAAGGTACTGTTCAATTGAGACGACACAAAGACTCTGTAGACCTTACCGCATTTGTAAAATTTAAAGGTAAAGAGTTAAAGGAACTCAAGAAAGAATTGAAGTCTTACGAAACCTCAGCGAAGGCACCTGTGCATGCACGTGTTTTGTTTGAAAAAGATCAAGAAGCAGCAAAGGATCCTGATAATCGCGGAGATGGAAAAGATTACGGTGTTTCTTTTAAGATTGAAGAAACTCAGAATAAACAAGAATTTAAAACCTTCATGTGGATTACGATTTTCACAGTGGCTTTCGGAATCCTATTAATCATGTTCTTAAAAAGATTAAAACGCCTAACGCACGGTGCTGAGGATAACGAAGGCTCCGTTTACGAAGAAGCAGAAGGATTTGAATTAGCCGATGGCGAAGAAGCAAAATAGTAAATAACAGACAAAACCAAATATCCAATGTCAGACCAGAATAACGACATCTTTAAATCGAAAGTATTAGGGCATCCGTCAGGATTGTTCGTACTCTTTTTTACAGAAATGTGGGAGCGTTTTTCCTATTACGGAATGCGCGCTTTGCTTGTATTGTTTTTAGTAAGTGCCTTCGGGTTAGGAGGTTGGAACTGGTCTCCAGAGAATGCGCTTGCACTTTACGGAACCTACACTGCCTTAGTTTACATTACACCAATTATCGGAGGGTATATCGCCGATAGGATGATTGGCTATCGGAAGGCCGTCGTTATTGGAGCCGTAATTATGACCCTTGGACACGCCTCTATGGCCATTGAAGTCCACCCGATGTTCTTATACATTGGAATCGCCCTGCTAATCGTTGGGAATGGATTCTTTAAGCCAAACATGACGTCGATTATTTCTCATATGTACAAAGACACTCCTGAGAAGAAAGACGGTGCCTATACCATCTTCTACATGGGAGTAAATGCAGGTGCCTTCCTGGGTATTTTAATGTGTGGGTATTTGGGAGAAAAAGTTGGCTGGAGCTATGGTTTTGGTTTGGCCGGAATCTTCATGTTACTCGGAATGCTTCAATTCCACTTCTCTCAGAAAATCTTTGGTGATATTGGTTTGAAGCCAGTAAAAGCATTGGAAGGTGAGGAAGTTGATGAACAATTAGAGTTTAAAGGAGATCGCTTGAACCCATTCACGATGTTGGATAAGGTGATGGATGATCAACCGCGATTTGAATTCAACTTCTTATGAGATTGAATACAATGCAGTGAAAACAAACCTTGTTAGCGAAGAATACAGCATGCACGAGGATCGTAAAAAGTCTTTTGAAGAAAAATTGAAAGGTGATGCTCAGTTCAAGTACGACACGAAAGACGCAACAGGTAAGGAGGTAACCTTGGACATTTCACCGAAAAAAGTTAAGTACAAAGGAGAAGAAATTACCCACGAAACTTCTGAAAAAGCGCGCAGATCGGAACGTGAGGCTGAACAGAAAAAGTTTGATAAGGAATACATTGCGGCTATTATGGCCATCGAAGACCCTTCCGAAGCAATCGTAATTTACGAAGAGAAGAAGAAGGAGAAAGAAGTTGCCATGGATCAACTCTATTTTGAAACAATTATTACCGATGAAACAGACGTTGCTGATGGTGAGGAGGTTATTCAAAAAGAGTCGAAGTTTAACGAACCAGTTGAATTGAAGAAAGGGCAGGAGTTGACCATTCTAGACGTTGATAAGAAAGGGAAATTCATCTACCTATCGAAAGAGAAGGAGGCGAAAGTGCGTCGAGAAGCAAAAAAGAACAAAACAGAAACAGGAATTGTTACGGCAGAAGTGTCTGAAATCAAAGATGGAGAGTTGGAAATTCCAGCAACTTGGTTCTTGATTTTAAATTCACTTTTCATTATTTCTTTTGCGCCACTTTTCTCTAAATGGTGGGAAAGCAAGTACAATCCAAGTGCTGCTGCCAAATACGGGTTGGGATTGATCCTGCTTGGCGTTGGTTTTGGTGCATTGGCTTTGGGGTCTGCCGGAATTGATTCAGGGGCAAAAACTGCGGAAGTAAGCATTATCTGGCTTGTATTGGCATATCTCTTCCATACTTTGGGAGAACTGTGTCTATCTCCAGTGGCGCTCTCCTATGTGAGTAAACTTGTGCCTGGCCGTATGATTGCTATGATGTTCGGTGTTTGGTACATTGCTATCGCCATCGGTAACAAATTAGCAGGGATCCTTGGAGGTAAAATTGAGTCCATTACAGAACAATACAACTTAACAACGTTCTTCCTGATATTCACTGTAGTACCAATCGTACTGGGTGTTCTCGGAATCTTGCTCACGCGTGTCGTGAAAAAGCTTATGCACGGCGTTAAATAATTTTTAGATATTCAATGGAGCAGTCCTGACAGCAATGTTAGGACTGTTTCTTTTTAAAAGAAATTTTATGAAGCAGTTTCTTCTCATTCTTTCCATATTTTCATTTGCGTCTGGAGTTTTCGGTCAGACGATTCAGCCTTTGTCTCAAGATGAAGAAAAAACATTTGATTATTCGAGTCAGCAATCTCTTCCAATGGGAATGGAGTCGAAAGCTCTGATGGATGGACCTGGTGATATTTTAATCTACTTTTTCCCGGCAGATTACCCGCTTCAAGACGTAGATTCTGTAACGGTTTGCTTAGGAGCAAAGACCTATCAATTCAACAGACTCAGCCCGTTTTTAATCAAAGGGTTAGAAGAAGAAACAGAAGTAGAAGTAGTGATGTATGAGGGGGGAGATACGCTTGAATTTCAGGCCTCCGGGAAACCTGTTTTATCGGCAACCGTGAAGATGGCGCCAAAACCCATGGTCACTGACGACAGCATTACTTTTGGTTTGCTTGCGGTTGTATTGGCTTTGATTTTCTTTACCGCGAATTCGCAAAGATCTGGCTGGAAGCGATTTTATGGAATTATTCCGGCGCTTTTGTTGTGCTATTTGATTCCTGGCTTGTTAAGTACGTTTGGGGTTATTTCTGCGGAGTATAGTAGTTTGTACGGTGCAGCCAAAACCTACTTGCTTCCTGCAGCTTTGATCCTAATGACCATTGGAATCGATTTCAAAGGGATTTTGAATTTAGGTCCAAAAGCGTTGATTATGTTCTTTACGGGAACCATTGGGATTATTATTGGCGGTCCCTTGTCTATTTTGATATACACCTGGATTAGTCCAGAAGTTGTAGGAGGTGTTGCGGAAGAAGCTACCTGGAGAGGAATGACAACACTAGCGGGAAGCTGGATTGGAGGAGGTGCCAATCAAATGGCAATGTTAGAGTTGTATGAGTATAAGAAGAGCATGTTTGGAAAGATGATCACGGTGGATATTGTGGTTGCTCAATTGTGGATGATCTTCTTGTTATGGGGGGCAGCACGTCATAAAATGTTTGACAAATGGCTCAAAGCGGACGGTTCAGCGATTGAAGATTTGAAGAATCGGATGGAAAACTACGAAGCACAAACGTCTCGCAAGCCTGTATTAAAAGATTATATGCTCATACTTGGGTTGACGTTTGGTTTGGTCAGCTTGGCGCATTGGCTTTCGTCTTATCTGGGGCCGTTCTTTGAGAATCTCTGGGGGGCTACTTCTCCTTTGGCGAGCGAGTTTTTCTGGTTGATACTGATTTGTACCGTGGGAGCTTTGATATATGCAGCAACGCGTGTACGTCAATACGAAGGTGCAGGAGCATCCAAATTGGGAAGCGTATTCATTTATATTTTGGTTGCCGTAATTGGTATGAAAATGGACATAGGTAAGGCTTTCGAAGAGCCTCAACTTATTGCTGTTGGTGCTATTTGGATGCTAATTCACGCGATTTTACTATTTGCCGTAGCCAAATGGATCAAAGCTCCGTTCTTTTTTCTTGCAGTTGGTTCGAAAGCCAACGTTGGCGGTGCAGCATCGGCTCCGGTTGTTGCGGCGGCATTTCATCCATCATTGGCGAGTGTTGGGGTGTTGTTAGCAGTTGTGGGCTATGCCGTAGGATCTGTGGCAGCAATATTATGTGCTGAATTGATGGGGTTGGTTGCGCCGATATAGAAAGGCTAATTAATTAAGTTCGGAATAATTTTTTGCAATTACAAGAAAACTAGAATTTTACAGTTCGAGAATTCTAGTTTTCTAGATTTCGCGAAATGTAAAAATGTAACAGGATTCCTCAGCGCATAAATTTCAAATAATGTACTACCTCAACCCAATCACCCTATAATCATCCCCCTAAAATCGAATCGATTTAGCATTCTTCAAGATGTCTTTGGCTTCTTTCCATTGAGGAAGTGCATGCGCATCAATGGTGATTGTTCTAATTTCTATTGCCATTTGAGCACTTTCCTTCATAGCCAAAGCATGCGAACCACTTTGAGCAAACGTCTTCATTTCATCTTCACTGTTTGAGGGGCCCCATGAGTTCAATGTAAGTGATTGTGACTTTCACTTGAGAAGTTTAGCTGTGCTCAACGCCTTGAAGCGCAACAAGATTGGCATAGACTCCATTCTTATCAATCAATTCGTCATGCTCGCCAGACTCAACAATTGCACCATGCTCAAAAACCAAGATTGTGTCAGCCTTTTTGATGGTAGAAAGTCGGTGTGCGATTACAAACGAGGTACGCCCTTTCATCAATTCATCCAATGCAGCTTGAACCGCTTTTTCCGATTCCGAATCAAGAGCAGAAGTCGCTTCATCCAAAATGAGGATGCGCGGGTTTTTCAGAATCGCACGTGCAATAGCAATACGTTGTTTTTGTCCGCCGGAAAGCTGAACACCTCTATCGCCAACTTCTGTATCCAAACCTTCAGGAAAGGATTCAATGAAATTCCAGGCATTTGCTTTTTTTGCAGCTTCGATTATTTCAGCATCGGTTGCACCTTCTCGTCCGAAAGCAATGTTTTCACGAATGGAACTGGCGAACAAAATAACCTCCTGAGGTACGAAGGCCATGTGCGAGCGCAGATGATTGATTTCGATTTGATCCACAGGAACATCATCGAATCGAATAGTTCCGTCGCTGATTGAGTAATAATTTAAGAGTAAAGAAGCTACGGTAGATTTTCCTGCACCAGAAGAGCCCACTAGAGCAATTGTCTGGTTCATTTCTGAATGAAAGCTGATTCCTTTGAGAACCTCGATTTCTTTTCGTTGTGGGTAGCTAAATTTGACTTGATCGAAAGTTACATTTCCAGTTATTGTCGGGGTTTCGGTACCCGTCATTAATTCTTCCTCGTTCGGCTTCTCGATGATTTCCATCAAGTGTTCTGTCGCACCGACGGCTTTTGCAATAGAGGTGTACATATCGGCAATAGAACCAAAAGATGCCCCCATCATTATCGTAAACATGATAAAGGAGAAGAAGTCTTTTTCTGCCAATTCTGGGTTGGGGCCGGTTGTCATCAACAGACCTTGCCAAATTATAAATACGATGGCACCGAATAGGCAGAAGATGATAAACGAAGCAAAAGTTCCGCGCCACAATCCCGATTTAATGTTCAAGGATTTGATTTTGTTCACAACATTTTCGTACTTCCCAAGCATAAAAAGTTCTCTTGTGAAGGACTTTACATTGGAGATTCCCATCAAGGATTCCTCGATGATTGCGTTTGATTTAGCAGATTCGTCTTGAGCTTCTTTCGACAGCTTTTTAATGAATCTTCCAAAAATTACGGCGATTGCCATCATAACTGGAAGTGTTCCCAACATGATGAGCGCGAGTTTCCAGGAAAGGAACATTAAAAAGGCGATACCACCAACGATAATCACAATTTGTCGGAAAAATTCGGCGAGTGTGGTATTCAGTACTTGTTGAACTTTTTCAATATCCTGTGAGATGCGGCTTGTCAATTCTCCCACTTTATTTGTGTTGAAGAAGTCCATCGGCATGTAGAGTAGGCGAGAGAAGGCTTTTTTCTTCATATCTCGCAAGGCATTTTCCGTCACGTAAGTGAAAATGATAATGCGGAAGAAACCAAAAACTGCCTGTGCTCCAAAGACGATAAATAAGGCAACTGCCACCGAGTTGACATCATCAATAGAAATGCTGTCTAAGAGCCCATCAAGCGCACTGGGCTGATCTGATCCCGTTCCCAATAGTTGTCCCATCAAAAGCGGAAAAAGAAGGCCTACGAGACTAGAAAGTACCAAAAAGATCCATCCGATGGCATAGATTCCCGAGTACGGTTTCAAATACCTAAATATTTTTCGTGCTTTTCTAAAGCTATCTTTGGAGAGTTTTTCCCGTTTGGATTTTTCTTTTCTCGGTCGAAACATGAGTTGTTTTTGCTCCCACAAAATTACGGACAAATTCCCGATCCTATTATAATTTCAATATTTTTGTCAATCGGTTTTGACAGATAGAAAAAATAGCTATCTTTGCAGTCCGAATTTTTGACAACAAGAGGAAAAGATATATAACATGAAAAGAACGTTTCAACCATCGGTAAGAAAGAGAAGAAACAAGCACGGTTTCCGTAGTCGTATGGCTACAAAGAATGGTCGTCGTGTATTGGCTGCACGTCGTCGTAAGGGTCGCAAGAAGTTGACTGTTTCTGACGAAGGAATGCACAAGCGTTAATAGCGCTTCGACTTGCTTTTGTAAGTTGTTATTCTTTTCAAGAAATTGTTCCCGGTATTCGAAAGAATGCCGGGATTTTTTGTTTGCGGATGTGTCATTTTTTCAAAAAGTGACCATTGTCATAGTTTACTCTCTGATTCTTAGTTACATTGCTACAACAAACCGAGAGATATGAGCGAAATAAATACGAATTGGAACCGACTAGAATTCAAGGCATACCTCATGCTTTATGCCGCAAACGCCGACTTCTTTGAATCAGAGGAAGAAAAAGAACTGGTA
This sequence comes from Fluviicola sp., assembly GCA_043584915.1. Classification (GTDB taxonomy): domain Bacteria; phylum Bacteroidota; class Bacteroidia; order Flavobacteriales_D; family Crocinitomicaceae; genus UBA4466. The sequence goes on from CP121319.1 coordinate 2,841,465, forward strand.
CATGGATTGGTGTCTGAAAATACCTACAAGGAAATTCATCGAGAGTTTGAAGGAGACAATGATTATCAAAGCATCCAAAAAATTCTACACAACATTGATAAGTTTGAATACAATCGAAAGGATCTTGACGTGCTCATTGCTGACATTCAGCTACTTTTTAATGCAGACGGCAGGGTGGATACCATGGAACGCAATATGTTACGAGGGTTGAAGCACTTGTTGGGGTAGGAAGGGGGAATACTTCATTTACGACAGGTTCGCTCATCATTTTTACAGCTTTGAACTTGATGGTGGTCACTTTACACTTTCGCTGAACCTTCAGAGTATGCGCTCCGCTCCCGAATCAAACGTTGTACGTCTTCTTCAACCGAGTCCGAGGACTTGTAAGGTAAGGTCAAAGACGCCACTGAGGCTGAAAATATAGTCTGGTATCCACAAACTTCTGGCGTCCGGTTTTATAGTATTTGTTGATTTCATCTGGAACGCCCATGATTTTATCTTTCAACCATTTGGCGCCGCCCCAATAGCCTCCGTATCTTCTGTAGAGGTAACCGTTCGTTTCAATTCTAACATAGTCTTCAAAGGCATCTTTGGCATCGTTTTCTCCATCTTGAACTTCAAGAAAAGTTATTAGGAGAAGTAGGAGGGGGCACCTGATCCGCCTACAGGCTTTAGTTTCCTTTCAAAAACAAAGTCTCACAAACAAAAAAAAGCAGCTTCTTAAAGTCGCTGCCATTTTTGTGTTCGTCTCATGTTTTCGTTTCGGAAAGCTATCGCCTTTTGTCGGGGTGCGTATTATGTTTAGTCCAGAGGTTGACAGGAGTTATACGTTGGGCATCGCAACCCTTGAGTTTTTTCGATGAGATTGCTTAATATCAATTAAAAAAAAGGTAGGAATTTGTTATTCTAAAGGAGGAAGTTAATGTCTTTAAAAAAAGTCTCTATTATACTCTAGAACTAATCCAGCCTCATTCCAGTTATTCTTTTGACACAACATTATTGCAGCATTTAAAATAGTCTCTTGAGCATCTGGAAGGTTTTTTCCAGCCCAAAAGCCTGCACTTAAGAGATACTTCCATGCTTTTTCTGGATCATTTAACTGTTCGTCCATATACGCAGCTATTTCCATGTGTGGAATCCCATCGTACAAATTTCTTTGACGGTAAAGTTCGGATGCAATATGAAATTCAGGCAAAGATTTAATATTGTCGCTATTGCTTGGACTAATATCTTCATCGAAAAGCACATCTATTGGTCTTTTGATTCTTAACGAAGTATCAGAAGGGGAAGCAATCCCTTTTAAATCTGATGTTTCACTTCCAAAACCATGAGAGAACATTACTGCCTGAAATAACAAAGGCTCCAAAACCGCGAAAGATTTATTGAAAGCGTGCATTGAAGCTCTTTCGGCTATGGAACTTAAAATCCTCTCTTCATGGATGGATAACTCAATATTTGGAAGATCAGGAATGAATGTATCATCTTTGTATTTCTTGCTCAGTTCCCAAAGTAATTTGTTTTCTTCAGAATCACTAATAAACAGCGATGCCTCTTTCAGTCTTGCATATTTTTCCGATTCTTCCATGCCCCTGTTTGGTTCTGAGGAAACATTAAAAAACCAGTTTTCCAGTCTGTCAACTTTAGTTTCAAGATCGAAAAGATCGAAGATTTTCGATCTTGAAGACAAAAAAGAGTTCCAATTTGCCTTGTATAGATTGTAGTATGCTTTTTTATTAACGGCAGTGTGTATTGGTTTGCCTACTAAATAAGATTCAATAGAATCATAATAAAAGTAGCTTTCAAAAAAAGTTGTAGTGTCTCCAATTGGCCACTTGCTACTAGGTAACCATGGAATAATTCGAAATGCTTTAGTTCCTAGAGAAGAAGTGGATGCAGAAAGGTGCAAAAGAGACCATTTACCTCTTTGCAAATGAGTCTTAAGAACAGAGTTGTCAATCTCAGGGTTGAATGGAGTGAAATCGGGGTATTGTTCGCTGATAAATTTGACATTTTTTCTTAGCTCCTGTGATTTTTGAATTATGTCCATAATTAGAATGGTTTAATGATAATCTTCTTCCAAATATTCGTAGCAGTTGTTTTTAATTGCTTTAAAGCTCCTGAGTGTTTTGAGCTATCGCCATCCACAGTGCTCCCCTCCAAAGCTTTACTAACTTGGTCAACACCAATGTCTAACGCTACATCGAATGTACTTTCTGCCGTTTGATTCATAAGCAACTTTATTTGTGTAGAATTATCTTCATGAGCCTCTACACCCTGCACCTTGTCAGTTTTTTCTTTAATTTCTGCTGCGATACTTTCATTACCTTTTGATGTTCCAGCATTAATTACAAATAGTGCCTCATCTTTTTTTGTGTTAATATCAAGAACGTCACTGTTATTTTTCTTGAAAATATACATTTGTTTAATAAATGACTGCCAATGTGTTCCTCTTAAATTTGCCAATGTTCTTTCTTCACCAGATTTTGGTATTACAACAATGATTCGTTTGCCTCCATTTTCGATGGACCCTGCAAGTTTTTTCATGTCACTGTATACACTTGATTGTATTGCAGATTTGTGAACAGCTTTTTTTCCAGTTCTATGAGTTGATTTTGCTAGTAAAATTGCGGATAAATTTTTCCCATCACCACCATGATTTTTATTTATTTGTTTTTCTCTAGTTTTTATTTCTTCTTTAAGATCTTCGTATGCAGGGTTATCAGGAAGAATATCACCTACGCTAGTGTAGAAGTTACGTAAGGTATATGCCAGTTGTTTCGCAGGTACGTGATGTGATTCTTTCCCATCACCTTTTAGTGGGTGGTTACCGACTTTCAAAGCTCCATGTGTACTTGTCTCTACTTTTACGTCTACATCAAGTATTCCGCTACTTGCTTTCCATTCAAATGACCAATTCGCCCCTTTTTGTTTAGGTGTAATGGACTTAAAAACCTTGAATTTTTTCTTAGTTCTAGCTGCAGCCTCTTTTGCTTCTTCGGCTGTAATTGATTTATTCTTGTCTTCATCAACCTTAGCCGTTTGTTGTTTTAGGTATTGTAGCCCAGCTTTTACCTGATCATCGTGCTGTTCTTTATTCTTTGGTTTGTTCTTGGCACCTTTCTTCCTAAACAACTTTCTCGCCGCCTTCCTAGCCTTACGCAACAACTTCGAAATTGCCTTATCAATACGCTTTCGAATGGCTCAAACTACCGTTTGGCTTCTCTAAGCTATGCTTCTCGTTTGAAGATCTTCCCAACTCTCTTAGACAATCCATTCAAGCCAATCAATCGTGCGAAGAGACCAATGACAAGGGAAATCAATTTCGCTAGTCCAAATTCCTCTGGGTAACGGTGCAAGTTCACCTACCCATCGTCTTCAAAAACTGCGTTTTCTCTTATGGCTTTTGCAACACCTGCAATGTCTCCGCGGGCAAGTGCAAGGATGGCATCCGTAATGGCTGGGATTAACATGATTGCCGACTCTACGAAGAACACAATGATGTCCTTGATGGCCATGATTGCTTTGATGAATCCAGCGCCTGGAATAAGAAGACTCAATAACCATTTTACTCCGGCTTCGATAACCTTCGTGATCAACATATCCTTTATGGCATCGATTACCATGGATTTGATGTCTTGGAAGGAGTCTTTTACGTATTTCCAGATTCCCATGGCGCCTTCAGTTGCGAAGACTTTGAACATCGTAAATCCAGTCATGAGGGCATTTACGACAGGTTCGCCCATCATTTTCACGGCTTTGAGCTTGATGTAATCCCAACCGAGTCCGAGGACTTGGAGTGTAAGATCAAAGACGCCACTTAAGCTGAAAATATCGGCAGGCATTTGGATGCCCATCGGTCCAAGTGATCCAGTTAACCATTCAAGCAATCCACCCAATAAATGCGTTTGGATGTTGTTCTTGAACATATCGAATCCTTTACCAAGACCATCGATTGTCCGCTCGGCAACGGTGCTAGTTCACCTGCCGATCGTCTTCAAAAGCATTACTTTTTCTTCCATAAATCCAATTACCTTCGGTGCTGCTTCGCGGTGGATCGGCAGCGATAACACCAATAACGCTTTGGATTGCAGAGAGCATGTCCGTAATAACTTGCTTGAGTTTTCGAATGGTTTCAATAATTCCATTGATCATTCCCATGACAGCATCCACAAGACCTTTGTTAGCCTCTTTCATTTCTTCGATGCGTGCATCTACTTCATCAAGGCTTTCCATGTATGATTCAGCGATCATGTCCACGAGATCGTCTTGCTTGCTGCTTACGTCTTCGTTGAGTTCTTCAAACTTATCGTTGATTTCCGCTGCGGCTTCTTTACCAACTTGCTTCAATTTTGGATCGAGTCCGTCAACGTATTCGGTTACTTTTTGTTTGGGCACCTGATCCGCCTACAGGCTTTAGTTCCCTTTCAAAAACAAAGTCTCACAAACAAAAAAAGCAGCTTCTTACAGTCGCTGCCATTTTTGTGTTCGTCTAGTGTTTTTGTTTCGGAAAGCTATCGCCTTTCGTCGGGGTGCGGTTAATTCTTCTAAATAGATTTTGGAACCCAATGATCTGATTCAAACTGAATAGTAACATTGTCTGGGATGCTTTTATCAATCTGTTTTATAGGGTTTCTAACCAGAGAAATTAAGCATTCAGAATTTAATTCAAATAAGAATTCAGTATTAAACTGTGTAACTCCACATGATTCTAATAATAGTAACTCAAGATTTTTCAATCCGTCTAGGTTCTTGACTTCGGAAATTTGATTTTCCGATAGATTAAGTTTTTTTAGGTTTGCAAGTTTATTAAGCCCTGAGATGTTACTTAATTCGTTGTGATTAAGGTTGAGAACCTCTAAGTTGATGAGCTTATCTAAACCTTCAATTTTGTTGATTCTTGTAGTAGAAAGTCTTAATTTTTTTAATGAGTTACAATTTTCTAAGCCTTCAATTTTAGATATATTTTGTCCAGTAATAATTAGCTCTTTGAGATTTGGAAAGTTTTCTAAGCTGGAAATTCGATTTAAACAATTGTCTCGATAACTTATCCTTTCAATTGAATTACTAGCACTTATATCAGCTAAAGATTCGATATAAGTGGAGTCAATATTAAGATTCGTTAAATAATGAAGTTCCTCTAATCCATTGACGGAAGTTATATTTATACAGTCACCTAAGTGCAATTCTTCTAAGAATTCCATTTTGCTAATCACAGTTGTATCGTCGATATCGGTATAAGATAATCCTAAAAATTTTAGGCTATCCATAGGCTTTAACTCTTCAAGTACTGCACTTGTAATTGGGTTAAAACACAAATTAAGTTTGATCAAATTTGAGAATTCATGAACTGATTTCAAGTTGGAGATTTCACAGTCCTCTAACCTCATTTCTATTAAATATTCTTTCAAAGGAAGGAGGACATCTACTGATTTCAATTTGACTTCAAACAGGTACAATTCTGTAATGTTACCATTTTCATCTGAACGATAACTATTCGTACCATGTTTGAATTTGTCTGAACTAATAATGTCGATTTCAAACTTTTCTGACAATTTATTTATAAAGTCTTTCATGATTCTTTTATACTATCAAATGAATCGTAATGTGTATTTCCTACGGTAACCACCTGAGTGTTCTTTAAATTAACTACTTTATTTATAAAATCAACCGAGAAATTGAAGCAATCAAGCTTATGTTCTTTGTATTCACTTGCCTCAAATTTTGATTTCAACTTTTTATAATCTTTTAGATCATTTTTCTTCGGGGCATCTTTGCCGCTCATTTTATTACCATACTTATTAAATGGGTTAATTTTATCTGCTTTACTTTGATCAATTCTCACCTCTTTAAAGCTTGTACCTTTTACTTTTACATCAGATTTATTTTTGTCCTTACTAAGCAGTGAGAAAACTCGAATTTCAATTTTGTCGTTTTCGTCTAAAGTTAAATCGTAAATATTTCCATTTGATAAAACTACCTGGTAGTGAGGGTTCTCTAAGCGCCCGTACTTTTCATGGTACACTAGATAGACTTTTCCTTCCGCAGGAAGAGACTTTTCTTCGTCTGTTGTCTTATCTTCTGGATTAACCTTTAGGCTAACGAAGTATATCCCGTCTCCTTTATCAACAAGATTAATCTTCGTTAAATCGTAATCCTTTTTAATTTTTGGAAGTCCTTTTTTTACTTCTTTAGGAGATTTATCAGGGTCTTCAAGTAATTGCTGTGCCTTCTTTTTAGCATTTTGAAGGTCTGTTTTCTTCTCCTTCTCAGTTCTAGGATCCTCTTTAGTTTGATCTTTTCCTCCTTTCTTCTTCTTCTTCTTTCGGAAAAGTTTCCTAGCCGCCTTCCTAGCCTTACGCAACAACTTAGAAATTGCCTTATCAATACGCTTACGAATCTTTTTGAAGATCTTCCCAACTCGCTTAGACAATCCATTCAAGCCAATCAATCGTGCGAAGAGACCAATGACAAGGGAAATCAATTTCGCTAGTCCGAATTCCATCGCTTTTGCAACACCCGCAATGTCACCACGGGCAAGTGCAAGGATGGCATCTGTAATGGCAGGGATGAGCATGATTGCCGACTCAACAAAGAACACAATGATGTCCTTGATGGCATCGATAACCATCAGAAGTCACTTTCCGTTCCTTTTTCTTGATGCTGTGGAAACGGCTAATTAATGGCGAGATCAGTTTTTATGATTTAATAGAATCTAAATATTGCCCATATTCCATATTGGTCATTACATTTTCGAAACCATTTTCTTGAAGTAGAGCTTTAAAGTGGAAGTCAATAAAAACTTGTTCTGTATTTTCTCCTATTGGCTCAATTGTTGAATCAGTTCTTGCACTGAGAGTGAATAGTTTTTCTTTGTGTAATCTGAAATGAGAATAAGAAAAATAAAAGAAAATTCCGAGACCAAAACATTCCCATGACTTATTAAAGTCTTCATCCTCTTTTACAAATATTAAAGAGCAATTGAGAGCCTTCTCGACTTTCTTCAATACTTTTGGTTCATCTTCATTTGTAATCAAGTTCAAACTAGAAACAATAATTTTATTCATAATTTATTCTTCTTTATAAACGGTAACATGCTTTTCTGGAGCTATAACCCTGTTTTCAGTCAATCTGTTTTCACCAACAATCCTGTTATCCTTTGGTAAGGATTTTTCGTAGGAAGGGTATCCCGCTTTTTCAATTGATCCAACAGGGTAGTCAACACCTTTCTTTATTTGATCTTTTGAAGCTGCAGATGTTTGAATATAAAGATTAATTTTTTTCGGATCAATTTTAACACCAATCTCACTTTTTAGCCTAGCTTCAATTTTTTTCATTACTCCATTTATTGAACTAAATTTTGTCCAACCCGCCAAGTCATTAAAATCACTTCTATTTTTCCCCCTTAATTTAGGGAATTCACTTACTAATTTAGTCCATTCGGCACCAGATAATTCAATGAAGGCATCAACGTCAAAATTATTAGGGTCAAAAAACCTTACTGCACCTTCAGCTGTCAATTTCTTTGGACTCTTTATTCCTCGAGCCATACTTCCTCTATATTTGATCGCAGATCCTGGTGGAAGTTTCTCTTGTAAATCCTTTTGGAATTCTGAATAGACTTCGGAAATTTTATTTTTCTTTTCAGAAATAAGCCCTCCAATTTTACCTGTTAGATCAGCCTTTTCCATAGCAAGTGGGGATAAATCTTGTAATTTTAGCTGAGGATTATTTGTAAGAGTTGTTATTTGATGTACCGCATTATTGAGGACCTTAGTAATTTCTTTTTTTGTTAATTGACTTTTATTTTTTTTGCCTTTTTTCTTACTTTTCTCTCCAAGTTTCTTTTGCACTGTATCCTCTACATTACTAAGACCAGTGTCCATGTTCTCTCTAATTTCCTTGAACTTCTCTTTTAGTTTCTCTGGTATATTCGAATTAATATATCGATTCAGCGTCGCAATTACGTCTTGTTCCTTCTTTTTTAAAGGATCTTGTTTAGATTGCATTTCTAAAGAAAAGCCTCCTCCCTTGTTTTTATAAATTAGGTGATGTGACTTGCCGGCAAGTTTAAACGGTACTTTTACGTTGTCTTTATTATCCTGTTTTTCCTTTTTAGTGTTATCTAAATCTTTTTGTGTAGGCTTTTCACCCTTCTTCTTCTTCTTCCTAAACAACTTTCTAGCCGCCTTCCTAGCCTTACGCAACAATTTCGAAATTGCCTTATCAATACGCTTACGAATCTTTTTGAAGATCTTCCCAACTCGCTTAGACAATCCATTCAAGCCAATCAATCTTGCAAATAGACCAATCACCAATGTTATCAGCTTAGCCAATCCAAATTCCATCGCCTTTGCCACACCCGCAATATCTCCACGGGCAAGGGCCAGAATCGCCTCTGTAATGGCAGGGATGAGCATGATCGCTGACTCAACAAAGAACACGATGATGTCCTTGATGGTATCAATAAATGTCTCTATGCTCCAAAGTCTCAATCAAGAATGAAAACTTGAGATTTTGTTATCAAAAAATAAATAGCAAACTTTATAGAAATCGTGGCCCCTTAATATTAGTCTCAGGTTCAAAAGTCACATTATCTGAAATGTTATGACTCAATAGGTCTCTTACCTCAGGTTCAACTGAAATATAACAAGGTGAATTTAACTTACTCATGAATGTGGTGTCAAACTGATTGATTTTATTTTGATCTAATAGCAAGCAATTCAAGTTATGCAGATTATTAAGGTTTTCAATGGATGAGATCTGATTATCCATAAGGCTTAATTCCTCCAAATTGATTAAACACTCTAACCCTTCAATTTTATTGATTTTATTCATTGACAGGTCTAAAGTTTTTAGGTTCAACAATTCACTCACGCCTTCAATTTTATCTATTTGATTAGCACTCAGGCTTAATCTTTTTAGCTTTATTAAATGATTCAATCCTTCAATTTTTCGAATTTTACCTCCACTCAAATCTAAATTTCTCAAATTGGTGTAACGTCCGAGACCAGAGATAAGGGAAAGTCGTCCAGAATTAATATTCATCGATTGAATATTCTCATTTACTTCAATTTTTTCTAAACTATCAATTTTAGAAAATTGGAGAATAAGATGCTTTAAAGATTCATTTTCTTTAAACCCTCTCACTTCTGTGAGGTTAACGTTAAAGCTGAGGTCTAATTTTGTCAATTTAGTTAACGCATTGAGTATATGTGTATCCACAATCTCAGTCATACTTAAATTCAATTCTGTCAAATTCTGTATTTGAATCAGACTTTTTAAAGCTGATTGATCAATTGGATTGTCACTTAGGTTTAGTTTTTTTAAAAAGGTAAAAGCACTGGGGGAGTTTATGTGCTCAATTGAACAGTCTTCAAGGGAAAGTATTTCAAGCTTGTCTGCAATTGGTAAAAAGGTATCGAGGTTTTTCAGTTTCACCCCATTTAAAAATAACTCTTTAACATTTCCGTCCTGATTTAATGAGTATGAATTATAACCTTTTGATGACTTATTTGAATATGGTATTAGGATATCAAACTCTTTACTCAAATTGTCAATAAATTTGTTCATTATTTCTTCGGTTTAAATTTACTATACCAAACGTCGTAATCCTCTGCCTTTTCTCTATTTTTGCCCTTTCCTTCGCCTTTCGGAACTCTTATACCAGAATCGAATATATTATTTAATACATCTAATGTAAACACAAGGCAATCATTTTTGGTTTCCAAATAGCCTTGACCTCGATATTTTTGAACCTTTTGAAGTATACGTTTTTCAATTCCTTTCGCAAACCCATCAGCATTCGCACCCGGTGCTGGAACGGATACTGCACCTACTGCCTTTATTGAAGTATAATCATATTTTGGCTTAACTTCTATAACTGGTAGTTTTTCTTTAACACCTGGAACTTTAATTTTTACATTAGAATTATATCCTAGATGTATCAAATCTCCATTTGGGAAAAAGGCTACATAGTGCGGATCTCCTTTTATATTTTGCTTAACCAAGTATGCTCTTCCTGCAGGAGGACGAGTAATCGAATCACCATCTTCACCGTCCAATTCAACCTTGAATATATCACTTTTTTTCTCGGGATTTACCTTTGCGTCAAGATGGACTTGCTCCTTACCATTCTCATTTTGTTTATCAATAACTAGATTGAGTTTCTTCAACTCATACTTATTTGCTATTTGCTTGAGTTTTTTATCAATTTCTTTTTTGTCTTTACCTTCTGCAGACTTGACATATTTCGTCCCCTCTTTGATACCACGATTCAGGTCTTGCTCCATCTCTTTCTTAGAGCGTTCTTCTTTCCCTTTCTTATTTTTCTTCTTCTTTCTGAAAAGTTTTCTCGCCGCCTTCCTAGCCTTACGCAACAACTTAGAAATTGCCTTATCAATACGCTTACGAATCTTTTTGAAGATCTTCCCAACTCGCTTAGACAATCCATTCAAGCCAATCAATCGTGCGAAGAGGCCAATGACAAGGGAAATCAATTTCGCTAGTCCGAATTCCATCGCTTTTGCAACACCCGCAATGTCACCACGGGCAAGTGCAAGGATGGCATTTGTAATGGCAGGGATGAGCATGATTGCCGACTCAACGAAGAACACAATGATGTCCTTAATGGCCATGATTGCTTTGATGGATCCAGCGCCAGAGATTCGCAGATTGAGCGATCATTTGATTCTCGCTTCGAGAACTTTGGTATTGGGATGGTTGAGGATGTTACTGCTATCCCACACGGGATAATTGTAAAGCCTGAATGATAAGTTCAATATACATGATACAGTGTTACCAAACTCAAATAAGTCAAATAGCATATTATCTTAACTGTAAATGATAATATTTGTTTAGTTTTTATAGCGGCGAAATTATCGAAATAAACTTAAGGTGTGTCAGTACTTGTATATTGAATCCTTTTTTGGATGGCGATATAACGATGTCGGATAAGGATAGTTTTCGTCAAAATTAATCTTGACATTTTTTGGTGCCAAGGCTTTAATAGAATCTACATTCTTATGGCCACGGATGTAAATATGACACTCTGAAATTAAATTTTGAAAAAATCTGGCGTCAAAGTGAACAACGTCTTTACCAGGCTCTAATAGAAGAAGTTCAAGATTTATGAGATTTTCCAAATTTTCAACTATACTAATTGGATTTTTATTGAGACTTAGTTCCTTCAATTTTACTAGATGATCTAACCCTTCAATTTTAGAAATTTGGTTTTCACTTAAGTCAAGAATTTCCAACTTGCTTAAGTTTTCAAGGCCTTCGATACGTTTTATGTAAGCATCCCAAATAGAAAGTTCTTTGAGTTTTTTTAATTCACCCAAACCTTCAATTTTTCTGACCGAAGAGCAATCGACATTGAGGATTTCCAAATTGGGAAATCGGTTTAAATGAGTCAACTTTTCTATATGATTTCCTTCTAATTTTAATGACCGGAGATTTTGGTTGGCATCAACTTTTTCAATGCTGTCAATTTCACTATGGGATACATCTAAATGGCACAAGCATGTCAGGTTTTCTATACCTTTTAATCCATTTAAGCGGTTAGTACCGCCGACGAATAACATCTCTAGATTGGTAAGGCCACCAACGAAAGAGGTATCCTTAAGGTTTGTCGCTCTTACATCAAGATTTCTTAACTTCTTCAGATGGTGTAAATGCCTAAGTGTTGATCCATGTAAAGGATTAAGGCTAAGTACTAAAGATTCCAATTGTGTAAACGATTTTATCCCTTTCACGGTTCTAATGTTGCATTGTACCAAAGTCAAGTTAAACAAGCTGTCGGCTAGAGGGAATAGGTGGTCAATCTCTTGTAAGTTGATATCATACAAATACAATGTTCTAATATTTCCTTCTTGATCTGAAAAGTAATGGTTTACGGGTATTTGTTTATCAGAATATATGATTTGCGTATCGAATTTTTTCTCTAGTTTTTTTATGAAATCTGTCATGATTTTAACTTCTTCCTTTTTTTAAATCTTCAAATCGCTCGTCGTTATCGTCTCCAATTGGATTAGACTTTAAGTCTCCACTTAGTCTACCATTTAATATTTCCATAGCGAAGGTGAAACAATCCACTTCACCAGTTTTATATGTCCTATTGTCATATATATCTTGAAATACCTTTTGTTGCGAACTTGCATTTTTGGTTAAATTCTTAACTGCTTTTGCGTTTACATTTACAATAATATAACTATCCTTATTCTCAACATCAAAATTTTCTTTTTTTGTACTTAATTTTATCTGTATACTATCTCCAACTCCTATGAGATGAAATATCACTCCGGTTGGCAAAACTGCTCTAAAATGGCGTGGACTGGATTCTTTAATTAGAGCCGCTTGGTTTGGCTTGAGCACTATGTCTTCAGCATCTTTTATTTTTAAAGTTGTTACAACTCCATCCTTCTTCGGATTAATCTCACCGTGAACATGAACGTGTTCGGTTCCGTCATTATGTGTTTTATCGGTAACAAGTTTAAGTTCAGCTAGATCATATTTGTTTTTAAGCTTTTGAAGCTTTTTCTTTATTTCGGCTTTGTCATGTTTACCTTCCTTAATGAAACTGGTGCCTTTTTGGATTCCCATGTTCAAATCAGCTTCCATCTCTTTCTTCGAGCGCACATCCCCTTTCGTTTTCTCGCCCTTCTTTCTCTTCTTCCTAAACAACTTCCTAGCCGCCTTCCTAGCCTTACGCAACAACTTCGAAATTGCCTTATCAATACGCTTTCGAATCTTCTTGAAGATCTTCCCAACTCTCTTAGACAATCCATTCAAGCCAATCAATCGTGCGAAGAGACCAATGACAAGGGAAATTAATTTCGCTAGTCCGAATTCCATGGCTTTTGCAACACCCGCAATGTCCCCGCGGGCAAGTGCAAGGATGGCATCCGTAATGGCAGGGATGAGCATGATCGCAGATTCCACAAAGAACACAATGATGTCCTTAATGGCCATGATTGCTTTGATGAATCCAGCGCCTGGAATAAGAAGACTCAATAACCATTTTACTCCGGCTTCGATAACCTTCGTGATCAACATATCCTTTATGGCATCGATTACCATGGATTTGATGTCTTGGAAGGAATCTTTTACGTATTTCCAGATTCCCATGGCGCCTTCAGTTGCGAAGACTTTGAACATCGTAAATCCAGTCATGAGGGCATTTACGACAGGTTCGCCCATCATTTTCACGGCTTTGAGCTTGATGTAATCCCAACCGAGTCCGAGGACTTGGAGTGTAAGATCAAAGACGCCACTTAAGCTGAAAATATCGGCAGGCATTTGAATGCCCATCGGTCCAAGTGATCCAGTTAACCATTCAAGCAATCCACCTAGTAAATGCGTTTGGATGTTGTTCTTGAACATATCGAAGCCTTTACCAAGACCATCGAAAAGCATTCCCATAAATCCAATAGGATCGGCAGCGATAACACCAATAACGCTTTGGATTGCAGAGAGCATGTCGGTGATAACTTGCTTGAGTTTTCGAATGGTTTCAATAATTCCATTGATCATTCCCATGACAGCATCCACAAGACCTTTGTTGGCCTCTTTCATTTCTTCGATGCGCGCATCTACTTCATCAAGGCTTTCCATGTATGATTCAGCCAAAGAATCGACCAAATCGTCTTGTTTGCTATTTACGTCATCAGAAAGCTGGTCAAATTTGTCATTGATTTCCTCCGTGACATCTTGTGCCATTTTCTTCTGGTTCGGATCCAGTTCCTCCACATACTTCGTGACCTGAGCTTTACCTTCTTGTACGCGTTTTTCGGCACTATTTAATTGAGTAGCTACATGCGTTGCAATCACATCCAAATGCCCGTCCATGGTGTCCACAAACTTCTGGCGTCCGGTTTTATAGTATTTGTTGATTTCATCTGGAACGCCCATGATTTTATCCTTCAACCATTTGGCGCCGCCCCAATAGCCTCCGTATCTTCTGTAGAAGTAACCGTTCGTCTCAACTCTAACATAGTCTTCAAAGGCATCTTTGGCATCGTCCGTTGCCGCCTTCATCATTTTCTCTACGGAAACATCAAGATCGCTGAGAATTTTTTCGACATCTGTTTTCGTAGTGTTGTAGATTTCATTGATCTCGCTTGCGATGCGCTGGCGTTCTTCACTGTCTTTAGAGCCTGTTTCTTTTTGAGCTCCTGTGACCTTTTCAATGTTCTTTCCTCGAAGCGCATTCATGCCTTTCAGCTCTTCCTGACTTTTACCTTTGGATGCTACGGCATTCTTATCAAGCGTGGCTTGTTCTTTTTGACGCAATGCTTTTGGTGCTTCTTTCGCTTTTGATTTTGCATCGTTTTTACTGTCAAGGCCTTCAATAAAGCTAGGCTCCTCAGAAATAGCCAATTGCTCATCTGTAACGTCGTTTTCAGCCATGGTGCTGTCAAGACGTGCTGTATTCTCTTCAATTGGCTTATTTACCTCAGAATCGGGACGTTTCTTAGGAATTGCTCTTTCCGCATTAACGTTTTTCGGTTTCTTCCCTTTTTTGAGCGGAACTAATTTGCTTGGCTCACGTTTTTCAACACTATCAGGATCAGGATCTGCTTGAGTAGTTGTTGCGACTGGACCTGCTGCTGCGTCGGCTGCGGCACTAACATCACCCATTGATTCTTCGTTGATCTCATCAATGTTGTTGTTGTTTTCAAAGTCATCCGCTTCTTCCATTGTTTCAGGAAGTTGCATTCCAGCAATTCGCTTGTCGAGCATTTCTCGGAAGGTTTTGGCATCAAACTCTTTAGGTTTTGCCTCTTCTTCGTTCATTTCATCGACTTGACTTGCTTGCGCATTACCAATGTGTTCGTCTTTGGCTTCTGGAGATGCTTCTTGCGCGTTTGACACAAGTCCGGTAACTGGTTCATGCTTTTGCTGCCCTTTGGCTTCAACTGCAACCGAGGTAACAACCGCCATGAAATCTGGATCTTCTTTCGGATTGCGTTTTGCTTTCTTCTCAGCCTTTTTCTCCTCTTTCTCTTTTTTCTTGTCTTCCTTCTTTTTGGCTTTTTCGGCTGCTTTGGTTTCTTTTGCAACCGCTTTTACCTCTTCTTTTTCAAGTTTAACTTCTTCTTTTGCCGCTTTTTTCTCCGCTCGAGCCGTTTTTCTATCGGCTTTTTTCTCGGCTCTCGCTTCTTTTCGGGCTGCACGCTTTTCTTTGCGCGACATCTTGCCAGGCTCAACAGCTCCTTGCTGTAAGGTGTGCGTTAATTCATGCGCTAGTAATGTTTGACCCTCCTTGCTTTCTGGATCGTATTGCCCTTCGTTGAAGTAGATGTCGGCGCCGTTGGTAAATGCCTTGGACCCTAAATCCTGGTTCATTTCAACCGATTTCGAGTCGGTATGGATGTTAACGCCGCTTAAATCGGTGCCAAATCCTGATTCCATTTTCGATTGCGTATTGGAATCCATTTTGCTTCCGCCTCCTTTGGAAGATTTAAGGTTGGAAGCAACGTTGTTTTTCTTGTTTTTGCGATTGTTCTTGAACTTGGCTTGCACATCCGAAGCGGACATGGTATCAATTTCGTCTGACATCATCTGCACTTCGTTTTCTTCGGCAGACATAGTCTGCACTTCGCTTGCTTCGTCCGACATAGTCTGCACCTCAGAATCATCCTCCGACATCATTTGAACCGGTTCTTCTTCCGAACCTTTCTCCATCATCTGCACATCACTGTCTGTATCGTTCTCACTTTCCATCTGTACAGATTCATCTTCATCCGCGCCCATTTCCATGCGCTGAATTCGTTTCGCCTGCACTTCGCTGTCACTTACCGTCTCTTGTTCCATTTGGACATCCTCATCCGGCTCGCTCATTTTTTGCAAGTCGGTAGGGCCAACCTTCATGGTTTGGATGGGTGGAGCAGGGGCTTTCTGAACATTGGGTTCGGTATTCTTATTGACGACTTTGTCAGCTACAGAATCGGCTTCTTTCTCAAATTTATCGTTTGTTTGACCAATTTTTAATTTTGCTTGAATACCCGCATTTTGCCCTTGACGCTTGAGTACGAAGGGTTTTTTAGCTTGCTGCTGCTGTTGCTGCGGATGATGCCCAGAATGTTGTTGTTGCTTCGGTGCTAACAAGGTTATTTATATAGTGGTTGCGTTTATATCAAATTTCAAGGATTTACTCCTTCAGTGATGAAAAATGACAAATAAATATACCATTTTGTGCATCTGCTGGAAACGCACTTGAATTGGTACTGAAAAGATAAGGAATCTTGCTTATTTTGAAATTAAAATTGGGCATTTTAGGTATATGTACGCGAGGATTTAGGTATATGTGCGCAATCTTTTAATAGAGGATGATAAGAGGACGTTACAAATTATGTACTCTTCCAGTCAATCTCATCCACACTTTTATTTCGCAATGCTTTCAACTCGTCATCGCTCATTTTCAATAACCCCTCAATGGCATCATCAGACAATTTGCTGGCGTCAGTAGTCACATTAATCAATCGTTCTACATCTGCGGCATCATCAACACGTCCGAAGAGTTTGATCAATTCGTTCGGTGATTTTACTTATGGAAGGAGGCGTTGAAGCAAGGTTCCGTGGCAGCCTGATTTTTCATGAATGACAATGCAATGTTTGAAACGATCAACAACTGTTATAACCTACCCTCAGCTAACTTTTCTTTGATGAAATCAATATCAGCTTGATATTTGGCATTATTTAGACACTCGAGAAATTCGATAGCATGTGCCGCAAGGTTTTTCGTAAGTGTTTCAAAAGATTCTATTGGAAGCTCTAGGTCTTCCACAAAATCTCCAGATATAAGTATAGTACCGTCAATTTTCTCGCTACTAATCCGTCCATCCATTTCGAAATACTCATATTGAGAAGAACCTTTTGTGGCTAAATCATTCACTGTTTTTACAAAGAAGTTACCAATTAGTGCACCAAGTTCATCCTCAATAATCCATTCTTTGTTGTTGATTTGAAACCCAATAGAGCAACTTAAATTATATAGTTCGTTAATAGCATCACGGTGTTCATCGGGAGATGATATTACTTTTCTAGTGTTTGTTTGCGAATTGTCGTTAAGAATAAAGTTTATGTTGAAGTTCATATTATTAATTACCTTCCAGATTAAGAGTTCAGTGAGAGCACAGTTTTTTCTAAGCCATCTATATTCAGAGTATTGATAAAAGAACATATTATATCGTTCTTATAATCTGACTCCATGCGAAGACCAATTAAGCTTTGTTCATCGAGAATTGTCCAAGTATTCAAAGTTGTAATTTTGCAAATGCTTCATGAATGCAATTTCCCCCAAAGAATAATGTCTTCCTCGTTAATTGTAGGCTCAACGAGAATCATTTTATTCATCTTTCCATTGAAATAAGTTTTATTACTTGGCAAGCAAAGACTCTTTGAAATGATTTGATTAATTAATCGATCCTTTGTTGTAGATGAATTCTCTGATAGAGTATTAAATGTTGATTTTATTTTTTTTAAGAGATCAATCGGTAAGATTTCCAAGTTTGAATCGCTTTCGAAATAATCTGATGTAGGGAAGTCATAAATATGAAGTCTTCTCATGTAATAATCGCTACCTACTTCCAATAGAGGTTGCAAATCTGCAAATTCTTGTAGGCTTGAATTATCAATAGTTGTTTTGACTGAATTATATAGTTGTTGATAATCATTAACAAGGGCTGGACTCACTTGAGAATCAAAATGTCTCACAATTATGTCATCACGGGCATCTGCATTGGGGTTAAAATACATTGTTCCTAAATCGCTTCCTAAGAACCTTTTCAAGCCCAGTTTCTTGTTTAAATTTTTAAAATTGTCCATTTGAATAATATTAGAGCATATCAATAATAATAAATTTTCCATGGGTTGGTGACCAATGTACGTTTTCAGATTGTTTTTGAAATTTTTTCAAAATAGACTTAGTGATTGCTTGATTTTCAGAAGATAGAACTTTTAATGTTGCGTTATAGACTTCAAGAACTTGAGGGTCTGATACTGCGCGTTTAATAGGAATTGACCTAAAGTCAAAGCCTCTTAGTATCCAGTCATCACCTTTTTCAATTACTTTAACCACATCAATAAAAGATGATAATTTGGAATTATTAGATACTGCAACATTAGCAGAGATTAATAAGTCTATTGAATGTGGCATATCCCGCACTCTGGAAGCAAACCAGCGCTTTAAAACCGTATTTGAGGATAATTCAGAAGTGAAAATTTGACCTTCTCCCCCTCTTAATTTTGGGTTTAAAGTCAAGTCTTTATTTCCTCTAAACCTTTCTAGTCTTTTGGCAAATTTTGAGTTTAGTTTACTCATGAATTTACTCCAGTTTGCGGGTAATTCAGCACCTGAAATGGTTTTAAATATTATCTCCTCAATCTCATCCACACTCTTATTCCCCAGCGCCTTCAATTCATCATCGCTCATTTTCAATAACCCTTCAATGGCATCATCAGACAATTTGCTAGCGTCGGCAGTGACATTAATCAGGCGCTCCACATTTGTAGCATCATCTACTCGGTCAAAGAGTTTGATCAATTCGTTCGGAGATTTGACTTTTGGAAGCAATCGCTGTAACATTGCTCCATTTCCGCTCGATTTTTCATGAATGACAATGCGATGTTTGAAACGATCAACAACTGTTATAACCTACCCTCAGCTAACTTTTCTTTGATGAAATCAATATCTGCTTGATATTTAGCATTATTTAGACACTCGAGAAATTCGATAGCATGTGTCGAAAGGTTTTTCGTAAGTGTTTCAAAAGATTCTATTGGAAGCTCAAGGTCTTCCACAAAATCTCCAGATATAAGTATAGTACCGTCAATTTTCTCGCTACCTTGAGGTATTGGATCAGTGAATTGTATGAAACTGAATCAATGTGCCTTTTGTACGTTCGAGTTGATGTAAGATTACAATGAGTTTTTTAATTTGGTAAGGATAGAATTTATTTGAAGTTTATCACTCTCATCTTGAATAGTAACTAGTTCAGTTAAAAAGATACATAGGGATTGTATGAGAACATCGAGTTCTAATTTTTGTTCGCCCAAAGAGTTATTAAAAACAAGTATTTCGGTTTCCCTCATTTCTAATTCTACTCGTTCGGAATCATCGAGGTCTGAATAAAAAAGAAATCCAATGTCATTTAAAACTCTACCTTTTCCGTTTAGTAAAGATTTGACCATGGACTCTAAACTTTCTGCGGTAAGTGTATTTATGAACGATTGAAGGATTTTATTATCTCCATCCAGTTCGATGCGCATCCCCATTAAACTTTGTTGATCTAGAATTACCTTGTTTTGCATTGCTTAATATTTAGTCAAACCAAAAAGATGTTACAGAATTCCCGTTGTGCGTATACATTATTTTATATCCATCACTAGTATAGCCAAAAGTAGGTGAACTGCTAGGGAAATTAATCGAGTTTTTTATGAAAGAATCTTCTAAGGCTTCTGTGAGTGCCTGTTTTAACTTTGGATCAGTCCAAATTTTTGGGTCATATAATGTTTTTGTGTAAAGGGTAGATTTTAATTCACCCGATAATTTTTGACTTTTGTCCAAGGCATAAATTTGGTAGTCAACAATTTCAACACCGGGCGTTGAAGATGCCTGCCGGTTAATAATTTTAAATTCCTCATTATATTTGAAAAACTCGCTTGAATCATGAGCGCCTCCTATTCCTCTTCTCCTTGGCACGGAAAAATCTCTTTGTTTAATGTGTTTCAGTGCATTTTCAAAGTTTAATGATCGAACCTTAATGATGGTCTCAATCTCATCCACACTTTTATTTCGCAATGCTTTCAACTCGTCATCGCTCATTTTCAATAACCCTTCAATGGCATCATCAGACAATTTGCTGGCGTCAGAAGTCACATTAATCAATCGTTCCACATCTGCGGCATCATCAACACGTCCGAAGAGTTTGATCAATTCGTTCGGTGATTTTACTTTCGGAAGCAATCGCTGTAACAATTTGTTCTAAGCGATCTTATCTTTGAAAATATAGTTGATGCGGATACTCATATAACGATATTGACAATTGGGATCTCTTATGTATAACCATTGTAGTTAAATAAATATTGGTGCTCTTGGAATTCGCAGTAGAGAAACAATGGGTTGGTAGAATCTAAAATTTGTCGTTTGCTTAAGGCACTGGTAAAATCTATATTTATCGAAACTGGCGAGTGATCAAATAACCATTCGTTGATTCCCCATCCAAATATATCCTTAAATTCAAAGTCATTTAAAGCAGTCTCAGTAACGGTCATAGAATTATATTGTTCTTTCCAAGCTTCTGGATTTTCACTGTTTGCGTAGTTACAATGAAAGAATAAATCGCTTGAAGGTATTTTAGCTTTTAGCGGGAGCCTACAAATAATAAATTCGTCAAACATCCATTTGGAACGTTGTTTAATAAAAGCTTCATCAGATAAAACTTGTTCAATTTCTAATCCTTCAATGATGTCGAAAATTGGGCCATTGGCGAAGTACTCTGAATTGTTTTGGACGTTTTGGATAAACGTGAAACTTTCTAAGTTCTCAATTATTTTAGTCATAATTCTATTATCTCAATAAGTAAATGCCATCTTTCGAATCGTCAATGTTGATCTTGGTTTGTTCCCCTGATTCCTTTACTAAAACATATTGCTGGTCACTAGTAATCGAGTGCAATTCGAACAAAATTTGAACCTTAAAATTTAGGGCCAGTAATTTTGCAATTGTTAATTCATTAAATTCGGAATTCTCCTTTGCATTTCCGGATAAACTAATCATGATAGGGAAATCGCCCTCAAATATTTCGTATTGAAAGAATAATTTTGAGGACTCCATTCTACGGTTTAGAGAATCAATGGAGGTGTTTAATTGGGATTCTAGATACTCCAACAACTCTAACTCTGCAACTCTGGTATTGAGGAAGAGAGTAAATTCAATTTTATCCATTACATTAAGTTAATTAATTTTTTAGTT
Source organism: Fluviicola sp. (assembly GCA_043584915.1). Classification (GTDB taxonomy): domain Bacteria; phylum Bacteroidota; class Bacteroidia; order Flavobacteriales_D; family Crocinitomicaceae; genus UBA4466. Next base: position 2,862,439 of record CP121319.1, read on the forward strand.
CTATCCACTTGTGTTTGATTTAATAATCCTTTTTCTAATAAGATATTCATTTGATTCAATGCCTTTTCAACACCATGCTTCTTGGCTACAATTAAAATTTTGTATTCTTGAGATTCAATACTAATTGTTCCGGGACTGCCTGTTAATGGGTGAACTGAGTCATTATGAATCTTGTAAATTCTCCCAGACGAAGTGTTAAATTTATCTCCAACTCTTATGGAGTCTCCCTTCAAGTGAATTTCTTTTAAATCAGTATTAACGAGTTCTTCGGAGATAGTAAACATCGTATTTCCAGTTTTTTTAGGGATTGATACCTTTTTTGGAAAATGTCGTTGACTAATGCTGAGGTATGACCACTTACTTTCTTCTTCTTTGTCCTCTTTTTTGGTATCGTCTTTTGGATTTATTTCAAGGTGAATATGATAAACCCCATCACCATTATCAACTAAGACTATTTTATTGAGATCAAAATCTTTTTTGATCTTAGGAAGCCCCTTTTCAATTTCATCAACTGAATTTTCTGGATTTTCAAGAAGTTTTTGAGCGCGATTCTTTGCATTTTTCAAATCAGCCTCCATCTCTTTCTTAGAACGAACGTCTTCCTTCGTTTTCTGACCTTTTTTACGCTTCTTTCGGAAAAGTTTTCTAGCCGCCTTCTTAGCCTTTATCAACAGCTTGCGAATCGCACGATCAATTCTTTTGCGAATGGCTCAAACTACCGTTTGGCTTCTCGAAGCAATGCTTCTCGTTTAAAGATCTTCCCAACCTTCTTAGCCAAGCCATTCAAGCCTATTAAGCGAGCAAATAATCCAATAACTAACGTAATCAATTTTGCCAATCCGAACTCCATTGCTTTGGCAACACCAGCCACATCTCCACGAGCCAATGCCAGAATTGCCTCTGTAATGGCAGGGATGAGCATGATAGCCGACTCCACAAAGATGAGAAGTACTACTTCGAAAGGGAACGGAAAGTGACCCGATGATGTCTTTGATGGCCATGATTGCCTTAATGAATCCAGCGCCCGGAATGAGAAGACTGAGCAACCATTTGATTCCTGCCTCAATTACCTTAGTAATCAGCATGTCTTTGATGTCCTGGAACTTGTCTTTCACGTATTTCCAGATACCCATGGCGCCCTCGGTTGCGAAGACTTTGAACAAGAGAAAGTACTACTTTCGAAGACCAAACGGTAGAGCAGGGAAGAAGCCAGTCATCAGTGCATTTACGACAGGTTCGCCCATCATTTTAACGGCTTTGAGCTTGATGATGGTCACTTCCCGTTCCCGTATCAGACGTTATACGTCTTCTTCAACCGAGTCCAAGGACTTGTAAGGTAAGGTTAAAGACGCCACTGAGACTGAATATATCGTTTGGCATTTGGGTGCCCATGGGGCCGAGGGAGCCCGTAAGCCATTCCAGTAATCCTCCGAGAAGGTTTGGGCAAATGACTAATAATTTGATTGAATGGAAAGAGAAAAGTCATAAATGGGCTCTGGTCTTTCTTGGAAAGCACCAATTATTATGCACTCAATTGGAGTAAGTTTGTAATTGCATTTCAATACCAATATTGTCGTTAATGGCGTTTTTTAGGATGCTATGAAATGTTATCAGTGAAACGAGTTTCGAATCATCATCATCATGAAGATTAACTTTTACATCAATATCTTCGTAATTTATGGTGACAATCTGATACCCAAATTCACGAAGCTCCCTATTGCTCAAAATAGATTCAATTTCCCTTGAAAAATCACCCAAAATTTTTTCTTGATCCTGAAAATTCAAAAGATACTCACCATCTTTTGCTTCTGTTAAATTAAAACCAGATTCTTCGATTATCTTCTCAAATAAAAAACGGTCCTCACTTACATTGTAAGTCCAACTTAAGGAGTCATTCGTATTTTTGGTAGTTATTGTTATTTGCATTATTTGTATGGTTTTACAAAAGTTGCTCTTACATGTCTTAAACCTCCTATGGTATCATCCTTGACATCCTTGACAACCGAATATCCTTGTTCTTCTGCTCTGCGATAAGTCCATGTTTTTTTTGCTGCTTCATACTTATTTCCATGTTCCTCCATTGCTTTTATATAGGCATGCAAGTTATCAGACATATTGTGTTCAGTTCTGCCTTTATAAATATCAGCGTCTGTCCATAAACCTTCAACACCTGACATCTGATCTCTTAAGGTTTCCTCTGCACCTTGAAACATTGAAGTGCCTACTCCCTTAATATAGGCTTTTTCTATTTGTTTTGGGACTAATAAATCTGTTTTAAGTAAATTCTCCTTAGATAAAAATGCAAATCCAATAGGATCTTTAGGAGGCCTTCTGTAGACATATGACAATGCTGGAGTAGCCCCTTGAAGATTCAATCCGAAGTAATTAAATTGAAGGACTTTTTCATGGGCCGAATCGTCAACAATAGATTGTTCAATTCTAAAACCATTTGTTAATTCCTCATTCTTGATTTTCTTTACTAAGTTCCTAAAGGCTTTATTATTAATTTTTCCATCCTTCTTAGCTTTTAGTATCAGATCAAATGTCTTTTGATTGTTGATTTTAGAAGATACTTCACTCAATTGCACTGCATCTGCGTCCTCGTTATCAATCTCAATTTTGATTTTATCTCCTTTTTTGTCTGGGTTGACTTTACCCTGAACATGGACTGTATCTAGTCCATTTTCGTCGTGTTTATCAACTACAAGATGAAGTTTCTTCAACTCATACTTATTTGCTATTTGCTTGAGTTTTTTGTCAATTTCTTTTTTGTCTTTCCCTTCGGCAGACTTGACAAATTTCGTTCCCTCATTGATACCACGGTTCAGGTCTTGCTCCATCTCTTTTTTAGAGCGTTCTTCTTTCCCTTTCTTATTTTTCTTCTTCTTTCGGAAAAGTTTTCTAGCCGCCTTCTTAGCCTTTATCAACAGCTTGCGAATCGCACGGTCAATTCTCTTGCGAATGGCTCAAACTACCGTTTGGCTTCTCGAAGCAATGCTTCTCGTTTAAAGATCTTCCCAACCTTCTTAGCCAAGCCATTCAAGCCTATTAAGCGAGCAAATAATCCAATAACTAACGTAATCAATTTTGCCAATCCGAACTCCATTGCTTTGGCAACGCCCGCAACGTCTCCACGGGCAAGTGCCAGAATTGCCTCCGTAATTGCAAGGATGAGCATGATAGCCGACTCGACAAAGAACACGATGATGTCTTAGGTCACTTTCCGTTCCTTTTTCTTGATGCCAGCACATCCGCCAATGATGTATTCAATGATTAGAATGAAAAAGGAGAGGGTTGACAGTTTGGTGCTCGATTTTTATTCGACTAGGTAAGAGAAAATGATAAATTTTGCGATACAATGAAAAGCGTCAAAGTCATGAATCCAGATGGTATTGAATTCGCATCAATTATATTAGATGATTACTACTAGATAAAACTTTATTGATTAATTCCATTCCATCGATAGACATTGGGTACCCGGCTGTTAAAATATCACTTTTAAGTACTTTTACAAGTTTGATCCAAGGCATGATAAAATCAGTTGCATTAGTTTGAAGCAAGGAGTCTATTGACTCTAAATCGCTCTGTTCAAAGAACTCACCATTTTTGAGAACATGACCTTGATATATTGACGGAGTCACGGTCAAATTATCTAAGTTTCTTTTGAATGACCATTTTGCAGTAAATGAACTAGATAAGAAGGTTGTATTAAATTCACTTAAATTGTTATTTAAATCCTCAATCATATATAATAGATCGTTGAATATTATCGAAATATCAGAGTTGAAGTCCAAAACGAAAGACAAGTCATTCCAAATAATTTTTAAATCATTGTCATAACATTCATATATTGATGAAATTGCTTCAGAAATCGTCGTGTCATCAACATCTCTCTTATTCAATACCCTTTGCTGATTGAATTGTAAATCAAACATTATTATATCTTTTTAGAAAATTTTACCTCCAGTTTTACTGTCAATCGGAAAGCCATGGAAAGTTCTATTGTCTCTATTCTTTCTTATTCGAAGTATATTTGGTGTCGAGGTTGTTTCCTCTGATCCTTAGCTTTGTATCCTTATTTTATAATTTGATGTTATGACATCTGATGACTAAGGCTTAAATGGACTTAATAGCTAAATTAGGTTAATAGATTTTTTAATGGAACGTATATTATTTCAGTGGACACGCGCATGAGATGATTTCAATTGAACAAAAATTATTTGATTATCCCTTAAACTTTAACCTATATTATTGTAATAGTCATAAAATACCTGTGTTTTACTTAGTTTAAGTCCTAACCTTTTATCAAATAAAAACAAAACTATAACCTTTGATTCGAGTCTCAAAGCTAGTTGTTTATCCATCGTTAAATCGCTATCAAATTTCCAATTGATTCCAATTACTTTTAATATGGTCAAAAACTCTTCAGGGGATGTTCGATTATCTACCTGAAATTGACTTCCTATTAAAAAGCTATGGGAAAAATCAAATTTAATCGAGTATAAAATGTCTTGTTCGAACATTATTTCAACTCCATCTAGATAAACTGAAAAACCCAATGAAACATCCGTTTCATCAAAATATGTTATTTCTTGTTTTGAAAGACTAGGAAATAATTTTTTAAAATCAGATAATTTCATTCCAATTTTAAACTTATTCCAATCCCCATTTTTCAAATAATCTAAAATATCAATCAACTTATTTGTTTTTTAATTTGTTTAAATTTAATAATTCCTCTTTTGGAAAGTTCCAATAAATTTTTTGGTGCATTTGGATCGTCAATAACATTTTGAAAGTCTTCAATTAGCTTGTCGATTTGAGCTCTCGCTCCTGTCATGGCATTGTCATCTCCAAACATATTATCGACTTTTCGTTGGGCAATTTTTAGATCTTTTTTTGATGCTGATTTCATATCAGCTGTTCTTATCCATGTAGCCTTACCACCCACGAGATTTAGTTTGGCTTCGGTTACTTTTTTTCCATTCACCTCAATATTTGCGTGTGGACCTTTCACACGGACATCATCAAAAATATAACCTTGCATTTTTGCCTCGGAGTTCTTAATAACTTTTTTAAATTTCGGTCTATCATCTTCCGGGTTAACCTTACCATGGATATGATATGTGATTTCTTGACCGCTATCCTTATCCTTTATAAGTTTTAGTTCTTTTAAGTCGTATTTTTTCCTAAGGCTTTTGAGCTTTTTATTGATTGCATCTTCATCATTCTCCTCTTTTTTAGAGAATTCTTGACCTTGATTTAAAGCATTGTCCAAATCAGCTTTCTTCTCCTTATCAGATCTTGGGTCTTCTTTATCATTACCTTTTTTGTTTTTCTTCTTCTTTCGGAAAAGTTTTCTAGCAGCTTTCTTCGCCTTCATCAGCAACTTGCGAATGGCTCTATCGATTCTCTTACGAATCTTCTTAAAGATTTTCCCAACCTTCTTAGCCAAGCCATTCAAGCCTATTAAGCGAGCAAATAATCCAATCACGAGCGTAATTAATTTCGCCAATCCGAACTCCATTGCCTTCGCTACACCCGCAATATCTCCACGAGCCAATGCCAAAATCGCCTCCGTAATTGCAGGGATGAGCATGATAGCCGACTCGACAAAGAACACGATGATGTCTTTGATGGCCATAATTGCCTTAATGAATCCAGCGCCAGGAATGAGAAGACTAAGCAACCATTTTATTCCTGCCTCCAATACTTTGGCGATAAGCATGTCTTTGATGGCATCAATGACCATGGATTTGATGTCCTGGAACTTGTCTTTCACGTATTTCCAGATTCCCATGGCGCCTTCGGTTGCGAAGACCTTGAACATGGTAAAGCCAGTCATGAGGGCATTTACGACAGGTTCGCCCATCATTTTCACGGCTTTGAGCTTGATGTAATCCCAACCGAGTCCAAGGACTTGTAAGGTAAGGTCAAAGACGCCACTGAGACTGAATATATCGTTTGGCATTTGGATGCCCATTGGTCCGAGGGAGCCCGTAAGCCATTCCAGTAATCCTCCGAGAAGGTGTTTCTGAATGTTGGCTTTGAACATATCGAATCCTTTGCCAATTCCATCGAAAAGCGTTCCCATGAAGCCAATAGGGTCGGCCATGATGATTCCAATCACGCTGGCAATTGCTGAGAGCATGTCGGAGATTACTTGCTTCAGTTTCTTGATGGTTTCAATGATCCCGTTGATCATGTCCATCGCTTTGGCAATAAGACCTTTGTTGGCCTCTTTCATCTCTTCGATGCGCGCATCCACTTCTTCCAGACTTGCCACGTATTCCTCAGCGATCATGTCCACAAGGTCGTCTTGCTTGCTGCTTACGTCTTCGTTGAGTTCTTCAAACTTATCGTTGATTTCCGCCGCGGCTTCTTTACCAACTTGCTTTAATTTTGGATCGAGTCCCTCAACGTAATCAGTAACACTTTGTTTCCCGTCTTCGACGCGTTGTTTTGCGGCGGTTAAATCTTTGGCGACTCTGTTGGCAATTTTGGTCACCAACTTATCCATCCAATTGATGTAAACTTTACGTCCTTCAACGTAAATCTTGTTTACCTCATCTGGAAGACCAGCTGCGGCATCGTACAACCATACAAAAACACCTCCGGCATGACCGTAACGTCTCCATTTGTATCTGGACATTTCACGCTCACAATACTTCTCGAACTGGTCTTTTGCTTTCTCTGCTCCAGTTTCAAACTCAGTAGATACCCAGCTGTCTAAATCATCTAAAATGCCGTGAACCTCCGTTTTGGTTGTTTCGTAAATTGTATTGATGTCGTTGGCCACTTTTTCGCGCTCGGAAGTATCTTTTTCTCCCGTTGCTTTTTGATTGCCTACTACCTTTTTAATGGAAGAGCCACGCATCACATTCATGGCTTGCAATTCTTCTTCGCTCTTTCCTTGCGTTTTTGCGGCGTTGCCTTCTAGAATTCCTTGCTCTTGTTGACGGAGCGCTTTCGGTGCTTCAACTGAATTTTTCTTCGCCGTTTTCTTCTCGTCAAGACCTGCAATGAATGATGGTTCTTCGGAGTTCGCCAATTGCTCATCGGTAACGTCATTTTCGGCCATTTTGCGATCCATCTCAGATGCATCGTCTGCAAGCGGTTTGCTCACCTCAGACTCTGGGCGTGGTTTTGGAACGGCTCCTGCAGTATCAATTTTCTTCGGCTTTTTGCCTTTTTTCGGTTGTTTGAGTTTGGCTACCTTTCGTTTTTCGGCTTTGCCTGTATCCGGATCATCATTTGAAACTTCAACAACTGGACCTGCGGCTTGTGCTTGCTCTTTGCTTACATCGCCTTCCAATCCTGCGTTAATTTCATCTACGTTGGTATGCTTGTCGAAATCATCTGCCTCTTCTTCATTTTTAGGCATTTTCATTTCGGCAATGGCATCCATAACCTTCGCTTTAAAAGCTACTGCGTCGAATTCTTGTGGCGGTGTTTCGCTCATTTCCTCCACGTGATCTTCTTGAGCCGTTCCCATGACTTCATTGTCGGCAATTGGGGCAGCTTCTTGTGCGGCGTCCTGGAGTTGTTTGGCAGGCTCGTGCTTTGTTTGTTTCTTGGATTCAACCGCCAACTGCTGCGTTACTGCCAAGAAATCTGGATCTTCTTTCGGATTGCGTTTCGCTTTCTTTTCCGCTTTTTTCTCCTCTTTCTCCTTTTTCTTGTCTTCCTTCTTTTTGGCTTTTTCGGCTGCCTTGGTGGCTTTTGCAACCGCTTTTACCTCTTCTTTTTCAAGTTTAACCTCTTGTTTGGCGGATTTTCTTTCTGCTCGGGCTGTTTTTCTATCTGCTTTTTTCTCTGCTCTCGCTTCTTTTCGGGCTGCACGCTTTTCTTTGCGCGACATCTTGCCAGGCTCAACGGCTCCTTGTTGTAAGGTATGCGTTAATTCGTGTGCGAGTAGTGTTTGTCCTTCTTTGCTTTCTGGATCGTATTGCCCTTCGTTGAAGTAGATATCAGCACCGTTGGTAAATGCCTTGGATCCTAAATCCTGGTTCATTTCAACCGATTTCGAGTCGGTATGGATGTTAACGCCGCTTAAATCGGTGCCAAATCCTGATTCCATTTTCGATTGCGTATTGGAATCCATTTTGCTTCCGCCTCCTTTGGAAGATTTAAGGTTGGAAGCAACGTTGTTTTTCTTGTTTTTGCGATTGTTCTTGAACTTGGCTTGCACATCCGAAGCGGACATGGTGTCAATTTCGTCTGATTGCAATTGCACGTCAGAATCATCCTCCGACATAGTCTGCACTTCGCTTGCTTCGTCTGACATAGTCTGCACCTCAGAATCGTCTTCGCTTTTAGCTTGCACATCCGAAGCGGACATGGTGTCAATCTCGTCTGACATCATCTGCACTTCGTTTTCTTCGGCAGACATAGTCTGCACTTCGCTTGCTTCGTCTGACATAGTCTGCACCTCAGAATCGTCCTCCGACATCATTTGAACCGGTTCTTCTTCCGAACCTTTCTCCATCATCTGCACTTCGCTTGCTTCGTCTGACATAGTTTGCACATCAGAATCGTCTTCGCTTTCCATCTGTACAGATTCATCTTCATCCGCGCCCATTTCCATGCGCTGAATTGGTTTCGCCTGCACTTCGCTGTCACTTACCGTCTCTTGTTCCATTTGGACATCCTCATCCGGCTCGCTCATTTTTTGCAAGTCGGTAGGGCCAACCTTCATGGTTTGGATGGGTGGAGCAGGGGCTTTCTGAACATTAGGCTCGGTATTCTTATTGACAACTTTGTCAGCTACAGCATCGGCTTCTTTCTCAAATTTATCGTTTGTTTGACCAATTTTTAATTTTGCTTGAATACCCGCATTTTGCCCTTGACGCTTGAGTACGAAGGGTTTTTTAGCTTGCTGCTGCTGTTGCTGCGGATGATGCCCAGAATGTTGTTGTTGCTTTGGTGCTAACAAATTGGATCGTTTTAAGCGATACTTAAATAATTACGATACAAAGCGACCTTCTTTCGTGTATTCCCGTTTAACCCCTTCAATCAAGGCATCGTATTCCAACGCTTCTGCTCCCGTTTCTAATTGTCTCAGGCAAGCATAATGAATGATGTTTAAAATATTCGCTCCCGTGATGTCAAATTCTGAAGCAAAATCTTCAAGAGAAACACCATCTCCGAGAGTTACATTTGCAGGCAGGCTTTTTTGCCAAAGTTGTAAACGCTGCTCATAATCTGGAGTACGAAATTCAACAATACTGTTAAATCGACGGGTAAAGGCATCATCAATATTGTTTTTGAAATTCGAAGCTAGAATAACCAAGCCCGGGTGTGCCTCGATTCGCTGAAGGAGATACGAAACCTCCTGATTCGCGTATTTATCGTGTGCATCGCGGACACTCGTTCGTTTTCCAAAAATGGCATCGGCTTCGTCGAAAAATAAAATCCAGTCTTTGATAACACGCCCAATTCAAAAAGCTTTGAATCGAATTCAAAATAATCTCTTTTAACGAGTTTATCCGTGTCATTGTTTCCTGCCATTATAAAGAGGGCAGTTGTTCCCGTAGGAAGCATTCCTTTTTGATTTTTACCCATCACACCTCCGAAATCATAGAAGTCGATGATAGAGTTCATGTAATCCAACAAGATTCTCTCGAAAAAACCAGGGTAGAGATGTGGCGTAAGCGCTACTAGTATCATAACGACCTCATCCTCGGTTAATTCATTTTCAAGGATAAGTGCGTTTAAAGGGTGCTGTGTGCCTTCTGTAATGACGAGTTCAGGCTTGGGTGTAATGTCTTCCATCTCCAGGCTCGTCTCAATGCGATGTGAAAGGTATTGCTCCAGATAAACATACAGGGCGCTTAAATTATTTGCTGCATCTGCGATCATAATTTTTTATTTTCAGTGGTTCGTGGTTCTTACCACTCCACATACATCATCTCCTTGTGCCAAGGCAGTTGAAGCATGCTAATAGCCCATGGGAGTTTGTCCAGAAGGATGTCTACTCCGCCACGTTCTACTACGATGCGTGGAGTTGTATCTTTTAAAATCAATTTCCCCTGTCGCTGCAAAAACTCTTTTCGCAACAATGGAATGGATTGACTTTTCAGTGCTTTCCAGTGCCCCAGAACTGCCATAAGCAATTTGTGACACTCGTCTTTAATTTCATCGGTTAACGGTACCGATTTCGGTAATGGTTCATCTAGCGACAGTCCGCAAAGAAATGCTTCGAAAACAAGTGCGAATTCGAAATCTTCTTCTTCTCCAGTGGCGAGAAAATGAAAAATATGCGCCGCCAGAACAGGGTCAACGAGCGTACCATCTTCCTCAAGTAGGTTGAGCTTTGTAAAGAATGATTTAATGAAAGGATTCAAGAGAACCAGTCCAGCATTTTCAGTAATAATACCATTCAGCTTTTCGTCGGGTTTTTCCGCTAACTCTTTTGTTTCTTCTGTTTGAGGAATTGCTTCTTCGTTCTTGGATGTGTCGTGGGATTCAGCTTCTAGCGCTTTTACAAAATTCGGCGCCTCCTCAATGATTCTTGCTTGAATTTTGAGAGGTAATTTTTGTGCTTTTTCATCCAAGGCTTTCATCCATTCTTTTTTGATGATTGCCTCTGGTTCATGCTGCAAAACAGAACGTATCACAAGATTGACAAAGAACATTTTTTCCGAAGGCTTCAACTGTTTGAGAATAGCTTCTAAAGCAGTTGATGCAACAATTCGGGCAATTTCTTCAAAAGTTGGTTGCTTCAAAGTCACCGCCTTTTTCAAAATCAGAAGTATGACTTCGTCTGAAAACTGCCGAACGAATCTGCGGCGCACTACGGGGTTTCTCATCAGCTTCATCAAAGAAGGAACAAACGCCAATTGTGGATGGCTAACAATTTGCTGTAACGCCGGAACGGTTAACAGTTTGCGCATTTCCGCATGTGTTGGAATCCACCAGGGTAAAAGGCCTGTTTCCATAAAGTACAACACCGATTTTTGATGTCGTACCTCCGGACGCATGACCGAGATTTTCTCGCGCTCAGTGCTAGAAATATTTTGTGCTTCCGAAGTCACTGGGCTTATTGTAGCGTTGCTTGATTCTTGCGTTTTCTTCGCTTCCATATTCCTGAGAATTGGATCGAAAATTGCATCAAGTTGTTGTTCTGCTTTTTCTTTGATTTCGACTTCTCCTAAGATGGTTTCATCCAGTTCGAGATTGAGGTTTATTTTTTCCAGTTGAATGGTCCAACCTTTGGTTTGCGTTTCAATCCGAGCGATATACTCTTCGACTACGGTGAATACATATTTTTCAAGGAATGACTGAGAATTCAATCGGATATCATGCGCCTTCGCAGAGGTGTTGGTATTTACCTCCACGAAGACTTTTTGTATGATATGATTTTGTTCTGTTCGCATTTATTTTTAATCCGATTAACTCAATTTCGACTTATGACTATTCTAAGATCAATTTGTCTCAGCAGGAGGTTCCTCCGAACCAATTGTTCCACCCGAATCATCTTTCGATGTTTCATCTTGAGGAGTACCTTCATCTGCCGTTAACACATTCACTTCATATCGAAAGGCTTTTGTAGTGGGTTGACATGGTGAGCCTTCCGGTGGGAATACGGTAAGTAAAATCGTGATGGTTGTTGGTCTGTCAAAGCCAAATTCTTGGGTGCTCACTTGATTTAACACACCGCTCAGAACTCCTGTTATTGGCGGTGGACTCACAAGAGATACATCCGTATTGCCTAGAGGGTGAAAGCTCCATGTTGCATTTTCAGACCCTTCGAATTTCGCCATGAGATCCACTGTTTTATTACCATCTCCTTGCTTTACGTAGGTGACGCTTGGATCGTCGTTTATAGTTGGTGGTTGAATCACCTGAACTGTTGCGAATTCTGTTCCATCTAAGAACAAGGTGTGTTGACCAACGCCAGCGGTTCCTGGTGCGAATTTATAATCTGCAGTTACACCTGCGCCAGTTACATTTGGACTAGAGTCAGCAGGCACTATGGTAAGTGGGTATTCAGGTTCATCCAAACAGAATACATTTTTGTCGATACTTACTGTCACTGCTGAGAAACTAATATTTGCTTCCGCGACGGCATTACACGATCCATTCGCGGGAGATACAGTTAATCGAATTACTGCAGCATCATTTGGAAGGGGTAGGTTGTAATTATGAGAAACGGAAGCTCCAGCTGGTGCAGTAAATGACGTTAATGTGCCATCTCCAAAATCCCAAGTTATCGTATCTCCATCTTCGTAGCCCGATGCATAGAATGTGAAGTTAGTGTTTGATGTTGGTACACCTTCTTCTACAGCCGGCAATATGGATGAAATGGACACTGCGCGCGGCTCAACAATAGTAAGCGTAGCACTCGTGTATTGTCCATTAACAGTCAATTCTAAAGGTGAATTAAAATTGACAGGGTCAAATGCATCAGGGGTAATTGTTATGACATTGCCATCGATACTTACACCTGGAATTGGATTTAAGAAGGCTACTGGAGCACCGGTTGGTGTTACAATCATGTCAATTGTTACTGGTTCAGTGCTAGTCGTGTCGATACATACAACAGAACTAGATAGCACCAATGAAACCACATTTTTCGGAACAATAAAGTTCACAGGACGACAATCGGAACAGCACAAATAGGGAAGTGCGAAATCTGCAATAACAGTTCCATCCTGAACCGCTCCCGTCCCTGTCTCGTTAAAAGCGTAGGCCATGATAAATGTTCCGCCGTTGGGAACGCCAGCCATGTGCTCGATACCCGGATGATCTTGTGCAAATCGAGAAAGCTCCAGATTCGTCAGAATTTCTAATTTTCGGGCATCAATTTGATCAAGGATTGATTCAAGTTTGTCACCAGCGCAGCACAATGATGCCATGTTTCCTGATAACAATTCACTTAATGCATAGAGATCATTATTTACACTTGTGTTTTGCGTCGCACGTAATGTTTCATAAGATGACTGATATTGACGTACATACGAACACAAACGCTCTACTTCAGATTGATAATTCGTGATTAAGGCCGGCGTGAGTGAAGGCAAATCTACTGGCATCATCAAAGAAGCAGCATATGCCGAACTAAGAATTTTCGCTGGCATGTAAAGATGCGCCTCTGTTATATCGTCGTTCCAACCTTGCAAATCACCACCAACCAAATTATCGATTTGGAATTTCATGGCTTGATAGGTTGTTTCCGAATCTGTGCCGAGGTATCCTTGGAAAGCATTAAGAACGATGGATCCTAGTCCATCATTCTCAGCATAAAGGTTTTTGATGATTGGATTGTCAAAATCTACCAGATCGCCTGCTCCTGCAAGTCCTAATTGAACTTGCAGCTCCATAGCTGCTACACCCAGGTTCACTTGAGGTGCTGATTCAGTAGTGGAAGAATTCGACGCTGCAGTGCTCGAACTACTTGGGGAGGTTTCCGCAGATCGATTCGCGTAGTATTGTGTCTCTGTGGATGATTGTGTCGTAGTTGAAGATCTACTCGCGTAGTAAACTGGTGTTTCTGATGAACTGGAGCTTGCAGTGCCAGAAGTAGTGCCGCTTGTTTCGGATGTTTGATCATTACGAACAACGTCAGCAAGTAAGGTTAAATCGGGAGCCACAGTGAAAATACTTTGTCGCCCCATTAAGCTCGTAGTATTATTGTTAAATCCTTCTTGCACCGGATCAATGCTGTATCCAGACAATAGGGAAGAAGCAAATTCAAAGAGACAATTCTGCATATCGATACAACTTTCAAGTTGGCCTTGTAAATCGACAAAATCGCACGTGTAGTCATCAATATTAATGGATTGAGCTGCATCTACAGAAATTCCTAGAACTTTTGTGTCAAAACCAAGAGCATATTGGTCGCGAATTTGATTCACACGTTCAAGAGCGTCTTGATACAACAATCCTTGATGCCCTTCAATTCGGAAGAAATTAAAATTTTCCAGGTTGTATTCCAATGGTCTAATCACAAGTGGATTGGAACTTTCGTTGGCTTGATTGTAGCCGAGAATTTCATCGTATCGACGTAGGGTTCTTCGGTTAAAATCCCAAAATCGTACAAAACGAGACTTACTATTTGCATCGTACTGTGGATCATAATAGAATGGAATTGCTCTTTTGCCTAGCGCTTCGCGAAGATTGGAAGGTGTAATCTGTATATCATCTGAACTTGAGCCAGTGAAAGCACTAAAATTTTCAACCATTAAGAGCATTCGTTCAAGCACCGCAATTAAATGCTGACGTGCACTGTAGTGATTTGTCAAAATAGGAGAAGGGTAGAAACGATGTCGGTTAGGATTGTCTTCTTGCTGAATTTCTTCCGTAGGCAGCTCCTCAAGGGTCCCAACTTTATCCAGGGTTCCTAACAATAAGTGTTTTGGGAAGGGATAGATATCCGGACAGCAATTAGGATAGTGTTCAATGAACAAGCATCGTAGTTCATTAAATGAGTCCACTAAATCTTTAAATAGGTCATATCTGTATTGGAAAAGTGAATTGTTTAGAGTGGTCAGATTTAATGCATTATTGATACCATCCAATAAGTTTGTTTGACTGCCATATTCTACTTTGGTACAAATGGTATTCACTCCATTGATGAGATTTGACAACATATTGTTACCAAAAGAATCAGTGCCCAAAACTGCCGTTTCGTATTGATTTGCTAACTCATTCAGATTGTCAGCATTGTTGTCTGTTACAATTACTCTAGGCACTCCAACGGGGAGTAAACTCAAATAATCTTGAGCGATATCGTTGGCGTTGAAAAGATAATCGTGTTTGTTTACGGTATCAATATCGATATCGTTTACAAGCAATACTCTTAAAACACGCACTTGTTCAACCCCCTGGCTGTCGCAAGAAATAGCGGTACAAGCACCTGCTTCTTTTGAATAACAATCCAAATAAATGAGCAAAGTGCGATCTGCAAAAATATTGTCATTTTCAATGGGTGTTCCTGATGAAGACTCAGGCAAAAGTTCAATTAGTGGGATTTGCCCAGCGCCTGAATCGTATTGAAACTGCTCGTATCCTGCATTACTATCTGTAAAAGTTCGGTATTTACTCAGTTTGAGATAATCAATTGTTTTTGACAATCCAGTGAAAGCCGAATGATCTACGAGGCTGTTCTCACCAACAGAATCGAAGAGAAAATGTACCAAATCGCCGTCTGTTGTAATTCCAGACCCTTGACTAATTGCAAGCGTGTTCGTTCCTGTAATGAAAGTTGGTTTGAATCCGCAAACAATTCCTACGCCACTGAGGCAAATTCGGGAAAGACGGTCCTGATCTTCAAAATAATCGATCACCTCATTGAGGTCGGTATGCGTGAGCAATTGGTCTTTGGCAAACGCATGGTACGTCGGTGTTATCGTCGTTAATTTCTTTGACATAATGTGATGGTTATAAAGTGGTTATATATTAGATCTTCCAAGGATAATACTGCCAGAAACGTCTGTATTGTCACAGTCGAAAAGGCGTCCTCCCGGATAAATGTTTTGAAGTGTATTAAATATTTCGAGGAATGCGTTGAGCACCTCTACTGGCACATCTCCCAATTTCTTAGCATCCAAATAGGCCTGGTATCGCGTTTGGAATTCATCCAATTGACACGGACCTACAAAACAAATTCTTGGGAAAATATGGGAAGGTAATTCTCGGCGAATTAAGTTGCCTAAGAAGTTCCTAAAGTCGGCATTGTCGAAGCGTTCAGCTGTTCCTGGAACGACAACACTAGCCCGAAAAGAATAGGGATCAATCCCGCATTTGTCATCGCAATCATCAATACAAATAGGAAGGAATGGATCCGCAATGCTCGTATTCGCCGTCGCATCCTCAACTGCAGTTTCTGATGGAAGTAAGAACAAGTGTTCAACAAGGAACATGCCTTCTTCTGGAATGGGAGTAGCGTATTTCGCAATGGATTCGGGGGTATTGAAGAAATTGATGGTATCCAGTAATCCAACCGCTGCGTCATCCAAAGTAGGAAAAACAGCAGAAATTCCAATTTGCGCCGTTCCATCCAAAATTTCAAATCCAAACTGGCCTGGAGCAAACTCTATGAATCGAACATTTTCAACTATCTGATCTACGGTAACTCCTGCCTGAATGGTTGTTTGCACTTCGTCAGTATCCATGACCTGTAAAAGGCTAACAGCAAGAAGACTTCTACTCAGGGTGATACATTTATCTTCAGAATTATTGGTACTGCTGATTAATCGCTGGTCATTGTCATCGGCAATAATCCAGGTGTAAACAGACCCTCGAAAGCCGATCCAATCAACTTCGGAAAGATCAATCAAGTCTCGACGCGAGTAGTCTTCAATTCCTGACAAGCGCGAAACGCGGTGTTGAACACCAGATACATTCTCTGTATCCCAAACATCTCCTTGACAATTGTAGCCTTTACCTCTGCGGCTGCTCAGTTGGATGTATTCTGACAAGAATAATTCTTTGGAAACAACCAGTTGTTCCTCGGCATCATTCGCGTCAAACATTTGCTTTAAGATAAATGCATAATCGCTAAAGTTTTCGGCAAATCGAGCCAATAAATGGTTCAATATCTCATTGCGACGTGCAACGTTTTCGTCTAAGAACTCTACGAGTTTTTCAGAGAGAAGTGGATCATCTGCTTGTGGGTAGTCTTCAACAATTTCCTCAAACCCACGAACATCTTTGATTGCTTGAGTAAAGTAAGTTGGAGCATTTCCGGCGTCCATAGCAAAGAGGTCCTTAACTTTTCCTAGATGCGCGAAATAGGTTGCCAAAATTTGATCAAAAAACAAGAGATATCCTTTCAATTGTTTGGCTTGAGCGCGACGAGACGCTGGAACTGTTCCTGGTAGTCCATACAATCCGATTCCGTATGTTTCCGGGAAATCATTCATGATGGTAGTCGTTTCTCCAATGTCCAAGACATCTCCTTCTGGAATTTCTGGAAAACGATCGAGTAGTGCCAGTGCATTTAGAGCAGCTCGCTGTGCTTTAATCTTCTCAAGCGCCTCCTCTACCAACGTGATGTTGTAAACTACAGGAAGTACATCTTTTTTGTAATTGAATACACTTTCCAATTCACACGTTCCCTGTGGATCTTCTTCTTCTGGGAGCGGAGCTAAAACAGGTTTGCAGAATGGATCAAGACAGATCAGCCAATCAGAACCCGATTCTTCGCTTTCGCAACAGCACTTAATTTGAATATTGGAAATAGAAATGATGCCATCAATGTCCATGATTAAATTGATGATATCTGAAAGACGCACTTCTGAGCGCAATCCGGCTTTTTCTAATTCTGCGGTATCAATAAACCCGTTCTCTAAAAGTGGACCTTCGAAAATTTCATCCATCCGATAGCCTTTTTCTTTCATTTCTTTGAGAGAATAGCGTCGAATATCGGAGGCGAAATACTGTTCAATGGCATCGATAATTTGTGCGTGCACCCAATTTTCGTCTGCATCGCGTTCCAACTCCATGCTTGCACAAACCGAAATGGGTTGTTCTTTTACGGCTTTGATTTCAACTAGGTCTTCGCAGAGGTTGCGGTTGGCGTGATATGCCGCCATAATCAGCTCATTCACGTCGGCTACGATTGCATCCTCTTCATAGTCCACTATCAGGCAATTAAGTCCTTGCAGTGCACAGGTGGTTTGTTCTAAAATTTCTGGTGGAAACGCCTCATATGCTAACATCTCGTTTACACAATCAACGTGCAAGAGTTTTTCGGCGGGAAGCATCCAACAGTTTCGAACACCTGCAATATCGATGAATAATTTTCGATAGTCCAACTCATTGACTGGGCAAGAAGGTAAAATTTCTTCTGCGCGGTAAAATTGTCGTCGCAGTTCTGGATCATCTTCAGACGCCAGAATAGTTTCGATAGGAAGGTCTAGTCGCGCTCCGAGATCGGTGATGGCATAAGCCAACATTTCCAACATGGTAACACCAGGGTCATGGTCGTTTAAATCCGTCCACAATTCTCCGCCCATCGATTCGATATAGGCGATTCCGGTTCTTCGCAAGAAGGCAAAGTCCAGATCGTCTTCCGAAGCGACGTTCTTTGGAATTTTTTGATAAGTTTCTATTGTTGACATTCTTCAGTAATAATTTCAGTGATTGGTTCGCAAGTGATGATATCTGTGCTGATGTTGTGCTGTGTGGCAGACACCATGATCGCTTTCGGCGTGGATGGCGTATACTCTTGTACTGCAGATCCTCCGTCAACGCGCATTGAAACGTCTTGTAGGTAATCCACATACGCCAACTGCTCAATGTAATTGATCAGCACACTGATGTGAAGGGTTTGTCCAAAATCGACTTGTTCTGACTCGTCGAATGCCCATGGAGATAAAAATTTGATGATATCCTCATTGAGCTGATTGGTATAAACGGTATCGTCCAATCCCTCGCGGAACTTCACTTTAGTGGTTATGGTTACTTCTTCATAAATCGGATTCTCCACGTGTACAGAAACATGCAAGGATGTGAGCTTTGAAACAAAGTCGTCGATGCGGTTCAAAAAGGCTGTACTAACGCGCGGCTGAAAGCGATTAAAAACATTCTTGTTTACGGTGTCAGGAATTACAATCAAACTTACATTTCCTGGTGAGGTGAATGAGCTTGGACTTGTGTGATTCAGACATTTAACTCGGAAGAGATCCGTAAATACTTGCAGTACAATGTGCTCGTAATCCCACAGGGTAATTGCTCGATTTTTATGACGGAGTCTTTCGCTGACACGCTGGTAATATTTGGCGTCGGATTCTTCGGGTTTTCCACCGAAAGAATTGTAGGGTTGCTCCACCGATTTAATCTCAGACGATCGTTGGAACAACTTGGTAATTGTTCCTGCTTCTAAACCACTTTTTAAGTGAGATAAATCGTTGTTATTATCGGTGAATTCTGCTGTTCCAACTTGTGAGTGAATGCCGATAATTTGACAAACGGTATCAAAAGACTTCAACATTTTTGCGCGGATCCAAAACTTTCCAGATGGAAGACGTGTATTGTCATCCGTCGCTTCTTTTGGAACTTTGAATTGAATGAGTCCCGTTTGCAAGAAATTGTCCGTTGAATTCTTGAGCAGTAGGGTAGCGTCTAGCTCTTTCCAATAATTGGAAGCCATAATTTCCCATTGCACTCCTTGATTCCCGAGGAAAGTAGGCGTTTGCTTGTTTTCGCTTCCTTCCAGAACTTGAATGAGCAGGTTTATGTTTTGAAGATTGTCGGCTCCTTCAATTCCAATGTATAATTCACCACCTCGACAATGAATTGGAACCAGGGAAACATTGTTATTGGAGATAAAGTCTAAGCGAGAACGCAAGAATGGATGGCGTAAGGCATATCCGAAGGCATCTGAAGAATGCATTTTTTGCGTTCGTCAAATGCTCCTTGGTTGCAACATTTAAAACAATGGTGTCGCTCGCTGTGTAAGAAAGAACAACGCTTTCTGTAAGTGGTGCGTATGGTTCATTAGGCAGTGGCGCTTCATTGTCAGAATTTATCGTTAACAATGCAGTTGCGTACAATTTGGGGTACATTTCGTGCAAGAAAGACTGGTCCAATGAAAGGCGGATTCCTTCGGTTTTTTGTCCCGTTGCCATTGAGCTATTGTAACTAAATGAAGCATTGTATGTGGGATTGTCCTCGAATAATGTAACGGGTGATCCAACCTCAGTCCAGGTTCCATTCAAATTGATAAATTTCCCACCTTTAAAATAAGACTGGTTGTTGACAATTTTATTGCTTATTGAGACTGGATTGATAGCTAATTCGGTGGCTAATAGACCTCCTCCAGGACCAATTGCTGATGGGCTTTTTATCAAGATGTACGCTTTCGGATCAAAATTTGAGACGAAGGCAGGCAAATAGGCATCATACCATTGAACGAAGTCGTCTGGTGCATTTTTCCAAAGTACATCCACCTGAATATCCTTCCAGTTTTTGGAGAAGACTTCTTCATTTACAATAGAAAAACTGGATCCTTTCACTGGTTGATTGGTGAAAGGGTACATTGGTTTCTCTGGGTTCAAAGTTCCAAGATCGTTATCCAATTCTAGCGTTCTTATTCCTGACACATGAACGTCAATAGCAATGGTGTTTACTTTTTTAATAAACTCTTTGTAAACGGCTAGTCCAGTTGCTGTATTGGTATTTAATTTGAAACGGAACACAGGCTCGTTTGCCTCGATGTTGAGTTGGTGTAAATCTTCATTGTACACTGCCGTCGCGTCCAAAGTATCTGGCAATTCTACCAACATCGTGATGGTGTTCGTAGTCAGATTTACATCTGTGGTAAGCAATTGGTTGCTATTATTAAAAATATCATAGGTGAAATCCTCCTTCAAAGCCAGGTCTTCTGACCAACCATCAGTCGTTGTATAGTTTGCTGTGATGACATTTTCAAGGTTCGTTCCCGTTATGGAAGAAATACTTTGTCCAAAAGAAACCTTGAATTGCACATGACGTGTACCTTCTGCTAGGTTCAAAACTTTCGAAGTGACTGCAAATCCAATGTTAGCATTAGGCAATTCAACGAAAGGATCGTTTACCCGATTGTGGTTATATCCGAATCCGTACCAGGTTGGTTGGTCTTCGGTGAAGGGTTCTTCCAAACCGTCCAATGTGCGCGCATCATTCGATGCTTTCATATAGTACTGAGGAGTTGTCACCCCTGAGTTTGGATTGGTATAGTCTGGATCGAAATAGAACGATTTGAAATCAGTCAACTGCGCAGCATTGACAACTGTTTCCTCTGTTAGTTCGTAGAAACGTTGGATGCCATTATTGTCCTTTCCTCCGTTCAAACGGGTGCCTGCTTCTAACTTCGATTGAACGGCATTCTTTGAAAGTTCAAAAAGTACATTGACTTTATCGTAAGTAGGAGGGAGCTTTTCAATTTGAAGCACTTCCTGGTAAAAGAAGTCTAAATGTCGTTTGGTAATGCCATTCAATCGATCGCTTGAAAATTCCAACAAGCGAAGGAAACAAATGAACAAGGTTAGGTGTGGTGTTAGTCGGTCGTTTGCTTCTAAATCGGACAAAAGTGCTTCTGTTGCGGCTTCGTCTTTGAAGAATTCTGTCCAGAATCCGTCTTGGGTAGCGCTTTCTGCATCGAAAAATTTAACGTGCGATGCAAAATTGTACGCAAAAGCCATCCATTCCTCCAATCCGAAACCGTGAAGTTCTATCGAGGCAGGGTCCAATTTCTTGGAGGTGCGCCGCAATCGATCGGTTCCGCCCTGAAGCAGAATTTCAGTGATAGTGTTACAGTTGTTACTCATTTTTCAGTGTTGTTATACGTCAGTACCTTCTCCTCGATAGAATGGGTACACTAAGTTTCTTCTTGAGTTCGTGGTTCGGATGGTGTAATCAATTTCTATGTTTACATACCCTTCTAGTTCGTTACTTGTATCAATATTGACACGATTTAGATCAATTCTCGGTTCATAGAGTAGAATTGATGTCTCAACCAAGCCGGATATGTAGGTAATTAGACTGAGGTCAATTGAAGAAAACAATAGATCGTCAAGGTTGCAGCCAAATTTTGGTTTCATGATGCGCTCTCCGAGTTTGGTTGAGAGAATGATCTCAATGCTTTCATGGATATCTTGTTCTTCCGAAACCATGTTCACCTCTTTGCGAGATTTTTCAAATGTGGGCGGAAAAGACCATCCTCTTCCTAGAAATGCGTTATTCTGTGCCATGTTAAGTTTCTTATCCTATTAATACTGTGGGTTCTCCTAATACTATCGTCCCGCCGTGCGCTGTGCTGTCTCCCATTCTTGCTGCGGGTTTTCCTCCAATGAAGACCGTTCCCGATCCTGCGACAATGGAGTCTGGAGGTCCAACGCACGTGGCCATTGCACCTACGGTTGCAGCCGGTTGTCCGCCAATGAAAACGGTAACTTCTCCGGGTGGTAAAATGGGACCTCCTGCGTGAGGAACAGCGTTCGGTCCTACTTGCGGACAAACATGAAAGTCGTTAATGCGTGCTGCTGGCTGTCCCATGGTTAGTTAATTTGTACGATTGATCCCTTTACTACTGCTACTGCTGTTGTGCTTAATTCTGCCCCAGCATTTCCTTCCGCTTTGAATTCTGCACTTGCTGCTGCCGCAATATTAATTCCGCTGACGTTGACATCACCGGTAGCTTCTAAGTTCAAATCCTTTCCACTTTTGATCGTAACTCCGTCGCTGTCCATAACAATGGAATTGGCGTTCTCATCTTCAATGGAAACAGTTCCAGCATCTTCGTCGAGCAGGACTTTTTTACCAGCGGGTGTTTCAATGGTGATCGATTTTTTATCATCGTCGAATACCAGTTTCATTTCACTTCGCGTAACAAAACCTTTCTCGTTATTCTCGTCACTTGCTGGAATTGGTGCCGTGTGTAAACTGCTATGTAACTGCCCAAGAATAATGGCATCGTTTGGATCTTCATTGATAAATCCAACAATCACTTCATCTTCAATTTCAGGGCGGAATACAGAGCCTCTATTTTCTCCAGCATCTAATGTTGCCAGTCGACACCATATACCTTGTTCTTCGCTACTAATAATGGGAAGTTTCACCAAAATGCGTTCGGCTCCTTCAGGATCGTCTTGCAATTGCGTAACAATTCCAATGTGCAAACCTTTGATTGCTGGAAGTAGTCCTGCCGCAGGGCATGTATTGATTTCGTACGTTTCTGAAAACCATTTTGGATTCAAGCCAAACTGTGCATCTACTAGCCAATTTCCATCAGCGATGGTGTGTCGCACTCCTGAGAGATATGCCGGACCGTTGAATCGATCTCCCATTCCTTCAAGTAAGAGGATGGTGTCTGGCTTCGCTTGTGGAATTCCTTGAAACTTCACACGACCTCGAACCTTTGACATTTGCTGATACAGCAGTGTCGCATCCGCCCAATTTTGCAATTCAATATCGTTCAAGCTACCACCGTGGCGTAATTCGAGGTTTTCCAATCCTACAACGTTTGCAAGATCACTCGATGATACATTTCCATTTAATGATACACTCGGGTTTTCTGCTGCTGCCTCAATTAATTCCAAATCGTCTTTATTCCAGCTATAGGAAGTCACTGCATTGAATTGATTTCGAGCATCCATTTCTGCGTCAAAGTCGAAGAGGGTAGAGCCAAAAGCAACGGTTTCAATTTCTTCTTGATCCAGTGTTGGCGCTTTAATAGAAATCATTCCGTCGTTTACAAAACAAAGTTTTCCATTTGCCTGAGCTCTTGAGACGATGAAGTCCCAATCGGAACTGTTGTATTGCACAAGCTCTGGGTGCTCGTAGTTGGTAGTTTCTATATCGTATTTGATGCCGTATTCGTCCAAAATTTGTTCAAAAACATCGCTATCGCTTAATTCAGTGTAGTATCTAGACTTTCGTCCGATGGTAGTCTTTACCAATTCATCTTTACACTCAAGTGTAAGTATGGAGGCTCCGCTTCTGAGCTTTATATTGTGCTTTACGATAATTCCCTTGAAAATTTGCTCTTCATCTGAATGGTAACCAGCATTTACCTGGATTTCATTTCCAGGAACAAATAGCTCCCCACTACTCAACTCAAAATCTTGCAGAGCAGCATCGCCGTCGCGAAGAATAATAGTTGCAACAGGTATTCTATTTACTACGCGATCTACTACTATACTCACCAAACGGATGGCTCCAGAAATTTCATCCCCATTGATTAAAACTGAATGGGTTATGAGATCCTTTGACTTTTCTGTTTGTATTACACCGCTATTGTTCATAATCAGCTCAATTTTTCAATTGGAGGAAAGTTTATTCGCTGTCCAGGAGTTAACTTTCTAAAATTTGTGATGCCATTTGCTTTGGCTACTTCTAAATAATATTTTGGGTTTCCATAAATCCTATTACACATATTAGTGAGGGTCTCTCCATCTTTCACTTGTCGAATATGCGTAAGGTCGGGTGATGTTTTTTTCTCTTCGGCCGCTCTGCGATTTTCATCAACTGCATAAACGAACTTGGCGGATGCCGTGACTCTTATGGGTTTTCCGTTTGAATCAAAGATTTTGTACTCGTAATTTAGGTCTGTCAGAATTCCCTTGAAATCCAAATCACCCCATAATATCTGGACGTGTCGTGATTTGTGATGATCACCGTCAAATTTATAAACAACGTCTTCAAAACGCTTGATCTCTTCCTTTATGGAATCTTCTCCGGAGAAATTTTTCTTTGGATTCGAGATTACTCCTGTCCTGTCAAACAATAGAGGAATTGTAATGTCAGGAGATACAATTCTTGCAAACTTCGGATTATCACCAGATGTTCCCAAGGCTTCTTGATGATAATAGGCCACTTTTTTTCCAATTGAGTACTTCTCTGGATTCACGTACGTTTCGTACATAGCATCTGGAATTGTTTCACTAAAAGTTGTATCTGTAAACCCTTGAATTCTCAACTTTATAAGTTCTCCTGTTTTCATACTAACGTTCGTCTTTATCGTTCAATAATTTTGTCATTTGGTCCATACAATCTTGAACCATTGACCCTGCATTAGGAGTTGCTTCGCTGGAAGCTGCCTTGTCTCCTTCACTCACATTAATCTTAATGTGCATTTCTTTAATTTCTATAGGCATGGTCTAAGTCTTATCAGAAAATATTTTTAACGTCTACGCTTAAATCATCTGCATTCAGCACTCTGAAAGTGTTGTACTTTAATTCGAGTGATTCAATAACAATTTTGCTTTCTTCGGCATTGAAAGATCCAACACTCCATTTTACTGGGATCGCATGACTAACTTGCCAAGCATGGACAGGTATACCCGCGGGTCCCATTAATATGATCGTTAAATCAGCAGGAGAAAAGCTAAAGTTTTCCGTTGCATCATGAATCCAACGCGTTACCGCAGAACTTGGTGCCAACCCACGGGTTAGCACCAAGTTTGGGTATTTTGTTCTAACGGGTAGGGTATGCTTAAAACTGTTCTCTCCACCTTCAGCATATTCTTCTGTTTCAATGTCTACAGACAAGCCTGAAACAGATTGAAACATGGTATCATAGGTTGAGTTTTGCACTTTCCCAGCCACAGCGGCAGTGTTCAAAGTGCCATCACTATTCTTTAGGTCAGCTTCTAGGTCAAAATAGACAACAAAGCTGTATCCCATAGGGAGAAATCGTTCTGGTAGCATACTTTTTATCCTTCGTTACGTACTATATTGAAGAAACGACGAACGTTGATGTAACGCCATTCGTTATCGTTACCAGCCAATGTTCTAGCTCCCCAAACGAGTGTTCCTTTTCCAGTAAATGTTCTGATCGCGTTGACCGACTTCCCTGATGAAGTCACGTTCATGTCTTCCTGGTCTTCGTTTGAAATACGAACCGTTGGTTGTTGCACGTACTGAACCGTCACGTTCGCAGGTGCTTTCCAAACTCCAACTGCGTTATCTACACGAGCGTAAATTCCTGCCATCGCTGATGATGGAGGTAATGTTACAGGGAAATCTGAGATGGCAGCTTTGATGCGATTGTAGAGTGCATTGTCTGTGCTTTCAAGCAAATCTAAAGTAGATACAAAAGAAGTGTTTGAAACGGCTCCGACTAAGGCTGATACCTGTGTCGTGTTTGCCACGTCAATATCATTTAACAAAGTATAGTTTACAGTAGTCGGTGCATCACCTTGATTTCCGCCAAGAACTCCATAAACATTTGTGGAGTTTTGATCTAAGTTATTGATTACTGTTGTTTTCGACGTTGTTGAATTCAGAGTGTCCATGATGGATTCTAAATCATCAATTGCTCCGTCAAGTGTACCAGTAACAACTGATGTCAGTGCATCGGCCTGAGATGAAGCACCAGAATCGGTAGCAATTGTTGCCATGTTTTCATAATCTTCCTTAACCCCTGCTAAATAATCCAAAATTCCTTGAACTTGATTCCTAACTGCAGCTAAGTTATCGGAAGATACTGGGTTACTTCCGCCACTGATTGTTGAATAGGTTCCATTCAAACTAGAAATTAGACCAGCAATGGGCACAAGAGTAAGAGCATTTGATATTGACGTTACTGTTTCTTCCGAATCGTCCAAGGCAGGGCTCTGCACTGAAACTTCGGTGTCACGGTATAGATAGTCTAATATAGTATCCAGGAATGGATAGTAAGTGGCCCCATAACGCAAGTTATCCACTCCAATTCCATTTCTAAAATCGTCTATTGCTGAAAGTCCATCTCCTTTGGTGTCAAAAATTGCAAATCGATCTTGCAACTCAGCGCATTGTGTTAAGGCGCTTTGGTTAATAGCATTGAAATCGGACGATGATAAGGCCTGAGAATCTGGGAGAAGAAGCAAGGTTGGCTCATCTTCTTTACGAATTGCTGCCAGTCCACCTTCCAAACCTGAAGTTGAGTCTCCAATTGAAATGGCATCAGAATAAGAGCCAACAGATGTTACATAACAAGGACCTCCACCATTTGCAAAATACATTTGCATAGAGTAGTACATTTTGTAATCTGACGGTGACGAATTGGAAACTATAATTTTTCCATCAGATGTTACTTCTACGTTAATTTCAGTTTCATCCTCAGCAAATCCGAAATACGTTTCGTAATCTAACATTGAACTGATACGCTTTGGTACCATGGTTAAATCTCCGTCGGAGAGTTCTGTAGCCTTTTCCGTGTAGCCTATGAAGGCTGGAATGGCTGTTGCTACAGGTGCTACCGAAGGAGGGAATTTAGAAATCTCCTGAACGTAAACACCTGGTGTTTTAAGTGTTGCCATAATTGTGGTTATTGATTTTTATTTGTTAACTTTTTATATATACATCTGAGTAAAATTCTTCTTCAACGGAATCCCAAACCAAAAGCTTTGCATCGGGGTTTGGATATTTCACGGTTACAGTTGTAGTGCTGTTACCATTGCCCGTTGGTACTTCAATATCATTGGTGATTTTGATGTATCCGTTTTCTGTTAGTGGCTTTTTGTCGGATGTTTCATAAATAACTGAGCTATCACTTACATCTCGGAAACGCCAAATTGTCTTGCGGTTTTTTAGAAAGAGGTCCAACTCGGGCAAGGTCTCGTTGAACTTTGTGTTATCACCTGCATCAACCAATTGCATTTCTGTCGGTTCGCCTTCCAAATAAATGCGAATCACGCCGAACTTATTGCGTAATTCTCTCGGTTGAATGTCTTTCAACAGGTTAATGTTGATGTCTGTTCCAGCAGTTTGCGTTTCATATTCCGAAAGCCGACTGTAATTTACCGTTACGGGTTCAGGTTCGCCTTCGCTGCTTGGGGTATATGCGGTTGGATCCAGATTGGACAAATAAATCAATCCATTTTTATCCCATTCGATGTGCGTATAATTTTCAAAGAATTGATCCGTAATTTCGATAGTGAAATCCAAATAAAAGTTCGCATCGAAAGCAAAGAAAGGTTTGTTCCAGGGAATTGGATCTGGCAGTGGGTCAGGCAAAGGATTCGGAATTGGAATTTGCTTCATTGCAACTTTGAATCCATCCTTATAGGGTTTAAAAATACCGCTGTAATCTTTTAGTATTTTCTCGGTTCTTTCGGTAGGCCGAATTGACATGAAGTTTTCAAGATTGTATTTCAATCGGTTATTGTCAAAACGCTTCTGATGATCGCTCGTTCCATTTTCCTCATAAGCATTGTTATCCTCATTCAAAAAGTATCGATGTAAAATTCGTATATCGAAAAGAGTTCTATAGCTGTTCTGCAATCCCATTTTACAATTGATTTATTGTTTGATCTGTTTCTGTGATAATGCCTCCTTGTGATTGAACATCCTCGCTTTCAATTTGAATTACGCTTACTTTGTAAACTGCCGACGGTCGCTGTTTTCCACCCAAACTTCCCCAGATATAACTTTGTTCCTCAAAAGTTGGAGTGTACAATTCCACATGAAATTTGAAGTTGTCAAGCGAACTCAAGGGGTTCATTTCATTGGTGGAATGATTGTATATCGAATTCGATTGCGTGAATACCTTTTTCCCTTGAAAGAACTCTACTATTCCCGATAGATCAGCAAGCTCCTCATCATAGGAACCAATTCCACGATTGACAGAGAACAGAATGTAGAGATTCAAGTTAATCACTGGCTGTTTTACTTGGGTGACATTTCCGACATTGCGGATATTCTTGAAATTCTTCATGGTGTTTTCTTCACTCATGTTGATGAGTGTAAGAAGAATAGTGTCCTCAATTGCACCGTTGTTAGATTCATCAAGTAGCGCAATATTCCCTAAAGTAACCTCCTTGTCGAGGTAGTCTTCTACTTGTAACGCGATTACTTGTAATACTTCAAATAGCATTTTTCAGTGTATGGTGTTTGTTATTAAACCACCGAAAAAAGCACAAGGAGTCATGGTTGCCGAAGCGACGATTTTAAGTCCAAAATGTTAACTCTATTTCTAGTGGCAGATCAGTTACAACGATCAGCATCATTGTTTGTCTTGATGTAAAACTATAGTCCTTATTTCGATTTTCCAACCGTATATGTGCTTAAAAGATTGCGTATATGTGCGCATTTTTTCTAAAAAAAAATTAATTCCAAATTATGATTGCGTATATGTGCGTAATCTTTTTGTTAAAATTCACATCGAGTGATTTTCTAGAACATCGATCTCAAGTAATATTTTTTTGTAACTTATTATAAGAGCTTGTGGTGAATCACATTTTTTCGATTCGAACAAGTAATTAAATAACCTAACCAATAATTACATGATAGTTAAAACCTATGGTGCTTCCCTGATGGGGATCAACGCCGCGACCATCACAGTTGAAGTCAATATTGTGGCAGGACTCAATTTTTTTCTTGTAGGATTGCCTGATGCAGCTGTGAAAGAAAGCCATCAACGAATCAAGGCATCCTTCAACAACAACGATTTGAAATTTCCGGGTAAAGAGATTACCGTAAACTTGGCTCCAGCAGACATGCGTAAAGAAGGTTCTGTCTTTGATCTTCCCATTGCTATTGGGATTTTGGCAGCGAGCGAACAAATCTCTGACAGTCTTTTGAGTTCAACCATGTTTGTTGGGGAAATGTCGTTAGATGGTGATTTGCGACCATTGAAGGGAGCTCTTCCTATCGCTCTGAACGCGAAGAGAAGTGGATTCAAACAGATCATATTACCACAGGAAAATGCAGAGGAAGCTGCTTTGGTAAAGGGAATCGACGTTCTCCCGGCAACTTGTTTGAAATCCGTCATTGAGCACCTTCAGGGTATTTCAGCATTAATTCCCTACCAACAAAGCAAACAGAAGCCGCTGCTTCAGAATGACTCGTTACTCGATTTTCGGGATGTGAAGGGACAGTTCTCCATAAAAAGAGCCTTCGAAATTGCTGCTGCGGGTGGACACAATCTTTTGTTAATCGGCCCTCCGGGTTCTGGAAAATCGATGTTAGCCAAAAGAATGCCAACAATTCTTCCACCCATGACCATGGATGAAGCCCTCCAGACAACACAAATTCATTCTGTTGTAGGAAAAGTCGCGGGCAAAGGATTGGTGCGTGAACGTCCTTTTCGAAAGCCGCACCACACCATTTCCGATGTTGCTCTTGTGGGCGGTGGATCGTACCCGCAGCCCGGTGAGATCTCTTTGGCGCACAACGGCGTGTTGTTCCTAGATGAACTTCCCGAATACAAGCGTACAGTCTTGGAAGTAATGCGGCAACCGTTGGAAGATAGAACGGTGACCATTTCAAGAGCAAAGTTCACAGTTGATTACCCCGCGAGCTTTATGTTGGTGGCTGCGATGAATCCATGCCCTTGCGGCTACTACAATCATCCGGACCGAGATTGCACATGCAGTCCCGGAACCGTGCAGCGCTATCTCAACAAAGTGTCGGGTCCTTTGATGGATCGCATCGATTTACACATTGAAGTGACTCCTGTAGATTATGACGACTTGTCCTCAACGGCAGCACAGGAGGGAAGCGAGCAGATTCGACAAAGAGTGGTGCAAGCACGCGCGTTTCAGCAACAGCGTTTTTTGGACAGGAATGCGCTTCAAAAGAATGTCCAGAAAGTAGAAGATGTTGCGTTGGAGAACTTTAACGAGCACGTTTCTGCAAACGCTGAAATGCAGCCCAGACATTTGCGTCGGTATTGCCAGTTGGATAAGGCGAGTGGCGATTTGATCAAGAATGCGATGAACAAATTGGGTTTATCGGCAAGAGCGTATGATCGAATCTTGAAGGTAGCTCGAACAATTGCCGATTTGGATACGAGCGCCGATATTCAAGTGAAGCATGTTGCCGAGGCGATACAATACCGGAGTTTAGATTGCTTACGTTGAAGATTTAGCGATAGATTGTAAGGGGGGGGGAGTGGTGAGATGATTAAATCTAGCCAAACTTCATTTTTCTTATTTTGATTTTACTGATATTGGTGACTTCGGCTATCTTGATTTTTTGTTGGTTAATTATTCAATTTCGGTTGCTTGAGAAGATTCTTCTGATTCTATTTCTACACCGTCCTTTGCGATACTATCGTAATAAAGTTTTGTCAGTTCAGAAGTGAGTAAATCATCATTTAACATCTTTATGAGAAGGTCTTTTGAAACGCGAGTGTCAAGATTGAACTTTGTTTCATCCGCATTATATCTCATGCTTCGTTTGGTACTTGGATGATTTTTTGAAAACGCAATAATGCTTTCATTCGGAATACCGAGTCTCATAACAGGAGAGGAGCGCGCTACCTTTGTAAGTTTTCTTGCAAAACTAACGTCAGAAACAAGTTCTCGAAGCGCTTCAATATTGCTGACCAATTCTAAATCTCGTATGGCATTTAGACTAACGAGCGCTTCTCGTTCAATAACATCATGGAATCCAAAACTACGCTCGATTGTACCTAAGTCCATAATGATGAGTTCGCCACCTACCCGTATGACTTGAAATTTTGGCGTGATACGTAAAAGTTGTTCTTCAAATCGTTCGAAACGTTCACTTGGCTTTCTAAATATATATCCACCGCGACCTATTATTTCTACAGGAGAAAGTTTTTTGTAGAGTGTTAAATCATTCGTATTATCTGCTAAGACAACAATTAAGGATTCTATTTTTGCAAGTTCATCATTTCTGAAGTTAAAGTTTTCAATTTTGTCGTTTCCAACAACGTTTTCCAAGACTTCAAGTTCTTCGGGGATTTCCAAGTCATATTGATAGAAACATTTTCCTCGTTCATCTGCTGATGAAAGTTGGAGAACAACGTGTTCAGATTCTTCGATTATTGACTTGGTTATCGAGTTAGTGAAAAGTTCTTTCATCGCCGGAAGGTCATCTTCATCAATATCAAGTTTCACAGGGTCAGTTTCATCTTTGATGACAGCGTAAATGATAATTTGTAATTCTCCTTCTGGATTTTGTAAAAAAGCGAGTGCATCGTCAAGTTCAGTCTTGTTCATTGGTTGAAGTTAGAGAGGCGTAGTAAATCCTTTCGTCAAGTTTAAAATACTTTACGCGGTCCTCTTGGTTTATAATGTCCTTGGTTATAATAATGCGTTCTTTTCTTGTTGTCCCATCGCGAAACTCTCCACTCACTTTATAGATTCGAAAATTAAGAATAGCGAGCGTAGGGTTTGCGTAGAATAAGTCTGTCCTGATGTAGATTTTACCTATGACAACTAAGATTATAACAAACGCGACAATATATCGAGTGCTATCGAATTGAAAGCAAACGAGCGGTATGATATAGGTGGTTAAAAAGGTTAAGTGTTCATACTCTATGCTCTCGACCTCAGTGATTTTAAAAGAAAGTTGGGCGGTTCCTCTTGTTTGGAATTTAAAGTCACGTAGTGAGATTACCCCAATAATAAGTGCGAACAGGCACACTAACGGGATTCGGTTTCTATAGAGTAGTTCTGAAAATCCGATGAATTTCCATTGACCTGAGAAGCACAGGGGTACATCAAT
This sequence comes from Fluviicola sp., assembly GCA_043584915.1. Lineage (GTDB taxonomy): Bacteria > Bacteroidota > Bacteroidia > Flavobacteriales_D > Crocinitomicaceae > UBA4466. Next base: position 2,894,323 of record CP121319.1, read on the forward strand.
CGTAATAACGATAATGAGAATAAACAGAAGCCAAAGTGAAAGAAAAAAAAGTCCAACTTTCCGAATCATTTTGAGCTTTTTCTTCGTTTGTCTTGTTGGATTTGTTGACTTCGATTGTCTTGATTCTTCTTGAAGGTTTCATTCGTGCCTGAAGTTCCCTTATTTGCATTACTTATATCCGATTCGTGGTTCTTTTTCTTTGCCATAATTCAATGTATTGGTAGAAAACAAAGATGATGAAGAGCGAGGAAAGGGGCAATAGGTACTTGTACCTAATTTCCTAGCATTTGGCTATGAACGGAGTTGTATCCTGAGTCAAAGCTGAATCTCAGAGAAACGTCAAAACGAAATCGCTGAAAAATAAGTTTCAGTTCCGAAGCGGAATCCCCGGATTGCTTCCGAAGTGAGGAGGTAAGTTGAATTTTAAAGGTTAGTAAAACAGCGGAGGCGCCTGCCGTTTGGATGATTCATCCACTCGTCCGTTAGTTTTACTTCTTTAAAATTCAGCGCCGAACGGCTTGAAGCAATCCTTGATTTTTTCATCCTTTTTTATCAAGAAAAAAGGATAAAGAAGACTATTTGGAAATGATTTTGCCGAAAAGTAGGAAATCGGGTACTTGTACTCAATTTTCATATGGACCTTCCACACCGTGTTTTAATTTTTAATTTAGGATTGAAACAAACACTATTCAATATGAAAAATGTTATTTATTTAAGTGCTTTTTTAACACTTTTCTCTCAAAACTCATTTCTCAACTGACGTTGTTTGAATAGTTATTTGAATCTTCATTCGCATCTCGGCAAGGGAGGGAAAGAAAACATGCTTAGGCCTTTGATCTTATACCCAACCAAAGTTTCATAAGCAATCCAGCAATGGCAATAATTAAAATCAAAGCAATCCAAAAGATGAAATTGCTATTCGGTGAACCTTCTATTAAGGTAATCGATGAAGTACTCCCAAGAACGACTGGGGTCGCCCAATTGCGCGGATGTGCACTTTGGTTGTCCGTGCTTTCGTCGTTCAGGAAATCCAACTTCGCTTGTTGCATTGCCCAGGCAGGGTGCGCATTTGTTTTTAAGTGAAGGTAAAATTGCTCAAAGATTTGTGCATTTGTTCCATGGTTGGCACGCCATATATTCGTGATCACACAATTGCTGCCAGAAGCGATAAATCCGCGTGCTAAACTCATCACACCTTCACCTGCAATATATTTTCCATTTCCTGTTTCACAAGCATTTAATACAACAAGGTCTGCTTTGGTCTCCAATTGCAAGAGTTCAGAGGTAAGCAATTTGTTCTCACCATTGAAAGCAATCCAGGAGTCCAAAATATTGGCTGTATCCGACCCAGCATGCGTGGAGATATGAACAATTCTATTCTCCTCCAAAGCACGAGAAAATTGCAATTTCGAAGCTTCGTTCCCCGTAAAGGAAATACCATTCAATTGTTTGCCCGCAGCACTAACCTCTTGCTCTGACTTAGAAAGGAATGGCAGCTCAGAACTATTTTTAAATGCGGGAGCAAATCCAGCGAAAGCGCCAAATGCTTTGTTTTTAGCTTTGGAAAATGCCGTGGCCGTTGTGGGAGCATAGGAAATAACTTTAGAGCGTACCAAATAGGGCAATTCTTTCCAGTTGGATTTTTCCGCTTTGGATGAAACCAACGCTTCGAGAGGAATTTTACTCAAGAACCCATCAGGCAATACAATCCAACGCTTTTTGTTTGATTTTCGCATCGATTGCGGAACCAGTTTGCGATAAAGTACATAAGCGTTTTCGGCATAGGTGCTCGGCGAATCTTCAGAGTTTCCATGCAATGTACTTCCAACAACAGTGATTGCTTCTTTCAGAGATTGATCCACGCGATGAAGTGCAAATTTTCCGTCTGAAACGCATACCGAATAAATGTTGCTTCCAACAAAATAATTGATCAAACTTTCATTTTTCTTTAGCCCTTGCAGTTGGCTGTGCACCTTCTTTTCATCGTATTCATACAAATCAGATTGCAAGGTTGGATATCGCTTGAATAAAGAAGATCCCAAAATCTGCTTTTCCTGGTCCAGGTTTGCAATGGTTTTCGACAATGCCCGCTCATTTTCCTCATCCTGTTTCATAATCGCCGCTCGGCGTTCTCTTTCGAATTGGGAAATTTGAACGGCAAGATTTTGGAATTGTAGAAACTCAGGATCGTCCTGGTTTCTCGAAAACTTGAGAACTTGTAAGGATTGCGAAAGAAGAATCCCCTTTGATTGGTCAATAAACCTATACGCGATTTGTGCCAATGCATCCTCGGGTAACTTCGACTTTAAATCGAACGTTAATGCAATAGCCTCTTCACCAATAGCATGAATTTCTTCGGCAAAACTCAATTTCGAGTAAGTGTCCTGCTGCTCTTGAATACTAATATTAACCCAATCGAAATACGTTTGATAAGCCTCTAGTGCTGCTTGATGGAAACTGGCAGAATCTTTCAAGGCTTCACATGATCGTGCTTTTCCAATCAACGCCTCACCAATGCTTACCTCTGGAGACATTTGCCCTGCTTCTGGATACGAAAGTGCATAATTGTTAGGGAAGGAGAAGCATGCTGCCTGCAAAGCACGATGGTAAGTGTTCAAAGCGAGTTGATGATTCTGAGTTGCCGAATAATTATCCGCCAGAGACAAGTACACTTTGGCCACTTTTCTGTGTCGAAATGGATACATTTCCAGAACTTCCTGCTCTGCATTCGTGAGTAGGGTGTGCGCACGTGCAAACTGCTTCGTTTGAGTGTACAAATTGCCCAAGGTTGTGTACACACCAATTTCGTAACGCTTGATTTGATCAAATCGATAATCTGCCGTATTTATGGCATTCCTCGCCCTTTGGAAGGCGGTCAAACTTTGCTCTGAAGCCAAAATGCCTTCGGAGAATGCTCCGTTTTTAGCATAGGCTTCAGCAAGACTTGAGTAAAGCAACCCCTTGTTATAATAATCGCTTTTACTTTTGACAATTCCCGAAGTGAGAATGTGTTCGCAAGAGTCCATTAAGCCTTTGTTCATGTAGGCGCGTCCCAAATCATTGATGCCGTTCAATTCAGCGCCAACTTCCTTATTTTCAGCGGCAATAGCAATGAATTGTTCCAACATCCGAATGGCTTGCTCGTTTTCTCCAAAACGCGTGTGGATGTTACCCAGTGGTTGATACACATAGCGAGCCACAAGAAAATTTTCAATTTCTGTTGCGCGAAAACGTTCCAAAGCGAGCAGGTAATTTTCTTTGGCTTTGAGGAAATTTCCATAATGGGCCTCATGCAAGTACGCACGATTCACATAAATCCAAGCAAGTTTTTCAATTTCCTGTTTGAGCATTGGCTCGGCAGGCATAAAATTGATACAAGAATCCAAAGTTGCAAGCGCCCGATCAATCTCATGGTTATCCCGATATGCCGCACTTCTTGATTTATGGTCGTTGTACCAGGCCATTAAATCTACCTCTGGCGCATCGACTTTTATCGTAGTTCTGTTTGAACTTACGCCCCAAGGTGCGGTCAAGCTCCAAAGAAAAATGGCAACAAAGCAAAAAAATAGTGGTACGAAAACGTGTTTCATACCACTAAACTATCAGTTTTTAGAGATTACTTTTTCTTAATGAGAGAATTTTCTTTCATCGGTTCAGCTATTTGATTGGTCGGCTTTACCGTATAAAAGCCACCGCCAGACGTCAATGGGTCCATGCAAATAGTCGTAACTTCATTCGTCTCAATTGGGGCGTTTTCATCGAATACAATTGTCGAATGGCACACCACAGCCGGGCCGAAGCGGTAATTGGGTAGCACCTTAACTGTAAATTCAACAGAGGAACGTGTAAGACTGAGGTCTTTACACATGCGGTCTTGAGTTGTTCGTAAAACTAGATCGTTGAACTCAAAGGTAAGAATGCGTGTATCATAGTCAATGTCATAAATGGGGCCATTGCCGGGGTTATAGGCATTGTTGATTGGTTTCATTTGAATAGTTGTACCACCGTATTCCTTTGGTAATACGATCTCTGAGATGGTCGATAAATTCAGTTTTGGATCCAAATGGCACTTTACCTGAACAAATCGGGTAGTGGTATCTCCCACATTTTGGAAATGCACCTTGTATGTGATCGGTTCCCCTCCAAAATCACATTCAGTTACAGCTTCTGAAGTCTCCTGCATAAAGTTAGGGTCATGCGATTCTGCCACTGGAATGCTTAATGCACAACGTGTAACGTTATTCATTGGTGGCAATTCATGTTTGTCGATATTCATGGATACGTTAAAAGTAACGACTTCTTGAGTAGGAGAAATAACGGCAACAGGAACTAGAATAGTACGTTCTTGTCCTGCTCTTAAACCGCTAAAACGCCACCTTTTCGCTTGATCAAATACTTCACCATTGGGATGAAACTCAGGGTGCAACCCGATATAGTTTGAGGCGAAGCGTGTAGCCGGGTCTGCGGTCAAATCCAAAGAGCCAGTGTAGGCTCCATTTCCGCCGATTTGTGGAGGCAAAGCATACGTGATTAACAGAAAAAGGGTGTCATCAGGTACAGCGTTACGGTAATGTTGAATTTTTATGGAGGTTCCAGGATCGAGTAATTGTCCGCTGATGGGCGCACCGCTATTTGGCGTAGAAGTAACCACTTTTGGCGGAGGTCCTCCGGTTCCATAATTTTCTGTTGGAGCAGCGAAAACTTCATATGATCCCATTCTCGGGAATGTTGTTATCGGGTCTTCTACAAAACTGAATTGATTGTCACCAAACCACCAAAGGTGAGAATAAAACGCTCCTTGTTGAGAAATGGGCAAGCCTTGAAATTCGTATTTGAATTGTTCAGGATTTCCAACAACCGTTTGAACAATTTGTTGTGCTTGCACCTGAAATAAGCAAATACTAAAAAAGAGAAGTAGAGACAGGGTGTTTTTGTTTGTTTTCATCAGTGTACGTTTTTATGGTTGGTACCAGCTTCGAAAATAATCTAACCGGCAAAAGCGTAAAAAAACAAATTTCTTTCATCTAGATCCTTATTTAATGGAAGTTCTACTTTTGTACAAGACACATTCAAAATAAACCAACTGTTATTTACACGATCCTATAGCGATGAAGAAATTATTGCAACCCTCAATTCAGCAAGTAGGGGTGAGAATCATGTGATTCAATTTTTACTCGATAAAAATCGGGGTAAAATTACTTCGTATGTGCTAAAAAATAGCGGTGGGAAAGACGATGCCGAAGCAGTTTTGGTGGAAGGCGTAACCCATTTAATTTTGAATGTAAGGAAAGGTCAGTTCAAGGGGGGAAGTACGCTGGGAACCTATCTTTTTTCCATTTGTAGGGGCGTTTGGTTGAAAACTTTACGGAAGGAAAAACGCTACGCAGACCTTGAAGAAGATACATCAACGGCGATGGATAATAACTCGCCGCTGCAACATTTCTCAGAATCGGAGTTGCAAAAGGAAGTTGGCTTTTTACTAGGGAAAATTGGAGCGGCGTGCCAGGAAGTTTTGAGATTATGGGCACAACATTATTCCATGTCGGAAATTGCCGCGCAAATGGAGTATAAGAATGCTCAGATTTCCATGAATAAGAAGAACAAATGTTTGGGGAAATTGAAAGAAATCGTTCGAGAAAACCAAAAATATAGAGAGCAATTGCAAAGTTTTTTACTTAATTGAAACAGTGGAAGATCGCACGCAACATATCGATGATTATCTCAACAAGCGCTTATTGGAAGAAGATGCAGCGAAGTTTGAGCGGGATTTAGAAGCAGATCCAAATTTGCGCGATGAGCTAGCATTGCAGCAAAAAGTTCAACTGTTATTAGAAGAAAACGAGCGGTTGGAATTAAAAAGTCAAGTAGCGAAGATCGCTCAAAATCAAATCAAATCTGGAGCGTCGAAGTCCATGATTCTGAAAATCGCGGCTGTCATCCTTTTGCTTTTAATTCCGACTTATTTCTATGTGTCCAATCAGTATTCGGATGCCAGTTTGTACGCTGCTTATGAAGAAACCTATGAAGATCGATTGACGACAATGAGTGCTTCCGATGACCTTCAAGAGGCCATGCACGCTTACAATACCGAGAAATACAAGAAAGCTGCCATCTTACTCCGTGAAATACGCATCGAAAATGCGGAAGAACGTGCGGTCATTTATGAGGCGGTCGCTTACCGCAAGTCGAATCAGTCGCAAAAATCGATTCAATTATTGAACAAATACATCCCTAAATCACAGTTCAAGGAAACTTTGCAATGGGAACTCATTCTAAATTATTTGGCGTTAGAACAGGGCGATGAAGCGCAGAAAACACTTCAAGAGTTCCTCAAGAACAATTCAGGTTACAAGCAGGAACAAGCAGAGGCACTGTTGCAAGATCTTCAGAGTTTTTGGAGGTGATCCATTAACCTTTTTAAGTATAAATACTTAGCGTCATGCGCACATATGCGTGAATTGTTGATTTGGCTTTTTTTAACCGAATAAAGACGTATATTTAAGACTCTAGTCACTAAAATTACAATGGTACGTCAAATCATCACAGATTTAGAATGGTTGCGCATGACCTTAATCGAGGTTATGACGGCATACGTTGAGCAACAAGATCAATACCAGGGAATCACATTACAAGCTCCGAAATTAAGTTCCGATAAAAACGATGCCTATGCACTGTTTCTCAATGAAAATGACCTTACTGATCAAGATCGCTTTTTATTATGTGTTTCTCTAAGTCGTTATTTGGGTGATTTCTGGAAAATGCTCTTTTTGGAGAAAAATCCCTTTGGAATTCATGTTGAGAACGAATTCGCTTATCCGACATTTACAACGGTTGTAGCAATTCTGGCTGGAAATGATTTGGGAAAACGCTTAGAAGTACTGGAAGTATTAAAATCTGATGCCGTGCTTTTTAGCAAGCAAGTGGTTGACATTGATCAAAAGGAACCCGGACAAGATATGATGGCGTGCCGTTTGAAGGTACATGCCAATTGGCGAGAACTATTTCTTTGGAATCGACACGAGCTGCCACGATATAGCATGGAATTTCCAGCAGAGCAACTCACCACCGATTTGGACTGGGAAGAGTTAATCTTAGAGCCTTTTCCGATGTCAAAACTCGAAGAGATCAGTGATTGGATGGAGAATCGTGACGAATTGGCGAATGTTGTGAATGGTTCAGGGCACTTAAAACCAGGGTATCGCTGTTTGTTTTACGGACCATCTGGAACGGGGAAGTCACTTGCAGCGGCACTTTTAGGGAAACGATTTGGGATTCCAGTCTTTCGTATTGATCTCAGTAATTTGGTCAGTAAATACGTTGGGGAAACCTCTAAAAACCTAAAGCGAATTTTTGATTTAGCGGAAGATAAAAACTGGATTCTTTTCTTCGATGAGGGAGATGCCATCTTTGGAAAACGTGTCGATACGAGTCAAACAGACAACAAAACAGCAAGTTATGCCAATCAGGATATTGCTTTCTTATTGCAGCGCATTGAACGTTTTAATGGTTTGGTTCTTGTAGCCACCAACATGCGTAAGAACATGGATGCGGCATTTTCACGTCGATTTGAGAACATCATTCACTTCAACATTCCTACACCTGAAAAGGCCATGGAAATTTGGGGCGAGTATTTGCCGAAGCATATTCAAATTAACAACGAAGCACAGATACAACGATTAATTGCGGAGAATCGATTGTCGTTGGCTTCACTCTACAATGTCATGCACCGTTTGACATTGATGAGCATCTCCAAAAAACAAAACGAATTCAAACTGGCCGACATCACGAAATTGATGGGCGAAGAAAAAATGAAATGAGAAACTGGTTTTTACATATTGTTTTTGGAGTGTTGGCATTGCAGTTGCAGGCACAATGCTCCTGCGATAGCTTGGTTGCTGCTATTAAAGCGGAAGATACCATTGCTGTGAAGGAGTGTTTGGAAAGTGGTACTAATCCCAATTGTTGGGTGCTTCGCTATGAAAATGAACATGAGGAATTTTTTGGTAAGGGAGAAGATTATGTTTGGGAATGGATGGATCGCCCCATGGCATTTGCAATTCGAAAAAATAACATTGCGCTTGTCAAGCAACTGCACAAAGAAGGAGCCTCAGTGAACACTGGAAGTGTCCGTTTGCTCGACACGCTTGGAACACCAAGGTTTATGCTATATCGGGTACCCTTAATGCTTGCTGATAGTATCATCAAACTTGAGGAAGATAGTACAGTTTATAATTATCTGGTTGCGCACGGTGCTGTTTCGCACAGAACTCAGTTTAGGAGGGGGGAAATGATTGAAAAATTATTTTTCTCGGATGTAGTAAGCGAACCCTATTATATGAACTCATTGGATTCACTTAAAAGCTTCAATAAATTACTTCTGGAATACGGGGATGCCATTATTTTCCCTCAAGAACCAACAGTATTAGCAGCTGCATTTAGTAGCAATGTTCCATCCTTACAAAAATGGATTTTGGCAAATAGAGATTACCGATTATTGCAAGGTAAGTCCCTCTACCGATTGAATCAAACTTTCGATGTATGGAAACTTGCCTTATATGGAGAATATTTATCGGCGCGTTCTATTTCCTTTTATAAGTTGCATTTTGGTTTAACCGAGGAATCGATTGAAAGGGATATGTCAATAATTAAAAGCAGACACGAATATGTGTACGAGTACCTGCAATTGGAGAAGGAACTACAAGACCCCAATGTCCGAAAACGAGAAAAGAAGGAGAATAAGCTGTACCGAATTGGACTGGTAATAAGTATGGAAAATGATTTCCCCGATCGATTATAATTGAAGAAATGAATCATGTAGTTTTCAGTATAGCATTTTTAGTATTTACGTTTCAATTGAATGCGCAATGTTCGTGCGACAGCTTGGTAGCTGCCATTGAAGTGGGAGATTCTGCTACTGTGCGCAATTGTTTGGATTCAGGAACAGATCCCAATTGTACGATGAGTGAATTTCGGGAAGACTCCACCAATACCTTCGACGAAAATCAAAATGTAATTACAGTTGCCGTAACCTATCATTGGCGCATAACACCTTTAACAACTGCTCTTCACGAAGATAATTTGGACATAGTGCAATTGCTTCTGGATGCAGGAGCCTCACCCAATACACCCGAAGTTTGCCTGGAGGAAGTGAATTATGGCGAAACAATAAACCTTCGTCTTACTCCACTTAAGATAGCGAAGAACATGACCCAAGCGGATGAAGTCACAGCTCTCTTACTTGCCAATGGCGCTCTTACGGAAGAGGAATTAGAGGCAAGAGGGTTTCGTATTCAACTTTTGTCTAGTTATTACGATGATGACTATTTCCCTTGTAAAGATTCTATAACGAAATTACATGAATTGATTGAAACCTGGAGTCTTGAAATGATTATAGAAGATGAAATTCTTACGGAAAGAGCATTGGCAAATAACGATATGATTTTATTCGATTTTTTAGTTAATCAATATTCTGTTTCCTTGGACCGAAGGGCAAGCGGATATGTAACCGTCGGAATGGGTATGTTCAAGCGAACAATATACAAAGAAGGCTACTCTCCCATCGGTTCGGTCTATTTCGGAGATAAAATGACTATTGAGATGATTGATCTCCTTAAAAGTAACGGTGGTTTCGCAAAAGGAGAATTTGAAAAATATATTCTTAGAAAATCTGGTAATGACAATTGGGATGATAAAAAAGTACGCAAATATTATCTTCTTGAACAAAAGCTAGAAGCTGATAAAGAGTTGAGCGAAAAAAAGAAACTGAAATACGAAAAAAAAATGCAAAAACTTTATGATCAGTTAGAAGCAAAGAATGGAATTAAAGCACGATTAGAAAATGATTTTAGCGAGGGGTGTCGCTAGATAAATTCATATTATGAAATACAGCATCATCATATTTTTTGTCGGATTCTGCGCTTTTTGGGGAGTCTCTCAATGTTCGTGCGATAGCTTGGTGGCTGCCATTGAAGTGGGAGATTCTGCTACTGTGCGCAGTTGTTTGGATTCAGGTACAGATCCCAATTGTAAGACGAGTGAATTTCGGGAAGACTCCACCAATACCTTCGACGAAAATCAAAATGTAATTACAGTTGCCGTAACCTATCATTGGCGCATAACACCTTTAACAACTGCTCTTCACGAAGATAATTTTGGCATAGTGCAATTGCTTCTGGATGCAGGAGCCTCAACCAATACGCCCGAAGTTTGCTTGGAGGAAGTGAATTATGGCGAAACAATTAACCTTCGTCTTACTCCACTTAAGATAGCGAAGAACATGGCCCAAGCAGATGAAGTCACAGCTCTCTTACTTGCCAATGGCGCTCTTACGGAGAGAGAGTTAGAGAGAAGGGGAGATAGGATGGCAAAATTATCCATGTGCTATGATAATGGATCATTTCCTTGCAGAGATTCTATATTGAAATTGCACGAACTAATAGACTTATGGCAAGGTATGGTCTATTTGGATGAAGAATTTATGATTAGTCATGCGCTTAGAAGTAATGATATTCTCCTTTTGAGGTACTTAGTTGATGTTCATCATGTTTCTTTAAAAGAGCGTCCAGAGAGATACGTGACTGTTGGGATGGGAATGTTCCGACGGACGTTAAAAGAAGAAAGGTTTGCTCCGTTTGGGTCGTTGGTCGCCGGTAATAAATTAACAGTCTCATCAATACTCTATTTAGAAACTCAAAGGAGCATTACTGATGAACAGATTTACAATACTTTCCTTCAATACAGAAGCAAATATAAAGACAGGCGTAAAGTTGCCAAATACTTTAAGATGGAGAGAAAATACAAGGATGTTGATATGAAGTCTTCCAAGAAGGAAAGAGTAAAGAAAAAAATGCAAAAACTTTATCATCAGTTAGAAGCAAAGAATGGAATTAAAGCACGATTAGAAAATGATTTTAGCGAGGGATGTCGCTAGATAAATTCACATTATGAAATACAGCATCATCATATTTTTTGTCGGATTCTGCGCTTTTTGGGGAGTCTCTCAATGCTCCTGCGATAGCTTGGTGGCTGCTATTAAAGCAGAAGACTCTGCTACTGTGCGCAGTTGTTTGGAGAGTGGTACTGATCCCAATTGTGAGGTCATTGATTTGGCTTATCAAGACCAAAAAATTATGCGCGATGATACTTCGATGGATACCATTCAACTCATTCTGAAATGGCAAAAGCGCCCCATTGTATTCGCTTTAACAAAGGATCCAAACCTGTTGCGTATACTATTGGATGCAGGTGCTTCTCCCAATACGGGATCTTATTGCTACCGAGAATTGCACTTTGACGAGTACCGACAATATGAACTTCCACCAATGGAATTGATCGATTCTGCATCCCACCCAAATGCATTTAGAATGTTGATAAAGTATGGCGGTTTGACAGAAAAGCAATTGAAAGCCAGAGGAAGACGTATCGTAAAGTTGAGTACGTATTACAAGGGGTGGGGCGCTTGCTCTGATTCCATTCAGTTAATGCATAGACTTTTAGAAGTCTATGGAGAGTCTGTTCTTTTCAAGTCCAATAGAAATTTTCTTGATAGAATGATCTACAATAATGATATTGTGACGACAAATTATCTTCTGACTGTAAAGGAGGTAACTTTGAAAGAAGATAATGGAGATTACTTCTCGAGCGGAGCTATTTTACCAAGAGGAGTCGAAATCCCCGACTTTTCTCCTGTAGGTGCGATCATATCGAGTGATTATTTGACAATCTCTACCTTACTCTTGCTTTTAAAGCATAGCCCTGAACATTTTGAACAGCCACTAAAAGATAATATTGCTTATCGAGAGTTTACGCGAAGAAAGGCAACAAAGCAAGCGCAAAAATATTTCACCATGTTTTTCGAAATCGAGGAGAACAAATCACTTTCAAAAAAGGAAATACAACGCATGGAAAAACGCATGCAACGCATTTACAACAAATTAGAAAAGAAAAATAGCATAGAAGCGCGCCTACAAAGCAAAGCAATGGATTGCGAACGAAGCAGGCGCTAACAGAAAAACAATGAACAGTTTAAAACAGATTTATTTAGTGGCTCTTTTTATGGGAGTATTCACGCAAGTGCAAGCAAAATGCTCCTGCGATAGCTTGGTTGCTGCTATTAAAGCAGAAGACTCTGCTACTGTGCGCAATTGTTTGGATTCAGGAACAGATCCCAATTGTGAGGTCATTGAATTGGCTTATCAAGACCAAAAAATTATGCGCGATGATACTTCGATGGATACCATTCAACTCATTCTGAAATGGCAAAAGCGCCCCATTGTATTCGCTTTAACAAAGGATCCAAACCTGTTGCGTATACTATTGGATGCAGGTGCTTCTCCCAATACGGGATCTTATTGCTACCGAGAATTGCACTTTGACGAGTACCGACAATATGAACTTCCACCAATGGAATTGATCGATTCTGCATCCCACCCAAATGCATATAGAATGTTGATAAAGTATGGCGGTTTGACAGAAAAGCAATTGAAAGCTAGGGGAAGACGAATAGGGAAATTAAGCACCTATTATACAGGGTATGGAGCATGTGCAGATTCGATTCTCTTGTTGCATGCATTTTTGGATAAATATCAAGGAGAATTTATTCATAGATCGAATAGGGTTTTAATCAAAAGAGCTTTGTTTCGAAACGATATTGTTTTTATTGAACAATTACTAAAGGTTAAAAATATCAGTCTCAAAGAAGAAGAAGGTAAGTACTTCTCCAGTGGAGCTATTCTACCGAGAGGGTATCAGGAGTTGGATTATTCTCCAATAAGCTCAATTACGGCAAGCGATTTTGTTACAATTTCTACGATTCTTTTAATGTTAGAATATCAGCCGGAAGTTATGGTTGATGCGATTAAAGAAGAAATTGTGGACGATCCTTATGGTAAGGGAAACTTCAAAAAAGTTAAAAAGTATTTCACCATGTTTTTCGAAATCGAGGAGAACAAATCACTTTCAAAAAAGGAAATACAACGCATGGAAAAACGCATGCAACGCATTTACAACAAATTAGAAAAGAAAAATAGCATTGAAGCCCGAATGAATAGCAAAGCAATGGATTGCGAACGGAGTAGGCGCTAACGTACTAAAAACAATATTATGACCACTTTTCAAAAACTGCAATTGCGGACAGTTAGTGCTGCCAATGCCTCAACATCTATCAAACCTCTTTCTTTGAACGAATTGGTAAATTCACTGAGGTCAATGGCGCCGGGCGTTATGGAGAATTCTTTTGATACAGACCCAAGGGAGTTAACTGCGGATGAATTTGCAAGCTATGAGCAAAAGGTTGCTCACGTTCTTGAGTTAATGAATGGAATAAAGCCAAAAAACAAATATAAGTTTACTCAGGATAAAAAACGGTTTCAAAAACAAAGGAAGCGAGTTCTTGCTGCATTTGAGGTGCTCCAGAATATGAGCTTTAAAGAGCAAGACCATTTTGCTTCACATTACACAGAAGTTTTTGACGATGTCATTGGCAGTTTAGTATTAGAGGATTATCAAAAGTTCGATGCGGGCTTAATCCCAGGGGTTACTTATGAATTACTGGTCAATGGAGAAAGAAACCCATTATTGGTAATTCTGGATACGCCAAAATATTACGCGGAGGATGTGGAAGTCATTGAAATGGCTTTATTGCTTTGTTCTCTCGTACAAGTCGAGGAGTCTGATACTACAACAGAAGGAACTAAGAAGAAAGCGTTCCAAGAAGCCGTTAAGGGAATTTTAAACAATCATAATCGTACTGAAGGACTAACGAAAGTAATCGAAGAGGAGGTGCCTGAAACAGATTACAAACTGTTTATCTGGCAAATGTTAAAACTGTTAAAGAATGCACGAGATTCAGGAGGCAATGTAAATACCAGAGCAATAACGGCGGGAATGAAATTTATTGGAAGAGGAGGTTTTTCCAAAGAATTGATTCTAGAACATATATCACTTGCCGATTTTCAAAGAAATAAAAGTGATGGTGGGCATGTATACGGGCTTCAGTTTGATGATAGTGATGTGAGCATCTATGCCGATTTAAAGGACGGGTATAAGGACCATGCGAAAGAGAATGGTTTAGAGAATGAAAGTGGAATAGATGGGGCATTCATTCGTGTAAAGGGTGAAAGTATTCCCATCTTAGGCATGGATTATATAACAAGTAATATGAGTGCCCATTTTGATGCTGGAGCATTCACGAAGGTCGAATTAGTGATGACCTGGGATACCAAAAAAACCAGTGATGATGTGGGGGGGCGGAAGGAGCCTATTCAAGCCAATATTGATTTGAACAATGCAAATTTAACCTTAGATAATGTTCTGTATCGTTCCCGATTTTTATCTAAAAAGCGCAAGGAAGATGGAACGTTAATAGAAAATGAGATGACCGAAGAACAGTATTCTGTTCTTATGGGAAACATTACTATTGAGAACCTCTCGATGAAAAACCTAACCATAACGGATGAATTAAGAAAATTTAAAAACAACTCAGAAGTTATTTATCGGTTAACAGAAGGAATTCAAGACCAACTGTACTTGTTAATCGATGTTATTTTGTCCATGGTTTCCCAAACCTCCCTTACACCAATGGACATCAAAGATTTTGAAAGTTTCAATAACTCTGCCAAACGAACCATTCTTGGAGCAGATGGAGTAGAGTTGAAAATAGGGAAAGGAATGATCCGCAATTTTGTCGACTCTGAAGGAAAGGTTTTGGGCAATGTCCCATTGGATGGATTGACCATAAAACTGAACAGCCAGAAAGCCGAAGCGGAAGATTTCGATGTTGAACTTTGGAAGCAACAACAAGAACTCAAAGCACTCGAAGAAGATTTGGCGGAATTGTATAAAAAGAAAGCACGCTTTATTAAGAACCATGAAGGCGATTTTATCAGTAAATCAAAATATATAAACGAGTTTGATGAAACGAGAAAAAAGAGTACAATTGGAAAGTTGATAGGTGAAATTGACTCCTTGAATAATGAAATTTCGGAAAAAATCAACTCTCCAATTACCTACACACTTTCCAGTAATGATCCCCTTGGTTTTTCTCGCGCATTTTACATCGATGAAATGCTTCGCAAAACCTTTCAGGAAAAATTAGGTCTATTTGGTTTGTACGACATTCAGGGGCTCAATGAATTTACTCTAACGCAAGGCATCGAAATGAATGGTTCTATTGGGTTGGATCGAATTTCTGATACAGTTCTTAAAATCGATGAAATTGCCGTTCCTAAATTGTTTGATAGTGCCGTACACATGGATTTAGGCGCTTTACGAATTAATGGTAACGATGTTAATCTGTCTAATTTAAAAGGAGCGATTAGTCTAAAATGGTCGGAAGTTGCTCCCACAGGTAGAGGTGAGGTGAAATCTGAACTCCGTCCAATAAAAATCGCTTTAACGGGTGGGGATATGACGGTAAAAGACCTTGAATTGGTAGATACCACCAATAAAAAACCATCCTTTAAAATAGGAGGAATGGTCACCTTGGAGAATACACAAATGATCTTTCACAGTGTGGGCGATTTTGAAGGTGAAAACAATTACAAAGACATTGAATTTAGCTGTACATCTATTGTTCTCGACAATGTTGCTCAATATCAACATGCCTTAAAGGATAATCCTGAAATAGAGAATTGGTTTGTTGCCCAAGATGGAGGTACGATCAGACTGTCAGGAATCAATGTCCGCAATAAAAAATCCAACGCTTTAGGTATTAATGCTGCAGGAAATAGTGTGACTTCGCAGGAGCTTGAAGTAAAAGCAACTTCTGGGGCCTTCGATAATTTATTAGTTGATGGGTTTTCCATTAATTCGAACATCACAAAATTAAGAGCTGTAATTACAAATGAAACGGAAACGACTCCAGATAATCAGGTGATTCGATCAACAATGAAAACAGAACTGTATTTTGGTTTAAGTGAATTGTTTGTGCCAGACTTAACACGCGAAATGGAAGGAATTAGTCTTTCACATATACCATATGATTCCGACGATATTAAGAAAAAAATCAAACGGATGAAGAATCAGCTAAATGTCTATAAGAGTCAATTAGCCATTGAAAAGGAAGATTTTGAGAATTCTGGGAATGTCGTAACAAAGAGTTACAATCAATTTCAAATAGACTATTATCAAGACCGTATTCAAAAGCTCACAAGACAAATTCAAAGAGAAGAATTAACCACTGGTAAGTTTGAAGGGAATTTCCTCACCGGTATCGATGGAAAAGTGACGATAATTCTTGAGGCATCAGGAGATAAAGAGGAAAAAGAAATAAAATCAGTGGTTGTAGATTACTTTGACACCGACAAAGTTCAAACGCAGAATTTGCGGGTAAAGAATACTCAAACAGGAAAGGAAATTGATTTTATCGGACTCACAACCATTGAAGGTTTTGGTGCAAAGAATATTGGAATGACTCGGAATGATGTCGATGATAAATTGTCCTTTGACCTCTTGGCAAATGGATCTGTCTTTGGTGGGGCTACTGCAATTGGATTTGTGAGCTCAGAGTTGTTTAAGCTAGATGATGTCAGTGCTTCATCGTGGTACATTAAAAAAATGAAAGATGTTCAAGGATATTCATATAATTTTGAAGATTTGAAAGCCATGTATGAGATTACTCCAGATGGAGGGTTGATTGAAGGTGGACTTGACTTAAGCGCAGACGGTTCCATTATAATTAATAATGAAAAAGAGTTCGCATACATAACGGTAAATACAGACGACTTAATCAATGTGCCACTAATTGAAACAGATGGCTTTAGTATCAAAGGAAATTCCGATTCCATTGGACTTCATGGCCTTCATCTCACCGCAAAGTTGAAGTATCACACTTCGAAAGTAGGCGAAGAAACCAAATACCATATGGATTATGTGACCATAACAAAACTCAACATTGGACGCATTAATTTATCGGGAACCCAAATTCATTTGGATGAAACCTTTGAAATGGGAATTGCTCAGGATGACACGCTATGGTTGGAAAATGTGACCCTGAAAAACCTAACGTATGATTTCAGAACCAAAGGATTCAACTCCTTTGAGGGCTCGCTAACATCTGACGAGTTCAATTTAGAACTCATGCAAAACTTTTCTACCCTAAATAAAAAGAACAAATCAGTTTTAACCCTTCTTCAAGGAGGAATGTCGGGGGATAGCCTTTCCTTCGAAAGAGGATCTAATGGAAAGATCGATGTTGAGATTACCTCCCCAGACATGCTCTTTAATTTCCTTAAAGTACCAGGGTTGATGCTGAAGGCAGAAAACTTCTCGAAAAATGTGATGGGTGAAGATTTGGAGCCCTTAAAAATTCTCTCAGCTGGGACAGTTACCTATTCAAGTCAAAATGAGCACGGCACAGAAGGTCACTTTCTGAAGGTATCTGGAGCAGAGTTTCATGGTGTGCCAATTAGTGGTTTTTTTCAAAGTCCAATTGGTGGAATGAACATTAATGAATTCATTTTATCAGGTAAAGTAAATGAAGATTTAATAATTAATTATATCGATGGAAAATATGTTGAAATTAAAGCCGACGGAGCCGATATTACCGTAGAAAATATAGATCTCTATATGTCGGATACTCGTAAAATGAAACCCAAAAAGAAGATTGACAGAAAAGAACCAAGAGTTGAAGATAGTAACAAAGACGGCACAATTGATGACATGGAGAATGCACAACACATTGCTAGATTGGTTGAGTATCACGAGAATGTATACAATCGAAAACGTTCTCATAAGGCGCAGGAAAACAGACCGCAGGCAATAGAACAAGCACGTAAAAAATTAGGTTTTTCTGAATCATATCTCAACAAGATTCTAGATGCTTACAATACTGCAATGATTCTTCAACAAAGAGGCGTGCCAATTGATAAAAATGGACAGAAACTCTTGAACGATTACAATAAATTTGCGGATGAACTCTATAAAATCACTGCTGGGCGAATTTCTGATGATTTTAATTTTTTAGATCATATGACCTCTGGATATGTGTCCATTTCGCTTTTTAATGAAAGAGCATTTTTACCGATTGTTAGGGTTAATCCTGAAAAGCAAAAGATGGTTACAACATGGCCCGTGGATAAGGATTGGGAAAAGGATGATGGTGGGGGCTTTAGCACATTTGTTGATTTGGGAACATTTATTCATCGCCTTACAGTAATTTTTGATAATAACATCGACGAAATGTCTTGGTTGGCCAATGCTGTAAGTGAAGACGAGATGTTTACGGAAGAAACTGCGAATTTAAGTGCTAATGATCTTGCATTGTACACAGATGTTGTTATTGACAACTATTTAGTAACGCTGGTAGCCGATTTAAATAGATATAACAATATTACTTTTAATGATCGCCAGTATGTTCGCTTGTCTTCAGTGATTGATACGATTATGTACAATCAGGCAGCAGATTCCATGATGAGATTCCAGCCGCCCGATGATACTTTTCAAGCATTGACCGATAGAATGGATCAGTACTTTGTTCAATTGTTACATGATGAGATGAACCCAAGTTTTTCTTTGACAAATGTTAAGGTTGATTTGAAGGATAAAAATGATATTGACAAAGGACTTTTGGGCTTTATTACTTCTCAAGAAGATAGTTTACGATTCAATATGAGAATTGATTTGAATCAACAAGTACTCCGCGAAATTACCATTGATGAAGAACAGCACTTCGTGAGGGCACTTGGGCCACAATTGCGCCTTTATAACTTTAACCTTCCAAAATTTGAGCATTCAAAACGCAGTAAAACAGGAGGTAAAACCTTAATTAAAGGCAATGGAATAACAATTGAAGAGCTTAAGGTTGGGAAGTCATATATGCGGGTCGTTCCTGCGTCTGTTGATCGTGGTAGAAATAGGAATGATGCTGGTGATGACCATTCTGGATGGCTCACAGGTAAGAATGTAAATATTAAGGATTTTGAAATTAAATTACCGTTGAAGGCAAAGCGCCAAAGAGTCCATCACAATAAGGCAAAGACAAAATAATCACCTCACCACCAACACACGTTCCCCCTTACGCCATTTTTTACGCAAAAGCTCATTGGTACTCAATTCGGCAACAACATAAATATTGCTCTCAAATGCCTCAGAGAATTGTGCTTTTTCAATCATCACACGATCTTCAATGTAATTGGAATGAATGAAGTACAAAACTCCCGCTTCCTTGTATAAGTACCCAACGTGATTGTCCAATCCCACGAAGTAGATACCGTCTTCGTAGGTATCCATTTTACCCGAAAGGGCTTCCCAACCATACACCGTAAAATACTTGGATGCGTCTAGCGCCAAGGATTTTGCTTCATTCAATCCGGCCTGTTGTGCCAAATGATATCGGTTAACAATCAGTCCAATATGTTCCAATGTGGTCGACACAAAGTATCCGCAGGCAATAACGCCTTCATTTGGAGTTGCAGTATAACCGTTGAAATCCCATTCTGTTCCATACCAATGCGGAATGATTTGGTCCAATAAGTAATGTTCGAAATCCGCTTTAGCGTAGTGCGTTGCTTTTTTCTTCTTGATTTCCGCCTTCAGAGCGACATAATTTCCAGAGGGTACTAAGTTAATTTGAAGATTGGCTGAATCAACCGCAGTGCTATCCTCGTATTGCGACTCGGGTGGATTCGCTTCAACTGAATTGGTGACATTGTCTGTGTTGGCGCCTTGACAGCTCAAAGCCAAAAGACACATTGCAAATAGGTAATATACAAGGTTCATATCCTTGTAATGCTTCTTTACAACAAAAGTAACGGCTTTCATGACATTTTTTTATTTAGCACTGTGTTCTCAGGTATCTTTTGCAGACTAAAACATGAAGAAATGGAAATTAAACTAAACTTTATCAATCAAGTAGCTCACAAACCAAACCTGAATGTGGTTATTTTTCAAAAGAACGGAGCAAGTTTTGACGGATCAGCCGTGGCTTGGAAAGTATTAAAAAATACTTCAGGGGGATGGGGGACTCAATTCGACTTCTCAACCGACTTTCATGTATCCATCAGAGATGCGGATGGCGCTCCAACCGAGAGATTAGCAGCCAAAATGGGAGAGAAATTTATCGTTGAAGAAACAGCATCCGGATTAAAACTAACAGGAGCAGGAAGTGCCTCGGAACCAACAAATATTGAAATACTTAACGATTTAAAGACGCAGAGAATTGATGCGCAGATTTTTAAAAATGAAGAATTGTTAGGAACGATGAATGGAGGAGGGCCAGGTCAGGTAGCTACTTTCAATTTTAACGAAACAATCTTTATCGGTTCTGCAGGGAGTATAAATCAAGGACAGATAATGGATGAAGGAATGGTGAATGGTTTCAATTCAGAGATTTCATTAAAAGGAATCAAGTCTGCGGACATCGTTATGTCTAATCCAGAAGGAGAACCCTTTGATTTTAAACTCGAGAATGTGGTAAGTGCAAAAAAAAACAATTAGAATAAGGAAAAGGGAGGAAACTCCCTTTTATCCGAACGCCCGGGAAACAATCACCTCCTTCGATGTTCCTGCGGGATAGTGAGACAATTCTGATGACTGAGAATTTACCACCAGAAAATCGGCGCCAGACTGAATACTTTGATCAATATCATGCGATGAGAGAACGATGCATTTGCTGTGGGTTTTTCCCAATTCCATCAATTTCTGAATAATTTCTGACTTGTTTTGATAGTCAAGGAAGGCCGTGGGTTCATCCAGGGCAATCACTGCCGTTTCTTGGGCAAATGTTCTGGCAATAGCTACCATTTGACGCTCTCCATCGCTCAATTCATTGGTGAATCGATCGGCAAGATGTTGGATGCCAAGCGTATCCAGTGCTTTTTGAACAATGGAACGGTCGTTTTCGGAGAGTTTTCCAAAAAACGAAGTATGCGGACTTCTGCCCAACGCCAAATATTCAGACACGCGCAAGAAATCAACCACGGGAAACTGTGTTTGCACAAAAGCAATGTGTTTCGGGCGCTCAGACTCTGAGATGGAATGAACCGACGTGCCGTTTAACGAGATTTCCCCATTCACAGTCGGAATGATTCCCGTAAGCGTTTTTAGAAAGGTAGATTTTCCAGATCCGTTTTTACCAATCAAAATATAAACGCCTGGACGCAACTCAAAATCTTCCACAGATAGCAGCTTTTGCCCATAACCAATATGCAGTGCTTTTGTCGAAATCATCTCAATCTGCGCAATACGAGTAAAATTACAAATGGCGCTCCAATCAGTGACGTGAGCGCGTTGATAGGTAAGGAGAATTCGGTTTCAAAATATTGGATGGCGATGTCACAAAGAAGTAAAAATATGGCGCCCGTGAGCATGCTACCCAAAATTAATATACCATGACTTTGCGTTTTCATCACAATTCGGATCAAATTTGGAATCGCCAATCCAACAAAGGCAATTGGTCCGCAGAAAGCAGTCACAATCCCTGTAATTATCGCTGTAATCAAAATGATAAAAAGGCGCACGCGCTTTATTCGAATGCCAAGCATTGAGGCTTCCGAAGCACCTAAAACGAGTAGGTTCAATGGTTTGACCACCAAAAAAGCGCCAAGAATGGTCACGAAAAAAGCGATCAACAGAATGGGGATTTGCTCCAATGTTACCGATTCTAGAGAGCCGAGTGCCCAAAGCGTAAAGAGCTTCAATTCTTGCAGTCCACTCGCTGATTGAAGCACAGAGACAATCGCCCCTGTGAAACTTCCGAGCATCAAACCAATCAGAAGCAAAGAAATTTGTTGTCGGACAACCGACGAAAAGAAAACGATGATCAATCCAAAAAGAAAAGCGCCGATCAAAGCATTCGCAACCATTCCCAAATCAGTACTGAGAATGGGGATTCCCGCCATTATCGCCAATGCTACAAACAGACTGGCTCCAGAGTTAATTCCAAGAACATAGGGACCTGCCAGCGGATTATTGAAGAGCGTTTGCATCAAAAGTCCAGCGATAGAGAGTCCTGCGCCGGCAATGAGTGCGGTAAGCATACGTGGAATGCGAAATTCCCAAACAATCACATGCTTGAATTGGCCGTCGTCAAACCCCACAAGAGCATTCCAAAACGTAGCTCCATCAATGTTGATATGTCCAGAGAACAAATGCCAGACCGCAACCACTGGAAGCAAGAAGACCATTGCCGTAAGAAAAATTTTATTTCTAGCAGAAATCTTCATGGCTGCAACGGCGCGTAATAATGAAAGGAATAATTGTCCCCCAGTTCCGGGTGGAAAATGTGAGCTAAGTCTTCCAAAACGAAATCTGCTCGAAGCGCACTTTGCTCCCAAAATTTATTGGTACTCCCAGAATAGCAATAAACGCCATTTTCTTGTGCCTGAAGCAATTTCGAATGCGGATTGAGCTGAAGCAATGCTTTTTTTGAAGGAACTCCTGGATTGAGCCAAATCTCCGTACTTTGGTTGTCTTCTAAAATCTTTTCTAGCGGCAGGGCGAGGCTTTTAGCGCCTTTCGATTCTTTGTAAACGTAATCGCCTCCCGCATCTCGAATGAGAATTCCAAAGTAATTTTCACCAGAAGGGGCGTACCAAGAGCCACCAATAAGATTGCCTGAAATAACGGTGGGTTGCTCATCAAACAGTTCAACCTCAGTCATTACAGACGTGTATCTCGCTTCAATTTCATCAAACAAATCACATGCCTGATCAAATTTGCCAGACAGCGCTCCAACGACCTTAATCCACTCTGCTTTTGCAAGGGGATGTGCCTCCAACCAATCATTCACGGTGATCAGCTGAATGCCAAGTTTCTCTAGTTTTTCCTTGTTCGGGAATTCATTGTTGACGTAGTTGTACAAAATCACGCTCGGATTGGCGTTTGCTACACGCTCCAACGACAATTGAGTGAAATCTCCGTATCCCTTTATTTTTCCTGTCGAGAAACGCTTTTTCAAAGTAGGGTCATACAACTGATTTTCAGCAGTTACGCCCACCAAAAGATCCCGCGCATTCAATTCACAAAACATTCCAGTCAATGTGGCCGTTAAGCAAATGATTCGCTGATCAGAGTTGGCAGAAATTTGAATGGTTTGAACTTCCGCTTTTGAATCCGGGTCTAGTAAAACAAGTGAGAATTGATCTCCTTTTCGAAGCAGTTTGAAATGTTCCGCATATTCCAATTCCACTGCTTCCCAATCTTTCAGGTTGGAGGGTGCATCTTTCGAGCCAACAGAACAACTTGAAAAATTGAGAGAAATAATAATTACGTAGCATAAAATCCGCATAGGACAAAGATGTTAAAACCTACGCAATTTAGGGGATTTGAACGCCGATAAGTAGCATATCATCTATTTGAACGCTATTTTGCATCCATTCTTTCATGGCCAGATCCACTTTTTCTTTTTGCTCTTGCATGCTCAAGTCTGCATGTTCCAGAAGCAGTGCCTTCAGTCGTTTGGTCAAGAATTTTTTATCCTTTGGCCCGCCAAATTGATCTGGAATACCATCAGAAAAAGTATACAAACGGTCGCCAGATTGAAGTTCAATGGTCTCGGTGCTAAAGCGGAAATCAGCCTTCTTGGTATCATTACCAATCGCATGTCGGTCTCCTTTGTAAACAATAATTTCCCCGTCGCGAATGAGGTATAATGGAATTTTTGCCCCGGCATAATACAACGTCATGGTGTTGAAATTAATGGCACAGAGAGCAATATCCATCCCGTCTCTAATTTCTTGCTCCTGAAAAGCAGGGTTGAGAACAGTATTGATTTCACGGTTAACAAAATCGAGAGCTTCACCTACTGAATTTACATCGCTTTGAATTTTGCTTAATTTCAATAAGTTATTGCAAACAACACTTACAAAGGCACCGGGAACACCATGGCCTGTGCAGTCTGCGGTAGCGTAAAGCAATAAATTCTGTGGATTCTCTTCGGTAGTCTCAACTTCTTCAATCCAATAAAAATCACCACTCAAAATATCTTTTGGCTGAAAATAAATAAAGAAATCTGTCAGCCATGTTTTTATCATTTGTGGCGGAGGAAGCAGTGCTGATTGAATCCGTTCGGCGTAGTTAATGCTGTCCAGGAGATCACTGTTCTTTTCTGCGAGTTCGGAACGTTTTTGCTCAATTTCCTTTGTTCTTTCAGCAACTTCACGCTCCAATCGAACATTGGTTTCTTCTGTCAGACGCTGTATGGCTTCTAGCTTCAGAATCAACTCCTTTTGAACCTCTTCCTTTTCTTCCTGCATCTGTTTGTACTTGCCGGCCATGAGGATAGAAAGACAGATTATTTCTAACAAAGTCCCAATTTTCAGCCCATACTGTGTGTATTCAGGAGCGTCGATGATCCCTACATTTCCTAAAATGAAATACATTCCTCCTAAAAGCAAAAGGAAGAGTCCTAATAAAAATAGAGGATTTACTTTTTTATTTGTCCTTCGGATTTGAATGCCTACTATTAATAAGAATATAAGTGCGAGAAAGCTGAAGAGATTAATCAGCGGGTAACAGAATTCAAAAATGGGTCCTGGTATAAGCGAAGCAATTGTAGTAAATGCTACAAGCGCAAGGAAAACGCGAGAGATTAGGAGCTTTCTGCCTTCTAGAGCCAAATACTTTACGGCATAGGAAAGTGCGCAAAAAACCGTGGTTCCCGCGATTAATATAACGCTATGATGTGTCCAGTATCCTCCTGAGGTAAATACATATTGGTGAATGTATCCATCAAGCGCGAACTGCAAAAGACCGGATAATGCAACATAAACAGTATACAGTAAGAACAAACGATCCTTGAGTAATAAGAAGAATGTAAAGTAGATAATGATTACGAAAATGAAAATGCCGTAGAACAATCCTGCGTTGAATTGACGTTGTGATTGAACGTTCTGAAAAGTTGGTTTGTCCCAAAAAATCATCGGAACGGTAAGCGATTCGCCATCGCTACCAATTACCAACGTATAATGTATTACTGAGTCCTTTGGAATGTCAAGTTGTAGTACGCTTCGGTTCGTCTTTACTGACTTTGTATGATATGGGATACCGTCTCCAGATCTATTTTCTTTATACCTTCTTATTTACTCACCTACAACCTCAAAAGAGAAAGTTGTCTTTACATCTTTATGAAGGTTTGCAGTTGCTTCGTATGTACCAACCTCACGGATTGGCTCATCTTTAATTTTCAATGATTTACGATCGATATCCAATCCTTCCTTACGGATCGTCTCAGCCAATTGAATAGCGTTCACAGAACCAAAGATTTTTCCGCTTTCCCCAACTTTCGTAGTGATCGTTAGTGTAAGTGCGTTCAACTTGTTTCCAAGCTCTTCCGCCTCAGCCAAAACTTTAGAATCTTTGTGTGATTTTTGTTTCATGATTTCTTCATGAGCCTTCTTTGCAGAAGCGGTTGCCAAAACAGCATACCCTTGAGGAATCAAGAAATTACGACCGTATCCTGGTTTTACAGTTACCACTTCGTTGGTATATCCCAGGTTGTCTACGTTTTTCTTTAAAATTACTTCCATTTTCTTTGAAATTTCGTGTTCAACCTCGGAGATTATTTCAACATATCTGCAACGTAAGGCATCAAAGCAAGGTGACGAGCACGCTTTACCGCTTTGTTTACACGACGTTGGTATTTCGCAGAAGTTCCTGTGATGCGACGTGGTAAAATTTTACCTTGTTCGTTGATTAACTTCAACAAGAAGTCAGCGTCTTTGTAATCAACATATTTGATACCGCTTTTCTTGAAACGGCAGTATTTATTCTTTTTGATCTCGATGTTAATCGGATTCAAATAACGAACATCATTTTGAGCCATTGTATTGTTCTTTTAATAGCGCTTGCGCCGATGTTTCAGCGTAAGCTAATGGTTAGTAATTAAGCCTCCGCTTCCGCTGACTTTTTTGATCCCAATCGTGTACGACGCTTCTCAGAGTACTCTAAGTGGTCTTTGTCCATGCGTACCGTTAAGAAACGCATAACACGCTCGTCACGCTTAAATTCAACTTCTAGTTCGTTGATCGCTGATCCTGGTGCTTCAAATTCTGTCAGGAAGTAAAAACCGGTAGACTTCTTCTGAATTGGGTACGCCAACTTGCGCAATCCCCATGTTTCAGATTGGTTTACCTTACCACCCAATGAGCCTCGAATTTCTGCACTGCTTCCTTTGTCTGTTCATCAGACAAAACGGGAGTCAAGATGAAAACAGTTTCGTAAGAATTCATAAAAAAGTGTTGAAGCTAAACAGCAAAAGCGAGGGCAAAGATAAAAAATTAATCAATTGATACAGAATGGAACAAAAGAAAAAAGCCTTGGTGCTGAGGTTTTCCCAGTTCCAAGGCTTTTTATAAGTAATCAAGATGTATTTGATCTATGGTACCTCCATACAATCAACATTTGGAATTTGATTATAAATCGTAGGACACGCTTCAAAGTTTTGTAGTTCATATGAGTGTGTCGTTCCGTCTGCATTCGTCTCGGTGACAATCACACGCGCGTGAACTATTGCAGGGTCACAAGTAGAAATGGTGTAA
This sequence comes from Fluviicola sp., assembly GCA_043584915.1. GTDB lineage: Bacteria > Bacteroidota > Bacteroidia > Flavobacteriales_D > Crocinitomicaceae > UBA4466. The sequence goes on from CP121319.1 coordinate 2,920,797, forward strand.
TCTGGTTGCATCTCTTCTGTAATTGAAGTTGCGAGCAATTGCTGCATGGTTCCCGAAATCTCGCCAAGTGACTTTTTTAATCCTTCAGCATCTCCTGCCTTCATCATTTTGTACTCTTCCGGCGTTAACTGGAATGAGAAGCGTGCGTTCTTTTTCATTTCTAGAAATTCTGCATACGCTATTTGTTGCTCTTTGGTCATTTTCACCGGTTGTGCCTCAGATAATGTAGCAGTGTTTTGAGCCATTGCTCCAGATGTTGAGCTTGCAAGTACCAATGCCAATACCGCAATGTTTTTCTTAAATAGTGTTTTCATAATGTAAAAATTTAATTGTTTACACCTTCGTTCCACTAACTTGGAGAAACCTAACCGCAGAAATACATTTTTTTGAAAAAAAGATTCAAATAACTCATGAAAACCTCCAAACTCGTAGTTGATGAGCATTGAAATTATAATACAAGCGCGCAAATTTAGCGCTAAGCAACGGTTTGTCTTTCAGTTAAATTTGAGTGAAGAAATAGTTTACGATGCTTTGTGCCCGGACTTTTCCCGAACATTTTGTTTATTTGGTTCATAATTAATCTTGAAACTTTCGTTATGACCGGAATAGTTCTGTTTTTTAGTTTAACCGTACTCAGTTTATTTAATCTTCTAGCTCAAGACAATATTGACATGCGTACTTTGAGTCTTGAAACAAAGAGTGATCACTTCAAAGTAGTTGCTTCGGATAGTGTTAGTTTTATAGCCGTTCATGTAGAATCTAAAAGCGTGTACATAAGGCGACATGATTTTAATGGTGAAATTCTTGAAGAATCAAGATATACTCAAATACTACCATTCGATACAGACGAGAAATCATTTAGTTTGAGAGTAAAAACCAATTCAAACACAGCCAACATCTTTATTTACGATCAACTGCAATCTAAATATGGAAATGTAATAATGCTTTCAGTGAATTTGGAAGATATACATGATATGAACACGAATGTTTTTACAGCGCCAGTCAAGAAATCGGGAAAAGTAAATGTAGGAGTGTACGAATTTGACATGAATGGATTTACAATTGTAAGCAGGTCACAAGCGTCTAAAGGGACTACTATGATATATGCGGAAAGATTTACCTATGATCTTAAAAGTATACACTCCCTTCGCAAAGAAATTAACTTGAAGCAAAGAGATATGACTATTAATGGAGTTGTCTCAAGCACGGAGAATATTCACGTTTATTATTCGGATTATAGCAAGGAGAAGTTAGAAAGTCTTTTTGATGTTTCGTTGGATGGGATTGAAGAATACGATATTGGCGAGGATCGATTGAGTAATATTGATATTTTTGGATTGAACAATGGTATCGCATTTGTTGTAAGGCAATATGATGCAAGACCTGGTGCGATTGTAGCGTTTGATTACAAAAAAAGATCAATTCGAATTGAGAAAGTCAAACAAAAAAACTGGGAAGTAATTCAATCATCGCAGAAGGTTCTTATCGACTCATCCAATTATACGGCGAGAAAATCTAACCTCGCCAAGTTGCATAATGGAGAATTGGAAGGTGCGATGGCGAATTCACCAAGTGGTTTTAAACTGAATGGAATTATCGTTTTAGATAGCAACATTCATGTGTTATTTAATCATGGCAATCTTTATCCTAATGCTTATCCTTCCTTTGGAACTAATATTTCGTCAATAAACTTTAGCTCAAACTTGGAATATAGTGGGCAAAACAATTTCATTAAAAGTACGTGGCATAAATTAACAACTCAAAGGCAACATGATTATTGCACTCGTATAATAGAGGGTAAAATCTTTATCTATTACCTGGATAAAAAAGGCAAAGGCTTGTTCGAGGGACTCGTAAACTCTCAAGAAGAACCAGAGAAGCTCATTCATTCTGAAGACTTAAATGAAAGTGGCTTTAATATGGAAATGTCTAGCGTTATTGGAAATAAAGTTTTTATTCCAATCACTGACAAGGAAAATAAACTTGTAGTAATTAATCGATAGAATTTGTGTTGTAATTGCCCGGGAGAAATGGAAATATTTTGATTTTTCTTGTAAAATGGAGGTTAAACCCACTTTTTATCCCGGCATCTCGGACTCTTGTCACTTTGGTGTTCTTTGTGTTTATTGAATACCCGCTCTTTGTCTTTTCCTCAACAATTTCGTAAATTCGCGGCACTTGAAATCGAGTAAATAATTACAAAATCACACGTTTATGAGCATGTATCAAGAGTACCTGAAGGAGATCGAAGAGAGAAAAGATCAAGGACTTCACCCTAAACCAATCGATGGGGCAGATTTGTTAAGCGAAATCATTTCGCAAATCAAAGACGCGGGAAATGCACATAGGCAGGAATCACTCAAATTTTTCATTTATAACACACTTCCAGGAACAACAAGCGCAGCAACAGTGAAAGCGCAGTTCTTGAAAGAAATTATTTTGGGTGAAGAAACGGTTGCTGAAATTACTCCAACTTTCGCATTCGAACAGCTTTCGCACATGAAAGGAGGGCCTTCAATCAACGCTCTGTTGGATTTAGCACTTGGAAACGATGCAGCTATTGCAGCAGAAGCAGCGAAAGTATTAAAAACACAAGTGTTCTTGTACGAAGCAGACACAGCGCGTTTGGAAGAAGCGCACAACGCTGGAAATGCACTCGCAACAGATATCATCAAAAGCTACGCGCAAGCAGAGTTCTTTACCAAACTTCCAGAAGTTGATGAGAAAATTGACGTAGTAACGTACATCGCTGGGGTAGGAGATATCTCTACAGATTTGTTATCGCCAGGTGCAGATGCACATTCGCGCTCAGATCGTGAGTTGCACGGACAATCCATCTTCGAGCACAACAAAGACATGCAAAAAGAAGTTTTGGCCCTGAAAGAGCAGCATCCAGACAAACGCATTATGTTAATCGCTGAGAAAGGAACCATGGGGGTTGGATCATCTCGTATGTCAGGTGTAAACAACGTAGCACTTTGGACAGGTATTCCTTCAAGTCCATACGTACCCTTTATCAATATCGCTCCTGTAATTGCCGGAACGAATGGAATTTCACCTATTTTCTTAACTACCGTTGGCGTAACAGGAGGAATAGGAATTGATCTTCAAAACTGGGTGAAGAAAAAAGATGCAGACGGCAATACAATTGTCGATAAAGATGGAGAGCCTGTGTTGGAACAAACGTATTCGGTAGATACGGGCACGGTACTGACAATCAATACAAAAACAAAAAAACTATACAACGGAGACAAAGAGTTGAAAGACATCTCTACAGCTTTAACGCCACAAAAGATGGAGTTTATCAAAGCAGGAGGTTCTTACGCCGTGGTCTTCGGGAAGAAATTGCAAACCTTTGCTGCGAAAGTGCTAGGAATTGAAGTGCCGCAAGTATATGCAACTTCTAAAGAGATTTCAATTGAAGGACAAGGCTTGACGGCTGTGGAGAAAATCTTCAATAAAAACGCAGTGGGAACTACTCTAGGGAAAACATTGCATGCAGGATCAGACGTTCGCGTTGAGGTAAACATAGTTGGATCTCAAGATACCACAGGTTTGATGACATCGCAAGAGTTGGAAATGATGGCCGCAACGGTTATTTCTCCAATTGTAGATGGAGCCTACCAGTCGGGATGTCACACAGCATCAGTTTGGGACGATAAATCGAAAGCGAACATTCCGCGTTTGATGAAATTCATGAACGATTTTGGATTAATTACAGCACGCGATCCGAAAGGGGAGTACCATGCAATGACCGACGTGATTCACAAAGTATTGAACGATATCGCTGTTGACGATTGGGACGTTATTATCGGTGGAGATTCGCACACAAGAATGTCGAAAGGTGTTGCTTTTGGTGCCGATTCAGGAACTGTTGCCCTGGCACTTGCAACCGGAGAAGCTACCATGCCGATTCCGCAATCGGTGAAAGTGACCTTCAAAGGAGAAATGAGAAGCTTCATGGATTTCCGCGATGTAGTGCATGCAACACAACAGCAAATGTTGAAGCAATTTGGTGGAGAAAATGTATTCCAGGGACGCATCATTGAAGTGCACATCGGAACATTAACATCCGACCAGGCCTTTACATTCACCGATTGGACAGCAGAAATGAAAGCGAAAGCATCCATTTGCGTTTCTGAAGATGAAACCTTGATTGAATCGTTGGAGATTGCACGCGATCGAATCCAAATCATGATCAACAAAGGAATGGACAACGAGAAGCAAGTGCTTCAAGGATTGGTGGACAAAGCCAACACGCGTATCACAGAAGTGAAAACGGGAATCAAACCTGCTTTGCGTCCAGATGCCAATGCAAATTATTACGCTGAAGTAGTCATCGATCTGGATGAAATCGCGGAACCAATGATTGCCGATCCAGACGTAAACAATGAAGACGTTTCAAAACGATACACACACGATACCATTCGTCCTTTGTCTTTCTACGGAGGAACAAAAAAGGTAGATCTTGGATTCGTTGGATCGTGTATGGTGCACAAAGGAGATATGAAAATTCTTGCACAAATGTTGAAAAACATCGAGGCACAGACAGGAGCGGTTGAATTCAAAGCTCCATTGGTTGTAGCACCTCCAACATACAATATTGTGGATGAGCTAAAAGCAGAAGGCGATTGGGATGTATTGCAGAAATACGCCGGTTTCGTATTTGATGACAGTCAACCAAAGGATGCAGCGCGCACCAAGTATGAAAACAAATTGTATTTAGAGCGTCCAGGATGTAACCTGTGTATGGGAAATCAAGAGAAAGCGGAACCTGGTGACACCGTAATGGCAACGTCAACACGCTTGTTCCAGGGACGCGTGGTAAAAGACTCAGGAGAGAAGAAAGGAGAGTCCTTGTTATCTTCCACGCCGGTAGTGGTGCTTTCAACCGTTTTGGGAAGAACTCCAACTATGGAAGAATATGAAGCTGCTGTTGAGGGAATTGTCCTCACGAAATTCAAGCCATCAACAAAGCAATTGGTGAAGTAAATTCATAGCCAAATAATTGAAAAGCCCCGGTCATCAAGCACAGTCGAGATGTCGGGGCTTTGTTGTTTTTAAGCATTACTAATTTATTACGCATCATTCAAATCTCAGCTCACCCTTCGAGTGTCTCACCCTTCGAGCGCATCGCTTTCGCAAAGCTCCTTCTCCAAAGTATTACGAAGGAGAAGCTCCAGCGGAGCAAAGCTCACCCTTCGAGAGCCTCACCCTTCGAGAGCCTCAGGGTTCGGGGATTTATTATCCATTATCAATTATTCATTATTTCAATCTTTATCGAGTGCCTCACCCTTCGCGTGAAATTCATAACGCATCATTCCTCATTCGATTGCCTCAGGGTTCATGGTATTGCTAACTCATCATTAATAATTCAACATTCATCATCCCTTATTTCCTCCATAGAGAATATCTATATACCTAGGTATTATTTTGATGGACTTTACTTTGTGCTTCACGCAAAAAATGGTATTATAACGGTGAAAATTAAGCAGAGATAAGAATGGTATTTGATTTAGACATGATTAAAGAGGTGTACGCGCGTTATCCAGAACGAATTGCGGCAGCTCGAAAGGCAGTGGACAAACCGCTGACGTTAGCAGAAAAGATATTATACACGCACTTGTGGGACGGCCCTGCAACGACGGCGCACGAAAGAGGAAATTCTTACGTGAATTTTGATCCGGATCGTGTAGCAATGCAAGTGTATGCAAATCCAGAACAATATTTCGATCAGGTGATTGAAATCAACCTAAGCGAATTGACTCCTCACTTAAACGGACCATTTACGCCAGATTTGGCTACGCCAGTTGCTGAAATGAAAGAAGCAGCAAAAGCAAACGACTGGCCAACAGATATTGAATGGGCATTAATCGGATCATGTACCAATTCTTCGTATGAAGACTTGACACGCGCAGCCTCCATTGTAGAAGATGCCATATCCAAAGGAGTAAGTCCCAAATCGATTTTAGGAATTAACCCCGGTTCAGAACAAGTGCGTTTCACAGCAGAACGCGATGGTTTGTTGGACACATTCAAGAAATTTGATTCGGTTCGAATTTTCACCAATGCCTGTGGACCATGTATTGGTCAGTGGGACAGAGAAGGAGCGGATAAGGAAGAAAAGAATTCCATTGTACACTCTTTCAATAGAAACTTTGCGAAACGCGCCGATGGCAATCCGAATACGCATGCATTTGTGACCTCGCCAGAAATGGTGGCGGCAATTGCACTTGCAGGACGATTGGACTTTAATCCGATTTCTGATACACTCACCAACGAAAGTGGGGAAGAGGTGAAGTTGAAGGAACCATCAGGAATAGGGGCGAAATTGTTGATCAAAGCATTCGGAAAATGTACTACGGATCACATTTCAATGGCAGGACCTTGGTTGCGTTACCGTGGTCACCTTGATAACATTTCAAACAACTGTTTGATTGGAGCGGTTAATGCGTTCGGAAAAGAAACAAATAGCGTTGTGAACCAATTGACAGGAGAAAGAGAAGATGACACCTTCAATTTTACGGATTTGAACGAATTCGCCGCAGGAAAACAACTGACGTTAGAAGTAGTTCATGCAGATGGTTCCAAAGATGAGCTGAAGTTGAACCACACGTACAACGAACAGCAAATTGATTGGTTCCGTGCAGGGTCAGCTTTGAATTTAATAAAAAGGCAAAATGCTTAGTCACCTGAAATTTGTTGCGGTCATTGCAATCGGCGCACTTTTATTAATGGGTTGTAAGCAAAAAGGATGCACGGACCCATTTGCAGTCAATTACTCTGAAGATGCAGAGAAAAGTGATGGCTCATGTGTCTTTGAAGGACGTGTCCAGATTTGGTTTACAGCCTCCACGGCTACCGACCTTGTGAATGCATCTGTTCCAAATGTAGATATCGTCATTGACGGCGTTATGGAAGGAAGCGTTGGAATGACACAATCCTCTGTCGACGAACCCGTTTGCGGCAGTGGAGAAGGATTTCTGGCGTACGTAGATCTAGTTGATAAAGACTTGCAAACATTACCTTATGTCATTTACAAATCTGGAACAACAGATATTATTCAATCCGGAAATGTTGCAGTCACTGGAAATCAATGTCAATGGATTCAATTGACCTATTAAAGAAATGATATGGATTAGGTAGAAATACCTCAATATCTTCAATCCCAGACGCCGAAATTATGTCGGCGCTGGGATTTTTATTTTAATGCCTTCTGACTCTATTAGCCCTGTTGATTGGGGATATAGCCCGTTCCTATAGGAGCTTAGATGTTAAATTTTGGAAGAATTTTTATTCTCGATAGAACTTTGGTCTGGAAATTGCGTATGTTCGACAAACAAAATAACTTTAACATGAAAAAATTACTATTTATTTTATGCCTTGCGCTAGGTTCAAACGCTGCTTTTGGACAAATCAATGAGCAAGGAAACATTATTATTGATCCATATTATGGTTTCCCTAACCTAGGTAAAAGTCTTGCAGAGTCTACAGCGGAAGGTGTAGATGATGTAAATATTACAGGTTTTGGACCAGCTGGTCTTCGTGTGGAATACATGGTTGGTGATCGTTTTGGGATTGGAGTAGATGCCATTTTTAACGGTTGGGGATTTGAAGGCTCAGCAGTAGACACTATTGGTTATCAGCCTGATCTTACGCCGATTACAGAGTCGCGTTCTGCGAAAGCAACAATGACGCGCTACCGTATTCAAGCACGTTTCAATTATCACTTCGATCTTGGTTCGCCAAACTTAGATGTATATATGGGACTAGGCGCAGGAACAAACCTTCGCGTATTCAAATATTTCGAAGACGGAGTTGAGCAAGAAGATCAGGAAATTTCAGGGGCGTTAATTCCTTTCTCTTTGAGAGTAGCCGCTGGTACAAGATATTACTTCACAGAAAATATCGGACTCAATGCTGAGATTGGTCTTGGTGGCCCAATTATTTCTGCTGGATTGTCATTGAGATTCTAAATAGAATTACAAAAGAATAACGAAGGAGACCTGAGGGTCTCCTTTTTTTGTGCATAAGCGGAAATAATTTTTCTGAAAAAAAAAGTGTGTGCTACCGCAAGTTATTTAATAAATAGGTAACAAACCCTTTATAAACGCTTAATAAACGCACATTTTGAAAACATCGTACTCCTTACTAGCAGTGCTTTTGCTAGTTTTTTCTTCAGGTTTTGCACAAACCTTTAACGGCTATGCCCTTTACAATGAATTAAATCAAAACACGACTTATTTAATTGATAAAGACGGAAACATTGCACATACGTGGTCCCTTACAACATCTTGTAATTATGCTGTCCGACTAAAAGAGGATGGGAATATTGTTCGTGGTGCCGTGAATTCTGGAAATCAATTAAACGGCGCGGCTGTTGGTGGCTTAATTCAAGAAATTGATCCCTCAGGAAATATTGTTTGGGAGTACACGTATTCCAATTCAGACCACGTATCGCATCACGATTTTGAAATTTTGCCCAACGGAAATGTGATATTAACTTCCTGGCAAGTAAAATCAGCCTCTGAATTAACTCAGGCAGGATATAGCAATGCCACCAGTGAAAAATGGCCAACGGCATTAATTGAGTTGGAACCCGACGGAAACGGAAGTGCTTCCATTGTCTGGGAATGGCATATCTGGGATCATTTAATTCAAGACCACGACAATACCAAAGACAACTACGGAGTTGTAGCAGATCATCCAGAATTGATGGACATCAATGCAATTAGCTCCGGTGGAGGTGGTGGCGGAGGTGGTCCCGGCGGCGGCGGTGACTGGTTCCACGTGAATGGGTTGGATTACAACGAAGCATTAGATCAAATTGTCTTCAGCTCCCGACATGCAAGCGAATTTTTCATTATTGATCATAGCACTACCACTGCAGAAGCAGCAAGTCATACTGGAGGAAACGCTGGAATGGGTGGAGATTTCTTATACCGATGGGGGAACCCTTCTAATTACGGCTCATCTGCATCGCAAACCATTGACGCAGCCGTGCACGATCCTCGTTGGATTATTGACGATGGTAGACCTTACGCAGGATACATTCAATTCTTCAACAACGAAGGTGGCTCAGGCGGAGGTTCTGCTGTAGATGTGATTCAAGCACCAGAATCAGGTTGGCTGTATACGTTCGGAACCAATTCTTACGGTCCTTCCACTTACGATGACCGTCATGAGTGTTTGGCAAATTCAACGGGGCAATCAGCCTCTGATCGCATGTCCAATGGAAACATTTTCGTAGCTGTATCGCAACAATATATGTACGAGGTTGATGCCAATGGAAACACTGTTTGGCAATACAATGCCTCTCCGGCCAAAGCCTTCCGTTACGAATGTGACCATCCTGGAATTGCCGTAATTTTGGGCGCAAATCCCTGCGCACTTTCAGTAGATGAGGCCAGCGGATTGACAAATATCGAAATGTATCCAAACCCTTCTTCAGACGGCGTTTTTCAAATTGATGGATTGCCGCAAGGAGCAGGAGTTTCGGTACAGGTAGTCAATGCTTTTGGACAACTTGTTCTTCGCAATGATTCTGCTCAAATTATCGATCTCTCCAATCAGTCGACTGGAATTTATATGGCCAATATTACTTTGGAAGATGGTTCTTCGAGAACGTACAAACTACACGTGATTCACTAGTTGTATGCAGAAACTTGTGTGTGTTGTTGCGCTCCTGGTTCTGACGGTTTACGTTAGAGCACAAGATTTTTACGACTCGGATCATGTCCCAGAAGTAAAGATCTACTTTGAAGACGCGAATTGGGACGAAATTCTTGACAGCCTCTATATTGTGGGAGACGAAGCTCGCTTACGTGCTAACGTAACAATTGACGGAGAAGCATTTCTTGGGGTCGGGGTTCGGTACAAAGGATACAGCTCCTACAGTCCTTCTCGAGATAAGAATCCTTTCAATTTAGATTTGGATTATTCCTATCAATGGCAAGAATATCAGGGATTTAAGAAAATTAAATTAAGCAATGCGATTCAAGATCCTTCTTTTGTCCGAGAAGCGTTGTCCTATAAGATTGCACGACAATACACTCCCGCATCTCAAGCAAATTTCGCCAATGTGTATGTTAATGATGCACTCATTGGACTCTATACAAATGTTGAAGCGGTAAATACTGATTTCTTGGAGAAGCATTTCCTGGAAAGTGACAATGCCTTTGTAAAATGCAATCCAGAGACGGTCAGTTTGAACGGCGCCAATTCGAATTTAGAGTTGTTGAATGGAGATTTGGACAGTTATTATGATTTGTACGATGTGAAATCAACAAACAGCAATGATTGGCACCGACTGTACGAATTTATCGAAGTGCTGAACAATGATCCTTCCAATATCGAGGCACTTTTAAATGTTGATAGAGCCTTGTGGATGCATGCACTCAATTATGTCCTGGTCAATTTTGACAGTTACGTTGGGTACGCACAGAACTATTATTTGTACCAAACCAGTGACGGTCGTTTCCAACCCATTCTTTGGGATTTGAATATGTCTTTCGCGAGTTACCGCTTGTCTGATGCTTCAGATCATTGGGATGGTTTTACCATTGACGAAGCCAAATTGATCGATCCATTGCAGCACTTGAATAGTTTTTCCGTTCAGGAACGACCGCTCATTCGAAATTTACTCCAGAACGATCAATTCAAACGAATGTATCTCGCGCATATCAAAACTATTGTAGTGGAAAGCATCAATAGTGGCGATTACTATTCGTGGGCAGAGCAAATGCATAATACCATTGAAAATAGTGTACTCAACGATACCAATAAATTCTATTCAGATGCTTTTTTCTATGAGAATTTGGACAGCACTGTTACCGACTTTGTGGATTATCCAGGAATTAAGGACTTGATGGAGGATCGAGCTTCTTATCTCATGAATTACCCCGGAATGAGCATGTCTCCAACTATCTCAAATGTAACGGAAATCAGCAATTCAGGCTTGGCTCACAACGATTTTTGGATTACTGCAAACATTCAATCCAGTATAGCAACCAATGTATATTGCCTCTTCAAATCTCCAACAGAACAGCATTTCGAAAGTGCGCAAATGTTCGATGATGGAAATCATAGCGATGGTGCGGCAAATGATGGTGTTTTTGGTGTCTTTTTCGATGGTCCGTCGTATGGAATGAACTATTACATCTATGCAGAAAACGATTCGGCAGGAATGTTTCATCCGCAACGCGCGGCCTATGAGTTCGAAACGGTTGACTTGAGAATGACAAGCACTGATCTGGTTTTCAATGAATACATGATTGAGAATTCTTATGTGTTGGATGCATTTGGTGATGCTGATCCATGGCTTGAATTGTACGTTTCTGGCAATTCAAATGTCCACTTGGGCGATTTGGTGCTTACGTCGTCACTAGCAGGGGAAATTTGGACCTTACCAAATGTAGAAGTTCCTTCGAATGGATATCAGACAATCTGGTTGGATGCAGATACAAGTCAAGGAGCTTGGCATACAAACTTCGTGGCTTCCGCAGGCGATACATTGACCCTGCAATACCCAAATGGAACTGTTGTCGACCAGATAATTTTAGAGAGTTACAGTGAGGAAACATCTTCGGCAAGATTTCCAAATGGAACGGGTGCGTTTTCGGAGTTACGTCCAACGCCGTCAGCTGAAAACGTGGAGCAGAACGAAGCCTTGTTTAGCGATGAATTGTTCGTTTATCCAAATCCTGCATCCACCATATTTCATGTGCGCTTGAATTCTGACGAAGCATTGGTACAACTTTGGAGTCAGGATGGAAGGTTGATTTTGGAGCAATGGTGCCAGCAAGGAACAAATACCTTTCAATTGAATCATTTAGCGAACGGAGCTTATTTGCTTTCGACGCAAAACGACAATAACACACAAACAAAACGAATTATAATTCAAAAATAAATGAGAGTATATCTAACAATTTTAGCGATGGGTCTTTTGGGAATTGCATCAGCGCAAACATTCACCAATTACAACAGCTCAGACGGATTAATTAATGACAATGTTTTGTGTTTGGATGTGGCCAGTTCAGATGTTCTTTGGTTCGGGACCCAAAACGGAATTTCTGTCTTTGATGGCACAAATTGGGTAGAGCATACAACCTCAACCGATCCTGGTTTAGCAGACGACAATATCCAGGCAATTCGAGTAATGTCAAATGGCGATGTTTGGGTTGGAACAGATTTCGGAGCATCGCTATACACAGGCGGATCCTGGACGACTTTTACAACAACGAATGGTCTCGGAAATAATCAAATTAAATGCATCGAAGAAGATGCTTCTGGCAATGTTTGGTTTGGAACCAATTCCGGGGCAAGTCAATACGATGGAAACACCTGGACAAACATTGGAACCAGTGATGGGCTGCCATTTGGAGGTGTTACTGCGATAGATTTCGATACCAATGGAGATGTTCTTCTGGGCTCTGGCCTTGGCGGTGTGGCAATCTACAACAGTACGGTTGGAAGCATCTTAACTGCCGCGAGTCATGGACTGGTAGATGACAGGATGCGCGGAATCCGAACAACACCGAATGGTGACCGCTGGATTGGAACCTCTGAAGGCATTTCTGTTTTAGATGCCAATGGAAACAATCTCGGATATCATACTACCATGTACACGCTGCCTGCTCCTGACACCTTGAATCCTATTGAGGATTTGGAGATTGACAACTCAGGGAATATCTGGGTGGGCGTCTATGTCGATTACCTTGTTACAGAAGGCGGTGTTTGCGCGTACAATGGAAATTCCTGGACAGAGTATCACGTTGCCGATGGCTTGGTTGGACCGGTGGTTCGAGCACTTGCCGTAGATAGTGAAAACAGCATTTGGATTGCTACAAGTTCTGGTGTCAGCAAATTGAATGACCATCAGGTTAATTTAACTGAAATTTCAGATCAAAAGTTCAGCATGTATCCTAACCCAACTAATGGAAATGTCCAAATTAAGTTTGAAAATCAAGGACAGGCGAACGTTGAGGTATTGAATGCAAATATGCAATTGGTGCAATCGTTTCAGTCAAACGAAAGTCAATTGACGCTGGACTTGAGCGACCTCTCATCTGGCATTTATTTCGTGCGTGTTGCAGGTAACGTGGAAAGATTAATCAAACAATAAGAAGCTATACTAATACATATAACGAAAAAGCCGTTGTTGACGACCAACAACGGCTTTTTCTATGTCTTCTTAAAATATCGAGTAAGGATTAATTCTTCCTTCAATAGGAGAGCATGTGAAATCTTATCGATTATCGAGCGAAGCCGAGATAATCATCCACAATTCATCATTCCTCTACACCGCTACGTTGTGCTCGCGCAAAGCATCGTTCAAGGAAGTTTTCAAATCGGTGGAAGCCTTTCGTTTCCCGATAATCAAAGCACACGGTACGTTGTAGTCTCCTGCCGGAAATGACTTTGTGTAAGATCCCGGAATCACAACGCTTCGTTCAGGAACATATCCGCGAATTTCAACAGGTTCATCGCCTGTTACGTCAATAATTTTCGTTGATTTCGTCAATACTACATTGGCACCAAGAACGGCTTCTTTTCCAACACGAACTCCCTCCACAACAATGCAGCGAGAACCGATAAATGCACCATCTTCGATGATTACCGGCGCAGCCTGGAGAGGTTCCAAAACACCGCCAATTCCCACGCCACCGCTAAGATGCACATCTTTTCCAATTTGTGCACAAGATCCAACCGTTGCCCATGTGTCTACCATAGTTCCGGAATCAACGTAAGCACCAATGTTTATGTACGAAGGCATCATTATAACTCCAGGTGCAACAAAAGCACCGTAGCGTGCCACTGCATGAGGAACAACACGAACGCCCAACTCTTTGTAATTGGTTTTGAGCGCCATTTTATCATGAAATTCGAAAGGTCCAACTTCGATCGTTTCCATTTTTCGAATAGGGAAGTACATGACAACCGCCTTTTTAACCCACTCGTTTACTTGCCAATCGCCATCCGCGGATGGTTCAGCGACACGAAGAATTCCTTTATCGATATCTTCAATAACGTGCTCGATAGTTTTAACAACCTCAGCATCTTTCAGCATCTCTCTGTTTTCCCAAGCTTTCTCTATAATGGATCTCATTGTTCTGTTTTTGACAAAAGTAATTACTCTAAGCTATTCCCCCTTCAATATTCATTATTACTTATTCATAATTCATAATTGATCATTCATCATTCATCATTCCTCATTCAATTATCCTCCCTACCTTTGTCAAATGTCAAAAATCATTGCCATAGATTTTGGGTTAAAACGAACCGGACTCGCAATTAGCGATGAGGCGCGCATGTTTGCCTTTGGGTTGGAAACCGTAGACTCGAAAGATCTTATGAATCGCTTGTTGAAACTGTCGAAAGAAGAGCCTGTGAATACCCTGGTGTTGGGGCTTCCGAAGCGAATGAACAATGAAGATGCGCACATTACACAGAACGTGTTGTTACTAGAAGAGGCGCTTAAAAAACAGTTTCCATTGATGGAAGTGGTATTGGTTGACGAGCGATTTACTTCGAAGATGGCATCCGCAGCAATGCATACAGCCGGGGCATCCAGAAAGCAGAAACGAGAAAAAGGGTTGATTGATAAAGTATCGGCAACCATCATTCTTCAATCGTATCTGGATAGTGTAGGACGTGTATAATCGAATGTCCAAATTGTCTCTATCAAGCATTAATTCTATCAGAATCTATTAAATTTGTAATTCATTAAGAAGCTATGATTTTACCAATTGTTGCCTACGGCGATCCATTATTGAAACGAGAAGCAGAAGAGATTGACAAGGATTACCCCAATCTCAAAGAGTTGATTGAGAATATGTTTGAAACAATGTACGAGGCTTCTGGAGTTGGATTGGCTGCGCCACAAATTGGACTTGGGATTCGTTTGTTTATTGTGGATGGAACACCATTCGCGGAAGAAGCTGAAGAAGATCCAAAAGCGCAAGGAATGGAGGATTTCAAAAAGGTTTTCATCAATCCAATCATTGAGGAAGAGAAAGGAGAGGAGTGGGGATTTACCGAAGGGTGTTTGTCTATTCCGACCATTCGCGAAGAAGTCTTTCGAAAAGAGGTTGTGAGTATTTCATACTACGATGAAAATTGGGAATTGCACGAGGAAACTTTTGAAGGTTACCGAGCGAGAATTGTGCAGCACGAATACGATCATATAGACGGAGTATTATTTACAGACCATCTTTCACCATTGAAAAAGCGCTTGTTGACCAAGAAACTTACCAATATCTCTAAAGGGGATGTGGAGGCTGATTACAGAATGAAATTTCCTGCAAAAAAGAAACAACGATGAGATCAATTTTAGCGAGAAGATCAGTTTTGACGAGTTTGTTCGTTGCACTTTTTGTGATGACATCTTGTGCGTCAAGTGATGCGGATGACGTTCGGAAGAAGAAGGTCATTATGAAGGAAATTGAAGCAGCAGAGACGAAAGTGAATGAGGCCTCAAAATCAAGCGAGACCGCCGAGGCATTTGAGGAATCGAGAGAGGAACTGATGACCTTACTCCTGGAGTTTTATCATGCTTATCCAAAGGAGAAATACGCTGCAGAGTGTGTGACAAAAATTCACATGCTTCATTCAGCCATGGGGAATACGGAGCAAGCTGTTGCATACGCCGATACACTGCTAGAGCAATACCCAAAAGCTGAGAATAGAGCACAAATAATTGAAAGTCAGATTCTTGCTTATGAAATGCTGATCAAGCCCAGGGATGTGAATAAAATTAAAGGGTATTTGGAGCTTTGGCTTTCTGAAAATAAAAAGGCACCGAAAGAGAAAATTGAGGATATGAAATATCACTTGAAGTTCGTTGGAATGTCTTTAGAAGACCGTATGCGCATGAATATGGAAGAGTTGGATTAATTCGATGCGATAATCGAGAATTATTTGTTTCGACTCGTGCCGTGTGAGCAGCGCTTATCATTTCGCTCTGACTTCGGGGGGGGAGTAAGTCTTCGAGTTACTTCGGCGGGCTCAGCACAAGTCCTCAGACTTCTCGCATCATTCATTATTACTTATTCATAATTCATAATTTTTCATTCATCATTCCACAGTCACTTCCGGTTCCCTTTATAGCAAGCTGCGCCTGATTCATTCTTCCATATTCATCATTACTTATTCATCATTCATCATTCCTAATTTATCATTCCTAATTTATCATTCCACAGTCACTTCCCGTTCCCTTTATCGCAAGCTGCGCCTCATTCATTATTCAATACTCACTCCTTCTTATTAATAATTCATCATTCCTAATTTATCATTCCTCAGGTCACTTCCCGTTCCCTTTATCGCAAGCTGCACCTCATTCATTCTTCCATATTCATCATTACTTATTCATCATTCATCATTTATCATTCACGATTAATCATTCCTCAGGTCACTTCCCGTTCCCTTTATCGCAAGCTGCGCCTCATTCATTCTTCCATATTCATCATTACTTATTCATCATTCATCATTTATCATTCACGATTTATCATTCCTCAGGTCACTTCCCGTTCCCTTTATCGCAAGCTGCGCCTCATTCATTATTCAATATTCACTCCATCTTATTAATAATTCATCATTCCTAATTTATCATTCCTCAGGTCACTTCCCGTTCCCTTTATCGCAAGCTGCGCTTGCTCTTGTTAACGATGTGTTAAAAACAAGAGGAATTGAAATTCTTGCATTATATTTGATACTGAAATCGAAACTATATTAAACAATTAGATATGAAAAACGCAGTATTATCACTTTTCTTAGTAATGTTCGCTTTTGCGGGAACAGCAATCGCTCAAGATTTAGCGCAAGGACCAACAATCGAATTTGAAAAAGAAACACACGATTACGGAAAAATCAAAAACGGTGCAAACGGAGAATGTACGTTTGAGTTTAAAAATACAGGAAACGCACCATTGATCATTTCAAATGCAAAAGGGTCTTGTGGATGTACTGTTCCTTCATGGCCAAAAGAGCCAATCGCTCCAGGTGCTACTGCAGTTATTACTGTAAAGTACGATACGAAGCGTGCAGGTGCAATCAACAAATCTGTTACGATTACTTCAAACGCTACAAACGAGCCAACGAAGATCATTCGTATCAAAGGATATGTTGAAGCACGTCCTACGTCAGGAGCTCCGGTTAACACAACAGGACCAGCAAACAACTAAGATGATTCGAGTAGCAATACTCTTTCTAATAACTGTAAATTCCGCCCTTGTCTTTGGACAGGAGGCGGAATTTAGTTTGGACGAAAAAGTCCATAAGTTTCCCAAAACAAAAGAAGGAGTGCTGCTAGAGCATAACTTCCAAATTACCAATACGGGCGACGCTCCCTTAATTATTTCAGATTACCGCGTAAACTGCAAATGCACGAAAGTTGTACTGCCTGAAGCTCCCATACTTCCGGGAGCCACCTATTCACTCAAAGTAACTTTCGATACAAACGGCAAATACGATTTCCAAGATCGCACCGTCTATCTCAAAACAAATACCAAAAAAGGCAATGAAACTGTCCGTTTTAAAGTGCGTGTGATAGAGTGAAGTTTTGTCTCAAGGTTTAGGTTAACTCTTTCTGAATTCAAAATTCATTATTTCGCTTGACTTCGAGGTACTTCGGTACCTTTCGACAATCTCAAGGTAAAGGTCTCGCTTTGGCAAAGCTCCTTCTTCATAGTATTACGAAAGAGAAACTTCAGTGGAGCGAAGCTCAGTACAAGTCCTCAGTCTTCGAGAGCCTCAGACTTCGCGCATCATTCAATATTTCATTATTTCTTATTAATAATTCATCATTCCAAATCATCATTCCTCAGGTCACTTCCCGTTCCCTTTATCGCACGCTACGCATCATTCATTATTCAATATTCATTCCTTCTTATTAATAATTCATCATTCCTAATTTATCATTCCTCAGGTCACTTTCCGTTCCCTTTATCGCAAACTACGCATCATTCATTATTCAATATTCACTCCTTCTTATTAATAATTCATCATTCCTAATTTATCATTCCTCAGGTCACTTCCCGTTCCCTTTATCGCAAGCTGCGCATCATTCAATATTCACTCCTTCTTATTAATAATTCATCATTCCTAATTTATCATTCCTCAGGTCACTTCCCGTTCCCTTTATCGCAAGCTACGCATCATTCATTATTCAAAATTCACTCCTTCTTATTAATAATTCATCATTCCTAATTTATCATTCCTCAGGTCACTTTCCGTTCCCTTTATCGCAAGCTACGCATCATTCATTATTCAATATTCACTCCTTCTTATTAATAATTCATCATTCCTAATTTATCATTCCTCAGGTCACTTTCCGTTCCCTTTATCGCAAGCTACGCATCATTCATTATTCAAAATTCACTCCTTCTTATTAATAATTCATCATTCCTAATTTATCATTCCTCAGGTCACTTCCCGTTCCCTTTATCGCACGCTACGCATCATTCATTATTCAATATTCACTCCTTCTTATTAATAATTCATCATTCCTAATTTATCATTCCTCAGGTCACTTTTCGTTCCCTTTATCGCAAGCTACGCATCATTCATTATTCAAAATTCACTCCTTCTTATTAATAATTCATCATTCCTAATTTATCATTCCTCAGGTCACTTTCCGTTCCCTTTATCGCAAGCTACGCATCATTCATTATTCAAAATTCACTCCTTCTTATTAATAATTCATCATTCCTAATTTATCATTCCTCAGGTCACTTTCCGTTCCCTTTATCGCAAGCTACGCTTGCTCTTGTTAAAGTTTTCTTAAAGTCCTTAATTAGTTGTTAAACTGCTGATAAGTAAGAAGTTTCAGTTTATATTGGTCATGGAAATTTAAATGATTAAATGATGAAAAACACAATTATTTTATGTGCCCTCTTCCTTGTTGGAATGGCAAACGTAGCAAGTGCGCAAGATGTGGCTCAAGGTCCTGCAATTAGCGTTGACAAAGAAATCCACGATTACGGTAAAATCAAAAAAGGTGACAATGGCGTCGTTGAGTTTGTGATTACCAATACGGGGAATTCGCCGTTGATCATTTCGAATGCGAAAGGTTCATGTTCGTGTACGGTACCGAGCTTTCCAAAAGAGCCAATTGCTCCTGGTAAAAGTGCCGTTATTCAAGTGAAGTATGACACCAACAAGGTTGGCGCTATTAACAAGAGCGTAACCATTACTTCAAACGCGGTAAACGAACCAACGAAAGTCATTCGTATCAAAGGGTATGTAGAAGCTCCAAACACATCTGGAGTGCCTCAAAACAATGCCGGGCCAGCATCTGGAAATTAATGGAGTAACCTGCTCCTAAATCCCGTTCTGACTTGTCAGAACGGGATTTTTTATATCCAGTAATTAGCAATTCACAATTCATCATCTCGCTCTGACTTCGAGTTACTTAGGCAGGCATCGCTTTCGCAAAACTCCTTCTCCAAAGTATTACGAAGGAGAAGCTTTAGCGGAGCAAAGCATCGCCTCATTCATTATTACTTATTCATAATTCATCATCTCGCTTTGACTTCGAGGTACTTCGACAAGCTCAGTACAGGTCCTCAGTCATTGCGTTATGTACATTATTCAGTATTACTTATTCATAATTCATAATTCATAATTCATCATTCATCACTCATCACTCACATTTCATCATTCCAACTATGTGCACAAGTAAGCCTTTCTGTGAATAAAATATCGTTGGGTTAATTGAAGGAATCACTATCTTTAATACTTCCAAAAAAGTCATCCCATGTACATCATTTTTGATACGGAAACAACCGGATTACCAAGAGATTGGAATGCTCCGATTACCGATACAGACAATTGGCCTCGCGTAATTCAGATCGCATGGCAATTGCATGATGATATGGGGAACCTTGTCGAACATCAAGATTTCTTGATTAAGCCAGAAGGCTTCGATATTCCTTATGATGCCGAACAAATTCACGGAATATCTACAGAATTGGCGATGGAGCAAGGAGAGCCTCTTGAAGACCGCCACTGCCGATGTTGAAGCAACAACACGCTGTTTCTTCGAGTTGATGCGTCGCGGTGTTTTTCTTCCTGATGAACTGCAACAAGAAGAGCGCTATCTTCAGGACTTCAAAGCCTTCAACCCTGCACCAATTGGAACGTATGGACTAAAGCATCATAACCTAAAGGAAGAAAGTGCAAAGTACAAGGTTGACGTTGGGCCTTCAAAAATTTCCGGACAAGATAGAGCCGAAGCACTTCAAGCGTTATCACAGTATTCTTTTGCGCACCTGCACAATCATTCGCAATTCTCAATTCTGCAATCGACAATTCAAGTCAATCAGCTAGTATCGAAAGCGGCAGAGCACAAGATGAAGGCGGTGGCACTTACAGATACAGGAAATATGATGGCAGCATTTCATTTTGAACGTGCCGTTACCAATCATAACAAAGCCATACGTGCAAAGAAAAAGGAGGCAGAAGAGAATGGGGAGGCGTTCAATGAAAGTGAAATCATGCCGATCATTGGCTGCGAATTTCATGTTTGTAGAGATTTGCACAATAAAAGCGTCAAGGATAACGGGCACCAGGTTGTGTTTCTAGCAAAAAATAAAAATGGATATCACAACCTAATCAAGCTCGCTTCGATTGCCTTTACAGAGGGGAAATACTACGTTCCAAGAATTGATAAAACAGTTATCGAGCAGTACAAAGAGGATCTCATGGTACTCACTGGGAACCTGAACGGAGAAGTTCCAGACTTAATATTGAACGTTGGAGAAACACAAGCCGAAGAAGCCCTCGTTTGGTGGAAAGAACAATTTGGCGACGATCTTTATGTGGAATTAATGCGTCACGGTCAGGAAAATGAAGACCGCGTTAACGAAACCCTCGTTCGCCTCGCAGAAAAACACGAGGTAAAGTTGGTGGCAAGTAACAATACATTTTACATCGATAAGAATGATGCGCAAGCTCATGATGTGTTACTCTGCGTGAAAGATAACGAACTCGTTTCTACGCCAAAAGGACGTGAAAATAACTACCTACGCTATCTAACATACGAAGGAGCCAAAGAACGATACGGAGAAATTACGCCAGCGATTGAAGAACGGCTCGATTTTGAATTGGAAACCGTGACCAATACAGGGTATCCAGGTTATTTCTTGATCGTTTGGGATTTCTTGGTCGCTGCAAGTACGATCTTCTTTTTGAGCGTTTCTTGAATCCAGATCGTATTTCAATGCCTGATATCGATATCGACTTTGATGATGAAGGTCGTGGAAAAGTAATTCAATGGGTAATCGATAAATATGGTTCCAATCAGGTGGCGCAAATCATTACCTACGGTACAATGGCTGCCAAGTCGTCCATTCGTGATACATCGGGATATTTCATTGAGTAAACTTTTTGGACTGTCAGAACCGGCACTTCGAGAAAAACTCAAAAACAATCAAGACGATATCAATCGTGCGAATGAATTAATTGCACTTTCTCAGGGCAATGACCTCAATGCAAAGGTGATCAATCGAGCACGTGAACTAGAAGGTTCTGTTCGAAATACTGGAATTCATGCTTGTGGAGTAATTATTTCCCCTGACGATATTACTAATTACGTTCCCGTGGCATTGGCCAAAGATTCTGATATGTACTGCACGCAATACGATAACTCGGTTGCAGAGGATGCCGGACTCTTAAAAATGGACTTCCTCGGATTGAAGACCTTGACTTTGATCAAACATGCGGTTCGAAATGTAAAAGATCGACACGGAGTAGATTTGGTACCCGACGATTTTCCAATTGATGATACACCAACATACGAGCTATTCCAACGAGGAGAAACGGTAGGGATTTTCCAGTATGAATCTGCCGGAATGCAGAAGTACATGCGGGAGTTGAAACCAACTGTTTTTGCCGACCTAATTGCCATGAATGCCTTGTATCGACCAGGGCCGTTGGAGTACATTCCATCGTTTATCCGAAGAAAACACGGAGACGAAGATATCCTCTACGATCTTGATGCGTGTGAGGAATATTTGGGAGAAACGTACGGAATTACCGTATATCAGGAGCAAGTAATGTTGCTCTCTCAGAAATTGGCTGGATTTACCAAGGGTGAGGCTGATACGCTGAGAAAGGCGATGGGTAAGAAGCACGAGTACATGGCTTCAGTGTTGAGTAACAACATGAACGACATCAAGCAAGTATCTTTCTTTATGGAAGAATGTAATTTGCTCATCGCAGGAATTATTTCTGAGGCAGAGCATCGTTTCACCAAAAAAGGCGATCCTTTCGGAACCTTGATAGTGGAGGATTACAACGATTCCTATAAGCTCTTCCTCTGGCGCGAGAATTACCTCAAATACAAGCATTTCTTAAATCCTGGAACATTTATCGCCCTGAAGGGACGCATTGAAATTCCGCCGAGACGTTCAGAATTGGAATTCTCCATTCACTCGATTGATTTGCTGCAAACCTTGCGGGAAACCAAGGCAAACGGCATTCAGCTCAAGGTTTCAACGAAATCGCTGGATCAGATCATGATTACAGATCTCAACAAGCTTTTTATGGAAAATTCAGGAGATTGCCCCGTCAAGTTTATTGTGTACGATCCGCTCGATAATGTAGAGGTGACAATGCCTTCCAAAACCATTAAGGTTGGACTCAACAATGAATTTGTAAAGGGATTGAGGGATTTTGATTTAGAGTTTAAAATCAAATAGATCACGCAGTTCGTTCAGCTCGTGTACTTTATCCGCGTTCCCAGATTGTTGGAAAGCATTCATCAAATTGGTGATCATGCGCAAAAGTATGGCTGAATTGGAACACGGTTCAAAATAATCGCGATTTTCTGATTTGTTCAACGCTTTCAAAAATTCTTTGATTTCTAGTTCATCGAAAATACCGCCTTTGGCAAATGCGTTGATGTAGAAGAGCGCACCGTGTTCGTTGTTTGTATTGATGAACGGATTGATGTTGTCTTCATCCATGTAAGCCAATACAAAATGATTGGGAAGGTTGACTCCGAAAATTGGCAAACCTAGCGACTGCGCAATGATGGAGTAGAGGACACTCAAACTCAATGGATTCCCTTTTTTTGTTTCCAACACCGTGTTGATGCACGAATTCAGCGGAGAATGAAAGTCTTTCGAATTGCCCGAGAATCCATATTTCCCGTAAAAGACCTTATTAAAAACACGTACCTTTTCATAAGCCGTTTGGTGCGCGTTGATTTCCAACCAAATATCCTTGCGAATCTTTTGCATGCTATCTCGCACATCAGCTTCGTCCAAATTTGGATATTGATACTGAGCAACAATAATGGCGCCTTCCAATAAATCTTTGTGAGAAGCATCAATCCATTCTTTCAAGCGTGTTCTGGTATTCGAAAACTGAATGTCGTGCACCAGATTTTCAATACGCGATTGAAATAGCAAGCCGTAGTCTTCCTGTTCCCAAGACGATTCCAACAATGGAATTACTTCTGGTCCACGATCGATCAGTGCATCACGTACGTGAGCATAGATGTTCTCATCAGGATCATCGATCAATCGAACCAAAGCTTTTACGGATGAATTTTCGCTCATGACAGCAAAGTTACGACCGAATGTTCCTGATTTCAAATGATTTCCCAATACTTTTTCAGTGCGAGTTGTTGAAATCGAAAAAAAATGTTGTCAAAAAGTGAAACCTTTCAAAGTATTGTGCGTTCATAATAGCACGGATCAATTATTAACAATTACAGGTTAAGAGAAGAGGGACTCATTTCGATGTGTCCCTTTTTTTATTTGCTTGAATTTTAGTTATTTTCGTTACAACTGAATTATCAAGCTATGAAAACCATTACAGCATTTGCCTTTTTCGTTTTGATCGCAGGATCTGTTTCTGCTCAAGAAAAATCGAACCGATTAAAAAACCGCCCGTTAAAGGTGACAACCTCTGTGAATACCACGCAATCGAAGCCAGCGCCGGCACCCAAGGTACAGACTGCCACCGGTACGGTACGAGATGCTTCTTGCGGAGCGTACATTGAAGTAAATGTGAATGGTGAGTTGAAACGTTATTTCCCCGTAAATCTGAATTCTAAAAATAGAATTGAAGGGTATACAATTAAATTTGAATACGTTGATGATGCCGGAGCATTTCCTGAAGGATGTGAAATCACGAAAAGTATTCGTATCAACAATCTCCAGTACATTTCACTGGATTAATGCGCAAAGGCTTCCTTAACTTTTTGAAGGGCTTCTTTGTTGGAGTTGGAACTCAACGCGCTTTCAATTTTTAATTTCTCCGCTTGCGTTAAATGCCAAGACAATGAGATACGCTCATCTTTTTGTTGCATCAAATTGAATTCAATTGTTTCAACAGAGAAATCTAAAGACTTCAAGCCAAGTTGTTCTAGCTCTTTTTGGTTGTAACTTTGCACTCTTGGGAAGTTGCGGTACATATTTCCGAAGGGTAGGGTCAGCTTATCAAAGAAGGAAACATCTTTAAATTGCTCTTCCTCATATACTTTCCGTGTGTCTCGAATTTGAACAACGATCACTCCAGAAGTATTTTCTGCGATCCAATCCTCTAATGAATGTAGGAAAAGCATGGTTGTTTTGGTTCCGTAATTGTCGCGTATACCGGCGTCCATCAATTGAATGGTTGGAGTGGTTGGAAGCGTAATCATTGGCATCACAAATGGGAAAGAAGCACTCGCCCTCAGCACTGTGCTAAATCGAAGTTTGTCAATATCCTGATTTTCTAAAAGTGAACGAATCTCAATGTTTTCATACAATCCCGATAAGTGATCTCCCGCATAATGACCACTAGCAAGAAAATGTAGGTCTTGCGAAGCGATGAGTAATCTTCTTCCGTCATTGATGATGGTAGGTGAGAAGATTAACGTTGGAATTACTCCTTTTCTCTCAAGAGGAAAATATTCCCCTAAATTGCGCGCAAGAATATTATTGGTGTTGGCATGAAGTTGCTGTTCAAATGCATACCCTCGATCTTTGGTATAGCTGTGTCCATTAAACTCAACTTGCTGATAGCGCAAGAAAATATCATTCGTAGATGCCATAAAGGACAACTTGTTTAAGATATCGCTACCAATTTCCGCTTTGATTTTAGAATTTGTGATGGAATACTTTGAAGCACGTTGATGCTGAAGAGCAAGTTCACGATAGTACGCCGCACCAATCATTCCACCGGAAGCACCCGTAATCATTTGCGTATGTCTCTGAAATTGATTGTCGGAAGTTTGGTTCAATTGTGCGAGAACTAGCGATGTCCAAAGAGCACTTCGCGATCCTCCCCCAGAGGTATTCACAATAATCAATTTTGGTTTTTCTTGACCTGTTTGCTTTTTCCAGGCATCCAGTGTTTTGATGTAGTCTTGATACGAAGCGGTATTCTTTTCGGCATTATTCGAAATCTGTTTAATGCGCGCTACACTGTATTCCGATGGTTTGGATTCGGTGTAGTCAAGGCCGTACGCGTAGTTGGTGTAATGAAAAAAGTTTGTGGACTTGCTCAGATAATTCATTCCAAAGAGAACGACAATTATAACAGGGTAGAACCAGTTTCTTAGCCAGGCGTGGAGTGCGCTGTAAAGCATCAAACAAATGGTAAAAAGTAAAACGATGCTCGTAGCTGCTGGAACTTCAAATATTTCGTAGCCGTTGAACAATCCAAGCCCGAAAAAGATGAGAATGGTCAATACTTCATAAAGAGAGGCGCTCACACGATTCTTGGCAAAGATGGAAGCAACAAGCTCCTTGTCGAAATGCTTAGAGCTTCGACTCACTTTCAATCGGAACTTTTTACCAATGTATACGGTTGGATATTCTTTCTGCTTTTTGAAGATATCATACCACTTATTGTTTTGATACGACATAGTTTTGAAGGGCTTGCTAGCGCCTGCCTTATATGGATTGTACTTAATTAACCGAAAAAAGAACATCCAGGAGAGCGTTAGAAACAATCCAACACCAAGTAGAAAAGCGAAACAAAAAAGCAGTGATTCCCCCCATGTTGCATATTCCTCTGAATTTTGGAACGAAAACATATTGATCAGGTAATTGGTGATGAAAATCAGGGGAATCAATGAATTGTTCACGCAAAACTTGAAGAACGGTCGATCAATTGTGATCAGAAAAGGGTAGAGGGGACCCAATCGTATATAACTATAGGTGTTGAATCCCATTATAAAGCCGCCGAGTGCAAATCCTAACAACAGAAATGATTCAAAGGAAATGGTATCCAGATATTCTGGTGATAAGAATAAGAAGGGAACACCAAACGAATAGCCGAGAAAGTCATTGATGAATCCAAACAGCAAAAACCAAATCAAAAGAGAAATGAAATTGTGTTTGATATGGGAGATGACCAACTGAATGGGGAAAAGCGCTCTCAAGAACGACATCAAACTCCAATCCCTTTCAATTATCCTCATACAAATAAGATAACGAAAATTGATGAGGAAAGGATAGCAGTTGAATCAATCATTCGACTAGTTTGCGTGTTTCTCGAGTAAATTAATGAAATCCTCGGGAGGAGCGATAGGTCGCATGGTTTCTTTTGCAACAAAAACAAGTGTTGTTGAAGCAGTGGCAATTAATTTTCCTTCTACATGAATTTCGTAATGGAAGATAAGACGGGGACCTTTAAGTTCGGAGACAAATGTGGTAATGTTCAAAGCGTCGTCATACAACGCAGGTGCCTTGTAGTTGACTTCAAAATGTGATACAGGAAGCATAATACCGCGATCTTCAAGACTTTTATAACTCATGCCTAATTCACGCAGTGCCTCAACACGTCCAACCTCAAAATATTGTGCGTAATTTCCATAGTAACTGTAACCCATTTGATCGGTTTCTCCATAGCGAACTCGAAGGGTGGTTATGTGTCGAAAGTCTGTTTTCATTGTTTATAACTCTGGTATCCAAAAATAATTAGTCTTTTGTTGGCAAAGGCCAATTTAAAGATGTAATTTCAACAACAGAGGTAATCTATGATTTACTATATTGTTTTAGTAAGTTGAGTGGTAATAGATTAACAAATCTTGTGTAAAGGAATTGTTAATATGCAATGAAATTGTTAAAAAATTTCGAAGTAAAACTTTTTAAAAAATCAACCACTAATCGACTTTTTTTTTAACTTTTTTATGTAAATATTTGTCCCTCGCAAGAACGAATCAACCAAGAGCTATTTCTAGTCCATTTTAGGTTTGTTTCTTTTGTGAAAATTTACAAACCTGTTAACCAATGAATATGAGCAAAAATCACGATGGAGTTTGGGACGCTTGTCTGAAAGTAATTAAAGATAATGTTTCGTTGCAGGCCTTTAAAACGTGGTTTGAGCCTATCGTACCGGTGAAAC
This sequence comes from Fluviicola sp., assembly GCA_043584915.1. GTDB lineage: Bacteria > Bacteroidota > Bacteroidia > Flavobacteriales_D > Crocinitomicaceae > UBA4466. Next base: position 2,948,139 of record CP121319.1, read on the forward strand.
TAGACGGTCAAGTACTGACAATTCAGGTGCCATCCCATTTCTTTTACGAGTGGTTAGAAGAAAACTATATTACCCTCTTGAAAAAGGTAATTAAAAAAGAACTTGGAGCAGAAGGTCGCTTAGAGTATAGTATTATCATGGAAAACAACCAGACCAATACAACTCCTTACACAGTTAAGCTGCCTGCACTCAACAAAAAAGCATTGCGCAATTCACCCGTTTCCATGCCTATTAATGTAAACGAGAACCAAATTCGCAATCCTTTTATCATTCCTGGATTAAAAAAGGTAAATGTCGATTCCAATCTAAACCCTTCTTATTCATTCGATAATTTCGTTGAAGGTGATTGCAACCGATTGGCTCGAGCTTCTGGTTATGCTGTTGCAAACAAACCCGGTGGAACTGCTTTTAATCCATTGTTAATCTATGGTGGAGTAGGACTTGGAAAAACGCATCTCGCACACGCAATTGGAATTTCCATTAAGGATCAGTTCCCAAACAAAACAGTTTTGTACGTTGGATCTGAGAAATTTGCGCATCAGTTTATCGACGCGATTAAAAACCAAACAACCAATGATTTCATCCATTTCTATCAGATGATAGATGTGTTGATCATTGATGATGTTCAATTCTTCTCTGGAAAAGAGAAAACACAGGATGTATTCTTCCACGTGTTCAATCACTTGCACCAAAACGGAAAGCAAATCATTCTTACGAGTGATAAGCCACCAGTAGAAATGCAGGGAATGGAGCAGCGTTTACTGTCTCGCTTTAAGTGGGGACTGTCTGCTGATCTTGGAGCACCGGATTTAGAAACACGCATGGCGATTCTCGAGAAGAAGATGTACGGAAACGGCATTGATCTTCCAAAAGAAGTAGTAGAATATTTGGCGTATTCAATCAATACGAATGTACGCGAAATGGAAGGTGCATTTAACACGCTGTTAGCCCAAGCTTCACTCAACAAGAAAGCAATCACGCTCGAATTGGCGAAGCAGATGGTAGACAAATTTGTGAAGAATACCGCTCGCGAAGTGTCCATCGAATACATCCAAAAAGTAGTGTGTGACTATTTCGATCTTCCATTGGAGATTCTGAAATCGAAAACGCGTAAACGTGAAGTGGTTCAGGCCCGACAAATTTCGATGTATTTCTCAAAGAAAATGACGAAATCTTCATTGGCGAACATTGGAGCGCACTGTGGAGGAAAAGATCACGCTACCGTTCTTCATGCATGTAGAACAGTAACCAACCTTTCGGAAACAGATAAGCAATTCCGTTCTTACCTGGAAGATCTTGAAAAGAAATTGACAATTCAGTAGGCTACAAACCCTGAAATGAAATCAAAAGCCTCGAATCTTTACGATCGGGGCTTTTTCATGCGTAATACAATCGCTTTCAAATCAATCATAGAAATTTCGCTCTGATTCATTTTCGCTGAGGTATTGTACAAATTCGTACTCGTTCCCGTCGCCATCATAGAAATAATCTCGAATCCGAAATTGTTCTTCTTGCTTTGGAAAGCTGCGTTTATAGCCAGCATCTTCAAGTCGTTCAGCTATTTCTGATACATTCTCCACAACAAACCCAAGGTGATTGATTCCTGAGCTTTGATAATTTTTCTCAATATGCTTTTCTTCCAATGAAGTGTTCAAGGCTACATAGGTTGTCGAGTCTCCGAAATGGATCCACTCTTTACCATTGCTGGTGCCGCCACCTCTCTTTTTAAAATGCGGAAAAGCAGTAGAGAAGAATTGAATGGCTTTGTCAAGATTGTTGACAGTGATATTTGCGTGTTCTAAATAAAATGTGCTCATAATGTTGCGTTTATATTTTCGATATAAAGATCCTTTATTTCGAATCGCAATATTTTATATAAAATTGATAGCTCAATAGATTCTGTCAATAAAAAGCCCCGATCTAAATGACCGGGGCTTCCTTTAACTGAGTTATAAGGTTAATTCTTTATCACTTTTCCAGAGTAGGTTTTGTTTGAAGTTGTAATGGTTACGAAGAAAACATTTCCTTCAATATCTGTTAAATCCAAATCAAAACGATTTCCTCCTGGTTCCGCTGGTAGTTCCATGTTTACTACTTCTTTTCCTTCTACAGAGATTACTTGTAAAACAACGTTTTCTTTTCGGTAACTATTGAATATTACTTCTGTCTCACCAGTCGTAGGGTTAGGAGTGAAGGCTAAAATGTCATAGAAATCATCCAAAATATTAATAGATCGGATTTCAGACATGCGCGTTGCACCGTTAAAATCAACTTGCTTTAAACGGTAATAGTTAACACCGATAGTTGGTTCTGTATCAGCACTGATATATGATGTCTCCATAGAAGTAGTTCCTGCACCTTTTACTACTTGAATTGTTTCGAAGTTTTCTCCATCTTTCGATCGTTGCACTTCAAAACGGTCGTTATTTAATTCAGACATGGTTTTCCAAGTAAGGTACGCCGTATGCTCATCAGAATAGTACTCTACGTCGAATTTTGCTAATTCAACTGGGAGGATTGAACAATCCAAAGTAGCTGTTCCTCCAAAGTTCATGGTATAACCGGAGTTAGATGGGTTCGGTGACCATTCATCAACAACAATGATGTATGAATCATTTGCTCCAGCATTAATCGTGGCTACTTGGCCGTTTCCAGAGGCTGGCTCCCATGTATCGGTGTCTCCACCCGTACCTGTTGTACCTACTGCAGCTGCATCAGAACAACGCAATGGAGCACCAAGTGCTGCACAAGTAACGTTCGGTCCGTAGACGGTAAAGTCATAATCATCAGCTGGGTCGTCTGGAACAATAGTAATGTCTAGAGTACCTGCATTGTCAGCTGTGACAGTAAACCAGTTGGTATGGTTTTCTCCTCCTGCAGGACACGAGCCAAAATTACACCCATCGGAATTTAGACCAGGTCCAGTAGCATCACTACCTTGCGAGTAAACATTACACAAAGGTGTCATTACCATACAGTCATTATTATCGGTACCATTCGGGCCTCCCGCACAAGGCACACATTGCATTGTTGCATTCCAACCCGGGCCAGTAATCGTAAAGTCAGAGAAGAAACGGAAAGTCAAACATCCACTTGCGTCAGTCGATGTAAATGTCGCTGGCATTGAACCAGCTAAGTTTCCTGACATTCCATTTACTCCATAAGGAGTAGCTCCGTGTAAGGCTGCAAATTCGGGGCTATTCTGTGTAGGTCCGTTTTTAACTTGTAGATAATCCCATCCAGCTTCAGTATTGAAAGAGTTGAAGGTAACTTGCATACAGTTGCCTGCCATATCAGGACAAAACACGCGGTAAATTCCTCCAAAGTGAGGAGGTCCGGATCCACCAATATCTAACGCATAGTTTCCAGTTGCTCCACCATCATCAGTATAAGTGAAGGGGCCGCAATCGTTTACAAGACATGCTCCAACGAATTCACCTCCACCTCCAACTAAGGGGTGAACATAATCTACACCAGCGTATGTACAGGAACCGTCTTCAACAGTTGCTGCAGGATTGTATGACAGTGAAAGAGGATCAGTACAGCCTGCAACAGGGGTAGTAACACTCAAACATCCTGTGATATTGACGCCGGCATCTTCTTGAATTCTAATTAAATAGGTAGAGCCTAAGTTTGAGTCGAAGATGATCGTCTCGTCATTGGCCCCATCATTGTTATTACACAAAATGTTTGTAATACCTCCACATGGTGGTGCAGACACTTCGATAATATGAATGAGTGCGTCGTTACTTAACCCAGTAATTTGTACTGCCAAATTCGAACCATCTCCAATGAACCATGCCCAAGCTTCGTCAACATTTGCCGATCCACAAGAACCTGGATCGAATCCAGGTGTTGCCCCTGCAGTAGTAACATTCGCACAAGGTGCATTTATTGTCACTTGAGAAGTTGGTAACAGTCCACCACAAGGCCAATCTTGTAAGACTTGCCCATAAGAAGTCGCAAAAAATGCAACAAAGAGAAGGGATAGAAGCGTATTCAATTTCTTCATAATCATTCGTTTTCGTTCAAGGTGTTCGAAGTATTATTCGTTGGGAAGAGGATTAAAGTCACACCAACGCTTTGAATCTCAATTTCCACTTTCTGGTGTCTTTTAAATTGAGTTAAGTAAGAATAAGGATCAACATCATCTATCATCTGCTGGGTTACTTCACCCGCAGAGATGCCATCGAAAATATAATCACGTCCATACACTAACGCACCTTTTGCTTTAGCAACTTTGTATCTGTCGTACGCTGCATAACTTGCTGGATTTTCCAAAGAATTGTTTGGGTAATTGCTATGCTGATATCTTTGCTCTGTTTGTTCCTGAGCCAAAACTCCAAAACTTGTAAAAAGCAGAAACACTAATAGTATTCGGTAGTAATTCATAATTAAGCGTGTTAGTTCTTATTTAGTTGTAAGCCAATTTTTAATGACGTTTCTAATTCCCAATGGGATTCAATAATTAGCGAAATGCCGATAGATAACGTTATGATCTGGTACACGACCATCAAAAGTCCAAAGACGTTGGACAATATGTCTACATTGTTGGTTTGCAAAAGGTAACAATTGTAGCACGAAGATTTGAACGTTAGTTACAAAATCCTTCATAAGTAGTTTATCAGTAGTTTCTAGTCATTCGCGCAAGCGCACATGAAATATACGGCTTTTAAGCCAAATGGTTGGAGGTTAATGTACTAAAGCCGTCTCTTATTGACTAATTATTATGTTTCAGTTAATATTTTAACTTTTTGAATACAATAAAACGGTAGAAACTCAAACTTGAGAGGATGAATGAGTTGCTTAGAATTGAGTAACATTGCAAATAAAAACTGTCCAATCTTACTATGAAAGATGCATACCGTACGATTCAATCAAGATCTGAAGGCCTCTACAAAGAAAAAGGGTCGAAGTTTATTGGTATTGTCGCAAGGTGTTATAACGAGATCGAAGCAAAGGAGTTGCTCGATTCATGGAGAAAAGAGCATCACAAGGCAGGGCATTTGTGTTACGCCTATCGTATTGGTTTGAATGGAGAACACTACCGTGCCAATGACGATGGAGAACCGGCTAACTCTGCGGGCGCTCCAATTCTGGGACAATTACAATCGTTTGATTTGACCAATGTTCTGGCAGGCGTTGTGCGGTATTATGGAGGGACGAAACTTGGAGTGGGTGGCTTAATTGGGGCCTATCGAACGGCCACCAGGGAGGCTATTGAAGCAACGCAAATTATTGAATTGGAAGTGTTCCAGCATGTGCATTTACTTTTCGAATACCCCGATATGGCAGGAGTTATGAATTGCTTGAAGAAATGGAATCTGGAAATGGACAAACATGCTTTTGAAAATCAATGTGAAATTGAATGCAGTTTGCCTTTGAATCAGTCGGATTCCATAAAATCAGAGTTGAAAGCATTCGATACACTTACGTTAACAGATAAAGGAATTTACTAATGGAATTATTAAAACAACTAACGGAAATTCGCGCAGCCGCCAGTGATGAAGGTGCGATGAAGGAATTTTTGATGGAATATATCGAGAAGAATGCGAGCAATTGGAAGGTGCAGCCTCAAATCTTCGAGGGAAGAGAGTTCCAGGATTGTTTGATCGTAGTTTTTGGAAAACCAAGAACGGCAATTTATGCTCATATGGATTCTATTGGATTTTCAACGGGATACGATAAAGAGCTGATTAAAATTGGTGGTCCGCGTTTGATTGATGGAATGGAACTTGTCGGTTCCGATAGTCAGGGGGAGATTGAGACCGAGCTGATGATCATCGAAAGTGATGAAGGCAAAAGTATTCAGTATGTTTTGGATCGTGAGATTGACCGTGGAACCATCCTTACTTTTAAACCCAATTTTCGAGAGACAAACGAGTATATTCAATCACCGTACCTGGACAATCGATTGGGGGTATGGAATGCACTGAAAGTGGCAGAAACGATGGAGGATGGAGCCATTGTTTTTGGAACATATGAAGAGCATGGAGGGAATACGGTTGCCAATTGCGCTCGTTTCTTGATGGAGGAGTATGGCGTGTATCAAGCTCTAATTTCTGATATTACCTGGGTAACGGATGGCGTAGGGCACGGAGGCGGAGTAGCTGTTTCAATGCGTGATAGTGGTTTGCCTAGAAGAAGTTATCTAAATCGAATTATAGCATTAGCAAAGGAATCAGGCGTGAAGTTTCAATTGGAAGTTGAGTCAGCTGGAGGTAGCGATGGCGGCGTGCTTCAGAAATCGTCTTTGCCAATTGATTGGTGTTTCATCGGCGCGGCAGAGGACAATGTGCACACTCCCGACGAGAAGGTTTTTAAATATGATATCGCATCCATGGTGGCGCTGTACAGCTATTTAATGAAACATCTGTAGGAAATTTTGAAACATAAAAAACGCCCTGAACATCAGTTTAAATTGATGACAGGGCGTTTTTTTTTTTTTTTTGAATCTATTATTGCGTCAGCTACTGCAGCACAATACGTTTTCGAGCTTGTTGTTGCCCGTTGGAAATTCGAATTATATAAACACCTGAAGCGTAGACATCCAAATGCAGCTCTATGCTCAAGGCGTTGGGTTTAGTAATAACGATACTTTCTCCTTGAGGGTTGAAAACTTCAATGCTTTCAATCATGTCTTTACTTTCAATGCGCACCAAACCATCCGTAGGATTGGGCATTACATTCCATTCGAGGATTGCGTTTTCGGAGAGATTCGCAGGATTATTATTGACCAAATCATAGCGAGGTCCATCAAGCACACCGTGCATCAAATCAACCTGACCTGCCGTGAAACTGTTTTGACAGGTTTCAGCAGAATAATCCATGTAGTTTTCGATCATATCCGGCAAATCCATACCCAAGATGTTATCTGTACAGGTATTTTTAGATGGGTCACAATCCTGCTGCGACTCAGCGTCTGCATTCGGTGTATCGTCCACTCCGTCTTCTTGCGTACAATCACCATCGCCCCAAATATGTCGGAGTCCAAGGTAATGCCCTACTTCGTGTGTTGCTGTGCGTCCTTCAACATCAATTGTTCCGCCTCCGGCATCTAAAGGATTTGGATTGTTGCTTCCTACTGCTTGAAATTGAAGTACAACGCCATCAGACAAGCCATTGGTAGTTCCAGTAGGCCAGTTTGGTAAACCAGCAGGAGGTGTCGCATAGCCCAAAATTGCAGGAACTTGCTGACCAAAGAAGTCAATGGCCATGTTACATATCCAAATATTCAAATAACGACTTTGATCCCAAGGATCCTGCCCACCATCCGCAGTGCTTTTTACCATTTCTAAATCAGTAAAGTCGCCACCCAACACTGCTAGAGATCCGAAAGATAAAGTAGATGTTGAGGTCCTTGTAATTCCAATTGTTGGTGTTCCGTTTTCGTCAATTTGGGCCAAAACGAATCGAATTTTTGGATCTCCCGCAATCGGCAAGAAATCAGCACGCAAGTTCACCGTATCGGCATTCTCTCGATTGTAATCATCATTCAACACTTGCAGTTGATTCATGATCACGGAATCTGGCAAGTTTTGATCGGGCGTATTATACACCACGTGAAAAACTACGGGGATTGTGTAATCGAAATTAGCTTTCGTTTGAGCAGCTTTTGCGTCTTCAAAAGTTTGGTTGACCGCAGCCGCATAACCTGGTGTCAATGCATCTTGATATTCAATTGCCTTGTGAGAAAGGCATTGTTCAACCTGTGCCTGGGCAGAAATACCGATGCACAATAATGTGGGGAGTAGAATTTGTTTCATAAGCGTAAATGATTGATTTGAAGATACAAAACTGATTTTTATGCATTTGTTTTTTTTGGACAATCGGAAGGTACGAATTACCAACGGTCATGAAGTGTTGTCTCAAAGGAATTGGCTAAATTCATCCTTCCTAATCAGAAAGTGCGATGAAAAACTCCCTGTATCGATTGTTTTTACTGCGATTTTCTTTCTGTCTTATTAATGCTGCACAACGATCAAAGTAAAGAGCGATTGGACGATGAACAAAAAGGACTTTAAAACAGATGCCGCTTTCGACAAAATCTTCCCAAAAGAAGTCCAGAAGCATTCTTTCATTCATTGGACGCCCATCGAAATTTTTGAAACTGCACTGGATTGGCTTGAACTTGACGCTTCTTCGCACGTTTTGGATATTGGTGCTGGAGCAGGTAAGTTTTGTGCATTGGCAGGGCTTCGATCAAAGGCATTGTTCACAGGAGTGGAGAAACGTTCCGATTTAGTAGAAGTTGCCAACGAAACCATTCAAAAGCTGAAACTATCCAATGTGAGATTCATTGAAGCAGATGTTACCACGATTGATTTTTCTGCATTCACCCACTTTTATTATTACAATCCATTCTGCGAATATCTGGCAGAGTTCGATCATATAGACGACAGTATTTCGTACGATCCCGATTCTTTTCGAAAGTACGAGGATTATGTGATCGATCAATTTTCCAAGCAACCGAAAGGAACAAGGGTGGTTACCTATTGCTCCGAAGCGTTTCCTTTTCCTGCAACTTATGAGTTAAGAGATCTCTTATACGATGGGAAACTGGCGTTATGGGTAAAAACTGCTTGATCTTACTGGGTTGATTCACAGGAGGTTTAGGTTTTTGGCACGTATATTGAATGTATATGTTCAGAATCAAATTATAAAACAAACCGTTATGAAAAAGTTAATGAAACCAATAGCATTGTTGTTTGTAATCGCAGTCTCTACGGGAGCATATGCACAACAAGACAAACCATCACGACCTATCGAGGCGCCAATCAAAATGAAACCAGCAACGGCTGTTAAGCACAAAGCGGTTAAAAGTGATGCCACCAAAACCAAAGCAATTGTGGTAGCCAATCGTGAAGCAGATATTAAACGAATTATTCGCAAACAAGGAGGGTTGATTTCCGCGGACGTGAAGTAATTCCGAAGAAGCATACAAGCAAAATAGCAGAGGGTTCCAGAATTTGATTCTGGGGCCTTTTGTGCGTTATAGCTCTTTCTTTTCGTAAACGATTTCCAATTTTATTCCTCCTGGATCCTTGAAGAACAAGGCGTAGTAATACGCTCCGTGTTGCGGATACAATTGTGGAGGAGCGACAATATTTGCGGGTGTTTTCAGCAATTTCTGGTAAGCTATATTTACTTCTTCCTCATTCTGTGCCTGAAAAGCCACATGATGCAAAGCGCCAGGTTTCCGTCGGTGTACGGCTTCATCTTTGAAAACAGATCGCGGTGAGTTGATTCCAACTGTGAGATTTGGATGTACGTATTCAATGACATCAAATTCATTGGCTGGCACACACCCTTTTGACTTTAAGTTGAGGTCATACCCTAGAATTGGCATCAAGGCATCATAAAAGACTTCAGCCTCGTCCAAATTTTTTACGGTGATTTGAAGGTGGTCAATAATTGGATTCATGTGCCAAAGATGAATAAAAACGTTCTATCTTTAATTTATGATGCGCATTTGTTTGTTATTTCTATTTAGCTCGATGGGGTATTTCGTTGCTTCGCAACTTCCTTGCGGATCCGACTGGAGAGAAGTGGATGTAACGGAAATTGAATTGGATGAAGGACGTTATTACTTCGTCTGTAAAGGGGATTCCACCTTAACCAAAGAGCTATTCAATGGTGAAGCTGTCGCGCACAACCGTCAAAATGAGATCGTACAAAAACTTACTATTGAAGATGGACAGCTACGCGAAAAAAGAAGGTACACGAAAAACAGAAATGGAAGATCCATGGTGGTAAAGTATGAATCGTTTCCATACTCCTCCGGGCATTTTGTTGATTCTGTGCATCGGGTAATCGTCTACGACAAAACAGGACTGTTCAAATCGGATCAAAGTTATTGTCAAGGAAAGAAAACGGGTAAATGGAAGTCCATAGGAGCTTTGAAGCAAGAAGCGGGAACGTATGTCAACGACCAAAAGGAAGGTATTTGGTACACAAGTTTCGGAAACATTGTTCAATATAAATTGTACAAAGAAGGTAGGTTGGTAAAGCAAAATCTTGCCGATCGTACATTAAAGGCTTTTTATCCCACTGAAACAGGAAAGAATGATAGTATAGAAGGAATGCATTTTTATCCAGATGGTAGCTTTGAGAAAATTAGTTACAAATATCACGATGTTGTCGCGGATAGTATCGTTTGTGCGTACATAAAATGGGGGAGTTGGAAGTTTTCCAGAGTAACTGGAGTCGTCTCACTATTTCGAACGGGAGCTAGTTGGCATAATGATATGCACTTGTACGTGGCATTAAAAGATCGAGGCATTCGAGTAAAAGAAAGTAGCGTTGCTAAAAGTAGTCTCTTACTGCGTCATGGAGAGATGCACTACATTCCTAAAGTTGTAATGACTGTATATTAACTGCCAGTAGGTAAAACAACGTTCCCTTCCACCGTGTCGTATTGCATTTCTACCAATTCGAAGCAGTCACGTTCTTCATTGAAAACCTGACAACGGTCGATAGGGTTGGCGTAAATATGTAAGGTCATTGATGGTTGATCGGATTCATTAGATAAGGAGTGGAACCCCATGCGATCGTGCATGTAGCACAAGTTTCCGGCATCCAAAACCATGTCATTGGTCATTTGGAAAGAACTACCTGATTGTGAATAGCGCAATTCGCGAACGCTTCCATCTACTTGGTATACCCAACAATCTTGCCCTGCATGATCATGAATCGGCGTTACAGCACCTGGGCTCCAACATAGTAAAATGAATTCGAATTTGTCATGTCTCACGATGCAGTTACGGGTGTATCCGTCATCTTTCCATGTTGCGTATCGGGCGAAATCTGAAACGGGGATGTTGATGCGTTTCAGAATGCCCACCTGTTCCGAGGGTTCTGCGTCGTCAAATGAGCTAATTAGTTGTTCGATTGTAGTAATATCCCTGTTCATAAAAGTAAGCTCTTTTCAATAGCATTCTTTTTGAATCGATGTGTGAGCGAAATCGTTCAAAACTGGTCAAATGTAACTAAAAAATGGCGAAAATCGTTCAAAATCACGCCGAAAGTGCGCGAATTAGCTCTATATTTGGGGGAAATCAAACAAAACGAGAATACACGTCGTATGCAAAATACTTTAGAGAAATTCGACCGTCTGGTACGCGAATTATTAGAAGATGAATCGAAACAACCAGTGGCGGATTTCGTCCCTTCAGGGGATTTATATACTACCCTAGATCTGTCATTAAGCAAAGAGGGTGTTTCAGAAGAAGCCTTTGAGAAAGCCTTAAAAGAATTGGTTTTTAAAACACCAAGAACCGCTACCAATGCCTTTTTTAATCAATTGTTTGGAGGTCGTAACGACAAAGCAATTTTAGGAGATTTGATGGCGGTAATCCTCAACAACAGCATGTATACTTACAAAGCTGCGGGACCTCAGATCGGGGTAGAGAAAGTCATTTTGAACGAAGTATGCAAATTAATTGGTTGGGACGCTAACGCCGACGGAACATTTGCTCCAGGTGGATCCATGACAAATTATATGTCAATGGTGATGGCGCGTGACGCCGCTGATGAAAAAGTTCGTTTCGAAGGCGTTTCCAAGAAAATGACCGTGTACACTTCGAAGGAATCACATTACAGTATTCCAAAAAATGCAGCATTTTCAGGAATTGGTCGCGATCAGGTGCGATACGTTTCATCGGATGCGCATGGAAAAATGCGTCCAGATGCTTTGGCCGAATTGATTGAAAAAGACATTGCAGAAGGATTTCAACCGATCATGGTGAATTTAACGGCAGGAACAACCGTCCTTGGAGCATTTGATCCTATTCGCCCGATGCGCGAGATTTGCGACAAGCACGGAATGTGGTTGCACGTAGACGGAGCGTATTGTGGTTCGGTTCTTTTTAGCGATAAATACAAACATTTGATTGATGGCATTGAATTGGTGGATTCGTTCAGTTTCAATGCGCATAAAATGCTCGGAACGCCACTTTCTTGTTCCATTATTGTATCGAAAGACAAAAAACACCTCCACGATTCATTCTCCAATGATGCTAGCTATTTGTATCAAACAGATCACGATGAGTTCAACCTTGGCAAAACATCGTTGCAATGTGGTCGTAGAAATGATGCACTGAAATTTTGGACGCTTTGGAAAAGTGTTGGAACAAAAGGTTTGGAAAAGATTGTAGACCATCAGTTCTTTTTGGCGGATGTGGCACGCAATCATGTGCGCAACAATCCCGATTATACGCTTTACAGCTACGATGAGTCCATTTCAATCTGTTTCAACTACAAAGGAATTCCAGCAAGAACCATTTGTACCGCCTTGTATGAGAAAGCAGAATTACTGGTTGGATATGGTTCTTTCGAAGCGGACGAGTTTATCCGTTTGGTTACCATAAACGCACAAAACGAGAAGGAAGACATTGAGCAATTCTTTGAAATTATGGAGCGCTTTGTTGCGGAAAATGAGTCGGTTCTTTTGAAAGAGGCAGCACAACACTAAACATATATTGACTACTTATGGACGGATTCGACATCGATATTACGAAAGTACTGGTATTAGCGGCCTACGTTGGTATTTTATTCTTAATCGGAATTATCGCATCGCGTCGAGTCAAAAGCATGAGCGATTTTTACGTGGGAGGAAAAAATCTTGGTTTTTGGGCCGTAGCTTTCTCTGCGCGTGCAACAGGTGAATCCGGTTGGCTTCTTATTGGGCTCACAGGAATGGGGGCAATATCCGGATTGTCAGCCTATTGGGTCGTTGTTGGTGAAGTCCTTGGTGTATTCGTCTCCTGGTGGTTTATGGCCAAACGGTTCAAGCGGCAATCGGATTCTTACGGCTCCATAACGATCCCAGATTATTTGGAGAGTCATCTTAAAACAAACAAGAAAACGCTGCGAATTATCGCCGCTACGATCCTTTCGGTTTTCGTACTTATTTATGTAACAACGCAAATAGACGTTACTGGAAAGGCATTTGAATCCATGATGGATATTGATTATACATGGGGAGCTGTGATCGGCTTTGTTATTGTGTTGTCCTATATTTTCATTGGTGGGTTTGTGGCTGCTGTTTGGTCCGATTTATTTCAAGGTTTATTGATGTTCCTCGGATTGATTCTATTGCCCATTGTTGTTTGGTTCGGAATGGATGGAACAACGGGTATTGTGAATGGATTAAACGCAATTGATCCTGCTTTGACCAACCTGTGGGGTACCAGCGACGATGTTTGGATGAACGTAGCGACAATGCTCGGTTTTGCCATGATTGGACTTGGTTTTCTTGGTTCGCCACAAGTTTATGTGCGTTTCATGTCCATCAAGAATGAGTCGGAAATTGACAAAGGAAAATGGGTGGCAATTGTATTTACTTTGTTGACCGATGCTGCCGCAGTAACCATTGGTATTTTAGCCAGAATTCTATTTACAAGTTCCGGCGATGATCCAGAGGCCGTGCTAGGAAACAGTGGAGAAGATGTTTTATCAATGATGACAGAAGTGTCGATGCCAGAGATCTTGGTGGCCGTTTACGTTGCCATTGTTCTTTCAGCGATAATGTCTACAATTGATTCACTCCTGGTGATTGCTTCAAGTGCAATTACACGAGATTTTTATCAGAAGATTTTCCGACCAGATTTAAAAGACAAAGACTTGACATGGATTTCACGTATCGTCACATTGATTCTTGCAACTTTGGCGTTGGTCATCGCACTGATCATTGCATCCGTTGCAGAAGATAGAACCGTCTTTTGGATGGTCATATTTGGTTGGTCGGGGATAGCCGCCTCCTTTTGTCCCGTCATTATTTTATCGCTCTTCTGGAAAAGACTTTCGGAAAAAGGCGCCATCGCTGCCATGATTGCCGGGTTCCTCTGTGTACCGTTCTTTAAATTTGTGGTGGTAGAAATGGACGGAATTGGGCCGTATTTTGAGAAATTGGATGTATTGGCTCCATCGTTTGCAATCTCAATGCTAGTTGCTTGGTTATTCTCTAAAATGTATCCAAGAAAGGAACCATTGGAAATGGATTCAGCCGAGGATTCGCCCAACGTGCTTGATACGGAAAAAGCGCTTAAAGAATAACTATTTTTCTCACATCTGCTTCTTCTCCAGAACTTAATTGGATTGTATAAACGCCGCTTTTCAGCTCGCTAACATCGATTCCATAAGTTGAAGCATTAGTTGATCCTGCCAGCTCTTCCGTGCGGATGAGTTGTGCCTGACTGTTGTAAAGAGCAACAGTAATTGGCAATGCTTGATTTCTCGGACTGGTTGTTATGTTGAAAGAGGAAGCCGCTGGATTTGGATAAATGCTACCAAAAAAGTTTTCCTCATCCCATTCGGTTCGAATAGTGATCACTTGAGAATAGGAATAATCTCCATTGAAATCTACTTGCTTTAATCGATAGTAATACGTGTTTTCAGTTTCCACTGGATCGAAGTAATTGTAGCGTGTTTCAACAGTTGAGTTACCCTTTCCTTCAATATCTGCTATTGGCGTAAAATTTTGACCATCTGTAGATCGTTCTAAATTGAAGTAATCGTTATTTGTTTCTGAACTTGTTACCCACGTAATTTCGTTGCTTCGAGTGACCTCTCCAAAAGTGCCTGAGAATTCCGTAAGTCCTACGGGAAGCACGCTGCAGGGACTTCCACTGGATATAGCTAAGGTGTATGCGCCCGTTGTTCCAGAACTAAATGCTTCCACAGTAACGTAGTACGTTCCTGGGGTAAGCGCCGTTACTATTTGAGATTGCAATCCACAGGCGTCGTCATTCAAGGAGATACTTGGGCCACAACAGGAAGTACTCAAATAGAGATAGGTATCCCAGGTTGCTCCACCGCAAAGCGAGAAGGTCCAGGTATCGTTACACGGAATATCAACTTGTATAATTTGCTCTTGACTGGACCTGAGTGTGCAATTGTTTCCTGCACCAGCTGTGTTGCCACTGACGGATCCCGCACCCACTTGAACGAAGTCAACTGCGCAAGGGCCGGGAATAGTTGCTGACCAGGAGGTGGCTATAATTAAACATCCATCATTTAAGCCGGTAGAAGTGACTGTACACCCTGTGGGGTCGCCATCTAGAGTTAATGTTTGATTAAAGCAAGGACCAGATATTCCGTCATCTGGCTCAAAATCGCCGGGGCCTCCGTAGAAATAAGTGAGTACGCCTCCAGTAATGCTAGCTGTGGCAATAGCACCACCATTAATTTGTACTGGAGCGCTTGTTGCAGTAATATTCAAACCGCAATTAAAAGACAAATCATAGCCATCAATAGAGCCATCCACTCCTATACACACTTGAACGTCAACGGTAAAAAAGCCACCACCAATGTCTTGAACGTTGGACGCTGTTACTACGGGAGACGTGTCGCATGCATGTCCAAGGGAAGAAATAAATACAACGAAGAAAAATAAGAGCATTGATTTCTTCAGATCGTGGACTTTATTTAGGCAGTTTTTCATATCGGTAAGTAAGGCTGTTAATTCCAGTTTCATCGAACAATTAATACATTTTGTCGATGGATTGTGCTGTTAATCGAAGCAAAGATAGTGGTAACTGATAGATTACAAATTTTGAGGAATGAAAAAAAGTTGTCAATGACTATTTCCTCTCTTTCAACCAATAAAGTGCCTCTCCCGATTGATATTTTACTTTTGAAAGGTCGGTTTTTGGGTCTACCAATGCTCGCTTCTTGTCGCCATTAAATCCAACCTTAAAGTCAGCAACAACTTTTGGATTTTTCATACCGTATTTTTCACCTTCTTCTTTTATGTAGCGCGCAACATAGGGAATAAAGTCGGGATAGTACATGAGGTTCGTGTACTGCTTGTCATTTAGGAAATGACCGACATTTACTTCCCTTTTTTCGGTACTTCCTTCCTCAATAAGATAAAAGTGCATGTCTACATCTTTGTACATTATCTTCATGCGCCAGGAAAAGCGCTGCCCAAGTCCGTTCCAATCTACATGATCAGGGTAGAGTATATGTCGGAATGGAAAAACCAGATGAAAAGCAAGGTAAAGAGCAATGATTGTAGGGACCCATTTCAATCCTTTTACCGAATCAAGTTGAAGTTTTTTGGTATTCTTTGGTTTGGGGACGAGCCATTGAAGTTTTGCAGCAACCTTGTCTGGATTAAGGAAAATAGCCAAACACGCCAAAAGTAAAAATGGGAAAAGCCCAATTTCACCAATATCACGGAACAACCAGAAGTTCATCAAATTGAACCCAATGAATAAAATGATGCCAATTTTACGAAATTTTGGAAACCAGAGCAGAAAGCCAATGCATAGATCAAACAACAATCCCGACCAGGAAAAAAAGCTGTAGAAAAACGAATGGTTGATCCAATCCGTGCCAGATACAGTTGCCTTGGTTTCCAGGATGTGTTTCATGGGTTGGTTTTTCACCACCCAGTAATAGTTTAACTTATTTATTCCAGCGATGAAAAAGGTAAGAAAGATTTGTCCCTTCAATACGAAGATTTGATAGTAAGGGATGCTTTGTTTACGATTTTTTCCCTTGAAACTTCCCCAGGCATCGGCATTGGAGAAAAATAAGAGCAATACGATTAAGGAGATGAAATAATAATGGTTGTTGAAATAGCTCATATCCAACAGCCACAAGTAGGTGAACGTGAGCCCGTAAATGGCTACAGATATTTTATAGAGTCGACCTAAAATGATCCCTACGGTTGAAACGAGCATCATCATCATGATAAATTTCATTCCGCCAGGAGGCAAAGGTTCTAGAAATTCGAAATACTGAAATTTAAAGGCTATTGGAGAATCAAAAATATGCACCTGAACAAAATCAGTGGAGATAAAGTAAGCCGTTTGCAAAAAGAGAACAATTCCAACCAGTATCCGAAACAAACCAAGACTTGCGGGAGAAACAGCTTGATTAAGATGACTTTTGTAGCGCTCGATTAAATGTTTCATATTCCTATTTTCGAACGAGTTTTCTGGTGGACATGCTTCCTGAATCCATTGCTGCGATCACGTAATATATTCCAGTAGAAAGACCTGTTACATCAATGGTCGTTTTGTCATTTTGAACTTCTTTCTCCATGATTCTTTGGCCTCGCGCATCGATCAAAATAATGGTAGCCATTTTCTCGGCACACGTGATGGTAAAGGTTCCAGTTGTTGGGTTAGGATACAAGACCATGGTATTATACGCTATCTCATTTATGGAAGTAGTTGAGTCGTTTTCAACGGTATAATGATACATCCCACCCAATCCCTGTCCTAGAAATGCGTCTCGAATGTTATCCTGATCAATGTCTACGGTGAAAATCGCGCTATGATCGCCAACATCTATTCCCTGATACATATCAGAAACCAAGGTGAATGTATCGCCTGGATTTAAATTCCCATCAATGTTGGTGTAGTAGATCAAATTCCCATCAAACGAGCCACAATAGAGTTGCGTTTCACCATTTTCTCTGAAAAAATGAATGGCTGCGTTTGAACTTTGGTTGCCAGGTAAAATATCTACACCCCCCAACATCGAATTTGATAACTCAAAAGAAGGGGAATTAGCTGTTCCTGTGTTATGGTAATAATAGAGGTGTCCCAATCGATTTCCAATGACCAAATCTAGCAAGCCATCGTCATCAAGATCAAAAAGCTGTGGGAAGGCGAATGCATTTACGTTAATAGGAGCGGAAAGATTGTCTTCAAAATTAAGTACAGGGTTCCCCCACAATGGCGCTGTTCCGGAGGTGAGGTTTTCATAGAAGGCAATGGAACCATCTTCCAGACCAAGGAGCATATCAGGATCGCCATCACCATCAATATCTCCAAATGTTGGAACACTTCGGAGGCCGTAATTCTGTTGAGCCAAATTAAAAACGTCCATATCTACAAACTCAAATGTAGGGGAGGTTGCGGTACCA
Source organism: Fluviicola sp. (assembly GCA_043584915.1). Classification (GTDB taxonomy): domain Bacteria; phylum Bacteroidota; class Bacteroidia; order Flavobacteriales_D; family Crocinitomicaceae; genus UBA4466. The sequence continues at coordinate 2,966,020 of CP121319.1, forward strand.
ATGTTCTGATAAAGCGCAATTAAGCTTTCCTTGTCACCTACAGGTTTGTAATTGAAGTAATTGGCAATTAATAAATCGTGCAGACCATCGCCTGTATAATCAAACAAAACAGGAATGGATCCGGTGCCATGCTCAATCATTTCATTCTGAATAAAATTATTTAAGGTAGGCGTAAAGAGCGGTATGTTATCCGTGCCAGAGTTTTGGTAATAAATGACACTTTCTCTGTCAAGCGCATTTATTTGGGTATTTGGCGAGGCAATTAAATCTCTTTTGCCATCAAAATTCACATCTACATAAAAAGCACCTGGGAAATTTTGACATTTTACAGCAGAAGAATAATCAGGGAATGCAGGGTCCTGACTAATCATCGGGGAATCCGTATTGACTGTAACGCCGCCATTTAATAGCATTGTGAGACCTGAATAAGAGGCATCGCCCATAATGAGGTCTTTTACGCCCGAGCTATCAATGTCAAGGCATAAGAGCGTTGTCCCCTGATGCAACTTCGCGGCATTTTGAAACGTTCCTGTCAATCGTTCTGGATTGGCGATATTTCCGGTTACGCAAGGCGGCGTTGAATCATTCAGGTTAATGGTGAAGTTGGTTGTACCTTCTGTGAATTGTCCCCAACACTCATTTTTTTGAATAAAAATCAATGAATCAGGAATTCCGTACATCTGCATGCTTTGATTCTGATGGTATTCAATGCGCAAACCTTGATTATCCGGTGTGAGAATGTCTAAGTCTCCATCTTCATCTACATCAACATATGCAGGTAGGTCATCCGTGCTTATGGCCAAGGGGGATAGGCCGTTCAGGGCATAATCGGTGTAAACAATATCTTTGAAAAGAGTCCACTGCAGTCCATTCACCGCATCCGATACATTTCGATATACGGTTAATCCTCCACCAATTCCCCAGGTAAAAAGGTCTTTGCGTCCGTCCGAATCATAATCAATCAATTGTACCCGATATCTAAGATTTGCTGGAAAAAGGTTTTGTGCATTGTGCGCGTATTTATAATAAAATGCACTCCCATTCCATTCTTTGGTAAACACACGAATTTGGTTTCCACAACGATCAAAACAGAACAGGTCCAAATCGCCATCCTGATCGAAGTCGAAATCCGACATTTGAATAGCATTCAAACCACCTGCCCAGGGATTTTTCAGGGTATCGCTGAAACGCACCACTGGAATAGAATCATTATACTCAAATGTTACTTGTGCATTTGCGACAATTGGAAGTAGCAGTAGGCTAAGCGCAAATAATACTGTTTTTTTCATCGCAACAATTTGGTGCAATTTACAGGAAATATTGAAGCTAGAAAAAGCGAATGAACTATTTAATTATGTCCTTGAACAACCATTAGTTTTCAATGAACCTTAGACAAGCCTTATCAATTTAGGGAATTATTGGAACGAGAAGTAATGCCAGGTGGAACGTCTGGAAGTATTCATTTTTCTTTCTTGCTTCCCGGTCCTGCCATTAAATCTGAGATCAATCGTGTTTGTGGAAACTCGTCAAAGACAATTCTTAAGAATACGGTAATCGGAATGGACATAATTAGTCCGGGGATTCCCCAAATGAAGCCCCAAAGCATCAACATGACCAAAACAGTGACAACATTCACAGAGAAGGTGCGCCCCATCAAAACGGGTTCCATTACACCGCCAAAAGCAGCTTGAACTCCTGTAATTACGATGATAAAAATGACGAGCGTTCCAGATGGATCCAATTCTACCAATGCGAATAAACTCAAGAGAATAACGGAAATGATGGAGCCGATGAATTGCACAAAGTTGATTAGGAAGGCGAAGAGTCCCCAAAAGATGGGAAAACTTACATCAAAAGCAAGACAGGCAAGTGAAAAGCCGATGCCAGTAAGCAAACTAACGATAAACTTCACTTTCACAAATTTGATGATGTCCTTTTCAATTCTCGCAAACGTTTTCACCGAGGCATGACGACGGTTTTTAAAGATCGAGCGGTTCATGATTTTCTCAAAATTGATCGATTCTACCAGGAGCAAAATCACAAAGAAAATGGTCATGAGCGAAGTGGATAGCGTAGATTGTAGCGATTTGAAGGTTGCTCCAAAGTTCGACAAAGAACCTCCATCTGGGAAGTAGTAGGCCATAACTTTTTCATCGGGGCCACGCTCCACGCCAAAGAAGCCTTCCAAAGTGATGATGAGATCGTTAATTTTTAATTCGGCCTGCTCAAAGAAGGCGTTATCGGCTGAGAGAATTTCCGAACTAGACAATGAAATGAGTTCTCCACTAATTTTTAGCACTGCAAAAATGATGGCAACTACCGACGCGATGGCAAATCCTTTGTGAATTTTTTTCCGTTGAAACCAACGCATCAGCGGCAGGAAAAGCAAGGTAATGAACATTGCTGCTATGAGCGGAATGAAAATAAAATCAAGGATTTTCAACAAATAGAAAACAACGGGAATAACAAGAATGAGTAAAAGTATGTTCGTTGTTTTTCTGGATTCCATAATTCAATTGCTCTAGTTCGGGGACGTAAAAGTACCGAATTTCTGATTTGCGCAATTCTATTCTTATTGCATTTTAAAATGATTTAACTTCATTGCTATTGTTAACGCACAAAGTCTGGATCAGTTTAGCTCTATTTGCCCATCTTTACTCGGTACAGATTGTCGGTCGGAGCGTAACTGTTCTTAGCAAATCCCAGACAGGGTGATCGAATTCTTGGGGTGAAAACCGGAACAAGAGTATCAGTTTTTCATTTTCCGCGCAATATTCAGAGAAAATCCGAACATTTAAATTGATTTCCTCCCTTGTTGCGAAACGGTCAAAAAGGCGAAGGCTTCCGATGAAGGTAGCGCTGTCATTGGCATTTGTATTGCGCTTGATATCGACAACCGTTGGCGTTATTTGGTCTTCAGGAACATCATCATTCAATCCGTTGAAATAGCGCGTTAAATTCAAATTGAGTTCAATGGCTTTGACCTCCGTTTGGTTCTCGATAGCCCAAACAAAAACGTACGACCAAAAATCGGCACTGTCGGGTTTGATCCAATTCTTTGGAAAAACAACTTCCTCCACACCTAAATAGGGGATTTTTGGTGCAAAATGAATTGGAAAATGAAAAATTTCTTTGCCCCAATCCGTCACCAACAATTCCAGTCCTTTAATGCGTGTGATCTGATCTACGGCGTGATAATTCTTAGGGTTTAGTTCTACGGATTTCTCGTAGTTTTTCAAAGCAAGCTCTTCATTTCCAGCTTTTAAATATGCTTCTCCCATACTGTCATACGCATTGAATGCATTTGGGAATTCAGAGATCAGCAAATCAAAAATCGCTAGGGCCTCCTGAGTTTTCTCTTGAGAAAGAAGGTGGTATCCATAACGATTCAACTCGTTTTCATCCTCGAAAGTGAATGTGTCTAGAGAGTCTCTTTTGAGTTGTTTGTATACAGCAATTCGATCTGCAACCGGAAGGTGATCCATCTCTTTCATTTTTTCAAAAATGGATTGTTTCTCAGCTTGTGAAGTATCACTTTGGTTTGTGCTCGTTGATGTCGCAAGATTTTCGGATGAACCACAACTTGAAACATTGATAGTGACCATTAAAAGCACGATTGAATAGAAGTGTCGAGGGGGATAAATAGTTTTCATGTCACCAAAGGTAATCGGCTTCCGTTGCTAGAATGTTATGTATTGTAAAAAAAGGTAAATAGTCAGTTTTCAGTCTTTTTTTTGACCAATTCCAAAAGTTGGGGAGAATGACGCAGGAGTTCTTCAGCGAAGGCAATGCTGGGGCTCGGTTCGAGCCGTACCGACAATTAATATAAACTCAATAAAAACAAAAAAGGAGCCTACTAATAGACTCCTTTCTGTGATCCCCCTGGGGCTCGAACCCAGGACCCACGCCTTAAAAGGGCGTTGCTCTACCAACTGAGCTAGGAGATCGTACCTTGCATTACGTAGCTTTGAAGCAAAGCGTTGCGTAAATGCGAGTGCAAATATATGCACTTCAATCGTTAATGCAATTGAAATTCAAACTTTTTTTCGAAAAAAAATAACCGCTTTTTGTGTCCTTCTGTCCGACAGGGATTTATGCATTTCTCAAACTCCCTCGCTCGGGCCAAGAAATTTAAAATATGTAACTTAGAATGTATGAAACGAGTTATTCTAGTTGGGTTCATGGGGTGCGGAAAATCTACACTTGGGAAAAAGTTAGCAAACAAACTAGAAATTGCTTTTGTCGACTCTGATTTGGAAATAGAAAATCACTTTCAAAAATCAATAGGAGAGCTATTTGCAGAGCACGGAGAGTCGCACTTTAGAGAAATTGAACGAGAATACATCGATGCCCTGGATCTCAGAGACGACTTCGTTCTCGCAACCGGTGGCGGAATGCCATGTTTCGCGAACAATATGGAGCAACTGAACAAAACGGGAACCACTTTTTACCTCGAAAGATCACCAAAAGAATTAGCGAATCGGTTGGCAAACGCAAAAAAGCAACGCCCGCTCATTGAAGGTTTGAATAAAGATGAATTGTTGGGATTTATCGAAAGTAAACTCGGCGAACGGGAAGAGTATTATAAGAAAGCCGACATCGTTTTAGGACGAAATGAACAAACCCCCGAAGCAATTATGTCGCTTCTGAAACATCTTCATCCTTAGAAATACCAAAGAAATCCGACGTGCTATCGGCGCTGTCACGGCCACTACGAATCATGAAAGCAGCAATCAGTAAGCTTACTCCAGAAATTAAGAAAAGAACCTTATCGAACAGAGTAATGTCTTCAATGAAGTAGTTAAATCCCAGGTAAAAACTGTTCATTACAACGTAAGCCAGTAAAGGGATGAGCGTGAAATAAATGAAGATTTTCTTTTTACGATAGAGTAGTACCAGTCCAACAAAGAAGATGCCCCAACAGAATATTGCCAATAGGCTTGTGAACTCTAGCATTGCCAGGAATTCCCCTTTTTCATAACCCAATTGTGCACCGCGCTGTTCAATAATCCAGGTAACTGCCAGTTTTTTTTGTTCCCAGATCCATTCCCGGGAATTGACAGCGAAATAACTGAAACACGACCAGATTAAAAAGAGAATCCAAATAACGAAATTGGCAAGAAAGGTAATGCGCGTGAGCATATCGGGCTTTTTCTTTCCGAACAGCCAATGGCGCAAAATGATCACAAACGGAATGGGACTTTCCAGTTTGCGAATGCGTTCTCGCTTTGCGCGATCCTTTTCTTCTTTTTCTGCGTCTGTTATCATGCGTCCACCAAAACTACAAGATATTTCGAAATCTTCCAGAACTCAGACGCATCCTTTATCGTCAATAGCGTCCCTGTCGCATTTTCGTTCAATTCGTATGAGCTAGAAGGATGTTCCGTGAGCAAGCGAATGTCTTTTCCGCGAATATTGATTTTACTCTGTTTAGCAGAATTAGCTTCCGTGAAGTAATCGGTGTTGAAATCTGTGCGTAACTCCAATCTTCGACCAATGCCAATAAATCCATTTTTCTTAGAAATGATTTTATTTTCCTCCAATTCTGACGCCGTTCCATAAGCATAGAAAACAGTATTCAGTTCATCGCGCAATTGATCTACAACAACAGCCTGTTCCTGATATGCATCAAACAACACAGAATATTGATGATCCAAACGATCCAACTCTGTTTGAAGCGCAGCAATTTGCTCGTCTTTCCATTTGATGTCTTTCATCAAGGATTCAACCATTGCCTGCAATTCCTTAATTTCTAATTTGTTTTTATCCAGTTCCGAATTCAGCAACTTCACCAGACGAGCATTGTCTTCGCGCAAAAAGTTAATTCTACGAATCTCTTCCAAGATCCACTGCTTGTCTTCGGCTTCTAATTCAGGATTTTCAGACAACTCACGAATTTGATCTTTGCGAATGCCAATTGCTTCCAAATTGGATTTGATTTCGTTGAAGAAAGACAAGGATTCATTGATCACCGAATCTTTCATCTGATTTTCCAATTCCAATTGAGCAATCTGATTCTCCAATTCCTTATTTACTGGAGCTTCTGAAGATTCACTCTCAGATTTCTGTTGACAAGAAAAAAGAAAGAGACCGATAAAAGTTAGGAGCAAGAGTTTGTGCATTTGTGCTGATTTTTATGACGCAAGATTCAATTTTAATCGGGTAGAAAATCGCATCAAATTTTATAGTTCGAAATTACGAATTTTCAAGGATTCCAGAGGGAAAGAAAAAGGAATCGTTAGCAAATTCTGATTATTTGAAGCATCCAGATCGATTTCTGTTATTAGGCGCGCATAGTAAATGGCACGGTGTTTGAATTTCTTTGGTTGAAAACATACTTTCCAACCTTGCATCGATTCGCACATGGAAAGCTAAAACTGGAGCCTATGAAATCAATCTGTACATTGTTCCTCTTACTGCTGATGGGATCAGCATTTGGACAAAATCAAAAGGATTTATCTATTCAATACCATTCTGATGGAACCAAAACCGTAATCGATAACGACGGACTGGAAATCGTGACCTTAAAATTGAACCGCGACGGTTTAGTGACTTTCAAAGAAGTATCCATTATTGGCAGTTTTCGCGTTTTGCGTTCGGAGTATGTGTACGATCACAACAATCGACTCACAGAAACAATCGATTATAGTGGGTCTTCAGGCTACAAGAAATCCGTGGAGACGTATAATGAGCAAGGTATCACAACAAGTATCACACGTTACGAATCAGCCGATCCACATAAGAAAGGCAATTGGAGGATTATTTCTCAGTTGACCTATCAATACGACGCCCAAATGCGCGACATTCGATTCGAATCCAAGCAAATTCCCGGAAATTCTGTTTCCAGTCATTTTCATATGATCATTGAAACTTCCTACAATGGAGACGGAACACGGACAACGTTTGAGCGAGAGTTTGACCAAAGTGGTCGCGTAATTAAATCGAGTAGGGGAAAGAGTCAGGCGCGTGGTCCAAATGAGCCAAGAAGTGAGAATATCGTAAAGGAAATGAGGCAGAATGGCAATGGATTCATCGTTACTTCCGCGACGGAAAATCTGAAAAATGAAGTGTATTACGAAAACAATCGCATTGTAAAGGAAAAGTTCTATCGCTTCAAATCTGGATCAGGGAATACCATGACAACCAAATTTTCCGAATGGTACACGTTTGATTATACCTACCAAAATGGAAAACTGACCGAACAATTGGCCTATGACAAAGATGTATTGAGAAACAAGCGCGTTATTGAATATCAAGAAGATAAGCCTGTGCGCTTCAAACGATTCTACAAGCAAAAGAATGCAGCAATGAAAATGGTGGTGAAACAAGGCTTTACTCCTGCACATGAGGAGTATTTCCCGAAGTTAATGTCCGATTACCGTCCAGGAGACAATCTTTCGGCATTCGGAGATGGCACCGATGAACCTGTCAATGAAGTGTACGAAAACCCTCAATCGACGGCGTACGAATCGCCATCATACAATCACTCGGGGACATCCACTGGGATAGTGCGCAAATTGGAAACAACACCAAAATTGGTATTGAATGACGCGTCTGTGCAACTCGACAAAGAAACACAAGCATTATTGCATCAAATCAAAATGCTCGCAAATGCCAATTCATCCGAAAGTTTTACCGATGCACAAATTCTTCATCTTGCCTTGCAACAGCTCGTGGAGGATCATCGAGAAGAGTTAAAAGCACTAAACCAGCAGCACCTCGAAAGTCAACAATCCATGTTCGACTAATGAGTTCAGAAACCAGAGCCACCGTTTGTACTGCACATTCGGTGGTTTTTCATTTCTATGCCCCTCGAAGCACAGGTTATTTATATCTTAGCGTCAAAATCAAACAAAATGTTGAAATACTTTTTTTCTCTGGCATTTGTAGCCGTAATTTCCTTGTCATCTGCACAAGATGTTGCCTATACTGTAAGTATGGAACGTCCGCAAAATCACTACTATCAAGTGGAGATGCAGTTGGACAACTTTTCTGAAAAAGAATTGAATGTGAAGATGCCAATTTGGGCTCCCGGCTCCTATTTGGCGCGCGAATTTGCCAAGAACGTCAATCTTGTTACTGCAGTGGATGAGAAAGGGCGCAAGTTGAAAGTGAAAAAAAGCAACAAGAATACCTGGAACATCCAAAAAGGAAAAGCCAAAAAAGTAACCGTGAATTATGAAGTATATGCTTTTGAATTGACGGTTCGAACGAGCTTTTTGGACATGACCCACGGATTTATTTCTGGTTCAGGCGTTTTTATGTACGTCCAAAATCACAAAGATTTATCAGGTAAGGTGAAGGTAGTGCCGCACAGCAGTTTTGCCAAAGTAACCACTGCGTTGAAAATGGAAGGCGATGGCGTAACTGGCGATGGACCAAGAAACTATGTTTTTGATGATTATGACCAATTGTTAGACTGTCCAATTGAAGTGGGGAACCAAATTGAATTTGATTTTGATGCTGCCGGTGTGAAACATCACGTAGCAATTTACGGAACAGGAAACCACAACGTTGCTGCACTGCAAGAAGATATGGCAAACGTAGTAGAGTCTGCTACGGGAGTTTTCGGACAAAATCCAAATAAGGAATACACGTTTATTATTCACAATGTCGTGGACGGACAGGGAGGATTGGAGCACAAAAATTCGACCGTACTGAGTGTCAATCGTTGGACGTACAGTGGTGAAGATTATGTTGATTTCCTGGATTTAGTTGCACACGAGTATTTCCACCTTTGGAACGTAAAACGCATTCGCCCAGTAGAATTGGGGCCTTTCGACTATGATTCTGAGAATTACACCTCGTTACTTTGGGTAATGGAAGGATTTACTTCGTACTACGAAAAAATGATTTTGCTCCGCGCCGGATATTATTCAAAAGAAGTTTTCTTAAAGAAAATGTTCAGTAGTTTGAATTATGTCGAAGGATCTGTTGGAGCGCGTGTGCAGCCTGTGGCACATGCAAGTTTCGACGCTTGGATCAAGGCGTATCGTCCGAACGAAAACAGTCGAAATACAACCATGTCGTATTATTCTCGAGGATCTGTTATTGCGATGCTTATTGATGCAATGATCATCAAAGACAGCAAGGGCGAGAAATGTTTGGATAATTTCATGCAGCACATTTACGCGAAATACTACGAAGGTAAAAAACGCGGATTTTCAGAATCGGAATTCAAAGCGGAATTGGAAGAATTTACCAACCGTGATTTGACCGAGTTTTATGCGAAATACATTGATGGAACGGAAATTCCAGACTACAACGAATTTTTAGAGCCTATCGGTTTGGCTGTCAACTACGTAGGTGTCGAAAAGCCTGATGCGGGGGTAGGTACCCGCAGTAGTGGAGGAAACGTAATGGTGCGTTCCATTCGCTCGGGGTCGGCTGCTGAAGATGCAGGATTGAGTGTGAATGATGAGATCATCGCTGTAAACAACTTCCGCATGAGCAAAGCAATGTTTGATGCCTTCCTCGGAAGTTTGACGATTGGAGAAGAGGTGGAGATTTTGTTCTCTCGTGAAAACGAATTGCACACAACAACGTTTGTAATGACCGGATACGAGCGTCCGAAATTCAAATACGAAGTGTCCATAGAGGATAAAAAAGTGAAGGCATTGTACGAATTTTGGTTGGGAGAGAAATGAAACAGTTCGTCCTTTTCGTTTTTACAAGCGCCTTATTGATCGGTTGTTCGCCAATCAAGGTGGTGAAAATAGCTCCCTCTCCAGAAGCGAAGTATTCTTCCTCTCAAATTGAGCCTTCCATTGCAATCAATCCAAACAATACGGATCAGATTATTGCCGGAACCGTTCTGAATGATTTCTATTATTCTTACGATGGAGGAAAATCCTGGTCAAGTGAATCCATGCGAAGCACTTATGGCGTTTGGGGCGATCCTGTATTGATGTTTGATACGGCGAATACTGCTTATTATTTCCATCTTGCTAGCTATAAAGAGACATCCCATCTCGATAGAATCGTTTGTCAGAAAGCGACGATTAACGAAGAAGGGGAGTTAGATGCGCATGATTTTGACGAGGGAACATTCACCGAGCCAAACGGCACGAAAGTACAAGACAAACAATGGACGGTTCTCAATACCAAAACCAATGAGATTTACATGACGTGGACGCAGTTTGATGCGTACAATTCAAAAAATCCGCAGGATAGTTCCATCATCGTTTTTTCCAAATCATCGGATCAAGGCGCTACCTGGAGCAACCCAAAACGTATTTCGTTCTATGCCGGCGATTGTCTGGACGATGACAACACCGTGGAAGGTGCCGTTCCTGCAGTGGGACCCAATGGTGAAATCTACGTAACCTGGACGGGTCCAAAAGGACTGGTATTTCAAAAATCATTGGATGGAGGCGAAACATGGATGCCCAAAGAAAAATTCCTAGAGCCACAATTCGGCGGATGGACGCTGAAAATTCCTGGGATTTATAGAGCCAACGGATTGCCCATTCTCAAATGCGACCCGAACAATGGGGCTTTGTATTTGAATTGGTGCGATCAGCGCAATGGGGAAAACGACACCGATGTTTGGTTAATGCGCTCACTGGATGGAGGCGAAACGTGGAGCGATCCAATTCGGGTCAATCAAGATCAATCCAATAGACATCAGTTCTTCACCTGGATGACATTAGATCCTTCGAACGGCCATCTATACTTTGTTTATTACGATCGAAGAAATACGGACGGAACAGCAACGGACACGTACATTTCTTACTCTACCGATGGCGGCGCTTCATTTGTGGATGTCAAAGCATCGCAAAAAGCCTTTACGCCAGATCCCGATCTTTTCTTTGGAGATTATTTGAATATTGATGCTGTAGACGGCAACATTATGGCTATTTGGCCCATTCTCAATAAAGGAGGTGAAATTGAATTGTTTGTAGGAAAAACAACTGCTGAGCGCTTATTGGATTAAAGCCTAACGTCTCATTTCATAGAAATAGAATACGCGTTCGCCCTCAATGAATGCTTCTTCACGTGCTTTGAATACATTTGATGAGATGCGCATGTCCTCCATAACAAGTTCACGCCATTTTGCCGTATTGGACACATCATACATATAGATATAGAGGAACGTATTCAAATCGGTTTCGCCATCAGCATCAGTCTCCCAATCTTCATACACCTCCCATGAACCAACAAGTGTGGCGTCTTCCTCTGGAATGTATACCGTTAACGTTCGGTCTGCCTTGAAATCAAATTCCCAATTGCGGTAATGTGATGAAACATCGTTTTTACTCCACTTGCCATCGCCACGAACATTGTTCTTCACTTCGGCCATGGTCCATTTGCCATGAATGCGCTGCTCGGCTTCGTTAATAGATAAATTGTCGAGGTTTTTGCGACATGAAGATGCCACAATTACGATCAGTCCTAAAAGTAAAATACGGTACATCTGTTTCATATTGAGCAATTTTCGTTGAAAAGAACAAAAACCATTCCACTATGTCAGTTTGAGCGAATTTATTCAATAGGTCCTTCCTGAAACTGAGGTCCACGGTTGCGAATGTTTGGGAAGAAGTATTTCACGTCTAGCGAAAGAAACGAACCGTCAATCTCGCCAAATGTTCGGGTAGAAAGACCTTGCCATTCATAAGAGGCAACCAGGTCGAAAATAGGAGAGAAGGGAACGCGAGCAGAGCCACCAATGAAGAAGAAGCCCTTTTTTTCTGTGCGGTACTCAAAACCAAAGCTAGCGATGGCATCAACGCTGTACTTTCTTCGAAGCAGCCCTGTGTAAATAAATCGATGCGGTCCAAAAGGTTGTTCGAAAGTTTGAATGTTGGTGGGCTTGAAGGATAACAGCAATCCCATGGCTGCGGTAGAATACCATCTTTCTGATAAACGAATGTAAAAAAGTGCTTTGAGCGGAATATCGTACTCTATGAAACCGAATTCTGACGTGCCCGCCACATTCGAGTCGGGCACACTAAAGTTGATATCGTAATAGCGTTGCGTAAAATTAATTCCCGTTTCAAGAGCGATGAGGTCGGTTAACCCAGCGCGAACAGTTCCTCCGAATGAATAACCAACGCGTTGACTAATGGTGGAGAAAAAACCGTCCTTTTCCAGATTCAGTGTATTTGAGCCGATAAATTGGGTTGGAAAAATAGTGCGAACCTGCAATCCAAAATAAGATGGAGGAGCGACTTTCTTCACCTGTGCGAAGGAAGGCATTGCCAAAAGGCACACTAATATCACAAGCAGTTTCTTCATGACCATTCTAACGTAAAGAACAGAAAATTATTCCGATTATTTTGTTCTATTGATTAAAGTTCCCGATTCGTCGTATAAAGCGAGCTTCTGCTGTTGTTTGCAGTATCCAACTAACGCCAAAATAAGCGCTGCCATCCCAAATAAAACCACAAACCAGCGAATGCTTGCCACGGGAATTAGAGGCTTTTTATGCTTTCCTTCCACCAACATATTGATGCGTTCGGCACGTTTGAAGTCGTTTTTATGCAATCCGTACAAGTAATAAGTGCGTTGCTTGTGTTCCTCCGAATTGCTTTCGAACCAAATTTTCTCCTTTGTCAGGTATTCTTCAAAAGAATTGGCACGTTCGCTATCTGGAAATCGAAACACAACGTACTCAGAGTTTTCTGGGTGTCTCGTATAGTTTACGAGACCGAGGTCTAATGGATGATCTATTGGGTTATCCATTCTGTCGTGTATTCGAGTGGTTTTCGATGTGCTTTGGGCCATTCAATAGCAGGATAACCAATGTAAAATAGCCCGAGGCATTTGTCTTTTTCTCCCAATTCTAAAAACGCGTTCATTTCTTGGGTGTAAATCAACTTAGGTGTCGACCAAAAAGCTCCCAAACCATAAGCGGTGCAAGAAAGGTGCATGTTTTGAATGGCACAGGCCACCGCTTCAATTTCCTCAATTTCCAGAATCTTTTCCTCTGGCTGGCGTTCCATAGAAACAGCAATAACAACAGAACTTCGCAAGGGACGTGCAATCAATTTGGCCAATTTGGCATCGTTCTGCAATTCTTCAGGAATAAGTTCAAGATATGTTTTCCCTAAGAAGTCGCTGAGTAGCTGACGGCCTTCATCCATGAATACTTTGAAACGCCAAGGCTGTGTATTGCCGTGCGTTGGCGCCCATTGTCCGTTATTCAGAATTACTTCTATCTGCTCCTTGTGAACCTTTCGCTCCGTGAATTGCTCCGGGTAGATCGTTCTACGCGTGCGGAATAATTCATTGATTTCTGATAAGTTGAATCGCATCTGCTGTTCTTTGCTGCAAAAATAATACAATTTGCACTTGAATGAACGACAAAAAAAGGTATTGAACTGCTAGTTTACCAGCCTTGATCAATTTGTCTTTTAAGTTGATAGAAGGTACGATCAATTGTATCGTATTCGCCATCTGGTGTTGGTTTCGGTGCAGGGCTTGCGACAACATTGCCCACAGCATCAATCAAAACATAACTGGAGAAGTTCACCACTCGATATCTGTCAAAAATAGAATGGTCTTGCTTCAATTCGAATGCTTCCCAGGGTAAGGCGTTCAATATTTCTTTGTTTTCTTCGGAAGTGCCTTTCTGTGCCTGATAGATGGTGACAAATTGCACGTAATCTCCATAACGGTCGTGCAATCCCTTCATAATTTCTATTTCACGCATATTTACTTCGCTGTTGGGATCGGTAAAATGCAAATAGAGATATTTCCCTTTGTAATCCGCTAAGGTTTTTGCTTTGTCTTTATCCGATCGAATAACAAAATTGGGGGCTTTACCGCCCGGCAAAAGATCGGTAAGTCTGTCCAGTACATTTTTAGCAATGTTCTCGTGTACTTGAAACAATGAGTTTTGCGACAAGCTATCAAGGACGGTTTCAATGTTCGTGGTTGGATATTGTCCACTGTAATACGCTTCTGACAATGCTTGAATCATCACGAGCTCCCGAATTTTGGGGTTCTTCAATGTATATTCATGTCCCAAAGCAAAGAAAATCTGAGAGGGGCTACTGTTGATGACGCCTTTGTAAAACATTTCATTGGTTTCATTGGCCAATCGTGGAATTGCCTTTTCGTAGAAATCAAGAACATAATCCATGTAAATATCGTTGGTATAGCTCACGGGATATTTCTCCAAATAAAAATCGTATTTCTCGTAACGATTTCTTTCTGCGATGGTGTTGATGTTGTCTAATCCGGCAATGGAATAACGGATGTATGTTTTCAAGAAAAAACTGTTTTCGCTCGTATCTGGCAGATAATAGTTGAATACATTTGTTTTAAACGAGTCTAATTTCGCACTGAATAAGGCACTTTCTTTGTCGTTTCTTAAGTGATAAGTGCCACCCACGAAATAATCCATCCAACGCTGAAATCCGAGAACTTTGTAATTGATATCGGAACTGTCTAAATCCAGGAAGGACATTTCGACCGTGTTTCCAGAGGGGAGAACAGGCTCGTATTTATTTCGCTCAGGAAAAAAAAGTGAGTAACTCGCACCGGGTTCAACATACAAGAACGATCTGTTATTGTTGCAGCGAATGATCACTTTTTCGATTTCTTCGGAGAAAAAGCTCATTTGAAAAGTGCTGTCTTCTTTCACCGTTGCACTCGAGATTGGCGTTAATTTATCACTCAAATAATCTTGAATTCTGAAAACTTTCATTTCCTGACCAATGTAATCAGGGGCATATCCAGAAATGACCACTTTTTTAGCCGATACGGTGAATCCGCTTAGAATTAGAAATAGGAGAATGAAATACCTCATACACGTTTGTTTGATGTCAAGTGTAGCACGAATTGTACCACTATTTATGAAACGAGCATTTCTGGGTTTGTTACAAATGCTTCAATTTGTCCACCGTTTTTATAGATTTCACGGATAATTGATGCATTGATCGCTGAATATTCCTGATCGGTTAGAAAGAAAATTGTTTCCACACCAGAAATGGATTTGTTCATGTGTGCAATGGATTTCTCGTATTGAAAGTCTTTGGAATCGCGCAATCCCCGTATGATGTAGGAAGCACCAAGGTCTTTGCAAAAATCGACTGTGAGTTTCTGAAATTGCTCCACGCGCACCTGCGGGCTGTCGGCAAACAAGGCTTTAATGTGATTGATTCGACTTTCTAGCGAAAACATATAGTTCTTCTGACTGTTGACTCCAACTCCAATAACAACTTCATCGAAGACAGGGAGGCTCTTGCGAACGACAATTTCATGCCCTTTGGTAAATGGGTCAAAAGAACCGGGAAACAAACCAATTTTTTTCATTCCGATGCATTTTGGAAAAAGCTGAAGTGCACATTTCCGTATTTACGTGAAAATAGGAAATGTGGGAGACTTTCGAGCAATGTATCTCTTCCATGTTCAATTATGAGTAGCCCGTCAGTTTTCAGCAAATCTCTTTCAAACACTTTTTCTGCAATAGAAGCATGATGCTCATACGCGTAGGGTGGATCTGCGAAAATAATATCGAAGGTGTCGGCCGTTTGATCGAGGAATTTCAAAAGATCCGCTTTGATTACTCGAATCTCGTCCTCACATCCCAATTCATGTACGATTTTTTTGAGATGCTTGTAGCAGTGGAAATTCTTGTCAACAGATATTACCGTTCCTGCTTCTCGCGATAAAAACTCAATGGAAATGTTTCCTGTTCCCGAACACAAATCCAACAATTTTAAATCTTCCAAAATCATTTTGTTCTCAATGACATTGAAAAGTCCTTCTTTGGCGAAGTCTGTGGTTGGCCGTGAGGGAAAACGTTTGGAGACGTTATATCTGCGCGTTTTAAATCGACCGCGAATTATACGCAAAGCAATTGAGATTTAGTGAGGTAGCTATCTGATACTTCTGTTTTCATTTTATTCAAATGTTGAATTTTTTTCAATCCGTCAATGGTAGCTGTCGCCAAATCTTTATCCAAATCGCCGTTGGTACCAATTTCAATCAGTCCCTTCTCGTTCAAGAGCTCTTTCTGTTGCAAAACAAAGTTGAGATTGTAAATCACGTCTTCGGCACTTTGGTACTCAAAGGAAGAATAGAACTCCAATTTATTGTGCTTTACCACTGTCAAGCGGAAATAGTCTCTGTTCAATACAAGCGATGCTTTTGTGTAAAAGGCATCTGAATGAAGGGCTTTTCGAATTTGGTGTGTTCCCGCATGTTGCATAATAATTTGCGGATATTTAATCACGAACAAAGATTTTACCCAATTGGGGATTGCGTAGACGTTAACGACACTTAGTTCAAAAATTCTGTTGTGATCGATACTCGATGCATCCACATCGTTGCCAAAGCAAAGTTTAAAGATGTCTTTTGGCGTTGTTTCCGAGAACACCGCTGCCGGTACCAATGATGATTGTGCATGACACCAAGCAAGGGTTACATTTTCAAAATCATCGGTTAATTGAGCGTGTGCATCGAGTAACTGACGCACGGCTTCTTTACGATCTTCCTCAGATTTTCCTTGATAGGATGCTGCATGATGAAATCGTCTCACATCTCCTGAAAGGATGGTGAATTCTACATGCGTCTCGGACAAATTGATGCCGAGGTGTTTCTGACTCATTTGATTATTCTTTCTCCCAACTACCTTCGGTATCGAATGTAGAGATGCTACCGAAAGAAACTTCGATCTTTTTGCTTGATCCTTCCATTTCAGCGAAAGGCAATTTTCCTCTCACCAAAATTGTTGGTCCTACTGTTTCACCGATTTTCACAGAATCTCTAACCTTCATCACCCACTGTTTTTTTCCTCCAGTAAATGGAATTACAGGAAGTGAATCAGCAGAGAATGCATAAATATCAGATTTGATACGGTTTTTCACGTAAGAAGGATTCTTGAATTTGGTTTTCAGGATACTTACTTGAAGCGTATCACGTTTGAATCCTGCGAATTCTGAGTAATTAGGACCTTCTTCCCATTTGGACAGTCGTAAAGCTTCAGTTTCCGTCATGTTGATGTCAATCGCACGATCATCACCGTAAAGGTAATCACGTTCTGCGATGTTAATTCGACGTGCAGGAACAGTTCCTCTTGAATCGATGTAAGGCATGGTTCCGTTTTTGGCAAAATCCACAAGATCATCCCAATTGTCGATATAAACACCGTATTTTTCTTTGTGCACCTTCTGAAGGAAACGAATGTCCATCATGTTCTGCTTGGAAATCTCCAAACTTTTATCACGGTTTTCTTCGTATTCGAGCGTTGAACCTACCTCAGAGACTGAAAATACAAGGAGTAGTAGTGCAACAACACCAAAAATGCCTCCCAGAATCATGATAATTTTAGGATTTAACTTACCAAGGCTAAATAAGGTGCTTAAAACTCCCGCCATAAGGATCATTGCGGCAGCTAGTAAGAAAAAGGTTCCTTGACCGTTTGCAAGTCCAACGATTAACACAGTGAGTCCAATCACTGTGAACAATACTGGAACAGAAAACTTTCTTAATAATAGACCTAGGTTGTTCATACGTCTTTTCTATAATTCAATTTATTCCTAACAAAACTACAATTTTTTGAATTCTATGAAAGACCAGAGAATATATTTTTTCAACCGTTCAATCAATGAAAACTTTTTCTGACGATATATGCCTTTGTCTATATTCCTGCTACCTTTAATAATAGTTCATTTTTAATGGAAAAATCCCCCTTTCAAAAGTTAATCGCCGAAAAGTTTGGTTTGCCGCCAACAGAGCATCAAATGGCGTTGTTTCAATCGCTGGAGGAATTTCTTCGTTATCGAGAAACCAAAGGGTTGTTTGTGCTTACGGGGTATGCCGGAACAGGAAAGACATCGGTGCTTGGCGCATTCGTGAAAGCATTAAAAAGTCTCAAGATTCCCGTGAAATTGTTAGCGCCCACGGGAAGAGCTGCCAAAGTTTTTGGAGGCAAATCCCAATCCGATGCCTTTACCATTCACAAACAAATTTATCGGCGCAAATCGAAAACTGATTTTGGTTCGCCTTTGAGCTTGCAACCGAATCTTTCCAAACAAACTGTTTTTATTGTCGACGAGGCTTCCATGATTGGTGATTATACCATGCAGGCAGACGGATCTGTTAATGCGCGCAATCTTTTGGAAGATTTATTTGAATATGTGTATGCCGGAGTGGGCTGCAAGCTAATACTCATGGGGGATGAAGGTCAGTTGCCGCCCGTTGGAAGTGATCATTCTCCCGCATTGAATTTGGATTATCTAAAGAATCATTTCCCCGAATTGAAATTGTTCCAATACCGATTAACAGAGGTGCTGCGTCAGGCTGAAGATTCAGAAGTACTGAAAAATGCGACGTTGCTCAGAAATACCGAGTGGGTCGATTATCCCAAGTTTGACTTGGTTCCCGGAGGCGATTTAATTCGGATTAATGGAATGGAACTGCAAGATTATTTGGATAGTGCCATTCATGCCGATGGATCAGAGGAGTGTATCGTGATTACGCGTTCGAATAAAAGAGCGAACAATTACAATCTGCAAATTCGCGGTAGGATTCTCTGGTACGAGGAGCAACTGAGCGGTGGAGATTATTTAATGGTGGTGAAGAACAATTATTTCTGGATGGGAGAAGATTCCGGGATGGGATTTATTGCCAACGGTGAAGTATTCAGAATCCGCAGAATTCTTGGACACGAAAATATGTACGGCTTCGAGTTTGTCAAAGTCATGGCCAATTTTATCGATTATGAAAAGGAGGGAGATGTAGAGTTAATTCTGCACACCGAAACCTTATTGACGGAAGGCCCATCCTTGCCACGGGCGCGACTGAAGGAGCTCTTTTATGAAGTCGAACGCGATTATGCGCACATTAAAGTGAAAAAAGATCGATACGAGGCAATTTTGAAAGATCCGTATTTCAATGCAGTGCAGGTGAAGTATGCGTATGCCGTTACGTGCCACAAATCTCAAGGAGGGCAGTGGAAGCACGTGTTTATTGATCAAGGGTTTTTGAATGATGATATTTTGGGGCCAGACTACTACCGTTGGCTCTATACAGCCCTAACACGAACTACGGACAAAGCGTACCTTGTGAACTTTAATGATGCCTTTTTTGAATAAGTCTCGATGGAACCGAAAGATGGTTTCTATTCAAAATCAGAGAGCTTGAAAGAAGTTGGACCAACGGAGATACGCGTTTTTCTCCACGTTTTATTGAAACGGTCAATTACTTTCGTTGCATCCTCCCGAGATAAATAGGTGCCGGCTAAATTGTTGATTTCCTGCTGCAATGCTTTCATGATACTCGCCGTTCGATAGGCCGATAAAACATCATTTTTAGAGAGCTTGTACTTTGCCATTGCCGATTGAATGGATTCGTTTGAAACCGTTATGTTTGACTTGACTGGATCTGTAAATGAATTGACTTCCAGTACAATATCTCTGTCAATTCGAACCAGAACCTCGGACTTTCGCAAACGCAAGAAGGTAGAGTCCATTTTAGTAACAGAGGCGTTTCCAGGGTATTTGTTCAACGTTTCTGGTTTGTAATTCTTTACGGTTTTCGTCCCATTCCATTTCCCTATTCCTTGTCCACGAGCAATGATGGAGAAGTCCATTTTACGTTCGAGCAAACTTTCAAAGAATACATGCAGTGCCACGGAGTCTTCTGCAGTAAAGAGGTTTTGCGGCAATTCCCACTTGTCAGAATTAAATACATCGGCCAATTCCAGGTTAATCCGTGCATCATAATTGGGTTGTGCATCCATTACCGAGGCATGGAGCATTACTTCATCTGCTTGTTTTGATAAACTTGATTCCGGAATGGCAATTAATCGTACTTCAAAATGTTCTGCCTCCTTGTTTGGCGGAAACTGAAACTCTTGTGTGTAAAAATCAAAGGTGCTTGAGTCTTCAAACGTGTAAAGCCCGTCTTCTTCGGTGAATGAAGCCCATCGAAAACCGATCAGTGCTTTGTACTTATCCAAACGTTGTTCGTAGATGGAACGCAAGTCAATGGCCCTCTGTTTTTCTTCCTCCAATTCCTTAATGCGATAACGGTATTCATCGTATGCTTTTTGGAGCATCACGATATCGTCTTGTAATTTTTTTCTTTCCGATCGTTGCGAACTCGTGGTTGGTGCTCCGTTAAATGTTGGCGAACCTGCTTTCCGTGCCTGTCGTTTCGATTTGCGCACTTGTCGTGACGGTTTGGAATTTGTGGAGATAGGTGTATAGCCGAGATCGGAATATTCTTTCTCTTTCTTTTGAAGTTTTATTTCGGTGCTGTTTTTCTTCTTGGTGTTGTATTCAATCCAATAATCATATCCGCGCCGTCCAGAAATTTTTTCTTCCAGTTTGCCAATTTTATTGAATTCCAGATCGTTGATAATCGCCTGGAAAGTAGTGCCTTCTGAAAAGGAAGAGTCAGGGGAGAGGAAGCGTGTATCCTTCGAACCAAAGAGATGGTAACTCAAGCCGTTTTTCTCAATCACAACCGTGGTTTGCTTTTCGGAGTTATATCCCCAAACATCCACGTGCAAGTTGGTCAATCGATTGTTTCCCGCCGTTGTGAAATCATGCGAGGCGTAACGCATGGGTTCAATGTTTTCACTGGTTCTTCGCTTGACTTCAATTTTTTCAATCATGAGATCATACGGAAACAGACCAACGGCTTTTGGAAGCCCTCGATTCCACATACCTCGTTCGTTCTTCTCGCGTTCCTCCAGAATTCCTGAAGTGCCGCTCCCATCTCCAGCTGCCATTAAAACGTTGCTGAATTCATCGGCTTCTCCTCCCAAATGAAGGTAAATTTCTCTTGCTCTTTCGCTAACATATCCATTTACTGCGTAGTTCATGGATTTGAGTAATTCCAAACGTTCTACTGTTTCTAAAAACCGCATGGATTCAACCATGGCAATTTTTTCGTCTAGAGAAAGACTGGGATTTAGGATGTTGTAAATTTTCGGATGCGGTTTCTGTTCTCCGTCTTTGGGACGATAAGCAGCAGGCGGCAATTTTTCTTTCAGTAACTCTTCAAAACGATTGAACTCATTTTGGTACTGTTTCAAGTTGTTCGGATTTTTTCGCTTGGCGAGCAATACTTTGTTCAACTCCCAAACGGCCATTTTGTTTGATGCTTCCGCCAGTAATCCTTTTGGAGATTTGCTAATTTCTTCTTTTCGAATGATGAGGTACTCTGGCGTATTGATGATTAAAATTTCAATCGAGTCGTAATTAATCTTTCTATTGGGAAACGTAATTTCAGGTCCTTGATAATCAAAGTATCTGCCCAGATTGTTGTTTAAAATGGGGCTCTTTTTAACAATGTGAAATAAATAGGCGCGCTCTTCAGGAGTTAAGCCCTCATTCAATTGAGCCTTAGTGGAGAACGATAAAAACAGGACAATTAACAGGTAGAAATTTCTCATAGACGATCGGATATACGAATATAACAAAGAATTATTCCAAGGTAACAGGTACGCATAAAAAAAGCCCTGCGCTTCGAGAACATCGATTCGCAGGGCTAAATATGTCAGTTGTAAGGAAACTGTTATTTCTTCACTACTGTTTTTGTCGTTGTTTGTCCTGCATTGTTGATAGACAACAAGTACATTCCGCTGTTCAAGTTCGAAAGATCAATAGACTGACCATTCGATACATTCAACGTTTCGATAACACGTCCGCTAGCATCTAACAATTGTGCTGTTGCGTCTGCATCGAATTCACCGAATACCTTTACTTGATCTTCAGCAGGGTTTGGCGCTACTGTGAAATCAAATTGCTCCAATTCATCTACCGATACAAAAATCCCATCGTACTTAGACAAAACCAAAGAAGTTTCCGTGATTGGTTGTCCTCCACCTTGCGGTGTAATAGAGATTTGAATGTGAATGAAGATTGGCAAGTTTGAATTTGCGTAATCGTAGTACTCATACTGACTCTTCACGATATCTACCGCACCAACAATTGGCAAGGTAGTAGCAGCGTTTTCTTCAGAGTGGTAACGAATGACACCTGTTGCTGAATTTGAGTTCGGGAATAACAGCGTTCCTTCTCCATCTATTTCTGCATCAATGGTTCCAGTAACTGTTTCGTTTACAGGAAGTCCATTGAAAGTAAAGCTGATATTTCCTTCGTAATTATCTGTGGAAGTAGCACCACCTTGAGCAAAAGGATATGTACAAAGGATTCCTGGATCTGTTTCGTACGTTACAATTACATCACCTAAAGATGCTTCCGTGTAATAGAAACCTTGCGATGTTCTTTCCGTCGCTGTTGATGTATAGAATTGTTTGATTGAACCTACAGAAAGCAGTTTCGTAGCTCCAGCGAAACTTGCATTGTTTGGATCCGTTGAAGGATCTAACAATTCAACATCGTTAGTAGTACCTCCGTATCCCGTGATAGTAGAGTAGTCCCATGTAACACCAGCTCCTGTTGTTCCACTGTAATTAGTTGCAAATGAATCCACTATGAAAAGTGTTTCAGCATCACCAATTGTAGGTTCATTGGTCTGGGTCATTTGCGCTTGGGCAAATGTTGCAGCAAGTAGGAAAGTGTAGAGTAAAGGTTTTCTCATAATTTTTGATTTTCTCCAAAAGTAAAAAAAAGCGACATTTTCACAATGTCCCCCATCATTGTTTGCCACCGTTTAAATTAAGGGGTTATCTTTGTACTCCTCAAACGAAGCAATAGTGAAGAAGGTTGGTGAAAAGTGGTTTAGAAGGTATTCAGCAATAGCTGTTTTTACCTTGGTGGTGTCTTTGGCCTTCTTTCTGTATCATGCCTTTCACATAGGTCTGGACTACGATTTTGAAAAGTTCTATCCGACGGATGATCCCGATACTGAATTCTTTTTAGACTATCGTCAAAAGTTCGAATCTGACAACGATTTCTTACTCATCTCCATTGAAAGAAAAGCAGGGGTGTTTGATCTGGAGTTTTTGAAGGATGTGGACCAATTTACCGATGAATTGGAAAAAGCAAAGTACGTCAAGAATGTACTTTCCATCACCAAACAAAAAGAATACTTCATATACTCCACTGGAACAAGCGAGCGCCCATACATCAACTTCGAAGATGTTGATCTGAAGCGAGACTCAGAGAACATTATGCAGAAAAAGGAGTTGATCAACACCTTGATTGCTGAGGATGGCACTTCTGTTTGTTTGTTTATTCGTCACAAAGATTTCCTTTCCAAAAAGGGCAGCGATGAATTGCTTGGATTGGTCAATAAGAAGGCAGAAAAGTACAATTTCGAAAAGATTCGAATAGGAGGTAGGTCGATTGGTCAGAAATACTACATCGATCAAATGTCTTTTGAAATGATCCTGTTCATCAGTCTCAGTGCAATTTTGGTGATTTTATTCCTAGTCATTGCCTTTAAATCGATGTGGGGGGTATTGATTCCTCAAGCAGTTATTTTCTCAGGAATGATTTGGTTGATTGGAGGAATGTCCATCGTAAACCAACCCCTGAATATTATATTAACCGTGCTTCCGTCGGTTATGTTCGTTGTTTCCATGTCTGATGTGATTCACTTGGTATCAAGGTATTTGGATGCACTACGAGAACTAGAGGATCCATTTGAATCTGTTAAAATGGCGGTACGCGAAGTTGGGATGGCGACATTTCTTACTTCTGTAACCACTTCCATCGGTTTCTTATCGCTTGTATTTGTGCGTGTGGAGCCTATTCAAGTCTTCGGAATGGTGATGGGCGTTGGAGTGATGATTGCCTTTGTACTCACTTTTACCATTTTGCCCGCCTTGTTTTATCTTACACATGGGCCTCGTTACGTTACCGAGAACAAGAAAGATCATTTCTGGCGCCGTAGATTGGAAAAGTGGTTCCTCGTTGTTGGTAGAAGGAAGAAAACCATTTTAATAGCAGGAATTGGAGTACTTGCTTTAAGTGTTGTCGGGATTTTTCAGTTGGAAAGCGACAATATGCTCATGGACGACCTTTCTGAAGATGAGCCGTTGAAACAAGATTTTAATTACCTCGACGAACATTATGGAGGCGTTCGCCCATTTGAATTAGCCGTTACCATCAAGGATACCAATGTCACCATTTGGGACAAAGAAGTCTTGCATACCATTGACACCGTTGAGCAATACTTGACAAACGAATACGGAGTAACCATCAAACTTTCGTTGGTTTCTGCCATGAAAGTCCTTCATCGTGGCATGTACTCAGGTTTAGAAGAATATTACGCACTTCCTACCAAGCGCGGCAAGGAGCGAAGTATTCGAAGAATATTGAAAACGGCCGGGCAAGGTAAGTTTGTCCGTACTATGCTCGATAGCACAGAAACCATCATTCGTATCAGCGGGTCAATTCCCGATCTTGGAAACAAAAAAGTGACGGCGCTCAACGAGAAACTGGACACCTATCTCGAATCGAAAACAATGGATGGCAAGTTGGACTACCGAGTCACAGGGACTGCTCACTTAATCGACAAAAACTTGCGGTATATGTCAACTAGTTTGGTGAAAGGTTTGGCGGTATCCATACTTATTGTTGCGTTAATTATGGGAGTGATTTACCGTTCTTTCAGCATGATGCTCATCAGTTTGGTGCCAAACATCTTTCCATTGGTAGTAATTGGCGGTGCTATGGGCTTTATGGGGGTAGACTTAAAAATATCTACAGCAATCATCTTTACCATTGCCTTCGGAATAGCCGTCGATGACACCATACACCTGCTAGGGAAATTTAAGTACGAACTCATGAAGGGCAAAAGTCCTTTGTATGCATTAAGGCGCAGTTATTTTACAACCGGAAAGGCAATGATTCTCACAACATTAATCCTTTGTTCTGGATTCTTAATGTTGATGTTCTCGAGCTTTCTTGGTACCTTCTATTTGGGAATCATGCTCTGTTTGGCATTACTAGTAGCTTTGGTCGCCGACTTAACGGTTTTGCCCGTTCTTATTTTACTTTTCTACAAGCCGAAGAAAAAGCGTCTGAAATAACTATTTTTAGGCTTTGAAAATTAACTACTTACCCTATGACGTCTGAATCAATTAAGAAAAAGCCAGGTTTACTATTGGCTTTAATTCCTATTTTAATTCTCGTGGGACTTTTGGCATTGAATGTCTATTCCTATGGCGATAACGCGACGTATGGACCCAATCAAATTGCATTACTCGTTGCTACGGCTATTGCTACGGTAATTGCATTTGCGCTAAATTATACATGGTCCGATGTTCAAAAGGGGATTGTAAAAAGCATCAAATCCGCACTTCCTGCATTGCTTATACTGCTTCTAATTGGTGCTTTGGCAGGTACATGGATGATTTCCGGAGTTGTTCCAACGATGATTTATTATGGGCTTCAAATTTTAAACCCAAAGATTTTCCTTGTTGCAGCCTGTGTTATTAGTGCGATTGTTGCAGTTGCTACGGGCAGCTCGTGGAGTACTATTGCGACAGTGGGATTGGCGTTACTAGGAATTGGAACCGTGTTGGGGATTCATCCTGGGGTGATAGCGGGAGCAGTTATTTCTGGAGCCTATTTCGGCGATAAGATGTCACCATTATCCGATACTACGAATTTGGCACCAGCAATGGCCGGAACAGACTTGATTACGCACATTCGTTATATGTCATTGACTACGATTCCGTCCATAATTATCACGTTAATTATTTTTTTGATTTGGGGATTTACCATTGACTCAACCCCTTCTGAAGAAGGAGTGGATGGAATTTTAAGATTGTTGGAATCGAAGTTTTACATTTCACCGGTATTATTCATAGTACCTGCATTGGTCATTTTCCTTATCATTAAGAAAGTTGATGCAATTCCTGCTTTATTCGTTGGAACAATACTTGGAGCGCTTGCGGCCGTAATTTTTCAGCCCGACGTAGTCGCAATGATTTCTGGTGAGTCGGGAGTATCGGTTTTCTCGGCTTATAAAGGAAGTGTTAATGCAATGATGGATGAGGTGTCACTTTTAGGGGCGGATCAAGACATCTTTAAAGCGTTGGCGAGCAATTATGACAGTGTTGCTGATATTCCTGCACAAGACTTGAAATCAATGGAATTCGAATCTGAGGAGTTTAAAGCCCTATTAGTTCAGGATGCTCAAACGTACAAGTCGATATTCAAATTGTTCCGAACAGGCGGTATGAATGGAATGATGAATACCATTTGGTTGATTGTTTGTGCGATGGCGTTTGGAGGGGTAATGGAAGCTTGTGGAATGCTCTCAAAAATAACGAATTCTGTAGTGAGACTGGCAAAGTCAACGGGTTCGTTAATAGCCACAACGGCAGGTACTTGTGTGTTTTTTAATGCCACTGCGTCGGATCAATATTTGGCAATTGTAGTTCCAGGTAGAATGTTTGCTGATACGTATAAAGACCGGGGATTGGCTCCGGAAAACTTATCGAGAACTTTGGAGGATTCGGGTACCGTTACGTCTGTACTGTTTCCCTGGAATACTTGTGGAGCAGCTCAATCTACTGTGCTTGGAGTAGCAACAGGAGAGTATTGGATGTATTGTTTCTTTAACCTCATTAGCCCCATCATGACAGTAATTTATGGCTACTTTGGAATTCGAATTAAGAAATTAGTAAAAAAAGACAAAGCAGTCAAAGCTTAATGGTTCCATAAGACCCAATTTCGCCCTCTTTTTGTTAGTTTTGTAGTCCCGAAATTGAAAAGATATGTTTGAAAATTTAACGGATAAATTTGAAAGAGCCTTTAAAGTCCTAAAAGGACAAGGGCAAATCACGGAAATCAACGTTGCTGAAACTTTGAAAGAAGTACGTCGTGCCTTATTGGACGCCGATGTTAACTTCAAAACAGCAAAGGAATTTACGAATACCGTTAAAGAAAAAGCACTTGGTGAAAACGTATTGACGGCTATTTCGCCCGGACAACTTCTCATTAAGATTTGTCACGAAGAGTTGCAAGAACTCATGGGGGGCAATGAGGTCGAAATTGACGTGAAAGGGAACCCAGGAATTGTTTTGATGTCTGGATTGCAGGGATCGGGTAAAACGACGTTCTCTGGAAAATTAGCCAACTATCTAAAAACAAAAAAGGGGAAAAAGCCATTATTGGTGGCCTGTGACGTCTACCGTCCTGCGGCAATTGACCAATTGCACGTACTTGGAGAACAGTTAGATGTTGAGGTTTTCTCAAACAAAGAAGAGAAGAATCCAGTAAAAATTGCTCAAGCAGCTATTCAGCATGCAAAGGCAAAAGGATTTAACGTCGTAATTGTCGATACCGCGGGTCGTTTGGCTGTGGATGAAAAGATGATGGCGGAGATCTCAGAGGTGAAAAACGCGATTCAGCCTACGGAAACCTTGTTTGTTGTGGATTCGATGACGGGACAAGATGCCGTTAATACAGCGAAAACCTTTAACGAAAGAATCAATTTTGATGGTGTTGTACTTACAAAGTTAGATGGTGATACACGCGGTGGAGCAGCACTTTCTATCAAAACCGTTGTAAACAAGCCGATCAAGTTTGTCGGTACGGGTGAGAAGATGGATGCGCTCGACGTATTCTATCCTGCTCGTATGGCCGATCGTATTCTTGGAAAGGGAGATGTTGTTTCCCTGGTTGAGCGTGCGCAAGAGCAGTTCAATGAAGAAGAAGCACGCAAGCTCCAAAAGAAAATCCAGAAGAATCAGTTTGACTTTAATGATTTCTTGAGCCAATTGCAGCAGGTAAAGAAAATGGGTAACGTGAAAGATCTCATGGGAATGCTTCCAGGAATGGGAAAAGCCTTGAAAGATGTGGATATCGAAGACGATGCATTCAAACACATCGAAGCGATCATTTATTCCATGACACCGCAAGAACGATCCAATCCACAAATCATCAATGGTGCTCGCAAAGCGCGAATTGCAAAGGGTAGTGGTACCAACATGCAAGAAGTGAACAAGCTGATGAAGCAATTTGGCGATACCAAGAAAATGATGAAGATGATGTCGAATCCGAAGAACATGCGTCAAATGATGAAGCAAATGAAAGGAGGCGGCGCAGGATTCCCAGGAATGTAATTGTTGGATTACGTTATTTCCATTCTTTCAATTGAACCTCGGAATCAGTTACTTCCAAATACGTACAGTAGTTGATCCATTCTCCTAAATTGTAATAGGTTGAATTTTCACCGACTTCTTTATCGATGGGTAAATGCCTGTGACCGAAGATGAAGTAATCGAAATGCTCTTTTTCAAGCATTTCTTTGCAGTATACCACGAGCCATTCTTTGTCGTCGCCGTGATATTTCTCATCCGTATCGCCTGTATGAGCGCGACTCGTTTTGGAGGATTTATCCGCCAACCAAATTCCAAAGTTCGGGTGTAATCTGGCGAAACACCATTGGCAGAATTTGTTGGCAAATACCTTTTTCAGAAACTTGTAGCCTTTATCTCCAGGACCAAGACCGTCGCCATGACCAATATAGTAGCGCTTTCCGAAAAAATCTCTTGTTAAAGGTGCTCTGTGGAGTTGTACGCCGAGTTCTTTTGGGATATAATCAAAGATCCACATATCGTGGTTTCCGGTGAAAATGTGTACGGGAATACCACTGTCTGTAATTTCGGCAATTTTACCTTGCAAGCGAACAAAACCTTTTGGAATGGCCCGTTTGTATTCAAACCAAAAGTCGAAAATATCTCCAACGAGGAATATTTCAAGGGCATCTTCCTTAATGTGGTCGAGCCAGGCAACAATCTTCTTCTCACGCTCTAGACTCGTTGCATAATCTGGTGCGCCAAGGTGAAAATCGGAGGCGAAATAAACTTTGCTTTTGGGGTTTGTCATGAATCGCCAAGTATACGAGACAATTCTTCTTCTAATTGAGGTCCTCGTAATTTTGTTCGGATGATTTTACCTTCCTGATCGATCAGAACAGTGAAAGGAATGCCACTTACGCCGTACATTCGAGCTGCTTTACTCTGCCAAAATTGAAGGTCACTTACGTGGTTGGGCCAAGTCAAGTTGTCGTTTTCAATCGCTTTCAGCCATTTCGCTTTGTCTTTGTCCAAAGAAACGCTCATTACGGTAAAGCCTTTGTCCTTGTACTTTTCGTACAACGCAACCACATTCGGGTTTTCACGGCGACAGGGTCCACACCAGGAAGCCCAGAAATCGAGCAGAACAACCTTTCCTCGCAAGTCTGAAAGTGCCAACATTTCTCCCGAAGGCAAGGCTTCAGAGAAGTCGGGAGCCATTTTTCCCGGAGCCAAAGGATCGGCTGCAATACGCTCTGCCTTTGTTTTCTCCATGTTGCTGTAGAGGCTTTGAGCTGTTGGTGATTCACTAAACCCTGCATAGATTTGACGCGTGATGTCCTCATATCCCTCAAAGTCTGTATTTGGGTCAACAATGCTTTGAATGACAAGCAGCGCCGCAGAATTCTGATTGTTTTGCACATATGCTCTCACTGCTGCTTGGTACTGCTGTTGTTTTTGTTGCATGCGGCGTTTCAAAGTCGCTTGCTCTTCTGGAGATGCACTTACGATTGCCGTGTTAGCAGAATCGACCAAAACTTCCCATTCTGTTTTGACTTTCAGGAATTGATGCATACGCGACGATTCTTCTGATCCAATGATGTTGGTGAATTGGCCCAAATTACTTCCGTCGCCGTATACTTTAATATCGGCTTCGTCTCGCAATATTATGTTCAAATGTTGATTGCCAACCCGCAGAACGTAATAATCAGGATATTCTAACTCCGCTTTGATATCAAAATCGCCGTTCTTCTTCAATTTCGCTCCAACATGATCCTCATAATGATCGCCATAAAACTGCGATATATAAACAGAATCTGCCTCCGTATTGAAGATGTTTCCTGAGACTTTTACATTAATTTGAGCGTTAATAAGGGTGCTAAGACCAACGAATAACGCAACTGCCATCCATTTCATAAATCGTTATTTTTCGAATAGTTCTTTCAATTTCTGTTCCAATTCTTCTCCGCGCAATCCGATTCCGATATATTTCCCTTCCTCATTCAAGAGTGCGGTGAACGGAATGCCACTAAATCCATAGGCTTGAATCACAGGTGACTCCCACGCTTTCAAGTCGCTGACATGATTGGGCCAACTCAAATTGTCCTTGGCAATTGCTGCGGTCCAGGCCTCAGCATTATCATCAAGGGACACGGAGAAAATGGTAAATCCTTTGTTTTTGTATTTGTTGTATAAACGCACAACGTTCGGGTTTTCCCGTCGACAGGGTGTGCACCATGAAGCCCAAAAATCAACCAGTACCACTTTACCTCTCAAGTCGGAGAGTTTCATGATTTCACCATTGGGTTTCGCCATTTCAATTTCTGGCGCCGGAACGGTTCCTGAAAGATACATTTGATGCTGATCGAATTGCTGTTCAATCTGGTAGATTTGATACCCCAACTGCTCAATGTAGGCAGATTTGGGAAAACGATCCATAAGCGATTGCTCCACACGCTTTAAGCGCGTAAGGTTTTCTTTCGGATAATTGTTAAAATCTCCTTTGGGCACTGCTGAGGGAACCAGGATTACATTGAATGGGTTCGCAGGGTCTTTATCCAAGCTGCTAAAAACAAATTCATCGAATGAGTTGGTAAGGGCGTTGTGCCGTGTTTGGATTTCAGCATCAGATAAGTTTTCTGGATTCAAATTCAGCAAGGTGTTTTGCGTGCTAAATTCCTGGTACTTTTTCATGTACTCTGTCATTAACGCAGACCAATCCGTTCCTGTTACTTCCGGTGTATTGAAATTTGCAGAGCTTGTTTTGATGGTTACTTCATCATCGGGAATTAAGGTAAGCGGAATGACTTTCTGCTTTGTTTCTCCCATGCGAAGGCTGTAAATTCCAAATCCTGGAATGTTTCCTTTCATTGTAAAGGCGCCCGTACCATCGGCAGTTGCTTGTGCTACTTCAATCATTCCATTTTTTGCCTGAGCTTCTAAATAGAACGTGACGTTTTGGCCGTTAGCAACCTTCCCTGAAATGGTAAAATTATCTTTCAGATCATTTTTTTGAGCATCTGTAATTTGCTCTTGCTCGGCATCACCACAAGCGATAAGCGACAATCCAATAAATAAGGCGAGTAAATACTTCATTACAATTCTTCCAAACTTTTACGCATCATTTGATTTGCTGCTTTCGGGTCTGCTTTTCCTTTAGAGGCTTTCATGAGCTGCCCCATGAAGAACCCAACGAGTTGCTTTTCCCCGTTCTTATAACGTGCTACCTCCTCTGGGTGTTGCTTGATTACTTCGTCAATAAACGTTAAAATGGAATCTTCGCTAGAATCCTGCAATACGTTCAAATTTTCAGCGATTTCCAATGGTGCCATATCTGGTGTTTCCAGCATTGCCGGGAATACCTTTTGTGACGCAACAGATGAGGAAATCTTACCGTCGTCAATGATCTGAATTAAAGCGGCAATGTTTTTCGGTGCGATTGGGAACGCGTGAATTTCCAATCCTCTGTTGTTTAGGAACGATTTGACGTCGCCCATAACCCAGTTTGCCGCACCTTTGTAGTTGTTTGTATGCGCAATTACTTCTTCGTAAAACAGAGCGATGTCTTTGCTGTCTGTAAGATTCGCAGCGTCGTATTCAGAAAGTCCAAATTCATTTCGATATTTCAAAAAGAGCTCGCGCGGTAACGGCGGCATGTTTTTTCGAACCGCTTCAATCTCATCCTGAGTAACCGTTATGGGTAAAAGATCGGGTTCTGGGAAGTAGCGATAATCGTTTGCAGCTTCTTTCGATCGCATGGAAATGGTGATTCCTTTCAGAGCATCAAAAGATCGCGTTTCCTGCGCAATTGTTTCTCCGGCTTCTACTGCTTCAATTTGACGTTCAATCTCAAATTCGATGGCCTTTTGCACGTTTCGAATCGAGTTCATGTTTTTCACTTCGACTTTCGTTCCAAATTCGGTTGCATCCTTGAGCATGACAGATATGTTCGCATCACAACGAAGAGATCCTTCTTCCATGTTTCCGTCACAGATATCTAAATATCGCACCAGTCGGCGTACTTCTGAAACGTAATTATACGCTTCCTGTGACGAACGAAGATCTGGCTCAGAAACAACTTCCAAAAGAGGTACTCCTGCACGATTCAAATCTACGAGCGTATCGTACAAATCAACATCGTGCATGCTTTTTCCGGCATCCTCTTCCATGTGAATACGCGTGATTCCGATACTTTTTTCCTCACCATTTTCGTCTTTGACAATGATGCGGCCTTCTGTGCAGATGGGCGTGGTATCTTGCGTGATCTGATATCCTTTTGGTAGATCGGGGTAGAAATAATTTTTACGCGCAAAATGTTGTTCAGGTGCAATGTTCGATTCACAGGCCAATCCCAAACGAATTGCATATTGAATTGTTTGTTTGTTCATGCGCGGTAACGTTCCTGGATGTCCAAGTGTAATCGCACTCACATTGGTGTTCGGTGTAGAACCAAACTCATTCACATCGTTGGAATATGCTTTCGTTTTGGTAAGCATTTGCGCGTGCACCTCCAATCCGATGACTGCCTGATATTTTGAACGTGTTTCTGGATTCATTTATACTCTTGAAATTAATTCTCTCATGATAATCGTCATGGATGGCTCCTTTGCATTTGCAACGGCAATAACATCCTCCACGCTCACTTCTTGAATGTGTCCGGGAACACCTAAGTCTGTAATAATTGAAATGGCAAAACACGGAATTCCCATATGTCTTGCAACAATGACCTCTGGTACGGTAGACATTCCTACGGTGTCTGCACCTATAACGCGAACGTATTTATATTCTGCCGGTGTTTCCAGTGTTGGTCCAGTAAGTCCTGCGTATACGCCTGTGCTTACTTTGATATTTTGTTCTTGCGCAATTTTCTCTGCGAGGTTGATCATTGAGTGATCGTACGGCTGACTCATATCTGGGAATCGCGGTCCAAGCTCATCAATGTTCTTTCCAATAAGTGGATGTGCCGGGAAGAGGTTGATGTGATCGTTTAAGATCATGATTTCTCCAATTTCATAATCTGGATTCACTCCGCCTGATGCGTTACTTACAAACAAGCGTTCAATTCCTAAAAACTTCATAACTCGCACGGGGAAAGTTACTTCCTGCATCGTGTATCCTTCGTAGAAGTGGAAGCGCCCTTGCATGGCAACAACTTGTTTTCCTCCCAGGTTTCCAAAAATCAATTTTCCGCTATGACTTTGAACTGTGGAAAGGGGGAAGTGAGGAATGTCTTTGTATTCAATTTCATCTACGATTTCTATTTCTTTTACCAATCCTCCAAGACCAGTTCCAAGAATGATTCCAACCGTAGGTTTTACAGCCGTTTGCGATTGAATGTACGCGTGCGCTTCTTTAATTTTCTCTAACATAACTATTTAGTAGGTTCTTAAGTTGTGTGTCGTTATCGATTGCAATTTCAATTGGTTGATAAAACCATGGATTTTTACCGTTCGAAATTGCGTCAAATTGTTGCAGTCGCATAAAATCTTTTTCGGTCGTAACGATGATCTTATCACAACTAGCAAAAGTATTAAATTTTTGATGAATGGACCGGATGTCTGCATCAGTAAAATCGTGGTGATCCGGAAATTTTATGTGGGTTACTGAAAACTTCGATTCAAGGTGCTCTTCTAATGGATTTGAATTGCCAATTCCCGTCACCAAAAGCACATTTTTTACGGTTGTTGGTGCATTCCCAGAAATAGGAGTCAATTTGCCGTAAACAATGGACGAGAAGAATACCGGCTGATCGGCTTTGGCGAGTTCCTTTTTTAAGGCAGATTTTTGCTTCTCAGTGATTCCGTCTGGACATTTGGATACAATGATGAGGTCCGCGCGATTGGCTCCTGATCTTGATTCACGTAGTCTTCCCACAGGCAACAAATAGTCTTTGGAAAACGGTAGATTGAACTCAGTTATTAGAATGTTCAATCCTGCTTTTACTTTTCGGTGTTGAAAAGCATCGTCCAAAAGGATGATCGTTTCTTCCGAAGTATTGCTTCTGATATGATCCACCCCAATTTTGCGTTCCTCTGCTACATTCACGCTTATTTGTTGCTGAAACCTGTTGTGGTATTGCAAGGGTTCGTCACCAATGGAAAGTGCATTTGCCTGATTATCTGCTTTAATAAATCCTTTCGTTTTTCGTCCATAACCGCGGCTAAGAGTGGCTACCGAATGCTTTTCGTTCAGGAAATGTTGAATGAGATAAATAACGAAGGGTGACTTCCCAGTACCACCAACAGACAAGTTCCCCACGGTGATGGATTTACCAGGAATCGTGTAGGAAGCCTTCCAACCGAGGTTAAACAACCAATTGCGGATTCCAGTTATGGCTCCGTAAACGATAGAAAAGGGAAGAAGTGCCCAACGAATGGCCTTCATCTTGTTGCTTTAGTTTGAACTATAATCAGAAAAAGACTGATCGTCAGCAAAGTAATAAATTCTCACCTGAGCCGTGTCATCGAGGAAGTTAATTTTACCAACTTCCACGCGATTGATGTTTAGTCCTGTTCTCTCCTCAATATCGGCCTTCATAATATCGTAAGAGTCTGGGCGTATTAAGTCGATTCGTTCGTAAGTGATTGTTTTGCGTGTTTCGTGTTTTACGAGCCAAATGCGTTCCAACCCGAAGGTGAGCGCAACAATGAATATATTGACCAATGCCATTTCTGCCAAGCTAATTTTGTTGGAGGCAAGTGAGTTCACAACGCTCAATCCTATGACGAGGAAGAGGTAGGTCATCTCCTTTATTTCTATGGCGTCGGTTCGATATCGGATAATGCCAAATATGGCAAAGAGTCCCAGTCCCATTCCGGTGTCAATGTTGAATTTCTTCAACGCAAAACAGAGAAAGAATGTAATCATTCCAATCATGTAATACGTAAATAGATAATCCTTGCGCTTTTTACTTGGGTAGTACAAATAGCGAATGATAATCGTTAAGAAGATCAAGTTGACGCCAAGACGAAAAAGGAGTTTGTAGAGATCATCGTCGAACCATGTAATGTTCAGGATTTCTTCGAATGACTCTGGTTGGGCGTTAAGCAGCATTGACTTTTAGTTTATTAATTTTAAGTAATTTCTTTTTGAATCGATTGTACTTTACGTTTTCTTTTCCATAAAGTTCGATTACACCGATGCAATATTTGCTGAGTCGGAATGGGCGAATCAGCATGCGCTTCACGATTTTATAAAAAGGCGACGTACGTGTGAGTCGTTCTTGCTTCAATTCGGCGATCACAAGATGATCAAATTTCTTGGTCTTATCGTTTCCGGTGAACTCCAAATTCATATCGAAGGTAAGGCGTTCCACGGTTTTTTTACCAACGAGCGTAATTCTGTGGAATTTATTCGTTAGGATATATTTTAAGTCTTCATTTTTTACGCCTGTACTTTGCACAAATTGTGCGTGCTCATTGCTCATTTTTCCCGGCAAGTCTTGCACCATGATGCGCTGCTTGTCAGTTCTTCCTTTGTTTTTGTGCTTTACTTCTAGGAAGGATAAATCTGATTCGACGTACTTTCTGAAACGAACTTTGAATCGATCCACTTTTTTTCGGTGATGATCTATGTAAAAGGCCATTGATTGGCTGTCGTAATATTCGCTTTCGTATTGAGGCAGGCGCAATCCTTCAATTTCGAGAATTCGATAATGTTTTTGAAGTTCTGGAAGAATCTCGGAGAGTTGCTGAAGGGTAATCACAAACTTGGTATCGACACGATTCATCAGTTTTGTCCCATCCATTTCATCCAAATGTATGGGGTCAAAGTCGTTTATAGTGTTATCCAAATGTTGTGTTAGCATTAACTCAAAGTTACGATTACGGCGTTGAAATCCAAACAGGTATTTGCGGAGTTGTCAAATTAGTTTGATCAATCCATCAATCCTAAACAGATTTTCATGCGAATAATTCGTTTGCAAGCTAGGTTGACCTTTTCTTGGAAATCTTGCGCTTCGCGGTATTTTTTTAACAATTCGGCGTGTGCGATGAATGAACTTTTGGGCATTAATAGGATGTCGCAGCCCGCGTCTATTGCTTTTACATAACAATTCTCAACATTCACAACACCGCCCATGTTCATGGCATCCGTTACAATTAATCCTTCGAAGCCCAAGCTATCGCGTAGCAGATCGGTGACAACCACTTTGGATAAAGTTGCGGGCAAACCATTGGTATTAAATTCATCGTTATTCTCAATGGCGATGTGCGCAATCATAATTGATAATACTCCCGCTTCAATTAGTGGGGGGTAGTACTTTAGTTCTTTTAAATCTCCATCAATTACTTGCAAACTTTTGTGCGTGTCTCCTGATACCAATCCATGGCCTGGGAAGTGTTTTGCAGTTGCCACAATATTGTGCTCTTGCGTGATTTGGATAAACGCATTGGAGTAGGGGATTATATTTTCTGGATTGGATCCAAATCCGCGGTAGCCTACCGTTGAGTTCTTCGCAACATCGACCACAGGGGCGAAATTATAATTCACACCTACAGCATTTAACTCTTCAGAAATGATGGTCGCCGTTTTATTTAATTGATCGATTGTTTTAATAGCATTGGCTTTGGGCACTGACCTGGAGCCTGTCATTTTTCGATTGACCAAACTAGGTTCTGCATCAGCCGAGTACAGAAAAGGAAGTCCACCCGAAGCCTTACTGATGGCACTGTATTCTTTTGTCCAGTTGGAAAACTGTGTTTTGGTTCCGTTCAGTAAAATAATTCCGCCAATTTTATTTTGTTTTACGAGAGCATCTACGGTATCCGCAGGAGACCCCAAACGCCCAGCAGCAGGCATTATTAGCTGAGAAACCCGATCATGGTCTGACAAACTGTTAAAGATGCTGTCCACCTGAGCATCTAATGCGCTATTGGTTGAACTGAAATCATTTAACGTAAAATTCTGTCCTTCACATGAAAGACCAAAAGCGAGAAAAATGGAGAGAAAAAAATATTGCATGATGTGAAGATATGTTGAAAAAACCGAAAGTAAATTAGTATCTTCAGGAAAGTATCCATGGTTAATTGTCGAAAAAATGAATGATGAAAGGAATTGCCGTGCGCAAGCCAATGAAAGAATGGTTGTCAGATGAGCAACCAAGAGAAAAATTACAACAGCAAGGAAGAAAAGCATTAAGCAATTCGGAGTTGCTAGCCATTGTGATCCGAACAGGCACCATTAAACAAAGTGCTCTGGATATTGCCAAGCAGGTTTTGGACAGTGTGAGCAATGATTTAACCTGCCTATCACGAAAATCGATTGAAGATTTGATGAAATTCCCTGGGATTGGGAAGGCCAAGGCCACGGAGATTTTAGCCGTTATGGAACTGGTTCGCAGAAAGCAACAAAGTAAAATTCCCGATAAAGCTCTGATTAAATGTTCCGAAGATGCCTATTCAGTTTTATCGCCCCTTTTTATGGATCTAGATCACGAAGAGTTTTACGCCCTTTATTTGAGTCGCGGAAATCGTGTCCTTAAAACAGCTCAAATTTCACGCGGAGGGATTTCAGGAACCGTTGCCGACGGGAAATTGATCTTTAATTACGGATTAGAAACCAAGGCTTCAGGAATTATTTTAGCGCACAATCACCCCAGTGGAAATATCAACCCAAGCGTTGCAGATATAAACCTCACCGAGTCATTGAAAAAATTTGGTGCGTTTATCGATGTTCAAATTCTGGATCATATCATCGTTGCAGGGGAAAGCTACTTTAGTTTCGCCGACGAAGGTAAATTGTAGTATTCCAATTGAGATTATCCCGAACGTTAATTATCAGTGCATTAGGTTATTATTCCTTATGTTTAGTACACTATTCATGCACATGGCGCAATCTCAAAAGCAACAAATTTCTGACGATACTCAATTGAGTCGATTTGAACAACAAGACGTTGAGCAAGCCGAATCGAGTGTTTCCTTTTCTCCGGTTTCGCAACAGACACGTCAAGCTAGTGCTATTCAAGATCAGCGCTCTATTGTTCAGCCGAAAATGCAATCTAGCGGAAGTTTGAGCTTTCAAGATAACAGAGTTTCGCCTGAACCGCAGCCAATGATTCAGCGAGTGGTAAATTCAGGGGTGGTGCAGCGAGAAGAGGATCCAGGGAATGCCGAAGCTCATGGAGGCGCCGATTACAACGATCCAGACTATGATGACTCTGAAGGAGCTTCTTTTCTCGAATGGATCAGAAAAAACGTGGTGCAGGCGAAATTTGGTCCAGGAGTATCTGGCCCCAAGGATGTCCCGGGAGCTGGATTTGTGCAGGTGTCTTACACAAGAGACGGAGCAGGGACATTTGACTTCAATAACCCAAGCGCAAAAGGAACATGGAGCAGTCCAACAAATTCTGGTAAAAGCATTGTAGATTTGAAACCAGGGATTACCGCCGGGTTATTTGATAAATCTCAACGCTCCAAGCATTTTTCTTATGCAGATGCTTTTCTTGTGGCAAAGGGAGAACTTGCCAGCATTTCAGCAGCTAAGGCATATAGGAAAGGAAGTTGGACCTGGCATCATTTGACCACTCCGAATCATATGGTTCTTGTCAATATGGCGGCGCACAGAGCTTATGGTCACAATGGTGGAGTTCACATTTGGTAGCATGACGGAATAGCAAATAATTCCATTAGATTTGCCGATGAAGGAAGATTGTAAGCAAAGTGTCGAAAAGTTCTCTTAAAATAAAGGTTGATCGAATAAGCTCTCGGATTCAATACACGGTAGATTTTGTATTTCAGAATCGTGGGATTGATATTGAGCTAGTGACAGAAGGGGAAGCGTACGCTTATGATTACACAGAAAATGGGAATGCATCGTATTTACTTTATTCCGAAAATTTTGAACTGAATCCCGCTTTTGATAAGGAATTAAGTGTTTTTGAATTTGATGGGAAAGCCGATTATTTGGCCTCAATTTTTTATGTGTTGACACGTATGGAGGAGTATACAACTCCTGATAAAGATCAACATGATCGGTTTACTGCATCCCAAAGTATACTCAGTAAGTACGACTTGTTGGGGAAGGCTGTTTGCGATCAATGGGCAGAACAATTTCTTAATTCCGTTGGAGTGAAAGTTCCTGAGCCAAAAATAAGGTTTGAGCCAACATTCGACATTGATAATACGTTTGCCTATTTGCACAAGACAGGGACAAGGAGAAAATTGTCAATGCTAAAGGATCGATTGAGAAATAATAAGAAACGATTATCTGAACGCAAAGCAGTTGAAGCGGGGCATCAAGATCCGTACGATACATTTGATACAATTTCCAACATTGCAGAAACTTTTGATGAAACTCGAATTTTTTGGCTTGTGGAAAGTAATGGCAAGTATGATCGTAATTTGGATATCAATCATCCTAAGCATCAAGAGTTGATTCGGAATTTAAGTAAGGTGGCGGAAATAGGCATCCATCCTTCCTACCAGTCATTTTGCAGCAAGTCTGTGGTGAGCGATGAAAAAAGCACGCTTGAAACCATTCTTGGAATGGAAATTCATTCAAGTCGACAGCATTTCTTGCGATTTACATTACCCGATTCTTATCGGACTTTGTTAGAAGCCGGAATTAAACATGATTATTCGATGGGGTTTGCTGACGAAACTGGCTTTAGGGCAGGTACGGCGAAATCTTTTCGTTGGTACGACTTACTAGAAGAGTCAATCACGGAATTGACGGTACATCCTTTTGTTTATATGGACGGCACCCTCAACGAGTATTTAAAATTGACGCCTGAACAAGCCATGTTACGTGTTTCTGAGCTGTATGCTGAGGTGAAAAAACACGGAGGTACCTTTCGATTCATTTGGCACAATGAAACAATTGGTGAATACAATCATTGGGAAGGATGGCGCTCAGTTCTAGATCATACAATATCTTTGTCTCATGAATAAATCAATTACGGTTTCCGGTGCCACCATAATAATGTTGGCCATAGTTCTGGGGGCATTTGGAGCACATGCACTCAAGGAAAGATTGGATGCCGAACAATTGGCGTCATTCGAAACAGGCGTGCGTTATGCAATGTATCACGGATTGGCATTTTTGGTACTTGGCCTGGCGGCAGATCGATTGCCCAAAATTACCTGGGTTTACCGTCTTTTACTCAGTGGTGTTTTACTTTTCAGTGGATCTATTTTTCTACTTTCCATGCAATCAATTTTCGGGGTTGAACTAAAATTCTTAGGTCCCATAACTCCCATTGGTGGCGTTTTGATGATCGCTGGTTGGTCAATTTTTATTCTTTCCATTCTTAAAAAGAAAGACGATCAATCTTGAATTAAAATTCTTTCTGTTTTGGAAGTGCCGTTTAGCTCAATTGTCAAAAGGTAAACACCCGAGTCCATAGTTGAAAGCGGAATTTTAATTTGTCCACCGGATGCATTCAGAGGTTCGTTGATCAAATGTTGCCCTCTCATATCGGCGAGCACGATTGACCCAGTTCCACTTTCTAAATTTGAAATTGTAAGATGACCGTTGCTGCGACCTGGGTTTGGGAAAACCTTCCATTCAGTCATCGATTCATTCGACAAACTGATTGGGTCATAGACATTTTTTCTTCCGTCAAAATCGTATTGTGTTAGCATGTAATACGTTAATCCCTCGGAAGGCGCATCCAAAATCATATAAAACTGTTGTTCAGTGGTTGTTCCTGCGCCATCAACGTAGTTGATTTCTTCCCATTGGATGCCATCGGTTGATTTCGAGAGTACAAAATGGCTGTTGTTTAATTCGGTAATTGTCGACCATCTTATTTCTGCTTGCTTGTATTCATTCATGGTTGCGGTAAATGAAACAAGTTCTATTGGCAATACAATCGCATTGCAAATTCCATTTGCCGTTAAGCAATCTTCGGCTGTTGGCATGCCCACTCCTGCGCCATTTGCACACCAAGATATGGAGGTGGCAATAGTGCCAGAGTTTACAATGTTACCTCCAGAATTAAGCGCGCCATTTCCATTGATAACACCTGTCGCATCATTTTGAATGTTTCCGTTGGTTTCAATACAAGAGGCGGGGTCTAGGGTAATGGTACCTGCGTTTCTTAAATTTCCAGTGAGAATATTCAGTTTAGAACCGTTCAGAATATCGAGTGAGGCACCATTGGCAATATCAACTCTTCCAGATGTGAGTACAGCAGCATCTGCCGTCAAATTCCCACCATTTAAAGTGATTCTATTTGACGCAACCATCGTACCGCCACTATGAATAGTGACTGCAGCCCCTGTGTTTTGTGTGTACCGATCCAAATTAACCACGCCAAAAATATCCATTGTGGCACTGCCAATTGTTAGATCGAATGCTCCTGAAATTGAGCCAGTTGCATTTATGGTAGTGGTCGAATTGGTGAAATCTAAGTCTGGGACAACCGTTAAAGAATGATTAACAATTATGGTAACAGCCCCAGGCGCTGTCCCTGGTGTGCATCCACAAGAAGATGCACCACCATTGGTAGACCATACGGTTGCATTATCCATCCAGGCTCCATTTGTCATAGTTACGTAGGTCTGAGCATGAGAATGGCTTGAATTCAAAAATAATATTGAAAGAAAAATTACTTTGATCGTAAATGCAAATGATATACGAGTCGGTGATGGTGTTGTTAGTAGATGCGCCATGATGTCGAGTTAGAAAGTTAGTCTTATATGTAAGACGCTGATTATTAGTCATGGGTTGGTATGCATGCATAGTTAAAGTTGTTTTATTAACAGTTTGTTAAGGCAGTTGTTAGTTATGCATGCCTAGTAAAATAAGGAGTTGCAGATATTTTGGGATTGCACATTTTTTTTGACAATTTTTTTCTACAAACCCGTATTTTTGTTCTAGTATGTTGGAAAAGCAATCATTTAACGTTGAGTTTCTTGGAACAGGTACTTCTCAGGGAGTTCCTGTTATTGCTTGTGATTGTTATGTCTGCTCGTCAAAGGATTTGAGAGACGATCGATTGCGTTGTTCTATATTGATAGAATTCAATGGGAAAAATTACGTAATTGACAGTGGGCCAGACTTCCGCCAACAAATGCTGAGAGCCAACATCCAGTCTCTTGAGGCGCTCATTTTTACGCATGAACACAAAGATCACGTTGCTGGAATGGATGACGTTAGAGCCTTCAACTTCAAGCAGAAGCGTGACATGGAAGTATATTGCAATACAAGTGTGGAGAAAGCGCTAAAACGAGAG
This sequence comes from Fluviicola sp., assembly GCA_043584915.1. Classification (GTDB taxonomy): domain Bacteria; phylum Bacteroidota; class Bacteroidia; order Flavobacteriales_D; family Crocinitomicaceae; genus UBA4466. The sequence continues at coordinate 3,008,100 of CP121319.1, forward strand.
TTTTATTATGTTTTTGAAGCGAACAAATATCCTGGTGTGCCTTCCGTGAATTTGAACCTTATCAATAAAGAGCCTTTCACGATCAATGATATGTCCGTTACTCCAATTGAGGTGATGCATTACAAAATGCCAGTACTTGGATTTAGAATTGGCGATTTCACCTACATTACAGATGCAAAAACCGTTTCAGAGGAGGAGCGAGAGAAAATTAGAGGAACGAAGGTTTTGGTAGTAAACGCGCTCAGAAGAGAAGAACACATCTCCCATTTCAACTTGGAACAAGCCTTGGATTTTATCGAGGATATTGGTCCTGAAAAAGCCTATTTGACGCACATTTCGCATTTGTTTGGAACGCATGAAGATATTGAAAAGGAACTACCGGAAAATGTATCAGTTGCCTTTGATGGACTTCGACTTGAAATCGATGCATGAGAACATTATTCTGCTAAATTTGCAGTCATAAATAAAGAAACATGGGAAACAACTTATTGAAAGGAAAAAGAGGGATCATTTTTGGAGCATTAAATGAACAGTCTATTGCATGGAAAGTAGCAGAACGCGCTCATGAAGAAGGCGCATCATTTGTTCTAACTAATGCACCGATCGCCATGCGCATGGGAGAAATCAATAATCTTGCTGAAAAAACTGGAAGTAAAGTAATTCCAGCGGATGCAACGAGCGTTGAGGATATCGAAAAGTTGATTTCAGAATCCATGGAAGTTCTTGGTGGTAAGATTGATTTTATCCTACACTCGATCGGAATGTCTGTGAACGTGCGAAAAGGACGTCATTACACCGATGAAAACTATGATTTCACAATGAAAGGATTGGATGTTTCGGCGCTTTCATTTCACAAAGTGATGCAAACTTCCAAAAAATTGAATGCCATGAATGAGTGGGGATCAATTGTTGCATTAAGTTACATCGCTGCACAACGTGTATTCCCGGATTACAACGATATGGCAGACAATAAGTCGTACCTGGAGTCTATCGCAAGAAGTTTTGGATACCACTACGGAGTTTCAGATAAAGTGCGTGTGAATACTATTTCGCAATCACCAACAATGACAACTGCCGGAAGCGGTGTGAAAGGTTTTTCAGAATTCATCAACTTCTCAGAAAAAATGTCTCCACTAGGAAACGCAGATGCAGGAGCGTGTGCTGATTACTGTATCGTTATGTTCTCAGATTTGACGCGTTACGTGACAATGCAGAACTTGTTCCACGATGGAGGTTTTTCTAACACGGGGGTAACGCAAGAGGTAATTGAAAAATTCTCAAGTTAATTGAGCAATAAAATAGTAGAGAATGCGACTTTCGAGTCGCATTTTTTTTTGCTCGAAATTTCAAAAAAAAGGAAACCGAGTAGGGGGGACAACGTATTTTTATTGTCATATTAAGGAACACAAAGACATCGGCTATGAGAAACCTACTAATTCTGGCATTTCTTTCTGCGTTTACTGCCCAGGCGCAATTGATTTACCAACAAAAAGATTTTGACATCAAAGGAAAGAATCGAGGAGGAAGATTTTCGCTTGGAATGCGATCGACTGTAAGCACCTTCAACGGACATCACAACGAATCGAACGGATTTGGAGTGGGAGGACAGTTTCGTTTGCAATTTGCGGATAAAGTGAACTCTGATTGGTTTTTTGATTACATCCAAAGCGATATTGGCGATTTTGCCACAAGAACCGATTACCATATCGGATGGAGCGTATTGTATTATCCGTTGAAAAATCCAGTTCAAAAGGTTCAGCCTTATATTCTTGCCGGACACTGTTTTGATCGAACATTTATTGTGGAAAATGGCAATCGCAGCAATAATATTACACGATGGAGTTCCGCTGCACAAGCCGGAATTGGAGTACATTTTAATTTGACGCAGCGACTGGATCTTTCGGTTGTTTCCCAGTACATGCTGCACCTTGGAAATGAGGTGGGAGCGCATACACATGGTGATCATGTTGAGTTTCATGAAGAATCGAGCAGCAGCATGGAAGGACACTTGCTTTTCCACGTGGGTATTAACTATAAAATTGCAGATTTATGGTAAGGTTATTATGCTTATTGGCACTCTTAGTCAGCTTTGGCGTTCAAGCGCAGGTTGAATACGGTTTTATCGGAATGCGAAGAATGCCAGAACCGACATACAGAGATGTAGGTGTGCTATCGGCGTCTGCTACTTACGCACCGGGGATTATGTTGAATCAAGATCGCGTTAATTATCATTTGCATGCTTTTGCGGAATACCATTTTAATAGATCCGTGAGTGTGAAAAGCGACTCTTATTTGTTTTTGAACAGCCCGAGCACAGAATTACAAGGATTGAAAATGATTCGTTCTTACTTTGGCATGTTTTATCATTTGAATCAAATGCCTGGAGATCATTGGGATGTTAAAATCGGTTTCTTACCTGGAATTACTTATGCCGAAAATGGACAATTTTTAAACGGACAAGAAATCCGAACGACTTCATTGGCCCCATCCTTCAGCACAGCGACTGGCTTTGATTATTTTGTTTGGAAGTACTTTCACTTCTTTTCTCAAGTATCGTATGTACATGCTACCATGCGTGGATTACCAAATGGCTCCGAGCGGATGGATGAGCTTATGCTTTCCTTAGGACTTGGTTTCCAAATTCCTACGAGAAAGTCGCGTTAGAGGTTTATGTTAAAGGATTCCGTTCCTACAACAACTCCATTCACGATAAACGTAGTTCCGTTTCCCAGTGTTGAAATCGTGTACGTCATCATTCCTTCGTCCAATCGCTCAATGTTCGAAATCATCGATTCGTTTGCTGTAAGTCCAACAAGTTTACTGTCTGAAGAAAGTAAAGAGACGTCTGTGTAGCCATATCGTTCCATGGTTTTCTCTGGGGCTAATGAGCACCAACCGTTTGATGAAAGGAAAGGATGATCGTCCGTAACGATAAATTCGGTTGCTCCAATGTCAATCCTAACAAGGTTTTCATGGTATACATTTAACACGCGTTCTACCTTCGTTTGGTGATAGTTTTGAGTCACATTGTCGTATGTCAAAATGGCGTCGCCCCGCTTGAGCGCGTCAATTCTTTTTGTTTCGGTCATTGAAACGCTAACCAATGCCTCTCCAGAGAAACAAGCTGCGCACCCACCCGGAGGTGTAGGACCAATTTCTTCATCAAACTGTACGAGTTTTCCTTTTTCCAAGCGGTACTCTTTGGTATGTTCGGGGCAATTGGACTGTTGCATGGTTACGGTGCCATCTTCGTTGAGCGTTAATATTCCCGAATCGTAATTGGCACTGCTTAATTCGGAAATTTTCACGCCGTTATCAAAGGCAAGGATAATGTTGTGCGTTCCGGGATCTTCCCAATCATCAAAGCGTTGACTTACACGAATTTCTTGCTTAAAATCTTCAGGGTCAATATCGATAACTTCAACTTCTAATTCTGCCCAATCGCTTGGAAGTCCCTGATTGTCTTCGTTTTGCCCCCAGAAATGATCAAACTCTTGAGAGAAATCATTCACCAAAATGCTATATGTTCCTTTGTTCTTGTTATACAGCACGAAGCAGTTTTCGTATCTACCATTCCCCGTAATGTCCGCTTGTTCTTCCAGAAGTACCGCTGTTTTTTCCTCCCAACACTGAATAAGGTTCACGATGTCTAAATCTTGCTGTCGTAGGTCACTTTTTTTAAAGTCGGACCGTTCATGATACCAGTCTTGCTTGGCAAAGTGCTCCTTCAAATCTTTCGATTTAAAAATGCGTCCATACTTGGCGTAAATGGTATTTCGAGCCAAACGCAAGTCGGCTTTTGTCATTTCAGAAAACTCACCAATGTTGATTACGGGCGCCGGAACTTTCTGTCCCATCTGTTTCGCTTGTTCTTTTTCTGGTTTATCCGGATTCTCTGATTCCGATTCTGACGATGAGCAAGAAGCCGTGCTTAATACGATTGAAAAAGCAAAAAAGTAATACAAAGTTTTCATGAACCTAAAAGTACGAAACTCACCCGAAGAAGAAATAATGTGGATTGAAATGTATTTGAAAGTATACAAGTGAAGATGAGTTGACTGATTGAAACGGTCATTATTCGTAATTTCGTGACAAATAGTACTGAAATGAAATCATTCCTTTTCCTATATTTTATTCTCTTTTTTATTCCAATGAGTTATGCTAGTAAAGCAGATTTGAACCTTGTTATAAAAGACCGTTTAGGTGAGCCAGTACCCGACCTTGATATTTTCGTGAAGGGTTTACCAATGGCGACAACCGACGAGCATGGCAAGGTAGTTTTCAAGAAAAAAGCCAAGATAGGCAAGCGCTATAAAATAAGAATTGATGAAACGCCCATTTACATTGAGTATAAATACAAGCGAACCTTGTCTTCATCTGATTTCAATACGATCAAAATAACCTTGGGTTGGAAGTATGGGAAGTGGATGGAATTGGCAAATGAATCGTGGGGGAAGCAAGTGAAAACCATGGATTCATTGAGCTTAACTGTAGATTACAGCGAATACGATTCTTGTGATGTCGAAAATGGTAATCAATTAATTGTCGATGCGTCCTTTCCAATAGATGCAACGCTACTCATGGGGTTTGTTCAAGACAATGTGGTGTACCCAAAAACATCTGTATATATGGATGAACAAGGTATTGTGTATGCTTCTTTCGTAGTTGGCATTGATGGTAAAATTTCAGATGTTAAAATTCTAAGAGGAGTTTCTAAAGATTTGGATAGGGAGACGAAAAGGGTCATTCGTTCAATGCCACGTTGGATTCCGGGAACATGCAATGGAAAGCGAGTGATTACCAGATGTAGGCTCCCAATTGTATTTAAATTGTCTTAAAATTTTCGCAGCTATGATGTTAAATGTGAGAACAGTAATTGTATTGATAATATTTTCGCTAGTTGCGTTTGCCAGTGACGCAGCAAAGGGAACCTTAACATTGAAAATCGTTGATTTGGCTGGGTATCCAATCCCCAATCATGACATTAAGATAAAAGGGAAGGGGAGGTTTGTGTCTAATTCGGATGGTCTTGTTTTGGCAGAAAAAATCAAAGAGAAAAAAATGTACCAGCTTGAATCTGGTTCTTCTGAAATGTACCGTTTTTATTGGAGTTCAAGTAGTTTTTTTAACATCGAGGATACAGCAGTCATTACAATTAAATGGAGCAGAAAAGGTTGGGAAATGGGACTTACTAAGCTATTTGAAAAGGATCTAAGTGATCGTGCAAAACTCTTAGAAGAATCTTTTGTAGCGAGAGGGAGATTTGAACTCCCGACCTCCGGGTTATGAATCCGGCGCTCTAACCAACTGAGCTACCTCGCCATTTTATGTCGCTCTTCCACTGTATGCTCGTGGTTTTCGTACAACCAATGTTGGTATTCATCTACTTGCGCAATCCAGGGAAGGAGGCGCAAAATTGTTTCTAATTGCTCTTTTTTAGCGCGATTCAACGCGTCAGGATCTGTGTAAAATTCCTGCCATTGATCCATAGTCAGTAATTCCATTGACATAGATGCAAGCTCAGCGACTTCAGAGGGCAAACTTTTGAAACCTGTTATCTCCAATTCTCGACTTAAAAAAGAGTGTACTGCATGTCCGCCTTCGTGCACCATCGTCACGAGATCGCGGTGAGAACCAACAGCATTCATAAAAATGAACGGAACACCAATTTCATAAAGCGGGTAGTTGTAACCACCGGGTGATTTCCCATCTTTTGATTCCAAATCCAAATGCCCCATTTCCGACATTGTTTTGAGGCAATCTCCAAAATAAGGATCTACGCGGTTGAACATTTCGATACTTCCATTTAATAGTTCAGCGCCTTCTTGAAATGGTTTCAAAGGAAGTTTTCCTTCAGGATCGACATCCAAATCCCAAGGTTTGAATTTGTCTTTCCCCAATTTGTTCAATCGCTCTTGCTGCAATTCTTTTACGATAGGAACAATAGCCGTTTTTACCGATTGATGGAAATTGCGACAATCCTCAACGGAATAATCAAAGCGCCCCATCGCTTGCAATTTGTAATCGCGATAATTCTTAAAGCCAGCGTTTAACGCTACTTGATGGCGTTTTTCGAGAAGTGTATTGAACAGTGCGTCAAACTTATCGACATCCTCCAGACGGCGATTCCCCATTTTTTCGAAGACTTCTTTACGCACAGCTTCTTCGGTTTCTTTGAGGAACAATGCTGCTTTTTGCATCGTAATTGTTTCACCCTCGTGGTCAATCGATTGCGCCGCGGAAAGTGATCCATACTTCTGCGATTCTTCTGCCAATTCGGCCTGAAGGGGAATGTTTTCCTCACGATACAAATTCAATGCATTTTCGATGGATCGAAAGAAGATGGCATAGGCAGCATCGGATTTTAAATCTTCCGTAAACGGACTCGCGCTTAATTTTCGATTCAACTGATCCTCCAATGGGGCCAGTTTTGGCTGAATCTCGGTCACAAAGAAGGTGTAATTCTGGCTCAAGGACTCATCTTTCGTATTGATGGTCATTTTTATGTAACGCCACGCCATGTCTTCTTCAAGGATCGCCTCCAATTCGCTAATGTCGCGCAACCATTTTTCAAAATCAGTTTTGCTTGAAATATCCCGATCCAGTAAATCCGTGTAGTAACGTTCAATTTTTTCCCAGGCATCGATAATCAATTCTTGATCAACGAATTTTCTTTGTGGTTTTGTAATCTTCATAGCACAAAAAAACCGGTGTTTCGACAAGCTCAACAACCGGTTGTATTTAAGTTTATTAAATCAATTTTATTCTTCCTCTTCCGTAGTTACTTCAGATGCTGTTTGATCTTCTGCAGACTCTTTTTCACCCTCTTCTTCTTCTGATGGCTCCAAAGCTCCCGCTTTTAATAGCAAGTTGTACCATTGGAACAATTTCTTGATGTCTGAAGCGTACACACGCTCTTCGTCGTAATCAGGAAGAATTTCAGAAAAATACTCCGTCAAGGTTGAAATGTCCTCCTTGTGCGACGGTCCTTCTTTCCCTTCTTGTTTTGCAAAGATGTCTGACAAGATATCTTTCAACGGTTTATCATCATCAATTGTGTAAATGCTGATATCTTCCAAAGCGGAAATACGGTCAGTTGAGTACGCAGGGAAACGTTTCTTGTCTGTGAGAGACTCAACAATAATGCTGTTCTTTCCTTGTGCAATTACTTTGTATAGCCCCGGTCGACCCGATATTGATATGATTCCTGATAAATCCATGTTTCAAAATTAAAGTGCCAAAAATAGCAAAAACGTAGTGTATTTAGTCGTTTGGATGTGATCCATCTTACATTTTAACAAAACGCGCTGTTGCCGTTCCTTCGGTTGTCGTGATTTCAAGAATGTAGGCTCCTGAAAGCATGTTTGTTACGTTTAATTGGTCGTTTGTTCGATCCAATACTACTTTACGTCCATTTAAATCAAAACAGTTCACCTCCAAGATTTCTTCTTCAGAAACAATTTGCAAAGTCTCACTGGTAGGATTTGGGAATACTTTGAATTGCTCGATTCCGATTTCCTCTAAAGACAAACTCACCTGATAGGGTGCTGAAAGAGCAAAACATCCGTCGCTATTAATCGCCATTACCTGGTAGCCACCGTCCGATTGATAAGTGATTACCTGATTGGTTTCACCATTCACGGCTGTGCCATCAATAAACCATTGATAGCTTTCGGCTGTAGAAGAAGACAAGTCCGAGTTTCCATACGTAATGGTTGGAGTAGGCTCTAACGTTTGTGCTGTCAGCATTCCCATGGCATCGATTTTACCAAAACCGTATTCTACATTCGGCACGGTGCCAGTATACTGATCTGTGTAAGATGTCGTGTGCAAATCATCAATAAAATTCTGGTAATTCGCCATACCACATCTTTCCAGGTAAAGCGCTGCAACTCCTGCTACAACCGGAGATGCCATAGAAGTCCCACCGTTTCGTGCGTGCCATCCACCTGAATCTATAACGGCGTTGTATCCGCTGTTTTGAAGCAACCAAAGTGGCGCTGCTGTCACTGAATTGTCTCCGGCCGCAATAACATCTGGCTTCATTACACCATGACGCGCAGGTCCACGACTAGAGTTTAAACTTCTTTCTTGTGCATCTACTCCGTTAATAGGGTAGGTGAAATTATTGTTATCCGTAAATGTCCAACGATTTTTCATATTTGCCACAGAAACAACCTTCGCCGAACAGTTCCAGGAAGAAACAAGTGTTTGAAGAGAATCTGGCATGACATAATTTACAATGTCTGGCATTTGTCCAGTTGTGGGGATTGCAGTGACCATATCGTTCAATTGCAACCACTCTCCCGACCACAAATCATATTTTCCTGAACCTGTGGTTTCAAATCGATACAAGTAATCCAAAGAATCTACGTCTACCACAGCTTGTAGGTGGAAACTTCCTGTAATCACTTCTGTATAAAACGTAACCGTCGCGATTTGATTGTTGCCATTCCAGATCGTGTCGAGATAAACGTTGTCTCCCGCAGTTGCTGCGTCAATAAAGTTGGTGCGCCCCTGGAAACTGTACCCAGGTCCTGGTGCGTTTGCGCCAATGGCAAAATCATACAGTGCATCTGATTGATCTGACCATAAGTCGAAGAATACAGTGTTGGGGCCTATTTGCGACGATGGATTGTTGGTAAACCAAACGAAACTTGTGTCGGGACCAATGGAAGGGTTCTGGCAGTGGTAATATCCTTGTGATCCGGAATTACCCATAGCGCCAACAACAATGCGCCCTGGCTTTTCATCAATCAGTGTTTCGATCATTTCTGAAGCAGGATCTTTTCCATCGTGACTACCTAAATATGTTCCCAGACTTAAGTTTACCACAGCCGGCATGTTGTATTCGTCTGCTACTTGGAAGATGTAGTCAACAGCATCTGCTACTGTTAATGTCCAGTTTGGCAATCCGAAATTGGTTTCCACCACAATTATATTCGCATCGGGCGCCATTCCAATGTTTCGACCGTTCGCATTTCCATTTCCTACTGCTTGCCCCGTAACTGTAGAACCGTGTGCAGATGCCTCTTCTGTACTGGTGCATGTTCCGTTATTGATAGAAGTACTATCCCAAACTGTTCCGTAACCGAATCCAGTCGGAGGATTTCCATTCACCGAATGATCCCAATAGCGCAATACGCGCGTATTTCCATTGTTGTCGATAAAATCTGGATGCAGCCAATCAATTCCTTGATCTACCACTCCAATAATCACATCCTGACCAGTATAGGCCGTGTTCAATGGCGCTGCTCCGAGGTGAACATCATCAACATTGTGATAGAGGCGTGCCGTATCTCCCAAGGCTACCGGTGGTGCGAATTCGAAATAGAAGTTTTTCAACGAACCGTCGCGTTTGTGTGCGTCGATCCACTTCGGGGTAGTTGTTATAAACAACCAGTTATTCGTTTTGAATTTTAAGTGAATGTCTTCCTTTTCTAACAGTTCAAAATGTTCTGAAGTGTTTGGAACACAGAATACTGTTGGAGACTCTGGAGCCTCTTTCAAGACCTTTTCAAAGCCTAGTTTTTGTGCATTAGTAACGATAGGAAGAAGGAGTAGAAGTAGGACAATTGAACGTCCGATGTTTTTGTTCACCATTTGTCAGTGTTTTATACCATATAGACGTAAATATACGCCGAATGGTTAATTTTTCCGAGTAAGGCAGTGGAATAGTTCTATTTTTACGCTGCAATCATTTTTTCTAAACACTTTTATAAGATGAATAAAATTATTATCAGATTATCTCTTGCTGTATTTGCTGTGGGAATCACAAACGTGATGTACGCTCAAACTAAAGAAGAGAAGAAAGCAATCAAAGCTGAAGAGAAACGTCAAAAAGCAATTCCAAACTGGTACAACGGTAAAGGACCAGGAATGAATACTGAGAAGGCTTACAAGATGTTGAAAAACCGTCAGTCTGAAACAGTAATCGTAGCTATTATCGATTCAGGAATGGATATTGAGCACGAAGATTTGCAAGGTCGCATTTGGGTGAACGAAGACGAAATCCCAGGAAACGGAATTGACGATGATAACAATGGATACATTGACGATGTTCACGGATGGAATTTCTTAGGGAATGCAAACGGTGAAAACGCAAACGATATTCGCTTGGAAATGACGCGTATTTACGCGGAGTTGGACAAGAAATATGGCAATATGCCAGTAGAAATTGCAAATGAGCAAGACGCTGAGGAATATGCTTTGTACCTGGAAGTAAAGGGTAAAGTAGAGGAGAATCGCGCCTATGCTGGTCAAGTTTTGCCGATTCTGTGCCGCAAAGCGAATACCAAGTGCTTCAAGGAACATCAATGGCGTGTCCAATGGTATCTGGAGTTGCTGCTTTGTTGAAGTCGTACTTCCCAGACATGTCAATGAAAGAAATCAAAGAAGTATTCTTGAGTCTTCTACAAAATACCGTGGAGAATTACAGGTGAAGCCTGGTGGAGCAAGTCGTGATGAAGATTTACAAGATGATATGATTGATTTTGGAAAGTTGTCTACAACTGGAGGAATCATCAACTTGCAGGAAGCTGTAAAGATGTGTCTTGAAATGGAGAAATAATGATTGTAAAATCTTAGATTTAAGTCCCAGTGGAAACGCTGGGACTTTTTTAATGCTTATGAAACGACTTTTAATTTTACTGATTGTTGCAGCTCCAATGCTCTCAATCACATTGAAGCCAGAACCAACGGAGGAATTGAATAAACTCATTGATGATTGGCACGTAGCTGCGGCTCAAGGCAATTTCGATGGCTATTTTGGCGTTACGACAGAAGATTTTGTTTTTCTAGGAACGGCTCCTGAGGAACGTTGGACGCAAGAAGAGTTCATGACATTTTGTAAGCCTTATTTTGATCGCGGCCAAGCGTGGGACTTCAAACCATCCAATCGAATTTGGGCATTTTCCAAAAATGGAAAAACGGCCTGGTTTGATGAGGATTTAGACACCTGGATGCGCGGATGTCGCGGCACAGGAATTGCACGAAAAATTAAAGGGGAGTGGAAAATTGTGTATTACAATTTGCACGTTTTGATTGAAAACGAGAAGATGGATGCGTTTATCGAATTAAGAGACCAACAAGTAGAAATTGAAGAGGAGAAAAGCGAGTAGATGGTAGATGATCTGGTTCGCTAATCAGCGATCTACTTGAATAAAGCCAGATTTTTGAAGATCTTCCTCTTTTTCGAAGTCAACATAAATTCGGTAGAAATAAACACCTTCACTGACCGGGTTCCCTTGCAAGTCATTGCCATTCCACTTTTCTACGGGATCCTCTGAGCGGAAAACGACATTGCCCCAACGATTAACGATTACATTTTCATAAGAGGCATTGCAGAAGGTTGTAAACCGCATTTCGTCATTTACCTGATCGTTGTTGGGAGTGAAAATGTTGCCTACTTTGATATTGCAAATTTCCAATGTTTCTGGTGTTATTGGTGGAGTGGGAGGTGTGTCATCAAAACACGCATCCGAAAATTTCATGGTGAAAATGTCTTTTACTCCTAAGGAAGAAACAGTTTCTGAATTGAATTGCATGGTTTCATCGAAGTAACCGTTTACCCACAAATTACAATCATTGTCTGCTGTAATGCCTTGCCCACGATCGTAGCCTTGCCCGCCTCCTTGTTGCACCCATCTCCATGTCCCCGTTCCATCAATTGCCGCAACAAACACTTGCACGCTGTCGCCATTGGAATCGATATCAAAAATGCCAAAATCTGCCTCGCTGCTGTATTGTCCCGTCACGAAAATTTGTCCCTGATTGTTAGAGGTGATCATATTTCCACGGTCTTTTCCTTTTTTGGAGCCTGCACGACGTGCCCATTCCCAATCTCCGTTCTTTGATATTTTTGCCACAAAGACGTCGCGGCCTTTTGGTCCACCTGCGTTATCCAGGAATGAAGCTCCAAAATAACAAGTGTCGCGAAATTCTCCGGTGACATACATATATCCATCCTGACCGTCAATAATGCCATTGGCTCTATCGCTCAGTGGGCTGCCAGCTTGTTCTACCCAAATGAAGTTTCCATCCGTATCATATTTGATCACGTAAATGTCTGTTCCTCCTTGACTTGTGAGGGTTTCTGTTCCAAAAGATTGTGTTTCTACAAATCCTCCAGCTACGTATACATTGCCTTCGGTATCCACTGTAACGTCATTGTCACGCTGTGCATAAATTCCGCCAAATGTTTCTACCCACAGCCAATTCCCCTGATCGTCTAATTTTCCTACAAATGCGAGGGAATCCAATGGGGCAAGATTGATGGTGATTTGATCGAAAGTAGCCACTCCTGGTTGGTCCCAGTAATTTGAGATGAATCCAGTGATGAAAACATTGTTGTTTTCATCCGTCGCTAAAGATTGACCGTGATCATCGTTGTATAGAAAGCTATCAAATTCATCGTTTCCAGCGTTTTTCATCCAAACCACGTTGCCATTAGGGTCAATTTTGGTCACAAAGATCTGGTCACTCCAACCAGTTGAATTATAAACGTTTAATGGCGGCCAATCCAAGCCTCCCCAACAGGTTCCGGTAACGTAAACATTTCCATTGCCATCAATGGTGAGTCCTAAACCGCGATCATCATAAAAATTGAGTCCGTGCGTCTCCCAAACGAAGTTTCCTTGAGGATCTAATTTGGCAACAAACGCCTCCTTACTTTGTGTAAATGAAAATCCAGTATTGATGGAGCCAAAATTGGCCTCTTCGTTATAGTACCCCGTGATGTATGCATTTCCCTGCGCATCATGAACTACTTTCGTTCCTTTATCAGACTTTATTCCGCCGCTAGATACTAACCAATCCAAATTTTGCCCGTAAGTCGTGAAGGAACTACCGACAAGTATAACTACCAATACGTACAGCACATTTTTCATGTTAATCAACTATTAAGTAAAAGTGACCTCTATATTAATATACGAAGAAAATTGATCGGGGTTGGGGTGTTTCCATTTTACTTCAGTCAATTCTTGGACAGCTAATGTCAACAAGATCGAGGAAAAGGCATACAAGGTTGAGATAAAGTAGTAGTAACTCAAACCTGACGAGTAGTTGTTGAAGAAGAAGATCATCATAACAGGGAAGAAGTACATGATGATTTTCATGTTCGGCATTCCCGGTTGCTGCTGTTGACCCATTCCAGGTCGTCTTCTGGAGATTCAGAATCACTGGTAACTTCGCTAAGATAGGTGAAGCCTTCGTCTTCGTAATTGTAACAAACGGTTGAAACACGACGTTGCTCGCTCATCAAACGCTCTGTTCGGCGGTGTTAAATGTCACCAACAGTTTGTCCGACTCTAAAGTCAAAAGGCTGTCTTTTACTTCAACACGCGGTTTGTTGTTCTCTGGAGTTTCAGCTTCGGCAAGGTCTGCCGATTTTTCTTTTTGAACTGGCGCCATTGCAATCGGGATGATTGTATCAACAACCGGAGAGACTGTCGTATCGGAATAAACAACCATACCAGAATCAGCTGGTGCAGGGTTTCCTTCTTCGTCTAACTTGGCGATCCAATTTCCTTGAAGCGTTTTGGCTTCTTTCTCTTTGTTCTCTTTCTCAGCTTTCGCTTTGGCTTTTGCGTCTTTCTCGGCTTGAATTTTTTCAGCTTTTTCCTTCATTTTGCGCTGTTCCTCTTCGGATGGCTGATTGAAGATTGCAAAGACTGTTAAAAGGAGTCCAATAAGTACAAGTCCTGTGACCGTATTTCTATCCATTACTTAATCTGTTCGATGTTATTTTTCTGTTCTATTGTCTAGCACTGCTTTCACAAACGCCACAAATAATGGGTGAGGATTGTCAACGGTACTTTTGTATTCTGGATGGAACTGAGCCCCAACAAACCATGGGTGATCTTCAATTTCCACTACTTCTACGAGATTTGTTTCTGGGTTTTTCCCAGTTGCGCGCATTCCGTGTTCTTCAAACACTTCCAAGAATTCGTTGTTGAATTCAAATCTGTGACGGTGACGCTCTGAAATTTTATCGGTGTTGTATGCCTTAGAAACTTTGGTTCCAGGCGTTAAGTGACATTTGTAAGCGCCCAAACGCATAGTGCCTCCCATATCAGAGATGCTCTTTTGCTCTTCCATCATGGAGATGACTGGCGTTTTACAATCGTCTACAATTTCTGTTGTATGTGCTTCCGCCCAACCCAGTACATTTCGTGCAAATTCAATAACAGCACACTGCATTCCCAAACAGATTCCCAAGAATGGAACTTTCTGCTCACGAGCGTAACGCACCGTTTCAATTTTTCCGCTAATTCCGCGAGAGCCGAATCCTGGAGCAACCAAAATGCCATCCAAACCTTTCAATTGCGCTTCTGCATTTTCAGTTGTAACAGACTCCGAATGAATCCACTTAAGATTCACCTTGCCTTCATTTGCCGCTCCTGCATGAATAAAGGCTTCACTGATAGATTTGTAAGAATCTTTCAATTCTACATACTTACCAACCAATCCAATTGTTACTTCAGATTTTGGTGCTTTCAATCGAGTCAAAAATTCTTTCCAGATCCAATTCTTCGGCTTGCATTAAGATCGGAACATCATAAATCGTTTCAGCATCGCGCGATTCAATTACCGCATTCATGCTAACGTTACAGAACTGCGCAATTTTACGACGCAAGGTCAAGTCCAATTCGTGCTCTGTTCTACAACACAACACGTCTGGCTGAACTCCCAGTTCCAATAATTGCTTTACGGAGTGCTGTGTAGGCTTTGTTTTCAATTCGCCTGCTGCACGCAAGAAAGGAACAAGCGTTAAGTGTACCACGAGGCAATCCTCATCGAACTCCCATTTCATCTGGCGCACGGCTTCTACATACGGCAGCGATTCAATATCACCAACTGTTCCACCGATCTCCGTAATAACGATATCGTATGTACCATCTTTGCCGAGTGATTGAATACGCTCTTTGATCTCATCGGTAATGTGCGGAATTACCTGAACGGTTTTCCCTAAAAACTCACCGCGACGTTCTTTATTGATCACAGATTGATAAATGCGCCCTGTGGTCACATTGTTCGACTGCGAAGTACGCACATTCAAAAAACGCTCGTAATGGCCAAGATCCAAATCCGTCTCGGCACCATCATCTGTCACAAAGCATTCACCATGCTCGTATGGGTTGAGTGTACCCGGGTCGATGTTGATGTATGGATCCAGTTTTTGAATGGTTGTGGTGTAACCACGTGCCTGGAGTAATTTCGCTAAAGACGCTGAGATGATCCCTTTTCCAAGAGACGATGTAACCCCTCCTGTTACGAAAACATATTTGGTAGAATTGGACATAATGCTTGCGGTGTAACTTCGGGATGCAAATTTACAAGTTTCATAATACCCGAAGGGCAATTTTATCGTTTATTTTACGTGGGTTTTTAACAATTGGGTTAACGTTAGTTAAAAAGCATTTCCAACGGCTTGTTCTCGATGGATTTAAATATCTTGAAACAACATTTTTTTTATGAAGCGAATACTACTTTTTCTACTACTGCTAACGAGCGCATGGAGCTCGGCTCAAAATTGGTCCAATCTTCAAGACTTTCCTGCTTCAGGACGAGATGATGGTTGTTCCTTCGTTATTGACGATATTGCTTATTGCGGCACGGGCAGGGACGTTCAATTTGACATGACTCACGATTTTTATGCCTTCAATTTTAATACCGAGCTTTGGACAGAAGTAGCTTCCATTCCTTTTGGAGTGAGGCGGCAATATGCCACTGCTGAAACCTACAATTCTGAAGGGTATGTTTTTGGTGGATACAACGATCAGGGAGAATTCCTAAAAGACTTATGGCGGTACAATCCCGTTCAAAATTCATGGTTTTACCTTGGGCAAGCTCCGTTTGAAGGAAGATCGGGCATGGAGAGCTTTGTTATCGACGATGAGCTATTCATTGTGGGAGGAAGAACCGAGAATTCGGCTGCTTCGAATGAAGTTTGGGCGTATAATTTTATCACGAGCACTTGGAGCGCCAAAAACGACCTGCCAAATGAAGGCATTTGGCGCGGATTCAGTGCAGTATACAATGGGGTTGGTATTATTGGAATGGGATCAGATTCCACCAATACGAGACGTGGAGAAATTTATTTCTACGATCCGTCCATCGATTTTTGGATTGAAATGACTGCGTTGGAAACGGCCCCATTAAATTACCCGTCAGTAAGTCAAATAGACGATAGGGTATACGTTTATGGTGGAGAGGATACCACAGGAACATTACTCAACGACTTTCGTTATTTGGATTTGACAAATATGAACTGGAATACCCTAAACTCTTTTCCGCAAGATGCGAGGAGGGGCTGTATGGCTTTTGCGTCTTCAACAGATTTCTTTATCGCGACAGGATTGACTACGACGGAGCGTTTGGATGAAACATGGGTTGCACGTAACGTAGTTGGATTGAATGAATTGCCTCAAAGTGATGTCTTGAAACTGTACGTGAGCAACGGTAAATTGATAGTTCCCGAAGCATTGGAAGAATTCAAATTATTCAATAGTATGGGGCAATTGATTCCGCTAGAATTTATTGAGAAAGGGCAATTTGGTCTGCCTGAGGAACTGCCTGCTGGACTCTATATTGGCTCTGGACAATTAGCAGGTCAATTGGTTAGCGATAAAATAATCGTTGCCAATTAACGATTCCCTGCTTTTTGCGAATAGAGTTCCATTTGTTTTCAGTATTCGTCAATAAGCCCAGCCATGATTGGCGCTAAGGAACAAATATGGTTTGGGTTTGCGTACATGGGATGCATCAAAAGTTGGGTTTCCATAAGCATCGAGCATTGGATAATGAGGTGTTGGTCTATTGATGAATGCACCCAAATCATGGATTAATTTGTTCTGAAAAATGTGACGAATACGCTCTGCATCCAGTCCAACTCTTACAGCAGTGTTCTGATCGAATGCATGTTCAGTGCGCCAGCCGACATAAACAATTCCATGACTGGTTTTTCCAAATTTTGTATTGCTCAGGTCGCGGTAACCAGAAGGACAATCATCGCAACCTTCTTTGATTAATGGTGCTGACTTGGATTCCCCCGTCCATAATTGAATGCCCGCGGTGAATTTATGACGATTGTACAAATAACTGAAGTGAAATTGCCCCGTTCTGAAGCGATCTCGGCCTTTTCCACCGAAAATGTCGTTTTCGTGATACACCGAAAATTCATGAATGTGTAATCCAAAACCTCCAGAAGTTTGAGTCGTTCCTGCGCCATCCAGGTACCAAATGTAGTTAAAACCAACTCCTAGGTTTTTGTCCGTTTCGTGAAAGTGAATTGAAAAACTTACGTTCTCAACTGAATCCGCACTTTTTATTCAATTCGTTGAATAGTATTCGCGCGTTGGTTGACATCGAGCCAGCAAAAGCAAAAACATCCATTACCACCTTATCCAATCTTCTGCGCCAGTCGCTTGTTTTGGGAAGAGAAAATTTGGTACCGCTAGAGTCTGAGCTAAATGTATCTAAAAGTTACCTTGATTTAGAGCGCGTGCGTTTTGAAGAACGTTTGAACGTAGAATGGGATATTGATAATAACCTGGAAGATTTTCAGGTGCCGCCGTTTTCTTTACAGATGATGGTTGAGAACGCGATTAAACATGGTATTTCAAATTTGAAAAACGGTGGTGTCGTGCGAATCAAAGCGTATGCAGCAGATGAACGCGTTTGTATTCAGGTAATCAACAGTGGAAACTTACAAGAAGTGATGGATCTGGGTGTGGGAATTCAAAACATTCAGAAACGCCTGGAATTGCAATACGGTGATAATGCGTCATTTGCATTGCGCGAATTGCCAGATAATTATGTAGAAGCCTTAATGTGTTTTAACAATGAGAGAGTTTAAAAGTGTTGTAATTGATGATGAGCGTCTGGCTCGTGAGGAGTTAAAGTCCATTTTGAAGGAGTTTCCTGAAATCAGTGTAGTGGGCGAAGCCCAAAATGCAGAAGAGGGGATAGAGTTGATAAAGAAAACAGGTCCCGATTTGGTTTTTCTCGACGTGAATATGCCAGAGCTTTCTGGTTTTGATATGTTGAAGAAACTTGAGGATATTCCGCACGTAATTTTTATTACAGCTTACGACGAATATGCATTGAAGGCATTTGAAGTGAACGCATTGGATTACATTTTAAAGCCCATCGATCCTGAGCGTTTGGCCGAGGCAATTGAAAAGTTGAAGGAACGTGAAGAAGCCGAATTCGAATCTTCTCAAGAATTGCGCACAAGTCGCAAGGACCGCATGCTCACAAGCACCGATAAAGTATTCATCAAAGACGGCGAGAAGTGTTTTTTTGTAGAATTATCGAAAGTGCGTATGCTCGAGTCTGATGGAAATTACGTGAAAGTGTATTTCGAAAAGAATCGACCGTTAATTCTTCGTTCGCTGAACAGCTTTGAAAGTCGCTTGGATCCAGAACATTTCTTCCGGGCAAATCGTAAGTTTATCATCAACCTCGATTGGATTGACAGTGTAGAAAATTGGTTCAACGGTGGTTTACGCGTCGAATTGAAGCACGAAATCGATGGGAAGAAAGAAATCGTAGATATTTCCCGACGTCAAGCGATTCGATTTAGAGAGTTGCTGTCGTTGTAGATTGAAGACAGGGAGACAGAAGACAGGGAGACAGAAGACTTTGAGATAAAAGACATTTCGACAAAAGATAGAAGGTTTGGAGAGGCTCTTATGTTGAAATGTAATCCAGTTCGTGCGGTTCAAGTTTTCTCTAAGAAACATGAATATTTTACCTTATCATAGTTCGCGAGGCTCTCGAAACCTAATCCACCAAATAAATACCGTCTTTCTCAATTCGGATTAAACGCTCTCGATAAAGGTTCCCAACGGCTTGTTTGAAGGTTTTCTTGCTCATTTCGAGTGTTTCACGAATGTCATCAGGATGGCTTTTGTCCGTAAGCGGAATGGATTTCTTTCGTTTCAGAATATCCAAGATTTTTTCAGCAGAACCCGATACTTTGGCATAACTGGTTGGATCCAATCGAACGTCTAGTTTGCCATCTTCGCGCACTTTCGCTACATATCCCTTGGTTCTTTGTCCGGGAGTTACGGGGCGGCTGATATCGCTGTTAAAAATCAATCCAGAGAATTTGTTCTCAACGATAACTTTTACGCCCAATTCGGTTTGTTCGCAAATCAACAATTCTACCTCTTTCTTTGGATCGAAATCTTCCGAGCATTCTTCCAGGTAACGGTGCACTTTTGCTGAAGCAAACAATCGATCTGTTGCGTCATCTAGTTGCAAGGTCACTAGGTAATAGCGCCCTTCTTCGAATTTGAGTTTTTGTTCTTTGAATGGAACCATCAGATCTTTCTCCAGGCCCCAATCCATAAAGGCTCCGAAGAAATTTACGGCTTTGGTCTGCAAATAAGCGAATCCGTACAATTCAATCAACGGGCGTTCGGTTGTTGCTACCAGACGGTCTTCTGAGTCGCGGTATAGATAGACTTCAACCTCGCTGTCAATAGAGAGATCGTCGTTCAAATATTTGTTTGGGAGTAAGACATCGTTGTCTTCTTCATCACCAAGATACGCGCCCACTGATGTGAAACGCAGAACACGCAAAGTGTTCACTTCTCCTAACTTCATTAATTTCTAGAAATAAAGTGACGACGCCAACTTGGAATTAATCACCAAAAATGGTATTCCTGCTTTGTTGACCATCAAATTCTGGGCAAAGGTATCAAATTGTGGTAACAAACTTTCCGAATGGTAGGCAATTGCTAGCATTCCTCCTTCATTTGCCGCAGCATACTGCATGATTTTCTTTTCGTAAGAACCACGCTTCTTGGTAATTTCAATGGTTGGCGTGATGCCGCGTTCCTCATATTGGTCTTTCACAATTGACACTCTGTTGTGCAAACGCGTATGCAAAATTTGATCGGATTGATCTTCTGCAAGAACGTGCACTCCAGCTTTGAGCATGTTGGACATATCTCCTGCAATATTTACAATTTGAAGGCTTTCTTTTGTCAGGTCAATAGGAACAATGATGTTTTTCACTTCTTTCACCTCCGTTCCTTTTTGAACAATCAAGAAGGGGCATTCGGCACTGGTTACTACTTTCATTGCATGACTGCCAAAAACAGATTGCAAACCACGTTTTCCGTGCGTTCCCATAATTATAAGTTGTGCATGATCTTGTTTGGCGGCTTTTCCAATGTCCGTAAATATTGATCCCACTCGAACTGCGTGTGTCAACTCAACGGTTGGTGGAGTCTTCATGTTCTCACAGAGTTCTTGCAGCTGCGATTTTGCTTTCATTCCATTCGGCTTGTCAACAGCTACGTTCAATAGTTTGATTTCAGTGCGCACCTTACTTCCAAGGAATAGTGCGAATTCAAGTGCCTTTTCAGATACAGGAGTGAAATCGTATGGAACAATATACAGGTTCTTACTCATCGCGAAGTGATTTGTATTAAAGTTAGAATTTTTTTTGATTCACTTTGGCAGGGTGCTCAGACAATGTATAAACGATGGATTGTGGTTAATATTTTAACATTGTGCGCCAATAAAAACAACATTCAGAGTTACTTACAAACTTGAAGCTCGCAGAAAGGGTAGGGGCGAGAACAGCGACTTTTTTTAAGGGCGATTCTTTCTAAACCAACGTCGTTTTTTCTTCTTCTTATCGCCCAGTATGGTTAAGTCGTTTGGATTGCGTTTGTCTCTTTTGTTGACACGTGCGTCCAATTCACTTTTTGTGTCATTTGGTTCTTCCTCGGTAGCTTTGCCTTCTGTTTCAGGGGTAACGGCGACGTGTTCAGAGCCGCCGACGGGTGCATTGGCATCCTCGGGATTTTGCCATTCCGTTTTGATGGAGATGGTTTCCAATTGGCCGTCATTGTTCATAATGCGCACCTCTTGCTTTTTGGTACTCACCATGTCATCGTTTACGCCAACAACGTCTTCCTTTAAGATCCATTTTTTGTTTTCAAACTCAAATGCATCGTAAGACATATCGGGAACATAGTAAGAACGAAATGCCTTTAAAGAAGGAGATTCTGGAGACAAATGATCCATCATGATCCGCTCTCGATGCGGCTCATAGTTCAAATACATGCTCGTTTTCTTCGAGTGCTCAAAGAAGACACGTTTTTTTGTCTCATTGCCCATTTTAAAGATGGGGCTTCCAAATTTCACGCTGCTTGATGTGAAGTACATCGCATCAATCAATTTTATTTGACTCAATGAAGAGTTGTGATCCCAACCCAAAAGCGTATAAAGGGTTCTTGATCCTTTTTTTACCGGGATGATTTTGTAATACAGCGCACCGTACCAATTCTCATGGTCAATGGTTTCCGTAGGTTGCGATGGCATTCCAAAACTCATGTCAACCAATTGAGTCACACGCACCTCGTCTTTCTTTTCATCGTTGTACATCACAAAACAATGATAAGAGTGACTGAAATCTTCTTTTTCAACGTTCCAGTTCACAATACGTACCTGACCGTCAGGGCTATCGATAATCCCCACTGTTTTTAGTAGCGTAAACGGATATTCAAGGGCACCGGGTTCGTTCAGTGTTTTCGACATCAAATCTGTAAACTCCACATTTGCAGCGTTTTTCTCAGCATTGGTTTCAGCAGCTCGAAGATTGTTCAACAAGCTATCCAATTCCACCTCTTTCTTCTCAAGAATGGAAGGCTCTTGTCCAAGGGAGACAAAGCTGATGCAAGCGAAAAAAAATACTATGACAGATTTCATATTCATCATAACGAAGATAGAGTGTTTTTGTTACTCTTTTGTTTGATATTCAAGGATCGTGCCTTAGTTGTTCTACAAGGTATCTTTCTCTACCTATGAAGAAGCCGTTTTTGTAATACTCTATTTTATATGTTCTCGGATAAGATGAGTAACTGTTGACAAAACTCTCAGTTAAACTGGTGAAGGTCTTTTGGGTGAGCCTGCCATAGCGATTAAACAGGCTTTCAATTAACGAGTCTCCACTATATTCATAGGTAGTAATCTGCTCGGTTCTACCTGCTATTCGCATTTCTTGTTTAATTAATGTGTCCCCTCGGTAAGTGTTTACGTAATTTTCATTCTCGGGTAAGTGCCTTTTTACCGAGGTGTTGTTCTGAAGATTCGGATTCATTCCCCATCGTTGTACATTTCCATGTTTGTCGTACTCATAAAACTCATCCACCTCAACTATTCTAGTTTCATAATAATGAACACCTTTTATTCGAGTAATATTTGCGTTCTCATCTAGGGTGAAGTCAATGATTGAATTAGTATCGTTCGGATGCGTGATTATAATCCGTTTAAAGCCACGGTCATGTTTGTAATACTCCGTGCGAGTGACATAATTGGCTTTAATGGTGTCTACATCCCAATCGCAATCAATTATGCAGGAAGAGTCGGTATAATTATAATCTATTTGTAGATAGATACTGCCGTTTATATACGCTTGGTAGCCCTTCATTCTTCCCAATAGATCAGCATGCCAAACTTTCAATGTATCCGAACTGAAAACTGTATCGTTCACTATTGAGTCCTTCAAAACAATCATTTCAGTTTCGGTAAAAAGAACAGGTACTTCGATGACGCTAAAACGATTCTTTTGCTCTTTGCAGCTAAGGCAAAGAAGCATCAGAAAAAAAATAAAATAAAAACAGCGTTTCATTACCATTATTTAATGAAACGAAATAAAATTGAATGCGGGTGGTTGAATGTCAAGTGTACGCAATTCACGCGAAATTTGAGCACGATGGTAATTGCTGTGATTTAAGATGTGATAAAGGATATCAATGACTTCTTTTTCGTAGCTGATTCCCTCTTCACTGGTGTAATTCACCTTATTGTTCACTTCTTGTTTCTCCAGGAAATCGATGGTTTTCAAATGATTTTCTTGCGCAAGTTGTTCCCAATAATCCAACGGTAATACGTCCCAAGTATGCGATTCGGACGGAATTTCTAATACACGATGAATCCAAATATGATGCACATTCACTACGTGCGAAAAAGATTTTAGAATGTATTCGTTCAATGCATCTTCGTGTTGACGAAAATTTTCAATCCAGCGCTGGTTGCAGCGAAAATCATATTCGAATTTGTCCAGAAAGAATTCGGTAATCACTTTACAATTGTTTGAGCGCAGCGATGGTCGTTTCTGGATTCTCTGATTTGAAAACAAAGCTTCCGGCTACCAGGGCATCGGCACCAGCATCTACCAATCGGCGTCCTGTTTCCAAATTCACACCTCCGTCAATTTCGATTTTCGCGTGGCTTCCCGTTTCTACAATCATCTTTTTCAAATCGGCAACTTTTTCAACCGCTTGATCAATGAATTTTTGACCGCCAAACCCAGGGTTCACCGACATAATCAACACCAAATCCAAATCGCGAATAACGCTACGAAGTACATCTGGGTTGGTATGCGGGTTTAAAGCAACTCCCGCTTGCATATCGTGCGATTTTATCAATTGAATGGATCGATGTAAGTGCGGACATGCTTCGTAATGAACTGTTAGAATATCGGCGCCGGCCTCTTTGAAGTCAGCGACATATTTATCCGGCTCAACGATCATTAAATGTACATCCATAGGTTTTGTCGCATGCTTTTTCATCGCTTTAAGCACGGGAAGTCCAAACGAAATGTTCGGAACAAAAACGCCGTCCATAACATCAATATGGAACCAATCAGCTTCAGATCGATTGATCATTTCAACATCGCGTTGCACATTGGCAAAATCGCAAGAAAGCATAGAAGGGGATACAATTACCGACATGGATATTTTTTTCGGCAAAGGTAGCGAATGTCAGGACTTTTGACGAAGGATTTTCAGGTATTCTTCATCTCTGCCATAGATGTCGAGATGGACCACCATTTGCTGCTCTTTGCGCACCACGCTCACGTAGTCGATGTAAATTGGAATAGGATCTACCAATGAAATGCGATAATCGAAATCGGTTTTTCTGTATAAGATGCTGTCAATCGAGTCTGATTTCATGATGTTGCCCCGATACGGAATAGAATCGCGATCCAAAATGACTTTCGCCAAATCAACTGGGTTTTGAGTGCGCATGCAGCCATGAGAGTATGCTCGAACATCTGCTCCGAAAAGTCCTTTTGACGGCGTGTCGTGGAAGTAAACACTATGTTCGTTGTAAAAGTCGAACTTTATCACGCCCAAACTATTCGCTCGTCCCGGATCTTGCACGACTTTGTAAGGGAAGGCATTTTGACGAATGCTTTTCCAGTTCACCGTTAAAGGGTCAACTTCTTCGCCTGATTTGAAAATTTTGTAATTGTGTTTTGCCAAATATTCATTGTTGTATTTCAAAGCAGGCAAAATCTCTTTACTAGAAATAGAGTAGGGAACATTCCAATAGGGATAGACTACAATTTTGCGCAGTTTGGACTCTAATTCTGGCGTTTGATTCTCATATTTCCCCACAACGATATTGTGATCGCTTTTCAAGGAATCGTTGATGAAATAACGCAATTTGTACTCAGGTATATTGATGCGGATGTATTTCTCCGGATACTGCCGATCTGAACGAATTTTATCCATCGCCAAAAGAATGCGCTCCACTTTGTGGTAAGAACTCTCATTCAATGCCTGTGCCGTATATTTCCCAATTACCGCATCTGGTTTCAATCCGTTGTGAATTTGAAATGTTTTCAGCGAATCCAAAACAACCGCTGTATCTGTGACTTCAGGAGCAAGGTATCCCTTTGAGATCAGTGCCAGACGTGTTTCTTCCAAAGCAGCCGTAGTATCGTATTTGATCGATTTCACCTGGTAAGTGCTCGTGTCCAATGGATAGCGGTCGACAAAATCAATCAGGCCTTTCCCAAGCACTTGATAGGCAGTATCTGTAGGGCCAAAACCGACAAATTGTTCCCGAATACTCAATGTATCTGAAAATTTTACAATGGCTTCAAATTCCTTCGGATTCATGCAGCTCACAGGACGTTGTACTTTTTCTTTGTAATCCACAATTCCTGTTTTCAGGTCGTTCACAACCATGGAAGTGGCAGCCGTTAACCAAATTTCGTCCTGAATAAAGTTCTTTGTTTTCCCCAATGAAACGCGTTGCACAGGAATTCCCAGGGAAACAACATCCTGCAAAGCTAATTTCAAGGCCTCTCCTTTCTGCGTTAGTTTCTTTCCTTTGCTCCATCGAGCTTGGTACCCGCGTTGCTTGTAGTAATTCCGGACAAAACTATGTGCTTTTTCAGGAACGCCAATGGAATTCAAATAATCCGATTGCGTCGCCTTTTTAATTTTCTCAGGAAGTGGAATGTTTTGATGCTCAAAGGATTGGATCTCTTCCTTCGATTTTTGCTGTTCAGAACAAGCGAACAACAATGTAGCAAGCAGTAATAACGAGGTGAATCTCTTCATAGTTAAGTTAACGGAATTCGTTATTTTCGTTTTTAGTGGTCTAAAAACAACCTCTCGAAGATATCCAAATTTTATGGAGTTAAACATCCTGACTATCATTTTAGTTGTTACCGTGATTATTTCGATGGTTGCATTTAACAATCAGCAATTATTGGACCGTTCTATGTTCATCCCTTACGACGTAAAACACCACAGGAAATACGAACGGTATATCACGCACATTTTTGTTCATGCCGATTACGGACATTTGGCCTTCAATATGTTCTCTCTGTACTTTCTTGGGAGTTTCCTATTGACGTTGGAGCCGAATCGGATGACTTTAGATGGTGTTGCATTGGACCAGGGCTTGATTTACGAGTACGGATTGGTCAAAGGTCAAATTCATTTCTTTATTCTCTACTTCGCTGGTGGAATTGTGGCAACCATAGTTCCATTCGTGCGCCATCAAGACAATATGCATTATCGCTCTCTTGGTGCGTCAGGAGCCGTTTCGGCGGTTGTATTTGCGGCGATCTTATGGAACCCAAGTGCTCCGTTGCAAATCATTTTCTTGCCCGGAATTAGCTTTCCTGCCTGGGGGTTCGGACTCGTTTATTTGGCATTTGAGTTCTACATGGACAAAAGAGGTGGAGGAAGAATTGCCCACGATGCGCACATTGGCGGGGCCTTGTTTGGTATTGGTTACGTATTAATTATTAATATTGGTAAGGGAACAGAATTCATTCAATCCATTTTCGGATAACATGCTATACGTAAATAACAACGGAGAAATATTACCCGCAAACGCACCTTCTATTCGTGCTGGCAATCGTGGACACCTTTATGGAGATGGAGTTTTCGAGAGTATCCGGGTTTTTAGCGGAAAACCTATCAATCTTGAGAATCATATCAAACGTATGATCGAGGGCGCGACGAAATTAAAAATGCGTCCACCAAGTTATTATGATGGTCCATTCTTCGAGGAAAAAGTAATGGAATTGCTGAAAAAGTCGGGAATTACAGAAGGTGGAAAGTGCCGCATTTCTCTCGATAGAAGCATGGGAGGCACCTATACGCCTGAATCCAATGAGGTAGAGTATATTATTGAGGTATACCCAATGGACACGAATTCGTACAAGTTGAATGCGCGAGGTTTGGAAGTAGATCTTTACATGGATTTAAAGAAAGACAAATCGCCCATTGCCAACTACAAAACCAAAAACGGTCTACTTTATGTTATGGCGGCGGTTGCTGCAAAGGAGAAGGGGCTGGATGATTATTTGATCAGTAATTACGGCGGTGGCATTCTCGAAGGAACATCAGCCAATTTATTTGTTGTAAGCAACGGAGTGTTGTACACCCCTGGATTGGAAGAAGGCTGCTTGGCTGGAACCATGCGCATGCAAGTAATCAATCTGGCGATAAAAAATGGAATTAAGGTATATGAGTGTAATATCCTACCGCAAAACTTACTCGTAGCAGACGAAATTTTCTTAACCAATGCCATTCAAGGGGTGATTTGGGTAGGAGGCTATCGAACCAAACGCTATTTCAGCAATACAGCCCGGAAGATTGTTGATTTGCTCAACGAAACATGGGGCGTTCCGGTATGAAAACGACGTTGTCTACACTCATTTTTGTTTGCATTGCATACGCATCTTTTGGACAAGACTCTACTGTTGTTTACGATTCTTTGTACGCGCAGAAAGTTGGGGCAGATGATTACGGCATGCGTTCGTACGTAATGGCTTTTTTGAAATCCGGTCCAAATCGCGATCAAACGCCAGAAGAAGCAGAGAAGTTGCAAGCTGCCCATATGGCGAATATTGGTCGACTTGCGGATGAAGGCGTTCTTGTTTTAGCAGGGCCATTTCTGGATGATGGCGAGCTGAGAGGTATTTATATTTTCGCTGTAGAGAGTGTGGAGGAGGCACGGGAGTTAACGGCGACTGACCCAGCAATTCAGGAAGGCCGGTTGATCATGGAACTTCATCCTTGGTATGGATCTGCGGCGGTGATGGAAATTGGCGAGATACACGAGAAAATCTCTAAAATCAAATTTTAAGTCGGATAAAATCAACTGTATATTAAAAAAATACGTACGATTTATTTACCGTGGTAAATAAATAGTATATTTGGTGAAAATTTCAAAAAAATGAAGAAAGTAGTAGGTTTTGCGGGAAGCAACAGTTCAACGTCGATAAATCATCAGTTGTTGAATGCTTTGGCGAAAGATTTCGAAGTTGAATTTGAATTGATTTCGTTACGTGATTACCAGGCGCCGTTGTTTGGCGTTGATATAAAAGAAGAGAAAGGCGTGCCGCAGTCCATTAATGATTTGCATGAGACAATGAAGTCTGCAGATGGATTAATTGTGAGTGCCGCAGAACACAACGGATCAATGACGGTAGCACTAAAGAATACTTTTGATTGGCTTTCTATGTTGGAGCAAAAGTTCTTTCTTAACAAGCCAACAGTATTTATCAGTACGGCTCCTGGTCCAAGAGGAGGAGGAAGCTGTTTGAAGCATTTGGTAGAAATTATGCCGTATCGAGGTGCGGATATTGTTGGAAGTATGAGCGTACCGAGTTTTAAAGACAATGTGAAGGAGGGAACTATTAACGAAGAGTTTCGCAATGATTTGATTGCGTTGATTCGAAAATTGGAAACGAAAATAAACGAATAACGATGGAAGAAATAGCAAAAGAATACTCAAACGGAGAAGTTACTGTTGTATGGAAATCAACAAAGTGCAAGCACGCCGCAGCATGTGTGCGAAATTCACCCGATGTTTTTCGTCCGAAAGAGCGTCCTTGGATTGATGTATCGCAGGCTTCGTCTGAAGAGTTGATGAGCACGATTGATAAATGTCCTTCTGGAGCGCTGACGTACTATAAAAAACAGGAATCGTAGTGATTACCACTGATTATCTGCGGTAATCTCACGTTTGATTTTCAACGTGAGAATCATACAGTGTGAATAATTTTACACGAAATCCAACTGTTGTCGCTGCTACTCGTTTCTCACATTAGGTGGGCATTACGTGGATATTGAGGTTATAAAACCCTACTGAATTGGTAGGCAGAAAAGTAGCTGTTTAGGGTTGCAATAGTTATTGTTTTAACGATTTAGTGGAAGAGAGTAGGTTCGTATATTGGAATCGAACTCAAACTCTTACACATGAAAAAATTATTATTATCCCTAAGCGTAATCGCTGCAACAGCATTTACTGGAACTGCTCAAGTTGGAAACTATGCAATCGGAGATGTCGTGAACGACTTTACCGTAATGGACGTCCACGGTGTTCAGCACAGACTGAGCGATATCGCCGCAGAAGGAAAATGGATCGTTATCGATTTCTTTTTCACTACATGCCCACCATGCCAAGCAACAGTGCCTTATTTTTCTGAATTGCACGAGAAATATGGCTGTAACGAAGGCGATCTATTTTGTATTTCTATAGATACAGGTGACAATGACGCGGAAGTTTTAAGCTTCGAAAATACATATGCGACACAGGGAGGTTTCTCTCCTGCACCGGCAGCGTCTGGAACTGAAGGCGGAGGTAACGCTGTTATTTCTGATTTCGGTATTTCTGCCTATCCAACTTACTGTTTGATCGATTCAGACATGAGAATTCAGAATTTAGATATTTATCCTATTCCTAATGTTGGAGCTTTTGAATCCGCATTCGCTAGTGCCGGATTCTCTCCACAAGAAATGGCTTGTGGTGGCTCTTTATCAGTGGAAAACGCTGAATTGTCACTGAACGAAGCAACATTGTTTCCAAACCCATCTACGACTGCAACTACATTGTCTGTTTCATTGGAAAACAACATGGACGTTGACGTAATTGTATACAATATGTTGGGTGAGCAAGTTTCCTCAGCATCTTTCGAAGGTGCAGAAGGAGCAAACGAATTTGAAATTGCTACAGAAGAGTTGGCTGCTGGTCAGTACATCGTTTCTGTATCTCTTGGAGATCAGGCAGCACGTCAATTGAACTTGAGTGTTGTGAAGTAACATAATTCCTTTACCACTGAAGGTCTCTTACAATGTAGGAGGCCTTTTTTTTGTTCTCATTTTACCTGCGGAATCCTTGACGAAATGAAGGGCAGATAGACGAAAAGTTCGTAAATTAGAGGCACTTAGAAGAAAACTAAATCAACTAGCACGCTATGCAACCAGTGAAACTACTGCTTTTAGCCACAGTGTTTTGCGGAGGAATCGCAGCGAATTCATTCGCGCAAGAAGATACCATCGTGAAAGCAACAATAATCGGAGCCGAGGAAACAGAAGCCGACAAAAGCTACAATCAAGGAATTAGTCAATTTGAAAACAACGATTTCGAAGGAGCTATCGCTTCTTTCGGAAAGGCAATTGAACTCAAGCAAGGGTTTACGCAAGCCTATCTGAATCGAGGTTCTGCGTATATGGAATTGAAAAAATTCAGTGAGGCCATTCAAGATTTTAATGTTGCCCTGAACGATCCAATGGGGAAGGAGGCGTATTACCTGAGAGCCAAGTGCTATGAATCGTTGGGAGATCCTGAAAAAGCAGCAGGTGATTATGGTTCCGCCATGAAAGCGAAGCCAGACGATGATCGTCCTTACTACTATCGTGGTTTGCTCAAGTTTGAAAAAGGCGATTACGAAGGAGCCATATTGGATTTTACGGAGGCAATCAAGCGGAACAAACGACATGCATACGCTTACAACGATCGCGGAAGTGCGAAAAGAATGTTGGAAAAGTACGATGAGTCCATCAAAGATTACCTCAAGGCATTACAAATAGACAATCAGCTTGCTTTTGTGCACAACAACATGGGAAGTGCCTACAGAAAGAAAGGTCGTTTTGAAGAGGCTATTAAATCATACACAAAAGCAGTTGAGGTAGATCCGAAATACTATATCGCCTACAACAATCGCGGGAGTGCCCATTACGACGCAGGCAACTACGAGCGTGCATTGGCAGACTTTGATCAAGCCATTCAGTTGAATGCATCCTATGTTTTCGCCTACAACAATCGCGCTACGGCAAAGTTCAAATTGGAAGATTACAAAGGCTGTATTGAGGATTGTACCAAAGCCATTCAATTAGATCCGAAGTATGCATATGCCTATGAAAACCGCGGAAATGCGAAGGAGTTACTTCGAGACGATTCTGGTGCATGTGAGGATTGGAAGAAAGCTGCAGAGCTTGGCGCAGACGGAGCAAAGAACTACGCAAAAAGTTGTAAATAACCCCAAAAGAGAAGAACATGAAAATCTTAGGAACGTTAATAGCATTTTTCCTTGTTTTTGGGGTTGTGGCTCAGAATGTTGAGTTCTCCAAAGACAATTTTAAAGATCAAAAAGCAGAGTTAAAGGAAGCTGTGAAAATTATGGAGGAAGGAGACGGTTACTTCGAGCAAATGGAAGTAATGTGGAAAGAAGCCATTCCCATGTATTTACAAGCCAATAAATTCAATCCGAATAACGCTTTGCTGAATTTCAAATTGGGGGCGTGCTACCTTCACTCCACAGATCGAGATGAGGCACTGGAATATTTAGAGAAAGCACTGAAATTAAACCCATCTGTCGATCCACGATTGAACTATTACCTGGGGCAGGCGTACCATTTGAAATACGAGTTTGACGATGCCATTAAGTATTACAGTAAGTATCAATCTGCGGTGATTAACAATCCTGATCCTTGGTATTTGGAGGAGCTTAAAATGCGCATGCAGCAGTGTTATAATGGGAAAGAAGTAATCGAGAAGCCCATTCGCGTATTCATTGATAACCTTGGAAATAACATCAACTCGAAATACAACGAGTATGGCGCCGTAATTTCGGCCGATGAATCGGTAATTATCTATACAGCACGACGAAACAATTCAACAGGGGGGAAGATAGATCCAATGTTGAATGAGCATTTTGAGGATCTGTACATTTCTTACAAGCAAGCAGATGGAACATGGACACCTTCAGAAAACCTCGGAGAAAACGTGAACTCAAAAGATCATGACGCTGTATCAGCAGTTTCTGCAGATGGGCAAAAAGTAATCATCTATCTCGGACGTGAGAATAATGCAGGTGATCTTTATGAATGTGTATTAAATGGCGACGAATGGAGCAAACCAGAATCGCTCGGCAAAAATGTCAATACAAAAGATTATCACGAATCTTCTGCCTGTTACTCACCCGATGGAAATACGATCTATTTTGTTTCAAACAAACCGGGCGGATTGGGAGGTCATGATATTTACATTACCCAGAAAGATGAAAAGGGAAAATGGGGCGAAGCAACAAATATTGGGAATGTTATTAATACGAAATACGACGAAGAAGGCGTGTATATGCATCCTGATGGCAAGACGTTGTATTTCAGTTCTAAAGGACATACATCCATTGGCGGATACGATATCTTTAAAACAGTACTTGATAAAGCGACCAATACATGGAGTGCTCCAGAGAATATTGGTTATCCAGTGAATACCGCCGATGATGATGTTTTCTTCGTTATTTCAGCGGATGGGAAGCACGGTTATTTCACCTCAACGTCTCAGCCAGAATCCAAAGGACTTCGAGATTTGTACGTCATCACTTTCCTCGGGCCAGAAAAACCAATGGTTTTGAACAACGAAGACAATTTATTGGCTGAAGCAACGGCGCCAATCAAGGAACGCGTTATTGCGCCAGTGGTTGAAGTGAAAGAGGCGCAATTGACCATTCTTAAAGGAGTAATTACCGATTTCCTTTCGAAAGAAACGTTGGAGGCAGACATCGAAATTGTGGACAATGAAGCGAATCAAGTAATTGCCACGTTTAAATCGAACAGTAAAACAGGGCGCTACCTCGTTTCTTTGCCTGCGGGTAAAAATTACGGAATTGCGGTAAAGAAAGATGGATACTTATTCCACTCCGAGAACTTTGATATTCCGAATACAGCGGCATTTCAAGAAGTTGAAAAGAACATCGAATTGAAGCAATTAGCAGTTGGAAGCAAGATTGTACTGCGAAACATTTTCTTCGATTTGGACAAAGCGACTTTGCGTGCTGAATCTACGGCAGAATTGGAACGTTTGATCAAACTGATGAACGATGTTCCAACCTTGAAAATTGAATTGGGAGGACATACGGATTCTCGCGGATCGGATGCCTACAACTTGAAACTTTCCAAAGAGCGCGCGAAAGCCGTGGTTGATTATTTGACCAAAAACGGAATTAGCGCAGACCGACTGAAGTGGGAGGGATATGGAGAAACGCAATTGGTAAACGGTTGTTCAAACGGAGTTACTTGTTCCGATGAAGAGCACCAAATGAACCGTCGAACGGAATTCAAGGTGTTGGAGTTTTAATTTCAACGGAATATACAGATGAAATAGTTCCGATGACGATTAGCGATTCGAAGTTATACTTTCGTGCCTCCTCGCGAATTTGTTACTTTTTGGTAAGAAGTGCAGACTTTGTTATACGTATTCAAAATATCAAGTAGTATGCAACAATCACAGTGATTGGAATTATTAGAACTGGGGAACATCCTTTTTTATCTGAGTTTGATTTTTTTATTTGCTTTGCGGCAATTGGATTACCAGATGATTTACCTTTTAGCGTTTTAAGTTTTTCTCTTAATTCTGCAACATGACCATGTGGCTTTTCATTATAGGCAAACCTTTCTTCCTCCATTGAAAATCCAAACTTTTCATAAATCCCAGACTTGTTTGGGACGAATAGATTCCACCATTCATCATTTACGTAATAGTTGGCATAAATTGGTTGCTTGATACTTGAAATTTGTATAGTTTGAATATTTTCTTTGACTGGAAAACCATTTTCAATTAGTGATAACTGAAAATTAGATAATCCAGTTAGCCCAAAACAGTTAGTGTACTCATTAATCAAGTGCTTGCAGAGTCGTCTAATATCCCCTTTAGCATATTCACTTCGCTTAGATTTGTTGAAATCATCACAACTACAAGTTTGTTTATAGAGGTTAACAGTATACTTTTTGTCTGAGTCAAAAGAGAAACTGTTTATCTCTTTATTTTCATTGAAATTACTCAACGGAATTCCAATTCTGAACAGTTCATCTATCTCATTGTTGTAAATTATTGAACTTAGATTTAATTTATATTCTGAATCAGCAAATAATTTTTCAAAATGTTCAGGTGTGAGAATTATTGTATTGTTTTCCTTTGCTTTGTCAATCCGTTTTTGATCAGTGTTTCCAATGCAAAAAAAAGTTAGTCTCTTAGTTATCCTTGTTTGGATAGTAATTTGATTATGACTAGCCACTTGAGAGAGGTGCAGGACTTTATCATCTTCTAAACCGGCAAAAAGAACAGAGCTTTTTTTGAAGTTCTTGTTATGGTGGAATTTAAAATAAAGAATTGCATTAGCCTCTCCTAAACATTCAAGTTCTAGAGGTGTAAGCCCCAGTTCAATAATTTTATCCTTTAATCCCATTATTCAGCATGTTTAGGTGTTGTCTATTACTTCGAACTACTAATATTCAACCTCTTCGAACAACAACTTCACATTGGGGTCAAAGCGATAGCCGGTAATTTTAGAGGCTATTTTGAATGAATACGTTGTCTGTTTATCCGTTACTGGAATGGTAATGAACTCTGATTCAAGATTGTCGTAAATAATCTCTATTTCCAAATCGAACTGAAAGTCGGTTCCCTCTTGTGTTTGGGTAATACTTATTTCAGCCGTAGTCTTTTCAATTTCTGATTCAATGAGCAGAACGGGATGCCCAGAAGTATACAGCCATTGTTTAAAGAAAGCCTCCAAATTTTGATTGGAAACTTCCTCCATGATTGCTCGAAAATCTTCGGTGTCGGCATTGCTTAATCGGTACTTGTCGTGATAGGTTTTAATCCCTTCTAAAAAGGCTTCGTCCCCAACTTTTAGTCGCAGCATGTGCAGAATCCACGCACCTTTTTGATACGAGTTAGGGTTGAGTAAATTCATTAAGTCATCGTATTCTGAGTCTACCACTGGGTGCCGATAATTTTGAGCAAACTTTAGTACTCTGATGCGTTCGCCACGCAATCGATCGTTCATTGCCTCCGTTCCATATTTGTGCTCCCAATACATATCGGTTAAATACGTTGCAAACCCTTCGCTCAGCCACAAGTGTGGCCAATCTTTCTCGGAAGCTGAGTTTCCGAACCATTGATGGGCAATCTCATGTGCGATAAGCGCCTCCATGGAGCCATCACCGGTAATCGCATTTTCATCGTAAAAAATATTGCCCGCGTTTTCCATGCCCCCGAATTGCGTTGTGGATTGAACATTGGCCAATTTCTCAAAAGGATATTCTCCAAGAATTTCGATAAAGTATTCCAGTACCTCGACAGAAACGGCCATGTCTGACTTTCCTTCCTCTGCATTTTGAGGATAAGACCAGGCGGTTACATCAAAATCAAGTTGGGATTTGTACAGATCAATAACAAACTCAGCCACGCCAATCACCATGACTTTTGTGGGCAGCACGATAGAAGATTTGAAGGTGTAGAGCCAGTTCTTGCCATTCTCAACGCGTGTTCTTGAAACAAAATCACCCGTTGCGACACATTGGTAATGGATGGGAACTTTTACGTTATAATCGATGGTCGCTTTGTCCGATGGATGATCCACACAGGCAAACCAGTGGTGTGCACGGTTGGGCCAATTATCTCCGAAGAAAGTACGGTTTTCAAATTTGTTTTTCCCGATAATTAACCCCGTTTCTGGAACGCCGCTATAATAGAATTTGAATTCATGAATTCCTGGTTTCCATGTATCATCAGGATAGAACCAAATTCTGTTGTTTTTGTGCTTGCAATCAATGATTTCGGCATCCAAAAGCATTGGAGATTCTAGCTTCATTCCCTTTCCTTCATGAATGGATTGAAAATCGATGAAAAATGAATCGCAGTAGTTAACGAAATCGAATGTAATTAATTCATACCCGCGAATTTCATCTGTAGAATCATTCAGTTCTAGCGTTACGTCGTAATGTAAGACATCAATGGAATGATCTACGTATTCTTCTTGTGACCAAATTGCCGAGGAAGCGAGCAGAGCGCTGATGGTGAGTATAAATTTCATTGTGTGATTCATCATTTTACTGGATTCAAAAACCGCGCCGAAGATACGATCAATCATCCAAAAAAAAGAGGCGTTCAAATGAACACCTCTCGTATTATTGTGAGTTTCCGACTAAACGGTCATGAAACTGTAGTTCGAGTTAATTACGGAAAGTTCTTCAGCGTTTACCGTTAATAGCGGCAAGTTGAGCTCGTTTTCAATCATTCCCTGAATAAAGGAGTTGGGCGTTGGAAGAATTCCTTCTTTAAAATAGGCTGCTGCAAACATATCAGCATCAATCGATTTTGCAAAATCAACCAAATCCTGATTGTATGTTTTGCTCGGTGGTAAATGTGCAATCTCATAAGAAGCATTCATTTCATCCAAAGCGCGCTTAACGACCAATTGATTTGATTTTGTTTTAGCATCGAGCCAATCGTCTTTGTCGTGAAAACCACACAGATGAATGGTCGCGTTAAACTTATGCGCTATGGCACCCACAAACGTGGTAATTTGAATACTTTCTTTGGCAAAACTAAACGGCATCACGATATTCTTGATGCGCTCTACTTCGCGCTTTCCTTGGGTAATCAGGAATGGAGTAGCAGAACTGCTGATCAGTTTTACTGCGCGGCTTCCAAATACTTTTTGCATGCCTTGAGCGCCATGAGTTCCCATGACAATTAACGATGCTTTTAAAATGTCTCCGGCTTTCCCTATGTCGTTGAAAATGTCCCCTTCAACTACGTTGGTTGTCATCAATTCTCGTTCTTCACTTGAGTAATTTTGTACAAATTCTCCTAATTGCTGTCTAGCATGGACTTTCTCAGAAGATTTACCTACAATGTGAAGTAAGTATGTGGATCCATTATTTGCCTTGGCAAGGTCGAGTGCCAATTTCACTGCACTGGCAGCTTCGGAGGTAAAATCTACAGGAACAAGATAGATAGGCTCTTTAAGCATGGTTTGCGTTTTAGGGTTTATAGGCTAAATATACGCATTCATCGATTTTTACGAGCAGATATTCTTCGTTTTTTAATCTCCGTGGCAACATTTTTAGCACCAATACATGCAAATTACTACCAAAATCATGACGAAATGGAAAAAATACGTAGAAACGCGTAGTAAATACCGTATTTGTTCGGAACGTCCATTGAGATGAGATAGTTATGTTTGAGGTAACGAGAAGTTCCACATAGTGATGATCTCTCTATGCACGTATTTAGTAGTTTAGTTTTCTCGTTTGAACTCCTTGCTGATATCTTTCTATTTATCTCTCGATGTACTCAGTTTGTAAGGTATCAGCAGGGTTCTTTTTTCTAAGATGTCAAAATCTTCTCCATGGAATTTCATAGTGATAAGATTGGATATATATACTTAGCTTAAATCCCACTGATATCACCGACAGGTTAGGTTATCAGCACAAAATCCGGCACGATATCAGTGGGACGAAGGCCTCTAGTGAACGGATTTAGCCATAAATTGAAGAAATTAAGTATTTCTACTTAGTAGATACCGTACAAATACGGTTGATTTTATAAAAAGGATGCGTTATGTTTGTTACGAATCGCTATTCACTGAAAACGACACTATCACCGTATCTTGCCAAAGCGCAGCGATTTCTTATTTTTTTTTGATATGAAATTAACTCTGTTTGCTAGTGCTTGCGCAATGTTTTGCTTCACAAGTTGTGCTCAAATTCAATATTCTCAAACCTCTCCAGTTGCAATTTATGCAGGAGATAAACTTGACAAGAAATCATATACTATAGAGGTGGAAGCCTCTTTGCGAACTGGTGATTCGCTAGTCAATGAACAAGCGCTCATTCTTCAAATTCCGAACAACTTACTTTCAAATGGAGCAAAAATAGTGGATGTTTCGTCCGATACAGTTTTTCTTTGGCCTGATGAAATGAATCGAGTCAGAAAGAAAAAAATTCACTTTATTATTGATGTTGCGCCCAAGGACACAGCACTTAACTTTTTGACATATGCTGAGTTGGTAGAATTAGATAGTGTCAACCGAAACGTATTAAGCATGCCGGTGAATATTTCTTTCGAGAAGGCTGCATTTGATTTTGGTAACGATTCACATCTCGTCGGCAGATTAAGGTTGGAAAGGACAACTGCAGTCCTTTATAGACGAGTGCCTGTCGGGAAGCGAGATTCTCTAAAATCCGCTATTGAAGACTGGAAATCGCAGAACTTTGATGCAAGAATAAGTTGCAAGGAAAAAAAGTTTCGAAAACGATATAAAATTAATGATTTAGAGAACTACACGCAGTTTGACTCGAACAGTTGTTCTGTCGCGAATTCAGTGAATTGTGTCCAGATTAATAAGGTTGAAGTAGACATAACCGAGGGGCGCATTGGAATTATCCGCGTGCACACATCTCAAGGTTTATTCATGAATAAGGGGCCACTTTCTTTAACTAATTATGAAAAACGCAAATACTATCGATTGTATTATGCTGGGACTAAATTTAGCATGAAAGGAACGAATTTGGTGATCGGAGATTTTTTGGTGTATGAACCAACTTCTGCAAGAAGATATTTTCCTTCAAGGGTGAATTTTGAGATGGATAAAAAAGGAGAGGTAAAAGAACTCATTTCTAAAGGCGATCCGCTTTCCTTTTTTGAAGGTAGAGTATATACCGATGGAAAAGGCTTGTCAGGAGAAGATAATGGGTTGGTGCTCACGGAGCTACATGCACGCTTTATTGCCAATTCAAATGCAATTGGCTCCTCCGCTGTAACCATGGCTCAGTTTTTACATTTGAACTTAAATTGGTCTAAATTTGATAGTAAGTTTGATACGCTTAACTTGGCCTCTTATGGTGATGTCAATCGTTCAGATTTTTTGTCTCTTATGCAAAGATCCAATACAATGCTCAGTGCTGAGCTTGATTTATTTCGAGGATCGAGGGTGCACGATTTAAGTCTGAAAGTG
The DNA here is from genome assembly GCA_043584915.1 of Fluviicola sp. Classification (GTDB taxonomy): domain Bacteria; phylum Bacteroidota; class Bacteroidia; order Flavobacteriales_D; family Crocinitomicaceae; genus UBA4466. The sequence continues at coordinate 3,046,471 of CP121319.1, forward strand.
GGAACGCGTCTGTATCATACTAAAGTGGCATCATTGGACACGAACGATGCATCTCGGCGTATTTTTACTCCAGCATTAAGTGTAGGACTTTTTGGTAATCTCTATTCTTCACGAATGATTGAGTTTAGCCTTGGGATTCCTGCTTACGTAATTTTTCATCACGATCAACCCTTTTACAATCTTGAGCGCAGTCAACTCTGGGATTTAGTAATTGTACCAGAGCTAGAAATTCGAATTCGCTACCCCAAAGATGAAGATGGAGCAAGCACTCGTATGTCTTTGTTTGGGAGGGTTCGATACTATGATATGCCCTATGGAAGAAGCGGTAATTTTTGGCAGATTCAAACGGGAATTCAAGTGCCAATTTCAAACTTGTTTAAAGGAGAGGATTAGTTATATTATCCCCTTCTGCTGCAAGAATTCTTCCAATGCCATCTCATCTGCATAGAGTACGTCTCGGGCTTTACTACCTTTAAAAGGACCGATGATTCCCAATCCTTCTAGTTGATCGACAATTCTACCTGCGCGGTTGTATCCTAATTTCAATTTACGTTGTAGCAAACTGGCCGAACCTTGTTGATGTGTTACAACAATGCGCGCCGCATCGGCAAACAAAGCATCCAAATCATCTTCGTCCATGCCGCCTCCGCCTTCAGCAGATTCGCCTACATATTCCGGTAGAATCAATGCTTCGGGGTAACCGCGTTGGTCGCCAATGAACGAACAAATATCTTCAACCTCAGGCGTATCGACAAATCCACACTGCAAGCGAATGGTGTCCTGACCAGTGCTGATTAGCATATCTCCACGTCCAATCAATTGGTCTGCTCCAGAACCATCCAAAATTGTTCGAGAATCAATTTTTGAAAGTACACGGAATGCGATACGTGCTGGGAAGTTAGCCTTAATCATACCAGTAATTACGTTCACCGAAGGTCTTTGCGTAGCAACAATCAAGTGAATTCCAATTGCACGGGCCAATTGTGCAATACGGGCAATCGGGTGTTCAACTTCTTTTCCTGCTGTCATGATCAAATCGGCGAACTCGTCAATTAGCACAACAATATAAGGGAGGTATCGATGGCCGTTTTCAGGATTTAATTTCCGTGCAATGAATTTTGTGTTGTACTCTTTGATGGTTCGAACTTGTGCTATTTTCAATAACTCGTAGCGTTCGTCCATTTCAATACACAAGGAGTTCAAGGTATTTACCACCTTACTTGTATCGGTAATAATGGCGTCTTCCTCTCCTGGCAATTTGGCTAAGAAGTGGCGCTCAATTTTGTTGTAAAGCGTTAATTCTACCTTTTTCGGATCGACGAGTACAAACTTGACTTGCGCTGGGTGCTTTTTGTATAAGATGGATACCAAAATGGCGTTCAATCCAACAGATTTACCTTGTCCCGTTGCCCCGGCAACAAGTAAGTGAGGCATCTTGGTTAGGTCGAAGGTGAATGTTTCGTTGGTAATCGTTTTTCCCATCACCACGGGCAATTCATACTTCGATTCTTGAAATTTCTTGGAGGCAATTAAAGAGCGCATGCTCACCATTTCTGGCTTGCTGTTAGGTACTTCAATACCAATGGTTCCTTTTCCAGGAATTGGCGCAATAATTCGAATTCCGAGTGCTGCCAAACTTAGGGCAATATCATCTTCCAGGTTTTTAATCTTGGAAATCCGAACGCCAGGCGCAGGAACAATTTCGTACAGGGTGACAGTTGGTCCTACAGTCGCCATGATTTTCGAAATCTCAATCTTATAGTTTTGGAGCGTTTGAACAATGTTATTTTTGTTGGCTTCCAATTCCGATTTATCTACGGTGCCAATTTTTCCGCCATAATCTTTCAAGAGATCAATAGAGGGAAGGGCATAAGTCGACAAATCCAATTTAGGATCGTAGTCGCCGTGTTCCTTTTGAATGTCGTTCACTTCCTTCATCTGCTCTTCCGAAAGTTCAGAATCTTCTTCTGTTGGAGCGGCAATGGTTACGGCAAAATCGTCATCCTCTGTTGCGGTTTCGGTTTCAGGAGTTTCTTCAGATTCAGAGGGCAAATCGATGATTTCAGAAATCGGTTCCTCCACTTTAGGCGCTTCTTCAACAATGTTGTCTTCCATCAAATCAACACGGTCAGAAACTTCATCCTCCACCAATTGATCTTCTTCCAAGGTGTTTTGAACGGCCAAATCATCTTCCGACAATACTTCTTCCGCGCTGCTTTCGGCTACGGCTTCTTCTTGCAATGATTTTGAGAACAAGGCTTTGATTTTAGCCCAATTCACATTGAATAGAATCATTGCAAAAATGTATCCAATAGCACAAATGAGAATTAACGCACCGAAGCTGCCCAACGTTAAGGACAGCCATTCATTGATTTGATATCCAAACGAACCGCCCAAATAACTCACCTGATCGGAGAAATATCCCAGGAACAAACTTCCCCAAACAATGGTAAGGGCCGAAACAGTCAGCGTTTTCCCGATGGGTAAAATGGCAATATTGAAGAGCGTTTTGAATCCTGAGATAAACAACATAAGTGCGAACGCAAAAGACGCAATTCCGAACCAGCGGTAGATAAGCAAGTGAGAAATCCAAGCACCAAATTTTCCGAGCCAGTTGGCAACAGGTTCTTCGTTTCCATCAAACAAGAATTCAATAAGACCTTTGTTGAGCACGCGGTTTTGGTCTTCTTGCCAAGTCATTAGGTAGGAGAAACAAGCGAGAAAAATGTAGAATGCCAGAAGCACACTGATCACTCCCAATGTATTCTTGACTTTTTTCCGATCGATTTTATCGAGGTATTTGGCCAAAGGAGAATTGGACTTTTTCTTCTTTTTCGAAGTAGTCGTGCGCTTTCGTTTTTTCGGCGCTTTTTTCTCTGGCTTGGTGGCTGAATCGTCAGCTCCTTTTTCTATGTATTCGTTGTCCGCGCTCATATCGTACGAATATAGCGGTAATGCACACCCGTATCATACGCGTGCACGCGAAGTATGCACAGTGGAATGTTAGTTCTGGTCGGGCGGCAATTGCGCGTTGGGAAACATATAGTCCATGAACTCATCAAAGGTCACGCGGCGGTAATCGGATGGAATTCCAAAAAGGTTGCGATCTGGCATATATTCGCGTTTTTTTACCATTTCATAATTCAAAACGCCATCACGAGTAGCAACGCTGTATTTAACGAGCAACCCGGGAATGCCTTCAAAATTGTTCAGGTATTCACGTGAGTATTTTTTCAAGTACCAAAATTCAATAGGTTCTTCAAAATCAGGATGATCCACAATCATTCGATTGCAGCGCATGCCCAAGTGCTTCTTCTTAAACCACTTCTTTTTGTAGGTGTAATTGGAAATGGCGGAAGAAGTATCCGTTTCGTTTAAATTCGTTTTGATGGCAAAATTCACCGTGTCTTGCACTGTGAGCAACAAATAAGACTTGTTTAATTCCATGTGACGAATGGTTGTTTGAGAGCCAAGTGAAGGAGAAAAGTTCTCCATGCGCGTTAATGTGTCATTCGTGTACAGGCGCATGGCATTTGCAGGAACAAGTTTGCGCAAAGCAGTGTCGCGCATTACAATGTTGTACTCAAGCATACCAGTAAAGGGTTTCTTTTTGTTTTGCCCAAGGGTGGTTGTGGTACATGCAATTGTGCAGAAAAGAAATAGAATTGCGGAAAGACGAAAATTCAAATGCTTCATGTTTATAGAACGGGATCAACGCGTTTTGTTACTTGTGTAAAAGTAATGGAATAATTGACAGCATAGAAGCCGCCTTGGTATCGAATTATGCTATTTTTGTTGGTCAAAATAAGGAGTATGAAACGCACAATTGAATTGCTCATAAATAAATCAGAAATTACTGCTGGAACCAGAGGGGCATCTTTGGGGCCAGAGGCAATGATGACAGCAGCTCGATCGAAAGGGAGTCACTTTTTTAGTAAGTTTCCCATTCAGTATATCGAAGATCGTAACGAGGTCTTGGACCGACCGACGCCCTTTCCTAAAGCCAAAAACATTGAAGCATTGGTGGAGGTGTTCAAAAATGTTAGCAATGCAGTAAAGAATTCATTGGAGGCCTCGAAGTTTCCATTGGTTATTGCTGCAGATCATGGATCGGCAGGAGGAACGTTAGCCGGAATTAAAGCCGCGCATCCTAACAAACGATTGGGCGTAATTTGGATTGATGCGCATGCAGACGTGCATACACCTTATACCACGCCTTCTGGAAATATGCACGGAATGCCTTTGGCTACGGCACTTTCTGAGGATAATTTGGAAAGTAAAATCAACGAGCCGGCACCTGAAGTCGCAGGATTTTGGAATGAACTTAAAAATACAGGTGTTGCCGGACAAAAGGTACATGCCGAAGACATCGTTTACATAGCTGTTCGCGACACAGAAGCGCCCGAAAACGAAATAATGGATCGTTTGAACATTCGCAATTATAAAGTGGAGGAAGTTCGATCAGAAGGAGTGGAGGCGATTGCAAAATCAACGTTGGATCGGCTGAGCGCCTGCGATATCATATACATTTCGTTTGATGTGGATTCTATGGATCCGTCGCATACATCACACGGAACGGGAACGCCCGTTGGAAATGGACTGATGCCCGACGAAGCCAGTTATTTCCTTACCGAATTTGCGAAACAAGAGAAAACCGTGTGCATCGAGTTTGTTGAAATCAACCCGTGCCTCGATGAAAAAATAAATACCATGGCAGAGGTAGCCTTCGATTTGTTAGAAGTTACCGCAGCTGAATTAGAAAAATAAAATGGAAGCCTCGATAAAGCAACTTCTTTTAGATAATGCCGAAACCCTTTTCGGTCAAAAGATAGACGAGAAATTAATTCAATTTCAAAAAACACGTAAAGATGTGGAGGGCGACTTGACCTTGGTCATATTCCCTTTTGTAAAGGCTTTGCGCTGCTCTCCGCTAGATGCAGGAGAAAAAATCGGGAACTTCCTACAAGAGCGCATTCCTGAAATTGCCAACTACAATGTAGTTAGCGGTTTTTTGAACTTTGTCATCAGTGGCGATTACTGGCTTTCCCAACTAGGCGGAATGGATGCCTCGGAGAATTACGGCTTTACCGAAGCCAATTCAAAGCCAACGATAATGGTGGAGTATTCTTCACCGAATACCAACAAGCCTTTGCACCTCGGACACCTTCGAAATAACTTTTTAGGGTATTCTGTTGCGGAAATTTTGAAAGCAAATGGTCACAAAGTGGTGAAAACACAAATCATCAACGACCGTGGAATTCACATCTGTAAAAGCATGTTGGCCTGGGAGCGTTTTTCTCCGCTCGATGAAAGAAAGGGTTTGAGAAAACCTACGAAACTATGGGCGTTGATTTCGACAAGTTGTACTACGAGTCGGATACATTTCTTTTGGGAAAAGATTTGACCATGGATGGGCTGAAGAAAGGATTGTTCTATCAAAAAGAAGATGGATCGATTTGGGCAGATTTGTCCGACAGTAAAATCGACGACAAACTGTTGCTTCGTTCGGATGGAACGGCAGTATACATGACGCAAGATGTTGGAACAGCGGTAGATCGTTACAAAGATTTTCCAGATTTAGATGGGATGATCTACACGGTTGGAAATGAGCAAGATCACCACTTCAAAGTTCTCTTTTTAATACTCCAGAAATTGGGCTATTCGTGGGCAGATAACTGCCATCATCTTTCGTATGGGATGGTAGAGTTGCCACAAGGAATGGGACGAATGAAATCGCGCGAAGGGACCGTAGTGGATGCAGATGATTTGATGGAGAAAATCATTGATATGGCACGTGAAATGACCAAAGAACGCGGACATATCGATGGCATGACAGCCGAAGAACAAGAGGAATTGTTTGCAAGCATCGGTTTGGGTGGACTGAAATACTTCCTGTTAAAAGTAGATCCATCCAAGAAACTGATTTTCGATCCAACGAACGACGAGGCAATTCAATTGAACGGAAATACTGGACCATTTATTCAATATGCGCATGCTCGTATTCAGTCTTTGTTAGCCAAAGGCGGTGAAGTTGGGGCGTGGACAGATGCAACACTGGAAGCCGAAGAAAAAGAAATTCTGAAACATTTATCGGCTTTCCCGGATACATTGAAAGAAGCGGGGAAATCATACTCTCCTGCTTTGCTCGCAAATTATCTTTACGAATTGGCGAAGTTGTACAATACTTTCTTCCAGAATATTCCGATATTGATTGAAGAAGATTCAAACAAGCGCAACATGCGTTTGGTAATGAGTCGAAATGTGGCGAAAGTTATTCGTCTGGGAATGGGCTTGCTTGGTGTGAGCGTACCAAATAAAATGTAAAATGAAAGAAGATTCATGGTTGGCGAGTGTATTTAAGTTTTTGAGACTTACGCATGAGGAGGAGGATCATCAGATGATTCATGATACGATTGAAAAAGGAATCGTTTTTCGTGGAACCAACTTATGGATTTTGGTGTTCGCCATTCTCATAGCCTCGGTAGGTTTAAACATGAATTCTCCGGCCGTAATTATCGGAGCCATGCTGATTTCACCACTTATGGGACCGATAAACGGAGTGGGGTATAGTGTGGCAACGTACAATTTTGAATTGTTGAAACGCTCGCTGAAAAATATTGCTTTCGCAAGTTCGGCAGGGTTGGTAGCTTCTACGCTTTATTTTCTTGTTACCCCTGTTCACGGCGAAGGTTTTGAGCTTTTGTCGCGCACCAGTCCAACCATTTACGACGTATTGATTGCCACTTTCGGTGGATTGGCAGGAATTGTTGCCATTAGCAGTAAAAACAAAGGAAATGTGATCCCAGGAGTAGCCATTGCAACAGCTTTGATGCCGCCACTTTGCACGGCTGGGTATGGATTGGCAAACTGGAACATGAATCACTTTGCCGGAGCCATGTACTTATTTTTGATCAATTCAGTTTTCATTGCTTTGTCGGCCATGGCAGTATCCCAATTGCTCAAACTTCCCAAAAAATCGTTTTTGTTATCCAGAGAAATCAAGAACAAGAACATTGTCATTGGTTTGGTGGCTGCTGTCACTGTTTTGCCCGCATTTTACCTCGGGATTACCTTGGTTCAGAAGGAAAAATTCCAGGATCAGGCAGAGCTTTATGTGAATACGATTGCTGTCTGGGATGGAAATTATCTACTCAAGAGTAATATCAATCCAGACGAACGTTTGATTACTCTGACTTACGCCGGAAATGAGATTGATCAGAAGGCAAAGAAAGGGTTGATCAAAAAAGCCAAAATTCTCGGCTTAACAGACTTCAAAATAGAGATTGAGCAAGGTTTGAAGCTCAGCGATCAAGGATTGTTGCAGCAGTCGAATGATCAATTGAGTGCGAAGGAAAATGAAATTAATCGTTTGCGCGCAGCACTTCTAAACGAGGAACAAGTTGTTGATAGCTTACAAATGTTGCCTGAGAAAGGGGAGTACCTCCTGAAGGAAATCAAGGCCATTTATCCACAATTGGAAGCGTGTTCGTATGCCACAACTTTGGAGTACGTCGATTCACTTTCTCAACCCCGTAGCGCCGATATCGTGTATTTCCAGGTAAGAGATACCTTGAGTCAACAAGATCAATACAAAATTGAGCGTTGGTTGAAGCACCGATTGAAATCCGATCGATTGATTTTGAGGTTTTAGACCTTATTTTTCAACGTTTCGATTTGTCGACTGGACGCTAAGGCACTTCGGCACTTCGAGAACCTCAGCGGCCTCAGTGGCTTCAGTGGTCTGTTTCGATGTCTTTTATCGCGCTATCTTTTGTCTTTCATCAAAGAGTAACCTCACTTAACACGAAGTTGACATATCCTTATTTTCTTCTTAATTGAATTGCTATTTGACCGCGCTAAATTCGTAGTACAAAAGCCAAAGATGAGTCCTGTTGAGCAAATACTGAACGAATTACCTGTCAATAACCTAGATCTGTACGTTGAATTGGGGCATAAGGCAGGTGAGAAAGGGAAGTTAGATGAAGCCATGAGCTGGTACGAAAAAGGGCTAAAAAAAGCCCGTGCACTCCACGATCAGCAAAAAGCCAAAGAATTTTCAGGGTTTATTTTTACATTGCTGTAGATGAAAGCAATCCAAGCGAATAATTTACGATTCGCTTAGTAAATAGGATAGAAAAAAGCCGACCCTTAAAGAAGGATCGGCTTCGTTTTTTTGAAGTTCAGCATTTGATCTACTGTGTTATGTCGACCTGATCGGCAGCTGCAGTGTATTCCACATCTGAGGTAACGTTATCGCAATTTGTATAACTGCCTGTTGTGCTGCCACAATTAGAGTCGTAAACCCAAACAGAATTACTGTTATCCGTATCTGTGATTAGAATCCCCCAAACAACAGATCCTGCGGGAATTGTAATACTAGCCACAGTACCCGCTGAAACTGTTCCAGTGATGCTCGGTCCAGTTGTTACGCACTCCGTTGAACTATACCGGACGTCATAAGAAACAACACAATCACGATTCTGATTCTTAATGTAGAAGGTTGTCTGAGCGCTAAGATCGTTTGAACTTAAAAGTAAAATTGCTAGAATTCCGAACGCTTTGAGTAAATGTTTTACCATAATGAAATAATTAAAATTTATAAATAACTGATCTCTATTAAGATACAGATTTGATTTCTTAAAACCCCATAACTTGCTGATTTTTAAGTGATTTCAGGTAAATGTTGCAGGACTCATAGGTATTTGTACTTATGAACGCTCTTTGGATTGGATACAAGTACCTGAAAAAGTCCCTCCTAAGCTTGTCCAATAAAAATCGGCGTCATTGAAGCGCCCCTGATTTAACATCTGATCTCTAAGTTGTTTTCGGACGTTTTACAAGGTTGTAAATAGGAGTACAGGCAACGGCAAAACATTTCGCCAAAAAATGAAGTACAGTAATTGGAATCAGGCTCAAATAGAACCAAGATCTTTTTTTGGTTGCAATTGACTGAAGAGATAGAGCAGCCAGGACAGATGCGCAAATGAATCGTTTTCGGTGTATAAATTCTGGCTTGACGATATCGAGTAACAATATGTACCGATCTTCATTCGAGTTGTTCCATGCGGAGTGCTCAAATCCATCACAAAAAATTAGCAGATTTCCTTCTTCCCAGGAGCGTTGCAATCCATTCACTTCGAATCCAACTTTTGGCAATTGATCAGGAATATGTAGTCCCAAATGAACACGGATACTTGCGTTTGTTTCACCGAAGTGTTTATTGATCTTTGAGTTTTTCTCCATTAAATTGAAGGAAGCAGAAGCAAGACCAGGTATTTGTTTTAATACTTCATACGTTTTCGGGAAATTGTGAAGATTCCTATGAAACTTAACTCCCCAGGTCATCATAGGCATCGTTTTCCATAATCCATGACGATGAATCCTTTGCTGTTTTTTCTGAGAATTAAATTGTGTATTTGCTTTCAGATGCGCATCCAGTTCAGCTTGGATGAGCTCCCAATTGTCCTGAAGATTTTTCGTCCACGGAAAGCTGTCATTTGAATAAAAATCAGGCTCAGTTCCACGATAGGGAGTGCGTTTAAATATGGAATACCAAATTTTCATTTTACGATAAGCAGCAATAATGGATTCGAATTGCATCTGAGTGGATACCCTCCGAAATAGCGTTTTCTAAATATCGTAACGACAGATGGGGTTAATAAGTTGGACAAGTGCCACGCTTTTACTCAACTTCAAAACAAAAAAAATCAATCACTTGCTTCATCAATACGACCAAGATCAACTACGTGCTGCCTTTTTCGCTTTTTGATCAGTACTTTTTTGATGCGTGTGGCTTCAATGCTTACTTCACGTTGATTTGATTCTGTGAACGATTTTATAGTCAGACGAATGCTTCTTTTTCGCTTCTTATCTTTCTTATTTTTTCTTCGGGCAACTATTTTCTCAGCACGTTCTTTGGCTTCACTCGGAATGCGCTCTAGATCCCTTCTCAAGGCCCTGTTCAATTTTTCAACTTTAGTTTCCTGTGCAATTTGATAGAGCTGATCATCATCCAGATTAAGATTGGATGCAACATCGCCAAAGTTTATCGCTGGTATAAGGCGGTTGTCCTTGACTTTTTCAATCCTGTCCTCATCATTGAATTCATCTAGCTCTCCTTTTCTGCGCCTATGTTGCCAATTGCGTAAAACTCTTGTTGACCCTCTCGCAGAAAAGTAAGTTTCCTTTTGATCACTTCTTGTTGGGTCATTTAAGTTACTTTCAATAATAGCCGAATTTCCCCCTACAAAGTTATTGAATCCTTTATCCGCATATTTCCATACGCAATGGAATTGAGATCGAGACGGTGTGCCTTTGACAAGAACGCTATATTTAACATTTACCTTGTCGCCATTAGGATTGAGTTGCTGATTTGTATCTGCCTGAGTCAATGCTTTTTTAACGGGGTATTCGATGGCTTGTGCATGGTGTGCGTTTGCTCTCGCGGAAATAGGAAATAAGTTTTTAGGAACTCCAAAACCACCGAGGTCATGATTCAAAAGGTGTCCACGTGCCCACAATCCTTTATTATGTTTAGCAACTAAAAAATCAAGAGGAGTTTTTAAATTGGGGTCTGTTGCACTTCCAACCACTTGATTCGAAGGATCCAATTCAGCGACCATTTCTTTTCCAACTTCTCCTCTTGCACCGAACCAGGTTACATCTGATGAAGTGTGTTTTATCGAAGTGGCCAATTGTTCAACGTTCGATGCGCTTTCACCGGAAGGAGCATTGGCAATATTTTTAAGTTGCTGTAGCACTGATGACCGTGACTGATTGTCAACAAACTGAGATGTAGACAAGTGATCTTCCTGCCTGCGGGATATTTCATTCGCAACAGAATGATCTTTATTATCACGAGATTTTGACGAGTGTGCATTCATGACTACCAAAGCAATATACAGCTTTTAAGCTGAAAATGATGTGCATTTAAGAATTTGGTCGTTGCTGCAAGAATAGATTCGTTTTCAATATTCCTTAAAACGTTTTGCGGCTGCGCCTATTACTTTTTATAGCTGCTTACCCAAATTATTTGACCGTCTTCATACTCAACCTCATAAATCCAATGAAAATTATCGCCATAATTCCTCATGTCGCTTACCGTCTCATTGGGTTGAATCCATTCAGATTTTTGGTCATACCACAATTTAAAGTCCTGAGAATTGAACCAACCGTTAATGAGATTGCTATGTCTTGGCCTGCGTTTTATTTTGTTCCACAACTGTTCCGTATACGAACTAAAGCGATTGATTTTAAACGCCGAACTCCCGTTATTCGTCAGTTGTGTCGCATATAACGATGAATCGTATTCGTTGAATGGTGAAGGTTGGTGGGAAATATGAATACCGCTTGCTATGGACTTAATCTGGTTAAATTTTGGCAGCTTTGATTTGTCAATATTGTTTCTTTCTTCAATGTAATATGCGCCTTCCGGAAGTGGTGCGAATTCATTATCACCATCAATTATTTGTCCGTCAGACAAGAGTACGATATAGGCAAGTACTTTCTCTTCGTTGAGGTCGGTTTTTTCGTAAGGTTCCCAACAGATTAAGTCGTACGAAACGTAAATAGATGCGTTGGGAGTGAATGTTCGATATAGTTCTATTTGGGATGTCATTTTTAATTCTAGATATTGGTTCACCGCGAGGAGTTTGTGTCGCCTCTTGAATATAAGAAAAAGCGAGAAAGTTTTTAACAAGTTTCCCTGGGTTAGGGCTCGCCCCATCGGATTTCGAAAATTTCATGAGAATTGGGCACAAAAAAAGGCCTTGAAATAAATCAAGACCTTCTTGGGTGGAAGATGGGGCTCGAACCCACGACCCTCGGTACCACAAACCGATGCTCTAACCAACTGAGCTACAACCACCATGTTTACAACCTAAATCGTTGCGGGGTGCAAATATAATTAATTCTTCAAAAATGCATCACAACGAAAGAATTTTTAATTTCAAATTGCACCTTATTTTTATCCCATGAACATTTCACTTTCCATACAAGAAGAATTTCAATTGCGCATCTTCGACGAATCTTACCCTCGAATTGAAAACTGCCTGCAACGAATTTCAGACGAACAGCTTTGGTCGGCCCCCAATGAAAACATGGTATCGATCGGTTGTTTGATCAAGCACCTTCTCGGAAATATGCAACAATGGGTATATGCAGGAGTTTTGGAGAATGATTACAAACGCCATCGTGATGCCGAGTTTATTCCAGAACCGAAATTGAAAAGAAGCGATCTTATCTTTCAATTGGAGGCTATTAAAATCAAAATGAACGAAGTATTGAACGAACTAGATGATAACCACCTAAAGGCATCGTTGGAAATTCAAGGATTTAATACATCGGGACTTTCTGCCATTATTCATGTGATTGAGCATTTTTCGTACCACACAGGGCAAATTGCGCTTCTGACCAAACTTTTTGTAAACGAAGACTTGGGGTTTTATGATGGATATGAACTGGATAAATAACAGTGCAAAACTGCATCTCTTCGCACGGGTTGGAATCAATCAAAAGATACTTCGTTCAATCTGTTAATAAAGTCTGTTAATTCAGACTCATTCTTTGTGAAACTCCACTATTTTTGTACAAATTCATGAAAGAATGCTAAAGATTGGAGTGCTTGGTGCCGGTCACCTCGGAAAAATTCACATTCGATTGCTATTGGAGCTGAATGAACGTTACGAATTCGTAGGGTTTTATGATCCCGATGAGAGCAATGCGGCAACAGCGATTGAACAATTTGGAATCAAACGTTTTGATGATATCGATGGGCTGTTGGATGCCGTAGATTGTATCGACATTGTTACGCCAACCATTTCGCATTTCGATTGTGCATCCAAAGCATTGCGAAAAAGCAAGCACGTTTTTATTGAAAAGCCCGTAACTGAAACGGTCGAAGAAGCAAAAGCATTGGAAAGTTTGGCGCATGAAGCAGGAGTTAAGGTGCAAGTTGGACACGTAGAACGCTTCAACCCAGCATTTCAAGCCGCTGTGCCGCACTTTAATAATCCCATGTTTATCGAAACGCACCGATTGGCGCAATTCAACCCACGTGGAACCGACGTTCCAGTTGTTTTGGATTTGATGATCCATGATTTAGACGCTATTTTGAGCGTTGTAAAGTCAGGAGTGAAGCGCATTTCTGCATCAGGAGTGGCTGTGGTTAGTGATACACCCGACATTGCCAATGCACGCATCGAGTTTGATAACGGTTGTGTTGCGAACTTGACATCAAGCCGAATTTCCATGAAAAATATGCGGAAATCACGCTTTTTTCAGAAGGATGCCTACATCTCTGTCGATTTCCTAACAAAAGAGTTGGAAGTCGTTCGCATGGAGAATGTAGAAGGCGAACCAGGCGATTTTGATATGGTTTTAGAACTTGGAGAAGGCAAACCTTCCAAGAAAATAATGTTCGACAAACCAACCATTGCCGAATCAAATGCGATTAAAGAAGAACTAGATACCTTCTGCACAGCTATCGAAAATGATACAACTCCCATTGTATCCATTGAGGATGGAAAAGCGGCGTTAGAGATAGCGCATCAAATTGTAGAAAAAATAAAAACATCAGGATCCCTGGTGGTAGACAATATTTGATACCTGTTAGCGTTGTAAAAAACACTACTATGAGAAAATTAGCAATCCTTGCCATTGTGGCAACTGTATTAGCTGGATGTGTAAAAAACAATCCAGACCCTGCTTGGTTGGAAGTGAACGAATGGACACTAACAAGCAACGCTACCAATGTCCCAAATGAAGGAGAATTAACCCACAACTTTACAGATGCCTGGGTCTTTATCGATAACAAGTTGATTGGCGTATTTGAAGTACCGTTCAAAATTCCAGTTCTGGTCAGTGGAAATAGTGAAATTACGATTTACCCAACGATCAAGGACAACGGAATTTCTGCAACGAAGAGAATTTACCCATTTGTGGATCCATACATTATTAATACCGAATTGGTGGAGAATCAGACATTAACCATTAACCCTGTCACGAACTACAAAGATGATATTACCATTATTCCCTGGGATTTTGAAGATGCGTCCACAGGGATTGTTGAAACACCGCTTTCCGAGACACAATCGTACTTGAATAACGACCAAAACCTTCTTGGACCTTACAATGGCGGAGGCTGTTTGACCGTTGAGTTCGACGATGCTGATCCGCTTTGGCAAGCAACAAATGAGACGCTTTTGGAGAATCTGCCGAAGCAAGGAGCTGAACTTTACCTCGAATTAGATTACCACAATACCATTGGCTTAATTACGGGTGTCGTGGCAATAGACAACGGGGCGGCGAATAGTAATGTGAACGTTCAATTGAACGCGCAAGATCCAAACGAAGTAGAGTGGAAGAAAATCTACATTGATATTTCTACCATTGTCTCCGGATATCCTGGTGCATCTGGATATTACCTCAGTTTTGACGCCTTGATGCCTGATTCACTTTCTAGTGCACAGATCAATATCGATAACATGAAAGTGGTGCACTTCTAAATGAACGCAAGATTCCTGACATCTTTATTAGTCCTGCTTGATTGGATGTCCTCTGCCTTTGGTTGGGGCTTGTTCTACTATTATCGTAAAACGAGTATTGAAGGCGAGGCATTTGCTCCAAACGAAGTGTTTTATTTGGGAATTGCGATGGTACCTTTGGTATGGATCTGCATTTACCTCCTCCAGGGAACCTATCACGATGTGCGCAGGTTGCACCGACTGAAAATCATTAACCATACCTTTGTTGGAACCATCCTAGGTGTCGTTGTACTTTTCTTTTTATTGTTGATTGATGACGAAATCAGTGGCTACCAACAATATTATAAATCCCTGTTTGTGCTTTTTGCACTGCAGTTCTCCGTGTCGCTCATTCCTAGATTTACATTGGTAAGTATTATTGTGAAGCGCATTCATTCGCGCCGAGATGGGTTCAATACTTTGGTGATTGGAGGAAGTGAGAAAGCCGTGGGAATTTATAAGGAGATTCAAGATCTCCCGAAGGGAATTGGACATAACTTTATTGGATTTATCAATATTAACGGTGTCGATCGGGAATTGGAGAGCGAAATGAAATACCTCGGCCACATTGATAGTGTAGAGGCTATTTTGGAAGAGCATCAAATAGAAGAGGTCATTATTGCGTTGGAAAGTACCGAACACGACAAGATTAAAACGATTATTTCGCGTTTGGAGGCAGCTGGCGATATGCGGATTCGCGTGTTGCCCGATATGTACGATATCCTATCTGGTACGGTGGAAATGAGCAACATTTTTGGTGCCCTGCTCATTGATGTTAATTCTGAGGTAATGCCCGTCTGGCAGCGGATTGTAAAACGTGTGTTTGATGTTCTTGCGTCAATTATTGCGCTGGTTTTGTGTATTCCAATGTTCATTGTGTTGGCCATTTTGGTGAAAACATCCTCGCCAGGTCCGATTTTCTTCCTACAGGAACGAATAGGAAAGAAAGGGCGCCCATTCAAGATTATTAAATTTCGTACGATGGTTGTCAATGCAGAGAGTGCAGGGCCTCAATTGTCATCTTCGCACGATCCAAGAATCACTAAGATTGGCCGATTCATGCGTAAAACACGTTTGGATGAGTTTCCACAGTTCTACAACGTTCTGGTTGGGGATATGTCCTTAGTGGGGCCGCGTCCTGAGCGCCAATTCTACATCGACCAAATTATTCAGATCGAGCCGCAATATCTAGAGTTAACCAAGGTACGCCCTGGAATTACCTCTTGGGGACAGGTAAAGTACGGATATGCCGAAAACGTCGAACAAATGCTAGATCGTATGAAATTCGATTTACTGTACTTGAAGAATCGTAGCTTTTCTCTTGATTTGAAAATCATGCTTTACACAATTCTCATCATCTTTAAAGGATCAGGGAAGTAGCAAACCCATGCTGTTGACCGAGGCTCTCCATATTCGGTTGACTGAGGCACTCGAAGTCAACACTCAACACCATATTCTGTTGACCGAGGCTCTCCATATTCGGTTGGCTGAGGTTCTCGAAGTCAACACTCGACACCATATTTTGTTGGCTGAGGCTCTCGAAGCCAACGAATTACTTCACATCCACAGAAAACATCTCCCGATCTCCGATAAACCCTTTCAAATTATCACCTATGGCAATAGATCCAACGCCTGCGGGAGTTCCTGTGAAAATCAAATCTCCTTTTTTTAAGGTGAAAAATTGAGAAACATGCACGATTAATGCGTCAATGTCGAAAATCATCTCCGATGAATTGCCCTGTTGTACCACTTTTCCATTCTGTTCCAATCGAAACTCAGTATTGGACAAGTCTAGTTTTTCCTTTGGAATGAACGTAGGAGAGAGGGGCGCGCTTCCTTCGAATGCCTTTGCAACCTCCCATGGATGTCCTTTTTCCTTGCATTTTCTTTGAAGATCACGAGCGGTGAAATCAATCCCTAATCCAATAGACTCATAGTAGGTATGTGCAAATTTACGACTGATTTTTTTTCCGACTTTACAGATTTTTACCACCAATTCGCATTCGAAGTGAATGTCATTAGAGAAATTTGGGTAGAAAAACGGAGTTCCAGCTCTCAGAATTGCCACATCTGGCTTCATGAAAAACATGGGCGTTTCTGGTACCGCAGATTGCATTTCTTTCGCGTGGTCGGCATAATTTCGACCAATACAAATGATTTTCATTTCTTGAATTTGTTTTGAAGTGCACTTAATTTATCCTCGATGCTTTGATTTGAAGGCGTATTTGCTTCTTTAATGCGTTCCATCTCCTTCCGAAGTACTTGTTTGGTGTACAAGGGGAAATCTGCGTCTAGCATCCAACCATAGTAACCAGGCTCTTTCTTGCTGACTTCTTCAATCGTTTTGCCTTTGTGTTTCCCAAAGTTATAAACCACTTCGCCTTTTTTATTGTAAGCCAATCTTCCGGCAAAATCTGCACGATCCATATCATTGTGGCGTGAGAAGGAGGCAAGAGCGTCCACATCGTCCGATAAGTCATCGTAATGAGAAATTTGTGCATCCAATACTTCCCACGTTGCTTGAGCATCAGCTAACGCATTGTGTGCATTGTTCAATTCCTTCTGGCAATAGAACTTATAGGCTGCAACAAGCGTGCGTTGTTCCATTTTGTGAAAGATGTTTTGTACATCAATGTGCTTGCACGCCGTCAAATCAAACGTGCTTTCTGCTCGTAGCATTTCTTCTGCCAACATGGGTAAATCAAACTTGTTGGAGTTATATCCGGCAAAATCGCAATCCTTCAAAAAAGCTTCCAAATCTGGCAAAATTTCTTTGAACGTTGGGGCATCAGCAATATCTTCATCGTAGATGCCATGAATTTCGCTGACCACCTTCGGAATGGGGATTTCAGGGTTCACCCTTCGGTCAAAATTCGTGGTGGTTCCGTCTGGAGAAATTTTAACCACAGCAACTTCTACAATTCGATCATTCGTGATGTCAAGACCCGTTGCTTCAAGGTCAAAAATTGCCAACGATTTTTTCAGCTTAATATTCATGTGCTAAAGATAACGATAGGGAAGGGGGGAACAAAAAAGTCCCAGTAAAAATACAGGGACTTTCGAATATTGAATGTAAATCGTGTTTACTCTGTTTTCAAACCAACATACTGGTAAGGGAAGTACTTCTCTTTGTCGGAAGCATCCTGTACGTAAGCCGGACCAGAAACTTTAGAGGTAACGATCACAACATTTACTTTTCCTTTGTAGTCTTCGTTCTCTTCGAAGTAAGCAACCAGGTCGTACTTCATATTTTCTGCACGAATTTTTGCTAGCTTGTCATTTGTACCATACGTTTTCGTTGGAACGTTCGAAGCAGAAGAGTAGATGTTAATGGTAATGCTCTCGCGACCATCCGCCAATTGATCTTCTACATCTTTCACAAATTTCTTCAAGTCACCTTTCTTCGTTGTCAACTTATTCTTGTTGTAAGCGAAGTAATGCATGAATTCAAGATCATCGTAAGAATTCACATCAACTGGGTCGATATCAACCGTATCCTCAATCATGATGATGGTACGAGAATCTACGTCTAGCAATAGCTCGCGGTAAATCTCCTGATAATTTGTCTCACATTCAGTAGAGAACTCATCGCTCCCCATGCTTACGCTGTCCGATAAGTTCATGTATTCCAATCGGTAGTCCTTACATGGTTTCAATCCAGTCATGAAGACACCATCACGCAAACGCGGGAAAACTTGTCTTTCTTCTGGTTCATCACAATTCATACAAACCAACTTCACATTAATTGCAAAATCTTCTGGAATTGGTTTGTCGTCTACCGTTTTGATCAACCCTTTCAATACAGCGATGTCGCGAACACCTAAGTAATCATTGAAGATTTCATAGATGTCTTTTTCACCTTTACCATCTTTACGGTAAGAAGTCATGTATCCTCTACGACCGTCTAGAGTAGTGGTGTAGAAAATGTCGTCGTTAGTAGAGTTGAATGGATACCCCAAGTTTGATCCTGATACCCAAGAACTATCTTCTTGCATTTCACTTTTGAAGATGTCAAAACCACCAATACTTTTTTCTCCGTTCGAAGCGTAGTAAAGTGTTTTGTTGTCAATAGCAATGAATGGAGCATCCTCATCGTTCGGTGTGTTGATGCCTGGCCCAAGATTCTTTGGCTTTGTCCATTTGCCATTTTTCTTGCGCTCCATAACGTATATGTCACGACCTCCAAATCCTCCTGGGCGGTCAGAAACAAAGAAGAAACGACGTTTGTTGTGAGACATCATACAGTGCGTCTCCCAGTCCTTAGAGTTTACTTTCTTCATGTCCAATGGCTCAATCTCTTGGAATTTCGCATGGTAGAAGTCTGTAGTAAAAATGTCACCGTTTCCAGTTGTATCTTCATACAGGTAGATTTTACGTTCATCACCTGACATTGAAATAGAAGCCTCGTTACGTGAAGTTTTACAGAAGTCCAATTTCTGTGGAGTGGTCCATGTAGAATCGAAATCGAGGTAACTTACGTAAACATCTTCGGGATATTGATTGGTCGCCAAATCACGGAAGTTGTCAGACTCTCCATTTTCCCATGGCTTACGAGCCGTGAAGTACAATGCCGAACCATCCAATGAAACCACTGGAGAATATTCTGGGTATTGCGTATTGATTTGCGTTCCCATATTCTTTAAAGTCACATTTACGGGAGTTGCCATTAATCGTTTTGCTTCTTCACATTGCTTCAAACGAAGCTCAACCACAGGCAAAAGCTCTGAATTTTTCTTGGAAACCTCTTTGAACTTGTTGTAGCTCTCCATGGCTTTGTCAATATCCTCGTTCAAGTGGTAACACATAGCCAGGTGATAGTAAGCATCAGGAGGACAGCTTGTCTCACGATGCGAATACATATCGTAGTTGTGGTCAATATCTGTTACCGCTTTCTGGAACATCGGAATTGCTCCTTCGTAATCCTTACGAATCTCCAACATTAAAAAACCCTTGCGGTAATTGTAATTGGGATTTTGTGGATTAATTTCCAAAAGTCGATCGGCAAGAATTTCAGAATAATACAAATACCCATCCTGCATGAGAGAGGTGCTATGCATTACAACTTCAGATTCTTTGCCTTCTGTGGCAATTTTTCTTACTTCATCTTCAGTGAGTGGTTCACCCGGTCTTTGTCCGAAAGCGAATGTAGTAGAGAGTATGGCAACTGCAGAAAATACGGCAATTTTTAGGTCCATGACGTGTAATTTTACTTTCATTATTCTGGTTGATACGGTGTTAGGTCTGTAATGTTACGTAATTAACATACTTTACGCAAATAAATTACAGTGGTATTTTCCAACATTGTTTTTTTAATATCCTGAATGTCAATAAAAATTGACTAGTTCTTTACAATTTTAAATTCGGTTCTACGGTTGGCTTGATGTTCTTCTTCCGAACAGTCTGAAACAACATTGCCTTCACAACCACAGTCATTTACCAGTTGAGACTCCCCATATCCTTTACCGTAAATTCGGCTTGGATCTGAGATGCGTTCTTTGATATATTCCGCTGATGACACCGCACGTCTCGAAGACAATCGTTTGTTGTAAGATCGCGATGCACGACAATCTGTATGTGAACCAAGTTCAATACGGATTTCCGGATTTTCGTTCATAATCTCAACAATCTTGTCCAATTCGATTGCTGCGTCTGGACGAATGTCTGATTTGTTCAAGTCAAAGTAGATCGGATTCAATTCGAAAATGCTACCGAGATCTGTTCCAACTTCAACTTTGTTCAGTAGGTAGTCCAGTTCAAGTGTTCCGAAAATTCCCAGAACGGTATCCAATGTAAAGGTTTGAGTCAAATAATCTTCTTTCTCGATATGGATGTCCCACTGCAAACGATCTCCCGGTAAGTTGTCTGCAATAAGATCTTTCGGGAACAAGCCTTCTGCATCCGTATCGAAAGAATGGAGTTCATTCTTCGTTCCGGCTTCGTAAATAATGATTTTCGACCCTGGCAAAACTTCCAATGTTTTCGCATCAGAAACAGTTGCTTGAAGGCGGTAATTATCTAGGTAATGCACCTTTTTAATTTCCTCATTCTCGTTATTACAAGCAGTTACGAACTTTTTCGTTTCCAAAAGGTCTCCGTTCTGATAGAACTCCAATTCGTAATCTTTACAACGCTTCAAAGGAGCAAAGAAGCGGCCTTCACTTTTGATCCTTGGGTGGAATGTCTTGTCTGCTTCTAACTCACAATTGCTACAAACAATTTTTACGTCTAGATCGTTCGGAATTGGACTTCCATCCAACATAACAAACTGTCCTAGCAAGGAGCTGATTGGTCGGTTTCCGAGGTAATCATTTTGCACTTCGTAAATGTCTTTTTCTCCAAATCCATTTTTTCGGAAAGATGACAGGTAGCCGCGCAATCCATCTACAGTAGTCGTGTAGTAAATGTCATCACCAGTTGAGTTGATCGGGAATCCCATGTTGGCAGGAGGCGACCAATTGTTCTCTTCGTCGCGGAATGTTACGAAAATGTCAAAACCTCCCATACTTTGAGCTCCATTACTAGCGTAGTAAAGTGTTTTGTTGTTCACGGCAATAAATGGTGAATCCTCGTCGTAAGGCGTATTGATTTCAGGCCCCATGTTTTGAGCCTTACTCCATTCGCCATTTGGCAAACGCGTCAATCGATAAATATCACGACCTCCATAACCTCCCGGGCGGTCTGATGCAAAGTACAAATGTTGTCCATCGGGAGTCATTGTACAGTGCGTTTCCCAATAATCGGAATTCAGTTCGCTGTAACGCAGTTTTTGCATTTCGTCAAAACGGCCATTCGCCAGGATGTCTGAATAGTAGATATCTCCACCCCCAGAGCGATCCTCGTAGACGAAAATTCTACGTTCATCGGCACTTACACCAATGGTGGCTTCGTTCAACGAATCGACACAAAACTCCAATCTTGCGGGTTCTGTCCAAACGCCGTCAAAATCGGCATACGAAACAAAGATGTCTTCCGGTAGATCGTACAACATTGGGTCTCTGAACATTCCGTCTGGCACGTCGTCCCACTTGCGTCGAGAAGTAAAGTAAAGCGAATTACCGTCTAGCGATACTACTGGGGCATAATCTGCTTCAGGGCCATTCACAGCAGCTCCTACATTCTTTACAATGGCGCTGCGTGGACTTGCCATCTCACGGCGTGCAATCTCCAATTGCTTCAAACCAAGCTCTGCCAAATCAACCAATATTGATTTCTTTGAAGAATTTTCGAGGAATAAATTGTAGTAATTCTCTGCATCGTCAATTCTTTCGTCTAAATGGTAGCATTTTGCGAGATAGTAATAAGCATCATACGGCGCTCCCTCCTCGTTGGCTGTGTAGCCATCATAATTCTTTTTTACAGAAACGATGGCCTTTTGGAAATGGCTGATGGCTTTTGGGTAATCGGTATCTGCCGTATAAACGATAAACCCCTTTCGGTAGTTGTAGTTCGCGCTTTGCGGTTTGATTTCCAAAAGACGGTCCACAAGAATTCCGGCATGATACAAATAGTTGTATTGCGTCATCTCAGAGGCTCTAAGAACTAATTCTTCCTCCGTTCCGTTTTGTGCCAATGCTTTAATTTCCGCATCGGTCATCAATTGAGCTGACGAAGCGAAAGGCAATAATAAAAGCAGTAGAAGTAGCTTTTTCATAAGTGAGGTTGTTAGTGTTTATAGTTCACGCTCTGGATCGAATTGCTCAAGGTAGTCAGCGACTCTTCGAACAAACATTCCACCCAATGCACCATCTACAACGCGGTGATCGTAGGAGTGTGACAAGAACATTTTGTGACGAATTCCAATAAAGTCTCCGTCTGGTGTTTCAATTACCGCTGGAACTTTGCGTATTGCTCCCAAAGCCAAAATAGCTACTTGCGGTTGATTGATGATAGGCGTTCCCATCACATTACCAAAGGTACCTACATTGGTTACGGTGTAAGTTCCTCCTTGTATATCTTCAGGTTTCAAGTTGTTGTTACGAGCATTGTTGGCCATCTCGTTTACAGCTTTTGTCAACCCAGTTAAATTCAGACGATCAGCGTCTTTGATTACGGGAACAATTAAGTTTCCTGAAGGAAGGGCAGTAGCCATACCAACGTTGATATGCTTGCGCTTAATGATTTGATTTCCAGATACCGAAACGTTAATCATCGGGAAGTCTTTGATCGCTTTCACGACTGCTTCCATAAAGATCGGTGTAAACGTAATGTTTTCGCCTTCACGCTCCATAAATCCTTTCTTCACTTTCTTGCGCCAGTTGAAAATGTTTGTCACATCAGCCTCAACGTAACTCGTTACATGCGGTGAAACATGCGTAGACATAACCATATGATCGGCGATCAACTTACGCATGCGATCCATTTCCATGATTTCATCGTCTGGCCCTGGTGTTACCACAGGTTCTTTGATGTTCGCTAAGAATCCGCTTGCTGCAGGAGTCGGTTTTGCGCTCGGTGCTGCCGCTGTTGCAGGAGTCGCCGGAGTACTTGGTGCCGCAGTTGCTGTTGTAGCAGCTGATCGATCACCATCAATGTATCCAAGAATATCTTTTTTCGTTACACGTCCGTTTTGTCCCGAACCTGCAATTGTTTCTAATTCTGACATTGAAACGCCTTCTTTCTCAGCAATGCTGCGAACTAAAGGAGAGTAGAATTTACCGCTTGGACCGTTTTTGGCAACGCTTCCGTTACCATTTGCGCTTGCACTCATGGATGCCACTTCAGCCGTAATTGATTCAGCTACTGCCGCAGGTGCAGGGGGTGCTTCTTCCTTGGCTGCAGCCGGAGCAGATGCATCATCCGATGGAGCTTCGCCATCCGTTGAGATTACCGCAATAACATCGCCAACTTGTGCCACTTCATCTTTTTGAAAAAGTTGCTTTACCAATACACCTTCAGCTTCAGACGGTAGTTCATTGTCTACTTTGTCTGTTGCTACCTCCACAAGAGGCTCGTCCATTTCAATGGTGTCGCCAACTTCTTTTAACCAATTCGTGATTGTTGCTTCGGTAACGCTTTCTCCCATTTTAGGAAGGCGGATTTCGATCTGCGCCATAAATTCTAGATAATGTTGAAATTTCTGAGTACAAAAATAACCGAAATTTCTTTTTTGTCAACGCTTAGAGGCTGTTTTAGCTATCTAATTTTCGCCAAGCCTTCCACAGGATAGAGAAGTCCTTGCGCATGGAGTAATCGCGAGCGTACAACAAGTTGAGTTTTTCGGTAATTCCCTCGTCTTGAAAACCGAAGCCGTCATCTGGCGTTAGTATGCCTTTTTTTATCCTTGGTAATCGAACATCTTTTAAAGACAATTCCTCTGAAAAGCCAATGAAAGACTTCTTTCCGAGCAATACGGCAATAATGTTTTTGGCGAATGCAGCCTTGTTTTTGAAAAGGAAGATACTAAACGGGAGGCTGATGGTCATGCAAATGGCGGCAAGCAAGTCGAAGAGTCTTTTTTTGCGTTTGTTTTCGCTGCTTACCAATGCATTCAAATTTAGGATGTACAATTCTCCTGCAGTATCAATGGAGTTACTGCCAATTAACAAGTCGCTTTCCTCTGGAGCAATTTTATAATCCATCGTTCCGGATTTTAACTGCGACATTGCGGTAATAATTTCAGTATTGGAGATGTCTTTGGAGGAAAATATCAATTCATCCAAAGTCTCTGCCTTTTCTTCGAGTGATTCGCCCAGATTGATGTGTATGGTTTCTCCTAAATTGGACTGCGTTTGTGATAAAAGCTGAGAGATGCGATCGAATTCTGCTTCACTCCCATAGATTCCGAAGTCTTTTTTAGCGGTATTGCGCAATCGGAACCACCGTGGAAAAGCAAAATGAAAGTAAATTCTCGAAACAAAATAATAAATGAGAATCCAGGCTGCGCCTAAAAAGATAAAGAGCCGTGAAAATTGCAAACTTTTCGGAAGAATGGCATAGGCAACGAGGATGGGGAGTGTTCCGAGCAGCGTTCCTTTCAGAAACTTGAATAGTTTGATGGGACGATCGTATCCACCATTGAAATAAACCACAGCTACCCAGGTAATTCCGTACGCCGGGATCGAATAACGAATCAATTCCTCTGGAAACTCGATATTCGACATGCTCCAATAATTGGTGAGCGCGAAAAGTCCTGATACGATACATGCTAAATCAAAAACAGGTAAAAAGAGCGTTTTGATAAGACGGGTACATATTGCGAGAGATGCTCGGAAATAAATCGCCATGTTGATAAGAAAGGAGAACAGCCAGGCGTTGTTTCCTGAAAAATGCTTTTTCGCAAAAATGACCATGGCTCGATAAAACACAAACACATAGTTCACCGAACTTTTCTTCGTGCTTTCTCCTTTATAATGTATAATGGTTGTTTCTGGAAAATAGACGTTTTTGTAGCCTCCTTTTTGAATACGGTACGAGAGGTCGATGTCTTCACCGTACATAAAGAACGATTCATCCAGAGCGCCCACTTTGTCCAGCGCGTCTTTGCGCATGAGCATAAAAGCACCACTCAGAATATCAATTTCCGCTGTTTCAAATTCGGACAAATGCCCCAAGTGATATTGTCCAAAACGTTCAGATTTTGGAAAAATACGAGACAGACCAAAAATTTTGTAAAATGCCACCATGGGGCGAGGCAGACCGCGCTTTGATTCAGGGAGGAAATTTCCACGACCATCAATCATACGTACGCCAAGTCCTCCAGTGTCAGGGTGTGCATCCATGTAATCGATCACTTTATGAAAGCTCGATTCTTCCACAACGGTGTCAGGATTCAACAGTAAAACGTACTTTCCTTTGGCTATTTCAATTCCTTGATTATTTGCTTTTGAGAATCCAACGTTTTCCTCATTGAGAATGAGATTTAAATCAGTGTATTTCGTTTGTAGTAATTCGACCGATCCATCCATGGATGCATTGTCTACCACAATTGTTTCAATATCTAGTCCTTTTGAGGCTTTCTTGACAGAGGTCAAACATTGATCCAGGAAATATTCTACGTTGTAATTTACAACGATAACCGTGAGTTGATATGTGTGTTCGTTTTCCGGCAATTTAGCGGATAGCAATACAAGAAATTTCTACAGAAACATCTTTGGGTAAACGGGCAACTTGAACAGTTTCTCTTGCCGGTGGTTCGGAACGAAAAAACTTGGCGTAAATTGTATTTACAGCATCAAAATCGTTCAAATCTTTTAAAAATATGGAGCATTTAACTACGTTATCAAACGTCATATTTGCTTCTGAGAGTAAGGCTTCAAGATTCTTCATAACCTGTTCTGTCGCGGCGCTAATTGAGCTGTCAATCAACGATCCAGAGATTGGGTCGAGCGGAATTTGTCCCGAAACGTACAACGTATCGTTCTTTAGGATTGCCTGACTGTATGGGCCAATTGGCGCAGGTGCTCCCGGGATTTGTAATGCCTTCTTCATCTTTCGTTATTTTTGTACAAGTTTACCAAAAAAAGAAACAATTGAAGCGCATCCTTCTTGTAGATAACTACGATTCGTTTACGTACAATCTTGTGCACTATCTCGAGTCGCTTGGTTGTGAGGTTCACGTGTGCTTTAATGATGCAATCCCTGTCAATATTGTCGGGTGTTACGATGGCGTTGTGCTTTCGCCGGGACCGAACTTGCCAGAACAATCGGGACAATTATTGCCTTTCTTAAAAAAGAACCTTGGGGAATTGCCCATTTTGGGTGTTTGTCTCGGGATGCAGGCTTTGGTGTTTCTTTCGGGTGGTACGCTCTTTAATCAAAAAGAAGTGAAGCACGGCGTGCAAGAGGAAGTTGAAGTGATTGAAAGCGGGTTGTTTTCACGAAACGATAGCGCATATCTGGTTGGTTTGTATCACAGTTGGGCGGTTTCCGAAGAAGGGGATTATCGCGTAACTGCCAGAACGAAAGGTGGAGTAGTTATGGCGATAGAAAATGAATTGAAACGGTTTTACGGAGTTCAATTTCATCCAGAATCGATCATGACACCAGAAGGTAAGGAGGTGCTCTCAAAATTTCTCGAAAAAGTTCAAGAGTTGGCGCCGATTAGTGCTGAATAAATTCAAAATCAACGCGTCTGTTGCGCTGACGACCTTCGGAAGTGTCATTTGTTGCGGCGGGATCTGTTTCTCCCTTGAAATCGAATTTTAGACGGTCTGCGCTCAATCCATTCTGTACAAAATAGGCAACAATGGCTTCGGCGCGCCTTTTGGACAATCCATCATTATAACCATTAGATCCTTCGGCATCGGTATGCCCAGTAACCAGAACACGCAAATCGGAATGGCCTTTGACGATTTTGATCATTCGATCCAGGAAATCCTTGTGTTCTTCACGAATGACAGATTTGTCAAAATCGAAGAAAATGGGTTCAAATACAAAGTTTTCGCGTTCTTTCTTTCGAATGAGGGGGGCGCTCAAACCATCCCTATATTCTTTTACGAAGGCTTTGAACCATGAGTGCGTTGCGTGTGATTGTTCGTTCTTCGAGAGTTGGAAATCTTCCCGATACAGAATGATTTTTCCGGCGTTGTTGCGGCAATCTGAACTGGAGAACGTCCCCGTCATGTAACCTTTTTCAGCGTTGTAAGTGAGTTCGCCTTTTAAAAGACAGTATTTTGAATTGAATGCCGGGTTGTCATTCTCTACCACTGTTTGTTCGAAGGTTAACTTATCGCCTTCTAGCTTACCCTTAACTTGTTTCAATCCGAAATAATCTGTTTTGTAGCTTTCTTGGCGCATGTGTCCAGACAAAACACCGTCGTGTATTTCGAAATTGACGTAGAGAACAGCGCCTTGATCCATTGCTACCCCGCCACGCATCAAAACTCCTTGCCAGGATCCTTGAAAATCGTCATCTGCAGCCAAAGTTGTGAGGCTGAGAAGCGCTATAAATAAAGACAGGATATATCGCATATAAATCATAACGAAAAAAGACCGAAAAAGTTCCATTTTTAGTTGTTGAAAATCGAATAAAAGGCAATTCTAATGGGGATTCTTCAAAACCTATGCCGCTATTAACAATTTTACAGAAAAAATGTTGATAAATTCCCCGTTCTTTTCCCTTGGATAGTGCCGAAAGAAGGTGGAGAAGTTTATTTTTGTGTGTGATGATTTTTAGGGGGATTGAACCTCTTTTAATTGTATTCAAAACTATGAGCGAACAAGAGAAAAAACAAGATTACGCAGCGGACAATATTCAGGTACTTGAAGGATTGGAGGCAGTAAGAAAACGTCCAGCCATGTATATTGGTGACGTTGGAGTGAAGGGGTTGCACCACCTTGTGTATGAGGTAGTTGACAACTCGATTGATGAGGCCTTGGCCGGACATTGTGATACTATTTCGGTGTTCATTAATGAGGACAACTCAATCACCGTTAAAGATAACGGTCGAGGAATTCCAACCGCGATGCACACGAAGGAGAAAAAGTCTGCCTTGGAGGTCGTTATGACGGTGCTTCACGCAGGGGGTAAATTCGACAAGGATACGTATAAAGTTTCCGGTGGATTACACGGGGTAGGTGTTTCTTGTGTGAACGCATTATCCTCGGATCTTAGAGCAACGGTTTATCGAGAAGGAAAGATTTTTCAGCAAGAATACAAAATCGGTGTTCCACAGTACGATGTAAAGGAAATTGGAACGGCTGATTATTCGGGAACAGAAGTGCAATTCTTGCCAGATGCATCCATTTTTGAATCAACGGTATATAACTATGACACACTTGCCGCTCGTATGCGTGAGTTGGCGTTCTTGAACAAAGGAATTAAAATTACGCTGACAGACCTTCGCAACACCGATGAAGAAGGAAAGCATATTTCAGATAAGTTCTTCTCTGAAGGAGGTTTGAGCGAGTTCGTGCTTTATTTAGATCGTAACCGTGAGTCGCTTCTTGCAGATACTATTTACTTTGAAGGGGAGAAAGATGGAATTCCAGTTGAGGTTGCCATGACCTACAACACTTCTTACACGGAAAACATTCAGGCATACGTTAACAATATTAATACACACGAAGGAGGAACGCATTTGTCTGGATTCCGCCGTGGTTTAACCAATACTTTGAAGAAGTATGCCACAGACTCAGGAATGCTGGCAAAAGAAAAAGTAGAGATTGAGGGAGACGATTTCCGTGAAGGTCTTACCGCTGTTGTTTCTGTGAAGGTGCAAGAACCGCAATTTGAAGGGCAAACAAAAACCAAACTAGGGAAGAAGGCGCGTGAAATGGTGCAACGTAAGAACGTAATGACAGGTTCTGGACTTCCAGGAAAGCTAGCCGATTGTTCTTCGAAAGATCCTGCAGAATGTGAGATTTACCTTGTCGAGGGAGACTCGGCGGGTGGAACAGCAAAGCAAGGTCGAGATAGAATGTTCCAGGCAATTATGCCGCTTCGTGGTAAGATTTTGAACGTTGAGAAAGCAATGCAACACAAAATCTTCGAAAACGAAGAGATCAAGAATATTTACACTGCCCTTGGAGTTCGTGTTGGAACAGAAGAGGACCAACGTGCATTGAACACTGAGAAGTTGCGTTACCACAAGGTCATTATCATGTGTGATGCCGACGTCGATGGGTCTCACATTGAAACGTTGATTTTGACTTTCTTCTTCCGCTACATGAAGGAGTCAAGTGAAGAAAGGAGCAAAATCACAGTACGCTTGGGACGATAATCAACGCGATCGCTTGATTCAAGAATTGAAAGGTTCGGGGTCAGAGTCATCTGTTGGTGTTCAACGTTACAAAGGTCTTGGGGAGATGAACGCTGAACAATTGTGGGATACAACAATGAATCCTGAGTTCAGAACACTTCGTCAAGTTACAATCGATAACGCTGCGGAAAGTGATCAAATCTTCTCTATGTTGATGGGGGATGAGGTTCCACCACGTAGAGAATTTATTGAACGCAATGCGAAGTACGCAAATATTGATGTTTGATTTAGAAAGAATCGTATATGGAAAGCCCTGACGGAAACGTTAGGGCTTTTTTTATGGCTTGATAATTCGGCATCTTTCGAGACGCTATCTCCGTAGCTTTTGCAAATGAAAAACTTCAACGACCGCAAGATGACGAAAGATTCTGACATTGTCAGAACCTAGTGCACTAAACAAAGATTTCGTTACATAATTAGTACACTCTTCTTAGTGCCGTCGTGGTCCCTTATTTGCTGTTGACTAATTGCAAAAACAAAACTCTCGGGAAAGAGCGCCTTGTTAGCAATTGCGTAAATAGTGAATTGCTCTTCCCCCAGTTATTGGACTTGATCCATATTGAAGTCTGAAACCGAGGTATAAAAAAATCCCGACAGCCAAGTGACTGTCGGGATTTCCGTAAGATTTATTCTAAGTCTATTGCTTCACCACACGCGTTGTTGAAATAGTTTCGCTTGCTTTATCGGTAACATTGATAAAGTAAACGCCTGTTTCAACGTTCTCCAAAGAAATGCTCACCTTGTCGTTTGCATTACCGTTCGTAATCAAGCGACCACGAGCGTCCTGAACTGTGTAATCAAATTCTCCCTCCAATTCAACGAAAATAACGTTGTCCGTTGGGTTTGGATAGATCAACAATCCGGTTTGCGTAGCTTCGTTAACAGACAAACACGCATCCACAATGATATTCTGCGTTGCTGTGTTTGTACATCCATTTGCATCTGTGTATTCGTACGTGATTGTGTGCGCTCCTAATCCTGCCGATGCCGGATCAAAAACTCCACCTGTTACTCCCGGTCCAGAGAAAGTACCTCCTGCTGGAGATTCACCAGAAAGCGTGAAGCTTGGTGTGTAATCACAGACTTGTGACAGCGCAGCCAAAGTTACGGTAGGAAGCGGGTTCACAGTAATTGTAATTGGCGCTGAAGTTGCTGTGCATCCGTTTGCATCTGTGTAGATGACATCAATTGTTTCAGATGTTGTTACGTTGATATTTTGCGTAGACTCTCCAGTCGACCAAGTATTCCCCGTTCCTTGAGAAGAACTCAAAGTAACCGATTCACCATCACAAATCGTAGTGGATCCGCTAGGGGTAATAGTTGGGGTAGAAGGCAATGGATTCACTGTTACTACGATAGGTGCAGAGGTGGAAGAACATCCAGAACCATCTGTATAGGTTACAGAAATTGTCTGCGAAGTCGTAACAGTAATGTTGTCTGTAGTTTCTTCTGTTGTCCAGCTATTTCCGGCTCCTGTGTAGGATGAGTTCAAAACAACTGATCCGCCATCACAGAACGTCAATGCGCCTGTATTTGTGATTGTAGGCGTTGTTGGTGGGTTTGGATCGTTCAATGGCTGCGATAACAAGTTGGAAGTACATCCGTTCGCATCAACCAAGGTGATGTTATAGGATCCTGCTGCCAGGTTTGGAATCGTAAATGGCAATGAAACCGTACCACCTGAGTTTCCAGATGCAGTTCCGGTCCAGGAAATGTCTCCTGTACCTGGTCCTGTTACTTCAATAGAACCTGTAGGAGTGCCACAAGTTGATGGATCCGTCACAGAACCAGAAGATATTGCCGGAGCAGGATTCACAGTCACAACAAAAGGAGCAGAGGTAGCGGGGCAACCATTTACATCATCAGAAGTTACAGTATATGAACCGCCTGTTCCAACGGTGATTGTTGAACTCGTTTCAGTTGTATTCCAAACGTTACCGGTTGGCGTCGATGAAGTTAAATCCACGGTAGTTCCTGCACAGATAGTAGTTGCACCACTTGCTGAAATCGTTGGTGGAATTGGATCGTTTACGTTTACCGTTGTGTAAACTGTTGTTTGACACCCAAGACCGTCTGTTACAAGACAGCTGTATTGTGTTGTAATTCCCGGAGATACTGTTTCAGAAGCATTTGCTCCGATTGATGCAAAACCATCCGACCAATCGTAAGTTCCTCCTCCTGTTGCCGTAATAGTTGCATTTTCACCTGGGCAAATAGAAACACTTGGGCTTGCAGTTGCAGTGGCCGGAGTGGATGCTGCAACATTTACTGTGTACATTGCTTCACAATTGTCACCAAGAGTCGCAACGTAAACGTCGTAATCTCCAGGAGCCAATCCAGTGAATGTATTACCTACTTGGTAATTCACGCCGTCAAGGCTGTATAAATAGGTTCCATTTCCTCCAGCTTCACCAGTCACTGTTATAATACCATCGTTGTTACCGCAGGTAGTTGCTGTAGGCGACACAGTAGCCGTAACATTATCGTTCAACGTTACAGGTAGAACAAGTGCATCTGTTTGACAAGAGCCATCTGCAAAAAGGAATATAGAGTAACTACCAGCGGTCAACGGCGTGTTGAAATCAAAGGTAGTACCTGCTGTGTTGTTATCATCAATAATCGTAGTTACTGGATCGTCAGTTTGGTACCAGAAGTAATCGGTCACGTTCGTTGACCCTGAACCATTTACTGTTATACTTCCTCCAATACAAACTTCGTTATTAGTGGTCACAAGGTCTGCAACAGGGGCAGGTCCGTTGGAGAGCATTACGTCCATAGCGATTGATTCTGTAATCCCGATTAAGTCAGAATCCAACCATCCGAAAGCGTCCATTTCCATAAAAAATGAGGCGTTAGAGCCTACAGGAGTATCGGTCAGTCCCATGACTACTGTATCCTGAGCAGGACCATACTGCAATTCCCAACCAACAAAGAATGTTCCACTCACTGATGCTGGCGTTGTAAAGTCAATTTCGTTGAATGCTCCAGCATTAAGGTCTGATAACAATACGGTTTCTGAAGCCAGAATCGTTCCCGGATCAGTTCCATTGTTATCATCGTACACTCTAAACTCTATGGAACCTCCTGTTGGTGCAACATCTACTACTGTGAAAATCGGAAGACGCAAACGTCTTACCTCAGCAACGCCTGCGAAAGTGAACTCTTCAGCATATTGAAGTGTATTTTCCATGGATGTACCGTTACCGTACAAGTCAAGTTGGTTATGGCCTGGAATACTACCCCAAGCACCATTTGTGGAGCCTGCACCATAGGTTGAGAAACCAAGTGTCGGGTCCCAATTCCGAAGGGTATCACAAGCCGTTCCTGCTGTAGGAGCTACTACTTGAACATAATTCGTTTCAATAGCAGGTGTAGCGTCTGTTCCGAACCCATTAGAAGCGGTTAAGGTTACATCATAGAAACCTGGCGTGTAGAATTCAACTTGAGGATCTTGTGATGTCGCCGATGTTCCACCGATAAAATCCCAATCTGTTGTTGGTACTCCTGAAATCGCCCAGCTCCAGCCAGTTGGTGCATTCGTCGATTCGTCGATAAAGCTCACGGCTCCGTTCACGGGTACAATTACCGGTGATGGCCCTAATGGTATCGACGAGAATGCCGAGTTGGGAGGGGTGTTTGTTGGATCGCAACCAGGTGATAACAATAGCGAACCTCGAATTCCTTGTAGGATGGAAACCATATAATTTGCTTGATCTTGCGTAAACATGTACGTACATCCTGTAGCGTAATCCATGTAGTTCTCATACTGAACCTCAGTACCTCCACATGTTTGGAAGTTCGCGATTCCACAGTTGAAACCGGGTTGTTGATCTGCTGGTCCAATGGTATTTGGAGTATCTGCAAATCCGTCGTCGCTTGTACAACTTCCTGATCCTCCCCAGGTATGGTCTAATCCTAGGTAGTGACCAACTTCGTGCGTCAATACGTTTGATCCAAATCCAAGATTGAAATCAATCACAATTCCATCAATTGATGGGCTCGGAAGAAGTGTTGGAGTAGGGCGGTAAGCGTAACCAGCCGTTCCGAAGTTCAATCCATTTGTAATGTCACACACCCAAATATTCAAATAATTGTTTCGGTTCCAAATGTCTGATCCGCCAGTTGCCGAAGATTTCATTTTGTTTTCTTCGCCATTCGCATGATCGTAATAATCTTCCGTTGTTGCAACCCTTACAACGCCAATCTCTGTCAATGGAACACCATTCGGATCTTGCGTAGCCAAACAGAAATTGATGTCACAGTCCGCAGGCGTAAATCCGAATCCACTTCGCACCATACTTGCATCTGAGTTCAGTAGTTGATAATCTTCTTGTAGTTCCGTAAACAAAGCCATAATCTGAGCGTTTGAAACGTTCTCAGCCGGATTGTTCGGGTTATGAACTACGTGGAAGATAACCGAGATTTCATTAACCCCCGGTGTTTCAGGGAAGTTCATACTGGAAGCAGCTTGCGCACCTGCCAAAGAGCTTTGATGGTATTCATTCAAAAGACCGCGTGAGGCATAGTGTGACTCATTCAGATCGTGCATGGCACAAGAATGATCTCCTGGAGAGCTTGTTGTCAGAGTTGTTGGTAATTGCCCAGAGCTGTTAGCGCTTACAGGTTGTAAAGGCTTGTAATTGCCCTGAACATGTATAGGAGTAATTGTAGAAGGTGCCAGGTTTTCTTGTCCTACTTGCGGAACCTGTCCAAAAGAGGAGAGGGACAGCGCGACAGCAGCAACCGTCAGGAAGTTCTTTTTCATAGTATAAAGTATATAGCTTAGAAATAGCAATATACGAAAAACAAACTGCCTAAGAAAGTCTGAAAACTAGGTCTTTCGCTTTTTCTTTTTCGCCGCCGGAAAGAGAATGTTGTTCAGAATTAATCGGTATCCAGGAGAGTTTGGATGTAAATTCAGATCAGTAGGAGGGTCGCCAACTCGATGTTGATAATCTTCCGGATCATGTCCACCGTAAAAGGTCCAAGTTCCCTGACCCATTTCACTGTGGATGTAGCGCGCAGTATTGTATGCTTTGCTTTCGCCCATGATTAGTACGTTTGACTTGATAAAATCTTTCTTAAAATCGGTTGTTTGTCCCATGAATCCGTTCACAACATCTGTATGACATTGGGTGAGCATTGTTGGTACTACGTCCCATTTAGCCGAAAATTCAAACAAGGTAAATTTGTCTCCTTTTGCGGCTACTGATTCGGGGAGTCTGCGGTTGCGAAGTTCTGTGCCATCAATTTCTGAATATTCATATTGCAATGGATCACGGACTAATTGAAAATCTTCAAAGGCCAATGTATTCTCAAAATCGAGCTTGCTTTGACAATTTGGGTCAGCGGGGTCGCCATCAAACATAGATTCGCAAATATCTGTTTCGTGCGCAGCCAATCCAATATCGAAGCTATCCGTCCCGCTACACATGGTGAACAGAAATCCGCCTCCAATGACAAAATTCTTGATGTTGGTGGCAACAGCCAATTTCATATCAGATACTTTTTCGAATCCGAGTTGCTTTGCTGAGGCTTCTAAATCTGCTACTTGTTGTTTGTACCAGGGGTACGATCGAAAACTTGCGTAGAATTTTCCGTATTGCCCCGTAAAGTCCTCGTGGTGGAGGTGGAGCCAATCGTATTCGGGGAGCACTCCATTACTACCGCTGAGTCGTAGATTTTGTCGTAAGGAATTTCTGCGTACTCGAGAACAAGCGTTACGGCATCATCCCAGGGTTGTTTTCCTCCGGGAGTGTACACGGCAATTTTGGGTGCTTTTTCCAATTGCACCACTTCCATATTAATTTCTGGATTTGCGATTTCGTCTTTAATTCCAACGGCTTGAGCGTCGGCAATGATTTCATAGCTCACGCCTCGTAATACCAATTCTTCCTCGATTCCAGAGAGGTGCGGCAGTAGAAAAGAGCCTCCACGATAGTTCAAGAGCCAATCAATGACAACTTCTTGTTCAAGCACGTAAAAGGCAATTCCGTAGGCTTTTAAATGATTTTTTTGCGATTCATCCATTGGAATCAGCAATTGCGAAGCCGTCCCTTGAAAAGAGACAAGACAAATCGCGAGTACAACTAATATCTGCTTCATCACTGAATTATTATCAAAAATGATTCCTAAAATGGCGAGTCTTCACCATCCGATACGTCAAAGTCGTTGACATCTTCATCGAAAGAGTTCATTTTACTTTGAACAGTATAACTTCCAACTCCCTGATCATCAAACGATGCATTTGCCGTAAGATTGTTTGATCCTGCAGCATCTGGTTCGGCATCAAACCCTTCAACATTGTCGAATCGCGCATATTCTTTGATGAACCGAAGACGAATATTTTCCAATCCACCATTACGGTGTTTCGCCACGATGATTTCTCCAACTCCTGCATTGGAATTCCCGTCTTCATCCTGCATGAACCCATAATATTCAGGTCGATAGATGAAGGATACAATATCAGCATCCTGCTCAATCGCTCCAGATTCACGAAGATCGGACAATACTGGTCGTTTGTCACCGCCGCGCTGCTCAACCGAACGACTCAACTGAGAAAGTGCAATGATCGCGATTCGATCGGGTGGTCGATTTACGTGATTTTTCTTGTTCGTTGTCCATCTCTCAAAGATACAGAAAATGCGCCCAAAGGTTCACTTAAAAATTCATAAAGATTTATGCACGTGATATGAACAGGAAATTAACAGTTGGCTAGAATGTTCTGCGAATCATGCGTTATAAATGACTTTATCATGGCACCAAGAATGATTAACTTTGATTCGTGCAATTAAGTAATGAGAAAAATAAACAATTCATTGAAACGCCAAATTACAAAAACAGCTGATGGGTCTACCACCATTTTTATTCCAGAAATGGATGAGAATTATCATTCGCATCATGGAGCGATTCAAGAGGCGGAGCATGTTTTCATTAAAAACGGACTCGAGTATCTTCAAAAGGAAAAAGTGCGCATTTTTGAGTTAGGTTTTGGAACAGGACTGAACGCATTGCTGACGTACAAACGAGCGAATGAATTATCCATTGAAGTTGATTACTTCGGACTGGAAGCGTTTCCCGTAGAATCGGAATTGATTGAAGGCTTGAATTATGTCGCGCAAATTGGTCAGGAGTTTGGCTCTGTATTTCAAGGAATACACAGTAGTTCCTGGAATTCGAAAGCATCATGGAATAATTTTCACCTCACGAAGATCGATCAGAAAATTCAAGAGCTCAACATTGAAGGACTGCAATTCGATTTGATTTATTTCGATGCTTTTGGACCGAGAGCGCAAGATGAAATGTGGCAATTACCCGTTCTTGAAAAAATGGCGGCAATGCTTCCTGTTGGCGGTGTTCTGGTAACGTATTGCGCTCAGGGGCAATTCAAACGACACTTAAAATCACTGGGATTCGAAATTGAACGATTGCCAGGTCCTCCGGGGAAACGCGAAATGACGCGAGCGACGAAGATGTAGGGTTGGGCTTCGAGTGCCTCAGCCCACAGATTTAGTCGTATCAGCCCAGAGATTCGATTCTCAGTATGGATTGGGCTTCGAGAACCTGAGTTTAGATCTCCCATCCGAGCTAATTTATTAGAAAGAAGTCCTTGACATTCCCTTGGTAATCGCACAACAGTGAGTTATGCCTTGACCGTTTCTAGAACTGAACACTTCATTATTCCATCGCGATCAATTTCGTCCAGTTGGACACGCTGAATGGTGTTTGCCAGGGAAGCATTGTAAGGAATTTTCACTTTTACGTAGTTTTCCGTAAAACCGAACATCGTACCTTCATTTTCTTCTTGCTCGAAAAGTACCGTCTTTGTTTTGCCAACATTTTCCTCATAAAAAGCACGTTTCTTTTTGTGAGAAAGCAAGTGCAGTTGTTTGCTGCGTTCTTTGCGGATGTTCATTGGAACCGCTTCGCCAAGTTTTACAGCGGTTGTGTTCGCACGTTCAGAGTAGGTAAAAACGTGTAGGTAGGAAATGTCCAGATCTTTCAAAAAGTTGACAGTTTCCATAAAGTCTGCATCCGTTTCTCCGGGGAATCCAACAATGACATCCACACCAATACACGTGTCCGGATTTTTTGATTTGATGGATAAAACCCGATCTGCGAACAATGAACGTTCGTACTTACGCCGCATTTTCTTCAAGAGCTTATCGCTTCCAGATTGCAATGGAATGTGAAAATGTGGAACAAATCGTTTGGATTGATTTAACGTAAATTCAATGATCCCATCCGAAAGCAAATTCGGCTCGATAGAGGAAATGCGGAAGCGCTCAATATTTTCAACAGCATCCAATGCTTTGGTCAATTCAAAGAAGTTTTCATCATCTCCTTGTCCGAAATCGCCAATATTTACGCCAGTAAGCACTACTTCTTTGATTTCTGTCTCCGCAATTTTTTTGGCTTCAGCAATAGTTTCAGCGATGGACGCGTTTCTGCTTTTTCCCCGCGCCAAAGGAATCGTACAGAAGGTGCAAAAGTAATCACAGCCGTCCTGAATCTTTAAAAAAGAACGCGTTCGATCTCCCATAGAAAAGGCGGGCACAAAATCACGCGTTTCCTTGATGCTTTCGTTCTCAATGACTGTCTCTTCCAGATTTTCCATTTTGTCCAACGATTCGATATGCTCAACAATATTGAACTTTTCATTGGCACCGAGAACAATATCTACTCCGGGAATTGCCGCAATGTCTTGAGGCTTCAATTGTGCGTAGCAACCGATGATCGCTACAAACCCATTCGGATTAACTTTCATGGCTTTTTTTACCAACTGGCGACATTTTTTATCCGCATTTTCCGTTACCGAACACGTATTGATCACAAAAATGTCAGGAGTATCGTCAAATTTCACCTTTGCATAACCAGCCTCCTCAAATGCCCTTCCGATAGTGGAGGTTTCAGAGAAGTTCAGCTTACAGCCCAAGGTATAGAATGCTACTTTTTTGTATTGAATCATTGCGGTTGCAAAAATAGGCAGAATCCCATTACAGGACAAACACCCACATTTATTTCCACTTACTGGATGATTTTTGCTTATTTTGAATTCAAATGGAAAAAGAATTTACGTTAAAGTATTCACAGCTCGATCATTGGAAAGATTTGCCAGAAGAAGATCAAAATTTAGTGGATGCAGCAAACAAAATAATGCAGGATGCCTATGCTCCTTACTCCAAGTTTAAGGTTGGCGCGGCGCTTTTATTGGAAGATGGAACCGTGGTAACGGGAAGCAATCAAGAAAACATTGCGTATCCCTCTGGACTTTGTGCCGAACGTGTTGCCTTGTTTTTTGCAGGAGCCAACCATCCCAATACAAAAGTAGATACCTTGTGCATTGTGGCCAAAGGCGATTTGGTCGATGTGGAAACGATATTGTCCCCTTGTGGTGGCTGTCGTCAAGTAATGGTTGAGACGGAAAAGCGTCAAAACAAATCCTTTCGCGTAATTCTGGTAAGTCAAAACAACATTACAATTGTTACTGATTCTGCCGCTTCATTGTTACCCTTAGCTTTCGGAATATGAAAAATTTACTCGTTGTTAGTTTGATTGGTCTTGTTGTTGCCAGTTGTGGAACCTCGGAAAATATTATTGATGAAGTCTCCGATGAATTGAATATTCCCGATCGAATTGCTTCTGGCAGAGCAAAGGCATATGCCTATAATTTAGAGCATACAGACTCTACCTTGAGCCAAATCGATTATCAGTATTACACGCCGCAATTTTCTTCGGGTGTCATGGATAGCACCTACAAAGATTCTGTCAACGCACGCATTGTTGAGTTGGCTTCGATGCAATCACCTGAATTTGAAACGCAACTTCTTGGTCCTTTAACCGATTATTACTTCGAGCGTGTTGTCAACGACTTTACTGTGGATGAAGCAGATGATTCCGATGATATGAATATGTATCAATGGAGTATGGAAATGGGGTTTGATATCGACGAAACGCAAGACTATGTCGTATTGTCGACAAATGCATGGGCATACACAGGTGGTGCGCACGGCAATGGATTTTCATTCTACGAATATTTCTCCAAACAAACAGGATTGGAATTTGGAATCGAATATTTCGCTGCAGACATCAGTCCACTTTTAACGGTAGCAGAGAAATATTTCCGCACGCAACAGGATGTTGGAGATGAAATTTCTTTGGATGAAGCAGGATTTTGGTTTGAAAATGATACGTTTCATTTAAGTCAGAACTTCTATTTCAGAGCGGATGAAATGGTCTTT
The DNA here is from genome assembly GCA_043584915.1 of Fluviicola sp. Taxonomy (GTDB): domain Bacteria; phylum Bacteroidota; class Bacteroidia; order Flavobacteriales_D; family Crocinitomicaceae; genus UBA4466. The sequence goes on from CP121319.1 coordinate 3,085,933, forward strand.
TTATACAACGCATATGAGATTGCTCCGTATGCCGCTGGCACCATTGAATTGACCGTTCCTTTGGAGGAATTGGAAGGGATTGTGAACTATTAATCATTTCATTGTCATATTGTTAATTATACAATAACTATACTTCGCTAGTAATAGAGCACATTTCCAACGAATTAAGAATCCAAAAATCAAGCACTTTATTCCCTCTTTTTTGAGTTGAATATTTTATATATTTGTCACTTCGTTGATATAAAACTTAAACTATGGCTGTAAAGGATACGAAGCCTTCAAAGAATACCCGAAAAAGTGCAGCGTCTAAAGGACCGAAGTTCTCGAAAGAGACGTACGTGAAATGGTACAAAGACATGCTTTTAATTCGTAAGTTCGAAGAGAAGACAGGGCAATTGTACATTCAACAGAAATTCGGTGGATTTTGTCACTTGTACATAGGGCAAGAGGCAATTGTTGCAGGGACGGCAAGTGCAAGTCAAAAAGGAGACAAGCACATGACAGCTTACCGTGATCACGGACATCCAATTGCTTTGGGCACAGATCCGAGAATATTAATGGCGGAACTTTTCGGTAGAGTAGATGGTTGCTCGAAAGGAAAAGGCGGCTCTATGCACTTCTTTGACAAGGAAGTTGGCTTTATGGGAGGTCATGGTATTGTTGGAGCTCAAATTGCAATGGGGGCAGGTGTTGCCTTCGCAGAGAAGTACAACGAAACGGATAACGTAGCATACGTCTCAATGGGAGACGGAGCGGTTCGTCAAGGAGCACTTCACGAGACTTTCAATATGGCTATGAACTGGAAACTACCAGTCGTATTTATCATTGAAAACAACAACTACGCGATGGGAACATCAGTAGAGAGAACAACCAATGTTGTCGACCTTTCGGAGATTGGAGAATCGTACGATATGCCCTCGAAATCAGTAAACGGAATGTCCCCTGAAGCGGTGCACGAAGCAATTGAAGAAGCCGGAAATCGCGCTCGTAGAGGTGATGGACCAACGCTTTTAGATATTCGTACATATCGTTACAATGAAAATAAGTGGTTGAAAAAAGAGGAAATCGAAGAGATCGAAGCGTGGGTTAAGAAAGAAGTAAAAGAATCGGTAGAGTTTGCTGAGAACTCACCATACCCAGATGGAAAAGAATTATACGAGGATGTCTACAAAGAACCAGACTACCCTTACATTATTGAATATTAAACCAGATTGAGATGGCGGAAATCGTTTTGATGCCGAAACTTAGTGATACCATGACGGAAGGAGTTGTGGCTGAGTGGCACAAACAAATTGGAGATGAGGTTTCTTCAGGCGAATTGCTTGCGGAAATTGAGACGGATAAAGCAACGATGGAATTTGAGTCTTTTTATGACGGAGTTCTGTTGCACATTGGTGTCGACAAAGGAGGAAATGCCCCAGTAAATGCTGTTTTGGCAATTATTGGTGACAAAGACGAAGATGTTGAGGCAATTTTAGCAGAGGCTGAAAAAGAAGCTCCGGCTGAAGACAAGAAAGAAGAGGCTCCTGCACCAAAAGCGGAATCTACTCCAACACCAGAGCCGGCTCCAACTCCTGCACCTGCTCCAGAACCATCGCAGGCTCCTGCGCCTGCTGCTAATTCGGTTGCAGAAGCAAATGGACGTGTTTTTGCATCTCCGTTGGCAAAGAAAATGGCCAATGAGAAAGGAATTGACCTATCAAACGTTCAAGGAACAGGAGATAATGGCCGAATTGTGAAACGCGACATCGATCACTACGTACCTTACGTTGGAGCATCGAAAAAACGCGGGTTTGTAGGAACAGAATCGTATAAAGATGAAACGGTTTCTCAAATGCGTAAAACCATTGCGCGTCGTCTTTCAGAAAGTAAATTTACCGCACCGCATTTTTATTTGACATTGGACATTGATATGGACAATGCAATAGCTATGCGCAAGCAACTGAATGCTTTGGAGGGTGTGAAGGTTTCTTTCAACGATATGGTTATCAAGGCTGTTGGTTTGGCGTTGCGTGAGCATCCAAATGTAAATAGCGCCTGGTATGGTGATTTTATTCGTCGTAACGAGCACATTCACATCGGCGTTGCAGTCGCTGTTGATGAGGGACTTTTGGTTCCTGTAGTTCGCTTTGCCGATGGTAAGGAGATGCAAGAAATTGGAGCAGAAGTTCGCGAATTGGCGAAAAAAGCAAAATCGAAAAAATTACAGCCACAAGAGTGGGAAGGGAACACGTTTACCATTTCCAACCTTGGAATGTTCGGTATCGAGGAGTTCACGGCAATCGTGAACCCACCAGATAGCTGTATTCTAGCCGTTGGGGGAATCAAGCAAGTTCCAGTGGTAAAAGATGGAGCTGTTGTACCTGGAAACGTTATGAAGGTGACACTTTCTTGTGACCACCGAGTGGTGGACGGAGCAACGGGAGCAGCCTTCTTGCAAACGTTCAAGGAAATGATGGAAAATCCAATTGCTTTGGTGGTAAAATAGATAGTACCAGATATAAATAATTCAAAAGGTCATTCGAAAGAATGACCTTTTTTTGTGGCTAGACGTGTCTGTACTAGTAAGATTGGGTGTTTGTTGTAATTAGTAATGTAACGCGTTTCCGTAGCATCGTTACGGCTAAAAGTGTTTCAAATCTTCTGGGTAAAATGTCCATTCGGGCGTGTAAATAATCGTGTCATCGTTCATGTTATACCATGACGTTTCGGGATTGGATGGATTGAGTAGAATTTGCGTCTCTTGCGCAGGCATATAGCTTTGCGCCAAGAGATAACGCTTTTCTCCCGTTTCAGAATTCTCACACATATCCACAACAATTACAGCATGGCCAGGACTTCCGCCCTGAATTAAAATATCGCCTATTTTCATTTCTTTGAAATCACGATTGGGCAATTCTCGGTCAAGCGATAACGTTCCCGCATAATTGAAAATCAACTCCATGTACTTCCAGAATGTTTTGTAGTTGTTCTGTCGTGCTGAGCCAGACGCCCAATACGTTTTGTTTCCAGATACCACCATGCGATTTCCTGCCAACCATTTGCTGTAATCGACCCGAAACCCGTTAGTGAAATTGAAATGAATATCGTTGTGCTGCCCAGTGCTCCAAAGGTATTCGGCACGAAAGCGCATCACTGCATCGGCACATTGGTGCAAATTTTTGTTTCCAATTCGTAAATCCACCACAGAGCGGTAAACATTGCCTTGAGATTTTGAATTTCCGTTGTAATAGGTAACCAATGCATCGGCTGATTTCAATGGTAAACTCCTTAAGTAATGCGCAAAACTGAGAGAATCATGCTCCATGCGTTCAAATCCGGTTGGAACATTGTAGCGAGAGGCTAAAGTCATTCCGCTTGGATTGAACTCTACTATGGATTGTTCAGTAGTATCAACAGCGATAGAATCTTCCAGGTTTTGTGAGCACGCGGCAAAAACGGAACTTGATAGCGATAAAATTAGGAGGTGATAGAGCATGGCGTCAAATTAAAGTGCATTTGTAATACAATGCGTGCGATGCTGTAAGTAACAATAATTTGTCCAATTTATCTTGAAAACCGAATATTTTCCTTTCAATGTGTTTTCAATTGGTAATTGCTACCCTCTAGTTACAGGTAACTATGGTAGCATCCTAAATCTTTACTCATCAAGTCAATTATTGCTCGTCTGGAAATGCTGCCCTCCCTGTAATGTGACTAGCACAAATCAATATGGTTTTCTCTGGTCGAGTAAAATAAATCATAGTTCTTCTTGGCCGCTTCGTTTTTATTCACTTTTGTCACGGCTTTTATACTTCTATTCATCATCGTTGCTCGCAAAAAATTGACCAGTTGTAATCGGCACGCATCGTTGAAACAAATGGCCATACAATGTTTTTCGATTAACTCGATGTCAAAGGCACTGAGCCCCTCATTTCGTCGAATAATTCTAGCCAACGGTCGCCTCATGCTTCATGCCTTTTATTCCCTATATTCGGGAGTCGGTGCGAAAGCATAGCCGAAAACCGTTAACCTTGAACATTGGTAACCAAAAATGCGGTACAAGTGGCAATGAAAGAGCCAAGCATCATACCGATGTGTCGCACCAACCATTTGGTTGTTTTCGAAAAGTCAGTTTTTCGCGCTTGAATAAAAAGTACCAATTCTTGAATCACGTTAACTGAGAATAAGACTCCGAAAATTAAAAGAACGATATTCAATGTGTAGATCATCACAGAGGCTGTAACGGCTGCGACAACGAGAAAGAACCAATCGAGGAAATTGGCTTTCAACGAACGATTTTGGGTACTGCGAACTCCTGCCCAAGCCATGTAAAACGAGAACGAGGCAATCAAGAGTAAGAACAAGTTATCACGAAACAATGCCAGAATTAAAGCAGTTACAATAACGGTGAACATTGCGAAGAAGTACGTTTTTCCTGCGTACCGGTGCAGCGTACCTCCTTTTTTAACAATGATAGCAGCAATTCCCGTTAGTAAACAAGTGATTCCAGCGGCAATATGAACAATTAATAAGATTGATGCGAATGTTTCCATGATGCGTTAATTCTTTTGTTTCCTCAAATCTATTCGTATCAAAAACACGTTTTTAGAAAATGTGGGCGATTGCAAGTTTTTTGGCAAATAGCACAGCTACGGGGATGAATCGCACGGTCTAGTGGCGAACTGCAAGCTGATTTTTCAGGGATTCCGTTAGGTTTCGAGAGACCGGAACCAAGCTGTCAGTTTGTTCAAAATGCAATTTTAGCCCTTGTGCATTGCCCGAGAAATGACTGACTTTACTCAGGTTCACCAAATAACTACGGTGGACTTGAAATACTTCCTGGACTGATTTTAGTTCGTCGCTCGTGCTTTTTAATGTTTTCCGGAGCACATCTCTTTTCAAGGAAATTCCATCGTGATAGACAATTTCAACGTAGTTGTCGGCCGATTTTGCATAGAGAAATTGATCGGTGTTCAGTTCTAAATCTCCATTTCCAGTGGTAATAATAAAGGAGCTTACCTCTTTCTCTTTAGCATTTGTCTGTACTTCGTCTGATAAGGAAGCCGAATAGCGTTCGTACTTATTGCGCAAGCGATTGTAGTTCGTCAATACAGAAAGAACTATTGGGAGTAAGGCAACCGCCACGGTGTAAAATTGAAAAGTCGCAAACAATTGAAGCGTGAATTCGAGTTCCATGGCCCATGCGGTATACAGGGCGTTGGCAATCCCGATAGCACTGACATTGATGGTAACCCAAACGATTTCCTTCCAAACGAGCCAGTTTTGTTCGTTGAAAAAGCCCGGAAGAAGAGGAATAATGACCAGGTTTAAAATCAACATGACTGCCAGACAGGTGATTCCAAATCCTAAGCAAAAGAGCAGTGTGTTCTCTTGGTTGCTAATCCCAAATGGTTGAAAGACAAAAAGGAATATGAATACGAAAGCACTCATCACCAAGCTGAAGAACAGTCTTTTCGAGGTCGATGTAATTGCGGGATATTTGGCGGTTAATGCTGACATTTTTGCTTTGAATGTCGAAGATACAAAAGTCACCATTCTAAACTCATGTTGGAAGTTTGTATTTTTCGGACATGAAAAAAATCTTTTTTCTTTCGTTATTGATTTTACCTCTCGTTGGATGTGAGAATCCAAAGGAAGGTTCTGATAAAAAGCCCGATCCAATTGTCAGTGAAGTTGAGGCAGTGGATTTCGAACCTGCAATTTCGGATACTACTTTGATTTATGACTTGGGGGAGTTTACCTCGGAGGTTCGCATCAAATGTCCTAAAACGGCATTCAGAGGAACAATTCTGGTGTTGCAAGGGTGGAACTTCCCGAATACTAGTTGGAGCGATAGCACTGATATTGAAAAACTAGCCGATGCTAATGGATTTGTGCTCGTGATGCCGGATATGGGTAAGAGCATCTATCATAAGGAAAACTATCCCGAAACGCGCGCGGATTGGCGCAAGTATCCGACAAGAACCTGGCTCATGGACACAATGATTCAAGGGCTTCAAAACGAATTCAATTTGTTTGCGGAAAACGGCCCTAATTTTGTGATGGGGCTTTCCACGGGAGGCCGTGGGGCATTCATTTTGGCGCAAGAAAACCCAAATATTTTTCGGGCAGGAGCTTCGTTATCTGGGGATTATGATCAATCGGCTTTTCCAGAGGACAATCTTTACAGAGGTTTTTTTGGAACAGATTCAACACGTTGGCATGATGATGAGAATCCAGTGAGTTTCGCAGATGCGTGGTCGGTTCCAATGTATATTGGACACGGGGAAGCCGATAAAATTGTTCCGGTAAAGCATGCGGAAAGATTACAGGAGGTGTTTAGTGAAAATACCAGTGATTTGAGCGGATGGAAATTTTCCTATGTTTCCGATGCAGGGCATAACTATAATTACTGGTCGTCATGTACAGAAGAGGTGTACGAGTTTTTGAGGGAAATAAATAAAAAATTCATCATTCAATAATGGCCAGACTGCGTGTCATACTACTTTTTAGTATTGCCTTTCCTGTTCTAGTTTTCGGTCAGGAAAAAAACCGGATATCGCTTCAAGCAGGAGTTTTTCATCAGTTTTTTGATAATTCCGTAATGATGTATAAGGCTCCGATTAACGATGGGGCGGGGATCGATGGAATTAATCTTTTCCGAAATCTGCTGGGCGGTATGTTGATCGATTCTAGAGGGGTTCAGTATGAACGTAAAGTAACTGAAAAGTCCTACCTATCAGTGTCATACATGGCATTAGATGCAGGTTTTGCGATTGACATCGTTTACAGTCCTGAGGAAATACCCGTGATTTTTAGTAAAAACATACGATTTGTAAACCTTAACTACACACGAAAAAAAGCTATCACGGAAAAGGTGAAATGGAGCTATGGAGCAGGGATAAATTATTGGTGGGGAAATGAGACTTTTTACCATTATACGAATTTAGGAGGTATTGGCGAGCCGCGATTGCGAGGGTTTAACCGAAGTGACTTTGGTCCAAATGTGCGACTAGGAATTGAGTATTCGCTGAAGAAATGGTTAAGTCTATACTCTAATCTCGATTATACACACATATTATATTTGGGTGCGGTGAATGGTAAAGGTGAAAATGCGGAAGAAATCTTTAGCTCTGAATTTGGACTGACAAACGTTCCTAGCAGGCACAAAATAACGTTTCAATTGGGAGTAGGATGGAATTTTTAAGAATGGCTTGTGGTGGCAAGCTTTACGGAGCATCATGGAAATCTTAGATAGTTGAGGCGCTTTGGTGAATAAATTTGCTAGCGATCAGGAGTAGCTGCTATTCTTGAATATTTTCATGGCGTTTTGCTCTAAACATACTTCTTTTTCAGGAGCCAGATAATTTCATCTATTTCGTGTTCTGGAATTTTAGCACTTCCCGTTAATTCCCAATCATTGCCTTTAATAATTAATACGAAATTTCGGTCTTCCTCATATCCAACAAACTGCTTTGTAAAGTGCAAATCATGACCAATTACCTGACGTTGCATTTGATTTTTAAAAAATCGAAAATCTGCTTGATGTCGAACTTCTGAATTTGAAAAGTAAAAGATTTCTTTTCCAAATGCATTCCAAAGGAGTGTTCTCAACGTGAAGTAACCAACGACAGCTGTAAAACTATAAGCTAGGAAAAAGGCGAAAGATAATCGGCCTCCACTTGCGATCCAAAAGACTTGGCCAATGAGCGGGCCACATAGCAATCCGAAAGAAATGATACCGTAAACAACCAACACAAACTTAGGTGGTCTCATGGCCTTGATCGTCAACTTGTGACCATCTTCGAATTCAAAGTACCTATTAGCGTGATCTAAGGTCTTGGGCATTATTTCTTCTTCGCCAACATCAAGTTAGAAGTTCCTTTGCGGTATTGATACCCAATTCCAAACGGCAATGGTTGCACGTTCATTTCTTTCTTCAGATAGATCCCTTTCAAATCTTCCTGATGACGTTCAGAGAACAATGAAATAGGGAAGGAGTAGTTTCCGTAAAATGTTAAATCCCATTTCGATTGATCAAAGAATTTTACGGGAATTCCAGAGTCATCTTGCAACAAATATTCAGATTCATCTAAAATCAAGTTTCTAATAATACTGAACGTTTCACGGTGCATTAAGTAGGATGCCGATTTCAAATACGTTGATTTGATGTCAATATTTTCGAAGTATTTCACCAAATCTTTGCGTTCTTCCAATCCTTTCGCGACCAAGCCTCCACGACTGTGGTAGGGAGAGTTCTGCACGTTGACAGCGAAATAGGTCAATGTTTTCACTTTTTCCTCGCCCGATCGTTTGAAATAGAATCGATTTCCAACATAAGCGGAATCTGCAACACTCGACAAATCATTGGTAAGGTTACCATCTGGCTGAATCGCTACTTTTTCTTGATACAGCAACTCATGTCCAGTTCGCGACATAAAATGCACCAAAACATGGAGCGTTCCATCCATCTCCGATTGAAAATCATCAGCCATTGCAATGGTTCGGAAGAAGCTCAAACGCAAAATTGCATTCATCGCTCGCTTCAAGCCGTTTAGGTAAGCCGGCAAGGTGCCTTGACTGTTCTTTTCATTTAAATCGGCGTAATCTCCAACCGGTTCCAAAGCCATCATTACAATATTATCGTGCTCTGGAAAAAACAGGTCGGCATGCAAAAAATCTGCTCCTGAAAAAGGGTAAAAAAGTGTTCCTTCGCTTGCATTCACCTCCTTCAATTCTTCTGCAGTCCATTCTTTAATAGTTGGGAGCTTTTCGTTCGTTTTGTACCACAAATTATCAATGTTCATTCGGTACGATTGCCATTGATCGGAAGACTCCAAGGCTTTGAGCTCACTTTCCGCTCTACCTTCTGTTCCTGCTATAAACTTTGCGAAATCATCAAAACGAGCTTCCTCTGGATAAGAAGGCTTCTCGATAACCGTAGTGTCTTGTTGTGTCTTAGGAGTGTCTGATTCAGAGCTAGTTGTTTTCTTGGAATCGTCGCACCCAGCTAACAGAATAAAGCCGGATAAAAGTAGTAAGTGGTAGTTGCGCATAGCCTTTTATTTAAAAACAAAAATGCTGATTTATTTTGAATTAGGTCAAAATATGATTCAAAATTCACGTCTGCAAATGTTTTCCTTACTTTAGTGGCAAAGTCATTGAATGAAAGCGCAAAAATACACGCGATCGGTAGCTGTTAATATGGTGATTGCCAACATGATTGGTACAGGAATCTTTACTTCTCTTGGGTATCAAGTTGACCCCAATTATGGAATCCCCAACGGCTTTGCCATTATCATGATTTGGATTCTCGGTGGTGTTATTGCGCTATGCGGTGCTACAGTTTACGGGGAGATCGCAACTACGGTCAATAAATCAGGAGGAGAATATGCATTTTTATCGAAATTGTATCACCCATTACTTGGGTTCATTAGCGGTTGGGTTTCCATACTGGTTGGATTCTCTGCAGCGATTGCCATGCTCGGATTGGCCGTAGGAAAGTACTTTTTGCCTTTACTCGGTGCGTCCGATGATGCTACGTACTTTGGTTTTGAGCTGAGTCAGGTTGTCGCAATTCTAGTGCTTATGATTGTTTTGGCCATTCAGATGCAAGGGGTGAAGACGGGAGGTAAGTTCCAGAATTACATGACTGCCATTAAATTGGGGCTAATTCTGTTTTTCCTGCTGATGCCATTTATTTTTAGCGGAAATTACGAACCATCCAGCGTTTCGTTTGCACAAGACAATGATTCCTGGGATACGATTTTAAGCCTTCCATTTGCCGGTTCTTTGGTCTACGTTTTATTTGCATATAGTGGTTGGAATGCCAGTACTTACATTGTCGGATCGTTAGAGAATCCAAAACGAAATTTGCCTTATTCATTGATTGTTGGGACTTTAATCGTTACGGTGCTTTATGTGTTGCTCAACCTCGTATTCATGTACGTTGTGGACTTTGAAGACATTGTAGGCAAGTTAGAAATTGGCAACATTGTCGCTTACAAGGCAATGGGCAATACGTTTGGATTAGTGTTTACGGCCATTTTTTCACTAGCACTGATTTCTGGTGTGAATGCTATGTTTATTGCAGCGCCGCGGGTAGTTCAGGAAATCGGTAAGGATTATTCCATTTTCAAACAGTTGGGGCAAGAAGCGAAAAATGGTGCGCCACAACTCGCATTGATTGTCATATTTTCCATTGCTTCTTTAATGGTTCTCTTGGTTGATTTTGATATCCTTCTGGAGTTTACGGGGGTAACACTGGGAATTTTCGCCTTGTTGACAGTTTTGAGCGTCTTTATCATTCGGTTTAAAAAGATGCGCACCGAAAACACGGTTTCATCATTTGCTTACCCATTAACGCCCATAATTTTCGCCGGGTTCTCTCTTTGGATGATATACTTCTTTGTGAGCATGAAGCCAATGGTATTGCTTTGGTTGGGCGTGTTGCTCGTTCCAGCCGTTGTTCTTTATTTCATTTCTGGCGGACGGAAAAAAGATGACGATCAAGATGCATCAGTTGATTAGGATGAATCCAACATATTTACTGAAGTATTGTCTTTGTTCGAGCATAATGCTGCTCATTGCCTGCTCTCATTCGCAAACATCGCACTCAATCAGTGATTCCATTGTTTCCGAGCAAAACGTTCTCGACTCCCTTGAATTTGATCACGAAGTCGCGATCAATCCAAAGTATCGTTTTCAAATGGTGGCATCTTCGATAAAAGAGGGTGCGCCTACCAAGACTATTTCTTACGGAACAGAACAGTATTATTATCCTGCCAGTTTGGTGAAAATACCAGCGATGTTGGTATTGTTAGAAGTGCTTGAAGAGGAATCGATACCCCTTGACGCCGTAATTGTCTTTGATACCCTGAACGCATGCGGATCTAGAAAGTTTGTAGCGCTGAGTCAGAACAAGAAAATTTCATTTCGGCAGATGTTGACAGAATTAGTTGTGGCGAGCGACAATAACTTTTACAATGCCATCTATCACTTTGTGACACCAGAAGTGCTCAACCGCAGACTGCATGAGCTTGGCTTCGGGGGAACACATATTTATCGAGCGTTTACGGGTTGCGAAGTTACAGAGCATCTCAACACCTATCCCTTCAAAGTATTCGGAGAGAATGGAACGTTATTATTGGAGTCGGAGGGAGCGATCTTGCCTGAAAATGTCATTGCAGCGGCTTACAACACTACCGGAGAGCGGTTGTTTGGTGCTCGACATGAAAACGACGAGGGTAATATCGTCGACGGGCCGTATGATTTGAATAATCATATCGAAATTCCTCTGAATGAAATGCACGGAATGATGCTACGATTCTTATTTCCTGCGAATTTTGATGCAACGCAACGTTGGAATATTAACGAGGAAAATCGGTCTTTTGTGATCAATTTATTGGGGACGTATCCTTCTGAAATTTCTAGCGCCTATCGAAGTTTACGCCATCTTACCGATGATATTTACAAATACGTGAAAAATCCCAGTGATCTGAATACTCGAACATTGGGAAAATTGGGGCTCTCTTATGGCTTTGCATCCGAGTCGGTTTATGTGCCAGTGGATGGTAACAAGGAAGGAATCCTCATTTCGTATAGTGTTTATGTCAACAAAAATGACGTGGTAAATGACGGTGAATACGAATACGAAGATGTAGCAAGACCGTTTGCTAATGAACTATTCGAAAATCTTTTGAAATGGCATTTAAACGAAGATTGATGGCACGGATATTGAAATGTTACCACCAAAGAACTCTTATGCATCGATTGGCAATCATTCTCATTTATATTTCAAGTAGTACTTTTGTTTCGATATCTCAAATATCTGACAAAGAAAACGTTGGTGTTTATAAGTTTGGATTGTCCATTGATACAGATAAGGACGAAGAAATACCCTATTTTGAGCCATGGGAAGGTATAGAAATGGAGATTCCCAATGCAATTTCGTTAGAGCCATTTGTTCCGAAGGTGCGATCACAAGGCGATTCGGAAAACTCAGGCGGATGGGCGGTTGGATACTATTTCGCCTCTACCGAATGGGCAATGATTTCGAATCAATCCAACAAAGCAGTAGCTACGGCATTCGCTTACGATCCATGGTTTTTGAATCAGGCGTCCAGTCTGGATGGCGATGGATGCTCTGGAGAGGTCTATTTGTCCGATTTATGCCAAAATTTAGTTGACAATGGCGCCAAGCGCTTGAATATTGAGCCTTCCGATTGCCATCCAACGGCAACATTCGACAAGTCGCATTCCTTGCTCGATTTTCAAGAGGTGATGCGATTGACCCGTCAGGATGGGCCAGATTCTAATAATATTTTAAGTGTAAAGTATGCTCTTGCGAATTATCACGCGGTGGTATTTTCCATGAACGTTCCAGAATCTTTTGAATATGTGGCAAGAGACGGAATGTTTCGTCCGAGTCAGGCAGAACGAGATCGAACTACTCCAACGAACGCACACGCACTCACCATTGTTGGATTCGATGATGACCTTTTTGGCGGTGCCTTTCGCGTGGTAAACTCCTGGGGGACAGAATGGGGAGATGAAGGATATTGTTGGATAAGCTACGAGGATTTTAATCGATTTCAACAAGCTGCGTACATGATTTACACGGAATTGAAAGTTCCCGACTTGGTTGCCTATGGCGCAGAGGAAAACGGGTTTGGTCGACAGCACATTAAGAAACATGGTTTCTTTGAAGGATTCCTGGATGAGAAAGGACGTCCTGACAAGGGGATTTATATGAACGAAGCACTGAAAAAGGGGAGAGGTGGCAGTCGTTACATGAAGCGCCTCGTGAAAAAACATGGTGGATTCTTAATTTACACGGAGGATAACTTTGAAATCCCCATTGCAGCCGTTATTTATTAAAATGAAGTGGTTTTTCATCGTTTTGTTCTCTTGCTTTTTATCATCGTGCGCCGATAATGAAACGAATGAAGCAGCAATTCCAGAGAAACATCCGGAGGATAGCATGTCGAGAGGGAAGGTTTGTCTCGATAGCCTTATAGATGGCACTTCTGGAAGTACGACATTGGGGGATGCCGATGCTTATTATTGAAGTTTTTACAATTAATTTGTATGCAGGCATAATAATTGCGAATGGTTTACGTGTTAAAAGAGAGTGCTTTAGCATTCAAACCAAAACAAACTAGAAAACCAGAAGCCATGAAACACCTCCTCTCATTATTGGTGGCACTCTCCTTCAGTCTGCCATCGCAAGCCCTTGAGTTTCCTTTCAAACAGCTCAAAAAAACGTACGAAAACGAATACGACAAAACACTAGATCGTGCCGAGCGTTGGATGAAATTACTTCCGAACAATCCCGCTGCATATTATTACGCATCTCTCATTCACTTTGAACAAGCCTTGGGAAAAGAAACGGTTCGCAAGCGGTATCATGGATTGGTGAAATCTTTGCGATACGCCAGAGAGCTTGAAAAGTTGAACGATCAGGAATTTTTAGCTTCGGTTGCCTGGGATACCCTTACCCCATTCATTCAAGATTTCACTGTAAATGTGACGAGCGATTTAAAAGAGGCTGAATTGTTTAAGTTGGCAAACCTCGTGGATCGAAAAGCCAGCCGTTTCCATTGGATGGACGGTAAGCAGGAGAAGTCAGACCTGGCTTCAAATGAGTCAAAACCTTCGACTCCAGAGAAGGAAATCAAATCTGAAATGCGAAATGGTCAATACTTCGGAATGCCCACTGGCAAAGAATCCGTCGACTCGTATAACATCCGAAGTGAGCGTGAAATGCTTGAGTACATCAATGAAGAACGCTTAAAAAAAGGGATGCAAGCCTTGTCATGGAATGAAGATTTGGCGCGCGCTGCCCGTTATCACGCATTTGACATGGGCACGCAAAATTACTTCGATCATAACAGCCATGACAGAAGTGGTGGGGAACTGAAGCAGGTTGGGTATACATTTTCGCGAATTCGCACCTTTTATAAAGAGGACTTTGTCAATTCTGAAAATATTGCAGCTGGCAATGAAGGTGCGCACGAAACCTACTTGCAATGGTATAATAGTCCCGGGCACTATGAGAATATGTTCAATTCATCGAGTTCTATGATTGGCGTCGGGGTTGTTTATGTGCCTGGAAGTGATTACGGTTACTACTGGGTGATGTGTACAGCGATGGAGTGGTAGGATATGTCATTTTTACAACTATTGATCATCGTATTCGTTCTAAGAGGGCTCTATTCTTGGGGTTTTGGTCGCGAAGTGGGGGGTAAGGGAGATTGAGGTGGGCTGAATTAGGAGGATATAGAAAATACCAATTATTGACCACAAATCCTAGATTTTTAGAATTTTACAGTTCGAGAATTCTAGTTTTCTAGAAATCTAAAAATGTATATTTCACTGTACGACAGATGTTTCCGTATTTTAAAATAATCAATCACAACTCAAATTTATTCCATACCGCCAGTCCTAAATCATTATTTTTCCGACTAATTTTGTTTTTTTTCGAATTCAAGTAGGGGGAGATCCAAAATCAATTGTCTTACTACCAAACAGAGATTATTGAAACAAGACTACCAGAAGCGTAAAAGTTCATGACGATTACAGACTACGAAAGCACATTTCGCGAGCATTACGAACCGTTAACAAGGTATGCGCACTCCATTCTTAAAAATCAGGAGGAGGCTGAAGATGCCGTGCAGCGATTGTTTGTAAAGTTTTGGGAGAAGCGATTTGAGCTGCAGGTCCAAAATGCCCGAGCATACTTGTACCGAGCAACTTACAATACGTGTTTGAATCAAATTAAGCAAAGCAAGCATACGCTGAATCACGTGTCAGAAGAAAATGTCCAGGTACAAACCTCAGAAACGGCAAGTGATCATGTCTTAGGCGTCGAATTGCAGGAGCAGATTCAGCAAGCTATGCAAGAGCTGCCAGAAAAGTGCCGACAAGTCTTTCATTTAAGTCGATTCGAAGAGAAATCCTACAAGGAAATTTCTGAGGAACTCAATATCTCTGTAAAAACGGTGGAAAATCACATAGCCAAAGCGTTACGAATTATGCGAAGTGAGCTATCTGAATACCTACCGTTGCTTTTAATAACGATTTTAGTTTCGAAAGGATGGTAAAAGAACAGGATTTTGAGGCATTGATCGTACGATTCTTGGAGGGGCTCGCCACTCCCGAAGAAGCCATGCTGCTTGAAGATTGGAAACGCGAATCGCGTGAAAATCAGAAGATGTACGACCATTATGAGCGCCTTTTTACTCAAGATAATCTCCAAAAAGTAAATGTAGATACTGCTTGGCAGCGCGTTCATGCTGACATACAAACGCAAACAAAAGTAGTGCCGATCAAGAATTGGCGCTATTGGATCGTTGCAGCTGCAGCTGTTTTGGCACTGGTATTAGTAATTCCAGGTTTAATGAAGGAGGATCAAGATTTTGATAAGCCACTGGAAACGGAAGGTTTCTCCACTGAAGAACCAGATAATGTTCTTTTCGCAAAAGCCAGCGTTCAAAGTTTTACGTTGAAAGACAGCTCGGTGGTGTCGCTGGAGAAAGGAAGTCGCTTGGAGTTGTCCGATCAGTTCTCAAAAGGCGAGCGCAGATCGACATTGAAAGGAAGCGGACGTTTTACGGTGGTGCATGATGAAGCACATCCATTCATTATCGATGTAGAAGGCTTGGAAGTACACGATATCGGAACTATTTTCGATATCACCACCAACAAAGACACCGTAAAGGTGGTCGTCCTTGAGGGATCCGTGGAATTAAGGAAGAACGATCAGTTGCTCGCCATGGAAGAAGGCGATAGTGCATTTTACCTAATTAGCCAACGCTTGATTCAGGAGTATCCAACGAAAGAGGCGCTTGATGGAATTTCCAAGAGGTTTGAGAATGCCAGACTTGATGATATTGCGACTCATTTATCCCAGTTTTTTGGTCGAGAAATAATTGTAAAGGACGCCACGGTGAAAGAAATGCGATTCACGGGGACGTTTACGGATGCAGAACTTCCAGATGTTTTAATGGTTCTTAAAGCGGTTATGGAAATCAAAGTGATTACTACTAACAACAAAATTGAGATCTATGCAGCTGATTAGAATCCTCGCGACTTGTTTGTTCGTAGTTTCTACAGCATTCGCACAGGCACAATTGCCACCTTTAGAAAGAACGGTAAGTCTTAATTTAACAGGACAAAGCTCTGTGGAAGCCTTGGTGTTGATGGAATCTTTGACACAAGCGAGTTTTGCATACAGAAGCGAATTAGTCCCTGCCGATGATCATTTGCAGCGCAATTATGTCGATAAAACTGTCAGGGAAGTTCTAGACGATCTCTTCCAGGGCAGGTTGGAGTATCGCGAGAAGGGAAATTACGTTATTCTCAAGGCGGCACAAGTGCAGAAAGCAACAGAAATTGTATCTGAAGGATATGTGATTGATGCGATAACCGAAAAAAAGGTTCCTTATGCATCCGTTTATGATTCAACTAGCCTGGAAGCTACGGTTTCTGATGCATACGGTTATTACTCCATTACACTGACGAAACGTTCTAATATTGAATTAAAGGCCTCCAAGTATGGTTATCGTGACTCTTCAATAGTGCTGAATTCCGATGGTGGAAGACAAAATATTTATGTCATGCCTACCGAAGAATTGTTAGATCAATTGAAAGACTCGTTGGAGTTTGAAGAAAAGGTTCGGAAAGTACCGCTCATTAAACTTTCGGATGAACAAAAGGCGACTATTGAAAATATTCGGGAAAATTTCAAAAAGAAGGCACAGGTAAGTCTACTGCCAATAATTGGAACCAATGGAGTAATGAGTCCTTCAACTACCGTGGATTATTCCTTCAATATCCTCGGTGGGTTGAATGGAGGCGTACGAGTGCTGGAAATTGGTGGGATTTTTAATAGCGTTTGGGATACCGTTAAGTACGTTCAGATTGCGGGTGTGTTCAACGCCGTCGGCGGACCGCAATATGGTGCTCAGTTTGCAGGCGTGGCAAATTTAAATGGAGCTAGCTTCGAAGGTGCACAATTTGCCGGAGCTCTCAATTTAACACAGGGACCATTCTACGGATTTCAGGCAGGAGGTATTGGTAATGGCGTTTTTGGAAAATTTAATGGTGTTCAGTTGGGAGGAATTGCAAGCTACGCTGGTTCTGAATCCGATGTCGTTCAAGTCAATGGAATTGCCAGTTATGTGGGAAGAAATGCGCGTGGTGCTCAAGTAAGTGGGATTGTGAACGTGGCTGAAAAAGAGTTTGTAGGTACGCAAATCGCCGGGATTTCAAATTACGCCAGAGATGGTTTTGTAGGCTCGCAGATTGCAGGTCTTGTGAATGTTGCGGGGGTAATGACAGGAAGCCAGGTTGGTTTCATTAATATCAACGATTCAATTAATGGAGTTCCGTTTGGGTTTATTTCGTTTTCCAGAAAAGGTTTGCATCAGATTGAGTTATCAGCCAATGAGTTGACGCAGGCGAACATTGCGTTTAAAACTGGAACCAATCAATTCTACAACACATTTTTGGGTGGTGTGCGCTTCGAAGATAGCGGCAATCCCACGTGGGGATTTGGATACGGGGTGGGAACCTCTGTTCGTGCAGGTCGAAAAAATCGCGTTTTTTTCGATTTTCAAAGTGCCAATCATATTCGAAACAACCAGTGGGGATTGGCTTTGAACAATAAACTTACAATCTCTTACCAAATGCAATTGGCACCCAAAATTGCTCTGGCGGTTGGACCTTCAGCCAATTTATTCTTGATCGATAATGCTTCCAATCACGATGTGACCTACTTTCAAGGCATTGCACCGTACAATTTAAGTCAATTTGTAACGAGTGAGGGAGTTGAAATGCAATCGTGGGTAGGAGGGCATGTAGCTTTGCGCTTGTTTTAGAGGAGATAGGTTTGAGATACACGGCTGCAGTCTTGATGGGAGAGGTCTTTTCATCTGAGCTTCTAGAAGATAATCAACTTGGTTTGCAATTCCTAGAATTTTACAATCTTCTAATTCTAGGAATGGCGAACAAGGGGTAATTAAAAGTTTAATTAGATAATCAAAACTACTTAATTATCAATGTATTATATTTAAAAATAAAAAAAAACATCATTTTCCACTAGGGGCATCCTTCATTTCTGTTGTCTTATAACCATAACAAAGAAAAAGATTATGAGAACAACGTATTTTTTAGGAGCAATTGCAGCACTGGCTTTAGTATTTTCATCATGCAAGAAAGCAATTAAGCCATCGGATGATATAACTACCGAATCACGACAATTAACCGGGTACACAAAATTGGATGTTTCCGATGCAATGGATGTAGAAGTAACCTTTACCAACCAAGAGGAAGTTTTGGTAGAGGCAAATTCAAACCTCCATCAGTACATTCTTACAGATGTTGTGAATGGAACATTAAAAATTCGCATGAAAAACAACGTTCGCTTCAAGTCAGGTGCGGAAATAAAGGTATACGTGAGCGCATTGGCAATGGAGTCCTTGCATATTGAAGACGCCTCAAGAGTAGAGTTTCTAACACCTGCTGTTGCGACTAATTTCGAAATGGATGTGTCCGGAGCCAGTACTTTTCAAGGAGGAATTACAGCCGACTTCTTGCACATACATGCTTCGGGAGCCTCACGGATAGAAACTTGGGGATCAGCGATTGATGCTGAAATTGAGGCGTCAGGAGCTAGTAATATTGGCGATTTTGCCTTTTTGATTTCAAACTACTTAAATCTTGATCTCTCAGGAGCAAGCAAAGCAGAACTTACAGTTGATGGAACCATGGATATCAAAGCCTCGGGTGCAAGTCGATTCAACTACAAAGGGAATGGGGTAATTAACGATTTGAATCTCAGCGGATCATCCTCTGTGAACAAACAATAATTCATTCTAACATACAAGTTTCCCAAGCATCTTCATTGGTGCTTGGGATTTTTGGTTTAAATGAATATCTTTCCCACTCCTTACATTAAAACGCAACATTATGCCCAAAGTACACGTCGAAAAATCCGTATTGATCAACGCTCCCATTGATAAAGTATTCAAAGTAGTTAGTGATTTCCATACCTGGACCACATGGTCGCCGTGGTTGGTAGCTGAGCCCGATGCAAAAGTGAACGTCCGTGAAGATGGCAAATTCTATTCCTGGGCAGGAGATGTCGTTGGGGCAGGAGAAATGACGATTTCAAATGAAGTTGAGAACGCGACAGTAGACATCGATTTGCAATTTCTAAAACCGTGGAAATCAAAGGCAAAAGTTTCCTTTCAGATGAAAGAAGAAGGGGGTGGCGTGCGCGTTGTGTGGGATATGGATAGCAGTTTACCATTCTTTATGTTCTGGATGAAGAAAATGATGGTAGCTTTTATCGGAAACGATTACCAACGTGGACTGACCATGCTCAAAGATTACGCAGAGTTGGATAAAGTTCCTGCAGCACTTTCTGTGAAAGGGATGGAAGACTTTTCAGGGTGTAACTACATCGGAATTAAGCACGATGCCATTAAAATTGACGCAATGGGTGATGCGATGGAATCTGATTATACCAAGTTGATGACTTACATGATGGATGGTAAAGAGGATAAAATGGCAGGTCCGGCGTTCTCCATTTACCACAAATGGGACATGGTTGGTGGAAATGCAGCGTATACGGCTTGTATTCCCGTTAGTGAAATTCCTGGTGATTTACCCGCCGGCGTCATTACCGGAAGTGTTCCTGCAACTAAAGTGCACGTAATGCATCAAAAAGGGCCCTACCGTCACATTGGCAACATTTGGTCGGCACAATACATGCGATTAAGAAGTAAGAAATTCAAAAGCAACAAAAGCGTAGATCCAATGGAACGCTACTTGAATAGTCCAAAGAATACAGAGGAAAACGACCTTGAAACAGAGGTGCTTTTCGCAGTAAAAGGATAATAGAAACGCGTTTTTGTAGCTAGATGGGAAACTTTATAAACAACCTACTTGACAATTTGATCTCAGTGACGTGGCGCTTGATGGACTTACCATTGTATGTTCTGTTGCTCATGATTATCGTAGCGATTGTAGTACTCAATTGGTTCGGCAAAAAGTGGTTGAAAAAACTTTCCGATCAAAAACGGTTGTACCTGAATGGTGGACTGATACTGTTAATGCTGCTTTTGGTAGTGGATAAAAAGATGTCGTTCATGCGAGCAGAGATGACCTTTCTGAACGAGAAAATTAGAAAGGTTCAAATGACAGGAGTATCCGTTACTGGAGGAACTCCTTATGATTTAACGCTACTGAAGGAAGAATTTCCCAATGCTGTTCTGGCTGAGCGACCTGTGAACGAGGCGATTC
The DNA here is from genome assembly GCA_043584915.1 of Fluviicola sp. Lineage (GTDB taxonomy): Bacteria > Bacteroidota > Bacteroidia > Flavobacteriales_D > Crocinitomicaceae > UBA4466. The sequence continues at coordinate 3,106,225 of CP121319.1, forward strand.
AACTCGTTACAATAACTCAAAAAAATCCGAATGCGGTTTCGTATGTGGCACGCGTCGACTTGAAGCATCCCGCCGTTGATATTCAGATCACTCCCAAGAAAAAGGAAAAATACCTCACATCGACATTTGCTGAGGAGAACAACTGTATTCTTGCTATTAACGGTGAGGCAGGTGAAACCATGGCGATGGATTGTGAACTCGGTGAATGGTCAGGGAATTGGGTTTCTGACGGGCGCATTGTGATGATGGCAGACACCAAAAAACGTCCATTTATCGGTATCTCTGCAGAAAACCAGGCACAGTATTACGAAGAATCTTTTGTAGATACAGAGTACAAAGATGCTTACTACAATGCCATTTGGGGGCGTTTCGATATCCTCAAGAAAGGTAAGCTCGTGGCACATGAAAACGACCGTCCTTATGCTAGAACCGTTATGGGGATTGATGGCACAGGGCGCTATTTGTACTTGATGATTGTCGACGGAAAACGTCCCGATTACAGCGCAGGACTCACATACGAAGATTGTGCAAAAGTCCTTCGTGCACTCGGAGCTAATGACGCTATGGCTTGCGACCAAGGCGGCTCATCATGCATGTATGTTCGAAACATGGGGGGAATTATCAACCGCCCAGCTGATAGTGACGGAAGAGAGCGCAAAATCTACTCACACTTCGGCATTGCCATGAAATAACTCGCTGACCTCAATTCGAAACGCTTTCCGCAATTATTGATTTTTTTTAAGGATGCATAGAAAATCGAATTTGTTAGGAAAAAGTTTAGTTCATCGAAGCGGAATTTCTCGGAGTGCTTCCGAAGTGAGGAAATAAGCTGAATTTTCAAGATTAGAAAAACTGCGGAGGCGCTTGTCGTTTGGATGTTTTATCCACTCGTCCGCTAGTTTCTTCTTGAAAATTTCGCGCCGAACGGCTTAAAGCACTCCTTGATTTTTTCCATCCTTTTTGATCAAGCAAAAAGGATAAATGAGGATCTGCAAGCATGAATTAGCGAATCAGTTGTTGTTACTCAACGATTTCCGTATTTATTCATTAAAAGATAATCACCGTGAAGCACTCATGACATAATTATTTAGCCTTTACGCCGCGCCTCCAATTCATTGTATGCTTTCCAATCTGCGTAATTCCATTCCAACCAGGATTTTTGTTTCCAACGTTTTCTGAACACTGCCTTTCGGAATTCAATCAACATGCCGTATTTCTCAGGGGTCATGTACATATTTCGATACCGCTTGTAAAAATGACGGCCAGACTCAAAACTCCCCAACCATCTGCTTTGTCGCTTATCAATAGAAACTACCTTGTCTGTCGGTTGATCCAAATAGGGAAGTGCGGAATCCGATAAACTTGCCAGGAAATTCAAATGCACAAAGGCGCCCTCGTCTCTGCTGAAATTGTAACGTGCAATAATACGGTCCCAATTAAATCCGGCAGAAACCGTAAAAACCAAAAGCCAGGCAACGGCATTTTTCCGGAGCATATAAAAATTGGAACGTGTATCCCGAATTTTAATGTACACACTAAACAAGCCGTAAAGGACTAATATCAAGAAGAAAACAATGGCAATGCGCTTGTAAGCCAACGAATAATATTGGATGTAATAATAATTACGGATCCCCGCAGAAATGGCGAGAATGGCATTTTGTCCAAGCCACAGATAACACAAGCGCTTCAACCAAATGTTCTTTTTATAAAAATTGAGATTCCCTCTAAAAAAGGTCAACACAAGAACAATCGATAAAAGAATCGCAATGATCAAAACAATGGTGCCGTAATGAACAAACTGCTTCAGGTATTGCCCCTCAAATTCAAAATTGAACCAAACGCGGTCAATATCCATGATGTTCATGAGCAGCAAAAGCAAATTCAGTGCGCCAAAGAGGAAAATTCCTGCGCGATATTCGTTTTTAAGGCGCATCATGCTTGAGGCAGGTTTGTTTTTCACACGGACTTTATCATCCAACGATGCGGCATCATTTTTCGCCAAGACCTCATTTTTTCTTCGTTTCAACAAGAAAATACAAACGATCAATCCTAGCATAAAGGTTAAAATCCACAGAATATCGATGGACTCAATAAAAAACCGCAAAGTCTGGTATAGTTCACCCAATATGGCATCAACATATTCTCCAAACTCTGGATTGGCAAATCCGTACAGCGTAGCGAATAAAATGATTACGGCCAATGGAATCAAATAGTACTTCAATCGTTTGAATTGAATGCGTCGTTTGGACGATTTCTTCATCTTAACTGGGTCGGACTCATCCTTGGTAAACAACTCAGAGTAAGACAAAAAGACATTGCTCAACGACATTCCAACCACATTGATGAGCGATCGTGTTTTGGGAGCTGTTAGCACGCCAATGTAAACGAACATCACAGAGAAATGAATGGTATAACTCCACCACGAATGATGCAGAATGGTGAATCCTAGGGTTAGAATCAACGCAGCCAAAACAAACTTTTCGAAGAATGATTGAAGTCGTATTTGCTTGGAATAGGCGAACCAACCGAGAAGAAGCGCTTCAAATAATACCAGGTTAAGTCCAAGATACTGCCTATGAAATAGAAATGCGAATATTGTGGCGAATACGAAAAGTACGCGCACAGTGTTTGACTGCTGCATGGTGAGTTGATTTTAGGGTTTCAACGAAAACGAATGTAAACAATCCATAGTATTCCGTTATGATTTTTTAGCAATTGAAAAAAGTGGATGCGAAACACAGTTTTTTGCGCGCTAAGGATTTTGGATCGATTCCAACCTTGGTTAACGTAGGGTTTTCAATACCAAACAATGAACATTCTTTCAAGCGCACCTTTGTTGTTTTTGATCCAAATCATTGGTGAGAATTGCCGCTCAAGTAAGAGGTCTATTTCCGTTGAAATTGCCGCGTAATCTACCCATTCGACAGAGGTATGCGGCAACATCATCCATTCTTGTTTGCTCGGTAAATAGTATTTGCAATTGGAAAAATTGACCAGTTCTTGCCGAGAGATATAAAATCCTGCAATACAATCAGGGTTCAACAGAGAAAGATCTACATCTCGTTGATAGGGAACAAACAGTAATGCCTTGAGCCATACTCTTGAATGAATCGTCTCCTTCGGATCAATGAGCGCGTGAAGCGCTTTTTTCGTTTCTTCGCGCTCAAGCAAAGGCAACTGGTGCGATTTGGTGCGTTTCAACTTATCCACCAAGCTGTCTTTTCTGTTTGGGCCGATCCAATGTTCGAGAGGCGTCGTTCCAACTTGATCGTCATAAAGATAGACTTTAAACGCCATTTCGATGTGATAAAAAACTCCCTGATAACGGGCAATCGCATCAATTTCACCCAATGTTTCATTCGCGCCTTGGATTTGCAGGTTTTGTGCGAACAAGGTCAATTCTGGTGTCTGATTCCAATAATCAAAGGCAAAATGCTCTGCTAACTGCCCCAGTCGCATGTTTGGTTTTCCCAATTTCTGAAGCGATGGAGTAGGAAAGGGGACTACGGTAAATTGTTGCATGCCATTCAGCGTGCCTTCCCAGAGAAAAGGTGTGGCGAGATATCCGGCGTAGAGGCGTTTCCAATCCATATTATGCACTCAGGGTTTCGTATGCTTGTTGGATTTCAATAAACCGTGTTTCGGCAGCTTTGATAATAGCTTCATCGGACCCTGCGAATCTATCTGGATGATGCTTTTTTACGAGGTTTCGGTAGGCTTTTTTAATGGTGGCTTCGTCGCTAGTACTAGCAATGCCTAATACTTCAAAAGCCAACTCGCGTGCAGTTTTAGAAGGTTTTCGGGCTTTTTGATAGGTTTTGCGTTGTTCCCGCTCACGATTTTGTCGTTGTCCTTCCTCGCGTGCCTTACGTTGGCGGTGCGATGCCATCATACTTTTCAAATCCTCCAGTGGCAATTTGAAGGACTTCATGAGTTTTACCAAAAAATCATATTCGCGCTTCAAAAGCGATGCATCCAAATACGCCAATTCAACAAGTAAGTAAATCAAATCGCCTCGCTCCTTAGCATTGAGATTTTTCAAACACCATTTTGAAATGCGTTTTTCACTTATTTCGTGTTCCCAAACTTTATCAAAGGTGTCCCAAAGTGAATTGGGTTCCATGCCCAGTGATAACATTCGGTTGCGAAGAACCATTTTTTTATCGGCAGCATCTCTTCGGTCAAGTTTGATCATGAGAACAGCAGCACAAATGTAGACGTTCATAAATGCTTCAGATTCCTTTCCTTTGGTCGTGGGTAAGAATCGTTGCTCTCTCCATTTCACTCGAAAGTAATGGTAAAAGTAGATCATTAATCCAGGTGCGAAGAACGACACGAGGACAATCATCGTTAAGGAGGAAGAGTAGTTATCTTCTTGCGCTAAAATCATTCTATTAGTAATTCATAGGCTTTTTGAATTTCAATGAAGCGAGCCTTTGCCGCTTCTTGAATGGCTGTTGCTTCTCCGTGAAATCGGTCTGGGTGATGCTGTTTTACTAATTTACGGTAGGCTTTTTTAATGGTTCCATCATCACTATTCGGGTCGACTCCAAGTATTTCGGAGGCCAATGCCTTGGATGATTTTGAAGGCTTCACCGTTTTTTGATGCGTTTTGCTTTTTTGTCGATGACGGAACTCTCTTTCGGCTTCCTCTCTGTTTAGGCGCTGTTTGTACGTTGCAATGATTTTCTTCAATTCCCGCAGCGGTAATTCCATTTTTTCGGAAAACTTAGTGAGGAATTGATATTCCTTTTCTAAGAAAAGGCCGTCTACAAAAGCCATTTCCACGAGCAGATAGATTAAATCGGAGCGTTCATCAATGGAAAGATGTTTTCTACTCCATTTTGCCAGCCTTCTTTGATTGATCTCTCGTTCCCAAATCGATTCGAAGTTGACCCACAAGTGATCTGAGTTTTCTTGGAACGATTCAATTTTTTCTTTCAGAAGTCGCTTTTTTTCAGTTTTGTAGCGCCCATCTTTCTTCATCATCAGAACAGTAGACGCAATGTAAAAGTTCATGAAGGCAGAAGCGTGTTTGCCTTTTGAATTGGAAATATAGATAATCCGCCAAATTTCGGCTCGTATAAAATTGTAAGTAAAGAGAAGGATTGCTGGTGTGCACGCAAAAAGAATGATTAGAAAGGTCTTGGGAATGGTCCAAAAAACGGGTGGGGAAAGTATAAAGGATACCATCATTCCACAAGAATTTCATAGGCTTTCTGAATTTCAATGAATCGAGCCTTTGCCGCTTCCTGCATAGAAGGGGAGTCTCCGTGAAAACGGTCTGGATGATGTCGTTTGGCCAATTCTCGGTAGGCTTTTTTTACCTCTTCTTCTGCAGCAAAAGGAGAAATACCCAAAATTTCAGATGCGCGTTGACGCTTTGTTTTTGTTGGGATTTGCTTGCGTTGCTTTTTCTGACGGCGCCTTCTTTCTTCTGCTTCTCTTGCCAAACGCTGTTTGTGCGCCGCCATCATGCTGTCCAACTGTTTTTTTGTCGATGTCTGTATATTTTACGTAATCGAGCAGAAGGGCCATTTCTTTGCGAACAAGTGTTTCATCCATGTATACAATTTCAATGAGTGCATACATGAGTTCTTCTCTTTCTACACTCGTCAGGCGCGCATTCGTCCATTTTGCGATATGTTTTACACGAACATCTTTCTCATGAATTTTCTTGAGCATCCCTTCAACGTCAATAGAATCAACGGAGAGGCGTTCTAAGATTCGTTCAAGAAAGTAGCTTTTGGATGCATATTCACGCGGATCTTGTTTCAAAAGCATCCCGATAAGAACCACGTAAGCAATGGCAAAGTTGTGATCGTCACGATCTGAAGTACGTTTGAGAAAGCTGTTTTCCCATCGGCGCAATTTCAAATACGAATAGCTATAATAAAACGCTACGGGGGCAGAGAAGATAAAAGTCACCACACTAACCGACCATAAAACGCCGTGTTCATTCAGTGAATGTTCATTAAGAGCCGTGATGTCAGAAGTTAGAATCATAGAGTAAAAAAAATCCCTGCAGCCGAATCGTTTCGATATGCAGGGATTTTATTAAATCAATAGTTGAATTATTTCACAAGGTTTAACTCGTCAATAAGGTTGGTTGCTCCGTAACATTTATCCACAAGCCACAAAGTGTAGCGGATGTCACAAGAAATGGTGCGTTGAATGTTCGGTTCAAAGAAAATATCACCAGACATCGCTTCCCAATTTCCATCGAAAGCTGTTCCAATCAATTCTCCATCTCCATTAATAACCGGAGAGCCAGAGTTACCACCTGTGATGTCATTGTTGGAGATAAAATTCACAATCAAATCGCCATTTGCATCTGCATACTGTCCATAATCTTCTTGACGCCATACCTCTTCCACACGTGGATCTACCAAAAATTCATCCGTAGAAGGATCTTTCTTTGCCATCATTCCGTCCAGGGTAGTGGTATAATTGTACGTGATCCCATCCTTTGGAGAGTAGGGAAGTACGTTTCCGTAAGTCAAACGCAATGTAGAATTGGCATTTGGATAGTACAATTTGTTCGGATGCATCTCTCTAAGATTTTTTACAAAATAGCGGTTGGCTTTGTCGAGATTGTCTTTTGCTTTTTTGATCTCTTCAGACGCTTTCACTTCTTCTGCCTTAGCTGCCATTTCGTTGACTAATTGGTAGAAAATATCGTCTTCCAACACCTCCAATTCTGGGTTTTCAGAGAACTGGCGCAATGCCAAGGTGTCAAAGAAAATGGATTTCTTCATGGCTTTTTTCATGAATTTATCGACTCCTTTACGCCCTTTTTTCTTGATTTTCAATGTTATTGGTCCCATTTGATCTTCAGGAACATCTTCGATGTACATATACATCAACTCTCTAAACAGTTCTGTTTCCGTCGGGAGATGACGCTTTTCTATAAAGGTATTTACAGCGCCGATTAGGTAGTTTTTGTACAATCCAGCGCGCTGATTAACCACGGGATTACTGTCCGTCATTGCAAACGCCCATTGACTGTAATAATAGGCATTCGAGGTGATGTCCACGCTGCGAATAAACTCGCTGTAATATACGTTGGTTATCACTGTTTTGTTTGTCAGGTCGTAATAGCTCTTCATGCTTCCGAGAACATCCATTTTAGGACGTTTGTTTTTCATCCAATCCGTATACGCTGCTTCAATCTCTTCTTTTTTGCCGATAACGTTATTGTTCTTCACTTGTTCGGTTTGACCAATGAAGTATTTCCAATAATTGGCAACTTGAGCGTATTTGGATGCGTAGTTCAAGTTCAAGGTTTCGTCTTGATCTCGATACTTTTTCATGATCTCCAATTTTTTCGCTCTGACATCAACACGTTTTGGTTGCTCTAAGTTCACTGCTTGCTTCACGCCAAATGAGCTCAAATAACGATCTGTGGAACCTGGGAACCCCATAATCATGGCAAAATCACCTTCTTTTACTCCTTTTAAACTTACAGGCAAAGAATGCTTTGGCTTGTAAGGAACATTGCTTGCACTATATGCCGCTGGTTTGTTATCAGCTCCTGCAAAGATTCGGAACATGGAAAAGTCTCCGGTATGACGTGGCCACATCCAGTTGTCGGTATCTTTTCCAAATTTACCTGCAGACTCAGGAGGCGTTCCTACCAACCGAATGTCGGTGAATTTCTCTTTTACAAAAAGATAAAACTCATTGCCTTCGTAAAACGAGCTTACCGATGCAGTGTAGTGTCCTTTCGCAGTTGCATCTTGTATCAAGGCTTGACTTGCCTTACGAATTTCAGCCTTGCGCTCCTCTTCCGTCATTTTGTCGTTCAGGTTGGGAAGAATAGAAGAGGTTACGTCCTCCATGCGGATGATAAAGGTGATATGCAAATCTGTTCTTAATTCTTGCGAATGGTCTTTTGCCCAAAAACCATTTTTTAGATAATTATTTTCTTCACTAGACAATGCAGAAATTGCTTCATACCCACAGTGGTGATTCGTTAAAACCAATCCCTTGTCTGAGATTACTTCTCCGGTACAGTAGCCGTTGAATGAAACAATCGCATCTTTCAAAGAGGCATTATTGATATCATAGATTTGTTCGGCTGTTAAATTAAGCCCGTGAGCTTTCATGTCTTCGTAATTACGACCCAACAAGAGTGGAAGCCACATTCCTTCGTCTGCGCGGGAAACGAAAGATCCTGCGAAGAATATTAATGCAAGTGCTGCAAATTTGATTTGTTTCATATCTGGTTTTAATTTATCGCTGGCTAAAATACCAACTTTCTAATTATTATTTGAGTATAATTTCATCCACAAAGAGCCATGTGTCATTTCCATCCCCGAGGTGCCATTCTGGACATTTTCAAAGCCGTTTTCTCCGGAGCATTGGTGTAATTGTACAAATACGCCATGTGGTGCGAGGGTTCGTTGCCATGTGCATATTGACCAATTAGCCCCGTTATGTCCACTTGGTGCCTTCCCGAAAGGTTCGATTGCGTTGCGAAAAGACGGTCTAACCAGGCTTCAAGCGAGTCTTTGCCACCGAGTAATTCTGTATGAACTCCAACTGCGTGGGGTGTGTAGAGAGAATATTGCCAGCTATTGGCTTCGGTATAGTTAAAGTTGACTTCAGCCGGATCAAAAGGAGAGAACCAATTGGCAGATCTTCGAGCACGCATGAATTTCGTGCTTGGATCGAACACATTAATAAAGTTCATGGAGCGTTTTCTGTAGGCCTTTAAATCGCTCTCCATTGAGTTGGATGAGTTTGTTTGATACGCGTCTATCATTTGAGAAATACAGAAATCGTTGTAGGCATACTCCAACGTTTTCGAAACCGATTCGGGTTCATTCGAAACACCCAAAAATCCTTGCGATCCATACTCAATCTTTCCTAGCTCGTCGCGTCGTGAAGTTTGAATCATGGCGTTAATTGCCGATTTTGCATCGTAACTGTCAATTCCTTTGGTGTACGCATCAGCAATAACCGAGACACTGTGATAACCAATCATACAGCCTGTTTCATTCCCTGCAAGTTCCCAGATTGGCAATGTCCCTTTTTGCTCGAATTGACGCAAGAATGTCCGTATAAAATCATTGGTGCGTTGCACTTGCGTTAATGTAAAGAGTGGATGCGTTGCGCGATAAGTGTCCCAAAGAGAGAATACCGTGTAATTGTTTTTGGAATCTCTTGGCAGATGATGAATAGCGCCATCGTATCCGCGATAACGTCCGTCGACATCAGAAAAGGTATTTGGATTTAGAAACGAATGGTACAATCCCGTGTAGAAATTCGTCATCACATCCTTATCATCGCTTTGAAATTGAACCTTGAGTAATTCCTTTCGCCAGAGTTTTTCTGTTTCGCGTTTTACTTTGTCCAAATCGAAATGCGGGATTTCAGCGGCTAAATTTGCTTTCGCACCTTCAATATCTACGGCGGAAATTCCAACAGTAAGGACTACTTTTTCCGTGTTCTTTGGAAAAGTGAGCAGCATTTTATGGCGTCCTTTTTTTAGGACCAGTTTGGCTTTCTGAAACGGAATGTTGGTTTTCAGGTGGAAGTAGAATTCTTGTCGTTCTGCCCAAGCCTTGGAAATTCGGAACCCTTCTACGGTATTCTTGTCCACGGCGTTGATGTCACTTGCGATAATTCGATCACGGTGATCAAGATCGATCAATATAAATTTCTTGCCTTTTTCTTTGTTGAAGGTGTATTCGTGAATTCCTGCGCGCGTAGCACTTGCGAGTCGAACATCAATTTCTGGTTCTTCCAGTTGAACACTGTAGAATCCGGGCGTGGCCGTTTCGTTGTCGTGCGAAAAATGAGATCCGTATCCATCCTCAACTGCATATCCTGGATCTAGACGCGGCGATCCGTGTTGCGGTACAATCAATAAATCTCCATAATCGCTAACGCCTGTGCCGCTCAAGTGCGTGTGACTGAATCCGTAAATCAGATCGTCTGAATAATGGTATCCTGAACATCCGTCCCAACCATCGTGCCGCGTATCTGGACTCAATTGCATCATCCCAAATGGGGCAGAAGCGCCGGGGTACGTGTGTCCGTGACCGCCCGTACCAATGAACGGATTTACGTACTGCAGCTTATCTTCAGCAAATACGTTGTTTCGCTTTGGGGCAATTACGTTTTGCGCCTTGTCGGAAGCACGTTTTAATTGCGGTATTTGTGCAAATACGCTTGTAGCAACAATTCCACACAATAAAAGAGAAGAGAAATACTTCATAGAATTATCTTAATTCATTCCAGACAAGAGAACAAGCGCCAAGTACAGCGGCGTTTTTATCGTGCAGTGAAGAAACACGAATTTCAATCTTATTCTGGTAAATATTGAGGAGATGATTCTCCATGTATGCTTTTACTTTATCTGCAAATGGCGCGCCATTCTGTGCAATTCCTCCGAAAAGGATGTAAGCAGCAGGGCTTGAAAAGCAAGTGTAATCGGCCAAAGCGCTTCCTAGCTTCTCAGCGGTGTATTCCACGATTTCACGCGCAAACAAATCTCCTTTTGCGGCCAAATCGAATACTTCATGCGCACTAATACTTTCCAAACGGATCAATGCTGAATTATCTTTGTTGGGAGAATTCAATTCCATCGCAGATCGCACAACACCTGTTGCTGAGACATATGTTTCCAAGCATCCTTTTCTTCCACAACCACAACTTCGGCCGTCGGGAATGATTCGGAAATGACCGTATTCGCCGGCAAAACCATCGTGCCCGTATACCAACTTGCCATTTGCAACAATTCCCGATCCGAGTCCGGTACCCAAGGTGATAACAACGAAGTCCTCCAGGTCTTTGGCGTTTCCATACACCATTTCACCTATTGCCGCAGCATTTGCATCGTTGGTAAGAATTGATTTTTGACCAAATTTTTGTTCGAACAATTCAGCCAATGCAATTCGACCTTTCCATGGCAGGTTAGGGGCAAACTCGATGGATCCAGAATTGTAATTTCCATTCGGTGCTCCAATGCCTATCCCAACAAGATTGTCAAGAAATCCCTGCTTTTCAATGATGGCGTATACTTCATTGACCAATTGCTCTGGCGTTTCAAACGACTTTGTCGATACGTTGGATTCAAAGAACGATGTGCCTTTGTCATCACAAAGTCCGAAAGCAACATTCGTCCCTCCAATATCAATACCTAGAGCAATTTTCGTTTTCATTGATTCTTTGGGTTAAACTCCCATTCTTCGAGAAAGTCGTGTAAAAAACGTTCCATCAATTGATGTCGTTTCTTACCAATTTCTTTCCCCGTTTTCGTATTCAATCGATCCGCCAAAAGTAACAATTTCTCGTAAAAATGATTGATTGTGGTTCCTTTCGAATTGGCATACTCTTCAAAGCTGTTGTGCAGTTTCGAAGGGATTTTTGGATCGTGCATTGGCTGCCCCTTGTGTCCACCGTAGGCAAAAGTTCTCCCAACGCCAATTGCCCCAATGGCATCCAAACGATCTGCATCCTGCACAATTTGTCCTTCTAATGAGTCCATTTCTGAGGAAGTATGCGCGCCTTTATAGCTCACGTTGTCTACAATATATTTGACTTGCAGCGCTTTCTTTTCGGGATAGCCAAGTTCATGCAACAGTTGAAAGGCCACTTTTCCGCCTTCGTCTAACTTTCCACCGTTGAATTTATGGTCTGAGATATCGTGCAGCAGTGCCCCCAGAATGATGATTTCTTCGTCGCCGCCTTCTTTCGATTGAATGTAGCGGGACATATTTACGACACGTTGAATATGATACCAATCATGACCCGAACTATCTTCCAAAAACTGATCTCGGATGGCATGCTCAACTTTCTGAATAATTCCCATTATTCTACAAGACTAAATGAAGTGAACCGTCCTTTTGTGGTGGTTGCAATGAGTTTGTCGTTGCACACACTCAATGCATAGAAGGTGCCTTCTGCAAATGGCATCCAATCTTCTCCGTTTTCTGAGAAGTCGATACCGTTTCTTCCGCAGCAGTAAAAAACGCCATTGTAGGAAAATACGCACGATCTATATCCTCCTGGTGGCTGTCGCGAATTGTACCAGGTTTCACCGCCATCATGTGTATAATAGGTGGTGTTCATTTTTAATTCGGGTTGTTTGTAATTTCCACCGACGACAACCCCGTGCAGATCGTCCTCGAAACACATGGAATACGCTCCTGTTGTTTCTGAAGGGTAGTAGGGCACTTCCACGGTTGTCCATGTTTTGCCGCTATCCTTCGACTTGTAAAAGTTACTGCGCATTCCTCCTGAAATAAACATATAGGTGCTATCGTTTAATACGTGCACATTGGAACCACTTGCTGCAAATCCGGCTTCTCCTGTAATTGCGGGTACTTTTCCTTCGCAAGGATTCCACGTTCTGCCGCCATCTTTGGTATGATATAGAGTGAAATTACCATCAACAGGATCGCCCATGAGAAAACCAACATCGCCATTAAAGTCGAGAGCGTCAAAAAAGACACCCTTCCATTCTCGCGGCTCAATGAATCCAACAGAACCGTTCGTGGAAATTCTTGTGAGCATTCCGTCGTCGCCACTTTGCATGCCATAAATGACTCCGTTTGATGCCTCAAGATCTCTCGTTTCTCCGCGAGTGGCCAATTTGATCACCATTCTCGTTTTGTTCGTTTCGGTATTGTAACAACGAATAGATCCGTCTGACCCACCGAAATAAATGAGGTTTGAGTCCACGTAAATACCTCGTGAATACATGGTTGAATCTCCAAAAGTAGTGGTTGGAGCATCCTTGTTTTTTCGCAGGTACTTTTTTGTTACAAATTGAGCGCAAGTATCTTGAGCAAAAATTAGCGTAAAAAGGCTAACGATAACGAGCGTTAAACTTCTCATTTTGTTCTTTTTTAAGTTGTTCGAGATGCTCTGGCAGTTCTCGTTTCCAACGGCGATGTGACCAAAGCCATTGAGATGGGTTCTTATTAATTTCTTGTTCCAGTAATTCTGTATGCGCTTCTGTGATATCTCCCCACTGCATATTTCGAGGGGTTTCCGTGATGGTCTTCAATTCCATTTCATAATAGCCTCGTTTTACTTTGCGCGTCGCAAAAAATACTACGGCATAGTTCAACTCATTGGCCATCATTTCAGCTCCAAATAAAACGGCTGTTTGTTGGTTCAAGAAATCCATCCAGTAGCTCTTGAGAGAATTTCCCGGTGACTGGTCCGAAAGTACCAAAACTGCCTTTAACTCTTCTGGATTCTCGGATAATTTTTCTTTATAATTCTTGGCATGAACAACTTTCATACCGTAACGTTCTCGTCGAGCTGTTACCTTTTTATGCCAAAACTGAGAAGAAAGAGGCATCCCAATTCCATACGCCTGATGCGGAAACAAGAAATCTTGCGAAGTAATTAACCATTCCCAGTTATTGAAATGTCCTGAAACCAATAGTACGTGCTGATTGTTTTCGTAAAGTTTTTGCATCACCTCCGGATTCTTCACGCGGAAACGCTTTCGTAAATCCGCTTCAGAAATAGTCAGGTTTTTTACTCCCTCGGCAAGTATGTCGGTAAAATGACGGTAGAATTTCCGAAGCAAGCATTTGTGCTCTTTAGCAGATTTCTCGGGGAAACTTCTTTGGATGTTCCCGAGAATTACCTTTTTGCGGTAGGGGACAATAGAAATGAGAAGCAGATAAAAGAAGTCCGTAAAAAGATACAGTACCGGCAATGGCAAATAGGACAGGGGTAAGATGAATATGTAGTATCCTATTTTCGCGCCCATCTATTTCTTATAACGTTGCCCCCAAAGTTCGGCAATCTTATTTTCGATTTCTTTCTCCTTTGCGCTACTTCCTGCTTTGAAAAAGTTGGTTCCTTCAATTTCTTCTGGCAAGAATTCCTGTTGGACAAAATTCCCAGGGAAATCGTGCGAATATTTGTAGCCTTGACCGTAGCCCAGTTCTTTCATCAACTTTGTTGGGGCATTTCGAAGTGGCAAGGGAACGCCCAAATCGCCTGTTTCCTTCACCATTTGTTGCGCGCGATTGATAGCCATATAGGCGGCGTTTCCTTTCGGTGAGCTTGCCAAATAGAGGGTGCATTGCGCCAAAATGATGCGCGCTTCCGGCCAGCCCACAGCCTGTACCGCCTGAAAACAATTGTTGGCCATCAGTAAAGCGTTTGGATTGGCCAGTCCTATATCTTCTGAGGCTGATATAATGAGTCGACGGGCAATAAATTTAGGATCTTCGCCTCCTTCAACCATTCGTGCTAGCCAATAAATAGCGCCATTGGGGTCACTGCCTCTGATAGACTTGATAAACGCCGAAATGATATCATAGTGCTGCTCGCCGTCTTTATCATACATGGCAACGCTCTGTTGCGCCGTATTTAATACAAGCTCGTCGGTTATTTCAATCTCCTTTGTAGTGCCAAAAGTTCCAATGATGATCTCAAAAATATTCAGCAATTTTCGTGCATCGCCGCCAGAAATAGCCAACAGTGCATTGGTTTCGGTGAGTTTGATGGTTTTGTTTTTCAGCACTTCGTCTTGGGCAATCGCTTTATCGAGGATGGACAACAAAGAATCTTTCGAATGTCCATTTAAAGTGTATACCTGACATCGCGATAAAAGTGCCGATATAACTTCAAACGAAGGATTCTCGGTGGTAGCACCAATTAAGGTGACAGTGCCTTTCTCAACGGCTCCTAACAAAGAATCTTGCTGTGCTTTGGAAAATCGATGGATTTCATCAATAAACAAAAGGGTTCCAGACTGTTGGAACATGCCTGCTTTTTCTACTTTCTGAATAACTTCCCGCACGTCTTTCACTCCGGATGAAATGGCAGAAAGTTGATGGAAAGGACGATCCAAGTGCGTTGCAATCAAATGCGCTAAAGTGGTTTTTCCAACTCCCGGCGGACCCCAAAAGATCATGGATGGGATCATGCCCGAATCCAAGGCTCTTCGCAAAGAAGCACCTGCTTTGAGCAAATGATCTTGCCCCTCGTAATCATCGAGTTTTTTTGGACGCATTCGTTCCGCAAGAGGTGCTGTGATTCCCATGGTTCAAAAATACGATTTCCTTGTTAGTGATGCAGCAATTTATTACCCAGACTGCTGTAGATTCTTGGAAAGGATCCCAATAGATCGTATGAAATTGCTAGTTGTCCGAGGGGTTGACTGGGAAAGTACTCATTAATTCGAATTTTCCACCCAATTGCTTCATGAGATCCTTCCAGAGCGCGTCTTGCTCCGTACTCATGATTACGGATTTTGGAACATTGTTTAGTACAACCCATGAATTTTCCTCGATTTCGGCGTCCAACTGTCCGTCTTCCCATCCCGAGTAACCTATAAAGAATCGCACTTGATTGGCTTTTCCTGGGATTTTTGTCACCATGGTCTTCATGTCTTCAAAGTTTCCGCCTATGAACAGTCCATCATCAATGGGGTAAGCGTTGTCCAAAGCATCGCCAAAACTATGAATGTAGTACAAATTCGATGTATCGACAGGTCCTCCAAGACTGACTTTAAAATCAATGGTTGGAAAACCTTCAATAGATTCTGCCAGGCTAGTTTCTACATACTTGTTTAGGACAAAACCAAAACTGCCATTTGAGTTGTGATCGCACAGATATATTACGGCGCGCGAAAAGTAATCATCGTCCAGAAAAGGCTCTGATATTAGAATGCTGCCTTTGCGAGGCTGCGCACCGGTGGAAAAGTCGAAGTCGATCACGTAATCGAATATACAAATTGTTTACAAAAATGTGGGAGGTCTTCTCAAGTTTATCGGAATATCTTGCAAGAATGGGGAGGTAGATCGGAGTGAGAATACAAAGCTCTGGTTCAATCCGATGGGCGTCCAGTCGAAGGATAGTGCCCAACAATGCATGTCACGATTGAGTGAAACCCGCGAGTTCGTAATTTTTCCTTCCTTTAAATCGAAATTGGTTCTGGTACTCAATTTCCAACGCTTCGTAAAGCTGACGTCGCCCTGAAACATCAATGTTTGAACCTGAGCAAATCGATCTGGATTCGTTTCCGTTATTTTTTCATTAGCTGTTAAGGTATAAACGTGTGAAAGCGTTACTTTCCATGGGATTTCGAAGTCTAAAAACTGTTCAGGATTCAAATAATAATAATTGAAATCAGCATTCCAGTTTTCGCCAATATTGTCTACGGCATTTTTCAAGCGCTCACGACTTTTCTTCGAGGTTAAGGTGAGGGAAGTGGTGACATCGAAACGGGTGAATCGCCCAAACCTTTGCAACCCTGAACGATTATTAAAAGCGTATTCGTCAAATCGAGTTCCCGTGCTATCTACCCAATCATATGGAGATAAATTCGCATTCGCTACAACGTTGATGAAATCCAGTGGGCTGGTACGCAAACTAAAATTGAAGTCCGCAAGTTTGAAGGAATCTGCATCAATATTGTAAGAGCTACGAATACTGAATGCGTCCACCAATTGAACACGTTTAAATCCGTCAACGGTGTCTTTTTCCGATTTCTTTTTCCACTGCAAGGTATTGTTCACGCCAAAGCTCACAATGTTCTGAGTGCGAGGGTTAGTAGTGTTGATTTGATAGGCACTGTTTTCAAAGCGTGAATAACGCGTCCAAACGGTATCCACCAAGAAAGAATCCACTGGATTTAAATTCGGGCGCCATGCATAGCTAATGGAAGGAGTCATCAAGTGACGCAGAACTGGTTTGTTCTTGCCAATAAATTTGTAATAGCTGTATAACACAGTGGTTGCACTTGCACCAACACTTAAGGTTTGGGCCATTCCAAATTGTTGATCCAAATTAACTATGATTGAATCGTTTGGCGCATCATATGTTTTTGATGTTTGCTGAAAATTCAAAAAATTCGCGTAATTCATTGAAGGGGTGATCTTCAAGATGTTTTTGAAAAGCGATGAAGTAGTGGCAAGGCGCACGTCATTGGAAATTCCGTTCTTAAATTTGTTTCCAATCTCTGTAAAGTTCCTGTCGCGCAACAAGGTGTCTTCAAAAAGCGCCTGATTTTGTCCTTCGAAGTTGTAAGTGACTGAAAATTGCCGTGCCAGTTCTCGAAATCCCTTCAAGCCACCAGTCGATTTTACGACATTTTTGAAAGGAAAGATTCGCGTCATGTTTCCGTTAATTACCGGACTTGCAAGAGAGATGTTCTCGGTAAGCGAGTTTTGTCGTAGCGAGATTTTACCTCCCAATAAAAAGGGTTTTCCCGGAAATTTCCGTGACATATTAATGTCTGAGCTCAAGGTGTTGTTGAAGTAATCCTGGTTGTTTGGATCAAGGCTGTTCTGAGAATTGTTATCCGATTGGAAATTAACATTGGAGCGGAACGTCCAAAAGGGGCTCGACTTTACGTCTTTAATGTGCGACCAAATAACCGTTGTTTTATTGGTTGCCGTCGTGTCAGGGAAGCCTCTTCGAAATTGATCGAAGCTAACATTCAAATTTCCGTTGAATTTATAGCGTACGTTGTAATCCGTTTTGTTTCTCAAACCCCAGGAACCACGACTGTATATAGTTCCGTAAAAGGTCGTCTGGAATTGATCGTTAATGGGCCAATAGTATCCAAGGTCTCTAAGTCCAAATCCGGCATCCGATGGCATAATGATCTCAGGAAACATCAATCCGCTGGTTTTGTCCTCCATTTGAGGAATGATACTAAACGGAAGTCCAATTGGAGTAGGGACGCCACCCAACCAAAGGTTCATTGGGCCGGAAACAATGCGTTTCTCAGGAACCATCACCGCTCGAGACAATTGGAAATGATAGTGCGGATCCTCCAAATTACAGGAGGTAAATCGACCTTTCAGAAAATGCACCTCCTCATTCGATTGTCGTTTTGCAACTCCCATATACAAGAAGTTTTCATCCTGCTGAATCGCGACTTCTTCAATGAATGCCTTTTTTGTTTCAAAGTTATAGCGCACCGTTTCCGCCAAAATATCGTCACTACCATCTGAAAATTTGGGAAGCTCCACCTTGTTCGAATCTTTGTCGTATCGGTATTTTGCCAATACTTCCTGACTTTTAAAATCAATCATGATGTAGCCTGCATCCAAACGCACTTCACCGTTGTCTACCACAGCCTTGCCGTACAAATGCACCACCTCATTGCGTAAATCGGTGTATATGGAATCTTCAGCATTGTAGTACACTGGCGAGTCGAAATCTTTATCGTTCACGTACATCGTATCGTTGAGTTCCTGACTGTAACAAGTTGGAAGTCCCAACATTATTAACAATAAAGAGAGAATAACTCGGGATATGGAACGCTTTTTGAAGACCAAGAGTGTCTTAATTTTGTTTTATGACAGCAATAACGCAGCAAAACTATTAAAATTACCCGTGAATGTTTTATTTTAAGAAGAGTTGGCGCACAAAAGCTTTGTTAATAATTGGATTACTGGTTAGTATTCCAATACAGGTTCATGCGCAGGATGATGAGCTTTCTATTGGAACCATTCGAACGGTAGTTATCGATGCTGGCCATGGAGGGAAAGATCCGGGTTGTCATGGTGCTTATTCCAATGAGAAAGATGTTTGTTTGGATATGGCGCTGATGCTTGGCGCAAAAATCAAAGCGAAATACCCCGATATTAAGGTTGTTTACACCAGAGATACTGATGTTTTTATCGAGTTGGATGAACGCGCAAAAATTGCCAATCGCAACGAAGCCGACTTATTCATTTGTATTCACGCAAATGCGGCAAGTGCTTCAGCGTATGGAACAGAAACGTATGTTTTAGGATTGCACAGAACCGAAGCACAGCAGCGCGTTGCAGAACGCGAAAACTCCGTAATTCACTTGGATGAAGGTGGAGGCGATAGCTTTGAGTTAACTCCTGATGCCATCATCGCGAGACAAATTCAATTGAGCGTATTTTTAGATCAATCCATTCTTTTTGCATCGAAACTACAATCAGAATTCAAGAAAATTGGGCGTCACGACCGAGGTGTGAAACAAGCCGGGTTCCTCGTTTTGTACAAAACAACCATGCCGAGTGTTTTGATTGAAACAGGTTTTTTAACCAATCCGAAAGAAGAGAAATTCTTGAGTGATTCTACCACTCAGAAACAAATGGCAAACTCCATGTTTACCGCGTTTCAGAAATATAAGAACGAACTAGAAGGCATCGATGTACAAACGGATGTTGAACGCGATGAAGAAGTTGTTAACAGCGATGAAACCCCTGTTGAAGAACCGAAATCAAGCGAGATTGTATTCCGTGTTCAAATTGAAACTTCCGAGAAGTCCATTCGCCTTACCGATCCTAAATTCAAAGGCTATACCGTGTTCGAGTACCAACAAGGTGGCTTGTATAAATACACCGTTGGTCGTCACATTAATGATTTCGACAGTGCAAATACGCAAAAACAAAAATTGCGCGAGGACGGTTTTAAACATGCCTTTGTGGTAGGATTCCTCAACGGAGAGCGGATAGATTTGCAAAAAGCTATTAACTTAGCAGAAAAATGAGATTGTGAAGATTTCAAAAGAACTGATTACCGGTATTATCACGCTCGCTGCTATCGGATTGTTAGTTGCAGGCGTAAACTTTTTGAAGGGCAACAGCTTCTTCGGAGGGGATGATGAATATTATGCCTACTTCGCTAATTCAGCGGGGGTGACGCCCTCAACTTCGATTTACTACAATGGAGTAATTGTAGGTAAAGTTACAGAGGTAGACCTGAATCAAAGCGCAGATCCCAATAAGCAGGTGAAAATCACGTTCAATATTCAGGATGATAAATTCAAAATTCCTAAGAATATGGAGATCCAGGCTGGAGGAGCGGAAAATGACTTCCTCGGAAAAGGTTTGGTGATTGTTCCAACAAAGGATACCACGAAAATGAAAATGGCGGGGTACTATGTTCCAGGAGATAAAATTCAAGGAATTGTAGCAGAGTCAATTACTTCACAGCTCGAAGCAGAAATCGGCCCTATTAAGGATAATATCAATTTTGTACTGGGGAATCTGGATGATTTTTCAAAGAGTTTGGCAGCCTTCTGGGATACTACGGCTTCTTCTGAAATGGAGCAGAGCTTGGTGCAAGTACGTATGGCTATTCGTAAATTTGGAGATGCGGCCGACATGATCAGTACGTTGGTGGACGACGAACGCGTGAAGATTTCACGTATCATGTCTAACGTAGAGGCGATTACACTCAATTTGAAGAAAAGTAATGACACGGTGAAGGCGATAGTGGGGAATGTGAAGACCATCACAGACGAACTCGTTACTGCCGACTTTAAAGGAACTATCGAGAATGCCAAGAAAACGCTCGGTACAGTCAATACCTTGCTCGATCAAGCCATGACAGGTGAAGGAACCATCGGAAAATTGCTCAATGACGACAGTTTGTACATGGAACTCATTCAAACCAATCAAGAATTACAGAATCTTGTAGAAGATTTGCAAAAACATCCAGAACGATACATCCACTTCTCTGTAATGGGCGCGAAATCGCGTAGGCAGTTCACAGAGGCCGAAGAGCGGAAAATCAGGAAGGAAGTGATCGATTAAATAGAAACCAGAGGTAACTCAAACTTTACTGCTTGTAGATGATAGCTATTAGTATTTTCGCAGTATTGCTTGCGGCCGGGCTCGGATTTTTCGCCTGGAATGTAAGCAAAGTCCGTTCAAACATTTTATTAGGTCGTGATGTAGATCGTTCCGACAACAAAGCCGAGCGTTGGAAAACGATGCTGCTTGTCGCTTTTGGGCAGCAGAAAATGTTTACAAGACCAATTCCTGCTTTATTGCACCTTGCCATTTATGCGGCTTTTGTAATCACGCAAATCGAATTGATTGAAATCTTTGTAGATGGATTGAGCGGACAACACCGCATTTTCCGCCTTCCTTTCCAGAAGAAATTTATTGAAGATTCCTCGTTTCAACATGAAAGAAATGAAGGGCTGGCCTAAACTTGATGGTAACATGATTCTATTCATGGAGCTGATCTTGGTGACGTGCATTTTTACGATGAATGGGGCAGACGAGGCCATGTATAACGCAGGTGCTGTTCATGGACATGAGGGGGAAGTTGGATCGTACGGCTTTACCATTAGTAGTCTTTTTGCAGATTCCATCTTTGGCGGTATGAGTGCTGAAAGTCTGGGAATGTTGGAGCGTATTGGTTGGTGGGGACACATCATCATGGTCTTCGCATTCTTGAATTACTTACCATATTCAAAGCACTTCCACATTGTATTGGCTTTCCCAAATACGTATTACAGCAATTTGGAAAAGAAAGGTCGTTTGACCAATATGGAATCAGTTACGAACGAGGTGAAATTGATGATGGATCCAACGGCTGATCCATTTGCTGCACCGCCTGAAGGTGCTCCAGAACCACAACGATTTGGAGCGAAAGATGTAACCGATCTAACTTGGAAAAATCTGCTGGATAGCTACACGTGTACCGAATGTGGTCGCTGTACTTCTTCGTGTCCGGCTAATATTACAGGGAAGCTCTTGTCTCCGCGTAAAATTATGATGGATACGCGGGATCGCCTCGAAGAAGTGGGCGATAACAAACGCAAACACGGTGCCGATTACGACGATGGGAAATCATTGTTAGGAGATTATATTTCCGAAGAAGAACTGTGGGCGTGTACATCGTGTAATGCCTGTGTACAGGAATGTCCAGTGAATATTGATCCATTGTCAATTATTGTAGATTTACGCCGTTACCTGGTAATGGAAGAATCGAAAGTTCCTTCGGAATTGACAGGAATGCTAACCAATATTGAAAACAATGGTGCTCCTTGGCAGTTCAGTCCTGCAGATCGTTTAAACTGGGCGAATGAAGACTAACACCAATTTAAAAGAGTTGGAGGTCGATGGAATGAAATTGTCTCCCGTGCTACCAGATGAAGTAAAAAACTACCTCATCGATATTGACGGTACTATTTGTGACGACATTCCGAACGAAGAGCCAGAACGCATGGAAACCGCCGAGCTGTATCCAGATGCTTTGGAAACAATCAACCGTTGGTTTGAACAAGGGCACGTAATTACCTTTTTTACATCACGCATCGAAGAGCATCGTGCTGTAACAGAGACTTGGTTAAACAAGCATGGATTCAATTACCACGGATTACTAATGGGGAAACCGCGCGGCGGAAACTACCATTGGATTGATAATCATATTGTTCGTGCAACGCGCTACGAAGGAAAATTCACCGATTTGGTGGATGAAACAGTAAATATTCAAGTATTTAAAAAGTAAATCATGAGTCTATTTGTTCCAACAATGGCCGAAATGATGGCGAAAGGAGAAGCACCAGAATACCTTTTTTGGGTAGGGTGCTCGGGAAGTTTTGATGATCGTGCAAAAAAGATAACCAAGGCTTTGGTGAAGATTTTGAACGAGTGCAAAGTCAGTTTCGCTGTTTTGGGTACAGAAGAGAATTGTACGGGAGATCCCGCAAAGCGCGCTGGAAATGAGTTTACGTTCCAAATGCAAGCAATGATGAACATTCAAGTGTTGGAAGGTTACGAAGTGAAAAAGATCGTAACGGCTTGTCCGCACTGTTTCAACACGTTGAAAAACGAATACCCAGAGTTAGGAGGAAATTATGAGGTGATTCATCATACACAATTGATTCAAGAATTGATCAATCAAGGGAAATTGGCGTTGAAAGGTGGAGGAACCTTCAAAGGAAAGAAAATCACGTTCCACGATCCTTGTTATTTAGGTCGAGCAAATGATGTGTACGATGCACCACGAGCACTGATTGAAAAATTGGACGCCGAAATGGTTGAAATGAAGCGATGCAAAACGAAAGGTTTGTGTTGTGGAGCTGGTGGAGCGCAAATGTTCAAAGAAGCCGAAAAAGGAAACAAGGAAATCAATGTAGAACGCACAGAGGAAGCGCTTGAGACATCAGCAAACATAATTGCTACTGGATGTCCGTTTTGTAATACCATGATGACCGACGGCGTGAAAAACTTCGAAAAAGAAGATTCAGTAGAGGTTCTAGATGTTGCCGAGTTAATCGCAAATGCCGCAGAACTGTGATGTTCGATAATTTACCATCAGAAAGCAAAGTTTGGGTCTATACCGCGGATCGTGAATTTACTGCGGCAGACAAGGAAGTTATCGCAGATGCAATGTCCCGATTTCTACCACAGTGGGCTGCGCATGGAAATGCATTGTTCGGAGATTACACCATTGAAAGAGACCGTTTTTTAATTCTTGCAGTGGATGAGTCAAAAGCAGGCGCTTCTGGTTGCTCTATTGATACTTCCGTTCGCTTCATCAAAGATTTGGGAGCGCACCTAAACATTGATTTTTTCAATCGTTTGAACATGGTGATCGAGAAGGATGGAGCATTGGAAACCGTCCATGTTGCGGATGTTAAGAGTCATCCTGATGCTACAGTTTTCAATCCAATGATTACGAATTTGGGAGATTTACGGGCAAATTGGCAAGTGAAAGTTTCCGAAAGTCCTTTCGCGTAATCTTCCAATCTTCCAGATATTGTATTTGCTTTTCCGAAAAGGATAACGCGGATTTGATATCATATTTCTATTCAATGTGATTCGTATCTTGAAGGTAATCTAATACCATTCCTCTTCTACAAGGTCGCCATCTTCATAGATTTCGTAACCTTCAACGTTGCCCAGCGAATCGTAATACATCCATTTTCCCTCTTCCCAATCGTGCACGTATTCACCTTGCATTTCAATTTGGCCGTTTTCGTAGTATGAAGTGCTCAGTCCATGATATTCGCCTTTCTCGTAATTCGTGACATCATACAAAGTCCCACCTTCGTAATAGTCTTTCCATTCGCCAGTTTCCAATCCATCAATGTAGTAGCCATAAATTTCTATGTCTCCGTTTGGGAAGTACTCAATACACGGTCCATTTAGCTCATCATCTTTATATTCACTTACGCCATATAAGATGCCATCTTCATAGTATTCTTTCCATTTTCCAACCTTCGAACCATCAACCACATAACCTTTCATTTCAATCTCACCAGACTCGTAGTAATGAACTTCTTTTCCGGTATTCTTATTCTTGCGGTATTCGCTTTCAACAAAAATTTCACCACTGGGATAGTACTCCTTGTAATACCCATCCATTATTCCATTTTTAAAGTCTATGCTAAGTGCCACGATTCCATTCGAGTGGTACGTGCTACAAGCTCCATTCACAGGAGATCCATTCAGGTCTACCCAGATGCCACTTCGATCTTCCTCAATAGTATCGCAATCGCAGCTATTCATAGACTCGGGCTTGTTTTTGCAAGAACAAAAAAGAATGAATGTTAGTAAGATAAGGGGAGAAGTCAGGTATTTCATGCAAGGCTTATTGAGATTGCAAATTACACATTTTATCACCCAGGGAAAAATTACAATCCATCCTTTTTCAAGCGAATACCGTCCACAAACGCCTTTGCAACGGATTGGTTTTCTCCCTTAATAATGTATGCGGAAATAAGCACAACGGCCGATTCGTGGTAAAACGCACGACTGTAAATCTCAAAATCTTTACCATCCATGGTGCAATCTCCATAGAAAATATAAGAATCGGTACCGTCGAGTGTTTCCTGACCGTCTTTCATGACATCATTAATCTCAAAAATGGCCAATTGTGGTACCAATGATTTATTGATGATATCTTCTGCACTAAAGGTCTGATTTGTTGGTGGCGCTTGCATGCACATGATCATGGTTCTTTCGAACATATTCGTCTGTTCAATACCGTTCTCCGTAAATCGAATGCCAAGGTTGTGATTTTGACTAGAATCGAGCTGAAATATGCTTTCTGAATCGTAACTGAAGGAAAGAAAAGAATCCCAATCAATGGGCTGATTCTTGTCTATTTTTATGGATTGCACCGCCTTCAGGAGCTTGCTGAGCATTACCTCGTCAGCACTTTCGTAAACTGCAGTGCACATGGCTAAAAACGATGCGTCTCCGAAATAACAATAAAAACCGAACTCCGATTTACCGATTTCAACAAGGATAAATTGACCCGCGTACCCGTTAACATTGATGGCACGATTCTCTGTGATTACAAAGCCCTGCGCTTGAATGTTTTCTAGGGTTAAATCCGTTTTTGTTCTCTCATAAGCGGCAGAATCCGTCATTTCAACAATGTTCAAATCGACTTTGTCATCAATGGTTAAAATGGGAGAATGCTTCGAAATTTTACTTTCTCCATGAAGTTCGATGGTCAATCGTGTGCCGGGAACAGCTTTTCGTACTATTTGTTGACTGATTCCATTGAATGTAAAAAGAAGACTTAGTGCAAGTATGAGCAGTTTCATAGACGATTATTTATCGGTATTGATTGTAGACACAACGCGGAAAATTAGCGTTTATTGGACTTTGTTAATGATATTCGATCTTCTTTTGAGTTGACCGAAGAGCTGACGAAATTAAGCAATTCTGATTTGGATGGATCTAATATTATCAGGTTAGTTATTGTAACTTGTACAATTTGTTGCTATTTTTAGCATTGTGAATCTACGCTTCTTTGAGAAAATTACTTCGTCTCTACCAGTATGGTTGATGTCAATTTGTTGTTTCTGTTTTACAGAAGTGCAAGCTCAAACGTTTGTTTTTGCCGAATTGAACGGTTCACCGACAATGAATACCACGGGATGGAATCTCACGGGCAATGCCACCATTGGCGATACACCAGGAGATCTCGATAATTTCAACAACGAGTTAATTCTAACCACTTCCGTTGGGACGTGGCAAAGCGGAGCTGTTTTTTGGAATACTCCCATTGATCTGGCTATTTGCTCGAAATGGACAGCCGAGTTTGAGTTTCGAATTTGGGAAGGAAGTGGTGCCGATGGTTTGGCCTTTTGCTTTTTAGATGTCCCGCCAACTGGTTTTGTGGCAGGAGGTGGAGTGGGGATTCCGGCCACAGCGAATGGGTTAAAGGTGGTACTCGATCCATTTGATAATTGTGGCGGTCCTAATCCCGAGCTTCAAATTTACGCAGGAGTTGGCTATGATGAATGTGCGGCAGGAATGGTTAAGCTAGATAATAGCCTGGGGAATTTAAACTTCATTCGTGACAATAATTATCAACAAGCTCAGATTACCTATGATGCCGGCGTGGTTGAGTTATACATCAATAATACCTTGTATTTAACAGGAAATGCACCTGCCAATTTTACAGGATACATGGGGTTTACCTCAAGTACTGGAGGGTTGAATGATGCACACTCCATCCGAAATGTGATCATTTATACAGAACAAGCAAATGCTGATGCAGGGCCTGATGTAGCCGTTTGTGATGGACAATCCGTTCAAATTGGCGCTCCCAACAACCCGCAGTATTCATACAATTGGATTTCTGGGAACGGTTTAAATTCAACATCGATTTCCGATCCTACAGTTTCTATCAGCAATTCGGGATCGGTACCTATTTACGATACTTTGGTGGTAGAAACCACGGTTACGTCGAATCCGGCTTGCCCTAATACAGACACCGTTATTGTTACCATTGCACCCAATATTACCCAAACCGTTTCAATTACTCAATGCGGTGGGTCTTATCAATGGAATGGCAGTACATATCAAAGTAGTGGAGTGTATACGGAGCAATTTTTGTCTTCTTTTGGCTGCGATTCCATTGTGACCTTAGATTTAACAATTCTCCCCGTGCCCACAATCAGTGTTATGGATACAACTATTTGCGAAGGAGATCTCGTAGTTCTCTCGGCAAATGGAGCAATGAGTTATTCTTGGAACGGCAATTCCGTTGGCGGGAACACATATACCACCGCTCCAAATATTACCACAGTATATGAAGTAGTTGGAGCCGATGTCAACGGTTGCACCGATACGGTGTATGCCACTGTAAACGTAAACCCTGCTCCTCAGATTCAAGTGACAGCTTTACCCGATACCATCTGTGCGGGTGGAGACGCTACGCTTTCAGCTTCTGGTGCAAATTCATTTGTATGGAGTGGTAGTACAATCAATGGCGTGACAAGCCCAACGGTGATTGTTACTCCTAATCAGACTGAAACATACAACGTTACGGGAACGGATGGAATTGGATGCAGTGCAATGATTCCAATCACAGTCGAAGTAATTTCGCCGCCCGTTCTTTCGGTGAGCGGATTTAATTCCAACCTATGCGAAGGCGACTCATTAACCGTTACGGCCAATGGTGCAAACAGCTACGAATGGCTTGGCAATGGTATTACAAGTCCTAACAACAATCCACAATTGCTTGTGCCGCAGCAAAATACATCCTATCAATTGATTGGTTTTATTGGAGGGTGCAGTGATACACTCAACTTAGCTGTTGCAATTGAACTAGCACCAGTACTTTCAATGCAATTGCCCGATATTTTTTGTGCCGGAGAGTCTGATACCATAATTGTTAGTGGTGCTCAATCGTATTTATGGAGTCCTGCTGTCATCGAAGTCAGCACTGGCGTAGCTGTAGTAAGTCCTGGTTCATCTGAATCGTATACCGTTACGGGGATTGGTGCAAATGGCTGCAGTGCTGAAATTTCAGGAATTGTTCAAGTGGCTCCTTTGCCCAATGCAGCATTTATCGCTAGCGATGTAGAATTAGATATTTTCGTTTCCACTGATGTGTTCTTTAGCAATCAGTCGGAAAATGCGAGTACATATGCATGGGAATTTGGAGATGGCACTGCTTCTACATTGGAAAACCCGATGCATACGTTCCCAAATCAATCTACTGGATCATACCCTGTAACCTTGTATGCATTCAACAATTTGGGCTGTTACGATTCAACCGTTGTTTGGATCCAGGTGGAAGAAGGCGTATTGTATTTTGTTCCGAACTCCTTTACGCCCAATTCTGATGAATTAAATCAACTGTTTCTTGCATCTTTTATCGGCGGGTTTGATGCATATAATTTCGAATTAAGAGTTTACAATCGTTGGGGGGAGTCTGTGTTTGTAACCAAAAATGTACAAGAAGGTTGGGATGGCACGTACCAGGGGATGGAGGTTCCAGATGGAACGTATTCATGGATAATTCAATACAAAATTAAAAACAACGACGGGAAAAGAATTTTAAAAGGACACGTGAACGTCATCCGATAAAAGCAATTACCATATTCATCATTCATCATTCATCATTTATCATTCATCAACCTCCATCATTCCTTTTTCTTATCTAGGCGGATTCCGGCAATCACACGAATTGTATTGTACGTTTGACGATAGGTCAGTTCTCTGAAGCGAATTGATTTAACATCGAAATTGGTGTGAAGCCAAATAAAATAGCGTTTTTTCGAATAACCAGCAATAAAGCGTAAATCAATACGAGGCGCCAATCCAAGAAACCCTCGCTGATCATTTCCATCGAATGCGTAAAATTTGGATTGAATGACACCACCAAAGCCTCCAAATCCGGTCACTTGCCAATTGTTCCATCGGTAAACATAAGCGTAGCCTGGAACCAATCCTATATCCAAAGCACTAACGGCTGTAGCTCGATTTGCCACAAGCGTAGTATCCGCAACAGCGTCAGGGATGAGTGGGTTCGCGCTATTCCCAGAGCCAAATACATTGAGCGAGCTTTTGAAATACCACGTTCCATGCGATCGGTTGTAATCTCCCTTTTTTCCCAATACCGAATTCATTTTGAAGTCCTTCGACTTGAAATACCAACAATTAATGGATACATTGATCGAATTGGTATTTGGAATCTTTAAATGAGGTGTTTGTGCACTCAGCGTATCGTTCCATTGATAGGCATCCTTAACGACATATCCTGCATAGTTGCGAATGTCGACATCCCAAAAAGTTTGCTTGAGATTGAACTTGAATCCAAAATCAAAATAACGCGACGGACCGAATTTACTCACTGGACGCATTTGAATGGGAAGACCAAAACCAATGCGCAAGGCCATCCATTTGTACGCAAAACCAAGTCCCATAATCAATTGCTGATTGTGTCGGTACTTGAGTTTGTCGCCGCTGTTCGGAAAATCTCCAGTAATGGTAAAAGGCGCTGAAGAAAACCCAAGATCAGAATACAAAACAATTTTATCCCGATAGGAATTGTACGGAACACTGTCCAACGAATCTTGAGAATACGCAAAGGACGAACCGCATAGCAATAAGATTGTCAGAATGATCTTCACAACTCAAAATTACAGATTCTACACCGAATCAAACTTGGATAATTCGTAACTTTCAAACGACTTATGGTTCATGAGCAATCATTTAATAGTATTTGTTATCATGCGGCTTATTGAAAATAAAAGAAGAGAAGCAATTCTTTATGCGGTTCTTGCGCTATCTGTGCTTTTGGTTATGTTCTGTTTTGAATCGCAACAGAAAACACAGGTTTTGGTTGAAGATGAGAAAGAGCAAAGAGTATTTCAATCAGATGCGCATTTTGGGCGGGCACTCTTTTTCGATTTACGTTTGTCAAGTGATCGTTCTATTTCATGTGCCTCATGTCATAAACCAGAGTTGGCCTTTACAGATGGTAGAGTAAAATCAGAAGGAGTAGGAGGGAACCTATCTTTTCGCAATGCTTCAACCTTGCTCAACGTGAAGCACAATAAATCCTTCATGTTTGATGCACACATCAAATCATTAGAGGAACAAGCGATTGTGCCTATTCAGGATACAAACGAAATGAACCTCCCCATGGGCGAATTGGTGGCTCGATTGAATGAAGTGCCGCATTATGTGCAAGCCGCAAAGGAATTATACAATCGAGATTTGGACGCCTGGGTAATTACGCGAGCTTTGGCGGCTTTTCAGCGAACATTATCATCCAATAGTAGTACTGTCGATCAGTTTTTAAATGGAAAGACTGGATTAGCCGAAGATGTGCATAATGGTTATAAGTTATTTAAAGAGTTGCAGTGCATTGAGTGTCATAGTCTTCCGCATTTCACTAATTATCAGCCAATAAACAACGGATTGTATAAAGTGTATCCAGATGATCCAGGGAAATTCAGAATTGCAGGAGATTCCAGTAAGATGGGAGCTTTTAAAGTCCCGACTTTGAGAAATATTGCGCTAACCGCTCCATACATGCACGATGGATCAATGGCAACTCTTGAAGATGTGATAGATCATTACGCCAAAGGAGGTGCTGGAGGAGAGAATCAAGATCCACGAATTAGAAAAAGAGCAATCAGCGATGCAGAAAAAAAATATTTGATTATTTTTCTCAATGCGCTGACAGATACAAGCTATATGCGTGATTTTCGTTGAGTTAACGGGAGATTATTGAATCTCTTTTACCTCTCGAAAGCTCCGATTATGAAGTTTTTTGTTATGTATACATAATATTGGCAGTGTTTTTGCGTTAGACTTGTAACCAAATGTATTATTAACAGTTATGGAAGTGTAAAGTCTGCAAGCTTTATAAAACCAAACTAGAACTATTTTAAACCAGAACCAATGGCAGTGAACCCTGTTTACCACCAGACGAATGACCGTCTCCAAGAGGAGTTGGTTATTATTAGGGAGGCAAAGGAAAATCCGGAGAGATTCGGTCCACTGTACACGAAGTATCACGAACAGATATTTCGGTACGTCTATCAACGGATGGACGATCAGGAACAAAAGAAAAAATTGCTGCAGTGTTTGTCACTCTTGAAAGATGGAGATTTGCAATTGATCGAATTGCGTTACTTCGAGAAACGATCGTACCGAGAAATCGGAGAGATTCTTGAAATAACAGAGAACAATGCGAAGGTACGGACATTCAGGGCGCTGGAGAGGTTAAAGAAGCTATTTATGAAATAATAATACAAATGGAAAAAATAAAGACCATTTTAGACCGAGAGCCAATCAGCTCAGAATATATCGCGTCTAAACAGGATTTCGCCAACGTAATGAATGGAGCGAAAGGTCTCGGTAAGCCATACTGGAAAACGAACTGGTTCGTAGGAGCCGTGAGCGTTACCGCAGTTGCAATTATTGTTACCGCAGTAACACTTACCAATTCGGAGGATCCAATAGAAGAGCCGACACAACAACTAGCATCAGTTGCGAAAGATGATTCCCAGAAAGATGCATCTCCAAAAGAAGGTGCAGATCTCATAGAACATACTGCAGATGCAACGCTGAAGGAAGTTGAAACAGACAAAAGCGAGGAAACTCCAACGGTAGAAACTCCTGTTGAAACGAATCCCAATTTGGAGGTGTATATAGAAGAGGAACCGCCGGCACCAACCATGGCAGCGCGTCAAAAACCGGTCGAAGAAGATCCAAAACCTCAAGAAATTGGTTTGGCTAACGTTGCAGGAGTAACGGGTGGTCCGATCTCATTCAAAGATTTTTGCGACCCGATGGGGATTCAGGTAGGGGATGGAATCCTTATTCATCAGTATACTTTACAATACCGTTCTTGTGCTAGAGATGTCACCGTAAGAATAGGCGGAAATCGATTACCGCCACAATTATGTCGAGAAATTGCCGATTGTGGGTCTGCTATCGAAGTCACTTTTTCCAATTTTAGAGCAGAAGATCGACAAGGAAAGCCAGTAAAATTGCAGTCTTTCTCACTTGTGACAAAACCGTAATGGTTTCTGAAAAACAATGGTTATATTTAAGCAACTGTTCATTAACATTCTACGTTTAATAAAATGTTCTGTGTATATAATTGCATGGTAACAAAAACATTCATATTTTCGTACCGTTGAAAAACAGGTAAATACCTCAAACTTAACTGTAATGAGAAAAGCACTTTTTCTAATACTACTACTGACTGCGACCTACACGTATGCGCAGCACACAAACTTCAATACTCAGAGTAACTGGGCGTTGAACAAAAAAGAAGTCATGATTGGCTTTGGCGCAACACAATTCCTTGGAGATCTTGGTGGAGCCGATCAAATCGGTACCGATTACAGCCTTAGAGATATTGATTGGGCATCCACAAGCCTTGGTGGAATGATCGGTTACAGATTCCGTTTTCATCCAAGATGGGCAACGTCGACAACAATTAACATCGGAATGGTGCGCGGAGACGATGCACTTACAAGTGAAATTGTACGTCAATCACGTAACTTGCATTTCCGTTCTATGTTTTACGAGGTTCAGCAAAGAATTGAGGTTATCTTGCTAGCCAACGAGAAGTTCGGTAACCGATACGGAATGCGTGGACTAAGAACACGAATGAGAGATCGTAACGAGCAATTGTACGTTTTCACTGGAGTGGGTGTTAACTATTTCAACCCGAAAGCACGTTACCAAGGAAATTGGATTCCACTTCGTCCTTTGAATACAGAAGGACAAGGATCAGGACAAGCGTTCACTGTTTACAACTCAGACGGTACGGAACAATACACACCACGCGATCAGTATTCTCTTGTTACCGCTACCATTCCTTTCGGAATTGGAATGCGAATGGGAATTGGACGTATGTGGAGAATTGGATTGGAAGCAACGTACATTAAGACATTTACAGATTACATGGACGATGTTAGCGGATACTATGCAGATCCTGCTTACATCTCTTCGGTTTCATCGGATGCAACAGCAGCGGTTTACCTGGCGAATCCGGCAACAGATAACACTGCATGGTTTGCACCAGGACAGCAACGTGGAGACAACCAAAACGATGCTTACTATACAGTAAACCTGATCGTTGTTCGTAACATTACTTACAAGAACTACACGAAGTCACGTCGCCAAAACAAATGGAGAGGACGTTACAAGTTCTAAGATTGTTCATATTTTTTTGAAATATTCAAAGAGGCGGCTTCGGTCGCCTCTTTTTCGTTTATACCTTTGCGAAAACTTTATCTATGTTCAAGCTCGTACGCTCTATCTTGTTTCAATTCGATCCTGAGAAAATCCACTATAAAACTGTGGGAATGATTCGTTTTATCCTTCGTATGCCAGGAATGAAAGGATTATGGAACCGAATGTACCGAGTAAAAGACAAGCGTTTGGAACGCAATCTCTTTGGCGTCCGTTTCGAAAACCCTGTGGGATTGGCAGCGGGCTTTGATAAAAATGCGGCCATGTACAACGATTTGACCTATTGCGGATTTGGATTTATTGAAATTGGAACGGTGACCCCGAAAGGCCAGCCAGGAAATGAAAAGCCCCGTTTGTTTCGTTTGCGTGAAGACGAAGCCATTATCAATAGGATGGGGTTCAACAATGACGGCGTAGAAAATGCCGTTGCCAATTTGAAGCAGCGTAAAACCGATGTTATTATTGGTGGAAATATTGGAAAGAACAAAGTAACCCCAAATGAATCTGCCAAAGACGATTACATCCAAACATTTCACGCCTTATTTGATTATGTCGACTATTTTGTCGTAAATGTATCGTCGCCCAATACGCCGAATTTGAGAGCACTTCAGGAAAAAGAGCCTTTGACAGAGCTGTTGCAGACTTTGCAAGATTTGAATGCTCAGAAAAATAATAGAAAACCCATCCTCTTAAAAATTGCTCCAGATCTTACCAAGGAGCAATTGGATGATATCATTGAGATCATCAAAGACACAAAATTGGACGGAGTAATTGCCACCAATACAACCATTAGTCGTGAAGGTTTGAAAACTTCAAAGGAACGCGTGGAAGAGATTGGTGCCGGAGGACTTTCAGGGAAACCCGTAAGAAGCAGATCAACAGAGGTAATTCGCTACCTATCCGAAACATCTAAAAAAGCCTTCCCAATTATTGGAGTAGGTGGAATTCACAGTGCAGAAGATGCTCTGGAAAAAATTGAGGCAGGTGCAGATTTGGTACAATTGTATACTGGATTTATCTACGAAGGACCGCGTTTGGTGAGAGACATCAACAAAGCAATCCTTTCTAAGGGATAATTGGTATTTTTAAGTATGGAAAATTTAAAGTTGGTCGAATGTCCGCGCGATGCCATGCAAGGGCTTCATGATTTTATTCCAACGAATGTAAAAGTTGATTACATCAATGGGCTGTTAGACTGCGGTTTCAATACGATTGATTTTGGAAGTTTTGTATCTCCAAAGGCAATCCCTCAAATGCGCGATACCGCTGATGTTCTGGACGGTTTGAACGATTCCAAGAGTCACTTACTGGCAATTATTGCCAACGAACGAGGTGCAAATGATGCCGCTTCTTTTGAGCGCATTCACTATTTGGGGTATCCATTTTCTGTTTCTGAGGAGTTTCAAAAAAGAAATACAAATGCAACAATTGACGAATCTTTTTCAAGGGTAGAAGGAATTCGAGAAATTGCTTTGAAATCGAACAAAGAACTGGTTTTATACTTATCAATGGGCTTTGGAAACCCGTACGGTGAGGAATGGCACCCGGATATTGTTGCCAAATGGAGCGAAAAGTTGTACAAAGAATTGGACGTCAAGATTTTGGCGCTTTCGGATACCATTGGAAGTGCGAACGCTGAAATTGTAGATAGTTTGTTCACGACTTTGATTACAGAGCTGCCGGATGTTGAATTTGGAGCACATTTACATACAGTTCCAGAAAATGCTCAATCGTTGGTGGAAGCTGCTTACAAGGCAGGATGTCGACGTTTTGACGGGGCGATTAAAGGATTTGGCGGCTGTCCAATGGCGAAAGATGATTTAACCGGAAATATGCCCACAGAACTCATGAAGGCTTGGTTTGATGCCAATTCGATTGCCACGGGATTGAATGACACAAATTTTGAGGCGTCAATGCAAAAAGCCTTACAAGTATTTCCGTAACATTTGCTGATATCTGAATTATGAAATTGATGAAATATTTGTTTTTGATTGTTTCCATTGTCGTTTTTGCTTCGTGTGCTGATGAAGAAGAGCCGGTTTCTGTTCCTAAAGAAAAGCCAGGAAAAATTACTGAAGTAGAGACTGTGTATGCGGAAGGCCAGTTCAATAATGTAAAGTATGTCGAGCTCTTGAAAGAGTTAGATTTCTGCACCGATGAAAAGATCTGCCTGCAATGCGCCACGTGCACACCCGAATTTTTCCGATTTTTCGAGGTCGCTAAACAAAAGGATGTCAAGGACTTATTTGCGATTCAAGTGAAAGCTCTGACAAAATTAAAGAATGAGGAACCGCTCCCAACCCGAGAAGTTCGCGTGTTTTTAAGAGAGTCAGGAAGTTTGGTTCGTTGCAACCGTATTCGAGGGTACGTGATTCAGGAAATCACGAATGAAAGCGGTGTGAATGATCTTGTTGTTCGCATTCGAAGAATGGATGAGGGAGTGGAATATTTCTTCCATTGTTTGTTCGAATGGTCAGAGGATGACAAAAAGTACCTCTATAAATCAGTAGAAAAGATTTATTGGCCCAACGGTGGAGGTCCAGTTAAAGCCTCCGAAAAAGACGCTACATCTCAGCAAGTCTATACAGAACTAGTTCAAGGAGGATTTATCTTATGATCCGAATCTCAATTGTTTGCATTAGTCTCATTCTTTTGACTGCCTGTACCTCAAACTATCCATTGAAGTCTGTAGATTACAATGATTTACTGACAGGTGGAAACAGCAAGGTTTGGGTAATCAATAAAATGGTGGTTAAAAATGTAAATGTCGCACAACACGATCTTGTCAATAAAGAGGTTTTTATTTTTCATGAATCAGGTGTGGTGGATTACTTGCCACTGAAGGCGATAGGAGAGAAGTCTCCACAGAAAGGACGATTTTATTTAGATTCGGATAAACGCACCTTGTCGCTGACCTTTGAGCACAAAACCTGGCGCTTTAAACTCTCGGTTTTAGAAGAGCATAAGATTGTAATGAGGCCGCTAAAGAAAGGAAAGGCGCCTTTTACGGCTGAGCTGATACCGTTACCCGAACTTTAACGTTTCACGATTTTCTCGCGAACCACTGCACTGCCTTTTCGTATCTCCATCCAATACATTCCGGACGGAAGGTTCTGAATTGCGATCTCATTTGTATTTGAAAATGCCGCCACTTCACTTCCAGAAAGTGTGAAGACCGTGATTAAATCTGCCTGTTGGCTAAACGTTACTTTGTTGTCTGTTGGATTTGGTCCGAACGAAACCGATAGCTCTTGTTGTTCTTCCAATCCAACAGGATCTTCAACGAAGACAGAAATAGAGTCGAGATATAATTTAAACCCATCGAAAGTACGGTTTACAAAAGCAAGATGAACAGTTTCTCCATCAAGCCCCGCATCGCTCAAACTTGCGCTATTCACTGTCCAGGTTGCCAATTCGGCATTAATTACCGCAACCGTGTCCGTGAAGCTAGCAAGCTGTGTGTCTGTTCTGGATGCTAGCACGAAGTATCCATCAGGAAAAGAAGGGTCGTCTGAGCGACCGTGCCAATTCACGAAATTTCCGTAGGTTCCCAATGTAATTTGGGGTGTGATAAGCCATCTGTCAGCTGTTCCTGCAGGATCGAAGAAAGAAGTAGACCCAACAATTGTGTCGGTAGAATCCAACGGGTCAGGAAGCGAAATCCATGCGTCTGCAAAATCTGCAGTTGCCTGGTTTGGTGTCAATCCATCATTATCCATAATGGTGTAAGTGGCTGGAATACCGTTGTTAAAATCCTCCAGATAAACTTGGGTTTGTGCCTCTGCTTGTGCAAGCAATCCAATAAATCCAATCGATAATAAGTGCTTTATCATGCCGTAAAAGTACAATTTTGAAGTTACTCAGCGAGTAATATTAATATTTCTTTGTATTCCTGATAGAACGCATCAAACTGAACCAATTTTGAGCGTAAAAAGTCTTTAATTCGAATCCGATCTTCCTCTTTGTAAAAGTTTGCGTTCTCCAACTCCCATGAGACTCTTGAAACGTTTCGACCTTGAAAAACTCGGTCAAATTCATTCCAATCTGCTTTCCCCACTTGCGCTTCCATTACGACGCGAAGTTCTGTCAGCTGTTCCCAAAGAATGGAACGGATACTGTCGTCTTTTGGTTGGATGTCAATGCACAAACGCGCTCCTTCATGATCGGCCTGCAGGCGAATGTAAATATCTTTAACATCGGAAGGGTAGTTGATCCAATTGATGCCGCGCCCATTCACAGATTTAAAACTGCGCATTTCTTTGCGGAATCCATCCCAGAAGGCTGTGTTAAGTGCTTTTCGTTCCTCTTTTGATAGCATCGCTACAAATGTAATTGATCGTTGTGTAAACGAGGTTACATTATCGCCCTCAATAATGATTAAATTGCAATAAATTAACAGGTATGAAAATCTCGAAAATTATAGGATTATTTTTAATGTCAGCGCTATTTGTAGGATGTTCGAATGCACAGGAAGAATCCACAGCTGAGCCGAATGAAGTTACAGAGAATGAAGAAGTGACCGTAACATTGGTGGATAAAGCTGAGTTTCAGTCGCTGATGGAGAAGGAGGGAAGTCAGTTAATTGATGTTCGAACCCCAGGTGAAGTCAGCAACGGTAAAATTGCCAATGCTGTGAATATGAATTTCCATGATGCCGATTTTAAAGATCAATTGGCAGGCTTAGACAAATCGCAGCCGGTACTTATTTATTGCGCATCAGGAGGAAGAAGTGCTAAGGCTGTCACAATGATGAGACAGATGGGCTTTTCAGAAATCCATGAATTGGATGGTGGATATCGCGCATGGATGCAATAAAATTTCAATGTACTTAAAAACAAAAGCGGCTTCCCGAATGGAGAAGCCGCTTTTGCTTTACTAGAGCGATCACTATCTTATGATATTCACGTGACCGGTAATGATCTCCCTTGCATCAGTATACTCTAATCCAAATTCAATCTTGTATGTATAGGTACCTTGTTGAACAATCTCACCGCCATAAGTTCCGTCCCAACCTACTTCGTGGTTGTTCGATTCAAAGACGATTTCACCCCATCGATTGTAAATAGTCATGTTCCAATCATGTGCATCAAATCCAGATTCAAAAACTGGCTGGAACGTTTGATTGAACTCATCTCCATCAGGAGTGAAAGTGTTTGGAATGTAATAAAGTAATTCAACACGCACTTGAATAGCAATGCTCGCAGAATCAACACAGCCGTACTCGGAGAATCCATAAAGCGTTACATAATATCCTCCGGCAGTTGTATTGTCAAATGTATGCGAAGTACTGTAATTTGTACTTGTTGTACTGTCATCAAAATCCCACAAGTAAGATACTGCACCAGAAGACGTGTTGGTAAAGTTGACCAATCCACCACCATCTGGGTTGGCATTAGTAATAATCGTTTCAGATGCGTTAAAGCTCACTAAAGGAATGTTGTCTCCAACTTGGAAGTCTTGCGTTACAAGAAGTTCGTTTCCACAGTCATCCGTAATGCTGTACGTACGCACGACATTCTCCGGACAGAATCCGTTATCACTCACGTCATCCACCCAAACAACTGTTGGTGTACCACAATTATCTGCAGCGTCTTCTAATAAAGTCACGTCTGGTGGAGGCAATACTCCAACAATTTCCATAGGCAGTGGACTTGCAGTTGGTGCTGTGATATCATGAACCACAATTACTTGTGTTTCGGTAGCTGTATTTCCACAGTTATCTGTAATCGTCCAGGTTCTTGTGATTGTTTCTGGACATGATTGCCCGTCGGAAACTTCTGATCCATTCAAGACACCCGTTCCAAGACAATTATCTGTCCAGTTCAATTGAACCATTGCTGGCACATCAGCGTAACATTGTACATTTACACTTACCGGCGCAGGATCGATAACAGGAGCTTGAATATCGTTTACAACAATAACCTGTGTTTCAGTGGAAGTGTTGCCACAACCATCTGTGTAAGTCCAAGTTCGGGTGATTGTTTCAGGGCATGTTTGTCCATCTGAAACTTCAACACCGTTTAAGATACCAGATCCCGCACAGTTATCTGTCCAGTTCAATGTTGCCATTGGCGGCACCTCTGCATAACAAGAAACATTCAAGTTGGCTGGAGCTGGGTCAATAACTGGAGCTTGTTGATCGTGAATCGTGATCACTTGCGTTTCAGTCACTGTGTTACCACAAGTATCTGTTACCGTCCATGTTCTAGTCAAAGTTTCCGGACACGTTGATCCACTTGAAACTTCGTTGCCCATTGCTACTCCCCACCCAGAGCAATTGTCTGTCCAGTTGAGTGATGCCATAGGAGGAACATCTGCATAACATGAAACGGTCAAATCAGCAGGTGCTGGATCCATTACCGGAGCGATGGAGTCAAAAATGCGAATATCGTGTGTCACTTCAACCCAGTTCGAACAAGAATCGGTTACTCTGTAGGTTCTGGTGAGTGTTTCTGGACACATTTGCCCATCGGAAACTTCTCCCATAAATTGCACTGTTGGAGCAGCGGTGTAATCATCCATTTCATCAATTACAACCATTGGGTCTGCGGCTGGAACGTCAGCATAACAAGCAACAGAAGTTGTTGCAGGGTTTGACGCTGAAGGTGGCATATCAACCACAACGCTAATTGGGTAATAACAACCCACCGTTGCTGTTGTCCATCCACAAGAGAGAGAAGGGTTCAAAACGTTTAGCGAAGTATTCTGACAAACAAAATCCGCAGACGTGTTTGAGTCGTTCGTACCTACGCGAGATATACTTTGAGGGGTAACACCCGTAGAGTTGGATCCACAGGCAGCAGGAATCGAGTTTCCTATCCATTCTGTACCTAAGGTAATATTATAACCATTGATATTTGTGTTGAAGCTAGCAAGTTCTGCCGGAGTCCAACCCCAGGCTACGAAGTCAACCAAATTCCCCGTATCATCGAGAATTAGCGCCCATCCATTATTACCTGGGTTCCAAAAAATGTTATTCCCCCAATACGGTGTAAATGTACCGGCGGCTACATCTGATCGAGATTCAATAGAACAGGCCTGGAATGTATTGGGTAGGTTCCAGAGAATTGTATTAACCGAGTTAATATTTGTATAAGAGCTACTTAACGCAACTACCCATCCTGCTGTATTGACAGAACTTGAGTAAAGGTTTGAAATTTCTACATAATCCGCAGAAGACGAGCCCTGAAACCCTCCAAGTCCACATTCTGTGATCAAAACGCTTCCTTGAGTGGCACCACTTGTTACCGTCCCTGTAACTTCCATCATGAAATCATCGCTACTCGTCATTGGAGGCGTAGTATAATTCTCATTAGGTGAAAGTTGGTTCGCTGCGTTTGAATCCCACCAAGACATGGAACCAGTTGGTCCCGTTGCCGTGAATTGTGCGGCAGTTCCATAACATACGAAGGTGTCCGCAGTAATTACCGGTGCCGGAATTACTTCAACTAAGAACGTGTCGGAAACTACAACGGTTGGACAGGCGGGGCAACGCGCATAAACAGTGTAAGTTGCAGATACTGTTGGTGTCACAATAAACTGCGGATTGGGAGACCATGCTTGCAACACCACGGGGCCTGGCCCTTCAACTTGGTATTCATACAGTCCACCACAGTTTCCTGCAACGCTGAAGCTGATAGTATCTGATTCTCCTTCACAATTACCCGTTACCTGAGGTGATGGGTTTACAGAGGTTGCTCCACATTGTGCATAAGATGCTTGAGTGAAACAAATGGCGATCGCAATACTTGCGAATAATCTTAAAGTTTTCATGCTAAATGTTCAGTGCGTCAACATAGTTAATATCATCTTGAAACATGGTAGTATCCATGTTCAATTGTTCGGCTTCTTCCAATGCATCGTTAAACTCATTTACATACTGAACCAACGATGGATCGTTTTGTTGCGTTACATAAATGAGATTAAGTTTTTCATACATCTCAAAAAGGATGTATCGAGCATCTTCAGAAATGGGGTCGTCAATATCAAACCACTGAGCGGCTAAAATATCTTCAACTTGCAGCTGACACTGCGTATTTGCTGTTGGATGTTGTTGTGCGGAAGCTGTGAATCCGACACAAAGTAAACAAGCGACGAGTAGTCTTTTCATGGTAGTATTTGCTTTGGTATTATTAGTTCGTCATAAAACCAGTTGTAGGATAGACGTAAATTTAAACAATACGTTGCTTTTCTAACCAGATTTTATAAATAATTAATTATCATCTAATTGTGCAAAACGGCATGGGAGATATTGCTAGGGTCGAATTGTTGTTTTGAAGTTTTAACGAATTCGTTGCTGATATCATGCAAATTGCAGAGAAATACCAGAGCTGTGCTTCTAATACAAGTCAGAAAAGTAATAATCAGTTGATCCCGTTGCGTTATTCTTTGACAATTTTGACAATCGTTGGTGTTGCTCTTCTTGCATGTTCGAATCGAATCTATAGTATTCTATGTTTCCAACCTAATGTGACGGTGATTGCTTGTCTCTCGGTAGAGAGGAAACGCTCAGAACGCAGCCACTTTTCTAACTACAATAGTTGCCATGGAACGCCAATTTTCGACCAAAACGGATTTGAAGGGGGCTTCAAGAACTAAATTATGCGTTTCGCAAAGTTGGGATAACTGTTCTCTTGTGATGAGATATCGCGTAGATTGGTCGGATAATTCATATACACCATCGACGCTTTTGCCTAAATCCGTCATTCCGTGATTGGAAGTCATACGTATGAACAGAATTCCGTCTTTCTCCAGAAAACTAACCAATCGTTCAAAAAGTGTTTGGAAATGCGCATGATTTTGAGCAAAATGCAAAACAGCATTGCAAATAATGTAATCAAACGTGTGTTTTGGATGAAAGCTCTCAATAGAGGAATTGAGAAGTTGGTGGCTAAGATTCGGATGTTTTTGTTGGAGGTTCCGAATGTGTTCCTCATTCGGGTCGATCCCGGTAATGTTGAAGTTATTGTTGGCAAAGTAACTGAAGTTTCTTCCTGATCCGCATCCAGCATCTAAAAGACGTTGTTCTTTGCGGATGGCTCCTTTCAACAGTTGATCTATGACATACACATCAACATTACCGAGTTCCCGAATAGTATCCATACTACAGGTATCGCCCGTAATACTTACTCTTTAATTATTTTGATAATGCCCGTTTTACCGTCAGCAGTAATGTTTACAAAATAAACACCTGGCGCGGTATCGATAGACAATTCAAATTCACTTGTGTTTTCAAATGCTGCTTCTGCAACAACTTGACCCATTGCATTGATAATGTTTGCGTCAATTTCACTGTAAACTACTCCACCCAGACTCACAAACAGGTCACCATTTGTTGGGTTTGGCGAAACAACGATTTGCTCAGAGATGTTCAATCCTTCAAGGCCTGAATCCTCGATTTGATTTACCAATAAGCAAACAGAAGTGTCTCTACAGTTCCCCTGGTAGGCAACTACTGCGTACAAACCGTTTTGCGTTGGAGCAAATGATTGGTTTGTTTCTCCTGCCAAAGCAACGTTTCCGTTTGAACAATCAAGCCATTGGTAGTTTACATTGTCTACGGTAGATTCCAAGATTGTTGGACCGTTGTATGTAATTACCGAGTTGATTGTAGCGTTCACTGTCAAGTCTAATGTTGCCACACTGTCACAGCCAATAGTAGGGGTGATAGGTGTATAGTAGATCCCAGTAGCAGTGTACGTTTGTCCATTTTCAGGCCATACGTAATCTTCACATGAAACTGTTACTTCAGTAATATGATCAATTCCCGGAGGAAGATCGAAAGCAGCTGTCTGATCCGTACGATCATTTGATGATCCTTGATCTGCTGAATATCCCAGTCCACGATTCGCGAATACCTCCCAAATCAAACATTGGTGCTCGCCGTTGTAAAGCATCTGGTCTGCTGATAGAATGGCATCACGACCATCAATAAATCCTGGGCTACACGCTTGCAATTTCATTCCGTTCATGATCAAGTGCATTGCGATATTGTTACCGCCTGTACCTGTGTAAATGTCATTATCGAAACCATGCATATCAATCAAAGCCCAAGTCAAATCCCATAACATGGTACACCAAATAAATCCAATTCCGTGCGGTTGTGAAATTCCACTGGTATTGTTCGTGCTTGCGTATGTAAAGCTATTGATCTGAAAGTCTGTTGAGTATGGTGCCGGTCGGATTCCCTGACCTGTCGTAGGTTGCCCATCCGAATATGTTCCAATTCCACGACCGTCTGTTCCCTGGTCTCCTGGTTCTATTGTTGTGATTAATGCACACCAATCAGACCATCCTTCACCCATTTGCTCATCGTTTCCAAGACATCCCGCTGCTGAAGGTCCTCCAGTCAAACGATTGGAAATACCATGTCCGTATTCGTGCGCTATAACTCCGTTGTCTAAATCGCTATCACGGTCAAATGGTCCGAAGTCACCTAAAGATCCATTTACGGTATTTCCCAAGTCTAGTTCATCAATAAAGTTTTCTCCATCGAAAGCGGTTACCATAATAGATGGAATTCCAATACCTGGATCTGTTCCGCCCATAGTCATCAATCCACCTTGATTGTTTACAACAATAACTGCAATTGCACCTTCTGCTTCTGCAGCAACTACTTTGTCAACGAACGAACAGCCTCCGCGTCGAATAACTGCAATGTTTCCGTTGATTGCAGCACCGTTAATGATCGGTTCACAAGCATCTGATCCGTCACCAACACCATCGTCAACTAAAACAAAGTCTCCTGTAATTGGAGTAGGAGGTAGCGCCGGTCCGAAAGAGGCGAGTTCTCCACCGTATCCACCGGCAATTGTTCCGGGTGCATTAATTTGAACGATTTCAGGTGTTCCCGCCGCTGTCCAAATATACATTTGCATGCGTGGGTTTTGTCCATCTGGTGGTGTTCCAAAGTTCGCATTGTTGGTTCCGCTTCCATCTTGAGCGTCTGCATTTACGTAATCTGATTGGTTTCCACCATTTCCATAATTATTTTCCTGGAAGTTTCCACCCACTTCATCGAATCCGTAGTGGTAGAAAACATCGTGCATAATATTGTTCATGTAGAACAAATTGGTAATTGCAGGATCCCAGAAACCAGTTGCTGCTTGTTGTAAGTTCCAAACAAAATCGAAATTCAAAGAAGCTCCACCGTCAGGAGAGTATCCTGGTTGGTTGTCATCGTTTGTATCTTCAGATGCGTAAACATTGTTCCCGCGTGTGATTGTGTATTCTTCTCCCGGATTTCCATCATCATCGTGCCATCCATAAGGAGAAGCAACAGCGTCGTAAGGTCCAACAACCAAAGCATCAGATCCATGGTTTGGACTTTCAATTGGAATTTCCAAAACGCGGTAAGCATCCGTAGATGGAGGAGGGGCAGGCATCATCGCTTGCGACTCAACGATCGGCGATGCAGCGGCAGTATGTGTATGACTTGCGCAGCTTCCAGATTCACCGAAAGAACAACTAACCATCCAATCAATTTGATTGATTATTTCACCTGTAGTGGCATCTACGCGAACACTCCACCAGTTATTTCCAGACAAAAGGCTCAAGTCCCAAGCTAATTTCAAATCCTCTCCATCTAATGTATAGCAAAGTGAAACTGGAATGAGTTCGGAGCTGATTTCTGAGGCTACGTATACATTGTTACCTGCGTCGTCTTTCGTTTTTTGAATATCGATTTCAGTACTTGTCGTAATTCCCAATTCAACAGCGGCATTGTAAATTGCTTCTTTTTTGGAAATTGAAGCATTTGTCGTGTTTACTCTTGAGGCAATGTCGGAAACGAATCGATTTCCTGTCAAACGAATTTCATTGCTGTTGTATGCGAAGTTTGCAATGGCGTTATAAATCGTAATTCCTTCATAACGCTGATGCGCATAGGCATAAGAGATATCGAATTGGCTCGAAGAATGCTCGTTTTTAATTTCGAAATCAGAATAATCTTCTTTGGTCAATCCTAATGAAGTTTGCTCTCTTTCAAAATAGGTTCGAATCCGATCTTGGGTTGTTTGAGCATAGGAGAGAAGCCCAAATGCGCAGAACAGGCCTGCGGCTGCTAGTTTTCTAGATAAAGTCATAGTATAATTTACTTAAATAGCTTGGGCGCAGAACGCAGGAGAACCTTTCAACATCGTTTGACACTACGCCGTGAGCAAGTACAGTTTGCCATAAATTT
The DNA here is from genome assembly GCA_043584915.1 of Fluviicola sp. Classification (GTDB taxonomy): domain Bacteria; phylum Bacteroidota; class Bacteroidia; order Flavobacteriales_D; family Crocinitomicaceae; genus UBA4466. Next base: position 3,151,090 of record CP121319.1, read on the forward strand.
ACAGCAAATACGTTAATTCTTTTTACCGCTCATCCTAAAATAGCGCCATTTGTTTGTATTTAAACAAGATGTTTGATCGGTGTTTTGTGATGAAGCTGTACCGCTTATTCTATTTGTGTGATCGGTTTCTTTGAATTGGCTACATTCGTTTTGAAAATTAGGAGTATGCATGTTTTGGTGAAGAAAATTCCGGGGATTGTATTTGTATTGATTACGCTTGCACCGCTGATAATGGGAGTTTTGAAAGTTCGAGGAGTGATAGACTTCGACTTCCCAATTATGAAATATTTTTGGTCGCATATAATATTCTTCGTTAGTGCATGGTACTTATCAATGAATGCCTATTTCAAAAAAGAACTTCAATGGCAAAAGGATGATTATGTAAATACGGTGCTGATTTTTATGATTGCCTTGAGTTTGGTTCTATTATTATATCCTGAGTCACGCTACTATATATTGACGTTAGCATTCGCTGGGCTTGTTTACGTTGTGATCAAGTTAATGGAGAAAGTTGCTACGTTGTTTGAAGAACGTTCTTCCTGGTTTTTGGCGTTGGAACTTCTATTTCCTTTTTATGGTATGTCTACACTTACTGCCGAGGTTCAGCGTTGGGAGAAGGCCAAAAAGAATGAGTTTTAAATTTCATCTTTCATTGGACTCATAGAATTAAGTAACTCAGTATCAAAAGAAAAAAATATAATCATAAAAATGATTGATAAGTATTTATACGCGAGTGTAATAAGTAATTAACACATGGTCATGTGTATATTTACCTATTGATTTATTCGAAAAAAAAACGGTTCTTTAGAGAAACTTAAAAACTATTTGTACCATGGCTAACATGACTGAAATTACAGGAGACTTTAACTTTCCAAACTTGAGCAATGTTGCTTCAATTGAACCACCATTGATCTCCGCTCGTCTTATAGGTGATGATGTTGTTGTAAGAATATTCTTTTTATCGAGTGGAACGTTGACAATGGACCCAACAGTTACATTGGAATCTACAGGTGAGGGGCAAATTACCTATGAAACTGAAGCAGAGGCTGAACCTCAAAATCCAAATACTCTTTGGTATGCTGAATTTACAATGACCGATATGACTGAGGTAAGCATTTCTGTTTTAGATAAACGAAAGCCGAATCAAACTTCGCGTGGAACAACTACGACGGTTCAGCCTGGAACTGGAAATACAATAGATAATTAATTCTTGAGTGTTTTAAAGCAAATATTAATGATAGGCGGATTTTTATCCGCCTTCATGCTTTGTGCTCAAGAAGATCAGAGCAATTTGAATCCTATATTCGAGAAGAATTTGAGGCTTCAATTAAGTAAAATTTCGAAAAAATCCAGGTCGCAACCAAATTTTAAAAAGGCCTTCCAGTTTTTTGTTGCCAATGAGCATGATTCCACAATAGTATACTCCGGTAGGTATCTTACAGGATCTTCAGTGGATAAAAAACTAGAGAGCTTTGCTCGTTTCTTTCTTTCGACTGCATTTTACAATAAGCAACTTTTTGTAGAGTCAGAAAAAGAGTTGTTGAAAATAAAAAACACTTTTCCACTGTATCCTGCTGTGGTTTCGAGCAGAGCGAATATAAGAATGAAGGATGGTGATTATGGTAAAGCAATTGACCTTCTTTTAAAATTAAAAGAGAGCAATGAATTAGAAAGCGTAGGGATTTTAGAAAGCGCTATTGAGCACAATATTGGTGTTTGTTATATGTATCTCGGAAATTTTGACGAGTCCGAAGCGTATCTTTTTGCCTCACTTGAAAAGCAAAGAACTGAGAATGATACGAACTTTCTGATTGGAACCTACAATGATATTGCCAATTTGTACTACGAGCAGTTTCTTGACGAAGATGCAATACCTTATTTTGTTAAGGCATATCAACTGGCTCAAAAACACGATAATTTTGAATTAAAGCAGATTACCGCCAGAAACATGGCTGTAGTTGAAGAGAATCGCGGAGATTTTGAAAAAAGTATTGCCTATCGAAAGGAGTACGACCAATGGAAAGATTCCCTCAACAATCAGCAAGAGGTTTGGCGTATTGCTCAATTAGAAAAGAAACACATCGCAGAGACGAAGCAGCGAGAAATTGGTCTTTTACAGCGAGAAAACGAGCTCAAAGCCACGCAGCGCAACTGGATTTTAATCGGAGCAGGTGTTTTGCTCTTTGTCTTGATGCTCATCGTATACTTCTACTGGCAAAAAATTAGAACGAGTGCTATAATTGCTGATCAGCGCGAATCTTTGGACAAGCTGAACTCTTTTAAGAACAGGCTGTTTTCTATCGTTAGTCACGATTTACGGTCGTCTGTTCATGGTTTAAGGAGAAGTACAGAGCAGTTGCGAAATGAAATTACGGAGGACGACTCTAAAATAAAATCGCTCGTCAATCAGCAGGGAGCCATTGCAAACGCTACTTATGGAATGTTGGATAACCTATTGAATTGGGCATTGCTTCAATCGGATGAAATCTATTTTCATTCCGAGAAAGTTTCGTTGAAACGACTAATGCCTCAAGTAATCTTAAACTATCAACCGCTGCTAGATCAGAAAAATATTAAAGTTCATCTCAATATTCCCGCAGAGGCAAAAGTCAATGCCGACATTGATTCGACAAAAATTGTTCTAAGAAATGTTTTGGACAACGCGATAAAATTTACTCCAGAAGGAGGGGAGTTACACATTGCTGCTTGCGTTGAAGAGGAAACGTGTCGATTGAGTATTAAGGATAGTGGGCCGGGAATGACGGCCGAACAATTGGCTATGGTTGTTGAACAAAGCTCTCAGGTATCCAAAGAAAGCGGTGAAGAACGCTCTGGGACTGGACTTGGAGTTCGCTTGTGTGCCTCCTTTATGTTGAAAAATAATGGTAGTTTTCAGATGGAAAGTGAGGTAGGGAAAGGAACAACCGTTAATTTAACATTCGAGAAAGCATAAATTATGGCAAAAGTCCAGGTTCTGGTAATTGAAGATCGAAAGGAAGAGAGTGATTTGCTGATTCCCGCTTTGGAATCAAATGGTTTTGAGGTTGCTGCATTGGCGCGTAATCTTCAGGATGCATTTAAGCGTATGCACGACACCAAGTTCGATATTGCGATTGTTGATGTTTATCTGGGCGATGCGCCTGACGGAATTTCTTTTGCTGAAGCGTTAAATGCGCAACCAAACCTCTCGCGTCCTTTTGTTTTTCTAACGAGTTCGAAAGATCGCAGTATATTCGATCGAGCACGACTCACGCGTCCATTTGCCTTTTTGCTCAAACCTTTTAATGAGCTAGAGCTGCTCTATTCATTGGAAATGGCCGTTGAGAAATTTTACGATGAGGAAGATACCTTGGAGTCGGATGAATCGGCTGCTGTCATTACTGAAGATCATCTTTTCATCAAGAAAAAGGGTGCCTTAAACAAAGTATGGTTGAATGAAATCATATTTGTAGAAGTGGAAGAACGCTACTGCACCTTACAATGTGTTGAGTCCAAATATGTTGTAATGAAGTCTCTGAAGCAAATGGAGCAATTGTTACAGCCGCATGGTTTTGTTCGAACGCACCGAAAATTTTTAGCGCAAAAATCAAAGATTACTCAAATAATCCTGAGTGAAGACACGCTTCAATTGGAAGGAGGTCATTCCATTCCGATTAGCGATAGTTACAAGGATCTTACGAAGGATTTGAACATACTCTAGTTCATGTCTTCCGGGGTTTTTGTGACACCCAAAATTTATTTCATTACATAATATTCCCGCCTTATGGCATTTTTCTGAATGTCTTGAGTACTTCTACCTACATTGGATCGAGTAAACATTGAGATCACGCTAGACGCAATAGTAGTTGCGTCAAAGCGGCCTAAAGTTGTCTTAAACGAGTTTTCAGATCAGAGTTGAATATCGGCTCCGAACCATGTAATTATTCGTTTAATGGAAGCCGTGGTAAATCGTATGGCAAATCCGATGAATTACTGAACAAAAAAATTGAAGCTAGGTAGCGTTTTTTCTTGAGGCTTCTATTGATCAAGGAGCGTTATCTCCGATTCCTAAAGGAATCACTATTTTCTGAAGAAGGAAGGGTTGCATTGCATGTGGACCTTCTTTTTTGTTGGTAGAAGTTGTAGTGGAGTGTGGCAATATTGTGTGCGGATGAATCGATGATCAACACACTTCATACCTTTTTCTGTTAGAAAGTTGGCGGAAGACAAAGCATATCGTTAACTTCACCACCAATGACATTTAAAGAACTCAACCTTAATGAAAGCATGTTGGAAGCACTTTCCTACATGAATTTCGAGACTGCTACGCCTATTCAAGAGAAAGCAATTCCAATTATCTTAAAGAACAAAGATTTAATTGCCTGTGCCCAGACTGGAACCGGGAAAACGGCGGCCTTCGTACTGCCAATTCTGAATAAGTTAACAGGGAAGCAAGATACGAGTATCGATACATTAATCATTGTGCCAACGCGAGAATTAGCGGTTCAAATTGAGCAGCAAATTCAAGGATTGGCCTATTTTGTTTCGGTAGGATCGAAAGCGATCTATGGCGGCGGGGGCGGAAAGGAATGGAGCGAAGAAAAACTCGCTTTAACCGAAGGAACTGACATCATTGTTGCTACGCCAGGAAAGCTCTTATCACACCTGAAACTGGGGTATGTGAAGTTTGATTCAGTGAAGCATCTCGTGTTGGATGAGGCGGATCGCATGCTGGACATGGGGTTTGTAGATGATTTGAAGGCAATAATTAAAAACCTTCCGTCGAACAGGCAAACCTTACTTTTCAGTGCAACAATGCCCAATAATATTCGGCATTTGGCAAAATCGATACAGAAAAGCCCTGAAGAGGTGAGTTTGTCCATTTCGAAGCCAGCTGCAGGCGTTACACAACGGGCGATTTTAGCTTTTGATGAGCAAAAAGACAAGGTGCTGACAAAGTTGATCCGAGAACGAGAGGAGTACAAGAGTATTTTGGTTTTTACATCGGCAAAGGCGAAAGTTAGTTCAATCACAAGAGCTTTGAATCGAGCGAAGTTGCCGGCGAAAGGTATTTCTTCAAACTTGGAGCAATCGGAGCGGGAAGAGGTATTGCGTGGATTTCGATCGCGTAGAATTCGAATTCTTGTAGCGACGGATGTTATGAGCCGTGGAATAGACATCAAGGAAATCAACATGGTCATTAACTATGATGCTCCTTCAGATGCAGAAGATTACGTGCATCGTATTGGACGCACCGCACGTGCAAATACAAAAGGAGAGGCGGTTACGCTAATCAATCAAAAAGACATGCCGAAAATCAAGCGAATTGAGCGTTTGATAGAATCTGAAATCAATAAGGAGCAGCCAGCCGAGGAATTTGGTCCAGGGCCGAAGTGGTCGGCAGGAAGTTCTGGTTCTCGTAACAAAGGTCGGGGAAAGAAGCGTTATTCGAATAAACGCAAATCCAACTCTGGAAACAATAAAGGAGGCGGCAGACCGAATTCAAACAAGTCGAAAAATGGTTAGTTCAGACAAAAAGCTACGACCCACTGTTCCAATTCCCAATAGTCCTGATGTTCAGAAGCCAATTGAGCTGTTTCAGAATGAGGTTTTACGTCCAATTCTAAAGGTGCAACACGAAATTTTAGTGGCTATTTTTCATCATACGCGACGCAGCTTCTCTGATGATTGGGAGGAATTGAAAAAGAATAAGAAATCAAAACTCATTGCTGATTTAATCTTGAAGAATGGACCGCTAAAAAATGCTTTGATTGGAATCGTTATTGGGCAGTTGGAAGGAGAGGAAATTGAACAATATCTGCAAGATAAAAAAGAGTACGATCGACGTATCACACGAATGATTATTCAGCGTATACAGAGTACGGTTTAGTGGGGTGAGGAAATCGGTAGAGCTGCAAGAGTCACATTATTAAATCATTGAGATTGTTTACTTGAACTATTAGTTGTCTATTGTTCGCCATTTCGCGAACTTGCGAATTAGCAAATTCTAAAAATGTAAGGTCGATCCGCAATTGAAGAGCAGTCTTCTCAAGAATAACAGCGTCCTTTCCAACTGTTTCTCAAACCCTTTCCGAGAACTTGTTTACCTCCAAAAAAAATTGCATTTCACCCCAATAACCAGTATTCTTGTTGTACACTCACTGAAAATTATGGCGAACAAAATTAAAAAAGCAGTTTTTCTCACAGGAGCTGCAGCGAGAATCTCGCAAGAGGTTGCATTATTTGATAAACTGGTTGAAAAAAAGGGATTGACAATTTCTCAAGAAGATACCATCCTGGCGGGGTTTAGCTCCGGATCCCTAAATCTATTGGCTCTGAATGGGTGTTTTAGAAATGAAAACCCGTTGAGTTGGGAGAAGGATTACAAAGAAGGGATTCTTTTCCCATTGAAGGACAGCGATGTTTTTACCAAAAAGAAAGAGAAAGGATTACATATTTTAGATACGGCCCCTTTGCGTAAAACATTGAATGGATTCATAGAACAGCAAGGCGTTTCTTGGGTCGAAGACCTTCCTTTTCAAAGTTATGTAATGACGTTTTCTTACCGTCGAATGCGAACGCAATGGGTGACCAATATTGCCGGAGACGACAATAATTTGTTCCTGTCAGATGTGTTTATGGCATCAACGGCCATTCCAATTGTATTCCCTTGGCAAGAGATTACGAGCAAAGAGGGAACGAAAAGAGATTTTCCGAAAGGGCATTTTGCTGACGGCGGAACAGGAGGGACGTTTAAGCGTTTTGAAAATCATTTTGGCGAGTATCTGCAGGAGAATGGGGCTATTGAAGACTTGTACATTATCAGTCCTATGCGCCAATCTGGAACGGCGGAAATGGATAATGAAACCATTATCGAAGCGTTGAAAGATGGTGATTTTGGGGACGACCTAAAAGACAAACTGAAGGAGTTCGCTGCGTCGATTTCTTACAAAACATTTTTCAAGTTTCTAGAGGAATTGCAGGAGTGGAACGCAAAGTATAAGCTCATTGAAAATGTTTACGTAAATATCCCGCGATTGCCACAAAACTTTGGAATTCTTGATTTCAATCAAGAGAAGGCGCAATATGATGCTATCTGTAATTGGGTCGATGCAAACCCGGACGATTTCTGCGTTCCGTTGGATACATTCATAAAAAACAATCCTGACGAATAGCGAGAGCATTAAAGGCAGAGTTCCAAGGAAATTGGAGCATTCGAAGTCGAATTCAGAACTGGGTTCGATTTTTTCGTTGGTAGTGCACAGCCAAATAAAACGGTTCCATGCAATTAATTGCAACAATTACGCATGGAATTGCGCACATATACTCTTGACAATGATATTGCGGTGTCAGTAATTTCATCCTCACTATGGAACTACTTTCAGGAACTTACGGAGAGATCTTAAATTTTGACACATTTATTCAGGGTCTCTTTTTCATATTCACCCTATCACTCGGGTGTTTGCTATTTTTTACGGACAATCTTGGCTCTGGAAAATCAAAAAAAATAAAAAAGACACGCAACCCAGCGGATTCAGTAAGAGGAAAGCATGAAGTAGATTCAACGGAGAAAGAACAGGACAAAACTCTGAAACTTCTCACATCGGATCTTACCAATATTTTAGGTGGGGCTATCGGAATGCTATCCGGCGGTATCATTGGAGGTGAGTTGAATGGTAAATTGAATGCCAATTCCGTTTCAAAGTCAATAATTGTGGGAGTTGCCATAGTTTTTATGTCATTGACCATGGGGGTATTGGTTAAAATTGCAGGAGATACCTGGATGAGTAAATCCAACATTTACCATTTGGGGTTTAAATATGTATGGAAGCCAAAATCAGATCGTACTCTTATCCTAGAGCAGTTCGATAAAATTGTTCTGTCGAATAGACAAGAAAGTAAAATTTACGGTGAAGAGTTCGAAAATACCCCTGAGTCATTAAGAGAACAAAATTACAAGAATTTTGTCTCTAAATTTCGATCACCGAATTCTTCTACGAAGACCCCAATTTCAGACCGAGAGCTTACGCCACCTAATGCACAAAATGGTTTAAACGCCCATGACGGTATGAACGACTCGCTTGCCTCTAGCACAGATGAGGAAAGGGACAGTTTGGTTACAACAAAGGAAACAGCCAAGGAATACATGCCGGATGAAGATATTATTCAGGCCTATTATTTTATGAATCATGAGATTAGAAATCACCAGAATTATACGCAAGAACTCAGACATACGGCTATAGAAAAGGAATATGCAGGAGCTTTTGCGCTCTCCTTATTCGCCTTATTTGTTTTGAGCTACCTCAACCTAATCAGTATGAGGGTTCGCGTGATTATTAATAGGTATTCACAAATCGTGAAACCGAAGGAGGGAAACTTCAACCCACTTGAGGTTTTATTTTTTGGATTCAAGTATGATTGTAGATTCAAACTACACGGCGTTTTGTTCAATGCCCTCTTTGCGCTGGTGTTGTTTTACAATTTGTATTTCTTTTTCTTTTATCAAAAAGATTTCGGAGATTATTTGCTGCTTGGATCTGAAGATATGGGCAAGAAAAAGTTATCTGTAATATTGGTGTACTTAAGTGCATTCTTACCCATGTTCGTTTGGATTGGTTCCTGGTTTAAATTCCGATTTGATGCCAACATGAAGCGCACAGATATTTCTGGGATTTCATCGGCCCGAATCTTTCGAATGAATTACCTAACGATCATATTTTTATACATTGGATTGTGCGGATATCTACTTACAGCAAAGGTCTGGCAGGAATCTCGACTGAATATTATTCAAAATAGTTTGGGGTATTACGTAAATTCAGATGATAGCTTCAAGGAAAAAAATAAGCGAATAATTAATTACTACGCCGTTCCTGAATCTGTCCAGAAATCAGAAAAACCAGACGAAACAGAGGATGAACATCCAATAGTTGAGCAAGATGACGAAAAAATAATTCAAGAATAAAACCGGATAAGAACTGATTTTGGCAAGATTATTGTTAATTTTCTGTTAAACCAAACATTCAATAACGCATGAAGCAGCGTTTCATTCTACTCATATTTTCCTTAGCAGCTGGGGTTGTAGTCCTTTGTTCTCTGGGAATCTTGAATGATTCTAGTTTGCTTGCAGAAGAGTCGAACGGCGAAGAAGTAGAGATTGAAAATACAATAGGCGCCGAGGAACTTGAAGACTTGGAAGATCATTTTTGGGAATATGAACAGAACATAATGGAAGTTGAACGCGATTTTGCTTCTCAGGAATCGTTTCATTATGTTTTTATGATCCAGACGTTTTATACCGAACCAGAAGAATATCCGCCCTGTTAAGTCACTATACTTTTGAAACAAATAGGAATAGTTACTTAATAAAATGAGATATGAAATCTAAAATGTATATCGTGGCGATGGCAGCTTTCGCCCTAATAATTACGAGCTGTGCAACCATTGGCCCTGGAGAGGTTGGCTTAAAAGTCAATCGTGGTGTAATGGACGACCGAGTTTACAACCCAGGTCGATATTCTATCGGAGCAAATGAATACATGATCCGTGTTCCTGTAAGAACGGTAAACAAAGAAGTACGATTAAACCTGCCCTCAAAAGAAGGGTTAAATGTGAATGCTGAAATCTCCATCCTTTATCACATCGAAAAAGAAAAAGTTCCAGAAATTATCGCAGAAATTGGTCGCAATTATGAAGACGTGATGATTTTGAGCGTATTCCGTTCGGCATCGGCAGATATTTGTGCGCAATTTTATGCGAAAGACATGCACTCGGGAAAGCGAAGCGAAATTGAATCACGAATTCTGCATCATATGGATAGTTTGCTTTTAGATCGTGGATTTGTGATTGAACAAGTACTTATGAAGAGTATTAGTTTACCTGCAGGATTGTACACAGCTATTGAAAGTAAACTCGAAGCAGAGCAGGAAGCTCAACGAATGGAGTTTGTCTTGCAGCGCGAACGTTTGGAAGCGGAGCGTAAGAAAATCGAGGCGAGAGGTACAGCGGATGCACAAAAGATACTTGCGGAAGGATTGACCGAGAATACCATTCAGTGGCGAAGTCTTGAAGTACTCAATAATTTAGCCGCATCACCAAATGCCAAGCTCATAATTACAGATGGTACAACGCCTGTAATTGTGGGAGGACAGGATTAGGCAGTAGTTAGATTCTAGAAGGAAAGGAGCCCATTTAGGGCTCTTTTTTTTGTTGATAAATACAAACGATAAAACGTATTTTCACTAGAAATATATACCATGGTATTTAAATAGTTATATTTGCACGCAACAGATTCAAAATAGTTCAGCCATGAATAAGCCGGTGAAATACATATTAGCAGCAGAAGAGGTGGATATGGGAGGTTTTCCAGTAAAACAAGCATTGCCTACAAATAAAGTAGAACAAGTGGATCCTTTTCTCTTGTTGCACCATGCGCGAGTGGCACCGCATACCGATCGTCCTGCAAAAGTGCAAGGAGTCGGGCCACATCCACACAGAGGTTTTTCTCCTGTGACTTTTGTAATTGATGGTGAAGTAAAACATCAGGACAGTCGTGGCAATAATCAGGTTGCAAAGGCGGGCGAGGTTCAGTGGATTCACGCTGGGGCTGGTATTATTCATAGTGAACGACCAACTCAGGCATTGGTAGATGCAAGTGGCACGCAGGAAATCATTCAATTATGGATCAATACTCCTGCAGAAAAGAAGATGATTGTCCCAGAATATACGCATGTTTTGGAAACGGAAATTCCCAGGATAGTTCAAAATGAGCAAGCTGATATTAAGCTGATTTCTGGAGTCTACGCAGGAAATAAAGGGGCTTTTCGTGGACAAAGTGAATTGCTCATTCTTTGGGGAGATATGAAGTCAGGAGCCTCGCATCGTTTTGAAATCCCTAAAGAGTTCAATGCTTCCGTTTACAGCATTAAAGGCAATTTGCGCATCGAAGGAATGGGATTGGTTGATTCAGAATCCTTGGTGGTGTTTGAGCAGGAAGGCGATACGGTAACAATTCACGCGACTACCGATACGCAATTTTTAGTGTTGGCAGGGGTGCCAATTGATGAGCCTCTGACGAAATACGGTCCATTTGTGATGAATTCGCAAACGGAGATTATGGAAGCAATGCGCGATTATCAGATGGGCAAGATGGGCTTTTTGGTGGAGGAATAAGCCTATAATATATTTTGGCGTTGAGGAAATTGGGTTTTTCAATATCTTTAATGCATGAGTACTGAAATACTGTTAGTCTGCGGACTGATTGGAGCGATTGTTGGGGCGGCTATTGGATATAGCAAATGGTCTTTGAGTAAAAATCCTGCAATGCGAATGCCGGATAGAGACTTCCCAAGAGAGTGGCGGAGAATATTGGAGCAGAAAATCGAATTCTATAACCGACTTTCACGAACGAAAAAATCAGATTTTGAAAAACGGGTTCACATCTTTCTTCTCAATGTTCGAATGTCTGGTATTGACACTGAGGTAACGCATGAAGACAGAATTCTAGTGGCTTCTGGAGCCATTATTCCCATTTTTGGGTTTGATAATTGGCATTATTCGAATTTAAAAGAAGTTGAAATTCATCCAGACAAATTCCTTATTCCAAAAACGGATAAAATGGCCAGTGGGCTTGTAGGTTGGGGAGCAATGGAAGGAAAAATGATGCTTTCAAGAAAGGCATTACACCATGGGTTTTACGATCAAAACGATCAGAAAAATGTAGCAATTCATGAGTTCATTCACATCCTGGACAAACAAGATGGCGAAATGGATGGCGTTTTGGAAAAAGTAATGAACGAGGTGGACATTATGCCATGGTTGCACATCATCAACATGAAAATGAAGGAGATTGATGCCGGCAGTTCAACTATTCGAGAATATGGTGCTGCCAACAAAGCTGAGTTTTTGGCGGTCGTCAGTGAGTTCTTCTTTGAAAGTCCAGAGAAGATGAAGTCAGAGCACCCTGCTTTGTATAGCGCATTGAATAGTTTTTACAACCCGCAAACGGCTTCACAACCCATTAAATCTCGATTCAAGAAAAGAAGACGTAGTAACTGGTAAGGCGATTGGATTGATCGAGAAGTAAGATTAGGTCAATTCCTTCATTAATGCATCAAATGCAGCCTGTAATTCAGATAGTTGCGTTTCAACTGCTTCCAGTCGTTCTTCCAATTGAGACGAAGTTTTAGCACCACCAGTATCGGTCTCAGCGTTTAATTCTTCCTCTGTTGGTAGATCGGCAAACAAATGGGCCAAACGTGCTTCTTTTTGTCCTGTTTTCTTCGGCAAGTATTGAACAAATGGCGTTTCGTAATCGCTAAGTTGTTGAATGGTTTGTTGTACTTCCGACAGGTCTTCGAAATCAAACATGCGCCCCGACATCGAATTTATATCTCCGCTTGTTAATGGACCTCGTAAAAAGAGCAAACCAAGAACAGTCAATTCGGCAGGATCTAAAGAATGCTTCACAGACAGCGTATGACGGTACTTCGTAGTTCTGCCATCTCCCAAAACTTTCGCACACAACTCTTTTTTTCGAAGGGAATCTAGCGCTTGAACAACGGTATCGCTTTCAAAATTTACCACAGGGTTCCTCGAAGATTTTTGATTACACGCCGTGACCAAACCATTTAATGTCATCGGATAATAATCTGGGGTCGTTTTACTTTTTTCAATCAATGCGCCCAATACGCGAATTTCTTCTGAAGATAGTTGTGAAAGTGAATTTGGTTCGTCCATTTCTTGCTTACGTTTTGTTCAGGGAAAGATACGAAATTGTCCAATGCGTTTTTGAAGGTGCAACCAGAATGAACGTTTATTCCTTCACTTCATAGATGCCCTGTTTTATAGCAAAAAGGACCAATCCCACGCGAGACTTGATTTCAAAGCGGTCGAAAAGTGCCGCACGATAACCATCGATAGTTTTCGGACTCAAATGCATTTGATCGGCGATTTCCTTATACGTCAGTTCAGAGCAACTTAGTTTTAGAAAAACCAACTCTCTGTCGTTTAGTTCCACCCCTTGTTCATTCGTTTTATCATCGATAATGATTTCGAGCATTTTATCCGACAAAGCATCGTTAAAATGGAACTTGCCCTTGGATACATTCTCGATGGCAGCTTTGAGTTCATCAGGCTCAACATCTTTGCTCAAGTAGCCCTTTACGCCGGAACGAATCATTTTTATGATGGATTGCTCGTCTTCTCCATGCATGGTTAGTGCCAACAAGTTCATTTCGGGGCCATTTTCTTTCAGATGAATCGCAAGTTCATGACCGTTCATGATGGGCATGTCCAAATCGACAACTACTACGTCAAGCCCATGGTCGTTGGGCAATCGGTTCAGAAAATCTTGTCCGTTCGAGGCTTCTAAAACGATCTTAAAGTCATCGTGTAATGAAGAAATCAATCGAGCAATTCCTTCTCGAAAGAGTTTGTGATCGTCAACAATGGCAATATGAATAGTGTTCGCGCTCATGTCTGGTTCGGTAAGTTAATGGAAATTTGCGTTCCTACTTTCTTCCTACTCGTAATTTCAAATTTCGCATGAATCATCTCGCACCGATCTTGAATATTGTTGAGTCCAGATCCTCGTTGTACGGTGTCTAAATCAAAACCTTCGCCGTTGTCTTCAAACGAAATTGTCGTGCGATCCTTGGCGCATTCGATCTTCAAAAGAGCTTTGTTAGCGCGTGCATGCTTCAAAGTGTTGTTTAAAATCTCTTGAATGATCCGAAAGAGGATCAGTTCCGACTCATGCGATAATTGCGAGGCTCCGTTTTGTTGAAACTCCAATTCAAATCCTTCAATGGTGTTGGCCCGCCGTACTTCTTCCTTAATGGATTCCAACCAGCCAATCTCTCGAAGTCGTTCGCCTTTCAGGCTATTTGAAAGCGATTTGATATCGGCGATGAGTTGTTTTATCAGTGTCAGAGATTCATTGGCTTGAATGAGTTCATTCCCCGAAAGCTTGGTAGAAAGCATGTTCATATTGATCTTGATGAGCGATGCTACTTGTCCGAGGTTGTCGTGCAGTTCGCGCGAAACGTTCAAAAGCGTTTGTTCTTTGACCTCGTTTTCAACGCGGAGTAGTTCTTGTTGCACGCGCTCGCGTTCGAGGTGGAGCTTGGTTTGTGAACGACGGTAGAGGAGGATGAATGAAATCACAAAAGATATCAGCACAATAAATATAGCCGTGCCAATGATCAGAGGGTAAAGATATTCAGCGCTAGTGATAGATAGAATCATTTTTAGGGTTGTTTGCACTTAAAATGAGTGCCCATCCGTAGGTCAAATATAAAATCAAATTGGCGGAATAAATAAAATCATATACTCAATCAGGAAAGACCCATTGGGCAATGTTCATCAATCCGAAGGCAAAAAAAGTGAATGTGAAGAAAAAAAGACCGCCTAGATTCATCCAGAAATCCGGAGTAGTAAGAAGTGGTTTTGTAATCGGCGAGTTTAACATAAACTTAAGATCTAATAAGACCGAAATAACAACGACCAGACTCAATAGAGCAACGGGAATTGAAGGAAAGGTCCAAATTGATTGCAGAAAAATGCTGCTCACAACTGAGATTATTGCAACTGAGATATATAAGTACCTTACTACTAAGCTGTAATTCCTTTGGTAAATCAATGCATAGAGGAGACATTGAAAAAGAATTGTAACATGATATAATGGCATGTTATTGCCAATATTATATGCTATCAACCTTGACGCAGATTCAAAAATAAAAATTAGGAATACTAAAATAGTAAGATATCTAAATCGGCTCGTTCGATAGTTAAACTTTCGAAGACCAATGATTGAAATCGTAAAAAGGATTAATAAATACAAGAAAAACCTTAGCTCCATTTGTTGCTAAGGTTAATAATTATTTCGGATATATAGAACATTTTATTTTTCAAAAAAGTCAATGTTATTTGGGCACTTTCTTGGACAAGGGTCACAGTAATCATAAATTAAATGTCCGTCTTCAACATTATTAAGTCTATTTCCATCATGATCCAACGCAACAAGTATTAAAGTGTATCCAATTTGATCATTTTTTGATGAAGAAGTGGTTGTGTGGTAGCCAAGGAGGCATTCAATACTTGCCACTCCAGGTTGATTTTTAAGATCATTTAATTCACTTGTAGGAAAATGAAACCCTTTGAGATTTGTTTTAATTCCTGAAGCAATTGGAATGGCATATTGATCCCGGTATTTATTAACGATACCATCTAATTGAGAAATTGAAAGATTTGAATTGCTTCCGTCCCCACTTCCTAAGGGGTCATATACAAAGTCACCGTCAGCAACTTTCAGTGTGCCGTAATATGGTGAGTCTGATGTTGGATTGTATGTTAGTCCTAAAATGGCGAGGGTTAGGCCTACTCTTGAAGAAGATGCTGTCGTTTCATGATATCCAAGCATGAAATGAATTCTATTTGCATCTGCGTGATTTGAAATAAGTGAATCAAATGCAAGTTTTGGAAAAATAAAATGTGCCAAATGTATAGGGCTTCTGTCAGCTTCCGGAATTGGTCGGTTATTAGATTGATAATTTGAGATTAATGTTAACGCATCATCCCAAGAAAGTAATGCCTTCATTTCGTAAAGTTCTTCTTTTGTCATAGTGAATGGTTTAAATTTTTCACCGAAGCTAATCACTCTAACCACCTTCTCCAACTTCAAATTTCATTCTCAGGACTAATCCTATTTATCAACAGGTTTTTTCATGAAAGAATCCTATCGTTTTCCCTTAGTTGATTGGTTATCAAGAGTAATATCTTGCCTCCCTAAGATCAATTAGCATGAAAAAAAATCCAAATTCCATTACTATGCTCTACGTTATCGTAGCGATTATTTTAACAACTGCGGTCATAATTTATATTTCAATGGGAGGTCGATTGAATGATCTACAATGGAATGAGAATCCTGGAGAAATAGCAGGAGAATTGCTCATAAAAGTCACCATTATCGCTGCGCTGCTTGATCAGATACTATTTTTAGTCTTTCCAGATAATAGTGATGTTTTGAATAAGGCGTATTCGAAAATTAAAGCATGTAAGCGGGAAAAAGATCTTGATTCGGTTGATAATTCAGAGGTTTTTAGGAAGATGAGAAAAGCGGAGATGAAAATTACTGAAGAAAACAAAAAGAGACTGAGGATAGTACAGTTAGCAGCCTTTGGAATTGCCTTGTTTCTATCTATTTCAGGCGTTCGTATTTTGAGCGAGTTTATTGAATTAAACAATTCTTCGATGAACGACAATAAATTCTTCCTGACCTTTGATGTTATTAGCACGGCTGCGCTGCTTTCCGGTGGAACATCTGCTGTGGAAATGTTCTTTCAAATCATTCGGAAGAATATTAGAACACGCTCTTGATGCTATTTTACATATTCTCTCCCAAAAGTCTTCTCTCAGAAGGCTTTTTTTGCTTCAATCTCCAAATTGAAAATAAAATTGGTACATTGCTGACACACAAACTATTCACATGAAAACCAAACACAACCTCATTTGGGGGCTTACAATCGTGATCGCCTCTATGTTCTTTTTGCAAAGCTGTGACACTCAAAAGTCAGAAGTAACCACAAAACTGGTCGAAGACGAGATAGAAGAGAGTTCGACTTATTTCTTATTCATTTCTGACATTCACTTGAATACAAAAGGAACGGATCCTTCGGAATATGGACAAGATACGCGATTGGATTTGTGGGACATGCTTAAAGTGAAGCTAATGGAAATAACGAAAGGAGACAATCCGCCTGCGTTTATTGTATATACAGGAGATTTGCCCGATCACAACCCGGATAGTGGCGACTTACATGATGCCAATATTAAAACCGTATTGAACGAATTGTTAGATGTAGCAGGAGACATTCCCTTGTTTTATGCGCCAGGAAATAACGATCCAAGGGGAGGGGATTACTTTCCATATACCGATGCTAACTGCACAACACCGCTAGATTTGGCTCGGAAAAACTCGGGATATCCTGCTCCGAATGCAACGGAAATTTACAATTACAATCCATCGTATGGCTACTATTCGGCGAGTATGCACAAAGATTTGAAAATCATCGGGTTGAACACAGTTATGTTTAGTGTTAGTCACGAAGATGATTACGATCCGCATTGCTCCATGGATACACTGAATCAAGCGGAGGAAAGCCTGAAACAATTGGCTTGGCTTCGTGAAGAGTTGCAAGCTGCAGAAGATAACAATCAACACGTGTACATGATTATGCACATTCCACCTGGAGACGATGCTTTTAAAGGTGTTGGTATGTGGAAAAACGCCGCGTGGCAAGATTCGCTTGTTGCCTTTTCAGAGGAATTTGAGCCATCGATTTCGGGTATGTTTTTCGGACATACACATATGGATGAGATCAGACGCTTATCGAAGCCGAGCAATCCGAACGAATATTCGGTTGTGGCCATTAGTGCGCCGGGGGTGAGCCCGATCTTTAAAAACAACCCGGGCTTCAAGAAGGTGTACATCAACGACGATTATTATGCAACGGACTTTACCACGCATTACACTTCGAGAATCAATGAATATTGGGGTGATAATGGCAAATCTTGGGGCGATAGTACGTACACTTTTAGCGAAATCTATGGATCTGGAGCTACCATCAAAGAAACCATTTCTAAAATGCCAATAGAGACACTTTACGATAAAATGATGGAAATTTACATGGTGCGAAGCGTTTATAAATCAGGAAGCTCTTATATCAAAGAAGGGATTGAAGTAGAGGTAAATCAATAAGCATGTGTTATGTTTAATTTGAACAATATAATCTCACAATTTGTTGTAGTTCGGAGCTTTTTCGTCTTGAGAAATGCATTGAAAATTGCGGCGGTGTTAATAGCTGTTAGTTGCTATTACTTGTTTTTCCAGTACAATTACCCATCGGATAATTTCATTAGTATGCTATGTGAAGATGACGAGGAGTATAGTTTTTATTCGGGTGAGAAGGCAGATTTTTATCATGATATTGGTGTTCACTTAGCAAAAGAGTTTCAAGAAGGTGAATCGTTCAGTATTAAAAATGAAAGTAGCAAGGGCTCTTTGGATAATATAAATGCGGTAATGTCCGACCCAAAAAGTATGGGCTTGTCGAATGAAGTAGTGGCGCCAATAGGAGACTTCTCTAGAGAACAAGCCAGGTTTGTTGCGCCATTGTACACAGAGTATATGTATATTTTTTATCGCAAAGCTGCCTTTCCTGATAAGGAGTTAGAACTTCGTGCAAACCCAGATTCATCCGTGATCAACTTCTTGAAAAAAGCAAGGATCAATGGAGGTCCGCATGGGAGTGGAACACGATTGTTAACATCCTATATATTGGCTTCCATGAACAATCATGATCATTTGCCTCTTTTGGATTTAGGGATAGATAGTGCCATAAGTGAAATGAACGGAGAAGATACTTCGGTGCTATTGGATATTAACTTTTCAATTATGGGGCCTAATCATATAGCATATGATACAATCCTTAACAATGGGGAATTTGCGTTGGCAAATATCGATCCTGCTCTTATTGTTGATATTGATTCTAAGCACAGGTTAAATCTGCGGACTGAAAATGCTGTATACGGTAAAGATTCGAAACCAGTCACCCTGATCGGGTCTTATGTATACTTCATTGCATCAAGGAGTATTCCTAATGGGGTGCTTAAAGATGTATTGTTTAATTTGAAGAAGAATAGAATGAGTGTAGTTTCTCATTTAAGTAAGAAAAAAAAATTGCTTTTGGATGAAGATTTTAGTCATGAAATAGAGGGGTTAAAAAAAGAACAACGCAGCTCTTTTTACAATAGTGGTATTTTGTTTTTGATTAGTACGATCCTGAGTTCCATGGCTATTCTGTGGTTTTTATTGACGTTTATCTCTAAGACAAGGGTTGCCAAGCATTATTGGGAAATTGCAGATATCTACAAAAAGTACATTCCGTTAAAGTATGAAGTGGTCGAAAAGGAAGATCATATGAATGTGCCAATAATACAATCGAACTGTTTGGAGCGCGTAAATGTTTTAACTGCTGGATTTGATCTGGCCTTTACCGAAATAAATTCCGCATTTAACAAGTATCAAAATGGTGGAATTACCGAATCTGATTATAAGAATTTACAGCAAGAGTATCACGTTATGGTAGGCGATATGTGTGACGAAATGCATCGTCTTTTATTTCTGTGTATGAAGAGGAAAGAAGATGTTTCCTTGGATACACTGCAGCGCTATTTCATTTCCAATTTCCTGAATGCAGATCAATACGATCATTTAAAGTCAGTATACGAAGAATCTTATGTGCAAGAATAGAGCTACAAAAATCGAGGCTTACGCTTCTTATTTCTCTTCTTTTCATATTCCTTTGCTTCTTTCTTAAGGAGCTTGCTAATAGATTTGTAGCGTTTGTCTGCATATTTATGCAATTCGGAATAAGGAATAGTAATGTGGAAAGTATTGCTCGCAGTTCCTTCGAAGGAGATTCCTGTTCGATTGAAGAACCAAAAGTCTTGCAGTTCTAAAATGATTTCAGGGAGATTGTTAGGACAGGCCACACCGAATATTTGGCGTTCATTGATCTCATGCTCCAGGTAGGAATAGATGAATTCCTTGGTTTTAGCATCGTTGGAGAAGAAATCATAGAGTCCCACAGTGTCAATTTTGTCCTCTAACTGCACGAAATGAGTGTAAGTTGACTGCCAATACACCGAAGAAGATTGGAAGTTCTCCCTGGGTGAAGTGCTTTGCTTTGTGTACACCCAATCATTATTATATCGCGATCGAATTGTGAGAAAGGGTTCATTTTTATAGCTGACATCTGGCATGAATAGAATCGTGTGCGGCGTTCCTCGCGAGTAACTCGGCGCGTTATTATATAGGTCTAGTCTAAAAGGAACGTTTTCCCCTAAATAGTCTGGGGCTTTCCATTCAAATTTTTCAACATCAACGTGGTTCTCGTGTAGCAAGGAGAAGAAGAACCAGCGCTGTTGTTCGTTTTTCTGAGGCCAAAAAGTCTCCATTCTTGCCGAATCGGAGATGGTGGTGAAGTCCATGGGGATTTCCCCGCGAATACTGGCAATTTGCGATAGACGAAGAAAGTTCATTTCTAAAAAGACGTCTTCTGGAATATCTTTCATCAAATAATGAATGGCGGTGTCAATGGTGAAAAGGCTGTAATTCGTTCCTTTTTGAGCAATGTATAACCGTCCATAAGGGCGCTGAGAAATGCGATCATAACTTTCTGAAAGCCCGAAATAAGGCGAGTAGAGCTGGTATTGATCTCCCTTGTATAATCTCCAGGAATAATTTCTTTTTGATTTTTCGATGTAGTCATATTTCGGCGGGACTTCGAGTTCCAAATTGTGTAAAATCCCTGCCAGACTGTCTTCAGAATAAACAGTGGATACTTGATTTCGTTCGCTAGCGTGCGCAGGTCCAATCATTTTGTATCCCGCTGTTAGCAATTCGTTTGATGTATTGATTAGTTCCCACCCCTCGCGCAATTCATTTATTTCGGTGCGCAAATAATAACTGTATATACCCTCGTTCATGGGCGTGGTTTTAACCCAGAATTTAGTTGTGTCTGGTGTGGGTGCTATCCAATAGTATTTCGGATCAACAATCCATGCATCGCCTTGATCATTGAGCAATCCCATCATTTCGTTTTCGAAAAATACGGCAACACCACGAGGCGCATTTACGAATGTCTTGGCGCTGTCCAACGTCATGATAGGTTCTAAGGTCGATTCGTTGTAAAGTGTACTTTGGTAATTTTCCGTTCGATTTACGATAAAATTCCGATGCGTTAGCAGCTCATTTGTGGACCGAAGAACAATTTTCCCTTTTTTATTGACTAGCAATGTACTGATAGCTGGACTCCGCGAATTTGCCTCGAAATTGAGCGTGTCGTAACGGTAGACATCTTTAAACGCAATAACATAAAGATAGCCCTCTATCTCTACGAAACACTGAATGCGACTGCTACTTAGATACGGAAATGAAATTCCTGGGTTGGCTTTTTTATTCCATTGTAACCGAAGTGGTTTCCCTGCCGAAAGAACGCTATCCACCGCTTCAATAATGACTTCTGAATCCTGATTTATAACCGTGAACTTTCCGTCTCGTTTCATAACGTTATAGCCTGTCCCTGCGTAATCTGGAAGAAAATCGTCGTAGATAAACGGCGTGATAATTTTCCCAGAAGCGCTCACCATTCCCTTTTTACCATTCTTGCGGAAATAGTAACCAATAATATTCTTTCCATTCATGTTGTAACTGAGAAACTCATCGTACTCAAATGGAATGACTACTTCACCTTTCTTGTTTAATGCCCCCCATTTTCCATTCGATTGCACGATTAATAGGTTGTGACGAATTTTGTCTACTTCCTCGTAATAATAGCGTTCAGATTCATCTGCATAGTAACGATTCACAAAAGAGCTAATACCATAGCAAGATTCAATGGACCATTTATTAATAATTTTCCCATTGCGATCCATTACTGTTAATGATCCTTTTTGGTTTTTTACAGGGGGATCCAAGGAAGGTTCTCTTTCTCTTAACCAAATTTTTAATCCTTTGGATTCGCCTGTCACATAAGCATCTGTATTAGGCGCCTCAAATAAATGTACTCCATTCTCATTGAAGATTCCTGTGAATTCCTCCCCATTTTCAAAGGTGTAAACATTTAGTCCTTCTATACTCAATGCCTTATCCCATCGGATTTTCTTGGCTCCAAGTAGTTTGATCGTATCTAGGTGATGATTTAATATTGCATTGCTTTGACTTTGAGTAATAATTCCATGCCGTAGCGTTAAGGTACCCTTGATTTGTACAGTTTTTTCACTTTCAACGTTGACAATAACAGTGCTTCTCTCTGGGTCGTCTAACGTGTATTGAATAAATGGCGAAATGTATTTTCCGTCTTTCTTGAACCAATTGACCGTAGCTCTGGAAGCATTCTCTCTGGCATCAATAAGATTGCCGAGAGTATCAAGAACGCGCATCTCATTATCTGTTTTCACTACGATGAAATCACCACCATTGTACGTTTGTATATTAATAAACGAATACTCAAGTGGAAGCAAAGTATCTCCATTGAATTTGAGTAGACCCAATTTATTTTCAGCATTGCGTACTTGAAGATAGTTGAGTTGTTTGTTCGTGCGTAACGAGTTTTTATCCCATCGACTCCTTCCTGCGTTTCTAGCCATGGACAATGCAGTAAATTGATTAGGAATAATTGCCTCTCCTTGATCATTTAAAAGTCCAAACAAACCATTTTTTTGAACCGCCCAATACCGTTTATACTTGCCGTTATTCAAGTTCTGGTAAAAAGGCTTCACAGACTGATATTCCACTGGCACGATACTATTTCCTGTTTCATCAATAATACCCTTCTGATCATTCAAAGATGCCGAAAAGAGGACGACCTCTTTAATTTTGGATAAGTGTTCCAACGAGGTATAAATAGGAGGGGCCACTTCCTCTAAATCACAGTTAATAATTCCTTGAAGTCCTTGTTTTTCTACAATAAAGAACTGCTTGGAATTGGATGTGTACAGAGCGATAATGGATTCGTATTGAGGTTCCACCAATACAGTTCCCTTACTATCCTTTAATCCGGACAGGCATTGACTGTAATCCTCAAATACGCGAATGTCAGGGTGTTTGCATTGAGTTATTGCATGAGAAGCTGCAAAAAGAAATATTACAAGAATATACAACCAACGCATGCTCGAAGTTATGGATTAATGTTGTTACGTACAATTTGCAAAACGCGACGTTCAATACTATTCCGTTCGATAGATGAGAGTTGTCTGATTCCCATTTTTCATTTCAATGATATAATGTATTGTGATTGTGCTTGTTACCAAGTTAAAAATGTTTACTTTGAGTCGACAAGCAAAACAAACGATAAACCTAAAAACATGAAATTAGTACTAAAATTGTTCACCCTTGCTCTTGTTTTCGGTATGATGCAATCGTGTGGTGGAGATGCACAAGATGAATCCGGAAGCCCTAACGCAGATAGCAATGATCAGGTAATGAGCGATGCCGATTCTGATCAAAATACGCCGCAAGCGAGCAGCAATGATACAAACAAGCCCGAGGATAAAGCCGATTATCACATTACCTTGAACAAAGGCGGTGAGGAAATGGCAACCGGCATGTCGAAAGGGAAGGCGATGATTTCCGATAATTGGATTTGTACCGTTGGAGATTGGAAAATGCGCATTCTGGTAGATGAATTCAATCCTGAAGGAATGGTTGGGAAAGAATATCATGCCCATGTAATTTCGCAAGACTTTAATTCTAACGATTGCCAGTGCCAGATGGAGAATATTACTCCCACGGGAATTAAAAATAGCACAGGAGAACGCGTAAAAATGGAAGGCTCTATATCGTGTGATGGCGGCGAAACAACCGGAACATTTGCTGTTCAGCTCATTCAGCCAGGAAAGTAAACGCGTAACGTAAAAAAGATTTTTGCAAAAGGCATTCGAAATCTCGGATGCCTTTTTGTTTGTTTTTGGGAAGTGCGCTTCGAGAGCCTCAGCGCCCTTTGAGTGCCTCAGTACACCTTGAGAGCCTCAGTGTCCTTATTCCCTCAATTCTACTCAATAAGTCGAATAGTCTCATGTCTAGAATCTCACGTCTATTATTTCATGTCTCGTATCTCATGTCTCGTATCTCATGTCTAGAATCTCATGTCTCGTATCTCATTTCCAGCGCCTAAAAGTCTTCTCAAAAAAAAATAAAAAATCTTGTTAACCTTTTTCATTTTCTGACATTCCCTAATAGAACCCCCTTATTTCAATACTATGTTAAAAATGTCCCTTTTTATTGCCAGTTTTTGTTTTGCACTGAGTTTAACCGCTCAAAATGCCGTTGTTTTGGAAAACAATCCAGACAATCAATCCCTTTTTGATATCGAGAACCCGCTGAGTTTGATTTCATTAGTACAGGCCAACTCTCGCTATTTGGGCTATATGGAAATCAATGGACTTTCCGATGACCTAGCGCAAAGCCTTTCAACAGATCAAAGGGCAGAAATCACCCATTTCGTAGGGCAGCCAGGAAATGCCCCCTTAATTGATAACGATCCAGAATCCCCGAATTTTGGAGAGAATCTAATTCACACAGACGCGACAACAGGGCAACAGTATTTTGTTTATGCTGCGCCCGACACCGTTAAGACCATGCTCACCAATATCGATCGCATTGTGCTTACTTATGAGGACGGCGACGGAAGCGTGTTGGAGAGACTCGAAACAATTTCCTATTGGAAAAAAATCAACGGTGCTTACTATCAAGTTTTTCAGGTGAGTGCGCAAGACTTGCTTTCGTTTGATGGATTCTCCCGATTCATTAAGATGGGCGAAGATTTGACGAAGAAGTTGACGGCAGATGATCCGAACTCTATGTGGAATGTAATGCGCAACGAAGGATTGGCGCAATTGAAAAAGTACGAAGGAGAAAATTTCAATCATTACACCTACGATATGAAACATCGTTTTTTACCAGGAGATGCCATTCGTTTTGGGTTCTTCGATTGGTCAGACGGTCCTGCGAACATGGAAAAATGGGAAAATGAACGCGAACCGTTCTTTTTACGCTCAACGGACGAGCAGCACAATGCACAGTTTCCATTTGGATTGGATTTAGGGAATGGGATGCACAAAGATACCACTGGAAAAGCGGCTTTATTGGCGCAGTTCGATGCCGTTTATTCCGATTACGATAAGCCTACGAAGCCACTGATGGAAAAGGATCCTAATTCTCCCAATTTTGGAAATTACAAAATGGTGGTTTTGGAGAATGGCGAAGAATCGTTCGTGTATCCGGCTCCCAAACAAGCAATTTTCTGGATGGATTACTCAGATGTTCAGCTGTACATCGCAGAATCGTTTCATTCAGAAGGAGCATTAACGAAATCTTCTATTGACGCGATCTATTTTACCAAAGAGATGAATGGAACGGATCAAGTGGTTTCTGTGACTCCGATGACCGATGCTTTACTGCCTTATTTCGAAGAATATTCGCCGACGACCTTACAAACGCTCGATTTTCACAAGTTGCTCAAAGAAGCAGTTTTGGATACAAAAAGTCATTTCGATTTGAGCAAAAAAGCCGATCGCGATGCTCTAGAAATGGAGTAGAGGACGCAATCATGTATTGGGAAGCACAGAAAAATGCCGATTACAAGTCCAATTGTTTGATTTGTTCGATGCGATTGCGCTCCAGGAAGGCGTCAATTGTTTCAAAATGTTCAATTACGCGCTTGTCTTTGAATTCAAAAACTTTTTCGGAAAGTCCTTGCAAAAACGCACGGTCGTGAGAAACGAGAATCAAGGTACCATCAAATTTTTTGAGTGCTTCCTTCAATACGTCCTTCGATTTTAAATCAAGGTGGTTTGTAGGCTCATCTAAAATCAACACGTTCACAGGTTCTAGCAAAAGTTTTACCATTGCCAGGCGCGTGCGTTCTCCTCCGGATAGGAATTCTACTTTTTTATCAACCGTATCGCCAGAGAACATGAATGCTCCAAGGATGTTCTTGATTTCCTTTCGGATTTCGCCTTCTGCCACATTGTCGACGGTTTCAAAAACAGTTAACGTGGGATCGAGTAGGGAGGCCTGATTTTGAGCAAAGTAACCGACTTTGGCATTGTGCCCCAGTTCGCAAGAGCCTTCGTAGTTGCAGATAATGTGAGTAATTCGCTTTATAGTCGTAGATGCGCCCCATTGTTACTTCAATCGTACGATTCGTCACGTTGTCGATGAAGGCTTTGTCGTGGGAAATGACAATGACTGCTTTCGCTTTGTTGATCAAAAAATCTTCCAACCAAATCACTGACTCAATGTCGATGTGGTTAGTCGGCTCATCCAATAATACGAGGTCCGGTTTTTTCAATAAAATCTTCGCTAGTTCGATGCGCATGCGCCATCCACCGCTAAATTCGCTCGTGCTTCTCGTGAAATCCGATCGTTTGAACCCAAGTCCCATTAGGGCCTTTTCAATTTCAGAATCAAAGTTCACCTCCTCAATGGCGTAGTATTTTTCGCCCAACTCAGAAACGCGCTCAATCAACTTCATATATTCCTTCGATTCGTAATCGGTGCGGGTTTCCAATTGCTTGTTGAGATCGTCCATCTCCTTTTGCATTTCGAAGATGTGTCCAAATGCCTTAGAGGTTTCTTCAAAAACGGTACAATCATCATCGGTAAGCAGGTGCTGGGGTAAATACGCAATCACAGTGTCTTCATGGCAATTGATTCCACCACTATTGGCGCTTTGCTCGCCCGCAATGATTTTCATCATGGTGGATTTTCCTGCACCATTTTTGCCCATCAAAGCAATTTTATCGTTTTCATTGATTACAAAGTTGACATCCTTGAAAAGGGTTCTAGCGCTAAATTCAACCGTTAAGCCGTTTACTGAAATCATGCAATTGGAATTAAGCGCGCAAAGTTAGGGAAAGGTTCTGGGATAATCGTTACGTGAAGAAGCAGTAATAATTGGTTTGCCGCTACGCCTGAAATAAGTTGCCAAGAAAACAACGGTTTAGGCGTTTAAATGCGTATCTTAAAGAAAGGAATGATCCAGACAAAAAATACTATCAATAACACAAAATATGAGTGCAAACGAAATGAATTATTCGCTTTCTGCCAGATCCTCTCAAGATGAAGAAGGAAGTATTATGAACAGATCCAATAAGTTACAGTTTGGTGTAACTGGCACGAGCGATTTATCTTCACCAGCCGAGCTTTTGATTGCGGCTTTCGCTGCCTGCTGCTTAAAAAATGTGGAGCGGTTTGCTTCCTTTATGAAGTATACGTACAATCGCGCCGAAATAGAAGTTACAGCAACCCGACAAAGCAAACCACCAATGATTCATAAGATTGTCTTCAATCTTACTGTTTACAGCGATGATACGCATATAAATGAAGGGCTCTTGTTGCGAAACCTGCAGAAGTTTGGTACCATCTACAATACCCTAAACGTTGTTTGTGAAATTGAAGGTACTTTGACTGTTATTGAGTCATAGAGGGTACCGCATTTTACGTTTCAAATGAATGCGAATTCATTAACAACCGCAACCCATCCAAACACCGCAAGTTTTGGCGTAAGCATCAGAATAAAATTTCCTAGCCTCCAAAAGTGTTTCATTCACTTCCGAAGAGCCTTTTTCTCCACTTGCAACGACTACAATGTAATATCCTTTGCTAAAACCGTCAAAGGCATCCGAATACTCTACCGAAATGTACTGAGAGTCTCCCCAATCACTCCGTGGAATATAAATTGGGTAGGAGAGTCCTCCTCCGCAAATGTCTTCTTCACATACCTTTTTAGAGAACGAAAGTCCAATTTCCTTGTTTTCGTGCAATTCTCTTAAATCCAAAGGGTACCCTAATTTTTCGGAAGCTTCCTTAGCGCGCTTCAGAGCGGCATCGTAGCTTTTCGTTGAGATAATAATCACGAAAGAAAAATCTTGCGTCATGCTCTCCTCATACGCCAACCAATCAACATCTACGAATTCTTCTGGCACTTCTGCACTGGTAATTTCAGAGGCGTGAATATCACTGGTAATCACCGTGTCTTCTTTTTGGTTCCCAGGAATTGTATCTTTCTTGTTGTCAGTAATCTCTGTGTTATCTTCTGATGGTTTTGTTTCACTCTGCTTCTTAGCGTTTTCAGAACATGAAATTGTGATAAGAAGCAACAATAGGAAAGAAATATATTTCATAGTAGATTGATTTTAAGGAAAGGTAAGAATGATTTATGAAGCAAGATAGAAATGAAGCGAATAATGATTTCTAATTATTAGAAAACTTTAGAAATAGTTTGCAAGAAACTTCCTGCTTTTCATACAGAAACGAGCAATTATGGCGCTATTTGGATCAACAAGAGGGGTAAAAGAATTTTGGGCTACGACAATGAAATTCTTTACAAGTCAGAATCATTAAATTAAATGACAACAATTTTATGCGATGTCTCCCAGTTTAAGGGGGATATGAATTTCCTTCTAAAATAGCTATCTCATACAGTTGTGTTAACTTTGCCCAAAATTACGCTGTGGATTCATTTGATAGCTTTCGATTAAAAAAGACACTTAACAACGCCGTTGCTGAGCTTGGGTTTGAACATCCAACGCCCATTCAGTCCGAATCATTTTCTGTAATCCTTTCTGGAAAGGATATTTTGGGAATTGCACAAACTGGAACAGGAAAGACGTTTGCTTATTTGCTTCCCATTTTGGAAGAGTTTAGTTTCTCGAAGCAATTGAATCCGAGGACTTTAATTTTGGTGCCAACCCGAGAACTTGTATTGCAAGTTGTTGATGAAATTGAGCGTTTAACGAAATACATGTCCTGCCGCACAATAGCGGTTTACGGAGGTGTGAATGCAAAACCACAGCGTGCTGCATTGGCAGAGGGAGCAGACATCGTAGTGGCAACACCGGGCCGTTTGTATGACTTGATTTTGGATCAGTCTGTTTCGTTAAAAGGTATCAAAAAGCTCGTGATCGATGAAGTAGATGTTATGTTGGATTTGGGATTCCTTCCGCAATTGAACAACCTCATGGAGTTGATGCCAGAGAAACGTCAAAACATCATGTTCTCGGCAACCATGACGGATTCAGTGCACGATTTGATCGATTCATTCTTTGTCGCACCAACGAAGATTTCCATTGCAGTCAGTGGAACACCGTTGGAAAACATTCGTCAATCGTGTTATCAGGTGGAAAATTTCTACACGAAAGTTAACCTATTGCGCCATCTACTGGAAGATCGAAAAACCTTTCATAAGGTATTGGTTTTTACGTCACATAAAAGAAGTGCCGATCGTTTGTTTCGCACACTGGAAGAGGAATTAGGTGATGAAATGTGCATCATTCACTCGAACAAAACACAGAATTATAGAATTCGATCCATTCAAGAATTCGACGAAGGGAAGAACCGATTGCTAATTGCTACGGATATCATGACACGCGGTCTGGATTTGGATAAAATCACCCATGTCATCAATTTTGACACCCCTTCTTTCCCTGAAAACTACATGCACCGCATCGGAAGAACGGGGAGGGCAGAAGAAGAGGGTAATTCCATCCTTTTTTATACCGAGAAAGAAATTAGTCAAAAGGAGAACATCGAAGCCTTAATGGATTACAAGATTCCTGAAATTCCTTTCCCTCTCGAGGTTGCCATTTCGAAAGAACTGATTCCGGAAGAACGCCCAGACGATGAAATCAACAAGAATCTCAATCGCAACAGCAAAAAGGAGAATCGTGGCAGCGGATTTCATGAAAAGAAAGCGAAAAATAAGAAGGAAAACGAAGGCGGCAGCTACAAGAAAAAAATCGCTAAGAAGTACAAGAAGGCTCAGACCCGCGGGGATAAGACGTATCACAAGCGTCAGAAGCGCGGGTGATCAATCGGTAGATGCGCTATGACTAGCAGCCACATCCCATCCAAACGCCGCCTGTTTTTGCGTAGGAATCTTTATAGAATTTTTTGACTTCGAGAAGTTTGTTTTATTCTCTCTGCGCCTTTTTGCTCTTAAGAAACAACGACAATGCAGTATCCTTTGGTAAAACCGTCAAAAGTATCGGAGAATTCAATGGAAACGTACTTTTCTTATCCCTAATCGCTGAGTGGGATATGGATTCGTTAGGAGGGACCGCCGCTACAAATATCTTATTTGAATACTTATTTCATAATGCTGATGCTTCCATTTTTTTTATGGAGCCTAAATTTCCTATTTTTGAGTTAAGCCTCTATTCACTAATAATGTCGAATTCAATTAATAATGATCATGTACGCGAAGAAGTCTGGAAGTTTTTAATTTCCAGTAAATTCAAATGGTTTTATTTCAACCGCCTAATTTTGAAGTTTCACAATCGCGATCGAGCTATCAACATTTTTCTTACGCTAACATCAGCTGGAAGCATTGGTGGATGGTCTATCTGGAGTACAATTCCGTATGTTTGGGCTACGCTCTTGGCCTTGGCACAGGTCACTTCAATCATGCGACAATTCTTCCCATTTGCAAGGAACAAAAAGGAAATAATAGCATCAAAGAAAAGTTTGTCGGCGAATATTCAGAAGTTAGAGGAGCTTTGGATCGAGATCGAATTAGAAGGGATTTTGGATCAGACCAACGGAGCAACTGAAGTTTTATCCCGTTTGAAAGTCTTGATGAAAGACGTTTCACAAAGTTTGACATTTGAGGATGATGTAGTATTTAGGGAGTATAAAAAGCTCGTTAAGGCTGCCCAGGTTGACCTAGCGAATTATGCTAAACACAAATAAATATGGATAAACTCGAAAAGGAAGAATTTAAGCGCGTTTTGCAATTGATTGAAGAGCTTGCAGAAAAGCGTAAAATGAACAAACGTGAAGTAGCTTTGCTCTTAAAAGAGTATCTAGGTAACTTAACCGATGACGTTGATGACGATTTTCGGATCAGCAAAAGAGTTCATGGCTTACAAAACCTTCCTGATTCGACAGATACTTTTCGACTGATGATTCCCGATCCAACAGATTTGCCTCCTCCACCCAAACGGAAAAAAGGTTTTAATAAAGGGGATTGAATAGATCATTTGAATATCTATTGGATACGTATTATTATAACAGCTAATTATGTTACTTAGCTTGGAGATCTGTTCGATACGAAGGATCGAACAGGACGAACAGTTTCTTTCTTCTGATTTCTTTGCCCATAAACGCCAATGAACGGATTCCTTGTTTCTTCAGCTTTCGATTTTGAAAATCGAGCTTCAGTCTTCACAAGAATACTTGTTCTTATGGAGCTTGCGGATCCAATAGCTATCGGATGGAATAGGGAAGGAGTGAAGAGAAGATTCAGGTAAATGTTGCAATTTTTTCAGGCGGAAATTGAGTATATATACTCGTTGACATTGGGTTTTAGAAACCATAAATTTAGCCACATTAATTTCAAGAGCTAAAAGAATGAAGAAGTGGAGTGAATTCAAGCAGTTACTTTACAACAATAAGATCGAAAAAAAAATCTTATTTAAAGCACTTAGATCTGAATTGAGCTACACCGAACAAAAGACAATAATCAAGAATGTACCACGCACTTTTGGTACACTTCTTCATGGTAATTTGTTTCCAAAAGATTATACGAAAATAGGCCTAGATTCGAGGGACGGAGAGTACGATGCAGAGATAGAGTTAAGTTGGATGGTTAACCAATTCCTAACTTTTCAGAGAAAGCTAAATATATTCTTAGCTTTAAAGGAAGAGTTTGAGTCTCAACTTCTGATCGGAGAGTATGAAGAAGCAGAGAAGGTGCTGAATAAAATTGAAAAAGAAGTTTCGGTTTCTTATTGGGGAATGGAAGCTAGGTTTGTTCTTTTGCAAAACAAGAATGGATATGAAGCAAACCTAAATCATTACAGAGAAATTTCAGAACTGGAAGGTAACGACCCGTGCTTTTACTTTTTGTCCGGTTTTTTTCATTACAAGTCTGAAGAAGACGTTTCTATAATCACCTTTGAAAAAGAACTCAAACGCGTTTTAAATGAGCTCAATGCTGACAGCAGTTTTAAAGAATATTTTGATTATCGCTTAAATTATTCTGAGTACAGTTATCACAAGCCAAATTGTGCACTATGGGTAGCCAAGAATCAGTCGATAATTGATAAGTATCTTATAGCTAGGGACGTTATTGTAAGAAGCTATTCTACTTCGAAGCCTGAGGATAGTGAAATCTATGAAACATTCGTTCATGATCTTTCAAAAGAAATTAATGACCTAGTGATAGAGAAGCTCCTTAAATCAAATTTGAATAACATTGAGGGAATTGAACACCAGAATGAACTTATCGACATTTATGACGATTTTACGGTTGGCAAGTATTCAGAGGTTATTGAAAGAACTACAAAACAACTCCAACTAACTCCTTCGAACTTCTCTTTATCCCTTTTGTATGTCAAGTGCTTTTATCACACCAACGGAGAATTTGAAGTTCCTTCGGCGCTAACTAATACCATTTTAGAAACGACTCTAAAGCACTTATACATCTTCTTAGGACGAACCAAAAGATCTAACTATTCGCGTCTAGAATTGATCACGACGGCTAATAAGCTTCAAGAATTCTCCTTTGGAAAGCAACTGATGTCCTTTGTTGAAAACTTTCTAAATCGAAATTCATTTGAAATAAGATCTAAGGAATCCATTTTCTACACAAAGCAATATAATATTCTCGATTTCAGATTGGAGCAAAGTGTAGAGGACAAGGTTTCTTTTTTAGATCAAATACCCAATTCAATTACATCGAGATTTTTCAAATCTGTTTTGACCGAGGAAGATTTAAACGAAGTCGATTTTAAACTTATACCATCAGAAAGAGTGATTTTATACAAGGCCTTGTGGCATAAAGAAAATGATGAGCATGAAGAACTCATTGAAAAGCTTGAGCCAAACGTTAAATTGTATAAAGGGGTCAACTACGATTATGAAATTGTAATTCAAAGTCTATTTCGAGCATATGTTGAATTAAAGAAGTTTGACAAAGCAGTCAATCTCTATGTAGATAATTATCTGAGTAATTCTAGCATCCTCAATGGAGTTGAGATTGAAGATGTCGCTCACAGAATTGCTAAAGTTGGTCGATTTAAAAGCGTTGACGTTTCCAATATCAACCTTGGTGTTTTTATGTCCTTGGCTGATACGAAAACTAGCAATATATATGTTGCGTATAAAAAGTTTGTAAAATCTCTATCTATCATGAAGCCTTCTGAAGTAGATAAATATATAGATACATTTACTAAACAAAAAACAATCCACTTTCTACGCTATGTCTGTTCGACTAAGGTTCTATCCAGGGCAGTGTTGGTATTTAAAACTTCCATTCAGGTTTTGGAAGAGAGACTTCTAATAAACCAACTTCTCATTTCTATTGATCCCGATAACCAAGAGAGTTACTCCCGTGAAATAACAACACTAACAAGAGATTTAAATGTTCAAAAAAGAAAAAAGGAAATAGATCAAAGTAAGATTTACGTGGATGAATATGGATTAATAAAGTCTGAATTGGAACTTGTTGAGAAAGGATTTGCTAGATATCGCAAAATATCTGAATTGTTGAAAGAATCGAGTATAGAAGGGCTTGGGATTGGAACCAGTTCATTGTTGAAATTAATTCTTGGTCAAATTGATTCACAAGCCTATCAGGAAGCCATTAAAAAATCTGATTATCAATTCACTTTGTTCAAGCAACTCTATCTAGATATAAGAGATTTATTTCTATTCAGTGATAAGTTTGGTTTAGATTATTATCTAAGCACTCGTATTCGACATGGAACAATTGAGGGGCAACTACGAAGACCCTTTAATATAACTCGATTAGTTACCAACAGAAACAAAGAAACAGGAGATTACGTCGACGATTTACTTTGGACTAAAAAACTATCTTTAACAGAAAAAGATAAAAAGTTGTTTCAAAAGAGAATTAAACTTTTTTCAAAAAATACGGACGACATCATTTCCGAATTAAAGAATGAACTGATTCAAATAAAAACAGAGGATCCTAGCACATCTCAAAGAGGGTTGTTCGAATTTGGCCTTTACTATTTGCATGGATTAAATAAGTTATATATTGATAAATGTAGGTCCATAACCGATTTTGAGCTTCTAGTTGAAACTATATTTGATTTCCTCTGGGAAATGACTGAAATTAATCTCAACTTAATTAGAAAAGCGATAAATGTTTCCATTCGTAAACGGATTTTAGATGAAATTGATGATTTCGAAAAAGACCTCAGACCTATTCTTGAGGCTTATGACACAAGAGAATTGTTTAGCCAAATAGTTCAATGTAGAACTTCGGTACAAAAGGATTTAGACAAGGTTATCGTATGGTTCAATCGAAGTAAGAATTTTGAAATTGATTTTCACATAGAAGATGTTATCGCTTCAAGCATTGATACCGTAAATAATATTGATCCTAACGTTGATCTTCAATTAAAAGAAAATATTGAGTTTAACCCATTAATCAAGGGAGAATATTTTATTCATTTCGATGATCTCTTGAAGATTTTCTTGAACAATATTGCCTCGTATATTAAAAATGGAAAGAAAGAGCAACTATCAAGCGAGATATCTTCCCGAGAGGAAAATGGCGCTCTCATAATTGAAATATCAAATGATATTAAGAGCCATGAGGATATCAAAAAATTTCGTGAACTAATCGCAAGTAAACTAGAGCAAATAAATGCTAGTGACGGACTTCGAAGAGAAAAAAACTCGGGACTAAAAAAGGCTGCGAACATAATGAGTAATGTATTTAGAGGTGCAGACAATGAGATTACGGCTCATATTGAAGATCGAAAGTTGAAATTTCGATGCTCAATTTCAACGAACAATTTATTAGTAAAATGAAAATATTGGTAATAGAGGATGACGACAATAAGTATGAGCCAATCCGTTTAGCTCTGGAGGAGGTTTATCATGAATCCGTAACAGTAATTCAAAAGACATCTTATCAAAGTGGACTTGAAATGCTGTATACAGATAGTTTTGACCTATTAATTCTTGATATGTCAATCCCAAATTTTGATATAACAGAATCTGACGACGGAGGTGATACAATGGACAGAGGAGGAGAGTATATACTGGAAGAAATGGATCAAGAAGGACTTGTTATAAAATCAATAATTATTACTCAATATGAAGAGTTTGGAGGCGTTTCTTTAGCTGAAATTGATTCTAACCTAAAAGAAGAGTTTATTGATTCATATATAGGTTGTGTATCATACAATACTGGATATGATGACTGGAAAACTGAACTTTATGAACTATTAAAATCGAATGATCTATGCTAAGAATATTACTTGTTGATGACAATCCTGATAAAACAGCAAATATAAAATCGTT
Organism: Fluviicola sp.; assembly: GCA_043584915.1. Taxonomy (GTDB): domain Bacteria; phylum Bacteroidota; class Bacteroidia; order Flavobacteriales_D; family Crocinitomicaceae; genus UBA4466. The sequence continues at coordinate 3,185,972 of CP121319.1, forward strand.
GCTTCGAGAAATTCCGGAATTAAATCTTAATGACCTTCATACCGCTGTCGATACTAAGACGGCAGCGATGAAGCTGACAGAAGACGACTACTATGATCTTCTATTACTTGACCTTTTTTTACCTTGCCAATTTGGAGATACGCCGGAAGCAGAAAATGGAATTGACTTTCTAAATGAGATCGAAATAGACGATGATAAGAAACTGCCATTTCATATAATAGGAATTACCGGGCATGTTGATCAAATAGATACATATGAAGAAAACTTCAGACAAAGTCTTTGGCACCTTATTGAATACCATGAATCCGAAGAGGACTGGAGGTCAATACTAAAAAATAAGATTGAGTATTTGATTAAGTCCAAAAAACAAATTCAGGATCAACTGATTTCAAAACTCAATATTGATGTTTGCATTTTAACGGCGCTAAGAGAGCCAGAGCTTACTCATGTCTTGAACTTGAACATTAACTGGAAGGACAAGAGGTATGATAATGATGACATGACCTTATATCACATTGGTACCATTGATATTGAAGGAAGGCAGTCCATAAGGGTTGCAGCAGCTGCGGCACCTCAAATGGGAAGTTGCGCGGCATCTGTTCTTTCCATGAAGCTAATCCATAAATTCAGACCAAAATTTTTAATCATGTGTGGTATATCCGCAGGGATTGATGGGGAAGTGGAAATGGGGGATGTCTTGATAAATGAAGAAGTTTGGGATGGAGCTAGTGGCAAAATTGCAACTGGCGAAGATGGCGAAAAGGTATTTTTACCAGATCCTAGGCACAAGACTCTTTCAGAGAATTTAAAAGAGAGGTTTCTGGATCTCAAAATGTCAAGAAAATATCTCGACGAAATTAGAAACAACTACACTTCAAGAAAGCCGAAGGGTGTACTTAATATTCATGTTGGTCCGATGGCCTCTGTTCCCGCAGTAATTCAAAATAATAACCAAATTGATGAGATCAAAAGCCATAGTAGGAAACTAATAGGTATTGAAATGGAAACTTATGGAGTATTCTATAGTGCTGCTCATTGTTCAGACCCGAAGCCTATTCCAATCTCTTTGAAGTCCGCCTGTGATTTTGCGAATGAAGAAAAAAATGACTTTTGGCAAGATTATGCATCATATACCAGTGCACAGTATATGTATAAAATCATTGTAAATGAACTTGATCTGACTTAATTATTTAGTTGGTACCAACAATTCCCGAATATCCACATCCAGAATTTCAGCAATGCGCTTCAAATCCTTCAAGTGCGGTTGAGACTTGTTATTACAAATAGAAGTAATAGTATTCTTACCTAATTGATTGGCAAGTTATTTTTGGTTCATTCCTTTGATAACCAACACTTTATTAACTATATTGATGCGGTCTAACATTTTCTAATTGCAGCGGTAGTAGGGGGATAGAATCAATTCTTGATTTGTACAACTAACGCCTAAATCAGTTGAAACATAGATTTAAACTAAATGGCAATGCAAAACAAAGAATTAGTAATCTCACTCATCCAACAAGACCTCAAGTGTAGCAGTTCAATTAAAAAATGGAATCCACATTACACTTTACCAATAAATATAGTAGATTTCCGTGATTGTTAAAAAATGGAATCTACTAAAACCCAAATTACTGACAGGAATTGAATAAATGCTACATTCGTAAGAATAACTAAAGAACATAGGTGAATAAGAGAACTTTAGTTAACAGGCTTAGCCGCTACATTTAAATTACAATCGTAAATTACCTAACACATTCCTCCAGACATAGATAACAGGTCTATAAATGAAAATAACTTTAAGATCTCTGTTGTCAAATGTTAAATACAAAGTAAAGAGCCAAAGGCTGACTAAATGTTGTAAAAACACTTCTTGTAGTAGGAGCGACGACATCTGGTATTTCTGGCATTGCTAAATCAGGAGTGGGGATAAACGTCTGTTTATTTTTTCCAATACCATAGTTGAATGAGAATGTTGCTTCTGTAATTAAACTGATTCTGTCATTTATATTAAAGCGAATACCGAGAACAGGAGCCAGTCCAAAGACATTTGCTGATTGTTCGGTTCCTTGAGCATATCCTCCATTAAAAAAAATTGCTTCGTCCTTTGCCAAAGCGTAACCATATCTTAAATCTCCACCATAAAAAACAGACCATCGTTTTGATAAAGTAGACATCCATTCCCAACCAATTCTTGCTGAGAATGAATAATCATTTTCTTGATATACAGAAATTGAGTCAAAAGTGCTTGACTTTTCAAGGTTATCATACTCGCCGCCAATACCCGCACGGAAATTGTGCTTACCCATTAACCTTCTGTACGTCAAATAGTATGTCGGCTCATAGTCGAAATTATTATCGGAATTGAAATCCGTGAAGAATTTTACGAATCCTGTGATATCTAGTCCTAATTCATTCTTAAAGGCATCGCTATTTTGAGCGGTGCCTAAGAATGGTATGAATGCAATTACTATTATGAATATTCTCATGGAATCCTAATTAATTTTTATTGATCATTCTACAAATATGAACATTACCTTGAGTGAAATTAACTATATATAGGCCATTTCAAAGAATCGTCTGGCTAATAATTTCTCGTTTCTTTCCAATGTTGAATAATGTATAGACAATAGTTGGAAGAATAATTATCAAAGTCAATAAGTAGAAATACTCAAAATTGAAATATGTGGGGGAACTCATTCCATTTTTTAGTTGAACTTTATTCCATTTTTTAATTGAACTGCTACAGCAATTTAACATAGCGACTAATTATCGGTCTTTTGAGCTTGCGAAAGAAGCCTATAATTAATATTATGTTAAATTGCCGCATGTTACGCAGTTCGTCTGTGCTACCGATAGTTAATCTGTCACCCTTACATTAGAATGATTCAAATAGTATTATAATTTTTGCTTATGTTAAATAAAAAGCCTCAGAACAATCAAGTTGATACCTCACCCATTCATGACGCTCTAAATTATTTAGGGCAACAATTCATTAAGAGTTATAAGAAGCATTCTGAGGAATTAATCTCGAGCATTAAGCGATCTCATGAAGTCTCGTAGTTTGGTTAGGTCTTCTATCTGCTTTTCGAAATTGTCTTCTTTCGCTTGTTCAAAAAAGATTGCAAGTTCCTGCTGCATTTCTGCATGAAGGTTCATTATAAGATTGATGTAAATAGTGTTAGAATCCATATTTAAAAATTAGTATCATGTTAAAAGAACCTCAGAATAATAAAGGTGCTACCTCTCTAAATCGAGAGAGTCTAAATCATTCTTCTTGGGCGAAGAAATTGGTTCGGTCTTATTATTTTCAATTGACTTGTTTTTGTCTGGTTGGGAATGTAGTTGGTCAATTACTATACCACTGGTTATTGAGGCCGATACTGATAGGATGGTTGATATAGTAATCGTCCAAAACCTTCTGTTTTTTCGAGTATTGTAATAGTCTATCAAATTTTCATTTATTGAAACCTCTTGCCGAAGCTTTTTCATAGTAAGAGTTTCAACCTCTTCTTGCCTTTCTATTTCAACCCTTACTTGAGCATAATAATTTGCAAACCCTCCGGATTCATTGAAACGAATTGTTTTATTATCGCATGAATAATGACGCCCTGCGCTAGTTGATATTCCTATATCAATATCTTCCTCATAAATGAATTTTGCTATTAAACCATTAATTCTTTGTTCTTCCGAACTCCCAATTGGTTTAATGTATTTATCATAAAATTTAGTTCTTCCACTAGAATAAGGCATGCATTCAAAACGAAGAATGATGTCCATTAACTCGATTTCTCTATCAGTAGGTATTTCCATACTTCAAACCTAGTGATTTGTATAAATACCCTACCCTACGTATATCTACCTATTGATACAGTTCCACCACATACGTATATTTGTAGTGTAAAATATTAGACGTACTCTTCCAGAACAGGAAACGCCAAAATCTAAAACATGGAGGGAGTAGATAATCAATCGTGGGTTGTAACTCTCCTTCTGTGGGTATTGGCGTACCTCTGTTCTGGATATGTTGCGGCCCACGTCTTTTTTGTACTTACCTCTCGCAGGGTCGCCGAGACAACACCATTGTTATGAAAACGGTTGCCTTTATTATCACTGCACTCCTATTCGTTGGTTGCGCAGATGGTTCCCCTAAATCCAAAGGGGATAAAATTAAAGTTTTAGTAGAAGAATATCTGAATGCAAAATCAGCAGATGATCCAGATTTCACACTTGACAGTGTTAGAATTAAGAGGTTCAGAGACCTCGATACGCGCAGGGCATATATGTATAAGCTCAACGCATTACAGCAGCAATACGAATATCACGAGAGTGTTTTAGGTCCTCTGTCTGAATCGTACGCTCTTTATGGTTACACCGATGATTATGATACCGGAGATGCTTTACAATCTTCTCTAAGTTCAGACATGCAAGAACAGGAACATGCGATGCGCAACAGTCTTGATCAATATGAGGCAATTCAAAAAAGAATGCCATCTATGGATAGCACAAACAGTGACTACTACCTTGTATTTGTTGATGCTTATGTAAAACAGAAAGGAGTTACAAGAACAGTTCCTCTTGAATTGATTGTGACAAATCCAGGTCTGCGAGTTGTGGAACCACTAGACCTCCCCTAGTAAAAAATGGACGGTCCAAATTGGGGTAGTTATTTTGTTTTCTAGGTTTTTCGAACATACTACGTCGCTATATTTGCCTTAGTTCTTTACATAGAGTAAACAAAAAACCCGCTTTCGCGGGTTGCTCTCTAGGAGAGTTGGCAGAGAGGCTAATTGCAACTGACTTTAAATCAGTCAAACGCGTGACACCGTTTCATGGGTTCGAATCCCATACTCTCCACGTAGCAAATATAGTTTTAAAATTGTATTTGTCCACGCAGGTTTGTTTACCCCTTTAAATCTTCCTCTTTTCTCCTGTCGTCGAAAACCAGATTTTAAAGGGGATTGTTTCTCGGAGAGGGCAAATAGGGTCTACGACCCGTCCAGCATTATTTCCTACGGAAAGAAACTTACTGAACTTTCTATTTGCCCTCTCCGAGAAACATAAACAAACTTTCCACCGCGCCTGTCCGCAGGGTTTGGTGACATGAATAATAGTAAGCAGAAAGCCCTTCTATTTTATTTTCACGCACAAGTACTTAACAAAAACTGTATATATGCGTATTGCATTTTTTGAAAAACTAATGTACTTTTGGTGTATGTCAAAGCATGGAGAAGAATTTATTCGAGTAAAAGGATATAAGGACACTAAGCATATATCTGGGAGCAGTTTAGTTGTGCAGTTTAAAGACAAGGAAACCAACATGATTTGTCTGTATATTCCTTCTTTGGACTTGAGTGCTTACGGCGATAATATTGGCGAGGCAGAAATAATGATGGAAGAAAGTTTAAAGTTTTACTTAACTGAACTATCTAAACTCAGTATAAAGCAGATTGAACAAGAATTGTTTCGTTTAGGCTGGACAAAAAGAAAATACAAACGAAAAGAATTTACCCCCATACATGACATCGATCAGCGAATGAAAGAGGAAAACATAACAGACTATAAAGTTATGCCTACTCAGATTGCTGCGTAATGGGGAATCATAGACCTGTAGACACAAAGTGTTGGATTAAGTTTCTTGAACTAAACGGATGGAAATTCTCAGGGAGAAAAAAAGGATCCCATCATCAATATTCTAAAAAGGGAGCCCTGCGTCCTATTCCTGTTTGGGCAAATAAAAAACAAATACCTGCTGATCATATCAGTCAGTCTTTAAGGACGATGAATGTTCAAAAAAGTATTGCCTATAAATGGTTTGACGAAAATTGTTAATCCGTGTCTATCACCTTTCTCCTTCCCTTCTGTTTTGTCTAATCGTAATTAGATGTTTCGGAATGAATCCTCAACCAGGAGCGGGTTCTAATTCCTCAGACAAAACCCAAAGCAATTCAGACATAATAAGCGTTAATAGTCGAATCCTCGTACCTCGTCTTGCCTATAACGAAATTTTATGTTAAATAGCACTATAACGAATGAAAGTTGAACTATATTGCATGCACACCTCTCACCAATTAAATGCTAACCGAATCCTTCCAACCATTCAAGTGCTTCCTCCTTGTTCATGAAAACTTTTGTGGGATTTTTCCGCTTACGAATATTCAAATAGAATTTCAGCACGAGCCTTTGTCCGAGACCTCGAATAATATATGCGATTGCCATGGCATCTGGAGATTTCTCGGCAGCATACTTTCTCGCATCATTGCTAATGCTTGTAAAATGATCCAATTCATTGATCACCCTTACTTTTTGCCCTTGCGTCATTTTTTCAAAAGCCAAAGAAAGCTCGTCGATATCAGAAATCTCAATGTCAATACCTCCCTTCCACTTGATATGAAAGATTTGACCCGGCAACAAACGCACAATTGCATTGCTTAATTCTGTTTCCGATATGACTTCTAATTCCTGAACCATAGGATGTTAAATATAAGGTCATTGGATTACAATTGCAATCAATAACGCAGGAATTAGATAATTAGTACCTTTCTGAAAATTACCGCAACCATGAATAGAATCCTTGCTTTTGCTGCCCTGTTAATGGGGTTTGCCGCTGTTGCTCAGGTCGAGAATAGCACAGCTCCTACCATCGAAATATTAGCAGAAACCACCACAGATGTTTCTGTAAATTATGTCGTTTTTGAAATTAGAAAATCTGATGAAGAGGATGCATACGATTTCTCCGAAGAAGAATATTCGTTTGATAAGGTGGTGCCCATCGATGAATTGAACGATGAAGAAGAAAGAAATGGGAAAGACAAAAAGAAGGAGGATTCAGAGGCGCTTGATGATAAAGCATCGATAAAGGCGTTTATGCTGTCGCTTGAAACCAATGGATTTCAACCCATTCTAACCTTGGAAAAATCGGGTTCTTACATGGATTATTATAACGACGAAGCCGTTTTTGACTCAATTTTAGAGGTGCGTTTGAATGATGCCTCCGAAATGGATCTGTTTTTGAAATGTATGTCGAATTTTGAGTGTTCCGTAAATATGACCGATATTGAATTCAATCCTTTGGAAGAAAATTTTGTTGCTGCCTACCCTATTCTAACTGCTCAGGCGAAAGAAAAAGGGGAATCTTTAGCTGCATCACTTGGCTATCAACTTGGAGGTATTGTGCACTGCACCAATGTGCTTCCCCAAAATATTTCGCAAAGTATGATCAGCCGCTTGAACTTGATGAATACGAGTATTTTCGACAGCTATATTGCCAATCCTTTCGACAAAACGGAAAGTCAAAGAATTGTAATGGTTTACACGTTCGAATTGGTGGAAAATTAGCAGAGAAAAGAATAAGCCCTGACATCCAAACGGACCGTCAGGGCTTAAAACCAAAAACTTCGGATAGTAGCACTACGAACTAAAAACTACTGCTAACATTACTACCCGAAACCTAACCTAAACTACTTAACACGCTACTGCTAATACAGGTTAGACGGGCATGTCTTTGACTACTTACATTGACCTTATGCAAATAAATGTTAATTGCCCCAAATTCGTTTCCAAAGGGCACCGAAAACAGCGCTCATGTCCCCAGCCTTCTGTAAATCCGGTTGAAGACGTTCAATTTCAATTTGTCCATTTTTATCAGGGACAAGCTCAAATTTCCATATGAATTCTGAGTGATCAGGATCGAATCCAAGTTGTCCAAAACGCAAATCGATATAGTACAGTTTTCCGTTCTCCTCACGAATCATATACCAACCTTGAGAAATCTTAATTAATTGCTGAATCGCTTTTTGATCCTTATATGGCTCAAGTAGATGATGGTTTTTGGGAAGCTCTTCAGAGAACTCTATTGGTTCGGAATCAAAGATTGAATAATAAGCAATTCGATAGCCATTTTTTGTTTCAACCTGGGCGTTCCATAAGAAGGTATTCAAGGGTGCTGGACGTGTGTCCATCTCCACATAAGCTATCTTTTCTTCTTCTAATTTTGATTCGAAATGACTGAACGTAACAGTCTTTAATACAATGCTTAGTATCATGTAAGCTGAACTGACTATTAAACCAATTCTATTGAATTTTGCCCGCTTCGGGTTTGTTCGTTTCATGAACAAGGCAATCAGTGTAAAAACCAAGAAAGGTAAGGTGTACAATGGATCTACCACAAAGATGTTTTGATAGGCAACGCGGTATTCAAATGGCCAAAATAATTGCGTCCCCCACGTGGTGTGAGCATCAAGCAAAGGATGCGTAATCAGCGCCCAAAAGAACAATTTTGACCATTCCCATTTACTGGCCACCAATGGACTTTCTCCTCTTCTCCAAATGAGAAATGATAGCAGCCCTAACAACGCCAGAGCGATTAGCACAAAGACGATACTTGATCCTCGTAGGATAGGATATACCGCAAGAATTGCAAGGAATCCGATCATGGTGAATCGCGCTTGTTTCCAAACACAATAGCCGAGAATGAATGCCATTAATACGGAAAAAATGATGGAGTGTGAGAATCCGCGGTGCATTTCGGTTGCGGTCATTTGGTCAGTAAAATACCGCATGTAAACATCCAAATCGGGAATGGTTCCGGCAACTGCTCCCCAAGCCATGGCACGATTTCCAATCTTCTTACCGAGTACGGCTTCTCCTACTGCTGCGCCTAGAACAATTTGCGTTAATGAATCCATGCCGCGAAATTACGCAACAAACTTGGACTAAAACGTAATGTCTTAAGTTACCTAGAGTAAACTGAATGGGAATGCAAATTCTTGTGGTGTGTTTTTATTCAGATAAAAAACAAGCAATTTTATAGTGATCGAAGCGCAAAATCATTCCGCAATCAAGCAGTTAACATTAGCGGCGACTTCGAGAGCCTCAGTCGCCGCTAATTCATTATTTCTTATTCAATAATCATTATCATTTCTCAGATTAATGCTCCCGCATCTTCCCCAGCTTCGTATCCAAAGCGGCTTTCATCTTCTTAATTGCTGAATCAACCGCTTTCGTTTTATCGGCGTCATTTGCAGTTACAGCAACTGGCTGTGAACCTTCGATACGTGCCTCTAACGTGCACTGAATATCATCAACGCCCGTTTTGTGTGCGTTTTGATCGGATAAATGTACCTCGATACGCGAAACATGCTGGTCAAAACGACCAAGCCCATCGGTAATCTTTTCAGCAACATATCTCTCCAAAGCCTCTGTCCCACTAATATTCTTATCAGTATTAAATTGAATTTTCATATCTAGTTTGTTTTTAAAGTACTAATCTAACGTTCTTACTGAATCTACAAAATCATAACTACCATTCCTAATTCCTAATTCCTAATTCCTAATTCATCACTCATCATTCAGAACTCATCATTCCAAATTCACTCTCTTTTCCTCAACCGCACCTCATAAGGACTCGCCATCATGGTAAATGCCATAATTTCATCCACGGAATCATAAGGCGAAACGAGCTCCACCTCAAAGTTCTTTAATAGCATCGACATGACCATTTTGACTTCCAGAAGCGCCAAATTTCTTCCTGGACAATACCGTGCTCCGCCGCCAAATGGAGAAAAAGCCTGATTGTTGTGAACAGGACATTTACTCTCTTTCAACCAACGTTCTGGTTTGTATTCCGAGGCATCCGTGAAATGTTCCTCTTGCAAAGAAGCATAGCGATGTTGGGTTAAGATACGTTGCCCCTTCTTGACAAAAACTTCTTCTAATTGCACGTCTTCGTTGGCTTCGAAAAGCAATACTGGAGCAACGGGTTTAAATCGCATGGATTCAAATGCAGCACCTTCAATATAGCGCATTTTGGCATTGTCTTCATATGCATTCGCCCATTGTTTTTCTCCTAATACGGCAATAGCTTCGTTGCGCATTTCAGAAGTGACTTCAGGCAGTTGAGAAAGCAGATAGATCATCCAATTCAAAGTTACCGCGGTTGTATCCTCCCCTGCCATTAACAAGGTTAAGAGATTTCCACGTACATCTGTCGCGTCGAATTGATCGTCTTCTTCAGCTGCTACCAGGATTGCCTCAATTACCGACGGAGGGTTTTCGCGCAGTTCAGGATTGTCTTCGAGTCGTTTTTTAGCACTTTCAATGAACTCATCCACCAAACGATTCATTTCTTCTACAGCCTTATCGAACTCCTTGTCCTCTTTATTGCGATAAACTTTGTACCAAGGCACCGGCATGTTGATTCGTTTGAAGATCATCGGAAACACCTTTTCCATGTGGTCTTGGATGGCGCTGCCCTTCTCTTCTATCGTATTCATTGGATAGCCAAAAGCTAGTGAAGAAGTTACGTCAACGGTGAAACGCAATAAATCTTTCTGAATCACAAAGGCTTCTCCTGATTCTGCTCGCTCGGACCATTTTTTATACAATCGTTCTAAAACGGGTTCTATGGCTGGGTAGAAATCTTTTTGATGCTTCACATCCAGTCCTTTTGCAACAATTGGACGGTGTTTGCGCCAATCTTTACCTTCTACATTAAAAACGCCGTGAACCCCGCCCTCTCGAATGATTTGGTTCATTTTTGTATTGCGCGAAAAGCTATGCGGTCGCTCTTTCATGATTTTCTGCAAAATCGATGGGCGCGTAATGACCAATTGACTAAAAAATCCGAGGTCTAAACGGAACACGTCACCGAATTCATCGCTCCAAGCTTCAATGCTGTTGTGCAATTGCGGTAAATCAAGAGAGAACAAGTTGCCAACGATTGGCTTACCTTTCGGTCCAGGCAGATCTTTAATGGTTATTGACATATCTCAAAAATAAGAGTTTCCCTTTTCTATCCTAATGAGAATTTTTAAAATAGCTTGTACAAACACGAGTTCTCACCAGTCGAAACTTCGGTACCTTTCCACAGGCTCAAGGTAAAAACATCGATTTCGCAAAGCTCAGTAAAAGCCCTCAACCTTCGGGAGCATCAGGGTTCGGAGTTCCTTCAGTACTTGCATCCATCTTGCGTTGTATTGAGCTTGCCGAAAAGTCGAGATGATCATGCCGAATCACTCTTCCTCTTGGCTCTTCTGCTCTTGCGTTTGTTTTTGCGTAATCCCTTCCGATATTCTCGATAGTCCTTTAAATTTTGCTTGTACTGCTCCTTGGTCATTCCTTGAATGCGCATATCGATGGTTCTGCGGCCAGCTTCAATATCCTGCAATACAAGTTCAGCAACCCAGTCATCACCTTCCGCATCAAAAGTGCTGTTAGTTTTGTGACCATACATGGAAAACGTGGCCTGTACGGTTTTCGCGTAAACGGAACCTTTGTATTTGGCGAGTATCTCGGTAACAGTCATTCCAGTTTCTCGATGAATAAGTTTGAACAGCATCTTGCCCTCACCCATATAGAGATCTTTAATTAAGAACTCGAGCTCTTCCTCAAGCTCTTTCTTCGTCGAACGTGCGATTTTCTTCTGTTTCCTACGCTTGGTCTCTTGCGCGATCTCTGCATCCAAGGAATCAATGACTTCTTTTGCTTTCAGAGCAAGCGGATAAGTTCTTCTTATGAGGTTGAGTTGTTGCGCGTAATGAAGATTGAAATCCTTGTCGTAGCGGATTTCCTTTAGATCTTGGGTAAGCATCACCGTAGAATCGTCTTCCTGAGAAAATCCAGAAAAACCAATCAAGATGAAAATGATACTTATTCCAATGTGCTTCATTACTCTTAAGTTATTGCCTTTTCGAAACAATTGCAAATAGAATACCAAAACAACGAATGGAAATGCTAAATGTTGAATGATGAGTGATGAATGATCCTTTCAAATTCTTCACTCACAACTCCTAATTCATAATTGTGACAACCATTCCATCGTATCTATGCCATCTGCATAATCCGATAGGCTTGGTGCCTGGGCTTTGCCAAAAGGCGCATACTGATTACCAACAATTACTTGCAAGTCGTCTTTATGAAGTTCTAAGAACTCCCTCACCCCACTCTGGTCGGAATAACGCTGGTAATTCAGCATCGATAACGGAGAGAATAATTCATTCGATTCGCGCAATAAGACAAAGTTGTTATCCAATAGCTCTGCCTTATTCATGAGGAATATAGCTTTGTTGTAATCGTAATTATTGCCGTATTTGTTATTGTTCACAACATTTCCATGATCCACGATGCCTTCGAAGAAGCGATTCAATTCAAAATCTTGTGGAATCATAAGGTGCGAAACGTTGCGGCATCCCAGTCCAAAATATTGAAAGATGTCTCTCCCTAACTCAAACAGTTGTTCCTTGGTCTCCGTTCCGTCCAAAACCGCCAACGACGTTCTGTTTTTCCTGAAAATATGTGGATATTTCCCAAAGTACTGTTCAAAATATTTCAAGGAATTGTTGCTTCCTGTTGCTATTACAGCATCCACTTGGCCAATTGGTCCCTGAGAGAAGGTGATTCGCGATTCCAGTTCTGGAGTAAATTGAATTAAATGTTCGGCAAGCTTTGGTAATAAGGTAGCATCATCACTGCTCAATTTCGCAACGACATGATTTCCAGAAATGAGTACTGAAAGAAAATCATGAAATCCAACCAGCGGAATATTGCCGGCCATGATCACTCCTACTCGTTTTGCATTTTCGGAATAGGTATAGTTTTCCGCCCAAGATGAGAGATTGTCCTCCGTGAGTTCGTTTCCCAAAGACAACAGACTTAATCGTACATTCTCCTTTACAAACCAACCGTTTAAAGCAAACTGACGATTGATGGTATACTCCAACGCTTCGAACTCTTGTTTCGTAACGCCTACAGAAAAATCCGTCCATTCATCATTGTTGCCAAGTGCGCGCATGAGTTTCCCCAACTGCGCAAATCCTTTGATAATCGTCTCTTGTTTCACGGTGCAAAATTAGCAGTTTTCTTATTCACGAGCGATTGTCCATTATTTCTCTGCCAATCATTACGCTATACAAAGGCAAAGCCCTTATATTTGCAAATATAAAATGAAGCGTTATGGCAATAATGATCACGGATGAATGCATTAATTGTGGGGCCTGCGAGCCAGAGTGCCCAAATACTGCAATCTATGAAGGTGGTGCGGAGTGGCGATATTCTGATGGGACATCGTTAACAGGGATGATCACTACATTGGACGGCGATGAAACAATGGCCGACAATGAAAAAGAACCAGGAGATATGGATGTATACTACATTGCAACAGACAAATGTACAGAGTGTGTTGGTTTTCATGATGAACCACAATGTGCTGCAGTGTGCCCCGTTGATTGCTGTGTTGATGACCCTGATTTCAGAGAATCTGAGGACGAGTTGTTAGCAAAGAAAGATTTTATGCACTTGTAAGAAAGTCCTAAAGACATAATTAAGGAGTCCAATTCGAAAGAGTTGGACTTTTTTTTTGTGATTTTAATTTTTCTGTGAATCAGCATGTTAAGTGTTAATTGAGATTATTTTTCAATTACAGGAAATCCAAAACAAAGAGTTGTTCGTAGGTCTTGCAAACAAAAAACAATTAGACATGAAAAGAACGATTTTAACAGTAGCATTATTCTCATTGACAATGATTACAAGTGCAAACGCACAGAACACAATGGTAGGTGGTGAAGCCATGTTGCCGGCGCAGAACATAGTAGAGAATGCGATGAACTCTGAAGATCACACAACACTTGTTGCGGCAGTTAAAGCCGGAGATTTAGTTGAAGCACTTCAGGGTGAAGGTCCGCTAACAGTATTTGCTCCCGTAAATGATGCTTTCGAAAACTTACCTGAAGGGACGGTTGAAACACTTTTGAAAGAAGAAAACAAAGAAATGCTTCAAGGAGTATTGACGTACCACGTAGTTTCTGGAAAGTACGATTTCGATGCCTTGAAAAAAATGATTTCAAAAGGTGGAGGTTCTGCAGAACTTACAACACTCAGCGGAGGAACCTTGACAGCTACCATGAATGGTTCGCACAACATTCTAATTGAGGACGAAAATGGCGGTGTAGCAAACATCTCTGTATACGACGTATACCAATCAAATGGCGTAATTCACGTAGTTGATTCGGTACTTCTACCAGAAATGTAAGCGTTTTACATCTTATTTTGAACAAAAAAGGAGGCCTCGGCCTCCTTTTTTCGATTGAATCTGCTCTTTTTTAAAAGAATCTTCAAAAAAATGTGAAAGGCTCTTGTTTCGTCAAAGAAAGTACTAATTTTGCGGCTGGGGTAAGTCTTATACGACCAGCTCCCTCTTAATCCCCCAGGACGGGAACGTAGCAAGGGTAGGAGGTTGTAGCGGTGCGATGTAAGTAGCTTACCCCTCTTTTTTTGCCTTTTTTTCTGGCCATAATCCCGTTAATGACACCGAATTAAATCTTGATTCATTCTCCAGTCAATACGCTCATGCACCCACGTTCATCGAGCGGAGTCGAGATGAACATCCATCATTCACATCTCGGCAAGCACGTGCAGTTTGAGTAGCTACCTTCACTTTGTTTTACTATCGTAAAAGTCGTTTCGTCTTCACAAGCAATGCTTGTTCTTCCCTCTTTTTATGCCTTTTTTTCTGGCCATAATCCCTTTAATGACACCGAATTAAATCTCGATTCATTCTCCAGTCAATATGCTCATTCACCCACGTTCATCGAGCGGAGCCGAGATGAACATTCATCATCCATAATTCACATCTCGGCAAGCACGTGCTGTTTTAGTAGCTACCTTCACTTTGTTTTACTATCGTAAAAGTCGTTTCGTCTTCACAAGCAATGCTTGTTCTTCCCTCTTTTTTGCCTTAAATACTGTTAGTCACACCGAATTGAATCTTGATTCATTCTCCAGTCAATATGCTCATGCACCAACGTTCATCGAGCGGAGCCGAGATGAACATAACAATTCATCATCCATCATCCATCATTCACAATTCATCATCCACATCTCGGCAAGCACGTGCTTTTTGAGTAGCTACCTTCACTTTGTTTTACTATCGTAAAAGTCGTTTCGTCTTCACAAGCAATGCTTGTTCTTCCCTCTTTTTATGCCTTTTTTTCTGGGTAAAATTACGTTAATGACACCGAATTAAATCTCGATTCATTCTCCAGTCAATATGCTCATGCACCAACGTTCATCGAGCGGAGCCGAGATGAACATAACAATTCATCATCCATCATCCATCATTCACAATTCATCATTCACATCTCGGCAAGCACGTGCTTTTTGAGTAGCTACCTTCACTTTGTTTTACTATCGTAAAAGTCGTTTCGTCTTCACAAGCAATGCTTGTTCTTCCCTCTTTTTATGCCTTTTTTTCTGGCCATAATCCCTTTAATGAGACCGAATTAAATCTCGATTCATTCTCCAGTCAATATGCTCATGCACCAACGTTCATCGAGCGGAGCCGAGATGAACATAACAATTCATCATCCATCATTCACAATTCATCATCCACATCTCGGCAAGCACTTGCTGTTTGAGTAGCTACCTTCACTTTGTTTTACTATCGTAAAAGTCGTTTCGTCTTCACAAGCAATGCTTGTTCTTCCCTCTTTTTATGCCTTTTTTTCTGGGTAAAATTACGTTAATGACACCGAATTAAATCTTGATTCATTCTCCAGTCAATATGCTCATGCACCAACGTTCATCGAGCGGAGCCGAGATGAACATAACAATTCATCATCCATCATCCATCATTCACAATTCATCATCCACATCTCGGTAAGCTCGAAGACTATAATTAATTACCATTCTTCTCAGAGCAATGCGTAATTTCATCATCAAATTAATTCCATGCTATTAGGATTCATTGTTATTATCGCCGCTGTAATTTTATCAAGAAACATTAATGGTCGCGCTATGACCTTTTTAAATCCGATGCAACAAGCTCAATTTCACGAAACGTTCCGAAAACGAAGAGTGCTAAACCTTGTTGTGATGATCGTTCAAATTGCCGGATATATTCTAGCGCTGCGCTATACCGATTGGCCGCGTGGTACTGTAATGACTGTTTTCATCTCAAGTATACTTGTGTGGATTGGCATTCAAGCACACCTTGCAACATCCGCCTTTCAAAAGCTAGAGCTACCAAAAAGAGTGATTCAGATGTATTTGGTCTCTTCCTTCATAAGAATCATTGGGATTGTCGCGTATGTGGCATTGGTGATAAAATAGTGGATAACTAAGCGAATTTGCAGGCTGAGGAAAGATTGTGAAATCGTATTTTTGAGCCAAATTAAATCAGCACAAATGAAATTCTTTATCGATACCGCAAACCTTGACGAAATAAAAGAAGCCAATGATCTTGGAATTCTTGACGGAGTAACCACCAACCCTTCGTTGATGGCAAAAGAAGGCATTACAGGTGAAGAAAATATTTTGAAGCACTACGTCGATATCTGTAACATTGTTGATGGACCAATTAGTGCTGAAGTCATTTCTACGGATTATGATGGCATTATTCGTGAAGGAGAACATTTGGCTTCTCTGCATCCGAATATTGTGGTAAAGGTTCCGATGATCAAAGACGGCATCAAAGCAATCAATTACTTTTCATCCAAGGGAATCAAAACCAATTGTACACTCATATTTTCAGCAGGACAAGCATTGTTGGCGGCAAAAGCTAGTGCAACCTACATCTCCCCTTTCTTGGGGCGTTTGGATGATATTTCTTCCAACGGAATGGATCTGATTGCGCAAATCGGAGCGATTTATCACAACTATACTTTCGATACGCAAATCTTAGCCGCGTCTGTGCGTCACCCAATGCACATCATTCAGTGTGCTGAACTAGGTGCCGATGTCGCTACTGTTCCGCTCAAAGCAATTATGGCCCTGCTCAATCACCCATTGACTGATTCTGGACTTGAGAAATTCCTTGCCGATTACGCGAAAGGGAACGACTAACGCTAATTCAACGTTTATTCATGGCACAGAATACATCTAAAAATCGTCGATTCATTGCGGTTCTTAGGCGTTTTTCGCTGCATCTTTGCTGCATCCTTATTCTTAGTGCTTGTAAATTTGAACCGAGTGTTAGAACCGAAAAAGAAAACGAGGAACTCATTCAGGTGCTGTTTGTTGGGAACAGTCAGACGTACGAAAATTGTGGCGTAGATTGCCATTTGAAGCGACTTGTTCAAAGTGCAAAAATTGGTGATAATGTGATTATCGAGAGCACAACAGCCGGAAAATTTCATCTCTTAACACACCTGGAAGATTCTGCGTCGAGAGAGGCTTTAACGCATGAAAAATGGGACAAAGTCATCTTGCAGGAATACACCCGGGGTCCTATTCACACTCCAGACGAATTCGCTGCTTCAGGAAAAATGTGGAAGGAACGTTTGGTCGAAATCAATCCTGATGTTGAAGTTGTATTCTTCTCAACTTGGGGCTACAAGAAGAAACTGGAAATGGCAAAACAACTGGAGGATAAATACCGTGAAGTTGCGGAGGATATCGATGGTACATTCGTTCCCGTTGGATTGTTTTGGGAATCACTGCGCGGCAAGGTAAACCTTTACGATGTTGATGGAGCACACCCGAATCGTACGGGAACTTTTGCAAGCGCCTGCCTGTTTTACGAGTATTTGTTCGATGAAGATGTAAGGGAAACGGCACATCTCGACAGATTAATTGATGTCCAATTGCAGATCAAACTGAAGAAATGGGCACATGAATACCACGAAAAGCACCGATAATTATTCGGAATCCTGAATTTTATCGTGGCTTGCCACAATTCCTTTGATGAGTGCACTGCTGAATCCTGCGTGTTCCATTTCATTCAATCCCACAATGGTACACCCTTTTGGTGTGGTCACTTTATCGATCTCTTGTTCTGGGTGCGATCCATTTTGAAGAATTAGCTCTGAAGCACCTTTCATCGTTTGACTGACAATTTTTGTAGCCGATTGCGCATCAAATCCAACTTCAATTCCACCTTGAATCATCGCGCGCATGAAACGCAAAACATAGGCAATGCCGCATGCTCCGAGAATAGTCGCTGCATCCATCAATTTTTCATCAATGTGAATCGTTGATCCGAGGCCCGTAAAAATAGCATCCACGATCTCCTTTCGATTCAGCGGATCGTCATTGTTCGCAATAGCTGTAATTGATTCGTTGACAGCAGCCGCAGTATTGGGCATCGCCCTAAAAATGTCAAATTCAGATCCAACAGAATTCTCAATATCTTGAATGGAAATACCTGTCGCAACAGAGACAAGCGTATGTCGCTCCGAACGAAACAAATGTCGATGTTCTTGGATGAATGGTAATAAAGTATATGGTTTCAGCGCAAAAATCAAAACATCACAAGCTGCAATGAGCGCTTCATTGTCCTTTGTTATGGTCACTTTATCCGAAGAGAAATGCGCAATAGACGCAATGTTTCTCTTTGATGCAAAAATCTCTTTTTCAGGATGTTTAGCGATTACACCTTCAAGTATTGATACGCCCAAGTTACCACATCCAATAATTCCAATCTTCGCCATCTTAATGTGCTGTTTAAAGAAGTTGTAAAATTAATGCTTAATGGATAAGCGGTAGCATTATTAGATGAAGAATTGTGTAATTTAGTGACCCGAAAATGAAGTCTCTCTTTCTAATATCATGTTTGCTGTTAGCGCCTTTTATATCTAGCGCTCACGAATACTTCTTCAGTTTTGTTGAAATGGAATACAATGCGGTTTCGAAGCGTATGGAAGTTACATTAACCGTGACTACACATGATTTTGAGCGAGCTATGGAGGAAAATGGCCACGAGATTGAAAACGTTCAGACAATCAACGGTGAGGATAAAAAAGCCATTGAGGCCTACGTGAATGGGCATTTCTCCGTAATTAGTGGATACGATATTAGCAATCTTAAACTGAAGGGTAACGACGTTTCACTAGACGGTACTTCCAATTGGTATTTTGAATCGGAACCCATGATTTTTCAAGAAGAGATTGAAATTCGCTACGACTTGCTCATGGAAGTTTTTCCCGAGCAGCAGAATAAAATAACGCTCTACTACTCCGGTAAAACCTACACGGCGGCGTTCACACCCATGAATAAAACCAAACAATTATACTTCGAAAACAAGGAACAATGAAAAAACTATTGCTTGCTACCTTATTGCTTCCGGGATTGACATTTGCTCAAAACCGATTTGCACAGCTTGGAGAGGAATTACCGACTCCGAACGAGTATCGCAATGCGGCTGGAGCTCCAGGTCACGCCTATTATCAGCAAAAAGCCGATTATGATATCGAAGTACGCTTAGATGATGAGAATCAGCGTATTTACGGAGAAGAGGAAATTACATATACCAACAATTCTCCTGATCATTTGGAATACCTATGGATTCAACTCGATCAAAACATGCGCGCTCAAGACTCCGATTCTAAGTTGATTACCATTGAAAAAATGGAAGATTTCCGTTCCATTGGAGACGTAGCCAGTAAAACCTTTGAGTTCGATGGTGGATTTAAGATTGAAGAAGTTACAACGCCTTCTGGAAAGAATTTGAGTTACGCCATCAACAAAACCATGCTTCGCATCAACCTGGATACCCCGTTGAAAGACGATGTCTTATTATCCGAAAGAAGGAAACCCTTTGTGGGATCGCTACTCAACAAAATTGGTTGCTCACACAATCAAAACGTATTCGAAATACACGGTTGAATATCCTTACCCAGTAGCAATTTCTGTTCACTCTAAGTGGATTGGAATGGAATACCCAATGATTTGCTTCAATGGCGGTCGTCCTGAGGCTGATGGAACGTACTCTGAGCGCACCAAATACGGAATGTGGGGTGTAATTATCCACGAGGTTGGTCACAACTTCTTCCCGATGATTATCAACTCAGATGAGCGCCAATGGACATGGATGGATGAAGGATTAAACACTTTCGTGCAATATTTAACGGAGCAAGAATGGGAACGCGGATACCCTTCACGTCGCGGACCAGCCTACTTAATTGCAGATTACATGCGCGGAGACAAAGATCACATCTCCCCGATTATGACGAACTCTGAATCAATTTGGCAATTTGGAAATAACGCCTACGGAAAACCAGCAACGGCATTAAACATCCTACGCGAAACAATTATGGGACGCGAATTGTTCGATTATGCGTTCAAAACATACTGTGAGCGATGGGCATTCAAACACCCAACTCCTGCAGACTTCTTCCGTACTATGGAAGATGCATCGGCCGTTGATTTGGATTGGTTTTGGAGATCTTGGTTTTTCACAACAGACCACGTAGATATCTCTTTAGATGAAGTGAATTGGTACGAGTTAAATACAATGAATCCAGAAGTGGAAATGCCGGCTCAAAAAGCTGCAGACGATCAAGCCGATGAGTTCATTGGAGATTCTCGAAATCGCGAAACAATTGATGAAACGGTGAACGAACGCGATGCTGACATTGATGATTTCTACGCAAAACGCGACATTTATGCAGTGGATGCATTGCACCGCAAGGATTACGAAGATTTCAAGGAAGGTCTTTCACCAGAGGAATTGGAATTATTGAATTCTGGAATGCAGTTTTATGAGTTGAGCTTCAGCAATATTGGCGGTATTCCAATGCCTTTAATTCTCCGCTTCTCATTTGACGATGGTTCTGAAGAAGTAATTCGAATTCCGGCAGAAGTTTGGCGCCGTAGCGAGAATGAAATTTCCAAGGTGTTCATGTTCGAAAAGAAGGTTGACAACATTCGTTTGGATCCATTCCTGGAAACAGCCGATACTGATTTGAACAACAACAGTTGGCCACATGAACGCCAACCCACACGATACGAACTTTTCCGTCAGAAACAAACGAGAGAAAATCCAATGCAGCGTCAGCAGCGCGTGGATGAATTGAACGGACAGTAAGTTTATTGCTTGATAGTATTTAGAGCCGGTTGAGAAATCAATCGGCTTTTTTTGTGAAGTGTTGGGAGATTCATCCGCCCAACTTGTTATAACTTACTTCTAAGAAACTTCAACGCATAAAACTCAAGCAGGATCACCTACTCGGTCTTCGAGCTAGTCGAGAAGCCCATATAGCTTTATCAATTTAAAAATAAGTAGCGTCTCGAAAGGTGTCGAAGTGCAAGCCAAAAAGACTAAGAAACTACATCCCTTCTTTGTACAACAAATAATGTTCGTACTTATCTTGAATGAAATGAATAAGCTCAAGCTCTGAAGCTGTTTTCAGGAAGTGATCGTTCAGGTTCAAGAAATTTATGAACTCATCAAACTCTTCTTCCGAGAGGTCTACAATGTCGTATGCCACATAGTTTCGTAGCAATTCCTTCACGATGCGACGTTGATCGTCTTTGTATTCTTGCTCTGCAACCCAGCGCTTAGATCGTTCTTTACGCGAGAATGCCTGATAAAGTGCCGTGATAGGACTTTGAATTACCTCCATTCCGGTAACTGTTCTGGTTTCACGCATCGCCAATTCGGCGCGTTCCTCCTTAATTTCCTGCAACGATTTCAAAGGACGTACTTCAACTGCCGCTATTTCTTGCGCCTTGCCTTCGATGTAGTAAGATGACTTATGTTGACAGTTGGAGTCGGCAACGACCACTACATTTACAGGAATGTAACCTCTTACCGACAAACTTATCGTATCACCTTCAGATGCATACACGCTAAAGGTACCGTTGGGCTGACCAAAGTTTCCGCGACCCGAAGATCGATTCACAACCATTAAGTTGTAAAACCCTTGAGGTTGCAACGTGTCCTTTATAGTTCCGGAGAACAATACTTCTTCACAATCTTGTCCGAAAGAAAAGAAGTGCGCAAATACGGTTGCTATGATTAAAATTGATTTGATGTCGATGAAATTACAAAAAAGGTGCCGATTGTATATTTCCTCCGAGGTAAGAAATGTTAAATGACCTGTTTACAAATGTAATTACTATTGTAAATTGATATATTACAAATGTTATCTAAAAATTCACCTACATTAACAACGCATTGATCCTAGTTGTAAACATTCCACAAAGAATATTGTAATTTTGCAGTATGAAACGCGTAGTTGTAGGATTATCAGGTGGTGTAGACTCTAGTGTAACGGCTTATTTGCTGAAAGAGCAAGGATACGAAGTTATCGGCATGTTCATGAAGAACTGGCACGATGAATCGGTTACCTTATCCGACGATTGCCCGTGGATTGATGATTCTAATGACGCTTTACTCATTGCGCAGCAGTTGGACATTCCGTTTCAAGTAATTGACTTGAGTAAAGAATACAAGGAGCGCATTGTAGATTATATGTTTAGTGAGTATAAATCGGGGCGCACTCCAAATCCTGATGTCCTCTGTAATCGTGAAATTAAATTCGATGTTTTCCTGGACGCTGCAATGCAGTTAGGTGCCGATTATGTTGCTACG
Source organism: Fluviicola sp. (assembly GCA_043584915.1). Lineage (GTDB taxonomy): Bacteria > Bacteroidota > Bacteroidia > Flavobacteriales_D > Crocinitomicaceae > UBA4466. The sequence continues at coordinate 3,208,275 of CP121319.1, forward strand.
GGGCATTATTGTCGCAAGATACAGCACGAAGATGGCAGTTATGGACTTGTCGCCGGGAAGGATCCAAACAAAGACCAATCTTATTTTCTCTGTCAATTGAATCAAGAGCAATTGGCCAAGGCACTCTTCCCTATTGGGGAACTGCTCAAGCCAGAAGTGCGGGAGATTGCACAAAATAATGGTTTGCATACAGCAGATAAGAAGGATTCGCAAGGACTTTGTTTCGTAGGAAAAATCAGTCTACCTCAATTCTTACAGCAACAACTGAAGCCGAAAGCCGGACATATAGTGGAGATTCCAGACGATTTAACCGCTTTTGAAAAGTATGAATCCATCCCTGTGCAATCGGAGAACGTGAAGGATCTCGCAAAGTCGTATGACTATTCTGAAGATGAAGGGTTGGTTGTAGCGGAGCATCAAGGCGCTCATTACTATACCATTGGACAGCGGAAAGGATTGCATATTGGCGGTCGCCCGAATCCGTCTTTTGTCATTGGTTTGGATGTAGATACGAATACGGTATTCACTGGGCAAAAGGATGCACACCCAGGGTTGAATCGTTGGGCGTTGCGTATTGCTCTGGGAGATGTTCACTTTGTGAGCAGTAGATACAGTTTGGAGCGCTTGAATGGCCTTGAGTGCGACATTCGCATTCGATACCGTCAGTCTTTGCAAAAAGGAACCTTGCACGTGCTCTCGGATGGCTTGTATGTTTTATTCGATCAAAGACAGCGCGGAATCACTCCAGGGCAATTTGCCGCTTTCTATCTGAATGAAGAGTTGTTCGCTTCTGGAATTATTGCTGATTAGGACGGTAGGCGTCAAAAGTACCGTCTGTATAGAACATCAAGATCTTCTCAATCTCTTTCTTACCCCTATGTTCTTGCGCTTCTTGCGGGGTGTTTTCTTGAGATGAAGCCTTTGGAGCTGCGGTCTCGCTTCTCATTTCTCCAGTAATTAACCAAGAGGCATTTACTTTGGGGTACGCATTGATTACCTTTTCTAGGAAATCCAGACTGGGCTTGTTTCTCCCGCTCAATACGTGACTTAAATTCGATCGCTTTACGCCAATTTTATCAGCAAATTCTGAAGCCGATTGATTGCCTGACTTCATAATGGTTCGAATGCGATCTTGAATTAACATTTGTAACTATTTTGATTATATACAAATGTAATCAATTTACAGCAACAAAAAAGGCCGCCCTAAAAGGACGACCTACTCTTTTCTATGTATTCTTTTCTTAATTCAAGGAGAAGAAGAGATTGCTTGTGTCATTGTTATTGACCTGTTCCCCCTTTTTCACTGTATCCATGAGTTTCGCAACTTCAAAAACAGATAAACGACTATTGGTTCCCTGTGTTTTGTGTTGAGACAATTTGTACTTCGCTTGTTTGATTCTGTTGTTAATCATATCTATTGTTGTTGTTTGCATCATTTGGTTTCTTTCAAATTCTGCCATCATTTACGGTACCATTTCAACAATAGTTACGAAAAATTGAGAAAAAATATGATTATGTAAACAAAAAAGGTTAACCGATACATCAGTTAACCTCTTATAAAATGTTATAATTCAATAATATAGATATTAGTTAACAATACTACACTAAATATTACTTTTTTTCAATGAGCGGATAAATTAAGTGCTCTAATCCATTAATTTTTATCTCTAATGTTAGTGCTAATTGCCTTCCATGCTTTCCATTTGGAAACCCTTTTTGACGGTACCAAACAAGATACGCCTCTGGAAGATGGATCAAATAGCGCCCTGCATATTTGCCATAATGCATTTTTGCATTGGCCAACGCAACGAGTTCGTGCTGCTCCACCCTGCTCTACTTAGTTGGAATTCGGTCCAACGCATCCAAAAAGTAGCTCCAAAATTTCTGAACAGATGAAATTTGACATTTTTCATCCGGAGAATGTGGCGCTCGAATGTTAGGACCAAAAGAAATCATGTCCACATTTGGAAGGTGCTTCGAGAGTATTCCACACTCCAAACCGGCGTGACAAGCCTTTACTTGCGGTGCTTCGTTGAACTTCTCTTTGTAAAGTGCTTCCATCATTACCAGTATTTCTGAATCTGGATTTGGTTGCCATCCGGGGTAATCACCCGTTTGTACCACTGTACATCCCATCGATTCAAAAGCACCACGAATTGTGTTGGCGACATCACCTTTCCCAGATTCTACTGAACTTCGTTGCAAAGATTTGGTCGTGAACTTCCCGTCTTTGACAATAACACGCGCCAAACTGGACGATGTTTCCACTAAGCCAGCAATATCAGGACTCATGCGGAACACACCATTGTGCAATCCATACAATGTATTGACCATTTTCAGTAAATCGGTCGGTGCCATTGCTTTGTTTGATGCAGGTTCCGTTGATTGCATTGAAAAAATTAGTCCTTTCTCCAAAGAACTGTATTCGTTTTGAATGATGGCCGCAATTCGCTTGAACTCATGATCCAATCGCTCTACGTCGTCTTTTTTTGCTGCAATAATTGCTGTCGATTCCCGTGGAATGGCGTTTCGTAAACTTCCTCCATCAATAGATTGCAACTGGAAAGGAACCGTTGAAATTAAATGATACAAGACGCGATTCATGAATTTGTTCGCGTTTCCACGATCTTTGTCAATGTCCATCCCAGAGTGCCCACCCGTCAAACCACGAATGCTCAGCTCTAAAAAAGTACTGTCTGCCTCTACTCCAACTTCCTGATAATCATAACTTGTATTGGTATCAATCCCGCCTGCACAGCCAATGGAGAGCTCGTCATCATCTTCCGTGTCAAGGTTCAACAAAATGCTTCCCGAGAAATTGGATGGATCCAATTCTTTGGCTCCTGTCATGCCCGTCTCTTCATCAATCGTGAACATAGCTTCAATAGCGGGATGTTTGATTTCATTCGATGAAAGCACACTCATAATCGTTGCAACGCCAATTCCGTTATCAGCACCAAGTGTTGTTCCGTTTGCCTTCAGCCAATCGCCGTCAACAATCATTTCAATTCCTTGCGTATCAAAATCGAAATTGGTTTCTGCGTTCTTTTGGTGCACCATATCCAGGTGCGATTGCAAAATCACCGTTTTTCGATCTTCCATACCCGGAGATGCCGGCTTTTTAATGACAACATTGCCGATAGCATCTTTCGTAGTCTCTAATCCGAGCTTGTTTCCAAAGTCGAGCATGAACTGAATGACACGCTCTTCTTTTTTGGATGGTCGCGGAACTGCATTCAAATCAGCAAAATGGTTCCACAATATTTTTGGTTCTAAATCTCTTACGTTCATTTGTCTTTATTAGAATGCTGAAAAACACGATCAACGTAAAGCTGCTCCACTTTTGCTCGCGCCCACGGTGTTTTCCGTAAAAATTTTAAGCTGCTTTTAATGCTTGGATCGTTGTTGAAGCAGTTAATGGGAATTAAATACCCCATGTGCTCCCAACCGATATTGTCCACCAGTTCATTTAGAATGAATTCCAGTGTTTTACCATGCAGCGGATCGTTTGACTGTTGCGTCATTTATTTGATCAGTTTTTTGTACTTGATTCGTTTAGGTCCCTGATCTCCAAGGCGTTTTCGCTTGTTTTCTTCGTAATCAGTATACGAGCCTTCAAACCAATAAACCTCTGAATCCCCCTCAAAAGCCAAAATATGCGTACAAATTCTGTCCAAGAACCATCTATCGTGTGAGATTACAACGGCACATCCTGCAAAGTTTTCAATACCTTCCTCTAAAGCTCGTAAAGTGTTTACATCAATATCGTTGGTTGGCTCATCCAGTAGCAATACGTTCGCTTCTGTTTTTAGTGTCATTGCGAGGTGCAAACGATTTCGTTCTCCACCGGAAAGCACGCCAACTTTCTTGTTTTGATCAGATCCTGCAAAGTTGAATTTTGATAAGTAAGCGCGTGCATTGACTTTTTGACTTCCAACCTCTACAAAATCTGCACCTCCAGAAACCACTTCAAAAACGGACTTGTCTGGGTGAATGTCTTCATGCGTCTGATCTACATAGCCAATTTTAACTGTTTCTCCAACCTGGAATTCACCAGAATCTGGCTTTAATTCATCCATGATCATTTTGAAGATGGTTGTTTTCCCTGCGCCATTTGGGCCGATAATCCCAACAATTCCGGCAGGTGGAAGTTTGAAATTTAAATCGCCATACAGCAATTTGTCTTCAAATCCTTTCGAAACGTTCAAGGCATCAATCACATTGTTTCCAAGGCGCGGCCCATTTGGAATAGGAATTTCCAAGGTATCTTCTTTCGATTTCACATCTTCGGAGAGCATCTTATCGTAATTCGCCAGACGCGCTTTGTTCTTGGCATGTCGTCCTTTTGGATTGGTGCGCACCCACTCTAACTCTCTAGTCAATACCTTCTGACGTTTCGACTCTTGTTTTTCTTCTTCTTTTAATCGCTTGGATTTTTGCTCTAGCCAAGACGTATAATTTCCTTTCCAAGGGATCCACCCTGCAACATTATCCAAGAAATAACGGTCGTGAGTTACAGCGATCACTGTTCCTTTGTATTGCTGCAAGTGCTGCTCTAACCACAAAATTGATTCTGCATCAAGGTGGTTTGTAGGCTCATCAAGCAAAAGAATGTCTGGATTCTTCAACAATAATCGGCACAAAGCAACACGTCGGCGTTCACCTCCCGAAAGCGTTTCAATCAGTTGATCATCTGGAGGACAGCGAGACATCGCCTTGATACGATTGATCGAGTCCTGCGATAATTTTCATTACCGTAGACTTACCAGAACCATTCAATCCAATGATACCGATTTTGGCACCGTAAAAGAAGGAGAGGTAAATGTCTTTAATGATTTGCTTTCCTGCGGGTGTGCTTTTGGAGACACCTACCATGGAGAAAATGATCTTTTTGTCGTCTGACATAGTATATTTTATTTAATGAAGGTATTTTTTGTGAGTGCTGTAGAAGATAATAAATCCAACGGGAGCAGCGATATAAACAATGATAATTACAAACATCCACTCGTTGAGAGGAACGTCCATGATTCCAAACCAATACCATACTACCGCAAGCATGTAAACAATGTTGCTTACCATATAAATATAGAATCCAACAAGTTTTAAGCGCATCATTAAAACGGCGCCCGCAATGCAGCCAAAGCAGGAAAGTACTTCGAGTATATAGACCAAAGGCAAATCTGGATCGCCTTCAAAGAATTGAAATGTGATCAAATCTTTCACTAGAATGAATGCACAACCAACGAAGGTTAAAATGCACAAAGCCAATAGAGATGCCGGCAGTTTGGTTGTTTTCTTTCCGCCCACTTCCTCATCGAGAATGTCAAAATCTTCGAATGAATCGTTTTCGTCCATAGCTAGTGAATAAAGGTTCCGTTCGAAATCTTCACAGAATAGTTAACAATGATAAGCAGTGCTGTTAGTGAAAACATTGAGAGCACCCACTTGTGTCCATGATTAAAACGTTTCCAAATGTATAAGATGACGAGCAAAATCGTCAGCAGAAACGGAATTGTTGCTGGAAACATCAGAAAACTATCCACCAACTGTCCTTTGAACAGCAGTTCAATAGAGCGTTGAAAGCCACAGGTTAGGCAATCAACGCCAAATTCTTGTCTCCAACCGCATTCTAGCATCTTAGAAACGACCTGCCGAAACTAATCCGGCAAACGCAAATGCGATAATAATAAAGTACAATGCAGATAAGGAAGTCCCGATAATAGAACAAATATATCCGGCATTCGCCATTTTATACGAGTTCTCGTATTTTGCTTTGTTTGAGTTGTACAGTTTTTTATCCTTCGAATGCAAGGACAGACCAATGATACCACAGATCAATCCTGGCAATCCGTAAAACAAACATCCAACTATGGAAACAATTCCAAGTACTAATGTTGCCACAGCATTTGGTAATTGTCCATTACCTCCGCCTCCAGCATTGATGTCTTTCAATTCTGATTCTAAAATATCTCCTTCTTCGCTCATATTAATTCATGTGTTTAAGATTCACTGCATACATTATGATAAATGCTGCTGAAATTACTGCGCTAAGCGCAACTATTATATATCCTACCCATACTAACATCGGTGGCATTAATACATTCGTTGCAACCACGGTGATTATCACTCCAATAATGGATCCTCCTGTATAGAGGAAGAATCCCATTTTTTTTCTGTTGGAACATGAACACAGCTCCAAGAATACAAAGAATGGCAACTAATAATCCAACACCGTTACCAACATTGCTCCAAAATAGGAAGTCTTCGTAAGGTGCCATCCCGTCTAGCAGACCTGTTGGGTCAGGAGTATTCATTATCTCATTATATTCGTCTCTGGGGTCAGTTAATAATCCATAAGCCCCAGTTAATAAGGAGTATCCCGATCCAACCCAGGTAAGAATACAAAGTACTGTAAGAAAAACAGGTCTTTTCTGTGGTTGTTGTTCGTCTCCAGTGTCAAGTGTTGTAGTGTCTGTCATTTTGGTGCTTTAATTTATTTTCGATGTCAAAGATAAGAACTGTAGTATTGTATCTAACCAATTGTGTTATGAATTTCTCAACGAATTAATCTGCTCAATGATTTGCGCGTAGAATTGACAAAAAAATCCCGTTCCAAAATATGTAAGGAACGGGATTTACAAAAAGGTTTATTAGCCTTACACCATGTGCTTTCTGTTCATTCCATACATCACGATGAATGCAATAGTTACGATCGCTGCTAACCAGCTCATACCAATGATACAAAGGATTGCCCAAAGTCCCCCACCAATTGCATATAATGTGAATCCTGATTTTTTCATTGACCACATTTTAATTGCTCCGAAAAGAGTCAAAAGACTCAGGATAAGTACGAAAACAAAGGCTGCAATAAGAATCCCAGTCCCCATTGCCATAGCTCCTTCAACTTCAGCAGCAGCAGCTTCAGCAGCAGCTCCACCACCACTTTCGGCAACAGCGGCATCAACTTCTGCCCCCATAAGGCTCATCACCCATCCTGAAGCAAAGATCCCTATCAAACCCAACAGGCTTGAAAGTCCGCTTCCGATAAAAGTTAAGATACAAAGTGTAGTCACCATTCCAGGTCTTTCTGGTGTTCCTGACTGAACGTTTTCTAGCGTTTCTGACATAATAATAGATTTAAGTTACGGAGGTAAATATAGCAAAATAGTCGACGGATGATAATTAATGTTAAAAAGAATGATACAGTAAATATCAACAACGGATTATTCATTAGTCATAACCGTTTAAATAATCACATTCTATTAATCCGACAATTTTCGCATTTTTATGGCATGAGACTGTTGGCATATATCGCTGTGGCCTTGACCATAGGGTTCACATCGTGTAAAAAAGGAAAAGCAGACATTGTTTTGAAAGGAACAATTACCGATGCTACATTTAATTCAAATCTAACTGGAGCGTCTATTCAATTGTTTGAAGTTGAGGCAGGTGGAGGTGAAACCAATCTTCTTGGCACTACCACAGTTGCCTCGGATGGAAGTTATTCCTTCACATTTCCCAGAAATCAGGTAGAAAGCTATATCCTTGAAGTTGAAAATGAAGGATATTACGATATTGAAGGCTTCATTTCTTTGCAAGAGCTGTCCATAGAAGAGGACAATGTCTACAACTATGCTACAACTGCTAAGTCCTGGGCGGGTTTACACTTCGTAACTGCCGGAAGCGGAACAGTGACCTACATAAGACAATCAGGGAAATCAGGCTGTGATATATGCTGCGAAGGGGATCCAGTCTCCTTAACAGGGCCAATGGATACCATTATTTATTGCGCGAATGATGGCAATACTACTTATTCTTACACGTACAACGCGAGCGGCGCAACGGGACTGAAGTCAGTGAATACAGTTGCTTTTGATACGTCAATCGTGAGTTTGAATTTTTAGCCTACTGCGCTTTGCTAAGGCGCACTACTTCGTGCTGATCGTTGTATCGGACATCAATTAAATAAAATGCAGGCTTCAGATCAATCAAATTGATTTGGAATTCGTGCACCCCTGCCTCTGCCGGCTGATCATTAATTTCTTGTAGAACTTCTCCCGTCATGCTAAGCAATCGAATGCCAAGGCTTTCTGTTTTGCTCGGAAGTTGTACCTCCAATCGCGTATCTGTGGTTGCCGGATTCGGAAATGTTAATGCAGAAAATGTTTCTGGGATTGAAGTATCAGTGTTTTTTTGAAGTTGCAACTGAAGATCAAAATCCTGTGCAATGAGCTCTTCTCGAAGCACATCTTGGTTTATCATCATTGGTACGCCCGCAGTATGCCAAACGTCTCTCTTAATTACATTGGTAAAACGATCTTTTTCATGTGCAATAATAACTTCTTGCATAACTTCTTGCTTCAAGGCCGGCTCTCCCAGAGTTGCGTATTCTTCGAGTTCGGGAACAATGATTTCACGAACATCACCTTCTTTCTCCTGGATCTTCTCAACAACGTTTAACGTTTCCTCTTTTTCAATCGATGGAATTGGTGTTTCCTCTACCACTTCAACAATACTTTCAGCGGCAGCTTGCAATAAATTACGTTCATGTATTTGTTGCGGACTATTACAACTAAACAAAGTGAATCCAAACACGACTAACAAGGAAAAGAGCATCGCTCGTTGCATTTGTTTTTTTCTTGACTGAAAAATTTGACCGATATCCGCGTTGAGCGTTCGCTCTTGATGTGGCGTCATTCGCATACACGGAACCTTCCTTTCCGTCGCCAACATACCAATAATTTGATTGTTTTGGAGATGACTTACGTCGTATACTTCTTTCGAACATTTTTGACAAAAGGCTCCTTTTTCTGTTGGAGACATTTCGTTCCAGTTCTCTGAACACGGTTCTGGGATGCTAAAATATTTCATGGTAGTTACGTTTGGTTCTCAATCTACTACAATCAAGATGCACAAACGTTCAGTTTCCATAAAATTATTGTTACCCCTCTGTTTATTCGTCCTCCAGATTGGCTCTGAGCTTTTGGCGCAATTGACGGTGATACGTCTCTTTAAGGTACTTCAGATAGTTTGGCGTGCTCTTCGTGATGCACTTTGTGTAGTGCTTTAATCGGTGCTCAATGTGATCGTTGAGATAGTCGAGCAACTCCAGTCCATGGAAATAATCTTCCGCTACTTTCATAATAGCTTCGTAGTGGTTCTCCATCGATTTGTCCACGGCTTCTTTTCCTTTCATTCCATCATCTACACATGCATAATACACATCTTTAATGCTGAATTCGTCCATTTCAGTGGTGTCACCGAAGGCTTCTTTGACATTTCGATTGAACTCATACTCTACTTCAAATTCGAGATCTTCTGCCTCACTCAAGCGAGCTTCCAGAAATCGATCCGGGAAACGAAAGGCATCTTGCCAATTCAAATAATCTTGCCAAAGACCAAATCGACGGACGTTGTTTCCAAGGTCAATTAGTTTGAAATTTGCTTTTTTCGGCAATCTTCGCGATCCACGGCCAATCATTTGATGATAAAGAGTCAGCGAGCGCGTTGCACGATTCAAAATAATGGTTTCTACGGTCGGTTCGTCAAATCCTGTGGTTAGAATCCCCACGGACGTTAGTATGGCATCTTCGGTTTCTTTGAACCAACGCAATACATCCTTACGGTCCTTGTCGCTGAAAGTAGAATCCAGGTGGCGAATTTTGTAGCCTCTTTTCTTGAACGTTTCTTCCACGCGCATGGAAGTTTCGATTCCTGAGTTAAAAATCAAGGTTTTATCTCCCACGGCAACTTCCTCGTATGCAAACAGCAATTTCTCTTGCATGAAGTAGTTTCCGTACACAACATCTGAGCTATTTACGGTAAAATCTCCATTCGAACCAATCTTTAATCCGTGTAAGTTCACATCATACGTATACGACTCTGCATCAGCCAAGTACCCGCCTTCAATTAAAGAAGCGATACTTTCTCCAACCAACAATTTGTTGTAGTTGTCGTTCAGCGGAAGTGCCTTATTGCTACTTAGTGGCGTCGCTGTAACTCCGAGGATGTTGGCATCACCATAGAATTGAAATATTTTTCGGAAACTGTTGTAATGTGCCTCATCCACAATAACCAATCCGATGTCTTTAATGAAATTCTCATCATCGTTCAAGCGATTGTTCAGCGTTTCCACCATTGCGATGAAACATTGATAATCGTCTTGATTTGGGATTTCTTTGACTTCGCTATTGATGACTTTGTTGTTCACCTTAATTGCATCCAATTGTTTCGACGTTTGCACAGATAATTCAATTCGGTGCGTTAAAATCAAAACCTTGCGATTGAAGTCTTCGATATATTTTCGAGCAATTTCAGAGAAGATTACTGTCTTTCCCCCACCCGTCGGCAATTGGAATAACAGGTTGAAATCCTGTCCATTGGATGATAATTCCTCTAGAATTTTCTCTACAGAATCTTTTTGAAATGGGTATAAGGTCTTGGCCTCGTATAGTTCAGTATCAATCATATAATTGGTGCAAAAAAGCGGCTACAAAGCTAGTGTTCTTTTAATGAATAACAAAATTAAGTAGTGACCAAATGCAGATAAAAATCTTGCAATCCTATATTAAATACGAAGATCGTAAGGGGATATTGTGATGTCCGTCTAATTGCTAATTTTGTATGCTATAATTTTTTGTAAACAAAGAGTCACGTTAAGATGAGCGATATAGAAAAAGTAACATGCCTTATAATTGGATCAGGACCAGCGGGTTATACTGCTGCGATTTATGCTGCACGTGCAGATATGAGCCCAGTTTTGTACCAGGGAATGCAGCCTGGAGGGCAATTGACAACAACAAATGAGGTTGAAAACTTCCCAGGATATCCTGACGGAGTAACGGGACCAGAGATGATGGTTCAATTGGAAGCACAAGCAAAACGTTTCGATACGGATGTACGCTTCGGTTTTATTACCAAGGTTGATTTTTCTGGAGAGGTACATAAAGCCTGGACAGAAGATGGAAAAGAGATTCATGCAGATACGATAATCATTTCTACCGGTGCTTCTGCCAAGTATTTAGGACTTGACAGCGAGCAAAAGTATTTACAATTAGGTGGTGGTGTTTCGGCATGTGCAGTTTGTGATGGATTCTTCTATCGTGGACAGGAAACAGTAATTGTAGGTGCGGGCGATTCAGCTTGTGAAGAAGCACATTACCTATCGAAATTGTGTACGAAAGTGACCATGTTGGTGCGTCGTGATGAATTCAGAGCGTCAAAAATCATGGCAGATCGTGTTAAAAACACAGAGAATATTGAAATCCTTTACAATACTGAAACGGATGAAGTTTTGGGAGATGGACAGGTTGTTACTGGCGTTCGAGCAAAAAACAATCAAACCGGTGAAGAAATTGAAATTCCAGCCACTGGATTCTTTGTTGCAATCGGTCACAAACCGAATACAGATATTTTCGCTGATTACATCAATTTGGACGAGACGGGATACATCAAATATGAAAAACCTGGAACTTCGTTGACAAATGTCCCAGGGGTATTTGTTGCAGGAGATGCAGCAGATCATGTGTATCGCCAGGCAGTTACGGCTGCAGGTACCGGATGTATGGCTGCGCTAGATGCAGAGCGTTATTTGGCCGCGAAAGGACATTGATTAGGAGTAATAAAGAATAAGTAATATTTAATAAGGAATAGAGGATATTCTTTATAAATCTTAAGAACAGCCGTGTGCATTTTTGTAGACGGCTTTTTTATTCTTTAAACAATGTTGTCGAGATCATCTGTTTTCGACGAAGGGGTTTCCGTCACATTTTTCAAGCGACCTATGCCCTGCTCTAGCATTTTAGTATCGTTTAAACTTGATAGAATCAAGAAGTTTGAGATTAGGAATAACAATGTTGCTACGGCGGCATAAAAGAGTTCTGTTCTCGTGTATCCAAAGCTGAACAAAATGACGACTTGTGCAATAATCCATGTGATCCACCACCAATTTTTAATGGAAAAACGTCTGGAATCTCTCCTGATATAGTTTTGCTTCGCCAAATGCTCTTCTAATCCTCCGACAATTTCACTGTAAATAAGAAATGGACCTATGAATGAGAACATTGGAACCATCCAACCAATAATAGAGACAATGGGTGATGCCTTTAATCGTTGAAATTGAGCTAGGTTGTTGTAGCTACGGTGCATCCAGGACATAAATAAGATGCCACAGATTACGAATAAAATGATTTGAAATTTGAGGGTGTTCTCTTCAATCAGCTCTACAACGCCCAACTGTCTGGAGCTAATCGGAATTCCTTTCGAAACTTTCGTCCAGATAGAATAGCGAAATAACTCAAACACAAATTTTAATCCGTAAAAGATTAGCGAAATGCGCAAGGCGACTTGAAGTGCTTGAATTCTAGAAGCATTGGGCGTTATTGATCGCTCTATTCTTTCCATGGAAGATCTTAATCAAGAAGATCTGCGTCATCCGAGATGGCAATTCCTGGCTCATCTATTTGGGAAAGTTTTCTTTCAAGATCGTTATAATTGTCAATAAACTTCAAAGCAAAAAATCCGGCACCAATTCCAAGAAGGTTGGATACGATTCCAATGTATATTTCAGTATTCTCAGAAATCCCGAAACGCACATCCACGTTATCTATAATAGAAGATGCGATCCAAAGTCCCCACCACCATCCAACGAGATGAAATTTTGAGCTACCGCTGACCAATCCTTCCTGGCGCAATCTCGCCTCAGTCTTTTTATAGAAATCAGCAGCAATTTGATACGGACCAAACCACCAGAAAACAGGAACAAACCAAGCTCCGGCAGCCCATCCTTCAGAATAACGCAATCCTGAGAACAGTTGGTGTGCATTCCAGTAGGCTCTTCTGAACCACTGAATAAAAGTTATGGCAGATCCAATAAATGCGGTGAGTCCCAATACAGCAATAAGTCCTGTTATAATGACGAAAACTTGTAAATCTTCAGGATAAAAATCAAAGGCATCAATTTTCGATTGTATGTACAGCAAGTAGAAACTGTAAGGAATTGCCAAAATATACAGTGCTATTGATAATTGAATCCAGATTTTGGCCGTCCTAGCTCTGGATTGGTTTTCTTTTAATTGCATAAAAAATAATTAAGTGAGTAAAGGTAACTACTTTACCTTGTTCTCAAGCATCGGGACAAACTTGAATACGCCAAAATCCTCTACTTCTAAATCTGTTTCAGAAATCTTTGTGATTCGTTTCATTTGCTGCTCCACGCCTTCTCCAATGGGAATAATCATTATCCCACCTATCTTTAATTGCTCAACTAGCGCATCCGGAACATTTGGTGCTCCGCAGGTAATGATAATTTTATCAAACGGTGCGAATGTTGGCAATCCTTTGTAGCCGTCTCCGTAAGAAAGGCGTGCGTTGTAATTCAAATGGCGCAAAATATTTTTTGCCTTGAGATGCAGGGGTTTATGTCGTTCTATGCTAAAGACTTTTGCTCCCATCTCACAAAGAATGGACGTTTGAAAACCAGAACCAGATCCAATTTCAAGGACTTTCTCGCCCCGTTTCAAATTGAGTAACTCTGTCTGAAATGCTACTGTGAATGGGTGACTTATCGTTTGTCCTGATCCAATTTGAAAGGCCATATTAGAGTATGCCTGAAGTGCAAAAGCGTTGTCCAAAAAGAAATGTCTCGGCACCGCATCAAATGCATCCAGAACTCTTTTATCCTGAATTCCCTTCGCTGCCAATTCTTCAATTAGCTTGCGTCGCATCCCTTTGTACTTAAACGAATCTTGCATGTCACAAAGTTACACGAGCATTGTTAAAACGCAAAGGTAAATTGCTAACACAGCTGTGTCAAAAAGTATCATTTCTTTGCTAATTAAAGTGTTCTTGGATGCACTACATATTTATTGGATGATGAACGGTTGGTATTCTTGATGCAAGAAGTAGGTCAACCCAACACGTTTTGTTACATTTATGCTCGCGAAAATTCAACAACATTTATGACTATTTCTAAGAAAGAATTAGAATTCAATAAAAACGACGATGCCATGCGTTTGAAGCTCTCTGGATTGCGCCGAGAGTTGGACAAGATCATGGAAGGTGGCGGTCAGAAACGCATCGAGAAACTGCATTCCAAAGGCAAACTTACTGCAAGAGAACGCATTGACTTACTACTCGATCCAAGAACAGATCGTGTGGAGATTGGTGCTTTGGCAGGATACGGGATGTATGAAGAACATGGTGGATGCCCCGCAGGAGGTGTTGTCGTGATGATTGGGTATGTTTCTGGCAAACAATGTATTGTGGTTGCAAACGATGCCACCGTAAAAGCCGGTGCGTGGTTTCCGATCACGGGAAAGAAAAACTTGCGTGCGCAAGAAATCGCCATGGAGAATAAGTTGCCGATTAAATACGGAAAATCAATCGTTTGTGCCTACGCACGAGTAGATGGATGGAGCGTTGGAATTGTTGCAAATCAACGCGAGATTGTCAAAAACGGAAAAGGTGAAATGCAATTTGGCGGAGTGATTTACTCTGATTCTGCCGACAAAGCAGCGCGTTTCATCATGAATTGTAATCAGAAAAATATTCCTTTAGTATTCTTACAAGACGTTTCTGGATTCATGGTCGGATCGAAAAGTGAGCACGGAGGAATCATTAAAGATGGAGCGAAAATGGTGAGTGCCATGTCGAATTCCGTTGTTCCAAAGTTCACAATTATCACAGGAAACTCCTACGGAGCTGGAAACTACGCAATGTGTGGGAAAGCTTACGATCCACGATTGATTGTAGCTTGGCCAACAGCCGAATTGGCAGTAATGAGTGGCGCTTCAGCAGCGAAAGTATTGATGCTATCATCGACCCAGCGGATACGCGTAAGGTAATTTCCATGGGAATTGAAATGGCCGATCACAAAAAAGCGGAGAAGCCTTACAACGTGGGAGTAATTCAAACTTAAACAAACAACGATGCATACAGATTGGCAGATTAAACACTACCGGGATTTATCCTTGAATGAATTTCACGACATTATTCAGCTTCGATTGCAAGCCTTCGTTGTAGAACAAGATTGTCCCTATCAGGATTTGGACGGAAAAGACAAGAAGTGTTATCAATTGATTTGTCGTAACGGAAAAGGCGATATCGTAGCAACTGCGCGCATCCTCCCTCCTGGCCTAGCGTATGAAGATGCTGCCGCTGTTGGGCGTGTTGTAATTGAAGACGAAATTAGAGGACATGGTGTTGGACATGAATTGATGGATCGATGCATTGAGTTTTGTCGTGTAGAATTTGGAAGCTCGGCAATTCGAATTTCCGCTCAAAAGCATTTGGAAAATTACTACGGTAAACACGACTTCCTCACAACAGGTAAAGAATATTTAGAAGATGGCATCCCTCATGTAGAAATGTTATTCACTCCAGTAAAAGAGCAATAAGATGAAAAAAATAGGAATTTCCGTCCTTCTCATGGGAGGACTTGCGGCATGTGTATCTACAGATAATGCCGACAATGGAACAGATCAAGATGGCGGTGGTGACGGATCGAAAACGATCTCAGTAAACTACATGGACAAGAATGTGCAGCCGCAAGATGATTTCTTTCAGTTTGCGAATGGAGCCTGGATCAAAGACAATCCGGTCCCTCCTTCTGAGTCCCGATGGGGATCTTTTAACGAGCTGGATCAGGCAAACGTGAAGAAATTGACCGTAATTCTTGAGAATGCCGTAAAAAATGGAAAAGAATTCGATGGGAGTAAGTTGATTGGAGATTATTACGCTTCTTACATTGATATGAATCGTAGAAACGAGCTTGGAATCAGCCCTATTCAAAGCACGCTTGATAAAACCCGTGCCATTCGACTGAATTCAGACCTTCCTAAGTTGTTGGCAGAATTGCACAAACTGGGCATTAGTTCTGCTTTCAGTTTTGGTGTTTCTCAAGACATGAAGGATGTTCAAAATCACATTGTTTATTTCGGACAAGGAGGGCTGACTTTGCCCAACCGTGATTATTACATGGAAGACGAGTACCAGGATATTCGTAGTGCGTACAAGAGACACGTATTGGAAATGGCAAAACTTTCTGGTTTGAACGAGGATGATGCAAGAAACTTGACAAAAGATGTTGTGAACTTGGAGCGTCAAATGGCTGACAATATGCTTCGCCCAGCTGACATGCGAAATCCTGAAAATAGATATCATAAGATGTCCATGGATGACACCAGAGACTTAATGGTTGGGTTTGACTTTGACGCCTACCTTGCCACTGTTGGGATGGAACGCTTTGATTCTCTGAATGTTGGACAGCCGGAATATGCTGCATTCATCTCTGAAAGTCTCGGGGGCTTGGATATCCAAATGATTAGTAACTATCTATACTGGAAAGTTTTGGATCATTACGCAGGTGCTTTGAGTGATGAATTTGTCAACTTAAATTTCCAATTCTACGGAAAAACGTTGAGCGGTAAATCAGAAATGAAACCAATCAACGAACGCGCCATTCGTGAAATCACGTACAAAGATTTTGGTGAAGCGCTCGGACGTGCATTTGTTGAAAAACATTATTCGCAGGAGGCGCAAGAGACGATCAACACTTTAGTAGACAACCTTCTCATCGTATTTAAGGAGCGCATTCAAAACTTGGAATGGATGTCGCAAGAGACAAAAACACAAGCGACGAAGAAACTTGTATCTATTGGTCGCAAACTCGGTTTCCCTGAAGAATGGACGGATTTCACTGGGCTCAACTTCGATCCTACGCAATATGTGGCAAATATAGATGCATCGGCTCGATACAGTCATAAGGAAAATATCGAAAAATTAAATGCGCCTGTTGATACCAAAGAAAGCCGCATTGGAATGGTGATCGGTCACGAATTCACACACGGATTCGACGACAATGGTTCTCGTTTTGATGCTGAAGGTAACTTCAAGAATTGGTGGACAGAAGAAGACCGAACACTTTTTGATGAGCGCACCGCTACTCTGGGGAATACCTTTGAGCAGTTTTGCCCAATAGACGGTCATTGTGTGAATTCTCAATTGACCATGGGAGAGAATATTGCCGATCTCGGTGGATTGACTTTGGCCTTTCATGCGTACAAAATGACGGACGAATATAAATCGGGGGAAACGCGCTACGGTTATACTCCTGCGCAACGATTCTTTATAGCATATGCGCAACTTTGGAAAATCAATTACACTGATGCTGAATTGAAAAAGCGTATTGCCACAGATTCGCACTCTCCTGGAATGTATCGTGTGAATGGACCGTTGAAAAACTGTCCTGAATTTCACGAGGCTTTCGATGTGAAGGAAAGTGATGCAATGCGTAATGAATCTGGCAAGGTTGCTAAGATTTGGTAGGGTTGGCAGAAATGAATTTGAAAAGCTGTGTCTGAGAGGATGCAGCTTTTTTTGTTGGTTTGGGGATTGACTTTCTACTCCAAATAACTATGAAACTATATAACCAAATGGTTATATAGGAATAAAGATTTCACTAGGAGATCTCAATTATTTTCCCGATCTTATTAAGTCATCTTCACCCCAAAACCAACAAAACAGTCGCCCAGTGCACGACTTTTCCTTTTATACTAGGCGCTTTTTATTGATTCTGAGATCGACTTTCTGCTCCAAATAACTATGAAACTATATAACCAAATGGTTATATAGGAATATAGATTTCACTAGGAGATCTCAATTATTCTCCCGATCTTATTAAGTCACCCTCACCCCAAACCAACAAAAAAGTCGCCCAGTGGACGACTTTTCTTTTTTAATTTAAACAAATGACTAATCTGTCTTTCTTTGTCTGCTTTACCTCCAAAGACTTGCTGTAACTTAAAATTGCTTTGATGGTTGAAAGACTCGGTGCACTTTTAACCTCCGTGCTCGGAGAAGTTTCGTATTTTTTTAACATAGGCACTACAGTAAAATTGTTTCATATACTGTTTAAACGCACCGCTTTCTAATTTAGTATACGAAGTGTTAAAAAATGCCTGTTTTTTTTCTTTCAGCAAACCTAATATGTGCCGAAATACCGTCGTAAAAACCACTCAGCAGCAAGCAGTAAGGCAACTATGGCGAAAATCCACTTCCAATCAATCAAATTGCTGTAGTCAGTTTCCTCATATGAAATGGTCACAATATCATCACGCCCTTCAATATCATTGAGCAGCTGTCCGGCATTTTTCAAGGTGTAAAACTTACCAGAAGACTGATCTGCCATTAGTTGCAGTAAATTATGATTGGCTTGTGTTGACAAGGATTCAATAGAAATATCTTCCACAATGAAAACACCCTCCTTAGAATAGCTTTTACCATCAAATTTTGTCGACGCTTTCCACGTATACTTTCCGGCCGACAGTTTTCCCAATCCTAGCGAGTAGTCTTTCGAGTTTTTTGCAAACGTGTAAGGAATCACTCTATTGGCCTCATTCTTCAATTCCAATTGAATATCTGGTGTTGTAATTTGTTCAAAAGCATCATTGTAAAATTCAGCCTGAATCAAAACATCATCGTTGGTTGTGAAACGCTTCGGCAAATTCAGGCGGAAAGGGTCGTTGTTCTTTTTAACGACTAGATATTGAGCCGTTTTTTGAATCAATTCCTCAAATCCATCGTGCTTCTTGGTTCTGGAATATTCAGATAGCCTCCAACGCCAGAGTCCTTCTCCAAGAAAAACGGCATACTTAGATTTACTTGTAGTTCCGAACAGGAAAATCGGATCTTTCTTTTTCACGGGTCCGATGCGCTGAGAAAGCAATGCTGTTCCACTTTCAGAGCGAATGGTTCCATATTTTACAGCCACAGGTGGTGCTTTTTCCAACATCCGATCTACTTTCTCCGATACTTCAAACAATTGAAAACCTGAATTGGCGTATCCTTGGGCATTATCCGTTCTTCGATCTGTGGGGATCTGAAGTCCAATTCCCAACGCGGTTACTTGATTGTTGCTCGCATTTACCGGAGCGATGTACCAAACGGGAATGTTGTTCTTTTTAATCTCGTCCACCAAACGCGTATTTGGCTTCACTCCTGCTCCATGCCAAACAAGTAACTCAACATCTTTTAAGGAACCATCCCAGTCCTCTATTAATTGCGAGGAAACTTCAGAATTGGCATCCTGATCCAAAACTTGTTTAATAGCGGCGACATCCGGATGTGGTGCTTGAGATAGCATTAAAATTTTACTTCTAGAGTCAATGACCTCAATGTATATGCTGCGACTATTGTTCTCCAGCGATGATTCTCCATCCAATTCCTTTAAGCGAATCGTATAATTTACAAACCCAATGGCATTGGCTTCAACTAGAAACGAAACATGCCTAAAATCGGTTGATTCTCCGCTATATTGAACTTTTTCAGTAGCTATCACCTTGTTTTCCTGAAGCAATTCTACTGTAGCTTCTGCGATGCCCATTTTGTTGGCTTCAATATCAATTTCAATAGGGAATTGATTCTTGTAAAAGGCAATATCGTTTGCTGCAACGTTTTGAATTAACTGATCGCGCTTTCGGGTAGTATCGCCAACGGCAATGCTAAAAATGGGCGTTAAGGCAATTTTTTCGGCAGTGTATTGAGGTGAATTTCCTTTGTTAAAGTTTCCATCGCTGATAAAACAAATGCCACCAATGTTTCTGTTATAATATTGATTGTAGATGTGTTGAAATCCTGCATCAAGGTTCGAAACGCCTCCGGCATAATCAGGCTTCTCTGTAAGCACCTCTTCGTCAACACGGTAAGTGATCACATCAAAACGATCGCTGTATTTTTCTTGCAGTTTTTGTTGAAAATCAGAAATGCTTTTGTCGACCGAATTGCTATCCTTGTAATTCAGCATGGACGAAGAATTGTCAACCAGGACAAGCATGACAGGCTTCTCTAGTTTTGATACGGTAGATTCAATGAGAATCCCGTAAAGCAACAATCCCAATAAGAAAAGTGCCGTGGCTCTTAATCCTGTCAGGCTCCATTTCAACCAGTTCGCAAACCCGGCAACCTGCTTTTGCTTTCGGTAATACCAGATTGCCAATCCGATACAGACAACTCCCCAAGGGATCAACCAAATCAAAGAAATTTCTGCAAAGACTGTCATGAGCATCAAAAATAACATTCTAGCAACAATGAGGAACAAAAAAAGGCTCTGCCGAAGAGACAGAGCCTTAAATTTTAAGAAAGTTTATCACTCTTCCTTTTTCTTTTCACTGAAATTCTTCATTGTGTACGATATTCCGACACCTAAAACAGATTTAAACTGCGTTCTTGGCCCCACATTTCCATCCGAATCAGTAATGGCGATATCATGATCGTAAATCAAGGTGAAGTTCGCCGATGCGCTAAACCAACTGTTTACTTTAAAGTTGAATAATACATCTGCGTTGACATCAATATTCTCTGGTCGATCCAAATAGTTGCTAAAGAGCTCTAGTCTTGATTTCATTTCAATATTCTTAGCTACTTCTCGGTTGTATATCAATCGGATGGTTGCACCAAGTTCACCTCTGTAACGCTCTCCTGCAGTCAGCAAGGTTCCGTTGGAATCAAAAGTCGCAGGTCTAACTCCAAACGCCCCTGCATTGGCCAAATTCTGATCGCGCACGAAAGTCATTTTTGAGGACAATGGTGAAACAAATACAGAGAGATTCGAATTTGGCTTGTAATCTACACCGAGTGCCATGCTGAAATATCCTGGTGTCATAAAAGTCGATTGTCGGATAGAATCGTTTGGATAATTAAACCCATCAAGAAATTGCGTTCTAAATCCACCCACAAATGAAAGATAATAATGTCTCTTCTCTTTCAAACGATAGCCCAATTTTGAAGAAAGCTCTATTCGGTCGTCTGTTTTTTGCAATCCTTCCGATGCGTCCAGGTATTGCAATCCACCAAGAGCAAGGTCCAAACTGTTGTCCCAATCGAAAATAGGATTATCATAGACAGCCGTTGCACTAATAAATCCTAGCAAGGAGATATTGTTTCTACCTCCGGCATTCCAGTTGACAAAGGATGAATTGGTCCCATTAATTCCGTAAATGGATTTTAATAACCACCGGCGTTCTTCGGTGTTATCTGTTGAATCGGCTACCTCCTGGGAAAAACTAATCGTACTAAAACCTAGAACTAGCGTGAGTAAAAAATAGTGCATAATCTTGAATTTTGCCGCAAATATAAGGCTTCCTCTTGGGCATGCATAATGAATCTTTATCAAGTTGATAACAAACACCTGTTCGTTCGGCACCAATTCTGGCTTAAATGCCCTGAAATTGTTATCTTCGCTCGACTTTTAAAAACTAGAAATATGAGTAAAGAAGTATATATCGTTGCTGCAGTTCGTACGCCAATGGGAAGTTTCGGAGGAACCTTATCGTCAGTGCCTGCACCAACTTTGGGAAGCGTTGCTATTCAAGGAGCACTTAACAAAGCTGGACTTGCGGCCGATCAGGTAGAGGAAGTATTCATGGGGAACGTTTTGCAGGCCAATTTAGGACAGGCTCCGGCACGTCAAGCTGCCATGAAAGCAGGAATTCCAAATGATGTTCCTTGTACTACAGTAAATAAAGTTTGTGCATCAGGGATGAAATCGATTTCATTGGGTGCGCAGTCAATTCTTTGTGGTGATAACGATCTTGTTATCGCAGGAGGAATGGAAAACATGAGCAGCGTACCACATTATATGAATGCACGTACTGCCGTGAAATTAGGCGATGTAAAAATGATTGACGGAATGGTGAAAGATGGTTTGACAGATGTTTACAATCATGTTCACATGGGAGTTTGCGCTGACAAATGCGCCACAGAAAACAACATTTCTAGAGAAGATCAAGATAATTTCGCGATTGAATCGTACAACCGTGCAGCGGCGGCCTGGGATGCTGGAAAATTCGATAATGAAATCGTTCCAGTGGAAGTTCCACAACGTCGCGGAGAACCTATCGTAATGACGAAGGATGAAGAGCATACTAACGTGAAAATGGAAAAGATTCCTCAGTTGCGTGCGGTATTCACCAAAGAAGGTACGGTAACTGCAGCAACATTGATCAATGTCTTGAAACAAAACGGAGGAAAGTACGGAGGTGCAGGAATCTGTAACGGAGGCGGTGGCGCTTCTGCGATGATTATTGAGAATGTTTAGGAGAGCATTAAAACAACCATCAAATCACCTTATTATGAAATTGAAATCATTAACTACTGGAGTCTTGTTCGTCTTGCTAGCATTCGCATCCATAGCACAAGACGACTATAAAGATGTCGCAAACATCGAAGTAACAGGGACGGCTCGTTTGGATATTATGCCCGATGAAATCTTTGTTTCGATAACATTGAGAGAACGCTCAGAAGGAAAGGATAAAATTTCAGTCGAAGAGCAGGAAAAGCAAATGAAGGCTGGTTTGCAAAGTATTGGTGTCTCCCTGGACGATTTGACATTGTCGGATTCTGAATCGGATTATATCCGAATTAACTGGAGAAAACAAGAGGTGATTTCCATCAAACAGTACACCTTAAAATTGTCAACAGCAGAACAAGTGAGCAAAGCATTTGAGAAACTCGACGAGTTGAAAATTGAAGACGCTTACATTTCTAAAACCGAGCATTCCGATATTGTAGCATTGAAAAGACAACTTCGCATTGATGCCATTCAAGCAGCGAAAGAGAAAGCTGATTACTTGCTTGAAGCTATTGGCGAAGAAACAGGACATGCGCTAGAAATTCGTGAGACTCCTCAGAATTACGGATCTCCAAATTCGTACGGTAATGTTCAACGCTTTTACGCAAATGGTATAAATTTCGACTCATACAGCGATGAGGAGTTGCCAGAAATTGGATTTTCTAAAATTCGAATTGAAGCAACAATATATGTGAAGTTTGAGATCAAGCAAGACTAGCACGCAAACACCAAATCTCTTTATTTCTTCTACCTTTACTTTATGAGTTTTCGATATGCGTTCATAGCAGGAATCATTGCAATTGTGCTGATGTTCTTCACGTTGCATTCGAATTTCATCGGGTTGGATAACGGCGGCACGGCACACGGACAGCAAGGTGCTAATTTGGCACTGGCTCAGTGGTTTGTAGATCACGATTTTGATTCTCACTACCCGCATACGAATGCCCTAAATACGGCCAGTAATGATTTTCCGGCAACACCCCATAATCCAGGTCAACGCACGGCAGCCCCCTTCCCTATGCATGCTTATGCTGTTGCCGCAGCGCAAAAACTATCGGGTTGCAAAACTGCAGTCGTCTATCACTGGTACAACATTCTGTGGGGTTTTGTAGGACTCTTCTTTTTGTATTTGCTGTCATTGAGAATTACCCAAAATATCGGGAAGTCGCTATTTGTGCTCGTCTTTTTCGGAACGGCTCCGCTCTTCGCTTTCTATCAAAGTGCCGTAATGCCCGAGATTCCTTCTTTTGCTTTTTTAATGATAGGGACATATTACGTGTTTCGCTTTACATCAGCGTTTAAGATCAAACATGCCCATCTCAGCCTTTTGTTTTTAATGCTTGCAGCGCTCACTTCTCCAGATTTGATTCTTTATTTCATTGCTGCATTGAGTTTGATGCTCTACCATCTCTACAAAAGATCACAGCTCATTTCATCCAAGGGGTATTTATTGCCCATTTATGGTTCCTATTTCCTTCTTGATTTGGTGCGATTTAACTCCGATCATAACTCGTTCGGTTCGCAATTCCCGGGTTTATTTGAAGATTGGACCTATGACCAAACCACTGCGAACTTTATCTTTTCCGATTGGAAGATGCATTACTTTACTGTTTTTCAAACGGTTGTAATTGGAGTTCTACTTGTTTTATTGATCTTTTCGATCTTTAGAAAATCGGAAGGAATTCGAGCTTCTTTGCAACGATATCAGATCGTTATTATCGCTATTCCAAGCCTATTATTTGCGGTAGCTTCCCCTTATCAGTTAACGCACAGCGATGTATTCTTTATCAAAACGGCACTCTTATTTTTGATCCTTTCGATCATCTATATCGTTGATAGATTTGACCTAAAAGTTTTGCAGAAATACCCAAAAATTTCAGTGCCTGTCTTTTTGCTTGTACTATTAATGTTGATTGGAGAAGGAAATTGGACGCAAACAGTGCGTCATGAAAAAGCAAGAACAAGTCCTGGTGCAGAGATCGCATTTCTGTTCAAAGGTGGTGATGAACTTCTCTTAGCGAATGGTATAATCAAAGAGCACATTCTGAATGTGGTAATACCAAAAGATTCTGGAATCGGATTCGACGTTCTCGCTAATTTAAATCATTCAGGAATTGTTCGCGAAACGCCTGTAAAAGGTCGAGGTAAGCGATTTAAAAAAGGCGATTACGTCGTGTGTACCTTGCAAGAACGAGCGGTTCTTTACGAACATTTCCGAACGAAATTTATTGAATTGGATAACAATGGAAGTATCGTGTTATTCCGAGTAATTGACTAATCCAAAAGAGATTGATACACGTCTTCATACTGCGCAACCACTTTCTCAAGGTTGAAATTCTCTGAATGTTTGCGTGCGTTTATCTTGAACTCATGCAAGCGGTCTTTGTCGCTGAGGATATGAATTGCGTTTTTCGCCATGTCATCAACATCGCCCACATCGGATAGGAAGCCCGTTTTACCATGAACGTTCACCTCAGGAATTCCACCAGTGTTGGAAGATATCACGGGGACTCCAACTGCCATTGCTTCCAACGCCGCCAAACCAAAACTTTCGGTCTGTGATGGAAGTAGGAATAAATCTGAAATTTCTAAAACCGCCTGTGTATCACGTACTTTACCAATGAATTTCACACGAGAACATAACCCAAGTCTCGTACACAATTCCTCTAGCTTGTATCGTTCTGGTCCATCACCTACCATTAAAATTTTAGAAGGAATGCGCTTGTTTACACGCGCAAATATCTTCAAAACATCTTCTACCCTTTTCACCTTGCGGAAATTGGAGATGTGACAAAGTACGGGTTCGCCTGGGTTGGCATAACGCGCACGTATGTCATCGATATCCTCAATGGCCATTCGTTTGGTATGAATAAAGTTGGGTATAACGATTATTTCACGATTCGTATTGAAATGCTCGTACGTATCGTCGCGCAAGCTCTTCGAAACAGCGGTAACAGCATCCGATTCGTTCAAACAGAAGGTAATTACCGGTTCAAACGAAGGGTCTTTTCCAACAAGCGTAATATCCGTTCCGTGTAGCGTGGTTACAAATGGAATATCCACTCCTTGTTGCCGTAATATCATTTTTGCCATGTACGCTGCCGATGCATGAGGAATGGCATAGTGAACGTGAAGTAAGTCCAAATTTTCGCGCTTTACAACATCCACCATTTTACTGGCAAGAACTGTTTCATAGGGCGTATATTCAAAAAGAGGATAATCCGAAACAGCCACTTCGTGGTAATAAACGTTCTTGCGAAATCCGCTCAATCGAACGGGCTGAGAATACGTGATAAAGTGAATTTCATGTCCCTTTTTCGCCAATGATTTCCCTAATTCCGTCGCTACTACTCCACTTCCACCAAAGGTTGGATACAATACTATTCCTATCTTCATTCTTGGTGCTACAGAATTGACAATCGGTGTATTCGTCCAGAACTTCTGGTTTGATGTAATCTTCGCCATAATTTCCGCCATTCAAAAACATTTGCATCAAACTCGCCAAATCTTTTGCATTTGAGAATACGCCTGCATGTCCACCGACACCGCCAACCATTGCAGCTCCTTGATCGTGGACATAACCGTGAATTTGCTGTTTTCGGAAAATTAAATCGTTTTCGGTGGGTGTAATTTGACTTTTATCAAAATAATCCAATGGATTGTAGCGCATGTATTGCAATCCCATGGGTTCATAGAATTGAGATGTCACGTAGTCATCGAGCGATTGCCCTGATTGCTTTTCGACAATTTTTTTGATGAAGTAATACCCCACATCAGAGTATTTGTAGCGCTTTGCCCCAAGATTACTCGTAAGCATTGTTTGATACATCACATCTTCGTAATCGCCTCTAATCCATAGGTTGTCAGCCACCTTTACATTGAACTCGGCAGATGGCGCCTTGGCATAATAAGCATCCGAAAGTTGACCTTCCACAAGTGTTTTCGTGTAAAATGGAATCCACGGAGTTAATCCTGCCTGGTGCGAAAGCATTTGTCTGAGCACAATTTTCTTAAATGGGCTGTCTCCGGTTACTTCGGGAATGTATTCACCCAATGTTCCAGAAAGATTGAAGGTTCCCTCAGAGTTTAATTTCATAATCGACAAGGTAGAAGCGGCAATCTTGGTGATTGAGGCGATGTCATACAAATCAGTATCATTCACCGCTTGCACCTGGTTAAACGTATGATGCCCAAAGGATTTTTGATAAATCAACTTCCCTTGAATAGCGACAACTACCTGACATCCAGGATATGCACCCTTCTTTACTCCATCCAAAGCAATCGAATCAATTGCCAACAGCGCTTTTGGATCAATGCCTAACTCTTCCGGTTGCGAAGCCTTTAATCTTCCGCCCCATTTTACTTCAACGCCATGCCCTACTTTAAAACGATGATCAACTGTTACCGGGAGCTTTCCTTGCGATGCAAATGTACCCATCAAAAACTGCCCCATCCGATCTTGCATCAACGTGTTGTTCTCATAACCGATAACAACAGCGTCAATGGCATCAATTTCTTTTACGTTTTTCAATGCTAACGGACTTCCGAACAAGGCCAGCACACTCTCATTGGCAGAACCTAATTTTGCCAACCATGATTTCCACCCTGTTGGGAGTTTGTAGTTTTTATAGGGACGCATCGACCCTGCATGTAAGGTCGAAATAACCAAATCATACTCAGCGATTTTCGGTCCAAATTTAGATAGTGCCTCAGAACACGTTTTGTAACTGAAATGGTCAACCTGAGCTACCGATTCCATAGCCGGCTTTACGTTTGCCGTATATTTTCCAACAGTAACAACGGCAATTTTCTTGTCGAAGCGCTTTATTGGCAAAACTTCTTGCTTATTTTTCAAAACGGTGATTGCCTTCTCAAAAACAAGTTTACGGTACAAATCCCTTTCTGCCTCTGTATACTCCTTCATCGCTTTTGGAGCCACAGACGCCTTATGCTTGGCCGCAAGAACACGTTTGCATCGGATATTAATTTCTTCCTCGGAAATTGCTCCTGACTGTACTTTTCTTTCAATTGCATCGATGGCAGCAACCACACTTTCCGGCATTAAAAGGATGTCGCATCCGGCTTCAAAAGCCTTCACCACTACTTCCGTTTTTCCATAACGATCTGCAACGGCCTTCATGCCCAGTGCATCACTGACAACCAATCCATGGTAATTCAATTCGCCCTTTAAATATCCATGAATAATAGGTTTGGATAAACTAGAAGGCGTTCCTGTTGAGTCCAATGAGGGTACATTCAAATGCGCAATCATCACACTGCTTGCACCTGCATCCAATCCATCTTGAAAAGGAACGAAGTCAATGGCTTTGATTTGCAAATAACTGTTGTTTACAATGGGCAACTCCTTGTGCGAATCGGTATCAGTGTCTCCGTGCCCTGGGAAGTGTTTGATGCTTGTTAAAACACTTTGACCTTCCATCCCCTTAACGGTTGCCGCAACGTGCTTGCCGACTTCTCTTGGATTCTCGCCATACGAACGAAAACCAATAACTGGATTGTTTGGATTGCTGTTTACATCGGCAACTGGTGCAAAATTCATGTGAATTCCCAAATCACGGCATTCCTGCCCCATCAAAGCTCCGATGTGCTCTGAAAGTTCAGGATCATTGGCCGCCCCAAGAGTAATTGCATACGGGAATCGAGGTTCGTTAGACAAACGCATACTTGGTCCCCATTCTGCATCCATAGCAGTTAACAGAGGAATTTTCGATTTCCCCTGAAAGCGCTTAATGGCTTTCTTTGCTTGATCTCTATCTCCTTGAAAAACGATAATCCCACCAATTCCGTGATTTGAAACCAAGGAATCTACATGCGTGAAATGAACTTCATTTTGTTTCGGATACACCGCAACCATAAAGAATTGTCCAATCTTTTCGCGCAACGACATTTTACTGATTGTGGCATCAACCCATGAATTCGACACATTGTCAGTGTATGGGACAGATACCGGAACTTCTGGCTTTTCTGGAGTCCAAGCCGCTTCTTTGAGCTTTGATTGCATGGGAATTTCGGTCCATGAAGCCCATAGAATGAAGGTAAGCGATGATACGATTCCAACGAGGATAAAGGTGGAGATTTTGGATTTCATAGTTTAAATTTAGAAAACAGCAGATTGCAGTATCGTACTGTTAACATTAGTTATAAACAAGAGAGAAGCAAAAACTTTTCCAAACTTTGTTCTGACAGACTGGCAGTAATTCTCCCGAGGCATGGAATTTGGGTATTCATCCAACGAAAACAGGACGGTATTTATTACTATTTTTGTTTAGACAGTCATTTGTATGAAGTTCAAGTTTCTAAATAACACCCTTCAAAATCGTAAGTTCGATTACCAACCGCGTTATTACGACGAGCGGAAAGAGCGAATTAACAAGCGGAAAGAGCAAATTCGACGTGCGGAATCTGGTGAATTAACGCCAGAAGAACGCCGCGAAATGCTGCGTGAATCAATGCGTGGTGAATGGGAACGCGCGGATTACCGCCAACGTCAACGACAGTCTTCCAATGTGCGCATTTTTACACTGATTCTGGTGCTGCTAGCATTGTTTTACTTCTTGTTTTTCGGAATTGATCAAGTGGATACCATCGTGGAAAGATTGTGGTGAGAACATGAGTGACTTAATTAAATTATTACCCGACAATATTGCCAATCAAATTGCTGCCGGAGAGGTCATTCAAAGACCTGCTTCTGTAGTAAAGGAATTGCTCGAAAACAGTATCGATGCCGGAGCAACGCGCATTGATGTGAATATTAAAGATTCGGGAAAAACACTGATTCAGGTAGTTGACAATGGGCAAGGAATGAGCACAGGCGACGCATTGCTGTGCTTTGAGCGACATGCTACGAGTAAAGTGCGCAAAGCGGAAGATTTGTTTGCATTGGCAACCAAAGGCTTTCGTGGAGAAGCATTGGCGTCTATCGCTGCAATAGCGCACGTTCAAATGAACACCCGTTTGGAAAAAGCCGAGTTGGGTCGCACCATTCTCATTGAAGGAAGTGAAATTAAAAACAACGAAGATGCTGCTGTTCCTCAAGGTACGAGCTTCGAAATCAAGAATTTATTTTTCAACGTTCCCGCCAGAAGGAACTTTTTGAAATCAGACAAGGTTGAGTTTGGACATATTTCTGATGAGTTTGAACGCGTTTCTCTGGCACACCCTGGAATTCAATTTACGCTGCATCACAACGGGAATGAATTGTACAACCTCCCTGCAACCACATTGAGGAAACGAATTGTAGATGTTTTGGGCAAGAAATCCAACGATCGATTGGTGCCTATTGAAGAATCTACCGAGATTGTCGAAATGAAAGGGTTTGTTTTAAAGCCTGAGTTTGCCCGCAAAACACGTGGTGAACAATTCTTCTTCGTTAATGATCGCTTTTTCAAGAGTCATTACTTCAATCACGCCATTACGAAGGCGTTTGAGGGTTTAATTGCAGAAAGAAGTTTTCCTGGTTACTTCTTGTATTTGGACGTAGATCCATCGAAAATTGATGTCAACGTTCACCCTACCAAAACAGAAATAAAATTCGAAGAGGAAAAATTCATTTACTCTATTTTATTGAGCAGTGTTCGACAGGCGCTTGGGAAATACAACATTTCTCCGACCTTGGATTTTGAACAGGAAACAAGTTTCGAAATTCCTCACTCCATGCGATCGCAACCTGCTGTTGAACCTCAAATTGCAGTAAATCCTGAATTCAACCCTTTCAAAAGCACTTCAGCTCCCTCAAGCAGCGGAACCAAAGGCAAAACGAAAGACAATTTCTCTCATGCCATTAAATCGCAAGGGTTTGGCGCTCAAGAAGCGAAACACGAGGATTGGGAGAATTTCTACGAAATAAAAGAGGAGAAAACCCAAGAAGTAGTTCCTGCATTTTCAGAAGAAGAAATGCTGCCAAACTATGGAAGTTTCCTTGTGAAGGACAGCTACATATTGGCTCCGGGAAGAAGTGGCTTTTTAGTGATTCACGCACGTCGAGCTATTGAACGAATTGTTTACAATGAAATAATCAATTCATTCATTAGCAATCCGATAGAGTCGCAAACGTTGTTGTTTCCTTTAGAAAAAGAACTTTCGAAACAAGAGGGGCGTAATTGGACAGAAAATGCATCTGTACTCAAGCAATTGGGCTTTGATGGCGAGGTCGCAGACGAAACCTTAACCATCCATGCAGTTCCGAATGTTTTAGAGGAAGAAACGCTTTCCAAATCGATCGATAAGATCTTGGAAACAATGGCACACAAAGACGTTGAAAAAGGAGAGTTGGCGCACGAATTGGTTGGGACGATTGCGCGTTCGGCCGCGATGAAACGCCTGGACTTATCAAGCAAAGAACACATACAATCGTTAGTTGATCGTTTGTTTCAATGTGAGGAACACGCGTATTCTCCGTCTAATAAAAAGATTATGGAAACGCTAGACTTAGCACTAATCGATGAAAAATTTAAATAATGTTTAGACAGATATTTGGAAATATCCCAGATGTAACGAAGAATCTATTGATTCTTAATGTGTTGTTCTTCCTTGTCAAGGGAGTACTTGAGAGTCAAGGGATTAATGCTGGACAAGTTTTAGGAATGCATTACCCAGCTTCTCAGCTTTTTGAGCCTTATCAAATTGTGACACATTTCTTCATGCATGGTGATTTGTTCCACATTCTCTTCAATATGATTGGCTTGGTTGTGATTGGTTCCCATTTAGAACGTGTATGGGGAAAGAAACGGTTTTTCATTTTCTACTTTGTCACGGCGTTCGGGGCAATGCTTTTGCACATCGTTGTTGAGGGTGTGGAAATCTATAATTCAATGGGAGAGTTTTTCCCAACAATATATTATGAATATTATAGTGATAGTTACATGCCATATATCATCGATTCAATGGGACAACAGCGTGCAGGTGGAGTGATTTTAGAAGCAGGAGTGAGGATGCATACACCAGTGCTTGGTGCATCTGGAGCGGTATATGGTCTCTTAATGGCATTTGCACTATTATTCCCTAATACAGAATTCAGATTGCTCTTCCCTCCCATTCCCATTAAAGCAAAATGGTTAGCGCTAATTTTAGGAGGTATCGCTGTATATAATGGTATTCTTCAGTCGGAAGGCGACTCTGTGGCGCACTTTGCCCATCTTGGCGGAATGCTCTTCGGTTTCATTATGATCAAAATTTGGCAACGTAATCAAAACACATTTTACTAATTCGATATGCAAACACAACGCAGTTTTCTTGACGAATTAAAAGTTCTCTTTAAGCAGAGCACATTCATGAAACTAATTTTCATGAACGTCGCAGTATTCTTGTTAATACAAGTCGCACTGGTATTTGGACGTCTGGCAGGCGATCAACCGGCTGTCGAGATTATTCTCGGACAAATTTTCGCCATGCCAACAGGACTCGAGGATTACATCTTCCATCCGTGGACGATTGTCACGTCCATGTTTGCTCATTTCGGATTTTTCCATCTTTTTCTGAACATGCTCATGCTCTACTTTGTGGGGCGCATGTTCGAGCAAATTTATGATGGAAGAAGACTACTCTACACCTATATTTTAGGAGGATTGGCAGGAGGCGCACTTGAAATTGTGGCGCATTTGATTTTCCCAGGAATGTATGGTCTGAGCGCATCCGTAGTAGGTGCATCAGGTGCTGTGATGGCCTTGTTCATTTTGCTTGGATTTAGTCAGCCACAGATGCAAGTTTCGCTATTTGGCGTCTTCCCAATTCGTTTGATTTGGTTGGCACTTATTTACTTTGCCTTTGATTTTATTCGGTTGGGCACAGATGATGGCGTGGCGCATTTCGCCCACATTGGTGGGGCTATCATTGGTATGATTGGCTCTCAGAACCTGCACAATACCTCAAACATTATCAATAGATTCCAACGCTTTTGCGAGCGTATCATCAGACTCTTCAAGAAACGAGAACGTTCGCACCTCAAGGTCAAAAGAAGTTCTGAAGAGGTGCGGTATATGACAGATGAGGAATACAACGCCGACGCAAAACAACGCCAAAAAGAAATCGATCGTATTTTGGATAAAATTTCGAAATCTGGATACGAATCTTTAAGCAAACGTGAAAAGGACTTCTTGTTCAATCAAACGAAGAAATGACAAAACGCGTAGGCAAACGCTGGCTCAGAATAACCTTAAATATTTTGAGCATTATCTCAGCAATTTCGCTGTTGCTTGCCTATCTCGCGCCGTACGTGCACCCAGAAAGTTTGCCAATAATTCCCGTTTTTGGATTGGCTTATCCCGTTATCGTATTTGTGTTCGTTTTTTGCATGCTAGCACAGCTTTTCTTCCGAAAATGGTGGGCTGCGGCTATGGTCATCTTATTCTTGACAGGAGTAGGATTGCACCTTCGAACACTTACTTTTGGAGGCGGTGATGCGCTGCCCAAAGATGGTAAGACGCTGAAAATAATGAGCTACAATGTGCATTTGTTCGATGTCTACAATTCAGATCCGAAACGCGCCAACGAAACCCGATTGAAAATTTTGAGTTTTCTAAAAAAGGAATCGCCAGATATTGTCTGCTTTCAGGAGTTTTACCAACAAGATCGCCCCACAGACTTCGTAACAAAAGACACTATTATTCCGCTGCTTGGGATTGAGGATTACCAGGAGCGTTATGCACATCGCATTACAAAAAGACAAAATTTCGGAATTGCCCTATTCTCCAAATATCCCATTGTTGAGAAAGGCGAAGTCCGATTTGATAGCGATATAGAATCGTTCAATTTTGCGATATACTCAGACATTGCTTACGAAGGAGATACGATTCGCGTGTACAATGTACACCTGCAATCCATTCAATTGAACGGTAAAGACAAGGCTGCCTTAATTCGAGAGGAATCGGGATTTTTTGATGCCATTGATAAAGTGATGGAAGCCTTTCCTGAACGCGCGAAACAAGCAAATAGATTGGTAGAACATTTGGAAAATTCTCCGTACCCTGTCGTTGTTTGCGGCGATTTTAATGACACGCCTCTCTCCTACACCTATCAACGTTTTCACAATAAGTTAACCGATGCCTGGCGGAATTGTCGGACGGGCATTGGAAAAACCTATGCAGGAAAGATTCCCGCAGGGCGCATTGACTACATTTTTCACTCAGAATCCATCGGGTCGGCCGATTTCAAAATTCAGGAAGATGCCTTGAGTGACCACTACGCGATTTCTTGCGAAGTCTTTGTAAAGTCGAAATAACGCTATCTTTGCGGGCATGTTGCTCGAAATCAACCCAAATAATATGGACCAACGGTCGTTGGACCAGGTGCTTCAATCCTTACGAAAGGGAGGCATCGTCATTTTTCCAACGGATACGGTGTATGCCATGGGATGCGATTTGTACAACAAAAAAGCGCTCAACAAATTGGCTGCTTTGAAGGGGATTCGCTTAAAAAAAGCACGTTTTTCCATCATTTGCAGTGGGATGAGCGACCTATCAGATTATGTCAAACACATCGACCGTCCGACATTTAAATTGATGAATCGATCGTTGCCGGGGCCATTTACATTTGTATTAACGGCAAACAATGAAATTCCGAGACTTTTCGGAACCAACCGAAAGGAAATTGGGATCCGAATCCCAGACAATCCCATCTTAAAGATACTTACGGAGCAATTGGGGAATCCCATCGTTACCACGTCTCTTCACGATGATGAAGATGAGATTTTGGACTATTTCATCGACCCGTATGAGATTTACGAAAAATACGACAGTAAAGTCGACCTGATTATTGATGGCGGATATGGAAACCTTTTGGCATCAACCGTTGTGGAGTGTGTGGATGGAAACATCGAAATACTAAGGCAAGGAGCAGGAATTCTTGAGCTATGATTTTAATTCTTAATGCAGGTTCTTTGGATGCGCATACCATTGCCGATATCGTTGACAATGAGATGGATGCACGTGTAACTCCAATACTCAACGCTACTTCGGAAGATTTTGAAAATATCAAAGGAATCATCATTTCCAACGGAAGTTTGTCTATTGTAAACAACGACATTTCGACTTTCGAAAGCATAGTGGAACTGGCGGTAAAAGCAAAGGTTCCCATTTTAGGGATTGGTTTGGGACATCAATTACTCGGATTGCATTTTGGAGCTCAGGCATCCTTTATGAAGCACGATGCAGGCATGCAAACCGTGGAATGTTTTGAAGAATCCGATATTTTCAACCGTCTTCCCACCGAGGTCGAAATGATGAAAAATCATTTTGAAACCATTTCTATTCCTCTAGGATTTAAGCTGATTGCTGCTTCCGACGCCTGTGTAAACGAAGCCATGCAACATGAAGAGCAGCCCATTTTTGGTGTTCAATTTCTACCAGAATTGTCTGGAAATCATGGCGCCGTGATGATTGAAAACTTTGTGTTTTTGTGTTTGAGAGGTGGCGCTGAGTGATTTACCTTCTCTCTCCTTCTCGACCAACTCGGAATTATCAGTAATCCCCTGTTAATAGATTCGTTCCTTTTGATCAAAACAGCATTCAATTTATTGACATCTTTGGTTTATGGTATTGAATCGTATTTGGATTGGAATGTTTTTCATCGCGCTTATTACAGCAGTGTCTAAGTTGATCTTTTGGAATGATGTTCATGTTTTAAAAAGCATGTTTGATGCCTTAATGGGAGCTGCAAGAACTGGATTTGAGCTTGCGATATACCTAACAGGAGTTTTGTGTTTATGGATGGGCATCATGAAAATTGGAGAAAAAGCAGGTGCAATCGACAAACTTGCATGGCTTGTTAAGCCTTTGTTTTCGAAGATTTTTCCAGACGTTCCAAAAAATCATCCCGCTGTCGGATCTATTATGATGAATTTTAGCGCCAACATGCTAGGTCTTGACAATGCTGCGACACCTCTTGGGCTCAAGGCGATGAATGATCTTCAAGAGCTTAATCCCGAAAAAGAAACTGCCTCAAACGCCCAGATTATGTTTCTTGTATTAAACACTTCTGGGTTAACGATCATTCCTGTATCAGTATTTGCATTATTGGGGACGATCAATTATGAAGAGTCCGTTTCAATCGTATTTCTTCCAATTCTGGTGTCGACGTTTTTTGCCAGTCTTGCTGGGTTAATTATTGTTTCTATTCGGCAACGAATCAATTTGTTCAATAAAATAGTCATGGCTTATATTGGCACATTAACCCTTCTTATATCACTGTTATTATATTATGTGATTAGCCACCCGTCAAAGGCTGAAGTTATCTCTGAAGTAGGTGGAAATGCGCTCATATTTGGAATTATTGCAATCTTCATCATCATGGGGATCCGTAAGAAGCTCAACGTTTATGAATCCTTTATTGAAGGAGCAAAGGGTGGTTTTGACGTTGCGGTAAAAATTATACCCTACTTGATCGGAATTCTTGCTGTTATTGCAATGCTCCGTTCTTCTGGTGCGTTGGATGCATTCTTGGACGGTTTGAAAGAAGTTGTAATTTGGTGCGGCATTACTGTTACGGAATGGGTGGATGCCTTACCCGTTGGGATCATGAAACCCTTAAGCGGCGGTGGTGCAAGAGGTGCTCTAACTGAAATTATGGATAACTACGATAAATTACCAAACCAAGAATTGATTGCCGCTGGAAAGAAAATTCCCATGTCGATGCAAACAAAAATTGGTGCCACTATGCAGGGTAGCACGGAAACTACGCTATACGTTTTAGCGGTATATTTTGGTTCAGTTGGTATTAGAAATTCCAGATATGCCGCAGTTGCGGGACTGCTTTGTGATTTAATAGGAATAATTACAGCGATCATTGTCGCTTATATTTTCTTCGGGTAATGAAAAACTGGTTTAAAAAGAAAAAACGAGAGATTATCGCTGCAGATTTGTCGAAAACGGCATTGAAGCACATCGATTACCATCCAAAAATTATCTTGGCGTGGGCAAAAGCTGTTGAAGGTAACGACGAATTTATGTTCTGGCTTAAGGAGAATGGCTACGAAGAATTGACCATGGCCACCTTCGCGATTTATCTGAAAGATGATGCCAGAAATTGGCTTCAAGACAATGGTTTCGCGCACCTACTGGCAATGGTGAATGCTGCAGAAGGAAATGAAAGTGCGCAGAAATGGCTGTTAACGCACAACTTTGAAGTGTTGTACCACATCGCAATGGCCGTGGAAGACGAACAATCGAGTTGGAAATGGTTGGGCGATAATGCTCCGGCAGATCTGTTTATTTTGGCAAGATCTATCAAGACCATCAAAGATAAAATCGAAGAGAATCACAACGATATTCATACGTTTCGACAGGACATTTAAGGTAAACTCCGCTAAGAATTGTCTTGATCGATAAACTGAGTGACCTTCAAATTGTACACTTTCCCTTCAAAAGGTGCCCACCCCGTAATTGTTATGGATAATGGAGTCATGTACTCTATTTTTTCTGGCATTTTTACGTAAAAGGCATAACTATTCTTTTCTCCTTCCACAGCCAATGGTCGTTTCAGGCGGATTTTGGTGAGAACATTCTTGTAAATCTGAACTTGAATTAAATTGGATCCAAACCCATTTTGTGCAACCACCTCAAGCTCAACCTTCACATATTTGGCGTTCATTTTTAACGGAACGTTTTCAATGTAAAAGTAATTGTCGTCCTGATATCTTTCCGGGGAACTTTCGGAATAATCAATGACCTTCCCTATTTGATAGTTTTCTTCTTCAATAAACGTATCCGTATCCAACAAACTAAAGTCCAACGGCGTAGGATTCGGATTTAAATACACGTGACTGTAGTATTTCCAATTCATATCGTGGTAATGCAAGACCGACGAATTGTACTGAATGATTTGGAAAATATTTGCGTAGATAAAGAAAATCCCAAGGTTGATCAAGAGCAGTTTTAAAATCTTGCGCTCCCACAAATACGTCACTGCGGCGCCCATTGCCAGTGCAAACACGGGATAGCTTTGTACCATCGCACGGGTTGAATATGTTGCTCCGTAACGCCAATCAGACCAGGCGATGATAATCCAAATATTCAACAAGCAAAAGGTCAACACCGAACGTTTGAACGGATATTTCTTCAGATAAAAGAAACCAACAATAAATAGAATGGTCAGCGGTGTATAAATGAAAAAGCCATTGTTTACGCCAAAAAGTACACGGAACCAAGGATTGAAAAAGAACCATTTGCTGCCAACATCATACACAAAACTCCCTGTGGTATATTTCCAGTAAATCAATTGAGGAAGCACGCCTATTAATCCGAAACCTATTGTCCAGGCTAGATGTGGCAAATGCTTTCGAACCAATTGCCATTTCTCCTTTCGAGCAATTTTCTCGTGCGTGTTCCAGAGCAAAGGGATGAAAATCATGATCAATTCAGTTGGTCGGCAAATAGTTGCCAATCCAATCGTAAAACCAATTAATGCCGCCCATTTCCAGTTCGGAGAATCGTGCCATTTGATTGTTGCCCATAAAATCAAAGCATACAACGGAAAAATATACGCGTGACTCTGTGCACTGTCAATGGATGTGTATTGAATGAGATTTGTCCCCAAACCAAGTAGCAACAGCGTTACAGCAACCGGGCCATCGCGAAAAAAGCGCATGAGAACGTTCCTCAGCAAGAGCATTCCGAGAAAACAATAAATGATGGCTCCCAAAGCAATGGAATATTGATAGGGCGCTGAAAATCCATCGGAAGGATGATCCGTAATACTCGCATAGGCGTGCGCTCCAAGAAAAAAGGGAAGCTGCATTACTGCAACACCGCCCAGATATTTATTCGTGTATTTTCCGTTTTCTTGCTGTGAGGCTTGATAGAACTCCCCTCCCGTTACATGATACTCTTCTTCTATCGCAGGCACCCACTTTAACTCAGTGACATCTCCGTAAATAAAAATGCTCGGATTGTACATATAGTAGCCGAAAGCATCAAACGTGGTGACCTTCAATTGCTCCTCTGAATTTGTTGGGTAGGAGAATCGGAAAATCAACATGGTCAGGGCAACCACAAAAACAGCAAGAAGAGACCAACGATTTTTCACGAGGTAAAAATAAGAACTTCTGCATTCGCAGCACTTTTTCTCGCGGATTCGGGTGTTGTCTATTTCTTTATTAGTTTTGCAGCGTAATTTCAGCAAGCACATGATTAAAGGAAAAAAACTCGTTGTCATTCTTCCCGCGTACAATGCGGCGAAAACATTGAAGCAAACCTATGATGAAATCCCTTTTGACATCGTAGATGACGTAGTTTTGGTAGATGACAAGAGTAGCGACAATACAGCAGAGGTAGCGCGTGAAATTGGGATCAATCATGTGATCGTTCACGAAGAAAACAAGGGGTACGGTGGAAACCAAAAGTCTTGTTACAACAAGGCCGTTGAGTTGCATGCCGATATCGTGGTAATGCTTCACCCAGATTACCAGTATACGCCAAAGTTGATTGAAAGTATGGCGCATTTGATCGCAAATGACGTGTATCATGTAGTAATCGGATCGAGGATCCTTGGAAAAGGTGCTTTGCGCGGAGGAATGCCGATTTACAAATACATCGCAAACAGATTTCTGACACTCACTCAGAATGTTTTGATGGGTCAAAAACTATCGGAATATCATACGGGGTACCGCATGTTCTCTGGAGAAGTGCTCAAAAAAATCAATTACAATATCAATTCAGACGATTTTATCTTCGACAATCAAATGTTGGCGCAAATCTGCTACGAAGGATATGAAATTGCCGAGATTACTTGTCCGACGAAGTACTTCGAAGAAGCTTCATCCATCAATTTCCAACGTTCTGCGAAATACGGAATGGGTGTTTTGGGCGTTTCCTGGTTGTATTTCTTCAACAAGACGAAATTGGCCAAGTCTGATCTCTTCCATAAGAAGGATTGATTACTGAGATGTCAAGACGTCTGGTTATAGACTCTAGACTGATAGATACAAGACAGTAGACACAAGACTTTTAGACACTAGACTCGTTGATTGGTTACTGACCAGGTTTACCGCACACTCAAATATACGGCATCAATAACATCGGCCATTCTGACTAAATCGAGTGTCTCTAGTGTATCTGTTTTTTCGTGGTAGTTCTTGTTTCGAAAGAATGCCGTATCGGTAATCATGAGAGCGCTAAATCCAAATTTCCAATAATTCAAGTGATCTGAGAAGTCAATTCCTGTCATAGACTTGGGTGCAGCGATTTCCTTGGTTTTTATCTCTTTCGTATTCTTGAATACTTTGCTGAAATCCTTCACAAACTTGCCAGGCCCCATTTGGCTGATGAGCGCTATATAATTGCCTTTTGTTCCGTACATCGCCCCCATTCCCGATACCGGATACTCTTGAGATCCTTTGGCATCATCAAAATAACCGATCATTTCGAGACAAATCATGCCTGCCACAGCTGCCTCCTCATCCACCAGAGATTTCGCATGAATGTAGCTCCCCATAAATTCCGAACGGAAATAAGGCGGCTCTTCAAGTGTATAAGCCACCAAATCAATGCGTTTGGACAATGAGTCATCATATAGCAATCGGGCCATCTCTAGCAATCCTACAACGCCACTCGCATTGTCGTCTGCCCCTTCTTGCGATCCGCAAACATCATAATGCGCTCCAATGATGGTTCTTTCCGCATCTCTTGGTCCAAATGAGCAAACCACATTTCGATAGGTCTTCTCGCCTACTTCATACTCTTGATAGTACGTTGTGTCCGCAAATTGATCAAAGTCTCTAAAAATATATGCTGCCACAGAGTCCAATCGCTCGATGTCCTTGTGATTTCGAAAGCGTTCAGATTTGGTCAAGAACTCCAAATGATCATAAATAACAACAGTATCGGCTAATTGCTCATCCGTCTGTTCTGCGACATCCGAAGTTTTGGAATTTTTCGGTGCGTCTTGACAACTTGCCGAAGTAAATACAATCAGGAATGCATATACAATCAGGTTTCTCATAATTCTTAATATTCAAAAGGAATTTCCTTGCCAATAAATTCAGGAAAAACCTTGTCTATAACGTTCGAACGGAAAATGGTGTCAAATTCTGGATGATTCCGATAATACACTTTATACTGCCCCTCCTCATTTTGAATGGCGATCGAATTCTCAGAAATGATCATGGCATCTTCCTCTGCGGGAATGCGGTCAATGTACATGAACTTTACTTTGTTACCTGTTTGAAACGATTGAATCGAGGCGTTTTCAGAAAAATAGTATGCGCGCGACTGAAGCGGCGTGCCGTGCATGTGGAAATTGACAATTGTTCTTTTTAAGGTATCATTACTGAAAGAACGCGTACAAACCAGAACACCCACCTCGCTGTAGAATTGCCACTCACCTACTTTTCTTCCGTTTTTAAATGTTCCTGAGATAGCTGTATTTCCTCCAACATAATTCAATTGCCAAACGCCATTGTCTGGTAATTCAATGGCGGGTGCTTTCATGTCCAGGTGAAAAGCCTCGAAATCGTTGTAATCGTATTGCTCTTCGACGCGCAACGTCCAAATCCCCTTGGGTTTTCCTCTTTTCACAAATCCATGCAATAGTGTATCACCCTTGCCTTTAAAGTGTGTTCTAGCGGGCAACTCATCCTCGTTAACATACACATAGCCTTTCTTAACCCATTTATTAGGTAAGTTTTCTTTTACTTGCGCTATCAAAGCGTTCAAAGGGCTTGAATACACCCCGTTTTTAAAAACTGGAGGGCTAGAAATCGGACGATGCAATGCACTCGTCGATCGCAACCAAAAGTAGCGCTCAGCATGTTCGTAATGAAAGCGATTGAAATACCCTCCCTCTACATCTCTAATGATTTGCAAGTTGGGCAAGGAATAAGCATGGTGCGCAAATGCATTGCGAATTCCCGGCATTTCTAATTGTTCTAAACTTGAAAATTGACACACTTCTTCTCCGAGTGTTTTTGAGATTTTTAAGGTTTTTAGTGGTTGTCCGTAGATGGCACTTAAATCAAATTTAGGAGCATGATTCCCTATCAAATGAAAGATGGAAAGCGTTTTTTGTTGCTGGGTGGAATCGAACCAATTACAATTTTCCAAGTCGGCCTCAAAACTTCCTCTGTAATTGGAATAGTCAATGACTAGCCAATCCAAACTGGTAATTGGGCAATCGTCGAGCATCTTAAAATCAGACAGTTTTGCAGGAGTAGAAGGACACTCTTTTAATCTTTCTAGTCCCACGTTAATGTGTATTCTGCGAACAATTTCCCAACCAACTTCAGAGTTTGAATAATTGTGTTTCGCCACTAACTTAGGGGGTGCAGTGTCACTTCGCTGGATTTCATACCCAAACCAACCTTCTCGCGGAACGCCGATTTCATTAACAATTGATGATTCCCACGTTGTTCCATTCCAAATAATATTGAAATGTAAATCCAATACTCCATCATCAAATGCCGTTTGCGCAGTAGCCGAAGACATCGAGCCGATAATGAACAATGCAATAATGATATGTAAATGTCTAATTCTCACAGAACCCTCTAAAAATCGTAATTTAGCGGCGCAATTCAAATTCCTTTGAAGATTTCATTTAACGACATAGCCGAAAACAAACGCTGGAGCATCCTTTTCCTCACATTACTGGGGGCTTTGTTCTTTTTAGGGATTGGACAAACACATCTCTTCGATTGGGATGAAATCAACTTTGCTGAATCGGCTCGGGAAATGATGCAAACGGGTGACTACTTGCGTGTTCAGGTAAATTACGAACCTTTCTGGGAGAAACCTCCGCTCTTTATTTGGATGCAAGTAGTCTCCATGAAAGTATTCGGAGTGAATGCATTTGCGGCGCGCTTTCCCAATGCCTTGTTCGGAATTATTTATTTGATTTCTATTTACTCAATTGGACGCAAACACTTCAGTCCAAAGTTTGGATTGATGTGGGCATTGATTTTCTGCGGGAGCTTGCTGCCAAACGCCTATTTCAAATCTGGAATCATCGATCCTTCGTTTAACTTCTTCATTTTCATGTCGGTGTATTTCATGATTCGTGTGATCTCTGGCGTTAACGAAGAAAAAATCGGTCGCTTGGCACTATATTCTGGAATTTTCAGTGGATTAAGTGTCATCACAAAAGGCCCTGTTGGCTTCCTCTTGCTCGGATTGACTTTATTCATATACCTGACGTTCAAACGCTTCAAGCCATTTCCAAAAGTCAAATACATTTTTGCCTTTTTGGGTGGATTGTTAGGAATCATAATGATATGGCTGACTATCGAATTTTCCCAAAACGGATTTGAGATCATTCGACAGTTCATCGCGTATCAAGCAGAGTTGTTTAGCTCTAATGTGGCCGGACACCAACAGCCGTTTTATTATCATTTCGTAGTCGTTTTCTTCGGATGCTTCCCCATTTCAATCATTGCCATCCCTTCTCTATTAAAAAAACGATCAGAAACAACGTTGGACTTCCATTTTTGGATGCTTTGTCTTTTTTGGGGCGTGTTGTTGCTCTTTAGTATTGTTACAACGAAAATCATCCACTACTCTTCCATGACCTGGATTCCATTGAGTTTCGTTGCGGCTTATTCTTTGTATTTGATCGATTTGAAGCAATTGAAATTGTCACGATTTGTCAAATGGGGCTATTTGACTCTGGGGATTTTGATCTCTCTGGCTTTCCTGGCGATCACTTATTTTATTGTGAACAATTACGCATTCGCCGAAAGCGTCACTGATCCCTTCATTGCAGCTTCGTTGCGACAAGACATCTCTTTGAATCCTCTGGCATTCGGTGTGGGAGTTCTTTTACTTATTGGAACGATAGCAGGATTTGTTTTCTTGAAGCGATCTCGAATGGGGGCTTTCGCTTTTACGACTGCAACATCGATTATGACGGCACTTTTATTGGCATGCTTTACATTGCTGCCGGCTATTGAGCAATTCACTCAAGGACCCGCCATTGAGTTCTATCAACGTGCTCATGAAGAAGACATTCCAGTGGTTTCTTTCCAATTCAAGAGCTACGGTCGCTTCTTTTACGCTGAAACGGAAGAGCATGTGGAGGACATGGAGTGGTTTATCGTTTCGCCCTACCACAAACCGTTATACTTCGTCTCCAAGCAAGGAAACGAATGGCTTTCGAAGAAATTCAAATACGAATTGATTGAATGCAAAGGCGGATTCTGTTTGTATAAGCGATATCCACCGAAGGAGGATTATACTC
Organism: Fluviicola sp.; assembly: GCA_043584915.1. Classification (GTDB taxonomy): domain Bacteria; phylum Bacteroidota; class Bacteroidia; order Flavobacteriales_D; family Crocinitomicaceae; genus UBA4466. The sequence goes on from CP121319.1 coordinate 3,251,575, forward strand.
AGAATAAAAGCGAGCAATGAAAGGACTCATTGTATTTTTTGTTCTACTATCAGTATACACAATTTATACGCTTGTTCTTATTGTCAGGGTCTGGAGCCCCAACCACTTAAGTAACGTTCAAAAGATTTTGAACTCAATTTTACTCATTGTAATCCCTTTTATCTGGGGAATTGCTGTTCATAAAGCCCTCAGCTACAAGAGAAAAGGAACAAATTCAAAAAATAGAAAAAGGAAAAATGATTGGTATAGCTTCGGAGACCATGCAAACTCTGTCTAAATATTATACCGCATTTCCACAGCAGTAGCGCCTTTTCCATATTCTTGATAACTGGCATCGTATATTTCAATTCCTTCCTGATCACGAAAGAACTCGCGTACCTCCTGTTTCAAAACGCCCGTTCCAACGCCGTGAATGATTACCAATTTCCGAACGCGTTTGGCTCTGGCACGCTTTACAAACGAACGCAGCTCCATCAATTGTTTTCTGACAATATCGGTATTAGTCCAACCGGAATGTGAATCTGTAAGCGACTCGATGTGTAAGTCCAATTCCCAAACATCGTAGCCAGAACGGCCGCCAACATGCGTTTTTGTTTGTGCTTTTCGAGCTGTGGCAAACGTTTCATCTTCATTGATTCCTGCAATAGCGGCTTCGTCAATTTTGTAATCCGTTCCGTAAACCGGGGCAATTTCATTCTTCAGACAAATACGTTCAAAGCCATAATCGTCCTCGATTTTGAATTTCCCCACTCCCAGAACCTCCAAAACGGTTCCGCCACCTTGCTCGTGCAAAAACGTTATTTGCTGTCCTACGGTAAATGTCATGCCATGAAAAATGCGGATCGAATCCAAACCAAATCTAAGGTGAAATACATTAGAAACGGCAGTATGAAAGCGCCAAGCCACAAAACTAAGAGCACCGTTTTAAAAATCGGTGATGCATCGCTTTTCAAAGGTGTCACAAGTACACTGTTTACTTGACTGGCAATTAACGGATCAGACTGATCCTCAGATATTTGATCTAAATACTTTTTAAGTTGTGGAGTATGTTCCAACACTACTTGTTTGATCCGTGCAAACTCACGGTTGGTCAAAGATTTATAGTTTTTTGCATAGTCGACGTCTTCCTCTTTCAACTCCTTGTGCATGTGATACTGCTTTTGCAAAGAACGCACTCGAAACCCCATAAAGAACCCGAAAACAATGAGCAAATACCCAAATTCATTGAGCAGAAAACCTGCGCCAATAATGATTATGGATGAGACAAAGGCAAATACCATCAGAAAATACTCGTGGTTTCGAACTGCAAACAGCTTAAAAAGTTGACCTCCATCCAAGGGATCGAGCGGAAGTAAATTGATAATATTCAGAACGAGAAATAATGCCGAGAGCTGCAGCATCCATGCTACATGAAAAGCGTTGCTATACCAAAGTAGAATGGCTCCGATAATCATGCCTGGTAAGGGGCCCGCAAATATGACCATAAACGATTCGCGTTGCGAGTATTTGCGTTTCTTTCCTTGCACAAATGCCCCCATGAGCGGAATAAACAGCATTCGAACGTTTTTGTATTTGAAGACCTTCATCATTATGAAATGTCCCATTTCATGAATGATTAAAACGGCAATCAGCATGGCGAGAAAACTGAATTCTTCTACCCCGAAAAGCCACAAAAAAGCCATCGTAAATAGCACCAGTGACAATACTGTCAAACCGGCACTACCTCTCGGCTTATGCTCAACCAAATCTGGTTTTTGTGGATAAAAATCGGTTTCCTCCATACTTTAAAAGTATTGAGAATATGTCAAAACAAAAAGTTTATTGCTGAAGACGTGCGAAATCTTTGGCGAAGTAGGTCAAAATTCCATCCGCTCCCGCACGACGAATGCTGAGCAACATTTCCATAAATGATGTCTCATAATCGAGCCATCCTTTTTGAGCAGCAGCATGAATCATGGCGTATTCACCGCTCACATTGTAAGCAGTGATCGGCAAATCGCTGTACTCTTTCAACACGTGAATGATGTCCAAATAGCACGTAGCCGGCTTAACCATCAACATATCTGCTCCTTCTTCCATGTCCAATTGCGCTTCAATTAAGGCTTCGCGCTTGTTTGCAGGATTCATTTGATAGGTCTTCTTATCACCTGATTTGGGCGCAGAATCTAAGGCATCACGAAACGGACCGTAGAAAGCGCTTGCATATTTCGCCGTGTAAGACATAATACTCACATCGGCATACCCCGCTTTATCAACCGCTTCTCGGATATAGCCGACGCGACCGTCCATCATATCACTCGGACCTAAAATATCGATACCGGCCTGCGCCTGCGCTACCGACATTTTTGCCAAAATTGGCAAGGTCTTGTCGTTATGAATTTCTCCATCTTTTACAAAGCCGTCATGCCCATCGGAAGAATACGGATCCATTGCCACGTCACTCATTAGAACGATATCCGGGAAATGCTCTTTGATTTTGTGAATGGCATGCAGGTAAAAATTTTCCTCTGCGTAACTGTAGGAAGCCATTGTATCCTTCAAAGCATCCTTTACGGCTGGAAAAAGAACAAATGAACCTATTCCCAATTTCATACAATCTTCAATTTCAGGTAACAACGTGTCAATCGACCAACGGTAATTGTTTGGCAATGAAGCAATCTCACGCTTGATCCCACTTCCATCCTCTAAAAATAGTGGGTAAATGATATTTTGAACGCCAAGCTGCGTTTCCTGCACCATCTCTCGAATGGCACTATTTTTACGGTTTCGACGTGGTCTGATATGCATAGCTTCTTGTTTGGAAACAAATTTACCATTTCACTTGTAATATCGCTATTTTTGCTATTTTAGCCTTGCATTATTCGAAACCGAATCTATGAACAAAACCATTCTCAAACCACTCGTTTTTTTTGCTGCAGGCGCAATTATGTTGCATTCTTGTGGAGAAGAAGCAGAGCCGACAAAAGAGGTCGAAGAAAAAACATTTGACGAAAGAAATTCATTTCGTGCCGTATTTGACGACCAAATCTTCAGTATCCCCTCTCCTATTCAAACAGGGTATTTAATCAAGAAGTTGAATTTGAAATTTGACGAATCGTTGTTGAGCGATCGCAGTAACGTAAAGAATTACGCTTCAGAGCACAAACAAGCCCTGAACCTTGGTATTTACGGTACTGACTTAGGATATGCCTCAATGTATGGTCAAAAGAATACTTCGTTGAATTACCTGAAAACAATTGAAACCTTGAGTAACGAGCTTGGTTTGGATGCTGCTTTCAATCCTGAGTTCATTGCAGAATTTGAAAGTAGTTCTGGTAACGAAGATAAAATGGTCAAGTTGATGTCGCAAGCGTTCAAAAATGCCGACAACTTCTTAAAGAATGCAAATCGTAAAGCTGTTTCTGCGAAAATTTTAGCAGGAGGCTGGGTTGAATCGATGCATTACGCTTGTACCTTGAACGATCGATCTGGAAGCGAAGATATTTTGCGTCGTATCGCGCAGCAAAAACAGTCGTTGCAATCCATTCTTGAACTATTGGATCAGTACAACAAAGACAATACAAACGATGAACTTCTGGAGAAACTAAGAGATCTTCAAACGTCTTTCGATAAGATTGTTTTGGAATATGTGTATGACGCACCAAGTACAGAAGCCTCTCAGAAAAAAATGAAATTGAACCATACGTACAACGTGGAATTTGACGATGCTATAGCAGCTGAAATCTCTACGAAAATCGCGGACATTCGAAACAGCATTACAAAAGTATAACACGATGAAATTATTCCTTACTGCCATAGCAACACTCATTATCGGAAGTTCGTTTGCGCAAGACTGTGAGCGCATCGTGGACAATTGCGAAGAATTACTCGTCAATAACACTGACGGAAGAGAATTCATTTCTGATGGACAAGTGTACACTGCATTTCTTGACCGTGGTGAAGTTGCCAAATTTGAAACCACTCTCTTCGGAGGATCAACGTACCGCATTGCTGCAAGCGCTGGTGATGATGAAGACTATGTGATTTTCACAATTAAAGACCCTGCAGGAAACATTCTTTTTTCGAACAGTAACTACAAGAATGCACCTTATTGGGATTTCGAAGTGGATGAAAGTATTACGATTACGATTGAAACAAAACTAGATCCAGACTTGAAATTTTCAGGTTGTTTGGTAATGTTGATCGGATTCCAATAAAAACACGCCCAGCTCATGAGCGAAAGGATACTTCGGGCATTAATGCAGCTCTTCGCTATCGTAGCGAAGGTCGACGAAGTTTCGCATAAAGATCAAGGAGCGGCCATACTTCAAAGTACTCAGGGAAAGGAAGTTATTGAGAGCTTCTTAAAGTCTGAATTGAGCTCTTCAGACGTTGAAAGATACCTGAATATCTTCGAGGAATTCTTGAATTCCACCCGAGGGAAAATCTACAATAAGTCAGGCGATAAAAAGCGTACATCCTTACATTCAGTGAAGGTTTTGCGGATTTGTGAACAAATCAACAAAGAACTAACACAACGTCAAAAGTTCATTGTTCTCATTCGAATTTTTGAATTCATCCATTCGGACAATGTTATCACCGAAAAGGAAATGGATTTTATCCAGACGGTGGCCGATTCCTTTAATATCAGTACCGCTGAATTTCAACAAATCAACGATTTTATTCGTGCAACGTCAGACGACATTGTAGACGAAGAGCACCATGTCTACTATTGCGAGAACAACAAACACACTTTTGAGAGTGCGAAATATGCCGAAGTAGAAGGCTTGGACGGATTCATTCACGCCATCTTCATTGAAAGTGTAAAAACGATTTTCTTTCGATACTTTGGAAAGGACGAGCTTTTTGTAAACGGGCAGATTACGGATGCTGATAAAACCCATGTCTTCAATATCGGCTCTACGATAAGAACCAAAAAAAGCCAACAAATCTTCTACAGCGATATTATCTCCCGTGTGCTTAACCGAGAGAATACTGAATCACTGAAATTTGAGGTAAACAAAGTCAGCCACTCGTTCAAAGCAGGGAATCTAGCTTTGAAAAACTTATCGCTCACTACTTCCAGCGGTAATTTAATTGGTATTATGGGCGGTTCCGGAACCGGTAAAACGACCCTCATGAATATCATGAATGGGAAAATCAAACCGACGGAAGGAAACCTTAAAATCAATGGAATAAACCTGCATGAGAACCGAAAATCGTTAGAAGGCGTTATCGGGCATGTAAGTCAGAGCGATTTGCTTATTGAAGAATTGTCTGTTTTCCAAAACTTGTTCTTCTCTGCGCGCTTGTGCATGAAAGGCTATTCTGATGCCGAGTTGACGAAAAAAGTAGTGGACACCCTCAAAATGCTCGGCCTTTATGAAATCCGATATCTCAAAGTGGGCTCTACGCTGGATAAAGTGATCTCTGGAGGGCAGCGCAAGCGCCTGAATATTGCCCTGGAATTGATTCGTGAACCCTCTATCCTATTCGTAGACGAACCCACCTCAGGTTTGTCCAGTAGGGATTCGGAAAATATTATGGATTTGCTCAAAGAGCTTTCCTTGAATGGAAAACTTGTTTTTGTGGTAATCCATCAGCCCTCATCGAATATTTTCAAATTGTTTGATCGCTTGTTGATCATGGACAAAGGCGGTTACCCGATCTATGATGGAAATCCATTGAATGCCATTGTTCACTTCAAAACCCACTCGTATCGCGGAAATGCACATGAACGCGAATGCGGACTTTGTGGTAATGTCAATCCAGAGCAAATCTTTGATTTAATTGACGCGCGTATTGTGGATGAATTCGGAAACGAAACGCAGTCCAGAAAACGATCTGCAGAAGATTGGCACGAGCTCTATCTAAAACATATTGAAACAACGGAAGAACAAGATGTTGAAGAAAAAGAGGTCAATTTGTCACGTCTCCCAAACAGATGGCGCCAGTTCACAACGTATGTAAAGCGTGATGTTTTCAGTAAAGCGTCTAATTTGCAATACATTCTTGTGAATTCGCTGGTAGCTCCTGTTCTTGCTCTTGTATTGAGCTTTTTCATTAAGTATTTCGATACCTCGAACGGATCAGAAGTTTACTCTTTCTACGGAAATGAAAATATTCCACAGTACATTTTTATCGCTGTAATTGTTTCCATTTTCCTGGGACTTACGGTATCTGCCGAAGAAATCAACCGCGACAAGGAAATTTTATCCAGAGAATCTTATTTGAATATTTCAAGGAGTAGTTATTTGCTTTCTAAGGTATTGATCATGTTCGCCATTTCGGCCATTCAAACTGCCCTATTCCTTTTAATTGGAAACTTAATTCTTGGCATCAAAGAAATGTGGTTTGAATACTGGGTTGTGCTCTTCTCAACTGCTTGTGCCTCCAATCTTTTAGGACTGAATATATCGAGTGCATTTAATTCTGCGAAGGTGATCTACATCATCGTTCCGTTGCTCATTATTCCTCAACTTTTATTTAGCGGCGTAATTGTGAAATTTGACAAGCTGCACCCATCTTTATCGGAAGCCAATAAGGTGCCTTGGGTTGGAAATATGATGGTTTCGAGATGGGCTTATGAAGGACTTGCAGTGGAACAAAGCGTAGACAATTCGCTTTCTGCCCCAACATTTGAATTCGAACTGGAGAAAAGTCAATCCAAATGGAAGAAAGATTATTGGTTACCCGAAATTAAGGCTCAAATCCAAATTCTTCAGAATCCAAACGACCACACGAGGGAGGAAACCGCATTGGCCAAAACCATTCTTATGAATGAGATTGAGCGGGAGGATGCCTATTGGAGTAATTTATCCTGTAAATCGTGCCTGGAGGATTTGAAAACGAAGACCATGCAGACCGAACAAGATTTCAAGGAGATTGAAACGTTCTTAGGATTTTTGAAGGTCAATTTCAATGAAAACATCAACAAGAACACCCGCAAAATCAACGATTATATTCATAAGGTAGGCGAATCGAATTACATTGAAACGAAAATGATGTATTCGAACGAAGCACTGCAGAGTTTGGTTACCAACCGACTAGAATCGAATAAAATTATCGAATACGAAGGGAGGTTGTATCAAAACGACGATCCTATCTACAACGACCCAACAGGAGTTAGCTTCTTCGAAACGCAATTCTACGCTCCGCACAAGTACTTGTTTGGACGGAAATTCAGCACGTTTAGCATCAACCTTGCGTTGATTTGGGTAATTTCTATCCTCACGTACATTGCCCTTTATTTCGATGCGATAAAATATGTCATTCATGCGTCCATTCGATTTACGAAGCGCATTTCTGGAAATCGCATTGGCGTTGCGAGATAAGTCAATTTGAATGAAGCAGGTTTCTTTTCTTTTTCTGGTTGTATTATTAAATCCTCATATCGGCTCCACACAAACCACCGCAAAGACACTTGAGAAGCATCTTGAAAAAAGGTTATGGAAGTTAGAGCTTCTTGATATGGCTTCAGTCATCAATGGAAATGTATCTGTTGGCGACACCGTAAATTTGGCATACAATCACAAGCGTTATTGGTTCTGGCGAGCAAATGCTATTAAATTCAAAAAAGACGGCACATTTAAGCACATCAGTACGCCAGACTTTACATCAAACGTCGGAACCTTTAATAGATCGAATCTAAGAAACTTCAAATGGGTGAAATCGGGGCAAACCTGGGGACTTACAGAGGCGAATGGATCTACAATTCTTCAAATTTCCTCCGTACGACTTGAATTAATGGGACGTTCCGCACACGGGTTCTTATTCATTGTGCGCAGTATATAAGAACACGCCACAAAAAAAAGCCGGCACTCAGGACGCACGAATAATCCAAGAATATATGAAATGGAGATCCTAGATCGAGGTAAGATCTTTAAGACAAATGCTGATCTAATTGAGACCGATGATAGAATTTTGAATGAACTTGCAAACTCAGCTCATAATTATTGGAATGCAAATTTTGACTCAGAAAATCTTGAACTCAAAGAAATACTATTCGAGGAGAAGTTGGAAGTTCTGAATGAATTTACATCTTTTGATCAAATAGTGTGCTCATAACAGTAAATAAGATCAAGCGACAAGTGCACTATATTTGTTGGGTACCTGCGGCAATTTGCAGACCGTTATTTGTAATTGAAGATGAGAACACTGCTAAACATAAAACTGCTCGAACAGATTCGTAAACATCCTGAAAGGTTTATTGGTTAGAGAAATTTTGATGTGTTCAAAGCATTCATGATGCCGATTGAATCAGGAGCTCAAGTGCAATATGAAAAAGAACACCAACCTACACTTGAATCGATGCCAAGCATGCGTGATTATGTATCTCAAAAACTAAACATAGAAATTCCGGGGGCTGTTCGATGGACATGGGCGATAGGTTTTGACGTTGAAGATCAAAGAGCCTTATTGGATTCTTATTTCAAATGGATCTTTGAGTATGAAACTAGCTATCCATTTTTACCCGACCACTATCATTTCAAATTCAATGAGAACAAGAATCGAATTCAGATAATTGAACTTCTTAAACACGTTTGCCATCGTCCCGGAATGTACGGCGCTTATGGCCTTGCCGGATTAAGAGCCTTGATAGATGGAGAATTCTATTTAAAAGAATATTACAACAAAGAGTTATCTGAAAATGAAAAAAAGTTGCTTGACTTCGTTAACTATTGGAAAGCTCAAACGAACAGTGCTCTCCCTTATGATACATGGGATAGACCTTTCGGGAAATACCCATAACAGCAAATAAACCCAACCGCCAAATGCACTATATTTGTTAGGCGGCTGTGCCTATTTGCAGACCGTTTCTTTTAGTTCCTTTTCCCAGGAACGTCGATCATTGATGCAGTAAAAAAAAGCCGGCACCAAACATCGATTCCTCCATGTTCCGTCACCGGCTTATTATTTTGATTGAGCGCTGATTACATCAACATCCCTCCACAAATATTAATTGTTTGTCCTGTAATGTATGCAGACATATCTGAACCAAGGAATACAGCTAATTCAGCAACATCCTTCGGCTGTCCTCCGCGTTTCAATGGAATGGAAGCTCTCCACTCGTCTACTACTTTTTGATCCAAAGCCTCTGTCATTTCAGTTTCAATGAAACCAGGAGCAATTGCGTTGCAGCGTATGTTTCTAGATCCAAGCTCTTGTGCTACGGACTTTGTAAATCCAATCATTCCTGCCTTAGAAGCCGCATAATTTGCCTGTCCAGCATTTCCACTAACACCAACAACAGAAGACATATTGATAATTGATCCTTAACAGGTTTAGTTGTAAAAGGTAGGTTAGGTATAGAGAGTGGCTTTTGCAGTCACTCTCTCTTTTTTCGCTCAAATCTCGTTTCCAATCTTGACCTTAAGAACTCAAGAAACTTTCTGGAGCACCTATTCTAATTGAAAAAATCCCAGGTAATCCCAACGCGAACTCGTGTGCCTGCAATTGGGTACCCGGATGATTCCATCATGGTTCTATCGTTCCAGAAATATCCAATATTCTCGAAACGTGCGTAGAATCTGAATTGACTTATTCCGAGTGAGGCAAAGAAATGCATGTTGAACATTCCAGGACTGGAAACGCCACCTCCCCAATAAAACGCATCCATTGAAGGTATGTACGTTCTTGTTTGGAAGCCATTGTTGTAAGAAAAATCAAAACCGAGTGTTGCAGCGAGTTTTTTGGCCTTAAACAGTCTTCCTTTGAGATATACTCTGGAGTATGCCTGTAAATTGGGTAAATAATTGTTTCTATCGGCGCTAAAAACTACGGACGGTCTCCAGTGCAAAAACTTCCAGGCGAGATGTCCTCCTAGATGCAACGAGCTTGCTGTTCCAAGAGTATCTGTCAATTCCCACTCTGAACCGTTGAACACATACACCGACGGAAGGGAGAAAAAGTTGGCTTTGGCTTCAAGCGCAAAAACGCTGTCCTTTAATTGATACGAGGCCTTCCCTCCCACTTTCAACCAAACCTGACGATTGATGCTATTCAATGCATAATCATAGTGATTTCCGTAATAAAATCGTTGGATAGGATCCGCGGGTAACGATGAGAATAAGGCATTTCCAGCCAATTTTAATCGGTTCTTTTTGTAGTTGGCGGCAGTGCTGTTTTCCCAACCATTGAACCCTCCAAGAATGTTAAAGCGGAAGGCATTTTTCAAAGCAATCCCTTTCCATTGAAAGCGCAATTCTGATTTCAAGTCAATTTCTGAAGTATCCCTAAGATCTCGTACATCCCAACTATTCCAATACCTGTGTTGAAGTGTTCCATCCAGGTAGAATCCTGTTGTTTTGTTCAAGAAATACACTCCGGCACCATTGGCAATGGACGGATTGTTCCAGGAATCTTGCGTTTGCAAGCTGTCGTAATTGAATTGTGAATACGCCGAATACGCCTCCCCAAAGCTGCTTTCAAAATACTTTCGATTGATGATCTGAAATTGATGCTTTGTGACCAATCCGAAATGATTTAGGGAATCTGATGTAAGATTGAAGAAATTTTGAAGTTCAGCCACGACCATTTTTGTTTCGCTTGTTGCGTCGCGCCTTACCGGAACGAACTCCAACCCTAAATCAATTAAGGTTTCCACATTTGGAGTAGTAGCCGTATCTGTGGTAACTCCGCCTGCATGCGAATATCGATATGACTGAAAACTTCCTGAGAGCTTCATCGAGTAACGTTGACTTTCTCGTTGTAATTTCAATCGAACATTGTCTGCAGTAAATTCCGTATTTCGCAAGAACCCTGCACCAGTAGAGCGGTCGTAATCAAAGTTGAGTTTGAATCCGAAATTAAAGGCCTGCGTATATCTGAGATGCAGAAATTGTGTTCCTTGCGAGCCAAAACTATACGCAAAGCCCAAATGTGGCAAAGAACTGTAGCGAAGTGGGTCGTGCTGTGCGAATTGATTCAGTCGATGCGTTGTAAAGTCTGAAAAAAGTTGATTTGCAGACAAGGCTTCCTGACTCGAAAGGTTTCTTCCACCGTCAAAAACAGTTGGCAGCGGATTGTTGGAAATATCAAAAGTATCTTGAGCGCCACCTGTTCTTTGCGTAAACAAAATGGTGTCGGGAACTAGCTCTATCTGGGCGTTTGCGCCTAGTGAGATTGCCAAAAGCATGAATAGAACCCGGTATTTCATCCCAGATAAAAGTATAAAAAAAGGGCTGCCCGAACCAAATCAGGAGCCCTGTTCAATGTCTTGAAACAAAGATTAAAGCGCGTTAACTCGAACTTGAAGACTTGACTTCAGGTTGGCAGCTTTATTCTTGTGAATAATGTTACGCTTTGCCAATTTGTCGATCATTGTGTGCACTGTAGGAAGCATTTTCTCTGCTTCTTTCTTGTCTTCAGTGTTACGCAGTTTACTAATAGCATTACGCGTTGATTTGTGCTGATACTTGTTACGAAGTCTTTTCGTTTCGTTTGATCTAATTCTCTTCAATGCTGACTTATGATTCGCCATTTTTTTCTTTTTTATTTTCTTTTTTCACTTATTGTGTTGCAGCCCATAGGAGAATCGAACTCCTGTTTCCAGGATGAAAACCTGGCGTCCTAACCACTAGACGAATGGGCCTACTATTTCAATGTGAGCGCGAGAAACGAGATCAGAAATACTCTTCACTCTAAATACGTCACTCTTGCTCGGTACTTTGGCAGCCCATAGGAGAATCGAACTCCTGTTTCCAGGATGAAAACCTGGCGTCCTAACCACTAGACGAATGGGCCGTTTTAGAACACTTTTTTCAAGATCTACAAAGGCAGTTCCAAGTGGACCTTTCCCTTCAAGCATGAAGTGATAATTATGGTTCATGAACATTCTACCGATCAAGTACCCAACATCATTCATACGGTTTTGTTCCATGGATTCAGCGAGAAAATTAAAGATTTGAATCACTCCAAAGAATCCATTGGCTCCATTTTCCTTCAAATACTCCGATTGCCAAATGGGGTTTTCATCGTCGAACCTGAAAATGTTCGGGTGCAGCTGAAAAACGAGTGTATCACTTCCAATGTACACCTGAAACTCATATTTGCCCTTGTCTTCAAAAGAAAGACGAATGCGCGAGTCATCGACACTTTTTCTCAGCTCTTCAATTTCATCTTGAACAACCACTTTGAAAGATTCAAATACGCCTTCTGAATAATCGGCTACATCCTGTTTCAGTGCCGCTCTGTTCAATAGCAGGTCGATGATGGCCTCTCGCCTTTCGTGCTTCTTTTCCATATTAATATGCCTTTGCAAATATCACACGACCTGCAGATGGCTTTCCTGTCACCATGCATACACCTGTTTCTTCCTCTCTATCGAAAGGAATACAACGAATTGTCGCTTTTGTCTCGTCTTTAATTTTCTGTTCAGTTTCTTCTGTTCCGTCCCAGTGTGCCAGGAAAAAACCACCATCTGATTCAATCTTTTGCTTGAACTCGTCGTACGAATCGATTTTCTGCGTGCTATCCGCTCTAAACTTTGCAGCTTTATCGAAAAGTCCTTTTTGAATTTCTTCTAACAACGATTCAATGTAGTCGGCAGCTCCCGTAAAATCTACTATTTCTTTGGTTTTCTCGTCGCGGCGTGCAATTTCCACGGATCCATTCCCCAGATCTCTTGGTCCCATTGCCAATCGAACGGGAACTCCTTTTGCTTCGTATTCGGCAAATTTCCAACCTGGACGGCGATTCACGTCATCATCTAATTTGAACGAAATACAGCGTTTGCGCAATTCCGCTGCCAATTCCTTGAATTTTGCCGTAATTGCATCCAAATCTTCGTCCGTTTTGTGAATAGGCACCGCAACCACCTGAATTGGCGCCAAAGCCGGAGGTAATACCAATCCTTCATCGTCGGAGTGTGTCATGATCAATGCTCCCATCAATCGTGTAGAAACTCCCCAAGAAGTTGCCCAAACATAATCTTGCTTTCCTTCTTTGTCGGCAAATTTCACATCAAAAGCCTTTGCAAAATTTTGTCCAAGAAAATGAGAAGTTCCTGCCTGAAGTGCTTTTCCGTCTTGCATCATTGCTTCGATACAATAGGTTTCGTCTGCACCGGCAAAACGCTCACTATCACTTTTCAAACCTTTGATTACAGGCATCGCCATATATTGCTCTGCGAAATCGGCATATACATCATTCATTCGAGCCGTTTCTTCCAGTGCCTCTTCACGCGTCTGGTGTGCCGTATGACCTTCCTGCCATAAAAACTCGGCAGTTCTCAAGAAGATCCGCGTCTCATCTCCCAACGAACAACATTCGCCCATTGGTTAATTAAAATTGGTAAATCTCTGTAAGATTGAATCCACGTTTTGTATGTATTCCAAATGATCGCTTCACTTGTAGGACGCACTACTAATTCTTCTGTCAATTTTGATTTCGGATCCACAATGAGTTTTCCTGCATTATCTGGATCGTTCATCAATCTATGGTGCGTAACTACCGCACATTCTTTCGCGAATCCCTCTGCATTTTTCTCCTCTGCTTCAAATAGGCTTTTAGGAATGAAGATGGGGAAATAGGCATTGGAATGCCCTGTTTCTTTGAATTTCGCATCCAAAACATCTTTCATCTTTTCCCAAATTGCATACCCGTAAGGCTTAATTACCATACAACCTCTTACATCGGAATGTTCCGCTAAATCAGCCTTTGCAACTATTTCGTTATACCAATCGGAATAATTTTCTGCTCTAGTAGTTAATTTTTGAGCCATTTGAAGTGTGAATTTTAATAAAGAGCAAAAATATAAAAAGAAGCAGGGCGAAACGAAAGAATCACAATGTTAATCCATTCTCGCCGATTTATAAAAGAAAGAACCCCCGATCCAACATTTGAATCGAGGGTTGATTTTTTACGTAATTCGCTTAGAGTCAATCAATCTTCCACATTTGCCGGAACTTTTAAACTGTCCGTGTCTGCAGGGTTAATTCTTCCTTGATCAAATCCATATTGTGGATTTTGTGGCCACGTTCGCAATTTCAATCCCCAGACATAATCCATATCTGATGCACTGTAATGACACCCCATACAGCTCGTACTCTCCAAGGTTTGCACAGGAGGGTTTTGATTGTACGTTTCCATAGTTGTATTCAAACAACCGTATTGTGGAATTGGCAATCCAGACCAACGAGGATAGGCATTTGTCTCATTCATACTAGCACGAGTGAATGCATCTCGCACTGCAAATGGTTGATTGGCATCTGGCTCCTCGCCTCTTGGCGCTAAGAAAGGTTTTGCATAAAACGTGGTAGGATCTGTTGGCCATTGTGTAATCACCAATTGATAATTCTCCCAAACCGTTCCGGACAATAGTTCCTGAAACGCTTTGTTCAGTCCTACTGTAGACAAGCCATGCTGTAAATTCTCCGCTGTTCCCACTGGAGTTGTCGGAATTTTATAGATTCTACTGACTTCAACTGGCACTCTCGCAGCTTCTGCAACAATCTTCGCTCCATTGGACATCGGATCTGGAATGTAGGAATAACCCGTGGGTTCAAACGTGTCTCCGCTATTGAAAGAAGGACGTGTCCCAGCAGGCGCTTTCACATTATCCACATGCTCAAAACTAGACCAGATCCCTTGTGTGAACTGTGGCGTTTTCACTACAACATGCAGACCTACAAGACCAACATAACGCACAGAATCCTTGCCAGTGACAGGGTCTTGAACCGTCGCCTTAGAAACAAAGTAACGCGACAAATCATCCACTTGCTTATACGGCTTCCCAACAGTGTCTGCAGGAAGAACCATGAGTCTCCAGGCAGATTTTAATGTGATGCTATTTCCATTTACTGGCTGCACCACCGTTGTATTTGTTTGTGGTTGTTGCATTGGATTGATTTGCCCAGAACCATTGACTGGTAAAGGTGGGAGACTCGCTTGTGTAGGAGCCTTTGGTAAGTTCTCTTTCAAATACCATTTGTTTTCACGAATGAACTCATACAACACTTCATTCATTTGAAGATTGTAACGCACATACATATGATTTTGATCAATTAATGGATGTCCATCCGCTTCGTTCATTTGCATTTTACTAAAGATGTCAAGGTCAAATGGACGAGAATATTCTGTCTGATTCCACGTTTGAGGCGTTGTTGTATCGGTCATGATGAATACATCGTCAAAATTTCGAAACGTTTCCCAAACTACAGGCGTTCTACTCGACATATCCGAGGAAGAATTGTAGTTTTTAAAATCCAGGGAATCTATGGACAGATCTGGCACACCGCGATAATCGGAATCTGCTGGCCACACAAGCCCTACAAAGGTTTGCCAAGCGAAAAAATCGAAAAAAGTACGATCCTCCACATCCGTTAAAACCAATCGTGAATGAGGATACAAATGACTTGGAACATTTGGATTCAAACTAGGGTTGATCAAATAATAAGGATTGCTGACTCGGGTATTGTGTGCCATTTCACCCGGATAAAGGCTGTCTCCATTTGCCGTTGAGTACATTCCATTCGGATGCACTGTTTGTCCTGCTGAAAGAGGCATCGTTGGTGTTGCTACATTGTCTTCAGTTACAATCGGTTCAGAAACTTCGGACATTGAAGGGTTTGCAGCACAACGAATTAAAATGCTCGCACCAATAACGCATGCTGTTGCGTAGAAAATCTTTTTCATAAGAATAGTTTTGTATCCAAGAAATCCTTAGACAATTGTAAATAGTGTTACGCTAAATATAAGAATATAGTAGCGAAACGCTTGAGAAACTATTCTTTCGGCAAAATTAAATCCTACTGCGTTTTTTCAGCCACGCCCTCTTGAATGGTTTTATCGAACGGTGTTTTGTTGAGTTTACTCTTCACCCAGGAAGCAATATCAAAATACTCTAAGACTACTCTTTCGTTGTGATCTTTCAACAATTCCGTGATTTCATGGTCCATTTTTTCGAAAATCTCAAGACGATTCACTCCATCAATTGTTTTGGCGAGTTTGCGGATATGCTTGATGCACACATTTTCAATTTGATAGTCCCGATCTTGCTTGCTGAGATAGCGATTGGTAGATTTCACCACATACTCCAGGAAGTCGTAATTCTCTAATTCATAATGGATAACGATGTTAAACAAGCGCGAGAAGCTATAAATATCACGACGCAAATTCTGTTCGTTATCATTCAAAACTTCATTGAGATAATGCAGGGCCTTCTTGTATTCACCGACACCAAAATGACTGTACGCTTTGTTATATGTCAGTAAAACCTCCATTTCCTTACTGATTTTGCCTTCGTAACGCTGTTGCAGATCTTCAATGGTTGGAATTAGGTTCACACTTCCCTGGAAGTCACCCAGAACATGCAACAGCACCAATTCCTGATTGTAGGTATTGGAAACGATTCGCACGGCGATATCCACCGATTTGAAGGCTTTTTTTCCTTGCAGAGCACGAATATCCTCAATAAGCTCCTTCGCGCGGTCAAACTCCCCAAGATCTGTGTGGCATCGAAGCAAATGAAACAAAGTATTAACATAGCGTTGCCCTGCATCTAGTTTGATATCTGGATTGTTATCTAAAATCTCGCGTGTTCTATTGAAAAATTGGAAGCTGTCCTCGTAATTACGATTTGTCGCGGCACAAAGACCTTTGATATAGTAACAAATAGACGCCGCTTTGGTACTCAACGCTGTATTCTTTCCTTTAATCAAGTGATAATCAGCGATATCCTCAACAACCTGGCGCTCCCCTTCGTTTCTGGTAAATCCACCAGAGCGGAAAATAAGGTTGATTTTACTGTAAATCACCGTGTATTCTGCAAGGTTCCGAAGTTTGGCGATCACCATTTCTTCCTCCTCAATCAATTTATCCAAATCTGTGGAGAATTCTCCTGACTCATAAGCAGACTCCAAGAGCTTTTTCTCCCAACTGATCAACTCAAACCAGTAGTAAAACTTTTCATGTCGTTTGGCAATTTCCTTGGCTCTACCTACAAATTTCTCACATTCTTTGTACAGCGCTTTGTTGTAAAGTATTTCTACGTTTTTAATCTCTTGTGTCAAGGTGCTACTGATACTTTGCTCGCTATAGTACGCCCGTAAACTTTTGAGAATCAATTTATACAGGTGATTCTTTTCTGAAGGCAAGTGTTTAATAAATGTCTCGCCATCAAACTCCTTTTTCAAAGCTGCTTCGTCATAAACTGACTGCTTCTCTATGTAATCAAAGATTTTTAGGTAATTCTTCTCTCCGGATTGAAGCGAAGAAGAAAGTTTGAAAAAGCGCTTCTCAGACTTTGTGAGTGACTTGACAAGTTTAAAGAGTTCCGTAGATGGTTTCATACGATTTAACTGTTGGGGTTTTAGTCAACGATACGGACTAAAATTAACAATTAAGATTCAAACAATAAAATATGTGTACGATTATTGATTCTATGGGAAACTCTACTGATTGTGACGTAGGAATGACTATTTAGCAATAGTATAGTTCTTAGGTAGACTAGTAAGAATACAAGAAAGACCTTGGTTTCCCAAGGTCTTTCACAAACAACAACAAACTAAAACCTGTACATCTTCTCTCCCGTCCAACCGTGACATTTGATCCCAAAATGATTGTTTCCTTCTTGTGCGAGTGTAGAGTTTCCGCTTCCGCTTTCCAAAATCCCTTGCGCCAAAGTAATACTGGCGGGAATATTGTGATCCATCATTTGCTGGACCGCCGTCTCTTTCCAAGTGTCCACATACTCTGCTCTAGTAATCTTTGCTGAAAAAGCACTAGAACTGAGCAGAAGCCCCGAAATAATTAGCAATTCTTTTTTCATTGTGTGTTGTTTGTGCCCTCTCTTACGTATATATCGTGATTGAGTTACAAAAATTGTTGATAAGTCCCTCTTTTTTTGTTGAAAACTTCGAATCCCCACTGATATCAGCCATTTTGACAGTCATCATAGGTGTGGAATGCCATTTTTACCGATAAATCAGTCCGTTTTGTAATTGGCGCAGCATTTGACGGATACATCGCAAACAAAAAAGAACCGTTATGGATCAAAATAAATTGACAATTAAGACGCAAGAAGCCCTACAGGCTGCACAATTATTGGCAACACAGAACGGTCAACAAACAATTGAAACTGGACACCTATTATCTGGAATGTTACAGGTGGATAAAGATGTTATTCCGTTTCTTTTGAAAGGACTGAACGTGGATACTAATATGTTGGAAAAAGCCGTAGATCGAATTGTAAGCACTTACCCAAAAGTATCTGGAGGTCAAACGCATACCTCGAATCAAATGAACCAAGTATTGAGCAATGCTTTCAATGAATTAAAGACATTTAATGACACCTATGTTTCCATCGAGGTATTGTTTTACGCAATGCTTTCTTCTACGGATGCAATCGGAACTGTTTTAAAGGATAACGGAATAACCAAGAAGAAACTAAAAGAAGAAATTATGAACTTGAGAAATGGCGAGACGGTTCAATCTAACAATACAGACGGGAACTATAAATCACTGGATAAATTTGCCAACAACTTAAACGAGATGGCCAAAGCGGGGAAATTAGACCCTGTCATTGGACGAGACGATGAAATTCGGAGAGTTTTACAAATTCTTACGAGAAGAACAAAGAACAACCCGATCCTCATTGGAGAACCCGGTGTAGGTAAAACGGCCATTGCAGAAGGAATTGCGCATCGAATCATTGAAGGCGATGTTCCCGAGAACTTAAAAACGAAGATTGTATATTCTCTAGACATGGGGGCACTCATCGCTGGAGCCAAGTACAAGGGCGAATTCGAGGAGCGTTTAAAATCTGTTGTAAAAGAAGTAATCAAAGCAGATGGCGAAATCATTCTGTTTATTGATGAGATTCACACCCTTGTTGGAGCCGGTGGCGGCGGCGAAGGTGCCATGGACGCTGCAAACATCTTAAAGCCTGCATTGGCCAGAGGAGAGCTTCGCGCCGTTGGAGCCACCACCTTAAATGAGTATCAGAAATACTTCGAGAAAGACAAAGCGTTGGTACGCAGATTTCAAACCGTTTTGGTGGATGAACCCTCGACTGAGGACGCTGTATCGATTTTACGCGGAATTAAAGAGAAATACGAGAATCATCACAAAGTAATGATCAAAGATGAAAAAATGATCAAGGAAGAAGTGGATGCTGAGGAAATTGCTGATGTCGTTTCAAAGTGGACGGGAATTCCTGTTAACAAAATGCTCGAAGGCGAGCGCGAAAAACTGCTCAAACTGGAAGAAGAGCTGAGCAAACGCGTTGTGGGACAAAATGAAGCCATCGAAGCCATTTCAGACGCAGTAAGGCGTTCTAGAGCCGGACTTCAAGACGACAAACGCCCGATAGGATCTTTCATTTTCCTTGGAACAACGGGAGTTGGTAAAACTGAATTGGCAAAATCATTGGCAGATTATCTGTTCAACGATGAAAATGCGATGACGCGAATTGATATGAGTGAATATCAAGAAAAGCACGCTGTGAGCCGATTGGTTGGAGCGCCTCCGGGATATGTTGGATACGACGAAGGCGGGCAGTTAACCGAAGCCGTTCGCCGACGCCCCTACTCGATTATTCTTTTGGATGAAATCGAAAAAGCGCATCCAGATGTGTTCAACGTATTGCTGCAAGTTCTTGACGACGGGAGACTTACAGACAATAAGGGCCGCACGGTTAACTTCAAGAACACGATCATCATCATGACTTCAAACCTTGGTTCTAACATGATTCACGAACGATTTGATGGAGTCACAGGAGAAGAATTTAACCGTGCAGCTGTACAGGCGAAGTCAGACGTTATGGAATTACTGAAACAAACGATCAGACCTGAATTCCTGAACAGGATTGACGAAACGATTATGTTCCAGCCATTGACACGAGAAAATATCAATGCTATCGTTGCCATTCAAATGAATACGCTCAAAAAGAGATTGAAAGAGCAGCAAATTAACTTGGTGGTTAAAGAGGACGCCTTGAAGTGGATTTCAGAAGCTGGCTACGATCCATTCTTTGGAGCGCGCCCAGTAAAACGTGTTATCCAGAAAATGGTCATGAACGAACTATCCAAAGCCATACTGGGCAATCAAATCGACACTTCGCAGAACGTTGTACTTGATATTTTCGACGATAAAATGGTCTTCAGAAGACCGATCAATGAAGCAGAAGAAATTTTGGTTGAAAGCTGAGATCGAAACGAGATCAATTCCACCAAAACGGCTAATAGTAGTAAGTAGTAGAGAGATGAAGCAGCCTCAACTGAGCAATCGGTAGGCTGCTTTTCTTTTTCTACATTTGTGTCATGAAGAATTCGACCTGGATTAAACACGGAATTTCGCTGCTTACGCTAGGCGCGTTGCTTGCAGGGCTAATTCAGTTGTTTGGATTGAATGTGGAATCGGAAAATTTCGGAAACAACATCTTATCTGCAACATTTTTCTTGTTCGTTTTTATTCTATTGGGCGTATATCGCATCAACTGGATTGGTCGTTCTAAAATGGATCTGGTTGCCACTTTCTTAACCCTGACAGCACTTGCAATGCTTTTTATCATGTTGGCATCACCGAAAAACGTAATGGCGTTGTGGAAACCTAGCATTGCCATTTTTATCGTTCTTGTTGGCTATACTTTTCATGTAAAATTGGATCGAAAAAATTGGGGACGCATGCTCTCTAGAATCCTATTGATTGTGACATGCCTGCTTTTTCTTTATCCGTTATTGATAAAAACGGGAGATGCATTTTTCTATACCTTGTCATGGTACTTCCTAGTGGCAACAACGCTTTTCGCGACCGTGAGCATTTTACTTCCTGAAAAACACGGCTAAATCATTCCGAAACATACGTTCCGAATCCATGCAAGCGCTTGGTCCAATATTCGCTTTTAGTTACATCGGTAATAATAATTCCTTTGCTCGAACTACTGTGAATCATAGTGAGCGGTTCTCCTTTTTCTGAAATGACAATCCCAACGTGCGAGATCCCGGATCCATTATCAAAAAACACCAAATCACCCTTTTGTACATTCTTTTCCTTCACCTTTTGCGCCGATTCGTATTGATCCACGGCTCTTCTGGGCAAACTTTTTCCATTTTGCTTCATTACATAGCTCGTGAATCCGCTGCAATCAAATCCTCCCGGGGCACTTCCCGCCCAAACGTAGGGTGTTCCTAGTTCTTTTTTTGCTGTAATTATTATTTCATCTCTAAAATCGGGATTTGCCACTACAACTGTGTCTGGATCAACAATTGTAGATCCTTGCGGCATATCGTCCAAATCATCAATGTTTTCAAACAACAAGTCAATGATTTCCTGAACCGATTCAAAATCTTCTTGCTTCCCACGACGTTTTAAATCTGCCGCCCAAGTAACCATTTCGTTTTTCACCCAAGTAAGCTCGTACTTGTGCGATGCAAACAGCTTTTCGGCATCATCATCAGCTTTGATTTCTAAAAACAAGGTTTTTGCATCTTCTAGCGCATGCGGATGCCGGATCAACCAACGTTCATTCTGGCTCAATTGCAGGCCGCTGAGGCTTTTGTAGTACTTCGGAAGTAGGGAGAAATCATTCTCTGGTTGGTCCATCAATCGTCTGGATCGACGGTAGACTTTCTTGTAGTGGCGCTGATCGAAAAGCATTTCCAACTTATCAAACTCAGGATTTTGTGCTTGAGCTTCAAAACGCACTCCTACAAAAAGAAGCGCCAATACGAGTATTAAATGCCATTTCATCTATTCGAAGTAACGAATTAAAGAGATTGATTAAACGTTCATCTTCGAAATTCATTCCACAATTCAGTGTTTATTAACACCCCTTGGCTCAATTAACATATTTTATGTGATGACTGGCGTATCGATTGAACCGCAAATACGTTATATTAGTATATCATATCGAAAAGAGATCATTAAAGTCATTTCATGAAATATTTATTTATCGCAGCCGCAGCGCTGATGTCGTTCACTGGATTTGCACAAATCGACAAAGACAAAATTGCCACTACGCAAAAATTCGACGAAGTATTGACATACGTGAACAAAATGTATGTAGATGATGTGAATCAGGAGGAATTGACCGATGCTGCCATCGTTGCGCTGTTGGAAAAACTAGATCCCCACTCCACTTTCATTTCCAAAGAAGAAGTAAATCAAGCCAACGAAAGAATCAACGGAAACTTTGTTGGGATCGGCATTCGTTTTCAAATATTGAAGGATACATTGATGGTTGTTTCAACCATTCCTGGTGGACCTTCCGAGAAATTGGGGCTTCAGGCTGGTGATAAGATTATAAAAATTGAAAACGAGACCGTTGCTGGTGTTGGATTGAAGAATAGCGGTGTTCGCGAACGCTTGTTAGGAGATCGTGGAACAAAGGTAAAGGTGGAAGTGCAGCGCAAAAACACCAATCGACCGATTGACTTTGTAATTACGCGTGACATTATTCCTGTAAATTCGGTAGATGCTGTGTACATGGTTTCTGACAAAACAGGATACATCAAACTAAATGCATTTTCGCGCAATTCCTTAAAAGAAGTACGAGATGGTATAAAGGCATTGAAACTGCAAGGAATGGAGAATTTGATCTTCGATTTGCAAGGAAATGGTGGTGGTCTCTTGCGAGCAGCTCAATATCTTTCGGATGAATTTTTATCAGATGACAAGTTAATTGTATACTCTGAAGGGCGCGCTCAGCCAAGAACAGATTTGAACGCTGGAATAAATGGATTGTTCGAAGATGGCAAATTGGTCATCTTAACGGATGAGTATTCTGCATCGGCGAGTGAAATCCTGTCTGGAGCAATTCAAGACTGGGACCGTGGTATGATTGTTGGCCGCAGAACATTTGGAAAAGGATTGGTGCAACGCCCTATTGATCTAACCGATGGATCGCAAATTCGCCTGACCATTGCACGCTATTACACGCCAAGTGGACGTTTTATCCAGAAATCTTACGAAGACAAAGAAGCGTACCAAAAAGATTTGTTGGATCGCTACGATCGAGGGGAATTTTTCGGGCAGGATTCTATCAAGTTCGAGGACTCATTAATGTTCGAAACAATGATCAACAAACGTAAGGTATACGGCGGTGGCGGAATTATGCCAGATGTTTTTGTTCCACTTGACACGAATGGAGTTACGGACTATTTCTCGGCACTTGTGCGCTCTGGAAATGTGAACACATTTGCTTTGGAGTACGTCGATAATAATAGAGAAGCACTATTATCTAAATACGATGCGTTTGGCAAGTTCAGAGATAATTTTGATCTGGACAAAGCATTTATGGATGAATTCTTCGAATACGTGGAGAAAGAAAGCGAGGGCGATGAAGATTTGGCCTTTAATGAAGAAGAATATACAACAAGTGAGGCACTGCTGAAATTGCGCATCAAAGCGTCTATGGCACGCGATCTATGGGGGTACAGCGAATTCTACGAGATCTACAATCAATCGAATGAAATTTTGCTAAAAGCAATTGAAGTCATTGAATCGGATGAATACGACCTTCTTGGTGCAAACGATTAAGAGACATTTTGTACATTTGAAAAGCTAAAAAAGACAGACAAATGAAGTATATTTTGATTCCCGTTGCAGTTGCAGCACTACTCTACTCTTGCGGAGAGAACAATGAATTAGGAGCCAAACAACAAGATGGTGAAATTTCATCGGCAGTAGATGCTGACGTAGAGCTTTCAGAAGAAACCAAGAAAGAATTAGCGGCAGAACAGCGCCGATTGGAGGAAGAGGAAAGAAAAATTGCAGCCAGTCAAACAACCTTAAGTTTTAACAAAGAACTGCACGACTTTGGCAATGTGAATCCAGAAACAGATGTCTACACAACGTTTGAGGTAACGAATACTGGAGATCGTCCATTGATTATTGAGCATGTTTCTGCGAGCTGTGGTTGTACCACTCCAAAAAAGCCAGAAAAGCCAATTGCACCGGGTGCAACGGATATAATTGAAGTGAAATTCAAGTCGAAGCCGGGACAGGTAAATGAAATCAATAAAACGGTTACCGTTACTGCCAACACAAAGGAAAAAACACATCAATTGCAGATTCGTGCATTTGTGAAGGGATAATAAGTGCAAATTAGTACTTGATCATATGAAATGGGCGTAGTCAAAAGACAGAGTTTCAAGTCTTCCTTGGTTAGATATTTTTTCTTGCCCATTGGACTTCTCAGTACTGTATTTATATATCCTTACAACGAGCAAACGCATGATGCATATGGCCATTTTAGCTACATTTTCGCGCTAAGCTCTATTGTTTACCCCTTTTTGTTTCTTGGCATACCAAATTTAGCGGTGAAGTATTTTCCCGTTTTTCAAAACACATCGGAAGGTAACAATGGCTTTCTCAAATTGCTCTTTTATCTTTCATTTGTTGTACTTGCCATAACTGGATCTGCCTACTTGCTGATTTCTTTTTTTTTCGCTGAATCCGTTGGCTCCGTTTCGCTTGGGTATAATTACCACGTTTTTGCCCTTCCGATAAGCATCTGTATTGGTTTTACCTACTTGTTGCGGTTGTACATTTCAAATTTCAAGAGAATCGTTGTACCCGATCTTTTGGAAAACTTAAAAAACCGCACACTTGTTCCCATGTCAATCTTACTGGTTGGCTTTGGTGTTCTTAATACGTACCAGTTTCTCTGGCTCTTGCTAAGTTTCTTCGTTCTTCACGTATTGTCGCTGCTGATATACCTTCGAAGTCTCGACTCTAGTGCTCTTTCAGAAAGGGTTAATAAAGGATTATTTACTCAAGAGAGGCGACCAATGATCTACTTCGCCTTATTTTCTATGCTTGGAGCTGTAGGAAGTACCCTCTGCAGTCAAATTGATAGTGTTATGATTTCCCAATTAGTCGATGTGAGATCTAATGGTACATATGCGATAGGAAAGAATATTGCGAATATCGTTTTGATTCCAGCTGCGAGTGTTTTTGCAATCATGGCCCCCATTATCGCCGGTCATATGAAGGATAATAGAATGATTGAGGTAGATGCAATGTACAAGCGTTCTTCCAACGTTCTGTTTGCTTCAGGTCTGATTATATTTTTGGCTATTATTGCTGCTACAGATGATCTTATTTATTTCATGAATAGAAATGATATTAATTACGATAATCTGTATATCGTAATTACTTTTCTGGGCGCATCAACACTTTTCAATTTGGTAACAAGCATTAATAGTCAAATTATTATTTATTCGAAGTTTTATCGATTCAATGTATTGCTTGTCTTGTTTTTAGGGCTTTCCAATATTTTGCTGAACTACGTTTTTATCGTGATTTTGGAATACAACATGATTGGTGCTGTTTTTGCATCGTCCATTAGTCTACTTCTCTTTGATTTGTTGAAATTTGGATACGTCTATTACCGATTTAAACTGCAACCATTTAAAATCGATACGTTGAAACTATTACTCTTAGGAGTCGCAAACTTTGTGCTATTGCTGAATCTTGATTTCGGTGTTTCTCCAATTCTCAACATTATTCTCAAGGAATGTATATTCTTCGTAGGATTTGTAGTTCCCGTGTTTACACTTCGACTGTCCCCGGAAATTAATGACTGGATAAAAGCATTTTTAAAACGTGGTTAGAACCTCTAACAAAGCCTGTTCTCTCGCCTCTAGGGTATAGTTCTCGCGAATTCTTTTCACAGGTAGATCAAATTTTTTTTCCTCATTAGTCGCTTTCTGTAATAACTTCTTGAGTTCCAAAATGGACTTATTCTGTAATACATAGCCCGTGTCTGAGATGATTTCAGGAAGAATACCAACTTGACTAACAATAGGTATACATCCACAAGACATGGCTTCACACAACGAGTTTGGGAAACCTTCAATCATCGAAACCTGAAGATAAAATTCAAATTGACTATAAAAATTGGGCAATTCAACATTGTCAACGAAAGATACTACCTCCACATTTTCGGAAACTTCGTATTCAAATGATTCTTCTGGAGTACCAATTATGGTAAAATGATAATCTGGAAGTTCCTTTGCCACAGCTACAATCAAATCCACTCCTTTCACCATTCCAACCCTTTTACTTGAGATGTTGGCAGCAACAGTAACAAACGAATTAGAAGTTCGCTTTTTATTGATGACCGGAGAGAATTTCGAAGTGTCAAAACCATTATAAATCTCCGTATATTCTGTATTGAGATTTGGATAAAATGCTTTCACACCTTGTGCTTTGGGCACAAATTCTGAATAACTGTAATCACTATATATTAAGTGTCGACTTACAGGAAGCAAGCGTGTGCAATTCTTAATGGAATAACGAATACACCCTCTCAGCATTTTCTTTCCGTACATACCATATCCAAGCGACGGTAAATAATTGCTATCACTACCACCAAGGATAATGTAATGTTTCAGTTGCCTGAATAGTTTGCTGTATAAAGAGGGTATAACTGAATGGTAAGCGGCATGCCTACTGATTACAATCGTTTTTTTACCAAATGAAGGAAATAGGAGAATTAAAGATTTGACGAATTGAAAAGGGATGATCCAAGAAGGCTGAGTTTTAAAATGCACTTTTTTTACTTCAAAATGCTTTTCCAGTATTTTCACATCCTTCTCTACAAACGAGCTGTAATTGAGATACATTAAAATCACTCGAATGTCCTTCATTCTATGCTTTTTTCTTCATTTTAAAATGAATCTCATAACACGATATGGATCGACTCAATACCCCCTCATAAAACTCTTTAGTTCCGTTTGAAATATTTACAAATCGCGTAAAGGTTCGTTTAAACAGTTGAACAAGCCAAAACTTTGAACGAAACTGTAGTTTTCTATCAACAATATCAAATTTTATATCGTTATAAAAGGCAGGAACCTTGCGCTTTAGCATCGTTTCTTCCGTCCCAAAATAATCGAAAGAATACAATCCGAAAAACTGCTCGTGAGTAAGGTCAGAATAATAAAATGGATTGCTATGGTGTGGAACTATGGCCTCATGTACGCCACCTGGAACTAAAACGCGATGAATTTCCCGAATCAATAAATGTATTTCGGCAATATGTTCCAATACATGACGACTTGTAATTTTCTCGATAGAATTATCGGGGATAAAAGATAGACCTTCATTCAAGTCAGCAACGATGTCCACTCCATCCAATTGGATAATATCAATAGCGATATTCTTAGGGTCTTGTTTGTACGGACCACACCCCAATTCAATGGTCGCCCTGCCCTGCTTCAAGAATGTTTCTTCAAAAATTTGTTTATCCATTTGTTGCTAAATTATGCGCTATTTTTTCAAAAACAACCTTACGGTCGTATTGTTGCTCTATTAACTCTTTACCTTGTTGTCCTTTTAAATTACGCAATTCTGCACTTTCCGAAAGTGCCTTTATCGCAGAGACCCATTCCTCTTTTTCGCTTGCAAGAAAACCGGTTGCATTATTCTTTACCAAATCAACGTTTACACCTATTGGACTGGCAATTACAGGAAGTCCTGCAGACATATACAACAGCAACTTATACCCTCCCTTTCCTTCGCTGTACTTGTCATTTGTAAGTGGCATTACTCCAATATCAAACATACGCAGAAATGACGATTCACAATTTAAATACCAATCACTGATATGAACTTTTTCATATGAAAGGTTCAAGTTAGACGCAGCCCCTACAATGTGAAGAGTGATCTCTTTTTCATAATCGGTTAATTCACAAAGAGCGCTATCGATGGTATGAAGGAAGTGTTGTGTTGATGGGGAACCAATCCAACCAATAGTTATGCTGTTCTTCTCAAAATGTTGAACCGTTTCGAAATCACAGCTGTTAACAGGTGTTGGCGCAATGAGCGTATTCGCGTTATATTCCATCGCATAGGACGATAATGTATTATTAGATGTCCAAACTGCCTTCGCCTTTTCAAGCATAAATCTTGTTTTTTGCTCGTCTGCCAAGCTTTTCAAATAAATAGCATCATCGAAATCGAAAATAAAGTCAATGTTCTTGACTTTTAAAATCCACCTTTCAAACTTTGAGAGAAAAGTTTTCTGTACAACAAGCGAATCGAAGTTTTTAAATAACAAACATTTTACCCGTTTGATTAAGAGGAATCGCTTTGAAACAAAAAAGACCACTTTATTAAAGAAACTTGTTCTTTTTAAATCAGGAATCCTTGGAAAGAATGACACGTTATATCCCTTTTCTTCAAAAAAAGACGCGTAGTCATAGGCTCGAATCCTACTGGAGGCGTGATTCTTACCTCCCATGGTAAAGAAGACAAGTTTCAAAACACGGGTCTATTTATCATTGCTTTATTCTTTATTCCTTACTTTATAAGCACTGGAATTGAATTCTCTCAATTACTGTCTTCTTGATTGGCGATACTCTTTTGAGAAAAGCGAGGCTTAAGACTTAAGTATAAACCGAGTCCAAGAAGTAAAAGCAAAAGAATGGATCCTATCCATGAAAACAGCGACCTATTGCTACTACTTGGCGGGGCATAAGCAAATACAACCTTGTGCTTTCCTCCTTTAATTTCTAAAGCACGTAATAAATAGTTTACTCTTAAAATGTCAACTTCCTTACCGTCAACTGTTGCTGTCCAACCTTCCGGATAATACACTTCGGAGAATACAATGAGTTGTTTCCCCTTGGCATCCACACTATACTCAATTTTGTCTGGATTGAATGAAGTCATCTCTATACTCGCCTCTCCTGAATACGTTTTTGAACTTAATTTTTTCGCATGTTCATCCGACATCATAGCTTCTTCTTCTGGATTGAAAGTGGTTTTACCTTCAATTTCAAGAAGCGCTGTGTATGTTCCAGATGAGTCTAGATCCAATGCTCTTGGATCAATTAATCGAAGTTCGTTATTTTCAATTGCCGCAACAACTCTAACACCTGGCTTAATTTCATTCGGAATACCAATATTCAAAGTATCGGCCTGATTCACGATGTACTGAACTCGCTCAAAAGCAAAAGTTTCTTTACTCATTTCTTGGTTTCCATTAACAAGTAACTTACCCGTACCGAGGTTTTTGAGCTTGTATGAATTTCCAAGAGCTCTGATTTCGTCATCTGGCGTTTTAAACGCTTTTACCGTTTTAACAGCCCAAGCATTCCCCAAAGCACGAGCATTTCTTTCCACTTTTTCACCACGAATAATGTATTTGACATTCATCATGTCAAGAATTGCGTTGTTGTTGTTAGACAAGTGGAAATCGTAAATATTCTGAATGCGTCTCAACTTGGCTGCGTGGTATCCTCCTAATGATTTATGGAGGTAGGCATTTCTGGAGCTATTCCAAGCGCTATTCCATCCTGATGTAAGATCGACTACACGGTAATTTGTTGCTGACGCTAACCCACGGAAACGATAAAAGTCAGATGAACGATCCCTTCCTGCACCTTCATACCCTAGATCTTCCGCTTTTTCCTTTCCAAATTCAGCTCCTTTTTTCGCTGGAATTAATAAGTCTGGATTCTCTGTGGTTTCCATTGTAAATATATCTTCATCAGCTTTGGTAGTGGCAATTGGAAATTTCTTTAGCTCACTATCCATCCAATGCAGATAATCACCGCTAAGGCTTTCATCATTTCCAAGATAGTTCCGATTTACAGGAACAAGGTCCATTAAAATCACCGCTCCTAAGCCTGCTATTAAGTAGGTGGACTGAATGGATGTTAAAAAGAATAAGGAACAGATACCAATGGCAAGAAAAGCGAACAAAATAGATCTGGTTGTCGACTTTGCATACATTTCTTCACGCATTTTTTTCGCTCCTTGAATTCCTTCTTGAATTGGTTCCAATTGGCGTTCAACCACCTGGTCAATTTGCACTTCGTTACTTTTATCAATTCCGTTCTGAGCAGCCGTTTGCGGATCCATTCGATCAATCTGATTGCGAATCATTTGATCCTGGCGAATCAAAACATTATCATCAGCCGCTCCTGAGAAACCACTACCACTGAATTTCAAAATAATCAAGAGTAACATGAAACCACCGCTTGCAATAAAAAATTGATTACGAATGTTCTTGTTAATTTTAATCTCTTCACGATTCTCATAAAGGTGTTGAAGCAAAAGAATAGCCAAAACCGGTAAACACAGCTCAATAATAACGAGTATGATAGTGACCGTTCTAAACTTGTCATACATTGGAACGTTGTTCACAAAGAACTCAGTAAGGCCCATTAGATTTTTCCCCCAGGATAGCAGTAGCATCAAAATAGCTGTACCAAATAAAATGTACGTGATCGGTTTCCGAACAAAAAGTAATGCCAATAGGGCCAAGAAAACAACTACAACTCCCATGTAAAATGGTCCTGCAACACCCGGTTGATTCCCCCAATACATGCTGAGCTGTGGCCCAATTTCTGCTTGATTTCCTTCGAGTTCAAGATCTTCTTCTAAGCCTTCAAATCGAGAATTTTCGAAAGATCCCGAATGCGACCCGCGAATGTATGGCGATACAAACGTGAAAGTTTCTCCTTTGTCTAAACTCCAGTTTGTGATGTAATCAAGTTCAAGTCCGTCATCTTTACTCGCAGCTTCACCATTTGTACTTATGGTTAGATCGTTCTGACCACGCATACTATATTTTGCATAGTCGTTTACATTTGTTAGATAGCTGTAATTGGTTAATGCCGCCAATAAATAGGCAGCTATAATTCCGACAGTACCAAAGGCAAAATGTTTGAGCTTTTTCTTTAGAATGGCCTCTACGGCAAAATAAATACCGAGGAAAAGTAATAAGAAGCCCATGTAGTAAGTTACCTGTGGGTGACCAGAGGCAATTTCAAGCGCCATGAAAAAGGCAGACAAAATAGCACCGATCTTCCAGTTCCTCCTAAAGGTGTATATAAAAGCCCCCAGAATTGCCGGTAATAATGCAACTGCCACTGATTTAGTGTTGTGTCCGGCTTGTAGAATAATTATTTCATAACTGGCAAAGGCGAAAGCAAACGCCCCGACAATAGCTATTATTGGTTTTATTCGTAAGAGTAAGGCAAAAATGTAAAAGCAAATTAAATGCAACAAAAAGGCACCCATGGGCAAATTGAACATGGTTTTGAACATTCCAAGTATCGTAGTTGCTACATTTCCGTCGTTTTTTGGAGAAATGAGAGCCACTGGCATTCCCCCAAACATCGAGTTTGACCATTTCGGATTCTCTTTCAATACCTCTCGATGGTAAGAGGTTTCAGCAGCCATCCCTTTGTGGGACTCAATATCATGCTGTATTAGCGAATACCCGCTGAATTGCATCGAAAAGTATGTGTATCCTACAATCAGGAATAAGCCAATTGCAATGAAATGAATGTAGTTTTTCTTAAAAAAAGATTTCACGTCCATGTTAGGTCTGATAATTTGATTTTTGAAAGGCTGAATATACGAAAAAGAAAAGAGGAGATCAGTCGATCTCCTCAAATTCTACATCCTCAATTCCGTCGTTTGACGCTTGTTTTTTGTTCAGTATTTGTGTCTTGCCAAGGTGTTTCTTTTTCCTTCGAGATTCGGCTTCATTTGCCTTTTTTCGTTGATCCAGTTCCTTTTCTTCGGCAATGTTGCGTTTTGCGATCATAAGTTGACCAACAAACCGAAGCACTACCAACGCCCCGATGATAATCAAAATCATCCGGAAGACTCCAGTAATGCTTGCCTCGGCCACCCCTGTCATTAGCGCGATAAGTGCATGTTTCTTTCCGAGTAAATCTTCATGAAATAAGGATCTTTTAAGCTATCGATAAATCGAATGGCTTCTCCTGTAGATTTCATTTCAGGCCCGAGCTCTTTCTTTACTTCTGGGAATTTCTCGTAAGAGAATACCGGAATCTTGATCGCGTACCCCTTTTTCTTCGGCTGGAAGTTAAAGTCTTTCACTTTTTTGTCTCCCAACATAACCTTCGCTGCATAGTTTACATACGGCTCGTCGTAAGCTTTTGCAATAAACGGCACTGTTCGTGAGGCTCTCGGGTTTGCTTCAATTACATACACTTTGTCGTCTTTAATAGCAAACTGAATATTCATCAAACCAACCGTCTTTAATTCGATGGCTACTTTTCTGGTAATATCTTCGATTTGCGTCATCACCAAATCTCCCAGATTGTAAGGAGGAAGCACCGCGTACGAATCTCCAGAGTGAATTCCTGCAGGCTCAATGTGCTGCATCACACCAATGATGTACACATTTTCTCCGTCACAAATCGCGTCAGCTTCCGCCTCAATTGCGCCACCAAGGAAGTGATCCAATAAGATTTGATTGTCAGGCATATCGCGAAGAATGTCAACCACGTGGTGTTCCAATTCTTCTTTGTTGATGACAATTTTCATTTTCTGACCTCCCAAAACATACGATGGACGCACCAACAGTGGGAATCCGAGATCGTCTGACAATTGCAAGGCTTGCTCTGCATTCTCCACTACCCCGAACTTAGGATAAGGAATGTCCATTTTCTTCAAAACATTGGAGAAACGTCCACGATCCTCAGCAAGGTCCAGTGCATCATAGCTCGTTCCGAAGATTTTAATTCCGTAACGCTCTAGCTTTTCGGCCAGTTTCAGTGCAGTTTGACCACCGAGCTGAACAATGACACCTTCTGGTTTCTCGTGCTTGATAATATCGTATATATGTTCCCAGAAAACAGGCTCAAAGTACAACTTATCAGCGGTATCAAAATCGGTTGATACGGTTTCAGGGTTACAATTAATCATCACGGTTTCGTATCCTGCTTCTTTTGCAGCAAGCACGCCATGGACACAACTGTAATCAAATTCAATTCCCTGACCAATTCGGTTCGGACCTGATCCTAATACCACAACCTTTTTCTTATCGCTTACGACACTTTCGTTTTCGTATTCGAACGTCGAATAATAATACGGTGTTTGCGCTTCGAATTCAGCAGCGCAGGTATCAACCAGTTTGTAAACGCGGCTAATTCCAAATTCTTCGCGCTTTGCATGTACTTCCGATTCCAAACAACGTAACAAGTGCGCTACTTGTCTATCGGCGTATCCTTTTTGTTTCGCTTCGAAAAGTAAGTCCTTCGGAATTGAATCCAAATGATGTTTTTCAATGCGATCTTCCAGTTTGATCAAGTCCTCGATTTGTTTCAAGAACCAAATATCAATTTTCGTCTTTTCAACAATCGTTTTGAACGGAATTCCTCGTTTAATTGCATCATAGATATGGAACAAACGGTTCCAACTTGGATGTTCTAAACTGTGGAGAACGGTGATAGAATCTCCGGTATGAACTCCCATCGGATCAAAGTTCTCTATCGAACAAATAATCACAACATTGTCATTTGCATCACGCAAAAGCTCAAGTTCATATTCTTTCCAACCAAGAAGTGCCTTGTCAATCATCACCTCATGAATGGGCGATAACTGCAACCCTCGTTCTAGTAGGTTGTCAAATTCTGCCGGGTCGTGTACAATTGAAGCCCCTGCACCACCAAGTGTGTAAGAAGCGCGAACACACAACGGGAAACCGAATTCCTGTGCAATTTCTTTTCCTTGCAAGAATGACTTTGCCGCTTTTTGCGGTGCCATCCCCACTCCGATCTCTTCCATTAAATCGCGGAATGCCTCACGGTTCTCCGTAATTTCAATCGCATTGATATCAACACCAACCGTTTTCACATTGTACTCATCCCAAATCCCCATTTCTTCGCATTTAATGCAAAGGTTGAGACCCGTTTGACCACCCATGGTAGGAAGTACGGCATCAATATCGTGCTTTTCTAAAATCTCAATGATACTTTCTGGCTCCAATGGCTTGAGGTAAACATTGTCAGCAACCACTTTGTCCGTCATGATTGTTGCCGGATTGGAGTTGATTAATGTTACTTCTATACCTTCTTCACGAAGAGATCTTGAGGCTTGTGATCCAGAGTAGTCAAACTCACATGCTTGACCGATCACAATAGGTCCACTACCTATTATCAGAATGGACTTAATCGAATTGTCTTTTGGCATTTTCTGCGCAATTAAGGGGGTTCAACTTCACGATAGTTCGCGACAAATTGAACGCAAATTTAATACAATAAAGACAAGCGCTAAAACCATTTTGCAGACCTTTTTTGCAATCTTGTTAACAATTTACGTGGATAACTTCTACAAAGCCTATTTCAGGCTGATTTCACTGCGCATTAAATGAAAAAAGTACAATTTGATTGGATGCGTCATTAAAAGTCGTTATTTGTGCACATAAACCCAGGCATCGACTCCAAATTTATTTTGCACAGCAGATTTTTCCTTGGCGATTGATTCCTTTGAAGAAGCCTGCCCAACAATGACGTAGCTCAATGCATTCGGACCATGAGCAACAAAAGCCTTCAATCCTTTACTCTTGAAATCGCGCACCAAGTTCACCGCGTTGCTTTTTACGCCAAATGCTCCTGCAACAAGATAAAACGTCCCTTTTTGCATTTCTTTCTTCGAAGGCGATGTTTCAATAGACGATTCTTTCGCTTTTTTGGTTGGTTTGATTGTTTTCTTGGGCTTTGAGATCGTTTTGGTTGGTGCTTTTACTGGTGAATCCCCTTTCTTTTTGATCGTTTGCGACTCGGCAATCAAATCATTGCCATCGGACTCTTCCTCCTTCGACCCTAGGCAATAGAGATAACCATTTCTTGAAGCGATATAAATTCGGCCTTGATCTGCCACTGGAGAAGCCTCAAAAACACCCTGTTTCTTGACTTCAGCGATTATTTCACCGTTGCCATTAATATCGAACAGGTTAATCCCATGATATCCAGCCGCAACAATTTTATTCTTAACGAAGATCGGGGTAGATATGGAAGGACCAATATTGCGTTTCTCCATCAAAACCGGCATTGGATAGCTTGTTTCTGCATCCGGACCCAAACTGGTCTTTAGCGGATCTAGCTCAGTATGATTCACTAGGTAAAACCACCCATCAATCCCCGTAAAGGCAGCTAGATAAGGCGATTGACCAAATTCATTATAAGCATCATTTACTGCGGCACTTCCAATCACACCACCGTGCCAATCGGCAAACTCTCGATCCCCCGTTGGGAAAAACCAAACGACGCAATCTTCTGGACTCTTCTGAGGGTTCAATTTAAAAACGCCTCCCTTTCCTTTCACATACTGCTTTTCCACCGTAATGAGCAAACATCCGTCTGACGTAACCACAGGAGAACCATCCAAATCTGCACCAATATCAAAGTCCCAATCCATGGACTTCGTTTTAAGATTGTATCCGTAAACATGCCCCGAACCTGAAGCAATGTAGATATGATTGCCTATTCGGGCAGGTGAAGCTTCCGTAACTAAATTTCCACCGTGACTTATTGCGTCTGCCGAAGTGTACAGCGGTAATTCTTGAAAAATGCTCGGTTCGAAATATTCCGTTGATTCAATAGGCTTCCAATGTTTTTCCCCAGGTCCAAATGAAATGAATGTTCCATTCTCCAATCCAATGTAAGCGGTGTCTCCCAAAGTAATTGCAGAAGCGTCAACATCTCTGCTATAACTTCGACTTTTTTTACTGTTCATCCTCCAAAGCTCCTTCCCAGTGAGATAGGAAACGGCTCTATAGCTATAAACGGTCTTTGCCGCCAATGAATTTTGATTTCCCAGTCGACTTCCTTGCAAGATCACCAGTCGATTTTCGGGGTTTTCTGCCTTATCATTTTGCCAAATACTTCCAGTACCCTTAATAACATCGTCATATTCATAGGACCAGACCAGATCTCCGGTTTGGGCATCAATCTTTTTTAAATTGTGATCGTAGCAGCCTAAAAGCAGGTATTTCTCCTCTTTTTCGCGAACTACTAACGGTTGTCCTGTCCACCCTGCTCCACTCCAGGTAACCGCGCCATCAGCCAAATTCGTGATCCCGGATCCTAAATGCAATTTCCATAATTCATTCAATTCGTTGCCAATACTATCGCCGTAGTAATTGCGTTGGTCATTTCCTAAAAAGGTGCCAATGATTACTTCAAGCGAGTCGCGTTCTTCGGTAAGCATGCTTGCGCTCGCTAATTTTTCAGACTCACGCTTAGAATCATCACTCTCCGTCGTATCACACGATGAAATTACCATCATCCCGATTGCGATGAGCAGGCAGTGCCATTTGTACGTTTGAAATGTGTTTGTTTGGAGCATGAATTACATGAAACTATGCCATGTATACAGTGAAAACTTGGTGAAGGTTACTTTTTCAAGAGAGAAGTCATTTCTGCCCTTTTTTCGGAGTATTGATTTGCTATCTTTGCTTCAATCAGATTCCTATATGCAAGAAATATTATCTCCCACTCAATTAGAGCAGAAAATTCAGCGCTTGGCGCATGAACTCATTGAGAATTCATTCGAAGAAAAAGAAATTTTTATTGGCGGCATCCACGGAAATGGGTATCTCTTGGCACAAAAACTACAGGCGATCCTATCTAACGCGACAGATGTTCCGGTGACACTTTTCGAAATTACCGTAAATAAAGACGAGCCCTGGTCGCAACCAATAGATTTGAGCATTCCTAGCGAACAATTAAAAAACGGATTCATTGTTTTGGTGGATGATGTCTTAAATTCTGGGAAAACAATGCAATACGCGCTAACCAAACTGCTGCAGTTTCCGACCGAAGCGATAAAAACATTAACGCTGGTTGACCGAACGCACCGGAGGTTCCCCATCAAGGCTGATTTTTTCGGAATTCGACTTTCCACTACCCTGCAAGAACGCGTGGAAATAATTATGGACGAAAACGGTATTAAAGCCTACTTAGCATGAACAAGCGCATTACAGAATCAGCGTCTTTGCACGATAATTTAGAGAAGAAGTCTACGGACAGTTTGCTTCGAGGCATGAACCAAGAGGATCAGAAAGTTGCTTTGGCCGTTGAAAAGGCAATTCCACAAATAGAAAAATTTATAGAGGCATGCTACCCCAAAATGAAAGTCGGAGGTCGCTTGTTTTACATTGGAGCAGGCACAAGCGGTCGCTTGGGAATTGTGGACGCAAGTGAATGCCCACCTACGTTTGGTGTGGATCACAACACCGTGATCGGAATTATGGCTGGTGGTGACAATGCAATACGGAAAGCCGTAGAGTTTGCAGAAGACGACAGAAATCAAGGTTGGAAAGATCTGTTAGAATTCAATATTACTGATCAGGACATCCTCGTTGGAATTGCTGCATCTGGAACCACTCCATACGTATTGGGCGCATTGAAGGAAGCGCAATCCAAAGGTTTGATTACTGGAGGAATTACGTGCAACCCCGAATCACCACTTTCGGAATTGGCTGAATTTCCGATGGTTCCTGTGGTTGGACCTGAATTTGTTACCGGTAGTACGAGAATGAAGTCTGGTACTGCTCAGAAATTAGTACTCAACATGATTAGTACCGCCTTGATGATCAAATTGGGGCGCGTGAAAGGAAACCGAATGGTTGACATGCACTTAAGTAACAGCAAATTGGTAGATCGCGGAACGATAATGGTCAAGGAACAACTAAACATTAGCTATGACGAAGCGGCTGCACTACTCGAGAAACACGGCAGCGTTAGAAGCGCAGTGGATAATTTCAAAGCGAACTAATGAACGCTTCAACCGAAGATATACTGGACAACCTTCCGGAATCTAAACAATTAGAAACACCGAAGCACGAAAATTTCGAAGAAAACAAAATCGATCTGCCTTATGGAAACAGCGTGTTCTATAAAAGTATTCTAGGGTTAATTCTTACCCTGTCCATATTCGGTTTTATTTATGGGCTGTACCTAATGAATATAGCTTTCAAGCGTTCTAGCGAAATGCTTCGGGATTACAAAAAGAGCCCGAATCGCTACACTAAAAAATCACTTGAACGGGTTCGCACTGGCCGAAAAATTGCCTGGATCACCTTAGTTATTTGGTTGGGACAAATTTTGGCATTTTTAATTTTCTTCCCTTAAATATTGAATTATTATTCAACAATAAAAAAATCCAATTAACCATTTACCCAAATGACTTCCAACGATCCTTCTGATTTAATTGACGATTCGCCTGAAAGCCGCAACAAAGCAACAGAAGAAGCGTACACCGTTGAAGTAGAAGAAAAACGGAGCCTTTTATCCACGCTGATTCTTATCGCTGTTTTATTACTTTGTGTCCTCGGTTTTACTTTCGGTATGTATCAGGTGCTGTACGCTTAAAAAAACACCTGGTCCTTTTCGCAATCTTGGTTCACTGAGGTTTTATTACATTTACCAATCACAACCTTACGCTATGAATCAAGATTTAGACTCAGAAACATTAGATAATAGTTTCGCTCAAGTTGACCTGCCTAAAGCTGGAACAGCATTAACCTGTGGCATAATTGCATTGCCCTTCTCATTGGGTATAATTGGGATCATCTTATCCATTGTGGCAATTACCAATGCAAATTCGTGTATTCGAATGTATGTTGGCTCGCCTGGAAAGTACACTGAAAAATCATTAAAACGGGCAAAGGCAGGAAAAACCTGTGGCATCATCTCCTTGAGCCTATTCGGTGCAAGTATGCTCGTGGTCATTTTAGTGCTTGCTATTGGAAACGGATTCTAATATCGTGAACAAAAAAAAGGGAACCGAACTCTTTCGCCAAAGCTTCAGCGACGGAGCAAGTTCCCTTTAATGCAAGTAGAGATGCTACTCTATTTAATTACGCCAAACAGTTAACTCGCCATTGAGTTACTTTTCTTCCTGCTTTGGCTTTGATTTTTTCGATTTACCTTTTTTGATTTCAATGGTCAACTCAGAATCGCCTTCTTTGTAATCCATTTTAATCGTGTCACCCTCTTGCAAGTTCGAGTTTACAATCTCTTCAGCAAGCGGATCTTCGATAAGTTTCTGGATAGCTCTTTTCAACGGACGTGCGCCAAATTTTTCATCATATCCTTTTTCAACAATATGATCTTTCGCTTTTTCCGTCATTTCAATGCTGTATCCAAGATCGTTCAAACGACCGTACAACTTATCCAATTCCAAATCAATAATCACATGGATATTCTCACGCGTTAATGAATTAAACATGATCATGTCATCCACACGGTTCAAGAATTCCGGTGAGAAGGCTTTTCTCAAAGCATTCTGAACGACAGCTTTTGCTGAATCGTCTGCTTGATCCATTTTCGCTTTCGTTCCAAATCCTACACCTGTTCCAAAATCTTGCAATTGACGCGCTCCGATGTTTGAAGTCATGATAAGAATCGTGTTTTTGAAGTCGATTTTGCGACCCAATCCGTCAGTCATGTGACCATCATCGAGTGCTTGAAGCAACAAGTTGAATACATCAGGGTGCGCTTTTTCAATTTCATCTAACAAGACAATTGAATATGGCTTTCTTCTGATTTTCTCTGTCAATTGACCACCTTCTTCGTATCCAACGTAACCCGGAGGTGCTCCTACTAATCGAGAGATCGAGAATTTCTCCATGTACTCAGACATATCGATACGAATCAATGACTCTTCTGAATCGAACAAGTATTTCGCCAATACCTTCGCCAATTGCGTTTTACCAACACCTGTTGGCCCGAGGAAGAAGAACGATCCGATGGGTTTGTTTGGATCTTTCAATCCTGCACGGTTACGCTGAATGGCCTTCACCACTTTCTGAACAGCTTCATCCTGACCAATTACGCGGCCTTTGATTTCATCTGACATCACTGCCAAACGCCCTGTTTCAGATTCCGAAATTCTCGTTACAGGAACTCCAGACATCATCGAAACAACTTCAGCAACGTGCTCTTCGGTCACATCTACTCTATTGCTCTTGGTTTCTTCTTCCCATTTCTTTTTAGCAACTTCTAATTCCTCTTGGAGATTGCGCTCATTATCACGAAGTTCAGCCGCCTTTTCGTATTGCTGCGACTTGATCACTTCATTTTTCTGTTCTTTCAAATCCTCGATCTTCTGCTCGATATCCAAGATTTCTTTCGGAACATTGATGTTTGTCAAATGCACACGCGATCCCACTTCGTCCATGGCATCAATAGCCTTATCTGGAAGGTGACGATCGGTAATGTATCGTTCTGTCAAGCTCACACACGCCTCTAACGCCTCTTTCGTGAAACGAACCGAGTGATGGTCTTCATAACGTTCTTTAATATTGTTGAGGATTTGGAAAGTTTCCTCTTTCGACGTTGGCTCTATGATTACCTTTTGAAAACGTCGTTCTAATGCCCCATCCTTTTCGATGTGCTGACGGAATTCGTCCAAGGTAGTCGCACCGATCGCCTGCATTTCACCGCGAGCTAAAGCAGGTTTGAACATATTGGAAGCATCCAAAGATCCGGAAGCGCCTCCTGCACCGATAATTGTATGAATCTCATCAATGAACAAAATCACGTCTGGATTCTTTTCAATTTCTTGCATTACGGCTTTCATACGCTCTTCAAACTGCCCTCGATACTTGGTTCCGGCTACAAGTGAAGCCAAATCCAGGGAAACAATTCTTTTGTTGAAGAGAACGCGAGATACTTTTCGTTCTACAATTCGAATGGCCAAACCTTCGGCGATGGCACTTTTACCAACACCCGGCTCACCAATCAAAATTGGATTGTTTTTCTTTCTACGCGATAAAATCTGGCTCACACGTTCGATTTCTTTCTCACGTCCAACAATTGGATCCAATCGTTCGGCTTCTGCCATTTTTGTTAAATCGCGTCCAAAATTGTCCAATACAGGAGATCTTTCATAGACTCTAGTTCGTCTTTTACATTTTCATAAATAATGCCGTATTTGTTCAAAATACTGCACGCTACGTTATCTTCATTTTTCAGTATCGACAGCAACAGGTGTTCCGTCCCAATCATAGGACTTTTATAAAGTTTCGCTTCCAGGTACGTTAGTTTCAACACGCGTTCTGCTTGTTTCACTAAAGGAATATTTGTTAGATTTTGTGTTCCCATCGCAGTAGCGGCAGATTTCGATAGGTTCTGCTCTATTTCTTTACGAATCATTTTTAAATCCAGGTGGAATTCATGTAAAACAGAAATTGCTTTTCCATCACCTTCACGAATAAGCCCTAATAAAAGGTGCTCTACGCCGATGAAATCGTTCCCGAGTCGCAATGCTTCCTCACGACTGAAGCTGATCACATCTTTGACTCTTTGCGAAAATTTAGCTTCCATATAACGCACAAACCGTGCTAAACACTTAACGAATTAAACACTCATGGCAGACGGAGAAAGAATAATCCAAATCAACATCGAAGATGAAATGAAATCGGCATACATCGACTATTCAATGTCGGTAATTGTGTCGAGAGCTTTGCCCGATGTTCGAGATGGATTCAAGCCAGTACACAGACGTGTATTATATGGTATGCAAGACCTAGGAGTTTATTCGAATAGACCTTACAAGAAAAGTGCGAGAATTGTTGGAGAAGTATTGGGTAAGTATCACCCACATGGTGACAGTTCAGTATACGATACGATGGTACGTATGGCTCAACCTTGGTCACTTCGTTATCCATTAGTGGACGGACAAGGAAACTACGGTTCGATTGATGGTGACAGCCCCGCAGCGATGCGTTACACCGAGGCACGTTTGCGTAAAATTTCAGAAGAAATGCTTGCCGACCTCGAAAAAGAAACGGTTGATTTCCGACCAAACTTTGATGAGAGTTTGCAAGAGCCTACAGTTCTTCCTTCTAAGATTCCAAACTTATTAGTAAACGGAGCAAGTGGTATCGCCGTAGGTATGGCCACAAACATGGCTCCACACAACCTAACTGAGGTACGAACTAAAGCGCGATTCAATTCCAAACGTAGTATTGAACAAGTTGTTTAAATACACGCAACTTCAAACTTCTTTTTCAGTTAACAATATTTGTCTCGTTAATGGACGACCAGAGTTGCTGAATTTGAAAGATATGATTCGTCACTTTATCGACTTCCGTCACGAAGTGATTGTTCGTCGTACAAAGTTCGAATTGCGTAAAGCAGAGGAAAGAGCACACATTCTGGAAGGATTGATCATTGCCTCTGACAATATTGACGAAGTAATTGCATTGATCCGAGCTTCTAAAAGCCCAGACGAGGCTAGAGCAAAATTGATTGAGCGTTTTGAATTAAGTGATATTCAAGCCCGCGCGATTGTTGAAATGCGATTGCGTCAATTAACGGGACTAGAGCAAGACAAACTGCGCTCTGAGTATGATGACTTAATGAAGTTAATCACTGATTTGAAAGACATTTTGGATCGTGAGGAACGTCGTATGGAAATTATCAAGAATGAACTTATCGAAGTGCGTGACAAGTACGGAGATGAGCGCCGTTCGGTAATCGAATACTCAGCGAGCGAAATGCGTATCGAAGATTTGATTCCAGATGAGGAAGTTGTGGTAACAATTTCTCACGCAGGATACATCAAACGTACGAGTTTAGCAGAATACAAAGTTCAAAACCGCGGTGGAATGGGATCGAAAGGTTCTACTACTCGCGACAAAGACTTCCTGGAAGAGTTGTTCGTTGCAACGAACCACAACTACTTGTTGATCTTCACCGAAAAAGGAAAATGTTTCTGGATGCGTGTATTCGAAATTCCCGAAGGAAGTAAGGTAAGTAAAGGTCGTGCAATTCAGAACTTGTTGAACATTGAACAAGACGATAAAGTAAAGGCATACGTTAAAGTAACAGACCTTACAGATAAAGAATACCTCGACAACAACTTCGTAGTTATGGCTACCAAGCGCGGTGTGATTAAGAAAACTTCTTTGGAAGCATATTCTCGACCACGAAGCAACGGTATTAACGCCATTACCATTCGTGAAAACGATGAGTTGTTAGAAGCAAAATTGACGAACGGTTCCAATGAAATTGTTTTGGCGACGACTAATGGACGTGCGATTCGATTTAATGAAGAGAAGGTTCGTGCAATGGGACGTAATGCTGCCGGTGTGCGTGGTGTTACTCTAGCCGATGACAACGACTCGGTAGTAGGAATGATTTGTGTTGAAGACGTTTTCTCAACCATTCTTGTAGTATCAGAAAAAGGATACGGAAAACGTACGTATCTGAACGATCCAGAGGACGAAGAACCAGTATACCGTATCACGAACCGAGGTGGTAAAGGAGTGAAAACTTTGAATATTACTGATAAAACCGGTAAATTGCTGTCGATTAAAAATGTGACAGACGAAGAAGATCTCATGATTATCACGAAATCAGGAGTGGCAATTCGTATGCACATAGATACAATTCGTACCATGGGACGTGCTGCTCAAGGGGTAAAGTTGATCAACTTGAAAGGTAAGTCAGAAATTGCCGCCGTAGCAAGAGTGCCAAGAAGTGAGGATGAAGACGAAGTAGAATTTGACGAGGACGGAAACCCGATCATCAACGAAGAAGCTACGGACGAATCCAACGGTTCTGAAGAGAATGGCACGGATATTGAAAATGATTCTGTGGAATAAATGCAATTCGTGCATCTAATAGCGGCGAAAATGTATGAAGTTCTTGCAAACGTTGACTACCGTAAAACGAAAGGGGCTGTAAGAGCTTCTTATTGCTACAGCAAAGCAGGTGAATACGAT
The DNA here is from genome assembly GCA_043584915.1 of Fluviicola sp. Taxonomy (GTDB): domain Bacteria; phylum Bacteroidota; class Bacteroidia; order Flavobacteriales_D; family Crocinitomicaceae; genus UBA4466. The sequence goes on from CP121319.1 coordinate 3,295,007, forward strand.
AAAGCGCGAGAAGTATTGAAGAGTGCTCGTAAGAAATATCCAGAAAACACAGATGTATTGACACAGTTAGTGAATGTTAGTTTGGATGAAGGAGACAACGAAGGCGCAATGAAAGCATTGGAAGATGCGGTAGCTGCTGATCCTAACAATGCAGCATTGCACTACTCTATCGGAACCATTCACATGAACCTTAAGAATTTCGAAGAAGCTGAAATCTCGCTTCGTAAATCTTTAGAGCTTGAGCCAGACAATGCAAACACACAATACCAATTGGGTGCACACTTGTTCAACTGGTCTAAGAGCCTTACAACTGAGGCACGTATGCTAGACATCGGTGATCCGAATGCATCGAAGCTAAATGCGGATGCCGATCAAAAGATGAAAGATGCGATTGAAGTGTTAGAAATCTACTTGAAGAAAGAACCTAATGATAAATATGTCTTGGATACTTTGTACCGTGCTTATCACAACCAGGGCAATACCGAAAAATCAAAAGAATACAAAGCACGTTTAGACGCGTTGTAAAATTCGAACAAAATAATACGAACCCCGGCATCGAAAGATCGTCGGGGTTTCTTTTTGAAGATCAGCGGTTTTAAAGATAAAATCCATATCTTTGCGCTCTCGCAGTCGAAGCCTTAGGGCAGAAGCTGCTCTCCCTTACAGTACGTTTGGGATTTTTAATTTTGTCGCAAACCCTTTAGCAACGCGACTTTTATTAATTCTTTCAGGATTCATAGGGTTCCCTGAAATACAATTATTTAAGCCAACATGGCAGATAACAAACAAACGCAAGGACTTGCGGATTTTGACTGGGATGCATTAGCATTAGACGGTTACAGTAAAGCAGAACGTGCTGAACTTTCAGACAAGTATGACGGAACTTTGAATTCCGTAGCTGAAAAAGAAGTTGTTGAAGGAACAATTGTTTCTATGAACAAGAAGGAAGTTGTTATTAACATCGGATCTAAATCTGAAGGTGTTATTGCAACGAACGAATTTCGCTACAACCCGGATTTAAAAGTTGGTGATACTGTTGAAGTATACGTAGAAACACAAGAAGACAAATATGGTCAGCTTGTAATTTCGCACAAAGTAGCTCGAACACACAGCGCTTGGAGAAAAGTGAATGAGGTGTTGAAAACGGGTGAAGTAATCACAGGTTTCGTAAAATGTCGTACGAAGGGTGGATTGATTGTAGACGTTTTTGGTATCGAAGCATTCTTACCAGGTTCTCAAATTGATGTTAAGCCAATTCGTGATTACGATATCTACGTTGGTAAGAACATGGAATTCAAAGTTGTTAAAATCAACCAAGAATTTAAAAACGTTGTTGTTTCTCACAAAGCGCTTATCGAAGCGGAATTGGAAGAGCAGAAAAAACAAATTATCTCAGGGCTTGAAAAAGGTCAAGTACTTGAAGGTACAGTTAAAAATATCACTTCTTACGGAGTCTTCATTGATTTGGGCGGCGTAGATGGATTGATTCACATTACTGACCTTTCTTGGGGTCGTGTTAACCACCCAGAAGAAATCGTTGAGTTGGATCAGAAATTGAACGTTGTAATCCTTGATTTCGACGATGAGAAGAAACGTATCGCACTTGGATTGAAACAATTGCAACCACATCCATGGGATGCTCTTGATTCAGACATGAACGTTGGAGACAAAGTAGAAGGAACAGTTGTAGTAATGGCTGATTACGGTGCTTTCGTTGAAATCGCTCCTGGTGTAGAAGGATTGATCCACGTTTCAGAAATGAGCTGGTCACAACACTTACGTTCAGCACAAGATTTCTTGAAAGTTGGAGACAAAGTTGAGGCAGTTATCTTGACGTTGGATCGCGAAGATCGTAAGATGTCTCTTGGAATCAAGCAATTGATGCCAGATCCATGGGAAGCTATCGAAGGGAAGTATGCAGTTGGAACGAAACACGATTCTAAAGTGCGTAACTTCACAAACTTCGGTGTATTTGTTGAGTTGGAAGAAGGAGTTGATGGATTGATTCACATCTCTGACCTTTCTTGGCAAAAGAAAATCAAGCACCCATCTGAATTCTGTAAGGTAGATGATCCAATGGAAGTAATCGTATTGGAAATCGATCGTGAAAACAGAAGAATTTCTCTAGGGCACAAACAATTGGAAGAAAATCCATGGGAAGTATTCGAATCTACTTTTGAAGAAGGTTCTGTACACCAAGGGACAATCATCGATAACAAAGACAAATCTGGTATCGTTTCATTGCCTTACGGATTGGAAGGAATTTGTCCAGCTCGTCACATGCGTAAAGAGGATGGATCGAACGCGAAAGTTGATGAGACTTTGAACTTCGTTATCATTGAATTCAACAAAGATGCTCGCAAAATCGTTGTTTCTCACACGAGAACATTCGAGGAAGGAGAAGATCACAAACCATCTAAGAAAGGTGGATCAGGTGGTGGTTCTTCATCAGCAGTGAAATCTGTCAACCAAAGTGCAGCGAAATCTACAATGGGAGATTTGGATGCCTTGGCAGCGTTGAAACAAAAAATGGAAAAAGGAGAATAATTAATTCTCTTTCGAATATTGGAAAGCCCGTCTCAATGAGACGGGCTTTTTTTATTTATCACATTGTTATAAATACCGTTCTTCCAAAATCTTCTGGTGATGCATCTGATGCCCAGAAACCAAATAGCCAATGGCGCGCACAGAAATCCTATTGCCACTCGCCTTCCCCATTCGTAACCACGCTTCATCCGAAAAACTATCGAATAAAGTGATTGAAGCACGTCGAATTGCAATAAACTCATCTATTAACGACTGCATGCTGCGAGTGTTCGCTTCGGCGTGATCATTGAAGACATCCTGATCGAAACCTGGAAGCTCCATAGCATCCTTTCTGGCAAAGCGTAGTGCTCGGTATTGAAAAACGCGTTCCGTATCGGAAATGTGCAACAGCAACTCTTTCACTGTCCACTTTCCTTCAGCATAGCGATACTCCTCTTTCTTTTCAGGCAAACTAAGTAGTAGTTCCACCAAATTTTGCGCACTGATTTCCATCAATTCAAGAATGGATTCCTCGCGCTCCATTAAAGGATCTATGTAGGTTTTGAAATACGGGTGGTATTCGTTCGGATTCAGCATAGCTTTATTCTTGTTATTGGTTAATCTAGTCGTTAAGTCGTTAAAGTAGGTATCTCCTTACAAATAACCCAATTCCATCAAGATCCCAAGCCGTCAATAACCTCTTTCTGCGAAAATTCAAGCGTGCGGATTGGGAATGGAATGGAAATACCGTTCTTATCAAATGCTTTTTTAATCGCTATTATCGCATGACTTCTAGAATTAAGGAAGTCTTTCTCACCCGTTTCATGAATCCAATACCTCAAGGTGAAATTGATGGAGCTTCCTGCAAATTCCTGATACATAAACTCAATCTCTTTGCCATCGAGTGTTTCAATATTTTCTTCAATCGCCTGCTCTGTTACTTTTTTTACCAGGTCTAGATCCGAATTATAAGCAACACCACAACTAAGATCCACGCGACGCTCCGCTGTGAAAGAATAGTTTTTTATGGCGTTTTGCACCACCATCTTATTCGGCAGCACTACGTCTTCTCCAGAAAGAGATTTAATAATAGTTGTTCTCAAAGAGATGCGACTGACGTAGCCGTAATAACCATTCGTTTTCACCAAATCCCCTATCTCAAAAGGGACTTTCTTAACAGATAATATGACTCCAGATATGACGTTCAGAATTGGATCTTGAAACGCCAAACCAATTGCCAGTCCTATAACTCCTGCACCGGCAAGCAAAGAGGTTACGGTTTTATTCAGGTCCATGATTCCAAGCGCAATGAAGAGTCCTACAAGAACAACTACCACCGTTATTAAATTGGACAGAAGTCTGTTGACCGCTTTGTTGTCTGAAAACTTTTGAATGAGCTTCAGCATTGCTTTTTTCGAATACCGAGCAATGAATACAAAGCTCACCAGAACAGCGATAGCCACTAAAAGATTGGGAAGATTCAAGACAAAAGCCTCGAACCAACCATATAATTTATTCCACAAGTCGTTAAATACGTCTCCCATATTGAATGATAAAATTTATGTTATTAATTATGAATCTTGTTCCATCAAAAAAGCGTACGGCTTCATTCCGTCAATATGACTGAAGATAATTTTAATGGATGCGATAATAGGAATGGCTAGAACAATTGCAAGCAATCCACCAACGGCACCAAGAACGATCATTCCAATGATAATGACTAGAGGGTTCAGATTGACATTTTTTCCAATAATGAAGGGCGTTAAAACATAGCCCTCTAAAATTTGAATAAATACGTAGATAGCCAAAACAATAACGCTGTACCACCAAGAATCCATGGTTAGCAATGCCACGGCTGCCGGCAAAATTGCTCCAAGAATAGCTCCGATGTACGGAACGATAATTAGAACAGCAGTCACGAGTGCTAGTAGCAATGCAAAATCCAATCCCAAAAGCGACAGTCCGATCGCGTACAAAACGCCCACAACAATTACCACAATTGCCAACCCGGTTAGATAGGACTGAATCATTGTAGCTATACCTTCAATCATTTCACGCCCCTGATTCACTTCTTTCTTTTCAAAAACGTTGTTCAGAAAGACCCGCACTTTTTCTCGGTACGTCAGGAACAAGACGGCGTATATGGGCACCAACGAGAGAAATAAAAACGTAGATTGCAACATAGCGAATCCACTTTCTAGAAAGGCTCCCGAGGTATTGATTACCTTTTTTGTAACAGCGTTGTAGGCTTCATTTTTGTTGGGCAAATCTCCACCGGATCGTTGTGACCACCACTCTCCTATCGATTCAATAAAGTCCAACCGTTTGGACAAAGAAACTTCCTCTAAGGTTTGCACCAGGTAATATCCTTCAAAGGAAATGTAACTTAACAAAGACCCCAGAGCTAATGCGGAAACACAAACGAGTAGAAAGGCGGATAAAAAGCGTGGAAAGCCATGTTTCTCCAACCAACGGGATGGGCCCAACAAGGCAAAACTAAAGAACACTCCAAAAAGAATGGGGAAAATGATGTCTCCTCCAAAGTACAGAACAAGTACTAGAAGAGCGGCAAGTATAGAACGTTTGTAAAATCTCTCAAAACTGTTTTTCCCTGATTCATTCATAAAATGGCTCGATGCCTATTTTGTTTACTCTTAATATAGGATAATATGTGTGAAAACCTAGAAAAAAGAAGAAATCCAATGGTTTATTGCAACTCTAACACCTTTCGAAAGGTAATGTTCAGGCGAGCATTTGGATTTTTTCTCTCCTTTGGAAGTTCGTGTTTCCACTGGTGTTGCAGTGCTCCTTTCATTATCAATAAATCTCCATGACCTAACAGAATTTCTATTTTTTCCTTTGAATTGCGTTTGCGGAAAATCATTTTTCTCGTGGCTCCAAAGCTCACACTTGCAATTGTAGGATTCTTCCCCAATTCGCGCTCATCATCGGCATGCAAGCCCATACTGTCTGTCCCATTGCGGTAATAGTTCAGTAATCCTGTGTTGAAATTCGTGGTGCAAATTTGAGAGCACTGTTCGGCAATATCTTTCAACTGCCCTTCCCATGGCAACGCATGAAACAATTTGCCACTGTATTTATAGTGTGTTCCTGGCTTCCCATAAAGCGCCGACAATCTGGGCTGCATTATTTGCTTTCCAAACAGCACTATTGATTCTTGTTTTAAATCGAAATCTTTGAGGCTTTCCAAAAGGTTGCTTTCGGAAAATAAAGCAGGGTGTACATAAATCTCACCACTATTTTCTTTTAAAATTTTTTTCACTGATCAATTGCTTCTGACTCTGGTTTCGTTCCAATAATCGATTGAATGATAATTGCCGCTAAAATTACAGCAACACTTCCAATGACGTTATACATCAAGAATCCAATGTCCAATTTTCCATATGTTACCAACCCGTGAATTGAAAGCACGATAGCTTGACCTATCAACCCGGCAATAAAAACAGCTGTTCCTTTGATCCATTTAAAGAAGAAAGCCACAAGGAAAACTCCTAGGATGGTTCCATAAAACAAGGATCCCAGGATATTTACCAATTCGATCAAATTATCAAAAAGTCCAGCGGTAAGTGCCACAATTATGGCTATTACGCCCCAACCTACCGTTAAGAGCTTACCGACCTTCAGATCGCGTTTATCATCGTCCGATTTCGAGAAGAATTTCTTGTAGTAATCAATCGTTGTAGTTGAGGCCAAAGCATTGAGTTCGCCGGCCGTTGATGACATTGCAGCGGAGAGTATTACTGCCAAAAGCAAGCCAATTAAGCCGACAGGAAGATAATTCAGAACAAAGGTCAAGAAGATGTAATCGCTGTCTTTCTCCTCATAATTGGGATCAATACTTTTTAAGTTCGATTTATACAATTTTCGGATAGAATCTTGCTCGGCTTGCATCTCCAAAATTGGCGCATAATCACGTTTTGTAGGGAATTCGGGTAAATTTAAGATCGCCAGGCGTTTTTCTTCAAAATTCACATCGTAGCTCTCCTCAATCGATTGCAACTCGGCTTTTTGCGTCTGAGACATTTGAACTGTATACTCATTGAAAGCGATGGGTGGCTTGTTAAATTGAAAAAAGACGAAAACCATTACACCGATGAATAATATCAGCATTTGCATTGGGATTTTCACCAAACCATTGAACATGAGTCCGATTCGAGATGCTTTGAGTGATTTACCACCGAGATACCGCTGTACTTGCGATTGATCGGTGCCGAAATACGAAAGTGAAAGAAACAAACCACCTGTTAATCCCGAGAGTAAGGTATAGCGTTCCTTTGGGTCCGTTGATAAATCAATGATGTTCATTTTACCCAAACTACCGGCCAAATCTACCCCTTGAGAAAAGGAGAATGTTTCAGGAAAACTTCCAATCACGAAGAAAAAAGCCGTAATCATTCCTGCCATGATGATGGTCATTTGCCATTTCTGAGTTAACGAAACGGCTCTACTTCCTCCTGAAACAGTATAGAAAATAACCAATCCGCCAATGATCACACAAGTCAGTTGCAGGTTCCAACCGAGTAAGGTAGACAGTATAATTGATGGTGCGTAAATCGTAATTCCTGCGGCGAGTCCGCGCGATAAGAGAAACAAAAACGCTGTGAACGAACGCACTCTGACATCGAATCGTTGTTCGAGATACTCGTATGCAGTATAAACGCGCAAACGGTAGTAAATGGGAAGGAAAAAAGCCGAGATAATGATCATTGCCAATGGCAAACCGAAGTAAAACTGAACGAACTTCATTCCGTCGTCGTACGCTAAACCTGGTGTTGATAGAAAAGTAATGGCGCTGGCTTGCGTTGCCATAATGGAGAGACCAATGGTCATCCAACTCTCTGTATTGTTCCCTTTCAGGTATCCTTCAAGATTATTGTTTTTACGCGTTTTCCAACTTCCGTAAGCAACAATTGTAAACAACGTTAGAAATAATACGATCCAATCTAGCCAATTCATCCTTCATACATATTGGTGATGAGCAAATACACAATTATCTGAAAGGCAAGTGCCGCAATAAGGCCCATATACCAGCCGTTCCAATTCGTTGGATCGTCTTTATTCTCATTTTCTAATGGATCTTCCTCTTCTATCATGGCTTATAGCTTAACAGGTTCGCAAACAATCGATAGGCTCCTACCACGCCTTTTGGCAATTCACGGAAAAACGAAATTCCTGTGTAAACGAATTGTCCTTTTCCATGCTCGGTCACAATTAATGCACCCAAAACAGGATCTTCTCCTTGATCTGCCCAAGAAAACAAAGGTGTGTAGGATTCGTCCCATTCCCCCGCAAAGTACAAGCCTCGCTCTTGTACCCAGTTTTCAAAATCTTTTGGAGTGATTTCGTTAGGGTAGTTTAAAATAGGGTGTTTCGGTTGGATCAATGTCACCTCGGCATCTTCCTCCGTCACTCGGTTTCTCGATAACTTGAAAGGCTTTGGTCCGAATTCATTATTTCCTGAACGCGAAGCTGTGTTGTACTGCATTACAAGATTTCCGCCCTCAAAAACATAATCGTATAATTTCTTTTCGTAGTTGCGCAGCTCAGGATGCACGTTGTAGATGCGGATTCCAAGAACTACCGATTGATACGCAGACAAATCCAACTCTGCTAAATCCGAAACCTCGAAGGATTCAACTTCAAAGCCCAGAGTGGCAATCGCAGCAGGCAATCCGTCTTCTACTCCATTGATATACGCGATTTTTCCTTGTCGAATTTTGGCATCCATCACAATACACTCTAATGCGGACGGACTAAAAATTGTTTGTGTTGGAATATGATCGTAAGCAATCTCAGTGAACTGATACAATTTTGCGCCATTCCCATCCTTAAGAACAAGCGTACTTCTTTCCGCTTCTTTATCTGTTGCTTTGATGTGGAATGACAACCAAACTTCTCCATGCTTCTTTTCAATTTTAAAAGGAATGGATGCTTCTTCGACCTCCCAACCAGAAAGTTCACCCCAGGTGATGGAGCCTTCCAAATTGTCTTGAAAACTGTGCACTTTCACCCGAACTTCTTGCGTTTCACCTGGTTTCAATAAAACAATCTTCTGTTCAAAGGATGCCGTAAACTGAGGCGTACCAATCATGGGTCTTGAACGCTCTCCGTAGGATGGATCGCGCCATTTGTAGATTGCAGAAACAGGCAATTCAAAAGGAGTTCCATCAATTAACATACTGATTGTTCCGTGCATGGATGCATCGCCCTCAGCACGCAATCTGCCGTCAACATTAGAAACATCAAACACCTCAGTGAATGGTTGATTGAGCCAAAATGGCGATCCAAAATCGCTAGAAGTGCCCACTTTTAGTTCATATTCGAAAACTTTGTTTTGTTCGAGGTCAGCATCAATCACTTCTCCTTTCAACATATCAGGATTAAAGGAAACAACGCGCACAGGAACAGAAGAACGGTTCAATAGCTCCAATTTCATATCAACGGTAGTACCTGCGATATAGGAATAATCATCCGACTTCAATTCGGCTCGAAGCCCTAGGCAATCCACAATGATTTTTTGGCAACGTTCTATCTTTTCTGTTTTCAAATAGGAGTCTGGAAGCGATTTTAACTCCTTGTAAATGCCCAAAAGCGCTGGAATGTTGTTGGCTGTGTTCTTAAAATCAAAGTTATTGAGGAGCGCTTCGAACTTTGCGTCCAAATCGGCTTTGGAAAGATCCGACCAGGAGCGAGAGCTCTCTTCAAAGAATGAATTGTTTAATTTCTTTCCTGCGAGATGCTGAAAATATTCTTCACGCTCGCCGCGTTCAATAATTGCTCCAAAGCCCTGGCATTTGTGCTGACTGCGTGCTATAGTTCCAATTTCATTGTATGACATTCCCAACATGGGGTTGTATCCTCCGATGTCTTCAATTAAATAATCGGGATTGTCAACCGCATATTCACGAATATCTTTGTCCCACCAATATGAGGTGTTCCAATAGATTGAGGTTGTATGCCAAACATCGTAATCCTCCAATTGCTCTGGAAAAATAGTTTTGTCTGCTGCTTTTTCAAAGGCTTCTATGGCCAATTCAGCAGACGCAGTGTGGTGCCCATGCCCTGCTCTTTCGTCTGGCGGAAAACGGGTAACAATGACATCTGGTTGGAACATGCGAATCATTAAAACCAAATCTTCCAAAAGTGCTTCACGTCCCCATTTCTGGAAGGATTCTTCAGGCGATTTGGAATAACCAAAGTCGACCGCTCTGGAAAAATATTGTTTTGCACCATCATTAGAACGAGCCGCTAACAATTCTTGTGTTCGCAATACGCCCAATTTTTCGCTGAGTTCATCGCCTATCAAGTTTTGACCTCCATCTCCACGTGTGAGGGAGAAATAAGCCGTTTCTGCTTTCTCTCCTAAAGAAAACCATGCAAGAGCACGTGTGTTTTCATCATCAGGATGCGCGGCAACGTACAAAACTCTTTTGAGTGATTGCAATTTTTGAAGGTTGACGTAGATATTTCCTGGATTCTCATTGGCACGAATTGAAGAGGTACACAAAACGAGAAACAGTAAGAGAAGTGATCGCATAGTTGATTTTTCTAGTGATCGTAAATTTACGAGGAAATAATGAAAATACTTTCCATGGTAAAGAATTTTCCATCCTCTCTCGGGGAATCCTGTTGGATTGCTTAATTTAGGGGCAACTAAAACACATAAGAACGATGAAAAATATACTTTTTGCACTTTCTTGCACGGCTGTTATGTCAGCATCAGCGCAGATCGAAACGCCGCAGCCTAGCCCTGCAGCAGAAATAAAACAAACTGTTGGATTGACAGAGGTATCGGTTGAGTACTCGCGTCCTTCAAAGAAAAAACGCGATATTTTCGGAGGATTGGTTCCATTTAATCAAATGTGGAGAACTGGTGCAAACAAAAACACCATGCTCACAACGGATAAAATCATGATTTTTGGAGTGGACACATTGCAACCAGGAACGTATGCAATTTTCACCAAGCCTTCTCCGGGCGCATGGGAAGTGTACTTTTACACGGATACCGAGAACTGGGGAACTCCAGAGAACTGGGACGATGCTTTGGTAGCAGTGAAAACGCCGGCATTGACAACAGCGATGAATGATGTTACGGAAACATTTACGATTGGATTCGAAAACGTAACGTCAAAAGGTGCTGATTTGACACTTACATGGGACAAAACAAAAGCGGTTGTTCCATTCAAAGTTGCTACGGATTCTCAAGTTTCGGCAGGCATTGAAAAAGTAATGAACGGACCAACGGCGGGTGACTACTACCGTGCGGCCGATTACTACCTTGCTGAAGGAAAAGATATGAACCAGGCATTGCAATGGATTAACACGTCTATTGAAATGGACGGTGGTGAAGGAAAATTCTGGGTATTGCGCCGTAAAGCGCTTATTCAAGCCGAATTGGGTGATTACAAAGGAGCCATTGAAACTGCTGAAAAGTCGAAGGCGGGTGCAGAAGCAGCGAATTATGACAACTACATTCAAATGAATGAGAAGTCTATTTCTAAGTGGAAGCAAATGCTGAAATCTTCTGGAAAACCACAACGCGAAAAGTCGAAGAGCTAAACGTTTTTAAATATCATTGAAAAGCCGGGTTTCGAAATATTTCGAGACTCGGCTTTTTTTATTGGTAAAACGCTTTGCGAATGCGACCTCTTTACCTTGAGTCCGCCGAAAAGTATCAAAATGCATGCTAATTGGACAACATCAGATTACCGTTAGAAAAACTCGAATCAAACCGAAATCTGTGGATTTGGCGTAAGCTTTTGTTGAACACAAATAAAGGACCACGGAGGCACGAGGGGTACAACGAACTAATTAGGTAACAATACCTCTGTGAAGCGCACTAGATTATGACGATGGTATAATCTTTTGTGCTCATTTATCAATCTAGTTTCGTGCGCATCGTGTCTTTGTGGTAAGAAAGAATAGGATAACTGCGAGCAGTCAATAGAAGCATAATGTGTGCTCTAAACATTAGCGCTAGAAGTAAACATCTTCACAACTTTTGATATTGGTCAGAATCTAAGGCACAAAAAAAGGTCAACCGTTACGATTGACCTTCGTTTGAATGTTTATTTGATTAGAGCACTGAGTTCGCCAAAGCAATCAACTGAGCACTAGATTTCATACCGATGGATTGCTTTACTAGCTTACCGTTTCCATCAACGATTAATAACGTTGGATAGGCGTTCACACCATATCTTCGTGCAATGCTTGGTCCGTCCTTATCCTTCTCCATTTCTATCTTCAAATTCACGAAGTTCTTATTGAACAACTCACCAACTCGTGGGTCTTTAAAAGAAGTAGCAGCCATTCGCTTGCATGGACCACACCAATCTGTGTAGGCATCGATAAAGATTAATTTCCCAGATTTTTTAGCTTCTGCCTTTGCATTTTCAAAAGATTTCTTTTTAAAAGTAATCCCTGAGTTGGGTGCAACGACTGATTGGTCAGAAGATGCCTGTGATTCTTGTCCCGAATTCATAGAACACGTGGAACTCATAAAAGCCAATGACAATGCTCCTACCCCTATAAATACTGCTAATCGTTTCATATTTTTTGTTTTTCTGGTTCTTTGTGTGAACTTCTGTTCGTTAAATTAACTATTACCGCACAATTCCACAAGAGCAGGTACATCTTGATTCTTGTAATGCAATTGTTGTTACCTTTAAATCAAATTCCATTCCAAAAGCATGGACTTGCGTTTTCACACAGATAATACTGCTCTTATAACGTTGATTCACTCATTCGTGACAGAATGGAATAACGAACGACCCTATTTTGAGGTAAAAACATCTGGATCCACAGGGAAGCCAAAAACCATCCGCATTCAAAAAGAACATGCTGTTGCTTCGGCGCAAAAAACGGGGGAATTTTTAAACCTCTCCGCCGGAATGCATGCGTTGCTCTGCCTTTCGCCTGAGACCATCGCAGGTAAAATGATGCTTGTTAGAGCCATGGAACTTGAGCTTACCTTACACGTAGTAGCGCCTTCTTCAAAGCCTTTTGATGGAATCACGGATCGGATCGATTTCGTTGCAATGGTTCCCTATCAAATGCAACAAACACTGGAGAACGATTCGAATGTGTTTCATAGAAGCATGCGCGTGATTATTGGCGGAGGTCCTGTATCTCAGCCATTAGAAAAGGAAATCCAAGGTATTTCTGCTCAATGTTTCCACACTTTCGGAATGACGGAAACCATCACTCATATTGCTTTGCGCGATCTTTCAAACGGTAAATCGCATTTTGAATTGCTCGATGGCGTTACCGCTACCGAAAACGAGGGACGATTGACCCTCTCGGCTCCACACCTCGGTATTGATAGCTTGAGTACCAACGACTGCGTGGCAATGGAGGGAGCTCGGGCATTTCGATGGCTTGGAAGACTTGATTTTGTGATCAATAGCGGTGGCATTAAGATTCATCCAGAAGAAGTTGAGGCGAAATTGGCATCGATTTTAGATGTCCCCTACTTCAGCATCGGTGTTGAAGACGATAAATTGGGACAGAAAATGATCTTGTGCGTGGAATCACATCCGTTCACATTATCCAAATCATCCTTGGAAAATTACCTGCCGAAATACCATATTCCTAAGGACGTTTATTTTTACGAACGATTTGAATACACCAAAAGCGATAAAATCAACCGATTGGCGACCTTAGCCAATACTGATAGACATGAAGCACCGATATTATAAGGTTTTAGGCTTGCCAGACAATGCTCCTATGACTGATGTGCGCAAGCAATATCGGAAACTCGTGATGCAATATCATCCCGATAAAAACAAAACACCGGGTGCTGAAAAGCGCTTTATCGAAATAAAGGAGGCTTACGAGATTATTACTGGCAAAAAACTAGCGCCGCAATCAAAATTGCAAAGTAGGCCCTCGCGAAGCACTTCCACAAGTCAAAACAAATCGGACGCTACTAAAGAACAACGAGCCAAAGAGGGCAAGCAACGCTATGAGGAGCAAAAAATGCGTGAGTTCATAGAAAATGAGTTGTACTTCAGGAAATTAACGCAAGGATTCCGATGGAAAATAATGAAAGTTTCAGCCGTGGTGGGAATTGTGCTCGCTTTAACATTTACCCTAGACTTGCTTTTACCACACCACTATGAAAAAGACACGATTGTAGCTTTTAACGCCAACAGCGCCTATGGAATTGGTGGAAAGCGCGTCAGCTTGATTGATACTCAAGAGAACGGCACATTTTGGATCGAACACTTTAATTCACGCCTGTACTATGGGAATCATGAAGTTTTGATTGAAACCAGTTGGTTGTTTCACAATCCAATGCGCATCCAAAAACTCGGAAAAGTGAGCACATTTGGGTTTCCCATTAATTTCAATGTATATCGGTTGAGTTTCTTATTGATTCCATTATTTCTATTGCCCGCATTTACTATTTGGTATAAGCGACGCCGCATTGCTTTTACCGTGTTGTATCAATTTTGCATGTTTGGAGTAAACGGTTTGATGCTTTTCATTCTTGTATCAGAAGATCGTTGGGCGCATTTGCTTTCGTTCGGAATTCTCTGAACGTATTCCTTATATTTGCCTCCTCAATACTCCCAATTATGTTACAAAGACCACAATCTATTTTATTCCTTGTCGCGGCAATCGTGGCATTCGTAGCGGCATTCGCACCATTAGCGACTTATACACCAGAGAAAAACGCTGACTTCCCCGATTTAGAAAAAATAGATTTGAAAATGTATGTCAAAACGAACGATATGGATTTTGACATGAAATTTGCGCCTCAATTTCACGGCTCTAAGAAAACATATGAACGAAATATGGTTGAGGGGCAGAAAGAGCTAGATGCCGAGATGGAAAAACGAGGGATCGGCGTTATTTTCACGATTGGCATGGTTGGAACGATACTTCTTGGTGCCGTAATTCTCTTACTCATCTTTCTTTACAACAATCGAAAACTACAAATTCGACTGGGAATCGCCCTCTTACTGTTAACTTTAACTGTAACCGCCGGGATTTTTCTTGCAAGCAAATTTGCCTTGGAAATCTTCTCAAACCTGGATATCGTTCCAAGATCTTTGACACTCATAGAATGGGGTGTTTCTTACAATTATGGAATCTTCCTCTTCCCACTTATTGCGATTTTGCTGTTGGTTGGAGTGCTACTAATTCGCAAAGACGATAATCTGGTAAAAAGTCTGGATAGATTGAGGTAGTCAGCTATCCGTGCGTTTTCATGGCACGGTCCATCGCTCGTTTATCGTCTTTCTCTTTTAAGTCCTGACGCTTGTCGTGGAGCTTTTTCCCTTGTGCCGTGGCAATTTCCAACTTACACCAACCTTTTTCAGAAATGAACATGCGCAATGGCACCAATGCATTTCCTTTTACCTTCATAAACTTCTCAATCTTGTTAATCTCTTTACGATTCAACAAGAGTTTCCGATCGCCACGCGGTCTATGGTTATAGAAGGAACCATTTTCGTAGGCGTTCACATACATATTCCGAATAAAAACCTCACTGTCCTGCACAACGCAGTAAGCCTCAACAATACTCGCCTTTCCGTTACGGATACTTTTAATTTCCGTACCAGTCAATTGCATTCCGGCCACAAACTTGTCGATCAACGTATATTCGAATCGCGCCTTTTTGTTTTGTATGTTGATTTGATTTTTCACTTATTTCGTTCACGATGGGACTGTGCAAAAGTAATCATTCACCTCGATTTCCATCTTTGGATATTCGGTACTTTTGTTTTGTGAAAGTTCCTTCCAAGCATATCGAGGCTGCAGTGGATCAAATTGCATCGTTACCGGGCATTGGTAGACGTACTGCATTGCGACTGGTTTTAAACCTGTTACAACGTTCCGACGATGAAGTTCAAGCCTTTTCCGATGCGTTTGTAGAGATGAAATCGAATGTACATCAATGTGCTTCTTGCGGCAATATCGCCGATCTGGAAGAATGTTCCATTTGTTTGGATCAACGCAGGGATGAATCGACCATTTGTGTGGTGGAAGACATCCGCGACATTCTGGCCATTGAAGCAACAGAAGCGTACAAAGGAAGGTATCACGTTTTAGGAGGAATAATCTCTCCCATGGACGGCGTTGGCCCCTCCGATTTAAATATTCAATCGTTGGTGGACCGTGTGAACAAGGAAACCGTTAACGAGGTTATTTTTGCTTTAAGTCCAACCATGGAGGGCGATACGACCAATTATTATATCTACAAAAAAATTCGCGATTTTGAAGTAACGGTCTCTACCCTGTCTCGTGGAGTTTCTGTTGGATCGGAGCTACAATATGCTGATGAAGTGACTTTGAGCCGTTCCTTATTGCATCGACAGCCGTTTAAAATGTAATCGCGTTTCCACTATCTTATTGTTAAAAACAATATTCTCTTTTACTTCAAAGACTTCTTTCTTATGTTAGCTTTGTTGGTATTAATAAGAAACAGAAACAATTATGTTCAAAGAGTTTAAAGAATTTATAGCAAAAGGAAATGTTGTTGAGTTGGCAGTCGGTCTTATCATGGCAACCTATTTTGGAGCCATTGTTAAGTCGTTGGTGAACGACATGATCATGCCTGCCGTTGGAAACATGATGGGCGGTGTTGACTTCAATGAAATGAAGCATGTATTAACGGAACAAGTTCTTGCTGCGGATGGCAGTGTAGAAACAGCAGAGGTGGCTATTCGTTATGGAACCTTCATCAACAACATTATAGTTTTCGTTATTGTGGCTTTCTCCGTTTTCTTGGTAGTAAAGGCGTACAACAACATGAAAAAGCGCATGGAAAAGAAGAAAGAAGAAGCTCCTGCTGCTCCTCCTGCTCCATCAAAAGAGGAAGTTTTACTTGCAGAAATTCGCGACTTACTAAAAAAGTAACAAAAACAAAACATAGATATAAAGAGCCGGCGTTGTCCGGTTCTTTTTTTGTGACTACATTTGACACGTTCTGATTTTTAAGTATATTGCTATTATTAATACATTCTCTCTCAATCTGATATGACCAATATTTTTGTGGCAAAACTCGACTTTGGAGTAAGTGACGATGCCCTCAAATCACTATTCGAGGATCACGGCACAGTTATCAAATGTCACATTGCTAAAGACCGGGAAACTGGTGACCCACGCGGGTTTGCATTCGTTGAAATGAGCTCAGCCGATGAAGCTCAAGCCGCTATTAGTGCGCTAGATGGACATTCCATCAATGGAAGGAACATGGTTGTTAAATTAGCGGAAGACCGCAGTGGAAACAAACCAAGATCATCTGGACCCCCTAGAGATCGTAGTTCTAATTCGGGGTCTTTCTCAAAAAGCCCTCGATCAGAAAGTACCGATTCAAGACCACCAAGAACCGAAAGTTTTAGTGCGCCAATTGCTCCGCAAGACGACGACGCTGGAACAACTCCAAAGGTGGAAAAAGCATCCAAACGCGGTAAAAACAAAAAGAAAAAGTCGGGTGGTGATAAACCCGAAAGTCGTGAGTTTAAGATGTCTGCGTATAAAAAAAGTGGCAAAAAACCACGCGTTGAATTCGAAGACGACGACGATTGGGAATTGGAACTACTAAAGCAGAAACGCCGCGGCTGGTCTGACGAAGAAGAGGATTTGTAACCAATCCAACGGATGGGATTATATCTGTAGGTGTTTTTTAAATGCCTATACTTCCTGTACGTTGGTGGCGTAACTTTATTAGGGCATTGAATGAAAATTCGGGTTACGCCACTCAACGTTTTCTCCCTACTCCCCTTTCAATTCGCATAAAAATCAAGTGAAATTACTGACACTTTCTCTCAAGGTCATTTGATATCGTTCGTATAATTCTTGGGTCAATTCCAAAATCTGGAGATTCGATGTAAATTTTAGCTTGATTAGAAACAAGAAGTATTCAGCATTGACTGAATTTCCTTGGTTGGCAAATTTCAATGATTAAGTCCACCAAAAATTAGGGTGACCACCAAGGCACAGAGGCACCAAGGACACAGTGTGCTAATTTATGCAACAAAACCTTTGCGAAGCGCACTAGATTCTGACAAGGTCATAATCTTTGATGAATATTAAAAAAAAATAGTTTGCGATGATCCTGTTAGAACCAATTGCTTCGCTTCATGTAGATGTAAATGGAAACCGCCACTACAACCATAGCTCCAATAAGTATTGGATACCCTGCAGCGTACTGTAGTTCTGGCATATTGGCAAAGTTCATCCCGTAAAGTCCCGCCAAGAAACTCAATGGGATGAAAATGGTGGACACAATCGTCAAACGTTTCATGATTTCATTCAGCCTGTTGCCAGAATTGGAATGGTAAATGGAAATTACGTTTGTAGCGGAGTCTGTAATGGAGTCGCATTGATCGAGAATATGGTTCAAATGGTCGTTCAAATCCGTTAAGAACACATCCATGTTCTCGACGTTCAATTCCGTCATTGACTTCAGCTCAATATTGGCTTCACGCAAAGGTCGAACATTCTTTTTCACCTGGTAAATCGCCTTTTTGATTTGGATAACTTTCGTCAGATCAGTATCATGATCATCGTTTAGAATTAAATTTTCTTGAATACTCAATTGTTCTTCTAGCTCATCTGTGATCTGAAAGTATGAGTCCACGATTGAATCAATCATGCGGTAAAAAAGATAATTGGCACTTTTAGTCCGAATCATACTTGTGGAATCAGTGATTGCCTTTCTAAGGTGATCAAAAGAATCTCCTGTAACCTCCTGAAAACTAATAAGGGTGTTCTCTTGTAGCAACAAACTAATTTGCTCAATTTCAAGATCCAAATTTTCATTCAGTTCCAATCGCTTGTAGATGAACAAAAGTGTGTTCCCAATAATTTCAGCCTTCGGTCGGTGGTTGAAACTAAGAATATCTTCCACCTGAAGTTTGTGTGCCCCATTATACGCGGCCAACTCAGCAACTTGCTTCACGGAACCCATTCCTTCTAAGTTGATCCAAATGATATCCTTTTTGGACGGACTCGAATCATTCTTCCACTCCTTGATCTCTTCAAAGTCATTTTTAGAATACCGGAAGGCATTAATTATCTGGTTTTTCTGTTTGACCTCTCCTTTGAGGATAAATGATCCTGGTGGTGGACTTTTACTTTTTACATTTACCATGAATGATTGCTTTCTACATTAAAATTAAGAAATCCATCAACCTGAGAGCCAAAGTATTTCGATTAGCCCTAATTATTCTTTACCATCAATCTGGGCAGTTTGGCACTTGCTCACATAATTTGATTCAAAAGAAATGGAGCGACGAAGCAAATTCTCCCGTATTGTTTGTGAATTTGATCGATTTCTTCCATTAAAACATCAAAAATTCAAAACAATCCCTATGTTTGACATTGATCGTACGGACTAAAACCAATGGAAAGATCTTCAGCCCATTGAGTTTCAAAGCAACGCGTACAAAACAATTTGATTCATTCTAATCATGCCTAAAGAAATAATAATTCTTGGTGAAAAAATCCTACCTGGGAAAACCCACCAGTTAAGCCTTGAAATTGCCCGACTGCACACACGGACGAAGATTGACGTTCCGGTAATCATTAGCCGTGCGAAAAAGGATGGGCCTTGCGTTCTTGTAAGTGCAGGAATTCATGGTGATGAAGTAAATGGCGTTGAAATTGTCCGTCAGTTTATCGCCAACAAGTTCAACAAGCCCGAGGTTGGAATGATTATTTGTGTTCCGGTGGTCAACGTTTTCGGTTTTATCATCAAGACACGTGAATTCCCAGATGGTCGTGATTTGAATCGATCTTTCCCCGGCAGTAAATCAGGTACTTTAGCAAGTAAATTCGCTTACGTTTTTATGAACGAAGTGGTGGTGCACGCAGATTACTGCATCGACTTTCATACCGGTGGAGCCGACAGGTTCAATTACTCACAAATTCGTATTTCTGGAAACGACGAAGAACTTATCGACCTTGCCAAAGTTTTTGGTTCGAAATTCATCAAATACTCCTCTGTTCGGGAAAAATCGTACCGTGATTCCGCCTCAAAATTGGGCAAAAAGGTATTGTTATTTGAAGGTGGTAAATCGCTGGATTTGAACCGTCATGTAACGGGATATGGATTGTCGGGCCTGCTTAAAGTACTGGAGCATTTGGGCGTAAGACAGGTTCCAGAAGACTACCTTTTGCTTGGTGAACCCAATGCTGAACAGATTGTTTTCGAAGATTCTAAATGGATTCGTGCAAACTATTCAGGTATGTATCGATCTACAGTTCACAACGGCAATAAAATCAAGAAAGGTGAGATAATTGGCACCATTACCGATCCATATGGCTTGTTTGAACGAAAGGTGAAATCACCGATTGATGGTTTTATTATTTGCTTGAACCACTCTCCTATAGTGACGCAAGGCGATGCAATTGCACACATAGCAATTCTTTAAGTAGGGATCAGAAAAAGCCCCGTATCGCAATAATTACGACACAGGGCTGATCAGAATTGGTCAGGTTATTTATTTTAATTCCTCTAGGCTAGTTTTGATTACGTTCAATTTTGCATTCAAAGCATCTATTTGATGAAGAGCGTCGATTTTTTCCTTTGATCGAGAATCTGACGCAAAACGATCCTGAGCATTTTCTTTCTTTTCGTTTTGCGTGCAATTTGTGAAGCAAAACATTACTGTTAAGATCAATAAAATTGCTTTTGCCATTGAGAGTATACAAAACTCGCGCTGACTGCAATAAGCACCATTATTATAAATTTCATATTTCGCTGGTTTTAAAGCCAATGTTGGACTAAAGAATTTATTGGTTTATGTACAATTAAGCGAATTTCATGTGCAATTGAAGCCATTGATCAGATAATTTGATTCTTATCCTATGTAAAAACATTTTTTTCATTGAAGTCTTTTAAATAGAATTTACTGCCGAAGTGCAGAAAGACTGAAATGTCGTTGGAGTGTCTGTTATGAAGCTCGCTTTGATGCATTTCAGAAATAAAATGAAGGAAATCGTCCCTCATTTCATTCGGGACAAGATTTCTGTGGAGTGTCTCCGCCGTAGCTCGCCAGAATATTTATTAGGAAAAGTAAGGTGGTTAAATAAAAAAGCTCGCCTTCGTCCCTCATTTCATTCGGGACTTCGGCGAGCGAAGGTGGAGCCGGAGGGGGTCGAACCCTCGTCCAAACGACGAATTACCTGGCTTTCTACATGCTTATTCTATGATTCAATTTTCGACGTATCATCGGACAAAGACACCCAAGTAATACGCTTATCTCCTGAGTTTCACAACTGCTTAGGAGTATCACAATTGCTATCCTGAAAGAATTGGTCCTTCTGAGTCCCTTAATTATCAGACGGAAACGTGGGAGAGGGAACTTGTCTGAGTACTGTACTTCCTCTAGATTAAGCTTAATTTACATTCCGTAAATTAGGCAGCAAGTCTGTATGACGTGTTGTCAATTATGGTTTGTGACAAATGATTAACGAGCTTCACCACAAGGCTCGACATGCTTACACTCAACAACTTCTATCGCTGTCAAATCCAATACGACCCCAAAGAACTACTCTTTGATGGCAAGTGCTCGATTCAAACAAAAAAGAGGACGTAAATTCATTATTGTCGCTGCCGCAATCAATTGCCTCACGGGAGTTCTTGGAATCATCCTGTGTATTTTCACCGTATTGGAACTAAACAAACCCGCTGTGAAAGAAGTTTTCGCTGAGAACGATGGCCATTGATATAATTGTTCAAAACTCATCATGGCATTCCCTTTGCAGTCAATAGAAATCGTTGTAATTTCAATACGCAATTAAAAATCTATGAAATTCTTTAAAAATTGGTTCCGTACTCGGAAATTCTGGAAACGATTTCTCATCACGATTTTCGTTACCCCTATCCTACTCTTTTCGGTCGGAATCATCATCGTGTATGTAAAACAAGATGAAATTGTTCAGGAACTAATTTCTGACATGAACAAAGACTTTAAAGGAGCGGCAGAAATCAAAGGCTCTCACATATCTATGTTTGAGAACTTCCCATACATCTCCATTGACCTGGAAGGATTTACCGTTTACGAATCGAAGGATAAAAATGGAAAACCACTCGTAAATGTGAAAGATGCTTACGTTGGTTTTGATATGTGGACCATTCTCACGGGAAACATGGAGGTCAAGAAAATAAAGCTCCAGGGCGGACATATTGACTTGGTACAACACAAAGATGGCACCTTTAACATTGCCAATGCCCTTTCGCCAGAAAAGGAAATTGAAAGTCCTGAAGAAGAATTTCATCTGGATTTAAAGAAGATTGAGTTGGAAAACATTGATCTCTCAAAACTCAACGAAGAAACGGGATTGAAGGTAGAAGCATTTGTCAGTAATGCAGAATCAGGATTTTCAACATCCAACGATCATGTCTATGCCTCTCTTGATGCCAAATTCGAGATGAATATTATTCAAGACGGCGACACCACTTTTTTCAAACACAAACACGTCGATCTCTCCACGAAAATGGACTTTCAAAAAGGTGTGGACATCATGACAATTTCCCCAACGAAAGTAAAGTTAGAGGGCGCTGAATTTAATATGAAAGGCTCCATTGACTTCCTTCAAGACATGCTCCTGGACTTAGAATTCGCAATGAACAAGAACAATTTCGATCTATTTATTGCCGTGCTTCCAGAAGAAACGATGAAGGCAATGAAGACCTACGAGAACAAAGGCAATATTTACCTTAAAACCACCATAAAAGGAAAGTCCATCAATGGGCACAATCCTTTGGTTCGAGCGTCCTTTGGGTGTAAAAATGGCTACTTCAAGAACAAGGAAAACGGCAAAACATTAAAAGGAATTGCCTTTGACGGATTTTTCACCAACGGCGAAGCACACGATATCGATCATATCTATGTGAAACTCTCGAATATCAAAGGAAAACCGGGCGCTGGATCCTTCGGTGGAGAAATTGAAATGCGCAATTTGCACACGCCCGACATAAAACTCGATGCCAACGCAGATCTAAATCTTAGTTTCTTCTCTAAGTTTTTGAATATGAAGGAACTGCACCACCTGAGAGGGAAAGCGAAAATTGCACTCAATTATCACGATGTTATTGATTTAGCAAACCCTGAAAAGACACTTTCTGAACTCAATCAGAAATACAAACTTCAGGTAGATTTGAACAATGTGAAGTTTGAACACGACGACTTACCCGTTCCCATCAAAGATTTCGATCTCAGTGCCAAAGTTCAAGGACATCAAGCCGCCATTTTAAAATGCGATCTAAAAGCGGGGAAATCAGATGTGCATGTTACAGGAATTATTGAGGACTTACCTGCGATTATCCACCACTCCAACAAGGAAGTAGACACGCGTTTGAAAATCGCCAGTAATTTTTTGGATATCTATGAACTGACAGGAAACGATGAAAAGGCGGTAGACGAACAAATCTCTGATCTTTCCATGGACTTTGATTTCAAAGCATCCGCACGCTCGTTTACTGAGTCGAAGCATTTGCCTAAAGGAGAGTTTTTCATCGAAAACCTATACGGTAAGCTCAAGCACTATCCGCATACTTTGCACGATTTTCACGCAGACATTTTCGTAGAAGAAGAAGATTTGCGCATTGTTGATTTCTCTGGTATGATTGATCAAAGTGATTTCCATTTTTCAGGTGCGCTTGAACATTACGAGAAATGGTTTGATGAACATCCAGGCGGCGATTCAAAAATTGAATTTGATCTCGCTTCCGATCGATTACAGCTAGAATCGTTCTTTACATACAAGGGCGAAAATTTTGTTCCTGAGGATTACCGTCACGAAGAGTTTGACAATCTGCACGTGCATGGATTCACCTATTTGCACTATGCCGAAGAACTCAAGTCCATTGATTTGACCATTGATAAGTTAGAAGCTAAAATGAAGGTGCATCCATTGCGCTTGCAGAACTTCGAAGGACGGATTCATTATGAAGACGACCATTTGGTGGTAGAGGATTTTCATGGAAAAATGGGGCATTCCAATTTCAAAACAACTTTGCACTATTACCTGGGCGATGATGAAAATGTCAAAAAGCGCGACAATCATTTTTCTCTTGTGGCAGACCGTCTGGACATCGACGAACTTAGTAATTACAACCCAGGACCTGTAAAACCCGGAAATACTGGGGTTCACGTCGATCATGAAGCAGGATTTAACATCTATGAATTGCCATTTACGGACATGACCTACCATATGGACATTGGACTTTTGGACTATCATTCGTACCGAATCACGAATTTCAAAGGAGATTTACGCACAACACCGAAACATTTCATTCATGTGGACAAATTGAATTTGAATATGGCGGGAGGAAACTTCGATGTTACCGGATACTTTGATGGCTCCAACCCAGACTTAATCTACTTCAATCCAACCATCAAGGCACGCAATATCGATTTGGACCAACTCCTGCTCCGCTTTGAGAATTTTGGACAAGATTACATCGTATCTGAAAATTTGCATGGAAAGTTCACAGGGACAATTACTGGAAAAATTCATGTGCACCCAGACTTAATCCCGAAAATTGATGATTCTGAAATCCATATGGATCTGGACGTTGTCAAGGGCCGACTGGAAAACTATGCCCTACTCACCTATATGTCGGATTATTTCAAAGACAAAAACTTGAACAGTGTTCTTTTCGATACGTTGAACAATGAACTAGATATTGAAAATGGTGTTATTACCATTCCGATGATGTCGGTGAACTCCTCCTTGGGTCACATGCAAATTTCAGGAAAACAAGCCTTGGATGGAACCATGGAATATTATTTAAAAATTCCTTGGGCGATGGTCCGTAACACTGCCAAATCGCGTTTATTCGGGAAGAAAGACGACGACGAGGCAGGAGATTCTAACGAGACGGATGAAATCCAATATGGTGATGAAAAAACAAAGTATGTGAACGTTAAAATCACAGGTGACTCGGAAAACTATAAATTCTCACTCGGTAAGGATAAGAGTGATAAGAAGAAGAAAAAGGAAGAGTGAGTTTTAATAATGAATTAAGAATGTTGAATTATGAATATTCGAAGGGTGAGGCTCTCGTCGAAATACCGCGAAGGGTGAGGCTCTCGAACCCTGATTATAAATTATGAATACCCGTACCCTGAATAAGAAATAATAAATATTGAATAAGTAATGTGATACGTTTTCTTCTACTAATTTACTTTCTGCTCGCACTTTCGTTTGGTTTCTCTCAAACCTATAAATACGATCGGGCAATTGATTTTGGCAAACCCATTCAAGTTACTCTTTTTTACCACCAAGACACAACAGGAACAGACGCTATTGTTTTCTCGTTTCTCAATGGTTTTGAACTTGACGCCGTGTTTTCCCCGAACAGTATCGACAACTATGATTGGGTTGTCCAGTATAAAGGTAAAACGGTTGCACGTATGAAATTAAAGTTTAATCAAAGAGGTAGGGAAATAATTGTGTCTTACAAAGACTATAATTTCGATGGCGGCAATGAATTCTTAGCGGAATACTTAGATTTGAGCTTTGGTCATTTCGACTATGTCGATGATCTCTAAATCCTAGAGAACGAACGTCTTTTACTTCCAAAGACATACGAAAGTACCAATTCATGCCCACCACTGTTATAGCCGATCAATCGAGAGATACTGAGATCGTATGAATAACCGATTCTAAACTTTTCATTTATTGTGGTTCCTGCCAAGAATGCCACGGCATCCAAATGTCTGTATGTTGTACCCAACCAAAATTTATCTCCAAAATCAAACAGGAAGTTCCCTTCCACTGACACAGGAGCACCGACGACGTACTTCACCAAAATCCCAGGCGTGAAATCCAAGCGATTGTTGATGGCAAAACGATAACCCGCCGAACCGAACCAATGCATCACTGGAGAGAAGTTGGTGTTTACATTTCCAAAACGTACCAGATCACGCGTTAAATTTGTGCCCGCAAACCCCGCGTAGAAACCATTTCCATAGAAATAAATTCCTGCGTCAATATCCATAATGTACTGAGCGCCTGTATTTGCTTGCGCATTGTAAACGGCATCATTTGCTCCGGTTCCGGTCATCGCACTTAGCACTTGCGCCTTATCTGCTAAAAAAGAGTGAGAACTAAGTCCAACATTGGTTCCAAAAGAGAACGTATACGTTCGATTGATTGGAAGGTGCACCGCATAGCTCCCTGCAAATTTCAGCGTTCTGAATGCTCCAAACTGATCTGCCAATAACTGCCCTCCAAACCCTTGAATGATTCCTGAAGAACGCATTTTTGGATGTCGAACTGCTTTATTGTTTCGCGTAACTTTCCCGTACGTTCGATTCATGAAAGCACTTCTAAACTTACTCGCTGGTGTTGAGAGGTAAATGTAACTTGTACCCGGAGCATTGCTCAATCCAACCCATTGCAAGCGTCCACCAAGACTAAGGTTGAACATATCGTGGGCACCCGTAGCTCCCGGATTAACGAGGTATGGATTTTTTTGGAATTGTGTATACTGAGGCAGTTGTTGCCCATAGGCAAACAGGCAGAGGCAGAACGCGCTTATAGATGCAATCAGTTTGTTCACAGCTCAAAGATACGATATCCTCTTCATTTATGCACAACCTTTCATCCAAGCCTGTTATTGCGCTATTTGAAATGTCCCATGACCGCGTTAGGGAAAACTGCCAGCGTGGAAGTTCGAATACCTGCATGCTTGAGCGCATTGCTCGTCCAGGTGTTGCAAGTTCTAAAAAGATGATAAGAGTTATTTGCTTCGTAGAAGTTGTCACTCACTCCATACCCCTTGTTCGGGATCAATTCCGCTTTGTCACCTTTCAACACAAACGACTTTTTGGCGAAGGAACAGATTTTGGCATATTGTTGCTTCGAAATCATTAGTTTGATACAATCCGGACTCTCTTCTGGAAGCTCTCTATAAGCCACGTGCATGGCCGTAGATGTTGGCAATAGTAAGGCACTCGCTGCAGTCTTTGCTGTTAGGTCTTCCCATTCTGGAGTGTTCATGTAGAACCCTTTATCTCCCCACCCCATCACCAGGTAATCATTCGAAATACTATCGCCAAAATCTTCTGGATCAATAATCTCTTTCCAATCCATAACGGGAGTTTCAGTGGGCAAAATTAACTCGGTATGGATGCCGTTCGAACGCACATAAATAGGAATTTCTCCATTCTTCGGAAGTTCTCCTGTTGGAATAGCTTCTCCATAAAACGCAATAAGAACAAAGGCAAAAACAGCCGCAGAAAATGCTTCAAAAGCACCTGCGCAATAAATGAGTCCTGTCTTGGAAAGAATTCGCCAAAGCATAGTACAAGGTACAAATTCTGGAACTTTTGATTTCCTTTTCAGTTGAGTTAATCCAACAAAATATTCATTGAAAAGCGCATCTGACTACAAACGGGCTTTCCATTCGCCATAGCAGGGGTGATAGTGGGCATAGAATCACGCAATTCATGCAAGTTTTGTATGGCATTTTCTCCTTCAATAGTCACACTTTGAATAACTCCCGTGCGATCGATTAAAACAAAAACAAGTACGTTTCCCGTTTCGGCTATTTCCATAGCAGCGTCCGAAGGATAATCTAGATTTTCTGTGATCCACCGAAGTCCTTTTGCATACCCTTCCTCAAATTTTGGTTCTTCATCCAGAGAATTCGGGGCATAGATAGAGTCACAATCCATCACATCCTGTGCCTGAATTCCTTCAGAAACCAGAAGCAATAAAATCCAAAGAATTAAATTTCGATAGTTCACTAATTAAAAATACGCTTTTCTAAAGATTTGGAAGTTTGCAACGAGTTCCTCCCCACTCTACCACAGTAAATCCCGCTCTGCTCGGCATCTCAGGAAGAATTTGTGGTTGAATTTCTACAGGAGTCTTCAAGGGCACATATCCCATCATCACCCGAATTACATTGTCTGGTTTTGGGGTAATGCTTAGAGCGGCATGATCGGTATAATCGTCTTCGGCAAAATAAAGCAAGTTGTACGGATTTTGTTCAAGGATGGGGAGCCAGAAAACAATGAATTCATTGGCTTCTCTATTATTCAGGCCCAATTGATCTAATGAACTTTCTAAAAATGGAATCAAAGAATCTTTGGAAACAACGGCTCCACAACTGGGTTGCACAGGTGAATTGGGCTTTCCTTCCCAAAACAATCCATAATATTCGCGGCCGTTGACATCCTTCAAAGTACCGTCTGAACTGGCTTCAACAGTCCAACTGTTTTCCGTTTTTGGGTACGTGTGGGTAATTTGACCGTCGTAATTTAAAGTCACTTGCACCTCCATTGTTTCTTCTGGATACAGGTAGATTATCGGTTTCAATTCAATAATCTCTTCCATTTCAATAAGAATGGCTCCTTCAACTTCCACCATTTGCCCTGCTTTTACGATCACATTCTCAAAACGTAAATTCTTATAGCCGACATATTCTACCTGAACATTGTACTGCCCGGGTTCAATGTTATCGATTTGAAAACGGCCATCAAAGTCGCTCATACCTCCCGCTACAAAATCCTCCCCACTCAGCACACGAACCTTTGCAAAGGGCAATCCCTCATCATTTGTAGCGTCAACTATTTTCCCTTTGATCCCTCCATAACTTTGGGAGGAAATTGCTGTGTAAATCATTTTTGGAGGCGTGTTTTCTGCTCCTGTAGTTTTGCAGCCGACGAATGCCAATGCCAACAAAACAATAACCCCAATACTTTTCATACCTTGCTTTTTAATAACGATGCTTTGAACATATCATTTTCACACGCATTTGGCAAACAATTTGTTTCTTTATAGATATGATTCGCAAGTACTTCGCAACAACAGTTCATTTATTGTTTCTTTTCTTTTTATCTGCTCACGGGTTGTCGGCACAAGAAATCTTTGATCTTTCACTTCTCAACGCACCAAATAAAAATGGGGGAATTGTTGCTGAGAAACTCAGAACAGTCGAGGTGTACGAATTTGAAAAACCCACTAAAAACTGTGTCATTCTGAAGAATGGCTTTCGAAAGCACGGATTTGTAAATGCCAAAGATTGGCTATCGATGAAGGATAGCGTGGTGGTATCGAAAGTTCAAATTGTTTTTTCGAAATATCCGATTCGAAATGGTACGTATCAAGAAATTTATCCGCTTTTGTTCAATCGAATCAAAGCGACGATTGCCCTTGACCCAGCAATGAATAACACCAATATTGTTTGGGAACGTGTTTGGCAAACGCACTGCGAGAACAATGAACAGGTGGATCAACTCTATCACGGCGTGGTAATTCACTACGATGTACCAGAAAATTCGGACAAAAAGGAGTTGAAAAAAGAATCGAAAGAGCAAGCTCTGAAAAATGAGGTGATCAAGAATTCGACTAAAGAAACGCCGCCAAAAACGACGAATCAAGTGACGAAGAAAATGTCACCAGTTCTGGAATACATGCTGAATCATCCTACCACTCCTGAAAGTTTGCGTCAAACCGCAGAGAAATTGAGTACTGAAGATGCCGAACAGTTGATTTTAACGTACTACCGCGAAGAAGCGAAGTCGCAACCAGACGGACCTATCACCAATCCAGCGGTGCAGTTGAATTATATGTACGAGCTTGAAGTTTTTGCACGACAATTCCCCGAGTCGGATACCGTTGTTGGAAAAGTGTTGGATCGCCATCCAGAGTGGAAATCAAAAATAATTGTAAACGACTGGACAGGAAGCATGTATGGTTATGGATCGCAGGTAATTTTGTGGCATTTAATGAACCTCGAGACATCTGGAATCACTACGGTAACGCTCTTCAATGATGGCGACAAAAAGCCGACGAAGCGCAAGAAAATCGGGAAAACAAAAGGTATTTACACCGCTGAGGCGAATAATCCATCGGAATTGTTGGAACTATTTAACTCGGTGATGCTGAAAGGAGGCGGCGGCGATGGTCCTGAAAACGATGTTGAAGCCATTTTAAAAGCCGTGGATAAAGCCCCCGAGGCAGAGGTGATCCTCATTGCGGACAACAGCGCTTGCGTACGTGACATTTCGCTCGCACACAAAATTGATCGTCCAGTTCGCATCATTCTGTGCGGCTACAATCCAGAGGAAGGCGTAAATCCCGATTACGTTTACCTTGCGAATATCACCAATGGCGGAATTTATACACTTGAGGAAGATTTGGAACAGCTCAACGCTCAGGTAGATGAAAGTGGATCCATTGTCGGATTTGATGAAACGCGCTTCAAATTATCATCGCCGCAATGCTTTGAAGACGTTTTTTATGCCGCTGCCGGCCGTCAATACCCGCTGAAAAAAGCGCGATGGAACAAAAAAGATGTCCGTGTTTTGGATGCGTCGAACTTACGACTGGAAGATGTGCCGAATTACGTGTACAAAATGCCCAATTTGCAATCGTTAGATTTGAGCAAAAACTTTATCTTAGAAATTGATGAAAACATTGGGAATTTGTACAAATTGAGTGAATTAAACCTCAATAACAATTCGCTGCAAACCTTGCCCAACACACTGCAGCAGAATAGGTTTATTGAACATCTTTACCTCAATAACAATCAGTTCAATTCCCTTCCAGAAAGTATTTACGGCCTGAGTTTTTTACAAGGACTGCAGGTTCACAACAACCAATTGCAAGCATTGCAACCTTTCGATTCTAAAGTCCTCAAGCTGTTGGATGTGAGTAAAAATCAACTCAAGGCACTGCCATCCTTAACAGATCAAGAAGAATTAACGGAGCTGAATGCAGCCAACAACCAACTCGCTGAATTCCCTTCTGCCCTCCCTTCCAATCTGGAGGTGTTGGACTTATCCTTCAACAATATTTCACAATTACCCGATGATTTATCGCCGTTTACCCATTTAAAGAAATTGAACCTGCAAGGGAATCCTATTTCTACGGGCGAACGCATCCGAATCAGACAAGCCCTCTTTCATGTAGATTTGACATTTTGAGACAGTTCTATCTGGCGCCAAACGCTATTCGTTGCATGTGTATATATTTCCAGAATCGGGGAAAATAAAGCTAATTACGGATAACAATAATTCCTAATAGAAAAGAGAAGTAAGCCTCAACTTTGCGTTGGGGCTTTTTCATTTAATAATCCTTCGATTCTCCATAGTATTTGAAGCTCCCATTACTGTATTGGAAATAGAAATCTTTTCCTTCGGAGCGAACTTCCAAATAGGTAGAATCGCTTTTCTCCAAAACCTCGCCCTCTGCCATTTTCTCCATCCCATCAATATCAATACGGTCTATTTGCAAAGGATTATTCAGGTCGATTCTGAAAAGACACCGCTTCTGATGATCGAGTAAAAAGGCAGCGTTTTGATCCTCCACTTCAAATATTGGAATTATATAACCCAATGCTTCGGAAATCCCCGTATAATCAAACGTTTTGGCTACTACTCCTCTACTGTTAATCAACTTCGCATTCTTATATGGAGGCTTGCCTTCAAACATTTCCAAAACAAGACAATACTCGTTATTCAGTACAAAACTACCCGCCACATCCTTATCATCCTTCGATAGCATTGTGTGCTTCCCATTGGATCGTTGGATTCGAGAACAGAAAGCAAACGTTTTGCCATCCTTCGAAGGTTCAATATCGCATTGACAGGCTCCGCCGCCAGTATATGAATCAAGGAAAAAGTCTTTCAAGATTAAATCATCATCCAAAAAAAGCAGGTATTCTTCTCCCACGTCGCTATCTTCGAACATCCAGCGGGTTTGAATCAGGAATTGACCAAATTCTTCGTGATACCCTCCAAATCCCCAACGATCTCCTCTACTTCCTGCAAGTAAGTCGACAGCGATGTATGGTTCTAATTCATATTTATCCCAACTATTGTTTACGAGAAGATTATCTTGTGCATCATACAATTCGAATTGGAACAAGGAGTTGGGACCGATGTGTTTTTGGGCATGCAATTTTCCACCTTCAACATAAGTGTTCACCCCTTCATACTCTTTCGCTACGGACTCAGAAAATAGATGTAAGGTATACGGGATGTCATTAATTCGTATCGTGGTATCCCAACTAAAATCTGGATTCGCATAATAGGTGTAACGCACATCCTCCAACCAAACCGTATCTGAAGAAGTATCGGGTTCTATCTGAGCTTCAGTCTCTTGCTTTGGCTTCTTTTCTTTTGGCATTTCCTTCCCCGAGCAGGCTCCCAGGAATAACGTCCCAAGAAAAATGAGGTTAACAAATTTTAGCGTTGATTTCACCATGCTCAAAAGTAGACATTTCCGTATTTTTAGGATATGGAAAATTTTGAAATCATCAATCCCGTTCGAGTGGTATTTGGTAAAGAGCAGTGGAATCGATTACCGGAATTGTTAACAGCGCAAAATGCGCGCAAAATAATGGTCGTATATGGCGGCGGATCTGTGAAAAGGATCGGCTTGTTTGATACCATCATGGAGCATTTAAGCGATTTTGAAATTGTGGAGTTTGGAGGCGTTCCTGCCAATCCAGAATACACGAAATTGATGGAGGCAGTTGCCCTTGCAAGAAAAGAATCTGTTGATTTCATCCTGGCATTGGGTGGCGGATCGGTAATAGATGGCGTTAAATTCATTAGTGGTGCCATTGGCTATCAAGGCGAACCTTGGGACGTTTTGGAACGAAAAGAAGGCTGTGTTTTTGAATCGGCGACTCCGTTTGGCACCATCCTCACCCTTCCTGCAACAGGATCGGAGGTGAATTCAGGAGCGGTAATCTCCAGAAAAGAGCAAGGACAGAAATTAACCATGGGAGGTCCCCTTTTCTTCCCCGTATTTTCATTCTGTGATCCATCGGTTGTGGCAACACTCCCAAAGCGACAACTTTCCAACGGAATCATTGATGCGTACATGCACGTTTTAGAGCAATATCTCACTGTAAAAGGAGACAACCTGCTTCAAGAACGTCAAGCCGAAGCAATCCTGTCAACACTCATCGATGTGAAAGATGTGGTGAATCAACCAGAGAACTATGACTTGGCCGCCAATTTCATGCTTTGCGCATCGCATGCCTTGAACGGAAATCTTCGTTGCGGTGTTAAAACAGACTGGACCACACACATGATTGGTCACGAGTTGACAGCCAAATACGGCATTGATCATGCCAGAACACTCGCAATTGTAGGGCCCCGCCTCTTTGAAAATCAATTTGAGCACAAGAAGGCGAAATTGGCGCAATATGGTGAACGCGTTTGGGGATTGACAGGAGATCAGGAATCGGTTGCAAGAAAAGCCATTGAAAAAACAGAGGCATTTTTCCACGAGCTAGAAGTTCCAACAAAACTGTCAGACTACACAAAAGAAACAAGTGAATTCCCGCAGTATGTCGCTAAAATATTTGAAGATCGTGACTGGACTGCCATGGGCGAGCACAAAGCCATTACGACCAAAGACGTTCAGCGAATCTTAGAGACCAGTATTTGATTGCATTCTAAGGTTCGAAAGTTATTAACAAGGTCTTGGACTTATGCAGAGAAAGGTGCTGAAGCCCAAAAGAATGCGTATATTGCGAACTTTTTGAGACCACAAGTGAATTTCCCCATATGGAAAAAGTCAAATACGAACTTGAATACCTACTAAAGACATCCATTAAAGTTCTGGATAACATGGTTGCCACACCGAGTGGACTAAGCGAATGGTTTGCGGATGACGTGAACATTAAAGACGACGTATTTACATTCTTCTGGGATGGATCGGAGGAAGAAGCGCGCCGCTTGTCACGCAAAAACGGAGCGAAAATTCGTTGGCAATGGATAGAGCAAGAAGAAGAAGGTGAAGATACCTACTTTGAATTGTACTATGAAGTAGACCCAATGACGAAATCTGTCATTCTTACCGTAACAGATTTTGCAGAAGAAGATGAACTGGAGGAATCCAAACAACTTTGGAACAAACAGATCAGCACCCTGCGTGGAGTGATTGGAGCATAAACCAATATTTGTGTATCCTTCGCGTTAATGCACCTACACTGCAACTTCAGAGATAGTATTCAGTGAAAGCAAATTAACTACCGTGAAACGTCTGTACTTTTTTAGCATTCGATCCTTTGCCGGACCCTTTCTGGCCACGTTTGCTATTTCCATGTTCATGCTTGTCATGCAATTCTTTTGGAAGTACATCGACGACCTCATGGGGAAAGGACTGGAAGTCAGCATTATCGTAGAATTGCTGTTCTATGTTTCCGCTGGTTTGATTCCGTTAGCGTTACCTTTAGCCATCCTACTCTCTTCCGTCATGACTTTCGGGAATTTATCGGAGAACAACGAGTTAACAGCGTTAAAATCATCAGGATTATCGCTATATCGCATTATTCAGCCATTGTTTATGTTGGTTTTGGTGATCGCGGCCTTTACCTTTTACTTTTCCAATTATGTCATACCCGTCGCCAATTTAAAATGGCACACACTCATTTGGGATATCCAAAACACGAAAATATCTGCGGTCATAACGCCAGGAGTGTACAACAACGAGTTCGAAGGGTATGCAATTAAGGTAGATGAAGGCCACAACAATGATTTCAAAGGCATTCTGATTCACGATCACACCATCCCAACAGAGATTAAAACAGTTCGTGCGAAAAGTGGTACGATGTACAAATCGGAAAATGGAAAGGTGCTTTTCTTTGAGTTACACGATGGATTCATTTCGGAGGAATTGGAGCCAATCACCCCCAAGAAATTACCCAATGGCACCATTCATCGCGCCAACAGCAATCATCCTTCACGGAAATCGACGTTTAAATACGCCACGTACAAAATCAATTTATCTGGTTTTGAAATGCAGAAAACCGATGAAGAATTTCTTACGGATAAGCACGAAATGCTGAATGTCTTTCAAATTAATGAAGCCACGGACTCAATTCGTGGTAAAAGTGCTTATTTCCTTAAAAATTTCACCAAGAGTATTCAGTCGCAACACGCCTATTTTAATTCTGTGCAGTACAGAACTCGCCCGAAAGACTCGAGTAAGGTTCGCGTGAATATCGAAAAGGAAGACGCCGACATCGCCGTGCCAAAAAGTAGGGCCATTAATTTCGATGCCCTCCCCTTTCTGGAGAGGAAAAACGCCATTGACAAAGCAAAATCAAGTCTAAGAGCGATCAACAGAAATATGGATGGACAAATCAAGTTCATTGAGAACATGGAACGAGACCTCGATAGCTACATGGTTGAATTTAACCGAAAGTTTGCGCTGACTGTTTCTATCATCATTCTGTTTTTCATCGGTGCTCCTTTGGGTGCCATTGTTGGTCGTGGTGGTTTCGGAGCTCCTGTAATTATTGCAGCGCTGCTCTTCATGCTCTACTATGTTTTAATCTCAGTTGGAAATAGCCTTTCGCAATCGGGTACCGTTTCTCCGTGGCTTGGAATGTGGTTCTCGGCATTTATATTGGGTCCAATTGCATTTTTTGTCACCAGGGCGGCCGCTAAAGACACACCTATCAATAGTAGAGAATATTGGCGCAAACTATTCAGAAGAAAACAAAAAGCATGAAAATCCTTCTCATTGGTCACAAACCGGCGTACCCTAAGGTAGATGGAGGTTGTGTGGCAAGCGCCTCGTTTCTGAATGATTTAATCGCGACTGGAAATGAGGTGGATTATGCTTTTCTGCATACAGAGAAACATCCTTTTCAGCGAGAGGAATTTCCACCTGCCCTTCTGGAGAACGTACAATTAATCGATTGCTTTGTAGCAACGAAAGTCAAGAAGTTGGATGCGTTGAAATTTCTGTTCAATAAGAAATCGTTCAACGTAGAGCGCTTCTATACGCCGGCTTTCGACTCGAAAATAGCCGAACTAATTGAAGCCAATACCTATGATGCCGTAATTTTCGACAATGTATTCACAGCTCGATATCAAGACTCCATTAAAAAGATCGCCACAGTCCCCTGCTTTATTCGTTCTCATAACGTTGAGTTTGAAATTTGGGAAGATCTGGCAGAAAGCTCCGGAAGTACAATTGCCCGTTGGTATTTGAGAAAATTGGCTAAAGATTTAAAACGATTTGAATTGGAAGTATCGTCCGCATCTGACGGCATCTTAACCATTACTGAAGAGGACAAAGAAGCATTCACCAATTACGGTGTAGACGTTCCGAAAATACATATTGGAGTGAGTGTAAACATTCCTGAATACACGCATGATTACGCAAACAAAGCGTTGTTTCATCTGGGAGCAATGAATTGGCGTCCCAATGTTGAAGCAGTGGATACCATTCTCAAATACATGCCTACCTGGTTGGAAAAAGATTCCGAAATTGTTTTTTCCATCGCCGGAATTCAAGCCGCCGAGCGCTATGATCATCTGGAAAGCGAAAATATTCAGGTAAAAGGGTTCGTGCCCGATCTACAAGCATTCATTCAAACGCAAGGAATCCTTGTTGCGCCTATTCAATCGGGATCGGGTGTCCGCATCAAAATTTTGGAAATGATGGCCTTTGGTGTACCAATCATCACAACGACATTGGGAGCTCAAGGCATTGCAGATCAATCGGGAATACACATCGCTGACAATCACGAAGCATTGGCAGAAGCAATTTATACACTTCGTAATGATGAAAATAAACGTGCGGAGTTGGGCAAACACGCCAAAAGCATTGTTACTTTGCACCATAATTCTGAATCCATAAGTAAAGACATTCTTGAGTTCATCAGACCATAAACCGCAATTGCTCGTGCTGCTCTCACGCTTCCCGTATCCTTTGGAGAAAGGGGACAAATTACGAGCGTACTATCAATTGCAAGAATTGGCCAAAAACTATCGCATTACTTTGTTCGCCACAAGTGACAGGCTTGTCAAAGATGAAGATTTCGAAAAAGTAGAAGCGCTCTGCGAACGGGTTGAAATTCAATACCTTTCTAAAGGAAAGCGCTTTTTCAGCCTGGTATTTGCGCTCTTCTCAGAATTGCCGTTTCAAATTCACTATTTCTTTTCACTTACAGGAAGAAACAGGGTGCGAACCTTGATTCTAGAGAATGATTTTGACCACATATATTGTCAGTTGATTCGATCTGCAGAATACGTCAAAAATATCCACCACATTCCCAAAACCATCGACTACATGGATGCCTTCAGCGCAGGAATTGAACGTCGGATCAACAAAAGAAAATGGAACGATCGTTGGCTTTTTAAGCTAGAATCTAAGCGATTGCGAAAATACGAGCGTAAAATCTTCGATTTTTTCGAGCATCATACAATTATCAGTGAACAAGATCGAAATTTAATCGCGCATCCAGACAAAAACAAGATTGTTCCCATACCCAATGGAATTGCGCCGCATTTCTTTGAAAAACTGGAACGCCCCGAAACGCACGATTTCGTGTTTGTTGGAAATATGTCCTACCCGCCAAATATTGACGCCGTTCATTACATTGCCGAACACATTTTACCGGCATTCCCAAGCTCCAAATTGTTGATTTCGGGTGCAACGCCGCATGTTTCATTAAAAAAGTTGGCAAACAATCATCCCCAAATTGACATGACGGGTTGGGTAGACGATATCCGCGATTCGTATCTCGACGGGAAAATCTTTCTCGCACCAATGACCATTGGCACAGGGATGCAGAACAAGTTATTGGAAGCAATGGCACTTCAAACACCTTGTGTAACAACGGATTTGGCGAATAATGCCATCGGCGCAAAAGACGGAGAGCATATTCTTGTCGGAAATACACCCAACGAGCTCATTGCTAAAATTCAGGAACTATTGGATTCAGAGGAAAAAAGAAAGGCTATCGCAATGGCCGCTCAATCATTTGTTCAAAACCAATACAGTTGGGAAACAACCACCAATGAATTGATTTCCTTGATGCGCCAAAAAGCCTTAAAAAGCACCCAGAAGTGAGATATTTGGCGTAATTTTGCAGAAAATTGGATTACATGGATTTCGAGTTGAACACCATTGAGGAAGCAATACAGGACATCAAAGACGGCAAAGTTGTTATCGTTGTTGATGATGAGGATCGAGAGAATGAAGGAGACTTTCTAACGGCTGCCCGAAACATCACCCCTGAAATCATCAATTTCATGGTTACGCACGGTCGAGGACTCGTTTGTGCACCATTGGTAGAAGATCGTTGTGACGAACTAGGTTTGGATTTGATGGTAAAATCGAATTCAGCCGCTTACGAAACGCCATTCACTGTTTCTGTGGATTTGAATGGTCACGGATGCACGACGGGTATTAGCGCGAGCGATCGCTCAAAAACAGTAAAAGCACTAATTGATCCAGACATCCGTCCAGAGGAATTAGGAAAACCAGGACACATCTTCCCGCTTCGTGCGAAGAAAGGTGGTGTTTTGCGTCGTGCTGGACATACAGAGGCGGCTATTGACCTTGCTCGTTTGGCTGGATTTGAACCTGCCGGAGTTATCGTTGAAATTTTGAACGAAGACGGGACCATGGCGCGATTGCCACAACTCGTTGAAATTGCGAAGATTGACTTGTATTTGTACGAAGAAACAAATTCGGAAAAACAGCATTTGGCCCTAAAGAAAGGGACCTGGGAGAAAGATGAGCCCGTTTTGGTACGTGTGCACTCCTCTTGTATGACAGGTGATATTTTCGGTTCTTGTCGATGCGATTGCGGACCACAATTGCAGAAATCAATGCAAATGATTGAGGAAGCCGGAAAAGGAGTCATTGTTTACATGAACCAGGAAGGCCGCGGAATTGGTCTACTAAACAAGCTAAAAGCCTACAAACTTCAAGAAGAAGGATACGATACCCTGGAAGCCAATTTAAAACTTGGATTCAAGGGAGATGAGCGCGACTATGGAATCGGTGCACAGATTATCCGAGATTTAGGAGTGACGAAAATGAAATTAATGTCCAACAACCCCACGAAGCGCACCGGATTGATTGGATACGGCATTGAAGTTGTAGAAAACGTAGCCTTGGAAATTGAGAGCAACAAACACAACGAGTTGTACTTGAAAACGAAGCGCGATAAAATGGGGCATTCCCTAAAACAAGATATGTAAAATGCTTACTGCTAGAGGGATTACAAAATCGTATGGAGACTTAAAAATTCTCAAGGGAATTGATCTTGATATTGCATCAGGAGAAATCGTTTCCATTGTAGGCTCATCTGGCGCGGGAAAGACAACACTTCTTCAGATTCTTGGCACATTAGACAAACCTGATGGGGGAACGGTGGAAATTGACGGTGTAAACCCATTTCAGCTTTCCTCTCGACAAATGTCGGCTTTCCGCAATACTTCCGTTGGATTTATATTTCAGTTCCATCAATTGCTCCCTGAGTTCACAGCCATTGAAAACATTGCGCTACCGGCACTCATCAAAGGTGTCAGCATGAAGGATGCAAAGCTCGAGGGAATGAAATTGTTGGAGGTTCTGGGATTGGAAAATCGCGCAGACCACAAGCCCAATCAGCTTTCTGGTGGAGAACAGCAGCGTATTGCTGTCGCGCGCTCACTGATCAATAAACCCAAGGTTATTTTTGCCGACGAACCCTCTGGAAACCTCGACAGCAAGAACTCGGAAGAATTGCACCAACTCTTTTTCGACCTTCGTGACCAATTTGGCCATACGTTTATAATCGTAACGCACAACAACGAATTGGCGAATATGACAGACCGTAAATTGGTGATGTCGGATGGGAATATTGTAGTCTGACCCATCCCCCATGAAAAAATCAGAACTCAAAGAATATCTCGACGCCAAATTCGAACAGTACAACAATCGAGATTTTATTCCTACGGACCCAATTCAGCTCGTTCATCGCTTTGATCGTAAGGAAGACATTGAAATCGTTGGGCTTCTTGTTGCGACCATTGCCTGGGGAAAGCGAGAAATGATCATTCGAAGTGGGGAGAAAATGCTTTCCATTATGGGCGATTCTCCCTTTGAGTTTGTGTCCAATTATACCGCAAATGCCCTCCCCGACTTTGTTCACCGAACATTTAACGCCAAAGATTTAGACTTTTTCTTTCGAGGATTGCAGTCCATTTACCAACGAATGGGATCTCTGGAGGCTGCGTTTCAAGAGCATGCCGATTTCCCAGGAGTAAAAGGCAGAATCGTGTCCTTCCGAAGTGAAATGTTGAAAGCGCCCCACGATCAACGATCGGAGAAACATCTTTCCGATCCCTCAAGAGGTTCTGCGGCAAAACGCTTGAATATGTACTTGCGTTGGATGGTACGTAACGACAATTCAGGTGTGGACTTTGGCATTTGGAAAAGCATTCCAAGTGCTGAATTGATGATTCCTTTGGATGTTCACACGGCTCGTGTTGCTCGAGATCTCAAGTTGTTAAAACGCAAGCAAAACGACTGGAAAGCATTGGAAGAAATTATGAGCGTTTTCAGGAGTTTTGACAAAAACGATCCAGCCAAATACGATTTTTCGCTGTTTGGGATTGGTGCATTTGAATGATTTTATAAAATTGATTATCAGATTAATAATAAACTATAACTAAACCTTTAATTGACCCTTGTTCGCCATTTCGCGAACAACGGAATTTGCGAATTCGCGAAATGTAAAAATTGCAGCTACCAAACCACTCTTAACCTTTTTTGAGAACTTCCCGCACAATCCCCCAACATCAATCCAACTGAAATTTTATCTTTACGTTTATGAAGTTTTTGTACCCTGAATTCCTATGGGCGTTGTCTGCGTTGGCCGTTCCAATAGTTATTCATCTATTCAATTTCAAACGGTACAAAACACTGTATTTCTCCAGTCTAAATTTCATCAAGCATGTAGACCAACAAACAAAGTCGACGCAGCGCCTCAAACATTGGTTAATTCTCGCATCACGATTGCTTTCCTTTTTATTCCTAATTCTGGCTTTTGCACAACCCTATTTCTCCACATCGGAAGAAAAACTCAGCTCTAAGTCCCCGATTTACAGCTTCTTTATAGACAATAGCTTCTCAATGCAAGCAAGAGGACCAGAGGGAGAATTGCTCTCAGAAGCCCGCGAAAAAGCCAAAGAAATAGTAGAAAAATCACCCGCTGATGCACGCTTTCTTATCGGAACGAATGAAATGTCGGGACGAGAAGAACGCATCTTGAACCGAAGGGAAGCATTGGAAAAGCTCGATGCCATAGAATTGAGTCCATTGACCAGGTCGCTGGAACAAACCACCAGATGGCAGCAAGAAACGCTCGATAAATTGCTAGACGAAAACTCTAAAACAAAAGTCAACGCCTTTATTTTTAGCGACTTTCAAAAAGATGACTCCAAAGTTTTGGCAAAAACCGAAGACAATATCACTTTCTATCCTACTCGAGTTGTACCAGAAAAGACAAGCAATATTTTTATCGATTCAGTTTGGTTTAGTAAACCAACGCACAAGGTAGGTCAAAGCAATACCATCAACATTAAAATTCAAAACGATACAGACGAAGCCATTGAGAATCTGGAAACCACTATCAAGCTGAAAGGATTAGACAAAACCGTATTTGTCAATGTTGCCGCGCGCAAATCAGCCACAACCACCTTTACGTACACCGACAAAGACGCAGGTTGGAACAATGGAAGCATCAATGTTGCCGATCAAAGTGTATTCTTCGACGATACCTATTTTATCTCTTACGAAGTCCTGAAGTACACCAACGTATTGGTCATCAACGGTGAAGATGCCGTTCGCGGTGCCCATGCCATATTTGAACTAAACGATGCATACAAATGTGCGGTAAAAGAAGTAACTGCTTTGTCAAAAGACGATTTCGACCAAAAAGATTTAGTGGTAATTAACGGGGCCAACGACATGCCTTCTGGAATTACAAGCTATTTGGAAGCATTTCGAGAAACAGGAGGCTCTATCGCCTTGTTCCCAGGAAGGAAACCGAACAAAGGAAACTGGAACCAACTTCTTCAAAAATCGCAATTGCCTTCATTGGGAAGCAATCTCAACAGCGGCACTAGAATCAAATCGTTGGTAGATTCCGACCCTTTCTACAAAGGTGTTTTCGATGAAAAAACGAAAGAAATCAACCTGCCAGGTGTAAATAAGGCATTTCAGGCGATAAAAAGCAATTCGGCTTCCTCAGATTTGATCTTGATGCAAAACGGACAACCTTTGCTGTCTTACTCGAAAGGAAATGGCTATGCATTTATGTTCTACAGTTCGCCACATGAAGACTTCGGCGCTATCACCAAGGATATCCTTTTCACGACCATCCTTTTGCGCATGGGAGAACTTTCCAAAAGAACGCAACCGATTGCATTAACCATTGGCGAAGCAACAAAATACCCAGTGTACGAAGAAATTGAAAGCGATGAAGTATTCCACATCATAGGAAACAACATTGATGTCATTCCACAGCACGAAGAAATTTCAGGAGTTCACTACTTATCCCTAAACAGACTTGACAATTTCACACAGTTACTCGCAGGAAACTATGCCGTTAGTGCAGATAAAACCGTTGGAAACATCAGTCTTAACTTCAATCGATCGGAATCAAATTTGAGTTATTACGAACAATCCGACATTGAACGTATTTTTGGTGCAAATCAGTTCCAATACAACGAGATGAGCAGCTCAAGCGAATTATCAACAAACGATATTAACAAACCGTTCAGCTATTGGAAAATTTGTATCATTTTAACGCTTATTTTTGTGGTGAGCGAAATGCTTTTGGTACGCATCCTTAAATAGAACCTGAACTGCATGAAAATAGTGATCAAGAAAGCCAAGGTTGTTGACGCGCAATCTTCTTTTCACGGAAAGGTGGTCGATCTCCACATCGAAAACGGTCGTATTCAACAAATTTCAGAAAACATCGACTTGGATGATGCCAAAATTATTCAGGCAGACGATCTTCATGTCTCTCAAGGCTGGGTGGATTTAAAGTCTGAAACATGCGATCCTGGTAAGGAACACAAGCAAACAATCGAACAACTTCTTGATGCCGCTGCATTTGGCGGATATACGCACATTGCCGTGCTACCGGGAACAACACCCGTAGTGGATGGAAAATCGCAAATACAATACATGCAACGCCGTGCAGAACGCCATGCTTGTAGCCTTCACCCTATTGGAGCGTTAACTGTTGGAATGAAAGGTGAAAATCTCTCAGAAATGTTCGACATGCACCAATCGGGTGTTCAGTTGTTTTCTGACGATTTAATTCCCGTGCACGCAGGAATCATGTACCGAGGATTGCTTTACGCACGAAATTTTGAGGGGACCATAATGACTTTCGCACGCGATCGGCATATTTCTGGAAACGGAATGGTGAACGAGGGAATGGCCTCAACACGAACAGGGCTTAAAGCAGATCCCTCCATCGGCGAAATAATTGAGATTGAGCGAAATTTGAGACTACTCGAATATACGCAAGGATATCTGCACCTTACAGGAATTTCCACTGCGGAGGGCGTTCGTTTGATTTCCGCCGCGAAAAAGCAAGGATTGAATGTCACAGCGGATGTTCACATTGCAAACTTAACGCACAACGAAGAAGCGGTGCTCGGATTTGATTCCAATTTCAAGGTAATGCCTCCACTACGTTTTGAATCTGACAGAAAAGCGCTTTGGGAAGGATTGAAAAATGGTACGATTGACTGCATCGTCTCGGATCATCGACCGCAAGACAAAGAAGAGAAGGATCTTGAATTTGATTTGGCAGAATATGGAACGATTGGCTTGCAATCGAGCCTTGGAGCATTAAAACAATGTACTGAATTTGAATTAGATACAGTCATCAACGCTCTTACGAAAAATGCTCGCCAAGTGCTCAAGATTGAGTCGACATCCATTGAAAAGGATCAATTAGCAGATCTTACTTTATTCCAACCAAATGCACCGTGGACACTCGAAAAAGGTACGATTCACGGAAATGCATTCAACACGCCTTATTTGGATCAAGAACTGACAGGAAACATTGTTGGGGTAATTAATAATGATAATTTAGCGATCAAATAATAGCGGATGGGCGCGAATACTAAATTTTTAAGGCAATTCTTCAAAGACCGTCAAATGGTGGGTGCAGTGGCACCAAGCACGAAATTTCTGGCTGAAAAGATGCTCAAACACATCGATTTTGATTCAGCCAAGATTATTGTGGAATTAGGCCCTGGAAATGGTGTTTTTACAGAAATCATGCTTCAGCGCATGTCTCCTGATGCGCAATTGTTCGTTTTTGAATTAAACGAGGAATTCCACAAAGAAGTCGCTTCAAAAATCAGTGATCCCCGCGCTCAAATCATTCACGATTCCGCTGAAAACATTGACAAGTACGTAAAGGAAGCCGGAACTGCAAATGCCGTTGTGTCTTCACTACCATTGATGGTATTCCCCGAGGAATTGCGGGCAAATGTTATCAAAGCGGCTCACACCGTACTTCACGAAGATGGCAATTACGTTCAGTTTCAGTACTCATTGCAATCGAAACGCTACC
Source organism: Fluviicola sp. (assembly GCA_043584915.1). Taxonomy (GTDB): domain Bacteria; phylum Bacteroidota; class Bacteroidia; order Flavobacteriales_D; family Crocinitomicaceae; genus UBA4466. Next base: position 3,338,889 of record CP121319.1, read on the forward strand.
TTCAAAGCATATTTAGCAAAGTAAATATCCAATTTACGATTCGCAACTTGCCTCCAGCCTTCGTTTACACGTGTAAAAAGTAACTTCCCGTTTACTCTATCAGCACTACCGTTCAGGAGATCGCTCTGTAATTGGCACAAGGTTTGCCTATCTTGATGATAGAACAGTAAAATTTAAGTTATGTTGACTTCTATCGAAATAGCAAAACTGTTGCAGAAACAACAGAAGAAAAAAAAGAAAGAACAAGGATTTGATTCAGCCCTGCTTGGACTTGGCGCAGCATTGAAAAACTCAAAGAAAAAATTAAATCCGACCCGTTCAACTAGATAATTTCATAAACGATGGAGTCCTTGAGCATTTTTGCCACCGGACACCTTCCTGAAATATCGATCACCCTCTTTACTTGAGCCTCGTCAAGATCGCCGGTAAAACGAATCTTCTTCTCTACTATCGTAGGCTCACCCTTTTCTTTATATCGAAGTGAAATGGTGGTCTCTCCCAAATCCCACCCCTTGCGCTCTGCATACATACGCATGGTAATCAACTTACAGCCTGCCAAAGACGAAAGCAACAATTCACCGGGAGTAGCTCCAGTATCATTTCCCCCAAGCTCTTCAGGTTCATCGGCCAAAATCTCATGATTTCGTGCCGTCATGGTTACGGAAAACCCTTTCGAGTTACTTCCTGTTAGGTTCGGTGATAACACAGTCGCGTAGTTTATCTAATAATTCACTCAATTTTTCCGCATCGGTATCCGATAGTTGATAAGGAACAAATTTTTCCTCCTCATCATCGAATTTCACATCAATTTCCGAAAGTAAATCCAAGCCAGACTTGCTGATTTTGACGAATACTACTCTTCTATCATTGCTGCATCGTGTGCGCGTAATCAATCCTTTATCGATTAGCTTGTCCATCAATCGGGTGGTATTCGGCGACTTTTCAATCATGCGATCTTTCACCGTATTCACCGTGATGTCTCCTACAGCACCTCTCAAGATTCTGAGAATGTTGAATTGAGGCATCGTTAAACCAAAACTAGACATGAAAGAGTTCTGGATCGTTCCTACAAAATTCGCCGTATACCTTAGGTTGACAATTGCTTTAACCTGAGAAGATGGGAATTTGGATTGTATAGCTTCTTCGATTTTCATACCACAAAAATAAATACCATGGTATTAATTTCCTATTACAAAGGCAAAAAAATATACAACCCCTGCATTTTGAAAGAGCCTACAACACGCTACATTCTAGAACAGATCAAAGATAGCAGCTTGTGGATCGTTTTTTCTAACTTTTTAGTTAGGCTCTTTATCTATCTGAATAGTAGCAGACTCCCCCTCGGTTAACTTAATCATAAAAGGCCATACCGTGCCGCCGTCCTCAACTCTTCCATGGACTGTATTAGGAGGCGCCAAGCCTTCATTGATTGCTTCTATTTTAATAGCACAAGTTCCGTCCTCCAAAGCCAAATCAAAAGTTTTCTTTCTCTCCTTAATTTCAACATTCTCGTACATTAGCTTACCATTAACATATATGTTGATCTTATCGTGATCTTCAAAGTAGCTGTCCCAGACCGTCAACTTTACCTTCTCCGATTTCCAATTCAACTTCAGGCTTTCATCATTGTTCAATTGCTCGCTCGGATTTATAACTCTTCGCAACTCAGCTAAAGTTTCTGGCTTATTTCCTTCTACGTTATCATTGTTGGAGTTTTCTTCCTCTGCAGCATTTAATTGCTCCAAAATATCGGCGCCTACCACATATATTTTACCTTCTGCACAGGCACCACCATTGGGGAAAGTTCCTTTGAAAGATCCTTGAATAATGTTTTTTTCATCCTCCGCAATAATGGAAAGGTCCTTCACTTCGATGTAACAAAAGGTACTCGCGTCTGCATCCGATTTTGTTTTAATATTGGCAACTTCATGGAAACTTAAGAGTTTACTTTCCAAATCCAAACTCCCTTCAATAGAAGATTCCGTGCTATTTTCTCCGTAATAATCTGTAATGGATCGCCCAGTAACGTTGCCATCCTTGTCAACAATAAAATTTAGTTTGAGTGTTATTTTATAGTTATTGGAGGTAATCAGCGCACCGACGAACTCAAAGTGCTCGTCTTGAGCCCAAGACGTTTTTGAACCAAAGCCAATAAATAAAACAGAGACGATTAATAAGAACTTATTCATAATCATTGTTAAGGTAATTATATCCTACTATTTCGAGGAGAATCATCCACCAATCTCAAAATCAACGAATTATTTTGTAAGATTAGCAGCTCTCCCATGTATCCTGATCAAATATCGCACCGTATATACAAACCTTTGTTGAAAACCTCATTTGGCTGCGAAGATACCTTTCCAAATTTAATGTTTAGATTTAGTAGCAAGTTTAATTCACTAAATAAAAATACTTTATGAAAAATTTAATCGCATTATTCATTTGTACCTTAATCGTGTCAAGCTCAGCATTGGCATCTTTTCCAGTAGAAACTATTCAGAAAGCGGAAAGTACGCCTATCGAAACACCTGCTGTTGAAAACAATGACGACGAACAGTTAGTTACACCGATTTCAAAAAAGGATGCAAAAGCACTGAAGAAACAAGCGAAAGCTGAACGTAAAAAATTGAGAAAGGAGGCGAAAGAGCAACGTAAATCTGGAGCAATGGACACTGAGTTTTGGATTACCTTGGCACTTTGGTTCTTCCTTGGATTTTTTGCTGCGCACAGATGGTACAGAGGAAAACCTGCAGGTTGGAACATTCTTTATATCCTAACATTCGGAGGTTTGGGAATTTGGGCAATTGTTGATTTGGTATTTATCTTGACGGGCAAATTCTAGTCGAGAAATAGAAAATAGAAAAAGGCCGCACTAGAAATGCGGTCTTTTTTTTGCGTCAAATAATGGTTTTACTTGTCAATTTCCTTTTAAAATGAAGATTAAATAAGTAAATTCGCCTCCACAAAATCTATTAACCTAATACAAATACAGTATGAAAAAAGTAATTGGAGGATTTGCAGCATTGGCATTCCTATTCGTAGTTGCATCATGTGGTGGTGCTTCAGAAGCAGATTTAATTGGTAAGTGGTCTATTGACCCTTCTTCTATCGACATCAAACTAGGTGACGGTGTACCAAGCGAAATGAAAGCAATGGTAAAAGAAGGTAAGAAAGAGATGATGGCTGAAGGGTCTGAGGACATGAAAGCAGCTACTATCGAATTCAAAGAAGGTGGAAAACTTGTTGTTGGCGCTGAAGGTGAATCACAAGAAGGAACTTGGTCTTTGGACGGAGACAACCTTACTCTAGGAATGGAAGAAGGAGGTCAGAAAGTTGAAGTTACTCTTCAAGTTGAAATGGACGGTGATTCAATGACTGCAACTTTGACTGCAGAAGAAATCATGAACGTAATCAAGAAGCAAGGATTGGAAGACATGGTTAAGTCTCAAGCTGGAGCTGAACTTGACAAAATGGTTGACGGAACTAGTATTTCTGTTACTTTCAACAAAAAATAATTGAGTCTTACTCAATGAAAAAAGTGCTCATTTCGATGAGCGCTTTTTTTTGTACCCTAATGTTTAGCTATTCAACAAAGACCTTCTTTTCACTGGTTCCATCTGAATATTGATAGATGTACAGCTCGCCTTCTTTCTCTTGCTCCACTACTCTTCCCAGGATATCCACTACTCGCAACAACTCAGACGATTGCAGATCTAATGTTAATGATGAAACAGACAACGGAACGTATGTTCCACATTGAATGCCGTTTACATTGCTGTAAATTAATTCAGCTGTTCTAAAATCAGACCAATTTCCGTACCTCTGTATGCGCTGATACGTCACCCCTAACCCAGCTGTGTATTTTTTTCGAAGTGCGTCCGTTCCATTTCCATCGTAAGGAACCCAACAATTACAACTATCACAATACACACTCCACGATTCATCAATAAACAATTGTCCTCGGTTCCCACACATTTGCACCGAATCAAAGGTAATCGCTGTCGCCGCAGTGGTATACGAGTTTTGTGGTTGCAGAATTACAGGCTCTCCCTTCTTGAAGGCAAACACAGAGGCCATGGAGATATTAAATGATGGAGGGTACAACGGAGCTGAGCCAGGGATTTCATCTACTTGATTTTCAGTAGTGGAATAAATAAACACGGAATCTGCCGTCTCTATGCGGTTGTTAATTATCATTACTTTATGAGACAATGTATAGTGCTGTCCACTAGACCCCATAATTGGATTCGTACCACGATACTCCAGTGTGTCGACTGCTTGCCAAGGGTACAATTCATCATACGTCATTTGGTAATACCCAATCGATGGATTTGTATGCCCCATGAGTTGCAACGGTACTTCCATCAGAGGAAAATTTGTGATATCAAACATGGAAACAAGACCATAACTCTCAGACAGTTTCAATGCAAACCCATTCAAGACACTTGGCAGTAGATTGTCGGAAAGATCGTATTTCCAGATTGAAAAATTTTTAACATTGTCCGTAGAATCAATAATTAATTCGTTTCCCACTCCATCAAATCGAATGAAATATTTAAAGGATCCATTGGCGTAAAATACGGATGAATCACCGAGGTTTAACCCGAAATCGAAGCTCAATACTTCTGAAGAATCATTTTGGAGAGAAAGAATTTGATTGGTTGTATCGTATTCGATTTTCTGCCCAAGCCATGTGGTATCCGCCAAAGGATGCGGTGGTCCGCCCCAACTGTTACAATTGGGATTGTTTGTATAATCCAAATAAACGGATTTTTGCAGGTATTGCTTCAGTGTTATGATCGTGCCGTTGTGCGTTGAATCGCAAGCGAAAAAGAAATAATCGTCATTCGAAGGATTGGCAACTTCCTGAAATCGTTTTGGACTATCGAAATTAAACGGAGTAAAGTTTTGGGCAAAGGAATTGCTGAAAATCAAAAGCACAATCAATAAAGTAGCGAATCTCATAATCGTACAACGTTTACCGCGAAAGTTCCGTTGGTTAATGCCAACGCATCTCAAACTTATGATCCTTTGTTAATTCTTTCGAGTTGAGCACAAAAGTATGAACGCCAGGAGACAAGCTCACAAAATTACGATCGTACACCACGCCGGGGACATCGCAATACAACCAAAAATCTCGGAGGTATTTCTTATTCTCTACCTGAACAATCATCTCACCTGTTCGTGCATCAAACGAAGTAATCTCCCAATTGACATCATCACAATCGGGTACAACTCGATCCCTTCCAAAACGATCAAAACTGCGCGAATGCATGTTACCTTCCGCATCGTTCCAGGTAAATTCAAGGCGAATGTTTTTATTCCAATATCCCTTTAAATTGTCCTCATCAATGAATAAGAACTGTTCCATTCCCGAAATGGATTCGGTCGACTCAATTGTTGACAACCACTTCCCTTTTTCGTTTGAGATCTCACACTTCATGTGACATTCAAATGTATCTGCCACTCCAGAAACCAAGAAATATCGGGTTGTTTCTAAATCTTCATAGGTTTCAACGATTGTTACTTCCTTGTAATCATCGCGCATACGATATTGCAACGCCTTCCAGTTATTGAAGTAGTCCAATCCAGACCACGTGGGAGCCGGCCAGCAATCGTTCACCTGCCAATAAAGCGTTCCACCACAGCGCGGAAAATCAACACGATGTCCTGCTACTGCCATACTTACCGCCATCGATTGGGTTAATTGCGAATAGTACAGGCGTGTTTCAGAATCATGTTGTTTCCAACGTAGCTTTTTTGGTGATGCTTCATTACGTCAGAAGACAAATCCCATTGTGATGTATCCGAAAACGTGCGCAAACTGCTGTACTCTGGAAAACTCTGAAATCCGTACTCGGCATTGAAACGTCCTATTTTCTTACCAAAGTCTTGAATGGGATCTTTTCCATGCCAAACGCCCCAATAATGTTGAGACCCATGGTTGTATAATTCTGCCTTTCCCCAATTACTTAATGGACTGGTGTGAATGTATGGAATGGCCGTGTACTGATCAATTATGGAAGGCGCTACATCCTTGAAAACGCGATCGTAAGCCGCTTCAATTTCTTTGGCGCTCTTTCCGAACAATCCGTATTTGATTTGGAAGCCCCAATTCCCCCAGGCGACCTCTACTTCGTTATTTCCGTTGAATTGAACCACACTCGCGTGTCCGGCAATTCTTGGAACTTGATAGTGAAACTCTTCCGATATATTCTGAACAAATCGATCATCTCCAGGGTACATCGCACAGGCGAACATCAAGTCCTGCCAAACCATCAGCCCCAATCGATCACAGGCTTCATAAAATACTTCGTCTGGATAATAACCACCTCCCCAAACACGCACCATATTAAAGTTGGAAGCCGCCATGGTTTCAACCAAATTTACGATATCTGCATCCTTCACGCGGGCCGGGAAAATATCCTGCGGAATGTAATTTCCTCCTTTTGCAAAGATTTTACGACCGTTTATTTTGAAAAAGTAACTGGTTCCCCATTCGTCTTTTTCCTGAACGAGTTCTACCGTTTTCACACCATACTGAAATGATACGGGCATCTCAACCTCAGCTGAGTCATGGACAATAATAAAATCATCCGAATATAAATGGGGATCTCCCTGACCTCTCGGCCACCAATATTGAGGATTTCCAATTGTTTTTCTGTATCGAACTACCCCGTTTTTCGCAACCGCCTTTTCCTTGGAGTGATCTCCCGCCCAAATGTATGAATCATTGGTTGGTACAGCCAAAAAGACCGTAAAATCGACAATAGCTTCTTCACTTTCTTCTTGGGTTTGGTGAATTCCAACAATGTTCACCGATTTATTCACGATCCGGTTATGATTGTACAAGAAAAGTCTCGCCGGTTTATTAAAACCAATTGTGTTCATGCGCAAAGCCCAATCCCAACCAAATTGATACTGTGGCTTCCGTGTATACGGCGCAACAGCAATAGGATGCGGATCATTTGGGGCCGGAAGGTGATAATCGGCATCGTCCCACATTTTCTCATGATACAAAACCGGCGGTGTTATGACGACTTTGATTTCATTGATCCCTACTTTCAAAAGGCTTTTTGCTTGTCCTCTGTGTGGAATGAAGGCGTTGGCGGTTTTTAAAAATGGACTTCCGTTGATTTCAATTGTCGCATAAGTATCAACATTTCCAAATTCTAACTCAAGGTATTCGTTGTTGAAATGGGTTGAATCCAAAACAAGGATCGACTTAAATTCCCACTTGTGTTCTTCAATCCAACCAAAACGATTCTCATTGGTTCCATAAAACGGATCGGGCAATTCTCCCGAAGCAATAAGCGCTTCCTGCACAGTTCCTTTCGATCCAAGCGGCATCCATTCCTTGCGCAAAGGATGAAAGAAGCTCCAATCAAGCTCAATATTTTCAACTGCGTATGAACTCATTACTGACCAAAAGGAAATTAAACAAACGATCCATTTCATAGTATATCTGAGCTGATTTTTACCACTCCATTAAATACGGAGCATCTTTTAAAGCCCCTTCATCTCCGCGCTGTACCGCAACATTGAATCCTGCGTAAACCGAGTACGAACCGTAATCTCCTGCCTTATTCAATGCCACGAACCCCACTTGCAAATTCGTCAAATCTTTGTGTTTTCTAATAATTCGATTGACGGCCTTTTCACAGGCTTGCTGCGGGGTATTGCCTTGTCGCATCAACTCAACAACCGTGTGACTTCCAGCTATGCGAATCACAGCCTCGCCCATTCCAGTGGCACAAGCAGCTCCAATTTCGTTATCAACAAAGAGTCCAGCACCAATAATTGGTGAATCTCCCACGCGACCGTGCATTTTGTATGCCCAACCACTTGTTGTACACGCTCCGCTTAGGTTTCCATGTGCATCCAACGCCAACATCCCAATCGTATCGTGGTTTTCATGGTTGATTTCAGGCTTAGCATCAGGAAGACCGCCGATACCAACACTCCTATTCGTAAGATCAGATTCTGTCACCATCACGCCTTTTTCTACCGCATCCAATGCACTACCATTTTCGCCCAAAATTTCCCACGCCGCAGCATTCGCTTCCATTCCGTGATTCCAAGTAGAAACCACCGTTGGTCGAAATGCCCGAAATTTCTTTGAATCGATAACTGCACTTTGCTCGAGCAAATCAGCTGCTTTCGATGGCTTGAATATACTCAATGCAGCCCCAGCGAGGCCTAGTTTGAAAAAGGTTCTTCTTTTAAAATCGTTCATTCCGTCATTCTTAAATTTGAGTTCGAATCCATTTTTGATACACTCTTGCATTTTTTAAATGCTGTGTATCACTGGCCGTAAAGTTATGCCGACCGGAAAAATCTGGTTTCGCGCACATATAAATATAATCAACATCTGCACGATTGAGAACGGCATCAACGACCTTAGCCGGTGTAATGCAAATAGGTCCAGGAGGCAATCCTTTGATTTTGTAGGTATTGTAAGAGCAATCTATATCACGATGTTTCGCTGTAAGAATCTGAACATCATCCAATTCATGCCCCCAACAGAACTTAAAAGTAGGATCTGATTGCAATTTGATTCCTTTTTTAATTCGATTCAAATAAAGTGCGGCGATAACGGGCCATTCTTCTTGTATTCTTCCTTGTTCTGAGTACACAATGCTCGCAACGGTGACTGCCTGGGATGGAGAATTCAACCCGATAGCTCGAAGTTTTTCCTTACGTTCGTCCGTCCAAAACTCTCGAAATTGAGCTGCCATAAAAGCAACGAACTCCTCTGGATTTGTATCGAATTCCATCTCGTATTGCTTGGGCAAAATAAGTGCAGGCATTTGTGCTTCGTTGAAGCCATATTTGGACAAAACCTCACTATCAACCATATAATCAAATAGAGACGCACTATCCGATGCTATACAAACACTTACACTCTTTGAAACATCGTTCAGGTCGCGACAGTTATTAAAGATCACATTCACCAACACTTCTCCTTTCCCGCGCCCGTCTTTCCCGCGCTGAAATGACAGTAATAAATCCTCCAATTTCGTTTGTGGTGCGATGATGTATTTCCCACCTTCCAAGGCATCTCCCTTCAAATTGATTTCAGCGGCAATTTCTTTCGCTTCGTCAATGTCGGCAATTACCTTCTTCGCATGCAAAGTCTCCAACAACTCATCCAAATTGGGATCCTCTCTGAGCAGCACCTTCACTTCTGTTTTATTGATGGACTTGGAGGCAAAAAACCATCCAACAATCAAGTCGTAATTGATCACGGCAAGCACCAAAAATGCGATAAACGCCAATATTCCAATCTTTTTAACCATTCTATATTCTTTTTAAAACCGCAGCGCAAATTCCAAGTACTCTGAATGTACACTTTCTAATTTATTCTCCACTTGAATGAAGCCTGCTTTCAAAAATAATTTTTGACTTGCCCTATTTTCGGGAAAGATTCGGGCTTTGACCAACGTAAGATCAAATGCAGAGAATGCCTGCTCTACTACTTTTTTCAACGCTGCGAGTCCCGCGCCTTTCTGTCTTTTTGCTTCCTCAGCGATAAGAATTCCAACATATGCCGTTTCCTTCTCCCAGTCAATCTCATACAAGTCCACGGTTCCCAGAGGTTTGCCAGTTTTCGTTTCCGTAATAATATATCTGATTTGATCGAGGTCATCGAGAGCGTCGGCAGTGCTTTGCTTCTCCAGAAACGCAATCATTTCTCCCATCACGAGCGGCTCTGTCCTATTGCTAATGCGCCAATTGCTTTTGTCATTCTCCCATTCCAACATTATTGAAGCATCGGAACCTATTGGCATTCTTAACGCTATGTCAGATTCCTTAAACATTATTTAATTGCTCCAATCTTCTGTGAATGTCTTGAGGGTCGTAGTCTGGAATTCCGTTAAAATCTTCTGGAAGTTGCCATCCTACTGCTTTTTTGACAGCTTCACGACGCTCTAAATCAGCAAGTAACTCCTTGAGCCAAGTTGCGTCCTTGCAATCGAAAATAGCTTTCAATGGCTCCAAACACGTCACCTTGCCAGGAACGGTTGTTTTAAAATTGGCAAAGGCTACTTCAACAGATAATCGAATTGCATTTTCTTGCAGCTGATAAAAGACTGTGGCGATATTTTTTCTTGCCAGAATTGGTAGAATCTTATCCACATCCAACCCGTCGTCTTTGCCATTGGCTTTTAAGCTGTAAAACTTAGAACCTTCTGAAATTCCCAAATGCGGTGGGGTTTTATCTGCGTGAACAACCCAAAGAAACATGCATGCCCCCTCAAATTGAAGTGCAGAAATAGCATCAATTGGCTTGATCCACCTTTCAGATTTCAATACTTCCATCAAATACTTTTTTCGCCGGACCGATCAACCAAACGCCTTCAAACCCAGTGCCTTTTCGCTTCCCTTTTACGGACAATTTTCCACCTTTGGTTGAAACCGTTATCTCACCATCGTGCTCGTTCTTGTCCATGTATGCCAAAGCACAGGCAGTTACACCCGTTCCGCAAGAAAGCGTTTCGTCTTCAACACCACGCTCATAGGTTGCTACATGAATCGCATTTGGGCCAAGTTCAATTACCGTATTCACATTAATACCTTCCTCTTTAAATCTTTCCGAGTACCGGATTTCCTTTCCAAATTCAACGATATCCGGAACGTCCTGTGCATCTACAAATCGAACATAATGAGGCGATCCTGTGTCCATGATGTAATAAGCGGGTTTCGAGAGTCTCTGCCCTCGATCCACTTCAGTAGAATTTGTTTTGCTGATTTTAAAATCTCCAGAAGTGGACTGAGGCGCTCGAAGTCCACCATGCTTTTCTTTAGCCCCAGCCTCTCGAAGGCCACCTTCAAATTCTGTAACATCCAACATTTCAAGATGCACACGACCATCTGGCGTTAACTTTGCTTCGTGCGCGCCATCAATTGCATTAAAACGCGTCTGCTCGTCTAAGCAACCGAGTGTTTTTGCAAACGCAACACTGCATCGTGCACCATTCCCACAAAAACTTTGCGATCCATCGGAGTTGTAGTATTCTACGTTAAAATCCAGGTTGGCATCTTTCGAAATCTTGATAAGACCGTCGGCACCGACACCCATTTTTCGATCGCACAAGAATTGAATTTGATCCAATGTTAAATGGTCGTATTGACCAGATAAATTATCTAGCATGATGAAATCATTGCCCGTTCCTTGATATTTCGAAAATGAAATTTCCATGTGCTAACAAAGGTACTTTTAATCGTTAAAATGACCTACGGATGCTTAACAATCTTTAACAGCAGAAAGCGTATGACATCAGGCTGATTGGCGTTATTATTGTTGTTACCAGAAAGCAATATGAAAACGCTATTTGCAAAACAAAATTTTTAAATCAGATGAAAATTAATACAGTTATGAATCAAAATTTGAAAAACTTTGGATTGGGACTATTGGGAGGAATGCTTCCATTGGCTTTGTTTTTTGCAATGAGTAGTTCTTCCGATGAGGTTACTTCGCCTCAGGCAGACACTGCCTTGAATCAGCAGGATTCCAGATTTGTGTACAAGACAGGCATGCAGGCCGCGACACTCATGCCAACTGAAAACTTTGTAGGTGCATCTGAAAGCTCTGTCAACTCGGTAGTTCACATTACAACCAAAGTGGTAAAAACAACCTTTCAACGCGATGTGTTTTCTGAGTTCTTCTACGGTCCGGGAGCAGGCGGACAAGAGTACAAACAATATGGAGAAGGTGCAGGATCAGGTGTTATTGTAACTCCTGACGGCTACATTGTGACGAACAACCATGTAATTGAAGATGCGAGCGAGGTCGAAGTAACTTTGAACGACAATCGAAAATACAAGGCCGAAGTAATTGGTACAGATCCATCGACTGATATAGCCGTTCTAAAAATTAAAGAATCTGGCTTACAAGCCTTACCGCTTGGAAATAGCGACAACTTGCGCATTGGCGAGTGGGTACTGGCAGTAGGAAACCCGTTCAATTTAACATCAACAGTAACAGCAGGAATTGTTTCTGCAAAGGCACGTAACATTAATTTATTGAATGATCGAAGTCGTGAAGACATTGTTCCAATTGAGTCGTTTATTCAAACGGATGCGGCGGTAAACCCAGGCAACTCTGGAGGTGCCCTTGTCAATGTAAACGGAGAATTAGTGGGCATTAACACTGCAATCGCCTCCCGAACAGGAAGCTACGCTGGCTACTCATTTGCGGTTCCGGTGAATCTGGTTCAAAAAGTCATGGCCGATTTAATGGATTATGGCGTTGTTCAGCGCGGATATTTGGGTGTCAGCATTGCTGATGTTACGCAGGAACTGAAGGAGCAAGAAAGTTTGAAAGATTTAAACGGGGTTTATGTGGCAGGAGTGAGTGAAAATGGAGGTGCCGACAAAGCAGGCTTGAAACAAGGAGATGTAATTTTGAAAATTGGCGCGAAAGCCGTGAACTCTGTTGCCGCCTTACAAGAAGAAGTGGGACGTCGCAGACCAGGAGATAAAGTTGCAGTGACTATCCGAAACTCGAAGGGAAATGAAGAAGTAAAGGAGATTGTACTGCGCAATGCCGATGGAGACACAAAACTTGTTTCCAAAGCCGAAATTGATAAAAATGTGGCACTGGGCGCAACATTTCGCGCATTAACGAGTAAAGAAAAGAAAGAACTAAACGTTACGAATGGCGTGAAGATAACCTCAGTTACCGCTGGAAAGCTAAAATCGGTCGGGCTACAAGAAGGAATGATCGTAACAAAAATGAACAATGAGGTTATTACGACAGTCGAACAACTTACATCCAAGCTGAGCAATTCCTCAGGTGGAGTATTATTAGAAGTAATGACGGAAAGTGGCAGAAGAGATTACGTAGGTTTCGGACTGTAGCTCAATGAATCAGGCATGATTTTTGAGTAAACCCCAAGTTAATAAATTGTAAAACATTTATTTGGAAAACAGGTTAGAATCGTCGTATCTTTGCAGACGCTTAAGTCTTAAAAGTTAGAGCACGTAATTAGTATGAGACAATTAAAAATTACAAAGTCGATTACCAATCGCGAAAGTCAGTCGTTAGACAAGTACTTACAGGACATTGGTAAAGAAGAGTTGATCACCGCGGAGGAAGAAGTAGAATTGGCTAGAAAAATCAAGCAAGGAGACCAAAGAGCCCTTGAAAAACTAACGAGAGCCAATCTTCGTTTCGTAGTATCGGTAGCTAAACAGTACCAAAATCAGGGCTTAACCTTACCCGACCTTATCAACGAGGGAAACTTGGGGTTAATCAAAGCAGCACAGAAATTTGATGAAACACGTGGATTCAAATTCATCTCGTACGCTGTATGGTGGATTCGTCAATCAATCTTGCAAGCATTAGCTGAGCAAGCACGTATTGTTCGTCTTCCTTTGAACCAAGTAGGTTCATTAAACAAAATTAACAAGGCATTTTCTCGTCTTGAGTTCTTTGGTATCGGAATGAATCACGGTTTGACGCTCGAAGAAATCGGTGCTAAATTTAATTTGACTCGCGAGCGCGTGCGTCAGATTAAAGAGAAAGCAATTCGAAGGCTTCGACATACGTCGCGAAACAAATTACTCAAAGCTTATCTAGGATAATCAATGAAAGCTGCCCAACTGTGGGCAGCTTTTTTTTATTGAATTCATTTTTTTTCAACCCTATAATTTTGTCTTGTACGGATTCGGTCGAATTGGTCGATTGGCAGCTCGTGAATTAATTAAACAAGCAGGAAAAGGACAGCAATTGCGACTAAGAGCGATTGTCACGCGTGGAAACTCTGAAACGGAGCTAGAGAAACGTGCAGCACTTTTGAAAAACGATTCAGTACACGGTGCATTCGACGGAACAGTGAATGTAGATGCTGACAAAAAAGTATTGATCATTAACGGACATGCTGTTCAAATGATTGCCGCGAACAACCCAGAAGATATTGATTATACCAAATACGGAATTGACAATGCTTTGGTAATTGACAACACAGGTGTTTTCACTGACCGTGAAGCATTGTCGCGTCACTTGAAAGCTAAAGGAACATCTCGCGTTCTATTGACAGCGCCAGGGAAAGAAATTCCAAACATTGTTTACGGAATCAACCAAAATACGTTGGATTTGGAAAAAGAGCGCATCTACTCTGCTGCCTCTTGTACAACGAACGCGATTTCTCCAGTATTGAAAGTAGTGAACGATACGTTTGGTGTTGCCAAAGGACACATCGAAACAGTTCACGCTTACACGAACGATCAGAACTTGTTGGACAACATGCACAAAAAGCCACGTCGTGGGCGTTCTGCAGCGATCAACATGGTAATTACTTCAACTGGAGCAGGTGCTGCAGTAACAAAGGTTATTCCAGATTTGAAAGATAAATTGACTGCAAATGCTGTTCGTGTTCCTACTCCAAACGGATCCTTAGCGATTATGAGTTTGGAATTGGATAAAACGACAAGCGTGGAAGAATTGAACAACGTCATGCGTGATGCCGCTTTGAATGGCGAACTTGTGAATCAGATTTACTACGCAACCGACCCAGAAATGGTATCAAACGATATAATTGGTAACACGTGTTGTTCGGTATTTGATTCGAATGCGACAATTGTATCGAATGATGGCAAAAACGCCGTGATTTACGCATGGTATGACAACGAGTTCGGTTATACGAAGCAAGTTATTCGTATGGCGAAATACATTACTAAAGTACGCCGCGCGATTTACTATTAATCCAATATTGATCGAAAGATCTCACCTTTATAGCCCTGAATTCGAGTTGCATCGATTTCGGGGCTTTTTCGTTTCTGAAAGAAATATCAATCGAAATTTTTGATACAAAAAAAAAGCCCGTTCTTAACGAACGGGCTTTCGAAAATAATTCGTCTTATTCCGCTGTTGGCGGCACCGCTCCTTCTGGAGCATCTTGTGGTTCATATTCAATCTCTGGAAGCTGTTTAGCAGCGCTATCCTCCATAAATCCGTCAGAGGTAAGAATTGTTCCTCCATCTTCTCCAAACATAATGGCAGCTGTTTTTTTCGCTCCATCAACGTCTAAGATAACACGGTAGATTACAACTTTAACCATAACGTTCGGCATCGCTTCCGAAGCAGCAACAGAATATACCGTTGGCTCCATATCCGACATAAAATCCAATTGCCCTTCAATTCCAAGAGGGTGCAATGTGATGTTGACCGGTGTTCCGTTAATGGTTTGTAGAGTTGCTAAACCCATATTTGTGTCTGTATCCCAATTGTAATGGAAATGACATACTGGGTTTTTCAATTCAGATGTTCCTTTGAGTTCTTTGTCCAACACAAGGTCGAATGCTACATGATCAATTGCCATATTTTTCAGTTTAAATAGTGTTAATAATAATGGTAGCGTTAAAATAGCAATCTTCTTTCGAATACCTCCAAAGAATAACCGAGTATTTTCAGGAATTATTTTCAAACGGATACTGTATGGCGTGCTATTTTACCGCATACTGCCATGTCTTATGCAGAATCGTTACTTTTGAAAGATGATGAAAACCCTTGTTGTTTTGCTCACTCTTTCTCTTTTTGCTTGCTCAGAAGAACAGCAGGAGAAATCATCCGATACAAAACTGGAGGATAATAAAGCGCCCAAAATACACCTTGTTGACGGCCCCAATAGTTATGATGATGAAAACAACATTGTCGCAATCGTTGAAATTCCTGCGGGGAGTAACGAGAAATGGGAAGTCAACAAAGTTTCAGGCGAAATTGAGCGGGATTCAACCAATGGAGCTCCGACTCAATTACATCATCATCATTTTCATACTTGCACTCAGGCGAGCGGATGTTATTGAAACAATATTCAAACCCGTCTGAGTAAATCAGACGGGTTTTTTATTGCTCCTTGGTTTACTCAGACAATTCAAAAAAAGAAATGAGTAAACTAAAAATTGCCATTCAGAAAAGCGGAAGACTCAACGAAGAGTCTCTCAAACTCCTCAAATCTTGCGGAATAAAAATTGATAACGGCCGAGACCAGTTAAAAGTCCCTGCAACCAATTTCCCCATGGAGGTTCTGTTTCTGAGAAATTCTGACATCCCCCAATATTTGGAAGACGGTATTGTTGACATCGCTATTATTGGCGAGAACCTACTGATCGAACAGCAAAAAAACATTGAAACGGTAACAGAACTTGGCTTTTCGAAATGCCGCGTGTCTTTGGCCGTTCCTAAAGAAGTGAATGCACAGGACGTCACTTACTTTGAAGGAAAACGCATCGCTACCTCCTACCCCAACACCGTAAAGCAGTATCTGGATGCGCACCAAATTAACGCTGAGATTCACAAAATTTCAGGATCGGTGGAAATTGCTCCGAATATTGGACTGGCAGATGGCATTTGCGATATCGTAAGTACAGGATCTACTTTGTTCAAGAATGGATTGAAAGAAATTGAAGTCATGCTTACATCTCAAGCTGTTTTGGCTGCTTGTCCGAATAGAACGCAAGAAACGCAAGACTTACTCGACAAATTCATTTTCCGCATTGAGGCTGTTTTGAAAGCAAAGAATACGCGCTATGTATTAATGAACGTCCCCAACGAAAAGATCGAGGAGGTTAGCACTATTTTGCCTGTTCTAAAATCGCCCACCATTATGCCATTAGCAGATAAAGGTTGGAGTTCATTGCACTCTGTGATTGATGAAGATCGCTTTTGGGAAGTAATTGACTCCTTAAAATCGGCAGGTGCAGAAGGCATTCTCATTATTCCAATTGATAAAATAGTTGCATAAAAGTAGAGACATGAAATTTTACAACAATCCCGACAAAAATTCCTGGAGCCAACTTACACGCCGACCTTCGATGGAACAAGCGATCTTGGAAGAAAGTGTACGAACAATTATGCAAGACGTTGAACGCAATGGCGACCAAGCCTTGTTCCGCTATACGCAGCTGTTGGATGGATGCGCGCTTAACGATTTGGAAGTCACAGAAAGTGAGGTAAATCAAGCAGAAATTCCCAAAGAATTAGCGCAAGCGATCGATCAGGCCTATGCGAATATTGAAATTTTTCACCAGTCACAATTGGTCGAAGAGCCCAAAATTGAAACCACACCCGGAGTAACATGCTGGCGTAAATCCGTCCCCATCGAAAAGGTTGGCCTCTACATTCCCGGTGGCTCTGCCCCACTTTTCTCTACTATTTTGATGCTTGGCATTCCCGCCAAACTGGCAGGCTGCAAGGAAATCGTACTTTGTACACCACCAAATAAGAACGGGGACATCAATCCTGCAATTCTTTACACGGCGAAACGCGTTGGCATCACCAAAATATTTAAAGTCGGCGGAGCACAAGCCATAGCCGCCATGACATCTGGAACAGAAACGATTCCCGGGGTATCCAAAATTTTCGGTCCAGGAAATCAATATGTGACCAAGGCGAAAGAACTGGCAATGGAAAAAGGCGTTGGAATTGACATGCCTGCTGGGCCGAGCGAACTTTTAGTCATAGCCGATAAAAATGCCAATCCTACTTTTGTGGCTGCCGACCTTCTATCTCAAGCCGAGCACGGAGCCGACAGCCAAGTGATATTGGTATCAAACGACGCATTATTTGCCGAGAAAGTAAATGAATGTGTACAAGAACAAGTGACAGAATTGCCGAGAAAAGTCGTCGCACAAAAGGCTCTTGACAATAGTTTGAGCATTGTCTTCAATGATCTGGAAGCCTGTCTGGAATTTAGCAATGCGTACGCTCCAGAGCACTTAATCATCAATACAGACAACAGCGAAACACTTGGGAATCGTGTAATTAATGCAGGGTCTGTATTCCTTGGGAATTATAGCTGCGAAAGCGCTGGAGACTACGCAAGCGGCACCAATCACACCTTACCAACCAACGGATATGCCCGAAATTACAGCGGTGTTTCTATGGATAGTTTCGTGCGAAAAATAACCTATCAAGAAATTACCGAAAATGGCATGCGCGCACTTGGCCCAACCATAGAGTTAATGGCCGAAGCCGAAGAATTACAGGCACACAAGAATGCGGTTACCGTACGACTTAAAGAATTGAACAATGACTAGAATAGAACAATGGACTCGACCCAATATTCGTGCTTTGATCCCCTATTCTAGCGCGAAAGATGAATTTTCAGGCAAGGAAGCGCTGTTTCTTGATGCCAATGAGAATCCTTTTGGA
Source organism: Fluviicola sp. (assembly GCA_043584915.1). Lineage (GTDB taxonomy): Bacteria > Bacteroidota > Bacteroidia > Flavobacteriales_D > Crocinitomicaceae > UBA4466. Next base: position 3,357,046 of record CP121319.1, read on the forward strand.
ACTTACAATAGATATCCAGATCCGCAGCAGCGATTGCTTAAAACTGTACTTGTAAAACGAAAAACCATCACTACCGACCAGGTGTTTATCGGGAATGGTAGCGATGAAGTGATCGATTTACTGCTGCGGATCTTTTGTGAACCTGGGAAAGATAAAATAGGATGTTTCAAACCAACGTATGGCATGTATGACGTGTCTGCCGAAATTCACAATGTTGCTGTTGTTTCAGCTCCACTAGACGAAAACTTCGATATTGTCAACACGGAGCTCTCTCCTATTCTCAATGATCCTGATATCAAAGTGGTGTTTTTGTGCTCGCCGAGCAATCCAACAGGGAACGATTTGAACTATGCAAAAATGATTGCGTTGATTGAAGAATTTCAAGGAATTGTTTGTGTGGATGAAGCCTACATTGAATTCAGTGACCAGGAATCGCTGGCAGCACTCATCAATACCTACGACAATCTTGTGGTAACGCGCACCATGAGCAAAGCTCGCGGATTGGCCGGAGCACGCGTTGGATACGCATTCGCAAACGCTTCCATCATCCAACTTTTCAATAAGGTAAAACCGCCTTACAATGTCAGCAGTTTGAATCAAGAGAAGGCTGTTGAAGCATTCGAAAACGAGGATGCATTTGAAACCACGCGAAAGCTGTTGTTAGAAGAGCGCAAAAAATTAATTCAGGAATTATCAGCTTTGTCCATTGTTCAGAAAATCTACCCTACCGCCGCCAATTTTGTATTGGTAAAAGTAGTCGATGCTGATGCCGTTTACAGCGATTTATTGAAGCAAAAAATCATCGTTCGAAATCGCTCTAAGCAAATTCCGAACACATTACGAATTTCAGTTGGAACCCCCGATGAGAACCGACAATTATTGAACGCATTGAAAACTTTAGAAGCATGAAAAAAGTATTGTTTATAGATCGAGATGGAACCCTGGTCATTGAACCACCCGTTGATTATCAATTGGATAGTTTGGAAAAACTTGAATTCTACCCAGGTGTTTTTCAATGGCTTTCGAGAATTGTGCAAGAATTGGACTTTGAAATTGTCATGGTAACCAATCAAGATGGGTTGGGAACCGATTCGTTTCCAGAAGAAACGTTTTGGCCAGCACAAGACAAAATCATACAAGCATTTAAAAATGAAGGGATTGACTTTTCAGAAATTTTAATTGACAAAAGCTTTCCAGAAGACAATGCGCCTACTCGAAAACCGAGAACCGGATTGTTAAATGCTTACATCTATGGCGATTACGACCTCTCAAAATCCTATGTTATTGGAGACAGAGCTACGGATATCGAACTCGCCGAGAACCTCGGCGCTCAAGGAATTTTCATTGGCAACTCGTGCGAAAGAAAGACGGCCTTAACAACAACTAATTGGCAAGAGATTTACGCTTTTTTAAAGCAGCAACCGCGCATAGCCAAGCAAGAACGCATCACCAATGAAACAAAAATTCAGGTTTCCGTGAATTTGGACGGATCGGGAAAAAACAAGATCGAAACAGGACTTGGATTCTTCGATCACATGCTTGAGCAAATTGCGCGCCACGGAAATGTGGACTTAAACGTTTCGGTAGATGGCGATTTGGAAATTGAAATGCCCACAGAAATGTTTATGCACTTTTTCAAATCCTTCTCGGATGGCGCACAATGCAACCTCAACATTCAGGCAGATGGCACCAACGAGCACCACAAAATTGAAGGCGCGGACAAAGTAATTTTCCCAGGAGTTGGAGAAGCGAGTTCAGCAATGCGCTTTTTACGCGAGAACGGATTGGACCAGGTTATTGTCAACTTGAAACAACCTGTTCTGGGTATCTGCCTCGGATTGCAACTTCTTTGTACATCCACCGAAGAAAATGATACGGAATGCCTCGGTATTTTTAAGAATCGAGTGGTAAAATTTCCTGACCAGGAACCAGTTCCACAAATGGGTTGGAATAATTTCATCGAAACAAAAGGCCCGTTGTTTGAAGGAATTGAAGCGACGGATGATGTTTATTTTGTTCACAGCTATTATGCCGAACTTTCTTCTGAAACCGTTGCAACATCCGATTATATGATCCGATTCAGCGCGGCATTACAGAAGGACAATTTTTATGCAACGCAATTCCACCCAGAGAAATCGGCCGATATTGGCACCAAATTGCTTCAAAACTTTCTTGCCTTATGAAAATAATACCTGCAATAGACCTTATTGATGGGAAATGTGTACGATTATCTGAAGGCGACTACGCTACGAAAAAAGTATACAATGAAAATCCGGTAGACATGGCGCGTCAGTTTGAAGATAGCGGCATTGAATTCTTGCACCTTGTTGACTTAGATGGAGCGAAAGAAGGAAAAATTGTGAATGCCAACATCCTCGAATCCATTGCTTCTAGCACCAATTTAAAAGTAGATTTTGGCGGCGGTTTGCGCACAGATGAAGATGTTCGAATTGCTTTTGAAGCAGGCGCAGTGCAAATTACAGGCGGCAGTATCGCAGTGAAACAGCCCGAAGTATTTGAGCGTTGGTTGCACACGTATGGAACAGAGAAAATCATTCTTGGTGCAGATTGTAAGAATCGAAAAATTGCCACCAACGGATGGCTGAACACCTCCGAAATGGAAGTTCTTGAATTCATTCGAAATTACGAGGAATTAGGAATTTCCCAGGTAATTTGCACCGACATTTCAAAAGACGGAATGCTCGCGGGTCCTTCCACTGAGCTGTATCGAGAGATTATCGCCTCCACACAAATTGGCTTGATTGCCAGTGGCGGAGTTTCTTCAATGGCAGATTTGCAAGAACTAAAAGAAATCGGTTGTGCAGGTGCGATAATCGGCAAAGCACTGTACGAGAATAAAATCACCCTAAAAGAATTGGAAACGTTATGTTAAAAAAACGAATTATCCCTTGTCTGGACATCAAGGACGGGCGCACGGTGAAAGGCATCAATTTTGAAGGCATTCGAGATGCCGGAGATCCGGTGGAATTGGCACAAAAATACAGCGAATCAGGAGCAGATGAATTGGTTTTCCTCGATATCACCGCGACCATTGAAAAGCGAAAAACGTTGCTATCTCTGGTAGAAAAAATAGCTTCTGAAATCCAGATTCCCTTTACTGTTGGAGGCGGCATAAACTCGGTAGAAGACGCTGTCGCTCTCATTCGTGCAGGTGCAGATAAAATTTCGGTGAATTCATCAGCCGTGAATCGACCAGAGTTGATTCGTGAATTGGCAAACGAACTTGGAAGTCAGTGCGTTGTGTTGGCTATTGACACGAAGGAATTGAAAGGAGAGGATCGTGTGGTTATTCGTGGCGGAAGAAATGTAACTAAGTGGCGCACCTTGGAGTGGGCAAAGGAAGGCGAATCTTTGGGGGCAGGAGAAATCTTGCTCACCTCAATGGGACGCGACGGAACAAAAGATGGCTTTGATATCGGAGCAACCAATCGAATTGCCTCTTCCCTATCCATTCCCGTCATTGCTTCTGGAGGTGCTGGCGCTCCCGCTCATTTCACCAACGTATTCTCCATGACGAAAGCAACAGGAGCTTTGGCCGCGAGCGTATTTCACTTCGGAACTATTCCAATTCCAGAATTAAAAGCATATTTAAAAACTCAAAATATTTCTGTACGATGAAGATTAATTTCAAAAAAGGCGAAGGATTGGTTCCCGCCATTATTCAAAATGCCAATACTGCGCAAGTATTGATGCTCGGATACATGAATGAAGAAGCCTTAAACGCAACGATGGAATCTGGAAATGTCACTTTTTACAGCCGCTCCAAAGAACGACTTTGGATGAAAGGGGAAAGCTCTGGAAATATTTTAAAAATGCAAGAAATGCGTGTGGATTGTGACAACGACACCATTTTGATCAAGGCTATTCCGACAGGGCCCGTGTGTCACACTGGATCAGACACTTGTTTCAAAGAAACGGATGCAAAAGGTTTTCTTTATCAATTGGAAGCGACCATTTCTGAACGCATTGTTTCTCAAGATGACAGTTCCTACACCAACAAGCTCTTCCGCAAGGGAATCAATAAAATGGCACAAAAAGTTGGTGAAGAGGCCGTGGAAGTAGTTATTGAAGCGAAAGATAACAATCAAGACCTTTTTGAGAATGAAGCGGCCGATTTAATGTATCACTTTCTGTTGCTGCTCAGAGCCAAAGATTCAGGATTGGATAGAATCGAATCGATTTTAAAAGAACGCCACGCAAAGAAACTCGCGGAGTAAGTTACTGTATTTTACTATAAATCAAGCCTTCACAATTTAATGGTACCAGAGCTTCTAGCGTATTTGTAAAATCGAAATGAAATCGTGCTTTCACAATTCCTTTGCGAAAGAGCTTTTTGTCCATCTTGATCCAACCATCTTTTAGTGGGAAAATGTGTCGATCTTGTTCATAGATACTATTGTAATTCAACCAGGCAGTGACTTGGTCGCCTTCTATTCTGATGTTAATACTCGTGTGCGTTGCCGCATTGTTAGCAGATTTCCCGACAATTGTTCCATCTTCCTTACGTTCAAAATTGATCTGGTTGGATCCCGCCCATTCATACATGGAACCTTGAGCCAGTAAAGTATGAGCTACATGCGTTGTATCAACAATTGCATAAAAAGACGAGAGCGAATCGTTATAAATGCGCCCCAAACTATCTTTCATAGAAGTTACAGCAGGCGGACAAAGCCCATCGCAGCTCAATTGTCCCCATTGGTTTGTGTAAACTCCTTCGGGAAAGCTCCATTCTTGGGAAAAGGAAAAATCTCCCTTTAATTCTTTTTGCCAATCTATTTCTAGCAACCGATCTTTCGCAGGAATACTGAAGCTGAAGCCCAATATTCCCAAAGCTAACACACATATGACTGAATAAATAATCTTCATATTTCAGATTGGTTTTAAAATTGATTAGAAAGATAAGTGTTCTTGAAAAATCATGAATGAAGGCACAAAAAAAACAGACCCACGAAGGAGTCTGTTTAATTTGGTTGTAAAAGGTAAGCTAACGCTTACATCAATAAAACGTAAGAATCATTGTTGGGTTGTCTCTCCCAGTGAAATTTCTTTTTAGATCCTTCCTGTCACTGGTTCTTCTTCTTTGAATGGTTGCAAATAGCGTACCTCTTGTGCAGGCCTTCCCTGGTTATCGAACATCGTCCATTCTCCAACTCTGAATCCATTTTCATCCAAAGGACCAATTCCTTTGACAACGGGAAGAGACCGATGTGCGCCGTGTTCCATATAATACATGATATCTCGAATTTCAGCCTCTTCAATAATCAACCCAAGTTTTGGTGTGTTGTCGTAGGCATAGCCTGTAAAGTTTGCAATCCTTCCGGCTTCGTATTGCACTTGAATGGAGTCGAACGATTGTTGCAAACTCTCAAGATTGGCAGATTCTAATTGTGCGTTGATTCCATCCCCAAAGTGCGGATAATCTTTGCGCAAATGGTCTTCCGAAGTGACTGCTGTACTCGTAAATGATTCTGAAGTGTATTCGTTATAATACTTCCATTCTCCAATTTTTATGTACTCAACCAAAGATGGTCCTTGATTGAATACTGGTGCTCTTCCACCTCGGAAAAAGCTATTTCCTCCAGGCAAAGTATAGGTTCCATTACCACGGAGCTGGTTCGAATAAACTGGAGAACCTTGATCTGTAAATTCTGGCGCACCGTCTCTAGCCGTTATAGCAAACGTATTCAATGCTGTTAACTCAATGTCCTGAAACCATTGCAAGCGACCTGAAGCATTTGAAATTTGCTCTTGCCCTTTCGCCAATAAATACCCGGAAATAGAATACGCCTCTGTAGCCAAGGTCATAGAATCAATTGGTTTGCGCACCCATTTGATGTCTCCCTGAAAATCAAAATTCACTTTTTCGACAGCGTCTCCATCCTTAAACGTAATGCGTTCAATCACATTTCCTTGCTTATCGTAGCGTGTGCGAACGCCATTTAGTTTGTCATTTCTCCAATGTTCCGTTCTGCACAAAATGTTGGTTCCCTGATAGTACTCTTTCCAACTGCCTGTGCGTTTGCCGTTTTCAAAATACCCTTCAATCCAAGGAGTTCCATTGCGATAGTTTTGAATCCAACGGCCATGTAAAACGGTGTCTTTTCCTTCTCCGTAACACCAAACAGAAAGCAAGTTCTCTTTACTCGGAGCGGTAATGTCGTTGCCATTAAAATCAAGAATTACCACGTCTGGTTTTTGTGGGATTTCCGTTTTATTTGGAGCTGTGCGTGCCATTGGAGGATAATAATCATAGGCTCCTTGAATCAATTTCAACTCTTCCAGTGTGAACCCTGAATATTGCTGCCATGTGGGTAAAGCAGGATCGTCAATTTCAATAACCCAGGCATAATTGTTTTTCTCTGAGATACGCTTGGCTACATGATCATAGCCTGTTTCTTTCAACAAATAACCAACGGCACAATGTGTATTGTGTTCATCGATAAACACGGGAATTCGCTCTGGTCGATAGTAGTTCATTGGAAACAACCCTCTGTTTTTGTATCCTTCCAAAACACCAATCAATGAACGTCTTGTTTCAAGTTGATCGCAGCTTAAGGAACCCGTCTCGTTACTTTTTAAGATTTTCAGAACGTGCTTCAAGTGCGTTTGAATGTATTCTTTATCGGAAGTGAAGTCAATCGAACTTTGACAAGCAACACGATCTTCATAGGATTGCCAATTGGGATTAAAATCGACCAATTGTTCGAATAACTCTTCTGAATGAAATGAAATGGACAAGCCAATGCAAAAGATGGGGATCAATATATTTTTCATAATTACTTAGGTTTGAATCATCCCCTTGTACAAACGTACTCTTCATTGGTTCAAAAAAGGAGCTTCCGATATTTCGAAAACTCCTTCTTGGTTCAATTCTGCTTGCACAGAATTATACCTCCTGTACTATTGAAATGCACTACTTTCTAAAAAGTAACAGCATTAGTGCTCACCGCAGTGCGCTTCGTACGTATTTCCATCTGAATGATTGTATCCATTGGCTTCGAGGTTTTCGGCATCATCACCGCAATATTCGCCCAATTCTACTTCTCCTCCATCTTTGTCATAATGACATTCATAACATTTGTTCTTTTTACACGATGCCAATGCAAATGTTGCAAAAAGCACTACTACTCCTGTTTTCATAATTGTTGACTTTTTCATACTTCTAGGTGTTATTAAAATTAAAACTGTTATTTACTTATTTCTTCATATTGTTGCGGTGCTTTTTCAGCACCCTTTAATCTACCGCCGAAATCAACGCGCAAGCTGACAAAAAAGCTGCGTGCCGGTTCGGTTAAATTGAGTGGTTTTAAACGAGAAATGTGATTCACGTAACTTTCATTCAGGATGTTGCGCGCACCAAGTATTAAATACCAATTATGATCAGCCTTGTATTTAAAACTGATAGAAGCATTCAATAAATGGTATCCTGGTGTCACCGTCTCTAAAATTCCGGGACGATTGTTATCTAAGAAATACTGGTGTTGGATCATTCCTCCATCAAAACCAATTTTCTTCTTTTGCTTCCGAAGCCATTGCACTCTTGTATTCCAGCGTGGTTGCGGCATAAGGGTTAATGGCAACCCATTTAAATTCTCTCCATAAACCAATGAAAAACCAGACTCCACGTGTAAGTTGTGCGCAAAATGTGGATGGTAATGAACCGAGGCATCGATGCCGTACATGCGCGCATTTTCCACGCCTACGTATTGATAAACTGGCAAGCCATCAATCACTGAATCCACCGCTTCGATTTGAATGTAATCTTGCAACACTGTGTAAAACGGATTGATCACAAAACCGAGGTGATCGCTTTTAAATTCATAATCCACATCTATTTGCGTGGCACGTTCTGGCCGCAAACTAGGATCTCCAATTTCATATCGAACCGCCCCATGATGCTGACCATCTGCCAATAACTCCCCTACATGCGGCGCTCTGGAACCGGAAGAAACATTCACACGCAAGATATTCTTCCCAAATCCCCACCATTTCACCACACCTCCAAGAGATCCATTGGGCGTAATGTATTGCTCTGAGATAGTTTCCGCTTGTAAAAAACGAGCATCCAAACGCGCAGCAGCTTCAAATTCAAACGGACCTCCACGCAAAGTGTATGAGGAATATGCGCCATGATCTTGCTGAATCGAATTTTGAATCAGTCGACTTTCTGCTCCGTTATCATTGTTATTTGTTTGATAACTGGACTGAATGCCTGAATTGATTGTGTGGTTTGAATTGATCTTCCAACGATGTTTCAATCGAAAAGAACTCACATTAAGCAACATGCGCAAATATGGTTGGAATACCTTTTCTTCAAACTCCGCAAAATCGTTGAATGCATGCGTAATTCTAGCAGATAGTTGATGCTTTCCGAGAATCCAAGTGTTATTTATATTTAGGAAGTGATTTTGAATGGCTTGGTGCGGAAACACTTTCCCACGACCACGACTGTCTCTCATGAACGATTCAGCAGTTGCCGTTGTATCGTGTGTATGTCCTGGCACACCAATCATTTGATTGGAATAAATGTACCCAATGTTTGAAGTCCATTTTCCTTTTCCAAAGCCCATATTAAATTTGGCTCCGTGGTCGTTAAATCGTGACGCTCCTAAATAACGCCCATTCGCCAACTGGTAATCACCATGTGTGGAAGACAGTGCCCCAACACTTAAGCGGAGTTTTTTTGTGGACACTCGGTACATCAGTGTATTTGTAAATCCGGCACTAACGGACTCAAATTGAGAATTGAGTTCCGTAGACCACGTTTGCTGTGCAGCGTAATTTTGATCATCGATATACAAAACACCTCCCAATGCATCTCCGGCAAATTGCAGTCCTGCAGGGCCTTTAATGACCTCCACTGCACCAACGCCCAGTTGCGAAATACCCAGGCCGTGATCATTTCCCCACTGCTGATTCTCAAGACGCATTCCCTCAATCAAGGTAACAACGCGCATTCCAGACAGTCCGCGAATGACAGGCTTTGGAGCGGCTATCCCCGCTGAGAGCTGTTGCACACCATTTATATTACTAATGGCATCTACCAAACTTGTGGGATTTTGCAATCGAAGCTCGCGCAAAGACATGCGTTCTACTCTTGAGGTCGTGGACTTATTCATTACCCCAGGATCGGCGTAAATCATTATCTCCCCAATCTCGTGGTGCATTGGGTGCAAACGTATCACCAACGAATCTTCTCCCGCATAGAAATAGCTAAGGGGATCGTAAAGCGGCGCAGATATAATGATTTCAGTACCTTCAGGAATGGATCCGATTAATTTAAATTTCCCATCTGAATCGGCATATGTACCTATATCCTTCGCTTGCACAAATACTTTGGCAAATGAAACCGGTTCTTTTGTGTGCGCATCTGTGATTGAGCCAAATAGCTCCTGCGCTTGCAACGTTAGCCCGAACCAAATAAAGGCAAACGCTGAAATAAATTTCAACATGAAAATTGATTTTCGATTTATAAATCGCTAGTGGTTAGCTCATTAAATCGAAAGAAGGGGGGCCACGAAGGTCATAGGCTAAGAATGAGGCAACAGCTGCATTACCAAGAATTCCTGGGACTTGAATTGCATATTGCGCCTTAGCCGATTTTGAAAATGTGAAGTTTGGTACTTCAAAAAAGTCTAACTGAAACTCACAGACGTGACAATCATCTTGTTCCGCGTGAACACCATCATGATGGTCGTGCGTGTCTACAAAAGAAAGGTGAGATTCCGTGTGAGAAGCATGCGAATCACAGTCATGCACCAATGATCTCGGCACATTCAGAAATCCGATACAAAAGAGAACTGTATATAAAATCCAATGCTTCACCATGCGAATTTAGATCAATTCTAAATAAAATCCTAGCATTTTGCTTTAGCTTTTTTCTTACCGATGCGTCCTCGGCTCTCCATATTCTCTATGTAAGGTCGAATGGAAGGCACTTTACAAGCTGTTTCTCCAAGATCCACTTTCACCTCTCCTATTCTATCTCCTAGAGATTTGCATTCCTCTGTTAATTCCGGATATGCTCCAGCAGCAGCAATAACAAATCCATTCATGGTATAGCGCACTCTGTTTTCAGCACCTTGAATTTCAGATTCCACCTTGTTTAAAAGAGGCTTTACAGCAGTAATGTCGTGTTCCTGACTTTTTTTAATTCCTAGAAATGCGGCATATCCTGCCCAGCCAACCACTTGTAACTGCGGGTCATCGGAATGGATAAACTCCGACGCAATTTCGGCACAGTTTGGATGTTCAGCAAGGTTCCAGGCTACTGCGTATTCGGAAACCATATACCATGTGGCATTTTTGGCCCATTTTGCGAGATCGTCAGAGCTAAACTCCGCAGGGTTGGCAATAAGGCCCGCAAGATATTGCGCATCTCCATTCCCCGTTGCATACAATTCCTTTGCGAGGTCGTGATTGTTTCGCTCTTTCTTTTCAATCGGTTTCATGTCACTCACTTTCACCCCAAATAAATTTTCAGGTGCTCCGTGACGTCCATAAATCTTTTTCGTTGAGGCACTACCCTTGCTTTCAAGGTAGTCCATTACTTCTTGTAAATCCATGAAATTTTTATTTGATCCCTGCTTCTTTCAAGCATTTCTTCACCTTTTGTTCGTGAAGGTAGCGTTCCTCTGGGGTTTGACTTTGACTTTGTATCAGGAATGCCTGACATTTGTTGTCGACATAATCCATACGATCCATGAGTTTATCAAACTGCGGATCTGGAAGGTCTTGCATCGTAGCTTTGTTGATTGAATCGTTCTTCACAATGCATGTACAAAAATCCCATTGTTCGCCGAACTCGTCTTCAATTTTCGCCAAACTTTCGATGAATTCTTTCTGATGCTTTCGATCAACTGTTTCCAAATCGTATTTCGATTCAATGTCGAGAGAGTCTTTTTGCATCTCCAACGTATCTTTGTACGTCTTCACTTTTTCAGGAGCAGCAGATTGCTTTTCACCGTTTTTATCGTCTCCACCGCATGAAGTTAGGATTGTTCCAAACGATACTATCGCGAACAAGAATAAAATGTATCGTTGTGTCTGCCGGAGTGTTCTCATAAATACTCGCCTAAATTTACAATAATCTTGGGTAGTACAAATATTTTTTTTCGTTGGTTTATTAACAAAAAAAGGCTTCCCAATTAGGAAGCCTCTTCAATTAAGTTGTTGAGCCTATTGTTTTTGCAACATATTCTCCGGAGAGTTTGAAATGGCGCTTTTATCCAAACGCAATTTCCCACTTTCTGCAGAAATCAAAATGGTTGCCTCGTCAATAGCTAAGATTTTACCGTGGATTCCTCCAATAGTAACAACCTTGTCACCAACGGCTAAATTTTCACGGAACTTTTTCAATTCTTTTTGCTTCTTCATTTGTGGGCGAATCATGAAGAAATACATCACGACGATCATTCCCACTAATAGTAAAATATTACTTGACATTTTATTCTAGTTTGATAATGCTTCTGAATTTGGCACAGAAGACTTTTTATTTATTTACAATTGTTGCTTTAATCTTGAGCTCTGTTTTGCTCGGCTTTGTGTTGGCAAGAATGGTTACTGCCTTGTCTACTCTAGAACCTGTAACACGATCTGTATCTACGTTCCCAATAACTTTCCCGGTCTCCCCTGGTTGAATTGGCTCTTTCGTGTATTCGCTAACGGTACACGAACAACTTGTGCTTACATCAGCAATTACCAAAGGGTAATCTCCAGTGTTTTTTACAATGAATTCTGCACGGATCATTTCGCCTTTTACAACTTCTCCAGCGTTGTAAACTTTTTTGACTTCCATGCTTGTACGATTCCCAACGATCACATCCTCTTCGCCCGCACAGGCAAATAGAAACGTTGTTAACAATGCTAATACTACGATTTTCATATACTTAATCTTTTAATCCACGACCCGCTTTCTGAATCATGCCCTGACTTTCCAGACGGCTAATTGCCTTGTCTAAAACTCCATTGATGAATCCATTACTTTTTGGCGTGCTGTAAAATTTAGAAATTTCAATGTATTCATTGAGCGTTACCTTGGTTGGAATATTGTTAAAAATCTGTAATTCGGTAATGGCCATTTTCATTAAGATGATGTCCATACGTGCAATACGATCCAATTCCCAGTTACTTGTTAATTCGTCAATCAAGGCTTCATTTTCCGAGTCCATCTCAATTGTTTTCCGAAGTAACTCGCGGATAAATGCTTGCTCATCTACCTCATCTTTGTACAACGGAAGAATGTTGTTACTTCCCTCTTCTTCGAATGATTTGATTGTTTTCAAAACCATGCTACAAACAAGGTCAATGTCGTCCAGCCAATGAATGCTTAGCTCTTCAAAGAAGTTGTAAAGGTGCTGGAAGTTGGCAATATCCGATTTGAAAAGTGCCACAAGAAATGCTTTGTCTTCCTCGAATCCGCTCAAACCATTGTTCATGTATTCGAAATACGTTTCTCCTTCGCGCATTTCTAAATACATTTTACGGAAAAGCTCTTGTTTCTCGTCTCCTACCCAATTTACCTTGAGGTTTTCTGAATGCTTGCGCAAATCTTCGTGCTGCGAAAGGATCCCGATAATCTTATTATCTACAAACTTTCGATTTGGCTTCAAGTCGTCTTCCGTAGGGCGCATTTTTTGCTTTCCTTCTTCCAGTCGGCGTTCTCCCTGACGTTGTAACTCCTCAAAAGTAAGTAACAAATAAATGTACAATTCATAGATGCGATCTACCGACTTGAACAGTTCTTTACGAGAGACTGATGCATCAGAATCATTCGATTGATAATAGGCGTACAATGCTTGTAATACCTTTATCCTTAGGTGTCGTCTGTTTAACATTTAAATGACCTTACAGCGGAAGTTTTACTTTCCCGATAGCTTCGATTCTCTCTTCAGCCATCTTATTTGCAATTTGGTAAGTTGGAACTCTTTCAGAAAGCACAAGGTGCATATATATCCATATCGATATCGTAGATTTCTTCCAATCCTACCACTTTCGCTCCGTAGGTTTCAGAAACACGTTTCAATGTCGGTGCATGAATATCCGTAATGAATACCTCTGCTCCCTCCTTTGTCAATGCTTCCACCAAATATTCTCCCACGTGTCCCACTCCTTGAACAGCCACTTTCTTGTTGGTCAATGAATCCGATCCGAATTGCTCTTTTGCGCACGCCTTCATTCCAACGTAGGTTCCAGAAATTCCTACATCTTCTGCTGTAATATATTTTCCAGCAAGGCTATTTACAAATTTTCCAAAGCGACGGAATAGCGCTTCTGATTTCATCGTGCGTGAATCACCAATAATCACAGCTTTACCTCCTCCTAAATTCAATCCTGAAATCGAATTTTTGTAGGTCATACCACGCGACAAGCGAAGAACGTCGTTCAACGCTTCCATTTCATTGTTGTAGGTCCACATGCGTGTTCCTCCCAATGCTGGTCCTAAAGTAGTATTGTGTACGGCTATGATTGCTTTCAACCCAGTAGCATTATCATTACAGAACAATAACTGTTCGTGGTCGTATTGACTCATTTGAGCAATAACTGGATTCTTTGCGAGGTCTGTATCCTCGATATTTTTCACTTCAAACATAGAAATTGTCTCTATCAATTAACTACCTTTACAACGCCTTATAAAGGTGTGGCAAAAATAGGAAATTATCGATGAAGTCTCTGAGCTATCTCAATAAATATTTCTTAAAGTACAAATGGCATCTGATTCTCGGAACACTTTTTATTGCCGGTACGAACTACTTTAAAGCGTACTTGCCTCTGTTCTTTAAGAATAGCATCAAAGAATTTGGTAAAATAACTCCTGATGACAACGATTTATTCGCGTATACCGCGGTAATATTTCTTCAGTATATGGGGTTGGCTTTGGCTTTTGCACTTCTACTATTCATGACACGACAAGCTATTATTATAATGTCGCGAAGAATTGAATTTGACTTAAAAAACGAAATTTATCAGCAATACCAAAGATTAAGCTACGCCTTCTACAGAAAGAATAGCACTGGTGATTTATTGAACCGTATTTCTGAAGATGTCACAAAAGTTCGCATGTATCTTGGGCCTGGTGTAATGTATACTATCAATCTTACATTGCTATCGATTTTCGTCGTCTGGAACATGGTAAGTATTAATGGATATGTTACCATCATAGTATTGACACCTTTGCCCATTATGACGTTCCTGATTTATAAAGTAGCCTCAAGAATCAATAAGGCGAGTGGCGTTGTTCAAAAAGAACAATCATTTATGTCAACCTTAGTTCAGGAAACATTCTCAGGAATTCGTGTAGTAAAAGCTTATGACCGACAAGACGAAGTGGTCGATAAGTTCAATAAAAGTGCCGACGCATACAAAAATAAGCACATGCGACTCGTTCTGATCAACGCATTGTTTATGCCAACCATCTTTATTCTTGTTGGACTCAGCACTGTTCTGTGTATTTATATTGGAGGGCTATGGGCAATTGACAAAACAAGCCCCTTGGGAACGGAGGAAATACTTGCGTTCATAATATATGTAAATATGCTCACGTGGCCTTTTGCCTCTGTTGGTTGGGTTATTTCATTAACTCAACGTGCCGCTGCTTCTCAGGAACGGATCAATGAGTTTTTGAATGAAGAGCCTGAAATTGTTAACAGTTCAGACGCTCCACTTGCTTTCGACCACACCATTGAGTTTCGCGATGTGTCGTACACCTACCCTTCAGGAATTCAAGCCATTAAAAATGTATCCTTTACACTGAGGAAAGGCGAAACATTGGGCATTATCGGTCGAACAGGAAGTGGAAAATCAACAATTCTACAATTAATTACGCGCCAAATTGAACCAGAGACAGGCCTTATTCTTATCGATGATATACCATTGAAAGAGGTGAATTTAAGTGCGCTTTTGGATGCAACAGGGGTGGTCCCTCAAGATGTCTTCCTATTCTCCGATACGATTAAAAACAACATTGCGTTCGGAAGCAAAGCAAAAGAAGTAACGGAAGCTGAATTGGAAGAAGTAACCAAGCTATCTCACGTGTACCATAACATTCAGGACTTAAAAGATGGATTTGACACCTTGCTTGGCGAACGTGGCGTTAATCTTTCTGGCGGACAAAAACAGCGTGTGAGTATTTCGAGAGCCTTGATTCGCAGGCCGCAACTCTTAATCTTAGATGATTGTTTATCAGCCGTTGACACAGAAACGGAAGAGACTATTTTGAGAAACTTGAACGACATGAATCAAGTGACAACGCTCATTGTAAGCCATCGCGTTTCCTCGATACGAAATGCACAACGCATTATCAATTTATCTGACGGAACGATTGTAGAGGATGGAACACACGACGAATTAATTGCACTCGATGGGCTTTACAAAGAACTGTACGACAAGCAATTACTTGAAGAGGAAGAAGGCGAATAACCTGCGGAACTTTTCCCGATTGGAGAATAAATGGGTACCATGGTATTTGTTGCAGCATTCAAAAAAAAACAGCATCTTTGTTGGAAACGCTACCGCTAAAAATACACGGGTTATGGGGTATGATAAGAATGACGAGATCTATTCTAAAGTCGTCCGAGCAGGAAAGAGAACCTATTTTTTTGATGTCAAATCGACCAAAGGAAACGATTTGTATATAACGCTTACGGAAAGTAAAAAGACTTTTGTAGACGGAAGAGAAACGTACCAAAAACACAAAATTTTCTTGTACAAGGAAGATTTTGAAAAGTTTGAGGACGGTTTAAAAGATGTTCTCAACAAAATAGCTGAGTTGCAGCAAACAGATCAGTATCAAGATGCTGCATCATCAAACGAGAACTATTCAGAAGTTTCGTTCGACGACCTTTAAAATCAAAGGTATTTATTAACAACGTATCAACAGATTTTCCGTTGATAACTACTTCTTCAGATAGGTGATTCTTCGGTCTATTTGCACTATCTTTAGAGTTCAATTTTTCGTTACAGAATGGCCAAAATAATTGCAATCGCAAATCAAAAGGGAGGCGTGGGAAAAACGACCTCTGCAATAAATCTCGGTGGATGTCTGGGTGTATTGGAATATAAAACACTCATTGTTGATGCCGATCCGCAGGCAAATGCTACGTCTGGTGTAGGATTGGACCCTAAAAACTCCCGAAACATCTACGATTGCCTGATCAACGAAGCGGACCCAACGGACTTAATCTACAATACCGAAAATCCAAATCTTGATATTTTGCCTTCTCATATTGATTTGGTTGGGGCGGAATTGGAAATGATCAACATGCCGAATCGTGAACACAAACTGAAGCATGCTTTGGACAAAATTCGCGATAAATACGACTTCATTATTATTGACTGCTCCCCTTCTCTGGGATTGATTACCGTCAATTCATTGACCGCTGCGGATTCCGTAATTGTGCCAGTGCAGTGTGAATACTTCGCTTTGGAAGGTTTGGGAAAACTTTTGAATACCATCAAAATTGTTCAAGGCCGATTGAATACCAACTTAGAAATTGAAGGAATCCTTTTGACGATGTACGATACGCGCTTGCGCTTGGCCAACCAAGTAGTGGAAGAGGTTAAAATGCATTTCCAGGAAATTGTATTTGATACAGTGATTCACCGAAACACGAAACTAGGAGAAGCACCAAGCTATGGTGAAACCATTGTAATGCATGATGCTTCAAGCAAAGGTGCTATCAACTACTTGAACTTTGCGCGTGAGATTTTACAGCGCAACGATATGACGAAAATTTCAAACGAAGACAAAAAAATAAAGATTGGCGATGAGCTCTAATTCGAAAAAACGATCCGCTCTAGGGAAAGGACTTGGTGCCTTATTGGAAAGTTCTGAAACAGACATCACATCCTCAACAGGATCCCCAGGAATAGTAGGGGCCATTGCAACATTGCCAGTTTCGAGCATTGAAGCAAACCCATTCAACCCGCGAACCAACTTCGAGAAAGAAGCACTACAAGAGCTCAGTACTTCCATCAAAATTCATGGAATTATTCAGCCTTTGACTGTTCGCAAACTAGGAAGAGATAAATACCAGCTCATTTCCGGAGAACGCCGATTCCGTGCAGCGCAACTCGCCAATTTAGACGAGGTTCCTGCGTATATCCGCATCGCGAATGACCAAACAATGTTGGAAATGGCACTCGTTGAAAATATTCAACGCGAAGACCTGAACCCAATTGAAGTGGCTCTCTCCTACCAACGATTGATAGAAGAATGCAGTTTGACACAAGATCAGCTCAGTCAAAAAATTTCTAAAAGTCGCTCCAGTATTACCAATCATTTACGACTGCTTAAACTTCCCGCGCCTATTCAAGCAGGAGTAAAAGAGC
This sequence comes from Fluviicola sp., assembly GCA_043584915.1. Taxonomy (GTDB): domain Bacteria; phylum Bacteroidota; class Bacteroidia; order Flavobacteriales_D; family Crocinitomicaceae; genus UBA4466. Next base: position 3,374,395 of record CP121319.1, read on the forward strand.
AAAAAATCACCATGGGACATGCAAGAGCATTGGTTTCTGCAGGTGATGAAGATACGCAGGTAGCTTTGTTCGAACGCGTCGTAAAGGAAAAGCTGAGCGTTCGAGATATTGAAGCGATTTTGCGCGGAGAAGAAGTGCGTGAATCCGCCTCTGAGAAAATCGAAAAGCCAAAAAATTCCAAAATTGCAATTTCGGATTACGAGTATACGTTCAAGGAACACCTGGGAGATCGACTTTCAACAAAAGTGGAAATTCGCAAGTCACCGTGCCTGGAGCTGGACAAATTTACAACCACATCGCGATGCCGAAAGGCAAAAAGAAAGCGTTTTGGAAAGTACCATTGATTTATGGTGGATTGGGAGCTTTGGGATTTTTTGTAGTAGACAATCATAGAACGGTTTTAGAACTGCGTGATGTATACAGAGAGATTGATGATTTTGGAACGAATTCATCCGCAACTTGGGAAGTATACGGAACAGACAAAACGGCCGTTCTTGCGCAACACGATCAATTTGCTCGTTGGCGTGACTTCTCAATTATCGGATTTGTGGCTGTTTACGCCGTTCAGGTCATTGATGCAGCTGTCGAAGCACACTTTGTCAATTTTGATGTCACCGAAGATTTATCCATGCGCGTTTCCCCTACTTTGATGAATCGACAGTCGATTGGCCTTAAATTATCGCTTAATTTTCGCTAATTGGGAACATCGCTAATTGAAAATAGTATTTTTGCTCACATCGCAACGCTATGAATATTGCTCTAATTGGATACGGAAAAATGGGACGGGTGATCGAGTCGATCGCTCAAGAACGCGGACATACCATTGTAGCCACCGCGAACAGTGATTCTCCCATTGAAGAAATCGATTTTTCCGAAGTCGACGTAGCCATTGAATTCACAGCACCTGAACTCGCTGTAAAACACATTCACTATTGTGTAGATCGAAACACTCCCATTATCGTTGGTACAACCGCCTGGGGAGATCAATTGGAAGAAGTAACAGATTATGTGAACGGAAGCAACGGAGCACTGCTCCACGCGAGTAATTTTAGCATTGGCGTGAATATCTTTTTTGATATCAACCGCCGTCTGGCAGCTTTGATGGAGCCTCAACTCGAATATCAAGCCTCAATGGAGGAAATTCACCATTTGCAAAAGCTCGATGCACCGAGCGGAACAGCAATAACCTTGGCAAATGAGATGATGTTCGAGAACAAAAATCTTTCCTCTTGGGTGCACCGTGAGGAAGAAGCTCCACAAGTAAACAAAGGACAAATTGCACTGACATCCTTCCGAGAAGAAGGAGTTCCGGGAACGCATAAAATCACCTATCAATCAGAAATTGATTCCATAGAAATTAAGCATACAGCGCACAACCGTCGTGGTTTTGCTCTGGGCTCTGTTGTTGCAGCCGAATGGTTGTTCAACAAGAAGGGCGTTTATACTATGAAAGACATTATAAGCTAAGAAACATGGATTTTAAACTCTTTTATCTATTCATACTTGTTCACCCCTATTTAGCCATGTGGTGGAAGAGCTTCGAATTGGCAGATCGCAAGCAATGGGAAGCCTTGGTACCAGGATACAACTATTTTGTCGCATTTAAATTAGGATGCTCCAAGCCTTGGTGGTCCTTACTTTTGATTTTCCCAGGAGTTCACCTCGTAATGTGGTCAGTAGCCAACCTTTCGTATGTGCGTAGGTTTGGATATTTCAGCTTAATTGATACGGTACAGGGAATTTTCTTTCCTTACATATTAATGTACAAGATTGCTCAAAACGGAGACAAAATGTTGCCGGAAACAAATTGGGCAAATAGCAAAGAGGTTGCTGAACGCGAATGGGGCGATCATTTGGTATTGTTCCTGTCCCTTCCCGTTTTAGGACACGTGATTGCACTTGGGTTCGCAGCTGTATCGCGCCCGAAACCTGGAAAGAAGACAAAAGTAAAAGAATGGGGAGATTCTATTTGGTTTGCCTTGGTAGCAGCACTGATTATTCGAACCTACGTTTTCGAACCGTTTAAAATTCCAACAGGATCGATGGAAAACACGCTACTGGTTGGCGATTTTCTTTTTGTAAACAAAGTAGCATACGGACCAAAAGTTCCCGTTACACCAATGTCATATCCTTTGGTTCACAATACCGTTCCATGGATCAATGTCAAATCATACATCGGATTGGAGACCGCGGAGTACACGCGTGTCCCAGGATATTCGGATGTACAACGGAATGATGTAGTGGTCTTCAATTATCCTGCAGGAGATACTTCTGTTTACGATCCAAGAATGCCTTACGGATTGATGGGACATGATTATCATCAAATTGTACGCGATGAAGCATATCGTATGTGGATGGACAAGAGTACGGTTGGTCAAAACGCCAAGCAAGCAATGATTAAAGTACAATCCAACGCCGTAGAAGGCGATGATGTTGAGGCAATGCACAATGCTATTCTGGACAAAGCGCTACCCGACTTTTTTGCGAACATGGACAATTGGATGAATAATGCCAGGGAATATATCGCTAGTGGTTATACATGGACGCAAAACCCATACACCGGTAAGGAGGAGGAAATTTCTCACTATGGAATTATCGCCAGGCCAGTGGATAAAAGAGAAAATTATATCAAGCGTTGTGTAGGAGTGCCAGGAGATTGGCTTGAGTTAAAAGATGCTGTTTTATACGTAAATGGTAAGAATGCTACGGGCTTCCCCAATCAGCTCTTAAGATATGAAACAACCATTTCCCTGACAGATCGCACTGCATCTTGGGATAAGTATGGAGTTGATATATACAATTACAATCAGTTCAAACCACGTAAGGATATGAACTTTGTATTTGTAAACAAGTCAGGGCGCGCCAAGTTGGAGCGAGATTACCCGAACGATACTTTGTATTTATATCGTGATGCACCTTATTCTGGAAACATGGATAGTATTCCCCCGCACATCAAGTTGAAAAACATGCGTTACTTCCCGAATGATCCCAATATTTGCAATACCGTAACGGATTTCAAGAAATTCAAGGTTCCAGCAAAAGGAGCTACCGTTAAACTTACTCCAGAGAACATTTCGTATTACCGAACGATTATTACCACCCATGAAGGACATACCCTCAAAGAAAATGCGGATGGTACGTTTGTAATTGATGGAAAGAAAACGAACAAGTACACCTTCGCCATGAATTATTACTGGATGATGGGAGACAACCGAAATAACTCTACCGATGCACGATTCTGGGGATTTGTTCCGGAAGATCACATCGTCGGTAAGGCATCCATGGTGTGGTTCTCAAGTGGCCCAAGCGGCGTTCGTTGGGACCGATTGTTCACAGGAATTGAATGATTCCCGTTTTTCCAACCACATATTTCGGCAGTGTGATTTATTACCAACATTTGGTAAAACACGCCGTCGTGCGCATTGAAACGAAAGAACATTTCCCAAAACAATCGTATCGAAATCGATGTGACATCGTGAGTGCCGACGGAATTCTTTCACTTTCCATTCCCGTGAAGAAACCCAATGGATCGAAAACGCCCACCGAAGAAATTCAACTGGCCAATCATGAAAATTGGCGGGCACGTCACTGGAGGTCCATCAAAACGGCCTATCAAAGTGCGCCTTATTTCGATTACTATGGAATGGAAGTACACAACCTGATCTATCGCAACGACACACTTCTAATTGACTACAACGAGGCGATCTCCCAACGTATTATCGAATGGCTCGACATTCCAACAAGCATGCAACGCACCGCTGCATTTGAACCTATTCAACCTGATGATCCACGCGAGATTCTTGTAGATAAAAATCGAAATAAAGATTATAAATCGGCGCCATACATTCAAGTCTTTCCTTCAAAGGAGAGTTTTACATCGAATATCTCTATTTTAGATGCAATAATGTGTTCTGGCCCGTTGGCTCGTAATTTGATACTACCAAAAAAACAATAGTCATGAAATCAATCTCCTTCCTCCTACTCTTTTTCATTTCCCTTCCAGTTACGTTTGCTCAGGACTATAAAACCAACGTATTGTTTTACAACGTCGAAAATTTATTCGATACCCTAGATACGCCCAACAAAAACGACGAAGAATTTTTACCTGAAGGAAATCGTACTTGGAATGCAGCGCGTTATGAAGAGAAATTGGATCACATCAATCAAGTGATCAACGATTTGGACAATCCTGCAATTATTGGTCTTTGTGAAATTGAGAACCGTCAGGTGGTTGAGGACATTGTTGCTAATGGTGAATTATCAGGAACTCATACCGTTGTGCACCATGAAAGTTTGGACAAGCGAGGAATCGACAATGCAATCATTTACGATAGTACGCAATTGAGTTTGGTTGATAATGGAATCGTTCGATTTGATATGCCCGAAGGAAATTCACCCAGTAGAGATATTCTTTGGGCAAAATTTGAACGAAACAGAGAATGTGTATATGTAATGGTGAATCATTGGCCGAGCCGTCGTGGTGGGCAAATGATCAGTGAACCCAAGCGCTTGATTGCTGCAAATGCGGCGCAAAACTTTATCGATTCTCTGCAAAATGCCGATAAGAAAACGCAAATTATTTTCATGGGAGACCTAAACGATTACCCAACAGACAGAGCTCCTAAAATGATCAGTTCTTTACTAAAACCACTCATAACGGAAGAATCTGGCGAGTATGGCGGAACCAATTGTTACCGAGGTGAATGGAATATATTAGATCACATCATGGTTTCCAAGCCAACAACGAAGAAAAAGGGAAGTATTTCCGTCGATAAAAAATCTGGCACCATTCATAGTTTCGACTATTTATTAACGGAATACAAGGGAAATATCGTCCCCTTTCGAACTTATGGCGGAGGAAAGTACCTGGCTGGCTATTCGGACCATTTACCGGTTAGTATCACGCTGAATTTAAAATAGTCAAAGGCAATTGGCGGTGTCACCAGAATGAATCGAATTCTATTCATACTACTTCTATTCGCTTCAACCCAAAAAATAGGAGCTGCACAAGATAGCTTGGATTGGCTGCTCATTTATTACGCTCCTTACGACAACAATTTATCTCATTACTCTGATAGCATCCTACGTCAATTAGAATCTGCAAAGCAGTTTGACAATGTTCGGGTTGTTTTTCAGGTCGATAAATCAGATAGCGCAGGAATGTTGCGTTACGCCATCGGACCTCAGAAAACGACTGTCGACACCATTTCTTCAGAAAAAAGTACTTCCCAGAAATCACTACAATCTTATCTGAAGTGGGCCTCGGAAAGATACAATTTCAGGCGATCGGCAGTTTTCTTTTTGGATCATGGCGGTGGTTTGAATGAAGTTGGACAGGATTTATACCCAGACTCCACTTTCCTTACCACGAAAAGCATCCGTCGATCACTCGCGAAATTCAACAAATGGAATCAATCCAAGGTAGATTTGATTTATTTACAAGTATGCGCAAAAGCCTCTATAGAACCACTTTATGAAATTAGAGACGTTTCGCATTATACACTTGCATCTCAACAACTATTGGGAGCTCCGAATTATTACTACCCTGCAGTCATTCAGCAGCTATCACAGCATTCACTGAATGACGGACTCTCGTTGGCTAAATCCATTGCAATGAATGACCGTGAAGACATGATTTCTACGCTCACCTGTATCGATAACAGCCAGTTTGGTCTCATTCAATCCGAATTCCGAAAACTCACCTTTTTGCTTGAGAAGAAAGATCAACTCAATTTTAATAAGAAACCCCTTCATTATGATTATGCCCATGATCGTTATTGGGACCTTGTTGATTTTTTGACGTGTCTGGATCTTACAGCAACATCGGCTATTGAGTTGAGAGATCGTTTGATCGATCACATTGAAAACAAGTTAGTTGCCTATACTTATACGCCTGTACCTTCTGAGTTTTGTGGTATTTCGATTGCGGCATTGAGTAAGAAGCGCATTGGTACTTATTGGAGGAGAATGCAGTTTTATCGAAATTTCAGAATGAATCAGCTTCCGATAGATTAAAATAGTTTTGAAATTGAAGACAATTGCATCTTGAATTTACCACAAAGGCGCGAGGGATACTAAAAATGAATTCGTGAATATTTCGAACACGAGTTGATCACATTGTGAACATCAAAGAGTACTCAAGTTTGGGATGGATTAAGCCCAAATCATCAGTCTTTGCTGGCTTCCGAATCTGACTCAGAAGTAACTTTGGCCTTTTTGAATTTGTAGGGCAATTGCTCTTTCCAAAGCATTTTTTTGTCAATAGATTCGAATTCACGATAGACGTAGTAAACAAAATTATCGCGAATGGCAATTTTATCCACGTAGCGGTATTCCAATTTCACTTGTTCCTTAATTTCGCCTGTTTTCGTATCAATTCGACCGAGGTAGGTAAACCCAGAGCGATCATATACCGCATAAATATGTCCGGTTGCTTCGTCTTGGATCAATTGCTTGTCCCAACCCGTAGAGCGCGGATTGTAATGATGATAAATTTCTACGCTATCAATGGCTTTCCCCTGCTTGTTGAAGGTATACAACTTGTCCTTGTAATAATCGAACAGAAACAAACTGTCATTTCTATGAAACATCGGAGCGTAAACCTCCTTGTAATAAATAGATTGCGTGAAATAATTCGCTCCCACATAAATCTCTGCATCTACGCCTGTTTGAATTTCCAGGTTCTTCGCCCAAAGTTTGGTACGTACATCCACCCACTTGTATTCCGATCGATATAACTCCATCATTAAATCATCCTTCACCTCCATTATTTTCTTGTACGTTGAATCCAAGGCATCGAACACAAAATAATCGAACGCTGGATAATCCGGATTGAAATTGGAAAAATACATCTTGGTCAAATTCGTATCCACCACTGGGGCGATATAGGTCATGTAATAATCCTTCGGGATTTGTGCAATCCCGACCTGCTGCCCATTGCGTTGAATTCCATAGACCATGTCCTCACAAACCACATGCGGATTTCCACGAAAATCATGAATCAGTTCTTGTGCTTTCTTTGGAACTTGAAAATTGATCAATTCTCGCTGACCATTGTAGATAATCAATTCGCTACCTTTCTTTAATCGTTTTGGATACGCCAGAAGAAGAATATTTCCATCTTTCATCAACTCAAAATCCTCCACGTGTAAACGCTTGGATGCATATACTGTATCGGGAACACCCGGTGGTCGAATAACAATTTCACGTAGCTCTTTCAAGCGTAAAAATGACATCTCGAAAGTAAAGAATACCGTATCTGGCTCATTTCGACCTAGTTTTTTATCAATATCTGTACTGGCGTAAAAGGAATGCGAGAGCTTGAAGTTGAGATTGGCAGAAAGTGGTGCTTTGAACGCAATAGCTCCTTTCATATTTGTGGAACGGTAAAACGCATTGCCATCAACACTGATGGTAGCATTTACGTTTTGAACTGTTTCTTTATCCGTTTTACTGACTACTGTCACCATTACCAGGGTTGAGTCTTGTGCGGAAATGTAAAACGTACTTACAACAAAAAATAAAAAGAGGTAAAATCGAATCATACTATTGAGATGCACTTATATTGCGTATTTCACAAATACTGTACCCGAAAGTACTTTTTCATTCAGAATTGAGCAAAAAAAAAGGCCATCTCGATGAGACAGCCTTTGGAATATGATTTTAGAAAGCTTATGCTTCAGCATTCATGTTGTCCAAAACGCTCATTACGTTACGAACAGCCACTGCTGATTCTTCCAACATTGCTTTTTCTTTTTCATTCAAATCAAACCGTACTCACCTTGTAACCAAGAACAAACTGGGAAGATGCGCTTTTGATCACGAACGATTGCTTCAACCATTTGAGCAGCAGCAGCTCCAGGAGCGTACCATGCCGAAGTTCCAAGCAACTTAACGATTTCTCCACCTCCGAACTTCGTACGCTCGATGATTTCGTTCAATTTATCCTCTTCGATCAATTCAGTAACTGGAATACCACCTACTGTTGTGTAACGTGGAAGTGGAACCATTGTGTCTCCGTGACCTCCCATCAATACCGCTTGGATATCTTTTGGAGAAACGTTCAATTCCATTGCTAAGAAAGAACGGTAACGCGCAGTGTCCAATACTCCAGCCATTCCGAAGACACGGCTAGAATCGATATTTGCAGTCAAATAAGCACAGTATGTCATAACATCCAAAGGATTCGACACACAGATAATTTTTTTTCACAATCCCTGCGTTTGTCGCGATTAAGTCGTCGCGAGACATACCCGGTTTTCTTGGCAACCCTGATGTAATTACTACTACTTCAGAACCTGCTGTTTTCGAGTAATCATTTGTTGAACCTACTGTACGAGAATCGTACAAGTTGATTGGTGAAGTTTCCCAAATATCCAACGCTTTACCTTCAGCAAAACCTTCCTTGATATCTAGAAGAACAATTTCATTTGCTATCTCTCGGTGCGCTAAGACATCGGCGCATGTTGCTCCAACGTTACCGGCACCTACTACAGTTACTTTCATGTTATTTTAGTTTGAACTTTTAAACTTTGCGAAAGGCACGAATTTAATATAAAAGTGAGAGAATCAGTGCTAATTTTGACTATTTTTTGGCGCTAGGAAAAGAAATTGCTCAATAAGAAGCAACCGCTTAAAAAAGCATCCGTCTAACCAACGATAACAATGTGGAGAACAAAGAACATTTAAAGGAAATCATCTCAGGGTGTATTCGCAAGGATCGCCGCTCACAAGAAGAGTTGTTTCGCCTTTTTTATGGGAAAATGCTCGGTGTCTGCATGAGGTACGCTCGTGACAGAGATTCGGCAGAAGAAATGCTCCAGGAAGGTTTTATCAAGGTCTTTGACAAATTAGAAGGTTTCGACTATAAAGGCTCTTTCGAAGGTTGGATGCGAAGAATTGTGGCGAACACAGCAATCGATCAACTAAGAAAAGGCAAGAAAGATCCGCTGCTTACCGACAAGGATGAAGATTTTAAGTTGGGTGCAGAGAATCCGATAGTGGAAAAAGAAGAAGCAGAAGCATTAGAAATACGTGCTGAAATGGCAATGGAAGCTATACAACAGCTTTCCCCTGCTTACAGAACTGTTTTTAACTTGTATGTAATGGAAGAATATACACACAAGGAAATTGCCGAAATACTCGGTATTAGTGAAGGAACTTCAAAATCTAATTTGGCAAAAGCGAAAATGAATCTTCAGAAAATATTAAAAGAACGTTTTCTGAAGGTTGACTGAAAAATGAATGATTAAAGAATGAAAGACGCATTCGAAAATAGCTTTAAAGAGAATCTCGATAATTTCGAGATGCCTTACGATAGCGCTGCCTGGAACGCCATGCAGACTCGCTTGGATGCTACAGCGTCTGCTCCTTCTTTTGAAGATAAAATGAAGGACGGCCTCGATGCCAATCAATATCCTTACAATCCTGCTGCCTGGACTGCCATGAGTAGTCGTCTTGATAAAGCCAATAAAGGTGGATTCAAAAAATGGTATGTGGCTGCCGGGATTATCGGTGCCGCGGTTATTACCACCGCGATTTTATGGCCGAGCTCGTCGGAGAAAGACACAGCATCAAAACAAGTTGTAGAAAAAACAGCTCCTGGTACGATTGCCACGGTTGATGTTGAAAAGAAGAACAACAGCGCGCAAGAAATTGTCAAAAATGACAACAACGCGAAGCAGCAAAGTTCTTCATCCAATGACATATCGGTTCCTGCTACCAATGGAAATACATCCAATGCAAATGTGATTGATCCAAATGAAAATGTGCAAGCACCTAAGAACCAACAAAACAATACGTCAAATCAATCGAATCAGCAGCATACAGGAACTACCACTGCTCAAAATACAGTGAACAATCCTAATTCTTCAGGAAATGGTGCGACTTCTGAATTGCGCAACTTTATTTTGCCTGTGATTCCTGAGTCGGTTTGTGAGGGCGAAGCGATTCAAATTGAGAATAAGAATGATTACGCATTAGTTGTTGTTTATCCAAACGGATTGAACTGGGTAGGTCGCGAGAATCAGGTAACGCGCTTGAACCCAAGTATTGCCGGAACGTATGAAGTAGGATATTTACAAAACAACCGATTCAAGAAGAAAGCATCGTTTATTGTAAATGAGGCGCCTCATGCTGACTTTGATTTCGTGGACATCTCGCAAAAATATTTGGATGGACTTCCGACCATTGAAGTGCGTTCGATATCAAAAGCTTCGACATACACCTGGGAGTACGAAAACGGAACTGTTCGGGGTGAAGAAGTTGGATTGCATTTCTATGACAAAGGCATTCATCCGGTAAAAATGACCGTTTCGAACGAGAATGGATGTACAGCAACGGTTGAGAAGACAGTAAATGTTGACGAAGACTACAACCTATTGGCAATGATGGCCTTCTTCCCTAACGGAAACGATCGCGAAACAAATACGTTCATGCCGTATGCATTGATGCAGCGTGACACTGAGTTTAGAATGATTATCCTTGATCCAATTGACGGACACGTTATGTTTGAAACATCTGATTCTAACGAAGGTTGGAATGGAGTTGATCAGCAAAGCGGGGCGCAAGCACCAATGAACAAAAGCTACATTTGGAAAGTGACCGTTCTAAATCCGGAAAAAGGAGAAAAAAGCAACTACACAGGTACTGTATTGACCTTACAACAATAATATTTTAGACACTACTACAACTACTAAAACTAGCTAAACTTAAGAAAGCCAGTATTTCGATTCGTTCGAGAGCTGGCTTTTCTTTTTTATCGAAAATAGTTGGTTGGCGCCATTTTATCTTGTTAAATTGTTAGGTATAATTTGTAGTTTTATTTAGATCCAATAGTCAATAACCATTAAAGCTAAATCCATTCATATCTATGACGAAAATTAAACAAAGTACACAGTTAAACGGAGTGTCTGTTGCATGGGGAGCTCGACTCCTTGTTATTGCCATTTGTTTTTTATTAATCGGAATTGGGCTCCAAAAATTATTGATTCTTGTTATTGGGTTGTTGCTAATTATCTTTTCAATCGGTCTCGCATTATCAAAAACGTCCATTCATTTGAACAATGAGACAAATACTGTGCATCTATATTACAGGAACTTATTTAGGAAAAAAAGTAGCAGTTACATTCTCAAAGAAGGTGACATTATAACATTTAAGCACGAGAACCATTCCGAATTCAAAATTGATTTCATCATAGCTTCTACCAATTGGTATCCAGTTAAAAATGCGTCGTATTTTGTGGTTATTCAATCGGAAAAGCAAGAGGTAATTATTCTAGACGAATGTATTGATCTAAAGGAAACGTATAGTCTTGCTAGAATGTTTAGTAAAAAACTTGACTTGAAATTTATATCTCCATTGAAGAGTAGAGTTCGCTGAACATGATTTTGCATAAAAGCGCCAACAGAGATGGGCAATACTCATCTAAACAAAAATAGGTCTACACTATTATCAATATAAAATCTGCTAATTCAGTTGGTTCGAGAGCTGGTTTTTCTTTTGGCGATTATTTCCAATAAATTTCTGGATACTTCTCAGAAAGTCGTTGCATTTTCAGCATCACTTTTTCGTTGAGTTCGCGTACTGCTCTCGATTCAGGATGAATAGGTCGATGGTCGCGCATATGATTTACTTGCATTACTTCCTTGGCAAGAGTCAATGAATCTGACTTAAGAAAATAGTATTGTGCAGATTCCCAAATCATCTCAATTGCCTGAGCATTCAAATGCAATTGATCGGCTTCATAGAACTTTGCATCAGCAAAACGATCTTTCGCTAATTCATAAGAACAGAAGTACCCTGCTCCGCTTTGTTGCAGCTTCGCTGTCAATTCAATCAATCTTGCCTTGCTTCTACTGTTCCCCACCATTCCATCTTTTACGTGATCAACGGGGCTAACGCTAAACACAACTTTCAGCCTTGAGTTCTCTTTTTGGAGTAGTTGTAACGTTTCCTCCCAAGTACTGAAAAGCGCCTCAAGGCTCGTCATTTCCTTCTTAAAATTATCCTGTGGTATCTTGTGGCAGTTGGCTACAATTTCTCCAGATTCCAGGTGATATCCCCAAGCCGTACCAAGCGTAACCACAAGTAAACGGGCGTTGGTTAAAGCATACCTCAATTCATCAAAAGCAGCATCTATTTTACCTTGAATCTCCTCGCAAGACATTCCATAAACGGTGCTCGATGCGCGCCAATCAAACCATAAATCATCTCGATTTACGAGGCGCTCTTTTCGATTGAATTCAAACGCCGCCTGAATAATTTCCGATAATGCTAACGGGTGAAAGATTGTACCTAGTGGATTGCTGAGTGTCTCAAAGCCCGCATGAATAAACTTTGGAGCAAAATTGTTGGAAAAACAGCTACCGAGCAATACCACCTTGTCTCCGTGAATCAAATTCACATCTCCTTCAAGGAAATCTTGTTTATTTACCGGTATGCTCATGCCATTAAAGCGCGCGCATTCTCCAATGCAGCATCATTTATTTGATCGCCGCTCATTAAGCGAGCCGTTTCTAGCAGACGCTCGTTTTCGTCTAGCTCTTGAATAAACGTTCTTGTCACGTCATTGATGACCTCTTTGCGCACCGATAAATGCTGTCCACCTTTGGCTGCAACCTGAGGCAAATGTGTAATGGCAATTACCTGCATGCTCTCCCCCATTTCTTTCAACAGTGCTCCCATTTTCTGTGCTACATCTCCAGAAACTCCGGTGTCAATTTCATCGAACAATACCGTTTGGAGCTGTTCTTTTTTCGACATCAGGTTCTGCAAAGCAAGCATCACCCGCGACAATTCTCCACCACTGGCAGCGGAATGTATTGGCACAGGAGGAATTCCTTTATTTGGACTGAACAAGATCTCCAACGAGGTATTTCCCCACTTGGACAATTCTCCTGTTTGCTCCATTTGAAATTGGAGAACTGTATTCGGTAACTTTAATGCATCCAGAGATGCTTGAATGGCATTTGAAATTTTCGGCGCACTTGCTGCCCTGTGTTTGTGCAATTCTGTCGCCAGTGATTGCAATTTTGCTTCCTTTCCTTCAACCGACATTTCCAATTGGGCAATCTCTGATTTCAAAGACTCCAAACTTTCGGAAGATCCGGTCAGCTCTTGTTGCAGCGCCGTTAATTGCTCTTGTGTTTGCAATCGATGCTTGAAAAGCACTTTGTTGTAGGCGTCCATCTTCTCGGCGAATTCTGCCAATTGCTCAGGATTCAGTTCTTCTAACTCCGTCGATGTTTGCGCTTCAGTACTAATATCTTTCAATTCAATGCGTACACTTTCCAATCGCGATTTTAATTCTTTCAGTCTTTCGTTCGATTTCACATCTTGTAAAGCAATGGAAATCAATCGTTGCAGTTGATCGTCCAATCCATTGTCGCCTTCCAATCCTTCCAAAATTGCCGAAAAAGCCGCTTGAATATCCTGGGCGTTTTCCGCCTGATTCAATTGTTCTTGAATCTTTTCGTAATCTGTATTGTCGAGTTGAAGGCTTTCTAGTTCCTCTATTTGAAAGGAATTGTAATCTTGCTTCTGAGACAATTCTGCCAATTGATCGTTCAATGCCTTCAACTTTCGTTTGTCGGCTTGTAGTGCCGAAAATTGTTCAGCGAAAGCACTGCGTTTCTCCAGATTCCCTGACAAAACATCCAACAATCTCAATTGATACTCTTTGTCTTTTAATTCGAGGGTATTGTATTGTGAATGAATGTGGATCAATTTGGTCGTAAACTGTCGTAATACGCTCAATTGAACGGGAATATCGTTGATAAAAGCACGCGAACGGCCTTGTTTGTAAATTTCTCTTCTAACGATTGTTGAATCAAAGTAATCCAACTCATTCTCTTCAAAAAAGGCTTTTACGTTGAAGTTACTGATGTCAATTTCTGCTTCAACAATAGATTTGTTTTTGGAGGCTCCAATCACTTGAAAATTGGCACGTTCGCCAAAAATAAGCTGCAATGCATTGAGAAGGATGGATTTTCCAGAACCCGTTTCACCGGTAATCACTGTGAAACCGCTCTGAAATTGGATTTGAGCTTGCTCTATCAGCGCAAAATTGTCTATGCGCAGGGATCGTATCATTAGTTAAGTATCTCTTGATATCTGGATGAATTGGCGGGATCAATTCGTTTGAGTAATCCTACGATGTCGTTTTTTTCTTTCACTTCGGCATCCTCAAACATACTTTTCAATTCGTTTGATTTGGCCTGCACAAAGTTCAATAAGTTGATCGAGTTTGGACGCGTTGCAACCACTTTTACCAACTTGTTCATCGCTGCGAATACAGATTGTCTTGCTCCATTTCTATCTTCATGCAACATATCGATACCTTTACGGTGGTATTCGTAGTTACACACGCGCAATGGGGAGAACAATTCATGTAAGATATTGTCCACAAGCCAAAATCTGTTGCGTTTTCCTTGTTCGTTCGAACGCCATCCTTCCGCTCCAGAGGTTTGTGCATCAGAAACAACTTGCTGTGCTTTTGTAAACCACGGCGTTCCTCCTTTCAATGAGAAAGAGTCGTAATCCATTCCAATAATGAAATACGCATAAAATGCCAAAATTGAGCTTAGGTTATCCGTAAACTGATTGGGGCGATAGATGAGGTTCTGATTGTTGTCACGACTGTACGCAAACGTAATATCGTCGTCTTGAAAATTGAAAATAGTCGTGTTGTAATTCGAGTTGAACGCCGGACGTGATGACTGCACCTGAAGGAATCCGCGGAACGTTCCAAGCGTTGGGATTTCCCTGATTTGGAGCTGTAAATTACAGTTGATGCGTTCTTCTACATCAAAAACGTCTTTGGTCCATTGGGTATTATTCATCAATTCGAAGATGGTTTGCTCCAATTGATCCAAAACCTCCTGTTCTACTGTTGAAATCTCCAACTTTGCGTCGGTGACAATAGAAACTTGACAATTCAATTCCTGCGCATGGGAAGCTCCCAAACTCAGCATTAGTGCGGCAATTACTCCCAGTAATTTCATTTTGTTGCGTAGTTTTTAACGTACTCCACTATATCTGCGGCTACTTCAGTCTTTGATTTTAACTCAAATTCCTGCAAATTATTGTGGTTATCTAAAATACTTATTTTGTTTGTGTCCACACCAAATCCTGCGCCACTATCTTGCAAGGTATTTAGCACGATACAATTCAGATTCTTTTTCTCTAGCTTTTTACGCCCATTTTCTTGCAGGTTCTCCGTTTCCAAAGCAAATCCGACCAATAATTGCGTCTCTTTTTTGTTTTGTCCTGCCCAAAGCAGAAGATCTGGATTTTTGATCAACTCTATAGTCAGTGCATCCTCACTTTTTTTGATTTTTTGATCTGCGGGTGCTGCAGGGCGATAATCTGCTACTGCGGCTGAGAATACTCCTAAATCGCATGAGTTCCAATGCTTTTTCACCGCAACAAACATTTCATTGGCACTTTTCACATTCGTAACATTGACGCGTTCATGCACTATTGATTCGTTGGTTGGGCCAAGTACCAATTGCACTTCCATTCCTTTCTCTGCGAGGGCATTTGCCAAAGCGATTCCCATTTTACCACTGCTATGATTGCCAATGAAACGCACTGGATCCAAGGGCTCATACGTTGGTCCGGCGGTAATTAACGCTTTCTTCCCAACAAACCAAGGATCTAATTGGCGTTCAAAATAGGCTTGAATGGAGGCTAAAATAGCTGTTGGTTCAGCCATGCGGCCCTCTCCTTCCAATCCTGATGCTAATTCACCAGAAGTTGCCGGAATAATCTCAATTCCAAAAGAGGTCAAACGTGCTAAATTTTCTTTCGTTGAAGGATGTGCGTACATATCCAAATCCATGGCAGGTGCAACGAGAGTATTGGATTTCATGGAAAGCCATGTTGCTAGGAGCAGATTGTCACAAGCCCCCTGCGCCATTTTGCTTAAGGTATTGGCAGTAAGTGGTGCGATGACCATCACATCTGCCCAAAGTCCGTATTCGACGTGATTGTTCCAAGTTCCGTCTTTCTTGTCCCAGAATTCAATTCCAACAGGATTTCCGGACAATGTAGCGACAACAAGGGGACTTATAAAATCAGAAGAGGCAGGAGTCATAATACATTTGACTTCTGCCCCTGATTTCTTTAGTAAGCGTATAAGGAACGCAATTTTGTAAGCCGCGATTCCCCCAGTAATTCCGAGAAGGATGCGTTTACCTTGCATATTATAGTGTCCGTTTGATCTAAAGATGGTGCAGGCGAATTATTGACCGAACACATGGCGCTAAGGAATAAGGCTTCTTCTCCTTTTGCCGAATATGGGAATCGCTGTGGGAACATTCCCAGGTAATACCCAGCCATGTAAAAGTCATTCGAATAGTAATACGCTTTTCCGATTCGGAAATACGCCAATTCTCCCTCTGCTCCTTTTGGTGTGCGTTGGTAAATCTGCTCGTACAGCGCTACCGAACGTTGCAATGGTCCCGTGCGGTATTTTATTTTACGAACGGGTCCTTTTTTCTCGATGGCCTTTGCGCGCTTTCGATACTTTACCTTTGGAGTTACCCCTTGCTGGTAATATTCGTTAGCTGCCTCTAATTTGCGCTCGTAGTCGTCGCTTTTCAAGACGTCATTGTATCCTTTACATGAGGTGAATCCTGATGCTAGGATGGCAAAAAGAGCCGTATATAGAATTGCTTTCATAGGGGGATTACGCAGTTTTCTTTCTTTTATTGTTATCTGATTCGGAGATTACGACCGATTTGAAGTACGGTTGTTGGACGAATTCCATTGAGTTGACACAGTCTTGAAACCGTTGTTCGATTTCTTGCGGCAATTGCTCCCAGTGTATCTCCTGATCGGATTCTGTAGTATTTACCACCAGATGAGGATGCCACTGCTCCACTCGAACTACTCTTGTGTGCTCCTGGTCTGAATGTCCCTCGGTGCACGAGCAAGTTCTCGTTTCGAACTTCTTTTTTCTTAAAATCGATGATCGACTCTGGATCAATTGGAATGTCGTAGAATCGTACTTCGAAGTGAAGATGAGAACCGTAAGAATGTCCTGTATTCCCTCCAAGTCCGAGCGGTTCACCTGGTTCTACAATTTGATTGGGAACAACCAAATGTTTGTCAAGGTGCGCATAAAATGTTTCAAGTCCATTGTGATGACGTATAACCACGAGGTTTCCAAATCCGCCGCTGTTGTACTTTGCGTAACGTACTTTTCCTCCCCAAGCGGCACGAACAGTATCTCCTGTCACAAGGTCAATATCGGTTCCGTTGTGATTTCGTCCACGACGCCAACCAAAATGGGAGGTAATTCTCCCGTCGAACGGCATGTGGAACGTATTGTCCAATGAATCGCTTTCTTTATCCTCCAGGCAAATCCACAATGTGTCTTTAATTTGACTTGGATCGTTTGCTAAGTCAGAGGTGTAGCACATATCTACATCCCATTTTTGAATGAAATTGATGTTTGAATCCTCTCGTACCAACTGATCGAGGTATTCGTTCATAACGCCATCAAAATTGAGGTCTTCTTTGTACATCCATGTTCTGTTCGAGAGAATGTACATTGTTCCATTTTCTGATGGAATGCTGTCAATGATTTTTTGCGAGAATCCTGTTGTGAGTTGTAACAGAAAAAATGAAAATAGGAGAAATCGCATAGTTCTTGTATTCTGGATGTTGTTCGCTTGCGGTGCAAAGATAAGCATTTGGTACTAGTTTTCGTTTGATTCTTCTTTTACTTCCATGACGAAAATTCGGTAGAGCAAATCTTCGTTAGGCTTCACGTAGTCGCGATATCCCTGAGTTCCATACGCTTCTTGAGCAGGAACATGCACGAACATCAGGTCTGATTTTTTAGTGTTATTTAACGCTTTTCGCAGTCCGGGAACGAGCCCTGGCTCTCCAAATCCGTAATTAAACGGCGTATTTTCCGTCTGGGTATCGTAGTACCTTGGGCTTGACGGACTGGAGATATAGCAATGGAAAAGCATGCGTTTGTCTGGGCCAAAAGTAAGCGTATTTTGATCGTTCTGAGCGAACATCCATACCCGGGTTCCGCCTTCCTCCACACGATCTGGTTCTTTCAATCCAATTACGTGCAATTTCAAAATGTTGTTGGATTTCGCGGGCATTACACCTTTGATTGCTTTGTCGCCGCGCGCTAATTGGTACGGAATAAAAATCTCGACGTGATCCCCCAAGCGGAGTTCACGCAAGGCCACATCCCAACTCGGTTGCATTTTAAACCCAACCATAAACGGAACACTGCTCATATTATTCAACGAGTTCGCATCGATCATCTTACCGCTTTCCAGATAAACCTTGTAATCGATTTCGACCATGTCCCCATCTTTCACTACGGCTCCATCTCCATGCTTGAACCACTTGATCTTCATCCCGTTGTTCAAGGTCATTTCGTCGACAACCTTGTACTCTGCCTCAAGATCAATTTTTGTAGAATCGATGACATCCGTTCCTACCCTTGGCTGCGTGGGCTTGTTCGAAGTTGTCGTTTCTTTTTGCGGTGTTGTTTTCACCCCTTCCGTATCGCACGAAGCCACAAGGGCAATTAACGCCAATAAGCTGATTATTCGTATCATTTGTTCTTAATTCCAATTAGTTTCAAATCAATCACGAGCGATCGAAGCGGTGGTATTTTATCAAAATCACCCAACAAACCGTGTCCGAGATGGCTTGGTACAATCAATTTCGCTTCGTCCCCCACTTGCATTACTTTTAATGCTTCTTGAATCCCCGTTTCTATCTCACTGTGATCGACACGTACTTCTTCGTATTCGTCGGGTTCTGTTTTGTAACAAACCTCTCCTGACAAAAGCGAGATTTCGTATTCGATTTCTGCAACATCTTCTGGAGCGGGCGATTCACCATCTCCTTCCTCATAAATCCAATATTGTAGTCCACTCCCTGTTTCCGTCATCTTCCAGTCAGGGCGCATTTCCAAAAACAATTGGATATCTGCCGATTCTTTTTTTGAAAGACTTTTGTTGAAACTACCCGATTTCTGGGTATTCCAGTTCATGGGTGGTTCGGTTGGTTGCTTTTCTTCTTCTCCACAGGCAACTAGCAGCCCCAAAAGCGGTATGACGATCCATTTATTTGACATAATCTGGAACAATTTTCTTAAAGCGATTGATGGTGTCTTCCATAGAATCGAAACTTACACCACCCGCGGCATATTTGTGTCCACCACCTTCAAAGTGATCTGCTGCAAGTTCATTTATGGCAGGTCCTTTGGAGCGAAATGAAATTTTAATTTTCCCATCTTTTTCCGCAAAAAACACAGCGACCTCTACTCCCTCTACTGAAAGCGCGACATTTACAAGTCCTTCCGTATCGCCTTTGATATAGTTGAAACGTTCCATTTCTGACTCTGTTAGCGAAAGAATTGCTGTGCGCTGTTCGGGTAAAATTTCTAATTTTTCGGCAATTGCGTATCCACGAAGGCGCAATTTATCCATGCGGTTTCCATCGAAGGTATTTTCATGAATGGCCGTGTGGTTCAATCCTGTTTCCAACATCCTGGCAATCACCTCGTGCGTTCGTGCATCGACGGAATCGAAGCGAAAAGATCCGGTATCCGTCATAATTCCAAGGTACAGTGGCTCCATCATTTCAGCCGAAATTTTATCGAAATATCCACTTGTCTCAATGAGTTCAAAAATTAGTTGAGACGTTGAGCCCACCTCTGGGTGTGAAACAGCAATGTCAAATATATCCTCGGGATTCAGGTGGTGATCAATCATGATTTTCTTTGCCGTCGCATTGGACAACAATTCGCCCATCTCATTTCCCAGCCTTCCCGCGCCATTATAGTCCAGGCTGAAAATTAAATCAGCTTTGTTCATATGCTCAACTACTTGAGCGTGCGCATTTTCAAAATCCAAAATCGTGTCTCCTTTTTTTGCCCATTCGATAAAGTTTGGACAGGGATCAGGATGACAAATGGTTGCGGTAATCCCAAGAGATTGCAAGAATCGAAACAAGCCCAGAGAACTTCCGATAGAATCTCCATCTGGTGATCTATGACTGGTAATTACGATATGTTTGGCTTCTTGTGCAGCCGATATTATGTTGTTTGCTTCTTTCATTAACTAAGAATTCGCTCCGTTTCTGCTTCGATGCGTTGTTGTAAATCAGATGATATAGGATATAACGGCATTCGCATTGTTGGTTTCATTATTCCTTGTTTTGCCAGAGAGGCTTTCACTCCCCCTGGATTCCCTTCTTCAAAGAGCATCTGTGTAATTGGCAGTAAATCATAGTGTGCGGCTCTCGCGTTTTTCAAATCGCCTGATTGTGATGCATGCACCATTTCAGAGAATCGTTTGGGGAACGCATTGGCTACAACGGAAATTACTCCTACCGCTCCGGCAGCAATCATGGGCATTGTTAGTGCGTCATCACCCGAAAGCACCTCAAATCCATCGGGCTTGTCTTGAATGATATCCATGATCTGCGACAAATCTCCAGACGCTTCTTTCATTGCTACAATATTATCTACTTCTGCCAATTCCAGTGTGGTTTGAGCAGCGACGTTTGATCCTGTTCTACCAGGAACATTGTAAAGAATGATGGGCAAATCTGTGCACGACGCCAAGTGCTTGTAATGCGCTATAATTCCGTTTTGTGTTGGCTTATTGTAGTAAGGAGACGCGGAGAGAATGCCATCAACCCCGGTAGTATCCAAATTTTTCAAAATATCACCAACGGCCATCGTATTGTTGCCTCCAACTCCAAAAACCACTTTCAGCTTCCCATTGTTCTCGTCCTGCACAGTTTGCAACACCTTCAACTTCTCTTCCATTGAGAGTGTTGGCGATTCTCCCGTAGTTCCCTGAACCACTAAAAAATCGGTGCCATTATCTATCTGATAACGGACAAGTTTTCTCAAGGCATCATGATCGATCGAAAAATCGTCATGAAATGGTGTCACCAAGGCAACTCCCGAGCCTAAAAATGGATTGTTCATCTAGTTTATTTTTTCGAGTGTATTTTTCGCAAAATTAAGTAATTGCTGGGGGTCCGACTGATCTGAATTCAAATCAATCGTTAAAAAATCGACATTTGTATTTATTCCCACCGAAATGGAGTTTTTCACTTTCTTTAATTGCTTCTGCACCTTCTGCACATGGTCTCCAAGCACTACGAGCAAATCGAAGGATTGCTCCATTACCTTTGAAATATCTGGACTTTTCCATTTGCCGAGGATATTGATTTCCTTGTCCGAAGCATAAACCACCGAATGAATGGCCGTAAGTATTTGCGCTTCTTTTTTCGATGCTACAATGGCAAGTACAATGCAATCGTTGATGTTTAAGCCAGTCGCCTTGATAGCTTCGCGGTACTTGTGCACTCCGTCGAGGGTATCAAAATTGACCACCAACAATAATTTCCGGGTTGCGTCCCAATAATTTTTAGTTCCCATTGAGCAATGCTATAAATTCGTCTTCTGAAATGATCGTGATTCCGAGATCGGTTGCTTTTTTCAATTTTGCCGGCCCCATTTTATCCCCTGCGACGAGGTAATCTGTTTTCTTTGAAATTGATCCCACATTCTTTCCTCCGTTCATTTCAATTGCTTCTTTTAGCTCATTTCTGGAAAACGCATGAAACACACCGGACACAACGAAAGACTTCCCTTCCAATTTATCGCTTGCGCCTTCTTTTTCCTCTATTTCGAATTGAAGTCCGGCATTCTGTAATCTTTGAACCAAATCTCTGTGTTCATTCGAATCAAAATAGGCAACAATTGAATTCGCTATTTTCTCTCCAATTTCATCTACTGTCAAAAGCGTGTCAAAATCAGCAGCGATAAGAGCATCGATGGATTTGAAGTGTTTCGCCAATTTCTTCGCGACTGTTTCGCCTACAAATCGAATCCCCAAACCAAAGAGCACTTTTTCGAACGGAATTTCTTTAGAGGCACTAATCCCCGCGATAAGATTGTTTGCCGATTTATCCGCCATACGCTCCAATGCAACGACCTGATCAAATGTCAACGAGTACAAGTCAGCGTAATTGCGAATGAGCCCGGCATCGAACAGTGCATCGACCGTTTCTGCCCCCAATCCATCAATATTCAAGGCTTTTCGACCAATAAAATGTTCAATCTTCCCTTTGATTTGTGGTGGACAGCCATCTTCATTTGGACAATAATGCTGCGCTTCTCCTTCCTGGCGCACCAATTCTGTTTCGCATTCAGGACAGTGCTCAATGAAGTTGATTTTATCTGCATTTTCCTTGCGCTCATCGTGGTTCACACCGACAATTTTCGGAATGATTTCGCCTCCTTTCTCTACATAAACTTCATCCAAGAGATGTAGGTCTAATTTTTCAATTTGATCTGCATTGTGCAGGGAAGCTCTTTTAACGGTTGTCCCGCCCAACTGAACGGGTTTCAAGTTTGACACAGGCGTAATTGCACCCGTCCTGCCCACTTGATAAGTAACGGTTTCCAAGGTGGTTTGAACGCGCTCAGCTTTGAATTTGTAGGCAATTGCCCATCTTGGACTTTTTGCCGTAAAACCAAGCTCTTCCTGCTGTGCGTAGTCATTTACTTTTATCACCACTCCATCAATTTCGAACGGTAAATTTGATCTTTCTTGATCCCAGTGATTGATGAAATTCATTACCCCATCGAGTGTGTTGGTCTTTTCGATGTATCGCATTTCAGATTTTGGAATTTTGAATCCCCAATCAGCGGCGCGCTGTACCGTTTCGTAATGTCCGTTTTCTACCGTTGTTCCATAAATTCCGTACAAGAAACAATCAAGACCGCGACTTGCAACCACTTGAGAATCTTGCATTTTCAAAGTCCCAGAAGCCGTATTCCTAGGATTTGCGAACTCTGCCTCTCCATCCTCCCGCCTGGATGCGTTCAGCTTGTGAAAGTTATCCAATGGAAAGAAGATTTCACCGCGAATTTCAAAATCGGAAGGATAGTCTCCTTGCAATTTTAGCGGAATGGTACGAATTGTTTTTACGTTAGTCGTTACATTTTCACCTTGCGCCCCGTCTCCGCGTGTCACCGCTTGATGCAAAACGCCGTCGAGATACTGAATTCCAATGGCAACACCGTCATACTTTAGCTCGCAAACGAACTCAAGATCGCCCTCTGCGACTTTTGAGATGCGCGTTACCCACTCCTGAATCTCTTCTTGAGAATAGGTATTTGAAAGCGACAACATTGGATAGCGATGGACTACTGATTCAAACTTCTTGGTAATATCTCCGCCCACGCGCTTCGTTGGTGAAATGGGCGAAGCAAAATCAGGAAATTGCTTCTCTAGCTCCTGAAGCTGTTTCAAGAGCATGTCAAAATCGTAATCTGAAATTTCTGGATTGGATAGAACGTAGTACAAATGATTGTGCCGATTCAACTCGGCCGTCAATTGCTCGATCTTCTCTTTAGCTTCCGTCGCGTTCATGCCCGCAAGTTACCACTTGCCCTCGCACCATGCGATCCTTGCCTTGTAAATCTTTCCGCATCTCGATGTTAACAAAGTTCGATTGTTCAAAGAGCGCTACCACCTGCTCTCCAAGATCCTCGTGAATCTCAAAATAAACCCAACCGTTTCCATTGAGAACCTGGTGACTGCGTTGTAAGATTTCACGGTAAAAAAGTAAGGGATCATCGTTGTCTACAAAGAGCGCCATTTCTGGCTCGTACTCAAGAACATTCGCATGCATTTTAGAGCGATCCGTCTGAAGGATATACGGAGGGTTTGATACAATCAAATCTAATTTTTCACCGTTTAAAAACTGATTGTAATCGCCTAAAGCATCACCTTTTAATAATTTTATAT
Source organism: Fluviicola sp. (assembly GCA_043584915.1). Classification (GTDB taxonomy): domain Bacteria; phylum Bacteroidota; class Bacteroidia; order Flavobacteriales_D; family Crocinitomicaceae; genus UBA4466. The sequence continues at coordinate 3,398,215 of CP121319.1, forward strand.
TCAGATTGTTAGATTCCTTATTCTCATTCAATTGTTCAATCGCCTCATCCGAAAATTCTATGGCGTATACTTGAGAACTTAAACGATTCGCTTTCAATGCTAACGCAATGCATCCAGAACCTGAACACAGGTCCATGATACTTCCCAATTCTTCATGGTTACTCAAGATCCAATCGACCAACTCTTCCGTTTCCGGTCTTGGAATTAGCGCGCGTGGATCGCAAACAAAAGTAAGACCGTAAAACTCCGTTTCCCCCACAACATACTGAAACGGCTCATTGGACTGCAATCGTTTCAGGGCATCGCGAAAAAATAAAAGATCTGATTCTGAAAGCAATTTTTCATCTGCAAATATGTAGTCAGAGGCATTTGCCTGAAAGCGTTTGATGAAAAGGTACTTAAGAATAATTTTGATTTCGTTTGCTTCGTACAAACTGGAAAGCTCATCGGAAAAATAGGATCGAACTGCTTTGAAATTATTGGCGGTCACAAACATCAATCGCTAGCTTTCTCACCAAAATAGAAGGTGTATCCGAATCCAACAAAGAAGAATTGCGTGGAATTCTCTAGCGTTTCTGGTTCGTAATCTCCGTTGGATTCTAGTCCGATATCCGTTGGCTGATAAGGGAATCCATAGAACGTATACCCAAGGTTAAATCGATAGGAATTTCGTGCATCTGCTTTAAGGATCAAGCTAAAAACAGGTTCCACAAAAACATTGGAAAAACGAACTGGATTGACACCATTTGCCTTGTTAACGTCGGTAGTAATGAAATGCTCGGCATACCCAATTTTCACACCAAAATCGGTGGAAAAGGATTCGCCATAAAATTTATCCCATCCCAACTTCAAAAATGCGCCCCCCGAATGAACTCCTCCAAACACGGGTTGCGAAATGGCAAATTCATTTACAGTGAAATAGGAATATTTCAAACCGAGTCCTACGTTTAAGTGAAATGGAAAACTGTATTGCTGATAGGTATTTAATGACACCAAGCCTTGCATGATGTCTCTAAATGGCTTGTTGGATGTTCCCACGGGCAAGCCAAGTTCAACATTCCATGTCCATTTTGGCGTGTAAACACCTTGATCTTGAGCTTTAACAGCACCAAAGAAACAAACAAAAACAATAAGTAATAGATGGGTCTTCATAGTTACTACAACAACGCTAAACTACCAATTAAATTTTAATCCTTATTAGAACAATTTGATGTGTACTTTTGTTACCGTGAACATGGGCATCCTTTATATAATCCTCTCGGGAATTTGTTTTTTGATCGTTAATTTCTTCGTCAAAACCTTAGGTCCGGGGCAAACCAACATCTTCACGGATCACCTGCAACTACAGGAGTATCCGGCACATGAATTGGTCCTTGCACGGTCGGTTGTATCCTTTGCAATGAGTTGGTTCATTGTAAAGCGAAAAAAACTTCCCGTCTTTGGAAACAATAAGAAATGGCTGATCATCCGCGGATTATCTGGAACGATTGCATTGACCATTTTCTTTTACACAATGCACCATCTTCCTCTTGCCGTGGCACTTACAGTTCAATACCTCGCTCCTATTTTTACCATCATTTTTGCGATGATTCTTTTGAAGGAACGCATTCGATCGGTCCAATGGCCTTTTATTGGATTGGCATTCGGCGGCACTTTATTGCTTGTTTACGCCAATCAAAGTGGTCAGGCTGATCTGGCAGGAATTGATCCGTTTTGGCTTGGTTTAGGGATGATTTCCGCGGTTCTTTCTGGTGTGGCCTATGTTTCAATTATGAAATTGAAGCAAACGGATGCTCCAATAACCATTGTTATGTATTTCCCCATGGTCGCGATTCCATTTATGGTGGTTCTTTGTATTTGGGAATTTACTGTGCCACAAGGGATTGAATGGATTTTCTTACTGATTATTGGTGTTTTTACGCAATTGGCGCAAATCACGATGACACGGGCATTGCATGCAGGGAATGCGGCGACAATTGTTCCTTTTCAGTACCTAGGCGCAATTTACGGCTTCCTTGTTGGGTATTTTATCTTTTTGGAATCGTTGAGTACAACGTTGATATTGGGAATGGTTTTGGTGCTCGTTGGAGTGATTGTGAATTCCATTTTGAGGCAGCGGACTTAGGGCATGTAATGATTTTTTTCACCACAAAGTCACAAAGATCACAATGTATTTTGGCAGGGTTTTATGTGAAAGGACACAAGGAAATCAGCGTTTGATTGTGTAAGGTGGATTTTTTTTGCGACTGCTAGTTTTTTACAATCAATTTATTCTGTACACCCGATCTGGTTGAAATTAAAAGGCTGTAAACGCCTTTCGGAAGATTCTCAACGCGCAACTGGAGACTGTTACTTTTCACAGTTCCGCTCTGGACTTCTTCCCCAAGAAGATCGATAATTTGATAGGATTCAATTTTAGTGTTACTATGCACGTTCAGCTCCGATTGAACTGGATTTGGATACAGCGAGAATTCTTCATCTTCCTCAGTCAAAGAAAGTGGTTGACACGACTCCCCCAACAGATACAACCAAACATCTTGAAATATCGAGACTCCATTCCCATCTGTCGGAACACTTGAATCATGCACCACCGATCCATGATTGTTTCCAAAACCAGACAAATCAATAGCCGTATACAAATTATGACTTCCATTGTACGGACAATCGTTTCCATCCACAAGAGCTGAATCGCCTTGCACTCCCAAGTTTTGAGCTGCACCGAATTGCCAATCATACTGAGCCACTTGATCGTTGACATTGTTAAAACTGAAATATGCCGAATCAGCCGTTGCATGAGTAAGGTTTGTCCAACTTGCGACCTGGCTAAAGTTTATGCTATAATCGTTCGGAGAAGCAAACATTATCACCCTTTTGACCGGTCTGTCAATTGCCATCATTGCGGCATGCCCTCCACCTTGAGAATGCCCACTTAACATCACCTGCTGCCAATGAATGCTGTCACCCGTAAAAAACTGCCCCCAATTTTGCGTTGGATGGTTCGTTTCCATATACTGAAGCAATCGAATCAATCTGTTCTGAATGCTATTCACACTATCCACCTGAACTTCGGCGCTCACGTCTTCTCCATCGATAATTTCCTTTCTGAATTTGTAATGGCAATCGATATCGTTACTGTTTCCGCAGGCAGTTTGGGCAGCTTCGTCGTTTTCATATTTCAAACTGAGTACATGATAACCAACATTGGCGGCCGTTTTTGGAAACATTACAGACTGAAAGGGAGACGCAAAGGTTCCGACCATGTGAACGACGAGTACATTTTTAGGTGTGCAGGCAGGATTGTAAAACGTATGATGTCGTGCCAATTCAAATGGGATATTTGGATCTGTATCACTCGCACGAACCTCTTCAATAAGAAGTGCATTGGTATCGCAAAATTGTGCGGAGACAAAAAAGGTGAATAATAACGAGAAAAGTAGCAGTGCGTTTTTCATGGGATGAAAGTTACAAAATTCAACTTAATTTATTCATAATAAGAACTTTGCATCGGAAGATTAATTTACCGATCACCTAAGAAATGGATCGTTTAAATACATTCTTGGAATCTTACAGAAAATTGGCAATTTACTACGCTTCTATTTCGTAAATTGTATTCGCTATGGAATCAAAAATCAATCAGGAAAGGATTGCACGATTCGGAAACCTCGAACTCTTGGCCAGACAAGTAGTTGAAGGGTTCATCACTGGATTGCACAAAAGTCCTTTTCACGGTTTTTCTGTTGAATTTGCAGAACACCGATTATACAATAAAGGAGAATCGACGCGACATATCGATTGGAAATTGTACGCGCGCACCGGAAAACTTTTCACCAAAAAATATGAGGAGGAAACGAATTTGCGTTGTCAAATAGTCATAGATTGCTCCAGTTCGATGTTATTCCCCGTTGGCGAAGATCAGACCAAATTAAGTTTCTCGGTATATGCAGCTGCGTCAATTATTGAACTTTTGAAAAGACAACGTGATGCCGTAGGACTCTCATTGTTTACTGATCGGGTTGAAGTGCATACTCCAGCAAAATCATCTGTGCGACACCATCGCTACCTATACAGTGAGATGGAGAAACACCTGCATGCATACGAAAAGACGGATAGAAAAACGACATCCACCATTCAGACGTTACACGATATCGCTGAGTTGACGCACAAAAGAAGTATGGTTGTCATTTTTTCCGATTTGCTCGATAACCCTGAGAAAACGGATGAATTCTTTCAGGCGCTACAACACCTCAAACACAACAAGCATGAAGTAGTCGTTTTTCATACCATTGACAAACGAACGGAGTTGAATTTCGAATTGGAAAACCGTCCGTATAATATTATTGATATGGAATCTGGAGAATCGATAAAACTCCAACCCAATCAGATGAAGGAGGCGTATACAACTGCGATAAGTAGTTATTTCAGAGAAATTGAGATGCGCTGCTCGGATTATGGCATTGATTTTATGCCCGCAGATATTAATGAGGGATACAATCATGTATTGTTGCAATATTTATTGAAGCGTCAGAAGCTGCATTGATTATTAAAAGCAGTATTTTTTTTTACCACAAGGACACTCAGGGCACGATGCGTGCTAATTTCGATTGGGTTGAATGAGCACAAAGAAAGATCACTTTGTGATCGCTGAATGAAATTCGATTGTTTAGGATTCCTGATGTGCTTCTTTCATCAGATCGAATACAGACTTAACGGGAGAAAAGACTTCTTTCGGGATTTCAACAAATACTGTATTCCAAAAGTGCATTCCACCATTCCAAAGACCAGGTAATTCTCGATAATTCAATGAGCCAGAACCATTGGGCTTATTCACCACCAAATATTTAGACGGATCAACAAAATCGTGCAAGTTCAATTGATTTCCTGACACATCTGTTTTCGACAACGCAATAAATACAGGATTAAAATGACTGCTCTGCTCCACTATTGACGCATCTTTTGATGAAATCTGAACTTTTTCAACGATTTGCTTCGAAACAACGCCTTCATCATTCACCCAGAACGGCCCACCACCCGGGGCACCTTCATTGACAACCATGCCGCACACTCTCGAAGGACGACTTCCGTATTCTCGCAATTTGGAAGCATCACACTGAGCCACCTCGTCATCTGAGAGAAATTGATATTTTTCGTTCAAGTCTCGCAACCCTGATTCGCTGTATGAATCAATAAGATTTGCTAATTCCTTTTTAAACTCCAATAACAACCCGGCGCAATATTTCCAAACTTGTTGGTTTAAGCTCGATTTGCGTTGATGCTGAACGTTGTCAATATTTTTCACAAACACCAAGTCGGAGGATACTTCGTTTAAATTTTTGAGCAAGGCTCCATGCCCAGCCGGCCTGCGCACTGGCTGTCCCTCATTCAAAACCAACTCGCCATGATCGTTAAAACAATAGGCATCGGAGGCACTGTCTTGATGAGAAAATGACACCTTGGATTCGATTGACTTTACGTTCAATTTCCCCAAACTCTCCAGAATCGCTTTCTCAAAGTCTTTCTGAATAGTAAAGTGCACATGCCCTTCATCCCCCAAAAGAGTCAACGCTTGCAAAAATTGATCTTGAAACGGATTGTAAACTTCTTGATTGGTTTTATGGAAAGGAATCAAACCCTTTGGCTTGTCCTGAAAGCGCATTCCCTCCTTACTCACCAGATATTCTGCCAAATAAATTGGTTGCAACGCCTCATATTTCTGCTTTACCACCATCGGAAGCTCTTGAAAAAGTGCTAGCTCTGGTAATTTCTGAAAGAATTCCACAACGGATTCAGATTCTTTTTCTGTTTCAATAAAACGTAGCAGCTCAGAGAACATTCTGGAACCAGAACCTGATGCCGGTATAAAGAAGGAAGCCTTACCATCCCACGCTTGATACGTTTTCTGAAGTTGTGATTTTTCTTCTTCTGAGAGTCTCAGAATCCCTTCCCCAACAACGCATGAGCCCGTCAATTCGACCGTATTACATCCGTTAGAAATATCGCTTTTTTGTTGTTCAATGGAAGAATTACCAGATGTACTCATATCTTAGCGAAAGTATCTTACTCTCGATTCATGTTTTTGGGCTTCGAATATATGAAATATAGATGGAACGCAAAGCGCCGTCATGGCGTTCATTCACCGTTCGTGTATGAACTTACGGATAAATGTTTGCGCACTCCTGTTTCTGCCCTATTCACTGAACGAACGAGATTGCTTGGTACAAGGTTGAAAAGCAACAAAAAAACCATCGAAATTATCGATCATGGCGTAGGCTCCCGAAAACTTGGGAACATTCGGTCCATTGCATCTATTTACGCAACAAATACAAGCAAAGGGAAATATGGGACCGTTCTTTTTCAGTTGATGCAACATTATCAGTTGGAATCGGCACTTGAACTAGGAACATCCCTCGGGATTGGAAGTGTTTGCCTGGCAACGGGCAATGAAAATGCGGTCATTACGACGATTGAAGGCTGTCCAAATATTCATTCCGAAGCGAAAGAAAATTTAAAGGCACTGAAAGTCGAAAATGTTCATCCGTTGGTTGGAACCTTTGCCGATGTATTGCCGAAGCTGCCTAAAACCAAATATGATTTAATTTTCATTGATGGACATCACGACGGAAAAGCACTGATAAACTACGTAGAGCAGCTGCTTCCTCATGCGCATGACGAAACTCTTTTTCTTTTAGATGACATTCGTTGGAGCAAATCCATGAAGGCTGCCTGGGAACAATTGAAATCTGACGAACGCTTCCACGTCACCATCGACTTCTTCCGAATGGGAATGATTGTGCAGCGTCCTCATCAAGAGAAAGAGCACTTCGATATTCTTGTTTAAAAAGTTGCCGTAAGCAAATCAAACACTTCTGGATTTTCACTTGCAGGTTGAGATACCGCTATAAAAACACCATCGGGATGATCGCTTCCTGGAGCTCCTGCAGAAGCAGCTGCTATTTCTGCCAGTGGCTCTGCCGAAACAGGATCTGCCGCCGAAGCAACAAGCACTGGACTCGAAACTGACCGTGTATTCCGCCCGTCACTATCAGAAGGAGTGACATCCTTCACTTCAGCTACAGTTGGCGTTGCAACAACATCATTAGACGGCTCCACTGGTTTTTCTTCAACAATTTCAGCCGTTAAAACGCTTGCTTCTTGTGTAACATTATTTGTATTCCAAAACGGAATCAATAACAATGCAAGCAGTGCAATCGCTGCAATTTGCGCCAACGGTTGACGGTGAACTGGCTTCTCCTTTGGAAGAATAACGGCAAACATTGAGCTATACCAAATGGGCGCTGCTTTTGGATGGGTGCTATCAAACAAATCATCCAGACGTTGCTTTGTTTCGGCTTTTGGCTTCGGTTGTTCGAAACGCATTTGTTCCACCCCAATGAACACATCTTTCATTTGGTTGAATTCATCCTCAGAATCACAAAACGTAGCGAGCTCCTTGCGCTCTACTTCGGTTAGCATGTGAAATTCTTTCTCCATTATGGTATCGATCAAATCTTTTTTCATCTTACCTATTTAATACTGGGTTAAACGCCTCCAAACTGGAAGCTAAATATTTTGTTGCGTAGAACAATCTTGATTTTACCGTCCCATCGCTTATTTCAAGTACTTCAGCAATTTCCTTTATAGAAAGGCCATCCAAATGTCTCAATCGAAAAACCTCGCTGTGTTTTTGATCCAAATCCTCCAAACTTTTTTCGAATTGGTCTCTAAACTGACTGTCAGCTACTTCTGAAAGCACATTTGCGCCATGATCTTGCACGGCATAATTTTCATCCAATCCGTTTGACGTGTTTTTACGAACCTCTTGCTTTTTGTATTCATTCTTACACATATTATTGGCAACAGAATACAGCCAGGTTTTGAAGGTTCGATTCGGATCGAATAATTCTGGTTTGCGAATAATTTTCGCGAATATATCATGTACGAAATCTTCTGCTTTTTCGCGGTCACGCCAGAGCATGCGCATGAAGTACCCTAACAAAGGGCCCGAATAACGATTGTAGATCTCATCAAAGGCACGCTTGTCCCCTTTGGAGATAGCTACCATCAACGACTCGTCAGTCATTTCTTGATATCTCGGTTTTACTAAGCGCATTAATAACTCGACTTCAACTTTTGAACCTGGTCGTATTTTCTGCACTGCAGGCTGACCTTATCAATAGCGTCGTCAATTTCTTTTAGTTTTTTTATCTCTCCTTGTTGTCCGTACACTTTGCGTAATTGCAGTAGCATTGGAAGATAATTGGCAGAGAGTTGTTTGGCTTTCTCATCAACGGCACCATCAATAAGATGCTTTGACAAGTTGGAATTCCATAATTCGTTGTTTCGTTCAAAATTGTTGTAGGTATCTTGATGGTACTCAAACACAAGTCCCGTTACATACAAGTTTTGCTTGATCGGCATGAAATACTCTTTCGGAGTGGTCATGGAAATACTGATTGGTTTGGAGGCATTAAGTTCACAGAATTTTGCTAGGTAATCGACATTGATTACTTCTTGCTCTGGCAATTCAAATCCATCCTCTTCTAACTGTACACGGTATTGTTCACTCTGCAAAAAGTCCAATGAAATCAGCGTTACGTCATCTCTTACCCCATCTTCTTGCTGCTTTTGGAAAGCACTGTATGTATCATCGAATCCATGCGTAATTAGCACGCCATTTTCGGGTACAGAGATCAACAAATCTTCCGCATAAAGCAGCGTGTTTGAATTGAGTCTGCCAGAGTTTACTAGTTTGTCCACGTAGACGCCGGCGCTGTCAGCATCACGTGTAATGATATTGTATGCAGCTAATTGCGCATGCACATCACTATTTGCCGGCATGAGTTTTTCAGCTTCTCTCAAATGCTCCACTTGACTTACATCATAATTTCCGGCAGTATATTTGAAATAATGATACTCGAAGGAATTTGGCGCGTTTGTTTCAAAATAATTTACCGCCTTATCCATTTCTACCTGATGCTCTGGAAGTGGTGACCTTTGCATTGGCTGATGTGTGGCTTGACTTTGCGACATGGTAAACCCATAATTCGCTTGTTGGTACCCTGCACTCTGAATTTCCACCGCGTTTTCGGAGTCCATGAGGTATTCGTCCTGAGATGTCGTTTCCTCGTTCAACTCAAGCGCTTCGTTTGGCTCCGATTCCATTTTTGGAGCAGGGCTAACCTCAAGCGAACGTGTTGGTGCCTTCTTCAATTTGCGAGCAGCTCTTGAATCGCCCGATTTCAATTTGACCGCTGGCTTTGCTTGCTCTTTTTGAAGAGTCACGGTGTCCAGTTTCTCGGTTTCAATGGTTCCATTATAATTGAACGAGTTATTGTTCAATACATTGGTATTGTTATTCTGTGGCTCAATCTCCTCTGGCGTATTCTGTGCAAAAGCACTGAAACCACTGAAAATCAGAATAATTAAATACGTATTTCTAAACATAACTTGCGCTGTTTGATTCTCTGTACAACAGAAATAAAAATACGTTCAATTCTTTTAGAAAAAAAATTCAAGAATTGCTATCGGAGGTAAAAAGGAATCTGTTGGGAGAAATTAAATTCGTCTTTACGGCGTACATTACGATGCCTGCGGTGTTTTTTACGCCCAATTTTGACATAATGTTTTTGCGGTGTGTATTCACTGTGTGCCCGCTTAAAAAGAGCCTTTCAGCAATTTGTGTATTTGTATTCCCCTCGGCGATTAAGGTGATAATCTCACTTTCTCTGTTCGAAATCAGAACAGGCTCACAAGAAAATGCATCCAGTTCAATGTCGTCAACGTTGAGATTGGCCTCTTGGATGGTTTCTAAAATTTGCCCACAGAAGAACTTATTTTCTTGATACGTCTCTTTGACCGCCTCCAAAATCTCTGGAAAAGAACAATCTTTCTTGACGTAACTTGTTATTCCAGATCGCAAGGCATCAACAAGAACTTGCGCCGATTGCTCGGGTGTGATTGCCAACATGCGAATTTTCGGAAACTCTCTTTTGATCACAGAAATATCGTCGATATCAAAACCAGCAGAGGTGAAATCCATGATAATCACGTCCACTTCGAAGGATTCAATAATTTCAAGTAATTCAGGAGAGGTGGCTGCTTCACCAACGATTTCACAGTTCAATTCTGTATTCAACAGCACTCGGATTCCGAGGCGGATAAGTTCATTGGTATCTGCGAGGACGATGTTCACTTATTTAGAATAATTCTAGTTAAGCGCAAATATAGGTCTCAAATGCATACCATCATAAAAAAGCCCCGGAAAAAACCGAGGCTTTATGAACATTCGTTCGTTAGAATCTCAACATCCAGTTGAACTCGTCTTCTATGACGCCGTTTTTCAGTTCCGTTAAGTATTTTCCAATTTTATTCGATGTGGTTCTTGTTTCAAGACCAGGCAATTCAAATAACTGATCACGGAATCCAATTTTTGCGATCGGTGCAATCGTTGCTGCGGTTCCTGCCCCAAAAGCATCTGTCAATCTGCCTTCCGAAGCTGCTTTCACGATTTCATCTACCGTTACTTTTCTTTCTTCCACTGGAACACCCCAACTTTCTGCAATTTCTACTACAGATCGCTTGGTAACTCCTCTAAGGATTGTATCTGAATCTTCCGATGGCGTTACCAACGTACCATCAATTTCAAAAACGATATTCATCGTCCCTGATTCTTCAATGAACTTATGCTCTTTGGCATCTGTCCAAATCCATCTCCATTCTCAGCACGATACGCTTTCATTCCTTCAAAAATGGACTGACCATAATGAATAGCAGATGTTGCAGGGTGCAATGATAAGGGACCAAAAGGCATAATTTCTGGCTCTTGCCAAGCACCATCTTTGTAATCCATAACCAACATATGATCAGAAAATACTTTACCAAATGGCAAGTTATCCCAGTCTACGTCAGTAATACGCGATTGCTCTGTCTTGTTGATTTTTATGGAAATAGTGTCTTTTATCATACTGCTAAAATGTGGTGCAAAGGTACTGAGATTCTCCTATTAATGCAATAGGGTAATGATTTTCACATTTTTTTTATTTGTTAGCTTTGATCTAACAGCACAGAATTGGAGAAAAGCCGCGAAATACTGCAAAAAATCTGGGGGTATTCGAATTTCCGCCCTTTACAAGAAGAGATTGTGGACAGCGTGATCTACGGTCATGATACCTTGGCGATATTACCCACTGGAGGTGGGAAGTCGGTTTGTTTTCAAGTTCCCGGCATTGCTTTGGACGGCGTTACACTCGTCATTTCCCCATTAATCGCATTGATGCAAGATCAGGTAAACCAGTTGGAAAAGCGAGGAATTCGTGCTTCGTTAATCTCCAGTGGACTTTCTTATCGGGAAATTGATATTGCTCTGGACAATGCGCGTTTTGGAAATACCAAGTTTCTGTATACGTCTCCTGAGCGATTAAAATCTGATTTGTTCATTGAACGTTTCAAGCGCATGAACATCGGGCTAATTGTGGTGGATGAAGCGCATTGTATCTCTGAATGGGGACACGATTTCCGACCTTCGTATCGAGAAATTGCGAATATTCGTGCGCACCATCCCAATGCTCCAATTGTTGCCGTAACTGCATCGGCAACCAAACAGGTGAAACTGGATATTGTTTCGCAGTTAGCGCTGAAAGCACCAAAACAATTTGAAGGTTCATTGGAGCGAAAGAACATTTTATATGGGCTTCAGGAGGCAGAGAACAAAATGCAACGTGTATTGGAGCATTGTCAGAGAAACGAAGACCGAAGCGGGATTGTGTATTGCCAGACCCGACGCAGTGTAAAGGAAGTTGTCACCCAATTAAGAGCGCACAAAATATCTGCGGGAATTTATCATGGCGGAATGTCGTCTGAGGACCGAAGCTATATGTTGGAGGAATGGATGCAGAATCGCTTGAAAGTCATGGTGGCAACCAACGCTTTTGGCATGGGGATTGACAAACCGGATGTTCGCTTTGTGTTGCATTTTGAACTTCCGAACAATTTGGAGGCATATTACCAGGAGGCTGGTCGCGCTGGTCGTGACGGACAACCTTCGGAAGCTATTGGATTTTGGAATCGTCGGGATATCGACCTGATGAAAGAGCGCATTGAAGCACAATACCCTTCAAAAGAACGCATTAAAACCATTTACAATGCCATTTGCAACTATCTTCAAGTTGCCATTGGTTCGGGAAAGGACGAAACCTATCCGTTCAACCTTCAGGCTTTTAGCAATACATTCGAGATTTCTGCAAGCGAAACATATTATGCGCTGCGCGTTTTGCAACTAAATGAAACTATTGGCCTTGCGGAATCGAGCTTCTTCCCTACTCGATTGCGAATTATTGTAGGAAATAAAGCGCTATACACGTTTCAAGTAGCGCATGACACATTGGCCCCGCTCATTACATTATTAACCCGAAGTTACCCTGGTGTTTTTGATCGATTTACAACTTTGCATCAAGGGAAATTGGCACAGCGACTGAACATTACCGAACAAAAATTACAAGAACAACTGGAGCGCCTGGAGCAATATGGTGTGATTGACGTGCAGTTTCAATCCAACTTGCCGAAAGTGACCTTTCTGCAAGAACGTATAGCCGATACACAGCTAGAGTTAGCTCCGTCTGTTTATCTGCACCGCAAAGAGCGCGAAGAGGCAAAATTGCAATCTTTACTCGATTTCGTTCAATCCGACGCATGCCGATCTAAGTTGATTTCTCAATATTTCGGGGACGAAGGACACGATTGCGGTATTTGCGACAATTGTTTGCGCCAGGAGTTTGATTCAAAACATTTGCACGAAGTAATTCTGGCAAAACTTCCCTGCACTTTTGCGTATTTGGAAACCGAAATTCCTGCATCGAAAGAATTACTCCAAAAAGCCATCCGCGCTCTGATGCATGATGAAGTGATTTATTACGAGGAGGGGACATATTTTGGGGTAGGTTGACATTCCTGTCTGTCTCGATCTGCGTTAATTGTGGACTTCGAGAGCCTCAGTCCACTATCCGAAAGAAAACATCTCCATAAAACGAAGTGGGCTGAGGCTCTCGAAGTCCACTATCCGAAAGAAAACATCTCCACAAAACGAAATGGGCTGAGGCTCTCGAAGCCCACCATCCGAACGAAAAAATCTCCACAAAACGAAGTGGGCTGAGGCTCTCGAAGCCCACGAAACAAAGAATAAATCCCCTAGCTATCCCCCTTCACCATTCCTTTCAACTCATGCACCTCTTTCTGCAAAGATTTAATGGATTGCGACAATCCGCTATCATCCATTCTTACGTCAGGTAATTCGGGAGAAATGTAATTTACGAACTTCCATATTTCTAGAATATCGTTGGCATGAACGACATACGGCTCGTAGAATGTATTGGTAGAACACAATTGAAACGATTGCTCGGAGCTCAATAGGTTGTGCAGCACTTTAAAAACAATGCCTTCATCTTTGGTAACCACAATACATGGTGTTCCGTTTCGAATGGACATCCAATTTTGTACAAACTCACCAATCACAAAAGATCCTTCCACAACTGGTGGCATTGAGTCTCCTTTGATTGGGAAGGAACGGTACTTTCGGTCTTTTGAAAGAAAAGGTAAATGGAAGGTTGGCAATACTTTGATGTAGTCAGGATCTGCGTAACCGGCCGTGTAACCTGCACTTGCTTTTACGGGAACAAGCTCAATCAGCTCGTCTTCGTTGGAATCCACCATAGCGGTAAGAACGCGCAATTTCTGTCCTTTGACATCGGCATGCAACCCTTGATCGATGCGTTTCCAATCACTTTCTTTGAAAGTAGAAAGGTCTTTGCGCACCAAGTCGTCAATTGTTACTTTGTAGTAATCGCTGAATAACACCAAACTTTCCAGGTTGGGCTGGGCAACATTGTTTTCATAACCAGAATAAGAACTACGTGTTAAGTTCAAATCTGTTGCCACCTCTTCTTGCGATTTCTTCAATCGATTGCGTAAGAGCTTTAAGTTTTTTCCGATTTCCATACTTCAGTGTTAACCTTTATCGAATCGAAGGTACTAATTTCTTAAATACTAAACAAATGTTGATCATTTTTTAATCAACATTTTATTCTTTGGTCGTGATTGGCATTCCGATAAATTGCGCATAAACAAACGAAAACTTCGCCCCAAGGAAGAGAATTTGAGAGGAATAATAAACCCAAACAAGAATAACCAAGAACGTTCCCGCCACGCCTCCTTCAGCGGCAAAAAAGAAATTCGCCAGGTAATATTTGATCAACAACTGACCGAGGTACAGAAAAATTCCGGTTACCACTCCACCAGTTATCGCCACTTTCCAGGCTACAATTCCATCGTGAAGGTATTTGAAAATGAAGGTAAACACCACCAAATTGACCATGATCGGCAGGATATGGTGTGCGAATCCAGAAAACAACCAACTAACAAATTCGTTGTCGGAAAAATAGGTTTCTTCCAAACTCAAGACAAGCGTTTCGGCAAAGTACAGTGCGATAATGAGCGATGTCATAGCAGCTATCACAAGCATTGAAATGAGTCGGAAAATGACGTTTTTCACGATTTTCTTTTTCCGATTCAACTTGCGTAAGTCAAGGTCGTAAAACTCAATAATACTGCGCTTCAAAGAATTAAGAATAGCCGTAGATGACAGCATTAATGCCAGAATCCCAATCACCCTCAATGCCGTACTTCCAGTGGTCAAATCAACATTACTCAAGAAACTTATGATACCATCCACATCCTTTATTCCAATATTTTCTCGTAATACTTGCTTTACGATGGCCAACATGGTGTCTTGTCCGACAAAACTTCCAAAAAATGAAATACTTAAATAAAGAATGGGAACGAGCGCCATCAGCGCATAATATGACAATGCAGCTCCGTGGTGTAAAGGACTTTCTTTCCAGAATTCTACGAAGGTTTTTTTGAGTAAGCCTCCAAGTTCTCTTGCTGTCATGAATGTTTTAGAATTCGAATCTTGTTGACGTCGTTAATCGGTTTCATAGACGAAAGCACAATTCGTTCGTTCTTATCAGTGGTAAAATAACTAAATACCACCAGTCCTGTATCAAAGTACGATTGAAAAGTTACATTCATATTGGCATCTTCCAGTGTATACTCGGATGGTCGAAACAATACCTTCTCGCCGCCTAATGCAATTTCATTAATCATTCCCATCAATGCTCCTTGCAATTTGTCTTCAGGATGATAGTACATATCCGCTGCCGATGCAATTCTTTGCACGCCTCCTTTGCACAAGTGCATTACCTCATCTACAAATCCCATCATTTCGGCGCCATCGTGAGAGACGAGGACAATGGTTGTATTTCGAACCTTATTCAGCGACTTCAAATACTCCATCACCTTCAATCGCAATTGTTGATCGAGATGAACAAATGGCTCATCCAACAAAAGGTAGCGTGGCTCACAAGCTAACGCTCTGGCAATTGCAACGCGTTGTTGCTCTCCACCAGAAATCCATTTCACCTGTCTGTCGCTGAGGTGATTCAGCTCCAGTAAGTCCAACATTTCCTGCACCAAAATTTGCTGATCTTTTTTAGGCAGATGCAGCACTTTCTCTTTGATATTTTCAGCTACCGTATGAAAAGTATCCAATTCAAAATCTTGGTTAACGAGTTGAATTTCCTCATATCCGGCAACCAGTTTGTCCGAAGGGCCAATCAGTTTTCGATCGTCTAAATACACAGCCCCTTCCACGATGTCCACAAAACCAGAAATTGCTTTGAGCAGCGTCGTTTTCCCGGCACCGCTGTCACCAATAACCCCGAACAACTTGCCTTGTGGCAATTCAAACGAAATATTTTGAAAAATCCAATCGTCTCTGAGTACCCCTATATTGTCAACACGAATCATTCTGCCGAAACTAAAGATTTTGGAAAATCGCGCGAAGCGATGTAAATACCCGTAACAGGATTTGCCAGTGGCTCTTCTCCCTTTAAATATGCTTCCAACACAATTTCGCTGCCTTCTTCTCTAATTGAATAGGAGTCTAGCAAAACCTCCGAACATCCAACCACGGCGACTGGAGCATCCAAATCCATCAAATAAAACAAGCCCATATCAGCAATCTCCTCGGTAAAGGATTCTTCGCCTTTCTTCCCTTGCAATGCATATTTCTCGAAGCGACGTGCATCCACTTTTGTCACATTTGTTTTGATGGAAAATTCATCCTCCCACAGATACAAGCGATTCATCTCAGATGGCTCTCCATTGTTGTGCTCATCGGCATACTCTTGAGAGAAATGATCGTTGCGTAAATAAAAATGGATGCGACAGGTCATATGCTATTATTTAAGGCAAAAATATCAACTTTATTACGATTCATGGGTGCAAATTGGTAAGACCCGTTATTTTTGCTCTTCGCAATCGCCTATGAAACGTACCG
This sequence comes from Fluviicola sp., assembly GCA_043584915.1. Lineage (GTDB taxonomy): Bacteria > Bacteroidota > Bacteroidia > Flavobacteriales_D > Crocinitomicaceae > UBA4466. Next base: position 3,414,602 of record CP121319.1, read on the forward strand.
TTACCATACATCCGAAAAAACTTCATTCCATCGAACGCAAACATCCATGGGTGTTTTCAGGAGCTATCACTTCCAAAACAGATCGATTTGAGGATGGAGACCTTGTTGCAGTCACAGACCCCGATGGAAGCATTTTGGCGCGTGGACATTTTCAACATGCGACCATTGCGGTTCGGATTTTAAATTTTGGCGATGCACCTGTCGATCACGTTTTCTTTAAGAATCGTATTGAGAATGCCATAAGCACCCGTCGGAACAAAAATTTATTTCGAAAAGGCAATTCCATTTGCCGAATTATTCACGGTGAAGGCGATGGATTGCCTGGATTAATCGTTGATTATTACAACGGAGTTGCGGTTGTTCAGTGTCACAGCATTGGTATGTATGGTGAGCTGAAAAAAATTGTTCCTGCTTTGGAAAAAGCCTTGGGAGATGAATTGATTGCAGTTTATTCAAAATCGAGTGAAACTTTACCCGAGCGCTCTGAGGTAGAAGATGGTTATCTATTTGGATCTTGTGAAACACCGCACATCGCTTTGGAAAATGGCGTAAAATTCAACATCGATTGGATAACAGGTCAGAAAACAGGCTTTTTTATCGATCAGCGTGAAAACCGAGCTTTGCTTGCCAAGTATGCGAAAGGCAAAAAAGTACTGAACACCTTCTGCTATTCTGGAGGATTCAGCCTGCTTGCATTGGAATATGGTGCCAACCTCGTTCATTCATTAGACAGTTCGAAAAAGGCAATTGCTTTGACCGATGAAAACATTGAATTGAATGGTTTCGGCTCACAACACAAATCGATTGTTGCCGATGCCATGCATTACATGAAAGATTTACCGGAAGATTACGACATCATTGTTTTGGATCCTCCCGCGTTTGCCAAACATCGCAACAAACGACACAAGGCAGTTCAAGGATACAAGCGATTGAATGCTCATACCATTCGTCAAATTAAACCAGGCGGCATCATTTTTACCTTTTCTTGCTCGCAGGTAGTTGACAAGCAGCTTTTCACCAATACGGTTATCGCAGCAGCTATCGAAACAGGCAGAAACGTGCGCATTTTGGAACAACTCCATCAACCCATGGATCATCCAATCAGTGCATTCCATCCTGAAGGGGAATACCTCAAGGGATTGGTAATTCAAGTGGACTAATGCTCGATTTACGCTATCGCACCATCTTATCCGTTGCCGTTCCCTTAATGGCATCTTCATTCATTCAGTCTGTTGTGATGATTACGGATTCATATTTCCTCAGCAGGTACGATACCATTGCGTTTGATGCTGTTGGGAATGGCGGAATGATTTACGTTACCCTATTCGTTGCATTGATGGGAATGAGTGATGGCGCGCAAATTTTAATGGCCCGAAGAATTGGCGAGAAAAAAGAAAACTTGCTCGCACAAATATTTGGAACCACCTTATTAACCAATACCGTGATAGCAGTGCTGCTCCTGGCACTCGTTCAATGGTTCCTTCCAGAAATGATCCGAAGCTTCACCTATCACGAAAACATTGCCACTGCGGAGATTGAATTTGTGCGCATTCGTAGCTTTGGTCTCCTTTTCAGCATGATTACACTTGCAGCCAGTGCTTATTTCATGGCTCTTGGAAAAACATATGTAATTCTTTTGAGTGCTGCCGTTATTGCGTTCACCAATATTTTTCTGGATTATTCTCTAATCTTCGGGAACTGCGGATTTTCGGAAATGGGCGTAGCGGGAGCTGCATACGCTTCTATGCTCGCTGACGGCGCCGGAATGCTCTTCTTAATTGGAGCCTTGATTGTGAGCAAGGAGAGAAAAGATCACCGCCTTTTTAAAGAATTGCGTTACAATGCAGATTCATTCAAAATACTCTTCAAAATTGGCTCTCCAATCATGCTACAATTATTGGTTGCATTGATCACCTGGACAATTTTCTTTATTTGGATAGAGCAACGAGGCGAATACGAACTCACCATCTCACAAACTATCCGAACATTGTACTTCTTAGCATTTGTTCCAATCTGGGGTTTTTCTGCTACCACGAAAACATATATCAGTCAGTATTTAGGAAGCAAGTCGCACGATGCTCTCAAAACCATTCATCGACGGATTCAACTATTGACCATTTTATTCTTGTTTGCGCTTTTTCATGGAGCTCTTTTGTATCCCGAATACCTGGTCAGTTTTATCAATCCAGAAGAGGTATATGTGAAAGGAAGCGCCGAGTTGTTACGATTCATTTCTGGCTCGATCCTTATATATGGAATCAGCACGGTCTATTTTCAAACAATTGCTGGAAGTGGAAACACACGCATCACCTTTTACATTGAATGCATTTCTGTAGGCGTGTACGTTTTCGCTGCCTACCTTTTCTTAAAAGTCTTCGAATGGGATATCTATTGGGTCTGGTCGGTTGAATACATTTACTTTATTCTTCTCGGAGGATTATCAATTGCCTACCTTCGTTTCTTCGATTGGAAATCAAAAAATATTTGAGATGCGTGATCTTCGTATTATATTTATGGGAACCCCTGAATTCGCCGTGACTATTTTGGATAAGTTAGTGCAGGAGAAAATGAATGTTGTAGGCGTAGTGACTGTACCCGACAAACCAGCAGGCCGTGGAAGAAAGATTCACGAAAGCGCCGTGAAGCAATATGCGAACCAAGCCGGATTGCGCATTCTTCAACCAACCAAGTTAAAAGACGACGGGTTTGTGGGAGAATTACGATCGTTAGAGGCAGATGTATTTGTCGTTGTGGCATTCCGCATGCTTCCCGAGATTGTTTGGGACATGCCTCCAAAAGGAACGATCAATCTGCATGCTTCCCTCCTACCAAATTATCGTGGCGCTGCCCCAATCAACTGGGCAATAATCAATGGAGAAACGGAAACAGGCGTGAGCACCTTCTTTATTGAGAAGGAAATAGACACTGGTAAGATCATTCAACAATCGAAAGTATCTATAGGACCCAATGAAACAGTTGGTGAGCTGTATGCCCGCTTGATGGAACTTGGTGCCGATGTCATGCTTGACACCTTATTACATCTGGACGAAGGAAAGGCGCAAGCCAAAGTTCAGGTAATGGAGCCGCATTACAAACCTGCACCGAAGATTTTCAAACAGGACTGTCGTATCGATTTCAACAAACCTGTTGATGCAGTGCATAATTTTTGTCGTGGACTATCGCCATACCCTGCCGCTTGGTGCAAACTAACCGACACGCATAAAAACGAAACCAAAACATATAAAATCTTTGGAACCTTCCTCTCTGAGGAAACAATCACTAACTCGAGAGCGATACTATCATCGAAAGAAGGTTTACTATTCCCTTGTAAGGGCGGTTACTTAACCGTTACAGAGATTCAAGCGGAAGGAAAAAGACGCATGAACTTCAAGGACTTTCTAGCCGGAAATTCTATTGAAAACCTTGTCATTTCTGAGGAGTAGCGTATCCAAACATTCACCGACACTTTTCCTTCATTCGTCGAAAACCCCACTAATAGTGCTGTTTTCGGGGTGTTTTATTAACAAAATCGTGTACTTATCCACAAAATACGCCATTTTACCGCGCTATTCCTTGCGTGGCAAGGATATTAAGATATATTTGTCTCATTAATTTTTTAACAAACTAAAAAACCAAAACTATGAACAAGGCAGAATTGATTGATGCAATGGCAGAGTCGGCAGGATTGTCAAAAGCAGACGCGAAACGCTCATTGGACGGATTTGTGGACGCAGTAACAGGAGCATTGAAAAAAGGAGACCGTATCTCTTTAGTAGGATTCGGATCTTTTTCAGTATCTAAAAGAGCTGCAAGAACTGGACGTAACCCTCAAACAGGAAAAGAAATTAAAATAGCAGCTAAAAACGTTGTACGTTTCAAAGCTGGTCTGAACTTTCTGGAAAGGTTAACTAATCTTACCACAAAGTATTTAAAAGGGAGTGCCTTCGTGGTATCTCCCTTTTTTATTTTACTGAAATGACTGTAGACGAAAAAGTACTTGCCGCATTTTACGACATTGTTTCCGAAAGCAAACAAGAAATGTATGATCGCATCGCAGCCGATCGTACGCGTTACGTTTCTGTTGTCATGGAAAACATCCGAAAGGATCACAATGCATCCGCCGTGATTCGTACGTGTGATTGTTTCGGAATTCAAAACTTACATACCATCGAGAAAGATGTTGAATACGTGGTACAACGAGAAATTGCCAAGGGCGCAAGCAATTGGATTGACCTTTATTCGCATTCTACCGGAGAAAATCCGGGGCTTGAATGTATTTCAGGACTAAAAAAACAAGGCTATCAGATAGTATGTACCAGTCCACATACCGAGGATACGATTGAAAATATTCCTTTAGATCAACCCATTGCATTGGTGTTTGGAACCGAGGTTCATGGCATTTCAGACGATATTCTAGCTACTGCTGATCGTACCATTCGTTTGCCCATGTATGGATTTACTGAAAGCTTCAATGTATCAGTGTCAGCGGCACTTTCCTTAAACACACTTCGCAATCGACTGTCGGCCTCAGAAATTAATTGGAAATTATCTCACGCCGATCAAGTTCGGTTGAAAATCCAGTGGTGCTCCCGTATTATCCGCGATGGAGAGGCTGTTGAACGAGAAATCCGCCGACGCGTTTTAGAAAAAGAATAATATATTTGTATGAAACTTTAAACAAACACAATACCATGGGAAAAGGAGATAGAAAAACCGCTAAAGGAAAGCGAATTTTGGGAACGTATGGAAACTCAAGAAAACGAAAAAAATCTACTCCGGTAACCGCAGCAGCCGCAAAGCCTAAGAAAAAGACCGCACCAAAAAAAGCAGCCGCAGCTGAAAAGCCAGCAGAAAAGAAGGCGGCAGCGAAAAAACCAGCAGCGAAAAAACCGGCAGCGAAAAAGACCACTGCAAAAAAAGCACCGGCCAAAACCGCCACGAACAAAGCAGCGGGCGACGACAAGAAAACCGAAGCGAAAAAAGAAGAGTAACAACACATTATATGGCTGCCTAATTGGCAGCCTTTTTTTTTAACCATAATCCAAAAAAAAATGAAACACAACTTTGGAGCAGGACCTTGCATCTTACCGCAAAACGTATTTAAAGAAGCCGCGGCAGGCGTACTTGATTTCAACGGATTGTCGATTCTAGAAATTTCTCATCGCAGCCCTGATTTCGTAGCTGTAATGGAAGAGGCGCAAGACCTCGTAAAAAAAGCATTGAATGTTCCTGATGGATACACGGTACTTTTTTTACAAGGTGGTGCATCTTTAGGATTCACAATTTCCGCATTGAATATGATGCGTGATACCAAAAAAGCAGGATACATTAATACAGGAACCTGGGCAAAAGGAGCAATTGGAGAAGCAAAAGCCGTTGGTATCGACACCAATGTTTTCGCTACCTCTGAGGACAAGAACTTCTCATACATTCCGAAAGGATACTCGGCACCTTCAGATGTTGATTACATCCATTACACTTCGAACAACACCATATTTGGTACGCAATTTCAAGTAATTCCAGAAGTAAACGCACCTTTGGTATGTGATATGTCTTCCGATATTTTTTCAAAACCAGTTGACGTTTCAAAATTCGATTTGATTTATGCCGGAGCACAAAAAAACATGGGGCCAGCAGGAGCCACCCTATACATCGTGAAAGATGAAGTTCTTGGCAAATCTACTTCAACGTTCATGCCGAAATACCTGAACCTTAAAAATCATGCAGACAAAGGTTCCATGATGAATACACCACCCGTATTTTCTGTTTACGCAGCAATGTTAAATCTACGCGACCTAATGGCAACTGGAGGCGTACAGGGAGCATCCGATCGCAATACTGCAAAGGCAGATGCATTATATGCTGAGATTGACAACAATCCAATGTTTAAAGGGACTACGGCTGTTGAAGACCGATCGCAAATGAACGTAACATTCCTTTTGAATGATGAGTCTGCAAAAGGTGAGTTCGATAAAATGTGGAACGATGCAGGCATTATTGGGCTAAAAGGTCACCGTTCGGTTGGAGGATACCGCGCATCGATGTACAATGCATTGACCTTAGACAGCGTAAAGGTATTGACAGAAGTAATGAATGAATTTGCACGCGTTAAAGCATAAAAAATGAAAGTATTAGCAAACGACGGAGTATCTCAACAAGGAATTGATGCCTTAGAAGCAGCAGGATACACCGTTTTAACAGATAAAATTGAACAAGAGCAACTAATCGATCAAATCAACGCTCAAAACATTGAAGTATTATTGGTTCGAAGTGCGACAACGGTTCGTAAGGAAGTATTTGATGCTTGTCCCGGATTGAAATTCGTTGGTCGCGGTGGTGTAGGAATGGATAACATTGACGTACAGTATGGTCGTGATAACGGACGAATTGTAGCCAATACCCCAGCCGCATCTAGCCAGTCGGTTGCAGAATTGGTTATGGGACAAATGTTCTCCATTTCTCGTTCTTTGCATGATTCGGCCAAAAACATGGCGACCGGAGATTTCAAAACATTGAAAAAGAAGTACGGAAAAGGCGTTGAATTGCGCGGAAAAACTTTGGCCATTGTTGGGTTCGGTCGCATTGGACAAAGCCTGGCTGGTTATGCCATTGGTGCCGGAATGAATGTGGAAGCGGTGGACATGACAGCTGCCCCAAAAAAGGTGGACATCCAGCTGGGCAATGGCCTTTCTGCAACCACAGAAATCACACCAAAAACCAATGTTTCGGACATATTAGCAACTGCCGATTTCATTTCCTTACACGTACCGAAACAAGCAGACGGATCTGCTGTTTTTGGAGCAGCGGAATTTGCCCAAATGAAAGACGGCGTTCGCATAGTGAATGCAGCTCGTGGAGGAGTTGTGGATGAAGATGCTTTGATTCAAGCATTGGATTCTGGAAAAGTAGCTTCCATTGCTTTGGATGTATTTGAAAATGAGCCAAATCCACGAAAAGACTTGTTAGTGCATGAACACATTGCAGCGACACCGCATATTGGAGCTGCAACAGTGGAAGCACAAGGTCGCATCGGAACAGAGCTTGCCGAAACAATTATTGCTAATTTTGGTACGTTCTAAAATAGACGTACTTCTATGGCTAAAATAAGCCCGTTTAAAGCAATACGACCAACACGCGATCTGGTACATCTTGTTGCCACGCGTCCCTATTATACCTATAAGGAAAATGTCCTCAAGGCAAAACTTGAGGACAATCCTTATACCTTTTTACACATCATTAATCCTGAATTTGGTGCCAATGAACGCACCGAACCGAACTCACTAGAGCGATTTGCACTGGTAAGCGATGCCTATCAGGACTTTATTGATGAAGGAATTTTAATGCAAGACGAACAGCCCCACATTTACCTCTACCGCCAAACGAAGGATGGGCATGAATACATGGGCGTTGTCGCCGGTGCAAGCGTCAAAGAATATCAAAACGACCAAATCAAAAAGCACGAAGCAACGATCACAGCACGCGAAGAAATGTTTACGCGTTACTTGAATATTGTTGGATATAATGCCGAGCCTGTGGTTCTTTCCTACTCAGATTTGGAACATCGGATTGAACCGCTTCTTTACAACAAAACAAAGGAGCGCCCTGAATATGAGTACACCACCACCGATCGTGTGAAACATGAATTGTGGGTTTTCTCAAAAGAAGAAACGGAAACAATTCAAAAGACCTTTGAGATGTTGGACGATCTCTACATTTGTGACGGTCACCATAGAAGTGCTTCTTCGGTTGGATTGAAAGGATGGCGCGAAAAGCAAGGACAAGGACATTTCCCAAATGAAGATTTCTTTCTTGCATTTTTCTTGAATGAGAAACGATTAAAAATACTCGAATTCAACCGATTGGTGCGCCATCTGAACGGATTAACAGCAGATGAATTCATTGAAAAATTGCGCACACACTTTCACGTAAGCAACCTCATGATTCCAGGAAAACCGATCAATAATCATGAAATTACCGCATGCATTGAAGGGCGTTGGATTAAAATGACATGCAAGCAGGAGCTTTTTGAAACAAACGATCCTGTGAAAGTCTTAGATCCAGAAATTTTGACCGAATACGTCCTCTCTCCGATTTTGAATATCAAAGATTTGAAAACGAGTCAAGATATCGATTTCATCCCTGGAACACAGGAACTTGACAAAGTGGTTGCGCGCATTGAAAACGGCGATTTTAAAGCTGCGTTTTTTCTGCACCCAGTTGAAATTGAAGATATTAAGCGCGTTGCAGACAACAATTTAACGATGCCACCGAAATCAACTTGGGTAGAGCCAAAATTACGCAGTGGACTGACCATTTATAACATCAACGAATGATCAAAGAAGCATTAAATACGATACGACAGGAAATTCCCGAAAACGTGGCACTTGTAGCTGTTTCCAAAACGAAACCCGCTGCACTCATCCAGGAAGCTTACGATCAAGGTCAGCGCATTTTTGGTGAGAACCGCGTTCAGGAAATGGCAGAGAAATACGAACAACTGCCTCAAGACATTCAGTGGCATGCCATTGGACATCTCCAAACGAATAAGGTAAAATACATTGCGCCTTTTGTGGCAATGATTCACGCGGTGGACAGCATGAAATTGTTGAAGGAAATCAACAAGCAGGCGAAAAAGAATAACCGGGTGATTGAGTGCTTACTTCAATTCCATATTGCTCAAGAGGACAGTAAATACGGGCTCAAATTTGATGAAGCGCGCAACTTGCTAGAATCTGACGAATTTGTAGAACTTCAAAACGTATCCATTGTTGGATTGATGGGAATGGCCACATTTATTGATGATACAGAACAGGTTCGGGAAGAGTTCAGAACGCTCGAAAACTACTTCCAGGTCATTAAAAGCCATTATTTCAAATTCAACGATGCTTTTGAACACATTTCAATGGGCATGAGCGGCGATTATCCTATTGCCATTGAAGAAGGAAGTACGATGGTTCGTATTGGAAGTGCTATTTTTGGAGCAAGGAATTGACTCTCACACAAAAATTCTGTCAACTTATACTAAGGCATTTTCTCGTAGATTGAAGTGCGCTCCGAGCACTTTTTGAATGACAGTTGGGCTCTGCTAAGTGCATGATACTGTTTTTTGTAGAATTTTAACAGTATCCCCATTTCATAAAAGTCAAGATTTCTTACTTTCATCTTGTTTAAATAATTGTTTGTTTTGTTAAACATAATCGTAGCAAAAGAAACAGTTATCATCAAAAGTATATTAACTTATTAAAACCACGTATTATGAGAAAAGTAAGGTTTCTAATGCTAACAGCGTTGACGGCTACCATGTTTACCAGTTGTGCCGTAATTACTCAGGATCAAGTTGCAGTAAAGAGAAAATTTGGTAGAGTAGCAGACGAAGTGGAATCACCTGGTTTGGTTGGGTTTAACCCTTTCACAACGAAGGTTATTCGAGTTTTTATCAGAACAAGAAACTTGTCAATCACCGAGAATCTTCCGTCAAAAGAAGGTCTTACCATTAAGTCTGAAAGCTCTATTCTTTACAGCATTAAATCAAATGATGTTCCAAAAATATTGAAAGAAACAGGCTTGAACTACGAAAAAGATTTGATCTTACCCGTTTACCGTTCTGCAGCAGCAGATATTTGTTCACAATTCGCGGCGAAAGATATGCACAGTTCAAAAAGAGCAGAGATTGAAAAGGCTATTAAGGACCGAATGTCGGAAATCCTTGATCCGAAAGGATTTACGGTTGAGGCTGTACTGATGAAGAGCATTACTTTACCAAGCCGAGTTAGCGAGTCAATCGAGCGTAAGTTGGAAGCAGAACAAGAGGCGTTAAGACTTGAATTTGTAGCTGAACAGCAGAGAAAGGAAGTGGAAAGAAAGATCATCCAAGAGGAAGGTCAAAGAGAAATTGCTCGCATCGAAGCAGAGGGAGAAAAAACAGCTCAAATTTTGAGAGCAGAAGCATCGGCAGAAGCTCTGAGAATAGAGGCTGACGCTTTGAAAAACTATAATGAAGTAGTCAATTCGAGCATCACTCCGAACCTTCTCAAGCTCAAGCAAATTGAAGCGTACGAGAAATTGGCCACTTCACCGAATGCGAAGTCTATTATCTCCGACGGAAAAACACCGATTATGGGAATGTTCGGAGGAGGAGGAAACTAAGATTCATTTTTACCACTTGAATATTGGTTTTTCGTTAGAAATGTTCGAAGTAGTACAAGGACGTTTCTTTCAAATGAAGCCCAACCGACAGAGCGGGTGAATAGAAATGTATTTCAACCTGTTAATCGTTGAATCTCTGGCAAAGTCTATGAGATACGATTAGCAGGTTGTTTTTTTTTAGCAACATGATAGGCGGTCTAACGGATTCCTATTCCCCCTTTTCATAAAACCCACAACTTCAAATTCAATGACAATTTTGAGCACCTGTTCATGGGATGAGCGGCGATTATCCTATTGCCATTGAAGAAGGAAGTACGATGGTTCGCATTGGAAGCGCTATTTTTGGGGCAAGAAACGAGACAAATGAAATTATTCCTAGCCATAATCGCACTTTCCTTATCCTCTTTTGCCATTGCTCAGTTGACAGAAGAAGAAACCCTGGAGCACCGTACCGAGCACGAAGCAGAAATTCGCGATACTGCCAATCACATGCTCGACTCACTAGAACGCGCTGAATGGCAAGGGTTGGACTATTTTGATTTCAATACGACTTATCAAATTACTGCTCGATTCAAGAAAAAGAAAGGTCGAAAGTTTGAAATGCCCACATCCACGGATCGCCTGCCTGTATATCGTCGATACGGCTACCTTTACTTCACTATTGACTCAGTACAGCATCGATTGACCGTTTATCAAAACATGGCACTTTCGAAACGTGAAGGCTTTGAAGATTACTTATTTATTCCCTTCCGAGATGCAACAAAAGGACAAGAAACCTATGGCGGCGGAAGATATTTAGACGTTCGCATTCCAGACTCCAAAGAAATTCTAATTGACTTCAATCAGGCCTACAACCCCTACTGCGCTTATTCTCATCGTTACTCTTGTCCTATTCCTCCCCAGGAAAATACACTCGATATTCCGATTCGTGCGGGAGAGAAAATTCCTCTGGCACATTAGTTGGTGAAACTTTTAATCGTAATTTCGTTATAATGTGATGAGACCCATGCTGAAAAGAACCTTATTTCTCGTACTAACGCTCGTAACTGTTCAAGCGTATGCCCAGCCTTACAAAACGGTAAGACCATACAAACCTTATAAATGGATGTTTGGAATTCATTGGTCGGCGATTGAAGACGATGGCAATAAGTTTGGGGGAATGTTCAATGTGAATCAATCGTGGAACTTGAAACCTTACCCTACGATGCTCACCATTGATCGTTACTTTTTGTATGGATGGAGCGCAGAGCTTTCGGCAAACTATGGACAATATTCAGGCAATCGATTGGTGAATGATACCATGAACGTCACGGGAATCAACTTGAATGTCGATCTCAATGCCAAGTACAGTTTTTACAATTTATACGCGCCAAGCGCTCGTTGGATCGATCCGTATTTGGTTGCTGGCGTTGGATATACCTACCGCACAGGAACAGCAGATCCGCATGTGCCGACAGCCAATCTTGGAGGAGGCGTAAATGTTTGGTTCGTTAACTGGATGGGCATTCGATTGTCAGCGACGGCGAAATTTGGCGTTTTTCCGGGCTTTTGGGACACGCCGAACAATTATTTGCAATACAACGCCGGAATCGTTTTCAGGACGCCTGACCAAAGTACCTATCGCTCTCCTAACAAGAGACAACACAAATGGGTAAGCAAGCGATCACGCAGATACAAGAAGAAAGGCGGTCAGTAAGAACGCTGTTACTTAATTACTTTCTTACATTGTAAGGGTATGAAAACACTCGTAACAACGTTATTATCGCTCTTCGGTGCAACTCTTTTGTTTGCACAAGTACCAACAACCGCCATTGAAACAACAGATCAGAACGTTCTGTATCTTGGATATGAAAACAAGGTGAAAATCGCTGCAAATGATTCCAAAGGTGAAAAGATTACGCTCTCTGGTTCCAATTGCACAGTTGCCGCTACTGATACCCCCAACGAATATATCGTCAAAGTACGCAAGGGCGATAAAGCCACTTTATCCATTAGCTCTTTAGCCTCCGACGGCACTGTGACTTTGATCAGAAATGAAGAGTATCGAATCATACCCCTACCAACGGTTTCCATCTATTGGGGAAATGCGCAAGCCGGAGAAAAAGCATCCTTGAAAGACAAAAAACTAAGCGTGAAATACGCTTCAGACGTGCCATTCGAAGCAGATTTTCAAATTTTGAAATGGGAAATCAGCTCTGATTTTGGTAATACCAAGGGAGTGGGAATAGATTTAACCACCGCAACAGCTCTTTTTGAAAACATTGATACCGAAACAACCATTACAATGGTTTTAGACGTTCAATCAGCCGATGGAATTACACGCAAAATTGGTGCTAACTGGACAGTTGATCCTTTGGATTAGCCGCTCATTTTGATGAAACGTGCACTCCATTGATTGTTCGGTTCCCGTTTTTCAAAGATGGATGCCTATCTTCGCTGTGCGTTGAACAAAGTCGAACATAAAGCAAAAAAGTTGACGATTCAGATTCTCAATCGGTCTAAAGTCTTTTGTCTTCAAGTCTCATGTCTCACCCTCTTCTGTCTCTCCTCTTCCACCGCTCAAAGTCAAAATTTCGCGCTAGAATCTTCGGTTATTGAGAAAGAAACAGGTGCTCCCATCCCCTACGCATCCGTTTACACCTTGCGAGATCGTCGCGGAACAATCACTGATATTGATGGAAATTTTGAACTCAACAACCTTGAGGCATCCGATACTATTGTGTTCTATTTTGCCGGATTCGAAAAACGATTTTTGCCCATAAGCGCCATTGGTCCGACAGTTGAACTGTCGCCATTAGAACAATTATTGAACGACGTCGTTGTCATGGCCGACGCCTCTGTTGTGTACAAACTGATTGAAAACACAGGCAAAAACGTAGCACGGAACAATGAAATAGCGCAAACGTACATGGAAATGCAGTCGTTTCAGGATGATCAACAATTGGAATACTTCCAAGGATACTACAACGGGCAATTTGATGGATACGAAATAGATGATTTGATGCTGAAAACGGCTCGATTTGGAGTGCAAAAAACGCAAACCATGGCCTTCCTGTCTCAGGAAACGTCAAAAGCCATGTACAAGCAAGACTTTTTTGCGAATAACGATCTATTCCCGGACACACCTTTTGGATTGAGGCGAAGAAAACTCGTGAAGAAATTTGACCTCACGATGAATGCAAAATATCGAGAACAAAATGGCGACATCACCTATGTAGTATCATTCACTCCCAAAAAAGATACGCTCACTGCATTTTCAGGCAGAGCATGGATCGATTCGGCCACGAACATTCTAACAAAAGTGGAATTTTCGATTGATAACGCCTCTAAATTTCCGTTCAGTCCGATACACAAAGGAGGTTCACTCGAACAAGCCAACTTGCATATTACCAAAACCTACGATCGAACGGAAAAAGGCGTTCGACTGCGCTCTATGGACTTTGACTATGATTTCGTTTTTGATCCGAAAGGCTTTTATGACCTGGACAGTTTTTACGTGTACAAAGTCAAACCGAAAGATTCCACGCGCCGTTTCCAACCACTCCCCACGTATCACATTCGAGCCGAAGCTGTGCTTGCCGCATATAACTACGATGATGCGTTCTTCATTCCAAAATTCACCTTTGCCGATCCTGAATTTGCCGATTACCGCAAAATGATTGCCTACGAAGATTATCAAGAATTTTGGAATTGCTACAAAACATTTCGAGTAGGTCGAAGCGAAGAAAAAGAAGCCTTTCTTGACGATCCGAGAACGGTAACGCACACTGGACTTTACAAAAAGTCGCACATTTCAGACATTGGGATGTATGAATTCCCCTACCGTCACTGGAGCAAAAAACGGGTCTATTTGAGAGAAAAAACAGATTCCACAGTTCAAAATGGACCACGAAATCCGGGCGATGCCTTCGAAGGAAACTCCATTAACGCAAATAAATACCATTTGGAGGCGCAAATCTTTTTTGAAATCGATTCTTTGTGCGATTCGCTTCGCTATCGAACCAAAACCATTTTCGATCCTTTCCAGAGCTATTACAATTTCGAGCGTACACCGAGTTCCGTTGCCTTCATCAATGTCTATTTTGATTTAATGGAGATCTATCGCCGTCAACTCGTCACCAAATTAGAAGCGGTTACTCCTTCGACAAAAGCGTGGACGCGTATTTACAACGAGCATTCAGAGGAAGTTCAAGGGAAGATGCGCGCTTTCATCAAGGAAGTAGATCGTGGAACGCACGAAGAAAATTTCCAGAAATGGAACGCTTTGGTGAAAGAGGAATTGAACATTGATAATGACGCTCTATTCTCTGTTCCCGAAGAATAAGCGCGGTACCCGAATCATTTCTGTATTATCACAAACAATTCGCTTCCCTGTCTTGGCTCTATTGAATTGTAGCACGGCTCCATGCGCACTTCTGAAAACGATGAAAAGTATTCTTGATACTCCGATTTGTTCCCTCCATACGGCGGTCCACCTTCAAAATCGCGCCCAAACATCACCCCAACGAGTTTCCCGTTGGGTTTCAATAATGCCTGTACCTGATTGGCATACGCCTGACGTAATTCAGGATCAATAGCGCAGAACATTGTTTGTTCAAAGATGAGATCGTATTGACCTTCCAACGAGAAAAAATCGCCTTGATGCAATTGATCCTCAGGGATTTCTGGACAGCGTTCTTTTAAGTTTTCCAAAGGCGCTTTGGCCAGATCGATCACCTCAACATTTTTAAATCCCTGGTTCCACAAAAACTCGGCCTCATAACCATTTCCACAACCGGGAATAAGGATGCGCAATGCTTTGTCGTTGAGTTTTTCAATGTACGCCTGAATTGGAGGACTCACTTGCCCCAAATCCCAACCCGTGCGGTCGTTCGCATATCTGTCTGACCAAAATTCTGCTGATAAATGTTCCAAAGGATAAACAATTTGTAATGGAAACCGAAATTACGATTCCAATGTCATTAAAAGAACAAAATCTTCGAAGGATTCAATCCCACGGGATAGCTGGAGATAAAATTTCCTGAAGTATCGAACTTTCGGATCACCCCTTGATTGGTGAATCCCATGGCATCCATCAAGTACAGTGCATTTTCCGTTGGATGATATTTCACGCCGTAGAGTGTGCCAACAGTCGCCATATTGATTGGAAAGGTTTCTTCCACCTGATCTGTTTGATAATTAAATCTGTGTACCCCATTGGCATCGTAGACAATCATATCCGTTGCAGACATCGCGGACATTCCAGAGATATCAAAACCGTACGACGCATTCACTACTTGATCGGTGGTTGCGTCAATTTTTCGCATTCGTGCCGGAACGCCGCCATAATCGCCACGGGCAATCACAAATACCTGTCCGTCATCATTGGCCATAACCCCTCCAGGATTCATTCCAACGGTGATTTTTTGTAGCTCGGTATGGGAAGACAAATCTATTACGGAAACTGTGGTATCCACATTTGGAAAGTTCAATCCACCCGAATTCGCGACATACAATTTGTTGTTGCTTACTGCCAAACCTTCTGGATTTTCTCCAACCGCAATGCGCTGTGAAACCTCCAGAGTCGCAGTGTCCAGTACATCTACAAAGCCATCGTAACAAGTGATGTATACATTTCCATTGGCAAATGCCAGAGAGCGTGGTTCTTTCGGTTGTCCGCCCTGCATCATTTCAATTTGCTTGACAGGCGTGAAATCGAGTGCGTTCATTACTTCAATGGTTGAAGAAACATTGACTACAATGTAGATCTTACCACCATATCGCAGCATGTCATTTCCAGTATCGCCAAGGGCTCGGGCTGTTTTCGTCTCAAAAAAGGAGGCATCTTGCGACCCGCTCGGTAAAACCACCCAAGAAATGGTTGAATTGTTCTGCTGAAAAAGCCCTTCGCACAGCACCACCATGCCGTTTTCAAGTTTGTCCACCGTCGGCACAAAAGGTTCGGGCTGATCTTCTTTACATCCTGCTAAAAGCAGTGAGACTAAGATGAATAGATTAAAGTATTTCATATTTCAAGGTCAAAAGATAATGTCTTCCCGGCATTACGTAAGATCGTATGAATGCGTACGATTCGTTTGTTACATTCCGTACATTCAACTGAACGCCGACTTTGTGTTTGTTTTTGATTGTATAGGAATAGCCTGCTGAAAGGTCCATGGTCCAAAATGGTTCTAAGAAATTGGCAGGCACATTTTGATTCAAGGCATAACGACCAGAAACAAAATTGTTAGAAACGCGCACATTGAAACCGCGGCCAACAAACATAATATCTGCATTTGCCGTATGCTCTGGTGCATAAGCAACTTGATGCCCGAAAGTAATTGCGTTTGGAGTAACGTCAACAACGCGCTGCCACGTATAATTTCCTAAAAATTCCAAACGCGAATCTTTGCGCATGCGACGTATGGCTTGTGTTTCAATGGAAGCTCCGTAGACTTTCGCCTCCGCCACATTCTGCATTGACCAAACAAACAAATTCTTGGTAGGAATGGCCACAATTTTATTGTGGACACGATTAAAATAGGCTTGTGGGTTTACTTCCCATCGCCAGCGGTAGTAGTTTTCACGAATTTTCCATCGCCAACCTAGATTGAATTGGTGAGCAATTTCAGGCTCCAAATGATGGTTTCCAACTTGTCCGAAGTACAACTCATTAAAAGAAGGCAATCGAAAGTTCCGTTTGTAAAAGAACTGAAGTACACTTTTTTCACTTCGAAGTTTTAGACGAGCATAAGCGCTAGGCGTAAATTGTAGATGCTGCTGAATCAATGAATTGTTGTCGTCGTATACATATTGTGCACCTCCGAGTGCTTCTAGCTCAATTAGACTGAATGTTTTCTGAATACCTGCCAATCCAAAAGTACTCAAGCGTAAAGGCTGTCCCAATGCATCGCGATTGGTTCCCAACACATCCATGCGCTGCTCTCCACCCCACTTCATTTCAAATTTCTTGAAGCTTCTATGATGGATGTAGCCTCCGTTCAGGCTGTAATTTCGATAATGATCGTGCACCTCTCCTGCTGCACTCAAATGCGTTGGATCAATGTATTGCAAGTGATTGCTTCCCGCGTTTAAATACAAACGGTAATCCTTCTCATAATTGTTGGTACGATAGTCCAACATTACACGATGATCTTGCGTTTTCAATCGCTCATCAGCGGATTCATTGTAGAAAATCACGGCGCCTGGCAAGCCTTGGTCAATAAAAGAGGATCGGTAAATTACTCGCAGTTTACTTTCATTCTTCAGATCGCGTCCTAATTTAAGTCCAAAGTGCATGTCCTGATAATCGTTGTTTCCGCGAGAACCATCTGTTAACGTGGCTCCATTCACAAATTGGAAAGGATACGATCCGAGCGCATCACGGTATTTTCCAAAGGCTCCAATGTGCCACTTTCCCCGCTTTTGATCTCCTTGAACGTAGGCTTCGCGGCGCATGAATGAACCGTACCGAACGGCAGCTTTCACATTTCGACCTTCCGAGTACCGACCATTCATGAAGGTACCAAGTTTCACAAAATTCCCGGTGAAACTAGAAGACACGGGCATTAATGTTTCAAAGTGTTGCTTTGTTCCTGCTCTTACTGTTACAAGTCCATCTGATTGCAGCTGTCCCAAATTCATTTGTCCAGATTGCGCATTGGTCACCTGAAACCCGTCAATTAAAATGGCTGTATGTTGACCTCCCAAGCCACGAAGCGAAACGGTTTTAAGACCTCCAAGACCTCCGTAAGACTTGATATTTGCACCTGGAACTTTGGATAGAAGTCCTGCGACATCATCTGTATTTAGTGCTTCAATCGATTCTTTTCCCAAAGTTTCCAAGGGCATTAAAATCATTTCAACTGCCAAAGATTGATGGACTTGAATTTCATTGATCGATTTGACCCGCATTTCTGAAGCCACGGTGTCTTCCTCCGTTTCTTGAGCAAAACCAATTGCCGGGAGCAAAATACTCCCAGCAACGATTATATGTTTTAACAAACTATTCATTATTGTACAATAATCCGATTCGTATACGAATCAGATGCATTGTTCCAACGAATTACATAAATACCTGAAGCGAAGTTCGATACATCGATTTTCGATTGCTCCTGATGACTGAAATCATACACGACATTCCCGTGTAGATCAACCACTTGCAATTGTCCTTGAGGAGCGTTTACTGTGACAACATCCGTTGCGGGATTCGGGTACATTTCAATATCAAGCGAAGCGTTTGTCACCAAGCCTACCGAGCCTTCTGTCTTGATATCGTCAATGGCAAAATATGCGGGCGTGTTCATTCCAAACATAGGATCGTTATCAGACGATTCGAATCGGAAGTTCAACGCACTCACAGGAAAACCAAATTCTTGCGTTAAGTCGATGGTTACCCAAGAATCCAAAATGTAATCTTGTGTGCTGTCGGCAAAGCGGTAATCGGCTAAATAGAATTCCATGGAATCCAAATCTCCGGCATCCGATTCTGCAATGAACCAAACACGAAAGAAATCTTCTCCGTTTGTTCCATCAGGCTGCCCGTTTCCACCTAGGGGTGATCCAAATTGCTTGGCGTTGAAATACCCGTTTTCCATGACCAACGAAGCCACAGCGGTATTCGTAATTTTGAATTCAGTTATGGCAGTATTCTGACTTTCAGCCGTTAAGGAACCACTTTGATAATACACCGCATAGTTGCTAGAACTAGCAGCACCTGCCCCTGTTACGGAAGAATACTGATAGGCATAATCCAAAGTTGTATTCTCTGTTGTGTTAGAAATCGAGAATCCAGACCAAACGCCTCCCCACATAGTGTCATAGACATTGGTCATTCGAATGGATTCATTGTCTGTAAAAACCCAGTCGCCATTTTGTGCAGAACCATTGTCGTACGATTCTGGAGCAAGCGCAAAGGATTCAAAATCAAATGTAGATTGTGCAGTTACTGTTCCGCCTACTGCCAAGGCGATCATTGATAAGTAAATTTTCTTCATCGTTTCAATATTAGAAGTGTTCAACGTTGAAGAGTCAGTTTGAAAGAGATATGGCATTGCCTGTACACTGCAATGATCATAAATCCGACTTTAATCTGAAGTCTTCATTAACATGACCAAGGCAAGTATTCTGACTTGTACCGTATCGGTTTTGCCTTCCCGAGAACGCAGGGAGCATTCTTAGTGACATTTTAAGCTTACAGCTGCAGATACAGTTCTGGATTTACACCAGATTCCTTTTTAAACTCATCCAATGGTCGCAGCGAGTATGTTCGATTCAAAATATTGGCTCCAATGACTGCAATTTTGTGGTGTGCATTGATTTTGTAAGACACACGAGCATCAAAAATCCAATTTCCATTGCGGTTCGAATTGAAATAATCCATGTAACGAATGTTCTGAACGAAAGGCGGCGAGGTACTTGTCTCAAACTCTTCAATTACCTGATCCAGATTTAAAATCTTGCTGAAATATTTGGCACTTGCACCTATGGAGAATTTCTTATGAATGGTTACTTCAGCGTCCATTTTTACGTTGTGTAAAAATCTGTATTTCAAAATTCCTTCGGAGGCATCCAACGATGTTGAGTTGTAGCTGTAATCTCTTCCCAAGATGTCTGTGGCGTATACCAAGTCTGGTGTTAAGGTCTTTGGAATGATGTAGTTATACCCCGTAATAAATGTCATTTCTGCATGTTTCCCCAGTTTGGCTTTTCCTGAGAAAGAAACATCGATACCCAACACGCGTGACTGCCCCGTGTTTCGGAATTGGAATCCGTATGTATTCGATGGATCGGTTGGATCATCTCCCCAGAACCCAAACAAATACTCGATCGTGTTTTCATATTCTTGCCAGAAAGCCGCTACATCAAAATAACCCATGAAAAGCGGTAATGGTATCGTTCATTTGAAAGTATTCCAATCGTCCACCAACGGACAAATTCAAGGTTTCCCGCACTTTCTTTTCCAATTGCGTATACGCTGAAATATTCAATAATTGATTGTTCGGACTTCCCCCACCGGCATAAAGGTTGGCAAATGAATTGGTGAAAGTGCTCGTTATCCCTCCGATAAAATCAAGGTCATTCAGATTTTTATAGCGCTTCTTGAACATATAATCGCCGTAATACACTTCCGATTGATTGGACTGATTGGCAGTCATTTCATTATCTGTGTAAAGCAAACGTGCTCTAAAACTATGCTTTCCGCTTGCTTTGGTAAAGAAATTCAAATACGGATCGACATTGAAAATAAACTGTTCTTGCAAAAATACCGCTCCTGGATACCCCTGAAATAGGCCGGAAGAATCGTTGAGCCATGCAAAAGTTAAATTGGATTGCGCAAACATCATATTCCCGTTAATTCCGTAGTTCAATCCTTTGTACTTTGCCGAACGACGACGAATATTGAAATTGACGCGCGCTCGTTGCGAAGACATTTGTTGTTCTGTAAAGTTGGAAATGGTATCTACAATTCCTGGATCCGTCACTGGAGGTCCCAAGTATCCATGATCGTAATTGACATTTCCACCGAGAACGATGTCCCATTGTTTTGCTCTTCTTGTGTGCAAAAAGTTGGCCCCTGAGATGATCGGAGTACCTGTCCACCAAGTTGCGCCGTCCACGCTAGGGCTTGAATACAAACCCGAATACACATTGACTTTCGTTTTCGGTTTTGCGCCAGGGTACGCCGTACGAATATGAATCGATCCAGACAAAGCAGAGCTTCCAGAAAGCACGGATGCCGCTCCTTTTGTTACTTCGACTTGATGAATATTTTCTACGGGAATGAATCCCCATTCTGGTCTTCCGGCATCGCCTGAAAGCATGGGCATGTCATCCACAATCACCGCTACCTTTGACCCCACGCCGAAGGTAAATCCGCTTCCACCGCGAATTTGCGGCTCTCCATCCAAAATATTCAAGCCTGGCGTTTGATCCAGTGCCGTTTCAATGCTTCGGGTGTTTTTGTTCTCGATAAGCTCAGGCTTCAAAATTTCCAAAGAAACGGTTTGATCTTCTAACGGCTTGTCAAATTTTCCCACGCGAACCGTGATATCATCCAACTCTTTCACATTAGGATCAATGAAAGGTTTCATGACAATGTCACGCGTGATGGTTCTACCTGCCAGAATAGTGACTTCAATCGTATCGCTGATCATTCCTGTGTACCGACATACAACGCGCGCATCTCCTGCAGGAAGTTCCATTTCAAAATCTCCTTCTACATCGGTCAGGGCACCAATGGTTACATCTGTTCGATAAATTACCGCCGCACCAATGAGTGCTTCTCCTTCGTTGTCCGTAACCTTTCCGACAAGTTTCCCGAGTGATTCGTCCTGACCAAAGCTCCAGAAGGAAGCACAGACACACAATACTGCAACAAGCTGTTTCATAGTAGAAGAAAGGGCTGAACATACGCCCAGCCCATTAGTTTTATGTAAATGTGATTATTGGTGGTATACCTTGAATCGCTTTGTTTCGTTTCCAACTAGAACGTTCACCATGTAAAGTCCTGTCGGAGCATCAAAAGCAACAGTTGGAGTTGTTTCTCCTGAAAGAACTATCGCTCCAGTCATATCAACTACTTCAAATTGACCCAATTCATTTCCAGAGGCAGCAAAATTCAATTCGTTGTTTTCGTTGTTCATGAATACATTGATTGGGAATGCTGAAGTTTCGTTCAAGCCTGCACCACTTCCACCGTTGTAAATAAGCTCTACATCATCGATCCAAACCTGATCATCAGGCTCTCCACCTCCAGGAACTGCATTTGTAGTAAAAGTCACCAAAATGTATGCAACGTTGGATGCAGGACCGCTGTAATCAAAAGCAGCTGCCATACGCACCCATCCTGACGTATAGCTGTAATTCATCTCAGCAGTAGCAACAACCTCGTTAGAAGAGGCTCCATCTTCCGGGTCTCGGTAATCGTAGTCGTCGTGAAGCGTTGCTTTCATTCTTGCTTCCTCGGTTCCTCCTAGAGAATCAATTGGCAGGTAGTTTACCCAAAAAACAATGGAGTCTGGCATATCTGTGAATGCTTCTGAAAAGTCAGCATCTCCTGTTCTCGTAATATTATGATTGGAAGGATCACTTGCTGAAATTGCTCCCATGTTCACTTGCCCCAATGTCATGTTTCCATTTGCCGTTACGCTGAATCCCGCATCGCGCGACCAAATTCTAGCGCTTGTGTTGCCTGTTGAGCCAGGACGAACATTTGAAGACTGTTCAATTTGCACATCAGCAAATCCACTAAATCCGCCAGAGGCATTCATAAAGCTGTTCCAATTCACGGGTTCTTCACCAGATGGAGCCGCTTCCCAGTTTTCGAAGTCTGAATTTCCAATTTGAGTCTGTGAGAATCCACAGAAGGATAGCATCGCTAACGATGGCAAAAGTAATAAGTGTTTCATGTGCGTTTAAGGTTTATATGACGACAGAGATAAAATATTCGGCGTTCACTACGATTGTTGCTTTGATAATTGATTTCTTGCTTTTGTTCATTCAACACCTTGGATGCCAACACATCGCTAAATAGAATCGTTCTAAATTATAGAACCTTGCGCCTTTGCTCAAGCTACTTCTCTAAATTTCAGTCACGGAGAAGCTTCGGCGAAAGCGATTTATATCAATATCATGAGAGCCAAACATATTAGCGACGTTAATGAAGCGATCTTAGTTCTGCGGCACTTTGTTGAATTGAGTGCCAAATTACTTCCATTTCTGGATGAATTAGAGCGAAAAAAGACGCCAACTTCCTTTGATCTTCGTAGCAGGGACAAAATTATCGCTGTGTACGAAAATTACGAATTCGATACAACGACCTCCAAAGTGCTGATGAATTCCGATGTATTGGATTTGATCAAAAAATCTTTCGAAACAATTTCTCGACGATCGCATGCATCGCGTTCCAAAAGAGAACAGCGAAAGAGCTGCCACTTGAGACGTTTTTTGGCAGAGCACGATCGATTGCAACAAAGTTGGGAAATGATTCAAGCCAATTAAGCATACTTCATTAAATTTAGCGGATGGCAAAGAGAAGCGATCCGGGATTAGGAACACTTTACAACAGTGAGGTCAAACGGATGATCAATCCGAATGGCGACTACAACATCAAACGACGTGGGGCATTAAGAGGAATCAAAGACCTTTACAAATACCTCATCGAGCTTTCCTCCTGGATGTTTCTCTTTTATGCATTGATGTACTATTTGGTCATCAATAGCATCTTTGCGGTGCTCTATCTCATCGTTGGGATTGATGGAATTTCGGGCATTAGCGAAGACATTCCCGACTTTTTCGAGGCATTTTTCTTCTCCGTTCAAACCTTTACATCTGTAGGGTATGGAACCATGTCGCCCACCAGTTTTGGAACCAATCTTGTTGGCACGCTTGAGTCCTTTGCAGGCTTGATGAGTATCGCCTTAATTACCGGATTGCTGTATGGACGTTTTTCCAAGCCGAAAGCCAAATTGGCCTTTTCCAAAAACATTCTTATTGCCCCGTTTAAGCAGGGAAACGCCATGATGTTCAAAATGGTAAATACCCGCGACTCAACCTTACTGAGTGCCGAAGTGAAAGTCATTTTATTTATGGACAAAGGAGGCGACGACGCCACTCAATTCAACAAGGAATTTCATCGATTGCCTTTGGAGTTGGAACAAATTCATTTCTTTCCGCTGACCTGGACAATCGTGCATGCCATTAATGAAGAGTCGCCCTTTTATGGACTGAGTGTTGACGATTTGAAAAAGCGCAATGCCGAAGTATTGATTTTGGTGGAAGCCTTTGACGAAACGCACAGTCAAAGTGTGAAAGAAAAGAAAGGCTATGGTGGCGAGGAATGGCTAGAAGGGCATGTTTTTGATCGCAATTTCCGACCGGGAAAAGACGGGGAATTGGAGTTGTTTATCAATGAATTGGACAATGTAGTCCCCATAAAAAAGGACTGATTTATCAACGAAAGAGTCACGCCCAGAATGGCACATCATAAAATGGCGCTTCTTTCGCCTCTGAAATAACGGACAAAGTAGCCATCATCGAGACCGATTTTCAGTATTTTTGAAACGTGAAGGAGCTTGAAATAGACACCCGTAAAGAATTGCCTGTAATGGAGCAATTTTATACCATCCAGGGAGAAGGGAAATACAGCGGAAAAGCTGCGTATTTCATTCGTTTGGCAGGGTGCGACGTTGGTTGTGTATGGTGCGATGTGAAAGAAAGTTGGGATCGTGGAGAACATCAAGTCCAATCCATTGCATCACTGATCAAAAATGTTCTTGAAACCAAAGCAGATTTTTGCGTTATCACAGGTGGAGAACCTGCAATGTATCCTTTGCACGCGTTAATTGATTCCTTGAAAGAGCACGGCATTACCACAGCCATTGAGACCTCTGGATGTTATCCATTGATGGGCGCCATTGATTGGTACTGCTTTTCTCCGAAGAAATTCAAAGCACCAACGGAAGAAGCCTACACAAAAGCAAATGAGCTGAAAGTAGTCATTTCACACCCCTCGGATTTTGAATGGGCAGAAGGTCATGCCAACAAAGTATCGGACAGCTGCGAGTTGTATTTGCAGCCTGAATGGTCGAAACAGGAACGGTTTTTGCCTTTGATAATTGATTATATTAAACAGCATCCAAAATGGCGCGTGTCATTACAGACGCATAAATTCATGAATATCCCATAATTCTATGTCAAAACTCATCTCTTCATTTCTCGTTATCGTTCTTTTGGTAAGCTGCGCTGAAGCTCAGGTTGGCTACAGCACAAAAAATAAAAAAGCCATCAAGTTTTTCGAAATTGGTCAAAAAGCACCAAACGAAGCACGAGAAGAGGGCGCTATGCAGCCCAATTACCAAGCGGGAATCGAATATATGGAAAAGGCACTGGAGCGCGATCCCAACTTTGTGGAGGCACATTTACTCAAGGCCGAATTGCACGAGTACAAAATGGAGTACGACCAAGCTATTGAGCATTACGAAAAGTCTCTTGCCATCAACCCTAACTTTTTACGTTCAGGAGTCACTTATTTCTATTTAGGAAATTTGCAGCACGCAACAGGCGATTACGATGGTGCTATTAAAAACCTGGACATTTACACGTCCATGCGCGGCGCCAATCCCCGATTGCAACAACAAGCATCATTCATCAGAGCCAATGCCGCTTTTGCAAAAAATGCCGTTGCCAATCCCCTTCCCTTCGATCCTATCAATATTGGACCTGGGATTAACACTGAGAATCCCGAATACTTCCCTACCATTACCGTGGATGGAGAAACGATTTTGTTTACACGACGAATTTTGGACGATCGGGTTGAAAAATTCCCACCGGAACAAGAAGACTTTTTCGTCTCCAATTTAGAGAACAAAGTTTGGCAAAAAGCCGTTTCCATGCCAGTAAACGTAAATACCGTAAACAACGAGGGAGCGCCGACCATTGCAGCCGATGGTAGAACCTTGATTTTCGTTGCGTGCGCCGACGACTACGGATCGTATGGCCCGAACAGAGGTGGTCGTGGAAGTTGTGACTTATTCATCACCAAAAAATTGGGCAATCGATGGACAAATCCCAAGAACCTTCCGGGCACCTTGAACTCTATCCATTGGGAAACACAGCCCTCGCTCTCAGCAGATGGCAAAACCTTGTATTTCATTCGTGGAATTCGTGGAAGCAGAGGTTCAAACGATTCAGATATCTACGTTTCAAATTTGATGGTCAACGGCGAATGGAGCACTCCAAAGAAATTGCCAGATCACATCAACACCCCAAGTCCAGAGGAATCGGTATTGATTCACCCTGATGGAAAAACGCTGTATTTTGCTTCCAAAGGACACGTGGGCATGGGAGGTTCTGATCTTTATGTAACACGCATGGACGCCAACGGAAATTGGTCAATGCCCGAAAATTTGGGATACCCAATCAACACGCAATACGACGAGAACTCATTGATGGTAAGCCCGGATGGCGAAGTAGCGTTTTTCGCTTCAAACCGTGAAGGCGGATATGGGGATCTAGATATCTACTATTTCACCATGCCTGAAAGTATGCGTCCAACAAAAACCTTGTATTTTGAGGGCTTGGTGTACGACGCAACCAATAAAAATCCACTTCCTGGTAAGTTCCAGTTGATTGATATTGAAACGGGAGAGGAAGTCATTTACTCCGAAGCAGATGCACTGACCGGAGAGTTTACCGTTACTTTGCCCGTTGATCGTGAATACGCACTAAACGTCTCTTACCCAGGATACGCCTTTTACTCAGACAATTTCAACATGCTAGAGCCAGAAGGGTTAGAAGCCTTCCGCAAAAATGTTCCAATGATTCCAAGTGGAAGCGAAACGGGTATCCCATTAGCGAATGTGTTCTTCGATTTGAACAAAGCCACGCTTCGCAAAAAGTCCTTTGTTGAATTGGACAAATTGGTGGACTTCATGAAAGAAAATCCAACGTATAAATTTGAAATTGGAGGGCACACGGATTCTCGTGGTAACGGCAACCAAGAGCTTTCCGATAACAGAGCAAAAGCCGTTATGGACTATCTGATTTCGAAAAATATTGAAAGCTCTCGATTGACATCAAAAGGATACGCAAGCTCCAAGCCCATCAATACCGATGCAGAAATTGAGGCGATTAGCGATCCAGTGAAAAAAGAAGCCGCACATCAGCAAAACCGACGTGTTGAGTACAAAATTTTAAGTAAATGATGCACTTCCTAAGGCTTACTAGGCCATTAAATATGGTTATTATCGCATTAACCATGTACGGTCTTGGTTGGTTCTTTGACGGCTTTTTGGGCAATCCTGATTTTGGAATTCGAAGTTTCGAGTTCTTTCTATTGGTTTTCAGCACCACCTTAATTGGAGCCGCAGGAAATATTATCAACGATTATTTTGATGTTCGCGCCGATCGAGTGAATCGACCAGATCGACTGATTATCGGTAAGTTCGTGAAACGACGTATAGCTATTCTGACGCATTCTTTGATAAACGTTTTGGCCTTTGGAATTGCCATTTACCTAAGTGTTGTTGAGGACACTTTTGCGTTCGTTTTTATTCATTTGATGTCCATTAATATGTTGTGGTTCTACTCGATGTATTTCAAACGAAAGTTCTTCATTGGAAACGTAATGATCGCAGGATTAACTGCCATGGTTCCTCTTTTGGTGGGATACTTTTATTTGCATCAAATTGAAACACACCCTGATATCGCTCAAAATTTCAATGACGCATTGGTTGCATTGTCTGCTTATTTCATGGTTTTG
This sequence comes from Fluviicola sp., assembly GCA_043584915.1. GTDB lineage: Bacteria > Bacteroidota > Bacteroidia > Flavobacteriales_D > Crocinitomicaceae > UBA4466. Next base: position 3,441,990 of record CP121319.1, read on the forward strand.
GTAGTTTCTCTTGCTCTGGCAGGATTCGCATTTATCATCAATCTGGGACGTGAAATCATCAAGGACATGGAGGACATTCCCGGTGATGAAGTTTTGAAGGCTCGAACCATTCCTATCGTTCTGGGAATCAATAGTTCACGTTGGATTGTAGCCATCATTCTCAGTTTTGCTGCACTGCTCACCCTTTTCATTGTTTGGCTCTTCCCTGCTGTTGGGGTCATTGGCTACGTGTCAATTTATGCCGCTGGAGTCTTTGTAGTCATTGCAATAATTACTATTTTTCTTGGCAATACGAAGAAACACTATAAGCGCGCCAACGCCTGGTTAAAACTTGCAATGATCGCAGGATTGATGACACCAGTTATTTGGAGGCTCCTCTTTTACTATGACGCATAAAAAACTTGTTCTAGGTTCAAAATCTCCAAGACGGCAAGCACTCATTGGAGAACTAGGATTCCCTGTTGAAATCAGAACTGACGAAATCGAAGAAATCTATCCGGAAGATTTAGCCAAAGAAAAAGTCCCGGAATATCTAGCCAAACTCAAGGCGCAGCCACTAATCGCTACGCTGGCAGAAAACGAAATATTGGTCACCTCAGATACCATCGTACTGCTTGAAGGCAGCGTAATTGGCAAGCCGAAAGATCGCGAAGATGCCATGCAAATGCTTCGTAATTTATCGGGGAAATCGCATACGGTTATTACAGGAGTAAATCTTGTTTCCACAGACAAATCGCATCACTTCTCCACAAAAACAGAAGTACATTTCTCAGTGCTAAGTGATGAAGAAATTACGCACTACGTGGATGCACACAAACCCTTTGACAAAGCAGGTTCCTATGGAATTCAGGAGTGGCTTGGATACATCGGCGTATCCAAAATTGAAGGCTGCTATTACAATGTAATGGGATTACCTTTGCACGATTTGTATCGGGCTTTGAAAAACTTTACATAGTGAAGCATGTAATTCCCGTCGCACTCCTTTTTGTTTTTAGTCTCATTTCGTGCAATAACGATGCTAGAACCGAAGAAAGTGACACCCCTTTGTATGATTGCATGTGTAAGAAAGCATTTCGCTCTGGGATTGATGCGGAAAAAGAGTTGGACACATTCGAAGAAACGCTGATTGAATACGGTATCCTTGAAAACAGTTCAGGGCAGGCAAAAATCGACTTCTACAACAATATTATTCAGCGTGGTGATTATCCGAAAATCCCTTTGGAAGTGATGATGAATGAGAATATTTCTGAGTTAAAATCCATCATTCAATTCTCTCCATGCTCAAAGCTCAGAACAAAGGATGATCCAGAATCTGCCAAGATTTTCGAAGCGAGAGAAGCTTTAGAAAAGATGCAAGGCGATGCATACAACGCCAGTCCCGTACATTTTGCAAGCGCTGCGTTATCTGTGTTCAATGCGAAAGATTTGGAAGAACCATTCTATCGGGCTTATTTTCTCATAAGTATCAATTCTGTGCTTGATCGCATCTTGGCTCCTCAAACATATCTTTATGAAAAAGATTCCGTTTTAAACTTGATTTTAGAGAATATTGACGCCTACGCTCAGGATGCTTTTATCATCGATTTGGATGACAAGGAACAATTGACACTTGAGGGAAAGCCCTGCAAACTGAATAGCCTTGCGCAAAAAGCAAAGCCCTACATAAAGCAGCAACTGCCGACAAACACGAAATTTTTCCAAGTACAAGTCCCCGAATCGATGGATCCAATTTGGTACGATAGAATCATCGCGGAAATTCAATTAGGAATAACCGAGTTACTATCGGAAATTGCCCAAGAAGACTATGGCAAAGCTTACGACCAACTGACAATCGAGGAAATAGAAGAGATTAACAATCGTCATCCTGTGCGCATAATTAAGACGCAAACTTTTTACACTGACGATTCTGAAATTGATTCGTAGTTTTGTCCGATAATTATGGACACCTCTCCCCCTTCTTGTTTTACGCCATTTCGAAGTATGATTGCTTCGATTCCAGTGCCCTCTCAATTCACGTTTCCGTTTTATTACGAACCGCACGAATTGAGCCGTATCGCAGCAAAAGAAACGCAAGAACGCCTCTCGAAAGAAGATTTTCAGCACAATTTTGGTCTCGATCCAGCCGATGCATCGCATGCAATTGGCAAAATGATCGGTGTTCTGGTGGTAAAAAATTCTGAAGGTCAATTGGGGTATCTTGCCGGTTTTTCAGGGAAATTGGGGAATTCTAACCACCACCCAGGATTTGTTCCTCCCGTATTTGACCTGTTGGAAAAAGGCAATTTCTTCGATGAAGGAATGACGCAATTGGGCGTTATCAATCAGCAAGTAAGGGACAAAGAGCAAAGTGCTGAATTCTTGTCATTGCATGAAGAACACAAAAAATTAGAAGCAAAAGCCGCGGAAGCGATTGAGCAATTCCGAGAAGAAATGCGCCACAAAAAGCGGATTCGGAAGGAAAAACGTGCGCAATTGCCTGAGAACATGAATGCGACCGAGCGGGCTATCATTGAAAACGAGCTGATTCGTGAAAGTCTTTCGTACAAATACCGCTTGAAGGAAATTGTTGCCGAATGGGAGAGGGAAAAACAACTTTCGCAATCGAAGATAGATACCGAAGTGGCCATTCTCAATTCCCTCAAGGAACAGCGAAAAGAACTTTCCAATTACCTGCAAGGGCGCATTTTTAGTGAATATGCCTTTTTAAACGCCAAAGGCTACTCGAAGAATTTGTTGGACATTTTCGAAAACCTGAATTTGGACCCTCCGTCGGGAGCAGGCGAATGTGCCGCGCCCAAACTTTTGCAGTACGCTTTCCAACATCAACTTCAACCTATTGCCCTGGCAGAATTCTGGTGGGGTGCCTCCCCAAAATCAGAAATTCGCAAACACGCGCAGTTCTACCCGTCTTGTCGAGGCAAGTGCGAACCTATTTTGGGGCACATGCTTGAAGGCTTGGATGTAGAGCCGAATCCATTGTTGAAAAAGCCCGATTTCGTGGCTCCGCTGAGCATCATTTACGAAGATGATTATTTGGTGATCGTGAACAAGCCTTCCGAGTTTCTTTCTGTCCCTGGGAAAACGGATTTACCGGATATTTACTCGATGATTCAAGAACGGTATCCCGATGCCACCGGCCCGATGGTGGTGCACAGACTCGACATGGCTACCTCTGGAATTTTGCTCTTCACGAAAACGAAAGAGGCGAACAAATTCGTGCAGCAGCAATTCATCAAGAAAACCATCAAAAAGCGATACGTCGCTCTTCTGGACGGTCACTTGGAAGAAGACGAAGGCACGGTAAACCTTCCATTACGCCTGGATCTGGACGACAGACCGCGGCAACTCGTTTGCTACGAACACGGGAAGGAAGCCATCACGGATTGGAAAGTCATCAATCGCCTCTACGGAAAAACGCGGGTGCACTTCTTCCCTATTACGGGTCGCACGCACCAATTGCGCGTACATGCCGCACATCCTGAGGGGCTGAACTTACCAATTGTGGGCGATGAATTTTACGGAAAACGCGACAAGCGCTTGCATTTACACGCGGAACAGTTGACATTTGTGCATCCAGTAACGCGCGAAAGGATAACGGTTGAGGCAGCTGCGCCTTTTTAGTTGGCGATTGGCATTTCTACGTTCGTTTTAGATGAGGGTTTTTCGAATAGCTGAAAGAAATACTATTGGTCTCGTTTTAAGCGGTACAATGCAATGAGCGGATACGCACTAAATGGTGTATTAGTGGTACATAATTTTCCATATCAGGCCAATAAGAACTATTTTTAAGTGTAAAAAATAAGTTATGTACAATAGAATGAAATGAACTTTTTCAAAAAAGACTTAGAATCTGAGAATCGCAACAGGCTGAGAAAAATACTTGCAAAAACGAAAAATCAAAACTGTCCTGATAATTGGGAGTTTGAACATTTTTCAGTTGGAGGATTAACTGAGGTAGGTTTCTCAGAACAGAATCCGAATTTATTACTCGTAATTTCTAGTAACGGAAGAGGCTTATTTGATTGCTCGAAATTAGAAAAAGTAGAAAGAGACCCTGATGATGAATTTGATGTTGATTATTCGAATATGTCGTGTTTTGGAATTGGAGAATTAAAGAACGAAAAAATTAGAATTGCCGGGCTTCATGGTGGCGGATTGCCAACTGGAAATTCAAATGGAGACAGTCTAGAAATAATGGCATTAGATTGGCCAAAAACAGATATAATATTTCAACCCAAATGGACCTCGGTCTATTCTGAGAGAGATACTGAAAAGTGCTATAAGGTTTACTCTCCTGACTCAATGAAAGTCTACGGATTTTCTAAAACAGGCAATTATTTTGTAATTGGAACAAGCAGCGACTTATTAATATTTAAAAAGAAAAGTACATAGCACTGTATATGAAATCATAGCCGCCTGTCGGCAGGCTTGGCTTCATATACTCAACGTTAGCATTCATAAATTCCCATAACCTGAAGTCCTCAACAAATAGATAACAAAAATATCGAAGAGCTTAAAATTTGAAGACGACAACTGAACGAGGTAGTTTGACTAAAGAAGTTAAAGGAAAGGGTAGCTTCACAAATAGATCATATTGAAAAACTTGGTGAGTCATACTCTGTTTGTACGACTTTAAGAATCTCAATTGGATTAATTCAAATATTAATGTGAGGAAGCGAGATGGCTATTACGGGAGCCATTGTGATTTTCGAATTGAGATTTTGATCCCCTGCGCTTACCAAATATTGAAGATTAGATAACTCCCAATCAAATTTATTTTTTTGGACAACATCAGAGGGAATGGCAAAGATGCCTTGATTGAATCTTTGCGCTCAGCGGACGATTCCATTGCGTATGTTTCTAATCAGGAAATTGATCAGCTGTTCAAATATGTGCTGTTTGATTTGAAGCTTTTGGAAGATTGGTTAGAGATGATTTGAAGAAAATTTACACGAAATTTTAAGCAACCCATTGTCTGGTTTAACCGTCCAGTACTAGTACTGGACGGTTAAACCAGACATCTAATGCTAAGCTGTCCCAAAAAAAAGACCTTACTCCATTTTTTTTTTAAAAAACTCCTTGAATAAAGCAACTTTTTTCGTTTTTATACGTATATATAGCATATATGCTATATATACGCCGAAAACTTCTTTTCACACTCTTGCTTTTGATTGAAATTATACATAACTTTGTATACATATAGCATATATGCTTTATGTATGGGAAGAACTAGTAGTTTGCAGGTATCATCAGAACCGATCTCCAGCTATTTTCAAAATAGCCCAATTAAGTCCTTTTCGGAAAAAGCAGTTCACCAAATATTTGACGAAAACCGATGGTATTGGAACCTCTCTCAATCAACATCGAAAAAGCAATTTATTTCGTTTCTCCTCGATAATGATATTCTAAATAAAAAAGATCTTCGGAACAGTGATGGGAAAACCAGATCTATTTTTTTCCTTCCGGGATACGATAACTTTACAATATATACTGGCTTAAAAAAAGGAGCATATTATACTCATTATACTGCTATGTTTATAAATGAACTAACACTTCAAATTCCTAAGACAAATTATCTTAATTATGAACATTATCAGAACAGCGAAAGAGGAACTCTGGATCAAGAGTCAATAGACAAAGCATTTAGCAAGCAACAACGGAAATCACAGAATACATTTACATTGAGTGGTAATAAAGTACTTCTTATCAACGGGATGTTTACTGATAGACTTGGTGTGATACATCAATCAAATAACAAACAATCCTTTTTTTATACCGACCTAGAACGCACTTTAATCGATATTTCTATACGTCCGGTATATTCAGGAGGTGTATTCGAGGTGTTACAGGCCTATCAATTTGCAAAAGGCAAACTATCCCCAAAAATCCTTAAGAAATACCTAAATAAATTAGACTACACATACCCATACCATCAAGTTATTGGCTTTTATCTAGAAAAAGCCGGATATCCTGAATCAGTACTATCAATCTTTGATAAGAACATTGAATTCAACTTCTATATTACTTATGATATAAGAATTAAAGAGTTTTCCGAACGTTGGCAACTATACTATCCTAAGGGGATGTAAACCAATATTTCTACCCTAGGTGTTTGAATGTCTCTAAAACAAAGTTGAAGTAAAAATCAAAATCATTCAATTCATCCTCTTCCTGGTTAATCGTCTGTAGAACACTTTCCCAATTTTCACGATGCAATTCATATTGCTCACCAATCTTACTAATGAAATTTAGAGGAACCTTTTTTGAAGTAAAAATAACTTCCGCGAGTTTTATGTTCTCATCCAACTTAAAATCTATCGAAAAGTGCGAACACAGATTATGAATATCGAAAAAATCTCTTGCTCTAGGGGAACTTTTCATTCGTACCACTATTTCTTTATAGTCCTCCAGTTGTTGGCAAATAGCCCGTAACTTCTCAAGAGCTATCATCTCAGGAGTATAAACATAAACTACGCTACCTTCAATATCTACGGGTTTTTTCTTAGCAACAAATTCATACTTACTAATATCAACCATAAATTTGGTTGAACCATTCTTTCCAAGAGGCAATGCTTCACGGCGAGCAGCTTCCAAATCTCCACTAAAAGATTGATATTTATCAAAGTTCATAATCTTAAACTCAAGTAAGTACCCGCCCCAAAACTCCTTTACTGAATCATCCATCACTTCTGGACGTTCACTAAATTTCACATCGAACACTTTATAGTTTTCCTTTGAAAACTCATCATTTAAAATAAAATCGAACTGATTTCGCAATCTATTTTTTTCCGCCTCAGTAAAGTCTGATTCCATCGAAAAATCAATATCTACAGAACCTCGATCAGAAATATCATAAGCTATATTAAGAGCATTTCCACCCTTTAAAACTAGAATCCCCATTAACAATTCATCAGAAACCAAAGCTCCAATGGTTAATCTTTTAATCTTCTCTATCTCTTTATTATCCATAATTGACACACCTTTTCTAAAACTAAATATTGTTTACGTATCAACAATGAAATTACAGGACAATTACAGGGCTAATTTGACGCAATACGCACATTTTACTCCGCGAACTACGTAAAAAGAGTGCTTCAATAAGGGAAAGGGAAAATCTTTGACGTTTTCTTAATGATTAATTTCTGTTAGGAGAAAAACTAAAGGTAAAGCGCTGTCTAAGGAAGTGAATAACAGCCGCTAAAAAAAATAGGGCAACAATTGTGTCCAAGAAAAGCCCTACTTTTCCTAGCGTCAAACCGTTGGCTGTAATTTAAAAAAAGTACATTCAACCTATAAGTGATTGAACCATTTTACGGTAGTTATTTTGAATTCCCTCTGTTACTTTTTCCTTGTCTTGATTAAAACCTGCTTCGGCAATGGAATACATATTTGCATTTTGTTTTCTTAAATTCTTATCACTCCAAAGAATGACTTCCGTAATCACGGGAGCCAGCTCTATTCCTTTTTCAGTTAATAAATAAACGTTCTCCTTTTGGTTATCAGGCAATTTTTGTTTGGTTATCAAATCATTTTCCTCCAACCACTTCAATCTCGAAGACAAAATACCCGGAGCAATTCCCTCAGGAGATGTAGAGAATTCCTTAAATGCTTTTTTGCCTTGAAGCAGCATATCCCTTACAATCAACAATGACCATTTATCTCCTACTATATCTAAAGTGGAAGCAACTGGACAACCCGACCTAAAATTATTTTGCATTTTTTTACTATTATTTTAGTAGCAATAAACAAATTTGACTACTTTTGCTATTGTTTTAATAGCAAAAATAATTAAAATAAATGAAACAAATCGTATTAATAACAGGTGGTAGCTCTGGAATAGGGCTAGCACTTGCCAATAAATTCATAGAGAATGACAATACCGTAATCATAACAGGAAGAAATCTTGCCAAACTCGAAAAAGTAAAACAAGAAAATCCCAAAATACATATCTATCAAAGTGATGTAACGGATGATGCCGAAGTAAGGATGCTCGCCGACGATATTCAAGAAAAATTTGGTCGATTGGATGTTCTTATCAACAACGCAGGTATAATGAATTTGGTAGATACTGGAAATGAAAGTAATGACTTGCAAAAACAAATGCAGGAAATTGAAATCAACCACAATTCGCCTATAAGAATGTTACATTATTTCCTTCCATTTCTTAAAAAAAGCAATAATGCTGTTTTAGTTAATGTCTCTTCGGGTTTGGCTTATGTTCCGTTTGCACAAGCACCCGTTTATTCGGGCACAAAATCGGCTGTTCATTTTTGGACAAAATCTATCCGTCCACAACTGAAACCACACGGTATAAAAGTGGTAGAACTTTTGCCACCTGTGGTAAAAACAGAAATATTTGATGGCATAGAAGTAAGCGAAGCTGATTTTAAACCCATTCTTCCTCAAAAACTAGCCAATTTATTTTGGAAAGATTACATAAAAGGAAAGGAAGAAATTACTCCTGGTATGTCTTCTCAACTAAAATTAATGGGCAGATGGGCTCCCAAATTCATTTTCAAACAATTAAATAAACAAGCAATCCCAAACAAATAAAATAACAATTATGGACAATTTTACAATTATAAATCTACAAGCGGTTACTGGCACGATTGCCATTATTTTGGCTTTTAAGTGGTGGATACAACCTCGTCTTACCAATTTATCAATTCAAGATGCGCTATTGCCTTTTGTTTTTCTAAACGCCTTTCGCTATTTAGGCTTGTCATTTATAGCAAAAGAACAATTCTATGATGGCTTTCCCACGGAGTTTTTGACCACAGTTGGGTTGCTAGATTTTACCACAGCCATTTTGGCAATCATAACCGCAATAGCATTAAAAAACAAATGGAGTTTTGCTATTCCGTTGGTTTGGGTTTTTAATATTGTAGGTTTTGGGGATTTAATAACTGCTTTCCCTCAATTCTTTCGACTAGAACTTTACAATCAAAACTTAGGCTTCATTTGGCTAATGTTTGTAACCTATGGCTTAGCAACTTTCCTCAGCCATATCTACATTTTTATCAGACTATTCAAAAACTTAAAAAAGAAATAATATGAATTCAAATTATAAAATAATTCTATTCCTTGCAATTAGCTTTTTCGCTTTTCAAAATATAAAAGCACAAGGTGTTTATGACGGGAAAAACACAAAAGTAGAAAAGGAAATTTCGGCTGAATTTCCATTCGAATCTAAGTTCATAGAATTAGGAACAGACACGGTACATTATGTAGAGTCTGGCGAAGGAGACCCAATTTTACTGCTTCACGGATTGCCCGCAAACGCTTATTTATGGCGAAACATTATTCCAAATATAGATAGCAATAAAAAGGTAATTGCATTGGACTTCTTAGGTTTTGGTAAGTCAAGTTTTCCAAAAGATAGAAATGTTTAGATAGAAGTTCAGTATAAAATGTTAACCGACTTTATTGAAGCCAAGCAACTCAAAAATGTTACGCTTTTCATACAAGACATTGGCTCATTAGTAGGCATGTTGTATGCCACAAGAGAGCCACAAAATGTAAAAGGAATAGCACTTTTTGAAGCACCATTTATGCCAGCCGAAGTGATGTACGACCAATTGCCGTTTAGTTTTAAAGCGTTTATGAAACTCACTAGAAGCAAAAAAGGAAATGAAAAATTGATGGTTAAAAAGAATTTTGCAGGTAAAAAATTAGCCGTTAATTTCTTTACAGGCAGAAAGTTAGCAAAAGAAGCCTATCAATATTATACACAACCTTGGGATAAAGAAGAAAGACGCTATGCCATAACCAATGGACCAGACCCTGCCGTTTTATCCTACACCAAAGGAAAAGGAGAAAGTGAGTTTGCCACTCTATTGGACACCATTTCAAACGGAATGAAAGAAACTGAAATACCCATTCTGTACTTCTACGCAAAAAAAGGCTTGGTAAACAGAAAAAAGGCAGTAGAATATGCAAAAGAAAACTTCAAAAATGCAACTTATGTTTATCTAGGAAAAGGGAAACACTTTTTGACAGAAAGCCACCCGAAGCAGATGAGTAAAAAGTTCAATTACTGGTTTGCAAAACTGTAAAAAGAAGAAAAAACTATAGCCAACAAAGTATAAAAGCAATAGCGGTTTGGGTATAAACTCAAACCGCTTTTGTGTTTAATTAAGTATTTTGCAATCCGAAAGGTAATGCATATTAATCCGCTACTGCTCTTATACAAACCGTTGTATGCCAATTGGGAAAAATAAAAATCCAGAACTGTAAACAAATACGATTCTGGATTTTTAAAGAAATTTAAAACGCTGACTAAAACCCAAACATTCCGTTATTGTGAGCCAACCCTTCCGTAGGTATTACTTGAATCACATCCCAATGCTCTACTATTTTGCCATTTTTTACGCGGAATAAATCGTAAAACACTTGATTCTTGCCCATCAATTCGCCTTCGCTAACGGTAAGAACAAAGTTCCCTTCGCCCAAAACTTTGTGGAGTTTGTTGTATTTGAAAACTATATTTTGGGAAGCCAAGTATTGAAAGAATTCTCCAAGACCGTTCAATCCATCTTTGATTTGCGGATTGTGTTGGTCGTATTGCTCGGCACTTATATACTCTGCAATTTTATCTTGATTTTTACCCATTGGTATGTCATTAATAAAAGAAGTAACCAATGCTTTATTGGCTTCAGTTTTGTCTAATTCCTCAACAGTTGTTGGTCCATCAGTTTGACTTCTGCCGCTTGCAGATTCATTCTCTAAAATGGTCATTGCGTCCCAATGCTCGGCTACTTTTCCGTTTTCATCAACACGTATAATGTCAAATGCTACCATTTCATCTGCACCAAATGGTTTTGCATTTTTCCAAATGTTGTGCATAAATACATAATCGCCATCTTGAAACATTCGCACGTTTTCGGCATACGTTCCGTGTTCTTTTAAAACTGGTAATAAACCAATAAAAGGCTCTAAACCAGTTGGCACAAATGGATTGTGTTGAATGTAATCGGCATTTGCAAATTTGCGCATAGTTTCTGCGTCTTGTTTGGCTACTGCTCCTAAGAAAGTGCCTACGATTTCTTTGTTGTTCATTGTTTCTTCTGTTTGATTATTCTCACTTGTTGAATTTGTTTTTGTTGTGCCGCAGGAAGCAAGAATGCCTGCTAACACAAATACTGTGATTACCTTTTTCATTGATTTCATTTTTTATAAATTATTATTACTTGTATTTTGCAAGCAAAAATACATAAACACTTTTATTTTGCAAGTAATATTTAAAATTAATTTCATTACGCAAGTAAAAAAGTATAATTTACTATCTTTGTAAGAGAAAAAAAGTAACAGCCAATGGAAATAAAATATAGATGCAATTGCCCGTTTACTTCCGCTCTTGATGTCTTGGGTGATAAATGGATGTTAGTAATCATCAAGCAAATGCTAATAGAAGACAAAGAAACTTTCAAGGATTTTACAGAAAGTGATGAAGCCATTGCAACCAATATTCTTTCCAGTAAACTGAAACAACTGGAAGAATTTGGGCTTATTACAAAGTCTAAACTACCCAACAATAAAAAGTCGGTTTACTACCACCTTACGGATAAAGCGTTAGATTTAACACCATTAATTTTAGAGTTAGGGATATGGAGTGATAAACATTTAAGAGAAGTACATCCAACTATTGTTAATAACGAAGGAATGGAATTATTGAGAACTGACAAAGCACAACTTGGAAGAGTAATTGAAGAAAAATACAGAGAAAAACTTGCTACAACAATGGCTATAAGCAATTGGGGCGATAGTGATAAATCAAAATAAAAACATAAAACAAAGGTCTGTGTAAAATCGAAAAGTTTGGGTATAAAAACCCCAACAGCTCATAGCCTTACCGTTATGCTTTATATACAATTACTCCAGAAAAATTGCATTCGAGATAACTTCTAATAACCTTTAGCGTTAGTAACGTTAAGCAGTCCTAATGCTAAAAGAGTTTGGAGATAAAGAGACCGAAAAAATTTGGAACGGTAGTCGATCTAAAAAACTTCCAAGCGAGATTCAGAATGTGGCTAGAAGAAAACTCAGAATGTTGAACAATGCTACTGACATCAACGACCTTAGAATTCCTCCTGCCAACAGATTAGAAAAGCGTAAAGGAGATCTTTCAGAATACCACAGTATTCAAATTAATAATCAATGGAGAATCATCTTTAAGTAGCTGAACAATGATGCATACGAGGTAAAAATTGTTGATTATCATTAAACATTGATATTATGGAACGATTAGATAACATACAACCAGGAGAAATATTAAAAGAGGAATTCTTATCTCCTCTTGGTATAACCGCGTACCGTTTAGCCAAGGATACTTTTTTGCCACAAACGAGAATTAGCGAAATCCTTAAAGGTAAAAGACGTATTACCGCTGATACCGCTCTACGTTTTTCCAAATATTTCGGTACTAGTGCAAAGTTTTGGCTTGGACTTCAAGATAATTATGATTTGGAAGAGGAGTAAACCCAAAAAGCAAAGGAGCTGAACGACATCAAACCGATAAAAGGGAACGCAGCATAACACAAGTAACCGTTGCACAACCCTCGCATTTCAGAAAAAATGAAGCATTTTAAATCTTTTCAAGTCGCGTTCATTTTTCCCAGCCCTCAATTTTAGCTAGTAAATAAGTGGTTCAAATCGTACGTTTTTGGTCGGTATTAGCTCAAACAATGAATAAAAAACCAAACACCTCACCTACACATTCTTACTTCCTGAAATCAACTTTCAGTTTAAAAACTATTCCTAATTTTAAATTTGGCGCTTGGTAGGAAGTCCATACATCTTCTCGCCTCGGCAGTTACAAGCCAAAACCCAAAGAGGGAATCATGCGGAAAATTGAGAAATATAAGCTAACTATCTTCGTATCAGGTGTTATTGCCCTGGTCTCATTGGTTATTATTGTTTCCCTTCAATTGAGCAAAGCTCCCACCATTTCTACGTTTCGGAAAATAGAAATTATCAGTCAGTTTTACAATCCCGAATATGTGATGCCCGACACCACCATTTCGTATCGATTGACGCCAGATTCTTTGATCTTGACCTTCGAACCAAAATCGAACTACAAAAAATGGTTGATGGATATTTACATTTATGATGAAGACGGAAGTACCAATTTTGAAGTGAATCCAGAGCGAGAAGTGACAGTAAAAAACAATCAAGTGGTGTTTTCTGATTTAAACTTACCTGCAGATAAAATTGAAAGTTTCTATCCTGTTATGGAGGCATTTCCAAAATTACCCGAGAGCCATTCTACGGTCATGAATCATTTCTACGTCAATCTTTTAATTCGATTCTACCCCAACAAAGAGCGCCCAGGTTATTTTCGGAACAATGGAAGAAACCGCTATGCAACCTTTGATTTTGATTACGCAAAATCGCTTCCAGAACATGAAGCCGCATTTTGTGCGGAATTCGTACAACGGAAATTATATGCATTCATGTGGAAAATTCACCGCAATCATCCAGCGTATAGAAAAAGAAGTGAAGAGGCCATGAACTCACTGCTGAACAAAATGGACACAATAGTTGTCGGCACGAGTGCGAATAGCGTTCCCAATGAATAACCAACAATCCATCTCATTTTTGAACTTTAAGATAACACCCATGAAACAACTTCTATTTTTAATGACAATAGCCTTTTTGGTGCTTTCCTCTTGTGGCAGCGAAGACAAAAATCTAGAACAATATCTCGTAGATGTCTCGAAATTTAAAATCGATAATGCTGCTCTAAAAGACGGAGAGGAAATTCGAATCCTTGGTGCCTCTGGAAACCTGACAAATGATGACGAAATGGATTTTTACAACTTGGTGGTTGTGGAATCTCTAGAAACTGGAAAAGTGGTCAATGTATTGATGTTGGACTACATTTTCGTTGATGAAAACAACCGCGATCTCAATTTCATTTCCTTCGAAACACAAACAGGCAAAATGTACGCACTAAACGCTTCGGATGCTTTTGAGCCTAACGCAAACATTGACGATATTGAAATTCCAACCTTTGACAAGGTACTGTACGATACAGAGTACATTCAGGACGATATTTACGGGAATCCTACCGTGATTGGTGGATTGGCAAAGGTGTACAAAGCCTCACCTGAAAACTTTATAAACGATGGGGAAGTGAATCAAGATGCCATCAAGAAAGTGATCGATTCGAACCACCCAAACGTGCATTAAGATGGTCCTGAAAGTCATTTACTTTCTTAAGTTGCTATACACCTACATAATAAGTCTTGACACCTCGGCGATAGCTCTTCCAGTATCGCTCGATTTTCGGGTAGATTAAACGTCTATCGTCTTTTTCCAGAGTTGCGCTTTTGACCGCCACCCTGCTTGTTTTTCTTACGATTGGCGAAAAATTCTTGCTTACGGCGCTGCTTCTCCTTTTCGAATTCCTTCTTTTCGGCTTTTGTCATCGGGCTATCCGTTTGCGGGAAAGGATGATCCGAAACCACTTCGATTTTTTGACCGATCAGTTTCTCAACATCTTTTACAAACGCATTTTCTTCTGGCTCGCTGATGGAAATTGCAGTACCTGTTTCCCCTGCTCTACCCACACGACCGATACGGTGCACGTACGTTTCAGGAACATTGGGAACGTCGTAATTGATCACCCAATTCAATTTATCAATATCAATTCCGCGGGCAGCAATATCCGTTGCGACCAATACACGTAATGTTTTCGATTTAAAATTCGTAAGCGATTTCTGACGCTGGTTTTGCGCTTTGTCACCGTGAATGGCCGCCGCATTGATCTTCTTCTTCACCAAATCTCTCGCCAATCGATCAGCACCGTGCTTCGTTCTGGAGAAAATGAGCACTTGATCCTTCTTCGGATCTTTCAAAATGTGCAATACCAAGTTCTTCTTATCGGGCTTGTTCGTGAAGTACATCAGCTGTTTCACTGTTTCCGCCGTGGTAGATTCCGGTGTCACTTCCACCTTCAGCGGATTGTGCAAAATCTTGCGTGATAGCTCCACAATGTTGTTCGGCATGGTGGCAGAGAAAAACAAGGATTGACGTCGTTTCGGCAATACTTCCAGCAATTTTCGGATATCGTGAATGAATCCCATGTCCAACATGCGATCTGCTTCGTCCAAAACGAAAATCTTAATTTGATTCAACGATATATATCCTTGATTCATCAAGTCCAACAATCGCCCGGGAGTTGCCACCAAAATATCCACGCCACCTTTCAACTGCGCTACCTGGCTGTGCTGCTTCACTCCTCCAAAAATTACCGCATGACGCAAATCCGTGAATTTGGCATATTCTTGAATGTTCTCATTGATTTGAATTGCCAACTCGCGTGTTGGCGTAACAATCAAAGATCGAATAGGGCGTTTTCCGCGTGGTGCATCATCGCGCTGTAACAATTGAATAATTGGAATGGCAAATGCTGCCGTTTTTCCAGTTCCTGTTTGTGCAACTCCCAATAAATCCTTTTGTTCCAATACAATTGGAATTGATTTTTCTTGAATGGGAGTTGGTGTAGTATAGCCCTTTTGACTAAGAGCGGTTAGAAGGGAATCATCGAGACCCAGTTCGTTAAATTTCATGTGTGCTTATTGCTTGCCTCCTTTATTAACTGATTAAAAATTCTGTATGGAGGCGTATTATAGATGCGTCAAAGGTACCAATTTAAACGAGAATGCCGTTGCGTCATCTTTCACCACTACTATTTCGTCATATTCTTCCACTTAAATCAAGCAGAAAGATTGGGCGTAAGCGATAAATATGTTATTTTAAAAGAACACCGAAAACCGATGCATGTCAAACAATCTCAATTTTGCAATTCGCACCTTAGGATCAATTGAAGAAGCCCACGAAATCAAAGAACTCCTGGAAAAAGAAGGTATTCCATCTAAGGTAACGGAAGCGCGTTCTGGTCTTGCCCCCATTTTTGTTGGTTCAGAGCTTACAAATAAATTTGAGTTACTGATTGATGAAAGCAATGCGGAAGCAGCCAATTCACTGTTTCTATCCTGGGCGAAATCATCCCTGTCGGATATTCCAGAAGATTATTATCTCTTCCAGTTTAATGACGACGAACTCAAAAAAGTGTTAACCGAAGTGAGTGAATGGAGCGAATTGGACGTGCTTCTTGCAGAGCAAATCCTTCGCGATCGAAACGTAGCAATTAATGAAACGCAGATCAAACAAAATCAGGAAGAGCGCATCGAAGAACTGAAGAAACCAGAATCTGGACAAGAAGTTTGGATTGTTTTAGGTTACATCACGGCAATTCTTGGCGGACTTTTTGGAGCAATGTTGGGATATGCACTTTGGCAAGCCAAAAAACGACTGCCCGACGGAAGAAAGGTTTTCGCTTACGATACAAGTGTTCGAACACACGGACAAATAATCTTCTTTATCAGTATTTCCGTGCTTTTATCAATTCTAACACTTCGATTTGTTGGTGCCATTGCCTTCTCTTAATGAGCGTATTGACCTTACAAAAAACGCAATTAATTGCGCATTTATTTCACATTTTTATAACTTTACCGAAATAAGCTCCTTTTTTTTGTAAATTGAACCAACTATTTGTTTCGTTACCTTTAATTATTGTGGAAAGCACCATCGTACAGCACATACAAACCGATTTTTACAGCCTTGTTCTCAAAACATTGGGCAAAGAAACCTTGCTCTTAGAATGGGACGAAGTCATTGACAATTACGAAGTGAACGTATACGAAATTGAAGCCTTGCGCAAAGCCATAGAAAACTATGTTGCCAGAAAAGGAGCTGTGAAGTTGCTCGTAAAAACCTACGACGGTATCGTGGTGGGTTCGGAAATTCAAAAAGTACTGCAACACAAACAACTCTACGGAGGAATTCGTGCCGTAGCCATTGAATTGCAAAGCACCTCGCAACGGCTTTCCCTGAACTTCACTTCTCAATTTAATCGCGGCAGAATTCCCATCAAAGGGTTTACATCTCAGGTCAACGCCGAAAAATGGCTCAGTAAAAAGTAGCGAATTACACCATCCCCTCATGTTGTGCACATCCATGAAATAACTATTTTAGTTGTAAAACCAACTGAATGAACTTACGCATACCTTCTTTCGATGCTTACAAAGCTGATTATCAAAAAAGCATTGAGAACCCACAAGAATTTTGGTCTGATATTGCCAACACATTTCAATGGAAGAAGCCATGGAGTAATACGCTCGCATGGAATTTCGACGAACCCAAAGTGAAATGGTTCGAGGGCGGCAGTTTGAACATCACGGAAAACATGCTCGATCGACACCTGGAGGAACGAGGCGACCAAATTGCATTTCATTGGGAGCCGAACACACCAGAGGATGCCGACAAGTCATTGACATACAAAGAACTGTACCACGAAGTCTGCAAGGCAGCCAATGGACTCAAATCTTTGGGCGTTGAGAAAGGAGACCGCGTTTGTATTTACATGCCAATGACCTTGGAAGGAATCATTTCGGTGATTGCCTGCGCGCGCATTGGAGCCGTTCATTCCATTGTTTTCGCAGGGTTCTCCTCCAATGCTTTAGCAGATCGAATTAACGATGCTCAGGCGAAATTGGTCATTACATCGGATGGATTGAACCGCGGCACCAAGCAATTGGACTTAAAAGCTATGGTAGATGAAGCCGCAGCCAATTGCCCTTCTGTAAAACACGTTCTAGTGCACAAACACGTGCACAACGAAACCAATTACACAGATGGGCGCGATGTCGATTACAAAACACTCATCGATACCATGGCCGATACCTGTCCTGCAGAAGAAATGGTCAGCGAAGATCTCCTCTTCATTTTGTATACTTCTGGATCTACAGGAAAACCAAAGGGCGTTGTGCATACCTGCGGCGGATATATGGTGTACGCAGCGTACTCCTTTCAAAACGTTTTCCAGTACGAAAAAGGAGACGTTTTTTGGTGTACCGCAGACATTGGATGGATTACAGGACATTCGTACATTGTATATGGACCCTTATTATCGGGGGCAGCTTCCGTTGTTTTTGAGGGAGTTCCAACCTATCCAGATTGTGGTCGTTTTTGGGCGATTTGTGACAAATACCAGGTCAATCAATTTTATACCGCGCCTACTGCCATTCGTTCGTTGATGGGCGCAGGAATGGAGTTCGTTACTCCTTATAAATTAGATTCCTTGAAAGTAATTGGATCGGTTGGAGAGCCGATTAACGAAGAAGCATGGCAATGGTATTATAAAGAAATTGGGAAAGAAAATTGTCCTGTGGTAGATACCTGGTGGCAAACGGAAACGGGTGGAATTATGATCTCTGGTCTCGGGAAGCATTCTCCTATGAGTCCTACACACGCGGGATATCCGCTTCCTGGAATTCAACCAGTCTTGCTCGATCAGGAAGGAAATGAAATCGAGGAAAATGAGCAAGAAGGCTACCTCTGTGTGAAGTATCCGTGGCCATCAATCTTGCGCACTACGTATGGCGATCATGAACGCTGCAAAAACGTCTATTTCTCCAATTATGAGGGTTATTACTTCACTGGAGACGGCGCAAAACGAGATAAAAACGGCATGTACCGTATCATCGGACGCGTGGACGATGTAATCAACGTTTCAGGGCACCGCTTTGGAACTGCCGAAATTGAAGATGCCATCAATACGAACGAGCATGTGGTAGAATCGGCGGTTGTTGGCTATCCGCACGACATCAAAGGACAAGGAATTTACGCGTATGTAGTCGCCGACTCCAACGAAAGCGAAGCGATTATCGAGCAATCGGTTTGTGATGCCGTTGCTGCGGGAATTGGAAAAATAGCGAAGCCCGATAAGATTCAAGTTGTGCCCGGATTACCCAAAACGCGTTCGGGGAAAATTATGCGTCGAATTCTAAGAAAAATCGCTGAAGGGGAACTTCAGAATTTTGGTGATACCTCTACCCTTTTGGATCCGAGTGTGGTGGAATCGATTGTGGAAAAAGCGAAGTAGTCATCATTTCGGCAGACTCAATGCAAGGAATGATGCCCCCGAACCCTGAGGACTTGTGCTGAGTCAGCCGAAGTAACTCGAAGGGTGAGGACCTGTACTGAGCTTCTCCTTCGTAATACTATGGAGAAGAAGCTATGCGAAAGTGATTAGTCGAAGTTTCGAATGCAAGGAATGAAAAATAATGTGATATGAAAAATTATACAAACGAAGTAATAATTGATGCGCCCAAGGCACGTGTTGTAGAACTGTTCAACGATTCAAGCAACTTGAAAGAATGGCAAGAAGGGTTCATTTCGATGGAATCGATTGAGGGCGAACCGGGAACTGTTGGCTCCAAGCACAAAATGCACTATAAAATGGGAAAGCGCGACATTGAAATGATTGAAACCATCACCAAAATGGATTTACCCGACACATTCAGTGCGACCTATGAAGCGAAAAACGTATTCAATTGTATCGACAATCATTTCGAAGAATACGAAGATGGAAAAACGCGCTATTGGACGAAGAATGAATTCAAACTTTCGGGAATGATGACAATTTTCGGATGGATGATGCCGGGCGCCTTTAAAAAGCAATCGCAGAAATATTTGGACGATTTTAAAGCGTTTGTGGAGAAGAAAGAGAGTTAATTATCGCGCCAAACTCGATTCTAAGAAATGAAGATCGCGCAGTGATCAACTTGTGCGCTTAACACACATTTAAACATTGCTCTTCATTTCCTTGTGCCGTTGTGGTAAAAAGATTTTGACAGTCAAAGCATGATAAAAATAATCTTCTTTCATTCCCCAACTATAGCCGGCTCATCGATCACATCACTCTCCTCTTTTTTCGCATTCAATCGGAACTTCTTGGTCGCTTTCCAGAATAGAAAAGCTGCAAATACAACAAGCAATGCCGCAGCAAAATAAGGCGATCCGTAGACTCTTTTGTCTTCTGGCAACCCAACGGTGGTAAGGGAATACAAAGTCATCATAAGTAACGGCCCCAGAATTTCAGACAAACTCAAAACGCTTGTAATTGTCCCTTGTAGCTCGCCTTGCTCTGTATCTTTCGTGTTGTTCGACATTATTGCTTGAATGGCAGGTCCAGCCAAGCCCGTCAACGCATACGGCAACATCAGTGCATAAAGCATCCAACCTTGAGGGGCCAATCCAATCCCAATAGCTGCAATTACAAAAACGAAAAGACTGAAATAACTTGTTTTTACGTCTCCGAAACGCTTGGAGAAAACTCCCGACAATCCTCCCTGAACAATGGCAACGCAAATTCCAACAACTGCCAGTGACATCCCAACATCCCCCTCAGACCAATCGAACTTTTCTTTGGTCAAATACACCCATGTAAATTGAATGGCAGTTCCGGCAAGGTAATACAAAAAAATCACGCCGAATAACAACCCCAATTCTCTGTATTTCGGAAGTTGCAAAACGGCACCAATCGGGTTGGATCGTTTCCAGTTGAACGGTCGCCTCTTCTCTACTGGCAGGGTTTCTTTCAAAACAAATACTCCATAAATAAAGTTGATGAGCGACACTCCCGCCGCAGCAAGGAAAGGAATGCGTACGCCTACTTCTCCCAAAAATCCACCAATTGCAGGTCCTATGATAAAACCTACACCAAATGCCGCGCCCACCATACCGAAATTGCGCGTTTTATTTTCAGGAGTAGAAATATCAGCGATATACGCCATTGCCGTAGAATAACTCGCCCCGAACATCCCACTTACACAACGCCCAATGACAAGCCAAATCAAGCTTGGAGCGAAAAACATGATCAAATAATCAATGCCCAGACCGAAAAGTGACAACAATAAAACGGGGCGCCTACCAAAACGATCACTCAATCCTCCGACCACTGGAGAAAACAGGAACTGCATGGCTGCGTACGCCACACCAATCAACAAATAATAGCTTTTAGAAGCGTCCAAAGAAATGTGCCCAACACTAGCAATCAATTCTGGCAACGTCGGAATGATAATCCCCACCCCCGCTGCATCCAGCATGATTGTAATGAAAATAAAAATGAGCGCATTGTTCTTTTGCATGGCCCAAAAATAAGGTATTTACTATCGTCTATGAGCATTAAATTGAGTAACCGTAAGAAATTCTAATTTTAGTGGTCGAATGCTTTGATTATTCGTTTTTAAAGAAAAAAAGTACGGAATGCAACCCTTTCTGCATCAGTGGCATTTAGAAAGAAAAAAGAGCGATGAAAAAGCGAATACTTCTACTTCTTCTTGTGGTCCCAATGCTTAGTTTTGGTCAAAATCAGGGAACCTGGTCGATTTCCTCACAGTTGCAATCAGATCACAACTTCATACAACCTAATGTGAATGATATTATGTTCATTTCATGTATTGAACCCAAGTGGCAAAGTAAGCTACAATTCACCACTGGATTTGGTGTAAGCTATCGATTACCGAACAATTTGGAGTTCAGTACGGGGTTTCGATTCTCGAGAAAGCAAGAACAATTGACCGGATATACGTACAACGATCCATTATTTTGCGGAACCATTGATTACTGCTTATTCTCCTATTCCCCTATCCATCAGAATTACCTTGAAGTACCGCTCCTTGCACGTTATTATTTCTTACCCGGAAAATTAAAATTGCACGTAGAAAGCGGTATGGTTGGAAGTTATCAAATGCAAAAAAATACCGATTGGTCAAATACTTCCTGGTTGGTTGGAGCACAGGCAGGCGTTGGGATTAACTATTTTGTAAACCGATGGCAATTTGGATTGGGCGCCAACTATCGATTGCAACAACAGTTGGGAAACCGTAATTATTTTTATGCAATCAACCCGCATGTTTTCGGATTTGAATTTAAAACCGCATTTTCGTTAAACAACTAATAATGACTCTCTACAACCAATATTGGTTGAAATTGGGCAAACATTAAAGTAATTCGATCAAAATACCGTCAATACAATGAATCGGAGTTAGTACAAGCCTGCATCGCAGGAAAGCGCCAGGCAGAGCGAGAATTGTACAACCGATACGCACCAAAAATGAGAGGTGTGGCATTGCGCTATGCCTCATGCGAAACGGCTGCCGACGATATTTTACAAGAAGCATTCATCAAAGTTTTCGATCAATTGAAAAACTATCAAGACCATGGAAACATTGGTGGATGGATGTACCGAATTACGGTAAATACAGCACTTCAAGCGTTTCGATCGCAAAAAAGGCGCAACAATCACGAGGGTTCATTCAGCAAGAACAGTGAGCATTCGGTGAGCAATCAAAGTTTGGAGAATTTGAAAATGGAAGCACTCTTGAAATTAATTCAAGAGCTTCCGGAAGGTTATCGCGTAATCTTCAACTTAAGAGCCATTGAAGGATACACACACCGAGAAATTGCGGAAATGCTCGAAATCAGCGAAGGAACGAGCAAATCGCAGTATGCACGAGCCAAAAAACACCTTCAGGCTCAAATTACTGCAGAGGAAAATGAACTAAAAACACGGAGTTATGGCTCATGATGAATTTGAACATAGCGTTCAGGGTCGCTTCCAAGGGTTTGAAAGCACGCCTCCGGAAGCCGTTTGGACAAGCATCAACAGTGCGCGTAATCGTCGCAAGAAAAGAATGCTCATTCTTTGGTGGATCCTACCTTTGACTACAGCAGCGTGCCTTGGAATGGGCATTTATTTGGGATTAGGAAGCTCGGATACGCCCAACATACAATCTACCGCAACGAAAACGGCCACTAAATCCCAATTAAACACGAACAAACAAGGAGGTAGTCGCGACAATTCGGCAATAGATTCTAGATTAGATGACAATTCGAGTGGAGCATCCATTCAGACTGAGAAGACAGCATCTGCCCCTGGATATACACAATTCAGTAAAAACGGAAGTGATGGAAACGCATCGGAAACGACCACCGTTCGCAAGACTCCAAAAGTAAAAGAAGCAACCAAGAATAGAGCACCGAAATTAACACCATCTCCAGATCGAGCACTATCAGACGCCCCTGATTTAATTAGTCGACCGTTACAACCAATTGGGGTTAATACGGCTTCCCTGGATCTGTGTCAGGCTTATGGCAATGGCGAGTACCTTAACTACAATTCGCATGCGTTTGGCATTCGTGCAGGCGGTTTCGTCTCTTTTGGTCAACAAAAAGCCGACATAAGCTCCTTTACAAATACTGACCCCGCTCCAACAGCAACTCCATTGGGATATGGCACTTATTCAAGACTATTAGAGATTGCCCCTTACTACGAGTTTACAAAAACAACTTCGCGGTTTCGCTTTCAGGCTTTTGCCTTGTATGCAGCATCCAATGTAAACCTTGCCTACTACTCGGGCAAACGTCAAAGCATTGGATTGGGATCAGGAGCGAGCTACGCCTTATTGAAAAGACGATTTTCTGTACATTTTTACGTAAATCTTCAGTCTGAATTGGGCTTCAATCGATTTGGCATTATTAGTGAGACCGAATCCAGTTTAAGCGGAGGAGGAACCACAACGAACGCTAATGGCGTGGCGCCAAGTGCGTATCGTCAATTTTTATTGGCCGGTGAAGCAGGAATCCGATGTAGCTATGTCTTGAATCGATCCCGATGGTCGATCAACGCAAGCGCAGGATACCGAAACTACTTCTGGCAACAGCAAGTCGAGAGTCAAGCGTTAGTGCGTACCCCCAACCTACTCCATTGGAATGCAGGGATTCGGTTTACCTTGTAGTTAAACCAAATTAACTGAAGGTAGGCTTCCTTTCTAAAGTTGAGGTCTAATTCAGCCCGTCTCAATAAGCAAAACGGTGTTGTAAAATTCGTTCAATTGACTCATGAGTAAAGTTTTACGAATGAAGTTCTTCCAACTTATCCCTGTTTACAAATAAGCATTATGGTGTCACTGGTGCCGTTGTGGTTACTTAAAAAGATTGTAGGTAAATGAGCGATTATCGACCCGTTCCGCTGCGCTGCAGGTCAATGAACTCCACTTCGCCTTGCTTCGCTGGAGCTAAGCGAAGGCAGAGTTCCGTTTCGAACCAGGTTCTCATCCCATCTCCACAAACAAAAAAAGAGCCTCACAAAGTGAAGCTCTTTTCTTTGGCGGAGAATGAGGGATTCGAACCCCCGCTTTCAATGCTAGTAAAATCAAGGTATCCGCAAGAAGAGTAAGATAGCCATTGCCTAAAAGGATGCCTTTAGCCAAAATTATTCAACGTGGTTGTCAATAGCTCGACAAATTGTTGCTTAGAATGGCTGTAAGTGGCTGCCAAATCGTATTCATTCCAGTACATATATAAATCATAATCTTTTTCTGAATACTTACTATCATTGAATAATTCACTCGCCTTAATGGGATTAGTCGTAAATTGATTACCAGGTCCTCTACGATGTCCTTTAATTTGATCCTCCATTTGCGAAATGGCGTCTCCTAAAAATATTTGTCTCTGCCAAAAATCTTTATCCTGCTTCAATTGATTCCACATTACTGAAATATGAGTTCCTTGAGGATAATTAGCAGACATTATTCTATTAAATGAGGTAAAGCAATTAATATTTCTATGATCCCAATCAAACTTAGTTTCTTGTTTATTCCACCCCATTAACTCTAATTGACAAAACTCCTCCAGCCTACTATCGTTTACTTGCTTAGATATATCCAAAGCCTTGGACAAATAAGGCGAGTAATATTCTGCCTGTTGGACATCGTGGATAAGATCATAAATCATTTTTTTCAACTCGGTTTTTGAGTGTTGAGGGATAACAGAAGTTATCCAGGCATTTATTTGAATTGCTTCCAAATGTGTAGCTTCCGAATTAGTTGAACCTCTCCTTGTATACACCTTACCAATTTCAAGACCTCGCATCCTCACAACGGGAGTAATAGGAGCTGAGTATTGATGAATTGGAAATTCCAATATTCCAAATCTTTTCTCTTCATACTCAAATGAGAAATATTTGAACTTCGGTTTTGGGTTTACCTTATCTTTAATCTTGTCCTGTAAAAGAGCTTCATCGTAATTATTGTCTAAACCTAATAAGTTCTTTTGCCCATCAATCTCCTCTACTCCGATTATAATGTATGAGCTTTCCTCTCTAATAGTGTTACTAAAAGCAACAACGTCTTTGATGAATTTCGCATCTTCATCTTGATTCCTCGAGCCTAATGCATAGTTTATCTTTTTAAAATCTAAAATTGAACTTTCATCGCTCCCTACAAGAGATTCAAATAGGTCTTTATTCATCTATCCAGCAATTAGTTTTGGTAATTCTTTGATAGCCTCTAATAATGGCTTGGATACAGCTTCTCCAATAATCCCAGCGGTTACCATTTCCGAAACCTTCCCAATATATAGAGCCTTCCATTTTTTCTTACCTAGTACATACCAGTTCTTTAAATCATTTATCTCATCCAATAGGTCTTCATAGATAACTTGCTGCCCATCTTTCAAGTCTTTCAATTGAGATAGTATTTCATCAAGGACATTATTCAGAGTATTCTTTTCGTCAGCTGTAAATGTATCCTCGTCAATTGTGATACCTAAGTCTTCTAGCTCCTGTCCGAGAAAATATTCTACCTCTTCATGCTCTTGATTAATAGTGCAGGTTTTTGGATTCTTACAAACTTCTCTATGTTTTGCATATACCCTTTCATTAGCTTCTAAAATCATCGTTAGCAGTTCGATTCTGTCTTTCTCACTTCTAATATCATATAGTTGACTTGTCACCTCTGAAATGACAGCTTCAGGGTTTCCTATGCCATGCTCTATGTGCCTTGAAATAATTTGCGCCCCCTTATTCTTAATAAAATTTGACATCTCAATATTGTTTTTACCTAAATTAACTCCAAGTACTTCAAAAGCAGGATGAAATAACACCCTACTTATTAACATTTTAAGCTACTTTTTCACGTACTGAGTACTTCTACTTATAAGATTAAGTTATCAGCAAAGCTGTAATACCCTTCAAGAGTAAGAATGATATGATCTAATAACATTACATCCAGTAACTTCCCGACAGCCTTCATCTCTGCTGTTAACTCTCTATCATTTGCACTAGGCGTGAGATTCCCACTAGTATGATTCGGAGAAACAAAGCCCCCCTGTCGCAAACTCCTTTCTTCTTTGCAGAATAGGTATTCCGACAGCGTAGCGGATATTTATTTTGCTTATTCAGTCGTGACCTTTGCGTAATAGAATAGTACCGAAACTTTCGAATCGATCGTAATATTTAGATTAAACAGTACATCTTATGGACGTGCCTTAAACAAGAAATGGATCAAGTCCAAAAGTTGGGGAGGAATTTATCAAAAAAAAGAACAATGCGCTCTAATTCAAATGATTGAGGCTTTCATTAAATTCTTCGAAAAATACTTTCGTTTGTACGATTAGTTGTGTTGCCGAAGATCGGCGGACTTCTCAAAAGTCAGGATTAGAAAAAGGAATCTTTCGTTTGTTTTTTAAAAGCAGAAGCCCTGCCACCAAGGCAGGCGCACTGTTTCTGACGCGTCAGACCCTTTTAAATAAAAACACCGAATTATTTCCTTTTTCCCTGACGGCTTAGAAGTCTGCAAAAAGCGATTTTTGAATACTTTTTGTCGCGTTTGCCAAAAAGTATTGAAGTGATAAATAAAATGTTTTGCCCCCCAATTCATGGTAAAGCCGCCTGGTTTTGATCTTGACCCCTCTTTTCTTTGGCGGAGAATGAGGGATTATCAAACCGTTTCGCAAGACATTCGACAGGCTCAGTCATTGCGAAAGTTTGATTGGGCTCCGCTTCGCCTTGCTTCGCTGAAGCTGCGCAAAGGCAAAGCTACGGCTCGAACCAGGTTCTCATCCCATCTCCGCAAACAAAAAAAGAGCCTTGCAAAGCAAGACTCTTTTTTCTGGCGGAGAATGAGGGATTCGAACCCCCGGTACCGTGAAGTACGCCGGTTTTCAAGACCGGTCCATTCGACCACTCTGGCAATTCTCCGCGCCAAAAGTATGTAAAAGTTTATTACCTGCAAGCGTTTTTAAACCTTTTTCTTTACAATTCCTTCATTTTATTTTCTTCCAATCCCCATTCAATATCTCTCCACTACCGTTTATGGAAACAGAACCACTTATGAATCAAATAGTAAAGTAGTCTTCTCACAGTAGAAGCGGATTTTGTAACTTTACATCAATAAATTATCTCGAATGAAACGTTTTCTTCTCGGAACTGCCCTTTTTCTTTTCAGCACATCCTCTTTTGCTCAAAACAGTCAACGAATGCTGCGCGCCTATGTTGACAACAAGCAGTTCTATGCCCCAAGCGCAGGAAACTATGTCGAGTTCAACTTCCAGTTTGTCGCATATTCATTGAAGTACAAAGGCGTTGAAGGTGGCTTAATGGCCGACTTAGTCGTCGAAACATCAGTGAGAAATGCCGACAGCATTGTTTCTGCACAAGCCTACCGATTGTCATCTCCCTTGATGCGAGATAGTTTGATTGAAGACTTTTACGACGTTCAGCGCTATGCATTAAACCCAGGAGAATACCAATTCAATATTAAACTCACAGACTTAAACAGCACCAACGATCCGCTGACAGCAGTAATGCCCATCAAAGTGGACGATTTAAGTGAATCCGTTTCTATTTCCGATATCGCGGTAGCGGAAATTGCCACAACCGGAGATCCGAATTCCGTGTTCTACAAATCAGGGTATAATATCATTCCGCGACTTTCATCCTACTACCCAGAAGAACTCATCGCCATGCCAATTTACATGGAAGTGTACAATTCAGGACTCCTGGGAGACAGCTCCTTTAGTGTTCAGCAAAGTTTAATCAATGGATTGACAGGAGAAGAACTTCCGGAATTCAAGAAAATAAACAAGTACCGAGCGGATGATGTGGTGCCAGTATTTCAGAAATTAAACCTTGAAAATGTTCCCTCTGGAACCTATGTGCTCTCCTACTCTATCTTAAATTCAGCCGGAATTAGACTTGCGACGCAGCAATACGATTTTGAACGTACGAACGATTTAAATATCGATATCCTTTCCGAAGACGTGATGATTGATCCGAAATTTCAAGAAAGCATCCCTCAGGACAGTATCGGGTATTTCTTAGAAGCGTTAATTCCAATTTCGCGCCCCTCTGAAGTAAAAAGCATCGTTGAGACTCTGAAATCTCATGACGACGAGCAAGCGCGTGAGCACATTCAACAATTCTGGAAAGTAACAGCACCAAACAATTCCTACGAAGAATGGCTGTCTTACAAGGAACAGGTGAAATTGGTAGAACGACTGTACGGAAACAATTTTCAAGAAGGATTTGAAACAGATCGAGGGCGTGTGTACCTCCAATATGGAGCGCCTACCAACATCGTGAGCCGCGAAGTTTCATCTATGGAATACCCCTATGAAATTTGGATCTACAACAAAATCGGGCGTTTTAGCAACCGTCGATTTGTCTTCTATAATCCTGATCTAGTGAACAATTCATACCGCCTGTTGCACTCTGACATGGTGGGAGAATTGAAGAATGATTCGTGGCCACAAGAACTCTCGAAACGTAACACGCGACAGGGAGGTGTAGACAATCCGAACGCTCACGTTATTGATAAGTGGGGACAGAATGCTCAAGACGATTACCGTCAGTACTAGAAACATCATAGAATGTGCTACTTTTGTCGCGCATGAATGAGCTCGCCGTCGTCATATTAAACTGGAATGGCAAAAACTTCCTTGAGCAGTTTTTACCCAAAGTGATCGAATACTCACACGGAGCGAGAATCATCGTTGCCGATAATGCGTCTACGGATGCATCCATCGAATACCTCAAAGAGCACTTTCCCTCGGTAGAAATTATTGAGAATGCCTCCAATGGCGGCTTTGCAAAAGGCTATAACGATGCTTTGAAACGTGTTTCGAGCAAATACTACCTGCTTTTGAACAGCGATATCGAAGTGACGCCCAATTGGCTTGATCCTTTGATGAAATGTATGGAAGATCCGAGTATTAGCGGTTGCCAACCCAAGGTTCGGGCTTATCATAATCAAGATTCGTTTGAGCATGCAGGGGCTTCGGGAGGGTTTATGGACAAGAACTATTTCCCGTTTTGCCGTGGACGTATCTTCAATGAAATTGAGACAGATCAAGGACAATACGACGAACCCATGGAGATTTTTTGGGCGACAGGCGCTGCACTTTTAATTCGATCGGAAGTGTACCATCAGCACAAAGGTTTTGACGAAGATTTTTTCGCCCACATGGAGGAAATTGATCTTTGTTGGCGCGTGAAAAGACAGGGTGGAAGATTTTTGGTAGTTCCTGAATCGGTGGTGTATCACGTTGGTGGCGGAACCTTGTCCTACACATCTCCCAGAAAGGTTTACCTCAACTTTCGGAACAATTTAATGATGCTGATCAAAAATCACGAAGGGCTGTTATTACCCAAATTGTTTGGACGGATGATTTTGGACGGCATTGCTGCCTTGAAATTTTTATTTGGAGGAGAATTCAAAAACTTCGGCGCCGTTTTCCGAGCACATTTGTATCAATACGGAAAAATTAAATCTTTGCTCAAAAAACGAGCGGAACTGAAAAAAAGTGCCAACAATTTCAATAGGAAAGGAGCCTACAACGGCAATATTGTGTGGGCATTTTACGGAAAAGGAATTCGAAAATTTTCGGATTTGAATCAGCGCCTGTTCAAATAATTTAAGCAATAATCAACCGCTAAAGCGTATCCATTCAGGCCCAATCCAAAAATACAGCCTTCCGCAACCGGACTAATGAACGATTCATGGCGGAACGATTCCCGTGCAGCAATATTACTGATGTGCACTTCAATTACCGGCGTGGCGATTGCCTTCACACAATCTCGAAGTGCCACCGAAGTATGCGTATAGCCTCCTGCGTTTAGAATGACAGCATCGCACTGTGCCTCTTGCAAAAAATTGATCAACTCCCCTTCTACATTTGACTGCAAATAATCAATCTTGGCATCTTTCAAGGATTTCAACTCCTCTAAATAGGCTTCGAAGGTGGTATTCCCATATATTTGTTCTTCGCGGTTTCCGAGAAGGTTCAAATTGGGGCCGTTAACAATTAGAAGATGCATATTGTATGAGTTGGATGCGCTATATTAAGGATTTTGTTTCGTTTCTGAAAATTGAAAAGGGACTTGCCGAGAACTCTATTTTCGCGTATCAGAACGATGTGGAGAAACTCAAAGATTTTGCAGAAGCGAATAAGCTAGAGGTCACTCAAATTGAATTGCACCATTTGAATCTCTTTGTCAAACAGCTGTACGACCTTGGACTGAGCGCGCGAACGCAGGCAAGAATTCTGAGCGGCGTAAAACAATTCTTCCGGTTCCTACTCTTGGAAGGAGATCTTGAAAAAGATCCGAGCGAGTTATTGGAAATGCCGAAAATTGGCAAAAAACTTCCAGAAGTATTAACGATTGAAGAAATTGATGCGTTAATTGCAGCAATAGACTTGAGCAAACCTGAAGGACATCGCAACAAAGCCATCCTTGAAACGCTTTATAGTTGCGGTTTGCGTGTTTCCGAACTTGTTAATTTGAAATTTGAGGACATCTTTTTTGACGAAGGATTCATGCGCATTATTGGTAAAGGAGGCAAGCAACGTTTGGTTCCCGTCAGTCATTCGGTTGCCAAAGAAATTGATTTGTATGAAGTCGCTACACGCAACCATATGAACATAAAGTCTGGAAACGAAAGTTTTGTGTTTTTGAATCGTCGTGGAGCCAAATTAACACGCGTAATGATTTTTACGATCATCAAAAACCTTGCGGAAACGGCAGGGATTCGGAAAAATATTTCCCCGCACACGTTCCGACATTCATTTGCAACGCATTTATTGGAAGGTGGTGCGAATTTAAGGGCTATTCAAGAAATGTTGGGACATGAATCCATCACGACAACGGAAATCTACACGCACTTGGATCAACGCTTCCTGAAGGAGGCAATCATCTCATTTCATCCGAGAAATAAAAAGAATTAGGCTCTGAAACTAACCAGAACGTATGCGGAAATCAAACTTACAAAGACGATGCTGAGCACTACAGCAAACTTTTCAGTTGTTGTAATTGTGCGTTTGGTTTGAAATATGGAATTGAAAACGCTGTGTACAATTTTCTCCATCGTAATAGGTTGTTTCGGTTGATCTTGCCCCAAATGTATACCACTTTTCTAGAAAAACCTAAAAATAATGAAGCTCCAGACGGGTTAAAAATGACCTTCAATATTGATTCAACTCAAAAGTTAAGCACTTAACGGTTTTAGCGGCGCTTGTTATTTTTATATTAAATTGACTTTTTTTTCAATTAACTTGAAACAACATCGCCAAAAAGGTCATAATGCTCTGCATGCGTGATCTTAACGTCAGCAAAATCACCCAATCTTACATAGGCATCCGACTTCTTTACCAACACTTCGTTGTCTACCTCAGGCGAATCGAATTCCGTACGACCGATAAAGTAATCTCCTTCCACTCGATCAAACAGCACCTTGAATGTTTTTCCTATTTTCTCCTGGTTCAATTCATAACTGATTCCAGACTGCAATTCCATTATTTTATCGGCACGTTGTTGCTTCACTTCAGCAGGTACGTCGTCCTCAAAGTTAAAAGCGTGGGTATTTTCTTCATGCGAATAGGTAAAAATGCCCAATCGATCGAATCTTGAGCGCTCAACCCAATCGTACATTTCTTGAAAATCTTCTTCCGTTTCTCCAGGATATCCCGCAATCAATGTAGTACGAATGGCAATACCAGGCACTCTTTCGCGCATTTCGGTAATCAGTTCTTCCGTTTTTTCACGTGTAATTCCACGACGCATCGCTTTTAGCATGCGCGTAGATCCGTGCTGCAAAGGAATATCGATGTAGTTACACACCTTTTTGCTTTCCTTCATAACATCAAGAACGTCCATCGGGAACCCGCTTGGGAAGGCGTAATGCAACTTAATCCAATCAATTCCATCAACTTTTTCCAATGCCTGAAGCAATTCTGCCAGCGCACGCTTTTTGTAGATGTCCAATCCGTAATAGGTCAAATCTTGTGCAATCAGCATAATTTCTTTCACGCCTTTCGCTGCCAAACCTTCGGCTTGTTTCACCAAATCCTCAATCGGCGTTGATTTGTGTTTTCCACGCATTAATGGAATTGCACAGAAAGAACACGGACGATCACACCCTTCTGCAATTTTGAAGTAAGCATAATGCGACGGCGTAGTGAGAAGACGCTCACCCACCAATTCATGCTTGTAATCTGCTTTCAATGTTTTCAAAAGACGCGGCAAATCTCTCGTACCGAAATACGCATCTACCTCTGGGATTTCCTTTTCCAAATCGCCTTTGTAGCGCTCAGACAAACATCCTGTAACATATACTTTGTCTACCAATCCTTCCTCTTTCGCTTCTGCATATCGGATTATGGTATCAATAGATTCTTGCTTGGCGTTGTCGATAAAACCACAGGTATTGATGATCACAATTTCGGAGTCATCTTGCTGTGCTTCGTGCTCGACCTCAAACTTGTTCGCTTTCAGTTGGGCCATCATCACCTCAGAATCGAAGATGTTCTTAGAACACCCCAGTGTCACCACGTTAACCTTATTTTTCTTGAGCGTTTTCGTCTTCATGCCGCAAAGATACGTGGAAAAGGGAAACTACACTCTATAAATTGCGATCCGCTGGTGGAATATGAATTTCATGCGATTTAATCCCATATACTTTGTGATGGGCGTACAACCGATTCATTTTAGCCGCATAGTTTGGCGAGATCACATTGCTAATCGTCATTCGAACCTCGATTCTATCCGATTTTGAATACCGATCTGAGACGAAATAATAATGATCAAAACCCAATTGTTTTAATGTTTTATCAACAGTTACAGAATCAACACCTGGTAAAAATTCAACGGAATTCTCGCCTAAAAAATAGCTCTCGCCAGTTCTATGCGACAAATTTGGAGCTAAATACACGCCACCAAAATGCTTCTGTAAAGCACGATTCATACGAGCTTCATCCTTTCTATTTTCTAATATGACACGGCTATATGAAACTTCACCGGGAATTCCATACCAACGCATCATCCAGCGAACGGTATCTTCCATCGATCTATGTCCCTCCATTCTTTGATGCACTTCCACTACATTTATTCGGTATCGGTTCGGTTTCATTGGCCAATAAGAAATCCCTTGTCGCGAGTATTTTATGAATTCGTTCGATTTCTTTCTTCTGAATTCTTGGTACTGCATTCGCTTTGTGTATAACCAATCATTCGTCCACGTTGTTTCCTCTTTCAACTTCCAACGTATACGAATCCGATAAGGCTCATCCTCACACGTAAAAAGCGCTCTGTCAGAACCACTTTCTGCCGACAACTTGAGCCATTCGCCTTTCGAATATACTTCAATATCCGATTTTGAAGTTTGTATTCCTCTCTCTCCAATAGCAATCATTAACTCAACAGCATCAGTTGTTGTTTCTTGCGCTAATTGCGCAGAACTATCTTTTACCCTGTTCGACTGACCATTGACGAACGTAAAACTTCCATCATTTTTTCGATTGCTCTTCTCTGATATTTTTGGATTGGCAGCCAACTTCTTCGGTAATTGCCTCAGAAAAGGACGGTCACTTGGTACTTTTGGGTACTCTGCGGGAGTAATCCGCGTAAACACTGGAAAAACGGTGTCTGTCGAGAACCTTCCGCGAAAAGAATGCCGAAAAGTATAAGATGAATCACGAGAGGAAGCATTCATAAATAAGGTTTTACTAAACCCTCCGTGTCTACCATTGAAATGAACCCCACGCGTCAGGAAAGTCAGATACTCGTTAGGGTAAACGACCCTGCCTCCATCTCTAAAGTATTGCAATCGTCCGTCACCAGTGGTCAACTTACCAAAATACAAGGTGTCTTCACTCGAATTTTTAAAGCAAAACCGATAATTGATAAATGGAAAATTTCTTGGAACGGTATCCCAATGAAATATGTCTTCATCATCGAAAAGGTCAAAATAATAGACATACACGGAATCTTGTAAATGTTGTACTGATTTCAACTCTTGTCCAAAAGAATGGGTTTGACAAAAACAAAATACCGTGAAACAGAAAGCTGTCCAATTCTTCATAGAACATAGTTACAGGAATATTCCATAGATCGGTGTTATGGACTTGTTAAAAACAACGTGGGTTTCTCTCCGCTTTTCATCAAAAATTGAGGAATGGTATTATTTTTGACTTATTCCTAAAAACGGACACCATGAGAATAGTATTGACATTAGTAATTGTAGCAACGCTTGTCGCTTGTAAAACACAGAAAGATGCCGTTGACGCATCAGCAGAAGAAACAGTTGAAATTGCTCAAGAAGGATCTGAGAATGATGGATCGGTGACTATTTCTACCAATGCAGAAGATGCCGAAGAAGCGGTAGACGATTCCTACACAAAACCGGAAAAGCCAGAACGCATCAAAGCAATTTTGGGAGATCTGAATAGAAAAACCGATTACTACTCTATTATAAGCGCAGAAATTGAAGGCGTTCTGTTGTTCATGACCGTTGAATATTCAGGTGGATGCGCAAGACATTCCTTCGAGTTTGTGGGAAGTCAAGCCATTTCTAAATCGTTACCACCGCAACGTGCTGTACAACTGATGCACGATAATGGCGATGATATGTGCGAATCGATTGTGCGTCGTGATATTGAAATTGACATTTCCGAATTGGCCTACCAACAAACGGCAGGAAGCGAAATAATCCTTAATTTGGAAGGATATGACAAACCATTAAAATTTGTATTTCCATGAAGATAGGCGTTTTACTCTCAGGCTGTGGTGTTTATGACGGAGCTGAGATTCACGAAGCAACCCTTACCTTATTATCCATCGCAGAAATTGGTGCAGAAGCTGTTTGTATCTCTGTCGATCGCGAACAGCATCACGTTGTCAACCATACCAATGGCGAAGAAATGAACGAAACGCGCAATATGTTGGTGGAAGCATCAAGAATTGCCCGTGGAAATATTTCCAACATCAACGAGGTAAATCCTGCCGATATTGATGGACTCATTATCCCCGGCGGATTTGGAAGCGCCAAGAATTTTACCAATTGGGCGTTTGAAGGCCCCGAAGGAGAGATTCTTCCAGAGGTAAAATTGTTGATTGTTAACATGCTCAATGTCGGAAAACCCGTTGCTGCCCTGTGCGTAAGTCCGGTTGTTATGGCAAAAGCATTGGAAGGATCGAACATTCATGCAAAAATGACGATTGGCAGTGATCAAGAGGATTCACCTTACGATATTCAGGGCTTTTCTGGCGGATTGGAATCGTTGGGCGCTGCCACTGAAATGAAAAATGTTCGAGAAATTTTAGTGGATTCCACCAACAAAATCATCACGGCACCCTGTTATATGATGGACGCCTCTATTTTGGATGTTCGGAAGAATGTTCGGTCTGCGGTAGAAGCACTTCGCGACTTAGTTTAGTCATTTTTAAGGAAACAGTGACAGCGAATATGATCGAAATGTTAACAATATTCGCAAGCAATTGTGGGAAACTCAATTTCCTGACCAACTGAGATTGCATCAGAATCGTTTACATTTGTAGTGTAAACTCGCTTATTGCGAAACGAAACAATTATTATGGACGTATTTGGTAAGAAAGGAAACAACACCAATCTATCAGAGTCAATTGGACTAAAAAACCTCGGAAATCAATTTTGGAACTTATCGCCTGCTGAATTAGTTGAAGACACGATCATCAACGGACAGGGTGTTTTGACAGACACTGGCGCTATCGCTATTGAAACTGGCGAATTCACAGGTCGTTCCCCAAAAGATCGCTTTGTAGTATGCGATGCAAAAACAGAAGATGCTGTTTGGTGGGGAGACATTAACATTAAGTTCACACCAGAGAAATTTGACGCATTGTACAACCGCATGAAGTCTTACCTAAACAGTAAAGACGTTTATGTGCGTGATGCTTATGCCGGAGCTGACGATGCGCACCGCTTGAATTTGCGTGTGGTAACAGAGTTCCCATGGTCAAATATGTTCGCAAGCAATATGTTCTTGCGTCCAACAGATGAAGAAATTCAAAACTTTACGCCAGAGTGGCACATTGTAAACGCCCCTGGATTTATGGCGGATCCTGAAATCGATGGAACCCGTCAGCACAACTTTGCAGTGATCAACTTCACCAAGAAAATGATCATCATCGGAGGTACAGGATACACAGGTGAGATCAAAAAAGGAATTTTCTCAGTGTTGAATTACATTCTTCCGCATGAGAAAAATGTACTTTCTATGCACTGTTCAGCAAATGTTGGAAAAGATGGAGATACAGCCATTTTCTTCGGATTGTCTGGAACAGGAAAAACAACGCTTTCTTCCGATCCTAACCGACGTTTGATTGGAGATGATGAGCACGGATGGGCAGACGATTCTGTTTTCAACTTTGAAGGTGGATGTTACGCGAAGACAATTGATCTTTCTGCGGAAAAAGAGCCGCAAATCTATGATGCCATTAAGTTTGGTGCAATTCTAGAGAACATTGGCTTCCAGGAAGGATCATCCACACCGGATTACACCGATGGTTCGATTACACAAAACACACGTGTATCCTACCCTATTCATCATATTGATAACATCGTTAACCCTTCTATTGGTGGAGCGCCGAAAAACATTTTCTTCCTGACGTGTGATGCGTTTGGTGTATTGCCTCCGATCTCAAAACTGACAACCGAACAGGCAATGTACCACTTCATGTCAGGTTACACAGCAAAAGTAGCGGGAACAGAAATGGGAATTACAGAGCCACAAACAACCTTCTCGGCATGTTTTGGAGCTGCATTCTTACCATTGCACCCAGCAAAATACGCAGAGCTTTTGGGAGAGAAATTGAACAACTCTGAAGTAAACGTTTGGTTGGTAAATACAGGATGGTCCGGCGGATCATACGGTGTTGGAGAGCGCATGAGTTTGAAATACACACGCGCTATGATTACAGCAGCCATGAACGGTCAATTGGACAACGTTGAGTTTACGACGCAGCCAGTATTTGAATTAGCGATCCCAACTTCATGTGAAGGTGTACCTACTGAAATTTTGAATCCAAAAGATACGTGGGAAAATAAAGCGGCGTTTGACGAAACTGCAAACAGCCTCGCAAATAAATTCGTTACAAACTTTGAGCAATATCAAGCAGAAACGAGCGAAGCAATTCTCTCAGCTGCACCGAAAGTTATGGCTTAAGAAAGATAACAATCATTAAAAGCCCCGACATTCGAAAGAATCGTCGGGGCTTTTGCTTTTAGTGAGAATATGATAGCAATTCAAACATCCAAAGATCACGCGCTCATCACCCAATTGAATTCAGTAGTTCAGACTTGGCACCATGAAAACTATCCAGAGCATTTCAAACCTTTTGATTTCGCAAGCGTTTCGACAGCGATACAATCGATGTTAGAAAATCCGAATGTTACGGTATTTGTTGCAGTGAACGATAAACAACCATGTGGCTACATCCTTTGCATTGAAAATGAACGGCCAGAAAATGCCTTTCAATTTGCACTTCATTTTCTTCAGGTAGATCAAATCGCTGTACTTCCTGAATGGCAACATACTGGAATTGCGACTGAACTATTAAAAGCGGCGGAGGAATTGGCACGTGAACTTAATTGCACCTCCATTCAATTAGACCATTGGGAAGAAAATAAAAAGGCTTCCTCCTTCTTTATGAAATCTGGGTTTGCCTGCTACAACAGAAGAATGACTAAAAAAGTATAATCGCTTTACGCGAGCAACAGGACTTTCCTATCGCTATTTATTTAGTTCTTTCAAAGCGACCTTCAATTCTGCCGCAGAAACCTCTTTGAATTCAATATTACCCAACCGTTTAGAGGTCTTCACTTTTTTCATGGCAAGATAAATCTTTCCGTCTCTGAATCGAATGGAAACAAACCACGCCGACAATCCAGCCACAATCCCTGCAAAATTTAACTTTCCAGACCGTCCAGCCTTCATGATTGACCTTCTTTTTGTAAAAATCAATTGACCATCCGTTTCACTATCCGAATCTATTCCAGTTGTCATGGTGATCTTTCTTCGATCGGGGTAACTGGAAAATGCATCGCAATTGATCCAGCCCATTTTTGTTGTTCGCCCTACATAATATGAAGCATCGGCAAGAGTTGCCGTTCCATCTTCCAATTTCTTCTCTTGTTTCTCCATAAACTCTTTCTCCATAGCATCTCGAAGTTCTTGCCATGTTGAAACCCCGTATTTTTCTTTCAAACTTTCCCACTCCTTTGGAGTACCACTTGTTTGATCCCAAAACAAGTAACGGTTTCGTCCACACATTCGAGATTCACGGTTATACTCTTTAATAGTCGATCGTTTTGAATCATCCAAACCATAGCTTTTGGCAAAATCCTTTTTTCCAAATAAACGGCAACTAAAACCGCAATAACCACCACAACCAATTAAGTATGGCCAATAAAAATAAGATGGACGCATACGAAGCATACGGTTGTTTCTTGGCACCGTCCAATCTTGAGAATTTATGGCATCGTCATGTACACCATTAAAAAGTTGCATATTTTCATTGATCTCATCGTCATTGGGAAAGAAAATGGTCACTTCTTTACCTTTGCGCAAATTAACTTCATTCCCATTTCCATCTCTTGCATCGAGGTTTATCATTCCCGCTGTTTCCAACAATTGGCCGCCTGAAGTAGTACCTAAATTTGCCAAAACCATATCTGAATAATCATACACTTCTTGAACATTCAGCGTAACTTTCTTTCCTCTAAACGCACCTGCTGGAACCATAAGAATGGTCCCTTGGGCCAGGGTTAAAACAGTGTCTCTACTATTCAAAATGGTGAAACTTTGATTATCGGGACCAAGCGTCGCATATAAATCGTTGATGTCATCAAAAGTTTCTGTCGGTTCGTTTAAGGAGGGATCATCCCACTCCCACCTGATACTGACACGACGATTGGCCGCTTTTCCTTCATCGTGTTCATTCGCGGCTACGGGTTCCGATTCTCCTCTGTAATCCAATTCAATTTTTTCCTCTTCGTACCCCAACTCGATCAGATAC
Source organism: Fluviicola sp. (assembly GCA_043584915.1). Lineage (GTDB taxonomy): Bacteria > Bacteroidota > Bacteroidia > Flavobacteriales_D > Crocinitomicaceae > UBA4466. The sequence goes on from CP121319.1 coordinate 3,481,009, forward strand.
TTTTTCACCGCATTCACACGCTGTTTCGACAAACGAAGATTGTAACTATCGTTTCCATCAGCATCTGTATGACCAATCAATGTAATTTTCACAGTTTCCAGGGTTTGATCCGCCATCAATTGATCGATACGCGTTTTTTCTTCTGTGCTCAAAATGGCTTCATCAGAATCGAAATAGACATTGAGTGTGGAAGTTCCTTTGCTAGGATCTTTCACTAAAAAGGCGTTAGATGTAAAACTATTGGAAAGCACGAGCAGAAAGCTCAAGACGAGTAATCTCATAGTAGTTAGTTTAAGGTTGACCCTAATAGAACGGTGAATTATTTCTATTTATTGCATAAAAAAGCCCTTGATCATCGAGTGTCATCGAGATGCAAGGGCTTATATATTTATTATGAGAGACTTACAAGTTATAAGTACGTTTCACTTGTTCCCAGCCTCCGCCGTTTTCACAATTCAATCCTTTCGCCTTGAAGTATTGTGTTGCTTGTCCGCTTCTTCCACCACTCAGACAGCAAAACAGCACAGGTTGCTCCAATCCCATTACCTCTTCTTCTCTACCTTGAATTTCCTGCAATGGAATGTTGATCGATCCTGATACATTTCCTCCTGCAAATTCTCCGGTTGTTCTTACGTCTACTATTGTTTTATAATCCATTTCCATATCATTTTAAAACAAAAATAGAAGGATCTCGTTTGTATGCAAGTAACTTAGGTTACATCTGAAGTAATTCAGGTAAATGTTGTAATTTGAAATCATGCGTTACATCACAACAATTTTAGTAGTAATCAATTACCTTTTTGTCTTTTCGCAAGATTTAGTTACTGTGGAAAACATCACCTATGAAGTTGGCGATACGATACATATAGACGAAATTCGATTCTCAATGCACCAGCCACTGATTGGTCAACGTTCTCCCTATTTCCACGGTCCCATCGATTCCATTTCAGATATTTTAACTGCAAATCCAACTGTGAAGATTAGAATTGAAAATCACACGGATTCAAGAGGGCAGGTTGATCGAAATAGAGAATTATCGCAGAAGAGAGCCGAAAGAATCAAAAATGTAATCATTTCTAACGGCATTGATTCAACAAGAATAGAGGCCGTTGGTTACGGCGAAGACCAACCAATTTTTGAAGAAAGATATATCAATCAGTTCAGAAAAACGAATCGTGAAAAATTCGAACGACTTCACCAAAGAAATCGAAGGACACTGTTTATCGTTACCGAGAATTAACCCTACTGACGAATTGCCGTAGTTTTCACAATTTTATCGCCTTCAATGTGGTACATGAAGATCAATTCGAAAGGTTCATCGCTTCCTCTTGCTCCCGTAATGTATTCGTAATCAATTACCGTATCGCCAAATACCATTCTATTTTTAATTTCAGAATGTAGGTCTGGAGAAGCGTCAAAATAATCTTTGTACAACTTCGCAACGGCTTCTTTTCCTTCCACATAAGGTTCGCATTCACCAATATTGTACATCGCTACGTCTTCGGCAAAATAACTCATGAACAACTCAAAATCGTGATCGTTATATGCTTCTAAACTCAACTGAACAATTGAATCGGGTTTAACATCTTGCGCACTCGAAGAAAATACGCATCCCATCAGTACCAAAATCAACAACACTCCTTTTCGCATTTCTTTTTTTTTGAAAAATAAGGATTATTAGTCAGCTCATCCTCCCCCTGTCCCTTCGGTCTTCAAAAGCAGTGCTTTCTCTCCTCCAAAAGGGGGAACTAATTCTCGGGAAGATTTTAATACCTACGATCCTTGCAATCTTTAAAAGGAAAATTAATCTCAGTTAGGAAATTTGGGCTACTCCCTCTCTGGAGAGGGTTGGGGTGAGGATTCTTCAATAAACCATAAAAGCCCTCACCTGTAAGGCGCCATTGAAGTGATCAAAAGTAGATAGAGTTGGAAGGTCCTCCCCGTGTTTCCCTTCGGTCTTCAAAAGCAGTGCTTTCTCTCCTCCAAAAGGGGGAATTAATTCTCGGGAAGATTTTCATACCTACGATCCTTGCAATCTTTAAAAGGAAAATTAATCTCACTTAGGAAATTTGAGCTGCTCCCTCTCTGGAGAGGGTTGGGGTGAGGATTCTTCAATAAACCATAAAAGTCCTCACCTGTAAGGCGCCATTGAAGTGATCAAAAGTAGATAGGGTTGGAAGGTCCTCCCCTGTCCCTTCGGTCTTCAAAAGCAGTGCTTTCTCTCCTCCAAAAGGGGGAATTAATTCTCGGGAAGAATTTCATACCTACGATCCTTGCAATCTTTAAAAGGAAAATTAATCTCAGTTAGGAATTTTGAGCTACTCCCTCTCTGGAGAGGGTTGGGGTGAGGATTCTTGAGACAACACTTCATAAACACCAAAAACTTCCTCCCCCCCTTTGTCCATTCGGCCTTCAAAAGCAGTGCTTTTTCTCCTCCAAAAGGAGGAAGCTCGATGATCGTAATTTAAAAAAAGTTTACCTTTCACAAAACTCGACATCTGTAAGAAAAGAATCGAAATGACAGATACTGATAAAGGCATCAAGGACAAAGATGAAACGCTAAAAGCGCTTTACCGGAAACTCCCGGAATTCAAGCGCTACCTTGTTTCTATCGGTTGCGATGCCACAGATGCCGAGGACATTTTTCAAGAAGCACTTCTCATTTTTTCGAGAAAAGTAGACGACCCTGATTTTGAATTGACGGTTGCTCCTTTTCATTATGTGAAAAACACCTGCAAATTTATTTGGTACAACGCCAGTCGTAAAAAAGCCAAAATGCGCACGGAAGAAATCACGGATGCACCAGATCATGACGATCAAGAATGGATTGAAAAAGAATTGAAGTTGCGCCACATTGAAACTGCAATCAAACAAATTGGGCAGAAATGCCAACAGCTTTTGAAGTTGTTCTACGGTTCAGGTGCTACGATGTCGGAAATTGCCAAAAAATTAGGATTCCGTAACGACAAAGTAGCAAAAGCACAGAAGTATCGGTGCATTCACAAAGTCAAAGAGGTGATCGAAAATACCGACACTTCCGACGATGACTATTCTTTCCTAACCTCTAAATCGTAGATCATGAATCCAGAATTAACAAAACTCATAGAACAATATTTATCCGGAGAACTTTCTACAAACGATATGAAAGCCTTCGAAGATCGCCTGAGTTCCAGCGAAACTTTGCGCGATGCGGTAGCAAAACAACGAATTGTACATGCAGGAGCTAAACGTGCCAACGACCGAGACAAAATTGAACATATTGGAAAGCGTTATCATTTGCGTAAGAACCTTATTCGCGGTGGCATCGGCCTTTTAATTGCAGTGATCGTGGCAGTAGGAAGTTGGTTTGTTTACGATCAATTTATTGCGAACCAGATTCCTCAAATCACAGAAGAAGTTAAAGCAAAATTAGACGAATTGGCTCCAATTGATTTGGAATCACAATATTTTGTCATTCCAGAAGACGGAGGCGTAGTCCTTTCGAAACAAGGAGTTTTAATTTCGGTTCCAAAAGATGCATTTCTAAAAGATGGGAGCGCTTATAACGAGCCGATCGCTTTGCAATTTCAAGAAGCCTTGTCCGGTAATGACATTCTAAAAAGTGGATTGAGCACAACCTCCAACGGCCAATTACTTGAAACGGGCGGAATGGTGAGCGTTACGGGGTTTACGATGGACGGCGAACCACTCGATTTCAATCCCAAAGTCGGCGTATATGTGCAGGTGCCAACGAAAGATTCGTGTTCTGATATGCAATTGTTCGACGGAGAACGCAAAGCAGACGGAAGCATCAACTGGATCAAACCAGAACCCTTGGAAAAAATACCGGTTCCTGTTTCAATGTCAAAACTCGACTTTTACCCTGCTGGATATGAACCGCATTTGGACGAAATCAAATGGAAGCAATCAAAAGCTTCTCGTGACAGCTTGTATTTGAGTTTTGAGGAAGGTTTTGAATCCGAAGCATCAAATCCGAATGGGGAAAAACTTTTTTATGAATTGAGCTTGGATGATCTAAGTATCGAAGACTTTGATAAGATGGCTCAAGCTGATAGCATGGCCGCAGCGAGCGCAACCATGCCCGTTTCTTCAAACGAATTCATTCTCCCATCCAAAGTTCTGGCGTTCTGGAAACCAGAATTCAACAAGACCAATCTTTCTACGCGAGAATTTGAGCAACGTATGCAAACCATTCACGAGACCTGCGATAACGCAGTATTGGATGTATACACGAACAATTTGAACAAATCTATCAAGTATTGCGACGACCGAGTGGTATCCATGGGGTACCCGCAATTTTCGAAGTATGCCGCAGAAAACGTTGGAAAATTAAAGGCAGGAAACCCGCATATAAAGCATTTGCAGAAATTCTATGAGAAATCTGTGAAGCAACTGAAAAAACGCAATCAAATTTTGCAAAATCAAGAACAGGGGCGTCGCAATCAGCACGATTCAGAGACGAAAAATTCTAGAAACAAAGAGTCAAATCGTTTCGTGAATCGCGAGGCACAGGCATACAACGAAGAATTCAATTACAATTTGGACAATGTCTATGCACAATTGGGACGCACCCGTGGATTTACTATTACCAGTGCAAGTGCAGGAATTTCCTCAAGTGCCGCAAGGAGCGCGGTGAAAAATATTGATCGATTGGTAGCAATGGCAACAACGGACCGAACTTCTACAACCATTACCGATCCAGAAACGGGAAAAACGGCTCAATTGACGTACAATGATTTCACATTTGAAGTGAATAACGCGGATCAATACATCAAGTTGTTTGCCTATGTAATGCCGTATGAATTGAACAGTTACCAACGCATTTCCGGTAAAAATGGAAAATTCGATCACCCGCTCAATGGCGATATTCGCTACAACGTGGCAGTGGTTGGCGTTAAAAAGGATGGCTTCGGATTCTTTAAAAAACTAAACATCAATGCGGGGAGTCTAGGAAAAATTGATCTAAAGACTGTTTCCGAAACCAAGCTAAATGCTGATGTGGAACAAATGAATCGTACGCGTAATTCTAGCGCGATGCCAATTTCTGAAGAATTGGTTTGGTTGCGGCAAGAACAAAAAGATTACAACGAGCAAAAAGTCCGTATTGATATGGAGGCCTTTCGACAAGAAATTAAGGAGATTATTTTCCCGTGTTTTTGTCCGCCCAGGATTCTGAAACAGAATTATCAAGATTCAGCAGAAGGAGAAGGTTGGTGAAGAAGCTAGTTTTGCATTAAAATAACTTTCGTTTACTTATCAAAAAACTGCCACAACGGATCGTTGGGCACTGGTGCGATCACCTTGATACGTTCTTTCGATGTCGGGTGATCGTACTCTAATTCACGCGCATGGAGGCAAATGGATCCATCTTTATTTGAGCGACGTGCTCCGTATTTCAAATCTCCCTTAATGATGCATCCAATCTTGGAGAGTTGTGAACGAATTTGATGATGACGCCCCGTTTCTAGGGTTATTTCCAACAAATGATACTTGTCCGAAGATTGCACCCACGCGTATTGCAACACTGCTTTTTTCGAACCTTCCGTTTCACGATCGCTTGCGTAAGATTTGTTCTGTTTCTCGTTGCGTTTTAGGTAATGCGTGAGAGTATCCGATTTCTTAGCAGGCATTTCCTCAACAATTGCCCAATATACTTTCCGAGTTGTTCGTCCTTTGAATTGTTCGTTTAATCGCGAAAGTCCTTTGCTTGTTCTTGCGAATACAATGGCTCCACTCGTTGGTCTGTCCAACCGATGCACCACGCCACAAAAAACATTTCCTGGCTTGTCAAATTCCTTCTTAATGTATTGCTTTACCTTCTCCGACAGCGGCTCATCTCCCGTTTTATCGCCTTGTACAATATCTCCTGCGCGCTTGTTTACTACGATGGAATGGTTGTCGGTGTGGAGAACGGTTATGGACTTATTGGATGAATTGGACTGGTTGGATGGATTGGACTCGTTGGACAATTTAGATCGTTTTAAGAAGATTCAAACTTGCGAATAAAGATTAGACCTAAACCTTGACATCATTCGCGTGATCGAATTTACTTCTTTTCTCAAAATTTCAAAATTGGGTCTTTGGGAAAAATTTTCCGTTAATCGTGGGAGATGAATAAATAGGTGGCTTCGAGAGCCTCAGCCACCTCCTTCCCGAAAACCGTTGGCTGAGGCACTCGAAGCCAACACCCCTCAAAAAAACCGTTGGCTGAAGCTCTCGAAGCCAACAATCCTATAGAAAAACCAAATTCCAACTCGATTTACTAGCTTTGTCAAAAAACAACAACTATGTCAGTGCACAGCAATGTTAAGAAGGTAACCACGCACGTGCTTCAAGAGATGAAGAATGCCGGGGAGAAAATCACCATGCTTACGGGATACGACTACACCATGGCGCGTATTATTGATACCGCCGGAATTGATGTAATTCTCGTGGGAGATTCAGCTTCGAATGTAATGGCCGGACACGAAACAACGCTTCCAATTACGTTGGATCAAATGATTTACCACGCATCCTCTGTGGTTCGTGGCGTAGATCGTGCATTGGTGGTTGTAGACATGCCTTTCGGATCGTATCAAGGAAACTCGAAAGAAGCCTTGTCAAGTGCCATTCGAATTATGAAGGAATCGGGCGGACACGCCGTAAAATTAGAAGGAGGACAAGAAATTCTCGAATCCATTCAACGGATCCTGACTGCGGGCATACCCGTTATGGGACACCTCGGCCTTACGCCACAATCCATTTATAAATTTGGAACCTACGTGGTGCGGGCCCGCGAAGAAGACGAAGCTGAAAGATTGATTTCCGATGCGAAAGCGTTGGAGGAAGCCGGATGTTTTGCCATTGTACTGGAAAAAATTCCTGCAGAACTTGCCGCAAAAGTGGCGAAAGAAGTCAACATTCCAATCATTGGAATTGGTGCCGGTGGTGGTGTTGATGGACAAGTATTAGTAGTACACGATATGTTGGGAATCAACAACGAGTTCAGTCCACGCTTTTTACGTAAGTACCACAATCTATTTCAGGAAATGTTGGGATCGTTTCATCGATACATTGAAGACGTTCGCAGCGGCGATTTCCCGAACGAGGACGAATCCTATTAGAAACGAACAATTGACTGTGCATTTTTCTATCAAAAATGTTTCGTTAATTGAAGTTATATCAGAAAATCTTCGTAATATTGCACCCCCATTAGGGTAGAAGACAAAGAAATTTAGCGACATGGATTTTATCAAAGAACTTGAAAGCGAACTAGTTGAATCGAATAACCTTCCAGAATTTGGAAGCGGAGACACGATTACAGTTTCATATAAAATTAAAGAAGGTAACAAGGAGCGTATTCAGCAATTCCAAGGAGTTGTTTTGCAACGCAAAGGTTCTGGATTGACTGAAACATTTACAATTCGTAAGATGTCAGGAAACGTTGGAGTTGAGCGTATCTTCCCAGTAAACTCACCATTCATCGATGCAATTAAGGTGAACAAATCAGGTAAAGTACGTCGCGCACGTATCTTTTACTTCCGCGAGCGTACTGGTAAGTCGGCACGTATCAAAGAAAAGCGTTACTTCGCTTAATTCAATTAAGCTCACAATACTGAAGTCCTGTTCCTTTGAACAGGACTTTTTTGTTGTCCATTAATTCCTTACTTTTAAACAAATGGCGCGTCGAAAATCCTCTCTTCCCAGACTGATCGCTGGAGCAACGCTTATCGGCATGCTCGGGGTTCTTGCCTATTTTCTTTATCTCCAATTTAACCAAGAATCGCAAAGTCAAAATGTTGGTTTCAGACCACTCGCAGAAGGGTTCCAGAGCCATGGAATTGATGTATCGCATTATCAAGGGGAAATTGATTGGGACGAGCTGTTTCAAAATTCAAGCGTTGAAATCTCCTTTGTTTTCTGCAAAGCAACAGAGGGAACACATATTCTAGACGAACGCTGGAGACGCAATCGGAACATGCTGCGAGAACGCAAAGTTCCTATTGGCGCGTATCACTACTTCCGGCCAGAGATTGATGCCACGCTTCAAGCTCGATTTTTCCTTAAACACTATGCGTCGCAACAAAACGACTTGCCTCCAGTAATTGATGTTGAGGAAGAAGGGGAAGATGCCATATCGCTCATTAACGATGTGAAACGCTGGATGGATATTGTGGAACAGAAAACGGGCAAACAGCCCATCATCTACACCAATTTCTATATGTTTCAAAAGATTTTTGAAACCAATTTTCGTAATTATAAATTCTGGATAGCCAACTACAGTGATCAACCGCAGCGATTGAAGGATGATCGCATTATTTATTGGCAATATTCCGATCAGGGTGAAGTTCCAGGAATCAAGGGCAAGGTGGATCTAAATATGTCCAAAGTGGCATTCTAAATAACGACCACTTCGAGTTACTTCGACTCGCTCAGCACAAGTCCTCAGTGTCCGTTATTCAGTATTACTTTCATTATCGCAACTACCACTTCCAGGGCTTCAGTGACCGTTATTCAATATTAATTATTCAATATTCCTTATTAAATAGTAAACCTACATTCCCGTAATCACAAATTCTGTACGACGGTTCTGCGCTTTGTTTGCATCCGATGTATTTGGAACCTTTGGCTTCGTTTGTCCAAATCCCTCCGATTTCAAGCGCCCCTTTGCGATTCCTTGTGAAACCAAAAAATCCTTTACGCCATCGGCACGGTCTTGCGATAATTTTAGGTTTTTCTCGGCAATACCCTCGTTATCCGTATGTCCCTGAATTGTCACAGAAATATTTGGATTCTCCTTCAAAAAACGCGCAAATCCTTTTAAGATAAATTCAGAACGACTATTTAAATCAGCCGAAGCGGTATTGTACAAGATATCGTTGATCTCATACGCCTGCCCTACTTCTAGCTTCTTCACGGCAAGGTCGTTTCCTTCTATTTTTACGTTATCCTCCTTGAAAACTTCCTTCTCAATCACCTTAGAATCAAATGCATGACCTTCTTTCTTCACAGTAACCATGACATCTTGCTTCTTGTTGGTCTTTACAATCGCGGCATATTTACCATCGTTACCATTGACCTTAATTTCTTGTACCTCATCCGTTCCCTCATAGGCAATTTCGATGGTGGCGTCCTCAACCGGATCACCCGATTCATCTTTCAATTCTCCTTTCAAAAGCGCTACGGACTGAGGACGTGCCTCTTCATATAGCTCGAAGGAATAAATATCCCAATTGCCGCCTTTCGCAGAGGAATAATAAGCAATGTGGCCATCAATGGATACGAACAAGCCAATTTCATCCTCTTCAGAATTGATTGGGTACCCGATATTTTTCGGATCGGTCCAGCTTCCGTCTCCGTTCTGTCGGATGTAGAAAATATCCAATCCGCCAACGCCAACACGCTCTTTTGTACTCTGCGATACAAAATACAAGGTCTCGCTATCCTGGTGTAAGAAAGGACTTTTGTCTTTTCCATCCGTGTTAATAAAGTCAAACGGAACCGCTTGCCCCCACGAACCATCTGGCTGACGCTTGGAAATAAAAATGTCGTTGTTCCTTGTCGTTGGACGGTTCGCCGTAAAGTAAAGCGTATTCCCATCTGCAGAAAGTGACGGCTGCCCTTCCCAACCTGTTGGCGTATTAATTTCATCTCCCAAACGTTCCAAAGGTGTCCAGGTATAATCGTTTCCTCCTTCTCCAGAGCGCATGTAAGTGGTACTGTAAAGATCACAATTGCGGTAATCCATTCCCTGCACCTTTTCATCTTTACACGCACAAATGATCATTTCTTTGTTATCAACAGACAAGGTAGATGCTCCGTAACTTCTAATATTACTTTCATTAAACGGTGATGGTAATGGCTCTCCGCCATCAAAATCGGTGTGAATATCCGGTCGGTGCGAAAAAGTAAATTGCTCCACATCTACTTTATTGAAGGTTGTCACCTCTCGTTCGACCATTCTTGAATAAAAGATCAGCTCGTTGTCTGGCGAAATCATTGGAAAGTATTCTTCGGTTCCCGTACTTACATTCCGCACACGTTTTGGGTCGAATGGAACTTCGGTTGTCAATACTTCATTTTCGTATTCTAAATCTCCCACCACTTCTGCAACATCTTGCAATCGTTTGTCATGGTCGTCTGCGTATTTTGATGCATCATCGTGTGTGTATGCCTGAAATGCCTTGAACCACTGAGTAGCTTCGTCCATTTCTGATTGCGAATAATTTATCACACCCAAGTAGTAGGTACAATTGGAATGATAATCGTTACAAAGTTCGAGTGTTTCTTTGAATAATTTTTCTGCTTTCACGAACAAACGATCGCCTCTATCTGGATTGGGGTCAGTATCATACGACTCAATTGCCAAATTGTAGGCATACATAGCGAACTCATAGTAGGCCATGGCATTTTCTTCATCCTCTTTGATGGCAGCATCGTAGTTTTTCACAGCCTCCTGCATGTTCTTAGCAGAATTGGCAGCTTTAAGATATTTTAAAACTTTTTTGGAAGGTTCTAAGCATGCCTCTGCTTCCTCTTGAGCAAAAAGAGAAAAACTACACACCAAAAAAAACAAGGAGAAGTAATATTTAGCCATTACACGAATCATTTTAGCATTGGGGTAGAAACAAATTCCGTACCCAATTAATTATATCGTGGATTCGACCGAAAGGTTACAAGGAAATCAGGAAAAAATCAGCTTTTTGAACGCTGGGCCAAATCTTCCAGAGCCGAATGGATATCTGGGAATTTAAAATCTGCCTTATTCTCGGATAATAACAGTGGCTTCACATAACTACTTTTTAAAACAAGCGATGCTTCCGTTCCAATAATCGCACTTCCGATCTTCAAAAGAAAGGCAGGTGCAGGAATTCCAAAGGGTCGACCAAGGGATTTGCGCATGGCCGCCATAAACTCTTTGTTGGTAATGAGATCTGGGGCACACATATTCACCGGACCCGCAATGGCTTCATTCTTGAGTAAAACATCCTTCACAATCGCACAAAAATCATCGATATGCATCCACGGAAAGTATTGCTTACCAGAACCTTGCTTCCCACCCGCAAAAAGTTTTGTCAATTTCGCAATGAGCGGATAACTGCCGTCCTCCAATCCTAATTTGGTACGTTGCAGCTGCCTCAGGCGGAGTTTGGAAAACAACCAATCACGGAACGACGTTTTCTCCAATTTTCGATAATCAAGACTCCTACTCTATTGGATGCGTATGAAAACAACAACCAACGTTCGGTTGCCTTTGGTGATGGTGTGTATAAATCGTTGGACGGCGGTAAATCCTTTAAAAACATGGGATTGAAATCGTCAGAGCACATTGGGAAAATCATTGTGCATCCGACGAACGAAAACGTAATTTGGGTAGCGGCCTATGGTCCTGTTTGGAGTTCTGGTGGCGAACGCGGTGTCTACAAATCCATTGATGGCGGTGAGACATGGAATCGTACGCTTGAAATTTCAGAACATACAGGAATTGCCGAAATCGCTATTGATCCAACCAATCCTGAAATTCTTTATGCCTCTGCACATCAAAGACGTCGCCGCGAGTGGACGTACATTGGTGGTGGACCAGAATCTGGTTTGTACAAATCTACTGATGGTGGAGAAACGTGGAAAGAAATCAATAAAGGCTTGCCGAAAGGACAAATGGGGCGTATCGGAATCGCTGTTTCTCCCGCCGATGAAAACTACGTGTACGCAATTGTAGAAGCTCGCGGAGACAAAGGAGGATTTTTCCGTTCTACAAACAAAGGAGAAAGCTGGTCGAAAATGTCTAGCTACAAAACAAGCGGAAACTACTACCAGGAGATTATTTGTGATTTGAACGATCGTGACAAAGTATTCTCCATGAATACATGGCTACACCATACAGAAGACGGCGGGAAAAACTTCGTTCGAACCGGAGAAAGCAAAAAACACGTCGACAATCACTGTATTTGGATTGATCCAAACGACGGCGACCACTGGATCGTAGGATGTGACGGAGGAATTTACGAAACGTACAATCATGCGAAAGATTGGAAATACTACGCGAATTTGCCGATCATTCAATTCTACAAAGTAGCAACGGACAATGCTGAGCCATTTTACAATATCTACGGAGGAACGCAGGACAACAACTCGATGGGAGGTCCGTCTGCAACAATCAACAACGCTGGAATCTTGAATTCTGACTGGTTCATCACCAACGGAGGTGACGGTTTCGAATCAGCGATCGACCCAAATAACCCAAATATTGCTTATGCACAAGCACAATACGGTTGGTTGGTTCGTTACGATCGAAAATCAGGAGAAAAAACATCGATCCAGCCAATGCCAGGTAAAGACGAAAAGGCATACCGTTGGAATTGGGATTCACCGTTGTTGATTTCCCCTCATGACAACAAAACCCTGTATTTCTGTGCCAACCGTGTATTCAAAAGCACAAACCGTGGCGATGATTGGGAAACTGTTTCACCAGATCTTTCGCGTCAAATGGACCGAAATAATTTACCTGTAATGGGACAAGTTTGGTCGATTGATGCCGTAATGAAGAACAAATCAACAACGATTTACGGAAACATCGTCGCATTTGACGAATCGCCATTGCAGGCAGGTCTGTTGTACGCAGGAACGGATGATGGATTGATTCAAATTTCTGAAAACGGTGGCGACTCATGGACAAAAGTAGAGAACTTCCCGGGTGTTCCTGAGCAAACACGTGTCAACATGATTGTTGCCGATTTGCACGATGTGAATACCGTTTATGCTGTATTCAACAACCACAGATCGGGCGATTTTAAACCCTATATCTTAAAAAGTACAGACAAAGGAAAATCATGGACGTCGATTTCATCGAACTTACCAGAACGCGGAGCAGCATTTGCCATTCGCCAGGATCACGTGAAATCAGGATTGCTTTTCGCCGGAACAGAATTCGGTTGTTACTTCTCTAATAATGCAGGAGAAAGTTGGAGCAAATTATCTGGGTTGCCAACCATCGCTGTGTACGATATTGACATTCAAAAACGTGAAAACGATTTAGTTGTGGCCACGTTTGGTCGCGGATTCTATGTTCTGGACAATTACACTCCATTACGAGAGGTGACGGATGAAATTCTTGATAAAGAGGCGCACCTCTTCCCTATCAAAGACGCGCTGCAATACGTTCCATCGGCACCATTAGGATTGCGCGGAACAGGAAGTCAAGGAGCGAGTATGTGGAACGCCGACAATCCAAAGTTTGGCGCAACATTCTCACTTTACTTGAAAGATGTTGAGAAATCCTTGAAATCGAAGCGTCAAAAAGCAGCGAAGAAAAAAGAGGAAGCAGGAGAACCTGTGGACTATCCTTCGTTTGATGATTTGCGCGCAGAGCAGCGTGAGGACAAAGCACAGTTAATTTGGATTATCCGTGATGCCAACGGAAAAGAAATCAGCCGATTAAAAAGTGCACCAAGAAAAGGATTGCAGCAAGTACAATGGAATTTGCGCATGACAACCACATCGCCTATTTCGTTGAGAAAATCATCTCCAGGTCGTTATTCAAGTGGCGACAATGGATTGATGGTAGCACCGGGTGATTACTCCGTTGAAGTGCTTTCATTGAAGGATGGACAAATTGAACAAGTTGCACCAAAAACGAACTTCAAAGTTGTTGGATTGAACAATCAAACACTCATTGCGCAGGATGTTGACGCTTTAATCGCGTTCCGTGAGGCCATCGCTGAATCGAAACGAAAGGTAGATGGAGCAGGTCGATTAATGAACGAAACAAGTGATAAATTGAAATATTACGAGCAAGCTTTGGTGAACTATCCAGGTGCAGATATTACGCTTTTGAAAGAAGTGGAAGCATTGAAGAATCAATTGGCAGATTGTCAGGTGATGCTTTGGGGTGACGGTCTGAAATCGAGCCATGAGTTTGAAACAGAACCAAGCATCTCTGGTCGTATTGGAACGGTTTACTATCAAGTGTTTGGAAATACGACAGGAGTTACGCAAACGCACCGCGACAACAAGAAAATAGGCGACGAGGAATACGTTGAATTCAGAAAGAAATTAGACGATGCCATCGTTCGCTTGAGATCCATTGAAGAAAAATGTAAAGCTGTTCCAATTCCTTACATCAAAGGAAAAGATGAGAATTGGAAAGAAGATGAAGAGTGACATCGAGAGCACTTCGGTTCTCTCGGTATAGCAACTCAGTCAGCGGTTTAGTGTTGGAAAGCGATGGCTGAGGCACTCGAAGCCAGAGCTAGGTATTCAAACGATCTCGAAGCCAGAGCGAACCAGAAAACCCGAACCAGAAATAACTTTCTAAAGTATCAAACGCCTCTCAATTGTCGAGAGGCGTTTTTCTTGGGCATAGATTAATTTTAAATTTCTTCTCTGAACATTCGTTACTTTGCGCAAAGATCCCATTAACAGTATATGAAACAGCTTCTGACTTTCTTGATTCTGGCTTTATCGCTCTCTGCAAACGCTTGTGGAAACGAATACGGCGTTTCCCTATCTGGAGAACGTTTACACACGCCACTCTTCTATCTATCCGATCGTTATCGATCATTTGACAAGGAGGATTTACAAAGAAAACTCGGTGAAGCCATCTCGAAACGAGGTCAAAACGAGGACGACTTCCAAAATGAATCGAATATTGCGCTGTACTACATGAAGCTTGGAGAGGTCAAAAAAGCGATAAAAATTCTGGAACCATTGGCCGCTGAGTACCCTGATGAATATGTGATTATCGCCAATTTGGGCACAGCTTACGAGTTGGATGGTCAATTGAACAAGGCATTAAATCAAATAAAAAAGGGCTACGCGATGAACCCAAAATCGCACTATGGAAGCGAATGGGTGCACATAAAAATATTGGAAGCAAAAATTGCTCATGGAGCAAATAGCAACTGGTTCAGACGGAATCCCATTGTTAGCCTGGCAGAGCTTGAAGAAAAAGAAACCGACTATGTTGGGCGCAGAGACACACATCTTTCAGTGCAAATTAGAACACGCCTCCCTTTTACTCCCGCTCCAAACCCTGTTATCGCCAACCTCCTTCGAACGCATGCCGAGTACTGCGAGAAACACAGCAGTTATGAAAATGCATTGATGGCGCGGATTTATGCATTGGAATTTGAAGATGTCGGAATCACTTTAATTAGAGATCGACATGCACTGGCAGAATTGATTACAAAAATTCGAGGTCGCGAAGACATTCATTCTAGCTTCTCCCCCATGTTCAAAGACCTTTTGGAAACAGGAGAAATTGATCCGAATTTATTGATTTACGCCGTTGACACTTTGGCCTTTCAGTTTGATGCGGCTGACAACATTCAATTCGCCCAAGTTGATTCCTTGCAATTGTTGAAAGCACAAAATGATTCCTTAAAAACGGTTGCTGGAAAGAAACGAAAACGCTACAAAATTCAAGCTGCTGGACAGAACGGCTTCTTTTGGGGAATGCTGTTCGGAACGATTGGATTGATACTGGGAATTATTATTGCGACGATTTCCCATCGCCGTAAGAGATAAAATTTGTATCTTAATATCACTGTAAACCCAAGTGAGGAGGAAAACCATCTCACAAACCAGAAATGAGGTCATTGAAAGATGGCCTCTTTTTTTTCATCCACTTTTCACTCGACCTGATTTTCAGGAATCAAACGAAATAATGCAAAAAATCCCCGCCATTACGACGAGGATTTTTCACGTTAACTATAACCTACAATTATTGTTTGATGCGCTGATTGGTCAAGGCGATTTCCAACACTTCTTTCATTTTGGTAACATAGTGAAATGTCAACCCCTTCAGGTAATCTTGCTTGATATCTTCAACATCCTGACGGTTTTTCTCGCAAAGAATAATCTCCTTAATTTTTGCTCGTTTCGCTGCCAGAATTTTTTCTTTGATTCCTCCAACGGGCAACACTTCACCACGAAGAGTAATTTCTCCTGTCATCGCGAGGTTCTTTTTTACTTTTCGGCGTGTGTAGGTAGACGCTAACGAAGTTAACATCGTGATTCCTGCGCTTGGCCCGTCTTTCGGCGTTGCTCCTTCTGGAACGTGAATGTGAATATGTTGCAATAAACATCACTTTGGACAAATCGTATTCTGTCTCTACGTAGTTGTCGTAGAACTCGCTGTTTTGCTCTGGATCCAAGACCTCTAACAAGGCAGAAGAAGGATCGCCATGATTGCTACGTCCTAATTTATCCACCTCATCCAAAACAAATACGGGATTACTGATTTCCGCCTTTTTGATGTTCTGAATCACGCGGCCCGGCATAGCTCCGATGTACGTTTTTCTGTGTCCACGAATTTCAGACTCGTCGTGCACGCCACCGAGTGACATACGAATGTATTTACGCCCCAATGCTTCTGCAATGGACTTACCAAGCGATGTTTTTCCGACACCTGGAGGTCCATAAAAACACAAAATCGGTGATTTCATATTCCCCTTTAGCTTGAGAACCGCTAAATATTCGAGGATTCGTTCCTTCACTTTCCCCAGGGAAGATCTAGCATCAGATCAAGGTAATTCAACTGCACCGTATATTCAGCGCCTTGTGGGTTCATGCGCCCCAATTTGTCGAGTTCCTTGAAAAACAATTTCTCTACTACCTCGTTCCATTTCTTCTCAGAAGCACGCTTTTGCATGTCTTTGAAATCCTGATCTTGTGGGTTGTCGCCCAATTCATCCTGAATGGTACGCATTTGTTGGTGAAGGAAGTATTCACGTTGCTGGCGATCCATATCCAAGCGTACTTTCGTTTGAATTTCCTTGCGCGTTTCCAACATTTGAGCTTCCAAAGTCAGGTGCTCTTGCACTTTCTGAACACGTTTTTTCATGTTCAGTTCTTCCAACATATCTTGCTTTTTCGCAACATCTGCATTCATATTGGAGGATATGAAATTGACCAGAAACGTTGGACTTTCGATATTCCCAATGGCGAACGATGCTTCGGATGGAATGTTTGGGCTTTCCTCAATGATTTGCAATGCCAATTCACGAATGGTTGCAAATGCCGATTCCATTTCTTTGTCCTTGGGATCAACGCGTTCCTCTGTTAGCAGGCGAACACGTGATTTCAAATAAGGTTCTGTTGCCAGTGGCTTGTCCAATTCGAATCGGCGCTTTCCTTGAATGATAACCGTAGAACTCCCATCGGGCATTTTTAGCATTCGCACAATTTGCGCCACGGTTCCGATGGTGTGTAAATCATCGAACTCGGGAGACTCCACCTCTTTATTTTTCTGCGAGACCACGCCAATGGTTTTGTTTCCATTATTGGCATCTCGGATTAAGCGGATTGACTTGTCACGACCTACGGTAATTGGAATTACAACACCAGGGAAAAGTACATTATTGCGTAAAGGTAGGATTGGCAATTCCTCTGGGAACTCCTGACGGTTCATCGTCTCCTCCTCCTCTGTGGTAATCAATGGTATAAATTCGCCGTCACTTTCCATGCCAGCGTTAAAGTTGATACTTGATTTATCGAAAAATTCACTCATAATTTTAAACTCACGTCATTGTGTCAGTTTTTGACACTTCATCTCGTTTTCAATAGCGTGATAGGAGTATTTCAAAGGCTGTGCCATACGTGAGAACATGAAATAATGTCCTACTCTGTGTCAGCAATGTGCTTTAAGATCGCTATTTCGTCAGTAGAAAGAGATTTTCCACGGCGAATCATCATATTGTTGGCACTTTCCAATGCTTTTTCAAAATTATACGGTGTGCCTTCTGCTCCCCAGGTAAAAGATGGAAGATACTTGGGCGGAAACTCAGCTCCAAATACGTTGGCGGAAACCCCGACCACTGTGGCAGTATTGAACATCGTGTTAATTCCACATTTTGAGTGATCGCCCATCATGAGCCCCATGAACTGCACATCCGTTTGTTCCACGTTTTTTGTTCGGTAATTGTAGGTCTTAACGTTGCCGTAATTATTCTTGAGATTGGAGCAGTTAGTATCTGCACCGAGATTGCACCATTCTCCGATTACTGAATTTCCAAGAAATCCGTCGTGACCTTTGTTTGAATAGGCTTGAAAAACAACGTTATTTACCTCTCCTCCTACTTTACAATGCGGTCCCAAGGTTGTAGCACCGTACACTTTCGTCCCTAGTTTTAATGCAGATTTTTCGTTCATTGCTAATGGTCCGCGAACCAAGCTCCCTTCCATTATCTCAGCACCTTTCCCAACGTATATAGGTCCGCCGTTTGTATTCAAGATACAGCCTTCCACCGTGGCACCTTCTTCTAAAAAGATCTGCTGCGCATCGCCAATAATGGTATTGGTTGAAGAAAGCTGTCTTGAAGTTCTTCCTGCTGTTAATAATTGAAAGTCGTGTACGAGAACATCCCCATTCATTTGATACAAATCCCAGCGTTGATTTATTACCAAAGGTGCTTCTGAAAGCTCAATTTTCGCTGCTTCATCCCGCATTCCTGCCACCCAAATATCGTTGAACCAAATTCCTTCGTTCGATTTCAGATTTTGCAATGCAGCAACAATTTCCTTCGAAGCAATCACGGCAGCATTCACCTCAACGCCTTCAATTTTGGGATACTTAGCTTGTAAGTAATCTTCCGTTGCAAATCCAATTTTCGCATTTGGTAAGAGGAAATTCCAACGCTCCGTATTCGTCATAATGCCAATCCGAAGATCACCCACAGGTCGTGTTAGCGTGAATGGTGCAAAATCAAGATGCTTGTTGTTATCGTGCAATACGATGTTCATATTCGTTGTTTTTAAAGATGTATGAAGCTGCAAACAGCAATACGAAGTTAATCAAGGCATTGAATAAGATCAATTCAAATCCGAAAGCGTAGTTTCCAAAAATCCCGGAGCCGTCGGCGTTTCCGCCAGGAGCTCCCGCTGAGAAATACCAGAGTCCTCCCGTAATGGTAATGGACAAGAGCGCTAAAAACGGAATGTATCCATCTTTTAGCGAACGTTTTGTCAAAATCCCAAAAAAGAACATGCCAATAAGCGGACCGTAGGTGAATCCGGCAAATTTCATGAGCAACCCAATTGCAGCTCCTGTGGTATACTTTTTCAACGCAATTACGACCAAAATAATTACTGCCGACATCACAATGTGAACTATTTTCCGTGTTTTCTCTTCGTCTCTGTCCCCTACTCGTCCTTCCTTTGCCACCATGCCGGAATCGAGCGCATCATCAATCTTCGCTTCTTCCAAATTCGTTTTGTTTTTGCCACGAACTCCGAGAAAATCGACAGAAAATGACGTTGTTAAAGATGTTAATGCCGAATCTGCGCTAGAATAAGCTGCTGCTATCAATCCGAGCAAGAAAAGCACACCAATCATTGTACCTGCTTCGCTACTGAGTGCTACTTCTGCAAAAAGCATATCAGAGCTTTCAGGAGTTATGCCTCGGCTTTCAGCGTAGATATACAAAAGTGCACCAAGAGAAAGAAATATGAGGTTTACAACCACCAACACGGCAGCCATGCTCATCATATTCTTTTGGGCATCTTTCAAGTTGCGGCAGCTGAGATTTTTCTGCATCATGTCTTGATCAAGTCCTGTCATGCCGATGGTGATAAACATTCCACCCAGTAAATGCTTCCAAAAATGATTGTTGCTGTTGATATCATCGAAGAAAAATATTTGTGAGTACTTACTTTCCGATACCGTTTTTATAATCCCACCTTTTTCTGAAAGATGGAGCATATCACTGATAAAATACACGGTTAAAATCACTGACAGCAGCATAAATGCCGTTTGAAGTGTATCTGTCCAAACAATTGTTTTAATTCCACCACGACTGGTATAAATCCAAATAAGCAAGACAGAAATTGCCACGGTAAACTCGAAGGGTATTCCCCAATCATCGAAAAGAATCAATTGAAACACATTGGCAACGAGCAATAAGCGAACAGAAGCGCCAATTATACGAGATACCAAAAAGAACGACGCGCCTGTTTTATAGCTCCAAAATCCGAATCGCTCTTCCAAATATTGATAAATGGAGATCAGGTTCAGGCGATAATACAACGGTAACAGCACATACGCTACCACGAAATATCCGATAAGATAACCGAAAACAGCCTGCATGTAGCTAAACTGATTGGCCTCGTTGCCCACCCACCCTGGGACGGAAAGAAACGTAACTCCGCTGAGCGAAGCACCAATCATACCGAAAGAAACCAAATACCAAGGCGATTTCCGCTCTCCGAGAAAAAAACTGTCGTTGGTTGCCTTTCGCGATGTGAGGTATGAAATCCCCAGCAATACTGCGAAATAGGCGACAATTACGGTAATAATGAGTGTTGTTCCCATAAAGTTTCTTCGTGTTCAACGTAAAGAAACCAAGAAATTGTGCACCAAAAATTATCGCTCGGAAGAATTACACACAAAAAACTGTTACTTCTGTGCTGATTAGAATTCTATATTTGTACCGTTAAAATTCTCGACATGGATATCACACAAATTGTTTTTCAAATTGCATTAATTCTTGTTCCTGCTGGAGCAGTGCTTATGACCGCTGTTTACTTCATGCGTCGTGAATCTGAGAAAGAGTTGCGGAACGCTCAAATTGAATTGCGTAAGGAACGTCAAAAGTTCTTTCTTCCGAACCGTGTAGATGCCTATCAAAGAGCCATTTTATTGATGGAACGTATTCATCCGAACAGTTTGGTGATGCGCAATAACAACCCGGGATTACCCGCGGCGGCAATGCAAGTACAATTGCTAGAAGCCATCCGAAATGAGTACGAGCACAACATTGCGCAACAGATGTTTATTTCGCAACCAACTTGGGAACTAGTGCGCAAATCGAAAGATGAAACGGTAAAAATAATTCACCTGGCAGGGCAGCAATTAGAGGCTACTGCGACTGGGATGGACTTATCGAGTAAAATCTTCGAAATTGTGGGTGAAATAGGAGAAATGCCTTCTGAAATTGCTGTGAAAGCGTTGAAGGAAGAAGTGCAAGCATTGTTCTAAACCAATTGGATCGAAAGGTCTTCAATCTCAATTTTATCGCCTGGTTTTAATTTCGCACGTTTTCGAAGCTCTACTTCTCCGTTTCTGAAAACTACGCCGTCTTCCACAATCATTTTGGCGTGACCACCAGTTTGAGCAATTCCCAGAACCTTCAACAGGCCAATCAGCTCGATGTACTCTCCTTCTATTTTAAATGTCTCCATGCTTTCGATATAATTCAAAAAGACGCTCAGCAGCTTGAAAAGAGGTTTCTTCGCCATTCGCCATTTTCGCTTCTGCTTCTTTAAACGCAGCTTCTAATTCGTTGTTTGTATAAAAGGCACGCAACAACATCTCATTCAAGGTTTCGCGTAACCACTTTTTATCTTGTTCTTTGCGATTCTTCTCGAAGGAACCATTTATTTTAACCTGATTTTCAAACGATTGCACCACTTCGTACACGCGATCGATGTTGGTGCCTTCGTGCGCACTGCACGTAAACACCTGCGGAACCCACTCGTTATCGTTTGGAGGAAACAAATGCATGGCGTTTCGGTACTCCTGGCTTGCTCTATTCGCAGCTCGGACATTATCACCATCCGCTTTTGTAATCACCAAAGCATCCGCCATTTCCATAATTCCTTTCTTGATTCCCTGAAGTTCATCTCCAGCTCCGGACAACATCAACAGCAGAAAAAAATCAACCATGGACTTCACCACCGTTTCTGATTGCCCAACTCCTACAGTTTCAATGAGAATTAAATCAAATCCTGCTGCTTCGCAAAGAATGATAGATTCGCGTGTTTTTCTTGCAACGCCCCCCAAAGTGTCACCAGCAGCCGACGGTCGAATGAACACATTTTCGTTGGTCACTAATTGCGCCATTCGTGTTTTATCACCCAAAATACTACCTCCAGAGATGCTACTTGAGGGGTCAATTGCTAAAACTGCCACCTTTTTTCCACAATCTGTAAGTACCTTTCCAAAGGCTTCAATAAAGCTACTTTTACCCACTCCAGGCACCCCAGTTATGCCAATTCTAACAGCTCCTCCAGCGTGCGGCAAACAGCGTTGAATTAATTGTTGGGCCTCGCTAGAATGCCCACTGCTTCTACTTTCCACTAAGGTTATGCCTGCACTCAATGTTTGCAGATCGCCGGCAATAATACCATCATAAAGTGCATCAGAAGACATACCCTCCATTCGGGCCTTTCTTTTGCGCATCCAACGATCAAAATTTGGGTTTTCCACAGTCCAAAAGTAAGAATCAACAAAACAAATGTTGTATTCACCAAAAGAAAATCCTAATTTTGTTTAACAATCAAGTCGTATAGTTAAACATGAAAAAAAGTCAATATTCCATCAAGGACCTTGAGAATCTGACTGATATCAAGGCGCACACCATACGTATATGGGAGCAACGCTACGGACTTTTAACACCCAAACGAACCGACACGAACATACGCTATTATGAAGATCAGGACTTAAAAAAGCTCCTGAACGTGAACTTGTTGTACACAAAAGGCTTAAAAATCTCCAAGATTGCTGCCCTCTCTGATGAGGAGATTCTGGAAAAATCGAAAGAAATTATCCTGAAGGAACGCAAATGGGACGATGATGAGGTTGATGTGTTATTACTTGGGATTATTGAATTAAATGAAGAAAAAATTCAAGATATCCTCAATCGCTTGTATAAGGATCAGGGAATTGAGCATCTTTTTTCCCGCACGATTGTTCCATTGCTTACCAAAATGGGGGAACTTTGGCAACTGAATTCGCTGTCTGTCGGTCACGAACACTTCTTCTCCAACATTTACCGAGGCTTTATTGTTTCGAAAACAAATGCATTGAAGGTTGATAAAAAGTTAGACAAAAAGATTCTTATGTTTCTTCCTCCAAATGAAGAGCATGAATTGAGTTTACTAATTTATCAGTACCTTTTTAAAAGAGAAGGTTGGAAAGTATATTACCTCGGAATTAGTGTTCCCTTCGAAGATTTAAAGATTTCTTACGATCAAATTAAGCCAGACATCACACTAACTAGCTTAATTGCAAAGTCGTCGGAAAAAGAATTCGATTCTACCATTGAAGAAATTCGCTCTATCATTCCTGATAAGGAGTTGATTTTGAGCGGTGGAATGGGAAGACAATTCAAGGATAATTTGCCTGCTAAGGTTCGACTAATAGAGTCGGAACGAGACCTCAAACAACTTTTTGTTTAACTTTTTACCCTTAAACGTTAAACAAAATATATTTTGTCTTATATTTGAGGCAATACACGAAACAAACATGAAACACATTGGTATTATAGGAGCTGGACTCTCCAGTCTTTATGCTGCTTGCAAATTGGGCAAGTCAGGTCATAAAGTCACTGTATTCGAAAAGAACAGTGAAGTTGGAGGTCGCTCCCAAACCTTCCAGGCGGAAGGCTTCACCTTTGATATGGGGCCTTCCTGGTATTGGATGCCAGAGCTCATTGATCGCATGTTTGTGGAATTGGGAGAAAAGCGTGAAGACTATTACCAATTGCATCGTTTGGATCCCTCTTACCGCGTTTTCTGGCAAAATGTGGAGAAAACAGACGTTCCTGCCAAAATGGAAGACCTGAAGGCTCTTTTTAAGTCGTTCGAAGAAAACGGAGATCAAAAACTGGAGAAATTCCTGCACGATGCTTCTGTTAAATACAAAGTAGCCGTAGAGGAATTCCTGGAAAACCCTGGTTTAAGTATTGGCGAATTACTCAAAGTAAAAGCGTTGACAAAAGCAATCAAGCTCGATGTTTTTAAATCCGTGGAGCGCGATGTAAATAAAAGGTTCACATCCGAAAAAGCTCGGAGCATTCTTACGTTCCCAGTCCTGTTTCTTGGTGCCATGCCCGACAAAATTCCATCGTTGTACACCATGATGAATTATGCCGATTTGTCCTTGGGAACATGGTATCCGGAAGGTGGCATGAGTGCTTTAGCCAAGGCTCTAAAGAAGATAGCAGAAGCGAACAACGTTACTTTTCAATTAGATTCTTCCGTAGAACGTATTGAAGATGTGGAAGGACACGCTGACGCTATTTGGGTAAATGGAGAACGACATAAGTTCGACGCGGTTATCAGCGGCGCGGATTATCATCACACAGAACAAAATTTAATTCCAAAGAAGTACAGAAAATATTCAGATAAGTACTGGGATTCAAGAAAACTTGCGCCAAGTTCCTTAATTTTCTATCTTGGAGTGAACAAGAAAGTTGCGGGATTGAAACACCACAATTTGTTCTTTGACGAAGACTTAAAGATGCACGGGCAGCGCATTTACGACACCCCAGGATGGCCAGAAAAACCATTATTTTACGTTTGTGCCCCCTCCATTACGGACGCAAAAGTAGCCCCTGAAGGGAAAGAGAATTTATTCATTCTTGTTCCTGTGGCTCCTGACCTTAAAGATGACAACGAAACACGCGAGAAATACCTGCACATCATACTCGATCGAATTAAAGAACATACTGGAACCGATATTTCGGAGGACATTATCTTCAAAAGATCGTTTTGTGTAGCAGATTTTAAATCCGAATACAATGCTTACAAAGGCAATGCATACGGACTCGCAAATACACTCAACCAAACGGCTAATTTAAAACCAAAGATTAAATCGCCGATGAAACGCATGTACTTCTGTGGACAGCTAACTGTTCCAGGGCCAGGTGTTCCTCCAGCGCTAATCTCTGGAAAAATTGCTGCTAACCTTGCAATGAAAGAGCTATGAAAGAACTATTCGACGACTACTGCTTTCGAGCATCCAAAGGTGTAACAAAAAGATACAGTACTTCTTTTTACGCCGGTGTTCGCGCGTTGGACAAACGCATTCGCGACGATGTACATGCCATTTATGGATTCGTGCGTTTTGCAGATGAAATTGTAGATACTTTCCACGATTTCGACAAAGAACTTTTGCTCAAAGAGTTTAAGGAAGATACCTACAAAGCCTTGGACCGTGGAATCTCATTGAATCCTATTTTGAATTCATTTCAGGCTTCTGTGAACAAATACAAAATCGATCGTGCGTTGATTGATCAATTTCTGCACAGTATGGAAATGGATTTGAATCCAATTGATTACGAACAAACGACGTATGAAGAGTACATTCTGGGATCAGCAGAAGTTGTAGGATTGATGTGTTTGAAGATTTTCGTTTATGGAGACGAGGCAGAGTATCAAAAATTGAAGCCGTACGCTATGAAACTAGGATCGGCCTTCCAGAAAATCAATTTCTTGCGTGATTACAGCGCCGATTATCATGAATTGGGACGACTGTACTTCCCAGGAATAGATCCAACAGGAGAATTGAGCCTGGAAGACAAAGCAACCATCGAGGATGAAATTCAAAAAGAATTTGACGAAGCCTTAATTGGAATTAAAATGCTTCCAAAATCTTCTCGTTTTGGTGTTTATGTTAGTTACAAATACTACTTAAAATTGTTGCGTAAAATCAAACAAACGACCTCTCAGCAATTGTTACAAGAACGAATTCGAATTCCGAACAACACCAAACTTTTTGTTTTTGCTAAATCGATGGTACGCAACCAAATAAACATTCTTTGATTCAATGGAATACGTCATTCTCGTAGACGAAAAGGATCAGGAAATAGGGTCCATGGAAAAAATGGAAGCACACGAAAAAGGATTGCTTCATCGTGCCTTCTCTATCTTCCTTTTCAACAACAAAAACGAACTTTTGCTGCAGCAGCGCGCGCACTCCAAGTACCACTCAGGCGGGCTATGGACAAATACGTGTTGTAGCCATCCGAGAAAGGGCGAAACAGTTTTGCAGGCATCCAATCGACGCCTGATGGAAGAAATGGGCATAACGGCAGAAATGAATCAATCGTTCAGCTTCATCTACAAATCAAAATTGGACAATGAGCTCACCGAGCATGAATTGGATCATGTTGTGTTTGGCTCTTTCAATGGAGAACCCAAAATCAACCCAGAAGAAGTAGCAGCGTGGAAATATATGTCCATGGACGCCATTGAGAAAGACATGAAGACGAACCCTGAGAATTACACCGCATGGTTCCGAATTGTGTTTGATGAAGTACACAACCGAACGCGAAACTATGCAACATCTTGATTCTTACGATGTCGTAATCATCGGTGGTGGTGCAAGCGGACTGGCATCAGCAATTCGACTCAAAAAGCGATTCAAAAAGATTTTATTGATTGAAAAGAATCCCCGTGCAGGCGGAAAACTCGATGATTTTGAATGGAATGGATATCGTTGGGACAAAGGTCCTTCGGTATTTACAGAACCCAACAATATTGATCAATTGTTCGAGCTTTGGGACAAAAATCCACGTGACTATTTCAATTTCGAACCATTGAAGGAATCGTGCACGTATTATTTCCCAGATCATCAAAGCATTACTATTTCTTCTGATCACGAAAAAACGCGTGAACAAATTGAAGCCGTGGCGGGCGCTCAGGGAAATCAGGAATTTGAAAAATACCTCAAAGACGGAAATGAGCTGTTTGAAAAGGTAGGAGATTACTTCATTTCGAATCCTCGTCCTACTGCCGCCAAGGCATTCAAAAAAGAACTCACACAACGGTACAAATATTTTTTGCGAAAGGAAGTCCGTCAGTCGCTTCATCAGCTGAATGAGCGCAGCTTCTCCAATGAGTACATGGTAAAAATCTTTGACCGATTTGGCACCTATATTGGCTCTAATCCTTACAGAATGTCGGGGTTGTACAGCACTATTTCTCATGTAGAAATCAACAAAGGAGCCTTTTTTCCCACTGGTGGAATGCGTGCAATTGTAGAATCGCTCATCACTTTGGCGAAAGAAATTGGCATTGAAATTCATTGCGACACGCAAGTGCAAGTGCATCTTCAACCAGATGGAACGTACAAAACCTCTGGAGATTTGGAAGTTGCCGCAAGTCGTGTGATTTGCGCCATTGACCACATGACCTTCTACAACAGAGTTCTGGTGGATCAAAAAATGGAAAATCGTTGGAGAAAAATCGAACGAAGCACTTCTGCCCTAGTGTTTTACTGGGCCATGAAGACAGGAGTGAAAGAGTTTGGAGTACACAATATTTTCTTCTCAGACGATTACAAGAAAGAATTTTCGGAACTTTTTGACAAGCGTCAATTGGCCGATGAGCCAACATTTTATATTCATATCAGTTCTGTGGCACACGAGGGTGACGCTCCAGAAGGCGGTCAGAATTGGTTTACCATGGTCAATGTTCCGGCAGGCGTGCTTCCTGATGCCGCTTATCGAGAAAAAATGAAAGATCTTCTCGCCAAACGCCTTAAAGCGCAATTTGATTTTGATTTGCGCGATGACATTTTGTTTGAAGACCGTTGGGATTGCGATAAAATTCAGGAACATTCAGGAAGTTATTTAGGCGCACTCTACGGACCAGCGTCGAATTCGCTCCTCTCCTCTGTAAAAAGACACGGAAATACGAATGCGAAATATCCAAATATGTATTTCTGCGGAGGCACCGTGCATCCGGGGGGAGGAATCCCACTAGTGCTTCGCTCTGCCAAAATTGTAAGTGAATTAATCAAATGAGAATCGTTCAAAAATATGGAATTTGGATCTTGTTGATTTTTCATATCATCGGATATATTCTCTTCGTTCAGGATGCAGAAAATGCCAAACTCACCTACATGAACATTTGGCTCTGTGGAACCATTGTCTTTTTCTCTGAAAAACTAGAACCAAGGGCATTGCTTCCCTTGATTGTGATTTTTGCAGGAGGATATTTCGCCGAACTTTCAGGCGTTCATACAGGCGTCCTATTTGGCGAGTATCAATATGGCGCAGCATTAGGAATGCCTTTATGGGGAATTCCAGTTGTTATGGGAATGAATTGGTATGCGACCGTAGTAACGAGTTCTTCCCTAGCCATTCGCATTGTTAAAAACCGCTTTTTACAGGCATTCTTAGCAGCAGCACTTTGCACGGGGTTGGACATATTAATCGAACCTGTGGCCATTAAATACGATTTTTGGGCATGGGGAGGTGGAGATATTCCAATTCAAAACTATATTGCCTGGTTTGCATTCTCTTTTATTTTTGCACTTGTTTACGTGTTCAACACGAGGGTAAGAAATAACTCAGCCACCGGATTGTGGTTTATTTGGTTGGTCTTTTTCTTATTATTAAATTTCACAGGATGATAGCATTTGTTGCAGCTTTGGTATTGGCTTTTGTTTTGATGGAGGGAGCGGCGTGGTCCGCTCATAAATATTTGATGCACGGATTTCTATGGAAAGTACATGAAGATCACCACCAACCAACCGGTCACGTTTTCCAAAAAAACGATTTGTTCTTCCTTATTTTTGCCGTGCCGTCTTGGTTGTGCATCATGCTCGGCGTAATGTACGAAGCTAGTTTCTCTGTCGGATTTGGCGCAGGAATTGCCGTATACGGAGCAGTCTACTTCCTTGTGCACGACGTACTTATACATCGTCGCTTTAAGTGGTTTGATAACACCCAGAACAAATATTTCAAAGCCATCAGAAAAGCACACAAAGTTCATCACAAGAAACAAGGCAAGGAAGATGGTGAATGCTTTGGAATGCTGATTGTTCCGCGCAAATACTTCAAATAGGTGAAAGGGTTGTATCTCATATTGGACCTAATTACTTTGCTATGTCCGGTGCTCTTGAGTTTCGACCAGAGGGTGCGCTACGTAAGCTCCTGGAAAAATGTTCTTACCGCAAGTACCATTATCGCCGTTCCATTCTTAATCTGGGATGCCATTTTTACCTCAGAAGGATTCTGGGGCTTCAATCCCGATTACCTTGTTGACATATCGATTTTTGGTTTACCCATCGAAGAAATCTTGTTTTTTTGGGTCGTACCTCTCGCTTGCGTCTTCATTTATGAATGTTGCAAATATTACTTTCGGAATTTTCAATGGCGTTGGCTGAACCTTGCCGTACAAATTGGCATTTTCTGTTACATCGCCTTTTTGAGTTTTCAAAATGCTTCAGGATGGTACACGCTAACAACAAACATTGCCACAGTTACCATTCTTTACTTTTGGTTCACCTCTATTAAATCGCCGCAAGTTGGCATCGTGTATTTAATTTGCCTGATTCCTTTTTTAGTCATCAATGGCGTGCTCACAGGCAGTTGGATTGCTGAACCTATTGTATGGTACAATTCGAATGAATTCTCAGACATGCGCATTGGCACCATTCCTATGGAAGACGCACTCTATGGTTTCTCTCTGATTGCTTCCAATATTCTCTTGCATGAGCGCCTGATGCGATGGAAAGGAACCACCAGTTTTTCTACTCAAAAAGCAGCATCGCTAAATTCATGAAACGAATTGGTTTACTTTCGGATACGCATGGCTATCTCGACCCCAAAATTTTCGAATACTTTAAAGATGTTGATGAAATTTGGCATGCAGGCGATGTCGGAACCGTAGATGTGATTGATGAATTACGCGCATTTAAACCCACCCGTGGCGTTTATGGGAACATTGATGCCGCAGACGTTCGACAAGAGTTTCCCGAACACCTTCGCTTCCAGTGTGAAAAAGTCGAAGTGCTGATGACACATATCGCCGGGAAACCAGGGAAATATTCAAAGCCTGCACATGAACTCCTCCAGGATAAAGCGCCACAATTGTTCATCTGTGGACATTCGCACATACTTTTGGTTAAAAATGATCCGCATTTCAATATGTTATGGATGAACCCCGGAGCATGTGGTTACAAAGGCTTTCATCAAGTAAAAACAATGCTTCGATTTTGCATCTCCGAAGACCGAATCCATGACCTGGAAGTAATCGAATTGGGAAATCGCGCCTGAAATAAAATTTTTACTGTTTCTTTGCGTTAATCATCTACATGAAAACGAAACTTCTCCTTATCGCGTGCCTATTTTCGGCTGTTTCTTGCGCTTTCGGACAAACCGGCGGAACAAATGCTTTTGCCTTTCTCGACTTGACGTATAATGCACGTCAGATGGGACTGGGTAATGATTTTATTTCGGTAATGGATGAAGACATCAATATCGGCGTCGCCAATCCTTCCATGTTAAACCCCGACATGCATAAAATGCTTAGTGTCAATCAAGCGCTTCTTCCGGGAGGTATTAATTTAGGCATGGCGAGCTATGGATTTGGTTTTAAGGATAAAGGCACCATGTCGGGATACGTAAAATATGTCAGTTACGGAACCTTTCAACGTACTTCAGAAACAGGAATTGCGGAAGGAACGTTTTCGCCTGTTGAAATGATTGCAGGAGCAGGCTATGGGCAGCAACTGAACGAGCGTTTATCTGTTGGCGTCAATGTTTACGCGATATTCTCTTCATTGGAAACATACACTTCTTTTGGTGCAGGCGTTGATCTTGCCGGAACGTATTACGATAAAGAACGAGGGTTTGCAGCAACGGCCTTGGTTAAAAATGCCGGATTTCAATTCAATGCTTACACCGAAAATTCAACCAGGGCGCCACTTCCTATCGAATTTCAAATGGCTGCCTCATACAAACTAGCGCATGCCCCTTTCCGATTCTCGCTATTAGCTCATCACTTAAATCAATGGGACATTACCTATAATGACCCGACTCTCGTGCCTACCGTTGATGCATTAACCGGAGACACCATTCCTGTTCCGAGAGCAAATTTTGCAGAGAAATTGGGGCGTCATTTTACGTATCAAGTAGAAACGATTATTTCAAAGAACATTCACTTCCGATTGGGATTCGATTACCACAGAAGAAGAGAACTAGCTCTTTCTCAACGTCCTGGAGCCGCTGGGTTATCCCTCGGACTTGGACTTTATTTCCATAAATTCCGCATAGATTATGGATTTTTAATCAACTCTAGGGCCGGATACAATAATATGATCACTTTTTCCACCCAGTTAGATAAATGGAGGAAGTAGCTGCTAAACCGTTTTTCATAAGGACTCATCATATTTAGACCAGTTATAAACTGTAAATTGTTAATGCTTTTTTGAAACCTTTTTCAATAAAGATGAGTACATTAGGTCTAAACCAAACATTTAATTTTTATGAAAAAGTCAGTTTTGACAGTAGCCTTGATCATAGGAGCAGCTACTACTACAATGGCTCAAGACAAACAATACACGCCTGAAGCAGATGACTGGGCAATCGGTATTGATGCTACACCTTTCTTGAGCTACTTCGGAAATTTCATTGGCGGTAATGATGGAAATACAGCTCCATCATGGAACTTCCTAACCAACAACCAAACAATTACTGGAAAGTACTTCACAGCGTCTGACATGGCGTATCGTGGTGCTCTTCGCATTGGATTCGGATCTGAAAGTGGATCTCTAATGGTAGCAAATCGTCTTTCGACAGTTGCACCTGAGTATCCAGCAGTACTTCCAGAAATGGTAGAGAACTCATGGAGCTACGGTAGCATGAATATCGGTCTTGCCGGAGGTCTTGAATGGCGTAAAGGTTCTGGACGACTGCAAGGTTACTATGGAGGTGAATTGGGAATTTCCCTTTCTTCTTCTTCAGCTACTTACACGTACGGAAACGATTTGACGCAGTCATCTTCTGCTTCAGCTAACAACGTTGACGTATCTAATGCAGATGATTTAGATGGAAACAACCTTGTTTCGGATCCATTTGGAAACAGTGCACGTATGTTGTCTTCGAAGTCAGGAACTGCTTTCGGAGTAGGTCTTCGTGGATTTATTGGAGCTGAGTACTTCGTTCTACCTAAATTGTCTATCGGTGGTGAGTTCGGATGGGGACTTATGTTTATGGCAAACGGAACGGCGTCTGTGAATGTTGAGTCTGAAGGACTTAACTCTGGAGGTACAGAAGTATCTGAAACTTTCACAACAGAAACTAAAAACGGTTCTACATTCGGTATTGATACTGATGCTATGAACACTGTATTTGGTAACGCTGGAACAATTCGCATGACTTTCCACTTCTAAGAAGTAGAATAAACATTATAAAATCCCGGTTCATTCAATTGAATCGGGATTTTTTTATGCACTACCCTTTCATCACTATTTCAATTCGCAGCGATGACTTCGCGTTACTTCGACACCATTCGACACTTCAGCTAGTTTCAATGTATAATAGGCTCAAGATAAAAGTTTCGCTTTCGCAAAGCTTCACTTTAATTCATTATTAGAGATTCATTTGCTCTGACTTCGAGCGCCTCAGTCATCGCTTTCGCAAAGCATCGCTTAATTCATCATTCATCCTTATTAAATACTCGCTCTTTTTCATAATTTGCGTTAATCGTTGAAAGCTTTCCATGGCAGAAATGAGCGCACTGAAGAAAATCCGTTAAATTTGCATTGTGTCGCGTCCAGATAAAATAGTTGTTGCCATTGATGGATTCTCTTCATGTGGTAAGAGCACTCTCGCCAGAGAACTTGCCAAACAACTGCATTATGTATTTATCGACAGTGGTGCCATGTACCGAGGGGTGACTTTATTTGCACTGCAAAATGATTGTATCAGAGGAAACGAACTAGATCGTGGAAAACTGATTCAATTGCTCGAAGAAATCAATTTAACCTTTCGTCTAAATCCTGAGACGCAAAAACCAGAACTACATCTGAACAGCGTAAATGTTTCAGAAGAAATTCGAACCCCGGCCGTTGCTGCACAAGTATCTCAAGTTGCCACCATTCGAGAAGTGCGAGAAAAAATGGTAGCACAGCAAAGACAAATGGGAAAAAATGGTGGCGTAGTTATGGATGGTCGCGATATTGGTTCCGTAGTTTTTCCAAATGCTGAATTAAAACTTTTCATTACGGCAGAAATAGAAACGCGTGTCCAACGACGTTTTATTGAGCTTTCCGACAAAGGAATTCAAATTGATCGTGACGAAGTACGAGCAAATTTGCTTGAAAGAGATAGAATTGAC
The DNA here is from genome assembly GCA_043584915.1 of Fluviicola sp. GTDB lineage: Bacteria > Bacteroidota > Bacteroidia > Flavobacteriales_D > Crocinitomicaceae > UBA4466. Next base: position 3,513,838 of record CP121319.1, read on the forward strand.
TCTACCAGAAAAGAAAGTCCTCTGATTCAAACGGAAGATGCTATTGTGATCGACAACACGAATCTCAGTCGTAGCGAGCAACTCCAACACTCTTTAGCGCTCGTTCAAAAAAAAATAGTAACAATTGCGTAAATTCTTGTTATTAAATTAACACTACGTCAGGTTTTTCACTAGATTTGCTACTACATTTACAATTTACAACATGAGTTCAATTAGCCGTGTCACAGAAGATATCATCAATCGCAGCCCATTCTTGCGCGAGGCGATGACGGAAAACTTAATCAACATTTCTGCACTCGCAAGAAAAATCAAACCTGAGATTGAAAAAGTGACAGGTAAAGAAATTAAGGAAGGTGCTATTGTAATGGCTATTAAACGAATGACTCCTGGTGTATATCATAAGCTAGACATTCGTATCAACAATGTAATTGGTGGTATTGGTGATTTTCTAGTACGTAGTGACCTTGTCGATTTTACTTTTGAGAACTCGGATTCATTGCGTGAAGCACAAAGCGATTTAATTCAAACCATTCGACAAGACAAAGATTCGTTCTTCACTGTTTGTCGAGGAATTACAGAGACGACGTATATTTTGAACTCAAAGTTTACGGAAGAAACGAAGCAGATCTTCCGAAACGAACGAATCAAGGCGCATACCACTGACCTTTCGTCCATTACCGTGAAATTGCCAGAAACGAATACGGAAACGTATGGTGTTTATTATTACATCATGAAACACCTGGCTTGGGAAGGAATCAATATAGAGCAAGTCGTTTCTACTGCGAATGAATTCACAGCCATTGTTGCTTCTCAGGATATTGATGAGGCCTTTAAAATCTTGATGCAGCTGAAGCGAAGTACTTAAGCTACTGCTTCGTTGCTTTTACACTGCTCTTCTGGACGTGCACCGCACAATCCGCAAGCGGCACCTTCTTCTTGAAGTAAAGGGTTATTACTTGCACACGTTCCTGCGAACTCTCCCCCTTTCTTTGCCCAAATTTTAATTGCGATTCCAGCGAATGCCAGTGCCAATAATCCAATTGTGATAAGAACTAAACCCATGCTTACTAATTTTAAACAAAGGTATCAATTTTTATTGATCACTTCACCTTCACTGGTGGTTGTAACGTCCAAATTGGAAGGCGTTCCTATATACCATAAATCGCCAACAGATTGAAGATCAAAAGTACAATCAGCGTTCTCCGCATTGATCTTTAGTAACCCTGCAGTTGATGATGCTACATTGAGCTCAGATCCAACCGCCAAATCGTACGTTGCCCCAAAACCGTTACTTCGAATATCTAAAATGAGCGTATTGGTAGTACCTGACAAGTCAAAATTTCCCCATCCATTCGTCACAACGTACGTAAGGTTGTTGTACGCCAGGTCCAAATCAACATGACCTGCGCCGTCGCGAACAACGACCGTTAAATTATTCCCTGAAATTGGTGATTCGCATGAAAGTGGTTTTGTTCCTTCAAATTCAATTTTGTATAGTCCTGTATAGTGAATCTCGACAGTAATTTCTTGTTTGTACGAGCGTAAAAAGTTGCACCGGTTCTCATTTTTTATCACAAGCATGTTGTCTGTAATCTCCGTGCTAACAAAATTGACCAGGTTTTTCCCTCCAATGATGTGAACTTCGTTTGTGCCATCCTGAACCAATACAACGGTAACGTTTGGGCCGATAAAAATTTCGCCAAAGGATCCAACGGGAACTACTCGCTCGGTGATCTCTCCTGCCCCTTTCAAACAGCGACGATCTTCGGCTTTTTTACAACCAATAAGTGCTATTAAAATTGCTATGACAAATAAAATCCTCATCTCTTAAATGTATATCCGATGCCATATTCGACATAATCTGCTCGCGCCCAATGCGATTTCAAGACGCAATTGATATTGATGCCATTATTAAACACATAGCGCATTCCTACCCTATGATAAAAATCTTCGCCAAAGTTGGACTTATCTCTCAGGTAAGCTCCCATTCCAACAATAATATGAAAGCGATTGAACGGCATTAAATACCCGACAAAAGCTCCCAGTTGTAGTAAGTCCGAATTGGACATCGACACTTCTGGTGAATAGGTTCTCAGAGAGGATTTGTGCATGATATCAAAAGACACCTCCATTCCAACTTGTGGTTTAAAATATCGGCGCCCCATTAAATTCAATCCAAATGCCGGATACTTTGGTCCTCCAACAGGATATACTTCTTTCGTGGATACGATGCCTACTGCTCCAAATTCCCAATATTTTTGGAAATCTCCTTTGAGGATCTCTCTCGGAAGGTCGTATACATATCTTTCTTTGATTCGACGCGCATAGCCGAAACTCAGAAAAGGTACGTTTAGTCCTAAATTGGGAACTTTTGCTGCACCGTTCGAAAAGTGCGTCATATCAAGAATTCCATTTATTGCATTTGCCCCAAACTCATAACGCGCCTCCACTGCCAAACTCACAAGTGCATTCACGTGTGTACTTGTAGCAATGCTCAAATTGTTCGTGACATGATCATACACTTTTGGTGCAATACTCAATCCTGCCCCCAAACGACCTGAAAATGTAAAGCGATCGCCTTCCCAAAAGGGCAAAGAAATAAATCCGTAAGCGCCGTAATACACTCCAAAAAGTTTCCGATTACCTACTGTCCCAACGAACCCAGACACACCATAACGCGGTCGATTGTAAGGGAAGTGCCAACTTTTCTCTCCGTTTCCTTTGAAATAATAGCTGAATTCGGACCCAACGGCGTGTTCATCAACTACATGCCCCATGATGCTTCTATGAGCAATGAGAAAGCCTACTTTTGGACGTACTTCTACCCATGACTCTTCCTGAGCATTGAGATGCAAAGACGAAATACATAAAAGCAGAAGCAGTAGGGTTTTCATGATCCAAATTTAATGAGATTAATTGTACTTTTGAAAACAAAAAATGGATCCAAGACTTCAGGCTTTCGAACGACTTTTGAACATCATGGACGATCTTCGCGAGAAGTGTCCATGGGATAAAAAACAGACGCTTGAGTCTTTGCGCCACCTAACCATTGAGGAAACGTACGAGCTCGCCGATGCAATCATTGATAATGATTTGGATGCTTTAAAGGGAGAAATTGGCGATTTACTCTTGCACATGGTTTTCTATTGCAAAATTGGTCAGGAAAAAGAGGCTTTTGACATTACGGATGCTTTGAATGGCATTTGTGACAAGCTCGTTCACAGACACCCGCATATTTATGGCGACGTGGAAGCAACCACAGAAGAAGAAGTTAAGGCCAATTGGGAGAAATTAAAGTTGAAAGAAGGAAAAAAATCAGTTTTGGAGGGGGTTCCTAAATCACTTCCGGCATTGGTAAAGGCAGCACGTATTCAAGAAAAGGCAAAAGGAATTGGCTTTGAATGGGACAACCGTGCAGATGTGTGGGGTAAGGTAAAAGAAGAAATGGAGGAACTCTCAGAAGAGGTTGAATCTGGGACGTCGCCTGAAAAAATTGAGGAAGAATACGGAGATGTCATGTTCTCTTTGATCAATTATGCTCGTTTTATTGATGTAAATGCCGAAAATGCGCTTTCCAGAACCAATAAAAAATTCATTACGCGTTTTCAATTAATGGAGGAAATGATGATTGCGGAAGGCATTTCTATTTCCGCTAGTTCACTGGAAATCATGGACAAATATTGGGATAAAGCGAAAGAAGAAATTCGAGACGCTTCCCGTTAAATCAATCAAATCTACCTTTAGCTAGTTTCGACATTTAGATCACGTGCTATTTGCGTTGAATATCGTATCTTCGAGGCCGGACAAACAGTACTTATGAAACTCATTTACGCACTTCTTATTTCTTTTGCCTTTTGCGGGGCATCCTTTGCTCAAGATTTCAGCATTCGTGGTGTCATCTACAGCGCCGTTGATGGCGAGCCTCTTGAAGGTGAAAAAATTCGCCTCTTGAACGCATCAGACAGTTCTTCAGCAGGAGGAGCATACACAGACAGAGACGGACTTTTTAATATTGCTCAAGTATCCAAAGGTGATTACATTCTCCAGGTAACCGCTTTCGGATTTGAACTCAAAGAGGTAGCCATTACCGTGGACAAAGTCTCTGGAAACAAAGATTTCACTTTTGAATTGGAAAAGGATGACAAAGTGAAAAACCTTGGTCCGGTGAGTGTATCAGCCGAGCAACGCCGTAAGGAACGAGAGATATTGATTGGTGTAAACTCATTGGATCAGAAAGGATTAGAACGCATCCCAAGTACGGGTGGTGAAAATGATATTGTGGCAGCATTTAGTGTTACTCCTGGAGTTGTCACTACTGGTGACCAGGGTGGACAGCTTTACGTTCGTGGAGGAACACCTATTCAAAACAAAATATTATTGGATGGAATGACCATTTACCAGCCCTTCCATTCCATTGGGTTCTTTTCGATTTTTGAAACGGAGTTGGTACAAAGCGCTGATATTTATACTGGTGGATTTGACGCTCAATATGGAGGTCGTATTTCGTCTATTATGGACATCACCTACCGAGATGGAAATAACAAGAAATTTAGCGGTAAGGCTTCCCTTTCTCCGTTTATGGGGAAATTGGTGTTAGAAGGCCCGTTGGGCGGTAAAGACCGCAGTGGCCCTGGTGGATTGTCTTATGTTTTCTCTGGGAAACAAAGTTTGATTAATCAGTCCTCTCAAATTCTGTATCCGGATATTAACCGTGATGAAGTTACAGGTGAATCGCCGGGAATGCCTTTCCAGTTCAGAGATTTCTTCGGAAAGTTGACCTACAAAGGAGAAGGACGATCTAAGGTAAGTGCCTTTGGTTTCCACAACGATGATCGTGTAAATTATTCTGATGCCAACATTAACTGGACACAAAGTGGTGGAGGAATGAATTTCTTGATGGTGCCGTCTGGCGCAAAGATTTTCATTAAGGGACATTTAAATGCGAGTCGTTACTCGACAGTATTTGATGAAATCCTTTCAGCTGAAGATACCATTCGCCGATCTAGTTCGATTGGTGGTTTTGATCTTGGATTTGATTTCACTTACTTCATTGGAGGTAAAGGAGAGATCAATTACGGATTGAACTTTGGTGGATTCAGCACGGACTTCGTTTCGTTTAATGAGGCGCAGCGTCAAATTGGAATTGAGCAATTTACCACTGAGGTGGGTGCTTATGTAAATTATCGTTTGGCAACTACTCGTTGGGTAGTGAATCCATCGATTCGTTTTCAGATGTATGCTTCTTACAATGAAGTTTCTCCTGAACCACGTTTGGGTGTGAAATTCATTGCAAATGAAAAACTTCGTTTGAAAGCTTCTGGAGGTCGTTACTCACAAAACTTTACTTCTGCGCAATCGGATAGAGATGTTGTAAACCTTTTCAACGGAATGCTTACGGCACCTACGAATGTTCAAAGTACATTTGTGACACAATTCAAAAACGAGAAAAATCCAACAAACGGTTTGCAATATGCATGGCATGCGATTGGAGGATTTGAATACGATTTCAGCAAGAAACTTTCCTTGAACGTTGAGGCTTACTACAAGTACTTCAGTCAGTTGAGTAACATCAACCAGAATAAGATTTACGACGATAATGATCTTCAGTTTGCCAATATTGACGATGTATTCAAAAAGGACTTCATTATTGAAAATGGAGAATCTTACGGTGCTGACTTCCTTTTGAAATATTCTGCCAAGCGCTTGTTCCTTTGGGGAGTGTATTCTTACGGAAACTCTATGCGTTGGGATGGCTTCCAATTCTACCGTCCGGTATTTGACCGTCGTCACAACATCAATTTGGTGGGAACCTACTTATTTGGTAAAGAGAAAGATCTTGAGGTAAGCGTTCGTTGGAACCTTGGCTCTGGATTGCCATTTACTCCAACAACAGGATTCTTTGAAGAACAAAACTTCCAAGATGGAGTTACAACCGATTATGTGAACAACAACCCTTCATACGTAGCGATCAATCTTGGTGATTTTAACAGCGAGCGTTTGCCGTATTACCACCGAATGGATGTTTCCATTAAGAAACGTTTCGAGTTCAAAAACTCTACGATAATGGAATTGAATGGAAGTGTGACAAATCTTTACAACCGACGTAATATTTTCTACGTGAACCGTGTTACTGGACGTGAAATCTACCAATTCCCAATTCTTCCAAGCCTTGGATTGAGCTATAAGTGGTAAGATTGACTAATATTTGAAAGAGGCTCCAATTGTTTGGGGCCTTTTTTGTGCGCTTTAAATTCTTTGTTGATCTGTATTCTACTGATTGCGTTCAATGCTTGGATTCGCCACAATCTATCAACCTTGAAACGATGGCATAAGGCTAAAATGAAAATTGTTCGTATTTTTCAAATGTCCGCTACGATTGTTAATCACTGTGATTTACAACCAATGAACTACTAGGCAAACATCCACAAGCACATGAAAAAAAGGATTTTAGCATTGCATCTTATCAGTATAGAAGGACGTAAATTTGCAGGCCAAAAAAGTAAATCAAATGAATTTTGGTTTGATTTTTTTGACGATTACGAACTTATCATTTCTTCGGCAAGTGAGGAAGGAGAGACCTATTTTGAAAAATTACTGTTCGAGTTTTGTGACAAATACAAATTGGAGTCCGTTCGAAACAGATATAAAGCCTCCGATTTATGATGTCGCCACCTTTTGTATAAAGATTAGATGGTAGTCATACTTCACAATTGTCTTCCAAATTAACTTACTAAGGTCTTTTTTTTCGCATTAAATTCTTTATTGACCTGTATTCTACTGAATTTTCAACTACTCTAAATCAGACAAAGGAACAGGTACAAAATCTACTCGACCAATTGAATGGAATGAGTCCTTACGACGAAAGCGCACAAGAATTACGAAAGATCACAAGGGAATACTTAGACTATCTCCATTTATTCTTCGAAAGCGGCATGGAATTGCGAAAAGAACACGATCCCGATTGATCGTCTGTGCACCAATTTTTCTGGGCCTTTTTTGAGCGCTTTAATTTCTTCGTTGACCTGTATTCTACTGATTGTATTCAATGCTTGATTCGCCACGAATCTATACCTCTTGACACGATGGCAAAAGGCTAAAATGAAATTTTGTTCACAAGCTCCAAAATGCCTTGTGTCATCGGTCAATTCGGTATGACGATGCGTTAAAATCAAGCATTATGAACACATTATCGAACATGAATTCAACCGAATTTTCAACCGCTCTAAATCAGACAAAGGAACAGATACAAAATCTACTCGACCAATTGAACGGCGTGAGTCCATACGATGAAAGCGCACAGGAATTACGACAGATCACAGTGGGATACTTAGACTACCTTCATTTATTCTTCGAAAGCACCGTGGAATTGCGAAAAGAACACGATCCCGATTGATCGGGTATGCATTAATTTGCCCAAGCCTTCATTCCTTGTTTCTGCGGTCCATTTGGATTTTCCACAGGACGCACCTTGTATTTGTTATAGAAGAATCGATTTACTTCTGGCAATACAAATGACTTTAACTCTCCTCGTCTGAAGACAGTAATTGTTTTCTCCTCGTCATCGAAATACTGGAACCATTCATTGACGTTGTTGTTAACCTCAACTCCGTTAATCGCTACAATTTCATCTTCCAACATGAGTCCGCCCAATTCGGCAGGTCCGCCTGGGTACATTACTTTCACCACGGCTCCGCCTCTACTCGAATTCAAGAACTTAAATCCTAGTCGACCTGCGGCATAACTTTCATCGGGCTGATGCTGCAATTCCAATCCAATGTATTCGAAACACTGTGTGAGTAATGATTCAAATGGTTTGGTTCCATGGATGTATTCGTTAAAAATGGTATCAAAGGAGATTTTTCCGACTGCTTCAATCGTGCTTTTATAATCTTCCTCAGAAACTCCTTTCCCTTCAATTCCAAACTGGAAGAACAGGCGCTTCATTACTTCATCCAATCCGTATTTGTTACTCGTTGCTTCCAAAAGCTTTACATCAGTGATGAACGCGAGCAAACATCCTTCTGTATAAATGCTTACTTTTCTGCCGGGTGCTCCTAATTGATATCCATCCAACCACGTATCAAACGACGATTCTGCCACGGAGTAATTGAACCTTCCATGATTGTCGAAATGACGTTGCAATTGCGTGTTCATTTCATCGAGGTATTGATCAAGATTGAAAACACCGCTTTTGTGTAAGAGCAAATCGCCCATGTAGGTTGTTACTCCTTCGCACAAATATCCTAACGGTGAGTAGTTCTCTTTTGTGAAATCATACGGCTGCATTTCGATGGGACGAATTGTTTTTACGTTCCAGGTATGATACAACTCGTGCGAACTTACTCCAAGCAACTCTTTGTATAACGAAGCGAACACTTCATAGGAAGGTCCCAAGGAAATTACCGTCGATTTCGTGTGCTCCACTCCGTGATAGGCCTTATACGGAAGAATTTGATTTAAGTAATGATATTCTTTGACAGGAAACTCTGTGAACTTTGCAATTTGCGTATCTGTAAATGCTTGAAAATCTTTGATTAATCGTTCCCAATCAGGTTTAATGATTCCATTGAACCAAACGTGAAATGTAACGCCATGTGACTCATACGATTGGCGCTGCAACATTCCTGAAGCGATAAATGGAGAATCCAACAATTCCTCTGTATTCTCAGCGTGCCATTTTCCATCTTTCAAATCGAGCGACGTCGCCACCTCCCATTCTTTCGAAATTTGTAGTGCGATTTCTACGGGATCGTTATAGGTTGCTTCTGTAAAAACGCAGCAATTCACTGGATTAACATACAACTGCTCTTCGTTTGCAAACGTTGATCCTGCATTCAATTCGGCGGCGTAATAATTATAACTCACCAAGATGGTATCAACATTCTCCGAATTTACCTGCCAGGCGTCTTTCGTAATCTTGTGGAATGCAAGCCCTTGTTTATCGGTGTTTGTTACCTTGAAATTTCGGATATTCTTTGCAAAATTCCCCAATTCGTATCTTCCCGGTCGCCATGCAGGAAGCTGCACAATCGTTAGGGCCTCAGAAACAGGGATTTCTGCTTCGATATGAATGTACTGTGTATTGGGTTGCGGTACGGAAAAGGAGAATTTTACCATGTCAAAATTTTGCACTAAGATAGAAATTGGAAGTCAATGTTGCTTCCGTTCACACCGAGGTATTTACCAAAGATATTAAGCGTACAACTCTTCTTTTTGAGCCGCCACCTTTTCATCTTTCAGATAAGCATCGTAAGGCATCATTTTATCTATGATTCCGTTGGGTGTAAGCTCAATAATACGCGTTGCTACTGTATTTACTAGCTCGTGGTCATGAGAGGTAAAAAGAAGCGTTCCTGGGAATTCATTCATCCCATTGTTCAAGGCTGTAATCGATTCCAAATCGAGGTGGTTCGTTGGTTCATCCATGATGAGCAAGTTCGCTTTCGCCAACATCATTTTTGATAACATACAACGTACTTTTTCTCCCCCGGAAAGAACATTCGCCGTTTTCAACGCTTCTTCTCCTGTGAATAACATTCGCCCCAAGAAAGTTCTCAAATACACTTCTTCTCGCTCTTCCTCCGTTTGTGCGTATTGACGTAACCAATCAATAAGGGCAACTTTTCTTCGAAATACTGGTGGTTTTCATGAAATCGATATCGCAAATGTGCGTACACACCGTATCGAGGAAGTGACGGTCGTGAGATACAACAATCACTGTATTTTTAAAGTCCAATAAGAAATCTTCGAGCCACGAAATCGTTTTCAAATCGAGGTCGTTGGTCGGCTCATCGAGAATCAATAAATCCGGATTTCCAAACAAGGCTTGTGCGAGCAATACGCGTACTTTTAAATCGTTCGACCATAATTACTGTATTCAACACTTCAAACTCATCAAATTCAAAGTGATCTTGCTTCAAAACAGCCAATCGTTTTCCCGGCTCTAGAGATACGTGTCCAGTAGTTGGATCCTGGTCTCCTGTCAAAATTTTCAAGAACGTTGACTTACCGGCTCCATTGGCTCCAATGACACCATAACAGTTTCCATTCACAAATTTCACGTTTACATCATCAAAGAGAACGCGTTTTCCGAATTGTAGGGATAAATTATTGACTGCTAACATCTGGGCTAAATTTTGGTGCAAAGATAGCGATTTGCCCGTGTTTCCAAGAATAAAAGGAAAAAAGAGCGCCATAAACAGCGCTCTTTCAGATAACTTCAAAGTAAGATGAACTTACAACTAACTAATTTGACTAACTACTACAAACTTACTTTTCGGTTACAACTACATTTTTATCCATTGCTCACGGTAGAATTTCCCTCCGTCCAATTGAATGGAAACGGTATAGGTACCTGATGCTATTGATTGGAATGTCATGTTATTCTCTCCTTTTGATAAATTCTCTGTTCGAATTAACCTCCCTTGTGCATCAAACATTTGGAATACGCCTCCAGATGGAGAATATACATGCAGGAAATTATCGGAAGGGTTTGGATAGATTACCGGGACTTCATTCTCTGAACAAACTGTCTGAACACCTTTGGTTCCAAGAACAGTTCCTGTACCATCAGTATCGTACTGCGTTAAACGGTAATAAATGGCTCCATTTCTATCGAAATCACGATCTACGATTTGGTAATCTAATTGCGATGTACTATTGTCTGCTCCCTCAACAATAGCCACTTGCTCCCACGTCTCCATATCATACGAACGATCTACGAGGAAGTAATCGCAATGTTGCTCTGATGCTGTACTCCACATAACTTCGGTTTCGCAGGCGTTGTTCTCCACGTCAAACGACATCAAGGTCACAGGTAATGGAGCAAAATCCCATTCGGTTGTGGCAATTGTGAAAAAATATCCCCTGTTTTGATCCAATGCATTTCCTGACCCTGGCACAAAATTGTGTTGGAAATAAACAATTCCGGTAGTATTGTTATAAGCTACCGGCGCAATGGAAGTAGCGCCTACCGCATAATTGCCATCTTCATCCACCAACAGGCGAACAAATTGTAAGTCATTCACGCCCAAAACTCCACCAACACCAACTACCGCACTCAAATCGAACTCAATAGTAACAACTCCAAGGTTATTGGCTTCTTGCGACTTCCATTCACGCGTAAAAATGGCTTCAATTACTTCTCCATTATCTGTTGGATAGTTCACTTGCACTCCGCTGTTAATCAAAGCTCCGTTATCATGTCCCCAAACAAGTGCTTGCCCGTCGTTGGTTATTACGGAAGGAGAATTGAAGTTGGTTCCGTGTGCCATCGTAACGATATCATTGTAAGAACCAACCGCAACGCCGTTCGTAGAATGTGATTTTCGTTGATCGAGACCAGAAACATCCGATCGCATAATCCCCGCAATGTCATAATTGAACCCAGTATTGGCGGAAACATCCCAAATTACGCTGCCGTCAAATGGAGAAATATAATCCAGGGACGTTCCATTCAACCCTTTGGTAATTCCGTACTTGATTGCAAGGTATGTTTCCACTCGATTTCTTTCTGCGGCATTTAATTCTGCATCCCAAAGAATGGCTTCCATAACACCTCTTGACATTCCGTAGCCTGGCCAATAACCAACAGACAGCTCCATGAAGTTTCCGCCTGCATCAAATGCCCCAACATTCGCGTAGGACATTTCAGAACCATTCATGCTGTTTCCTCCTGCAGCACCGCTTTGACCATGTAAACCAATAAAATTCGAATTCTCAGAAGATTGTGAGAGTGTTGGATTGTCGTAAATATGCGTTGTTCCGCTACTGAACAAGCTCCCGAGTCCTGCGTGACGGAATCCCCAAGTGAGCCATTGGTTCGCTCCATTGGAAGCCGCATTCGTTTGTGTAGAGCCGTGGAATTCAAAAACCAAATCAGGTGCACTCATGCGCTGATATGCGGCATACATGGTGACCTCATTTCCTGAAATCACTTGTGTGCGATCCGAAACTTCGGCATGAAAGGTTCCATTGTACGCTCCAGTGGTGTTAATGATACTATTGTAGTTTGATTTTAAATCATTGGAAACCAGATTACCTCCGTTCGGCGAAGTCAATTGGGTGATGTTGGCGTTAGGACCCAAGTTATTCCACGTAGTTACTGGAGTTCCCACCGTTCCCGCGTTGGCGTCGAACCAGGTTTGAAGGTTTGTAGAAATACCGCCGGGAGATGGATTACATGCTCCTACCGTTCTATTCCCCGCTGGATTTGCTAGCGTTGGCGCGTAAGTCACACCTCCGACCGTAATTTGCGTGCAAGTTGCGTCAAAATTATTTCCGTTATTCAAAATAGGATTCAAGGTATACTCGACCCAGAAATAATTGGTTCCCATCTGCAAGGTTTGCGTCCCTGTAATAGTTACTGAGGCTCCTGGAGCAGCCGAACCAACCAATGTAGTTGTTGCAAAAGTCGCTGACGTACCCGTGTAATAAACATTTACCGCGCTCACCTCTGCTAAATTGGTTGTTCCAGTGGTTCCAATTGTCATGGCTGTGAGATCGATAGTTGGACTTGAACCGGTTGTTTGTACCTGGACTCCAATAATTTCTGCGCTTCCGTCACAATTCTGAATAGATTGCGTATTATTTTGCGTTGTTGTTGCAGCATTATAGAGCATTGGCCCTGGCACGAAATAATAAACGGTTATTGTCCAAGAGGCGTTATAGATGTAATTGTAAACCTGATCGCAATTGGTTCCTCCCCATGATCGCCATGCGCGCATTTCAAAGGTTAGCGTTCCGGTTGGAGAGATTCCATTCGCAATAGCAACGCCCGTTCTGTTGTAAGTTTCAGTTCCACCTGAATTTCCTCCTGAGCCATTAACTGTTGCTTCCGTATTTCCAGTTTCTTGACAGTGAATTTGAGAGCGTTGCTCGGACATCCAAGCTCCATTCAATGCAACAAAGTCGTAAGTAATGTCTATTCCTGTTACGCTTGCCCCGGCAGGAATGTTCACCACCAAAGGAGTTGTTGGCCCGTTACAGGTTGCATTGTAACTTGTAATTGATGTCGAAATGTGTCCTGCATTGTATGTCGCTGTTGCCGATTGCCCGAAGGAATGTAAAACAGTGACAAAGAATGATATAACCAGAACTGGAAATGTAGTTATAAGCGATTTGTACTTCATCTGATATGAATTAATCTGTTAGTCGCGGCAAATGTCCTAACTAACTCTTAATCACGGAAATCGCAGTATTTACAGAGTGTTTACAATACAAGTAGAGGATGCGAAAAACGTTTACATTCTATTTACTTTACCGTTTAATTCGGTAGATATCACTAGAATTTTTGAATGTAAGAAACTAAATCCTGGTTCTTCTCCAGACCAAGTTTTATCTTCAATCGATGTTTAAATATTCGAATGGAGCTAGGCTCAACACTCTTCATTAAAGCCATTTCTTTGGTGCTCAATCCAATTCGTAACAGAAGCACCAATTGAATTTCTGATGGCGTAAATTCCCCGTGCTTATCAAACAGACGGTCACGAAAATCGCCGCCAATTATTTCGACATTTTGTTCAATCACTTCGTTGATAGCTTGAGCACCTGCATGAGATTTAAGAAATTGAAGCAAGTCTGTAACCGCTTCCTGAATTCCCTCCTCCTTGTTTCGAAGACTGCTTAACCTGCCTTGAATCTCTTCTAGTAAGGTTGCATTGTTATTCATGGATTGTAGCATCTGTTTGAGCTCCAACTTTTTGTTCACCAACTCCTTCGCCTCCATTTCTCGCTTTAAGTTGGCACTCCGTTCAGATTCTTGCATTAATTCTTCGCGCAAGTGCAAGTACTTTTCCTTACGCCTCTGTCTTGACTTTATAGATCGCCACCAAACGAATGCACCGATCAACACCAACACCAAAAGAGACACGGAAACTACCATCAATTTTATGTATTGCTTCTCCGATGCTTTCTTCAGTTTTAAATTGTCTGATACGAGCTTCAGTCGTTTCTTTAATTCATCTCTTTGCAGTTTCTCAATGATGATTAATCGATCTAATGTTTGTTGTTTTAATGCTTCATTCAATAGCAGGTATTCTTGCTGAATCTTTTCAACCCCCACTCCATCGCAAAGTTGTAACTGCTTAATTTTGTACTCAAGAAACTTCAATCGACCATTCGACACTTTGTCATCACCAAGGCTACTTTGCCAATTTTTCAGCAATCTACCGGCTTCTTCACACTCCTTCTGCTCAATAAGAATCGGCAACATTTTCAGGTAAACTTCTGCATAGAACCAATTATATCCCGTCTCGAAATTCTGTTCCAGTTTGTACAATCGTTGCATCCCAGAATCATTCATGCCTTGCGCAAAATCAACTGATGCCAAATTACTTTGCAAAATTCGATACTGAATAGAATCAATACCGCCGTGTTTTGAGAAAATAGAAAGCGCATTTTGATATGTTTCTCTGGAATCTTTGTAGCGTCCGGCCTTAAAAAATACATATCCTTTGGAGTTTGTATGGGCTACCACCATCTCTTTCCTCGTCGCAAACTGCACAGCCTTGGAATAACTTTCAATGGCCTTGTCATATTCGCCCAAATCAATATATGAACGTCCTAATTGACCGTAGCCAAAGCCTTTCAATTGACCGTCTGCATAAGGAATTCCTTTTTGAAGATATTCTACTGCAAGTAAATAGCTTTTCAGCTCGATAAAAGTACCTGCGATTTTAATGTTCCAATTGGCTTTCTCTTTGTCGGTGAGATACCCTTCATAATTGACCAGATATTCATGGCATATGCGCATATGATTCTCCCAGTCCCCATCATTCCAATAGCGCGATTCTTTCTTTTGAAGACGCTCCATTTCCCGAGAAATTTGCTTCGGAAGCTCTTCTTCTGCCCTAAGAAAAAAAGCAATTGAAGTAAAGAGAATAATAATGAGGGAACTACGCACGGAGCTAATTTAACGCATCCATTTTAAATTAATGGCGTAGAGACTCACAAATAAAGCTCCAAACAACGCGCTAAACACAATCACGATTGTAGGAATCATGGCAGGAGAAATGAAAAAGTAATAGTCTCCAATCGATAAAAGTGTGTAAATAATGTAAAAATGAAAGCCGATTTTTCGCCGCATTAACATCAGTATCACTGCACCCAAACCAATAATATGAATGAAGATTCCCAGTGCTGTGTAGGCATAGAAGTTATCATTCAATACAATTACCAGGTTTTTTAGTTTTTCAAATGTTGGCTCCCACTCACTCATTTGTTGATCCTCGAGGCCTGCAATTTGCTTATCGAGTTTCGCAATGGAATTATCCATTTGCTCTTTTGATTCAGGACCACTGTACAGAGCCGAACCACCCTCATAGAACCCGACTCCAATACTTAGAAAACTGAGAATGCACAGCACCAATAAAAAAACGGGTCTTTTTGGGCGAGTTTCTTGTGTAGCATCAATTGATTGCATCCATGTGTTTTTTTACGAATTCGGTACTTTTTTTCATCAATTCGTGCGAATACACGTCTTGCTGCACAAAAGGCACATGCTGACGGTAATGAACACGCAACTTCTCTATACCCTCTGAGCTTTTCTCTTCCCGGAAATCCATTGCTTGAGCAGCGTTCAGAAGCTCTATGCCCAAAACGGAATAACAATTTTCAATCACTCGGAACAACTTCGTAGCAGCATTTGCCCCCATGCTTACATGATCTTCCTGACCGTTACTTGAATCGATAGTATCCACACTTGCGGGCGTACATAATTGCTTGTTCTGACTGACAATGCTCGCTGCGGTGTATTGCGGAATCATGAACCCAGAATTCAATCCTGGTTCGGCCACTAAAAATGGCGGCAATCCGCGGGTTCCAGAAATCAATTTATAAATGCGTCGCTCCGAAATACTTGCCAATTCAGCAAGTGCAATGGCTAGGAAATCTAAGGAGATTGCCAAGGGTTGTCCATGAAAAT
This sequence comes from Fluviicola sp., assembly GCA_043584915.1. Lineage (GTDB taxonomy): Bacteria > Bacteroidota > Bacteroidia > Flavobacteriales_D > Crocinitomicaceae > UBA4466. The sequence goes on from CP121319.1 coordinate 3,529,760, forward strand.
TCCCTGCTGAAACAACATCGTCCTCGTCTGGAAAAACGGTTGGATTGTCCGTCACAGCATTGATTTCGCGCTCCAAAATTGTTGCGCAATAATCAATGGCATCCTTTGAAGCTCCATGTACTTGCGGTATGCAACGGAAAGAATACGGATCTTGCACGTGTTCCTTTGGTCTTTGGATCATTTCACTGCCGGACAGCCATTCACGGACAACTTCGGCTGTTTCAATTTGCCCTTTTTGACGACGAATCTCATTCACATTTGCTTGAAATGGATTCAAGCGTCCATCATACCCTTCCAATGATAGCACGCCCACTTTCGTGAACTTCTGCCATAATTTTCGCGCATTGCTAACTGCAAAAGAACCGTAAGCACTCATGAATTGTGTTCCGTTCAATAATGCCAAGCCCTCTTTGGAGCGCAGAACAATTGGCTCTAACTGAAAAAGATCCAACACTTCGCGTGAAGGTCGTTTTTCACCGAGGTATGTCACCTCCCCTTCTCCAAGAATTGGTAACGACATATGGGCCAATGGCGACAAATCACCGGAGGCCCCCAAACTTCCTTGCTGATAAATAACTGGAAGAATGTCTTTATTGAAAAAGAACAGCAATCTTTCAACTGTTTCTAATTGTGCTCCTGAATTTCCTTGCGATAAGCCCAAGGCTTTTAACAACAGCATGCGCTTTACAAGTTCTGCAGGCACTTCCTCGCCCATCCCGCATGCATGAGAAAGGACTAAGTTTTTTTGTAATTGTTCTAAATCCGAAGGGGAAATAGCCGTATTGCACAAAGACCCAAAACCTGTATTTACGCCATAGATCAGAGATTCGCTTCTTTCTACCTTATCATCCAGATACGCACGACAGTGGGAAATTTTCTCCTTTGCTTCTTCGCTTAAAAGAACCTGAGTTCCAGACGCAAGAATGGCATCGATTTGATCTAGCGTAACCCAACTATTATCAATTACAAATTTATTCATCTATTGATTTTTCAAATGGTTTACAAGATCTTCAGGACGAATATCCTGCTGTTCACCAGAATCCATGTTCTTGATTCTTAAAACACCTTGCTCAATTTCATTTTGTCCGACCAATGCTACAAACTTTACTCCGCGCTCATTGGCGTATTTCATTTGTTTGTTCATCTTGGCCGATTTCGGGTAAAGTTCTGAAGAAATTCCGGCTTCTCGCATCTTCTTAACTTGATCCATGCAGTAAATTGCTTCCTTGTCGCCAAAGTTGATAAACAATAACTCTAATCGACTATCCACGCTTTCAGGAAACAACTCCAATTCTTTGAGCACATCGTAAATTCTGTCGGCACCGAAAGAAATCCCAACACCGGACATATTCTTCATTCCGAAAATCCCCGTAAGATCGTCGTAACGACCGCCTCCGCAAATGCTGCCAATTTCCACCGCATTGCACTTCACTTCAAATATGGCTCCTGTATAATAGTTCAGACCGCGCGCAAGCGTCACGTCAAATTCTACCTCAGTACCACGCAAGCCAAGACGGTCCGTAGCATCAAAAATATATTCTAGTTCCTCTATTCCTTTCAGTCCAATTTCAGATGCCGAGAGGAACGATTTCATTTGATCCAATCGTTGGCGTGTATCTCCGGAAATCTCAAAAAGTGGTTTGATTTTCTCAAGCGCGCCTTCATCAATTCCTTTGGATTGCAATTCTTTTAGAACGCCGTCAAGACCAATTTTATCCAATTTATCAATGGCGACGGTAATATCTATGAGTTTATCGGATTGCCCACTAACTTCTGCAATTCCTGATAAAATTTTTCTGTTGTTGATTTTAATTACGGCCTGAGGCACTTTTAAATTTGTCAGAACCTCGTCGAACAGCTGAACATAATCCACCTCGTACACCAACGAATTGCTTCCAACAACGTCTGCGTCGCACTGAAAAAACTCCTGATAACGACTCTTTTGTGGACGATCGGCGCGCCAAACGGGTTGAATCTGATACCTTTTAAAAGGAAATGCCAAATCATTTTGGTGCTCTACAACAAATCGTGCAAATGGAACGGTTAAATCGTAGCGAAGTGCTTTCTCTGAGATTTTTCCCGTAATCTGATTCAATGAAACGCGTTCTTCTAGCGATAATACGTCAAATTTATTTGTGGTTAAGCGCTCCGTAACATCACCTTCGTTAATTTTCGATAGGTAGTTTCCTGATCGAAGAATCTGAAACAACAATTTGTCTCCTTCCTCTCCATACTTTCCTAGCAAGGTTTGTGACAATTCAAAAGAGGGTGTTTCAATTGGAGAGAATCCATACACTTCAAACGACTTTCGAATGGTGTTGAAAATATACTGTCGTCTCACAACGACTTCCGGCATAAAATCGCGGGTTCCAGGAGGTGTAGAAAGTTTCTGCGCCATAGTTTCAGATTTGCCGCAAATGTAGCGATAATTGAAAAAAAATAGGGTTCGATCTGCTTACAGACTTGATTTCCCCAACCAATTCAGAACATTATCATTCCAAATGGCATCTGCTTCGCTCTGTTTTAGAATATCCACCTCAACCGCGAAATCAATTACTCTTCCCGGATACGAATTTGCAACGCCTTCCATTTCTCCAAGAGGGTATGGATCATCTAGCCCAGAAACGATTTGTGACGCGCCTACACGCGTCTTTAACAATTGCAAGGTATAGGAGTCGTGCACGAGGGTATCGAAGAATAAATTTGGGTGTCCCAATGCAGTTCGTGGATCTCTAGCATCTTCAAACAAATCTGGTCGACCATCGTAGCCCTGAAGTCGGCGTCCGTAATTGGCTTGTCCGAGCATGCAACCATGTGCAAAGCAAGTGCGCACGTTTGGAAATCGATGGATAAAATCTTTCAGTACATAAAAGTGCAGTGTATCAGCCGTTTGCGCCATCATCCAAACGAGATGGAATCTCCAGTATTCATTTTTCAATTTCACCATTTTTTCACCGTCATACGGGTGAATTTCAATGGCGAGTCCGTATTCATTGGCCAATTCGAAGATGGGAACAGCAGAATCATCAGCTACCGAGACCCATTCTCCATCGGCATCGATAAAATGTGAGGGCAAACACAACAGTTGCATTTTCAATTCATTCACACAACGATCTATCTCTTTTAGGGCATCTTCTACATATAAAGGTTGCACCACAAACCCACAAGTGAACTTATCGGGTCGACGCTCTTGCACGCTGGCATTGAAATCGTTTTGCCATCGAATGGCGTCATTCGCGTCCTGCCGTGCCCATCCGTTGCAGTAAACCTGAGACAAATTCAGCATCACCCCGTGATCGATGTTGTACTTCTCCATCCATTCAAGCTTCTCCTTGAAGAAAAAACTGGGGTCGGTAATAGGTCTCACCCAATCTCCCTGACGCATGAATTTTCTGTCCTCATCAATCCAAAACAACTTCTTGTCTTTCATGAATTTCGGAATCTCATCTGGTTCTGGTAAAATGTGTCCGTGACCGTTAATTCTGCGTTTCTTCATGGTGTTGTTTGCGCTACTCATTTGGATGATCAAGTATAGTAAAAAAAAATGCCTCCCGAACTAACGAGAGGCATTCCTTATGTTTTCGGTGCGATTATTTCAATACCACACGTTTTGTCATATTTCCGTTAATCGTTTGGATAGAAACAGTGTATGTTCCTGCTGCAGCTCCAGACAAATCAATTGAGAATGTATCATTTTCCTCAACGTTGTTTGTTACCACACGGCCTGTAACGTCTAATACCGTCACTGTATATTCTCCTGCGATTGCGTTGTTTAAAGTAACATTGAAGATTCCATTACTTGGATTCGGGAATACAGAGAAATCATTGTTAGACAACTCATCGATTCCTACACCGCTCAAACAGAAGTTCGCTGTTTCAGAGAATGCGAAAGCTCCATTCGGTGCTTGCATTGATGCCAATACAGTTCCGAAGTTATCCGTAATTGTGTAGTCACCATCTGTGTTACATCCGGTAACTGCTGTTCCGTTCAATCCATCTCCGTATGCATCCCACAATGTAAACTCGTAACATTCACCTTGCGTCAAACACCAAGTCTCTGTTATTGTCGATTCATTCGGGTATACTCCTGGATCTGTTCCTGCAGTATTTTGCGTTGCGGTTACTGGAATTGTTACGTTTTGATTACCACCTGTATAAACAAGGTTGTTTCCTGCATCGTACAATTCGTACACTGATTCTTCACCGTAGCAATCTGTTTGCAATTCAAACTCAACCTCTACACCTGATCCGTTGATCGTAAATGCTTCTGAGTCATCATCATTTGATGTATTAGAGTCAGCGTTTCCGTTTGGAGATGATGTTGCCGCATTAAAGGTGTGCGCTCCATTTGCAGCGGATGAATTTGGTAGTGTCAATGTTACTGTTTGTCCAGCAGCTAACGTACCTGTCCAGTTCTCTGTTTGGTTCGCACCTCCATCTACATCGTAGTTTAATGTGAAAGACGTTACGTTGTTTGATCCGTAGTTTCTTACCGTAACTTCTGGTGTAAAGCTCTCAGCACAGATAGACCCTGTTGGAGCGTCAATTGACAATACTCCGATATCATCTGTTACAGTAGAAAGTTGACATACGTTGTTTTGACCAAGCGTAGAACGACGTGGTGAAACAGACATTACAGTTTGCATACGCGTTTTCTGGTCTTCTGTAAATGTGTGCATACAAGCATCGTTGGTATAGTCCATATAGTTCTCAACCATATCTTGGGACCCACAATTTGTTACGTTAGGACATCCGAAGTTAGAACCGTCAGATTCAGGCGTATCATTACAGAAATCGCTGGCTCCACATCCACCGTCACCCCAAATGTGACGAAGACCAAGCCAGTGACCGGCTTCGTGCGTCAACGTACGTCCTAAGTTATAAGGCGCTCCTCCAGGGAATGGATTTGCTACTGATCCTACTGTTGAGTACAGAATTACACAACCATCCGTATTTGCTGAACCTCCATTTGTGTTCAAACCTGACAAACCAGAGTTACTTGGAAATTGTGCATATCCAAGTAGGCCTCCACTTAAATCAGCCACCCAAATATTAAAGTAATCTGCTGGATCCCATTGTGTCGCAGCTTTCATTCCTCCTTCGAAATCTCCGTTTGAGAAAGGTCCATCTCCGTAAGAAGTAATTCTGTTGATTCCTGGCTCTGCCAATGGCGCTCCACCTTCATCAACTTGTGCCAAACAGAATTGGATTTCTGTATCTGCAGATTGCGCATATGGACTTCCTGCCTGATCAGCGTAATCAATGTTCAATTGATCCAATTGAGCTTGCACTTGCGCTGCTGAAATGTTTTCATTACCTGATCCATCTGTGAAAATGTGGAAGATTACAGGAATGGTGTATTGGATTTTCTTTGCTTCTCCGTTTAACTGAGCTGCTTTGAATTTGGCAATTTCTTGCTGCAAAGCTTCTTCTTCTTCGGCAAGGGTAGGTAAGTTAGGATTGTTGGCTCTCATAATAGAGTCGTTTTCCATTGTATGGCAACGAACTTGTCCATCAGGACCAACAATTGATTTATACGTAATGTGATCGTGTGCATGCAGATCTTTTTTCATAGGAACAATGTCCTGAGCAAACACACCTACCGACAAGGAGAGAACACCTAATACTAAGGCACTCTTTAGAGAGTTGGTTTTCATAGTTTTACAGTTTTAGTATAGTTTAAGAGCACAAATTAAGAATTCTTAAACATAAAAGCAAAACAGAATTATTCACAATTTCAAAGTAATAATACACGAAAACAAAAAAGGGAAGCCGAAGCTCCCCTTTCATTTATCATTTTAGTGATCGTTAGTTTTTTACTATTCTTTCCCATCGTGCATATTCTCCCGCTTTGATTTGGAATTGGTACACACCTCTGGCATAATCAGAAATATCTACTTCTTCCACCACTCCGTTCAAGACAATCACATCGATTAACTTTCCTGAGTTATCAAATACACGAACCTCGTCAAGAACAGCTCCATTAGAAGCTAATGTTACCACTCCTGTTGTTGGGTTTGGATAAATACTCACAACTGTTCCTGTAATCTCGTCAATGCCTGAGCAGTCTTTCACAGTTATAGAATCTACGGTACTTGCTGTACATCCGTTGGCGTCTGTGTACTCATATGTAATGACATGAACACCTGATCCTGCAGCTGATGGAGAGAATACTCCCGCTGTCACACCTGTTCCTGTGTATGTGCCTCCCGCCGGAGAACCTCCCGCTAGTGAAACATCTACATCCGTTTCACAGAATGTTGGCGTTGTCAATGCTAAAGAAACGCTTGGCAAACCTTGAACCGTCAAGTCCAGTGTTACAATTGAGTCACAACCTGCTGCATTGGTTAAGATTGCCGTGTAAGCTCCAGTTGTTGTGTACGTGTTTCCATCGGCTGACCAAACATACGAATCACAAACGGTTACTGTTTCAGTTCCTGTTGTTGGCGTATTAATGGATACATCCAATGTTACAATAGAATCACAACCCAAGGCATTGGTTAACACAGCCGTATAGGTTCCACTTGTAGTATAGGTAACACCATTTGCAGGCCATGTGTAGAAATCACATGCGGCCGCTGTTTCAGAACCTGTTGTTGCATAATTCATTGTCAAATCAAGCGTCACCGTTGAATCACATCCTGTTACTGCTCCGCCAATAATGGTAAATGTTGCCGTGTTGTTTGAAGATGTATACGTAACACCGTCAATCCAGGTATACGTATCACACGCGGTAATTACGTCTGTTCCTGTTACAGCCGATCCGAACGTTAAGTTCAGCGTTGCTGTTGAGTCACATCCGTTGCTTCCTGTCAATACTGCAGTGTAAGTTCCTGCTGTAGTATATGTTTGTCCATTTGCACTCCATGTGTACGATCCACATGCGGTTACATTCTCTGAACCTGACGTTGGTGTGTTGATTGTTAAATTCAATGTAACCGTTGAATCACATCCATTTGCGTTAGTCAAAATGGTCGTGTACGATCCGCTGGAAGTGTATGTTGTCCCATTCGTCGTCCATGTATATGCGTTACATGCGGCAACAGTTTCAGAGCCTGACGTGGCATTATTAATTGTCAGGTTCAACGTGGCAGTCGAATCACATCCTGCAGCATTGGTCAATGTTGCCGTGTACGTCCCACTTGCTGTATACGTAGTTGTGTTGGCAGACCATGTGTATGAATCACATGCCGTTACACTTTCTGAACCTGATGTTGAGTTGTTGATTGTTAAGTTCAATGTAGCTGTTGAGTCACAACCATTGATTCCTGTTAAAGTTGCCGTGTATGAACCACTCGCTGTATACGCTGTGGCATTTGCCGACCAGGTATACGAATCACATGCTGTTACACTCTCCGATCCAAATGTTGGACTGTTTACTGTCAAATTCAACGTTGCCGTAGAGTCACAACCGTTGCTTCCTGTTAAGGTAGTTGTGAATGTTCCTGATGAAGCATATGTTGTTCCATTTGCCGTCCAAAGGTAAGATCCACAAGAAGTGACACTTTCCGATCCTGATGTCGGGCTATTTACAGTAAGCGATAAGGTCACAACTGAATCACACCCTGAAGCGTTGGTCAATGTTGTGGTGAAGTTACCAGAAGATGCATAAGTGACTCCACTTGCAGCCCAGAAATACGGTCCACATGATGTTGCTGTCTCAGAGCCAGTGTTTGGCGTCCCAATCGTCAAATCTAAGGATACAATAGAATCACATCCATTCACAGAACCACCAACAAGTGTAAAGGTGGCAGTATTATTCGAAGATGCGTAGGTAATTCCATCAATCCAAGTTACCGGAGCACATGCTGAAATTACATCTGTTCCTGTTGTGAAGGATTGAATCGATAAGTTCAATGTCGCCACAGAGTCACAACCATTGCTTCCAGTCAAGGTTGTCGTGTAGGTTCCACTTGCAGAGTACGTAGTTGCATTCGCCGACCATGTGTACGATCCACAAGCTGTTACGTTCTCTGATCCTGATGTTGCATTGTTGATTGTTAAGTTCAACGTTGCCGTAGAATCACATCCCGCTGCATTGGTCAAAGTTGCCGTGTACGTTCCACTTGCCGTATACGTAGTTGTATTCGCCGACCATGTGTAAGATCCACAAGCTGTTACACTTTCTGATCCTGATGACGAGTTATTGATTGTCAAGTTCAACGTGGCTGTAGAATCACATCCTGCTGCATTCGTCAGTGTTGCTGTATATGTACCACTTGCCGTATACGTAGTTGTGTTGGCAGACCATGTGTACGAATCACATGCTGTTACACTTTCCGATCCTGATGACGAGTTGTTGATTGTCAGGTTCAATGTTGCTGTAGAATCACATCCTGCTACATTGGTCAGTGTCGCAGTGTACGTTCCACTTGCCGTGTACGTTGTTGTGTTGGCTGACCATGTGTATGAATCACATGCCGTTACACTTTCTGATCCTGAAGTTGAATTGTTGATTGTTAAGTTCAACGTAGCCGTAGAATCACACCCCGCTGCATTGGTCAATGTGGCAGTGTACGTTCCACTTGCCGTATAGGTAGTTGTGTTGGCAGACCATGTGTATGAATCACACGCTGTTACACTTTCTGATCCTGATGTCGGGCTATTTACAGTAAGCGATAAGGTCACAACTGAATCACAGCCTGAAGCGTTGGTCAATGTTGTGGTGAAGTTACCAGAAGATGCATACGTTACTCCACTTGCAGCCCAGAAATACGGCCCACATGATGTTGCTGTCTCAGAACCAGTGTTTGGAGTTCCAATCGTCAAGTCTAAGGATACAATAGAATCACATCCATTCACAGAACCACCAACAAGTGTAAAGGTGGCGGTATTGTTTGAAGATGTATAGGTAATTCCGTCAATCCAAGTTACTGGAGCACATGCCGAAATCACATCCGTTCCTGTTGTGAAGGATTGAATCGATAAGTTCAATGTCGCCACAGAGTCACAACCATTGCTTCCTGTCAAAGTTGCCGTGTAGGTTCCACTTGCAGTGTACGTAGTTGCATTTGCCGACCATGTGTACGATCCACAGGATGTTACACTTTCTGATCCTGATGTTGAATTGTTGATTGTTAAGTTCAACGTGGCTGTTGAATCACATCCTGCTGCATTGGTCAATGTTGCGGTGTACGTTCCACTTGCCGTGTACGTAGTTGTGTTGGCTGACCATGTGTATGAATCACATGCCGTTACACTTTCTGAACCTGATGTTGAATTGTTGATTGTTAAGTTTAACGTGGCTGTTGAATCACATCCCGCTGCATTGGTCAATGTTGCGGTGTACGTTCCACTTGCCGTATACGTAGTTGTGTTGGCAGACCATGTGTATGAATCACATGCCGTTACACTTTCTGATCCAGACGACGAGTTGTTGATTATCAAGTTCAACGTAGCTGTTGAATCACATCCTGCCGCATTGGTCAGTGTTGCCGTGTATGTTCCACTTGCCGTATACGTAGTTGTGTTGGCAGACCATGTATACGAATCACATGCCGTTACACTTTCTGATCCAGACGACGAGTTGTTGATTGTCAAGTTCAACGTAGCTGTTGAATCACATCCCGCAGCATTGGTCAATGTTGCCGTGTAGGTTCCACTTGCCGTATACGTAGTTGCGTTGGCAGACCATGTGTATGAATCACATGCCGTTATACTTTCTGATCCTGATGTTGAATTGTTGATTGTTAAATTCAACGTTGCTGTTGAATCACATCCCGCCGCATTGGTCAATGTTGCAGTATACGTTCCACTTGCCGTATATGTAGTTGCGTTAGCAGACCATGTATAGGTATCACAAGCGGATACTGTTTCGGAACCGGCTGTTGCGCTGTTTACCGTAATAGATACTGAAGCACACGATCCAGGAACGACACATCCACCCTCTCCTCTGATAAAGTAAGTGGTGCTTGGTCCTGTTGGTGTAACCGTGATTGATCCTGTATTCGTTGATCCTACGCTCGTTCCACCACAAGAACCTGTGTATACCTCCCAATCGGTTGCATCATTCAAGTTTCCAGTAATTGTTATATCTGCAGTTGCCCCATCACAAATAGCGGAAGGCGTTGCAGTTAAAGTGGGAACATCTGGATCTGTACATGCAGAAACGACTCCGGTCAGGTTGACGTTATCAATGTATAAGAATTGACCCCATCCTGAAATTCCAACAAATCCAATACGCACATTGGACTGACCAATATACGCTGTTAAATCAATCGTTTCATTCACCCATGTTGCCGGGGCTGTGTAAGCACCAGTTTGATCTGGATCTGTTGCTAAGGCAGTGCCGGCTTGATCTAACTCAACAGACCAGGTTGCACCACAATCTGTGGATACAATCACTTGCATACGATCATTATACGTTCCATTGTATCGTGCGTAGGCCTTATCAAATGTCATCTGAGCTGAAACAAGTCCTGTCAAATCCGCAGGAATTACGAACAATGAATCTTGATCGCCTGTTGTGTTTGTATTAAAGAAGTCAATGCTTGCGCTATTATTGGCAGTGGGAGCATTTCCGTTGTTGTTTGGATCTTGCACCCAGGTAACGGCTTGATTCCCTCCGTTTCCAACTAACCATCCCAATGGAGCAAATGTACCGCTGTCAAACCCTTCTGCAACAGGTAATGTTGCTCCGGTTCCTGGTGCGACAAGAACTGCATTTGTTTGCGTATCAGTATCTGAACCAAATGGGTTGGTAACGGTTAACGATGCATTGTAAGCACCCGCCGTTGCATATGTTACTACGTGAGGTCCTACTCCCGTTGCTGTTGCAGGTGTTCCACCTGTAAATGTCCAAGCATAAGAAGAAGCTCCAGTTGAAGTGCTTGTAAATGTTACGGCTTGCCCTTCACAAATAGCATTTGGACTCACTGTGAACCCTGCTGTTGGAGGCACAACATCTCCTGTACCATTCAATTCAAAATTATATGTTCCCTCATCACAATCGTTTGACCCGAAAGAAACATTACCAGTAAACGGTCCTGCTCCACTGGCAGTAAAGTCGATACTAAACGTTGTTGTACCGCCTGGAGCCACTGTTGTTGTTCCAAAAGTTGTGTTCAATGCAAATTCAGCATCACCAGTAACGCTAATTGGACCTGTCAATGTCAAATTTGACGTTCCTGTATTCGTAATTGTGAATACTGTTGTAACAGTTCCTCCTACAGGTCCGGCACCGAAATCGTAGAATCCGCCATCAAGAACATCCAGTCCTGCTGCGGTTACTTCAATTTCTCCTGGCGTTGTTGCGGTAAAATCAAAATTATCAACGTAGAGGTTTCCTCCATTGCCATCATTCGTAGCACGGAAACGGAACTGAACCGACTGAGATGTACCCGTAACGTAAGGCATCAAATCAACATTCACATTTTGCCATTCTCCTGCTGTGGTGGGAATCCAGTAACCATTTGCGGTTCCGTTAGGTCCATCCAATGTTCCTCCAGACTGATCAAACAATACGGTAGACCATGTTGCTCCACAATCATCCGACATCTCCAGGCGCAAGCGGTCGTTAGATCCTGCTATTCGGCGGCGGTATGCCTTATCGAAAGATACATTTGCCGCTGACGCGTTACATGGAAGAATAAAGAATGGAGTGTACAAGTATTCATCTTGGTTGGTTCCATTGTTATAGTTGGTCATTTGCGCTGCTACGTTGTTAGCAACACCTGTGCTAGATACACATGCTTGCCCCACCCATTCATAACAATCTCCATTCGGATTGTCTACACTCCATCGAACATCTGGTGGAAAAATTCCAGTTTCGAAATCTTGAGAGTAGTCTGGCATTATACCATTGGACACGGCAAATGCAATTAACGATGTATCATAAGTTGGATCTGGATCGATTACACCATTCGGAAGCTCTGTGTATGCTCTGAAATCATGTACTCCTAAAGGCGCTGTGAAACCTGGTAGTACGACGTTATTCTCAGCACCTGGCGCAATGTTACCTGTCCACCCAAAAGTAGTTGCTGTACCATTGTTTAATGTGTAAGCAATGGTGACAGAAGTCAAGTTACTCGATCCTCGGTTTCTGAGCACTACGTTTGGTGTTATCAATCCGGCACAATTATCTCCATCTGGACTCGTGATTCCCACAATAGAAGCGTCGCTCACAGCAGGAGGAACACATGCGTCAGAATTGATTAAAGAAGCACGAATAGGACTGTTCTCTAAAACAGTTCTCATACGCATCTTCTGATCATTGGTAAATATGTTCATACACAAATCATTCGTGTAGTCCATGTAATTTTCGATCATGTCGACAGATCCACATGAAACGTGCCCCGTTGGACATCCACCATTAGAGGCATCTGATTCTGGAGTATCAAGACAGAAATCGTCTACGCCACATCCTCCATCGCCCCATATATGGCGCAATCCTAACCAGTGACCAACTTCGTGCGTTGCTGTTCGTCCTTCGTTGAAAGGACCTGGGAAGCCCGTTACAGCAGATTTACCAATGGTAGCGTAATCCATTACAACTCCATCTGTGGTAATATTTTGCGCGTTACATCCCATTCCTCCGAGAACGGTTGTTGGGAATTGCGCGTATCCTAAAAGCCCACCTTGTAAATCAATGGACCAGAAATTCATGTATGTCCCAGGATCCCATCCACCAAATTGTGTTGCAGTGAACCAAGGTTTGATGGTTCCGTCAATAGCAGCAGTACCGTATGTCGGGCCGCCTCCAAACTGCGCTCCGGCATCAACACGGTTAATACCGTCTTCCCCTGCAGGAAAAGCGGATCCATCTGGGCGTCTTCTTGCCAAACAGAATTCAATTTCCGTATCGGCACCATCTGGATGCGTATTGTATCCATTGGTTCCAAAAATTCGTCGGAAATCTTCATTCATCACATCAATTTGTGATTGAATTGCAGCAACGGACAGGTTTCGACCCGTTCCGATTGGCTCTCCGTCGTGAAGAACGTGCACGACAATTGGAATTTGGTATACTCCGTTAATAATCAATCCTTGTGATTGAAACTTCTTCTTTTCTGCAATAATTTTCTCTATCCATTCCTCGAACTCTTCGTTCGATTGCAGGTCAGGATTTTGTGCATGACGAATTGAATCCATCTTCACAGTAGTACAACGCTCGTGGTCGGGATGTGAAGGATGAGTATCAGAAATTTGAGAAAATGCACTAAAACAGAATAGGATTGAGACAAAAAGCACAGCACAGCTTCTTGCACTCGAAAGGCGCAATAGTTTCATAATTTGATAGTTTAGCATGGGTAAGATAGAAAAAATAAAATCAGCTTCCCAAAAGGATTTGCAGCATTTCGACGAAAAGGTGAGATGAATAGACGAAAAATTGCACTACTGAATTATTATTTCAGTGTCTTAAAAACGTTTAATGTAATAAGTGTAAGTATCCTTATTTGCTTCAACTCGTTTTAGATCGAGATGAGACGTTAAAGGAATGGAGATAGGATTTGGCCACATAAGACCTTCCCAGACATCTAAAAAAGGGTGTTCTAGTTTTCATTTAAAGAGGTTTTCTGGCGAGTAATGCTGCAATAAACAGTACTCAGTTAGCTTTTGGTTTGCTCCAAATTAGGGGAAATCTCCCAGAAAAACATAAAAATGACGCATTCTTTATTCACAAATAGCAGGCAAATTGTGAATATTCGACTTTACATTCAGAAAATCACCTACTTATCTAACTGAACAATGAATCGACGAATTCAGCTCGATGGAATGTTTGCAAATCGTTCATTTGCTCTCCTACTCCGATGAATTTTACTGGGATTTTCATTTGGTCAGAAATCCCGATAACCACGCCGCCTTTTGCTGTGCCATCCAATTTTGTGATTGTTAGGCAGGTAATATCTGTTGCTGCGGAGAATTGTCGTGCTTGTTCGTATGCATTCTGACCTGTTGAGCCATCCAAAACCAACATCACTTCGTGTGGAGCGCCAGGGACTACTTTGTCCATGACACGTTTGATCTTGCTCAACTCGTTCATCAAATTCACTTTGTTGTGCAAGCGGCCGGCAGTATCAATGATAACCACGTCAGCATTTTGCGATTTAGCTGATTCTAAGGTATCAAATGCGACGGAAGCAGGATCTGCGCCCATTCCTTGTTGCACGATCGGTACACCGACACGTTCTGCCCAAATAATCAATTGATCGACAGCGGCAGCTCGAAAAGTATCCGATGCTCCAAGAACAACTTTCTTTCCGGCAGTCTTGTATTGGTGTGCAAGTTTCCCAATGGTGGTTGTTTTTCCAACTCCATTTACCCCAACAACCATAATTACGTGTGGTCCGCCTTCCTGTTTTGGCACATCGTAAGTAACCTCGTCTGCGCTATTATTTTCTTCCAGAAGATTGGTGATTTCTTCTTTCAAAATTGTATTGAGTTCTTCTACATTCAGCACTTTGTCGCGCGACACTCTTGCTTCAATCTTTTCAATAATCTTTTCCTCCTCCTTTTTGCAAGGATGCTACTACTTTCTTTGCCATGTCTTGAGAGTGAGAAACGTTGTTCCCAACCATTACCGATTTTCCTGTTAATTGACAAACTCGTGACATCTTTATTAATTTAATCCTATTACTAAAAGGGGTGCAAAGAAACCAATTTATTCTGAATCCGTTTTCATTTCATTGGAATACGTGACGAAAGATCCGTTGAAATAATCTGATGCCCCCGGAACGCTGGTAATTTTCGCAGCAACGGCTCCACCAGTACAACTTTCAATCGTGGTAACAGAAGCTCCCCTATCGCGTAACAGCTCCCCCACAACAGCTTCGAGGGTATCATCTTCATGTCCGAAGGCATATTTGGGCAACATCGCTTTAATTCGATCCATGTACCCTTCAATATTCTCACGATTCGTTGCACTATCTTCGCTTGAAATACGCAAGCGAACCAATCCTGGTGAAGGCAGATACGCGAGGGAATATCCCGTTGCTCTTACCTCGTTCTCCAAGTCTTTAATTAGATCGGCAATATAGGATTCTCCAATTCCTTGAACCTGTATGGTGCGATAGTACAATTTATCTAATTGAAACCTCTCTTGTAGTCGTGGAATTACGCGCTCCAACATTAGATGCTTCATCTCATACGGAACACCAGGCATACTAACGAGAATTTTCCCATTGTGCTCAAACCACATTCCAGGAGCCGTTCCTAAATCATTGTGAAGCACCGTTGCATTGCCTGGGACATGCGCTTGATGAATATTAACATCCAACATTTCCCTTCCCCTCGATTCAAAATAGCCTCTCACATGCGCAAGTACTTCCTCATTTTGAACCATTTCGGCATTGAAAAAATCGCACAGAACACGCTTGGTAATATCATCTTTTGTTGGACCTAATCCTCCGGTAACTAAAACGACATCCACTCGATTCAACGCCCGGTTGAATGCATCGTGCATTACTTCCTCTTCATCTCGAATTACGGTGCCGAATTCCATATTTGCGCCAATTTCACGCATTGCAACTCCCATCCATGAGGCATTGGTATTCACCGTTTGACCGATGAGTAATTCGTCTCCAATGGAAATTACCTCTACTTTCATGGATTGGATTTTTTGTATTTCGCAATGGCCTCTATATGTCCTGTGTGTGGAAATTGATCTACAAGGGATAATTTCTCCAAGGTATATCCTTCTTGCATTAATGTATCGGTATCTCTGGCCTGAGTTGCTGGATTACACGAAATATAAACGATATTTTCTGCGCCAAGCTCCACGACTTTTTTCAATGTTTTCGGAGCGATTCCTGCTCGGGGCGGATCTAAAATGATCGTTTTGATTTTCCCTTTAAAATCGGGATACTCTCGGAGAAATTTGCCTACGTCAGCAGCGTAAAACTCCACTCCTTCTATATTGTTTCGTTGCGCGTTTTTCTTGGCATCTTCAATGGCTTCTTCAACGATATCCACGCCGATAATGCGCACATCCGACTTTCTTGATGTCAAGATTTGACCAATGGTTCCCGTTCCACAGAACAAGTCCATTACTACGTCATTGGATTGAATTTCTTCTTCGAAAACATAATCGAGGGCCTTGTTGTACAATCGCTCGGCACTTTTTGGATTTGTTTGAAAGAAACTTTCCATGGAGATTTCGAAATCAAGATCGAGCAATCGTTCTACGATAACTTCTTTTCCATACAGCAGTTTCCACTCGCCATTTTCAATCTTCGCTCGATCCGCAACATTATCGTTAATGGTGTGCTGCACTCCGGCGAGACGATCTCCTAATTTATCGACCAGAAAATCGACAAGTTTCTTCTCATCAAACTTTTTCTTTCCTACGGAACTTGTGACAAAGTTCAACAGAATTTGATTTTGGTGAAATGACTTTCTCACCACAATATGACGGAAAAAGCCTGTTTTCTGTGGTGGATGCCAAGCCGGCAAGCCCATGGACTGGAGTACTTCTCGAAGTTCTGGCAAGATGGTTTCCCATTGCTTGTCAAACATACCACTTGGCTTGTTCAACGATTCTACTTTCCACCACGTTCCGCGTCGCTTAAATCCTAATGCGAATGCATCATCCAACTCTTCTCCAGTGCTCAAATCGTGTTCGATGGAAGAAAAGCTGTACTCCATCTTATTGCGGTAGAAATATTGATCTGGTGAAGAAAGAAACGCATCAAAGACACTTTCCGGGTCTTTCACGCCTCCAATTCTTCGGTAAACCTCCAAGGTTGAAGCCTTCTTCGCCGATTGTTGCTCTTCGATGGGAACAAAAATGTACGGAGCGCCCGAAATTTCTTGAAAGTCGGAAACAGCTTCTAAGGGAGATCTTTTTACAACTTCGATGAGCTTTGCTTCTGCATGTCTTTTGCGTTTTTTCGCAATACGCGCAGTAACCGTTTGTCCGGGGAATGCATTGTCGATAAAGATGATATAATCTCCGTTTTCGGTAGGAACTTTTGCGATTCCACGACCACCGAAAGCATAATCGGTAATCTCGACGGTTATCACTTGGGCACGATGAAACATAATCTAAATCATTCCGCGGATGATACCCTTATCAGACTCAGCGATAAAATTCAAAATTTGATCGCGAATTGGTGATTCCGGCACTTGTTCTTTTACGGCTTCAACACCTTTGGAGATGTTGTTATTCATAACATAAAGAATGCGATACACATCCTCAATTTCTTTTACTTTTTCGTCAGAGAAACCACGTCTTCTCAAACCAATGGAGTTTACTCCGGCAAACCCTAAGGGTTCTCGAGCAGCTTTCACAAATGGTGGTACATCTTTACGCACCAGTGAACCTCCTCCTATGAACGAATGCGCTCCGATTCCAACAAATTGCTGTACGACTGCAGTTCCTTCCAAAATGGCATTGTCTTCAATAGTCACGTGTCCTGACAAACCGACATACGAGGCCAGAATAACGTTGTCACCAATGAGGCAATCATGCGCTACGTGCACGTACGTCATTAAAAGGCAATTACTTCCAACTACCGTTTTCATTCTGTCGCTGGTTCCTCTGTGAATCGTTACACATTCACGAATTACGGTATTGTCTCCAATTTCAACCGTTGTTTCTTCTCCTTGAAACTTCAAGTCTTGAGGGCGCACCCCAACAACAGCTCCAGGGAAGATTTCACAATTTTTTCCAATAGTAGTACCGGAATAGATGGTAACATTTGGATGTATGTATGTGCCCTCACCAATGGTTACATCTTCATAAACCGTTGAAAACGCTTCCACTGTAACGTTGTTTCCGAGTTTTGCATCGGGCGATATATTGGCGAGTTTGTGAATCATACTTTGTCTTTAATTACCTGAGCTAGCATTTCTGCTTCTACCACAGGCTTGCCATTCACGTACCCTACCCCTCCCATGTTGACCAATCCGCGGCGAATTGGGGAAATGAGGTACAATTCGAAAACGACTGTATCTCCAGGCAATACTTTTTGCTTGAACTTAACTTTGTCAATTTTCATAAAATACGTTGAATACAATTCCGGCTCATCTACTTTACTCAAGGCAAAAATTCCGCCGACTTGCGCCATTGCTTCAATCTGCAATACTCCTGGAAAAACAGGATTGCTTGGGAAATGCCCCTGAAAGATTGGCTCGTTCATCGTAATATTC
Organism: Fluviicola sp.; assembly: GCA_043584915.1. Taxonomy (GTDB): domain Bacteria; phylum Bacteroidota; class Bacteroidia; order Flavobacteriales_D; family Crocinitomicaceae; genus UBA4466. Next base: position 3,547,847 of record CP121319.1, read on the forward strand.
TTCACACCGATGATAGATTCGTCTTGAATCTCCATAATCTTATCCACCATTAAAAATGGGTAGCGGTGTGGCAACATCTTCTCGATGTCATTAATATCATACAAAGGATCTTTTGTCAAGTCGAAGTGACGGCCTGATTTCTCCTTTTTCTTCATGTATTCTTTCAACACTTTGGCGAAGCGAACGTTTCCAGAATGTCCAGGGCGTGCTCCTAAAATATGCGCCTTGATTGGACGACCAACCAATGCCAAATCTCCAACGATATCTAGCAACTTATGACGTGCGGGCTCGTTTTCGAACTTTAATGTTGTATGATTCAAAACACCACGACCTTCAATCTTGATGTCCATGTCTTTTTTGCCAAGTGCTTCAGCGATGTCGTCGATTTCTTGTTGACTTACATCTTCTCTTTCTACCAGTACAATTGCGTTGTCCAGGTTCCCCCCTTTGATCAAATTGTTTTGAGCGAGGAATTGCAATTCTCTCAGGAAAACAAACGTTCGACATTCAGAAATCTGAGATTTGAACTCTCCAATGTTGTACATGGTTGCGTGCTGCGTTCCAAGAACTGGCGATTGATAGTCGACCATAACCGTTAAGCGGTAATTATCATCCGGAACGGCGAGAAACTCGATCCCTTTCTCCACATCTTCCCATGGAATGTTTTCATCCAATTCAAGGTAGATTCGATCTTGATCTTGATCTTCGTAACCTACCGCCTCAATTGCCTCTACGAAAGGCGCAGAGCTACCGTCCATAATTGGAATTTCTGGGGCATTGATTTTGATAAGTGCATTGTCTACCTGACAACCATAAAGAGCCGCTAGAACGTGCTCTGTCGTGTGCACTCTTGCACCGTTTGCTTCTAAAGTTGTTCCGCGATCGGTTGCAACGACTAAGTCACAGTCGGCTTTGATAATTGGTTCTCCCTCAAGGTCTACTCGTTGAAACTTGTATCCGTGATTGGCTTTTGCCGGTTCGATTTCAAGGGTTACTTCTGTCCCCGTGTGCAATCCAACTCCCGTCAATTTCACCGGAGCCTTGAGCGTTCTCTGCTTTTCAGCCATTAACTATGATCTTTAGTTTTTGATTTCAATTGGTCTTCCAATCTCTTTAATCGATCCAAGATCATTGGAAGTCGACGGAAGCCCATGTATGCTTTTTTGTATTCTTTACTTTCAAATGCCGGAGACCCCATAACGGTTGTATCTTCTTTCACATCTCCTGGTATACCAGATTGCGCGGCAATTTTCACGCGATCTCCAACCTTCAAATGACCTGCAAGACCTACCTGTCCACCGATCAACACGTTATTTCCAACTTTACACGATCCTGCGATTCCCACCTGGGCTGAATCTTCCAAAACGACATTCCCGATTTGTGGAATTTTCTGGAATTCTCCTTTTTCGTTGGGTGCAAAACCAAATCCATCAGCACCAATTACGGCTCCTGAGTGGATAATACAGTTTTTACCGATGATGCAATCGCGATAGATGGTCGCACCTGCATAAATTACGGTACCATCACCAATTTCTACATTGGGTCCGATATTCGCGTTTGGATGAATCTCCACATTGTCTCCAATCTTACAATTCTTCCCGATGTATGCAAACGCCCCAAGGTACAAGCCCTCTCCAACGGTTGCCGTTTCATCGATAAAAGAAGGCGATTCGATGCGTGCTTCTTGCTTTGTCATGGAGTCGTACATTTCCAACAATTTGGCAAAACACGCGTACGCATCTTCTACTTTAATTAAAGTGAGTGATGCCGGAAGGTCTTGCGATGGTTGAAATGTTTTGTTAACAATGCAAATAGAAGATTGGGTGCTGTAGATATGCTCTTCGTACTTTGGATTTGCAAGAAATGACAGCGCTCCTGGAGCACCTTCTTCAATTTTAGCAAGCGTATGCACTTCCGCTGATGGATTCCCTACTAGTTCTCCCTCGAGAAGTCCTGCAATTTGCTCTGCTAAAAATTTCATGCGTCAAAAGTAAAAATTAGTCCTTAGTTTCTGTGAAAACAAACGTGTGTTTTATCAACATCGTTGGTTTAACAAGCATCAATCGCAAGGCTCAAGAGCATCGCTGTGAAAAGATGTAATATTTAGTTTCTCTTTATACCATACTACTTTTGTTCCGATCGTGTCCTTATCCCAGACAAATTCGATGTAGTGCTCGGCCTTTGCATTTGTTTTCCATTGCGTTTTCTCGAAATCGAGTACGCCATTTTTCTGAATTTTCTTCCAAATTTGACGATCCCCCATTACCCCGAGTTGATCTTGTTGGCAGGCGAGAAACTTTGTGCTGTCTGTAAAAACCAGGTTTTTGTCGTTTGGAAAATGAATAAAGGTTCCTTTTCCAGTTTTGGTTGCGTTTACTTTTTTGACGCTGTTCGCGATGAATACTTCGGAGATACAACTTTCGTATGGAAGGGTGAAAACGAATTTGGTGCCGTTTTTTTCGATAAGATACTTCTTGTTGTTTCGGCTTTTGTCGCTCGCATCGAAATCAATATCGCCATCGTTCAAGACTTGCACCACTTGTTTCTCGGTAAGACCTTTTGCTTCCATTTTTGCTTTTGTGTCGTCTGAGACAACAATCATTCGACTCATGATCGAATTTTTAACGCGATTGGAAGGCGTCCATGTGCACCCGCGGTTTCTGAAGAAAAAGAAAACGAATACCAGTCCTAAGCCGAACCCGATTCCATAATACTTCAAACGTCGAACGAAAGATTTCATAGTATTGAAATTTGTGCAAAGATACGTTTTGCTTGTCGAATAGGCGTGAAAATCGTGGGCATAAAAAAACCGCTGTGAAATCACAGCGGTCTTTTATACATTTTGAACGTTTTCTTACAGAATCGCTTCTAATTTCGATGTCAATTGTGCTTCTGGAACGGCACCTACTGATTTGTCTACTACCTCTCCTCCTTTCACGAAAAGAACTGTTGGAATGTTACGCACTCCGAACTTCGCAGAAACACCAGGATTTTGATCTACGTTTACTTTACCAATCACGGCTTTTCCGTCGTAATCTCCAGCCATTTTTTCAATGATTGGTCCGATCATTCGACAAGGTCCACACCACTCTGCCCAAAAGTCTACTACTACGGGCTTATCTGAATTCGCTACTAATTCGTCGAAGTTTGCATCTGTGATTTCTAATGCCATATCTGTTTATTCTGCCAAGATATTCTTTCTGTCATCTTGTCATGCTAACCGTTCTGAACCCTCATTTTTTTCATCGTTTTTTGATTCTGTATGGATCATCCTTGCTCATCTGCTTCCATTTTGGACCACAAAGATAAGCGTTTCGCCTCGTTCAATACCATATTCCCATCCGACAATTTTCCGATGTCTGAAATCGTCCGTACACCGTCTTGCTCTGCATCCTGTATCGCACTTAACAAATCCATTGGATCGACCTCTTTGGAAACTATAACTCCTGAGACGTCAAGATCTGGGTCTGTCCACTGATTTGCATAGGCACGTGTAATTGTCAGCAACTCCTCCACTACATCCATCAATTCTACAGCTGAATTTGCGGCATACAAACGAAGTTTTAATTGATTCCGATCGGCTTGATATTGTTGAAAAGACTCTTTTAAGCCCGAGTCGTAATTCTTGGTTGTGCCAGAATGATGGAATACTTCGGCGCTTTCTCCTCCCAATAATTTGTAAGCCTCTTCCAACTGATGCAGTTGCTTGAGCTTTTTATTGAACAATTTAGGAATGGGGAATCGGTGCACGAAAAAGTTTTTCCATTCGAAAAGTTTTTGTTCGTAAGCTTCTTCTAAGGATTCGCCCTCTTTCTGCGGTAAAAACAATTGCGCTTCACTACTCTCCATCAGGCTCTTCTCGATTCCGTTGGTTCTTTCTCATACGGATATTCAAAAACTCAACGAGCAATGCATACACCATCGCGAAATAAACGTATCCTTTCGGAATTTCCTGACCGAATGCTTCTGCCACTAAGACCACACCAATCGTTACCAAAAATCCAAGGGCAATCATTTTAATCGTCGGTCGTTCGTTGATGAAATCGCTAATTGGTTTGGCAAACAACATCATTACTGCCATAGAAACAATGACTGCTGCGTAGATGATTACCAACGGAGAATGCTCGCCATCACCCACTCCGTTTGTCATTCCAACCGCCGTAATAATTGAATCGAAACTAAAAACAAGATCAATCAAAACAATCTGCATTATGACCGTGCGCAAGGATTTCACTGGACCTTTCTCTTCTTCATGATCACCCGCAATAGACGCATGCATCTCCACCGTGCTCTTGTAGATCAGGAACAATCCTCCTAACAAGAGCACAACGCTTTGAACAGAAAACTCTTCGAGTAAAGCAAACTCGGTTTCTGGAAACAAAGGTTTGTCCATTTCCATGATCCAGGCGACGAACGCCAATAGAATTAAGCGAACGATAAGCGCTAGCGCCAATCCAATATTCCTTCCTCGGCGCTGATCTTTGAGCGGAAGTTTGTCCGTAACAATGGAAATGAAAATGATGTTGTCAATTCCGAGAACAATCTCAAGCAAAGACAATATGATGAAGTACATCAGCCCTTGCCAGGTAAATAAAATGTCAAAAAATTCCATGTTTTCAGATTACGGTTTTCAAAAGTACAAACTATTCGATCTGTCTTTGAAGAAAATCAAATTGATTTAAAATGATTGAAGAAACCTTTTAGAACAGCATTGTTTTCGGTATTCGGAGTAAAGATTTCGAGTACGGCGGGTTTTCCATCAGCATCTTTGAGGAAGAGATCTGCCATCCCCTGCTCCACTTCGCTCAAATTAGCAGCTTTTGCATACGTTAAATCGTAGGCTTTACAGATTCCTTCAACCGATGCCTTATTTTCTGTTTCAAAATATTTCTCTAGTTGATTTACACCATTTGGACCGTCAATAATTCGAAAAATGCCACCACCACCGTTGTTGATTACAATTACCTTCAGGTTGTCCCCCAAGGCATTGTTCCAAAAGGCGTTGCTATCGTAAAAGAAGGACAAATCACCTGTAATAAGCACATGAGTGCTGTCCTTTTTGGCATACGATGCTCCTGCAGCAGTGCTCGAACTTCCATCAATTCCGCTGGTACCGCGATTGGCATAATATCGGATGAATCGAATGGGGTCGAACAATTGACAGTACCGCACCACGGAGCTGTTTGCCATGTGTAAATATGCATTGTCTGGAATTGAATCCAAGACGACATCAAACACGGACAAATCACTGTACGGAGCCGCCTCCAAATAAGTGGGAAGCTTCTCTTGAATTAAAAAATCTTTTTGCTTCCATTTCCACCCAAACTGAGAGGCATGCATGGAAGTATTTGCCCGCGGAATCATTCTTAGGAACGAAGCAGGATCGACTTGAATGGAAGCGGTGATTTTTCGATAGGTGTCCATCTCCGGAAAATCATACCCAATTTTCCAATGCTCTTTTACGGGAGCATCTCGCAGAAACTTTTTAATTCTTTTCGAGATTATTGCTCCACCGATCGTGATCAAAACGTCGGGCTGAAAATCTTCCATCTCATCCTCCGCAATTGCACTGAGTGATCTATCGATGCAATGCACAAACTTCGGATGAATCATGTTAGAAGTGTTCTCAACCAACACAACCACCGAGGCATCTTCTGCAATTTCAGCTAGTGCATTCAATACTGCAGGATTTGGATCCATTTGACCACATAGAATCATCTTCTTTTTGTGTGAATTCCAAAGTTGGCTAACAGCATCGATTTGAACTGTTTCTTGCGATGTTTTTGTGTTTTTACCTGGTACCGAAGGACGATTCACATCAACGGTATGGTACAACGGTTCTGATATGGGAAAATTGAAATGAATTGGGCCTTTCCAATCGTCGTTGCACTTGGCGAAAGCCGCACCAATTTTCGCGTCGAAAACTTCGAAGTGTTCGGCTTCTACAAATTCGGTAATATCTTCTTGCGCATGAATATGATTGCTATAAACGCCGCGTTGCACAATCGTTTGCCCATCTCCATGGTTCACCCATTCCTCGGGTCTATCTGCAGACAAAACAACCAACGGAACACCTTGATAATACGCCTCAGCAACCGCTGGGTAATAATTCAACATCGCCGAGCCAGAAGTACAAACAACCGCCACGGGCTGATGTAACTGTTGTGCCATTCCCAAGGCAAAAAATGCCGCTGCTCTTTCATCTGGCACCACAATTGTCTCTAGTTCTGGATGATTGTCAATCGCGATGATTAACGGAGCATTTCGTGAACCCGGCGAACAAACGACATGGCGCATTCCCTGGGCTACACTGTTTTCAATAAATCGGGCAATTCCCGTTTTGTTCGTTGTCAACATCTAGTACAAAATTAGCCGTTTTTCAAGACGTTGATTAGGGTTGCCGCTTTATTTTCTGTCTCTTCCCACTCCGCTTCGAGATCTGAGTCTTTGGTGAATCCACCACCTAAAAACAAAAACAGGGAATCAAAATCGTTTCGTGCACACCGTAAATTAACGTAGAGGTTGGTTTTTTCACCCATCACGCCAACAATTCCGGTATAAAAGTGCCTGTCGTGATGTTCGTATTTACGAATAAGGTCCATTGCCATATCAACAGGCCAACCGCTGACTGCTGGTGTTGGATGTAACTTTCGCGCAAGCTCCCAAACCTGGGAATTTTCAACATCAAATTCGAACCGAGTAAGCAGGTGCTTAACGGGCCCTGAAAGTAGATCTGTTCGTTCGGTTCTACGAACATTTGCCACTTTTGAATCCACTAAAGATGCTTCAATGAAATCCGCTACGTATTCATGTTCTTCAAATTCTTTATCCGTCCAGGGGTCTTCACTTTCCGACAAACGAGTTCCTGCAAGCGCCATGGTTTTACCTTTCCCATTTTCAGCTATCAACAATGTTTCTGGTGTTGCTCCTATCCATGTGCCTAATTCTGAGTGACTGAACTCGTATACAAATGCATTTGGATATGCTTCACAAAGATCATCGAACAATCCATGCGCCTTGTCTTGTAGCTCTACTTTCTTGATTCGCGACAACACTGCTTTTCCTCCAGTTTGCTCTAGGGATTTTTTAAAGGCTTTTCCTGATTTGAAATAACTATTCCGATGTGTTTCATCCAAACGTGGAGGCAATTGAAACTGTGGCATCCAATCTTCCGTGTTGGCTCTCAAAACGTACTGCTTCTCCCCAGTGAAATCAGTTACCACAAAGCCATTGACCTCCTCTCCGGGGTTCAGCTCGTAAAACACTCCTTCTTTGCGAGCTACCTTTTCACCAGGAATACGGTACTGCGCATAATCAATCGTATCAAACATTTGTAGGAACCACCATTATCGTTAATCGACCCGTGCAAATTAGTTTTCCCGTCTCTTCGTGATGGATATCCACTTGCCAGAGATGTGTTCTTCGTCCTGCATGCACAATTTTTCCTGTGGCAATAACGAAGCCATCTGTAGCGGAAGAAATATGATTCGCATTGATTTCTAGCCCGACGGGAGCCTCTTTGGAAAGATCTAACAACAAAGCAGACCCCATTGACCCAATACTTTCAATCATTGCGGCACTTGCACCTCCATGCAAAAGGCCCATCGGCTGTTTTGTCGCCGCAGTAACGGGCATTCTTGACTTGACAAAATCATCTCCTATCTCAATGCATTCAATCCCCAAGACTTCCATCATGGTTCCGCGATTGTGTGCATTTACATCTTCCAACGGCGCTTTCTTCAACTTCATACCTACAAAGATAACGAGGAATTAACAACATCCTATCGTGAGTAATTATTGACTTCACAAAAATTAGTAAGCCGTCCAAAAGCTACATTTGTTCTTATGATACAATCCAACGTTGACTTACAACGCTTCAACACCTTCGGAATTTCGGCCATTGCCAAACGTTTTGCGACCTTCAATAACGCCAATGCATTGCGATCCATTCTTTTGGAACGTGGCAGTGATGAACTTTTGGTTTTAGGAGGAGGCAGCAATTTGCTGTTGACAAAAGATTTCGACGGGTTGGTGATCAAGAATGAAGTGCGTGGATTTGAGATCATTGAAAGCAACGAAGAAAATGTTCTGGTGGAATCTGGCGCCGGTGAGGTTTGGCATGAATTCGTGATGCAATGCATTGATCATGGATTTGGCGGAATTGAGAATCTCTCACTAATTCCCGGAAGCGTTGGAGCCAGTCCTATGCAGAATATTGGCGCATATGGAGTGGAAATCAAAGACACTTTTGATTCGCTGAAAGCATTTCATATCGAGAGTGGAGAAGTGCATTCTTTCAATCATGAGCAATGCGCGTTTGGATACCGAGAAAGTGTGTTTAAGCGAGCATTGAAAGGTCAATATATTATTCTTTCCGTTCGTTTTCGATTGCATAAAAAGCATACACTGAACACCAGTTACGGAGCCATTGAAGACGAGCTAAAGTCATTGGGAATAGCAACGCCGAGCATTAAAGACGTGAGCAATGCCGTAATCAATATACGGTCAAGCAAATTGCCAGATCCGAAGGAAATTGGAAATGCGGGGAGCTTTTTTAAAAATCCAGTAGTTACCCAGGAAACGGTCGATGCCATTGGAAAGCATTATGATCAATTTCCGCACTATCCCGCACCGAACGGAAAAGTTAAATTGGCTGCAGGTTGGTTGATTGAGCAAGCAGGTTGGAAAGGAAAATCTTTTGGAACGTATGGCGTTCATAAGAAACAGGCACTCGTTTTAGTCAATTATGGCGGATCAACCGGAGCGCAGATTTACGATTTATCTGAGCAGATTATTCAGGACGTAGAGGCGAAATTTGGAATTGTTTTGGAGCGGGAAGTGAACATCAAATAATTATCCGTTCAACTTCAAATTCTTAAAGTGCAGCTTTGTTCAATAAACCACTGTGCCACAATAATTTCGCTTAAATATTAAAGGTTGCCCAGAGAATGTTCATTAGTAAGTACTTTTTACTCAACGAGAAGTGCAATTGGGGAACTAAATCGATTAAGCCTTCAATAGGACAGAAAACCTTTTGCGATTGCACTTCGTTGGTGTGGTAACAAGTGCATAGGATTTTAGTCAATTTTAATCCTAGGTGGCTAACTAACAATTTGTATGACTACACTAATCAAGCCAGTACTACTTGGAATTGCTTTAAGCTTTTTCGATTTTAGTGCATCGGCTCAATTGGAAAATGAACACATCGCAACTGAGGTCGTTGATTATTCTCATGTTGAAGGTACTTTCCATTTTGAATCTCCAACCGGAAATATGTTTTTCTGGCAACAATCATTTATTCAGGAGCTTTATGCTGACATCGAGCATTTAAGACAAGACAACGAGCATTACCGTTGGCAATTCAGTAACGACATGATCATCGTGATTTATTCGAGAATTTATGTTGAGAGTTCTGAATTTATTCCGAATAATTCACCCTACAATAAAGCAGAGAAACTATGAAAACAAAATTACTCTTATCGCTAGGAGCTATCTTAGTTTCTGGTTTCGTTTCTGCACAGGCATGTTATGATGATGAGTGTGATGACAACAACGATATTTCCATCCCTGGATGTTGTATCGGAAACACTGTTGGAGCCACGTGGTCTGGATATGCTGATGTAAACTGTGTTAATATGTGGTACGAGGGTACGGCATTTGGAAATCCTGATATTTGGATGTCATTCACCGCGCCAACAACTGGGTTTATCGAAATTACCATTGATAATATTACAGCAAGTGGCCCAACAAACTACGTTGTTTTTGATCATCAGAACGCTGAAGTTTGTTCTTCTTTGAATTCATTTGGAATTCTTGCAGGCGACGAATGCAATGACCTACCTGGTGACGGTGTTGGCGGTGTTACTGCCACAGACACCATTCAATATGCCGTAGAGGCAGGCGAACGTTATTGGATTCTTCTTTCACATGATGTTGAAAACGGTGCTACACCGGGAACCGTAAATGTATGTGTCGACGTCGTTCCACCACCGCCACCGCCACCACCCGCTCCTGGGCAAGACTGTGTAGACGCACAGGTACTTTGTAATGATTCGCAAAACGGTTTCACCATTGGTCAATTAGATCTTGGTGATGGAAATGTTGAAGAAAACGGAGCAAGCGGCTGGTCGAGCTGTTTAGGAGACGAAACAAGTTCTCAATGGTACACCTTCACAGCAAGCCAATCAGGTACATTTGAAATGATGCTTACTCCTGATAGCTATAACTCAGGAACACAATCTGGAGACGATTTCGATTGGGAATTCTATGACATTACAACTTCTGGTTGTACGGATGCAGCCACCAGTTTGGCCTGCGATTACAGCGGTTGTGATGGATCGACGGGATTCGGTGCGTCAGGAGCGGCTTCTTTCGGTCAAGTTGCGGTAACGAACTATCAAAACAACAACCCGCCTGGACCTGGTTCTTGTGCCGGCGGACCTCAATGGAATACAACTTCGGTAAATTTAACCGCTGGAAATACCTACGCCCTTATCATTCAAAACTATTCTGGATCTTTGGGCGGTGTAACTGTTGACTTTCAAGGTTCGGCTGTTATCGGACCTATAAGCGATCAAGCATTGTTTAATTCTGTCTTAGACCCAAATGGATGTGTGGCAAACTTGACTACCGCAACTGCAGCCATTCCGAATTATAATTACACATGGGATTTTGGAGATGGAACAACAGCATCAGGCGCAGGAAATGGAAATCATACATACGCATCCGCGGGTACGTACGTTGTAAGTCTTACTTTAACCGATCCACTCGGATGTACTCAAAGCTCTCAACAAATTATTGATGTAGCAGGGTGTACTCCACTACCTATCGAACTTTCATCTTTCAATGCAGAGCTCGTTATTGATCGTGTATCTCTTCGATGGGCAACGCAGTCTGAAAACAACAACGATTATTTTGTAGTTCAGAAATCCCAAGACCTTGTTAATTGGGAGCAAACCGATGTTGTTTACGGCAACGGTAACTCTACTTCACAAATTATGTACTACAGTATTGACAGAAACCCTTACGGTGGAACCTCTTACTATCGCCTCATTCAGGTGGATGTAGATGGTACGAAAGAATACATTGCACCGGTAACTATTATGTACTCGAAAGATAAGAAAGTTGAATTGGTGAAAATCACTAACATGCTCGGACAGGAGGTAAATGACACTTTTGAAGGAATGGTTATTTACATTTATTCGGACGGCACTAAAGAGGTTGTTTCTCAATAAACGACTCCTTTCAAAGGATTAAAGGTGAATCGATCGGTTCACCTTTTTTTTGTACCCTAAAATTTAGTAAAACCACAATCTAATGTATTTGATCAAGTATCGAGGCAACCGTTGTAATTATCATTCCGTTGATGCACAAGATTAACACAACTAGAAGTATTTTTTGTTAAAAAAATGCGCCAACTAAATACTAACAAAAATGAGTAGAGCAAAAATATTGCTAACAACACTACTTTTCTCCATTCCCATCGGGGCCTTTTGCCAATGCAACCTACAAGGTGGAGAATACGCTAAAAATGGAACATATGAAATTTTCATCAACCCAGAAAAAGCTGAAAAAAGTACACCGCCGAGTCAATTAGCAAATTGTACACACCTCCTTCAAATTGAAGCCGCGCGAAAAGACGACACTGATGTCGTTTTAGAAATTGACAATTACATTATTGTCGTAATATCCAGAGAAAAGCTGCAACAGCAACAAATCGAAAATCAAGAGAAATGAGAAAAGCTACGTATGTTTTGCTTACGGTATTCTTGACTTCTGGAATATCCATTGCACAACCGGCAAACGACAATTGTACGGGTGCTACAACTATTACTGTGGACGCCGGTCTAACTTGTGGTTCCACTGAAAATGCCACTTTAGAAGGAAGCGAATGTTTTACCAATTATGGGGGTGGCTCAACTGAACACACCACCTGGTATCGTTTTAACGCAACCGATGACTCCCTTGTGTTTTCGTTTAATCAAACCAATTTAACGAACTGTGTTTCTCCGCACGTACGCGTTTATGGACCATTCGCTCCAGGTGGAGGATGTTTGCCTGCTTGCGGGGGTGAAGCGTATAACTCTCATCACAATGGCGATCCGGGTCAGCATACATTAATGACCGGTTTAACCGTAGGTAGCGATTACTTAATCCAAGTACAAGATTTGGATTGTGGAGGTCCAAACGATGGACACACTGAGTACTGTTTGGGTATGTTTACTCCAGCTCCGAGTTCATCAGCTGCAGGAGCAGGCGGGATCGATGAATGTGGAATCACGTACAACGGTACAAATATTGGGTACAGTTCTTCTACAACGGGACCAGGTGACGAAAACCTCGACGGAAACGCGGGAACCACGTGTACAGGCTGTACTGCCGGAGAAGAAGTAACCTACGTTGTTAATAACGATTCTTGGTTTTACTTCTGTGCCACTGCAGATGGTGATTGGAGTATTGATTTTGGAGGTATTGCAAATTGTACAAACAACCCATTGAATGATGGACTTCAGATGACCATTTTTATTGGTACTCCGACAAACCTTGGAAATGTCATTTGGAACGCCGCTTCCCCTTCACAACCCGGTTCAACACAAACTTCACCGACATTTAGTGTTTTAAATGGAGAATGTGTGTACATGGTGGTTGACGGTTTTGCCGGAGATCAATGCGATTATCAGTATACGCTCAATAATGTGAGTGGAGGTTGTAATCTCTTGCCACTACCTTCTGAACTTTCTTTGTTTTTTGGATACCATCAAGATCGAACGAATGTTTTAAAATGGCAAACCGATTCAGAAGTGAACACGGACTATTTTAAAGTTGAGCGCTCTACCAATGGCATGGATTGGGAGCAAGTTGGCAGTGTTCCTGCGAGCGGAAATAGCAACCAGAAAAATTCGTACACCTTCGAAGATCACAGTTTCGCTGTGGGCATGAATTACTATCGTCTCACTCAATTGGATTTAAACGGGGAAATAGCATGGAAAGACTTAACAGCGATTAATAATGAAATCGTAGAGGGAGAGATTGTCAAAACGATTAACCTGCATGGTCAAGAAGTCGCGCATGATACTCCCGGAATAGTTGTGGACATTTATTCAGATGGAACTTCGAGAAAGCGTTTTAATTAGGAAATTGCTCAACGATACACTTTAGAAAAAGTCGGGACTTTCGTTCCGGCTTTTTTTCTACCAAACATCTTCGGTTCCGTCTTCTTTGTTGGAACTATCTAAAAGCGATTGCCAATCGTCGGTTCCGTCATCACTTCCCTTAATAATGTTTTCATAATCGCCTTTAGAAAGATCGTATACTACGATATCCTCACCTGTATATTCTTCGATCTCCTTCAACAATTCGCGTTCATCTTTACTACAAAACGACAACGCTTGCCCTCTATTTCTTCCACGCCCTGTTCTACCACAACGGTGTACATAATTCTCAGCAACATCCGGCAAGTCGTAATTGACCACGTATTCTACCGATGGAATATCTATTCCTCTCGCAGCAACATCAGTTGTGATTAAGACGCGATTTTCACCAGAGCGAAAGCGCTCCAACACCGCAAAACGATCTTTCTGCTCCACGCCACCGTGCAATGCCTCCGAAGCAATTGCAACGCGCTCCATCGCTTTTACAACGCGTTCAACGCGTACTTTTGTTCGTGCGAAAACAACCACTTTCATGTCTGGAAATTCTTTCAACAAGTTCTCTAGAAAAAAGCGTTTGTCGTCCATTTCTACATACGTAACCGCATGATCGATATTTTTAGCTACAGGATTCTTCGGTGAAATCTGAATGCGAATCGTGTTACTTTTGCTCACCACCTCATACGCCAACGACTTGATTTTCTTGGAGATAGTTGCCGAAAAGAATAGGTTTTGTCGTTTTCGAGGAAGCAAACGTAAAACATCTTTAATATCCTTCGCGAATCCCATGTCAAGCATCAAATCTGCCTCGTCAAGCACCAGAAACTCTGTCTTCGAGAGGTTCAAAGCTCCTTGCGAAACCAAATCAAACATGCGGCCCGGCGTTGCAATTAAGACATCAATTCCGTTGTTCAGGGTTCTTATTTGCTGTTCCTGCTCTACGCCACCGAACAATCCAAAAACCTTCACTCCGGTATTCTTTCCAATAGTTCGGTACACTTCAGCGATTTGTTTTGCCAATTCTCGTGTTGGAACCATCACCAAACAGCGGACAAAACCCTTGCTATACTTGTTTTTGGTCGTTTGAATTTTATGCAAGGTTGGAATAGCAAATGCTGCTGTTTTCCCTGTTCCCGTTTGAGCAATTGCCATAACATCTTCACCGTCGAGAATGTGCTTCATGGATTTGTATTGGATGTCCGTTGGGCGTTTCCATCCCAACTCTTCCAATTGCCCCTTGATTTCTTTCGATATGTGATAATCTTGAAACTTCACTTGCTAAAAATAAAAAACCGTTCACTTCGAAAAATGAACGGTTTCACTTTAAATATTTGAATGTTATGCTTCTACTTCTTCAGCTGAAGGCACCAACACGCGACCACAGTGCTCACACGTGATCACTTTCTTTTTCGTTTGAATGTCCAATTGACGTTGCGGTGGAATCTTATTGAAACACCCTCCACAAGAATCACGATCAACAGGAACTACCGCCAAACCATTCTTAGCATTTTCACGAAGGCGTGTGTATGCTCTGGCCAAACGATCGTCCATTTTTTTCAAGGCTGATGCTGATTTCTTCAACAACTTTTCCTCTTGCGCTTGTGTTTCAGCGATGATTTCGTCCAATTCAGACTTCTTTGCCGTCAAATCGTTTACTCTCAATTCTCTGCGCTCTTTCGCTTCGTCCAAGACTTCTTTCTTGTGCGCGATTTTCGCTTTCGATTCTTTGCTTCGTTTCTCGTTCAATTTGATTTCCAATTCCTGATATTCAATCTCTTTCGAAATTGATTCAAATTCACGATTATTTCGAACGTTGTTTTGTTGCTCTTTGTATTTCGCGATTGCCAACTCAGCTTCTTTGCTTGAGTTTTTACGATCTGAAATGTCTTTTTCGAATGCAGCAACCTCTTCTTCCAACTTGGCGATTCGAGTATCTAACCCCTCCAATTCGTCTTCCAAATCTTGTACTTCCAAAGGAAGCTCTCCTCGAATGGTTCGGATTCGATCGATCTCAGAATCAATCAATTGCAAATCGTACAGACCGTCCAATTTCTCTTCTACGGACGCCTCTTTTTTCGTTGCAGCTTTTGCCATCAGTTAAAAATAATTTATTGGGTTTGTATTAACCGCTGTTAAATGAACGGCAAAGGTAGCAAATTTTTCCGTCAAAATTTCCGCAATTCGGTTGGAAGTAAATTGTTCGCTCTCATAATGTCCAATGTCGGCAATGATAATTCCTGCTTCGGCATCAAAGAATTCGTGATATTTATAATCGCCTGTAATGAAGATTTGTGCTCCCGAACGTTTTGCAGCCCCCAAGAGAAAACTCCCCGCGCCACCGCAGTACGCCACTTTCTCAATGGTTTCGTGAACAATCTCAGTGTGTCGGATCACCCCGCAATTAAACGTTGTTTTGATATGTTCCAGAAACTTTTCTGTTTCCATTGGCTTTTTAAGCACGCCTACCATTCCGCTTCCCTCATAATTGTGTGTATTCAGCATCGGAAATACTTCATACGCAACTTCTTCATAGGGGTGCGCTGCGATCATTGCGCCTACAACTTTACTTAATTTGTGATTGGAACAAACCGCTTCAAACTTCACCTCTTCTACCGAGGAACGCTCTCCGGCTGCTCCAATGAAGGGTTTTGCCGCATCATTGGGGCGGAATGTACCCTCACCATTGGTTTGGAATCCACATTCGTTGTAATCGCCAATACTCCCCGCTCCTGCATCAAACATGGCTTGCGACACCTTTTCTGCATGCTCTTTCGGAATGTAGCAAATCAACTTGGAAAGCACTTCTTTTTTGGGTTGAAGAACCTGCGTATTTGTCAACCCTATTCGCTGCCCGATTTCATGATTTACACCAAAGCGATAATTGTCCAGATTGGTATGAATGGCATAAATGGCAATGTCATTTTTGATTGCCTTGAGGACCGTACGTTCAATGTAGTTGGCTCCGTTTAATTTCTTCAACCCTCGAAAAACAATCGGATGGTGTGCAATAATAAGCTCGCACCCCTTCTCTATTGCTTCGTCCACAGTAGATTCAACACAATCCAGTGAAATTAATACGTTTGAAACCTCAGCCGTTGGAGCGCCCACAATCAATCCAGAATTATCATACGACTCCTGACTAGAAATCGGCGCCAATGATTCCAGATAACTGGTTATTTCTCGAATTTGCATGCTAGATAGGATAAGTGAATCCGACATTGAGTCCAAACGCTCGTCCGAAGTGCTCGTAACTATCAATCTCGGTGTAAGAATTCGTTAAATGAATGCGGTATTCTGGCTCTACAAAAATCGAAGCGCCACTATTCATGCGTAATTGCACTCCAGCGGTTAACGAGCCTGCCAAAACAAAGGTGTTAAATCCGTTTTTCGTTTTAAAAGTTTCGGAAACCTGTGTATTTACAAGGGTCGTCCATTGTTGTTCTTGACGATACGAAAAGAAAAGTTGCGGCATAATCCCAATGCCTCCGTAAAAATTTAAGCGACCACCTGTTTGATACATCACCTTTATGGGCATCGCGATGTAATTATAATAGGTTTGATAAGCAAAAGTCGAATCTGAATCCGGTGCTTGATAATCGAATGTTTCGCCATTACGCATCCAGGAAATTCCACCTTGCCACATGAAATGCTCTTTGAACATACTTCTAAATCCAAGACCGTACGACCAAACGTTTAAGTTCAATTCATCCTCGCGAATCCCAAGTGGTTCTCCAAAAAGGCCATCATTTGCTGGGTTGGGACGCAATACGCGGTTGGTATTGGACCAATTTGCATAAAAGAGTACCTCGTTCTTTACTTCACTTGGATCCATTTCTTTTTTGGTGCGGACCTCCTCCTTCTCCTCTACTTTCTCGGGCTCTGGCATCTCAATTTGAGCGCTTACAATGTTCGTCTGACAAAACATCAGACTCAAACAGAATAACGATAGATATTTCATGAGGCGAAAGATACCAAATTATTGCACTGATTCCTCTGACATTTCTTTGATTGGTAGCTCCGAAAGAGTTACTGGTAGTTTTGGTTAACTGAGATATACACACTAATTGGTGGACGATTTTGATTTTCTTGGGAAATGCGCACTGGCATTTTTACGTATTTTTACATCCAACAAAATGACAGATCGTCGCGATTCTATCTCAGGCACATTTTTTGTGCATCTATGTGCGACTAACAAGAACAGTCATTGAATCGAGTAATGAAAGAACGTATAAGGTTTATCATCAATCCAATCTCTGGAGTAGGTCGTAAAAACACCATTCCTCCGATGATTGAATCGCACCTCAACCATGAGCGGTTTGATTATGATATTGCCTATACGGAGTACAAAGGACACGCCTCGGAAATAGCAAAAAAATCCTCGGAGGAAGGGATTGATGTTGTTTGTGCCATTGGTGGAGACGGCTCCGTGCATGAAGTTGGCACTGCCTTGATTGGCACCAACACAAAATTGGCCATCATCCCTACTGGCTCTGGAAACGGCCTGGCACGACACCTCAACATTCCACTTGGGATTAAAGATGCGATTTATTGCATCAATTACTCGAATAGCATTGCAATGGACACAGTGAAGGTGAATGATAAAACATTCCTTGGCGTTGGAGGGTATGGATTTGATGCGGTTATTGCTGAAAAGTTCGACAAACACCACAAACGTGGATTCTGGAGCTACGTTTATTTGACCATTACTGAGTTCTTTCGTTTCAACCCAATCAACGTAACAATTGACGTAGATGGAAAGGTGAAAAAGCTGCCAGTTGTTCTTTTGACGGTGGCGAATGCTTCCCAATTTGGAAATGGTTTTACCGTTTCGCCAAAATCGGACGTGACGGATGGAGAACTAGAAATGGTCGTTTTAAAACCCTTCTCCTTTTGGTCTATTCCATCTGTGGTCTATCGATTTTTCTCGAAAAAACATCAAAGAGCGCGTCACTCAGAAATCATTTCTTTTAAGAATGCGCGTATTCAATCGTCTAAGAATGTAGCACATTACGACGGTGAACCCGCACAAGTGGCTACCGAACTCAATGTGAGCGTAGTACCCAAAAGTCTTCAAATCCTCGTAGGTAAAGCAAAATAATGAATTATACAGCCCCCACATTAGAAAATGCTCTGGCACACTTCAATCAATTGAACCCCGAAACCAAACCGTTATGGGGAAGCATGAATGCTATTGGCATGGTTGAGCATATCACAGACTCACTGCAGCTTGCACAAGGAAATATTGAAGGCATCCAATTAAATATTCCGGAAGAAAAAGTTCCAAAAGCGATGGGGTTTCTTTTTTCCGATCATCCAATGCCCAAAAACTTCAAAGCTCCCTACGGAGAGGCAGATGAAGACAATCGAAATGCTACATTGGAAGATGCAATCGCAGAATTTGAAGCGCATTGGCAACTCTTTGAGAAGCATTTTGAGGAAAACCCCGGAATTCGACACATCCACCCTTCTTTTGGCAATCTGAATAAAGAGGAATGGTTGCGCGTTCACAGCAAGCATTTGACACATCATTTTCAGCAGTTTGGATTGATTCCTTCATGAGCCTTTACCTGTACCCTCTTATTCCCGGTGTCATTTTTGGCATTCTCAACTGGCTTTATTGGCGAAAACGTGGCTATTCTTCGGCAAATCAGCTGATCATGGGGATCCTTATCTTTTATGCAGGATCGTTCTTCATTTACCGCTTCTTTACCACGTAAGTATTTCGCGCTTCCAACGGCGAAAATTGTCTTCAAATTAGTACATTTGATCAGCAATTTGTATTGCATTTGAACAACGTATTGAAATTAAAAGAACGTTCAATCCATGAACAATTTAATCCAGGAATTTCCTTCTGTCAATCTTCAAGAATGGAAGGATAAAATCGTAAAAGATCTGAAGGGCAAAGAATTGTCCGTTTTGGATTTCCATGACGAAATTGAAGAGATCGATTTTCGCGCTTTTTACCACAAAGAGGAAAGAACTGCGCCCGATTTAACTCCCGGATCTTTTCCGGCTACCAGAGGTTCAAAAACCAACGATAACAATTGGCAAAACGGGGTATTCATTGGTGTAAATGATGCCAATCAGGCGAATAAAAAGGCTTTGGGCGTATTGATGAAAGGCGCAGACTTACTTTACTTTGATGGTGGAAATGCGCCTCAAGACTGGAAAAAAGTGCTAAGTGGAGTAAAACTGGAATTCATCCGATCGCAATTTAATGTCTCAAGCCCTCAAGAAGCCAAAGAGATTTTAAACATTACAGGAAACGCTAAAAATCAAATCGCATTTTGTTTTGATGCAGTGTCAACGGAAATAACTTCCGAATTGATTGACGCCATGAAAAATTCGCAAACGGCTACATATCTGGTCAATGGATTTGGATTGCAGCGTTGTGGAGCAAATACCTGGCAGGAAATTGCGTTTTGTCTCTCCACGGGTCATGAGACTTTGCTCAAACTGATGTCTGCAGGCTTTAGCATTGACGAAGCAGCGGCGCAAATTCATTTCCACGTGGGCATTGGAGCCAATTATTTCAACGAAATCGGAAAACTTCGAGCCCTACGCCAATTGTGGTCCAAGGTCATCGAGGCGTACCATCCAGAACATGATTGTTCGTACAATTGCCAATTGACTTCCGTGATTGGTCACACGAACAAATCACTCCGAGATCCATACACCAACTTGCTCCGTCAAACAACTGAAACGATGTCAGCAGCAAGCACCTCCGATGCTATTTTGGTTTTACCGTACGATTTGTACAGCACCAACGGAAGTTCAGACCTTTCAGAAAGAATGGCATTGAACATTTCCACCTTGCTCAAAGAAGAATCGTATTTACACCACGTAGTGGATGCGACTGGAGGAAGCTACAGCATTGAGCAGTTAACGGAAACCATTGCAAGAAAAGCATGGTCTTACTTTCAGGAATTAGACAGCAAGGGCGGGATGCTCGACGCCAATGTTCAGGAAGTTTTGTGCGAAGCAGTGAGCAAGACGCAGTCCGTTCGTACAGCTCAATATCAATCAGGAAAAGCCACACTCATTGGCGTGAATAAATACCCCGATCCAAAAGAACGAAACGCAACATGGCGCGAAATTCCTGGTTATTTAGGTGATATGAAAATCTTGTTTGATCAAATTCCGCTGGATAAAATGTCGGTTTCCATGACCATGAACGGCGCTGTTTTGCCAATTATGGCGTTCTACGTTGTCGCTGCGGAAGAACAAGGGGTAAGTCAGGATCAGTTGTCAGGAACCATCCAAAATGATATTTTGAAGGAGTTCATGGTGCGAAATACGTACATCTACCCTCCTCTTCCATCTATGCGGATTATTTCTGATATTTTCGAGTACACTTCGCAAAACATGCCACGCTTCAACTCGATTTCCATTTCTGGATATCACATGCAAGAAGCTGGGGCTACCGCAGCCATTGAATTGGCGTATACTCTCGCCGATGGTTTGGAATATCTACGAGCGGGAATTAACGCAGGAATGAAAATTGATGATTTCGCACCACGTTTGAGCTTCTTTTGGGCCATTGGAATGAATCATTATACAGAAGTCGCAAAAATGAGAGCCGGTCGCATTCTGTGGTCAAAACTGGTCAATCAATTCAATCCGGAAAATCAAAAATCGTTGGCACTTCGAACTCATTGTCAAACTTCGGGATGGAGTTTAACAGAGCAAGATCCATTCAACAACGTGGCCCGAACGTGTATCGAAGCGCTGGCAGCAGCGCTCGGAGGAACGCAATCCTTGCACACAAACGCATTGGATGAAGCCATTGCATTACCGACCGATTTCTCTGCGCGAATTGCACGAAATACGCAAATTTACCTGCAAGAAGAAACGGGAATCACCAAGCACGTTGATCCTCTGGGAGGCAGCTACTACGTCGAAAAATTGACCGATTCCCTTGTGCAAGAAGCCTGGAAATTGATTGAAGAAGTGGAAGAACTCGGCGGCATGGCGAAAGCTATCGAAACGGGAATTCCGAAAATGCGTATTGAAGAAGCGGCTGCTCGAAAACAAGCACGCATTGATTCCAACAAAGACATTATTGTAGGTGTTAATCGTTTCCAACCTGAAAATGAGGAAGTCATCGATATTCTTGAGGTGGACAACACGAGAGTGCGCGAATCGCAAATAAACCGATTGGAGCAGCTGAAAGCAAACCGCGATTCAAATGAAGTAAAAGGGCTTCTGAGCGAATTGGAAGCAGCAGCAAAATCCGGAGAAGGAAATTTATTGGAAATTGCCGTTCGTTGTGCAAGAGCCCGAGCTTCGTTGGGAGAAATTTCTCTAGCGCTAGAAAATGCATTTGGACGCTACCAGGCAACAATTCGATCAATTAATGGTGTATATTCCTCTGAATCTATGGAAGATAATGACTTTAACAAGGCACGTAAAATGGCCGATCAATTTGCGCAACTCGAAGGCCGTCGACCAAGAATTATGATTGCCAAGATGGGACAAGACGGTCACGACAGAGGAGCGAAAGTTATTGCTACGTCTTTCGCAGACATCGGATTTGACGTAGATATTGGCCCCTTGTTTCAAACGCCATCAGAAGCAGCAAAGCAAGCGGTGGAGAATGACGTTCATATCCTCGGGGTGTCTTCGTTAGCTGCAGGACACAAGACATTGGTGCCGCAAGTAATTGAAGAATTAAAAAAACGGAACCGAGAAGATGTAATGGTTATTGCCGGTGGTGTTATTCCACAGCAAGATTATGATTTTTTATACGAGGCAGGAGTCTTCGGAGTGTTTGGCCCTGGCACCAAAATTTCGGTCGCTGCGCAAAGAATCTTGGAATTACTGCTGAAAAGCTTTGAATAACACTATTTAATTTTTATACTTTTATGTAACTTTTTAGCCTTCGGCACAGTATTTGAATTAGAAGGTTTGAAAACAAAAAACACATTATGCGACATCTTATTACATTCATTGGTTTAGTGCTATTCTCACAAATGGCAGTAGCGCAAGACACATACAACGATCTGCGTATTCTCTATGCAGATGGAGACTATGAGAAGCTTGCAAAAAAAGCAGAATCCTACACGCAGAAAGATGACACAAAGTACGACCCAGTTCCGTATATCTGGTTAGCGAAAGGACTTTACAAAATTTCATTGTCAGGAACAGATGATGAACGGTACAAAAATGCCTACAAAGATGCAGTGAAGTACCTCGGAAAAGGAATCAAATACGACCTCAAGAAAAACGACGGTCAGGCCATGGAGGAATTCAGTGAATTTATCACAGACTTCCAAATGACTTTAGCTACGCGTATTGCGAACGACATCGAATTAGGAGATCACCGAAAGGCATATTCTTGGGCAGGACGTTACAAAAAGATTACCCAAAACCCGGTAGGCGTTTATTTAATTCTAGGGGCTTGTAAATACATTCAGAAAGATCGCTCAACAGCACGCGCCAACTGGAAAGAAGCAGACGCTCTTCTTCCAAATATTACAGGCGTTGACGATTGGAGCGAAGCAGATCGGACAATTTTGAAAATCGGAATTATTGAAACTGCGAAAGCCTACAAGGTGAGTATGCAAGATGACAAAGCAAAAGAGATTCTCGGAAAAGCCGCACAGTGGTTTGAAGGAGACGAAGATTGGCAACGACGTTACGATGAATACGTAAACAGTTAGAAGCCAACCTGATGATACCGAAGTCCGTTCTTTCAATAGAGCGGACTTTTTTTTTCGCTAATTTTAAGACATCAAACTGATTGTATGAAATCTCTGGCTTTTTCCCTCCTATTGCTTCTTCCTGGTTCAATGGCATTTGGTCAAACCTTTGATGCCTTCTATTCTTCGCTCGCGACAAGTTGCGACATTGATAGCATCACAGAATATTTACAACAGTTTGAGGATCTGGGAATCAAGGAGCTAAACAATGCCGGACTCGACAACACAAAAGATTGGATTGTTGGAAAATATCAAGATTGGGGGTACACCAATATTGTAGAGGATGACTTTACGGTCTCTGGAATTGTTACATCAAATGTCATTGTCACCAAAACAGGAACGCTCTATCCAGACACTTATGTAATCATTGACGGCCACTACGACACGAAAAATGGACCTGGTGCGAATGACAATGGTTCTGGAACGGTAATTTTATTAGAGTTGGCGCGTTTAATCAAAGACATTCCCACAGAGTACTCCATACAATTCGTTCATTTTTCGGCAGAGGAAATTGGATTGGAGGGTAGCGAACATTACGTCGACAATATTGCCAATCCAAACAATATGGACATCAAAGTGTTGTTCAACATCGATCAAGTTGGTGGTACCGGAGGAGAAACGAACAATACGATCGTTTGTGAACGAGATCAAAGTCCTCCAAACACCAATGATATGCAATCGGACATCATGACCAACGAATTGGCAACCTGCACGCAGTTGTATTCCAATTTGCAAACCGTCATTTCCTTTGCTTATGGCTCAGATTACGTTCCTTTCATGACAAATGGTTATGTGGTTACGGGGTTTTATGAACACAACGATTCGCCGCTTACCCATACCATTAACGATAGTCTTTCTGGTGTGGATCTTCCGTACCTTCACGAGGTTACAAAAGCGTCCATGGGAGCCTTACTTCATTATTCGGTCGCCTATCAAGAGAATGCCATAGCGGAAGATTTATTGGGAACTTTAACCATTGCTCCCAACCCAGCTTCAGATCTCATTCAGCTGAAAACAAAAGGAATAGAGCTTGCCGAAATGCATGTCACCATCACGGATATCACCGGTGCAGAAGTTAAAACCGAGCACATCACTCCACAGAACCATGCTTTCGAAGTAAACATTGAATCTTTAGCACGCGGCACCTATGTTGTGCAGGTTGAAACGGAGTTCGGCTCTATAACGGAGCGCTTTGTCAAGGAATAAACTACCCTCTTAACACTCTCCTTTTCATAACCTTTTCGTTCCATCTTCATCTTAGCACGTCTTTGCATTAACTTTGATTGTATGAAGAAAGCATTGCGTTTGTTACGAAATAAATTTGTGTTGGCGACAACGCTTTTTTTCGTGTATGCGCTCTTTCTAGACGATACAGACATCTTCAATATTATTGGTCAAAACAGCAAGTTGAGTGCATTGCGCGCTGAAAAGGCACGATTTTCCAAAGAATTGGAAGAAACAAGATCTACGCTTAAAAAATTAGAAGATCGTTCTGAAGTAGAAAAGTTTGCTCGTGAAGAGAAACTCTTTAAAAAGGATGATGAAGATGTTTTTGTGATTTTCTACGAATAGCAGCTACTCTCGGGCAAGTTTGCCTTCCTTCCAATCCTTTATCAATTTCGACCAGGCATACGGGTTAAACAAATTGTTCGCCGGTAATTGACGGTTGGTATAAATCTGCGTGAGATATTGATTCTGGGTATTTCCATACGCCAAAGAAGCATCTCCTTCCAATCGCGCAGCTACGAAAGCCAAACTCTCGCCGGACAATTCTCGTTGTGCTCGGGTGATATCGTCGTCATACGGTCGCATTTCAATAAACGCTCGTGCGAAATCTTCACGCGAAGGCCATGGATAAACCGTAATCTCAGGAAGATTCAACGTGTCCTGCTGCATCAAATGAATAATCGAATAACGCTTTTCTGAGAGCGTATCTGGAACAATGTATGTGGAAGTCTGAAATCCGAAATAAGAGAAAATCAATGTATCGCCAGGAAAAACGATGGTCGAAAAATAACCGTAGTAATCCGAAATAACCCCGCGCCCAATTGTTTTGTCATAAACGGTTGTATATGCCAAAGGATCCAGCGTCTCTTCGTTAATAACCACCCCAGATATTTGAATCAAATTGGTATCAATCTGAGCCAAAGCTGAGTCGCTATACACGGCCGTTGAATCCTGGGCGTTTGCAAAAATCCCGGTAAATGCTATCAATGCGAATACGATAAATCTCTTCATGCTACTACAATAGTACTCAATTTAGCAATTTTCTCTAAGTTGTTTGTCATTCTTTAACATAAATCGCGCCGTAATGCAACGGGTACAAAGTATCCCCTCTCACCAAATAATGCACGTGCTTAGAAATCAAGGTATCCTTTCGAACAGAATACTCTGGTGTTTCCAACGTTGAAACGCGCATCGTGCAGCTTGCGGTTGTAGGTCGACTCCATGCTTTAACACGTTTTCCTGCGACAAATTCAATGGTATCCCGATAAGGGCGCGCATAAGGAAATGGCATTTGATCAATTTGAGCATATTCTAACGTATCTTTCAACGTTGCGTTGTATACTTTGATCACCCCGAATTGATTATAAGGATTTTTAACATTTCCATCCAATGGGACATACACGCCTTTCAACCGAACACAAGATACACCTAAGGTGAGTGTAAAAAGAAGAAGCAACATAGATAAACCCCTCATGACCAAGCATTTTAGATGAATATAAACAAAATGAGCCAGCGTAATTGGGAACAATGACTAAAAGGTACCAATCGTTTATTCAGAGACTCTCAAAAACATACTTCCCACCTACTGCACTAGAACGATATATTATTAGTACTTTTGCAAGAATTTATTTCACAAATAAGTTCGCTTATGCCTCTTACCAACATCTCCCAAATTAAAGAAGGATTAACGTACGACGACGTGTTGCTCGTACCAGCTTATTCAGAAGTTTTGCCGAAAGACGTTTTGCTCCAAAGCAAGCTCACCAAAAACATCACGGTAAACACACCTATTGTGGCTGCGGCCATGGATACCGTAACGGAAGCAAAGTTGGCAATTGCCATTGCGCAGCAGGGAGGAATCGGTGTCGTTCATAAAAATATGTCGATTGAAGCCCAGGCGCTGCAGGTACGTAAAGTAAAACGTTCTGAAAGCGGAATGATTCTCGATCCTGTAACCATTTCGGCAGATTCAATTGTAGCCGATGCGTTGCAATTGATGAAGGAAAATAAAATCGGTGGAATTCCAGTAACGGATAGCGATGGAATTTTGGCGGGAATTGTAACCAACCGAGATCTTCGTTTTGAAAAGCGCCTGAACCGTCCAATTCGCGAAGTGATGACGTCTGACAACCTAATCACAACTTCCGAGCAAACGAATTTAGCATTGGCCGAAGACATCCTTCAGCAAAATAAAATTGAAAAATTGCCAGTTGTCGACAACAACAACAAACTTATTGGTTTGATTACGTTCCGCGACATCATCAAGGTAAGAGAACATCCAAATTCTTGTAAAGATACCTACGGACGATTGCGCGTTGCAGCTGCAGTTGGCGTTACACATGATACCATTGAGCGTGTTGATGCACTCGCTGAAGCAGGAGTTGATGCGATCGTTATTGATACAGCGCACGGACACACACAAGGCGTTGTCACAAAACTAAAAGAAGTAAAAACGAAGTATCCTGAATTGGATGTTATCGTTGGAAATATTGCCACTCCTGAAGCAGCGAAATATCTGGTTGATGCGGGAGCTGACGCAGTGAAGGTAGGAATTGGTCCGGGATCCATTTGTACAACGCGTATTATTGCAGGTGTTGGAGTGCCTCAATTAACCGCCGTGAACGATGTGGCACAGGCTTTGGAGGGTACTGGTGTGCCTGTGATTGCCGATGGCGGGATCCGATACACCGGAGATATCGTAAAAGCAATTGCAGCAGGTGCCGACACAGTAATGGTTGGGTCGATGTTTGCAGGAGTGGAAGAATCACCAGGAGAAACGATCATCTATCAAGGACGTAAATTCAAAACGTACCGAGGAATGGGATCTTTGGAAGCCATGCAAAAAGGGTCAAAAGACCGCTACTTCCAGGATGCAGAAGACGATGTGAAGAAATTGGTTCCCGAAGGAATTTCTGGTCGCGTTCCATTCAAAGGTCGATTGGTAGAAGTGATGTATCAAATTATTGGTGGACTGCGCTCAGGAATGGGCTATTGCGGCGCACCAGACATCGAATCATTGCAAGGAGCAAAATTTGTTCGAATCACCAGTGCAGGAGTGCACGAAAGTCATCCACATGATGTAACAATTACACGAGAAGCACCAAACTATAGTTTGAAATAATTAAACATCTTTGGACGAGTACATGGAACTTTTTAAGAAGTTCAAGTTAAAAGTAGCTGAAGCTGAAGCATTGGGTTACGACACGGTACCCAACTTAGTGCGTGAATTGAAGGGATACACAAAACAGCTTGCCAATCCTTATTTGGTTGATTCAACGAAAATCGACGAGCTTGTGCAAGAAGCCTATTCCCGAACAAAGAATGAAGTGAGAGCTTCACACATTCTCATTCAAGTTCCTCAAAATGCACTTCCTGCTGACACCTTGCAAGCGTACAACCGCATTATGGGCTTGCGTAAGCGTGTGCTTGACGGAGAAGATTTTGGAGCAGTAGCATCAGGCCCAGGCGGTTCAGAAGACCCTTCCGCAAGAAGCAACAAGGGAGATCTGGGATATTTTACCGCATTTCAAATGGTGTACCCTTTCGAGGACATGGCCTACAAAACGAAAAAGGAAAGCGTATCCATGCCTTTCCGCACACGATTTGGGTATCACATTCTTTATGTAGCCGATCAGCGTGAAGCACGCGGGAGCATTGAAACCGCTCACATCTTTGTTTCTGCGCGTTCAACTGAGCCTGCAGACGTTATCGAAAGCAGCCGCAAAAAAGCCGATGAAATTTATGCTTTACTTGAAAATGGCGGCAACTTCGAAGAATTGGTGAAAAAATACTCCGACGATCCTTCATCTGTGAACAAAGACGGAAAACTTCCGGCATTCGGTACAGGAACAACAACACGCATGTTGCCTGCATTTGAAGACGCTGCATTCGCCATTCCAGAAGACGGAATGTATACAAAACCAATTCAGACAGATTACGGATTCCACATCATTAAACGATTGAAGCGTTACCCTGTTCCTGCATTTGCTGAAATGAAAGAAGGTTTGGAGAAACGTGTCGCTAAAGATGCACGTTCGAAGCAAACACAAAATTCTTTCGTTGTGAAATTGAAGGACGAATATGGTTTTAAGGACAAATCGAAAAAAGGATTGAAGTGGTTCTACGAAAATGTTGACTCGAGCTTCTACCAGGACAACAAAATCGCGGACATTAAGAAAGACCGTCCTTTATTCATCCTTGACAAGAAGAAATTCACGATGACAAACTTCGCCGAGTATCTTCAAACGAATTACCGCGGAATTCGCAAGGGGGGTGAAATCCAACCAATGATTGATGATCAGTATGAGAAATTCGTAAACAAAGAAGTTCTTACCTACGAGGAATCGAAACTTGAAGACAAGTACCCAGCGTACAAAGCACTTGTAACCGAGTACCACGATGGAATTCTCTTGTACGAAATCATGTCTGACAAAGTTTGGAACAAAGCAATGAAGGACACTAATGGATTGAAAGAATTCCATGCTGCCAATAGTGCTAACTATCAATGGAACAAGCGCTACGATGCAGACATTTTTGAATGCACAACACGAGCAATTGCAGATGAAGTATACGGAATTTTGACTTCAGACGCTGCGGATACATTGCGTATTGTTGAGATCGTGAATATGGTGAACACCGATAGCGAATTGAACACACGTCACCGCAACGACAAGTTCGATGTGGAAAAATCCAACTACGTGAAAGGACAGCAATTGAAGGAAGGCGTTAATGAGATCTATGAAATCGATGGCAAATTCTTTGTTGCTCGCGTGAGTGAAATCATTCCTCCAGGAGAGAAAGAATTCAAAGAAGCAAAAGGCGCCGTTACTTCAGACTATCAGGGATATCTGGAAGAACAATGGCTGAAAGAACTTCGCTCAAAACACAAAATCGTTGTTAACGAAGAGATTCTTTACGGTCTTGGCAAATAGAAAAAATACCTATTTAAAACAGGCTGGCTTTGTAGTCAGCCTGTTTTGTTTTTTGGTTTCTTGTTCAGATTCAGACACCATTCTTGCTACTGTTGGAGAAGCAGAGCTTACGGAGAATGATGCTTTTGTTTTGATGAAGCACCGCGGATTGGATTACAACGACAAAAAAGAACGCCGCGCATTTTTGGAAGATTGGTGCCATGAAGAAATCTACAAGAAAGAATTGCAAGAAAATCATCCCAAGGATTGGAAACTGGTGCAATTGCGTTCCAATGCTTACGCAGGAGATTTGGCGCAATATTACCTGGAAGAAATTCAAGTGCGAAAAATGCTCGATACCCTTGTATCTGATGAGGAACTGCAAGCCTATTACGATGCACATCAAGACGAATTTTTATTGAATGATTATATCGTCAAAGCCTTATATCTCAAAATACCGAAAGAGCTTGATTTTAAAGAGGAAGACGTTCATATCAATTACCTGTTAAAAAATGATAAAGACCTTTCCGAAGTGAATTCTTATGCTAAACTTTACGCAGAGAATACTACAAACTAAAGGACGAAGCACCACCGCTAGAATTCTTGAAGGACCGAATCCGCAGTATCATAGTTTCACAACGGTTAAATGATATACGCGGAAAAAACGAAAAGAAACTGTTGAAAGAATTAAAGAAAAAACATGAAGTCAACATTCATATTTAGTTTGTTCATCTTACTTGCCTTTGGTGCAAATGCGCAAAAGACAATTGATAAAATTGCTGCGCAAGTGGGTGACAACATCATTTTGTTATCCGATATCGAGGGGCAGAAATTACAGGCAATTCAAGCCCAGGTAGAAATTACTCCGGATATGGATTGCGAAATTTTAGAACAATTGTTGTATCAAAAATTACTCCTAACGCAAGCCGAATTGGACAGTGTTGTCGTTGCTGAAACGCAAGTTGATGCAGAAATGGAGCAACGTCTTCGTGTTATTCAAGCACAAATCGGAGGGCGTCAAAAACTAGAGGAATTCTATGGGAAAACCATCAATGAAATCAAACAAGAGTTCTTCAAAATCATTAACGATCAGCTTGTTTCGGATGAAATGGAACGCTTGATTACTCAAGACATTGCTGTTACACCACGTGAAGTGCAACGTTTTTACGAGGGCATTCCGTTGGACAGTATTCCATTAATCAACGAACAAATGATGTTCCAGCAAATTGTCATTTACCCTCAAATAACGGAAGATGACAAATTACGCGCTCGAAAGAAACTGGAAAAGGTACGCGACTTAATTGTCAATCAAAATCGTTCTTTTGAAGCGCAAGCAAGAGCTATTTCAGAAGATCCCGGAAGTGCGCAGCAAGGCGGTCGTATTGAAGCAACGCGCGGAATGATGGTTCCACAATTTGAAGCAACAGCTTACAGCCTAAAACAAGGGGAAGTTTCCGAGGTTTTCGAAACCACATACGGATTCCACATCATGAAAATGCTCGACCGAAAAGGAGACGATTACATCTGTCAGCACATTTTGGTAATGCCGAAATTTGACGATTCAGGATTGGAAGCAGCTGCGTACAAAATGGACAGTTGTTATGCCGATCTTGCAAGCGGAAATTTAACTTGGGACGAAGCCGTTGCCAAATACTCCAATGACGAGTCTACCAAGCAAAACAAAGGAATCATCACCAATCCTTATACAGGTGACGTTATGTGGGATGCGGAGAACTTGAGTGAAATTGATCGTGACATTTACTTATTAACGGACAACATGCAGCCTGGAGAATTTTCCGATCCAAGTTTGTATATCAATCAGCAAGAGCGCAAGCAAGGAATCCGAATTGTGAAATTGGTGAAACGTACGGAACCACACCGCGCCAATCTGAAACAAGATTATGCCTTAATTACACGTGCAGCGGAAGCAGACAAGCGTCAGAAAGTTATCGATCAATGGATTCGTGCTCAAATTAACTCAGCATACATACGAATTGATGAAGATTTTCAAAGTTGCAACTTCAGAAATCCTTGGCTAAAAGAATTGTAAGCGGTGATCCTTTCCCCGGCTTATATGTATATATTTAAAACGAACTAAATCGCAGAAAATGTCAGACAAAGAAACGGTTGATCAATTAGTGGCGCATTACAAAGAACTCAAAAACGAAATTCACAAAGTAATCGTCGGACAAGATGATGTTGTGGATCAAGTGCTCATTTCTATTTTCTCGAAAGGACACTGTTTGCTCGTTGGAGTGCCAGGGTTAGCGAAAACGCTTTTGGTAAATACCATTTCGGATTGTTTAGGATTGAGTTTCAATCGCATTCAGTTTACTCCCGATTTGATGCCTTCTGACATCATTGGTTCGGAGATTTTGGACGAGAATAGAAACTTCAAATTTATCAAAGGACCTTTATTTGCTAACATCATTTTGGCAGATGAGATCAACCGTACCCCGCCAAAAACGCAAGCAGCTTTGTTGGAAGCAATGCAAGAACGCATGGTTACTGCGGCAGGAACCACCTATCCTCTGCCCCAGCCTTTCTTTGTATTAGCAACACAAAATCCAATTGAACAAGAAGGAACCTATCCTTTACCAGAAGCGCAATTAGACCGTTTCATGTTCAACATTTGGGTCGATTATCCTTCGTATGAGGAAGAATTGGCGATTGTAAAGTCTACGACATCCGACGATAAAGTAACGTTGAAGCAAGTCATTTCTGGCGAACAGATTATGCAATACCAGGATTTGATTCGTCGTATTCCTGTTGCCGATAACGTATTGGAATATGCCGTAAAACTCGTTGGAAAAACGCGTATCAACTTACATCACTTGGGGTGCTGGACCTCGTGCTTCGCAATACTTGATTGTTGGTGCAAAATGTCATGCAGCTCTCAATGGAAAGTACTCTCCAGATATCGAAGACGTGAAAGCGGTTGCAAAACCGATTCTTCGCCACCGTTTGGTTCGAAACTATCGCGCAGAGGCAGAAGGATATTCTATGGACAAGATCATCGAAGAGCTTCTTTAGAACAAACTTCCATTTCTTTTTATACCATCCTAGCATCAATTAACGATTGCTAAACAGCTGATTTTCTGTACCTAAATTTATTTTGTTTAACTTTTATAGCGTTTCGTTAAACATTTCTACTATCTTTAGGGTATCTAAAATTTAAAACCGTACGAAAATGAGTAGTGGAAAAGTGATGTTAATACTAGGATTGATCATGCTTTCCTTCGTTTTTGCCAAAGTGATCACCGAAGGTTCAAAAGAAGACACAAAAGAAACAGGATATACCGTGGAACGAACAACCGATGATTTTGAAATAAGAGAATACCAATCATCTGTGGTTGCCACAGTAACGCTTCCTGGAAGTGATTACGACAATGTTTCCCGTCAAGGATTTCGGAAGTTAGCCAACTATATTTTTGGCGGCAATGAAAAGCAAGAAGAAATTGCGATGACTTCACCCGTAATGATGGAATTGGGAGAAACTTCAACCATGCATTTCTTTATGCCTGAAGGATACGATCTTGAAAATTTGCCTGTCCCAAACAACGGTGAAGTAGTTCTAGAAGAGTTAGAGTCGAAGCGCGTAGCAGTAATAGCCTTTGGCGGATGGGCCAATCAGCAAAAAATTGAAATGCATCAAAATAAATTAGTCGACCTTTTGGACGCTGAAGGAATTGCACACACCGACAGGTTTTTCTTCATGGGTTACAACGCTCCGTTTGAAATGACCAATCGACGCAATGAAGTTGTGGTGGAGTTGAAATAAATCGTAAAAACGTTCCGTTAAACAGTTGACTTCGAGAGCCTCAGTCAACGCTGTAATAATCCGAGAGCCTCAGTCAACGCTAAATTAAAACTAAAAAACCCGTACAGTTCGTTAATTGAAGCCTCAATTAACACGTTTAGGATTGCTGAAAGTGATCTGAAATCCGCTGTTTGGTTTCCCTCTATCGTAAACGATTGCGGCCCGCCATACTACTTCCAAAGACGCCCCTTAATAGATTTTCCTAAGCTTCAAATTGTACC
The DNA here is from genome assembly GCA_043584915.1 of Fluviicola sp. Lineage (GTDB taxonomy): Bacteria > Bacteroidota > Bacteroidia > Flavobacteriales_D > Crocinitomicaceae > UBA4466. Next base: position 3,580,874 of record CP121319.1, read on the forward strand.
GTACGGGTCCTTCTTTCGAAGTCAATGTACTGACCAAACTTTGTTGGCGACATTGTACAGTAAAGATAGTTAAAAGAAGCCCTGTAACCAATGTTCCTATTCGCATTATTATTGATAATATGAAAATGAAATTACTTCTTTCGCTATCTGTTTCAGCCTTAATCTATTGCTCTTGCGTGGTAACGAAAATTGAACATGAGCATGCCGAAGTCACTCCCGGTTGTGTCCCAATGAATGCATCATTGCTCTGCGATCAGACCGAGGCAACAAATTTCCATTGGCTCGAATATATGTATTGGACCAAAAGAGCTTATGGAGAAGATTCGGAAGAATACAAAGCAATTCTTCCTGATACCGAAGTTTGGCAAGACGCACTTTGTGATTCATCCTATGCAGCTTTGTACCTGAAAAGCCCAAAGTTTCGCAATTTTCCAGTTGTGGGAATTACGCAAGAACAGGCGGAAGCCTTCAGCAAATGGCGCTCTGATCGCGTTTTTGAATGGACATTGATTAAAAAAGGAATTCTCGAATTAAATCCTACCGCCAAAGATACGGCAGCCTTCAGCATTGAAAAATACTTTGAGGGAAACTACATGCTTCCGGTTGCCTCGGGCGATTCAACTACGATGAAACGCATTACACCAGATTATTCTATTCCGTATCCCGTGTATCGCTTGCCAAACGCTGAGGACCGACTGGTAATTCTGAATTATATTGATAGCACAGATTTCATTTTTCATCAGAAGAAAGCGCGTCAATACGAGAATTGGCGGACAAACAACCTACCTTTTCTTCTTGCCCACACGCCATGTATAGAGGATAGTCTGGTCGCAAAACCGACCAGAAATGTGCATCCCGAATTGGACAAGCGCAATCGCTTCAAGTTAATTCACAATTCTCGTGGAAATGTTGCCGAATGGGGAGAAGAAACGAATAGTACTTATGGAGGCGGATGGCAGCACAATGTAGCATACATTCTTTCAAAAGACACGGTTTCGGTCACTGAACCGAATGCATGGACGGGATTTCGTAATGTGTGTGAATGGAAGTATTGGGAAAAGTAGTTGAGAGTAAGTTAAGGATTCGTAAGCACACTTACGTCGTCCACATACATCACGTGGGCGTTGTCATCTGAATTGGCCGTAATGCCGAATTCAATCTTGTTGTATATCCCTTTCGTTCCTTGATTCGCGTATAGAATGTCCTTTGGAAGTGTCTGATGATCGTCGATTCGCAATATTTCCACGTTATTTTGGTAGACGCGCACATAGCCTTTGTCTTTTCGTTCCAATTTTGTTTCAAAGCGAATATTCACCCATTGATCTCTGGGAAATAAAATCCCGTCTCCCTCCTGCTCCACATTCGGTTCTGGGTATTTGTGTTCTAGTAAAATTTTGTTGTCCACGATTGCCAATCGCATGCCCGGGCCTGCACCCACGGGAACACCTTCTTCCAAATCGAAAATGAACAACCAATCGATGTCGTCATTTCCTTCCAGGTAACACCAATAATCAACCACAACGGTTTCTCCTTCCCAAAAAGCCATTTTCTGCTTGTTTAGGCTGCATTTTGAGGTATTACTAGACTCTCCTGCTGCCCCAAAAAACCGTAAGGATTGATTTCCTGAATGGACAATATTGGTATCAATGGTAAGGGTATTTTCTTCGCGAGTGAATTGAAAAAAAGACCAATTAATATCATCTCCATCAATGAGTTGCTCTGCATTTTGATAATTCTCAAATCCATCAGCATAACTATTCGGACCATCGAAGAATTCTTTCTTGTTACAAGAAAACAAGAGCAGTACGGTACTTAAAATTAGAAGACTTCTCATCGCTTAAAAGTTATAGCCTATTGTTACGCCTCCCCAATGTTCCCATTGGAAATTGTAGAGGTAAGAAATGATGGGTGTATACGCAAACCTATAGAACAAATGTCCCTCTGATTGAAAACGGTATCCGAAAGATGTGGGCATACGAATGAAGGCGCTGCCTCTAGTAGTGATTGTCACTGTCTGCCCCAACCCAACATCGGCAAAATGTTTTCCCTGACCGTACGTTGCATGCACGAGCGCCGGAATGATGATTCCATTGCCGTTATTTTTATCGATGGGCACAAAACTCAATCCCACCCGATACTCGAGGCCTAGCTTGTCCCAACTTTTAAATTGCTTGGAATACGAAATGGATCCAAATCCACCAACGCCACCTATTTCAAGTGATAATGCACCCTTTTCCTGACTGAAACCGTAGGAACCCGTGCATAAGAAAAGTATGAGAAAAAGCGTTCGCATGTAGTTGTTTACGAATTTTCCTCTGGTTTATTATCTGTCTGTGACTTTTTCAGCTCCAAAGGCTCCTTTCTCAGCTTCTCACGTGTTGCTGCCAATTCACCTTTCAAATAATTGATTTCTTTGTCCTGCTTTCTTGACTTCAACGCTGCGTAAACTCTGGCATACGCATAACCACCAAACATGCTGATAAGAATCAGAATGGTTACGGGAATATCAATTTTATCAAAAATTAAATTAAGACTGTAGTCTTTCCAGTTTAGCAATGCAAAAATGAAAATCAATAACCCTATGAGAGAGAAAAATATCAATTTCACTTTTTCAATAAAGGACAGTTTGTTCCAGTAATCTTTCATTATTTAGTTGTTTTCTCAAATGGATTCTTATTCTCCCATCCCTTTATTGTCACATCGCGTTGTGGGAATGGAATGGCAAGACCATTTTCGGTTAATTTCTTGTATACTTCTCTTCTAAGATCGGATTTCACATTGTCAATTACAAATCCTGAGCGCGACCAGAAAATCATTTCAAACTCCAACGCCGAGTCGCCAAAGTTTTGAAACCTCACAAAGGGAACGGGTTCTTGAACAATGTTCTCATTCTCTTTCATAGCGCCCTCCAGACATTTAAAAACCAATTCAACATCGGAACCATAGGCAACGTTCACGTGCACATTAAAACGCACCAATTCGTTGTCCATTGACCAGTTCACCACTTTCTCTGAGACAAACTTTGAGTTCGGAATTACAATGGTTACGTCATCTTGCGTCACAACTTCAGAGCTGCGTAAATTGATTTCTTTCACGCGCCCAATCACGCCATCGGCCTCAATAACATCACCAATTTTAAGTGAGCCTTCGAAAAGAAGAAAAAGCCCTGAAACGAAATCTCGAAAGATGTTCTGAAGTCCAAACCCCAAACCAATCAGTACCGCTGTAGAACCAAAAAGCAAGAGTGTGATATCGAAGCCCATTACTTTGAGTGCGAGCAAGATGCTAATGACCCAACCAATGTACTTTACGATGAGAAAAATGGAAATGCGACGCTTCTTATCGATCTTGTTCATAATTAATCGTGGTTGCAACATAGTGCGTCGCCAAATTTTTACCGCAATAAAAGTTGCCAGAAGCACACCGAAGGCGCCGAGAACTCCGCCCATCTCAATTGTGCGGTTTCCTATGTGCCCGATTTCCAGATTAATAAACTCATTCCAAGTCATGAGACAAATATCCACATTCTACCGCCGATTTGAAAGAAAAAAATAGAATTCCTATATTCGTCGCTATACACACAAGAAATATGGCAAATACATCAGATATAAAGAACGGAATGTGCATCAACCATAATGGGAAGTTGTACCAAATTATCGAGTTTCAGCACGTGAAGCCAGGTAAAGGACCTGCATTCGTTCGAACAACACCGAACCGGGCGTGAAAGGAGATACGGCTACCAACACCATGAAGCCCGCTACGATTGATACCGGAGCCGAAGTTCGCGTTCCTTTGTTCATTGATAATGGGGAGACAATCAAAGTAGATACGCGCACAGGCGTTTACGTGGAGCGTGTGAAAAGCTAGATCACCTCTGTTGATTTAGATTTGAAATAAATATACTTCGAGTGCCATTGTGCATTTTCGAAAAAAATACAATGAGTTGCGAATTTTGATTTGCAACTCTTTTTTATGCAGGCAATTTTATCCCATACAACCATTCATTACGAGCGCATTGGAACAGAGAACGATGAACTTCCCGTACTTCTGTTTTTGCACGAAGCATTGGGGAGCATTGGTCAATGGAAATCGTTTCCAGAACAACTTTGCAGTCAATTGGGGCTGCCTGGCATTCTGTATGAACGTCAGGGACATGGTTTATCTGGCAGCTTTAGCGGACCTAGGGATGAACATTACTTACACAATTATGCCTTGCAAGAACTGCCTGAATTCTTGGAGGCAATTGGTGAAAAACGTCCAATGTGGCTCATTGGACATTCAGATGGAGGCACGATCGCCTTGTTGTTCGCCTCGGCATATCCAAACCGTGTTAAGGGAATTGTGACCATGGCGGCGCATGTAATAAACGAACCAAAAACGATTGAAGGCATTGCCCCTGCGATACAGGCGTATGAGCTTGGAAAATTGAAGGGTTTGCAAAAGTATCATGGCGATAAAACGGATGCCCTATTCTTTGCATGGGCAAATATTTGGCGTTCTCAAGTCTTTAAAAATTGGGATATCACTAACGAGATTTCTAATTGTACTTCTCCAGGTCTCTTTATACAAGGGAAAGACGATCAATACGGAACCGCACAGCAATTGGATTTAATCGGTCAAAATTATTCCGGCAAATTTGCATCAAAATTACTGGAAGACTGCGGTCATCATCCTCATCTGGAACAAACTACGGATTTGATTGAAACGATAAAAGATTGGTACAATCCTTGAAGTCTTATTCTCCAATCAACTCTGTGACTTTTTTAATGGTGAGTTGCGCGACTTTAACACCCATTTTCCGTCCTTGTATATCATCTATAGGTGGATGAATCCCGCCATAGATTCGGGACAAACAGGTTTCGTCAGATGCCTCACGATAGGTAGCCCACTGTAGTTCAAGGTCTTCGGATGGTCCTTTTTCAAAATTTAGAAAGCTGTCTTTTTTGAAGGCGTGCTTCGCCATTCCTCCTGGAAAATACGGAGAACCAGTGATGTACGTTAAAATTTCGGATGCAGCCGTTGAGAAGGTTGAATGTCCGGAAACGTAACCAGCAAAGGGCGGCGTTGGGAAGGCATATTGTTGATACGGCCACCAATTTTCTGCTAAGACCCAATCAACACCGGCTACATCCTCACTTTGATTTTGAATGTATTCGGGTCCTTTCCATGCGTACAACTTAAGTTTACCAACGTTTTCATTGTTCTCCCCAGCCAGCACATCTTCTTGGGTCACCATTTCTATACTTCCAGGAACTAAATGTAAGCCAAAGGGGTGATAATTCGGAAGCAGACTATCGGAGGCCTGTCCCTTTTTTGCCATCCAGCGAATCGCAGTAATCGGTCGAACATAATCATACGCCACTTTAGAGCTCCATGCCGCAATTCCCGCATCATGCAGCGCTCCAGTTAAAGCTAAATATGATTTTACATCCCACTCGAGGTTCGACAACTCCTCTCCCTCTCCCATCCATTTCTTTTCAAACTCAGGATGATCGAAAACCTCATTAAGAATACTCACCCAATGTCCAGGTGGTGTGTAAGTTCCAACGCCGTCTACCCAATATTCGGCGATACAGCGTGAATAGTCACCGCGCTTGACCCAATTATCTTCATAGGGTTCGTTGGTAGAAGGGTTCATTTGTAAGCCAATACTTTCTGTTCCACCATTCTCAAGATCAAAGAACTTCTGATATTCCTCAAACGTATTGGGTAAAATACCGCGTGTATGACCAATGGCTGAAGGCGAAATATTAATGAGCGTTTCATCATAGGGTGTATTGAATCGATTCCAATTGGCAACTAGTTCAAAATTCCACCGATACGCTTCTGTATCTTCGAGCGAATTCCCAACATAAGGTGGACTTCCAGGATCTAAATATACCCGGAAATTTTGACCATCTTTCTCTATCCACTCTTCGTTAGATTCATTCAATGCGAACGGAGCAATTTCAGACCATTGTGGCGTAAGGAAAACATCTTCATCTGTTAGCAATAATTCGTGCCAACCAAGCAGGTTTTCACTCCACCCTTTTTCCTGAATATAACCGCGTGATGCAAGCGGCTGCCATCGATTTGGGTTTTCCAACCCTTGCACGCCTGGTTTGTTCGGTTTCAAAGCAGAATTCGCAGCTTCGTAAGCAACTCCTTCAAACCCATCCAATTCCATGGCTGGCTCTTCCCAAGAAAATGTAATCATATGCTCTGCCAAATAATTCCCCAATGCTGCGGCCGATCCTGTCGTGTAATCCGTACTCGTAAATGACGGGTTTAATCCTGTTGCCTCAAATTGGAACTTAAGGGTGTCAATGACTCTGTTTTTACTGGAAAACTCGCCAAAACGCGTTGATATCAATCGAAAGGCATAATAATGTAACGTTACATTCAGCGCGCTATCAATATTTTCTGGCAGCGGAAACTCATCGAACTCACAGGTGTAATCTCCAAATCCTTTACCGAGAAAAACGGTGCTTTCGGTATCACCATGATAAACCACCCAGGCATCATACATTCCAGCAGCTAACTGAAACAAATTCCGTGAATGTATTGTTGGCCCAAGTCCATCGTATTTAATTGCAAGCAGATGTGCATCCATCCACTGACGTGCCACGCTGTGATTGGCTTCGTTTTGACTAAAACCCAAAAAGCCTTGAATCAAAAGAATAATAAGAACTGATTGACGAAGAAAAGGCATATTATTCCGTTTCTATAAGTTCTTTTTTATGAATCACACAAACGATGGAATGTCGCTTGTTTTTTCGGAAATGAAGCTCTATCCTTTCGATGTTTTCCTCAAGATAAAGCGCCTCCTCCTTGGACAAATAATTGCTGTAAATTCTGCCTGTACGAACGAATGTCTCCAACATCAGCAAGGTTGTATTCGTTTCAACATCATTCACTTTAAAGGATGAATCCGGATACATTGCCGGCAACGAAGTATGAACATCCTCAATAATAAACATCCCGCCTGGATCTACATTAGGAAATAAATACCCCAAACTTACTTGTTGGTGATCCATAGCGTGGCCACCATCGTCAAGAATTACGTCAAAACGACCGCCACTGGCATTCAGGAATGCATTCAAATCGTTTCTGTTTGATTGATCTGCAACAAAGGTCATAATTCCAGAACCTTGACTTTGTCTGGAATAATCGCGTAAATCAATTCCGAAAATTTCTGCATTTCGAAAATACGTTCGCCACATTAAATGCGAGACACCATTCAGAATACCAATTTCAAAAAAACGAATGCTATCTTCCCGAATTGGAGCAAACAATGGCTCGTATATTTCCACAAAACCGTGTTGATCTGAACATTTGTCGGTAGGGAAACTGTCGCAATATTCCGGTAAGGTTTTTAAATCATACTGTTGATCCAGTGTGAGTGAATCTTGAGAATACACAGCAGAGGAAATCAGGATAAATGATAAAAAGTGTAGCGTTTTGATCATGCGGTAAAAATTATATTTATTCTTTCATTGAAAGTTAGCTAAAACTAAGCCAAAACAAAAAAGGGAGCCCATCCGAACTCCCTCTCATTATTTAAATAGGTTTATTGTTGCCCTATGACAATTGGTTTCGTCAAAATGTTTCCACTCTCAGACTTCAATCGCACCATGTACTTCCCAGGAGCCAATAGGCTTGCGTCTATCATTCCTTCGTTCAATTCAGTTTCTATCATTACAATTCTTCCGGTTACATCAATCATTTCAAGAGATTGGATGTTTCCTTCAAAACTTACAGTGAACTGCCCCGTACTTGGGTTTGGATACAAAAAGAAATCTTCTGATGTCAACTGAACCAATCCAACTTGATCTATTGTTGTACAAGCCGATGTATCAGAACATCCATCTTGTGTAACAATCACAGCGAAATCACCATTGTACGTTGTCGTGTACGATTGATTCGTTGCACCTGCGATTGGGTTGTTACCTTCACAATCGATCCACTGGTATGTCACACCTGATGCCGTATTATTAGCTTCAATTGTAAGATCGTCTGTTTGAGTTGTACTAACATCAATTGCATTAATTATAACATTCTGCGTTTGCATTGTAACATTTCCACAAGCATCTGTATACGTCCAAGTTACTACTGTGGTTCCAATCGTGTTAATTGGGAAGGTAACATCTGCAGTTCCATTCAACGCTCCAGAACAATTATCTGTTGCAGTTGGCGTCGATGGTGTCAAATCACAGTAACCAGTTACATCTGTAAGTGTAGCTACATCAACTACAGGAGCCGTATCATCATTCACGATAATTATTTGTTCCACTGTAATTTGGTTACCACATGCATCCGTTACACTATATGTTCGTGTAATTGTATCGTTACATCCTGTACCATTTGAGGAAACATCTCCAACAAAGGCTACCGTTGGTGCGCCACAGTTGTCAGCTTCATCATTTACTACTAGTGGATCAGCGGCAGGCACATCTCCCAGACATTGCACATTTACTGTATCCGGATTGGATGCAGTCGGAGCCGTGATATCATTCAGCACAATAATCTGAACAACATCGATATTATTTCCAGCGTCGTCTGCCACATTGTACGTGCGTGTGATTGTATCATTACATCCCGTGCCATTAGAAGCAACGTCGCCAACATGAGTTACAATTGGTGTTATTGAACAGTTATCAGCTTCGTCATCAACTAATGTAACATCTACCGCAACGTCACCAATACATTCTGCAAATACAGTATCAATGTTTGAGGCAGTCGGCGGCGTTACATCATCTATAATCACGTTTTGTGTTGCAGTGGATGTGTTTCCATTTCCATCATCGAATGTCCAAGTAATAACGAATGTTCCTTGCGTATTGTAAGTCAAGGGATCCATTGTGGTTCCCGTTACAGTTCCTGAACAGTTATCTGTGGTTGTTGGTGCCGTTGCACTTACCGAACATTCACCAGTTAAATCTGCCAACGTTGGTGCAAACGGTGCTGTTACATCATCTACAATAACGTTTTGCGCAGCTGTAGTTATGTTCCCATTACCATCATCGAATGTCCATGTAATCACATATGTACCTTCGGAGGTGTATGTAATTGGGTCTGTTGTTGTTCCCGTTACTGTTCCAGCACAGTTATCCGTGGTTGTTGGAGCCGTAGCAGTTGCGGAGCATTCGCCCGTTACATCTGCAAGGGTTGGTGTCACTGGTGCCGTAACATCATCTACAATCACATTTTGAAAAGCTGTGGAGGTATTTCCATTTCCATCATCAAAGGTCCACGTTATAACATACGTCCCTTGAGCAGTATATGTTAGCGGATCTGTTGTCGTTCCTGTAATTGAACCTGCACAAATATCTGTTGTTGTAGGCGCAACTACCGAAGCGGCGCACTCTCCTGTTATGTCTACCAAAAGAGGTGAAACTGGGGGTGTTACATCATCCACAATTACATTCTGAGTAGCTGTCGCTGTGTTGCCATTACCGTCATCAAATGTCCAGGTAATGATAAATGCGCCTTGCGTATTGTAGATTAATGGATCTGTTGTTGTTCCTGTGATGGTTCCACCACAGTTATCCGTTGTTGTGGGTGCAGTAGCTGTTGCAGAGCAATCACCTGTTATATCCGCCAGAACAGGTGTCGTAGGCGAAATAGTATCCAAAACTGTGACAGTAGATGAACATGACGAATTGTTACCAGAGACATCCGTTGCTGTTAAGGAAACTATATTAGAACCAAGATTAGCACACGTAAATGTCGCTTGTGAAACCGATAATGAGGCTAGTGCACAATTATCAGTACTTCCATTGTCAAGATCGCCACTTGTTATTGTTGCATTCCCAGTTGCGTCAAGATAAACGGTAATATCCTGACATGAAGCTACAGGTGACGTTGTATCACTTACAGTTACAATTGCCGAACAAGTCGAACTATTGCCAGCAGCATCTGTCACCGTTAATGTTACAGAATTGGCGCCTACATTCGCGCATGTAAATGCCGTTGCAGATGCGCTAAGTGTTGGGGTACTACAATTATCGGACGAACCACCGTCGATATCAGCTGCAGTAATAGACGCATTTCCTGAACCATCAAGGAAGACAGTGATATTCTGGCAGACCGCCGTAGGTGAAATTGAATCAACTACTGTAACAGTAGCTGTGCATGAAGCACTATTTCCTGAACCATCCGTTGCTGTCAGCGTTACGTTATTTGCACCGACGTTTGCGCAAGTGAAGCTCGAAACATCGATCCCTAATGTAGTCATACCACAATTGTCTGTAGATCCACCATCAACATCTGCTGCAGTGATAGAAGCTGCACCCGATCCATCAAGGTAAACTGTGATATTCTGACAAACTGCAGTTGGAGTAATGCTATCCACGATCGTAACCGTTCCCGAACATGCTGCGGAATTACCTGCTGCATCGGTAACCGTCAATGTCACAGTATTCGCACCTACATCTGCACAAGTAAAGGAAGATTGAGAAATCGCAAACGAAGCGAGTCCACAATTGTCAACCGAACCACCATCCATATCTCCAGCAGTGATGCTTACATTTCCGGTGCCATCTAAAAAGACAGTGATGTCCTGACAAACAGCCGTTGGTGAAGTTGAATCAGCGATTGTAACTATTGCTGTACATTGTGAAATGTTTCCAGAAACATCCGTTGCTGTCAAAGTTACGTTGTTTGCTCCCGCGTCTGCACAAGTAAATGCTGTTTGAGAGGCACTTAAAATTGGTACACCGCAATTATCGGTAGAACCGCCGTCAATATCAGCTGCGATAATTGTTGCATTTCCTGCTCCATCCAAGTACACTGTTATGTTTTGACAAACAGCTACTGGTGAAATAGTATCCAATACTGTTACAGTTGAATTACACGAATTAGTATTTCCTGATGCATCGGTCACTGTCAAGGTTACATTATTTGCTCCAACATTAGCACACGTAAAGCTAGAAACATCTAATCCCATCGATGCTATTCCGCAATTATCCGACGAACCACCGTCAACATCTCCCGATGTGATAGTTGCGTTTCCTGAACCGTCCAGATATACTGTTATATCCTGGCAAGATGCCGAAGGAGATACAGAATCGATAACGGTAACTGTTGCAGTACAAACGTCAGAATTGCTTGAAAGATCCGTAGCAGTTAGGGTGACTGTATTGGTTCCAATGTCTGAACAAGTGAAAGATGAGGGTGAAACAGACAAGGCGGCAAGTCCACAATTATCAGTGGAACCATTATCAATATCTGCCGAGGTTATTGTGGCAACTCCCGATCCATCGAGGTACACCGTAATGTTTTGACAAGAAGCTGTTGGCGCAACTGAGTCAATCACTGTCACGATAGAAGTACACGAACTACTATTTCCAGATGCATCTGTCCCAGTTAGTGTAACAGAATTTGCACCAACGTCAGCACACGTGAATGCCGTTTGAGAAGCACTTAGCATTGGTGCGCCACAGTTGTCTGTGCTGCCCGCATCAATATCTGCGGCAGTAATTATCGCGTTTCCTGCACCATCCAAGTATGCAGTTACGTTTTGACAGTTCAGAATTGGCGCGTTGACATCTACAACTTCTACAATTGCCAAACAGTCATCACTAAGTCCTGCTGCATCTTGAACAGTTAAAGTAACTGCATTGAAGCCAATATTAGCACATGAAAATGAAGATGTATTTATTGAATAGCTTGTGATGCCTACATTGTCTGTACTCCCCCCATCTACATCTCCTGCCGTTATAGTTGCAACCCCAGTCGCATCAAGGAATACCGTGATATCTTGACAAACAGCAGTTGGTGGTGTCACATCAACCAAAGACGCCGAAGTGGTGTAAACACCAAAATCATTTGGATCAGTCCCAGTTGATGTCGCTTTTCTTAATCCTCCTTGCCAAGCAAAGACAGCTTCATTGGTCTCTAGTCCTATGGCAACATCTGAGAGCATCTGCCGGCTTGCAGTTGTTGTATTCATTAATTGCTCTGTGCCAGAGAATGAACCCGCTTCAAACAAACGAGCATAAATCCCTTGCATATCTCCATCTGCAAGCTCATCAGTCCAACTAAATATAAACTTACCTCCTTCGCGAGAGCTCGTAACACTTGCGTGATCTTGAGATCCAGCTGTAGAATTCGCTACGATAAATTCTGAACCAATTAATGATCCGGCACTGTTCATTTGTTGTGCATAAACGCCATAATGGTCTCCGTCTTGATCAAATGAAGACCACACAACTACTGCGTTACCGGCACCATCACTAGCTATATTTGGCTCTTGCTGATTTCCTGCTGTTTCAGTATTTACTTGAACAGGACCGAAATTTAGCAACGAAGGCTGCGCATAACCTGCAGCATATACTCCTTGTCTGTCACCATCCAATCCATCTGCTTGCCAAACGAAATACGCATTGCCACTATTATCCATAGCAACGTCAGGGTGTGCCAGGTGATTCCCAGTACTAACGGCGACATCAAAGTTGGTAGCCAAATAGGTTCCTGCGTCATTAAAAAATCGAGCTTCAATTTTCGATTCAACGCTACCCGTTACCCCTGACATATAAGCACAAACGAAGTAGTTATCCCCACCTGCGACAGCTGGTCGCATTTGATTATTGGTAACAGAAGCATGCAAACGGGAACGCGATGTTACTGCAGTTCCACTTGCATCGTATACTCTTCGATATACGTCCCAGCCGTTGGTTGATTCACTCTCATTTGATTGCCAAACAACACACCAAGTTCCGTCAGCATTCATTGCAACATCGGGAAAACGTTGGTCTCCTGTTTGACTCACAGTGTTGATCAGAAATTCATCTTTCACCACCGAGTGGTTTGCAGCATATACTTTCGCATAAATGCCGAATCCATCACCATCTTGTCCTTCCGATTCCCATACAACAACGTATCGACCGAGCGTATCCATAGAAATTGCTGGATTTTGCTGAGCTTCAACCGTTGTAACATTCGCAAGGGTTTCAGGATTGGATATTGTTAACTGACTATAAGACAGCGATGAAAACAAAGCAGCAATCCCTAAGGATAACCCCGTCCTTATTTTAAAATTCATAAAACTTGTGTTTTAAGGGGTTCTTACTTGTCGTCTGAAAAAGCTTCTAATCCTGTAGATTGTGTCTTCACTTCAACTTCTAGTTCTTGAAGTTCTGCTTTCAAAGTTGCAACAGCAGCATTGTATTGCTCTAACTGCTCTCCATACTTCTCCATTAGTTCTTGCTGGGTCGCCAGAATCTCTTGTTGTTTCGCAATCTGTTCGTCTTGAATGGCAATTTTAGCATCCAATTCTTGTGTTGCTTTTACCAATGGAACCACGAATTCTGCATATCGTAAACCGTACATTTCATCTTCGGCATTTTCGGGAACCTTCACTCCTGAGAAATCGTATCCGAGTTCTTGAGCAGCGCTGTGCACATCTTGAGCGATAAATCCTGAATAAGTTCCTTTTACTTTGTCCGAAGCATCCAAGCCGTTTGTTCCGTTAAAATCGTTTAGTTTATCTGCATCAAAATTATACGTCACAGGCTCTAAGGCATTAATGAAGTCTAACCCAGGCACGTTCGACTGCACATTTGTCTTAAAACGACCATCTGAAGTAGCCGTCCAGTTCACTGTACCACCAATCGATGTAGTTGCAGCATTCCCCATAAATATTTCGTTTGAAGCAGTTACTGAGGTTCCTTGTCCTATAGCAATAGAATTGCTTCCTGATACTGTCGCCCCCGTTCCAATTCCAATTGATTGTGATCCTGTGATTCGACTGGTCGTTCCTAATGCAATGGAAGAATCTCCCAGCACGGAAACTAAAGATCCAATTCCTGTAGATCCTGTTCCAGTGATGGAATCAAGATAACCGACACTGACACTTCTGTTTGTTTCCAAGTAACTATCAGACCCGATTTGTACACTGTTATCACCAGCTGCGGTTACGCGATTCAAATATCCTAAACTAACCGTTCTGTTTCCATCCATATCTGTATTGTGTCCCATAGTAATGCCATATTGTCCGGCACTCTGCGCTTGATAGCCAACAACAATTACATCGTTTGCATCCGCCATAGAGAAACCATCAACTCCAAAGGTTCCCCCAGAATAACCCGAACCACCAGATCCAATGAAAATACAGCGACTTCTATTCGTATTATCAAAGGTTGCAAAAGCTCCAATCCCTACATTATCTTCTCCTTCTCTGTTTGTCATTCCCGTTTTACAGCCTAAATAGGTATTTCTGTTCGCATTGGTTGTGTTATTTGTTCTATTATTGTCCCAACCTGCGTTGTGTCCAATAAATGTATTGTAATCAGCATGCTCAGTTGCCGCACCTGATGCGTGCCCGAAGAATGTATTACAGACACCAACACCATTGTCAATTCCTGCTGAATCTCCAACAAATGTATTCCAGAACCCATCACGGTTATCGTATCCTGCTTCGTTTCCAACAAAAGTATTCTGGAATCCGGTGGTGTTCTGTCGACCAGCTGTACGACCAATGAATGTATTTTCATTGCCGGTCGTATTATTAAATCCAGCATCTTCTCCAATAAAGACATTTCGTCTTCCATCCGTATTCAATGTACCTGCTTCCTCACCGATAAATACGTTGTCAGAACCAGTAGTATTCATTTCTCCAGCTTCTGTTCCAATAAATACGTTATCGGTAGTAGTGTTAAAATACCCGGCTTGTGTTCCAATAAATACGTTATCGGTACCTGTGGTATTTTCATGTCCAGCATCCTGACCGATAAATGTGTTATCGAAAGAAGAGGTGCTTTTGTATCCAGCCTGTTCACCGATAAAAGTGTTATTACTACCTGAACTTAGGTTCGTTCCAGAGGAATCACCATAAAGTGTGTTGTAATCTCCTGTGGTAATGCTTGCACCGGAACCTGTTCCTTGCGCTTCGTTTAAAGTCTGAGCTGAGCCCCATTGCGTACATACCAGCAATAGTGTAGCTACCGTTAATGCTTTTGTTAACGTTTTCATTGTAAGTAGTTTGGATTGAAACAATTGTTGTGGTTTTCGAAATTTCTGAGGTAAAAATACGCAATTAACATTTATTGATGAAATCTCCGAAGCAGCTCAAATCTGAAATTCGCAAAAACTTCACAGTCTTATGACTGTCTGAACCTCAGCTTAATGCTTGCTTTATCCTCTGAATCCTTTAAAAGGCCTAGAATCTCTCGAATAAATTGATCGTTGGGATTGGCTTTTAATAATTGTTGACAATATTTTTCTGCGGCTTGGTAAGCCTCTGCTTCGAGCGCTGTATGAATGGCCACACGCAAAGATTTTCTTTGCGTCGGATAATTAACCTCTACTAGCATCTTCGCAATTTCCAAAGCATCATCAAACTCCTTGTTGATGAACTTGTATTGGAGCATCTGATATAATTTCTCGACGTTTACGGTCAGGTAAGGATTCGACTCGAACGCATTTCTGTATTGATGATATGCCAAATCCATTTTATTCTCCTTCTGGTATAACAAACCAAGATGGTGCTGAATGGAGGCAAATTCGGGATCTTCTCCTTTCACTTGATATGCTTTTAATTCATCTACGGCAGCTACAAGTGCTCTTTTCCTCTCTTCATCGTCCTCCATTAAGCGCACAGATTCAATTATGGACGTGCTCGTTCCGATCCAATAGGTTTTATACGATTGTTTGCCAATTGCCATAAGTCGATTGGAAAGTGACGCTTGATTGGCATTCACCCAATGTCCAGAATAAGCAATTAACAAAAGCCCGAACCCTGGAGCCATTAAATAAGAGGTAAAGCTACGTTCAGTGTTTTCCTGGTGTTTAAATGCGGTAATTAATGACATCGTAAAAACGATCAGTGCCACTGCTGGAATGGACATGATATCCCAGTCATTCGGCATTGTTAGTAAAGGATTGAACACAAAAAACAATAACACGTAGCAAATAAGAGACACACCGCTGACTTGAACGAGAGGCTTGCTCCAATCAATTTGTTTTCGTTTAAAAATCAATGCTGTTATGACGAT
The DNA here is from genome assembly GCA_043584915.1 of Fluviicola sp. Classification (GTDB taxonomy): domain Bacteria; phylum Bacteroidota; class Bacteroidia; order Flavobacteriales_D; family Crocinitomicaceae; genus UBA4466. The sequence continues at coordinate 3,596,848 of CP121319.1, forward strand.
AATAATTGCCAATCCCGACCACAAAAAAGTCATGTTGAAATAGTCGAAAAAGTGATTCCAACTGAAAAGATTGTATCGATCAAAAGGAGCTGGATCTGAACTTTTTATTGGAAGAAAGATGGGATCATAAATATTACCTTCATCGAAACTTCGGGGTCCATACACACTTTTTGTTACGAAAACATAGACAAACATTCCAATGGCAATAATAGGTGCTAAGATAAAATAGCCAATCTGCTCCGAAGTGAGTCGTATGCCTTTTTTCTGTCCTATTACCGAAAGGATCACCAAGATAACGATGAGTGGCGTCATGATCCCTGTAATGTGAAACTTTAGGTTCAAAAGACATAAAACACACAGAATCACTCCCATTAAAATAGAAGGTTTCGCAAGGAAACGAATTACGACATACCAAAATACTGCCAGCATAAGAAATACAGGCGCATAAATCTCAATATGTCCGCAAAAAGCCTGAGTGAGAGGCGTTCCGACGACTAGAAGTGTGAAAAGAAGTCGTTGCTGGTTGTTTCGGGCAATTCGATAAGCTCCCGACAGCATAAAAAAAACAAATCCGAAACCACATACGCTACCCAATAAACGAAATGCATCGTATACGGGAATTTCTCTCACGTATGAGATCCACGCTACAACGGCAAATGTGGTTCCGGTGCCCAATTTGGGGTTAGTGAAATCGAATTCGAAGAGCTTTTCTTTATGGGCACCATCGAAGGATTCTAGCATCAATGTTCGATCAGGCAGTACTTTTAAAGCATCACCGTAGGAGTCTTCGTAGATCGGCAAATTGTGAAAAATGATTGCAAAAAGCATGGAAATCCCCAAAATCCATAGCCAGCCGTAATTCAGATTTTCTTTACTTTTCAAGGATTCCCACAAATTGTACTTCTGAGAAAAAAGAGTAAAACCAATCACTGCCAAAACAAGGAGCCAACCTTTGCCGTCAGAGAGAAAAGCTGGATAATGTAAGCCCCACCAAGAGCCTGGAAAGATCAATGCAACTGCATACAGCATCAGTATAAGTAGTGCGATAAAAGTGACCTGAAATCCTTTTGGAATGAATGATTTTTTCATCGGGATGAAGTTAAAAATTCCAACTCAAACTCATTGAATTTTGTTTCATTTCTTCCGATTCGTGAAAAATTGTAGTTTCGAAGCATTGTTCATAACATGAAGTCAACAAGGAGCTATCGTCATCTTCTCATTCCTTCAGTAATACTGTTGGTTACCTTTCTTTGCTTCCTTCCTACCCTCCAAAATGGCTGGGTCAATTGGGATGATCCTGCATATATCTTAGAGAATTCATTGATCAAAAGCGATGCGATTCAATGGCGTGAAATATTTGCAAAAGATCAAATACTGGGCATTTATCATCCGATCACCTTGCTTTCTTATGCAATCGACTATCAATTTTGGGAATTGGATCCGTTTGGTTATCATTTGACCAACCTCGTTTTTCATCTGTTTAATACACTTTTTGTTTTTCTTGTTTTCAGGAAACTTAAAACTTCGCTTGTAGTGGCTGGATGCACTGCGCTGCTCTTTGGAATTCATCCTATGCATGTAGAATCCGTGACATGGATTTCGGAGCGAAAGGATGTACTGTATCTTTTCTTCTTTTTATTGGCTTGGCTGAGTTATCAGAACTATCGGAGCATCCAAGGAGGGAAAAAGTGGGGTTGGTATTTCGCCATCTTAGTGCTTTTTTCATTATCCATACTCTCCAAACCCATTGCTTTTGTCTTTCCCGCTGTACTTATATTATCTGACTATCTAGCTACTGGTTCTTTTCGTTGGAAAGCTTTGATCGACAAGATTCCCATTATTATTCTGTCCATCGTTGCTTTGTTAATCGCACGGTGGGGGCAAGCTGACTCTAATTCCTTTGCTATAGCTTCAGCCCATCCTCTTTCACCCATATTCTACGGAAGCTATAATTTGATTTTCTACCTCTTCAAGGCTGCGGTACCCATTCAATTGTCAGCGTTTCACCCCTTCCCTATGGACAACTCCATGAACTGGCTTCTTTACGGCTCCATCATTCCATTTATCGGGTTGATCTGGTTTGTCTTTTATGCTTATAAGAAATCAAAGCGCATTTTTTTCGGCATGTTATTTTTCATTATCACTATTGCGCCATTACTGCAAATCATTCCATTTGGAAAAGCCCTATCGAGCGAACGCTACACCTACCTCGCTTACCTGGGTCTCTTCTATTTGTTTGCCATCGGTATCGAACATCTAATTCAGAAGCAAGTTCAAAGAAAGACACCACTTCTTATTGCCATTGCCATATTTGCTTTACTCCTTTTTGTTCAGAATTATCAGCAGCAAAAAATATGGAAGGATTCGGAGGCTCTTTGGAGCAGTATTATCGAACAGTATCCCGACGCATATTATCCGTACTTAGCACGCGGACGAACGTTCCAAGAACTCAAGCAATCACAGAAAGCATACGATGATTTCACCAAAAGTCTTGAACTGACCCCCAATGCGGAGGCTTTCTATGAAAGAGGCATTCTTTTTCAAGAGAGTGGACAAACAGACCTAGCCCTGAATGACTACTTAGCTGCTGCGCACGGAACAATTCCTTATCCAAAAGCGCGTGTTAACGCCGCCCGAATACTTGCGATAAAAGGCAATCTCGATCAAGCAAAAAGCGAATTGATTAAAGCTATTTCTGAAGATCCTTCGTACCCATTGGCGAGATATAACTTGTCCGTAATTTATAAGATTGAACAACAGCCAAAGCTTGCATTGAAACAGATTAATAAAGCGATTGCATTGGAAACTGGCAACATCACGTTTGTGGAGTTTCGCGCCGCGATTTACACGGATTTACAGAAACATTCATTGGCCATTGAAGACTTTGAACGTGTACTGCAACAAAATGCGAATAATAGAACGGCGCAGTACTACACGGGATTAAACTACCATCTTTTAGATCAAGAAAAGAAAGCGAAATATCATTATCTCAAAGCTTTGAAACTAGGTTATCCAGTTCCAGAAGAAATGACAGAGGCATACCAACTCGCTCCTAAATGATCGTGTAAAGTAATTCTGAACTTGCCCTCTCGCTTGTTCTTTCGTATCTTTGAAGTATGTCTGAAAAATTTGAAAATCCTATTGATCCGGACAAGGTGACCGAAAATCCACATTCGTTGGAGTACGGGCATCATGCGGGTTCTGCTGTGGTAAAACCAGAGGATCAGGGAAAAGTGAAAGGAAGAGCGATAGCGGCGATGGAACATCAGACTGACATGCAGTTGGATCAGATACGCGAGCAGATGCAACTGCTTGCAGATCAAGCCAAAGCATTGCAGGATAGAAAGATAATCTCTGAAATCATTTATGGTGCCGAAATGCGTTTCGAGCCATTGATAAATCATACCTATCATCTCTACCAAAAAGAAAACAGTAGTTTTTTACTCTCTTTAGTTGCTCCTGATCAATGGGGACGCTCAAAGAAAACTTTCGAATACGTGGCAACTGTTCGACTTTTGGCGGATCATACGTGGGAAATTCTGGAGAAAAATGAATCTTTTGATTTTTAGATTAAAGACATTAGATTAAAGACACAAGATTCGAGATCGACAGATCTTGACTCATAAGAATCATCAATTGTATACGCGCATTTGTTTGATGTACAATTGACGGGTATCTCTGTCTAATTTAAACTCTAAATCGAGTGCGAGGTTGAAATAGGTTTTCTTCGTGTAATGTGTTCGCGCATAGCGTCTTTTGATCAACTCCAAGGTATTTGCCAATTGTTGAATTTCTTCTTCAGACATTACTAACTGCTCATTATTCAAGGACGAGTAATTGATAATGTCAATGCCTGCCTCCTGCCGCCCATACACTGAAACCGTTTCGTCTGGATAACAGATAAATTCATCGCACTGAACGCCGCCATCTGGCTGCACTACGCTTTCATCGCCCAATTGTGCATTTACCACAAAACCCAGGTAATCATTTCTGTAAAGGTTCGATGTAATGGCAACTCCATTCACCGCTTCATCTGGGAACGAGCGATGCACTAAAATTCCCATTGCGACGGTGCTGTGGTCCAAATTAAATGCTTCGCGCTCCATAAACGCATTGTAACTCCAAAGGCTTGCCCATACTTTCAAAATCGCCTGGTTAATAGGTTTGTTCGGATTGCCTAGTTCGCCAGTTTTAGAAGTGTAAATTCCCGCTCCCGAAAAGCCCTCTCGGTCCTCGGCATTAGTGGAAGAACGGAAACGCATCCGTCTAAAATCGCCCAATCGTATGATCATCGCCTCAACATTGTCATGCAAATGTTCGTCAAGGGACGCTTCTAAAATGAGCCCACGAATTTCTTCTAAATCCTTTCTGATGGCAACACTGCTTCTCGATCGATTGTCCTTTGCTAACAGCGTATCAATCTTGTTTTGAGCCCCACATTTCAACGCGTGTTGATGGTAGAAATGAAACGGAATGGCGAACGCACTCTCTGGCACCAAAAAAGGCATTTTCTGAGCATATTGATTCAATTCTGCAAAATTTGCCGCCTTGCATCCCACAATATGACTGTGTTTCTCGCGCAGGAGGTCAATTGGAATCAGTGAATCTACTTTTGTATTTTTCGATAAGCGCCAACGTTTGCCTTGCTGCCACAACTGACTCAAATCTACCTCGCCGGCCAACTCAACATTGAAGGTATCCTGTTCGACACGAAAAGAGACAATCTCACCATTCATTCCCAGTACACGGTCCGTTTCAAAGATTTCCGTGTACGCGCAAATGGGAATTTTTCTGTTTTGACCGAGCAGCGTCACGTGACTCAAGGGTGTTTGAAATTTGGTTACAATCACCCCCTGAACCAGCGGAAACACTTGCGGAATATCATCTATGATAATAATGTCTTCTGGACGAATAGAATCGCGTTGCTTTTCCCAATCGGTGATTACTCGGAGTCTTCCAAAGGAATAATATTTGGAAATAGGCTGATATTTCTGACCGTTGTAAATATCTGAAGGACTTAAAGTGGGAATATCAGAATCTTCGAGGCGCAAATTGTTCACATGCGCCGTATTCAACATTAGGTATAGCTTCTCGTGAAAGAACACCTCTTTTTTAAAAGCTTTGAACAACTTAATCAGGTGCGCTCGATTCATGCGATCTGAAGGCCCTAATTCCAAAGTGAATTTGTTTAAACCTTTATAGTGATTGATGTTGGCGATTAAAAAGCGTCTATCGACATCATCGGAATAGGCTTCTTCGTTGAATCGGGCGAGATCGTCTGGAAACCCCAATTTCGCCATGCAAAACTCATAGTGAAATTCGTACTGCTCAGAGGAAACAAAATGAAGTTTGTCTGTATTATTATCGTACACAATTTTGAGAGCTGCCACCTGTCCATACTTCTGGTATAGCGGTTTGGAGCTCCATTGATCAAATTGCGCCTGCGTTCTTAGCGTAGGATTGCGCGGCTCCACCTGAGAATTGCTTGAGCAGCTCAATAGAAAAAAAACAGGAAGCACAAAAATCCACCGCATTGATTTGTTTTAATACCGTACAATTCCAAAGAAATACGGTTCAATATTCATGCCCAAAAAACTTGGTTGATTAACGCGTAAATACCCACTCATCCTCTGTAGACAAGTTGGCATCGTACTGATAACCGCCCACATTGAACCCTTTGATTTCTTCGGGATCTTCAATGTTATGATCCACAATATATCGAGCCATGGCGCCACGTGATTGTTTCGCAAACACCATAATTACTTTGTAATCTCCATTTTTAAGATCCTTGAATACCGGCGTAATTACACGCGCTTTTACGTTTTTCAGTTGGGCTGCTTTGAAGTATTCGGCGGACGCACAGTTTACAATCACTTCGGATTCTTCTGCATTTAATGCATCGCAAATCTTACTGCCCCAAAATTGATATAGATTCTTTTTCGCCGGTGTCACTTTCCAGGAAGTACCCATTTCCAGACGGTAGGCGCGAACGACATCCAATGGCTTTAACAGTCCATACAAGCCTGAAAGAATACGCACTTTATCTTGTGCCACCTGAATCCCTTTTGCGTCAAGTGTCAATGCATCCAATCCACGGTATACTTCCCCGTTAAAAATGGCCATTGCGTGCCCTGTTTCTTCGGATAGCTCGGTGGAAGGCTCCCATGCTTGATTGCGCTCGTAATTCAAGGTTGCCAACTCTTTCGAGAGGTGCATCATCTTCCCAATTTTGTTTGCGGAAAACTTGCTCATTTTCTTCATCAATCCTTCTGCCTCTTTCAAAAACGCTGGTTCGTGAACTTCTTCTGTTCCCAGTCGTTTTGTCATGTCAATCGCCTTCGCGGGAGATAATAAAACTTTCATACCCCTAAAATTATGAATTATGATTGATGAATGGACCAGCTAAAATCAAGAACTTATCATCACTTAATGAAGAGTAAGGAGAACAGCGAGATAATAATGACTCCGACCACGTTGAGAATAAATCCTACGCGGACCATTTGATTGACGGTGACGCGTCCTGATGAGAAGATAATTGCGTTGGGCGGCGTACTAACGGGAAGCATAAATGCGCACGATGCGGCAAGTGTGACGGGCATACACAACTGAAGCACGGAATATTCGGACGATCCAAGTGCGAATACGGCCACAATTGGCACAAATACCTGCACAAGCGCCAGGTTCGACATGACTTCTGTGCCGAAAATGGAAAAGGAAACAAAAAGCAGTAGAATAACTGCCAGAGGAAACTCTCTGTAATTTTTAAATGCAGCGGAAAGTTCATCCACTACTCCATTCACATCCATCATTTTCGCCATGGCCATTCCGCCTCCGAAAAGCAACAAAATTCCCCAGGCCATTTTTTTAGTGTCCTTCCACTCTAGCAATGCTTTGGATTTCTCCGAACTCGGTATAACAAACAACAAAATCGCCCCTAAAACAGCCGGAATCTCGTCGCCATATTTGATTCCAAGTGTTGGTTCAATGAGCGACTTAAACGACCAAAGAAAAACAATGACTCCAAAAAGAATCAATACGCGCATCTGATTTTTCGTCCATTTTTCCTTTTCGAAATGAAGGTCTTCTAATTGCTCTTTTCCACTTTTCCCCAACAACAATCGAAAGTAGATATAGACCAAAAATATCATGATCATACTTAATGGAAATCCGACAGAGAACCAATCCATGAAGTCTACTTTAATTCCATTATTGGTTTCTAATGCTCCGGCCATCGCCACGTTCGGTGGAGATCCTACCAAAGTTCCCATACCTCCGATACTGGCGCCATAAGCCACCGATAAGAGTAAATACAAGGAATATTTCGAATTCTTTTTCTTTGGAATTTTATTGATAACAGCCAGTGCCATAGGAAGCATCATTAGGGCCGTTGCCGTATTCGAAACCCACATGCTCAACAATGCAGTGGCAAGGAGAAAACCAAGTAAAATCCTCGATTTAGAATTACCAATGGCTCGAATAATCAATTCTGCAATCCGTTGATGCACCCCCCACTTCTCCAAAGCAAGAGACAGCATGAATCCGCCGAAAAATAAGAAGATAAACTTGTGTCCATATGCTTGAGCTAGCTGCGTTGTATCCAGCACCCCCAGAGGAACAGCTAAAACCAATGGTAACAGTGCTGTAACGTAAATGGGCAGCACCTCAAAGATCCAAAACACCACCATCAAGGATGCAATTGCAATCGTACTCCAAAACTTAAACAGCTCTGGTGGTGCCAACATTACCATGAGCGCTGATGCAAATACCGCAGCTCCCATGATCAAATGTTTCATGGTTGTTTTTGTCATGTAAGTTTTTTTGTTGCTATTCCAAGCCCTTCAACTTTTCTTGAAAATCTTTTTCTGCTTTGTCTACCTCGGTTGCAATTTCCTTGAACTCTTTTTGGGCTGTTGCCGAATTTATTCTGGAAACCATGTTATTGTAAAAATATGCTGCTTCATCAATTAGTTTATCGGCTTTGTCCGCCTTTGGAAGCTCATTCACAACGTGGTAATCGCACGCGTCAAGTATTATATACACCATTTCTTTAATGCGCTTTTTTAGTAGTCTTTTACTTGCCATGATTGTTGTTTTTAACGTTTTGTCTATTTGACTTGCTTAAATATACAGGAATTCCGCACGCATGAAAGATTCGTTTCATCTGATTTTTTTAACATAATTAGGCAATTGAGGCATGAACTTTGTTTTTACTTTGATGTACTTGACTAAAACCAAAGCATGAACCGAAAAGAATTTTTAAAAAGCAGCACGATGGCTGCCTTCGCAGTGACCACATTAGGATGTGCTATTCCACGCAAAGAAACTGCCCCAGACCTTCCTGCATCGACACACACGGGCGATTGTGCCACAACCAACGATATTCTTGGACCGTTTTATCGTCCGGATGCACCAGATCAATCCGATATGCTTTTTGAAGGCCTGGAAGGATCAAGAGTTTCCATCAAAGGAAATGTATACACAGACGATTGTACTACCGCTTTGGAGGATGTGAAGGTGGAGATTTGGCACTGTGATACGGAAGGTGAATACGATAATGACTCATCAGATTTTAGACATCGAGCGCAGCAAACAACAGATAAGGAAGGACATTATGGATTCCAAACGATTCTCCCTGGAAAATACCTGAACGGAAAATTGTACCGACCTGCACACATTCATTTCAGGGTGTCACACGATGATCATCAAGAGTTGATTTCACAGATTTATTTTGCGGGAGATCCGCATATTACAAAGGACCCGTGGGCTTCACAAGAAAAAGCAAAAGCGCGAATTCTGCCAATTATTTTGGAAGACACCAAAGGAAACCTTGCCATTGAATTTGATATTTACCTGAACAAAGTCTAGTCTTCTTCCGCGAAGAAAATGGAACTTGGAAGGCGCACTCGATTGATCCCGTAGAAGTCACGATCTAACATTTTATAGTACAGGAACCCATCGTAAATAATGGCCTGTTCAGCATTCGGCATACCTCCGAAGTTTTTCAAGTAGCTTGTTCTTCCCGTGAATGGATCCAATCCATAAATCTTATGATTTCCGCGATCTCGCGTGTAGAGATATAAAGCTCCAGTGGCCTTGTCTTGTAGTACATTCTTGACATCTGAAGGAACTTCAAAATCGGATTCTTTGATTGGAAACCCATAATGGTCGATGATATTCACAGCATTGGAATCGAAGTCGACCACCGCGACAAAGCTCCCCACCTGAAACGTCCGAACGTCCAGAGGTTGCGTGAACAAAATATACGCTGCCATGCCTTGTGCCCAATCGCCTCCATTTCCCCAGGCATCGTTAGAACCAAATGGTCTGGAATTGTAAACAGGAGCAATTGAGTTGGTAGAATCGGGTGAATTGAACGTAAGCTCTGCCCTTCTGTTTTCTGCCATTACCACAGCATCTTGCTCGGCAATGCGTCGTTGAAAATCAGGTCCGGTATCGTGGCGGCCATAAACATCTCGCCTTTCCTGACGCCGCAAGTACACGGGATCTGTGAGCGTATCCCCATTATTAGGGTCTGCTGTTTTCCCTACCGCCACACTTGCTTCATACGCTGCTTGATATCCCAATTGATCTCTTTTGTGGTAGATCGTTTTTGGCTCTTTATCATCGTATAAAACGAGATCGTATTCTTTGTTGTAACTGCGAAACTCCTCCATGACCAATCGGTTGTCAAACTTGGCGACACAAGGGCGAATATACTGATTGAATAAGGTCATTGGAATTGCGGGAAGCATGACCATTCCAGAATCGAGCATGACAAATTGATAGGCAGAATCGGCAGATAAAACGTATGCATTTTGAAAGCAGTCGAAAAAGAGTAATTCTGGTTTATCGATATCCAACGCGTAGCTTGTTCCTGCTTTTCGCAAGCTATCCATTCCCAAATAATACGTTCGTTTCTCTTTCTTCAGGGTTAAAATAGCGCCGTCTAAAGGCTGATAATGAATGATGTTCACGTTTTTCAAATCGAGGGCCTCCTCGGAATTTCTTCGTGTAATGACCACGGATTCAAATTCCTGAACCTTCACATCCAACACAACTCGATAGTTCGTTTTTCCATCTACAATAGCAACCCACTTCAATTCGAAGCCCACTTTGTCAACACCAATTCGTTCTCCAATTTGCACCTTCAAATCTTCAAAGACACCGGATTCATTGGTAGTTCCCAGTAATTTTCCATTTTGATCGATGATGGCTGCTTCTGAAACGGCTTTCCGATCCAAATCAAGCACTTTGCCGTCAATTGTCGTGGTTTGACCAAAGCTCGTATTGACTAGAATTACCGCGAGAAAAAATAAAAGTGTCTTCATACAATTGTATTTTATTTCCATAAAAGTATCAGAGTGTTGGGTTCAGACATATTATAGTTGGCGAATACAGTTGTTTTATTAGTGAATGCTTCATTCTGATAAGAGAAAGGGCAACCATTTTTTTGATACGAGAGAGTAGCAGCTCTAATCCTATCCGTTAACAGAAAGTTAACAAATATCATTCCAAATAGAAACTTTTCGCATAAAAAAACGCGGATCAAAAGACCCGCGTTTCTATTTGTTATTTAGAATTGCTTATGACTAAGCCTCTTCTTCTTTACGTTCTGGTTTTGGCAAAAGCACTTTGCGTGAAAGTTTCCACTTACGTGTTTTTGGATCTTTACCAACTACTTTGAACTTCACGATATCTCCCTCTTTACAAACGTCTTCCATTTTCTGGATACGTTCGTGTGCGAATTCTGAAATGTGAATCAAACCATCTGTTCCAGGAACGATTTCAACAAATACTCCATATGCTTGAAGCGACTTGATCTTTCCTTCGTACTCTGCTCCTTCTTCAACTGTTGGAGGGAATGCGATTTGCTTGATCATTTTCACAGCAGTGTTCATATCGTCAGCGTTGTTTGACATGATTTGAACTTTACCTTCACCATTTTCCAATTCTTCAATTGTAATGTTCGTGTTGGTATCTTTCTGCATTTGTTGGATGATCTTTCCACCAGGTCCGATGATTGCTCCAATCATATCGTTTGGCACTGTGAATGCTTCGATACGTGGAGTTTGTGGTTTCAATTCTGCATTTGGAGCAGCAATTGTTTCCGTGATCTTGTCCAAGATATGTAAACGTCCTGCTTTCGCTTGGTTCAATGCTTGAATCAAGATTTCGTAAGGAAGTCCGTCTACTTTGATATCCATTTGACATGCTGTAATTCCAGCTGCCGTTCCAGTTACTTTGAAGTCCATGTCTCCAAGGTGATCTTCATCTCCTAAGATATCAGACAATACTGCAAATTTTCCAGTTTCAACATCAGCAACTAATCCCATTGCAATTCCAGAAACTGGCGCTTTGATTTGGATTCCTCCGTCCATCAATGCCAATGTTCCAGCACAAACTGTCGCCATTGAAGACGAACCATTGGATTCCAAAATCTCAGATACCAAACGAATTGTGTACGAGTTATCTTCTGGAAGAACTGGTTTCAATGCGCGAAGTGCCAAGTTTCCGTGTCCAACCTCTCTACGAGATGTTCCACGAATTGGTCGAGCTTCTCCAGTTGAGAATGGAGGGAAGTTGTAGTGCAACATGAAGTTCGTAGAACCTTTGAATGTTACATCATCAATCATTTGCTCATCCATTTTACCACCAAGTGTCAATGTCGTCAACGATTGCGTTTCCCCACGCGTAAATACTGCTGAACCGTGAGCTGTTGGCAAGTAATCAACTTCCGACCAAATTGGACGAATCTCGTCGAACTTACGTCCATCCAAACGGACACCGTCATGCAACATCGTGTCACGAACGGCTTTCTTCATCGCTGCTTTGAAGTAAACACCAATGTATTTTTCTTCCGCTTCCAATTCTTCTTCAGACAAAGATGCGATGTACGCTTCTTTTACCTCTCCGAACAACTGTCCACGTTTCGCTTTATCTGCAGTTCCTTGTTTTGCAATTTCACGACACTTATCGTAAGCAAATGCATGTACTTTCTCACGAACTTCATCATTATGATCTTCGTGAGAGTATTCTCTTTTTGGAGAAGTACCAGGGATTTCTGCTGCCAAATCCAATTGGAACTGACATTGCTTTTTAATTGATTCGTGAGCAGTTTTGATGATTTCCACCATTTCTTCCTCTTGTTGGGTTAATGATAAACTGGCCATCAACACGTCCAACGCGTACTTCAGACATTGGTCCATTGAAAGGTATATCTGATACGGCTATTGCCGTAGAAGCTGCGAATCCAACCAATGCATCCGGGCTATTTACACCATCGTATGCGATCAATTGCATCATAAGCTGTACCTCTGCGTGATAATCATCCGGAAAAAGTGGACGTAGCGCGCGGTCTACGATACGCATAACAAGAATTTCACGCTCCGAAGGGCGAGCTTCTCTACGGAAGAAACCACCAGGGATTCTACCGTCTGCGGCAAATTTTTCCTTGTAATCTACCGTTAATGGTAGAAAGTCTACGCCTTCTCTGGCTTCTTTGTTTGCAACAACAGTTGCAAGAATCATTGTGTCGCCCATTCGTAACACTACCGAACCATCAGCTTGTTTAGCAAGCCTTCCGGTTTCGATGGAAATCTCTTTCCCACCTGTAGTGATGGTCTTTTTTGTTCCTATATTCATTTTCTAGCGACGAAGTCCTAATTCTTTTACAATCGCACGATATCTTGCAATATCTTTCGCTTTCAAGTAGTCAAGCAAGCTACGACGCTTACCAACCAACAACTGAAGTGCACGTTGTGTTCCGTAATCTTTACGGTTCTTTTTCAAGTGCTCAGTAAGGTGAGAAATACGGTAAGTGAACAATGCAATTTGTCCTTCCGCAACACATCTTAATGCGTGAGCTTCTATCTAGCACTGACAAAAGGATTGAAGTAAACGGAACAATTTACAACGAGAAAGATATCCTTCAAATTCTTGATAAGAATCAGCAGCAGAAAGCGACATATTTTGATATCCATACATTTTGGGAAACCTTTCCTAATGTTAAAGTAGTCTCTGAGAAAGGTGCTATCGACTCTTACTATAAGGGAGACTTGAATACCTTTCTCAACTATGAATTTCTTGCACAGGCTCAAGATTTTCATAGTCAGTATTATTCAACAGATCTTGAAATTGAAATTAACGAGCACATCCGTAGTTTTGAATTTTTTCCTGCCGCAAAGAAGACATCGTATTTATTCGTCTTTACCCAGGAAACACAGGCGCGAATCAAGCAAAACTTAAGAAATCTAATAACTGAAATACTCCAGGAGAGCGATACACATTTTGAGTTCATTACCTGGGAACCTTATTACGAGCTCTTACAAGTCATCGCTGACGGCAATCAAGAATTTTTAGAAAAACAATATGAGATAAGCTTTCAACAGCTTGGTGGATTTTCATACGATCAATGGAGCACGTTTTTCAAACGACAGCAATTACTTGCATTTGATGCTCCATTTCAAAATCGAATAGTACAAGATGAACATCAGTATTTTCAAGCAAATAAGGCACTGGTAACGCATAGAAGTCAAAAAACTTACGTTGGTTATACAAGTGATCGAGATGATATTCAATGGAAAGTGATTCTGGGAATAGGTGTACTATTAATTAATTTTCTGTTTGCCTTAATGAAGTGTAATAAAAGCTCAGAGTACGATAAAAATATATCACAAGATCCAGCACTCAGGGAGCTGATGGAACGATCCATTTCTAACGATAAACGTAATCAACCTCACTCGAAAGAGGAAGTTGATTCCATAAGGGCTGTTTTCCAACGCGTTCGTGAAATAGGTGAGAGTAAATAAACCGTAAGTCTTTGACCGGAGTGAAGAAACAAAAAAAGAAGCTCCTTCTGTCCGAACAATTAAGTTAAAAAACCATATTTTTATTCAAAATTTAACAAGATGAAAATATCACTGCTTTTACTTTTTACACTGCTGTTTGGGCACCTCTACTCTCAAAACATTTCTGATAGCATGTTGTTGTACTATAATTTGGATGGTAATGCAATTGATGCCAGCGGGAATGGATATGATGGAACGGTAAATGCGACTCCAACAACCGACAGATTCGGAAACCCCAATGGGGCCATGTATTTTAATGGTATAGATAATTTCATCGACTTTCCTAATTCGGGGGCTCTAAAACCGCAGCTACCACTATCTTTTTCTTTTTGGATCAAATATGACAGCGACAACCTTGAAGAAAGAGTCGTTTTTAATACCTCTTTAGAAGAAGATAACAATACTGGTGTTTATTTGACTTCACAGTCTACAACAGGTAAATACGCCGTCGGTTATGGTGATGGCTCTCCATTCTATTCATCGGCATCAACCAGAAGCTACATAAGCAATAGTATTATTGATACCAGTCAATGGAACCATGTTGCTATTGTTGTGAATGGGCCAACCGACATGGAGATTTATGTTAATTGCGAAGAGTCAGGAGGAATATATGGTGGTACGGGAGGAACACTCGCCTACTCTAGCGAGGCAGGAAGCATAGGAAGACATGATCAAAACACAACAGTTCCAGCTTATTTGTTTAAAGGAAAAATTGACGACTTTGGTTATTGGAATCGAGCATTGACTCCTACAGAGGTAAGCGCTTTGTGCAACGACCAGTATTTGACGACCCAGGAATTATCTATTGAAGAGGCACGTCAGCTTGTGGCTTACCCTAATCCTTTTAATGAAACGATCACTCTAGAAAAGAATACGGATGTTTCCATTTCTAAAGTTCAAATTTCAGACGCTACGGGAAAAATATTTTGGGAAGGAAGCTATGAAACAACCATAGATGTTTCGAATTTAGCATCTGGGGTTTACCTATTAACTGCGCTGGAATCCATCTGGCAAATCGCGACCGATTGTTTCGCGCACAACACGTGGTCCTGCAAATCCAATCAATGCTCCTGGTTCTGCTATATTGATATCACCAAGCATAGCAAATGATGCCGTCACCCCACCCGTTGTGGGATCGGTTAAGAATGAGATGTATGGAAGTTTCGCTTCAGATAGCTGTCCTAGTTTCCCGGAAACTTTCGCCATTTGCATTAAGGAAAGTCCCGCTTCCATCATACGTGCTCCGCCTGACTTCGAAATAATCATGAACGGCGCCTTTTCTTTAATGGCTACATCAATGGCACGTGCTATTTTTTCTCCCATTACCGATCCCATCGAACCTCCAATGAAGGAGAAATCCATGGCTGCAATGACAATTTTATTGCCGTCCAAATTTCCTTTCGCAGTTCGAATGGCATCTGTTAATCCCGTTTTCTTTTGCGTATTCTTAATACGGTCTGTGTATTTTTTGGTGTCTTCAAACTTTAATGGATCGCCTGCTTTTACCTTCTGATCTAATTCGGTGTATTTGGAATCATCGAACAGAATGTCGAAATATTGCTGTGAACCGATGCGCTCGTGGTGGTTGCATCGATTACAAACAAACGACATCCCAAGAAGTTCGTCTTTCGAGAAGATCGTTTTACAGTTCGAGCACTTCTCCCACAATCCTTCTGGGGTCTCTCTCTTCTCTTTCGTAGAGGTAGTAATTCCCTCTTTCTCTCTTTTAAACCAACCCATGTTGCCTATTTCTTTGTGAAACTTAAAATTGAAAAAAACTTTTCAATTCGCCATTTCTATGTTTCAATTCTTATAAAGTATCAATGTTGTTCAAATCGGAAAATGACCGCTCCAAACGCTTGATAAATGTTAATTCTCCTTCACGAATCCACTTTCTCGGATCGTAGTATTTCTTGTTTGGCTGATCGTCTCCTTCTGGGTTACCGATCTGCGTTTGTAGGTAATCTTGTTTTTCAAGGATATAATCGCGGCATCCTTCTGAGAATGCAAACTGAAGATCCGTATCGATATTCATTTTGATCACTCCATAACCGATTGCCTCACGGATTTCTTCCAATGTCGATCCAGATCCACCGTGGAATACAAAATCTACAGGATTGTGCCCCGTACTATACTTGTTTTGGATGTACTCTTGCGAATTCAATAAAATTTTCGGTGTCAAAACCACATTACCAGGCTTGTAAACACCATGTACATTTCCAAAGGATGCTGCTACGGTAAAACGATGGCTAATGGCGCTCAGCTCTTCATAAGCATAGGCAACTTCTTCTGGTTGCGTGTATAATTTCGATGTATCCACGTTTGAGTTATCCACTCCGTCTTCTTCTCCACCCGTAATTCCCAACTCGATTTCAAGCGTCATTCCAATTTTCGCATCCAAAGTTATGAATAAGGGAATGGATGAATTGGTATTTTATCTATCTTTGGTTCTTACTAATTCGCTATGAACAAGTCATTTATCCTTACCCTGCTTACGTTTGCTTTTCTATTAAGTGGATGTAACCCCTATCGAAAAATCACCTACAAGAGAGTTGATTTCTACAAAAAACAGAAAGTTGTCGAAAAAATGGACAACTACGATATCTATATTCAGGAAGGAGATGCAACCTATGAATTTGAGGTAACGGAGCGCGAAGGTGATGTGTTAAAAGGACGGGCAAAACGAATTGCCAAGGAAGACATTCAGCCAACCCAGAACTCAGAACAAGAAGAAACGGTTCAAGTGAGTAAAGCGATGCGCGACGATATGATTGTGCGCGTTGAAGATGGGTTGGATGTTGACCAAAATATCGCTGAAGGTGAATACACCACCATTAGTCCTGATGTAGTGCAGGACGTAGCTGTTTATGCGAAAGAAGATCAGGGTGCCATAGGTGCTATTGGAACGGCATTGCTTGTGGTATTGGGAGTTATACTTGCAATCATTCTCGTTCTTGTATTTGCTATTTCTTCTGCGGTGAGCGACTCTGGGTCTGGCACAAGCGATTCAGGATCGAGCACGAGTGACTCTAACTCAAATTCAGGCACAAGCGGCTGCTTTATTGCGACCATGGCTTATGGTTCTTATGATGCGAAAGAAGTACTTGTTTTGCGTCGTTTCCGTGATAATTTTCTACAAAAATTTGGAATGGGCCGAGCATTTATTCGTTGGTATTATGCCAACTCCCCTGCCTTTGTTTCGCAGCATCAAGGAAAAATGTGGCTACACAAGTCATTGCGCATTTTCTTGAACGGTATGGTTTGGTGTTTACAACCATTTTTTCCGGCAAAATGAAACGCGTTGGATTTCTAATCATCTTTGTTTTTCTCTTGAGCAACTCCTATGCTCAGAGCACTTTTACGTTAAAGTATTTCGGTTTAACGGTGCACCCATTTGGAGATCCGACAGCGCATCTTCAACCCTATAAATTTGATAAGAAAGCTCGATTTGTTGCCAATTTCGGTGGATTCGCAGGATATGAGAAATTCGTTTACAAAGATATTTTTTCCGTAAAAGTGATTCAAGGCTTGTTTTCTGATTGTTCTGCAGGATTTGCCAGTGTCACGCACTTCGGACCGAGACTCAACTTGATGAAGCTCGAAAAACACAAAGTATACGTTGGAATTGGTCCTACGTTGATTCTTCGGAATTCATGGACACGCTTTGGCGAGAGCTATACTTCCTCGGGGTTTTTCAATGTTGCAGAAACACAGCGTTTTGGCGATGTTCAATGGAAATTTATTCCCTACGGAATGGAATTCGAATACGACTACGCTATTACCGAACGCGATCAATTTTCCGTGAGTTTCACTCCAGGTGTACCTTTGGCAATGATCTTTTCTTTCGGATGGAAACATTGGATCACTACCAAAGAATACGACAAGTATAAGGTGTATATACCAAGGAATACGCGCAAATAGCTAATGTACGACTACTTTCTGGCTTTCGCCATTCACATAGACCGTGTAGATTCCAGGCTCCTTTATATTAAGAAGGTTCGTCCCTTCAACCCCTTGAATGCTTTCTAAAGTTTTTCCTTCCATGGATGCAATTATTACCTGACAAGGATGTAGAAGTTCAATAAAAACGTTACCGTTCAATGATGGATTTGGAAACGCCAAAAGCGCTGCATCTTCTGATTCAGACAATGAAAGAGACGAAGAAAAACTATAAATATCTGAACTAAGGGCACTCTCTGAATTGGAAAAAATAAACGTTAACTCTCCACTATTCTCGACCATGGGATGATTCAAGTACATATAACCTCCTTGTTGAGAAACTGTATGCCGCATCATGGCGTTTGAACTCACATCGATTTCAATAACTCCTGAATTGTTTCCCACAGTTGGATGTACCTCATAAAAGTATATTGCATCATCCGTTTCATAAATGGTGGTCGACTGAATGAGATTTCCATCTTCCACGGCAAAATTAAGTATGCCAGCTGAAACCTCCACGATATAGGTGTCAGCATAGATGAACAGTTTTCCGTTTTTCACCACATGCCCCGAAATATAATTGTATTGTGACGGATCCATTGTTAAATACGGTGCAGGTTGACCGCTTGTTGTGAGATCTAAAACCTCAATATGGTTCGGCTCCGTGCGGTAATAAAGTAGACTTGAATTGTGGGTTAATAAATGTCCCGATGAAAACTGTCCACCAGTTTCGTAATAATTGGTTGAAATATTACTGGATGCATCAATTTTATCTACGCGGTAAGCTGCATCTACAAACGAATAAGTAACAGAGAGAAGATGGACATCTCCATTTAAAACGACAACATCTTCGACAGTTTCTTGCAAACTTGTCGGTACAATCATGCTGTGCGTTAACGTACCATTGTTATCTGTTGTCGATTTGATGTGCTTAACCATTGGCATGTTTACAGAATAAATGTACTCATCCCCTCGGTTGGCAAGAAACTGTGCCACATCGCCTTGAGCTTCCTCGGAAATCTGCATAAAACTCGTACCTCCCTGATATTTGTATAATTGATTATGAGAACCATCATTCGCAATCACATAAAGATCATCTTCAAAACTTACCAACTCAGGGTTGGAGTTTCCGCCCCCTGTGTTAAAGTCGAATGTAAAAGTGCTATTTCCATCGTAAGCAGTAAGTTCAACTCCCAATCCTGAAATATGCGAAGCAAAAAATATTTTGTCTTCATGCAACTCTGGAAGCCCATAGATTGTGTCCACATCAGCAAAGGTCATTTCGTTCAGTTGACTGTTTTGAAAATCATATTCGAACAAAGTAGATTTACTTGCATAACTTTCAAACCCGGAAACCACGAGCATCCGATTTTCATCGAAAGGCATGTTATAGAGTTGTGTTAAATCTGTTGAATCGTGATCATAAATTTTTGTTGCCGTTTGCGCGTTAGCCTGATTAAAGGATACAGCAATTGCAGCAAGAATAGTTAAGTAGCGCTTTTTCATAATGAATGATTTCCAATCAAGTAACGGTTCATAAAACACAAAAGCAAGGCACTTTGAATCTGAGCGACTCATCGGTAGCAATTGATGACTAAAGTGAACAACAAACTGTTGAATAAACGCAATAACTTAATGCGGTAAAATCCGTTTCGAACCATTATTTTTACTTTTGTCATTAGCGTTGCATTCCGCTTTATCCTGCAAACAAAAAACATCCATGAGTTACCTCGAAGAACTAAATAGCAGCCAACTTGAAGCCGTCAAAAATATTGAAGGACCAACCATGGTTATTGCCGGTGCAGGATCTGGAAAAACGCGCGTTCTTACGTTTCGAATCGCATTTATGATGGAAAATGGTGTCGATCCATTCAATATTATGGCTTTGACCTTTACCAACAAAGCGGCTCGTGAAATGACGGAACGTATTGGAAATATCGTTGGAGAGGGCGAAGCTCGAAATATCACTATGGGTACCTTTCACTCTGTTTTTTCGCGCATTTTACGGTACAATGCCGACCGATTGGGATACCCAAAAAACTTTACCATTTACGATACTCAGGATTCGCGCAGCTTGTTGAAAGAGATCATCAAACAATTCAACCTTGATGATAAGGCCTACAAAGCAAGCAGTGTTTTAGGAAGAATTTCATCTGCAAAAAACAACCTGATTTCTGCCGATGCCTATGCACAGAATCCAGACATTCAATCAGAGGATAAAATGGCCAAACGCCCAGAAATGGGACGCATATATAAAACATATGTGCAGCGCTGCTTCAATGCGGGCGCCATGGATTTTGACGACCTGTTGTACAATACGAATGTTTTACTCCGAGATTTCCCTGATGTTCTGACACATTATCAACAGAAGTTCAAGTATGTTTTGGTAGATGAGTACCAGGATACGAACTACGCGCAGTACCTTATTGTAAAGAAATTGGCGGCGGTGTATGAAAATATTTGCGTGGTCGGTGATGATGCCCAAAGTATCTACTCGTTCCGTGGAGCGAATATTCAAAACATACTTGGATGCCTACGCATTGGCTCAAGAGATTGCAAAAACATCGGGTATTTTGAAAGAAATGCGCACCGATAAAGATAAGGGCCCAGAGGAAGTGGAACGCTATCAAAACGTGGAAGAATTGCTATCTGGTATCAAGGAATTTACCGCATCGCGTGAAGAAGGCGAATCGAAGTCGTTGTCAGAATTTATGATGGATGTCGCATTACTTACCGATGCTGACGAAGACAAAGGCGACGATCGCAATCATGTCACTTTGATGACAATTCACTCAAGCAAAGGATTGGAATTTCCGCATGTGTACCTAGTTGGATTGGAGGAAAACCTCTTTCCGTCACAAATGGCATTGCACTCAAGAACAGAATTGGAAGAAGAACGACGCTTGTTTTACGTGGCGGTAACGCGTGCAAAAGAAACCTGCACCTTGTCGTACGCAAAATCGCGCTTCCAATGGGGAAATTTAATCTCTTCAGAACCCAGTCGATTTATTGACGAAATACCACCTACATTCTTGCATTTTGAAACTCCGGAAAGAGGCGGTGGAAGATCTCTGAGCGCAGGTGTATCCAGTACTTTTGCCAATCCAGCAGGAATGGGCGGATTGAACAAAGGGTTTACAAAGTCTCCCTCGTTAAAACGCGTTGATCAAGCCAAACCGAGCAAGCCAAAAACAGGCGGTGCTCTTGACCTAAAAGTGGGATACAATGTAGTTCATGATCGCTTTGGAAAAGGAAAAGTGATCAAGTTAGATGGCAATGGAGCGGATAAAAAAGCAACCATATTTTTCCCAAAGCACGGATCGAAAACGGTCTTACTTCGATTTGCCAATTTGACGGTAGAAGAATAGACGTTCCAAACTTTCTCGTTCATTTTGCGTATCTTAAGTATTATAACTTACTGATATGAAGCTATTAATGACAACTACGCTGGTGCTTTCCTCTTGGTTAGCCATCAGTCAAATTAAGTTTTCGGACAAGACATTTGCCAACGGTATGCTCTACCCAATTGCCCATTATTCAAGCAATACAGCGGTATCAGATTCCATGAACGCTATTATTCAACGAAATTTAACGGATGCTGAAATCAGTGATTTTTGTATCGGCGATTATGGCTTCTATCAGAAAGGAAATCATCTAGAATTACACTTGATTTGCAATTGCATTGATTTTGCCGAAACGGAACATAAGTATTTGTTTTTCAGTCTCGAAACGGGCACAATTGTAGCGTACACCGACCTGTTTGAATCAAAAGAGAAAGACGCGGCTTTGAAGCATATCAATATTCTGATTCGAAAGTCGGAAAGCACAGCGTTCGGCGAAATGACGGAAGATTTGGATTGGTCTGAAATGACTGTTCGTCTTTACAAAGACGGGTTGGAAATTCATCCTGCTGACGGAACGTCTGAATCGCCTGTGCAAATTCCATGGACAGAAGTGAGTACTTACCTGAAGTTTAGCTACTTGTAGAAATCGATATTGTGTTTGTTAGAACGGGTATCCGATACCGAGGTGAATGTTCGGCACATACAAACCTGGCGTCACATCGCGCCAATTCACGCCAAATTTAGCCTCGGCTTCGTCCTCAAAAAGATCTTTTTTCTGTGTGATCCAATTTTCTCCGGCTGGCAGTGCTGGGTTTCGAATAGGAACACCCAAATCCAAGCGAATGATGAAGTATTCCAAATCCATACGTAACCCCACACCCGCCGCTACGGCAATTTGGCGCCACCAATCACCCGAAATTTGACCATTTGGTCGGTTGGGATCTTCAGAGGTTGTCCATATATTTCCTGCATCCATAAAAACAGCGCCTTTAAAAAACGAGTTAATCGCAAAGCGGTATTCGCCAAAAGTACCCAAGCGTAAATCGCCAATCTGCGTAGCACTTCGCAAGGTATCCAGGTAATATTTGTAGCCCCCAGGCCCCAATGTACGGGCACGCCAACCTCTGTTATCGTTTGCTCCCCCACCGAAGAAACTGTAATCGAATGGCAGCGCGGTAGTTGTATTTCCATAAGGCATTCCTCCTCCCAGTTCCAATTTCATGTTTACACTTCTTTCCTTGCCCAATGGCTTGGAAAAAATCAATTCGTTATCCAAACGCACAAATTGCGAATACCCGACCCCATTAATTCCATATTGACCAAGTGCCGTAGTATCTTGAAATGGTCTAAAAACGCTCAACACATTTCCTGCAGGCTCGAAAACAGAGGCAAAATACAATTGTGAATTCCCACGACGATTCGATTTCCCTTTGATATTATACTCGTATCGAATGCGCCAATCCTGCCAAATAAACTGATTACTGAAGGCATTCAACAAGAACAAATCACCGAGATCGTCGAGTCGCTGTTGAAATTCCTCCGATTTTTCGATGTCCACAAAGCGAATTACCGATACTCCGGGAAGACCGACCTCAAAAAGCGACGTTTTCGAAACGATGAATTTCCACTCATAATCCAATTGGAAAGAACGGCGCTCAAAATCCTCTCGATTCTGATAGCTGTATCCTGTCGAAATAATGGTAGAAGGACGGCGCCTTTTGGAAATATCGCTGCTTCGTAGTGGAAATAGTCCGGGGAGTGTTAAACGCACATTCGGGCTAATTTCGAAGGTATTAAAACTTCTTCCTGTGGTAACCACCTGATCGCCTTGTGACTCATCAAAGATGGCGGGTTGCGACTCAAATCCTCCCGATAAAGAAATGGTCAGGCGTTCTCCTCCACGGAATAGATTTCTGTTCGTATAGCTAAGAGACACTGAGGCTCCGAGGTAACCATTGTTGTTTGTTGTCCTTGGTTGGAAGGAGTAACTCTGGCGTTTTTTTGGCGCAACGTAATAATGTATTTGCAAACGATTGGTTCCGGGCATTTCCACAATCTCCGTCTTAATGGCTTGAAATAAATCCATTCGAAGCAATGCGGCATAAGAATCCTCTGCGTTCTTCCCAGAATAACGCGTGCCTTTCTCCATGAAGTTTTGAGATTCCAAAACATTTGGTTTCACAAACGGTTCCGTATTGTAAAGAAAAACGGCTTCTCGATTCTCTAACGCTCTATTTCCGCGTTCTTTTACGTAAACAAACGTATCTATGGTATTTACGAACGAGCCATCGTAGAGTGAGAATCCTTTGTTTTTCATCATCTTGGCAAAATTTCCTTCGTATGAAAGTGTGTCAGACATATGAAAGAAAACTTCATCGATGACAAATTTTTCGTGTTGTATTTGGATCAATGAATCCTTTGTTCCTGGTGCACGAACCGTTCTATCTCCAATGACAATGGTCAAATTCACCGACATATCCTTACGCAAGGTATCTGCCAGAAAAGTAATGTGATTGAAGCTGAAACCATAGAAGGAAGAGTCGCGCATGTATTTGGCTACTCGAGAACGATAACTGTCAAGCATTTCAGAATCAAAGGGTTTCCCAATGAGCGGAGGGTCGTGTCTGGTGCGAACATAAGCGTTGTAGGCATCTCGCAAATCTTCGTTCTCACAGTCGACCTTCGTGCTTTTAATTTTGTATTGCTTTCCGGTGGTCACAACATAGGTAACAACGGATTTCTTGTTCCCCTTGTATTTCACCAACCCTTCCGCTTTTCCGTAGTAATAGCCTTTCTGTTTGAGGTAGGCATTCATTTGCTCTAGCGTTTTTTCATAGGCGGAACTATCAAATACAACTGGCGGCTCGCCTATTTCGTACTTATACCACTCTCTGAAAAACTTGCTCGGATTCACTGTATCCTTTAACTGAATATTCTTGTGCGTGTAATGCGTTCTCCCTTTCTTTTTGGCTTTGAGAATTCGTTTCTTGTTGATTTCGTATTGCTTCTCCAAACGCTCTTGATTCTCCACGCGAATTTCCTGATTCTTTCGAGCGCGTTTGTCGGCAATTTTTGTAGAGTCGAATGTGTTGAAAGCATACAGTTTCCACTTAATCCACAAGCGTTGGTAATTGGCTGGCTGACGCACAATAGAAGCGAGATCCTCTTTGTCAATCTTATTATCCCCCTTTATGATGATTTTGTTCTTTTTGACGAGATATTTGTCATCTGGAACATACTTAGTCTGGTTACAAGCCACTAAGAACAGGGTTAGGATCGGTAGAATATATGTAAGTTTGATGCGCTGCACTTAATGTATTACTTCAAGCAAATTTAATAAAAGGACACCTTGGAAATACTTTCAAAAAATAAAATAAAGTGGATTCGCTCATTACGCCTGAAAAAAAACAGAGATGCTGAGGAAGTCTTCCTTGTAGAAGGTACAAAAATGGTGCTAGAAATTTTAGCACTTGAATCAGCCGATGTTCAATGTCTGGTGACGACTAATGCCGATTTGGAAAATCAACCCAATGCATTCTTAACAGATGCCGCAACAATGAAATCTCTTAGCGGTCTTACCAATCCAAGTTCGCTTCTCGCGGTTGTTGGAAAACCGAATTTCCAGGAAACCACTGCCCACTGGACACTTGTTCTTGATGGTGTTCAGGATCCGGGAAATATGGGAACCATTATTCGAACCGCTGATTGGTTTGGGATTTCTGAAATCGTTTGTTCTATAAACACTGTTGATTGCTTCAATCCCAAGGTGGTGCAATCAACCATGGGGTCGATTTTCAGAGTTCAGGTTCGCTACGAAAATCTGGAGGAATACTTACACAATGAAACACGCGCGATATTTGGCGCATTGTTGGAAGGGGAAAACATGCATTCCGTTGCCCTACCTGAGCAAGGCATTCTACTGATGGGAAATGAAGGTAAGGGAATTTCGGATACACTGTTAGAACGGATCTCTCACCCGATTCATATTCCTGGAAATGGTGGAGCAGAATCTTTGAACGTTGCTGTTGCCACGGGGATTTTGCTGAGTAGGTTGATGGGTTAGGGCGTGTTTGGTTGGAACGATGAAGTCTCTTTAATTTCGGAAATATTTTTTGCAATTACTAGAATTCGCGAATTTTATTGTTCGCGAATTGGCGAACAAGGTTTGGAATTGCTCCACCACCCTTCGCCTGTACCCCATACTACTACTGAGTCTTACCTAAAAAACGTCAATCCAACTATTTTTTATTTTTTTCACCGTCTTCTTGCTATCGCATAAAATTTATTCGAATATTTCAATTATTACTGAAAGTTTCATATATTTGAAATATGGAATTAGAAGAAGCAAAACAACATTTTATTCAGTCTTGGGGAAATCTAGGATCGAATTGGGGCGTAAACCGCACGATGGCGCAAATTCACGCATTGCTTCTTGTTTCCAATACACCGATCTCTACGGAAGACATGATGGATGCCCTCCAAATATCTCGTGGAAACGCGAACATGAACACCCGTACTCTCATTGATTGGGGAATTGCTCAAAAAGCGCATGTACCGGGAGAGCGCCGCGAGTATTTCGTAACCGACAAAGATATGTGGGCACTTGCGCGTCAGGTAATCAAACAACGCCGCCAACGTGAAATTGAACCGATGTTGCGCGTTCTCCAGGAAGTGAAAAAAGTGGAAGGCAATGACAAAGAAACCAAGGAATTCAAGGCCTTGATTGGAGATATTGACGACTTCACCCAAAAAGCAGATGATGTGATGGACAAATTCATTCGTTCGGATGAGCATTGGTTCTACCGTCAGCTACTCAAGATGGTGTAGTATTTTTTTACCTACAAACTTTCATTTTTTACTGAAAGTTTAAAAACTTAAAGATATGAAAAGCGCAAAAGAAAAAGGAGCAGTACTTGGCCTCGTGTTTGGAATTTTTACCGCAGTAACGATGGCACTGCTGATCAATGGTGTTGTGAGTATTCATTTTAATACTGAACTAATGTTAATAGTGACCATCTTCTTATTTTTCTCTGCATTTTTTGGAGCAAGAGCGGGAAGAAACACGATTAAGGGAGAACATCCTGTTTGGATTGGGTGCAAATCTACCTTCTTAACCACTTACTGCACGCTGCTTTTGTCAATCCCACTCTACATTCTCCTTGATGAAAGCGAATATTATTCCGCACAAGACCCATTTTTCGCCATTTTGGTAATACTACTTTACACAACACTGTTAGGGGGTATTCCCATGCTAATTTTAGGCAGTATTTACGGCTATTCTTTGAGGAGAATGCTACAAGTTTCGAATAAATAAAGTACCGGGAAGCAATGTGAGCGAACAGCTTTTTTTAACCTATAACTTTCATTCTTTACTGAAAGTTTAAAAACTTATTGTTATGACAAGAGAAGAAAAAATTGGAGCAGCCTTAGGAGTTGCGGGAGGCATGTTAGGACTTCTATTCCTTGCAACATTATACCTAATCAATGAAGAAGCTGATATAAAGGACATGCCTTCATTCCTTCTCACAGCAATAGTTGGTCTCTCTTATTCTGCCTTTTTTGGCAGAAGAGCGGGAAGAAAGATTAACAAGAGAGGACCATTATTAGTTGGATTGATTTCTACTGCACTTACCAATATTTGTTCAATTCTAACGCTCGGCATTCTCGGAGCCGCAATCTTACAAGATGTCACTTTTTTAGGGGGTGCACTTTTTGGCATCCTCTTCTCCTTCGCAATAGGAGGTGTGCCCATGTTACTTATTGGAACACTCTACGGATATGGATTAAAACACCTCATAAAAACAAAGTATTAACCTAAAATCAAGAAGTATGTTTGATACAAAAATTCCCAACGCATTGATCATTGCCGGTGGTATTGGTCAAATTTTCACCGCCATGATCTATCCTTACATTCGACACGTTGTGTTCGATTGGTACAACGATATCCAAAAGCTGCAACCCCTGAACCAAGAAATTGCTAAAACGTATGGACGCTACATACAAGGATTGAACTTTTCATTCGGGTTCATCTCCATTCTCTTGGTGAATGAACTCCAGAATGCATCTCCGTTGGCTTGTGCCCTAACTGGATTGATTGCTGCTTATTGGATTGGAAAAATTGCCACGCAGTTCGCTTACTATCCAATGTATGAAGTTCCTAAACGTTCCATTTTCAAGGTGGGTGAAGTATTTATGAATCTTTTATTCTTTCTGTTTGCAGGCGTTTTTACATTTCTTTTTGTCTATAATCTTTACCACCTGGCATCATGACTTTCAACACTATCGGCTATATCGCCTTCGGAATTATCATGTACTTCGTGATTTTCCACCTCGGACGCACCTTTCACAAGCACGGGCGCATTTACATGATCGACCTATTCAAAAAGGACGAAGAACACCTTGTGGATAGCATCAACAATTTGCTTTTGCTCGGCTACTACCTTTTAAATCTCGGATACGCAACCTGGTCTATCATAGAATGGCCTCAAATTCAAAATCTCGGAGGCGTATTTGAGCTTGTAGGTCGACAATCCGGAATCATGATCATTATGTTGGGCGTGATTCATTACTTCAATATGTTCGTATTGGTTCTTTACAGCCATTTCCGAAAAAACGCATCTAAATCAATAAATGTTTAACCAAATACATCAGTTATGAGCACACAATTCATCGTTATCGCTTACACCGTTTATCTACCAATTTCTATTGGTCTCACGCTTTTCGTAGCGCGGTATTTATTCAAAAACGGACGGGTTTTTATGTTGGATATTTTCCATGGCAAAGAAGACATTGCGTTTTCTACCAATCGCTTGTTTGAAATGGGATTCTATCTACTCAACATCGGATTCGCACTGTTGATTCTCAAAATGTCTACCGAACCCACCTCAACGCAAGAAACCATTGAGGCATTGAGTAGAAAAATTGGTGGCTTTTCCATTTACCTCGGCATTATGCTTTTTGTCAACTTGCTCTTGTTCTTTAGAGGCAGACGCAAAAGCCGAGAGAATATAGAAAACAAGAAAAAAGTAGATTTCCAGCCACCGAACGCAGGCTACTAGCAAAAACGTTCTTCCTAACCACTAGAAAGTCAAATCCCGATGTTGTGCTCCCCAAAAGCCGAACGTCGGGATTTTTTTCTCAATGCGTATGTAAAACGTGTTTTTCAGGCAGAATGTATTTCAGTCCGATACCAACACTGTAAAATGGACGAATGTACGTTTTTGCGTCCTTGATTAAATGAAATTCCGATCCAATCTTTCCTTTCAATTCAATGCAAACACCATTATACCAAACGCCTCTATTAATCGGACTAAACTCTACCCCAATTGGGATGTAGGGCGCAATCATAAAAACTCTTTTAGCATCCAATTCAGTCGATTGACGATCGATGGTTATATCATCATAAATAGGTGTTCCAAAAGTGTTATATCCTGTTGGATTTTGCAAAATTGGGTTCCCCTGAGAATCAACATACTGGTAATTCCACGATTGCTCTCTAGAGTATCCAAGCGTTTTGTTGACCGAGATTCCAAACTGAGCGCCAAGTCCGGCATATCCAGAAAGTCTACTTCTTTCCGTCCTGAATACATATTCTGAACTAAGCGTCACAAAACGCTGTTCTAAGTGCAAATATTCTCGATCTTTCCAGATACTGTCCAGAATCACGGGGCTTGTAGTGCCGTTACTATATTCCAGCTGGAACGTATCAATTGAAGTCGTTTGAACATCGAACAAAGATCGACCAAAGCGGTAGCTGTTTTGTAAAAAGCCTACTCCAAAACTAAGGGTACGCTGCTCCTGCCCTGGCGTAAAACTCACATTCGCATTAAATACGTTCGATCTTTCTCTGTAAGCGGGATAGAAGACACCGCCATACATATTCGAATTGGGAGCAGCCAAATCATTTTTGTTTTCCAAATAATCGTTCTGTGAAGGCCTGTTTACTTCTTTAAAAAACCAGCGATACCCAGCATTGACATCAAAACTAAACAAACTCCATTTTGCCTTTTGAGGCATATACATAAATCCTGTTGGAGCTTGTGCAGAAACAATTATTGGCAACAAACAGATTACGAGCAGTAGATTTTTCATAAACAGTGATTTCA
Source organism: Fluviicola sp. (assembly GCA_043584915.1). GTDB lineage: Bacteria > Bacteroidota > Bacteroidia > Flavobacteriales_D > Crocinitomicaceae > UBA4466. Next base: position 3,626,083 of record CP121319.1, read on the forward strand.
AAAGAAAACGATCGCAGTTCTGAAATGTTATAGAACACTCGCTTTTTAACACTTCACATGGACAAAGTTCTTGTCGCCTCACCTTCAATTTCGTAATTTTAAGTTATGCTCCATCATCGCTGGATTCTTTTGATTTTCTCTTGTTTTGCTTTGACCTTATCTGCACTTGCCCAAGATGAACGCATTTTCATTGATTACGGCGCATGTACCAAGGGAGTGATTGCTGCCAATGGAGATACGATGATTCCGCCCTCTTTTGATAACATTCGTAAAACCTGGTCAAAAATTAGAAATTCGGAAAATTTTACTCCAACTTACTGGTTGGCTACATCGGGGACAGAAAGAGGACTTTATAACAACCGTTTCGAACTTGTGGTTCCACTTCGTGAGCACAATATTCATCTGATTTCAGATAGTCTGATTCTAGTGGGTCGACATCGTAAGAACTTTCAATTGTATTCTGCTTTTCATCCGGATAAAAAGTCGCATGAAAACCTGCAAAGTTTTCAGTTCATTTCTGATGATGCAGGCCTATTGTGTTCTACTCAGGACTCCTCATTTTTATATTCCAATCAGTTAGACTTGCTACAATCGTTTCCTTATCTATTCATTCAATACTATGGAATGGTGCATAATTCTGAAAACAACGTAGATCAAAGAATATTCGTGGTAAAAAAAGAAAAGTATGGATCTTGCGGAATCGTTGATATGGATAACAATGTGATTATTCCTCTGGAGTATTCTAGTATACAAGTACCGAGATACCCGATTCAGCCTGCAGGTGGCGATGCATATTTAAAAGTTCGGAAAAATGGAAATAAAACAGGTATATACGGCATCCGAAGTGGGTTGATAATTCCCTGCGAATACGATGAAATTCAACTTATTCAACTGCGAGAATCTCCATACGATTCAACCATTCAACATTACGCTTATCGTTCAAAAGGCGCTCTCACGAGTATTCAGCACCTAAACACCGGGAAAACTACACCTGAATACACTCGTTCTAGTTATTTTGAAGGGTATCATTCAGTAACTAAAGGACGCACTAGTTACATTCTCAATGAATTCTTGGAGCCTATTGACTCCATTGTCGACAAACGTTATTATTTCGGAAGAATGCAGCCATATCCCCGCAAACCCTTAGCTTATCCAGATTCAATCAAGCCCTCAAATCGTGGAGTTGCCCACCGTGCCGATGGCGTACTTTTTATCACTGACTCTTTGAAGCAGGGAGAAAAGATGAAGAAATTAAAATATCAGCTGCGTAACATTCATTCCGGCGCTATGACCAATGAAGCATACCAATGGGTTCAAATGAGCGACTATCAAGGAAAACTCTATTACCGTGGATATACGCAAAAAGGAATTTTTCATCGGTACAAATGGCACAACAAAAGCAGAAAAAATTTGGATATTTACACTGCTTCTCTTGACTTGCAGTACAATTACTCTGTCAAAAACCTGATTACTTATAATTTCGGATCTGTGGGTTTGCTGCAATTCGAAAACAAAGACGGCAAAACTGGAATTACCCATCCCAACGGTGATGTACACATTCCTTTTGAATATGACGACATCAAGTTCCATCCTTTGATTCATAGAGGTCCTCATGTTAGTACTTTATCTGAGAGCGTAAACTATGCAACACTCTACGACTCCTTTTTCGTGGTTACCAAAAACAATCGAAAGGCAGTAATGTCATTAAATGGTGAAGTACAAACGCAGTATAAATACACATCGATTCAAAGAACGGGAAACTCCTTGCTTGCGAGGGTTGGAGATAGTTTATACACATATCAAAATCTTGAACATTTGCTTTCCGATTCACCGAGCAGCCGACAAGAATACATGCCGCCAAAAAAACGCAGGCGTCGCTATAAAAGATCAAGGAGGCGCTATCAAAAAAAGAAGAAGGAACTACAACGTTCGACGGAGTACGAATATTTCGAAGCCAATGATACGGTTTATGTCCAGGTTGCTTATCCAGACACCATCTACGCTCCTAAACCCGTTCAATCGAGTTATAAGGTCCACCAAGTAAAGAATTGGATTGTTGATAGCAACGGTAGGATCCTCTACCATAGCAAAGCGGATTATTTGGAAACACAATTTTATCAGGAGCCATATTATTTGATCGATAAAAACAAACTCGTCAGTATAGATACAAACGGGACGGTGTTCGTCAAGAAGTTCAAGAAAGACATAGGTGTTCATTCTGATGGCAATATCCTTGCCGTAGAATATCGAAGAAAAAGAAGAAAAAGAAGAAAAAAACAAGTTTCTGGATTGTATGACTTAGACAAAAAGTCTATGGTAATCCCCATGAAGAAAAATACCTACACGTATTTAAAGCCATATAAAACGGTGATTCACGGGAATTATAATGAAGGGTTTAAAATACTCGATAACAACGGAGAAGTAAAATTAAACTATACCTTAAGCTCTGACAACGGACTCCAATTTGGGAAAAATTATCTCTACCTAAGTTACCCTGAAAATCTTTCGCAAGATCCGAATTGGCTTGAAGGACTATTGGACACGAACTTCAATTTTATACTTACCCCTGGATATTATCAAATTCGCAGACTTTCCGACAGCGTTATTAAAGTCAAGCATACTTTGGATGAAATCACTTTAATAAAACAAGACAAACGTTTGTCTTTGGGAGAAGTGAGTTTTTTTCCGTCTTACGATAAAATCATCATAAAAAATAGTAGGGATTCCGTTGCTTTTCTCGACTTCAATCTGAATTTCACGATGCCCTTCACGTACCTTCCTGAGCTGTTCAAAGTGCAAGATCTTGCCGAGATACATCTTTCAGAATATGACACCACCTTTGCTAAGTATGCCCAAGTGGATGCCAATATCCCAATGAACAAGCAACTTCTTATTAAAAATTTTGTTTTTTGGGAGACCCTCCAAAACTTCAAATTTAACTTTCGATACTCCCCCAGACTCAACTACTTATTTTCCCCATCTAAACGAACCCCTTTTGATTCAGCCTCAGTGCCAAGAGCTTATGGAAATGGCAGGCGAAATGTTGAAAAAGGGTTTTATCAAACACAACTTCGCAAACGTACAATCAACCTTATGGGAAACCTTGTGGAAATTAAAGGGCATTACGATACTTTATACCACATCTATTACCCCACAAAAATTCGCGTTCAGGACGGTAGAAAAGTAAAACTAGTCGATGTAAAAAGAACATTTTTAGCACTTGCACCGTATACAGAGAGCACCTATTTTATACTCACCGACACGGCACTAATTCCTTTGGAAAACTTCCGTTTTTACGCACAAGAGCAACGCCCAACACTAGATTCATTGCTGTTAAGTAAGCTAAATGAAAAGCAGGCTCTCGGTCTGCGTTGCGGAAATATTGAAGAAGAAATTAACCACTTGGAACAACATTTCGAATTAGAAAAAAATGGCGTACGCTTCTACGGATTGAGAAATGAGTACAATCTCTACCTGCATTATTATGAATTAGTTGGGATTTGGAAAAACCCGTACTCACTTACTCAGGAGCAACTTCTTGATGAATCGCCTTAACGCATTTCATACCATCAATTGCAGCTGAAATAATTCCACCTGCATAGCCAGCTCCTTCCGCGCATGGATACAATCCTTTGATATCAGGATGTTGCAAATCTTCTCCACGCGGAATTTGAACGGGCGATGAAGTACGTGATTCTGGTGCGTGCAAAACGGCTTCATTTGTCAAATAACCGTTGAGCTTTTTTCCAAATTCTTCGAATGCTTTTCGCAGGCGGCGCGCCACCAAATCTGGCAATACTTTGTTCAGGTCAACAGACGTTAATCCTGGCTGATAAGATGAATCTGGCAATGTTTCCGACACTTTTCCGTTCACAAAATCGACCATGCGCTGTGCGGGCACTTTTTGCGTTTTTCCGCCTGCCTCCCAACATGCTTTCTCGACCATTCTTTGAAAATCCAAACAAGCGAATGGATCTTTAGGATTGTCAAAATCTTCGGGGTGAATTTCAACAACAATTCCCGAATTCGACGTGGGATTGTTGCGTTTCGAAGGCGACCAACCATTCGTTACAACTTCGCCAGGTTCCGTAGCACAGGGCGCTACAATCCCTCCTGGACACATGCAAAACGAGTACACTCCCCTGCCCTCAACCTGTGCAACCAACGAATAACTCGCCGGCGGTAAGAAATCATCGCTTTGTCTTCCGTGGTATTGAATTTTGTTGATGAGCTCTTGCGAATGCTCGATGCGAACTCCCAGGGCAAATGGCTTGGCGTTGATTTGCCAATTGTTGTCGCGAAATAGCTGATAAATATCTCTGGCGGAATGTCCCGTAGCAACAATCACGTGCTCAAAATCAAACGTTTCATTGCCGTTGATCTCCACGCCAGTCACCCTTCCTTGATCGGCATGAATTTGTGTGACTTTACGTTCAAAATGAATTTCACCCCCGCATTCGATGATTTTCTCTCGCATGGAAACGATAATCTGAGGCAATTTGTTCGTTCCAATGTGCGGATGCGCATCGACCAAAATATCGCGGCTCGCCCCAAAATCAACAAACCATTCCAATGCTTTCCGCACATCGCCCCGTTTTTTAGAGCGCGTGTACAACTTCCCATCGGAGTAGGTTCCTGCTCCTCCTTCCCCAAAACAATAATTGGATTCCGGATTCACAATTCCTTCTTTGTTCAAGGTTGCCAAATCACGTCTTCTGGAACGAACATCTTTCCCGCGCTCAAAAACAACAGGTTTCAATCCCAATTCTATGGCTTGCAAAGCAGCGAACAATCCTGCGGGACCGGCACCAATAATGGCGATTCTCTTATCCTCGTCGACTTTTTCTGGAGAAAAGCCAGGCATTGTTTCAAAGACAGCATCTTTTCCAATTACTTCGAAATATCCGTTGATTTTTATGGCTTTCTTTCGCGCATCAATAGAGCGTTTTCGCCATCGAAATTGAAAAGAGCCTTCCTCCAAATGGAGTTCTTGAGCAATGCGTTTACGCAGAAACGAATCGTCTTTCGCCTGTTCTGGCGTTACTTGAAATTGAATGCTTGTGGGTGTCATTAGCCCTCAAAGATAAGCGAGAACCACCAAACTTTGTTATACAATCGATCAATTGGTTGCGCGATTACCGCATTATCCTTGATATGACTGTTCATTAGACCGTGTTGGTACTTGACTTCTATTCCAAATTTGTAGAAGGGCATAAAAAACTCAACACCGGCTCCAAGTTGGGCGCTGTAGTCAATTCGGTTCAGTTTAATGAAGGGATCCGTGAAGTTTTGTGAGGCATTTTCTTGCGATTGCATGTCGACGGAGAACTGTCCACCAAGCAAAAAATACGAAGCAAAATTATTGACACGAAGCGTTCGGAATTGCAACATCAAGGGAAGATCGAAAACGGAGGAATGAATTCTTTCCGTGTTTTCAATGGACATCAAACTTTCGTTGACAAAAGTGTAATTCAGTTGGCGTTCTTGAAAAGAGTAAGAGGGCATCAATCGCAAGCGCAGAAAAGGTGTTCGGGTCAATCGCATCGTCATAACAGGACCAACTTGTCCACCTGCGACCCAATCGCTAGAGATCGCGCTAACCCCATAATCCGCCAGTAAATTAGATTCCTCCATCAAAGTGAAGTTGGATCTATTCCCGCCGATCATGAAGCCGAAAGTGTATTTCTTTTCATCGAATCTTAGATAATTCTTCGGCTTTTGCTTTTGACTCAGTACAAGAATAGGGAACAATAAAAAGACTACGAGCAACTTCATTGATTCTGAAACGCTGGCATTCTGTAAATATTGTCGTGCTGAATTTTAGCCCTCGAAAATGAGTGAGAACCACCAAACCTTGTTGTACAAGCGGTCGATGGGTTGTGCGATTACTGCGGAATCCTTAATGTGTGCGTTTCGGAATCCGTGTTGGTATTTGATTTCCATCCCAAATTTAAAGTAGGGAGCAAAAAACTCAACGCCAACGCCCAATTGTCCGCTAAAATCATGACGATTGAGCTTGATGAATGGATCGGTAAAGTTCTGGCTTGCATCTTGTTGTGACTGCAAATCAAGCGAATACTGCCCGCCAACCAAAAAGTACGATGCGAAATTGTTCACTCGGAGTGTTCGGAATTGCCACATCAGTGGAAAATCGAGGTTGGTAGAGCTAATGCGTTCTTGATTCATGATGGTCGTAGAATCGTTCGGCATAAAGGTGTAATTCAGAATGCGCTCTTGAAAAGACAATGTCGGAATGAAGCGCAAACGCACCACGGGCGTTCCCACTTTCATGGTCATGACAATGCCCAATTGTCCGCCCGGAGCCGACTGATTCGTGAGCGATGTCAATCCATATTGATCGAATGCGTTGAGCTCACGAAACAAGGTGAAGTCGGAAGTATTACCACCGAGCATGAATCCGAAATGCAACAGTTTCTCATCAAAACGACGATAGTTCTTCGGTTTCTCGCGCTGACCAAAGCTATACGATGAAATCAGCAAGCACACGAGTAACAATCTCATGGCTTTTGAAAGGCTTGTATTAGCTGTAAAAAATCGTTTTCGCATCAAATTATTTTGTTCCCCAATAAATGGTCGCGATTCCACCGCTCACCAATTGGCTATCTACATTTTTGTATCCTACTTTGGTCATTATATCCAAAAAGTCTTGTCCCTCAGGAAAGGCCTCCACTGATTCTGGCAAATACTCGTAAGCGCGTTTGTCTTTTGAGATGGTTTTCCCTAAAAATGGGATCACGCGCTTGGAGTAAAATCCGAAGGTTTGCTTTACTGGAAATTTTCTTGGCTTGGAAAACTCCAATATTATTGCGCGCCCTTCCGGTCTCAATACACGCAACATATCCGACAATCCTTTTTCCAGATTTTCGTAGTTACGCACTCCGAATCCAACGGTTAATGCATCAAAACGATTGTCGTCGAAAGGTAACTTCTCTGAATCGCCTAGTTGCATGGATATAATGTCGTCAACGCCTTTTCGTTTCATTTTCTCGATCCCAACATCCAACATTCCTTGCGAAATATCAACGCCAACTACTTCTTCAGGCTTCAATTTTAATGCCGCAATTGCAAAATCTCCGGTTCCTGTCGCGATATCCAACACCGATTTCGGCTTAATTTCTTGCAACAAACGAATGGCTTTCTTTCGCCAAATTTTATCAATCCCCAACGAAAGGAAATGATTCAGAAAATCATATCGCTTCGAAATGTTGTTGAACATTGTTGCGACTTCCTCCTTTTTAGAGGTGTCGCTATCATTGTACGGTTTTACCACTTTCTTTTCTTCCATCTTCTTCACTTTATCAACCCACCATCGTATGTCCAGAAGGGTACTTATAATTTTTACTCATAACGCGTTTTCCAACCAAATATGCGAGCGTTAACGTTCCAACACGACCAATAAACATGGCCACAATAAGTACAAATTTACCAACTGTACTCAATTCTGCAGTAATTCCAGTCGATAAACCTACCGTACTTGCCGCAGAAACATGCTCAAAAACCAAATCCATAAAGTCGTACTTCCCTGATGCTAAGAGGTCTGCCTCACTAATCGCCAGAATGAAAGGACCAATAATATTTCCAATAATGAAGAACATGAAAATGGCATATGCCTTTAAAACCAGATCATAAATCATTCCAAATCCTCCAAGGAAGAACAGAATCATTATGATGGTATGAACGAAGGTGTTATTGATGACATCAGGATGCATTAACCCGCCTTCTAGTGTGGACAATCCGGCGTTATTGAAGCCAGAGATCCCATGGAAGACCGATTGAAAGAATCGCTCGCCGGTATCTGCGAAAACTCCTTGATTTCCAAAACCAATGAACAAAAGAATGATTCCGACGATCTCAAAAGTTGTTGCCCAAATCACAATTTTCGCAAGCATCGATTTTGCCTTCAGAATGGAGTCTCTATTGATGAAATCTTCGATTACTTCGTGGTATTTAATTCCAACACCAAATTTCGCCACCACGAGCATTAAAGCGCCAAAAGCAATGGTATTCAATCCTCCAAGTTTGATCAAAACCATCACCACCACCTGACCTTTGAACGTCAAGGTTTGGGCAACATCAACAGTAGACAACCCTGTTACACTTACCGAGGACATCGATAAAAATAACGAGTCGGTGAATGGCAATCCTCCCTCTACATTGGACATTTCTGGGAGCATCAACAAAAGCCCTCCCATGACCGTCATGAGCGAGATAGAAATGGTAAACAACCAACCAGGATGGATTTTCATCCACGGTTTGAAGTTGCGTTCTTTGAAAAGGTTGTTAAGGATGATGATGAAAATGTACAGCTGTACAAAAATCGTAGAGAAGGTACCGAATTCATCAAAGCCAATGGATTTGAAGACAGGCTCCAGAATCATCCCATTAAAGAAGTTATAGGCGACGCCCTCAATGAGGAGTATGGATACGATTATGGCTTCGAACCAATTTTCCCGAAGGAATTTCCGAGGGTTGAAATCGTAAATGATTTTAATGAGGAAACGAGCGATGTAAAACCCGAAACTTGCTTGAATAATAGAAAAACAAGTAGCTTCCGTTTCAGGCGTAATGTGGAATCCATACATATAGACCAACACGCCAATCGCAGTTAACGACACGAGAACATTCAAAACGGACAATGCACGTAACACGCCTTGTTTTGAATCATAAATCAACAAGTTGATCCGCTCTCTGATGTCGCGTATCCTCATGCCTGTTCTAATTTCGCTATTTCGGCCTGCAAGAGTGCCTTATCGATTGGGACAACGCCCGTATATTCACATACCAAACCTCCTGCAAGGTTCGCCCATTCGGCAACATCGCGTAATTCGAGTCCCACTGCCAAACAAGCCGTTGCTACGGCAATCACTGTATCGCCTGCCCCACTGACATCAGCAATGTTGCGAATGTGTGCTGGAATGTATTTTTTGAGATTCAGTCCTTCTTTCAACTCTTTTAAATTTGGTTTGAAAAGCGTCACATTTTTGTATTCGAAGAATTTATCCTTCTTTGGATCGACAGTTGTGATGATGTTTTTCTCGCGCGCCATGGCAACAATTTTCTCAATCACACGCGTCGTCAAAACGCCTTTGTTATAATCTTCAAAAATGATCGCATCAATTTCGTTCAAATGCTTGGAAACATTCAAAATGATTCGATCTTCTTCTTCTTTTGTGAGCGGTGCAATAATTTCGTCGTCAATTCGCACCAATTGTTGTTGGTTGCCAATAATGCGCGTTTTCACCGTTGTTTTGCGGTCTTTACTTTGCTCAATCCCTGTGGTTACCATACCGGCATTTCGCATCAACTGGAGCAAATCTTCCCCACCTTCGTCCTCACCGATCACACTTGTAAGTACAGGTGTAACGCCAAGTGCTGCTAGGTTTAATGCCACATTTGCAGCGCCTCCCAACCGACTAATTCTGTCTGTAAGATTTACAATTGGAACTGGGGCTTCAGGACTTACGCGCGTCACTTTCCCTTCGATGTAAGCATCGATCATGACGTCGCCAATCACTAAAATTCTAAGAGATTCGAACTTTGAAAATATCGAGGATACATCCATTACTTCAACTTTTCGAGTGCCTCTTTAACACGTTTCATTGCTTCTGTTAAAGTCTCTTCCGAGGCGGCATAAGAGATACGAATACAGTTCGGGTCACCGAATGCTTCACCAGTAACGAGTGCTACTAATGCTTCATCCAGAAGATACATCGATAAATCGGTTGCACCTTGAATCAAACGGCCTTCGTACGACTTACCATAAAAGTACGAAACATCAGGGAATACGTAGAATGCACCTCCTGGCACGTTCGTTTTCACCCCTTCAATTTTGTTCAACGCATCCAACACAAGCATTCTTCTCGATTCGAATGCTTTTACCATTGATGCAATTTCACTCGGATCAGCATCCATCGCAGCAATTACGGCACGTTGTGTAATCGAACACGTTCCAGAAGTAAACTGCCCTTGAATTTTAGAACAAGCCTGCGCAATTTCTTTGTTTGCACCGATATATCCCAAGCGCCAACCTGTCATGGCCCACGCTTTTGAAACTCCATTGATTGTGACCACTTGATTTTTAACATCTTCGAATTGCGCCAGGCTTTCGTGCTTCGAATCGAAATTTATGTGCTCATAAATTTCATCACAAATCACCACCATTTGCGGGTGTTTTACAATGACATCGGCAAGCTCGCGTAATTCTTCTTTGCTGTAGACAGAACCTGTTGGGTTGCAAGGTGTAGAGAAAACCATCATTTTGGTTTTTGGCGTGATAGCCTCAGCCAATTGACTTCCGGTAATTTTGAAATCTGTTTCAATTCCGGCACTTACCGTCACTACATTCCCTTCCGCAACGCGAACAATTTCACGGTACGAAACCCAATACGGAACAGGAATAATGACATCATCTCCTGGATTCACAATGCTCATTACCACGTTTGCAATGGATTGTTTGGCACCCGTCGATACCACAATTTGATCTGCTGGGTAATCCAAATTATTATCGCGTTTGAACTTTCTCGAGATTGCCTCGCGCAAATCAAGATATCCGGGTACGGGTGTGTAGGTGGTGAAATTATCATCCATCCCTTGCTTTGCAGCATCCTTGATGAATTCTGGTGTATGGAAATCAGGTTCCCCCAGACTTAAAGAAATTACATCCTTTCCTTGCGCACGCAATTCGCGGCTTTTCTGAGACATTGCAATCGTGGCAGATTCCTCCATAGACTGCAGTCGTTCCGATAGTTCAATCATTTCTGTTTCTTGCGTTTAATCCAAAGTACAAAGCTATAATAAAGTCCAGATTGGATGAAGCAATTCCGATGAAAAACGTCCCTTTTTTGCAAGATCGAATGTGAATAATTTCAATCACTCATTACGCTTTGGCATGAGGGAATGCCGTAAATTCGTGTTTGGCATGAGCGACAACGCATTTATAGACATAGAAAAGTTAATTGCGAGTAAGAACCCAAAACTTCTGAAACGCATGCCGCGTGCGATAATCCGCTACTTGAAGTACATTTTACATCAGCAAGAAATTAATGCGTTTATTGAAGACCATCAGCATTTGAAAAACGCAGAATGGTGTCAGGCTGTTGTCGATTATTTAGACATCACGTATTCTGTGAAGCATTTGGAACGAATTCCTAAGGATGGGAAAGTTGTTTTGGCAATGAATCATCCCCTGGGCGGAATGGATGCAATGATCCTTGTGTCGGCGCTTCAAAATCATCGAAAAGATTTGAAATTTATCGTCAATGATTTATTGATGAACCTGGAGCAAATGAAAGATATGTTTGTTGGTGTGAACAAGGTGCGGAAAAGTCAAAACAAAAACAATCCCACGGTTCGCATTCAAATTCAAGAGTTGTTTCAATCGGAAGAAGCCGTGTGTATTTTTCCAGCGGGACTTGTGAGTCGCAAACAAAAAGGCGAGGTAAAGGATTTGGCGTGGAAGAAAACATTTGTGACCTACTCGAAGGAATTCGACCGTACGATTATCCCCATTTATATTGACGGACGTCTTTCAGAGTTTTTTTACAAGCTCTCCAATATCAGAAAAGCCGTTGGCATTAAAACCAACATTGAAATGTTGTATCTTGCTAATGAATTGTTCAAACAACACGAGCGTCATTTTGAGTTCATTGTTGGAGAACCGATTCGCGCCACTGAATTAGACCCAACAATTGACGACAAAGAATTGGCGCAGCAGATTAAAGAAAAAGTCTACGATTTAAGAAAAGAACTGAACCATGAATAAGATCATCGATCCTGTTGATATTACTCTGATAAAGAAAGAATTAAATGCCGATCGCTTCTTGCGAAAAACGCGCAAAGGAGGCAATGAGATTTATGCAGTAAATGCGCACAATTCTCCGAATGTTCTCCGTGAAATCGGCCGTTTACGCGAAGTTACTTTCCGCTCATCTGGTGGAGGAACGGGAAAGGAACTCGACCTGGATAATTACGATACTTCTGAAAATTGCTATGACCAACTGATTGTTTGGTCGCCAGAAGATCAGGAAATCATTGGCGGATATCGCTACATTCTTTGCAATAAAATTTTGGACGACTCCTCCGAAAAACTGGCGTTATCCACAGCCAATTACTTTGCGCTCAGCCAGGGATTCATTGAAAAATACCTGCCGAACACCATAGAATTGGGACGAAGTTGGGTGCAACCAAATTTTCAACCTGCGGTAAACCCGAGAAAAGGACTTTTCGCACTCGACAACATTTGGGACGGCTTGGGCGCTGTTGTTTTAAGACATCCTGAAATCAAGTATTTCTTCGGAAAAGTTACCATGTACCCAACATACAACACGGAGGCTCGTGATTTCTTGCTTCACTTTTTACATCATTATTTCCCAGACCCAGAAAATTTGATGGATGCACATCATCAATTGCAGCAATCGTATGATGCAGAGAAATTTGATGCCATTTTAGCCGGTTTGGATTTCAAAGAAGGATTTAAAAAACTCAACACCTTTGTACGCGAGAAAGGAGAATTTATTCCTCCTTTGATGAACATCTATATGAACCTCTCACCCACCATGAAAACGTTTGGAACAGCCGTAAATCCAGATTTTGGAAGCGTGGAGGAAACAGCCATTCTTGTGACTCTAGAAGATATTTATCAAGACAAGAAGGAACGCCACATGACGATTGAGGAGTAGCTTGCTTCGAGAACCTCAGCAACCTCTCGATTAATTTATACAGAAACTGCTGACTGAAACTCTCGTGCTGACTGAGGCTCTCCTGTTGACTGAAACTCTCCTGTTGACTGAGGCTCTCGAAGTCAACAGCACCGAATTCATCACAAAAATTGTTGTCTTGTTGACTGCACCCACTGTTGACTGAGGCTCTCGAAGTCAACAGCACCAACAAAAAAATCCCAGTGCTTTCACACCGGGATTCTCTATACTTACTACATTAAAAGCTATTGTGGACTCATCTCAAAGCAACCACCACTTTCAACTTCTTAAATGTGAACGACCAATTTGTGTTTTTCAATCAACTTTCTCAAATTGATCAAAGCGTAACGCATTCTACCAAGTGCGGTATTGATGCTGATATCTTCCAATTCTGCAATATCCTTGAAAGACATTTCTTTAAAAATACGCATAATTAGAATATCTTTTTGCGATTCTGGCAAATGATCGATCAAACCAACCATTTGACCTTCCAATTCTTCTCGCGTCAATGATTCGAATGCATTTTCTTCATCTTGGCGAAGTGTGTGGAAGATATTGTAGTCATCTCGCTGCGAGCTTGACTCAGAAATCATTCTCACCTTATTGGCTTTACGAAAGTGATCAATCACAAGATTGTGTGAAATACGCATTGCCCACGGTAAGAATTTTCCTTCTTCGTTATAATTTCCCGCTTTCAATGTGTTCACGATTTTGATGAAAGCATCTTGAAAAATGTCTTCCGCCAAAGCATTATCACGAACTTTCATCGCAATAAAACGGTAAATTTTGTCTTTGTGACGCAAAAGCAGTGTTTCAAATGCTTGTTCGTCTCCATTAATGTATGCGCTAACCAAAACGCGATCGTCGATGTTTTCCATAGCCATAACTTTACCTTTTTAAGTAGTCTTAATCGTGTGATTCAAACTGTGTTTAGAGTAATGTTATAACTATAGGCTTCGCGTTTTTATAATTGAATTGAATAACTAATGTACGAAAAACTTTTAGACTACCAAACTGGTAGGGTATATTTTTCTTCGTTCACAGCTTTAAACGTCACCAATTTCAAAAGGGTTGGCAGAAAAGTGAACTTTTTTTTATTTTTTTCAAATCACCTGTATTATCGCTGCCTTTGAACTGTTATCTTTAGCTCTCAAGAAGAAAAATCAACGGGTTGAAGCAGAAGGAAATTGAAATTAAAGGGGCACGGGTTCACAATCTGAAAAACATTGATGTTAAAATTCCACACGGTAAGTTTACCGTAATTACCGGTTTGTCAGGTTCTGGCAAATCCTCTTTGGCATTTGACACTTTATACGCTGAAGGACAGCGTCGGTACATCGAAAGTTTGTCGTCGTATGCACGGCAATTTCTCGGCAAGCTGAACAAACCCGAGACTGATTACATCAAAGGAATCGCTCCGGCAATTGCTATTGAACAAAAGGTTACATCGAATAATCCGCGATCAACCGTTGGAACGAGTACCGAAATCTACGACTACCTCAAAGTGCTTTTTGCACGTATCGGTAAAACATACTCCCCAGTTTCTGGAGAAGAAGTAAAAAAACACTCCGTTAGTGATGTGGTGGATCATTTGCGATCGCTAAAAAATGACGGAAGAGCCGTTGTGATGGCACCTCTGGCAGGTTTCGAGAAGTATGGAAACGACCGTCAATTGGAAATTTTGAAGCAACAAGGCTATGTGCGGTTGTACCATAAAGATGATTTCGTTCTCATTGAAGATGTTATTTCAGATGTCCCCAAAGACATCGCCTCTGCCCTTTTGGTCATTGATAGAATTAAGATTGATTTTTCGGATGAAGACAATGTTTCGCGTTATGGCGATTCCGTATCACTTGCCTTTGCAGAAGGAAATGGTACCTGTTTCATCCTCGATATGCAAACGAAAGAAATGGCCGACTTTTCCAATCGATTTGAATTGGACGGTATGGATTTTCAAGAACCAAGCGAGCATTTCTTTACGTTCAACAACCCATTTGGAGCCTGCCAAACATGCGAAGGTTTTGGACAAGTCATTGGAATCGATCAAAATTTGGTTATTCCGAACAAAGATTTAAGTCTGTACGAAGACGCCGTTGTTGCCTGGAAAGGAGAAAAGATGAGCGAATATCGAAATCGCTTTATTCAACAGGCATCCGAGCATGATTTCCCGATTCATCGACCAATATCAGAATTAACCGATGCGCAATTGGACTTGCTGTGGCATGGAAAACGCGGAGTCAAAGGCATTTACGACTTTTTCAAATTCGTTGAAAGTAAATCCTATAAGATTCAATACAGGGTAATGCTCTCTCGTTATCGCGGCAAAACTGAATGTCCGGATTGTCGAGGTACACGCTTGCGCAAAGATGCATCATATGTCAGGGAAGTAGCCTGGTTGGGTCGATGTACATTTTGGATGAGCCATCTATCGGTCTGCACCCAAAAGACACCGAGCGATTGATCAAAGTTTTGCATTCACTGCGCGACCTTGGAAACACGGTAATTGTTGTTGAGCACGAAGAAGATATAATGAAAGCCGCCGATGAAATCAAGAGATTTTACTCCCGGCAATTCGAAAAAAATTAGGCATCTATGGTGACAAACAGGGCGATTTTAAATCAATTTCGGGAGATTTCGCGCATGTGAAGGCGGTAGAATTTGTCGATCAAAACCCGATTGGCAAATCCTCACGTTCGAATCCAATTACCTACGTGAAAGCATTTGACGACATCCGGGATTTATTTTCTCGCCAACCTTTGGCAAAAACGCGCAATTACAAACCTGGCTTTTTCAGTTTTAATGTAGAAGGAGGCCGTTGTGAAGTCTGTGAGGGCGAAGGCGAAATCACGGTTGGCATGCAGTTTATGGCAGATGTCCATTTGACCTGCGAAAATTGTCATGGATCGAGATATAAGTCGGAAACATTGGACATTCAATACGAAGGAAAATCCATCGCGGACATTTTAAAAATGGACATTCAATCTGCTTATGATTTCTTCAGTGCCATCGACGATCGTCTTGAGAAAAAAATCGCCGCTAAAATTGAACCTTTGGTGAAAGTGGGATTGGGCTATCTTCAGCTAGGACAGGCATCCAGTACCTTGAGTGGCGGTGAGGCGCAACGCATCAAGTTGGCATCGTTCTTAGCAAAAGGCACATCTAGTCCTGCCACATTGTTCATTTTTGATGAACCAACCACCGGATTGCACTTCCACGATGTCAACAAGCTCATCATCGCATTCAACGAATTAATTGCGGCAGGACACTCGATTATTGTCATTGAGCACAATCTTGATGTAATTAAATGTGCCGATACCGTTATAGATTTAGGACCAGGCGGCGGAAATGCAGGTGGACAATTAGTATTCTCAGGAACACCCGAGGAACTTGCACAATGTAAAGAAAGCGCCACAGGTCGTTATTTAATTGAAAAACTTTGATGACACGCATCGTATTTTTGGTTGCTTTTCTGCTTGGATTCATAGGTTCGGCAAGCGCTCAGTACCGCCGAGATCTTCACAAGGAAATGGAGCGATTGGATGCCGATGTTGCTCTAATGCTTCGACGTAATTTGGAATTTATGCCCGTTTGGTCCCATGGATCTGATTCCGTGTACGTCAACGTGCAAGGCTATTGGTATACACTTGAAATTGCGAGAACTTCATTGGTACGAACGGAAATTGATGGTCACGACGGCGGGTGGAACCAAAACGAAATATTGGAACCTATACCCGTTTCTTTCGACGAAAACCGCTATGCATTGGATTTGGAGAAGAGTATGTATTCTGCTGAGAAAGACAATATCAAAGCGACCATTTCCAAAGCAGGAACCACGCACACGCTTCTTGTAACCATTGATGGAAAAGAATATTACCGACAAGAATCGAATGGGGAGGCGTTACTTTTTCCTCGAATTTCGCCTGATGGAAATTACCTCGTCTTCGTGGGCGATCGAAGTGGCTTACTGTTGATTCGCTTAGCACCTGAAAAGTTAAAATTGACCAAAGTTGACAAAAAACTGAACAATGCAATCGACGTAATGAACGATAACAATTGCGAGAAATCAATGAAACTTTTCGAGGGTGTTTTAGATGAAGACAGCACGAATGTTGTTGCTCTGCATAATTTAGCGTTGTGTCAGTTTAATTTGAATTTGCTCGATGAATTAGAAGCAACCATTGACATTGGTTTGCGACATGATCCTGAGTATTTTGAAACAAATGAATTACTTGCCTCCTTGCATTACTTGCGCGGCGAATACGAAGCAGCAGCAGAGGTCTGTGAAATCATCAAGGCAGCGCATCCCTATTATTACGAAAACTACTACCTACTTTTGGCTACGTATGAAGCATTAGAAGACTTGCAGAACATTTGCAAAACCTTGAAAAGTTCTATTAACGCAGGCCTGGCGGACAAAGAGTTAAAAGCTTATTATTTAGGCTCGTGCAATTGAGAAGTAGACACATTACGCCAATTCATCCTCATCCGCAACGATAGTTTCAAACTCCATTTTCTCCGATTTCGCAATAATCGCGGACACTGTCGCATCACTGGTAACATTGATCACCGTACGGCACATATCCAAGATTCTATCCATCGGCAACACAATCGCTACCCACATTGGGTTCAATCCAACGGACTCCAAAACAATCATCAACATAATTAATCCTGCTCCAGGAACAGCTGCTGCTCCAATAGATGCCAATGTCGCCGTAAGTACAATCCCCAATTGCTGCATGAGATCCAAATCGACATCGTGGTATTGTGCCAGGAAAATAACGGCAACTGCCTGATAGAGTGAAGTACCGTCCATGTTTACCGTGGCGCCGATGGGCAAAACAAAATCGGTGGATTTCTGAGAAACCCCCAAGCCTTTCGTTACGCGGTTGATGGTTAATGGCAGCGTCGCGGCGCTCGAACTGGTCGAAAATGCCAAAAACTGCGCTGGGCTCATTTTCTTGAAGAACTGACCGTAAGAAATTGGCACTCCAAACAGGCGCAACATTAGTGGATAAAAAGCAAACATGAGCAACCCTAAACCAAGAACAACTACCAAGGAGTATCCAACCAATTGTCCAAATATTTCAAGAAGTTGATCTAGTGAATCCGCTGACTTTGCCAAGACACCTGCCATCAAACAAAACACGAAAAAAGGTGCCGCAAGCATGATCAGGTTGACCATCTTGATGAACACATCGTTCATTCCTTCGAAAAAGTTCACCACTCCCTCCGAGCGTTTGTTTTTGGGCAATAGGGCCAGGGAAAAACCAAACAAAAGTGCGAAGACAATTACTTGTAGCATAAATCGTCCATCTCCCATGGCTACCACGATATTACTCGGAACCATATCTACAAGAGGTTGTAGAGGTCCATCACCTGTTTTCGCAGCATTCGCTTTCTGTCGTTTCTTTTCTGCCGCTTTGTATTCGTCTTTATCCTTTGATGCAGAAAGCGCCTTATTTGCCTCCGCGACTTGTTCTTTATCGGCAGTTTTTAATTCGTGGCGACCGTCTTTGATTTCTACGCCGGCATTTTTTGCCCAAACTTCGTATTGCAGGCGTCGTTCCACCCGCGTATCCTCATTTGTAATTTTTCCTGGCTGAATCATGTTTACCAACAGCAACCCCATGGAAATAGAGACAATTGTTGTCACCAGATAAAATCCGAGGGTCTTCCCTCCTATGCGACCCAGTAATTTTGGATTCCCCATTCCGGCGACTCCCGTGATAATGGAAAAGAGCACCAAGGGAACAGCGATCAATTTTAAGGCATTGATAAATATGGTTCCAAAGGGATTGATCCAATCTCCTGTGAACTCATTCCATCCATAATACCCTGACAATAAAGCCCAAACAACGCCAAGCGCCATGGCAATCAAGATTTTCCAATGTAATGCTAGTTTTCCCATGGGGATGAAGATACCAATTTGAATAATGAAAATGGAATTGTGAAATAAGAATGATGAATTGTGGATGATGATTGATGAATTATGAATTATGAATTATGAATTATGAATAAGTAATAATGAATCGTTGGATTATGAAATGAACATTTTTAGAAAACAGCCTATCAACAATTGCAATGTTCAGAACTTATTCTTTCCGAAATTTGCCCAATTCAAGATAATTCGTATCATTGTACCACCAATTGCTCATCAGTAGCAAAGAATCAAATTCTCAGATTAGATTACCCAACAGACTTAGTTCACACCTCATTTTATGGATAAAAAAGAATTGGAAGGCAAGAAGGTTGCCGAATTACGAGAAATCGCGAATGCCGCTGGAATCGATGCAGCATCAATGAAAAAGGCAGAAATCGTTGAAAAACTCGTGGCAGCAGAAGCAGCACCAGAAGGTTCCGCAGAAGAAAAGCCGAAGCGTAAACGTGCTCGCCGTAAAGTAATGCTTGAAAACAAAGACGAGCAGCCAAGCCTATTTAAAGACGATAAAAAGGAAGGCGAACCAAAATCTGAGGCGCCTAAGAAGAGTGAAGCTCCCAAAAAGAAGAAAGCAGACGTAAAATCTGAACTTTTGGCCAAAGCAGCAGCCAAGGCGGAAGAAGTTGGTGCAACTCCTGCTCCAGCGAGCTCTGAACCTCAAAACAATCGTGGAGGGAATCAAAACCCTAATAAGAGTCGCAACGACCGTAACGACAGAAATGACAAAAACGAGCGTGGTGACAGGAACGATAGAAACGACAAAAACGATCGAAATGATCGTCACAATAACCGCAATAACAACAATCGTAGCAACGATCGAAATAACGGAAACAATAACAACCGAAATCTTTCCAAAGAAGAAGAGGAAAAATACAACCTTGTTGGAATTGTAGCGGCAGAAGGAGTGTTGGAAGTAATGCCTGATGGCTACGCGTGTGATGGATTTATTCGCACCGATTGGAAAAGGTCAGCGTGGAATGATCGTTGCCCAGCCAAAAACGGGTAAAACGATGCTTTTGAAGGATGTTGCTAACGCAATTGCAGCGAATCACCCTGAGACATACTTAATTGTATTGTTGATTGATGAACGTCCTGAGGAGGTTACAGATATGGCTCGTTCGGTAAATGCCGAAGTAATTGCTTCTACCTTTGACGAACCAGCTGATCGCCACGTAAAAGTTGCGAACATGGTACTCGAGAAAGCGAAACGTATGGTAGAGTGTGGACACGATGTGTGTATCCTACTCGATTCGATTACGCGTCTGGCTCGAGCCTACAACACGGTTTCTCCAGCATCCGGAAAGGTTCTTTCTGGAGGGGTTGATGCGAATGCGCTTCACAAACCAAAACGTTTCTTCGGAGCAGCTCGTAAGATTGAAAATGGAGGTTCCCTCTCGATTCTTGCTACGGCATTGACTGAAACTGGTTCGAAAATGGACGAAGTAATCTTTGAGGAATTCAAAGGAACGGGTAACATGGAACTTCAGTTGGATCGTAAGATTTCGAACAGAAGAATTTACCCAGCAATCGACATTACTTCTTCTGGAACACGTCGCGAAGATTTGTTGATGGACAAAGATGTTCTTCAACGTGTTTGGTTACTTCGCAAGTTTATCGCAGATATGAACCCTGTTGAAGCAATGGAATTCTTGAAAGACCGCATGAGTAACACCATGTCGAATGAGGAATTCCTCGTTACGATGAACGGATAAAATGCGAATTACAGTTCTCTTAGGAGTTATTTGTGCAGCCATTTGGATTGGGATCAAATTGATCTTTTTCTACACACAACCCATTGGTTATGATGTTGTTCCATTGGTACTTCTGAACCTTTTATTGCTGATTTCTGCCATAGCTATCGGGTTGTTCCTGCAAAAAATGCGCGACACCGAAGAAAGTAATGGTTTGAGGGATATCAAGAATGGTATGACTGCCGGTGTTCCGTACGCATTAATCGTAAGTGTATTCATTTACTTTTATTACACGAAAATCGATCCTGATTTTTACCAACATCGATTGGCAGAAGAGAAGTTCAAGATAGAACAACAATTGAACGACCCAAAGGAATTGGAAAAAATAAAGAAAGAAAGTCCTGAATTTGAGGTGCTTTCCAAAGAAGAGATAAAAAAGAAAGCTGTGGAAAGTGCGGAAGGTGCCTTCAGTCCAAGCTCTATTCTACCATTATCTTTACTCGGTTTGATTCTAATGTCTGCGCTCAATAGTATTTTCATTACTGTAATCTATCGACGCATTGTTTTTCGACCTAGGAAGCAATAAAAAAGGCAAACATTCTTTCGAACATTTGCCTTTGCAACTTAACTATTGGGTTTTGGTTTTAGCCTTATTTGAAGAAGTTGATGTAAGAGTTTTCAGCACTCAAATGCACAGGTTCCGGAAATTCTCCATGTACAATCAGTACGTTTTCGTGTCGATGCTCTAAAGACTCCAGTTTCTTGCGATTCATCAAGAGCACAGAAGTATGCCCGTGATGATCCAAGGTATCTACAATGGTTTCTTCATTGAATTCGCATTGCCAATGGATCTCCGAGCAATTTTCTCGGTACGCTAATTCAACAGTTGGCATCTGATAGTACTGGTGCTCTCCTATTCCTGATAAATTAAATACCAACCGTAAGAATCCTCCTTCCAACGACAACTGCTCGTCCGTAACTCCTAATTCCTTCAATGTAACTTTGCCTGATTTTGGCGCATCGAATGCAATATTGATTTCTCCTGGTGTAATTTCTACTCTTTGTCCCATTCTATCGTTTTAATGTTCATTTCAAAGGTCTGGATTCCTTTGTCCTAAAAACATGAGATAAATCATTAAGAGAGCTGAGAATAAACAGGAATACCAGGGTTTAGTCCATTGGAGTGAAGGCCATAAAGGCTATGGAAACGAACATCAATAGCAGAAATGCAATCAAACCTCCAACGAGAACTAACTTGCCCCAAAACAGGCGTTTCTTGCGTTTTTTTAAGATCGCTTCCACTAGTTCCTGTCTTCTCTCCTCGGAAACTTCAGGGAAATCGTATTTGGTTTCTTCTACTTTCATTTCACATGCATCCTCGAAAGGAGCACGTTTGGATCTTCTGTCGTTATTGATTAGCGATGAAAGCGCTTGTGAAACAAATCCGGGAACGGGTAATTTCATCGTATCAACTTTCGTTTGTACGAATAGATAAGAATGTCATCAAATTTCCTTAGAAGTGTTACTTCCATAAATGACTCGGAACTTTCCAGGATTCGTGCTTCTTGCTTGGGGATTTTGTAATAATCTTCATCACGTTTGCGGCTTCCATAAAATTCAATCATATCCACCATTCCAGAACCTCTTTTCACCATCAGAATACCTTCAGGATACTTCTTTATTACGTCCCCCATAATGGATCCGTAATTTTTAGCGTTTGCCGCACCATTGAAGATGAAGAGTTGATCGCGTTTTAAATTTGACTGTAAAGCGATGTAATACGTCGATTCCCAATCGATGAAGTCCAAAATGAGTCCAGAGTTTGGTTGAAGATGACTCGAAATCTCCGCCTCTAACTTCACAATATCTTGATTCTTCAATCTTGGAATGGCATGAATCCCCGGATTGGAAAAATTCTGGAAATGCGCCAATGCATAGTGCGTTGACGAACCATCAGAAAATACATTTTGATACGCGGGCTTCATCCAGACAAATGAAAGCGGGAGCAACGACAAAATTCCAATCTGCGCGGTTCGTTTCAGCCAATTCGATTCTATCTCCCAAACAAAAGCCAACATCGGCAGTGAGAAAATGATCAAACTACTGGTGAATCTATGTTGATTGAGCAAGGTACCTTCATGACTTTTGTAAACAAATGTCACCATTAGAAGCAAGAACACCGCTCCCCATCGCCATTGGTGCCACTTGATTTTTTTCCCTCGAAACGCCTTCCAGAGAGCTATCACAAGTGTCACAACAAGAATGGGAGAAAATAAAAAGAACCAGGAAGCAGGAAAGAAGAACCAGCGCAAGAGCATAACATCGCGTGGCAAATAGCTGTTTACACCTTCCTGAACGATATTCCAATCATAAGCGCCCGAAAGTCCGAAGAAGAAATCTTGATGTGCAGCGTAGTTTCCAAGCATCCAGAAAATCGGAAAAATCATCGATACGAGCCAGAAAACTCCAGTCTCTTTCCATGCACGCTGGAGGATTCCAAAGCCCGTAAATACAGCCAACAACATCCAACCCTCATAACGAAAACCGCAAGCGAGCGTCATAAATATGCCCGCCCAAAGAGCCGATTTTAAGTTCGACTCCTTCCAGGCCTTTACCAGATGTGCCATGGTAAAAAGTAGCAAAAAGACGAAGGGGGTCCCAGATAAAGTATGGTAACTATTTCTGAAAAGCACAGGACTCAAGGCAAGCGCCAAAGCAATCCAAAATGCGGCTTTTTCGTTAAATTCTCGTTGAACAAAGAGGTACATCGGCCAGGCTGCCAATGACGAAATAAGAATGGAAACGATGATTGGAATTGTTTGAAGATCGCCTGTACAACCATAAATAATTCCATAAAAATACTGATGCAGTGGCGGCCAAACTCCTTCGGTAATCAAGCTCGGATTGTCCCACCATTCTTGCGCCATGAACATGCGCGTTACGGCATCGGCATCCACCACTTGCGCGAATGGCAAAAACGCCAAACGTAGCAACACAGCAAGTGCCACAACCATGGCAATAGGATATTTCTCTCTGAAATTACTGAATGCTGTCATGGAAACTATTTCAGTTCTGCTCCGAGCGCTTCGTAATCAATTCCGTCAAAATTCCCCGAGGACATCATGAGCAGAACTTTGTTCTTCCAATCCTTTGAATGGATAAAATCGAGCACTTCCCTCGTTTCGCTCACCACTTTAACGTACGTTCGGTTGGTACAGATGGAATTTCGGTCTTCGATCGATTGGTGAACTCAAATACTCATCTCCCTCAAGAATCATGATGGGAGCATCGGAAGTAATTTTCACCATGCAATCGTACCCTTCCAATTGAGCGCCCACCATGTAATCGACGTTCAAATTGAGCGCATTGACCACATGCAAAATCATGGAGGTTATGGTTGTTTTACCATGCGATCCACCGATCACAACCCGAACTTTGTCTTTGCTTTGTTCATACAAATACTCGGGATAAGAGTACACGGGAATGTTCATGGCTTTCGCCGCTTCTAGTTCTGGGTTGTTTTCACGGGCATGCATCCCGAGAATTACCGCGTCCAAATCTTTCGTAATGCGCGAAGCATCCCAACCAATGGACTCTGGCAAAATGCCTTCTCTGTTCAATCTCGATTTCGAAGGTTCAAAAATTTCATCATCCGAGCCAGTAACTTCCATGCCTTTTCTGCTCAGGGCAATTGCCAAATTGTGCATTGCACTTCCACCAATGGCGATAAAATGAACCTTCATATTCTCTTCTTAAATAATGTGTAAATGTCCAATGCTACTGGAATGGACAAAAATGGCGTTCCGAAATCGGTTAAAATGTGCATGAGTCCTTCGCTTTCCGAAGAAGCTAGAAATGTAGGAAGCATGGCGGTCGCCAATCCGATATAATAGAGCCAATCCCACCAATATCTTCTCTGATGCGTGAATCGTTTTACCACTTGCAACAGAACGTATCCAAGACAGGCATACATGATTTGTCTTGGCAGAACGCGGATGCCATCCAATGTTTGGATACTCCAATAATAGTAAACAATCCAACCGCTTAAAACAAGCAACAAGAATAGCAATATTCCGTGAAGTGTTTGTGATGATCGCATGTCTTACTTTTTAGGAAAAGTAAATAGAAAGAAAGCTCCAATAACATGAAAACCGAACATTTTCACACAGTAGCTTTTGGAAAACCTATTTCAGGTATTTTTTGAATCCGTCCGACATCTTTCTTTCAATTGCTCCTGACCCATTATCATAAAGCAGGTAAATGTCCAACCCCAATTCAGGATGACTGTTTACAAAGCTCATCGCGGCATCAACGCCCATTACCATGAACGCCGTAGCATAGGCGTCTGCTTCTGTGCAATTATCGGCAATAACAGTGGCGCTTAACAAGGAATGCTGCACCGGAGCACTGGTTTTTGGATTGATGGTGTGCGCATATTTGACACCGTCTTTGACATAAAATTTTCGATAGTTTCCGCTCGTAGCAATTGCCTTGTCGGAGATATTTACCACATTTTCAATCACGCGATTCGTACCTTCCTGAACTGGAGAATCAATTCCAATGCGCCAATCTATGTTTTCTTTGTTCTTCCCTTTGACAACGATTTCCCCTCCGATTTCAACATAATAATCTTTGATGCCGTTTTGATCGAGATACATCGCCAATACATCCACGGAATATCCTTGCGCAATGGCATTGAAGTCGATTCGGAAATTGGTGTTCGTTTTAGACAATACATTAAATCCTGCAACGCCATTTTGATTGTTTGCATATTGGTATAAATCACTGTTAAAACCAACATTTTTGCGTAAGGAGTCTAATTCTGATGCTTCTGGAGTTCTCAAAGAATCACTAAAAAAGCCCCATGCTTTTACGAGGGGATACACCGATGGATCGAAGCTGCCGTTTGTCAATCGACAAATTTTCTGACTTTCTGACATTAACCATTCAAAGTGACCCTTGTGATCCATGAATGTCACAGTATCGTGTCCATTATTAAACATTCCAATCACAGAACTATCGATATAGCTTGAGAACAACATATCGAAATCGTGTAGAATGGAATCAATTTGCTCCTTGTGGATTTTATTCTCGGGATCGTCTAGAATAATTCCATAGGTGGTTCCTTGAGTTTCTCCTTGAATTTGACTCCAGTTGGCTCCCTGAGTTTCTGTTGATTTTTCCTCAGGTGAGCAGCCGATTAGAAGACTACTCGCTATGATTAACAAGGTGAGGCCCTTGTGTTTCAGAGTTCCAAACATGATCTGTAATTGCTGTTCCGTTTTTCGAGTAGGTAATTCCAAAGCGAGATTGCGATCTCACGTAAACATCCGCATGTCCTTCAATAACAACAATACGACGGGTAACAACCGCTGTCATTAACCCATTTTGATCCGTTTGCGAAAAGTTTTCTTCGGTAACACCTTCTGGATACTCTTCGCCAAGAGAATTGGCAACTTTCACCTTTTCAGTGGGCGAATTGTCGATTTTACTGATCTTCTCGGAGTTGTTATAAATGTCGGTCTTTCTTGCTTCCTCTCGGTCTTGATTCGCACGATTAAGTGTTTTCTTCGAGTTGTCTAACAGCTCTTTATTCTCCGATTGTTTCTCTGTGCTAGAAGCCGAATTCTTAGCATTCTCCACATCAATATTTGAGATCTTTCTTTGTGCATCCAGGCGCTCTTCTTCATCACTTCTGCCCTCGTTTGTATTGGCGGTCGTATTGTTGATAAACTCCTTATTTGAAGTTGCTTGGTCTGTACTTTGTGAAGTGCGTTCTCTTTCAGCTTCGTTCAATAATTTGTTCTCATCTTTCAATTCCTCAACAGACGCCAATCGGTTGTCATCCATTCCGCTTAAATCGGCACGCATTTGTTCTTCGTACGCCTGAATTTGTTCATCAGTATCATAAGCCAAGGCCATTTCTTGAACGTTTTGGGCATTTTGCTCATCGCGAATACGTTGTTCAATGTTGTACAACTCTTCTCCATTCTTAGAGATAGCTTCAATGTCCTCCGTTGCTTTGTTAGAATACCCTTCTTCAATTGCGTCAATTGCTGTATTGGCTTTCCATACATCGGTAGATTCTGAACTTCCCAAATCAAGATTGTTGTCCGCAATATTTTGATTGACTGTTTTTACCTGTTCGTTATTGTCTCCAGATGTTTGTGCGTCTTCCACCATTTTAGAATCCACATTCTTGTAAATTCCATCAACCGTTTCTTTCGATCCATAGTTCTTTTCGGAATCTGCCGTTGCTAGCTCCTGATTAGCTTCATTCACATTGGAAACAATCTCCACAACGTCTTCTCGCAATTCATCGCGTTCTTTCGAGTCGTCGATGTTGCCGCTTTCAACATTGTTTTTTATTTCCGCCAGATTCTCGTCAGAGGTAATGTTCTTATTGTAATCTGAGTTTGCATCTGCTCTAAACGCATCTTCCAGGGCTTCTTCATACGCTTTTACAGCAGCGGCATTATCGCTGTATACTCCAAGATCTTCACCATACTTAATCGCCGTTCTTTCCTGAACATTTGTCAATTGTTCTTGATCGGAAATATTTACATTGTAATCGAGTTCTTTGTCACTGCTATTTGCTTGTTGAATGGCTAGTTCTTTCTCTCGAATCAGTTCTGTATTATCAATTTGTTTGCCATCGGCTTCTATAGCAGTGAGTGATGCGTCGTTATATCTGTCTACTATTAATTGACGCGCGTCATCTCGTTCTGTGGTCTTCTCAGCCATTCTATCTTCATAGGAATTCAGAGCGCCTTCTGCTTTTTTGTGCAGTTTGTCCGCTTCCGATTTCTCGCGCTCCTCTTCGTCTTTTAATAAAAGCGCCAAGCCATCCATCAGTGACCCTTGTATAGGCGTCCCAAGATCTTCCAATTGCACAGAAGCGACACTGGCGGGATTCAAAATAGCTTCAATTTCAGCTAATTTTTTCTTTGGATATGGATCATCTGATCTAAATCCTAATGCATTTTGATAACGTTCTTTCGCTTTGTCGTAATCTTCTTCAACAAAGTTTTTATCCGCGGCTGAAATGAGCTTCTGATACTGCTCTTCTTCCATCGCTCGGGTTTCTTCTTGCGCTCTTCTTACACATTCTTCCACACGTGAAATGGCGTAAGGGTCGTTTGAAATGATTTGCAGTGCCTGTTCGTACTTATCTTTCGCTTTCAAGTACGAATCATCGTCAAACAAATCGTCTCCTTCTTTGATTTTCGCATCGAACTTATTTTGAAGCGCCAGGTCAGCTGCATTCTGATTGGCAATATCATCCAAAATCTGCTGCACTTCATCGATTTTGTTCTTTGCTGCCAAATCACCTTCCTTCGCACTTAACGCATTCTGATAGGCCGTAAGTGCAGCTTCGTATTCTTTCTCGGTCTGCGACTTCGCGCCTTTGTCCATGTATTCCTTATAAAGTGCTTCGCGTTCTTGCTCCGAGGCCATTGAAGAAAGAATTCCTTCCAATTCTTCAATTTTATCTTTCGGCTCTTGCTCGGCCACTTTTAATACACTTGCTGCTTTGAATGCTTCTAGCGCTTTTTCATACTTCTTATCATCAAACGCTTTCTGACCTTCTTCCATGTTTTTGGTATAGTCAGCATCACGTTTCTCGTACGTCTTAATTCGGTCACGCAACTCCCCAATTTGAGCTGTGTATGCCCCTCCTTTGTCTAGCCCCTCAGAAACTTTTAAAATGGCTTCTCCTCTTTCATAGTTACCCTCTTCAATTTTCTCTTCGGCAATGCGCAAATTTTTACTGATTTGCTTTTCTAGCTCCGACTTACTGTTTTTGGATAATTCCTCTGCATTCTTCGCTTTATCTACGGGTTCTTGTTCCGTTGGCTTTAATTCCAGGGCTGCATTGAATGATTCAATGGCATCCAAATATTTCTCTTCCGCTACCAATTGGTCTCCTTTGTCAATCAGTTCGCGGTATTCTTTGTCTAGTTTCGCTTGATTCTTATCATCTTTTTTTCGTTGCTCAGCATCAGCAATGCGTGTTTTCGGTTCTTCAGAAGCTGGCTTCAAGCCTTGTGCTTCCTTGTAGGTTTTGATGGCTTCATCGAACTCACCCTTGTTGAGTTGCTCATCTCCTGCTGCCAATAAATCATTGAATTCTTTGTCCGCTGCATTTTGAGCTGCGGCTTCAGCTTCAGCCGCCGAAATGTCTTCCAGAGCTTTTGTCAATTCAGCATCCTCCTTAATTTCCAGAGCTTCGTTGATCTTCACTTTGGCCTCTTGCCACTTCTTTTGATCCTTGTAAGCCAATCCATCTTCTTTCAGCTGCTCGAATTTCTCCTCTTCAGAAGCCAACGCATTGGCTGCATCAATCGCTTTGTTTGTTTTGTCTAAGCCTTCCTGCGCTTCCGTGCTGCTCGCATCTTTTGCCAATGCTTCCTCAAATTTTGCTTTGGCATCTTCGTACTTCTCCTCCCCAAAGAATGCTTCACCGTCGAGAATCAAACTAGTTACTTCTGCTGATAAGGCTGCATCTCCTTGTTTTGCTTCAATTTCAGCAAGTTTAGCATCCACTTCATTGTCTGCTTTGAGCGTTAAGGCTTCCTTCAACTTGGATTTTGCTTCGTCGTATTTTTCTTCATCCGCCAATGCAAATCCTTCGTCTTTTAATTTTTGGAATGCTTCCTCTTTTTCGGCTTCACCTTTTTGATCTGCCAATTCCGTATTGATCTTGTCAATTTCCGTCTGCGCCGTTTCATTTCCAGATTCTAATGCCAATACTTCTTCGTATTTGCTTTTGGCATCCTCCAGTTTGCCGTCATCATACAAGTTTGCTCCTTCTTCTAAAAGCGCCAAAACTTCTTGTTGCTCTCCAAGGATTTTATCGATCTCATCAATTTTTCCTTGTGCGAAATCAGGCTCATCGGTAAAGGTAATTGCCTCTTCAAATTTGGATTTAGCTGTGGTATAATCCTCTGAATCCATTGCCATTTCAGCGGAACTGATGGCTTCCTCGTACTTCTGTTGGCGCTGTGCTGCCGCCTCACCCTCAGATACTTTCGATTCAATTTCGGCAATACGTCCGTTTACATAAGCAGGGTCTTCTGCAAATGTTAAGGCCTCCTCGTATTTGGTTTTGGATTCTGACCAGTTTTCTGCGTCGAACAATTCATCCGCAGCGGCAATCGCTGCATCGTAATTTGCTCGTTTTTCCTCTTCCGCCTGTTGATCTGCAAGAAGGGCGTCAATTTCTGCAATTTTGGTCGGTGGAATGTCACTTGAACCATCCAACTGCTGTGCTTCTTCGAATTTTGCTTTCGCCTCTTCAAGTTTGTCCGATTCCATCAAAGTAGTCCCTTCGGCAATCAACGCCTCGAACTCTTCTTTTACTGCTTCGGCGTTCTTTTTCGCTTCTAACTTCGCTTGTGCATCTGCCAGTTTACCTTCTACTTCGGTGTCCGCTTTTAAGGTGAGTGCTTCTTCATACTTGGCAATTCCTTCTTCATAGCTCTCGGTACCAATTGCATCATCGCCTTCTGCAACCAGGGTATTGAATTGCTCTTCAGCCGCTGCGTTTGCCTCTGCATCCGTTTTCAGCTTTTCTGCTTCTGCTTTCTTTTCTTTTGCTTCCGCGTTTTCTTCTTCAAGTCCTAAAACTTCATCATAGCTAGCAATGGCATCGTCGTATTTTTTATCGTCGATTGCTTGTTGTCCTGCTTCCAGTAATTCAGCAATTTTCGCCGCCTGTTCTTCAGCAGCAATAATTTCTGCTAGCTTCTCATTACAAATGTCGAGTCGTGCCTTGGCAAAGGAAGCCGATGATTCAATAGCAAGTGCTTCTTCGTATTTTTCCTTTGCTGTTTTCCAATCTTCGGCATCGAATGCTTCATTTCCGGCGGCAATGGCTTCGTCGTATTGTTTTTTCTTTTCTTCTTGTGCAGCTGCAGCGTCTAACTTTTCGGCGAGTTCTGCCAATTTATCTTTTGGATATTGTTCGCTTGGCTTCAATTCGGTTGCTTCCTGATATGCATCACGAGCCGCTTTCAAACTATTTTGTCCCATGAAGATATCTGCGCGTCGGATGGCTGCATCATAGGCTTCCTGCGCTTCGTTCTCCTTGGCAATTTGAGCAAGTTGCGCTTCTAAAGTCTCGATTTGATCTTTCGGATATTGTTCAGAAGGAATCTTTGAAGATGCTTCCTGATAACGTTGAACGGCAGTTTCCAAATCTCCCTGATCTCTCAAATTATCGGCAGCTGCAATTAATGCATCGTATTCTCCTTGGATTAATTCTTTGTCCGCCTCCTCTTTCTTTTGAGCAGCAATTAAAGCATCCAATTCCACAATTCTATCCGACGGATATTGCTCTGTTGGTTTGTATCCAAGAGCCTCTTCGTAAAGTCCAAGCGACTCCTCCCAGTTCTCGGCATCGTACGCGGCATCTGCTTTTGCGATTGCTTCGGCGTAGTTTTTCTCCGTTTCAGCTTCTTTGTCTTCCGCTTCCGATAAGAGCTTGGCAATTCGATTGTCCATTGCACCTTTGCCGGCCGCATCTAGTCGTGGTGCCAAGCTGCGTGTGTCCCAGTCGAAGCTACCAACAGGTTCGGAGTCGAGAAAACTAAAGTCAACATTAGGCCGTTCTGCGAACAACTTCATGTCCAAACTTTGAACAGGTCTAAAATCGCCTGGTGGAATATCTTCCTCGTTCATTTTTGCAAAATCGAAGGAAACTTTCTTGGTGACCATTCCCGCTTTGCTGAAAACTACGCTGAAAGGAATGGAATAGTTGATGGTATGTACGAGGTTGTATTTTCCGTTTGAGGCAGAAGTAACAGATGCGATATTTGACCCGTTCTGTTCAATAGATACGGTCACACCACCCTCGTTACCGCCAGTATCTTGATTGGTAGTTTTTCCTTTAAATTGGAAAGGGTACTCTTGCGACCATCCAAAAACAGCCGTCAATAGTGCAAAAACGAGTATAAAATATTTCATGCCTCTACATTTAAACGTTATCCTGTACAACCAGTTACAGAAATGGTTTAAATTTGATCGAATTAATTAACAAATATGCGAAAATAGTTCCGATTTGGGGCTATAAACACGATGCTAAACGGAGCTACATTCAGTTATTGGGAGCGCAAACATTTTTTTGATTCTTGCGATCTAATTGTTGTGGGTGCCGGCATTGTCGGGTATAGTACAGCCCTTCATTTCAAACAAAGCAATCCAGCGTCGAAAGTTGTGATTTTAGAACGCGGCTTGCTACCATCCGGGGCCAGTTCTAAAAATGCCGGATTCACCTGTTTTGGCAGTCCTACCGAATTGGCCGATGACTTGCAACAATTTGATGCAACAACGGTTTGGGATACTGTCGCCCTTCGCCTGGAAGGTTTGCGTTATTTGGAAGAAATTATCGGGAAGGAAAACATGGACCTTCAAACCAATGGCTCTTGGGATCTGATTCGGAACGATGAAACTGACATTCAGAAAGATATCATTGACTTACTGCCCGACTTCAATGAAGCCCTGGAAAAAATTTCTGGAGAAAAAAACGTGTATTCCTGGGAGGCAGATGTATCTCAGAAATTCGGTTTTCAAGGAATTTTAGGAGGATTTAAAAATCGTTTGGAAGGACAAATTGATACGTCCAAAATGAATGCGGTATATTATCAGCGCGTCGTTGATGCAGGAATACCGGTACTTTTCGGAATGGAGGCTGTTGATATTTCTTCCGACATTAGTGGTGCTGTTGTTCAAACACAACTTGGCGACATCCAAACGCAAAAAGTAGCCATTTGCACCAATGGATTTGCCAAGCAGTTTCTCCCACAAGATGATATTTCACCTGCCAGAGCGCAAGTACTTATTACTGATCCCATTCCAAACTTGCCCATCACAGGTACCTTCCACTATCAAAAAGGCTATTATTATTTCCGAAATATTGATGGTAGAGTTTTGCTTGGAGGTGGTCGAAACCTGGATTTTGAAGCAGAAACAACGACAAACATCCAAACTTCAGAAAAAATCCAGCATACATTGGAGCAACTGCTTCGAGATGTTATTCTACCGAATACACCATTTAAGGTAGCCCATTCCTGGGCAGGAATCATGGGAGTTGGAGCAACAAAAAAACCTATTATCAAGGAATTGCAGCCCAATGTATATTGCGGCGTAAGACTCGGCGGAATGGGTGTTGCCATTGGCTCATTGGTAGGTAAACAGGTTGCTCAAATTATCGAATAAGCGTGAATTTTTCGCTTCCCGTTTCCTCGCTATCGCTTTAATACTATTTTTGCTTCGAATTTTATTGAATCAAGCCATGAAAAATACAGCATTAACACACATACACGAGGAGCTAGGCGCGAAAATGGTGCCATTTGCAGGGTATAACATGCCGGTGCAATACGAAGGGGTGAACGCAGAACATGAAGTTGTTCGTGAAGGCGTTGGTGTGTTTGATGTCTCGCACATGGGAGAATTCCTATTGACGGGAAGCGGTGCACTGGATTTGATTCAAAAAGTGACAACCAATGATGCATCAACCATGGAGATCGGTCGTGCTCAGTACAGCTGCATGCCGAATGGCAATGGTGGCATCGTAGATGACTTGATTATTTATCGCATAAAAGAAGAGCAATATTTGTTGGTAGTGAATGCTTCTAACATGCAAAAAGATTGGGACTGGATTTCAAAGCACAATACCTTCGATGTGGAGTTGCGCGATCTTTCCGACAATTACTCGTTGCTTGCCATTCAGGGGCCAAAAGCAGTTGAGGCTATGCAGTCGTTGACATCCATCGACCTTTCTGCGATTAAATATTACCATTTCGAAGTAGCAGATTTCGCCGGAATCGAGCACGTAATTATTTCTGCTACTGGATATACGGGAAGCGGAGGATTTGAAATTTACTGCAAGAACGAAGAAGCCGAGCAAGTCTGGAACAAGGTTTTTGAAGCAGGAAAAGATTTCGGAATCAAACCGATTGGATTGGCTGCACGAGATACGCTGCGTTTAGAAATGGGATTCTGTCTGTACGGAAACGACATCGACGATACAACTTCCCCACTGGAAGCGGGATTGGGATGGATTACCAAATTGAAGAAAGAAGCCGATTTTATCGATAAAGATCGCTTGACCCAATTAAAAGAAACGGGCATTGAGCGTAAGTTGGTGGCTTTCGAAATGATTGACCGTGGAATTCCGCGCCATGATTACGAGATTGCGGATGCTAACGACAATGTTATTGGTCGTGTTACATCTGGAACCATGTCTCCATCCATGAAAAAAGCCATTGGTTTAGGGTACGTAACGATGGATCATAGCACTATCGACGCTGAAATCTATATTAAGGTTCGAAACAAATCCTTAAAGGCACTGGTCGTAAAACTTCCATTCTACAAGAAGTAGTATCAAATGGGCTTCTTCGATCTATTTCGGTCACCAAAAGGCCCACGTTTTGCTTCCGAATTCACTCCTAAGTGGCGTAACTACCTCAACGAAAAGGTGCAATTCTATCGGTCTTTACGACCCGATGAAAAACCTCGGTTTGAGTATCGCGTGCTTCAGTTTTTGAATACTACCGAAATTACGGGCATTCAAACAGAGGTATTGGATGAAGATCGACTGCTTATTGGTGCAAGCGCCATCATTCCCATATTTGCCTTCCCGAAATGGGAATATTACAATTTGAAGGAAGTCCTACTCTACCCTTCTCACTTCGATTTTGAGCACAATATCGGGCAACGCGTAGAAGATGTCGCCATTTTGGGCATGGTTGGATACGGCTACATGGAAGGCAAAATGATTCTGTCGCGTAACGCCTTGCATTTAGGATACGATAATGAAGAAGACAAGCGCAACACAGCCATTCACGAATTTGTTCACTTAATAGACAAGGCGGATGGTCGCATTGATGGTATCCCAGAACGTCTCATGCACCGCGAAAACGTGATCCCCTGGATTCATTTGATTGATGAAAAAATCAAGGAGATTCTTGATAACGACAGCGATATCAATGCATACGGAGCAACCAATAGAGCCGAATTTATGGCGGTTATTTCGGAGTACTTTTTTGAACGCCCTAAACTATTGGAACGAAATCACCCGGAGCTTTACCAAATTCTGGAAGACATTTTTGCACACGAGCTTGCCGACAGAAGATTGGTAGAAAAGATGAAGCCCGTCCGTCATTTCGAACCTTGCCCCTGCGGGAGTGGAGAGAAGTTTCGGGATTGTTGTATGGTGCAGGGATAGTAGATTTGGAGGCTTGAGACTTGAGACTTTAGACTTTAGACTTTAGACAGAAGACTTTAGACTTTAGACAGAAGACTCTAGACTTGAGACATTAGACTCTAGACTTGAGACATTAGACTCTAGACTTGAGACATTAGACTCTAGACTTGAGACAGTAGACTCAGGACTCGGATACGAAAGGCTGAAGCTCTTTTTTATAGCGACTTAAACCAATCTTGGAATTGTGCGCCCAAAATAGGGAGTTCCTTCTTTTCACCGTTTACTGCACCAATTAAACTGATCACCCAGAGCGCTACGACTCCCAAGTAAATAACAGGGCCAATTAAACCGATAAGCGGAATAAAAATGAGCATTCCTGCAACAATGGATGCTGCAATACTGAGAAGAACCAGACCAAGCATTTGTCGGATATAAAAACTGGCAAATTCATCCTTTTTGTCGTTGTTCATCACCACTGCAACGATCCATCCAATTAATGTCATGTGAGCAACAATTGCACGTGTTTTTCCATCTTCGGTAACCATAGTCTTTGTTTTTGAGTTGATTCGTGATTGAAAATAGCAAAATTATGGGTCGAGTCAAGCGGATTCCACTTCTTCGTCCTCTTGCTCTGAGTTCATTTTTGGAATTAAGAAGAGTAAGAAGAACCCAATGATGAAAAAGATAGCAACCGCAATGACGGAGTATCGAATGGAGCCAAAAATTGCTTCAAAAAGTCCAAAAGAAAGGGTACCAACGACAATACCAATTTTCTCGGTAGAATCGAAAAAGGAGAAATAGCTTGCATGGTCTTTTGTTTGGGGTAGCATTTTGGAATAGGTTGAGCGTGATAGTGCTTGAACCCCTCCCATAACTAGACCTACACCGCAAGCCAAAAGATAAAATTGCACAGGCGTTGTGACGATGTACGCCGCACCACAAATAAGAATCCAAATAGAAACGGAAAGTCCCAGCGTTTTAATATTCCCCATAACACGGGACAGTCGAGACATGGTAAAAGCTCCGACAGCTCCAAGAATTTGAATGAGTAAAATTGCGATAATCAAACCTGAGTCATCTGGTTTTCCTGTTGCTTCATTAATGGGCCAAATGATTTCTTTCTTCGCAAAAAGAGTCGCCATGAGCATTACCGTTTGCACTCCCGTATTGAAAAAGAAGAATGAGAGCAAAAATCGTTTCAATGATTTAATCCTTTTAAATTCTTTGAATACGGTACGAAGTTCTTTGAAGCCCTTCCAAATTATCCCAGATTCTTTTTTTCGTTTGTATACATTGTTGGGCAATACGCGGTAGGTAATTTGAGAAAATCCGAGCCACCAAACACCCACTCCTACGAAGCACCATTTTACGTCTCCTCCGAATACTTGAATCCAAACCAAACACAGGATAAGAAGGATCATTGCACCGAAATACCCCAATGAAAATCCTCTGGCAGAAATCTTGTCATGATCCTTTGGTTCTGCAATCTCGGGCAGGTACGCATTGTAAAAGACAAGGCTGTTCCAAAACCCAATACTGGCAAGGAAAATACTCAGCATTCCGAGTTCTAAATTGTCGGTATTAAACCAATAAAGCGTCATACAAGATACCGCACCCAAATAGCAGAAGAACTGCATAAAGCGCTTCTTACTTCCAGAAAAATCGGCAATACCCGACAGCATTGGTGACAGAATTGTGACGACTAAAAACGAAGCGGACAAAACAAAAGACATCAATACCGAATTCGATAATTCAGCACCGAAAAAGTTGACTGTTACGCTTAAATCCGGATCTAATTTTACCGCCTGGTCGTACAACTCTTGGTTTCCACCAAATTTCTTCTCAATGAATTGATTTGTAGTAATGTTATCGTAAAAGATGGGGAAAATCGCGGACGAGATCACCAAGTTATACACTGAATTGGCCCAGTCATACATGACCCAACCTCTGATGATCTTCTGCTTTCAAATCTTCACGCGTGAAAATGAAATCTGCTTTATCACTCCAGTAATGACACGGAATGTACATATCCGCTGAGAAGAATTCTCTTTTCACGAATGGGCCACCATCGCGGCGCTCGTAATAATCAGGCAGCTCCAAATGTGTGTACACGGGACCGTCGAAATCCATATTTTCGAACTCTTCTGGAGTCACTTCCTTGATATCAATTTGCGCTAGGATTTCACGAGCTCCGTGCCCTACTCTTCCAAATCCGGTAAGAATTATTTTGGCATTCTTCGGAAGCTGTACTTTCTTCAGTTCTTCTTCCACCTCTTTCCGATCGCGGCATTGGTTGGCTGGTTTCAATTCATACAGTCCGTGTTTCAAACCAAAAGTCAAAAATCCATTGTAACAACCTACAATTCCGGCATATCTTCCGAACCCGAGAACGCGCTTGTTCGATGTATCTTTCAGAACTTCGTAGTCGATCAACTGAATTTTCTTATCCACCACCGCTTGCAAAAGATCGCGGTTGTACGGTTGCTTTTTAATGGTGTGTGAGAAGAACATAAACTTTTTGTTTGGAATTAAGTCTTCAATGTTCACTTCCTTCACTCCAATAATGATGTCGCAGTCGCTCAAGTCTTCGTTTAACGGAATTCCAACGTTTGCATATTCGGCATCTTTGAAGGCTCGAATTGGGCTTGGTTGTACAACAATTTCCAGGTACGGGTATTTTTCCAACAACAATTTACATTGCTGCGGCGTTAAAGGAACTCGCTTGTCTGGCGGCACCTTACCCTCTCTGATAATACCCAATCTCACTTTATCCATAGTAGTTTATTTCAATCTTTTTTCGAGCAAATACTCGTCTACAAATTCTCGAATTGCCCCATGACCGCCTTTCGAACTGAGTACCAAATCCACCTTGTTTTTTACAACCTGGACGGCATCTGCAGGACAAGCAGCGAAGCCACACACCTCAAAAATTTCTAAGTCATTTATATCATCGCCAATCATGGCAACTTGGTTATAGTTGATATCTAAAGATGCACAAATCTCTTGTAATCGCGTTAATTTTGACTCTTTATTCACCGAACAGTGTTGAATTCCCAACAATTCCGCTCTGCGACTTACCGCTGTTCCTGAGAAACCTGAAGAGATGATTCCTATCTGAAAATCACGATTTGTGAGTTGCGCAATGGCCATTCCATCTTTGGCATTGAACTTTTTAATGTGATCTCCTTCATCGGTGAAATAGAGACCGCCATCTGTCATCACTCCATCTACATCCAAAATCAGCAGTTTGATCTGCTTCAATTTCGCACGCAGCTCTAAAGAGGGAAAGGTATGGTGAAATAGCAACGCCGAAAGATCGATCTCGTATTCTTCCGCAATGGCTTCCAAATCGTAAATGGATAAATCGTTCGGATGATCTACATCCAACTCATCCAAAAAATCGGCGTAGTCCAATCCGTTTCTTTCGCAAATACCTTTGATATTTTGTTCTAAAAAGATCATGGTCGACTGATTTAAATGGAGGGTCTGAAAAGGGGTTTAAAATTCTGATTACCAATCACTAAGGTCACTTCTTTTTCTTGAAACACCTTGAGTTGCAAGCGCTTTTCTAATTCTGTTAGAGCCTTTATTTCTTCAAACCCCAAATCCTCCATGCGCTCGTACTTTACTGAAACGAGCATCAAATCGTATCCAGCATTTGTGCGTTTCAAACGAACATCCTGCGGATTTCCGGTCATTAGAGAGTCTTCTTTCCAGAAGGTGACAATTTCTTTGGCTAAATCATGATCGGCGGGATCACTAAAATGCACCGTGAATTCTCCCCCAGTGACAGAAGAGTCCTGCGTATCGGTACAACCAATTGCGGCGAAAAAAACAAAGGCTAGCAGAAACCTCATTTGTGAAAGAATTAGGAAACAAATATAGACATTTCATGCAATGCATCTGCCTTGACTTCTCCACAATCGCGGGTTGATTTACACATTCTTTCAAAGCGATCGGAAGATTGATTATTTTCACCTGAACAAGACTTTATTCGAATGGAAACAACACTGAAAAATGCAAGGTATGTAGGTGCCGATGGTCGTGAAAGCCTGTATGATCTTACAATTCCTAAAAACTGGAATGGTCGGCTCGTTCTTTTTATTCACGGTTACATGGGGTTCAAAGATTGGGGATGTTGGGATCTTGTAGGCGATTTTTATGTTGATAATTCTTTTGCATTTGTCAAGTACAATGTCAGTCATAATGGTGGCACCGTCAACGAACCGATTGATTTCTCTGATCTAGAAGCATTCGCACAGAATACGTACACGAAGGAGCTCATGGATTTTGAATGCCTTGTTGCACAATTAGTTGAGCAGGTTGGAAATTTTGAATTATTGGTCCTTGGGCATTCACGTGGGGGCGGCATCGCAGCTTTGCAATCGGTACATCCTAAAGTTTCCAAATGGGCTTCCTGGGCGGGAATTTCATCTATTTCAAAACGTTTTCCATCAGAAGAGACACTGGAGGAATGGCGCAAGAACACTTTTCAATATGTTAAGAATGGCAGGACTTTACAGGAAATGCCACACCACTTCAACCAATTCGAAGATTATAAAACAAACAGCGATCGTTTGAATATTGAGGCGCATTGCAAAAACAATACGAAGCCTTGCCTCATTCTGCATGGTTCCGAAGATTCTTCCGTCTCCATTGAAGAAGGTAAAAACCTCGCCAAATGGACGCAAACCGAGTTAACCGTTATTCAAAATGCGCAACATACTTTTAACGCTTCACACCCCTGGAATAGTGATGAAATGCCAGATGCATTGATGGAATCATGTCGTAAAACTTTGCTATTTTTCCAAGCATGAATCATTCTCTCAAGGAAAAGTTAAGCCTGCTTACAGAGCTTATTAAATTGGCCAAGGCAGATCAGGAGGTGCGTACATCTGAATTTGAATTTCTGTATGCGATCTCCAAACAACTGGATGTCAGTGATGAAGACTTCAAACGCTTGTTCGATGAACATATTGAGTTTACACCACCGAAAAACGAATTAGATCGCATTGTGCAGTTTCAAAGATTGGTTTTAATGATGAATGTGGATCAATCGGTTTCCAATTCTGAAATAGATCACGTTCGCAATATTGGAATGCGCCTGGGACTTGCTCCACGCGCTACAGATGAGGTTCTAAAGGCGATGCGTGAACATGAAAACGGAATGCTGCCTCCGGAGAAACTTATCGGAATTTTTAAGACGTTTCATAATTAATGTCCAAAGGACATCTCGACTTCGCTCGATGTTCGGTTTTTTAAATTTACATAGGCCACTGAGGCACTCGAAGTGGACTTTTTAACCACGTTCTAAATTAAAAATGGTGATCTCTGGCCAAATGCCAATTCTGCCTGGGTAACCGATAAACCCAAAACCACGATTGACATACAGGTATTGATCTTTTTCCTCATAAAGCCCCGCCCAACGCTTGTAACGATACTTCACAGGAGACCATTTCACCCAACCTGGAATTTCAATCCCCATCTGGCTTCCGTGGGTATGTCCAGACATTGTCAAATTCACATGCAAA
Organism: Fluviicola sp.; assembly: GCA_043584915.1. Classification (GTDB taxonomy): domain Bacteria; phylum Bacteroidota; class Bacteroidia; order Flavobacteriales_D; family Crocinitomicaceae; genus UBA4466. The sequence continues at coordinate 3,666,168 of CP121319.1, forward strand.
TCGTGATTGATGATTTTTTGATCCCAATGATCTGGATCGTGCGACAACAATATTTTGAAACTGTCTGGATCTACCTGTTCAATTGCCTTGTCGAAATCACCGTACTTTGGGAAATTGCCGCCTCCCCAATTCTCTACGCCAATCAAACTGATTTTTTCACCATTTACCTCAATTGCGCGCGCTTCGTTGTCCAACAATTCGAACCCCATCATGCGATAACGATCCCGAACAGCTTCAATATTCGCAAGGCGCTCTTCTTCTGATTTCCAGGGAACATACTCACCGTAATCATGATTGCCCATCACCGCAAATTTACCCAAAGGAGCATCTAGGTTTTCTTTAAAAATATCAACGTAGTCGTCAAACTCTGTGGCAAAATTATTGACCAAATCTCCTGTTATCACAATAATATCCGGTTTGTGACGCATCAATTCTTGCAATCCTTCTTCCACAGCTTGGGGATTGTCCAAACTACCCGAATGGATATCCGACAATTGCGCGATGCGAAGTCCATTGAATGAAACGGGTAAATCTGAAAACTTGAGTTGCGGCTTCCAAACTTTATAACTGTATTTTCCTTTGAGTGTTCCGTAAATCAATCCTGCAAACGGAATGGCTGCAACAACGAGCCCAGTATTCGTTAGAAATCTTCTTCTTCCTTCCAATGCAACGGATTCATCGGAAATTGCCGCTTCAATCGGCCATCGAATCAAACGGTACAAATCATTCGCGAACAAAAAAACAATCAACAATACTTTTCCGACCAAAAAAGCCATGGTCAATCCCATAAACAAATTGGAGGCTACCGATGCTTTTCCCAAACCCGGTTTAAATTGATACATCATGATAAACATGGTTGCCACCTCCCACAAAATCATGAAGCCAAGAAATAATTTCCAAATAAGTCCCCATTGGCCTTGTCCAAAGTGATTCCAGGTAGCAAATGCAACGTAGCTATTCAGGGAAAGAAGAAATATTGAAAAGAAAATTAAGAATGACATTTGTAATGGATTTATTCTACCTGCCAAAAGTCACCAATAGGTTCGTTAATTACAAGTAATCAATCCAATCACACATAGTCAACAAAAACATACTATTGGTGTTTTATTGTCATTGAGGAACAATCAATATTTGTTAAAAAATCCATTCGGGGAAATTCCTTTAGAATTGGTGAATCCATCAAATCCTCTTAACTTTCGGGTTGAAACACGCCATCTATGAAAGCATCGATTTGTTTGCTCCTTCTTTTACTATCGGGATTCGTTCATTCTCAGGTAGATTATTTTGCCAACAATCCTGAATGGAATCAAGCGTCTTCGTGTTTTTCTGATGGTTGTTACGACTATCAGGATTTCGTCTATTATATCAATGGAGATACAATTGTAAATGCCCAAACGTACAAGAAGTGCTACAAAAGAGGACAATCCAATATGGCTACCGGACCAACCGGACCTCCGTGTGGCCCTTTCACAACCTATGACGATCTTGCCCATTTGGTGCGTCAGGATGGGTATCAAATTTATCTTTGGAACGGAGCAAACGACACCTTACTTTATGATTTCGATATCGCCATTGGAGACACGTTTCCAGTGACTTACAACGTTTGTGATGAATATATTGTTTTAGACAGCATTCAAACTGTCATGGTTGCGGGACAACAGCGCAACAAGTACTTTTTTACGGAGACTACTACAACTTCCTGGAGCAGCATGACGGAGGGCGTAGGTTGGCCGGGCGGATTTTTTGAACCTGTTTGTGGTTCGCCTGGATGCGGGTATCAGTTCGCCTGTTTCAGATTGAACGGACAGTTAATTGAGGGAACAAACTGCTTCTTTGAGGCAAGTTTAAACGAGGTATTGGATCCTCAAATTTCGATTTCCCCAAATCCAATTTCGCATGATTTCTCGATTTCTTTCCCCTCTCATTTGACCGTTACATCCCTTTGTTTACTAGATTTGAATGGTAAAAGCACCCAACTTTCATTCACACACGATAACGTAGAAAAAGTATCGGGAAATTTGAATCCAATTGGTCAGGGCGTTTATTTCTTTGAAGTGACGTTTTCCGATGGACAAATTACGCGAAAGAAATTCATTAAAGAGTGATTTCAGAGAATCTCTCCAACTAATCTTTTAATTCTGTCGTCAACTGATTAAACTTATTTACTTGAAATTACTATTACTCCTTTTCTTCAGTCTTTTCTCTTATGTGTATACCATTGCTCAAGTGCCTGACTACTTTGCTGATGAGCCAGAATGGAATCAATATAAGTTTTGCGCAAATGGCGGTTGCTTTCAGGACTTTACGTTTATCCATTATTTGAACGGAGACTCAACAATAAACTCAATTAGTTATCGAAAAGTATATAGTCGTGGCTATGTAATTAATGACAACGTTGATCCTTGGACACCCGGTTGTACAGGAACGCATTTCTTTGATGAATTTGATGGACTCATTAGACAAGACGGTATGTCTATCTATAAGTGGGATGGAACGAGAGATACACTTTTGTATGATTTTGATGTTTCCATCGGCGACACGCTTCCCCAAACAGCTATACATTCATCAACTACTACAATAGTCGACAGTATTAGCACGATAGTTATTAATGGTACACCCCGAAACAAGATTTTCATTTCAGATACCAATTGGACGGTTAACATCAGCTACATGATAGAAGGAGTAGGATCGGACAAAGGGTTATACGAATTATTTACTCAAGATAATTCATCGGGAACGACTTGCAACCTTCAAGAATTAAAATGCTTTCTGGTAAATAATCAAGTTGAATTTGGAACGGACTGTGATTTTAACGAGTTGGTCATTGGAATCCCTGAAAAAGAGAATTCTGATAAAGTCAATTTATATCCCAATCCAACGAATAGCGGCATTAGCATTGAGTACCCTGAGTCATCAGAGCTACTCCAGATTGATTGCTTCTCAAGCAGTGGTTATCGAATCAAACTGAGCATGAATAAGACCGAAAAAGCAATGATGCAAGGCGGTCTGGATAATTTACCTGAAGGAATCTACTTGATCGAGCTGACATTTAAAAACGGCTTAGTAATTCATAAAAAATTAGTGAAGCAGTAATATTTGCCGTCGTTTTTCCATTGTTATACGATCTTAATGAAATCGTAACAATGAAAAACGAATTTCGCTTGAATAATGCCTACATTCGTTGCCCAATTTTTTCCGAATGGAACATTTGAATTATCCTATTATTGGTCGTAGAGAAATGGTAAAGTTCCCCGCACTTGACCTTGGCGCTATTGAAGCCAAAATTGACACGGGTGCTTACACCACAAGCATTCATTGCTCGTCGATTCAGGTAAAGGATGATCAGGTGACGTGTATTTTCCTCGACCCCACACATCCGAACTATACAGGCGATTCGCATACTTTTGATATTGTAAAAGAAGTAAAGGTTCGCAGTTCCAATGGCATGGAGGAAGAACGCATTGTAATTGATACCAAAATTGACCTGATGGGAAGCCAATTTGAGATTCGTTTGACCTTAACAGATCGAAGCAACATGAATTTCCCTATCTTATTGGGCAGACGTTTTCTGCGCAAAAAATTTCTTGTCGACGTGAGTCGCAAATACCTATCATCAGATTTATGAAAATTGTAATCCTATCCCGTAATCCAAATCTCTACTCTACCTCTCGTTTAAAAGAAGCCGGAGAGCAGCGTGGACATGAAATGTTGATTGTAGATCATACGCGCTGTGATATTGTGATTGAGAAGAAAAAACCCATGATCATTTACAAGGGAAAGCCCTTGACGGATGTGGATGCGGTTATTCCAAGAATTGGTGCATCGGTTACATTTTATGGTGCATCCGTGATTCGTCAGTTTGAGATGATGAAGGTTTTTACCTCGCTAGAATCTCAGGCATTGACACGATCACGCGACAAACTGCGTTCACTGCAAATTTTATCGCGCGCAGGCTTGAACATGCCGAAAACAGCTTTTACCAATTTCTCGAAAAGCTCGTCTAAAATATTGGATCAGATCGGCCCTGCACCTTACGTAATCAAGTTGCTTGAAGGAACCCAAGGCGTTGGCGTTGTGTTAACCGAAACCAGAAGTGCTGCAGAATCGGTGCTAGAAGCTTTCCAGGGACTGCAAGCGCGAGTAATCGTGCAAGAGTTTATAGAAGAAGCAAAAGGTGCAGATATCCGTGCGTTCGTTGTAGGTGGGCAAGTTGTTGGTGCGATGAAACGCCAAGCAAAAGAAGGTGAATTCCGTTCTAACTTGCATCGTGGTGGAAGCGCTGAAATTATTCAATTGAGCGAAGACGAAGAAAAAGCCGCCTTGAAAGCTGCGAGAGTGCTAAAATTAGGGATTGCGGGAGTCGATATGCTGCAATCAAAGTCTGGCCCAATGATTATGGAAGTGAACTCATCTCCAGGATTGGAAGGCATCGAGGCTTCCACAGGAAAAGACATTGCCCGATCGATCATTCGTTTTGTTGAAGATTACGTGGATGAGTGATCTGGAATGATGAGTTGTGAATGATGAGTTATGAGTTATGAGTTATGAATGTGCATTTTAACTCAAAAACAACTTTCTCTGAGATGCTTTAGGCATCACACAATACCCTTTGGCAATTTTGCGACGTCGCTTGGCAACTTGATCGTACACCCAATCACGGAATTGAATAGGAAGAACTTTAAAGATTTGTAACCATTTCAAATACCAAGGAAAATATCGGAGCACTTTGAATGCTGCTTTCAAGCATGAAAAACGTAGCAGTTATTGGAGCAGGAACGATGGGGAATGGAATCGCCCATACATTTGCACAATTTGGATATAATGTATCATTGATTGATGTCGCACAAGCATCTTTGGACAAAGGAATGGCCACGATTACCAAGAATTTGGATCGTATGGTTGCGAAAGAAAAAATCAGCGAAGACGATAAAAACAACACATTGAACAACATTACCACGTTCACTTCTTTGGAAGATGGCGAAACACATCTTCTATTTCGATCACGAAAATTGCAGCTGTGACAGCTCGTCCAGACAAAGTGATTGGGATGCACTTCATGAACCCAGTTCCGATTATGAAATTGGTAGAAATTATCCGTGGATACGATACTTCTGATGAAGTAACTGAGCTTATTATGGATACTTCTCGTAAATTGAACAAGGTTCCAGTTGAAGTAAATGACTACCCTGGGTTCGTGGCAAACAGAATTTTGATGCCAATGATCAACGAAGCGATCATTACGTTAAACGAGGGAGTTGCAGGAGTTGAAGAGATTGATACCGTAATGATGCTTGGAATGGCGCACCCAATGGGGCCATTGAAATTAGCTGATTTCATCGGATTGGATGTTTGTTTAGCCATCATGGAAGTGTTGCACGATGGTTTTGGAAACCCGAAGTACGCGCCGTGCCCACTTTTGGTAAATATGGTAACGGCTGGTAAAAAAGGCGTTAAGACGGGTGAAGGATTCTATTCTTGGTCACACGGAACGAAAGATTTAATCGTAGCGGACAACTTTAAAAAGTAAGCTACGGTTCCAACAATACGAAAGTGCCTTGGGATTCCTGAGGCACTTTTTTTATACATTTATCGATATGAACAAACTCGTACTGACATTCATCGCTTCTCTTTTTCTTAGCTGTGGATTCGCACAAACAGGAAACCTGGTTACCAATATTGACTTTATCAAAGATGTTCAATGTGCCACGTATAACTTGAAGCTGTCAAACGCAGATAGGATAATTTTCTACAAGAAATTAGAAGCCAACGATACCCTCTTTGACATTCCGACAGGCCTTTATGATGCACATTTCTACTCTTGCGATTCGAGTTTCACCTACGGACAAAAAATTGAAATCGTTGATGGGCAAACGCGATGGTTCACCTACCTTAACAATGCGTACTTCGAAGACGACGCAAGTATCTATGAAGATTACCAATACGATGACGATTACTACTACGAATATTACGATTCGCTATACGCGCCTGCCTATTTTGGTGTGCATTGGCAATTTAGTCGCGGAATGGATTTTGAAGGAGCTCACCCAGAGCTCTTGAACAATTTTGCCTTCGATTATTCCTTCGGGCACGACTTTCTGCTCACAAAGCCCGTTTCCCTTGGGTACGAGTTTGGCTTCGGATATACACAAGCAAATTTCATTAGCGAGGATTTGGAAAACCCACTGATTAAACATGAGAAGCAACGATTCACTACGTTTGATATCAACTTTGCAGCCGTTACTTCTATATACATTAAAGATCACCGATTGCTTACCTTAGGCGCACGTTATCGCCTCCCCTATTTTGCCAGATACGCTCGCATTAATGGCAATGAAAAGATTAGTACCAAGGGATTGTACAAATACAACGATTTTGCCGTTTTCGCACAATTGGGATACGATTGGGGGTACGTTTTTGCAGAGTACCGCTTCGACCAGATTCTACGCTCTCCGTTGGGCGAACTTCCGAACTTGTCCATTGGAATTCGATTGAGCACCTCTGATGAATGGTAAATCATAATAAGTCGTAAAAAACGCCCCATTTTAACGAATCCTTAACTTTTTCGCTCTATTCTTTAACGATTTTTGGAAAGTTGAAACTTGCAGAACACTGAAAATTAGGTAGTTTTGCAGTCTCAAACAGCACACAGACATGCGAACAACGCTCGTTTTATTTCTTATTTCTCTACCGATTTTTGCTTCGGCTTCAAACATTCCTGTGAAGGATACGGATGATCATGATTCATCTGAAGTTGTAGAGGAAACAGCCATTACTTTCTTTGATACCGCCTCCATATACGTGGAAGACTGGAACAACAACGTAACTTTTCGTTACCCCGAAGCAGGATTTAGCCCAAAAGGAATTGTTCCCTTAGTAGATACCATTTTTGGCTACGCATTTCCAGTGGAATCTGAAACAACCTCTGGCTTTGGTGGTCGACGTCGTCACAAAGGAATTGATATCCCCATTCAAACTGGTGATGAAATTGTAGCCGCTTTCGGTGGAAAAGTTCGTTATGCAAAATGGAATTCTGGAGGTTTTGGAAACTTGGTCATCATCCGCCACCCAAATGGAATGGAAACGTATTACGCGCACCTTTCAAAACTTAAAGTGAAGCCAAATCAGGTGGTTCAAGCCGGTGAATTGATTGGTTTGGGTGGTTCAACGGGTAGATCTTATTCTCCCCACTTGCATTTTGAAGTGCGATACGGACACGTTCCTTTTGATCCAAAGCACATTTTCGATTTGGAAAACTATTGTTTAAAAACGGATTCTATCGATTTGGCCGAGGTGATCAGCAATGGACGTGGGCAAGTATGTCGCGATCACTTTGAGATTAGCGATGCTGGTCACGATCATGATCACGGTACGGCAAAAGAACAGAAAACAACGACTCCGGCAGCACCTGCAGATGCAAAATACTACGCTGTTCGCTCAGGAGATACACTTTCTAAGATTGGTGCAAAACATGGACGCTCGGTAGACGCTTTGTGCCGCATGAATGGATTGACCAAAACATCTATTCTTCAGATTGGACAAAGAATTCGTGTGAAGTAAGTGTTTTTTGATAGTAGACAGGAGACTTGGAGATACAAGACTTGAGACTTTGGACATGAGACTTGAGACTTTGGACATGAGACTTGAGACTTTAGACTGAAGACTTGAGGTTTTGGAAAGTAAGTGTTATTGTCGCCCCAACATCTCGTTGTATTCTGATCCATTGATTTCTTTTCGAAACACCATGAGGTACTGTCGATCTTTGGTTTTGGATTCGTAACGGTACAATCCGAAATTGGGCACATCCCACATGGTCACCTGAACCTGTTCCTTTTTATTTCCTAGCGATCGTGTCTGTTCTTCCTTACGAACCGCGGCATTCATTTTTCCTTTCCCTTCTACAGACACTTTTTCAAAGCCCGTAAACTTGCGTTTTGAACGCAGGGTAATTTGAGGAGAATCTGCTTGATTTAAATTCCAACGATACGCAACTTCACGATCTTTTTCCCATTCCCAGGGAATAGATACAGATGTGCTCAGATTACTTAGTGCCTTCCACCCCTCAACACTTCCAACGTAACTTTCTTTCATGTAAACGCCGTCTTCCCGCATTACCATGATGGTAGAATCTGCCGCAAAGCAAGTGTCCTCATAACAAGTGAACTCTACAAATAATAAGGTAGAATCGTTGAGTTTTTCAGATCTACGCAATGCTTGTGTATAAAATTTTTCTCCCTTGACGATGGTTTGTTCGCTGAATACTTGATACCGCGTTTTTCCATCTTGAGCTGTTGGAGAAAAGTACTTTTTATAATCTGCCGTTTCCTTTGAACATCCTACCAAGGAGATCACTGCGGTGAAAACTAAAAGAAATCGAATCATGGGAATTTGGGGAATTTACTAAAGTCTCGTGGGCGTTTTTCCAGGAATGCATTGCGTCCTTCTTCCGCTTCGTCGGTTCCATAAGCCAAACGAGTGGCTTCTCCAGCATACACTTGCTGTCCAACCAAACCATCGTCGATTAAGTTGAAACCAAATTTGAGCATTTTAATCGCTGTTGGACTTTTCGTCATGATGTGCCAAATACGCCGATCCGAAACCGCCGTCAAATGATGCAACGTCGGCATCCGTCTGCTTGAAAATCGCATGTTCTTTACTCGCCAAAGTCATGTCGCACACAACATGCAAAGAATGACCACCACCCACTGCCCAACCAGGAACGACGGCGATAACCACTTTATTCATAAAGCGGATTTGACGCTGAACATCTAGAATGTTGAATTTGTTGACACCATCTAAGCCTTGATAACCTCGTTTGGCACGAACACGCTGATCTCCACCTGAACAAAATGCCCAGCCACCATCTTTGGGAGAAGGACCTTCACCAGTAATCAGCACAACGCCAATTTCCTGACTTTCGTGACAAATGATCAAAGCTTCCAGCAATTCGTCTACCGTTTTTGGTCGAAATGCATTTCGAACCTCCGGTCGATTGAACGCAATGCGCGCCACGCCATCTGCATGTTTAAATGTAATGTCTTCGTATTCTTTAACTGTTTGCCAATCAATTCCACTCATGCACTATTGTTTTTTGTAAAAATAAGCAATTGCCTCGGAGAAACTATCAAAGGGCTTCTCGACAACTTTATGGGTTTGAAACAAAGGGCTTCTCGACAAGCTCGAAGACCTTTGTGGGAATAATCGGAGGGACTTCACCATGCTTTCATGAGCTTGAGACAAAAGGCTTCTCGACAAGCTCGAAGAACTTTTTGTGGTAATAATCGGAGGGACTTCGAGCCTGCCGAGAAGCCCCGAAAAAAACGTTATGATTTCCCCAAAATCCATTTGGCGATACCTTTCGCAAAATGCAAGAGACTGATTTTATGGAGTTTCTCTCCATTATCGAGCATCTTCTCAATAAGTTGATGCATTTCAAGAATATCAAAGTACAACATTCGGCTGCTTCCAGACACGAAGACTTTCGCTACACCACTTTCGATGGCGCGCTTCTGAAGTAGTTCGAGATCAGTGAGTACCCACGGTTGGCGGCTGTAAAAAACAAAAGACTTTTCATCAGATTGATCCTTGAAAGTTCGGTTAATACGCCATGCATAGGCTTTTCGATATTTTACTTTTCGCAATTCCTCCACATAATGAACATATGTAAGGCTATTTTGAAAATGCACATCGATACACAACATCTTGGCACTATTTGCATGCATCCAATCGAAAATACTGCCGCGACCCAACGAACTATCTCCATCAAGCGCGATGATTTCTTCACTTCCCTTCCCCCAGGCAAATACGGAATGAAGCGGATCTTTGGATCGGTGAAAGTCTTTACGGCGCATGACCTTGTTCGAAAGCGCACCTGTGGTTGGCTTTCCTTTTACGTGATCAAACGTATCTCCGTTTTTTAAATGATCCGTGTAGGCGGGAATGATCAATGTTCCGTTTGAAAGGGTTTCTTGAAATTTCTCGATAAACTGATTGGGATCAAAACGAGTTCCATTGGTGCGGGCATCGAGCGCCAACTGCTTCACATCTGATGCGATAAACAGTGCATCGTTTGAGGACAAAGGCAAACTTTCGGGGATCTTGAGATACGTACCAGGAATTTCGTGCTGCATTACTTTAATACGAACGTGTATTTGATGTATCCCGTTTGGTGTTTCGAATCACTGCTTGCCATAAAGCGTGATTTTTTCGCATACTTCAACGCCTGATCAATCATACATTGACTTGCGCCTTTACTAGCACTCTCGTTGTATTGGGCAGAAATGACATCTCCGGCTTTATTGGCCTTCACGTTTACCACAACTACACCATTACTTCCATCACAGGTGTACCCTGGGTTACGGACAAACCAATCATTGTTATTGTGTGCTTTACGGCCATTTAAGTCCCAAGACACCATAGTTGCTCCAGCGTACTTATTATCTGAAGTAGGAAGATCGCTTGCTCCATCGGATGACGCATCTTCGGCTGCTTTTTTCTCAGCCTTGCGCTGATCGATTAACTTTTGCAAAGCAGCTCTTTTCGCCGAGCCTCCCGATTGATCTTTCATTTGTGCCTCTAGCGCCTTGATATCTTTGGCGATTTGCTCAGGCGAACGGCTCTCACTGTACTTCTCCAAAGAAGCATCTCGCTCGTCGTGAACATTTTGAGACATATTCTTCGCATCTGAGCTGAAATCAAAATCTGGTGGAACCTCTACATCGTCTGGTGTAATTTCTTCGTCATCTTCATCAATGATTTGGGCTTGATCCAAAAAGGGTTCTGTTGGCGGCGTATAGGTAAAAGTGGTTGCGTTCGAATACACAAAAATGACCATGTAGGTAGCAAAAACTGCTACTACGCCAAACTTGTATCTATCGAGTAATTGCAACATACTATTCTCTTACTTGTACCAGATTTCCTTCTTTCAAATTATAATACGAAAGGCGCCCATCCTTATTTAAAAATAGGTATTCTTTACTAAAAAGCCCAATCTGACTATATCTTACTGGCACAATTAGCTCTTCGTTTCGGTACACACCCACTTTGTTATCGGATCGAACCAGGAACAAATCGTCTTGGATTACCTCTATAGCATCGAACGCTATGGGCACCAATTCATTGCCTTGTTTGTCGATTACTCCCAAGGTATCGTTCCTATTCACAACAAATGCTCCGTTTGGCGCGGTGAAGATTCCGTCGTATAGCGCAGAAACGATTGCTTTTCCTTGCGCGTCAAACAATCCCCACTTTTCTTTTTTAATGGCCGGAAATACGGTTTTACCCATTCCTATATTTTTATATTTCGGCTCAGTAATAAACTTTCCGTTGGTGCCAATTCGACCGTATTTTTCATCTTTCAACACCACGGCAACACCGTTTTGAAACTCTCCGTTCAATTGGTAGTTTGGATATATCTCAAATCCATAGTCGATAACAATAGTACCGAGGGAATCTAAATAGACAATGCGATCGTCAATTTCGGCAACGGCAAATCCTTCGTGCAAAGGATTGATCCACGTAAATGTAGGCTCGACATAAATCTGCGCCTTGTCGTTCATAATGCCATACAAACCTTCATCGCTGAATACGAGTAATGTGTCTTGATACCATTCAATGGACTCGTGCACAGGAGGAATCAAATAAACGCCTTCTGGATCGATATAACCTTCCATGCCATCCTTCTCTACTTTCGCTCTGCCATCTTTGAAATCATAGGCATCATCGAAAAGGTGCGGTATGATCATTTCTCCGGTAACATCGTAATAACCATATCGCTCTGCAACCATTGCGTAAGAAAGACCTTCTGAAAGCAGTCCAAGATCTTCATACATCAAGTCGAACACGAAGTTTCCATTGCGATCAATCATGCCATAACGATCGTTTTTCTCTACAATGGCCAATCCGTGCAGGAAATCACTTACCGACTCATACTCGCAGGAAATTTGCAGTTCTCCGCGTGTATTGACAAATCCAAACTTCTCGCCTTGGGAAACAATCGCCAATCCTTCTTGAAAAAACGAGCCGTAACTGTACGCAGGCGGAATATGAACATCGCCCGTTTTGGTCATGTAGCCAAACAGACCTTTGTCATTGAACGGCAGTAATGTTTGATCAAACAGCGATCGATCTTCTAGCAGTTCATCTTGGAATGGCATCTCTGTACTGTCGAGAAAAAAGGCGATCACATCGGTTGAATAATCGCTTAATTCAAGCTGATACCACATCCACCAGGCAGAATCCATGTGTGGGCTGTTTGGATAATTCTGGATAAAATCTTCGAAAGCCTTTGCATTGTTTTTTGCTGTGGCCAATTCAAATACTTTCAATTGCGCTTCGGGCAATAAAGGACTTTCTGGATTTTGTTCAATAAAGGTTTGAAAAGATTCAAGCGATCCATCGTCCGTCATTTCTAAAAACTGCACATCGTAGTAATTCTGAGAAGCCAACTCAAAATATTGACTTTCAGGATAGGTTTCCATAAATGTTTTGTAAGAGGCGCTTGTGTTGGTTTCCACCACTTTAAAGAATGCCAAAGAATCGCGCAATCGAGTTGCTTCAGAAACTTCCCGTGCCCAGGGATGACGACCAATAAAGGCTGTTAGTGAAGACACGGTAAAATCGTCGTAGGCGCGTTGGTAGAACTTAGAGCTTACATTTTGACGAATAGCGTACAAACTATCTTTTGTGAAACCATAGGTAGCGTATTTCACACGTTTCCTGGCTTTGACCATGTCAAACGTAGCAATAGAGCGCTCGATATACACCAATGCTGAGTCGTAGCTATGGAAAGGATTGTCGTCTCGATAATAAATGATCGCAAGTCCTTGTGCACTTGGCGATTCGTTGTACTTCAAGCCTTTGGAGAATTGTTTCTGAACCGTAACGGTTTTTGAATTTGTCAATACGTCCTGCAGTATCCACGAATTGAACAACTCCAGTAAAGAATGGGTGAGATTTGTGAGAAATATCCAATTTGATCAATGGATACTCGTTTCCATCTTCCCATGTCGTTGTCTCACTAGACGTCGCACATGATGGACACAAAAATGAATAGTCGTTCGACATATCCTTAAATACTACCAATCTATAATCTTCCGGGTGAATATCTTTTCTCATATCATTAATTTCTTTTCCCTTAAAACGGGTCGCAAAGATATGTAAACTTTTTAAAAAATAAAGTCTAATATCGAATAAAATAAAACTTATTCTTTTTGCGTTACTTTGCCAACGAAAGTACATACTTATGCGGAAACTGGCCGTTTTTTCTCTATTAATAATGATTGTCCTCGGTGGATTGCAGCTGACAAGCTGTAAAAAAGCCGTTTTTTATTCGGAAGGCAATCTCGATTTTTCTGCGGATACCGTAGTATTCGACACTGTTTTCACAACCATCGGATCTACCACGCAACGATTAAAAATCTACAACAACAGCAACAGAAACTTGCGCGTGGACGAAATTGAGTTGATGGGCGGTGAAAGTTCTCCGTTTCGAATTAACGTAGATGGATTGTCTGGAACCAACTTTGGTGGTTTGGAAATTGAAGGAAATGATAGCCTTTGGATTTTTGTAGAAGTGACCTTAGATCCCAACGGCGGAACGCAACCCATGGTTGTTGAGGATAGCATACGCTTTCAAACGAATGGTGTAGACCAATATGTCATTCTCGCCGCTTGCGGTCAAGATGCCTATTTTCATTACAACGACACCACGAATAATGGAACTTGGGCAAATGATAAACCGCATGTTATTTACGGCTTTGCGGGAATTAATGTAGGAGAAACACTGACCATTCCTGCGGGAACTGATATTTACTTACACAACAACTCCTTGATCTACGTATTCAAAGGGGCGTTGCACATCGAAGGGACTAAGGATGAACCCGTCACCTTGCAAGGAGATCGTTTGGAAGCGGAATACGACGATGTTTCGGGCCAATATTATGGTATCTACTTTGAAAAAGCACTGCCGAGTACCATTAATTACGCTTTTATTAAAAACGGCATAGCAGGAGTCCATTTGTTTGGAGAAGATCCGGGGAACAGCAGCTATACGCTAGAAATGAGCAATACTACGATTCAAAATTGCTCGCGTTACGGAACCTTTATATTCGATGGTGCCAAAGTGAAGGCAGAGAATTGTATTATCAGCGATCATGGTATCCACTCGTTGCTTTTGTTGCGTGGAGGAGATTTCAACTTCAATCACTGTCACTTATTAAGTTACGGAGCCGGAGATAACGTGAGTGCCGCTGTTGGAATAACCAATTACTTTAATGATACTATCGGGCCAATAAACGAAGGAAGAATTACCAACAGCGTTATTTACGGCAATGGCGATTACGAAATTGCGATGGACACCTCAACGTTAGGAACTATCAATTTGTTCTTCGATCATAACCTAATTAAAGCAGAAATTCCTTTTACAGATCCGTTTTATCAGGTTGGGTTCAATGGAAATATTTGGAATCAGAATCCTGCATTTAGAGATGTAGCCGAAAAAGATTACAAATGGGATGCTGGTTCGCCCTTGAATGATGCGGGGAACAGTAATTATGCGATTACCAACCCGTTCACTCCACTGCAAGATATTTGTGGTTCAGCTCGAATGCCCACTCCCGATATTGGGGCTTATGAAGATCCACAGTAATGATGAATGATGAATAATGAATTATGAATGATGGATGATGGATGATGAATGATGAATGATGAATGAGGGGATTATGATTGATGATTTATAAAATGTCTCGGTGGTTCGTTGTTCTGATTGTACTTTTCATTTCCTTTTCTGGGTTTTCGCAAGAAGGGTACAATCCTGATTCGTTGAATATTGAATTTCGTGGAAAAGTAACGTGTAGTGATTCTGTTTTTCGCACTATTACCGTTCGTTTGATTCAGAACAATCAGGAGCAAGTGCGTACCCAAATAGATGCCTACGGAATGTATGAACTAAGCTGTCGCATTAAGGCAGATAGTAGCTTCCAATTGTTTTTTAACCGAGATGGCATGCTAGAAAAATGGATTTCTTTTGATTTTCAAGCAGATTCAATGGATTTACCGCCAGGGAATTTCAGACCTGTAGATCAGCTTGATATCGTTATGATTCCTTTATCAAACAAAATTCCATTTAACTCAATAGAGGTGGCACGCTTCGATTGGGTAGAACGAAGTCAAGCGCCGAGACTAAACGCCTATTTTGTTTCAATTCAGAAGGGAAAATTGGCGCAATACCTTGAAGCTGTTGAAACGGAAGAAAAGTCAACACCTTCGGACGAGTAAAAATGGGTTTTCTAACTAGAGCTTCAACAAAGGAGTACTTACGGAAGCGTTTTCACTCCGAAGAATGAAATTGTACATCCCGCTGCTCATATATACTAGCTGAATCTTTTGAATCAACTCTCCATTTAACGAACCCGACTGCACTTCCCTACCCATGTTATCCACAATAGTATAAGTGCTGTAATTTTCATCCAAACTCTCTAATATCAGGGTAATCTCGTCTTCAAACGGATTGGGATACACGAGAAATTCTTCCGAGCTGCCTGGAAGATCTGCATTTTCATAAACGATAAACTCCTGATCGGTTCGCCAATCGGCGTTGGGAATTTTCAACAACGATACATTCTTGACCGTAGCGAAATCTGGACGCCAATCAATAACGGTTGCCTTCTTCCAGTCAAGACCGGAAAACACCAAATAATCTTCGTTCGCATCAAAAAAATCGGTAATCCATAAATCTGGACCATCCCATTTTGTTTGATTTAATTTTTTGTAGCCAATATAATTCCCAGAGAGATCGTACTTCAGCGCCGTAAGCGTATCATCTTCACTCAATCCATAAACGTAGATATGCTTGTCTGTTTTCGCAATGTCTAGCGGGAAAATCGTATTGTTTTGTGTATTTCCGGCAGCAATGATCTGTTGTTGAGAGCCGTAGTATTCTACTGCAAACATTTCGTTGCGATAACAAGCATTTTGCGGTTGGGTATTCAGCGTAATATTCCCCGTATTGAGTTGACTGCGGAAATATCCAAGACCAAACATGGTATTGTTTTCAGTTCTCGTTCCTACGGTAACAGCCCCAAGATCGCTTCCAAAGAAATCTTTAGTATTCATCAAGTCACCGTCAGGTGTATATTCTTGAATATAGTACCTCCAATCGGTGAACTCGCAACTAGAACCCGCATTGTACCTTCCTTGACTCGTAATCATTGTAACCGTTTGATAATCTTCGCTGTAATCTAGGACGTGTGTCAATCCATAATCGTCTGTCCAGGGCGTCGGAGTTGTCTGAACCCAAATTACATTTCCACTCGCGTCAAACTTACCGAGAGCATTGACGGGGCTGACTTGCGCATTCAAAGGCACGTTTGCGAAAGTGACATCGAACCCTCTGAAAAGGAATGCCAAATAAATATTCCCTTCTTCATCAACAGTGACTCCTTCTGGATACAGCTTGTTGACGTAGCTTTCCTCTCCTAGCAGTCGTTTCCATAAAACGTCCCCTGAATTCCCGTCAAGTTCAACCATATAAAATCCTGCTTGCGAGGTCTCGAGAGAATCGTTGCCGAAATACCCTTTATCAGAAAACTGCCCTACAACAATTACATTTCCGTTTGGACGCACGGCGAACTCGCTATCTCGAAAATAGACCCCATGATCATCGCCAATTCCATTTGACCACATCAACTCACCATAAGCGTTGTATTTCACCACATACTGAATGCCTGGATGTTGTGTCACAATATTTGTATCGCCATACACTTGCGAAGTTTCGCTCCAATTTCTGTTGGTATTGAACCCAACAATTACGTTGCCTGCATCATCGAATTCAACATCCTGAGTGTACAGGAAAACACTGCCTGCAATCGTTGGAGAGATTCCATACCCCAAACCTATTTGTCGGTACCAAACTTCGCTTTTCGGTTGGCTGTCAGGCTGAACTTCATTGGGTACACTTAAATCGCGCCGAATGAGTTTTGCATGGCCTTCATCATTCTCAATCCAATAGATATAATTTGCTTGCGCAATTACAGCGGCAAACTTTTCAGCCTCTCCAATTTTGACAATAGAGGTCGTATTCTCCCCCTCCAATTGGTAGATATAATAATAGGGATCGTTCCCATTTGACAATAGGAAGTACGTCCGATCGTTTTCTGGGTCATAATATCCTTCAAAAGACGCAAACGATGATATATACATTGATTTCATGAGCAAACTTGAAGAAGGCCCCGGATTCTGTGAGCTCAATAAGTCCAAACTGTCTTCGTTATTCACTCGAATAATTTCATACCCTTGTTTGTGCGAGGACATTCGATAATACCCGCCATTGAAACGTTGCGTTAAGAATGCTGAAGGACCATTCACAGAAGGGGTACTTTCAATTTCTTTTTTGAAACGAATAGTGTCGAGTTGCGCTAAGTTTTGAAGGTTTCCCGAAATTAAATAGCGTGAGCCGCCAAATCCAGATGCACTAAATCCACTTTCTAAAAGAAATGATTGCCCATCAAAATTCAGGGACCCCGTTCCACTCAAAAAGAAGGAAGGCCCGGAAGTGAAATCAATTTGATAAATCCCATCAAGTCCGCTTGTATCTCTTCCATAGTAGTAGATATGACTCTCTGAACTTCCTCCGTTGCTGAAATAGTTGATATGATCATCTTTACTGATTGTTGCAAATACATTGGGAACAGCTCCAAAAGTATAGTACATGAACTGGTAATCCGATCCAAGGTCTTCCACAATCAATAATGTATCGTTGCGCTGATCCAGATAACTGATCGGGTTGTTTGATTGATAAATTATCTGCGTTCCTTGTTCCGTGCCATCACTTTCCCAAAGATAAAAATCGTTGTCCTGATAAGCGTTAACATAGTAACGATCGTCGCAGAGCACTGGACGCGCTCGGTGCGTTCCATTATGAGCGGTATTCCCAATTGCTACTGGATTCATTCGATTCGTCAGGGTATCGTAGTAATTTAGTCCTCCGCCCCCATAAAAAAACAAACCGCTAGAATTATACAGAAGATCCTTATAACCGCTGACATCTGGCGCGACAGAATCTATTGTACCATTGATCAGGTCATAATGATAGGCTTCATCTGACGTGTAAGAGGTTCCCGAGAAGATAAATCCATGATTCCCTAATTTCTTGAAGTCTTTTACTTCGCGTTGTTCATTGGTAAAATCCAATTGTAAAAGGGTGTCGTTCTGAGCTCTCGCAACTGAGCCAAAAAGGAATAGACACGCGAGCAAAGTGATTAATCCTCGTTTATTCATAAGTAAAGTTCCCATACACCTCTATCGATCAATAATCGCTCCAAGATACTGAGGATTGTGATGATGACATATTTCAATTTGCTATGAAACATATAAGAGAAATCTTATACGAACAAAAAAGCCGCTACTCCATTCGGTGCAGCGGCTTTTCTTTATTCTTTGTTGACGCTTAACGCGTGAACAACATTTCACGGAATTTTGGCAAGCGCCATTCTTCGTCGTCAATTAACAATTCCAGTTTGTCTACGTGGTAACGAATTTTATCGAAATGTACGCGTACATCATCGCAGTATGCCACGGCGCGTTTTTCAAAATCTTCAATCTGATTGGCCTTTTTGCGCGCAACCAACATCACATCGCTAGCTTGCTGCATTCCTGTCATATGGAAGGCAATGCTTTTGATGGTTTCTACCTGACTTGCGGCCGCCACTTTTCCTTCCGTTTTTCCGAGGACATCTTGCAAGCCCTGAACGTTTGAAATTAAGCGGTTTTGGTATTCAACAGCTGCGGGAATAACAAAATTTCGCACCATTTCGTTGATGACACGCGCCTCGATTTGAATTTTCATTACGTAGTTTTCAAATTCGATTTCCTGACGCGCTTCCAACTCTCTTGGCGTCAAAACACCCATTTCATCGAATAAATCAGCGACTTTCTTGTCACTCCAAACTTGCAACGCACGTGGTGTATCTTTAAGGTTACTCAATCCGCGCTTCTTCGCTTCTTTCACCCACTCTTCACCGTAACCGTTTCCTTCAAATCGAATTTTCTTCGACTCTTTGATCAACTTCTGCAATTCTTTCAAGATTGCTTCGTCTTTGCTGTCTCCTTTTTTGATACGTGCATCAACGGACGTCTTAAATAGCTGTAATTGCTTCGCCATAATCGTGTTCAACACAATCATTGCAGAAGAACAGTTTGCCGATGACCCAACGGCGCGGAATTCAAACAATGACCAGTTGTTGTGCTTTCCAGATCCGTTTACTCCTGCGAATGGCTTTTCGTGCAACAACACTCGGAAATCATGCTTGCGTGCAATCTTCTCCATCAAGTCCATCAACAACAAGTTGTGATCGTTTGCCAAGTTACACTCTTCAAACATTGGTGCACACTCGAACTGGTTAGGCGCTACCTCGTTGTGACGTGTTGTAACTGGAATTCCCAATCGGATACATTCTGTTTCGAACTCACGCATAAATGCCGTTGCTCTTTCTGAAATCGATCCAAAGTAATGATCGTCTAATTGTTGTCCTTTTGCAGAGGCATGTCCAAACAAAGCGCGCCCTGTCATCATTAAATCAGGTCGTGCATTGAACAATGCTTTGTCTACAAGGAAATATTCTTGCTCCCACCCTAACGTGGCAGTTACTTTGTCTACGTTTTTATCGAAATAACGACACACATCTACCGCTGAGTTGTTTACGGCCTGAAGTGCTTTTAAAAGCGGCATTTTGTAATCCAATGCTTCTCCTGTGTAGGCAATAAAAATGGTTGGAATACAAAGTGTTTTGTCGATTACGAATGCTGGAGATGATGGATCCCATGCAGTGTATCCACGTGCTTCAAATGTATTTCTGATTCCTCCATTTGGGAAGGATGAAGCGTCTGGCTCCTGTTGCACCAACAAATCACCATCAAACTGTTCGATTGCTCTTCCTGGGCCGATTGGTTTGAAGAAGGCATCGTGTTTCTCTGCCGTAGCACCTGTCAATGGTTGAAACCAGTGCGTGTAATGCGTTGCACCTTTCGTTATTGCCCAATCCTTCATAGCGGATGCCACCTGATCTGCCATAGAACGATCTAATCGCGTTCCTTGATAAACAGCCTGCTTCATTGATTTGTACGCTTCCGCTGGAAGGTACTCGCGCATTACTTCAGAATGAAATACATTTTCACCGTACAGTTCAGAAATCTTGCCATTAAAATCAATTGGCTTTGGTGTTCTGTGAAGAACATCGTAGTACGCCTGCATTCGTTGATTTGCCATGAGGAAAAAGTTTTTTTTTGCAAACCTACAACAAAAATGAGGGGGTAGCCCAATGATTTTATAAAATTTTATCAACATACCCCTAAAAATTAGGGGGTCGTTTTAAATTATTGTCAATTTAACATGAATCTACAGTGAAAAATGAGGGTGTTTTACGGGAATGAGCTCATTTTAACCTTTTCCGATAGCAGTCGAAAACGGATGGAGCAATAAAATTCATGGCTTTCTCTGCTTTGTCTGGCTTTCGATCTACAAAATCTGTCGTGGAGATCAACTCATACCCTTGGCGCAAATACCAGTCGTGGAGCTGACGTTTTACCGTCAATTGCTTATCTCTGAGGCGTAAAATCTCTAGTTCCATAAATGTAGCTCCTCTTTCTGTGGCCAATTCTTCCGCGGCTTCAATGAGTTTTCTTCCGATATTTTGCCCTTTGTAGTCAAAGTCTACAGAGAAAAGACCAAATGCAAAAGTGGTTTCCTTGAGCGGATACGTATGAATACTCCCAACGGGAACGCCATCAATCCAAGCACCGATAAGTTCTCTTTTTTCGATGATTGCCTGAAATTCGTCCAGAAACATGCGGCTGTACCCTTCTCCCCAAATTTCCACTTCGGTAACGCGGTACCCATGAATCATGATTTCGTAAAAGCGCTGGATCTCTTGGGGATCGATTTCAGGAGAAACAATTTTGAGTTTCATGCATACAATTTGGGCAAAAGTACGGTTTACTGGAAAATTGAAGGGATGGGGGGCTTCGGGGCTTGGGCACTTCGAGAGCCTCAGTGACCTCAGTAACCTCGGTGGGCTTAGTGCGTTCTACTAAAAAAGGCCGTACCTACTCAGATACGACCTTTCCTTCTGCGCTGTGCGCATTGAATCAGACCTTAGAAAGGCACTTTGACCTCATTTGGGTCCGCTGGCTGGTTGATATACCAATTACCGTCGATTAACACAAGCTCTAATTTTTGTTGGTACGATTTGTTCGATAACTTTCCGTACTCCGAACCTCGGCTTGTTGATTTTAGAACTGAAGATGACATGCCAGCTTCTTTGTATTTCTTTTTTGTCGTTTTATCGCGTGCACTTTCTCGGCGCAAGCTGATGCTCCATTCAATACTCGGTCCCTCTGTATCGCCCATTTCATAGCTGTATGGGATATTGTCTTGAGCACGCACAACTTTCAATTCGCATAATTTGTCCTGGAAACTTTGAATTAAATCGCCATACGATTGTGCCAATTCATCTGCATTGTTCGGATTCATAAAAGGCTTTAACGCCTTGGCCGCAGCTGCACCGTCCCCATTCTCTACATTCTTCAGTGCAGCAATGATTTCTTGCATGCGTTTCTCGATGAACGCTTCGCTGCCCACTGGTTGATCCAGGGAATAGCGTTGTTTCATCAGTTCTTCAAAAGAACGGTCTCCCAACGTTTCAAACCACTGCGGATCTTCTTTCATGTACTCTGCTTCTCGCACCAATCCTGCTTCATAGGCAGCATCAAACCCTGGAGCGTCAGAATCGCAATAAGAATTTACCCATCCTTTCTGCAATGGGCTCAACTCATACGTACCGTTCTTGTACACAGCTTCAAATGGAATTATAAAATAATCGCGAATGACCTTTTCTGCCCCTCCTTCTGAGGTTTTATCCGCGGTGTATTCACCAAGAATGCTCAATCCCCAGAAGAATTTGTTCGCTGCCTGTGTTTTGTAGTATTGATAACTGTGGGAATATGCCATAACAGAATCGATTTTGATAATGTTGTTGACAGGATGCTGAGGATGCATGAGCGTTTCATTTGATTTTCTGTTGGCGATAATGTATTCCATCATCATCGTTTTGCGCTGTTCATCGGTCAACTTTGGCAAGCCGTATGTTTCACATTCAATCGGATCGATCATTAAGTAATCATAGTTCCATTTGTTGTCTTCAAATCCATTGGCATTTTTGCGCGTGTAGGTTACTTTGAAGAAAATTTTATGCGAAATCCCTTTGGAATCTTTGGGTGTTACCAAAAACATGGAAAAGCTGCGCATATCTTTGTAATTCTCGTTAAGAGAGATTTTGTAGGCTTCATCGGAACGCCAGTACCACTTGGTGTAGAAGTAATCTTTCAACTCCGATTTCTGCGCCATTCGAATTTTTCCCTTGCCCAATAAAGCAGGGTCGTAACCATACGATTCTAACAGTTGTTTGGTGACTTCATCCTTTCGCATGTCCGCAGAAATTGTTGCTGTGGATGGATCTGCCGGATAATTTTGTGCTGTTGCCAATTGACTTCCAAAAAAGAAGAGCAAGAGACCTAATGTTGCGTGTAGTAATTTCATCTGATTCAGTTTTGTTTGACTCGAATCTACTACCAACAGAGGGGTCTAGAAAGGAAACTTGGTGAGCACGGTGTTTTTCTTGGTGAATGCCGCGAAATTGTCAGGGAGTTATTTTAAATCCAATTTATCCACAATATTTTTGCGCAAACTCTCGCTTACGGGAATCTCCTCTCCTTCAATTTGAACGAAATTGCCGCCCAATCGCTCAATTTTCTTGAGATTGACCAAATACGAACGATGGCAACGAATGAATCCGTGCCCTTGGAATTGTTCTTCGGTCTTTTTCAGGGTTGCGCTGAGCACATAGCGTTTTTCGGAAGTATGAAGGTGCGTGTAATTATCGTCTGCTTTGGCATATAAAACATCCGCATATGCGACCCGAACATGCCCCAAACCATCTTTGATGAAGAAATGCGTATCCACACTTTCTGGTTGCAGTGCTTTGCTTTTTCCCGGAACGAGTTTGAGAACACTTCGTAACTGCTCTGGATTGAAAGGTTTTGAGATAAACCCTGCGGGATCCGCATGTTTTACGCGACCCAAAGTTTTATCGTCTGTATTGGACGAAATGAACACGAACGGCAGTTGGTACTTGCTATTCAGGACGTGTGCGATATCCACGCCATCCAGGTCGCCTTGAATTTGAATATCGAGCAGTACAAGGTCTGGTTGAGCTTGATTTAACGCATCAAACAAATCCTCAGCATTATCTACGATGGCAAGCACTTCGTAATCCAAACCTTCTAATAGCATGGCCAAATGATCTGCAATAAGCGCCTCATCTTCTACAATAACGATCCGTTTCATTCCTCGGTCTTTTTGTATTGTTGAATATAGAATTTTTGGTGAAATCCATCATCCAGATGCTCTGTTTCTCGTGTGGCTTTTAATTGTCTCGATAAAGACTGCAGCAATCGACTTCCGAATCCCGCGCCCTTCTCGGCATCAAACCCTTCGCCAGAATCGGAATAATCCAAAACCAGTTGTTGGTTTATTTCCTTAAGACTTACTTTGATTTTTCCTTGTGCGTCATCTCCAAAAGCATACTTGAGGCTATTGGTTAAAAGTTCGTTCAGGATTAATGCGAGAGGCACAACGCTGTCAATATGCAAATGCAAATCGTCGACATCAAACCGGACTTCAATCGATTTATTCGAATACGCCCCAACAATTTGATTGGTCAGTTGCTCCACGTAATCTTTCAGTTCAATGGTCCGTCCTGTGGACTTTTTGTACAAACGTTCATGAATCAAACTCATGGTTTCAATGCGACTCCTACTCGATTCCAAAATTGCTTTTGTATCTTCTTCCGTAGCAGTCATTTGTTGCATGGCAAGCATACTTGAAACCATTTGTAAATTGTTCCGAACGCGGTGATGAATTTCTCCCAAAAACGCCTCTTTTTGTGCTACAAGTTGCTCTTGCGAATTCAAATTCTCTTGCAAAAGCGCGCGCTCAGATCTTCTTTTTTGCAAAACGATGAACAACAGAAGTCCGACAATAATAAAAACAGCAGCAATGGCGATAAACAGGTTGCGCTGCTCTCTGCTCTCACTGGCATCCCTCGCATCTTTGATCGATTTGTTCTTGTATTTGACTTGTTTCAATCGCGATGCTGCCAATTCTTCGTTCCGCTTTGCCAATCCGTATTTGGTCTGAATTTCAGAGAGTTGCTCTTGCGTTTCTAAGGTGAAAAGCGAATCGCGGTAGGACTGATACAAATCGTTGTAGTAATTTCCGCTATCAATCTGTGCTTTTGCATAAAATGCATGCGACAGACATTCGTACAGATGCACGCGCCGTTCCGGGTAATCCTTCCCAACATCGTAAGACAATCCGCGACGGGCCGCATTAAGCGCTTCATCAAAACGCCCCAGGCCCAATTGCGCATTAGCCGTGGACACTTCCAGGGTCATTTTTGGCGATGGATCTTTTCCACTTAAAATCTCACCACGCACTTTGTTCAACCGCCTCAATCCTTGCGAATAGTCTTTTTCCAGAATGAATAATTTGGCGCTGTTCGAATAAATGGCCGCATCCAAACTGTGGTCATTGATCTCATTCATCATTGTCAGAATACTGTTGTAAATGTTTAGCGCTGCCTGGTTTTTATCTTGATTGGAATAAATAATCGCTGCATTAATCATGGTTCCCGACCAACCCTTTAAATCGTTCATGAGACTATCGATTCGAGCAGAATTGCGGTAGTTTGCAATGGCATCATCGTAGCGGTATTGATAGAAATAGCAAATTCCGAGGTTGTTGTAACTGAAAGAGAGTTCGATGGAATCTTTGAGTTTCTCTTGGATTTTGATTGCTTCAAGAAATCCCTCGGCCGCCTCACTTGAGCGTCCTTGAATGTCGTCTGCGACCGCTTTTCGTGAGCGCAAATACGCATATTTGCGCGTTCCTTTCCTGGAGTTTTTCAACCAATAATCGGCGATAAAAACGACTGTATCTGGCTGATCGTATAAATGTTGATTTACGTAAACGCTGTCCTTCGACCAACTTCTGGATTGCCCCAAAACCTGAGTTGACGCGAATATCAGCAACAGGAAAATGAAAGTTTTCGGCGTGTAGTAATTCATTACAGACCAAGATACGATTTTCATCAACTTGAAGACTCAGATTGCTGAGCTGAAAATGAATGGGAAAATTAATATTCGTAAATCAATTCCCCAAAGTTGTCTGGATCAAAGTGATCTTGTGCAACGGTCGCAATTTCTTCGGTAGAAATCGCGTCAATTTGTTCGTAAATTTCAGCTACGGAATCGACCTTCCCATGAATCAATACGCTTTTTGCTAAGCTGAACATCAGCTCCAGATTGCTATCCAATGAAAGCGCCAAATGTCCCTTCAATTGCTCTTTGGCCTGAACCAATTCTTCTTCAGACAAGCCTTTCGTGCGAATTGCCGCCAGTTCTTGATAAATCAAATCCAGGGCGCGATCCAAATATTTTCGGTCGGTTCCCATGTAGATACTCCACAATCCTGAATCGGAATACGAGGAATATCCAGCCTCGATATTGTAGGCATAGCCGTATTGCTCACGAATCAATAAGGTGAGGCGTGAATTCAATGCCGGACCGCCCAACACGTTCGTAAGCAAGGTCATAGCACGACGATTTTCATCGTGGTACGATGGCGCCTGACCGCCAATAATGGTATGCGTTTGATAGTTTGCCTGTTTCGCTCGGATTTTGAAGGACTCGAATGCATCCGGTTGGATAATTTTGTCTGTTACCTCTCCAATTCCTACCGAATTAAAATCCGCTTCCAATTGTTCAATAACGTCTTGCATCGGCAAATCGCCTACAAACGAAAGCACCATATTCGATGCTTTGAAGAATCGTGCAGAATAACCTGCCAGATGATCGCGGGTAAAGCCACTGACCGTTTCCTTGGTTCCGAGCGTATTGTACCCTAGCGAATGATTTTTGTAGACATGGCTTTCGAATTCATCGAAAATGCGCTCTGAAGGAGAGTCCATGTAGGAAATGATTTCATCCAAGACCACTTCTTTCTCCTTGACAATCTCATCTTCAGGAAACGAAGCATACTGAATGATATCGCTCAAAAGCTCAGATGCAATGCCAAAATGTGCCTTTCGAAATGAGGTGTGAATGCAAATTTCTTCTTTGTTGGTATATGCGTTTAGCTCTCCACCAACGGAGTCAAGGTCTGAAAAGATATCCAGCGCCATGCGTTTCTTGGTTCCTTTGAAAATACAATGTTCCAGAAAATGTGCCAGTCCTTCTTCGTCGGGTCTTTCGAAGCGAGAACCACCTAAAATCATCACGCCAAGATGCGCCACAAATGCTTTTCGTTCCAAATAGACCAGGCGAATCCCATTGGAAAACGTATGAATTTTGGGGTAAATTTCGTAGGCACTCATGGATTGAGACGTTCTATTTCCCAATCGGATTGATTGCTTTTGAAAACGATACGATCGTGCAAGCGCGAAGGACGACCTTGCCAGAACTCGAACTGTGTGGGCTGCACCCAATAACCGCCCCAATGTTCGGGACGCGGTACTTCATTCGGAAATTCAGCTTCAAAAGATGCCACGCGTTCTTCCAGTTCCTCTCGGTTAGAAAGCGATTCGCTTTGATTCGATGCCCACGCACCAATTTGACTGCCTCTGGGACGCGATGCAAAATAAGCGTCACTAATTTCGGTTGGAACTTTGGAACAAATCCCTTGAATTCGAATTTGACGGGAAGATTTTGGCCAGAAGAAAAGCATGTTGACTTTTCCATTTTCATCAATCTGCTGCCCTTTCATGCTGTTGTAATTGGTATACATGACCAATTTAGACGCAATGATATCCTTCAAATACAAGATTCGTGCAGAAGGTTGTCCGTCTGAGCTCACCGTAGAAAGCACAAAAGCATTGGGCTCTAACTCTTCGTTTGCCACTGCCTCTTCTGTCCAAAGATTGAACAGGTCAAATGGATTGGCACCTTCGAAACTTTTCAAATGTCCGTTTTCGAATTCGTGATGTCCTTCACGAAATCCGTCCATTATGTTTTTGATGTCCGTCAATTAATCTTCTTTTTCTTCTTCGAAGTCATCTTCGATTTCACTGTCTCCAGTTTCTTCCACTTCTTCTTCCTCGTCGTCATCTGCATCGGATCCGGGTGCCGAGAATACGGCTCCTCCACCTACTGCTTCCTCTTCCTCTTCTTCTGCCGGTGCTTCCTCAATTGGGCGACGACTCAATTCTCTGTCCAAATCTTCTTGATACGGGAAGATTTCAACAATTGGAGAAACGATAATCGATGGAATTTCAAAATCTACCATCAAACCTTGCAGGCTTTCTTGCAAACGCTCGTACGCTTCTTTTACGGAGTGCGCTGACACCAAAAAGTTTTGTGACACTTTCTTCGACTTTTCCGAATCTGCATCGAAGTTTTCATACTTCACTTTGGCTTTGTACCAAACGTCTGCGTCATCGTAAGCGAAAATATCGTGGATTTCTGTGCGCGCAATTCCTGTTACGGCGAACTCTCCGCGAATTACTGCTCCCAATTCTTCATAGATTCGAGCTTCAGCATCCGTGAATGTCATTGCTGCCAACAAATAAGGTTCTGATACGCGCTTTAACGCACCATTATCAAGTTGTTTCGTGTATTTTACTTTTACTGTAAACCAGTTGTTCATTCCTTCAAAATTTTGAACCTCAAAAATAAGGAGTATTGAGCGGTCAAAGTGGCTGAAACCAGAAAAGTTATCTACAATTTTTGAGGAGCGATGGAAATTTCTTTCAACAAGGGATCCAATTCAATGGGCGCTAACTTTTTTCGTAGGCGATAATGCGATTTTCGAACGCTTTCTTTACCCACTCCGAGCATTTCACTGATTTCGTGTTTGCTGAGGTTCAGTCGCATCATCATGACCAATCGCTCTTCACCTCCAGTTAATTCGATCGCGTATTTTGACAGCACTTCCTGATAATTTGGATAGAGAGCAACAAATGTATTTCGGAATTTCCCCCAATCTTGATCTGTTAATATTTTCATCGTTTTTAAGGACTCAAGATGTTCGGATTGTTCCTCGTCGCTCAACGCCAATTGTTCTTGTAATTCTCTGATCGCTTTGGCTTTGTTGGAGATTCCTTGCTGAAGTTCGAGCAGTTCTTGTTCCACCTGGTTTAAGGAAGATTTCATCTGATTTTTATCCATTCGAAGTTTTTTCATTCTTCTTCGGGCGAAGACAAAAAGGATGGCTCCTAAAATGATTGTTATGAATGAAATAATCAAAATACGCTGCTCTACCTTTTTTCGATTCAGTTGTAGGGCTTGAATTTTCTTCTCTTGCTTGATTCGTGCATTGTCCAATTCGAGCTGCTTCGTCTTCGATTTCTCCAAATCGAGCATGTACTGGACGAGTTCAACGCTAGAGGTGTCGGTAACAATTAATTCGTAGAGTAAATCCCGCTCTAACTTGAGCGCTTCAATGAGTTTTTTATCGTCGCCCAGATTTTCATATCGTGCTGATTTCTGGTAGCCGTAGTGCAGCGAAAGATCTTGATCTTTTACTTGATATAACAGATTTTCAATGTATCGTTCGAATCCCTCCAACTGTGTAAAACCAAATACCTGAAGCAGCTGCGATCGATACGATGGATTCTTGTCCAAAATACCGTAAAGTGAAATGGCCGCTCTGGTTTCCTGACGGATTTGCGTGAACCATTTCCCATTCGCTTTCGCATTTTGAAAATACAGCAGAGCCGTGTCCAT
Source organism: Fluviicola sp. (assembly GCA_043584915.1). Classification (GTDB taxonomy): domain Bacteria; phylum Bacteroidota; class Bacteroidia; order Flavobacteriales_D; family Crocinitomicaceae; genus UBA4466. The sequence goes on from CP121319.1 coordinate 3,694,998, forward strand.
ATCGCCGATCATCGTTTCATACAAGCCCATATTGAAGTGGCATTTCATGATGTTTACAGAATCGTTAAAACTTTCATAGAGCTTCAATGACTTTTTCAAGCTCGGCACTACCTGGTCCATACGATCATGAATGAAATGCATTCCTGCCTTTCCAGTGGAGAAATTCGCTTCAATTGCCGGATATTTGCTCAAAAGGCTCTTGTCAAGATGGGCTTCAAGCTGTTCGGCCAGCTTCCAACGATGGTATTTCCAATTCACACTAAACTGCACGTAACTTGTCCAGAAGGTACCCACCTCGGACTTACACTCAAGAAATTGTCTTTTCGCTTTCTCCAAACTGAGACTGGCTTGATGATAATCGTTCAATCCCGAGTAGAGCAAACCTCGAAGTGTCATGGAATACGCCTTTTCAAAGTCAGTAAGCGCGCGTTGATCCTCGTGGATTTCATCCAATTTTTTCATCCCGTTGATGTAATCCGATTGCAATACCATTCGCTGCACCTCTTGAATGCCAAAGCATGCCTTTGTTTCCTTCGAAAATTTGATTTTTGCGCCTTCAAACATCTCAAAATTGTCATAAAGCAGCGCTGTTTCACGTTCAATTAGCTGGGACAACTCGGGACGATCTGCATATTTATCGTGCAATGCATTTAACGTTTGATTGTCACCCGCCATTCTCGCTTCCACTGCCTTTTGGAACACCTTTTTTTGATCGGTTTGCGCCACTAAAGACAGACCTGTTAACGCAAAAAGAGCAATTAGAAAGATTTGTTTCATTCAAATGTATTTGAGCTCTAATAACGTGAGAAAATGTCACAAGGATGGGACACTATTTAAAAGTCCCGCCTTTGTCCCGCACTTCCAACTCACCAAACTTCTAATTCAGCGTTCATTAGCTAAACACAAATTTTATAATCGATGAAGAAAATTTCAATTTTTAGTGCAATAATGGCAGTGCTGTTATTTGGAACAGTAGCTCTAACCTCAACTTCTTGTCAGAAGAACAAAACTCGAAAAGAGATTGCGGGTTCCTGGACTTTAACAGAAGTTACCATTGACGGCAATCCGTATCCGGGAACCGTGAGCGGAACAATCGAATTTGGATCGTGCAGCGCATCTGAAAACAGAAAAGGAGAATGTACGGCAGTTCAAAACATCACCTTGACGTACAACGGATCTACACAAACCCAAAATGCCACTTTACTCTATCGCATTCTTAAAAAGGGAAAAGAAATGCAGTACGATGAAAGTGTCGTGGAAATTGAATTGGACGACAGCAGCCTTACTATGACATTCAATGAGGATGGTGAAATCATCAAGTATTTCCTCACCAAATAATTCTAAAACATAAAAAAGATGAAAACATTAAAATTCACATTCGCAATTGCTTTACTTGGACTTTTTATGGCTTCGTGCGGCAAAAATTATCAATACGACAAGGTTATTACCAACAACACGAGAGAGCCAATTCAGGTGCAGCTCAATTACGATTTCGACCAATCGGTTTACACAATTGAACCTGGTGAAAGTGCTGTGGTATTTAGCTGTGTGTATCAATACCAAAAGCCCAAAAGAGCTGAAGTTTGCTTTAAATTTTCAAAGGTCAATGGCTCTGAAGAAGAGGATGATCATTTACAATCTTGGCAGAACTGGCAAATGGTCGAAGATGGGAAAAACATCAAATCGATCTACAGTTTTGAAGAATAATGGTTAGGTGTAGTAGTTAAAGGGAAGGCTCCAATTGAAAAGTTGGGGCCTTTATTTATTGCTGGTACTTTTTCCCGTTTTGAAGAACGATGTACGACTTATTGAAAAGTTCTACCAGAACAGAATTTCCGTGCAATGTAAACGGCGCATCCAACTGATTGGTAATATCATATATTTTTCCGTTTTGCACGGCGCTTACCCCTCCCATTAGATTTCGAAATCCGATGACGCTGTTTTTAATTTGAACGTCTTTGGGCTCGTATTTAGCCACTTCAATGCGTTGACCGTCAATATTTGCATAGGCAAATCCATTCTCTACCCAGTACACGACATTGTCTCTCACGTCCCAGAACGAAGCGCCAAAATTGGTCAATTGCGTGATTTCTCCATTGCGGTACATCATTAAATCGCCATTGAGATTTTCATAGACAACCAATCCATTTCCTGCTTTGTAACGCCCCATTTGAAAACTCTCCACATCTAGAAATTGTCCGTTCTCGAAAATGGCAAAGGTCCCATTCAGCGGATCATTGAACGCCATTATATCTGTTCCTCCATGAAAAATGTACGGCTCGTGCCAAACATCCAATTCATATATTTCACCACGCCAAAAAACTTTGTAGAAATTACCATTGTCTCGGAAGGCAACAATGTTTTCGCCCACAAACTCAGGCATGTGTAAATCGGTGGATGAAGTAATTAAATCGTACGTTTCGCCGTTGTAATAAACGCTCACGGTATTGTAGCGAAAATCCTGATAGACCACCAACGAATCGCGCACTACGTAATTTCCTACCTGATACGTCAAGGTTTTCTGTTCCCCGCCATCCCAAAGGTTGAGTGTTGTGGCAATTTTCCAGGTCAATAAGAAATCCGATACCGTGTATTCTGCTTCTACATTCGCCAACATTTCCGGATTGGTTCCATCATGCACCATGAGATTGTTTCGGAAATCGTAATATCCAACCACATTATCTCCTGCTTCAAATTCTCTCACGGGCTGCAATCCAATGCTTCGATAAATGCCGTTTTCAAAACTTTTCATCAGGTTATTGAAATCAAGCATGGGCAATACATTTTGGCTCCACGCTTGTGAGGTTACAAACAGCAATGATATTAAGAGAATTCGCTTCATACTGGAAAGTTAGCAATTTTCAGACCAACCTGAAACATCGGGTGGCATGCAAATCAGAGATCAACAACCTGCTACCGTTTGTAAAGTTTCGTGTCCGCCAATCCCAAAGAAATTGCCGAATACTTACAATTGCCTTTCTTTGCAGCGATCATAAAACAACTATAAATGAAACACTTAATCGTTACGGGACTTCTGATTTGCAGTGCATTTGCAGGATTTTCGCAGAGAGAAATAGAGTACATCGAGTACGATCTTGACAACGGAAGGAATTGAAACACAACGCAGTGTTGTAAAAGAAGAAAAACGTCAGCGTGTTGACAACCAAACGCACGAAGATATGTACGCTATCGAAATGATGAACAGTATTTTGTCTGGTGGTGCTTCTTCAAGAATTAACAAGTCAGTGGTTGAGAAACAGCAGTTGGCGCAATTCGCGTTCGCTTTTAATTACGGATTGGAAGATGCAGGTTTGGGAATGATGGCTGCCATTGCGCAGAAAGATGTTGAGTTAGACGCCATCCAAAAAGCATTCGATGTAGAAATTGAGAAGTTGCAAAACGAATTGGTATCCGAAGAAGAGTTCCAAAAGATTCGCAACCAATACGAAAACAACTTTGTTTCCTCCAACGCTTCCGTTGCAGGAATTGCTGAGAACTTGGCCAACAATCATGTATACATGGGAGATGCCAGTTTGATCAACACGGAATTAGAGCGTTACATGAGCGTGACTCGCGAGGACATTCAACGTGTAGCTAAAAAGTACCTAACAGCAGATGCACGCATGATTATGCATTATTTGCCAAAGGAGGAAGAAGATAACACGGACAAATAATTGATTCAAGAAAAGACATTATGAAAAGATATATTATAGCCCTTGGTTTGTTGTTGCCTACCTTAACGATGGCACAACTGGATCGCTCGGTTCGTCCGGAAGCAGGTCCTGCACCGCAAATCAATATTGAAGACTCTAAAATCATAGAGATGGAGAATGGTCTAACGGTGATCATCTCTGAAAATGATAAACTTCCGCGTGTTTCCTTCAACCTTGTGATGGGAGCTTCTCCAAGAACCTTTGGAGATATGGCTGGATTGTCAGACATCGCAGGTTCCTTGATTATGTCAGGAACAACCAACCGTACAAAAGATGAATTGGATACACAGGTAGATAACATTGGTGCGAATTTAAGCGCTGATGACAACTCTATTCGCATGTCTTGCTTAACCAAGCACATGGACGTAGGGTTGACTTTGATGACAGATGTTTTGATGAACGCGAACTTCCCTCAAGAAGAATTCGATCGAATCATTAAAACAAACGAATCAAATATGGCTGCTGCGAAATCAGATGCAGGAACCATGATGGGAAATGCGCGCGCCGTAGCGAACTTTCCATCGAGTCACCCATACGGAGAAGTAATGACAGAGGAAACACTCGGAAATATTTCACGTGAATCTGTGGTTCAGTACTTCCGTGAAACGTTTACACCAAAAGGTGCTTATTTGGTAATTGTTGGAGATATCAATGCTGAAGAGGTTGGGAAAACACTCTCAAAATACTTTGAAGGATGGTCTGGGAATGCTGCTTACGAAGCAAACCTTCCGGCTGCGAATAAAAATGATGGAAGTCGCGTGTTGTTCGTGAATAAGAACGGTGCGGTTCAATCCGTAATATCCGTTTCATTCCCGATGGAAATTACACCGGCGCATCCAGATTACTTGAAATTGCGCGTATTGAATGGAATTATGGGAGGTGGAGCCTTCGGAAACCGTTTGATGCAAAACTTGCGTGAGGACAAAGCATATACTTATGGTTGTCGTTCGAGCGTGAACGTAACTATGGATGGAAGTTGGTTTACAGCGGGAGGTAACTTCCGAAATGCAGTAACTGATTCTGCCATTACTGAAATTTTGTACGAAATTGAGCGTATTACGGATAGTTATGTTGAAGACGACGAATTGGCTTTAACAAAAGCATCTATGTCAGGTGGTTTTGCTCGTTCATTGGAAAGTACATCAACGGTTGCGCGCTTCGCCTTGAACATTATTCGTTACGATTTGCCGAAAGATTACTACCAAAACTACTTGAAGGAATTGGACGCCATTACCAAAGAAGACATTCTTGAGGTTGCACAGAAATACTTCAAACCAAGCAAAGCAAACATCATTGTTGTTGGAAACGAAGAAGTAGTAGACCGCCTTACCAAGTTTGATGGTGACGGAAACATTGAGCGTATGGATGCATTTGGCAACGTTGTTGTTGAACGAGAAGCTGCGGATATCACTGCAGAGGAATTGTTCAAAAAACACGCAACTGCTGTTGCAATGGGATCTTCTGGAAAAAAGCTGGACAAGAAATTGAAGAAGTTCAAAAGCATGACTGTGATGATGGACATGAAAAATGCGCAAATGCCAGGTGCAATGAAAAGAACCGATGTTTGGGCAGCAGATGGCCGTGAAGGAATGAAAATTGAATTCAACGGAATGGCGATGCAGAAGCAATATTTTGATGGCGAGAAAGGTGCCTCGTTTGCCATGCAAGCGGGTACAACTGAATTAACAGCAGAGGAAATTGCTGCAAAGAAAAAAGCACAAGGATTGATTCCTGAAATGAATTTCGAGAATTCAGGAATGGAATACGAAATGCTTGGATTTGAAGAGCAAAATGGAACGAAGTGTTACGTGGTAAAACTAAACGATGGTGAAAACGAAACGTTTGTATACTACAACGCTGAGACGTATTTAAAAGTGTCACAAACAACCATTACGGAGCAAGATGGAGAAACACAAGAAATATCCGTTACGTTCGATGATTACAAAGAATACAACGGATTCTTGTTGGCAGATACGCAAAACATCAACTTAGGACAATTTAGTTTGGCAGGAACGGTGACGGAGCGTTTGATCAACGAGAAAGTTTCCTTAGACGAATTCAAATAAGAAGTTTATCCTTCTACTATACAACGGCCCCTTGCATCTAATGTAAGGGGCTTTTTCGTAACCTTTGGCATTCAATTTGCGTAATCCATCGTATGAGATGGTTGTTGCTACTGCTTACTTTGGTCGCTTTTCGGGCGAACGCTCGAGTGGAATTACAGTCTGTTTACTTTATTGGTCAATCTACTGAACTCACCGAGTATTCATCTTTCATTTTGGAGCGATTGAAATCTTCTTTTTCCAAAGGAGACTACCAAATCATTGAGGTAAACGCTTACAGCACTAGCGCTACCAGTAGCCAACAAAACGTTTCCATTGCAAAAAAAAGGCTCAGTGCCGTATTTTCAATTCTCGAAGCCGATAGCACAAACGCAGCCATAAACGCATACGGCAACACACAAATCCCCGTGAATTTTAAACCCGTCCACTGGAACCGTGTCGATATTTACTACAGCGTTCTTGAACTTTGGAAAGATCAAGAAAGTCCGCTAGTTGAAAACAAGGTGGCTGATACAACCGAATCAGACTCTCTTTCAACCTTAATTCACACGCCTCGAATTGAAGAAATCGCGACTTCACCGTTCATGGAGATCCCCGCATATGATAAGATTCCAGAAAACGAGGCCGTGCCACTCTCACTCCACTTTGGCGGAAATAAGGTAACGATGAAAAGTACTAGCAAGCCCGTTCTGGATCAGCTGTATAGAACGCTCATCGCCTATCCAAATTTAACAGTGCACATTCGCGGGCACGTTTGTTGTGGTAAGAATAAACGTATCAGTTCTAAGCGTGCGCGTTATGTGTACAAATATTTACGCAAACGTGGCGTGCCCAAGGATCGAATTTCGTACAAAGGATACAGCAATACGATGCCTTTGGTATTCCCGGAAAGAACTGAAGCCGATCGAGCTAAAAATCGACGGGTAGATGTCATTTATACAAAGTAAAATGCGCCATTTTGTCTTCTTTTTGATCTTCCTTAGCGGTATATCTTATGGATATGCTCAGGAGGTCGAGCTAGATACTGCTTTGAGCGCGAATGAAACCCTGCACGAAACCTATCTTCCCTATTATGGCAGCGAGTATCGGGTTGATTTGAACTATCAGTATCGCCTGCAATCCATGGCTGATACACTTCGGAAAGACACCACTATGCACCTGCACATTCGAGGTCATGTTTGTTGTGGCGAAGGTCAGCGTTTGAGTCGCTTGCGTGCCATGTACATCTATCGTTTCATGATTGCCTGTGGTGCTCCTCCGGAACGACTCGACTACAAAGGATATAGCAATTCCTGTCCGAGAAATTGGCCAGAGAGAACGGAGGAAGACGAAGCCATGAATCGGCGGGTAGATTTCGTCATTAGAAAGTTGCGATAACGTTTCTCGATTGGTATTTTAGAGGATCAAATAAATCTCATGGCACAGCTATCCAAACACAATTTTACTTTTCTCGAAGATCTCCAAAAAAACAACAATCGTGATTGGTTTCAAGAGCACAAACCCACCTACGAAAAGAACCACAAAGAATTGATTTCTTTTGCGGACGATGTATTGGCGCGGTTGAACGAACATGACGTACTAGAAACGGAGTCTGGAAAGAAAAGTCTTTTCCGCATTTACCGTGACGTTCGTTTCTCGAAAGACAAAAGTCCTTACAAAACGCATTGGAGCGGCGGATTCAAACGCGCAGGAAAGCTAAGACGCGGTGGCTATTACTTCCACATTCAGCCAGGCGGGAATTCCATGGTTGGTGGTGGTTTTTGGGGACCCAACAAAGAAGACTTACAGCGCATACGCGAAGAAATTGCCACGGATGCTTCTGAATTGAGAGCCATTCTTGCGGATAAAACCTTCGTAACGACTTTTGGCACTTTGGATGGAGATCAACTAAAGCGTGCACCGAAAGGATTTGATCCTGATCATAAGGACATTGACTTGCTCCGATACAAACAGTTCATTTTCTCTAGACATTTTACGGACAAAGAAGTTTTAGCTCCAGATTTCGCCGAGATCTTGGATCAATGTTTTCAAGCGATGCGCCCGTTCTTTGATTTTATGAGCGACGTATTGACAACTGACTCCAACGGCGTTCCGCTCTACGATGAGTAAACTCTACCTATCCCCTATTTCAAGTCCTGTGGGAGAATTGCAGGCAGGATTCACCAACAACGGATTGGCAATTCTTTCGTTTTCATCTCTCGATAACTTGAAAATCCCGAAAGGATTAGAGCAATTTCCCATTGAAAGGGAGCAACTCGATTTACACGAACAATTGGAACAGGAACTGACAGCTTATTTCCAGGGTGAATTGACATCTTTCAGTATCTCTTTGGATTTGCATGGAACGGATTTTCAAATCAAGGTCTGGAACGCGTTATTGCAAGTTCCTTATGGAGTAACGCGCTCTTACAAAGAACAAGCGACCGTTCTTGGTGACGTAAAAGCTATCCGCGCCGTTGCGACTGCCAATGGGGCCAATCCTGTGGCGATTGTTGTTCCCTGTCACAGAATTATTGGCTCCAATCAATCACTGACCGGTTACGCGGGAGGTTTGGAAAGAAAGCAGTTTTTGTTGGAGCTAGAAAGTAATCAAGGAAGGTTGTTTTAGGCAAAAAATTATATCATGAAATTAATTTTCTTAGATATCGACGGTGTATTCAATTCAAAAATATGGATGGATTCACCACAATTCACTAAAATCGATTATCCCTATAATCTGTTTGATCCATCAACTGTATCATTATTCAATGAAATCATTGAGCAAACGGGAGCAAAAGTCATCATTACCTCAACATGGCGTTTAAAATATTCTCTGGATTCTCTGAAATCTATTTTCAAGCACGTTGGAATCAATTGCGAAATACTCGATTATACTCCAGATTTGAAACGTGGAACCGATTATGTCTTGCGCGGAAATGAGATCTTAAAATGGTGCAAAAGCAACCGCGAAATTCTTGGCGTAAAGTATATTGATTTTAAGGATTATGCTATTATTGATGATAATAGCGACATGCTATACTGGCAAGCGTCCAACTTTTTTCAAACTGACCCTCAGTGTGGTCTTAGTCCCGACCTCACCCGCCGCATCATAAGTGCATTGAAATGACAGAATTCGATCAAAAAGGGCTCCCGATTTTGCGGCTTCATGAAGATTACTTTGAAGTGAAGACTATTGATTATTGGGAATTTCGTTCGTTTCAATACATGGAAGTAAAGAGAATCCGGTATTACGATGCTACGCACGGTTTTGGTACAGGTGGCTTGTGGGGATGGGGCTTCGGCTATGAGCCAGATTATCGCTTGAAGGTCTACTTAAAAAACGGAGGCGATTGGTGGTATTTCTGTCCAAGACAATTTCACCCTGAATTCGCTGATGTTGTTCGGGAAATCATTAAACGTTGCGGCACGGATGATCACATTCCCAAATATGGATGATGGTTAATTGTTTCGACCAGCACGTCTTTTTGCTCTTCTCGATTCACGTTTGGTAATGTTAAAGACTAACGGAAGAAGGCATTTTGTAGAAACTTTCTCTCCATTTTTTTCACCCGGCTTCCAATTGGGCATATTACTTACAACCCTTACTGCTTCTTCGTCTAACAAAGGATGTACTCCACGAACTACTCTAACATTTGAAATAGTACCATCCTTTCTAACGACAAAAGAAATATATACTCTTCCTGTAATTCCTTTCTTCATTGCCTTTGACGGGTACTGTATTTGTTCGTTGATATAACGACTAAAAACTTCCGTTCCTCCCGGAAAGTGGGCCTCTACATCCGGAAAACTGACAATTTCTTCTGTTTCTTGCGCGAAGGCAGCGGTGGTAAGTAATAGAGTAAAAAGCAGGAAAAACGTTTTCATATCGTGAGAATTTCGTCAAAAATAGTTGGAATGAATGTATCGTCAAAGTTTGAATCGGTAGAAGGCAGCGATTAAAAAAACTAGGTGCATCTGCAAAATTTCAATTATCCTTTTTTCTTGATAAAAAAGTATTAAAATCCGAAGGGGAATCCCCGGATTGCTTCCGAAGTGAGGAAATAAGCTGAATTTTAAAGATTAGTAAAACAGCGGAGGCGCCCGTCGTTTGGATGGTTCATCCACTCGTCCGTTCGTTTTACTTCTTTAAAATTCAGCGCCGAACGGCTTGAAGCAATCCTTGATTTTTCATCCTTTTTTATCAAGAAAAAAGGATAGAGAAGACTAATTGGAAATTATTTTGCCAAAAGCAGGAAATCGGGCACTTCTACCTAATTACCTAGTAATTGGATTCAAAAGAATAGCGTATCTAATTGCTCGGATGGAATGAATATATCGTCAAAGTTTGAACCGGTAGAAAGCAGCGATTTTAAACAGCCATCCATCAGCAAAATCGGTATTCAATTGTTGGCGCTGATCTCCAAAATAAAATAAGGGCATCGAGAATGGAACCTTCTCGTTATACACGCGGTACGAGCGACCAATAGAATGACCTCCGTGAATTTGGAAATGAACGCCGTTCTTCATCGCATACTGGAGATAAACGTACGCCTCGTTGGTAGATCGGGCAAGATACCGCTCTGATTCAACTCCATATGCCCGTCCGAAATCGTAGCTGCGAATTTGTCCGCGGTACGTAAGTCCAGTACTGAACTTTCCCACGAAGTTATAGTTCAAGCCCACCGAAAGCGGCAACAGTGCCTTGGCTTCAAACTTCTCATTATTGCTGAGATAATAAAACCCGAAAATGGGCACAAAGAAGGGGCCGAAAAGCTCTTGATTGTAATAGCCGCCAAATTTATAGTTGAAATTTTCTGATTTCTGATACTTCATTAAAATGGCGCCGCCCAATTGAAAATCGCGTGAGGAAACTCCTTGGAAATCGGAAGCAATTTTGGGCAAAAGTAGATACGTTCCCGACCATTTTTCAGTGTGATTGAATTTCGCACCAAGTTTTAGGGTTATTCCGGTTGCCGATTCGTTGAATCTTCCCGGATTAAACGCCGCAATGGTATTTTCATAGGTAACTCCTGTAAGAATGGCATTGCCGTTTTTTAATTGAAAGGGCAAAGTGAAATCTCCATTGATTTCTTGCATGGTGGTTCCAATGGTGCTTGAATCGAATGTATTGGTTGGAGTGATGGTATAATCGAACTTGACCAAATCTGCATACTTCTGGGAAAAGACTCCAAAGGATAACAGACTCATTATCAATACTAAAAAGGCTCGAAATTGGTTCAAGGTAGTAGTTCGTTCTTTCATCGTTCGTGAAACAAGGTACTACTTTTCACTAAAACGTTGCATTCCGCTAATGGCTAAAATCGTAATGGTCTTGCATGCGTTTCCCTTCAAATAACTCTTTGCCGGATCGTGTGATATACCCTTTGTGCGATTTAATGTACGCAAAACCACCAACGAATTCGGGCGTAACAATGTACGGCATTGGATACGCGCCTGCCATGGTCAATTCGTATGCAGGAGCGATTGCCCATTCTCCTTTTTTATTGATAAAGCCCAATTCTCTTTCTCTATTCAATGCCGGTGCGAGACCTTCTGTGAAATCTCCCGCCAAATAAATACTCGTGTCTAATTCCAACGCGACATTTCCAAGGGTATCGTAGTACACATAGTGCGAAAGATCAATATACTCCACTACTCCGTTTGCAAGAGTGTCCGTTTTGTGATCGTATTCCCATGAGCATAACAGCCCATCTTGAAATCCGTGCTTCAAAATAATGGATCGATCAAAAGGACCCCCCATTTCCAATGGGTACACTTTATTAAAAGGTTTTGTCTCTCCTTTTTCATTTCGATAAACAATGTCTCCTCCTTTTTTTGCGCACCTCCAGACATTTTTAGAACTTAACTGCACGCCATCGTAAATGAAGGGAATTATCGTTTTACCGTTACGATCAATTACTCCTGATTTATCTTTCTCGTTATTGCGCACGATGAAATACTCTTGCTCAAAAAATAGAGGATCTGAATCGTGGAAACCAATATATCCCGAAGTGCTTGCGTAAGGCATCGGCTTCCCTGCGGCATCCAAAAAATAGTAATTGAAATCGGAACTTAGCACTCCGTATAAATTCGGGCTTAGCTGATAAATTTTATCGCTTGTACGCAAACTGAATCGAAAGGCCTCTTTTCCGTCAATTGTTCTAGCAATAAAATCGTCAGAATTGTAATCTAACTTTAATAATTTATCGTCTGCAATACCAAGAAAGTGAATGTATGGATCCTCATCCACTGGAAAGCTGTCAACCAATGTCCCGAGAGTGTCGTACACCTTGTACGTTTTCCCATAGCGGAACCATGCATAATTCTCGTATTGAAAATTCTCGTGCTCGTGCGCATATTCTCCAAAAAGCTCCTTTCCATCGCGATCATAAAAGACATGAAGATTGGCTGTTCGGTAGTCTTTTGGCACTGTTGTATCTATGACAAAAAGAGAACCAAGTGTACCATGGTACACGTTTCCTTCTCTGAAAATTTGACTGAATCCTAGCGGGATTACCACCTCACCGCTATTGTTAATCATTCCGTAACCACCTTCTGGATGTTTGACAATAGCTCCGTTTTCATCTACGGACAAAACTTCACTATACATTGGCGCTACGATTGTTTTTTCCAAATTATCTTTGGACACAAAACCATATTTTTCGCTACTTCTGAATGGAATCATTTTCACCATGTTTCCATCCAATGGAAGGTGTACTTTTTCGATATCTTCAATTACTTGCGGGTTGTCGTAGGGATAGCTGTACCATCTTTCCAAGTCTTTCCGACTAATGCGGTCAAATTGAAGCGAGAAAATTTCTGACGTATCTTGATCTTTGCAATAAGGCGACGTTACAATAAAACAATACTTCCCGTTTTCGTCTGTGGCAAATGTGCTTCCATTTTCTTCATAAATTGGATACCAGTCGTTTGTGCAATTCATCCATTGATAAAAAACATCTTGTTGCTGTGCTCTCAATTCAATTTTTGAATCGACATCTTTCTTTTCCACACGCGTTTCAAGCGCTAAAATTTCAAGGTTCAAAGTATGCGTTACGCCCTTAATATTGGCCGTATATGTTCCCGACTTGGTGTACACCTCCCCGTTCTTTTCCCAGATATATTCGCCACAAGAAGCAATTGTTTTTGTGTTCATTAAGTCCCACATGGCATATTTTTGCGTCACTTTCTTTTCTTCATAACGATCATTGATGCCTTTCACATATTTCCGCCAGAAAGCAATGTAGGAATTGTCGTCTACGAATGTGATTTTAAGAATCATATCGTTTTGAAACTCTTTCTCTGGAACCGTTGCATTCTGGAACTTCCCATTTTCATCCCACCAAACGATGAAACCTGCATTGTTCGCCGATCCCAACTTATATATCTCATCGCCCATAGCAACGTCCATGAATGCTTCTTGATACTTTTCCGTGCCAGAGAATCTTCCATAAATGCCAATCCCACTGTCCAAACATTTGACTTCACCAACAGCAGAATAGGCTGAAGTACCCGTAAACGGATGTGCCCAAATGGCTTTCCCATCTGAATTGAATTTCGCGACAAATGAACAAAACCGATTATTGCTAGCAATCATTAACTGACTCTCTACGGTCGAAAATTCAATCGAATGTTCAAATTGGCCACCTGCGTAAATACTCCCTGAATCATTTAGATCAAGCGTCGTGACTTGGTCGGTGAATTCTCCACCTACTGGTTGAAAGAATTTCGTTTCACCAGAACTCGTGAGCCCCCACAGAAAACCATCTGACCGGCCAATGACAGTCAGCGGTTTACCTTGAAATGTTGCTTCCGGGTTGATGCTTCCTCCAATAACAAGATCATCGCTTTTATTACTACTTAACGCCTTTATTCTATCTCCTGTATCCCCTACAAAAAAACGTTTCCAAAGCCTGTCTCCTTGCGCATCAAACTTCATCACAAAATGATGCAGCGTTCGCAGATACTTGTCTGAGGGTTTCACTCCCTCCAATATTCCCTCTGGGCTTTTTCCTGCAATAACAAAAGATCCATCCGATAAAAACTGCAAGAGTGGAATTTTAGGTGCTACCACACCATAACTTTCAACAACTGGTAAAATGGAATACTTAGCATCCTCTGCGCCATTCTCTTTATTCAAGAGAAGCACTTCGTATTGCACCTTTGGTTCTTGAGAGTGATTTCCCATCAAAATAGCACATTGATTCTCGGAGGTTATGGTAACTGCCGAACAGCTCGCATTTTGATACATCTTATACCATTCTTGTTTCCCTTCACTATTTAGTTTTCGAATGAGGACTCCTCGTCTGTTTAGGTCGGCGAAAACGGACATTTGCGATTCCTCCATTTGGACAGAGTCTTGAATTTGCAAGATTTGGTAAATGTTTCCATCAGTATCAACGGTAGCGCTTGCAAATTGATTCATGGAATTTTCTGTAGCTACACGATTCTCCCAAATTGACGTATCGTTCTGAGAAATAGCCAAGAAGGGCAATGCGGTAAGAAGTAAAAGGAATATGCGATAATTCATAGCTCGGCAATATTTCGATATGTTTTCAAGAACCTTTACGAAGATACTGAATGTTCTACGTTACAATTGACGTAATTGGACAGAATAAATAACTAAAGTGAGTATCGGTAACATTGAGGAAATGTCTGCATGGAACAGATGATTTCTGGGACAAATGTCAGAGGTTCGAAGGCATTTTTAATGCGGTAAATTAATTTTGTCCTATTGGTATGTAAGTGCTGAGGCTGCAACGTTGTGGGAATCGGTGAATATCAGTTTCCGACTTGCTACAACTGAGAAATAGTTCGGGTTTGGGAATGTTGGAGTGTTGCCGCGGATGTTTCGATAAGTTCGGAAATAAAATTCAGAAATACCAGAAAAAAAGGGTTTGGTTGTTAGACATTTGTCTAATTACCAAAATGTATGGTACTTGTTAAAAATCTTGGATGTTGGCGTTTTGAGGGGGATGTTTTAGAAGTTCGGAAATAAAATTCAGAAATACTAGAAAAAAAGGGTTTGGTTGTTAGACATTTGTCTAATTACCAAAATGTATGGTACTTGTTAAGAATCTTGGGTGTCGGAGTGTTAAGGTGGATGCTTTTAGAAGTTCAGAAATAAAATTCAGAAATACTAGAAAAAAAGGGTTTGGTTGTTAGACATTTGTCTAATTACCAAAATGTATGACCCTTGTTAAAGGTTCAAAAAAAGCAATTTAGCAATGCGTGGGTGTGTGGAAGACAATGTGCTTTACTATCGTTTTTCCACCGTCGTTGCTCTGTAATTCTACTTTAAAAATGTATTGACTCGTAAAAAACTCAAATCCCATTTCTTCTAGCGATGTGTACTCTTGAAATTCTTCGAACCAACGTTCACCGCATTGATCACTGACCAACGCACGAATATCCATTGGATCAATCTTCTCGCTAATTTCTTGGAGATTAATTTCAGTCGTGTGAAAAGCATTACCATTATTTAAAGACACTTCTTGCCAATCGGACTCCCATTCTTTCCAACCATTTAAAACGCAAAAAGGCACCTCCAGAATCAAGTTTGAACTCACGGCTGTATGCTGAACCGATTTCACCCATAATTTGATAGGGTTGTATTCATTGGAACGCACATGAAACTTTTTGTCCCAGAACCATTCACCAATAAACAAGTCCAAACTAGCTGTATCGCCATGCACGAAATACACGGTATCATTGCCTTGCTGATATTTCCCATCCCAATCGGCGTCAATACTTTCAACGAAAATAGAAAGGTCGTTAAATTGCAGTTCCAGATACCCCGGCTCTATTGCAACCTCTTGCGTTGCTACTTCCGTTGGCTTCTCAAGATCCGTTGGCTTCTCTGCACTTGCAGTTGTGGAAGGTTTTTCAGGCGCAGGATCATTCTTGCATGATGCCAAAAGCATTATACTCAGCAGAAAGAAATGTGCGGAAATTCTCTTTGATTGAGCTACCACGGACAGAATTGAGATCAATGACATTCCTACTAAGTTAGTAGAATATCATTGTTGGTCTGTTTATTTAACCGTCCAGAATCCTTGAATCAAAAATCCTCGATTGATCAAATCAGAAACCATACGTCCTGCAGTGGTATACATCATTCCCCCTTCAATTAATGCGTAATCTTTTGGGAAGATGCTAAATGTTGCATAGGCCTCGCTTACATCTGGCTGTCGAATTACAGTAAAATGTTCACCGACAACTTGCGAGATTACTCGTTGGTAATTCCCTTCATGGATTTTGTGACTAAAAAGATCAATCTCAATCCCTTTCAGAGACTTTCCGTCTTCAGAATGCGTTGTATTTCGGTTCGAAATGGTGCTTTGCTGAATTGCCGTTATTGTTTGTTCCATAATGGTTCGCTTTTCATTTACGGATCAAATATAAAACAGAAGTTTTATAAGTTTTTATTTATGTTTTAAATACGAAACATAAGAATAAGTTAATGATTCAAATTCTTGACCAACATTTGCATGCTTCAGACGTACGTTTTCAGTGTCTGTTCGGCTTGATTTACCGTGAAAAGTCACAACTATTTTCACCCCAGTAATTGCACTAATTGGGATGAATACATTCAATGGATTTATTGCCTACTCTTTTGTAAATGCGAACAATTGAACGCCTTGACTTTGCTCTATACGAATGAAATAAAGTCCTTGAGCAATATGTGTCAAATCCAATTCGGTTGTGTTAGAAGTTGATTCCATACTGAAGATGTCCTTTCCCTGAGCGTTGGTAATTTGAATAGTACAAAAATCGCTACCCAAGCCAGAAATTGTAAATCTTCCATTGTTTGGGTTCGGATATACTATCACCTGTGTTGCACTGATTTCATTCAAGAACAGGCAATTTTGAACATTAATAATCATCGTATCTTCAGTTGCGCAGCCATTGATATCGCTAACGGTATAAAGCAGCGTATCGTTACCGAAGGGTACCGCAGAGGGGTCGTATTGGCTTCCTGAAACCCCGATACCAGAATATATTCCTCCAGAGGGCGTTGCTACTGGAAGTGAAATGGGACTTGAAGTGCTGCACAACGTATCGGATGCAAGGGGTTGCATAAATGCCGAATCGGGAGAGATAACAAATACCTCGACGGTATCCGTTGTCAAACAGTTATTGCTATCGATGTAGGAGTAGACCACTGGATTGACTCCTGTAAGCCCAAGCGAAGGATCGAAATTATTTCCTACAACACCATTTCCTGAAAAGGTTCCGCCTGCTGGAATGGCTCCTGGCAGAGAAAACGGTGTTCCATTCATACAAATAGAATCTACCGCTAAAGAACCAACAAGGGCCGTATCTGCACCGACACAATAATTGACGTGCAAATTTGTGAAACGTTCCAACACTTGTCGGAATTGTGAGGAACCGCGATAAAAAATCAAATCATCTACGTAATCGTTGTCTAAATCTGAGGTAAAAATGACACCGTTAACCTGATAATTGTATTCATGTATTACATTGGGAGGGGAAAATTGCAATGCGCCCAAGTTTTCGAACCATACTATTTGATTGGTGTTGAACGAGAGGCAATAAACATCCAAATCGCCGTCTGCATCAATATCGGAAAGCTCGATGTCTCCTGAGAATGAAACTTGATCGGTAACAATGGTTGAAGCGGTAAAATTTGGTGCGCCATCATTTGCAAAAACCTGAATGACATTGTCAGTGAGTGTCATTATATCCAGATCACCGTCTCCATCCAAATCACCAAGATCGTAAGCATCGAACAAAACGCTTGAAATGAGCAATTCACTGGTTGCATTCCCGCCTCCTTGATTATTTATCCAGCGTAATGAGGTCCCCGACGAATTCAGACACAAAACATCCTTGTTTCCATCTAAATTTAAATCGCCCACTTTGAAGTCATAAATGTCCAAATTTTGACTTTGCCAAGCGATCGCCTCACCTACCAAAAAGCTATTCCCTCCGATGCTTCGATACCAAAAAATCGTGTTGCTTCCTGCGTCGTTACCTACAATAATATCTTCCCATCCGTCATTGTCTAAATCTCCGAAAGAAATTTTTCTATACGATGAGTTGGGCTCAGAATCAATGGTATCTGGTGCGGCATAATTACCATTTCCAAGATTCCTCCACCAGATCAGGTAATCGTCGTCACCATCGTAACTGCTCCCCACAAGGTCATCATCACCGTCATGATCCAAATCAAAATGTCCTAGTCTGCCTGCAAAAATTCCGGGCAAGGTATCGGGAATTGAGGTGAAATCGCCATTGCCTTCATTTCTTTGGCCGCTTACTGCTCCGGTACGTACAATGTCATTATAGCCATCGGTATCGAAGTCAAAAATACTCGCTCCAATGCTGTACAACATAGACTGCGATACATTGATTCTCTCGCTGTAATTCAAAGATCCGCTTTGGACGTTTAAAAAAATATTCTCCGATTCGCCTCCGGTGCCGCTGCTGTAGGAAGCCGCAGAAACAAAATCCAGATCGTTATCGCCGTCGATATCCGTTACGGTGCAATTGGTAAATGTGATATTGTTTTGTCCGATGGGTGCAAGCACAGGAATGTATGCACCAAAGTTTCCGCCTCCGAGGTTTTCATAGTATCCAGAATTCATTCCGTACCCGCCAACAATAATGTCTGTGTCGTTGTCAAAATCTATATCGACGGATGAAATTCCCCAGGCTTGCCGCGTCATGTCCAAAGTATCAGGCGGACCAAAATTGAAATTGGTAAGGTTTTCCAGATAGGCTAATTTAGGTTGCCCTTGACTGCGTGAATAGACGATCTCAGGGAATTGATCGTTGTTTAAATCTGCTACATGAACATCCGTGTATCCGTAAAATGAAGGTGGTGTTATGCTTGTTTCCTGAACAAAGTTGCCACCTCCAAAATTGTTTAAAATGAAAATATTTTCGAAACTGTTGGTTACTGCTACGATGTCCATGAACCCATTTTGATCCAAATCTCCTGCACTCACCTTCCAAAAATTATTGTTGGTTAGCAATACGACTTCTGGTCCGAACGTCCCATTTCCTAAATTTTCATACCAACTTAACGCGTCTTCTGATGTTTCGGCGGCAAGAATATCTGGATATCCGTCGTTATTGAAATCAACCGTCATAAAATCATTGGTGAAATACGAAACGGGCGTGATAGGTACGGCATTTTCAAAAATTCCATTACCGGTATTCTCCCACCAAACTAGGGCAGGATTGTCATTTAACGCTGCCAAAATATCAATATCACCGTCCAAATCGACATCAGCCGTATCCAAAGTGACCAAATTTATGACCGTATCCTGAATGTACTGTATTTGACTGAATGTGTTCCCTCCCCGGTTTTCGTACCAACCCAAATAATCATGTGTACTCATAGCAACAATAATGTCTTCATCTCCGTCTCCATCAATATCCGCCGTAAGCATATCTCTCGGGTCATTCAATCGTGCAGAAAGATGCATTTCTCTTTGGAACAATTGCGACCACGATAACAGCGGCAACATCAAAACGATGACCAATGGAAAGAATCTCTTCATAACAAATACTCAGTTTCCACGAAAATACGAACTCAAGTTTAATCCCAAAGTCTCCATTTTGTCTTTTTCAGCACGACGGGGCGCGTCTTTTAAGATTTTAAAGAAACAATGCTAAGCTACTTTCGTTTGACTATGATAACTAACAATAGAATTGTACCCAAAAAATCAACCGTGAAGCCTGTTAATCCATGCGGATCAATAGCACTGCCTACTTCCCTCAATTGGGTTAGTGCATCATTATGGTTGCTAAACAAATAATCCGTGATATAGAAACCGTATAAAAACTGAAGGATAAAAACTATGGCTATTCCTATTCCTAATTTGGTAAGTATTGATTTAGAATTCAACGTACCATCAAGCACCTGTGACCATGTTGTTTTGGTCGCAAACCGAGCGATTAAGAAAATTACCGCTAAATAGACCACCTCATTCAACCAAAAAAACAGATGAGGGTTTGCCCCAGTAACAATTCCGATTACTCTGGAAGCCAAATAACTTAAATGCGCTGTGGTGATGGTGAAATACCAGAGAAATCCACCGATTGCCAATAAGTTTAATATTGACTTTTCCGAATTGTTGGAGATATTATTACTCATCACATGGTCTTATTTGTTCGAAAGCTACAAATTAAACTGGTTTTCCATTTCGAAAGTGTTCGTTGTGTAAATAAGCTGAATGGATTGACCGTCACCAGTAATCGGTAACGAACATCAAACTCAGCCTTTCCACGATGCCTCAAATATGGCCTTAAAGCTTGAACTCCTTGCTCTCAAAATAATTTCGTTGTTATCTTTGGTAAGAATACATGAGTCGATCTATCAAATCTATTGCTGTTCTTCCTTTCGCAAATATGAGCGACAGCCAAGACAATGAGTTTTTTGCTGATGGAATTACCGAAGAAATCATCAATGCATTGACGCGAATTCCGGATCTGAAGGTAACGTCTCGAACATCTTCGTTTTTCTACAAGGGAAAAACAATTCCCATCCCACAGATTGGGGAAGCGTTGGGCGTTGCGCTCATCCTGGAGGGAAGTATTCGATTTGGAGGGAATAAAGTGCGTATCACAGCACAATTGATCGAGGCCGAAGATGATTTTCATTATTTCTCGAAAACCTGGGATCGTGAGTTGCATGATATTTTTCAGGTTCAGGATGAGATTAGCTTGCTCATTGCTGACAAAATCAGAGAGCAGACAGGACACCTGGAGCTTGCCGACCAACTTGTGGTGCCGCAAACTGATAATATCACTACTTATGAGTACGCTCTCAAAGGAAATTTCCATAAGAACAAATGGAGCCTTGAAGATGCCACGCTCGCTCAAGATTTTTATCAAAAAGGCATAGCGTTAGATCCAACACACGTGGAATCTATTATTGGTTTGGCAGATATTTACAGCTTCTTGGGAATGACTGGTGCGATGCCATTTGAGGAATCGTGGATGAAATGCAACGAATTAGTTGACAGAACGCTAGAGCTCGATCCCAACAATGCCAAAGCCTTTTATCAAAAAGGGCACAGTGCTTTTTTTACAGAGGTTGATTTTGCCAAGGCCTTAGAGTTTGGAACAAAAGCCATTCAGCAAAACCCAAGTTATGCCGAAGCCCAGCAGTTTATGTCTTTTGTTTACGTCCTTTCTGGAAAAACAGAAGCGGCAAAAAAGCACTTAGACATATCGCAGGAGACCTTGTTTTTTAAGGCCTATTTCGATTACATGACGGGGAGCTACAAAGCTGCCTTTGAACAATTATCCAGTTGTATCGAAGCGAATCCTGCAAACATTCCCGCGCATGCTATAATGACGCTTTGCCTCCTAAAAATGGGCGAATACGATACCGTTCTGCATTATTTTGATGACTTTGATTCTCAATTTGTTGCATCTGAAAAAATGGGGGCAACTGCACTAGCTTATGCTTACAAGAAAGACACCGAGAATACACAAAAGTATCTGAATATGCTGCTGGAACATGCCAAAAGTCCAGATGGATTTACCTCAGATTCATACGTCTTTATGCTGTATGCCGTAACTGGTGAAATTGACAAGGCATTTGCGTGGGTTGAAAATGGCATCAAGAACAAAGCACCATTATTGATGTTGCGTTTTCCCGATCCAATGGTGGAAGTTCTAAGAAAAGATGAGCGGTACCAAAAGTTTCACGATCAAATTTACCAATCAGCACTCCACACCCCAATTAGTTCGGGCAAAAAAGCGTTAATGGACGCAGCAACCGCAGCCACATTTCAGGAGAGGTTGATTGCGCATGTACAACAAAATGCCGTCTTTTTAGATCCGGGACTTTCTTTAAGGTCGTTGGCAGAACAGATAGATCTCCATCCCAACAAGCTCTCATGGTTAATAAATGAGATGCATGCTCAGAACTTTAATCAGTTCATTAATTCCTATCGGATCGAACATTTCAAAAAGTTAGCCCTGAATCCAGACAATGCACAGTTCAGTATTCTTGGCTTGGCATACGATAGCGGCTTCAATTCGAAAACAGTCTTCAATACGTACTTTAAAAAGACAACTGGACTCTCTCCAAAAGCCTGGATCAGCGCCCAGTAATTCCCTTTTTTCTCAAAATTTCTAAAACAGGTTCTGATTTATAATTCAGAACATCACGGTACTGATTCCGAACGTTTTAACGCTTCGACTGCCCTAGATTTGTTCTCAAATGAACTCACAAAAGCAAATAGTATGAAATCGGTAATTGTAAATGCGTACGGAGGCCCAGAGGTTCTTAAGCTAGAAAACATTGAGAAGCCCACTCCGAAATCGAACGAAGTATTAATTAAAATTGAAGCAACTGCCATAACAAGAGCAAGTGTGATGATGAGAACGGGAACCCCTTATTTCGGACGCTTGTTTACTGGAATTAAGAAACCCAAAGTGAAGACTCCTGGAACAGATTTAGCAGGAATTGTAGAAGCTGCTGGTTCAGCGGTGAGTAAATTCCAAATAGGAGACAAAGTAATCGCATCAACAGATTTAAAATGTGGTGCCTATGCGGAATACATCTGCCTTTCTGAAGATGAAGTAATCGTGCATCAACCAGAGCATATAAGTGCAGAAGAAGCCACAGGAATCATTGACGGTGGAGTTACAGCACTGGCATTTTTTACCGATCAGGTAACGATCAATCCGGGTGATAAAATCTTAATCAACGGCGCTTCTGGAAGCATAGGAACGGCAGCAATTCAGTTAGCGAAGGACTTCGGTGCAGAAGTAACAGCCGTATGCAGCGGAAAAAATACCGAATTAGTCTCTGAACTTGGTGCGGATATCGTGCTTGATTACACCAAAAATGAATTGGAGAAAAGTGAACAAAAATTCGATATCATCTTTGATACGGTAGGAAAACTTTCCTACTCGAAATCAAAAAAGCACCTCACCGATAGAGGCCTATTCTTAACGCCTGTATTGGGAATGTCGGCTTTACTGGCAATGCTATTCGTGAATCCATTTTCAAAGAAGAAACTCAAATTCTCCGCAACTGGATTACGTAAAACGGACCTTAGATTGCGTGATATGCTCACGATTAAAGAAATGTTGGCGGCCAACAAATTGAAAACCGTGATTGATAAAGTGTATTCACTCGAGCAAATTCAAGAGGCGCACAAATATGTAGACGCAGGACATAAACGCGGAAATGTAGTTGTAAGGATTGCTGAATAACAAAGCGTTTCACACCTAAATTTTAAGATATGAGAAAAGAAGCAATTATAGGAGGACTAGGATACGCGGTAATCTTTATCACGGGCATTTTTGCCAATTTCTTTGTGCTTGAGGAACTAAAAGTAGTCGGAGACGAAGCAGCGACTTTCCAAAACTTTGCCAACAACCCATCACGTGTAGTGCTTGCATTGATTGCCTTTATTTTCATGGTCATCTTTGATGCGGTTTTGACCTGGGTATTGTATCGAATGTTTAAAGAACGGCACCCTAAACTGTCTGTGGTCACAGCATTGTTCCGAATGATCAATGTAGTATTCTTTGGAGCGGCACTACTCCATTTCAATACAATTTTGAGCGTTATTTCCACCCCTATTTCAAACAATGGAGCGGCACAACATTTGAGTGCGGCATTGGAGGGATTCAATGACATTTGGTTGATAGGGTTGGTATTCTTTGGCGTGCATTTGATGTTGCTGTCCGTTTTGATATGCCGATCAGAGAGGCTGGGAAAAACAATTCCAGGACTGCTGATGATTGCAGGTATTGGATACTTGATGGATACCGCACTACAATTTGGATATGATTATTATGCAAGCATTGCAGAGGTTTCTACGATGGTAGTTGTGCTCCCTGGACTAATTGGAGAGTTGTCATTGACAGGATGGTTATTGTTCAAAGCCGGAAAATCAAAAAATAAAAGGCCAAAGTTCGCTAAGTAAGGCCACTTAGCTGAAATAGAATGTTACATCTAAAATTTAAAAAGTATGAAAAAAGTAAAAATGATTGTGTTACTGGGAGCTGTCTTGGTTGGAATGAGTTCATGTGCAACGATGTTTGAAAACATGAATTGTGAAGAAGATCGAACCACCCCCGATAACTGCGAAAGTATTGAGTTCAATACAAACTCAATTTGTGAATAGTAATATTTGCTTTTGTTAGAAAATCGGCCGGCTTATCGTCGGTCGATTTGTTTTAACTTAGCCATCCGATAATCTGAACACAGTTATCATGAAAGACGAAAAAGAAATCGTAATTGGAGCAGCCTTAGGATCTGCCGCAGGAGTTTTTATTGGAATTCTGATTGGTGATTTTGGGCTTTGGATCTGCCTTGGATTGGCAATCGGTGCTGGAGTTGGCTCAGTTCTTCGTAAAAAATAGCTTTTACAGCTCGTCTTCTTTTTAGGGGCTGTTATGCTTACTATTGGCACTAATGATTTTTCTACGTTCCAGAAATAGTTGGTAATCTTTTGCTCTCGCAGTTTTCTGTCCCTCGTGAATTTTCCATTGGTAGTTATGAGCTTTTGTCTCGTGATAAAATTCTTCAAACTCCCATTCAGAATTATTCAGCCGAAAGCTGGTTGTTTTCTCTCCATCAATGGAGATAGTAACTGTATATGATTGGATATAGCGAGAGCCTCCAATAAGATGTAATTGAACACTATGATTCTTCAGGCTAAATGTTTTTGTCTTATGAAATGGGTCACTAATGGTTATTTTGTTTGTGTAAAAAACGGTGAAGCTTATTTTTCTTATCAATAGATAAGCCATTACTGAAACTAGAATGAATCCAACTAACAAAAACCAATAGGATTGTTGTTTGACATAAAACCCTATGAATACAAATAGTATTAGAGCAGTATAAACAACTATTCCTCCAATGATTGAATTACGATTATTTACAGTCTTGATTTTCATTAAGCATAACGTATTTATACCATGCACAGAAAACACCTAAAATATAAATAATATCGTGCTCTATAAAGTCTCATTCCTGAACGTTTATTTACCCCTAATCGGATTGATCGAACTTTTTACTATTCCAGGTTGGCTTTCATTATCCCAACGTTTCGATACACTTCAGACAGATGGACTAAAAGCCCAAACTAGCTTCTCATCAAGCTGGGCTAAAACAAAAAAAGCACCCGATCATCGAGCGAAGTCGAGATGTGGGTGCTTTTTGTGACCTCGAGAGGACAAGAGTCGAACTTTTTGGAGGAGGATTTGAGAAGATATTTGGAGGTCAAATTAACATTATCTTCGAACGATTCTAATTTAGATTTCTGAATTCACTGGGACTAAATCCAGTTTTTGCCTTGAATAAATTACTAAAGTGCTGAGGATATTCAAACCCGAGGCTGTATCCAATTTCACTGATAGAATTGCCCGAATTCAGAAGAATACTTTTTGCTTTTTCAATTACAAAAAGGTGTATATGTTCTTGACTTGTCTTTCCTGTTTCCTTTTTCAACAAATCACTTAAATATTTCGAAGAAAAATTTAGTTTGCTGGCAAAGTACGACACATTCGGCAACCCATTATTAATTGCTTTTTCCGATTGGTAATACTCCTTCAAAAGTCGCTCAAACTTCGATACAACGTCAGCATTTAAATTTGACCGAGTATAAAACTGACGATCATAAAAACGTGTGCAATAGTCAAGGAACAATTCGATGTTTGAAATAATCAAATTCTGACTATGTTTATCTAAGTTCTGGCTGTATTCCTTGACAATCTTGTCCAAAAGATCTTGAAGGGTATCCAATTCCTCTTCTGACAAATGAAGTGCCTCGTTAACATCGTAACTAAAAAAAGAATATTGATCAATCTTCTCACCAAGAGAAGATTTCCGAATCAAATCAGGATGAAAGGCCAAAATCCATCCCTTAGAATCCTCGGCCTCAATTGGAGCTTCACCGTCAAACATGGTAACTTGTCCCGGTGATGTAAATACTAAGGTACCCTCCTCATAGTCGTAGGAATTTTTACCGTAGTGCAAATTCCCGCATCCAAAATCTTTCAAAGAAATCTGGTATAGATTGTCGACAACCTTCATTCCACTAAAGTCCAAAGTGGGTTTTAGATCTTTTGTCTTAGTAACGGTGACCAAGGGATGTTTTGGTTTTGGCAAACCCATTATTTCATGAGCCTGACTAACAGAGTTTATATAATAAGGGGCGCTATTCATTTCTTTTGAAATTAGAATATTATCTATTAAATTGTTGTAATTGCATCTCGAAAAATTCTTCATCAGACATTTTTGATCGCGCATCCAACAGGTGAATTGCATCAGCTCCTGCTCTATAACGCAGTGTTTCCTTGCCATCAGTAGCGGCTTCATAAATTATTTCAGCGATGTCCTCCGGCTTACTCATATTTTCTGGATCCATTTTTTTCATCGCTTCCATAAAACTTCCTACAAACTCATTATACTCTGTCAGCTCAGGTTTGTGCTGCAAATCCATTGAACGCCCTCCAAAATCAGTAGCAACTCCTCCTGGCTCCACAAGTTTTACTTTCACTCCGATTTCTGCCATTTCCCAACGAAGTGACTCAGAAAATCCTTCAACTGCCCATTTCGTGGAGTGATACAAAGGCATCAAGGGAAACGTCATTCTTCCACCGATCGAGGAAATATTAATAAACATTCCTTCTTTTTTCGCTCTAAAATGTGGTAATGCTTGCTGTGTTAAATCGAAAAGGCCTTGAACATTCACACCGAACTGGCGAATGATACTTTCGCGTTTCGCAGATTCAAACGTTCCCATTAATCCATACCCGGCATTGTTCAGAATCACATCAATCTTACCAAATTTTTCAATCCCTGCATTTATGGCCGACTTGATCGTTTCTAATTCCAAAACATCGAGTTTGGTCAAGAGTGTATTTTCTGAATTTTGTAGTTCTGTCTCTTTTTAAGGAGAACGCATCGTAGCGATCACATTCCATCCCTTCTCTTGAAAGTATTTCGCAGTAGCTCTTCCTATTCCTGAGCTTGAACCCGTAATTAATATTGTTTTACTCATCAGCTACTTTTTTTAGTTCAAAACCTCATTGAATAAGGCTTCAACGGTTATTTTACCTAGCTCGTCACAAGCTTTCGGACTATCTCCTGAAATAAGTTTTCTGTCAATGTGCGTGGCACCTGTGATTTTTTCATTGATAATTTCAATACCCTCTTTTTGCAAAGCTTCGCATTGAAACCACTTAAGCTGTCCTGGCAGATACCCCAGAGACGGAGATTGTTTGTCATACTTATCGGGAAAAGCCACCATCTTATATCCTTTGTATGGGTTCGATTCATTTTTGTTGTCGCGAGCAATCATAGCCGCAGGGCCGTGACAAACTGCTACCAACGTTCTATCTGATGTTTGTATCCATCGAAGAAGGGCTCCAACGTTGTTATCGTTTGGAAGTCCAACCATGGAACCATGGCCACCCGGTAAAAAAAGTGCAATGTAATCGGAATCGTCACTCATTTTATTATTTGTTACGAACTCATTGAGCGATTGCGGATTGTCAAACTTTGTTTTATTCTCTTTTCGGAATTGTAACACCGGTTTATCTTTAATAGGTACAGACCATTCTTCCAATACAGCGGCTTTACCTGTAGGAGTAAAAACATCAAAGTCGAAACCTGCCTTAACAAGGTGCATTAGAGGTACCATAGTTTCTTGCACGTTATTTCCTGTAGAAAAAAGTTTACCATTGGCCATCTCAAAATAACGCTCTTCAGTGCATAATACCATTACTTTCTTGGAACCTGTATACTTTTTACCTCCGAAGTCGGTAGCTTGAAAGTCACTTACTTTGTCTACCCCAAATTTTCTGCCGATAGGCGATGGAATAAAGCCTGGCCCGTTTTCTTCTTTCGTGGGAGCCATCCCTAATATTTTTTTTATCATTATTACAATTTTAATTGTTCTCTACAAAGCTTGTTAGAACACAACGAGTTAATTAAATGATTTCACGGAAAGTCTAAATGAATTGGCTGTAAAACGCTATACAGTTCTTAGAATTAAGCGCAGTTATTCTCCCACCATATTCAACCATTGACTTTACTTTCATTGTTAGATTTAAAAGTGAATCCAAAAAGAAGAATCCCATTTTCCCTAGAAAGCGAAATCAAATGGACATTTTCTAGTCGATACTCATACCCCAAGCTAATTGACAGATTTTTTAAAACAGTAAAAGTCATTTTTGGGTGAAAAAACACGAAAAAATCGCTTCGTTCGATGAAAGAGTGTCTGTAGAATAGATCGTTGGAAAGGGTAATTTTCGACTTGAACAATTTATGCTTGTTTTGAAGTCGGAGTAAGAACACGGGTCTTCTTCTGAGTTTATCCACTATTGGGCTATTTACAAAAACTGCATTCCCGTAATTGGTCCAATCATACCCCGAACCTACATCCAGCCTAACAAAATGATTCTTCTTTTGTATAATCGAGCTTGCTCCACCGCCAAAAAGGTGACGTTGCTCGATATTAAACATCAAGTTGTTGTCGAATTGATAAAAAAACGTTGGGAATAATTGCTTCTTCTTTGTCAAATAGGAGGCACTTAAGAACTCGAACCAATTATTCTCAATTTTCGCATTCATTGTTTTATTAAAACGATAGGTGGTAAGATTGTGAAACGACCACTTTTTATTTTCAAGGGTTGCATCAAGATTATTAGAAGAAACAAACTGAGTGAATGTGCCTGATATATAGTGTCCTGTCAAACCTAACTTGACTGAGTAATTAAAATTTGTTGAGTCTTGTGAAGTGGCGGTGAACGAAAACAACATGGAGACCAGGAGCAATATAATTTTTGCTAAAATCGACATATGAACAATGGTATTGTAAATTACTGACTGAAGCTTTCATTGCTACAGATGTTTTAAAGCCTAAGAATCATTGGCTTCATAATGTAAATATGCTCCAAACAAGCGCCTAAAAAAATGCTGACTTTCATCCCCATCATGTTAGGATCAGAAAGTCAGCATTAAAATATTAAAGATCATTCTCTGATAACGCCTCAATAACTAATTCCGCGAATAAAGCGCTGCTATGTTGCTGTTGTCCAGTAATCAATCTTCCATCCCTGATCGCAAATGGAACTAGTGGACCCATTGCTTCATAATTGGTATTTGGATTTTTCTTTGCTTCCGTTTCAATGGTGTAGTCGTTGATTTTAATTCCGCCAGCTGCTTCATTATTCATTTCTTCTTCAGCATCACAGTATCCTGTCCAAGTCTTACCATCTGCTAGGAGAGTTCCATCACTTAACTCAGTCCATAGTAACAAGCTCGAGCCATGGCAAAGCATACCCACTACTTTTTCAGCTTCGTAAAACTCAGCTATCAATTTATGCAGATTTGTGTCATCTTTAAAAGTAATTAAAGGTCCACCTCCACCGGCAACACAAACTGCATCGTAGTCATCCACATTCACTTCGGAAATTGCCATTGTATTTTCCATAAGTTTCCCGAATTCTGAGTGGTTACTAAAGCCAATAGTCACTAAATCATTTGGATAAATTGTTGCAGGGTTTTCTGGATCTGAAAACCCATCATATTCAACTTTACCACCCTCTGGAGATGCAAGATCAACCTTGTAACCTGCATTGATAAAATCGAAATACGGTCGCGTTAGTTCCTCTGCAAAGAATCCTACAGGAAAACCCTTTAGTTTGGCAGGGTTAGACACAATGTACAATACCTTTTTCTCTGGCAGTTTATAAGGTGCAGTTCTGCGAATTACGTTATCATCCGACGTTTCTGTGTTGTTATCCTGAGCGAAACTGTTTGATCCAACTACGGCAATCGCTAAAAGAGCTAAGAGTGATTTTTTAATTAGTCCCATTTTTAATCTTATTTAAATCATTAATAATTATTTGAAGCAAATGTATCGCGAGGAATAGGGAGTGACTAAATGATTTTACTGAATGTCTAAATGAAATTGCGGGGAATACTTATCTCTACAAAAATTGAAAGTCCGGTATAATTCGATTCTGGGTTGAACCTTCACATTGAATTGAAAAAATCTTGGACATTTGATCTATGTTCTTTTCAGAACCCAAACCGGACTGTTCGAACCAATTTTACCAAAAGTTCGAACCTTTGCAAACTCATTGAAAACCAGTGAAAAAAGAGAGTTTCGACCAAAAACAAAGCCAACCCTAATCGGATTGGCTTTAAAAGTGAGCCCGCTAGGATTCGAACCTAGGACCGCCTCCTTAGAAGGGAGGTGCTCTATCCAGCTGAGCTACGAGCCCGAAGACATTGGTTTTCGACATCCTCAATATTCAACAAATGCCTTTGATCAAGGAACACTCATTGAAAAAGATGGAAAGTTTACCTTCGTTTTTCACCTGACAAGCGGCGACTCCATCACCATTGACAAACTCGACATTCTTCAATTCATTCCTGAAGCGCCTGACCATCTGAAAAAGGATGATTACCTCAACAAGTTGGCGCTGATCAATCAAGAGTGGAACCGAAATCAAGTGAAGTTACTTCCTGGCGAATTTCAATGCAACAATGACAAAATTGTTCGGGTTGATCTGGCCAGAAACTGTCTGAATTCGTATTTGTGGGAAGTAATTTTGTACAAAGAGAAGAATGGCAAAACGCTCCCTGCCGCCCATGGATGGTTCAATTTCCCCAAAAAGAAGTATCGTGAACTCTTTGACAAACGAAACTCAAAGGCATTTGATCCATTGAAAGGACACCTGGTCAATTGGCACGATATAGAAAGTCGTTTCGTCAATAAAACGTTGCTGCGCGAATACCTTTTCGAATGCAATGTTACGTACGAAGATTTTAGCGATTCCATTTACCCGATGAAAGCTGCGCGCGCAAAAAAGCGAAAGGAAATCATGTGGCCCGAGCAATTCAGCGCTATGCGCGACTTACAATCCGATAGCACTACCTTTGCTACCTTCTCTCCGCCCGGATTCTACAACAAAAAAGATCCTCGACATACAGAATTAGGGCGCTTTAAGCATTTGAGCGGCATCCATCTGTATCGCACGCAATCGGTTCGGAAAGAGAAGCCGGAAGGAGGACTTTGGGAAATCGAATTCAATTTTGACGATCCGGAAACAGGACGCATGACACGACTGTTTATTGGAGGATTGGACTTTAATGAATTTCCTGTAGTGTCAATTGCCGAAGCCAACAAAGGTTGGAAAAGCTCCATGGGATTCGGGAATCATTCCTTTTATGAAACATTGGAAACGTTCAACGCGTACAACTCGGCGGAAAGCAACTATTACGCTTACTTGACC
This sequence comes from Fluviicola sp., assembly GCA_043584915.1. Lineage (GTDB taxonomy): Bacteria > Bacteroidota > Bacteroidia > Flavobacteriales_D > Crocinitomicaceae > UBA4466. Next base: position 3,726,010 of record CP121319.1, read on the forward strand.
GATGGAAACGGAAGTTGGTTGGACAGTCATAAAATTGGTATTGATGGACCAATTTTTCACATTGACCCCAATAATCCCGAGCTACTGCACATTTGGTTGCTTTCTTTTGAAAGACACGCACTTGTGGGACATTACGCGCTCGAAATTGATTGTGCATTCGCTTGTGTCGATTGTTTTAGTGATGCACCCTCAGAATAAACGCAATTGATCCGAAGGCCGCTGAAACAAGGTTGTATCCAATGTCACTGGTGATTGATTGGGAAAGTACTTTCGAATGGCTAATTTTCGTTGACTCCTCAAGTTTTCTGCCAACCCCCCTACTCCACGACCGCGCACGCCGAATTCAGATGATCCAGTGCGTCCCTTGTGAAGCGCTCGTATTTGCTCCATTACTTTGGTACTTCTGTCAGGGAAATGTGCTTCCAACCATCTTTCAAAAAGTTCTTCATTCTTCCCCATTAAACGAACAATATGCGAACTAAAACTGCTCGCCCCCACTTCCTTTGCCGCCTTTGCCATTGGTAAAAGCTCATGATCGTTCAAGGCAGGAATCGCTGGTGACATCATTACATGGGTTGGTACGTCGATAGCCCGTAATTCGGCGACCATTTCAAAACGCTTTTTGATCGTTGAAGTTCGCGGTTCTAACTTGCTTCGAAGGGATTCATCCAAAGTGGTAATGGTTACATTCACAGAAATCAACCGTTTCTCGGCGAGCTTTTCAATGAGATCCAAATCGCGCAACAAGAGTGCATTCTTGGTGATAATCCCCACAGGATGCTGATACTCCAAGAAAACCTTCAACAATTCTCGGGTGATTTCAAAATTCTTTTCCGCGGGTTGATAACAATCCGTATTTCCAGAAAGAACGATTGGTTTCACTTCCCAGGATCGTTTTTCAAAAGTTTGTCGCAATAATTCGGGTGCATTTTTCTTCACCAAAATAGTTTGCTCAAAATCGACTCCCGCGCTGTATCCCCAAAATTCATGCGTCGGACGTGCATAACAATACGTACAACCGTGTTCGCAACCTTGGTATGGATTCAATGAGTAGTCCATTCCAACATCTGGACTCATTACTTTGTTGACAATTGACTTTGGTGAAACCTCTATAAATTTTGTCTTTACAGATTTCTGCTCATCTTCTGGGAGCGGCTCGTAACTCAATCGCTCGAAGCGATTCGATGTATTAATGCTTGTGCCTCTGCCCTTTTTAAATCTTTTCCCCGATGAATCCATGATTAAATATACTTAAATATTAATCAATAAGTGATTACTTTTTAATCAAAAATGCAGGAATTCAGAATTTATCGCGTAATTTCGTCATTGGACGTTCGTAGCAATAATAGACTAGGGAAGAGATTCCTATGGTCGCAATCCAAAATACCGCATACGCCAACCATTGTTGTTTCAATGTAAGCGGGAAATAATGTTTCACAATGATCAGAGCCACCCAATGATTGACCAAATACATGGCGTAGGAAATGATACTGATATACGTAATTGCTTTGCCAATAATTCCGAGTGGGTTTTTCCTTAACGCCGAAGCCATTGGCAGCAATAGCGCTGCACCTATAGAGAAAATTGTGTAGTAAAATACTTTGCGATACAATTCATCAATAGGATGCGGATAGTAAAGAACAAAAACGATTACGGCAAGTCCAAGGGCGAATGAAATCCAACGTGTACGGTACCAAAAATTCTTATAGTAATACGCGATATACGCAGCCAAAACTCCATAAATAATGGTGTCCAAACGAACAATGACCACTTTACGGATTTCAACACCGAACCAAAAATCATCGTAATTCATGTCTGCCTGCGAATAGCGATACATCATTGGAAAAACGATAAGTACGCCAATGGCCACGAGTAAGGTATGTCTCTTAGAAAGAAACGTTCTCAATCCAATAATGATTAACGGCAAGGAGATATAAAACCATTCCTCCACCGACAAGCTCCAACTCTCCCAGAAGAATCCGTAAAATCCTTCGTAGAGATTCTGTGCAAAGAAGAAAAATTTCCAATTGAATTGCTCAATAGCATCTGGGCCACCGATGATAGAATTACTGACAAGAATGTAGTAGAGCAGTAAAATCAGATAGTAATTGGGAAGGGTTCGGAACCACCGTCGTTTCCAGAAATGGAGTAATTCTTTGAATCCAAATTGCTCCGATTCCTCTAACGTTTTGATCAAAATTGTCCCGATCAGAAACCCACTCAATACAAAGAAAAGCTCCACTCCATCTGGCCACGGTAAACTAGGAAGCCAGGCGAACATATTCCCTGTAAAATAAGAAGCATGACTCAAAACCACGAGGAGTATCGCAACGGCTCGATAAACATCCAACCCAAAAACCCGCTTACTTGCGCCAACGTGAAGATCTTTCATTGTGCACCAAAGATAATAAAGCGCATCAAGCGGCAAGAATCAATTAAACAGGCAACCTTGAACAACTTTGTTCTGAGCTATTTAAAAATGGTGAAAATGCTGTATCTTAGTGCAAACTATATTATCAACGCTATGAAACAAATTCTACTTTCTGCAACATTTTTACTATTCCTGGTTTTGGGCGCAAACGCACAGTGTACGCCAGATCCACAATTTACAAGCACTGGTGTCTACCCTGATAGCGCAACAGGATTAAACCCTGCGTACGTTGGTCAATTGTACGAGGAAACGATCACGATTCGCGTGCCTGTTGACACCACACTTATGGTTGGTCCAATTCCGTTTACATTAACTTTTGACTCTGTTGTTGTTTCTGATTGGCAAGGATTGCCTCCAGGATTCTCGGTAACATATTCGTCGCCAGACAATGTTTTTAGTCCTGTGGATCAAGGTTGTTTTGAGGGAGATAAAACGGGATGCATTCTCATTTCTGGAAATCCAACTGCTGCTGATATTGGAAGTTACCAGCAAATAATCAGTACGGATGCCTACTCAACACCGGACAGTCCGCTCGGTGAACCGACACTTACTTTGGTTGATTACTATTATATTCATGTGATGGATGTAAATGGTACTGCTGAATTATCGCAATCGAAATTTGCTTTGTTCCCCAACCCGGCGAAAAACATGGTTACGTTAAACGGATTGAACGATATCGATGTTTCTTCTGTGACCTTGGTTGATATGAATGGAAAGCAACATGCCTTTTATGATTCTTTCGATGGAGGTGCACTTGAAATGAGTGTCGACAACCTTGAGAGCGGAATGTACTTCGTTCAGATTAACTATAACGGAGTTTCTGAAACGCTGAAGCTGATTAAAGAATAGGATTTTCTTATCCGAATTTAGAGCGGCTGTTTCATTTGAAGTGGCCGCTTTTTTATGCGACCAAAGTGCATTCTAAGGAGAAGTTGCATCCAAGAGCTTCCAGAAAAGAGAATCGCAATAAGTAAAGAGGCGTTCTGATCGTACTACAAATAGAAAATTGGTTTGGTAGTTCAGTTGGTTAGAATACTTGCCTGTCACGCAAGGGGTCGCGGGTTCGAGTCCCGTCCAGACCGCAAACAAAATACGTCCTATATGGCTGTAGGAATTAGAAAGCCCAGAAGAGTATCAAAATCTTCTGGGTTTTTGCTTTTATATTGGTGTAGAATTTAGTGCCGAATAATTAGTTTCATTTCATTTCGATAAATTCAATTCTAGAGGATTTTTTATTCAAAGAAGATCGCCATTGTCCGATAATCAAAGAAACAGAACATGCTAAATGTGAATATCAACACAAAATCAGCAAAGATTCATCTAGCACCAATATCATATTACATAGATATGGTAGGTGGCTTTTCAGTAGAATTGAATGGCTTTACCATGCGATTCACAGAGGTAAATACGGGAACTGTAATAATTCCGAGAGTGTCTAATTGGCCTGTTCGTTCAATTCAAAACGGCAAAAGATCCACAAGAATATTTATTATCGACGCATTAAAAAAAGGCGAATACTTAATTGAGTTTGAGAATTCAAACAAACCAGTCGTTAAGAGGAGTTATAATCGTCCATTCCCTTTTTCATTTATGCCTAATCCAAGCGTGCCAAATGAACTGCTGTACATTAAAATCCAAAGAGTGCATTGATACACAGAGCACCACCTAACTACAAAGTCATTTTGAGCGCAAAAATCGACATTCAGTTTAAATTCCTCTCCAACTTTTGGACTTGATCCATTAAAACCAATTAAATAACATATAGAAAAATCTAAATGACAATTTTTGAAACTGAAAGGCTCTTAATAAGAACGCTGAAAAAAGAGGATTCTGATGATTATTTTGATATGATGGGTAATCCAAATGTTATGAACCCTGTGCCCAGAGTTGTAATGACAAAAGAAGAAAGTAACGATCACCTAAATAACTTCCTTAATTCCAAACATACTGAGTCAGATAGACAGGCTTGGGCGATAACATTAAAATCTGATAACAAGTTCATTGGACTATGTGCTTTTCTAAAAAACAATGAGAATGAAGATGAAATTGGCTATCGTTTAAGAGAAAAGTATTGGAAAAAAGGATTTGGTACAGAGACAACTATTGGGCTTCTCAAATACGGTTTTAATGAAATGAACATGGATAAAATAACTGCGGATGTTGACACCAGGAACTCGAATTCAGTTAAGATTCTGGAAAAGTTCATGACATTTAAAAAAGAGTTCTTTAATGAAGCAGATAACTGTGTGGACCGAAGATATATAGTCCATAAAAATGAATGGTTACAACAAAACTTATGAGCAATAGCGCTTTACAACAGGTCACTGCTAAAGCCTTGAACTTATCACCCATCACTATTGTGTTCGCAAGAGAACTGAAAATCTTGAACCCAAAGCGATTGCTCGGTTTTATGGAAAAATATAATTAGGTTGGAACTCCCACAAAGCAATGTTGTTCCGAATTCCCAACCTAGCATCGGAAGAATACAAAAACTCTCAATTCTATTTCAATGCTCCCACCAACATTGCCAAGTCAATCATTTTGTTAGAATACCCCCATTCGTTGTCATACCAGGCTACTAGTTTGAAAAAGGTATCATTCAATGCAACCCCTGCTTTTGCATCATAAATTGAAGTTCTGCTATCTGAGATGAAATCGGATGAAACTACATCGTTATCTTCATAACCGAGAATTCCTTTCAGTTCATTTTCGGATGCTTTTTTCATCGTCTGATTGATTTCCTCGTAGCTCGTCGTTTTCGAAAGTTTGACCGTAAGATCGACCACAGATACATTGGAAACGGGCACTCGAAACGCCATCCCAGTCAACTTTCCTTCAATTTCAGGAATCACCTTTGCGACCGCTTTTGCGGCTCCGGTAGTAGACGGAATAATATTTTGATATCCTGCACGCCCCAGTCGACGGTTTTTCGAAGAGGTTGCGTCAACAGTGCTTTGATTTGCGGTTACTGCATGAATGGTACTCATCAAGCCTTCTTCAATTCCAAAATTGTCGTTGAGTACTTTGACAATCGGTGCCAAACAATTGGTGGTACATGAAGCATTGGAAACAACGGTATGTTCTTTCTTCACATTTTTGTGGTTGACACCCATCACGAATGTTGGCGTATCGTCTTTCGCTGGTGCCGACAAAACGACTTTCTTCGCTCCTGCTTTGATGTGTTTCTGTGCCGATTCAGTGGTAAGAAAAACACCCGTACATTCTAAAACAACCTCTGCTCCAATACTTCCCCAATTCAGCTGTTCAGGATCGCGTTCGTTCGACACTCGAATGCGCTTCCCATCAACCACCAAATGATCACCATCCACAGATATTTCTCCTGCAAATCGACCATGAACCGAATCGTGCTCTAGCAAATACGCAATGTAATCGATATCAATAAGGTCGTTGATTCCTACTATTTCTACTTCAGAATTGTTCAATGCTACGCGACATGCCAGTCGACCAATCCTTCCAAAACCGTTAATTCCTATTTTCATAGACGAAAGATAAGAATAGTTATTGTACTTTTTACAATAAGATTGATTTATTCTGTGAATCAGCAACAAACAATCGCTATAACATTAGTTATATCAACGTTTAATAATCTTTAAGATTGAAGGGAGAAAATTCTATTGTTTGGACAATTTACGCTCACTCAATAGTAATCGCGTCGTACAATCCTACTTCCTTCGCGCATTTGTCTTGAATGGCATCCAATCCGCTTGGAGTGTTTGTCAATTCGTCAAACGAATATTTTTCAGTAGCTTTCTCCATAACACAATCGAGCCAGGCTTCTTTCACCTTCGGATCAACAGTGGCTCCAGATGACTCCAATCCTTCGGTAAATCCATCTCCAATAGATTTACGGGCAGCTTCGCGCTGATTGTCAGTCCAGCCGCAGGATGTAAATAAAAATGCGCTTGATATTAGTAAGGTGAATACGAGATATTTCATGGTTTGTTATTTGTAATCAAGATACGAAACTTTTATTATTCCCCAATGATTTCCTGCACGCGCCCTACCTTGCCATCATCTAGCATGACTTTAATTCCATGGGGATGAAATTTAGAATTGGTTAAAATGCGCTTCACAAACCCGTGCGTCAATGCCCCAGAAGACTGATCTTTCTTCAAGACCACTTCCACTTCCAACCCAATTTCAATATTCTCGCGTTTTCTTCCATCCATGTAACGAATGTAGGAATTTACCTTGAGCTAGCTCACTCGTCCATCTCAACTTCGCTCGATATACAAACTTCCAAGCTCGATGCTCCCATTCACCATTCATCATTCATCATCCATCATTCATCATTCATCATCCATCATTCATCATTCATCATTCATAATTCATTATTCCCCATTACATTTGCCCATGCAAACATCCATTTCACTTCCTCCCTACCCACGCGGTTTTCACATCATTACAGACCAAGTAGAAAGTGCCATCCAATTGCCAGAGTCAGGCGTGCTTCACGTGTTTATTCAACATACTTCGGCAGGATTAACGATTAACGAAAATGCTGACCCAACAGTTTTGGAAGATTTTGAATCCTCTTTCGATCAATTGGTGCGTGAAAATGAACCTTTCTATAAGCATACGTATGAAGGATCGGACGATATGCCGGCGCACATCAAATCTTCATTGGTTGGAACCTCGGTCACAATTCCGATCACAAACGGAAAACTGAACCTCGGAACGTGGCAAGGAATCTACCTCTGTGAATTTCGAAATCACGGCGGACCGCGGAAATTGGTTTTGACAGTTTTAAAGTAAATAAGATTTAAGCCGTAACTTTCAATGGATGAAACAATTTGTAGCAGCACCAATTATGGGCCGAAAAAAGGCTTTAATTATCATCGTCTGTCTTGTTTGGACTGGCATGGTTTCATCTTGTTTCAATGGCTACAATGAAAATGAAGCGAAGGAAAAAGAACCTGGGGCTTGTGGCGTAGACTCAAATTCAGACCTCGGAAGACTATCCAATGCGCCCAGTGTTTTCAAAGCAAAATGTTCAGTGTGTCATCATCCTACCAAGGATGGAACAGGTCCGAAACTAATAGGAACTCTAAAAAGAGTGCCATCGGAAGATTGGCTGAGGGACTTCATCACCAACGAAGATTCACTTACTAAAATCAAAGATTCAACCACATTGGCCAAACAGAAAATGAAACCGACGTCAGGTAATCACAACTTTCGATCATTATCAGAGAAACAACTGAACGCTTTGATTGACTTCATTCAATAAAATGGATTCCACACTACAACCGTTCCTATCCAATGCACTTGGACTACCAGTGTCTATTACCTCAAAAATCCCCCTATCTGGTGGTGACATCAATCAGGTATCCAAAATTAAGACCAACGAAGGCAATTTCTGCATCAAACAAAACGATCGCAATCAATTCCCGAAAATGTTTGAGAAAGAAGCGTTGGGATTGAAAGAACTCTCTCAAAAAAGTAGTTTTCGTATTCCAGAAGTGATCGGTCATTTTGAAGATGACAACCAGCAGTACCTCATTTTAGAATTCCTGGAAAGTGGTCATCAATCCGCGAACTTTTGGAGTGATTTCGGAGCGAAATTGGCAGCATTGCACCAAAACGTTTCCGATTCATTCAGCTGGAAATCTGACAATTACATCGGTTCTCTTCCACAAAAGAATGATGAACGAAACGATTGGGCGCGTTTTTATGCTGAAATGCGCATTCTCCCACAATTGAAAATGGCCTTTGATAATAGCCGTATGAATTCTACTGATATTCGTGCAGGTGAAAAACTATGCCTTCAATTCGACACCCTTTTCCCGAAAGAAGCGCCCGCTCTAGTGCACGGCGATTTATGGTCTGGAAATTATATGACCGACGCTTCTGGAAATCCAGTATTAATTGACCCTGCGGTATATTATGGACATCGAGAAATGGACCTTGGAATGATGCATTTGTTTGGTGGCTTTTCACAGGATTTGTTCGATACCTACCACGCCCACTTTCCGTTGGAAAACAATTGGCGCGAACGCATTCCACTCACCCAACTTTATCCCTTGCTAGTGCATGTGAATTTGTTTGGAGGAAGTTACGTACAGTCCGTTCGGTCGATTTTTCAAAAATATTCTTGACCTCACAGCCTCAAATTTTGCCGCAAGTGTATTTCTAGTGTTGAAAATGACGAACGGTTTCAGTTCTCCAAACGAAGTTCATTATTCTTGAGTGAGAAAATCAACGCTATGAAATATTTAATCGTTCTTGCTACACTGCTCACATTCAACACTTTTGGACAAGATTCAGACTCAACCGAAGTGCGCACAGTTATTGATCAACTCTTTGAGGGAATGCGCACCAGTGACAGCACAATGGTGGCCGCTAGTTTTCATTCCGACATTCAATTGGTCACCACTTTCACCAACAAAGAAGGCAAGCCTGCATCTCATGCGGGAAGCGCCGCCGAATTTAAGAAAGCGGTAGGAACACCGCACGACGAAGTTTGGGACGAGCGTATTTCTGATGTCGTGATTCAAATTGACGATAACCTTGCACAAGTTTGGATGAATTACACATTTTATCTGGATGATACTTTAAGTCATTGTGGTGTAAATGCGGTTCAATTGATCCGAACGGAAGAAGGTTGGAAAATGCTGCATTTGATGGACACGCGAAGACGCAAAGGATGTGATTAAACCGCTTCGATTTTTCTGGTGGTACGTTTCGAAAGCAAGAAGAACAAACAAACGCCAATTAAATTGAAAAAAGCGAATGGCAAATAATCAAAGGTATTTACGCCCAAGGTTGATGACATATACAAGGCCGTTACATGCCATGGAATTAGCGATTCGAGCAAGGTCATTGAATTCTCCATACTTCTGGAAAGTAGTGGCAGCGGCAAATTCCGTTCTTTAAATCCTCCGCGGAACATTTGACCAATCGTAAGAATAGAAAACATCGCATTTCCAGAAACACCATTCAACAATCCGCCTGAGAAAAAGGCAGCAAGCACCATTCCATAAGCGCTTCGAATCCACCCGAAAATCACCTGCATCAGGCGACGAATAAATCCACCTTGCTCCATAATCGATCCAAAAGATACTGCCAGGACGCAGTAAAAAACGGCACCACTCATCATTCCTTCCATTCCACCGCGATTGAGCAATGTTTTCAGCAATTGAGGCATAGTTTCCATAGGTGCCACCTGAACAAGTGCATCATTTGTTCCGCTTACGCTCAAAGAAGACCCTATAACCGTAAGCTGCCCGGTAATTGTATGTGCAACACAATCAATAGGCCCAACTTGCGCCACCATCTTCGATTCAAATCCTTTTACCATCGCTATTGCCCCATCGTAGAAATCAAAACCATTTAAAAAGGTTCCAATAAGAATTGCCGTGAGACTGGATACCAACATCAATACCACCGGAGGATAACCTTTGTATCCGCCCAGGAACACAATTGCGGGTGGCAATAACATGATTGGATTCAGCGTGTAAATCGATTCGAGGTTATTCAGGACATCGCTTATTTGGTTTGAAGAAGCCGTGGTTCCTGAATACATAAAACCAAAGATCAAAAAGCCAATAGCCGCCAGAATTCCTGCCAAGCCAACGTTTGGAAGCATCCCGCGAATATGATCGTATACAGAAATTTCCGTAGCCATGGCGCAAATATTCGTCGTATCGGAAACGGGGGAAACCTTATCGCCAAAAACAGCGCCCGAAAGCACGGCTCCTGCAATGAGCTCTGCCGGCACTCCCATACTTATTCCGATTCCCATGAATGCAACGCCCGATGTTGCCGCAGATCCCCAACTGGTTCCCGTAAATGTGGATACAATGGCTGTTACCAGAAATGCCGTTACTGGCAAATAATCTGGGTGGATTAATTTCAATCCATAATAGATGAGGTAGGGAACGGTTCCGCTGTACATCCATGTCCCAACAATTCCTCCAATGGCAATTAGAATCAGTTGCTCAAAGCAAGATTATGTCGCTACCATTTCACATTATTCCACCGAAAGGAACTCCGGTTCCCATCATTCTCAGTGTCCCACATTGCGGCACTGAATTCCCATCGGAACTATCCGATCATTACATTGATACAAAAAAGGAGGCTCCTGATGATACCGATTGGTACGTACACGATTTGTACAATTTTGCATCGGAATTGGGCATCACCATTATTCATGCGAAGTACAGCCGTTGGGTCATTGATTTGAACAGAGATCCTGAGAGTGCACCACTCTACAATGACGGCCGGATTATCACCGGATTGACGCCAAACACCGATTTTTTTGGTGAGGCGATTTACAAAGAGGGACAAGAACCCGATCAGCACGAAGTAAACCGTCGCTTGAATGAATATTACTGGCCCTATTATTACAAAGTTCAAGAACTGCTTGGCGAACGCATTGCCGAATTTGGAAAAGCACTTTTGTGGGATGCACACTCGATCCGTCATTTCGTACCAACAATTCGTAGCGAGGTATTCCCAGACATGATTTTGGGAAACAACGATGAAAAAACAGCCGATCCTGCTCTAATTACTGCCGCATTGAACGGATTGAAAGCGGGAAAATATCAAATCAATCACAATTCACCCTTCAAAGGTGGTCACATCACCCGTTACTTTGGGAATCCGGCAAAAAAAATCCATGCTTTGCAATTGGAAATGAACAAAATCCTGTACATGGATGATACCGAATTGGAATTTTCCGAAGATCGCGCCAATGAGGTAAGAGCGATTTTGAAGCCGACTTTTGAAGCATTGATCAATACCTTGAAAACCGTGTAATGAAACATTACTTTTTCGATAAAATTTTAATGAACGACGGATGGAAATCCAACGTTGCCATTTTCACCCAACCAGACGGAATCATTCATTCCATCAAAGAAAATCAGCAAAGAACCATTTCGCATCACGTGCGCGGGTTTGCTTTACCAGGCTTTCAAAATGCGCATTCGCATGCTTTTCAATATGCGATGGCGGGATTGGCAGAAGTGCATCCAACAGGTCAAAAAGCCGACGATTTCTGGTCGTGGCGCGACGCGATGTACAAACTGGCACTTTCGATTAATCCTGAGCAAATGGAAGCGATTGCCACCATGCTTTACACCGAAATGGTGCGCCTTGGCTATACCAACGTGGCGGAATTTCATTACGTGCATCACCAACAAGACGGAACACCTTTCGACAATCTTTCCGAAATGGGAGAACGCCTAATTGCCGCAGCGAAAACAGCAGGAATAGGCATTACATTGGTGCCGATCTTCTATCAAAAAGGAGGTTTTGGAAAAGAGCCCACAGAAGGTCAGCGCCGTTTCATCTCAAAGGACATAGACGCATATATGAAACTGTTGGAGACATCCAAAGCATCCGCGGAAAATTATGATCGGGCGAATGTGGGGATTGGTATTCATTCCATGCGTGGCGTTGACCCAGAGATAATTGCCGAAGTAGCGAAATCTGCTGATCAGGACCTCCCGTTTCACATTCATATTGCCGAACAGCTGAAAGAAATTGAAGATGCCGAAGCCTATTTGGGCAAACGCCCTGTTGAATGGCTCCTCGATAATGTAGATTTGAACGATCGTTTTCATTTGGTGCATGCCACACATCTCACAGATGCTGAAACCGACGGCATAGCCAAATCTGGTGCAAATGTGGTTCTCTGTCCTACTACCGAAGGAAATTTAGGCGATGGATTGTTCCCGGTGCAACGCTTTCAAGATGCCCATGGAAAATGGAGCATTGGAACCGATAGTCACATTGGAATTCATCCGCTAGAAGAACTACGCCTGCTCGATTACGGTCAGCGATTGACAACGCACAAGCGTAACATCATGACCAACGAAAGCAATGGAAACTCGGGGCAATATGCCCTGGAAATGGCCACGATTGCAGGGCGAAAAGCCATGGACAATTTCAATGATACCTTTTTCAAGGTTGGAGAACCCTTAAACGCGTGCATAATCGACGAAAAAGTGCCGTTGTTGCAAACGTGTAACGATGTGAATTTAGCGTCTACGATCGTTTATGCTTGCGATGCTTCGCATCATTCAGGAACCATTTCTCATGGCGATTGGATTGTTCAACGCGGTGCGCACAGAAATGCTGATGCCGCCCTACATGGATTCAAACAAACGATAGAAGAATTAAAAAACCGATAATTATGAAACGCTACTACTACACTTTTTTGCTCGTTTTCATTTTCACTTCTTGTCAGCAGGAAGCGCCGTCAGAAAAAAACGAAAAGAACACCGATGCACCCAAGGAACACAGTGAGGGTGAACAGTCAATTTTAAATGAGCAACCAGAAGAAACAGGAACTTACGACTATTTCGCAGGCACCATTGGCTTGTACGGTGAAGATGTTTTGATGGAAGTCAATCAAGATGAACGGGAGCTGACTGGACGGTATTGGTACCTCAAACACGGAAAGCAAATCGCTTTGGAGGGAACTGCGTCTGCGAAATCTGGGGAATGGCAATTAACAGAATCCGTTAAAAATGTGGTTACTGGAAACATGACTTTGCAATTGAACGATGCTGTTTTAACGGGTCAATGGTACGCTCCAGGACGAAAGTCAGAATTGCAGGAGGTCACGATGAAAAAAGTCTTCACGAGTCAAAATGGTCCGATTGAGCCTGCGTTCGAAACCTACGAAAACAGCAAAACAATTACCGTATACAACGGCGAAACCGATGAAGAACAGGAAGCCAGTGACGATATCCGATTGGTGCGTATTGGCGAGTATGTTCTGTTCCAATATTTTGTGATCGGGACGAACGCACACGTCGGACATATCAACGGATTGGCAAAAATGCAAGGAAATGATAAAGCGGTTTTCTCAGGAGAAGAAGGATGTCAGCTTTCTCTGAATTTTGAGAAAAATGCCATCACCATTTTAGAAGACGAAGATTGCAGCTATTACCGCGGTATGCGCGCTTACTTTGAAGGAACGCTCAAAAAGGTCAATTAATCTTTCGGATAACGCTTCGCGCGGTTGTCTTCACGTTCCAACAACGATTGAAATTTATGCGGAACTGGAATGGACACTTCGACCTGTTCTTCGGTGATTGGATGCCGAAAAGATAACTCCGTCGCAGCGAGAAAAAGTCCTTTGTTTCGAAAAGTTCCCGCTTCGTTCTCGTAAAGTTGATCCCCGACAATTGAATGTCCGATGCTTTTGCAATGAATCCGCAATTGGTGTGTACGCCCCGTAATGGGCTCCAACTTTACCAAGGATAAATGTCCGTTCAGTAATGACGGCACACTCTGAAGTTTGGAAAGGCGTGATCGTGCTTCTTTCGAATCAATGGCGCGGTTAATCTCCCCACTATCTGGAATTCCGTGCACCACAGCGTGGTATTTCTTGGAAATGGATTTCAGTTCCAACATCTCTCCAAGGATTCTTCGCGCGGCCAGTGTTTTCGCAAAAATGACCAGACCACTTGTTGGTGCATCCAAACGATGCACGGGTAATGCCCAATCCAACGCATCTTCTTGATTCGATTTTTGCACTTGATCTACCAGACAATTCTCCAGTGTTTTGAACTGATTTCCACTGACAATTAATCCAGCGGGTTTGTTGGCAATCGCAAGAAACTCGTCCTCAAAAACAATGTCAATATCCCGATCGTACGCCTTTGGAACTTCCTGTCGTTCAAGTAGATCAATTCTTTCTCCGCCTCGAACCCAAGTCCCAGTTTCTGCCGCTTCCCCTTGAATCGAAAAGCGTTTTTTCTTGATGGCTTTCTTCACTGCACTGCGTGTTTCAAATCCTTTGAACAATCCAATGGCATAATCGACAAACCGAACTTTCTCGTACAATTCAGGCGCAATATGAGTTTCCAGTACAATCACAGTGCGAAAGTACAATTCCTTCTTGTAGGAAAACAGGACAATTTCTGAACAAAAAAACGAAAGAACTTATTAAACCAATAGTCTGGTTAACAATCTAATGTATGTGCAATTGAATATTTATTTCCTTAACTTAGGCTCATGAAAATGCTACTTACGTTACTACTTCCGCTGTTATTTGCGGCCAGTCTCCCTGCCAAAGAGGCTCCAGAAGGAGAAAGTAAGGCATCTTTAGAAATTTACTTTTTCGTATCGGAGAAATGTCCGATTTGTCAATTTTACACCGACAAAATCAATCAAATAACGGCAAACTATCCAGACCATCAGGTGATTCTCGTTTTTCCAAATGATCTCTCCAACGAGGAGACTATGGAAAAGTTCAAGAAAAAATACAAACTCACGGCAAGCATGCAATTGGACCCCGATCACGATCTGGTTCAAAAATTTGGTGCAACGGTAACCCCAGAGGTTGTCGTTTATGACGCTTCTTCAGAAACCGTTCATTATCAAGGGCGTATCGATGATAATTATTACCGTGTTGGAAAGCGCAAGACAGTCGTTCAAACAGACGATTTGGTGGATGCTTTAAATGCCCTTCAAAATAAAACAGACGTTCCTGCTGCCAAGACTACTCCAGTAGGATGCTTTATCTCTCAAAAACCAAAGAAATGAAAACAATTCTTTTACTCTTCGTAGCGCTTGTTGGCGGACTTTGTATATCTGCCGCAGGATTTGGCACAAACGAAATTGTTGAAACCGAAACTTCTGACGCTCCATTGCCGCCGAAATCGGTACCAACGTACTACGAAGATATTTCGCCCATCATTTACAACCATTGTACGAAATGTCACCGACCAGGGGAAATTGGTCCAATGCCATTGACGAACATTACGGAGGTTTCGGCATACGGTGCCATGATTAAATACGTAACAGAGTTAAAGTACATGCCACCTTGGAAAGCAGATCCTGAATACAATCACTTTTTGGGAGAAAACTATTTAACGGATGTCCAAATTCAAACCATCGCTGATTGGTACGATAACGGAATGCAGCCCGGAAGTCCGGTAAACGAGGCCACCATGCCTAACTTTCCATCGGGTTCAGCACTCGGAACACCAGACCTTGTTCTTTCTATGGAGGAACAATTTGAGCATCAAGGAACCAATTTGGATGGCTATCAGGTTTTCGTTTTGGATCCTCAACTCACCCAACCAGAGCAAGTTCGCGCCATCGAATACCGCGCAGGGAATGCGTCTATTTGTCACCACGCTGTGATTGCTAAAGACAATACAAATCAGGCGGATGTACTAGACGCAGCCGATCCAAATTACGGATACGAAATGTTTGGTGGATTTGGTTTCGAACCCTTGGATCCTTTCTACGCAGTATGGGCACCGGGAGGTGAAGCACGATTTTTCCCGCCAGAAATGAGTAAACAACTAAATCCGGGTGAAAAATTATTATTGCAAATGCATTATGCGCCTACGCCTGTAAACGAATTTGATTCTTCTTACATCAACTTATTCTTTGCGCAAACACCGGCACCGAGATACGTACAAACGCACATCATCAGTCCTTACGATTTATCTGTGCCTTTCATCATCCCTCCAGATCAGGTTTCATCTTTCAAGGGATCTTACACGGTGCCTGTAGATATTTCGTTATTGACCGTTTTCCCGCACATGCACTTACTCGGACAAACCTGGGAATCATACGCGGTTGACACCAATGGTGATACGACAAAATTGGTACGCATCAATGAGTGGGATTTTAACTATCAAAATGCGTACTCGTTTGAGAATCTGGTAAAATTAACAGCAGGATCAACCTTGTACGTAGAAGCATCATACGACAATACTGCTTCCAATCCATTGAATCCGAACAGTCCACCACAAACCGTTTTCTGGGGAGATTTTACGGGGGATGAAATGTTCCTTGGGTTCTTCGATTACGTGCCATATCAAGCGGGTGATGAAAACCTTGAGCTTGGATCTGAAGAGTTATCGATTAACGATGGTGCATCAGAAATGTACCCGATTTTCCCGAACCCTTCTTCCAGTGAAATCAAAGTTGGTTTTAGCATGAGAGCAGGTGGCGACATTACTATGAATGTTTACGATATCAACGGAAAATTGGTAGAGACTTTGGAAGAAGACACGTATTACACAAAAGGACAACATCTTGTTACCTACAACACTACACATCTTTCGGCGGGAACCTATCGTTTTGCAGTCAATATTGATGGACGACAGATATCTGAAAATTTCGTTGTGAGTAAATAGCGCATCGAACAAATAATTTGAAGAGGGCTTTCGGGTCCTCTTTTTTTTGCCTTCCTATTAATTTGTGGGAATTGCCATTGGCAGCCAACAGATCAACGTTAAAAATCTAACGGATTATTGTTGAACTAAACCTCAGAGAATCACTACCTTTTGGATCAATTATCACTACATGAACAAACTACTACTACTTGGAATAAGCGCACTCGCTTGCATTCCAATCTACGCGCAACAAAATACCGTTTCAACGGGTGGAAATGCCACAGGAACGAATGGATCCGTCAGTTTCACTGTTGGTCAGATTGATTATTCGAATTCAGAAGGGACCAATGGTTCCACGAACGAAGGCGTACAACAACCCTTCGAATTTTTCAACCCTGATGCGTCGCTGGAAGAACTCGACTGGAACGCACAATTATTTCCCAACCCCACAAACGATCAGGTAGTTCTCTCTATTGAAACAGTTCCGGAAAATGCTCGGTATCAGTTAGTAGATTCGAAGGGGAAAGTGATCTCGGAAGGCAGTGTAAACAGCACTGAAACGCTTATCGACATGCGCGAATTGCCCACGACAGTGTACCACCTCCAATTGACCCAAAATTTAGCTACAACATCCATCCAAATCATTAAAAACTAATATGAAAACTCTCATTACTCTACTCGCGATTTTCAGTTTTACTTCGCTTTTCGCACAATCGCCACAATTGATGACTTATCAGGCTGTTATTCGAAATGCAAGCGACGCATTGGTAACGAATAGTCCCGTGGGCGTTCAGATCAGTATTCTTCAAGGTTCACCAACTGGAGTTGCATCCTACATTGAAACGCATGTGCCCACCTCGAACATCAATGGTCTTGTCACCTTCGAAATTGGCAATGGAAACGTTGTCGCAGGAAACTTCGCTACAATTAATTGGGCCAATGGTCCGTATTTTTTAAAAACGGAAACAGATCCCACAGGCGGAACGGTTTACTCCATTTCTGCCACCACACAATTGCTGAGTGTACCTTACGCGTTGCATGCTGAGACGGCTACAAATGTGGACGATGCCGACAGCGATCCGAGCAATGAGATTCAAAACTTGAGCTTGAACGGCACCGATCTTACCATTTCTGGAAGTAACACGGTGACACTGCCGAGTGGCGCGAATACTTTGGATGAGGCTTATGATCAAGGTGGCGCTGGACTTGGGCGTTCCATCACAGCTGATGCGGGAGCCGTTGAAATTGTTAACTCAGGGAGCAATTTAACCGGACTTGATGTTACTTCATCCGTGAATAACTCCACCGGAATTCTATCTACGCACAGTGGTATTGGCGTTGCAATCCGCGCAGAAAGTACCAATGCTGCCAATGGATTTTCTGCCATTCAGGCCAACACAAATAGCAATACGGCAAATAATGCTGCCATTCTTGGGAACAATTCTGGTGCGGGATATGGCGTTACTGGGCAAATTCCGTCGACGGCTGCAGGAGAAGCGGGTGTTTATGGTTCGAACCTAAGAACCACTGGTGGATATGGAGTACTTGGAATAGGATTCAACGGAGTCGTTGGGCAATCTATCTATGGAAACGGTTATGGACTGTATGGGGCAAATACGGGCACTACAGGGTTGGCTATTGGAACTTACGGAATTGGATTTAACGGTGTTTACGGACAAACAACAGATATTACGAATGGATGGTCTGGATACTTCACGCAAGATATTGGGGTTGATGGATCTGGATACTCTGTTGGAGGGTGGTTTACAGTATCTGATCGAAGGTTGAAATCAAACCTAACCCCTATTGAAAGTCCATTAGACCGATTGTTGCTTCTAAATGGAATGTCGTACACACTCACAACAAATTCTCAACCTGCAGAAGGTGAACTAACGACGACTGAAAGACAGCAATACGGTGTAATTGCGCAAGAAGTGGAAGAAGTTTTCCCTGAAATGGTTCAAGAAAAAGCGCTTTTTAACAATGCGGGCGATGAAACGGTTTACAAGACCGTTAATTACGATCAATTGATCCCTGTTTTGATTGAATCAATTCGTGAGTTAAACGAGAAAGTTGAAACGCTTGAGGAAGAAATTGAAAGGCTTCAAGAATAATGTTTACGAAGTTGCACAAATTGACATTGTAAAGTTGGATGACAGAAATAACTAACTTTGACGGATGAGGCAATTTATCCTTTTGCTAGTACTTACAACTTTTTCCAATTCAGGCTTTACGCAGTTAAGTGAGCGGTTAAATGGCATAGAATTGGGAGTTGGATTCAGCAGTAAATTGAATACTACCCCTCCAGTTGGACTTCCAAAAACATCCCTTTATCTGGGCTATCGCAGAGAGAATAAATACGAACAATACCCTTCCATCAGCTTAATTTCCGGGGTTCAGGGATGGCTCCCAAGAAAAGGTACGGATCAGGTGACACTTTTAAAGGATGAAAGCGGTTTTGATAATAGATCCTTACCCAGTGAAGTCCTGATAGGGTATTTAGAAGGGCATTTTGCTTTAAAATATACCTTTAAAAACAACAGTGAATTGAAGCCGTATGTAGGAATGGGTATTGGAATTGTAGTTGCACCTTTCCAGGAGACCTTAGAGGATTTCTCTGATTTTCCTGATGGATATTCTCTTCCTGATTTTTACAACGACGGGAAATACGGTGGGATTATGATAGGAATAAATGTAAATGCCCTTTTCGGTGTTGAACTTGCATTGAATGAAAAAGTAAGTTTTTTCGAGTCGTACATCCATCTGCCGGCGAGGGGGCCTTTAGGAGAACCTTACGAAATGAGTTTACCTGCTATGCTCGGTTTTCGCCTGGGACTTATGTTTAGGTAAATCGAAGCAACGACTATCAGATTAATTATTTCCCAGAGCGCTTACGATCTGTTTCTTTCAACAAAATCTTACGCATACGCAAGTTTTCTGGTGTTACCTCCACGTATTCATCTGACTGAATGTATTCTAAACATTCTTCCAAACTGAATTGTTTTGGCGGCGCCAACTTCACTTTATCATCCGCTCCTGAGGAACGCATGTTTGACATTTTCTTTGTTTTTGTTACGTTGACAACCAAATCGTTTGCGCGACTGTTTTCACCGATCACCTGACCTTCGTAAATACTTTCACCTGGCGCGATGAAGAATGTTCCACGCTCTTGTAGGTTATTCAACGAGAACGGAATCGAAGTTCCCAACTCCATAGAAATCAAAGAACCGTTCAATCGTCCTGGGATTTCTCCTTTGTACGGTTGATACTCGATATTTACTTCAGGAAGGTCAATTGTCAATTCCTCCACAGGCTCACATTTTTTACCATCAATTTCTTTGATGATTACCTGTGGCTGACCAACTTGCAATTCGTATCCTTCACGACGCATAGTTTCGATTAGTACAGACAAATGCATAACACCACGTCCGAAAACCATCCACTTGTCCGCCTTGTCCGTTTTTTGAACGCGCATCGCCAAATTCTTCTCCAGCTCTTTATCCAGACGTTCAGAAATATGACGTGAGGTCACCAACTTCCCTTCTTTTCCAAAAAATGGCGAATCGTTGATAGAGAACAGCATACTCATCGTTGGCTCGTCAATAGCAATACTTTCAAGCGGTTCCGGGTTCTCTACATCACAAATGGAATCTCCAATTTCAAAACCTTCAATTCCCGTGATAGCACAAATATCTCCACCTTGAACTGCATCCACCTTTACACGATCAGTGCCTTCAAATGTGAAGACATCTTTGATGCGGTGCTTTTGCTGCGTTCCATCTGCCTTCGATAAAATGATCGGCATGTTTGGCTTCAATTCACCTCTTGTCAAACGACCAATTGCGATTCGCCCCACGAATGATGAGAAATCCAATGAAGTAATCAACATTTGCGTATTTCCTTCTGGAATAGTAACGGGTGGATAGTATTCCAAAATTTTATCCAACAACGGAACGATGGATCCCGAAGGACTTTTCCAATCTTCCGCCATCCAATTGTTCTTAGCTGATCCGTACATGGTTGGGAAATCCAACTGATCTTCATTGGCGTCCAATTCGAACATCAAGTCGAATACTTTCTCGTGCACCTCATCAGGTGTACAGTTTTCTTTATCCACCTTGTTCACAACCACCAATGGTTTTAATCCCATTGAAAGTGCTTTTCCCAATACGAAGCGCGTTTGCGGCATTGGACCTTCAAAAGCATCCACCAACAAACATACACCATCTGCCATATTCAAAACGCGTTCAACCTCACCTCCAAAGTCGGCGTGACCGGGAGTGTCGATGATATTGATTTTCGTTCCTTTGTACGTCGCTATCGATCAATTTCATCAATTGGATTTCGCAGATTTCCTTTGCGTTTGGAATGGCTCCTTTTGTAAAAGAAGTGCGAATTTTCTTCTCAATTGCTTTGATTTTGTAGCTCTCGCGAGGTGTAACCAAAACCAAAGACTCACCGTGCTTTCCAGCTCTCGCTGTACGACCACTTCGGTGCGTATAGTTCTCGATTTCGTCTGGAAGGTTGTAGTTGATTACGTGAGTGATATCGTCGACATCAATTCCACGAGCAGCAACATCTGTCGCTACCAACTTGTGACCGATGGATACCTCTAAAGGTTGTTCCATGTAGTTCTTCGCAATTAACGCCACTTCTTTGGGCATTGTTGCAGAAAACAACCAAACATTGCGCTCCAATGGCGTTTCATCAAGGATATGATCGATGTCTTCCTTGAATCCCATGTTGAGCATTTCGTCGGCTTCGTCAAGCACCACCCATTCAATTTCTTGAAGGTTGATAGCTTTACGCTTTGTTAAATCGACCAATCGTCCAGGTGTAGCCACAATGATTTGTGCACCTTTCTTGATGTCTTGAATTTGACGTTTGATATCAGTTCCACCGTACACGGCGACTGTCTTCACATTAACGTCTTTCGAAAAGTTTTGTATGTCCTTAGATATTTGTAAGCAAAGTTCTCTGGTCGGACAGATGACCAAGCCTTGAGGGCGTTTTCTGCCCTCTTCTACTTTACTTACCAATGGTAGACCGAACGCTGCCGTCTTACCTGTTCCCGTTTGAGCTAAACCAACAAAGTCGCTTTCCTCTTTTAATAAGTGCGGGATCGCTTCTTCTTGGATTGGAGTGGGTGTTTCAAACCCCAGTGTTTTTAACGACTTCAACACCCCACTCTTAAGCCCTAATTCCTCAAATGTCATCTAATAGCTTTAAAATAAGCTGCAAAGGTACGTAGAATAAAACGATTGATGCACAATTAGTTGTGATTGGGGAAATGTTGATAACACAATTATGAATAATAAAAGAGGGATTTTTAGTCATGTGTTAAATGAATAGGATCAAAAAAAATCATCCTGCGGAAATAAAAAATACATTCCCTCCAAACCAAATACCCGTAAACCCCTCCAATAAACCTAGAACAATATTTCCAACTATGAATCCTGCGGCTATTCGATTATTAGGACTAAATGTAACTTTAGAAATTATCAATCCCAGAAAAAATGAACCATACTGGATTGCAATACTCATCCCATCGGATCCATCATCCAGTATATTCCAGAGAAAATGATTCACCGAAAAGAAAAAGAAACAGGCCAGAATTAGCCCCCAAATAAAAGTCAACAAAGAAGATGACTCTCTCTTTTCTTCCAAAAACTCTTGGGGAATTTCATATTGCGGTGGAGCAACCTTTTTATGTTTTTTATTTTTGGCTTCTTTGGGGATGCGCAAATCGGCAATCTTGATTTCCTGTTTTTTACATAACGTAATCAACGAAACAATATCCTCCCTCTTTAAGCCCGATCCCTCAAAATATGCAACTATCGCCCCATCGTCATGATTATCATTTACTTGCTGAACAAAACGAATCATTAATCCATATAGAAACTGCAGATTATAAATTCCAACACTTGAACATGATATTTCAAATTCATACTGAAAGGATGCTGCCATGATTTTCGAATAGTTTTAGCTTAATATACTTCTTTTTGGTATAAATCATTTTTATACCGCCTGATCAAGAACCGGAAGCATATTCTAAAAACTTAAATCCAATTCTCGTATATTCGCAAAAAAATAATGCATGGACATTAACACGCTTTCCATTCTTATTCCTGCGTATAACGAGGAGAAAACGATTCATCACATCCTTGATAAAGTACAAGCTGTACAACTTATCCACGACATTAAGAAAGAGGTTATTATTGTGAATGATTGCTCTTCCGACGACACCAAAGGTGCTGTTCAACGATACATGGAGGCAAATCCTAACTTACCCATCTCGTATTACGAACACGAGGTAAACAAAGGAAAAGGGGCTGCTTTACATACGGGAATTAAAGAGGCGAAAGGCGATTTGTTGGTAATTCAGGATGCAGATTTGGAATACGATCCGGAAGAATTTAATGACTTGTTAAAACCCATTTGCGATGGTTTTGCAGATGTTGTTTACGGTTCTCGATTCATTGGTGGGAATCCGCATCGAATTTTGTTTTACTGGCACTCCATTGGAAACAAATTCTTGACGAAAATGTCGAATATGTTTACCAACCTGAACCTCACAGACATGGAAACGTGTTACAAGATGTTCCGAATTGACATTATTCAAGGGCTTTCGTTGAACGAGAATCGTTTTGGTTTTGAGCCAGAGGTAACCGCCAAAATTTCTCGCCAAAAGAACCTTCGAATCTACGAAGTTGGCATTTCTTACTACGGACGTACGTACGAGGAAGGAAAAAAGATTGGCTGGAAGGATGGATTCCGCGCACTTTGGTGTATTGCCAAGTACGGCCTTTTCAAAGCAAAGTAATTACATTCCGATAAACGGCTGCGAACGAAACGTTTCTAAATCGGCATCATTGGCCGCTGAGACGCCTCGGTTCACCAAATCATTTTCCCGTACTTGAATGGCTTGAACACCACTGGTGAATTGCGGAATTTGAACCACATCTTCATTGCTTGGGCAACAGTCATCCACCGTTTTCTTTACCTCGACATACCGATAATCGATTATTGTGTCCACAACCGTATTCTCTACAATTAAGGTGTCCTGAGCCATGGGAATTGTTACCAACTTCAAGTCAAATTCATACGAATCAGAAGAAGGCATCCATAAAAAGACTGCAATAGCCGCAGCTGCAGCCGAACAAGCCGATGCTAACCAAATTGGAAGAACCCTTTTCTTTTCAGGTCTTAGAATTAACGGCGGCGGGATTTCACTTTCCATGCGCGTGCCCGCAACAATAATGTTTCGCTGCAATTCATATTCTTCCTGAGTGATTGCAGACAACACCAATGTTTGTTCATCTGTTGTCAATTCTTGAAAATCTTTCGTTTCCAAAAGATCGAATACTTGCTCTTCTATCATCTCTTTCTTCATGTTATTGCAATTTGAATAAATTCGTTTCATTCGGTCGAAACTCCTTTAGCGCTTTCGCCATTTTGTTTGTTGCGTGAAACAACCTTGATTTGACTGTACCCATTGGAATATCGTGGATTTCACCGATCTCTTTTAGTGAAAGTTGGTTCAAATATCGAAGGACAAAGGTAGAGCGATGTACTTCTTCCAATTGATCTAGAGCCTGTATCATCGCTTCGTTAAAAGCTCCTTTTGTGTGCTCATCATCCGAGAGGTACGTTTGTTCATTGCCTTCTATTGCGATTTTTGTTGGCTCTCTTCTGAAAGCTGTTTTGCACATATTACTGGCAATGGTGAACATCCAGGTTGAGAATGTTTTTGACGGATCGAATTGCTTGTGTTTCTCCAGGATGCGCAAAAACAACTCTTGCACAAAATCCTTTGCTTTGTCCTTATCACCGCGGAACATTCGTATGAAATAACCATAAACGCGCGAACCGTACCTGCCGTATAATTCCGTCAAAGCCTCGTTTCTTCTTTTGGAAGACAACAAGGCTATTAACGCTTCGTCTGTGACAGACTTTAATTGTAGACTATGTTCTTTTCGGAGCACGAATCAGTGGATGATTTTTTGAATCTCTTCGGACATTGGTCCATATTCACTAGCTTTCTCCATGTATTCGGCGATCCATTCCATCTTTTCCGTTTCTCCAGAAATGTGGTACATCTTGTACAGCTTTACCATTGATGCTAAATAGGTATAATCAAAACTTTTGGCAATTTGGTCCATTTGATGGCATGAGAACTTTACCTTCAGATAATCCAAAGCAAACATCTGCTCGTAATTGCGACGAATAAGGCTGTTATTATCGATCGGTTCTTCTGAATATTGGTAGGTTAATCCTGTCAAATACAAATTACTATCTACAGAAATGTTATCAACGCATTGATATGCCGTGGTTGCAATGTGCACTGGAATATCATTGGAATTTTCCATCACATGATTGATCAATTTAGGGATCGTCAATCCTTCTTCTTCAATTGGAGGCAATCCTAGTTTTTCAAAATTTTTCTTGCGATACTCTGGAAGCATCATCATGTGAATGTTCAAAACCGTCACGTCCGTTCTGTGGCCAAGTGCATACTTATTCAACCAAAGCGCGTAGGTGTCATTATCACCCGCCGACAGAATAATGCCGTTTTCTTCTACTTCGGAAAGAACGTTATACCCCCAATTCATCACTCCAGCTGCCAAATAGTTTGAGTGCACCATTTTTTCGGCCATCTCAGCTCTTTTCTCGCGCTCCCATTTTATTTCATAGTTGATCAGTAAATCGTCGTACAAACGCGGATCATCAGGATTGATTTCATAGGCTTTCCACATATACTCCGTTTGCTTGTTCGACAATCCTGAATTCCACATGGCCACATAATTGGCTTCGAAGGAATCAGGATGCTGTTTTAGAGCGTTCTTTGAAATGCTGTGCCCCATTTCTTTGTACTTCTTGAATTCTTCGTCTCCTTGAGCAAGGTTAATCAGCGCGCGACAAGCTGCATAATAGTTGTACCAAGCGTTGGCCGATTTGGATCCTTTGGTTGCTTCTTGCTTCCAAAGGTCTAATTGCGTTTTGTACCATTCTTTGTCGTGAATTTCTTCCACGATGGAGTAAACAGCTTGCTTTTCCTGGGCAAAATTAATCCCGGCGAAACCGAGAAATATGAATAAAGTAATACGTTTCATCTGTAATTTTTAAGAAGAACTTGTGCACTTGTTCCGTGAGTTCGAAAGTACTACTCAGGAAGACGTAAAAGGTTCACGAGAAAATGCATTTTTTTTCATTTTGACATTCTTTGTGAAATCGGTGAGATGGGAAAACGGCATTTTCAAAATGAGAAAAAATTCTTCAAAAAGGTGCATTTCACCCTGTAAAAGCATCGTAAATTGGCTAATCCTAGATTGGCACCCTATTTGTAATTTTTATCCCAAACTCAATTAAATGAAACAGTCACTCACATTTATCGCATTGCTCTTTTTTAGCGCCATAACCTCTGCGCAAATTGATTTTAAAACGGGAGATGCCTCCTTAAACATCGAATTGAATGCTATTAATTCGGAAGCCAAGAAAGATTTGGAATCTTTCAAGAAAAAACTTCTAGTCGAGCATCAAATTAGCGGAGAAAAAGCTGAAAAACTACTGAGCATCATGGAACCAGCAGAAGTTCTCCTTTCTGGCAGATTGAAAGACTTATTAGACATATCAATCGATGTCGTAGTTCAAAGTTATCAGAAGAATAAAGCGAAAGGTTGGGGAGCCGTTGCGAAAGACCTGGGAATTAAACCTGGTTCTCCGCAGTTTCATGCACTCAAAGGAAAGTCGAAAAAATCGAAGGGCAATAATGGGAATTCTGGAAAGAGCAAGGGAAAAGGAAAATCGAAAAGCTAGCTTGTTCGCCTGAAAAAAACAATAAAAAAAAGGAGCAACCCATGGTGCTCCTTCTCTACTCTAGCTTGGTGGATTTTACTCCTTTATAAATCGTTGTTGGAAGGTTCCTGTGTTCGAATGCACAGAAATCACATATACGCCGGAAGGTAACTCGGAAACATCAACTGAATCCTTTACACCTTCTTTGTGCTCTATGACAATGTTTCCTTTCAAATCAATGATGTCCATTCCAAGCGTTGTGCAATCCGCGCAACTCCATTCCAAAACAGTTTTTGTGGGATTTGGAAATACCGTTAATGGGTTCAAAGTTTCATTTTGATCTAAAACAGAAAGAGCGTTCAAATCTTGGTTCACGACTACAAACCCGCTGTCTCCAACAGCCCAGGTAACATCGTCACCATACGAATCCATTG
This sequence comes from Fluviicola sp., assembly GCA_043584915.1. GTDB lineage: Bacteria > Bacteroidota > Bacteroidia > Flavobacteriales_D > Crocinitomicaceae > UBA4466. Next base: position 3,752,778 of record CP121319.1, read on the forward strand.
CATACACAGCTTGATCCACAGAAACGTACATCCACTGTCCTTCTATTCGTTCGAAAATCAACCCTTCGGGCACGTTGGACGGCACGGCAGTTATATAAGCCTTATCATTTGCATTGATAGTGCCTCCATAGTATGCAGGATAATAAAATGTGGCTGAATTAATATCCTCTTGCCAGGTGAGTCCTGCATCGTTTGAATAGAGCACCCCAAATCCGCCGCCATTTTGGTTGTAGCCTGCATAGCAAGTATCGTTCGCTCCGATCATAATTGATGTCAAAACATTTGCATTCCCAATATTGGAATTGATGGAATCCCAGGTAACTCCGGCATCGGTACTTCTTAAAATGTACTCGCTGTTCACGGCAGCCAAGCCAAGATTCCCGCTAAAATCAATATCCCGAACGAATTCTTGCGTATCGAATGTTACGAATTCAGTGTTTTGGTTCGTCCATGTTGCATTCTGGTATTGATTGATCGTCATTCCCTGGAAACAATCAGAGCCGCCAACAAACAAATCATCTTCGGCTGAAGAGAAAATACTCACGGGAAAACACTGATTGGTATTGTTGTTCTGAACCACAGTCCAGTTCAGTCCTCCATCGGTAGTTTTATATACGCCCATTTGATTCAGAACGGTCAAATACCCTACGGAAGCGTCTACGAATTCAAGATCTTGAATATGACTCCAACTACCTTGATTGGGCAATCCTTGAGGCGTTAATGCATTCCAAGTCTCTCCACCGTCAATTGTTTTGAGCAAGGTCAAATTATCTCCGCCGATATATCCTGTTTGATTGTCGACAAATTGAATGTCGTTTAGTTTTTCTTGTGTCGGAACACTGACCTCATTCCAATTGAGTTGGGCGTGACTCAGAAATGATGTTGCCACAATTCCGATGCTTACTATTAGTCTTTGTGTGTTCATACTATCGCTTTTCAACAAAGTTACGCCACAAAAGGAGTCTGCGCCATGTACTTTTCAGAGTTCAACGTGTACTTTTCGGAATTCTGAGGGGGAGATGCTCGTTTGTGCCTTGAAAAACTTGCTGAAATGCGCCGGATCGTCAAAGCCCAAATCATAGGCTACCGATTTCGCTGTCATTCCTGTGAGCAACAATCGTTTTGCCTCAAGTACAATTTGGTCGTAAATCACTTTACTGGCACTTTTGCCCGTGTGCGTTTTCACCAATTCATTCAGAAACTTCTCAGTCACATTCAATGCCGCGGCAAATTCCTTTACCTTTTTCATCTCTCGAAACTTCTGAAACAAAAGTCTGCGAAACACCGCATATTCATTGGAGAACAAAGGACTTTCCTGTGTATCCCATTCCATACACTTCACACACAGTTGTTGAATTCCCAAACGTACATTCAAATGTGCCAAAGACGATTCGGATTCATATGCTTCCCAAATGGTATCCAAAGTGGACTGAAACCATGCTTGCTTCTCTTCAGGCACTTTGTATTCTGGAATGCGTTCGTTGAGATCATGGCAAATATGGTCGAACATAAAACTTGACAATTCCGTCGGAGCCTGCAGTGCTTCTAATTGAAACAAGAATACAAATCCGTGAGAGTCCAATTCACGTTTCACCTCATGCACCTGCCCTGGCGCAACGATATGCATGGAGAATGAATTTATGGCAATTTCCGTAAAATCGATATCGTGGGTTCCTCCACCATTCACAAAACAGAAAAACTCAAAATACTCGTGCCGATGCGGATCGCTGAAATCGTACTCGGTTACTGCTGACAGTTTATTGACAACAATTTTTGTGTTTTTCGTTTGTTCCGATTGATGTGTTGGGATCATGCGCGTGTGTTCAGTCCCATCATTGACGCATCTTACTCACCCTTTGGTTGGCTATCCTCAGCTTCTTTTTTCGGTGCGTCCGTGGATTCCTGACTCTTGGATTCGCTTCCTTCTTTCGCTGTCTCAGGAATGTCAGGTGGATTGGTAGGTCTTGGTTCGTGTCCTAGTGGCTTCTTGTTTGCAGGACGTTTGGGTGGTTGATATTTCACCGCATTGTCAATGTCCTGAGCATACTGATCCAAAGGACGTCGAATATCTTCTGCTGTTTCTTCAATCATTCCTTGCAGGTTGAGGTCTTTCTTCATTTCGTCTCCAGACTTTTTAATTTCATTCTGAATGTCCGACGAAGCCTCACGCACCTGACGAATAGTACGTCCAAAAGTACGTGCCAACGATGGGATGCTCTTCGCCCCGAAGAAAATGAGAATGAAAATGAGGATTAAAACAACCTCTCCACCTCCAATATCATTGAAGATTAACTGCATGTTGCAAAGATATGCCTTTTACCATAACTCGTTCCTTAATTCATGAGGATTTGGTTAAACTTTCTAAAGAGTTTTCGGATCAAGTGCAAAACCTGGAGAATAGCAGTTCACTATTCACGTAATTGCTAAAATTTCGCTCTTTCCCGAGAGTATATTTTTTCAATAGCCAACACTTCTGTCTTGGGTCATAAAAGTGTTCAAATGGATGGACGAAGGAGTCACATTTGGCAATAATCACTATTTTTCTCTTCAAAATCAATCCAATGAAACTATTGCACCTTTCTGCTATTCTCTTCTTGTTGATCGCAACGAGTTGTGCTTCTTTAAAAGCAAACAAAGAATTACCTGGTTCAGGAACCATTGATGTCAAAAAAGAAGCGACAAGCGAAAACTACGGCTATTCGAAGAATGATCCTATCAAAGTGGGAGGCGTTTCGGAAGGAAATGGTCCGGGAATGGAACGCAAATTCTTGAGTCAACTTGCGGGTCCAAATGGTGAAGAAATCTTCTACGAACGTGCTTCAAGTTGCTGTGCTTTTGACTCACCGCGTGGATTTATGGGGCAAGGAATGCTTGATATTTACGAAGTAACATGGGAGGGCCTGACGGCTCCAAAAAAACTCTACATCAATATGTATGATTTTGAAGAACCGATGATTCCAGTTGGTTTTACACGGAAGTGATGCTCTATTTACGCCCCATAAAACCCTGCTTTCTCCATAGGATACGCATTAAAGGTTCCTGTGGCAACCGCAATTTTCTTCCCATTTTGATTTTCGATCAAGCCCTCGACAAATAAAATTCTTCGTCCACTTTTGATGATTTTGGCGGTGCCTTTCAATTTGTCTCCCAACTTCGCCGGAGCGAGGAAAGAAATCTTCATTTCTATGGTAGAAACAACCTTGTTTTCTGCAATCACCTGAGACAACGCAGCGACTCCCATTGTAGCGTCCATTAACGCGGCGATTGATCCACCATGCGCAGCAATGGGCGTAGCAAGGTGTTTTTCTTTCACCATCATGGAGTAAATCACTTCTCCAGGACCAACAATCTGAAACTCCTTTTCGAGAAGTTCACCAAATTGATTCGCCGCGATGTATCCTTTTACAATTGGGTGATCTAAAAAATCTTGCATGAATTATCCTTCCTGAGGCTGCATGTGCACCTCCATTTGTGGGAATGGAATAGACAATCCTGCTCCTTCAAACTCAGTATACACGCGTTCGTTCATATCAAAGAATACCGCCCAGTAATGTTCCACATCTACCCAGGCGCGGCAAGTAATATTTACCGAAGAATCGCCCAATTCGCCGAGAGCCACAAAGTTCTCTTCGTTTTGTAAGATGCGATCATCTTCTTTGATAAACTTGTGCAATAATTCCTTGGCCACTTTCAAATCATCGCCATAGGCAATTCCGAACGACCAATCCACACGGCGTTTCTTGGCTTTTGTATAATTCACGATGGTGTCGTTGGCTACGGCTCCATTCGCCAAAATGATCACTTTGTTGTCCAATGTTGTCAAAATGGTATTGAAGATTTGCACTTCTTGCACAACACCTTCTTCTCCTTGCGTTTCAACGTAATCACCCACTTTGAATGGTTTCAACAATAAAATGATCACGCCTCCGGCAAAATTGGATAGCGTTCCAGAGAATGCCATACCAATGGCCAAACCAGCGGCTCCAAGTAAGGCTACAAATGAAGTCATTTCAACGCCAAGCTGCGTAATCACAGAAATGATCACCAGAACTTTCATTCCAATGCTGGTCAAACTCACTAGGAAAGTGGTCAAACTTGCGTCCGTCTCACGCCGTACGAGTACTTTTTTAAATCCTTTGGACAATTGACGCGCTAGCCAGAACCCAATAATTAAAATGAGAAGGGCAGTACCCAAGCGTATTCCAATATCCAAGAGAAGATCAGAGATTGTTCCTGGCTCTAGATTAAACCATCCATCAATTGTTTTCATTTCTTTTTATTTTCGTGTTGGTAATTGTCTAATTGTGCGCACCAAATGTAAAAATAATAACTGTGCACGCATTGGAAGGATTAAAATTTAGGCATGTTTTTTTTACTCTCCAAGGTACTTCTGTTTTTGCTTTCGCCATTTTTTTGGTTGATGCTTAGCATTGCACTGTACTTTTTCTGGAAAAATCCAAGATGGAAAAAAACATTGAAATGGACGAGCGTAGGCATCTTCTTATTCTTTACCAACTCTGTCATTTTTTCTCTTTTTTGTGGAACCTGGGAATACCCTGGCATCAAGGAAAAACAATTGAAAAAGCACGACGTAGCCATTGTTTTGGGCGGTATGTCTGAATACAACAACGATTTGGAGACTTTGAGCATTCGTCGTCCCGGCGATCGCATTTTTCAGGCAGTTACGTTGTACAAAAAAGGGAAGGTAAAGAAGATTCTCATTTCTGGAGATTCGGGGCATTTATCCGATAGAGGATTGCATGAGGCGCGCCAAATGAAGGAAGTTTTAGTGACCTGGGGCATTCCAGAAACGGATATTATTACGGAGGAAAAATCTGTAAACACCCATGAAAATGCTGTGGAAACGTGTAAACTCTTGCGGCAATCGTATCCAGAAATGAAATCGTTTGTGCTCGTCACTTCTGGAATGCACATGCGACGTGCGTTGGGCTGTTTTCAAAAAGAGGGGTTAAAAGTGACGCCGTACCCAACTGATTTGTACACGAACCGAACACAAAATTTCTATTGGGATCAATACCTATTTCCGAATGTGAGCAATTTTGTTCTTTGGCAGAAATTGCTGAAGGAAACAGTGGGGTATGTTACGTATGATGTTGTGGGGTATATTTAGTATTTATATGAAATTGACCATTACCCGAAAGAACCGCACAATTATGAAAACTCCCTTTGTTGTACTCATACTCTTGACTCTGTTTTGTAGTTGTGAAAACACAACTGTGCAGAATAGAACTATAGAAAATGAAGAATGGATAATTGAAGCTCACGGTTTAGGACCTATCCAATTAAATGACTCGTTACATCTAATAAAACAAATCGTAAGTCACAACTATGATGTTAAAGACATGGAACACGGAGGCTTTGTGGTAATTGAAGATGGTGAAGAATTGATCAAGGTTCATTCGAAAATACGAGATGGCTTAATTGGTTATATTGAAATCTACTCTTCAAAATTCGCAACTTCGGATGGTTTACATTGTGGAATGAAAATCCCTGAAATAAAAAACATTAGAAAAGACCTAAGGTTAGAAAAAGATGAAATGACAGGTCAAGAGTATTTCGCACCGAAAGAATTGCAGGAATACCCCAAAGACGCTGATTCACCAAACACTCTTAACCTAATTTATTTAAAATCGGACGATGGAGAAGATTTATCAGAACGATATGAGTATGTCGAAAACCATGGTTTCCAATCATTTGGTAAAATAAAGGATTCGGGTAAAATCTCATTTTTCAGAATTTACAACTGGCACTGATGTATATAATAACCGCTAAAAACCATACGGGTTCTTAGCTTCGAGAAACTAATTTTAGCTAAGAGCCTTACGTTTCCTAGCCGCAAACCGTTAGTAGTAATTAAGATGACAATGAAAAACATATACATAGTTTGCCTTATCCTATTTTCAAATTTGGCTAATGCACAGGACTCTCTATTAGTCGGAACATGGCAGTTAGTTGAAATCCAAAAGGATTCAGTTGTCATTTTTGATAGGGACAGTATTGAAATAAGTACTGCTGCTAGAATTAAAAATTCACTAAAAACGAAAGATTCTCTTTTGCTTTCAGATTCTACAGAGATTATTCAATATGTGAATAAAGTTCATCCTATTATGAAACAGGTGTATTATGAATTTTCTGAAGGTGGTGGATTAACTGTTGGAGTTTTAGACAGAAAAAATAATGAATTCTACATTAGTACTGAACATGGTGGATATATGCTTGATGGTCCAAAAATAGGATTACACACTGGTTCAATTCAAACTTTCATATATGAAATTGAAGACAATACTCTGTTGTTGCGACCTTTTTCGAATGGAGTAATTGACAATAGAGATTATTTAAAACTAAAAAAGATAAAATAAGATACTGCTAACAATGTATAAGCAGCATTGAAACAACCGCTTAGACTAGACCGTTAACTGCAATGATAATTAGAGTAAAATTGGGTGTCCTATTTTGCATTCTGTTTCTTACAGGTTGTGATTATGGCAAGGAGCACTTAACAGATGAATTTGAAGTGAGCTGGTTAGATAGCAAAGATTTCCGAACGTTAAGGTATAAGAACGAAGGAGTTGGAGTTGGCTTTACTCATAAAGTAGGTTATAATGAAGACTTCATAATTGTACTCCGCGCGCAATTCTCTTGCGTATGTTTCTAATCAAGAAGTCGATCAACAGTTCAGAGATGTACTATTTGATTTGAAGCTTTTGGGAGATTGGTTAGAGGAGATTTGAAAAAGGAAAGGAGCGCGATGCGCTCCTTTTTTTTAATTATAAATCAAATACGAAATATTCGATCTTGCAAATAATCTTGCGGGATAATAATCTCTCTTATCCAATGGAATTTGGATGTCGTGGAAATCAAATCCTACCAAATCTTCATTTATCTCTCCTTTTTTATAAATTCTCAAAAATGGCTTGATGGCAATACCTAAATTAGTTTTAGCCATCAACTTCTTAAAACTCGTTTCGAAAACCTTATTCTCACTCTCGAATGTTGCCATTAAGAAAAATACAATAGCAGATGGATCTTCATCAAAGTCCGGGCTTTCATCAACTAATCTATTGAGGAAAACATTCCAAAATCGATCGTCAAGTTTTTTAAACAGATGAATGAAACATTTGAAAAAATAATTCGGTGATGATGACAAGCAAGCTGCAATAGCCATCTCATTCGGGAGATCAGAATAAATTGGTATTTGTGGTTGCGAGTTAATATGTTTAGCTGTCAAAAACTCTTGTAACGACTTGTGAGAAAATTGAAAAGTATTATACCCTACCTGGACAAGTAAACCGGTGTGATTTTCGATTTCCATTACAACCTTCTTACTTTGCCCTTTAGGAAGATTATGTGAACGATATATTTTGTTGTAACATATTTTTAACTCTTCACTCGTAAATACATTACGCTCCATATGATAGGACATAAAAAAAGATAAATGAGCTAAAAACTCTTTTTTCTTTTCAATATAAAAGTTAGCATACTTCGAAGGTCTGATAACATTCCTTTGCTGATCCCACATCTCTATCAGTAGATTCATGACAAAATCATAAATGTATCTTGGCTTTGGAGGTATGGATTGACGTCGCTCATAAATCGCGCAAAGATGTGATAATGTTAAAGGTCGCATCGTAGTATCATAATATGGCGAGTTTCTAATCTTATCATACAAATCCTCTACTTTATCTTTATGAACTAACCATTTTTTTACGATGGCTTTGATTTGTGTATCACTTAAAGGGCAAATCTCATAATTATGAGTATTCGGAAGTCTTAAAATAAAATCATTGTTTCTCGACGTTAATATAAAACGAGCATGATTTAAAGATACTGCTAATTGATTAAACTCTCTTTCTATCTGCTTCTTCAGATCATTATTTGGAATTTCGTCAAATCCATCTGCTATCAGTAAAATTTTGTTCTCTTCTAAAAAGGTTATTACCGTTTGTTTTAAAATATTCCTGTATTCAAATCTAAAATTATCTAATTGTGAATGCGGAAACTTGATTTGAATGCCTAGTTCATTGATTAATATATCATACAGACCAAACTCCTCATCAACCTTTGTTTTTAAGTAATCTATCTCCCTGAATCTAATCACTATTAAGCATGAGAAATTTTGAAAATCCAATTCATCGAATAATTCAGTACAAATCTTCTTAATTAATGTTGTCTTTCCAGCGCCAGCTCCACCATAAATCACTTTGTTTTTCGAAAAATCCTTTAAAAGTGTTTTTCTCTTTATTTTCTTGGTTCGCTCAAATTGATCAAACCTATCTTTCAACGGAGATAAATACAAATCCAGATCGACAAAAACTTTCTCTAACTGCTTAGATTTCAAAGCAGCACTAAAATCTATTTCACTTGACCAAATAAAGGTTGATTTAATATTGTTTGAAATCATCTTTAGAACTCGATCCTCGGAAAGCTCCAAATCATAGTCCTTCTCGAATAATTCAAATTCTTCATCACTCAACCCAGTTCGAGCCTTTTGTAATATATCTTTTGATGCCTCCTTAAATAGACGATATATTTTGTCAATACTCTTACCTACAACTTTTGAGATTGTGGCTTTTGCTATTACCTCTTCATAATTCATTCAATAGGGTTTGATATCAAATCTAATAATTGACCTCACCAATGTCAATGCGTATTTCTACTCAAATATTACTGCTTGAATTGCAACAATTACCTAAAAAAGAAAGGAGAACCCGAAAGTTTAACACTGTTTAAGGAAGCATATAACAGGTGCTAAAAAAAATAGGGCAACAATTATATCCGAGAAAAGCCCTACTTTTCCTAGCACCAAACGTTCCCCTTTCAAAACATCAGCAAACCCTTACCTTAATCGTCCTTCTTCTTTTTCTTACGATTTTTCTTCCCTTTTTCAGGCATTTCGTCGTCTTCGGCTTGTTCGCTGTCTGGGGTACCGAATGAATAGGTTTCTCTTCCGTGCTCGTCGTAACGATGCTCCTCTATCAATTCGTCTTTGTCGTAAAGAACGCGTCTTCTCGTAGCTCCATCTTGATAGTATTCCATCCACCAACCTTCTTTCCGTCCTTTCTTATAGGATTCTGAAATTTGAATTTGATTGTTGTAATAGAACGTTTTGAATTCTCCGTGCTTCACTCCTTCGTCCCAATTCTCCGTGCGCAAAAGAACCCCATCTTCGTAATAATAAACACACTCTTTGTCCTTTTCGCCTTGCTTGTAATTCAATTCTTGCACCACCTCACGATCTGTATTGTAAATTCTAAAAGCGCCATCATACACTCCGTGATCGTAATGAATTTCACGCTTCAATACGCCGTTTTTGTGATAGGTACGTTTCCATCCGTCAAGTACGCCCATGTCGTAATTCTCCCATTTGGTGGTATCCAAACGTGTTCGGTCGTCGTCGCGTAATTTGAAGAAGATGTGTTTCCCATGTTTTTCGCCCATGTAGTAGCTCATCTCCCAGGCAAGCAACTCAGTGCTATCGTACATAAAGTACCAGGTTCCGTGCTCTACTCCCTGAACCAACTCGCGGACAATTTGCGGACATCCGCTTTCGTAAAAGGTAGTGTCCAATCCGTTTTCTTTTCCATCAACAAATGTGACGCGGCGTTCTACACGGCCATTTTGATGGCACGACTCACAATTTCCCGTAAAGGGTTTGTCGGAACCAGCAAAGTTGCTTCGATCGGTATTGAGTTTGTAAACAGTATTGTTTTCTTCGCGATACGTGAGGTCTGAGTTACAGTCCACCCATCCTCTTCGCTTTCCACATTCCCACTCAAGATAGCGCAATTCGGCCTTGGTTTTAATCCGTACTTTTTTCTGTTTGCCATCTTCCATTACGGTTCTGTAGCGGAAATAGCACGAGTCTTTTTCCTTCACGCCAATTTGAGCCGAAGTATTTAAGGTGAATGCAAATGCTAACAAGGCGAAAATGTACTTCATATGGTTGTTTTGATAGAAAAATAGCAATTATTGTTCCTTTTTCAATTGATCAAGGGCATCTTTCATAACGGGATCGATAGGAATGGTTGCATGTTTCGAGGCATCAAAACAAACGAGTACGGATTTCCCTGTTGTATACACGGCGTCTCCCACTTTGATCTCGTAGGATAATGTGAAACTCTTTTCGCCGATGTGATCGGTGTAAATATGCACCAAGGGCGCGTCGTGCAGCAAAATTGGTTTGTGGTACTCTACTTCATTTTTCACGAGGAGTACTCCGTTGCGCTGCCAATCCCATTCCTCTCCAAGCAGATGCGCGAAATAATGCACACGAGCCGTTTCGAAATAACTGAGATAAATGGAGTTGTTGACGTGTCCGAGAACGTCTAAATCAGAGAATCGAACTTGTATTTTTGCTGGTGAAATCATCGTTTATCGAGTTCTTCAAACGTGGAGTTATTGCTGATAAATTCGGGAACAATTTCCTTCATCTTTCTTACAATATCTACGTTGTTTTGCATTCCGAAAAGTGCGATCAATGCTTCAATTTGTTGCATTTGCGCACCGTCTTCCTCGCGCATTTTTGCCTTTAAAATTTGCGGATGGTGCGTGGGTAAGGTATTCTCTTCCTTGGCCAACAATTCTTCGTACAGTTTCTCTCCTGGACGCAATCCTGTAATTTTAATTTCGATGTCCTTGCCCAATGTCAGTCCACTCAGTTGAATCATTTTCTTTGCCAGATCAATGATTTTCACCGATTCCCCCATGTCAAAAACGAAAATTTCGCCTCCCTCTCCCATTGTTCCTGCTTCCAGTACTAATTGACAGGCTTCGGGAATTGTCATGAAATAACGCGTAATTCTTTCGTCTGTAACCGTTAATGGGCCGCCTTGATCCAATTGTCGTTGAAACAACGGAATTACAGAACCATTAGAGCCGAGTACATTTCCGAATCTGGTGGTGATAAATCTGGTTTCGCCTGCTGCGTTTTGCGTGTAAATTTCAGCGATACGCTTGGATGCTCCCATGACATTGGTCGGGTTCACCGCTTTGTCTGTGGAAATCATCACGAACTTAAAGACCTTGTATTGAATGGCTAAATCGACCAAATTTCGCGTTCCAAGAACGTTGGTAAGGACTGCCTCTGAAGGATTGCTTTCCATTAACGGTACGTGCTTGTATGCCGCGGCGTGAAAAACGAAATAGGGTTGAAATGATTTGAAGACATTCTCCAATCTATCGCGACTTCGGATATCTCCGATAACCACTTCAAATTCCAATTGTGGAAATTCATCGCGCAAGGAATTTTGTAAATCGTACAGTGGCGATTCGGCCTGATCCAAAAGAATGAGTCGTGATGGTTCGAATGTGGCAATTTGTCGCACCATACCGCTGCCGATAGAACCCGCAGCGCCCGTAACCAAAATTGTTTGTCCGGTTAATTCTGCCCGAATTTTCGCCTCATCCAATTGAATGGGTTTTCGGCCCAACAAATCCTCAATCTTGATCTTGGAAATCTGCTTGGTGGAGAATTCTCCGTTGATCCAACTTTTCGTGCTTGGAACTTTTTGCACGTCGACTCCTAATTCCAATGCCGTTTCAACGACGTTTTTTCTGTTGTTTTTATCAGGGTCCTGAATGGCAACAATCAGCTGTGATACTTCTTGATTTTGAATTACCTTCTCTAAATTCGAAGTATGATAAATTGTCACGCCTTCCAGTCGGTTGCCTGAAAGTTTCTTGTTATCGTCCAGAAATCCGATAATTCGGTAAGAAGTTTCCAATGACTTCTCGATAGTACGCTTGGTTATCAATCCTGAAATTCCCGCGCCGTAAATAAGTACGCGTTCGTCGGCAGATTTGCTTTTTACCGATTCCATGTAAATCAACTTCACAGAGAAGCGCGACCCTACAATGATGATGGTGGCAAAGGCAAACTCCATAATGAGCACCGACATCGGAAACAAGTAGTATCCGTCCATGAAATTCATCCGAATCATTCCTGCCACGAAAAAAATGAGACTACTGATTGCCGTTGCTTGAACAATGCGGGCAAAATCTTGCGTGGATGTGTGTCGAATAAGTCCTTTATGAATGCGGAACAGGTAAAACACGAGCAATTTCACCACAATGTAAAATCCAATGGACTTTGAAAGAATGCTCCACTCTTGGCGAATGAGATACTCTTTTGCTTGTAAATCGAAACGAATCAAATAGGCCAGGAACAGGGCAACAAGTGACATGCCTAAATCGGCAACAATCACAATCCATCTGGGAATATTTGACTTTGGAAGAAGCATGGTCAAAAATAATCAATTAGAATTAGCGCTTACTACGGTTTTTTATCTTTCTAGCCCATTGAAACCAGAAGGGTCCGTGATTTGCTTCATGGTAGTAATAATTGGTGTCTACCCCTCCCAAATTGGTATTGAAACGCTTCACGCCTTCTACATTTGAGCCACCAAAATCAAATTCTGCGTTACGGGATTGAGCAAACGCTATGGCACTGTTTAATGCCAGGTACATGCCACCATTTCGTTTCAAATTCTCTGGACAAGCGCCTTTAACATACAACACTTGATCGTTCTTCACCAGGCAAACAATTCCGCCCGTTTCCTTTCCGTCGGTCACTTCGAAAACCTTCAGTACCCCCACTTTCTGAGCATTTGAGAAAAGCGCTTCTAAACGGTTCAATCTATCAGCATCAACGCCTTGAAACTTCCCTTCTAATTCCTGCTGAATTGCTGAGAACACTTCAGTGTAGTGTTCGTTATTCGTCAAAACTAGCCCCGATTTCTCTGCCTTTTTCAAAGATCTTTTGGCTTGAGAAGAGAGCTTTCGATTGTCAAAATCGGTGATGACTTGATGGACGCGTTCCGTTTCATTGCCCCATATTTTGGTCGTTGTCGCGAACTCGCGAACCTTGAATCGCTTGGCAATGATATCCATGTCCGATGCGTTCAAGTCTCCAAAAGCATGAGAATACCTTCCAAAAATGGGAACGTATAAAATCTCTACGCCCATTCGTTTCGAATACGGAAGTGCGATTCCCTTGCTGTAATCTTCATCGATAAGAACACACCAATTCTCTGCAACGGCATCCAAATACCACGAACAAGAAAAGAAGGAAGCCTGAATATCGCTGCTTGCGAGGGCGTCCCATTTGTTCAGGTTCAAATCTGCGCGTTCAATGAATCTCATGATACTTGCTGAAACGTAAGGAATTGGTGTTTGTTATGATACTTCTGAATGAAGCGCTTCAATTGCTCCACAGAATAGGCTGTATTTCCTTTGGGATGTCCGATAATGACCAGGTCATCAAATTTGAGGTTTTCGTATTTGTTCACCGCGGCTTCTAATTTGCTCGCATAATACCCATCTGTGGATACATGCCCAATGGTAAACTGAGTCAACTTGCGTTTTTTGCGCCCTCCCTGACTCAAGAAATCACCGTCACCGACCATTTTGTGTTTTGCGGGAAACAAACGGCCCAAGACGTACAGTCGCCAGAAGAACAAGGGGCTGTAACGCAAACTGCCGATTGGAAATTCGATAAAATCTCCGTTCTGATTTTCTTTCGTGACATCGGACTGAAAGCGATAGTTTGATTTCATGGGCGCCTCTCTAAAGTCTACGGCGTAAGATGCCGTTTCGAGGAAATCGCCAGGAATTACGCTAGAATCAAGTCGAATTCCCGTTTCTTTAAACACCTCTTCAATATGATCAAAGGGTTGAATACACCAACCTCCAGCTCTGAATGCATGTACGGGACGACCAATAATTTCTTCCAGGTGACTTTTGTACTTGCGGACAATTGCTGCGGCTTCTTCCTTGCTGAAATCGGAGAGTTTGTAATGCGCACTGGTTCCGAAAGACCAACTTCCGTTTGACCAGGAGCTTTTCTCCCAATGCGGGTGGATGTGCAATTGAACATCATGTCCCTGTGCAATCATCTCGTGAATTTGCGCTTTCACCTGCGACGTTTCTCCATTCAATTCTGGATATTTTTCAGCAGCAATGAGATAACCGACATCTACAAAAAAAGTCATGCGAACCGTTGTTCCATGGCACAAATCCATCAGTTTTTTAGTCGGAAGGAGCATGCATTTTTCTACGGTTCCCGAGTCGTTACCAAAGAAAAGTTCATAGTCGTATGTGAGATAAATATTCACGGCACGAAGATAACTTTATCTAGCGGAATCTGGCTATATTCGAGTCATGAAGCATTGGGTGATATTCTTCGCGCTCTTGGTTTTTCCGTCACTAGCACAAGCACAAGACGGATCTCAAGAACAAATTGATTTTGTGAACGATTTTAAGGAAGCGGTCAGGGAACATGACATGCGGAAAATCTACCGTTCATTGGACAGAGACTACCGGAAATCTCAAAAGAAATTTTTAGGAGGCAATAAAAGGCAGCTGTTGAATGAATTGTTTGCTGGAACAGGAATAACGGATGAGGTCTTCGTTGTGATTCCGATTGATGAGATTCTCAAATTTGAAGTGGCAGAAATAGAACGGGAAAATAGCAGTACACACACTTATATTTTCAGAGTAAGAGATGCCAATCATGATATTTTGACTTCTTTAGTGTTGGTTAAAAAAGGAAAACGATTTGGTTTTGTAGGAGCCGTTGGATGATATGGGAAAGGAAATTGAATACAAATTTTTGGTCGATCGCGATCAATGGAATACGCTAGAAAAGCCAACGCCTAAGTTGATTGTTCAATCGTATCTGCAAAACACACCTGAGAAAACGGTTCGTGTGCGTGTGAAGGGGAATCAAGGATTTTTGACGATTAAAGGAGCAACGAAAGGCGTTACCCGAACGGAATTTGAATATGAAATCCCATTGGAGGAAGCCGAAGAAATGATTGCGACTTTCCACTTGCCGCATATTCGAAAAAAGCGCTACGAGATTCAAGTGGACCAACATCTGTGGGAAGTTGATGTCTTCGAAGGAGCCTTAGCAGGGTTGATTCTCGCCGAAGTAGAACTTTCTGAAGAAACGGAACATTTTACCAAACCAACATGGATCACACAGGATGTATCAACCGATCCTAAGTATTACAACGCTGTGTTGATTCAAAAATGCTAAAAACACAGAGTACACGAGTAAGAAGAAATACGCCCCTTATCTCTGTGACCTTTTTACATATAGCTCTAACAAACACAGCTCTTTACCTCTTTGCGCCTCCGTGTTAAAAACAACACTCTGGGCATCTAAATAAAAGAAAAAATATAGTTAATCCGCCTGCAAACCACCTGTCTCAGCATCAAAAACAGTGGCTCCCAATTGAACGCTGAACCATTCGTTGAACATTTCCCATCGAATCGGTGGAAACTTCGACTCGTTGTCTGTTACCGCAAACAATTCATTTTCGAAAATGCGCTTGAAGTATCCTTTTAACACGGTTTCATCGTCGAAAAAATCTTCTTCAATGAGATACACATTGGGCTCGTTGTCTTCCAGGTCAGAATAATCGGCATCGTTTTCATTTGCCCAAACGATAAAGGCTTCTTTGGGTCGGACGATAATATATCCACGGTTTACAAATTTCATGGGTCGGTTAGGTCTTTTAATTTATCTTCTTCGTGCACAAACCATTGTGCATTTCCGTATCTGCGTTGTCGAATCCAGTGGTCGCCTTCATCCATCCAATCTTGATCTTCGATATGTGCTTCCCAAAACTTAAAATCGAGGGCGCCACTCAAACGAAGAATCACGGTATCGGTAATCATTAGTGCAAAGGGTTCTCTTTGAATTGATTCGGGTGCTCCGAAGTACGAAATATCAGCACGATCAAGCCAGTTGTAAAATGCACTGCTCGTTCGAATGGAATCGGTAAAAACCATGCGCTCGTATTCGAGGGAATCGCCATCCTCCAGATACCAAACAAATTTCTCCGCCTTCTCGGGCTGGAAACGCTGTAAGAACGAACGTCGTTCCAAGATTCGAATGGACGTAACTGCCGGATTCCAGTTTTTGAACTTCTCTAACTCCGTGGAAAAAGGGTTTTCATTTTTTACGGTATCGACGTCGTCGTAGTTTCGTTTTGACGTAGGGATCCGTTTCGATAAATCGACTACTTTTTCCTCTTTCGGACTGCATGCGACCAGAATTACGATGAGGGATATGAATGCGATTCGGATCATTAAATCTGTTTGAGCACGTGCATTGTTTTGTCGATGTCATCTGCCGAAATATCCAAATGCGTTACCATCCGGATCATTCCTGGGCCGAAATCCATGGCAAGAATTCCGTTGTCTTCCAATTTTGAGAGTACGCTGTTTAGTTCCTCTGGCTGTTCCAAAACACCAACCACGATATTCGTATCAACAGGCACAACTTCCTTAATCCAACTGCACGCCTCCATCGTTTCGCCTAGCATGCGAGCATGTTTGTGATCATCCTTCAGGCGTTCGACATTGTTTTTTAGCGCATAAAGTCCACCCGCAGCAATAATTCCCGCCTGCCGCATTCCTCCGCCAAAAACTTTTCGTACCCGTCTCGCTCGATGAATAAAATCTTTGGTTCCGAGTAAAATGGATCCTACGGGAGCTCCCAACCCTTTCGACAAGCAGAGAGAAATGGAATCAAACTCGGCAGCATACGTTTTTAGGTCGATACCGTTTACAACCATCGCATTCATCAAACGTGCGCCATCCAAATGAAGTGGCAACTTGTTTTCTTTACACACTTTTCGAATCCGTTGGATCTCTTCGAAATCGTAAATAGCGCCTCCGCCTCGATTCGAGGTATCTTCAAGGCTCACCAGTTGCGTTACTGGCAAATGCACGTTGTCAGGATTGATCCATTGTTTCACATCTTCAGCTGTCAATCGACCACGGTTGCCGTGAATCAAACGAACAGAAGCACCTGAATTTTTCGCAATTCCGCCGCCTTCATATTTGTAAATGTGACTATCAACGTTGGTAATTACTTCGCCTCCGGGCTGCACGTGAATATTGATGGCAATTTGATTCGTCTGCGTTCCAGACACACAATAAATAGCCGCTTCCATGCCAAACATTTCGGCAGCGTATTTCTCCAACTCGTTGATGCTCGGATCTTCTCCAAAAACGTCGTCTCCCACGGGCGCAGCGAACATAGCCTCCTTCATTTCTGGGGTTGGCAATGTCACGGTGTCACTTCTGAAATCAATTTTCTTGCTCATACATGGCGAAAATAAGCAGAATTGGTTGAATGGGAGGAAAGGTGTGGAATTGATAAAGTAGACTTTTCAATGACTTAACTGGCCACTGAGGCTCTCGAATTGGACTTTTCAGTTACTCAACTGGCCACCGAAGTTCTCGAAGTGGACAGTCTTCCGGTCTTCTCTCTCACGTCTCAAATCTCACGTCTCAAATCTCAAGTCTCAAGTCTCATATCTAATGTCTCCCCCCCTCATTCTTCAAATTAACTTCACAAAGATTTCATGTAAGATGGCTATTTTCGCATCATGGATTTCGTTATAGTCGCCATAGCGGTTGTTTTTGCCTCTGGACTAACCTTCTTCTCAGGATTTGGTCTGGGCACCATCATGCTCCCTGTTTTCAGTCTGTTTTTTGACGTGAGCATAGCCGTTGGAGCGACCGCCATTGTGCACTTGGCAAATAACATTTTCAAGTTTGCTTTGGTTTCCAAACACATTCATTTCCCAACGCTGCTGCGCTTTGGAATTCCTGCGATGATTTTCGGGGCGCTTGGTGGATTGTTGCTCAAGCAGATGGACGGATTACCGATGCTTTACACCTACAACCTCGGTGATGCTACCTTCGAAATTACGACCATTAAAGTGGTGATTGGTGTTTTGATGATTTTCTTTGCCATATTCGATTTATCGCCTCGATTGAGCAACATTCAAGTGCAACCCAAACACCTTCCATTTGGTGGAATTCTAAGTGGCTTTTTCGGAGGGGTATCCGGTCATCAAGGCGCTTTTCGTGCGACCTTTCTCACCAAGGCAGGATTGACGAAAGAACAGTTTATTGGCACGTCAAATTCCGTTTCCCTCGCAGTGGATTTTGCCCGATTGATTGCGTATTTCCTCCCTGCGACGATCATTGCAAGTAAAAGCGAGATCCGGTTTCGCGATGCCATTATGGACGGTCAATCTTTGCTAATTGTTGGAATTGTCTTCGCTTTTTTGGGAACATTCATCGGGAAGCAACTCGTCAAAAAGACCACAATTTCAGGCATTCAAAGGACTGTGGGAGTACTGTTAATCGTTATGGGCGTTCTCATGGGCATCGGGCTGATTTAAGTATTTGTAACATTTTCGCCAGAAATTTCTCTTACTTTTAAGTCAACCAATTGCCGAATCTGCATGAAAAAGCTATACAGCCTTCCCGGAGTTATTCTTTCCGTAATTTATTTATCGACGACGTTCTTTTTTGTCTCTCAGAGTTACCATGCATCGACGAAATTTCGTGAAGAAAAATCGAAAATTGCAGACATTTTGAACTTTAATGATCGTTTGCTTTCTGCGAGAGATTGGTTGTTTACAGAAGAAGCGTGGAAGGAAAAGAAGGCGGAGTTCGACACAGTAATGACGGCATCCGATACGCATTTGACCAAAGCAAAAGAGCAAGGCATTTATATCATTTATGTTTCCATTGCTTACCTCGTTTTAATGATTGGCATTTACTTCAAACGACGCAAGTTTTACGGCGTAACAATGGCAATGAGTTGTATTTGTCTGTCCTTTTTAGGGCAAGGAGTCATGAATCCCATTCTTGAAATGTCGGCTTACAAAGAAGATTTGACCATTCAATTTTATGTAGAAGCAGATGAGATTCCCTATTACGATGAAGCCGTAAATGTCATTGGTGAGGCGGCTGAGTGGGTTGGATTTGCCAACACGACCATTGAACTCATTCGGGTAATTCCAGGAACAGAGGACGTTGTAACAGCAGGCCATGAACTGTTTGATGGTTACGAACAACTTTTCATTGATGGCAAACAGTATTTGATTGACAATCAAGATACACACATTGGCATTGACAAAGTATTTCCGGGCAAAACGTATTTCTACTACCAGAATAAGGGCATCATGGAAGTAATAACGATGCTTTGGAAAACGGATAACAAACCTGTATCCATTGCCATTGGTGCCTTCAGTGTCATCATTCCCATCACCAAATTGCTTTCTACATTAATTATTTTGCTCTCGCGCAATACTGGCGCTAAACGACTCCGCAAAACGCTTTCTTTCTTAGCAAAATGGAGTATGGCAGACGTGTTCGTAGTATCCGCCTTCCTGGCATATTTAAGTTTTGCAAATATGAGCCCCGGCGTTACTATGGATGCAAGTATCCTTTTCGGATTGTATTACTTCTTTACTTACGTAATTCTGTCCATTGGTCTTGGGTTCTTCCTCGACTTGAGTATCAAGGAGCGCAAGCAGAATTTAGCGGTTGAAAGTGAGAAAGAGTGATTACTTTTTACGCACCAAAAGCAATCCATCACGAATTGGGAGCAACACCTCTTCTACTCTGTCGTCTTCGTGAATTAAGGCATTCAATTCGATCAACGTTTTGGTGGCAATGTCCTTTTCATCCACAGGTTCAATAACTTTTCCAGACCAAAGCACATTGTCAAAAAGGAAATATCCTCCAGGCCGCACTTTGTCAAACGTTTGATTGTAATAATTGATGTAGTTCTCCTTGTCAGCATCGATAAACACGAGGTCGAATTCACGTTTCAGTCCGGGAACAATATCCATCGCATCTCCCACCACACATTTAATTTTTCCTTCATACGGCGATTTTGCGATGTGTTCTGCCACCATATCTGCCAATTCTTCGTTGCGATCAATGGTAACAATGTGGCCGCCTTCTGCCAATCCTTCTGCCATGCATAGCGCTGAATACCCCGTGTAGGTTCCAATTTCCAGAACGTCGGTGGGTTGAATCATCTTTGAAATCATGCTCAACACCCTTCCTTGAAAGTGTCCACTTAACATGCGTGGCTGCAACACATTTAAATGCGTTTCACGGTTCAATTCGTACAGCCATTGCGGTTCTTTTTGCGTGTGGTTGCTTACGTATTCGTCGAGTTCTTTAGAGATGAATTCCATTGTTCTAGATTTTAGGCGAAAGATACGGCTTATTGGGGAAAAAGGACACTGAGCAAGGAAGGACACTGAGCTTTGCTGCGCTATAGCTTCGGCGAAAGCGACGGCTCTCGAAGTAGACTATTCAATTCCTTGATTATTGATCCAGGATATCAGAAGTATTCAAATCAATAGTGGGTTCCTCATCCACATTTTCGTCTTTCTCTGTGAAGATGGCAAAGTAAGCAAGATACCCGAGTAATCCGTAATAGACAATTGATATTAGCGCTGAAAATGCAACACTAAGAATCAGAATTATTGTACTATTTTCTACAACGTGCACTAACGTTTGAATTATAACCTTGCCTAACAAGTCATTCACCGTCTCAAAGACTCCATTTAAACATAAAAACAATAGAAGAATTGCCGAAACTTGCTTCCAGTACATTCTTAAATACTCCCATTTCCAATTCCCCTCTTTCAGAGAAATCAAATAATAACCTACTACATAAATCGGAATAAACTTAATCAAGTAGAGCCCGCATGTTCTTAAAAAAGTGGCGTACCATTCCTCCTCAACATACACCAATTGTAATAATTCATCCAATCTGGAATCACCGTAAAAAGTATCTATTGAATCAATCAAATATATGACTCCTGATAGAGTCGATGCAACAGACACGAAGTAAATGACTACTGTTTTAAAGGTTATTCTTTGGAATAATTGCCCGAATGACAGCGATTCTGCTTTGCTCCCTCCACTCCCTTTTATCATTAGGACTAAAAAAAGCAAAGAATATGTACTTGTATAATCAATGTAACTGATCAACTTACCAGAACCAATGTCAAAAAATGACGCTTGAAAATACTCTTGCTCGTAACTAGAGTACACGCTTGAATATGCAAAGAAGTAAGCAATTACAACCAGCAATTGAACAACTCCAAAAGCAATAAAAAACAATGTAAAGAATGTCCATAAACTCTTGACATCTCGTTGAAAAAAATGCGTTGTTCCGGAAATACTATTTCTAATGGTGGTTAATACGCTCATGCGCTTCTGTTTTCTCCGAAGATACCATTGAATTTTAAATTAGCGGAGATTGAAGTATCAAAGAAAAGGACACTGAGCCCCGAAGGACACTGAGCTTTGCTGCGCTAGAGCTTCGGCGAAAGCGACGGCCCTCGAAGTGCCCTTCGCCTTCATTCTCCACGTCTCACAGTCTTATATCTTGTGTCTTTTATCTAACATCTCCTAGTCTAAAAACTAAGTAACTATCTTTGCTTCATGATCACCTACAATTCAAAAGGATACTGTGCCATTGGAGTTTTCAGAGGGAAGACGCATCATAATGTTGGAACGCTTTGGCGCTCAGCGTATATCTTGGGTGCATCGTACATTTTTACCGTTGACGGAAAGTATAAAAAACAGTCTTCCGACGTGATGAAAACGTGGTCGCGCATTCCGCTCTTCAACTACGCAGATTTTGACGAACTACTGAAAAACATCCCATACGATTGCCGCTTGATCGGTGTAGAACTAGACGACCGCGCCGAAATGCTCCACGAATTTGAGCATCCCAAACGCGCCATCTATCTTTTGGGCGCCGAAGACACCGGACTTCCAGAATTTGTTTTGGAAAAGTGCCACATGGTCATCAAATTACCCGGGAACAATTCACTAAATGTAGGGGTTACCGGAAGTATTGTCCTGCACGATCGCTGCTCCAAAATGCCCACTGATTTCCCTCCGCATCATAAGGAAGGATAGTAATAATTTACTGCGAGCGAGTTACCATGTGCCTGGTCTTCACAAAGTCCAAACATCGTGAAAACACCGAATCAACGCATAACTCCTGAAAATCTGCTATTTTTGCGCCCTTAAAACGAAGGTGACGCCGCATGAAAAAAATATTCAACCTATTCGATCTCAAGCAAAAGGTCAATTATAAAAACGAAGTCCTTTCTGGACTGACCGTTGCTTTGGCGTTGGTTCCAGAAGCCATTGCTTTCGCGCTTATCGCCGGACTATCGCCATTAACAGGTTTGTACGCAGCGTTTTCCATCGGGTTGATTACTTCAATTTTAGGTGGTAGACCAGGAATGATTTCAGGAGCCACTGGTGCCGTTGCCGTGATTTACGTTGGAATGATTGCGTTAATTCGAAAGGCCAACCCCGATATTACCGTCGACGAAATCACACAATACATTTTTGCCACCGTTATTCTTGCGGGAATCATACAGATTATTGTGGGATTGCTGCGTCTTGGAAAGTTCATTCGATTGGTTCCACAGCCCGTCATGTTTGGGTTTGTGAATGGATTGGCGATTGTCATCTTTATGGCGCAATTGAGTTCGTTTAAAGTGGACTTGAAAGATCCCTACAACAAAAACCTCAAAGAAATTCAGGCCACAGAGAAAGCATTACTCCTGAACGAGGCTGAGTCGTATGCCGTTTCCGCTGAAACCGGAGCCATTACTTACAACGTAATGAACGACACGCTCTTCAACTACAAAACGGGCGAAGCAAAACTCTGGATCGACAACGATCGTGTGTATGATATCGAGAAAGAAGCCGTGCGCTATCAATACAAAAAAGGATCGTTCTATAACATTGAGGTGACGGGCGAAAAGAAGGAATGGCTGGATGCAAAATCGATCTGGCTCATGGTGGGATTGGTACTTCTCTCCATGCTGATAATCTGGGGATTGCCGAAAATAACGAAGTACGTTCCGTCTGCATTGGCCGCCATTGTAATTGTCTCTGCTATTGTAATTGGATTTGGAATTGACACAAAAACGGTTGGTGACATTGCCTCTATCGAAGGTGGTTTCCCAATGCCCTCCATGCCAAGCATACCGTTTACCTGGGATACATTTATGCTCATTTTCCCTTACGCGCTAATTGTTGCAGGAGTAGGACTTATCGAAAGTTTATTGACCTTAAACCTCATCGACGAAATTACCCAAACCCGTGGAAGCGGAAACAAGGAATGTGTGGCTCAAGGAACCGCAAATATTGCCTCTGGATTCTTCCTGGGCATGGGAGGATGTGCCATGATTGGTCAAAGTTTGATTAATATTTCCTCTGGTGCACGCGCTCGATTATCGGGAATTGTAGCCTCCTTAGGACTGCTTTCCTTCATTTTGTGGGGAGCACCAATTATTGAACAATTGCCCATGGCTGCACTTGTTGGAGTAATGGTCATGGTATCCATTGGAACTTTCGAATGGGCCAGTTTGAAAGTTTTCGGAAAAATGCCATTGACGGACGTTATTGTGATGTTAGTTGTAACCCTAGTCACGGTATTCCTGCACAATTTGGCCCTGGCGGTTTTGATTGGTGTGATTATTTCGGCATTGGCTTTTGCCTGGGAGAATGCACTTCGAATTAGAGCCAGAAAATACATTGATAAAGAAGGATCAAAGCACTATGAAATCTTCGGACCGCTTTTCTTCGGATCCGTTTCCGTTTTCAATGACAAGTTTGATGTGAAAGGTGATCCTGATGATGTCATTATTGACTTTTCAGAGAGCAAGGTGGTGGATATGTCTGCCATTGAAGCCTTGAATGTATTGACCGAGCGCTATCACAAAGAAGGTAAAAAAGTGCATTTGCGCCATTTGAGTCCTGACTGTCAAAAATTATTGAAAGATGCCGACAAAATTGTTGAGGTAAACGTTATGGAAGACCCAACATATCACGTTGCTGCAGACAAGGTTTAACAGGAATTAACCTTTTCTTTAAAATAGATACGGCTCATCCTGTAACTTTACCGTCGGTAATCTCTCTTAAAGAAGAGGAGACTTGATACATTACTTTTACAAAAAAAATTACGCATGAAATTGATGCTAGCCGTTTTTGCTCTGTTAACAAGCATTGCGGCATTCTCGCAAAACTTTACCGTTAGTGGATCGGTAAAAGACGCAACCAATGGAGAAGACCTCTACGGTGCCCAAATCAAAGTGAAAGAATTAGACAATGTAGGAGCCAATACCAATGCGTATGGATTCTACTCCCTAACACTGGAAACAGGAATCTATACCTTGATTTTCCGATCAACAGGATTCGAATCACAGGAAATTGTGGTTGACTTGAAACAAGACACTGTCATCAATCTTGAAATGGACATCCCGAAAGATATTCAAGAATTGGGCGAAATTGAGGTGAAAGCAGAAAAGGAGAACGACAACATTACCTCTCCCGATATGAATGTGACGAAATTTACACCAAAGGAAATTTCGACCATCCCCGTTCTTTTCGGCGAGCAAGACATCATGAAAACACTTCAGTTAACACCAGGAGTGAAAGGCGCCGGTGAAGGAAATGCAGGATTCTACGTTCGCGGTGGAGGTGCAGATCAAAACTTAATCCTGTTGGATGAAGCCGTTGTTTACAATGCTTCTCACTTACTCGGATTCTTCTCAGTGTTTAACTCAGACGCTGTGAAAGATGTTGCCTTGTACAAATCTGGAATTCCTGCAGAATATGGTGGCCGTGCTTCTTCGGTAATGGATGTAAAAATGAAAGACGGAAACAGCAAGAATTTTGGTGTTTCAGGTGGAATTGGTCTGATCTCATCACGATTGACATTGGAAGCCCCTATTGTAAAAGATAAGGGATCCTTTATGATTTCAGGAAGACGCAGTTATGCCGATTTGTTTCTAAAATTGTCTCCGGACGAAGATCAACGAAATACAAAATTGTTCTTCTACGATTTGAATTTGAAAGCGAATTACGAGATTGGCGAGAAAGACCGCATTTTCTTATCGGGATACTTTGGACGTGACCGATTTGGCTTCAGCGACATCTTTGGATTCAATTGGGGAAATGCAACAGGAACTGTTCGTTGGAATCATGTTTATGGAAGTAAATTGTTCTCCAATACTTCTTTTGTGTACAGTAACTTCGATTACGAATTTAGCATCGGTGCAGGTGATGACGGTTTTGGTGTGAAATCATCGATCCAGGACCTCAACATAAAACAAGATTACTCCTACTACGCCAATAAGAACAACTCCATAAAGTTTGGTTTTAATGCTATTCATCACACCTTCCGACCAGGGGCTTTGACGGGAGGAAACGAATCGTTCAATGAAATTGTATTAGATCCGCGCTATGCCTTGGAGGTTGGTGCATACATTCAGAACAAACAGAAAATTGGATCGCGCCTGAACCTCCAGTATGGAATTCGTTACTCTGGATTCAACTTGATGGGAGAAGGAAAAGCCTACGAATTTGATGAAGACGGAAATCTCACAAGCGAACGCGATTATGGAAGTTGGGAATCGATCAAATACCACCATGGATTGGAACCACGATTCTCGGCAAGCTACATTCTTAGCGAAAGCAATTCCATCAAAGCATCTTACAACCGAAACTTGCAATACATTCATCAACTGTCGAACTCAACTACTAGCAGTCCAACGGATGTTTGGGTACCGAGTTCCAACAACATTGCGCCGCAAATTGCCGATCAAGTAGCAGTGGGATACTACCACAACTTGAAAAAGAATATGTTCCGTATTTCAACAGAAGTTTATTACAAAGATCTTCAGAATCAAATTGATTACCGTAATGGCGCACAAACGGTACTGAACGATCAGGTTGAAGGAGAATTAGTTTACGGAGACGGTCGTGCTTTCGGTTTGGAATTGCAATTGGAGAAGAAGAAAGGAAAATTCACAGGATGGATTAGCTACACGCTATCGCGTTCATTGCGAACTTTCGCAGAAATCGATAACGGAAAAGAATTCCCTGCGCGTCAGGACAGAATTCACGATATATCAGTAGTGTTGATGTACAAACTGAGCGATGCCATTGCCCTTTCAACAAGTTGGGTATACTACACCGGAGATGCCGTAACCTTCCCTTCCGGAAAGTACGAAGTTGGTGGCGTAACACTGCCATTTTATACAGAACGTAACGGTTATCGCTTCCCAGATTATCACCGTTTGGATTTAGGATTAACATGGTACTTCAAGGACAAGAAAAACTTTGAACACAACATGAATTTCTCGATTTACAATGCGTATGCACGCGAGAATGCCTTCACTATCACCTTCCAAGAAGATCCAGATGATCCGACAAAAACGCAAGCCGTTCAAACAACATTGTTCCGTTTGATCCCCGCAATTACGTATAACTTTAACTTGAAGTAAGATGAGAAAATTAGCATATATCTTAGGCTTTATCGCATTGGCAAGTTCTTGTCAGAAAGTGATTGATGTAGATTTGAACGACGCGAATCAAAACATCATTATTGAAGGAAATTATACTGCTGAGGATAGCACTGTTAGCGTGCGACTCACGTTAACTTCGAGCTATTTCGATTCAGAGCCGTCTCAAACAATTGACAATGCTTTGGTGACCATCACCGATCAAAATGGGGCAACAACAACGGTTCCAAGTATTGGGAATGGGAATTACGAATTGACGAACTACATTCCTGTTTTTGGGACAAGCTATGTTCTGACTGTTGTTGCTGATGGCACCACATATTCAGCCACCTGTAGTTTGGCGAACCCTGTTCAGTTGGATCCAATTACATATCAATTTCTGGACGGATTCTTTGGAGCCGATCCTGGGTACGTTTCCATTCTAAATTTTCAAGATCCAGCGGGAGAAGTGAACTTTTACAACATTGTAATTTCAGAAAATGGTACCACGTTCGACCGTATCGATGAAATTCAACAACAAGACGATGCTTTCACAGATGGTAACTACATTCAGCGTCCTTTGTTCCTGAACGACCTTAGCGAGCTTGGTGACACCATTTCGTACGAGTTCCGCTCTGTTGATGAGGCCATCTTTAATTATACGTCGGAAGCAGCTTCCATTTCTGGAGGATCGAACTCTGCGGCGCCAGGGAATCCTACAACTAACTGGGATAATGGCGCACTTGGCTATTTTAGTGCTTATAGTGTGAGTAGAGATACAGTGATTATTCAGTAGTTAAAACGAGCAAGATATTTCGCTTTAATGAGATTGATGCAATAACCTCTGTAAGTCATTTATTGACTTAGTTTTCACCTCCCGATGACTTCAATTCCCAAGTAGAATTGGGATTTTGGGAAATAATCCATGCGCACTCGATCTCCTTGCTTCACCTTTGAGTAAATCTTTACAGGCACGTTAAACTTTCGATCATCAAGGAAGATAAAATAGGTTGCTGAACTTGAATTTCTTCTTGTCGAGGATGGAGAAATTCTAGTAGAATTCCTTGATTTACCTCCTCCCATTTTTCTTTTCTCCGTGACGTTTCCTGTAATCATGGTCACAATCCCTTTTTTCAATTCGCGCTCCAATTGCATTTGTTTGAAAATAAAAATGATGCAAGCAAGCACAGCAATAGCACCTCCCGCCCACCTTGCAGCGTCTGGTAGCTTTTCAAAGTTCACTACAGCAGCTAAAACCAAACCAGCTATTCCAAAAACGGGAATTAGCAACAGGTGTTTTCTTCTCATCCTGCTCATTTCTGCCTTCTGTAGCGGTCGTTCTGTAATTTTACTCAAATCAACTAAATTGTATCCACAAATTTAATCGAATTGTGAATTTGATAGTTATTCGCTTTGCTGTATCTTGCTTTCTAGAATCCATCAAATCGTGTTCAAAGGCTTGGAACAAGAGAAAATCATAGACAATTCTGACATCCACAAAAAACCGAATCGGTACAAGGAGCTCATTCTTTGGTGGGAAAAAAAACGCCTTTACTATACGCTTTTGATGATCTCCGTAATGATCTTTGCGGTTTATGAGCACCTTCAATTCGGTGGAACGATAGAATGGTTCAAGGATGTGTCGTGGGGACTTTTTTACCTAATTGGAGCCAACCTTTTCTACACAATGGGATGGATATTAGCACTGCCACTGATTTATCTCAAATGGTCCGATCAGCCCATTTTTGCCGCGCGATGGCTCCTATTGGGGCTAGGAAGTATGTTCTCTATTTTTTGGATGTTGTTTATTTATGGTGAAATCCTTCGATTTGCTTAAATGAGGCTCTTGCTCATCTCATATTATCTTTTACTGTTCAGTGCATTCACATCCAATGCACAGGATCATTCCCCTTCCAAATGGGCCTCGAAAAATGATGCTTTGGGAATGTCGTTCGGTTTATCGAAGTATCAGCTAGGAAGTACGCGTGACGCACTAAACGAAAAATATCCCGACAGCTTCGGTCCCTTTTTACTTCAATACGGAATTACCGCTTCTCCATGTATTTTAGTGAATCGAAAGCGTGCCTTCGATATGCATCTCGACCTTATGATTTACGACAATCATGGCAACAATACTCCAGATTCTATCAATTATTCTTGGGGCGGTTGGCATTTTGGCTACGATTTGGGTTTTGATGTATTTCCAAAGGTTCGTTCCATTGACCTCATTGTTGGCCTTGGATTTAATACGGGCAGATTCAAATTAACACAGCAAGATCAATCAGGCATTGTAAATGTCAATACCAATCCATTTTTTGCTCCCAAAATAACTCTGGAACCACGAGTTGTCATCAAACAACTGTTCTGTTTCTCTGTTCGATCGGAAATAATGGCTGACGTCTCTAGTGGTTCCTGGCGAAATAAATCAAACGGTGTGGATGATCTCGGCGCAACCAAAGCTACCGGATGGAGTCTAATGTTTACGATTTCCAGGTATTTGGGTTCAAAATAAGGTTAAGCAGGATTTGAAACCAGCGTTATGCAGGATTTGAAATCCTGCATAACGCTTTAACACTATTTTCAAAGCGCCGAATAATACGTCAGCTCATCATTGGTCCATTGGCACTTATAACGCTTCCCATTGAACCTGCAAACTGCCTCTCCGTGTTTTTTTCCTTGTCGCCAATCACCATTATACCAATCTCCTGAAGGCTGCTTCAAAGTGCCTTTCCCATCTTTTAATCCGTGGGAGAAGTTACCGGTATACACATCTCCGTTGGGATATTTCTTCCAACCCTTTCCATGCGGTTTATCGTTCTTGAACTTTCCAATATAATGTGCGCCATCCGACCATTTTAAATCGCCATGCCCCGATTTCACTCCAAAAACAAAATCTCCGTAATAAAACGATCCATTTGCGTAAGAATAAGAGGCTTTACCATGAATTTTCCCTTTTGCCCAATTGCCTTTTATCGTAACACCGTCTGTTGAATAAAACGCTCCGTAGCCACTTCGTTTTCCGTTTTGATAATGTCCTTTGTAAACATCGCCGTCGGTTCGCGTGTAAATTCCATATCCATGGAAAGCATCTTCCAAAAATTCTCCATGATACGTATCTCCGCTAGACATGGTGAACTCCCCATACTTATGCTTCTTGCCGCCTTTCCATTCTCCTGCGTACTGAACACCATTGGATTTCTTCAAGACTCCATATCCATTTCTTCGGCCATTCTCATACTCCCCCTCAAAAGTGGAACCATCCGAAAAAGTCATTTCTCCATAACCGTGCAGGGTATAATCTACAAATTCTCCCTTGTAAACTTTTCCGCTTGCGTAGCGGTAAACTCCGTACCCTTCCATGCGCCCTTCTGTCCAGGCACCAACATATTCATCCCCGCGAGAATTGGTATAACGACCTTGTCCTTCAGCCAGTCCGTTCTTCCATTCACCTTCATACTTCTCCCCTTTATCGTTGGTATACGTTCCAATTCCATCTTCACAATTACCGCTGATGCATCCCGCATTCACCGCTGGGCTCAGCATTACAAAAAGCACTATGTATACGAATGTTCTCATTTAAAAATACTGTCCAAAACCAACCACAAATGCGCTTTGGTTCAGGTCTCTTAAATTGAAGGAATAATCAAATCGGAGGATGGTTCGGTAGAATATCTTGGAATGGATTCGAACGCCCAGTCCCGCGTAGCGATAGACCATTGCATTGTCCACAAAATTACGGAAATCGGCGCCGGCAGCACGCAAGGTTCCAAAATCGGTAAAAGCAGTCGATTGAAGCGTAAACCATTTATGATCCCAGATGGACATCATGTACTCCAGGTTGAATGAAACCTCAGCCGTTCCACGCGCCACACGATTCCCACTGCCGCGAATGTTTTCGTAATTATCAATCAAAAATGGAGCAAAAGGCCCTTCGTTATTTGTTGAGACTCCTAGGCGACTTCGTGCTGCGAAATTGCCGCGCGTTCCAACCAATCTGTACCATCGTAAATCATTGGTCACTTTTACAAACGGCTGCTGAAATCCAAAAGTTTCGATGTATTCGGCATGAACACGGTTCATGATTCCTTCTCGTCGTTCGTTGTGAAAATTGATGCGTCGCCATTGCGTTCCGGCTCTAACCTGGTATTTGTGAAACTGGAATTGTTGTCCATTGTTGATCGTCATGTCGAAAAAACCGACTGAATCTGAAATATTCTTGTACCGCTCAAACATATACATCCCGCCAACGCTCACGTTCCAATAGCGCTTCAACCAATAACGGCCTTCAAGGGAAATATGGTAATTATCAAAATTGAAATCGCGCGGTCCTTCGTCAAAATAGAGTGGTTCCACAGAGGCATATGACCCTAAAACGACCGTGTGTCCGGTTTTTCCATTTTTGTGAACGGGTGCCGAATGAAAGATTTTTCCAGAATGGCGATCGTAAAAGCGGTACTCGGCTCCGAAATGCTGTCCGCGACCAAGAAAATTGATATCTGTTACACCAACAGAAAAATTGATATTTTGACTGGAAGCCACGTTTCCAAAGGATGGGTAAACATAGCGCGCTTCTTCGATAATGTAGCACAAAACGGATTTCTCATGAATGGTATCGATGCGGTATTCCACATCAAAAAACAGATTCAGGTCTTTCAATTCCTGCACATCGTCTTCTATCGCTTCGATGTCTACTGAATCGCCTACTTCAACACGCAGCCATTGCATCACGTAGTCGGCTTTTGTGCGGCGCAAATTTTCAATCGCAATGCTGTCCACGCGCTCCTGTCCGAATCCTGAGAATCCGGTCAGAAATATCAGTATAAATACAATTCCTGTTTTCATTTTAGAATGCCACCGAACCAAAGGTACGAACCCAATTGTCTTCCCCTACTCCCATATTCGTATAAGTATACGATTCCTGAGTATCCAAGGTTGGATTCATCGTTGGCGTAACATTCAGTTCCACATTCGATAAATCGTAGAAATTCCAAAACTTATCTGTGGTGTACACGCCCGAAATGAAATCATTACTCGCATTGGAAATGAGCGAGAAATAAATAACATTTCCTTTAACGAAATCAGCTAACCAATTGAATTGAGGCTCCACGTTGGTTCCTTGTGCGACAATTTTTGATGAGATGTCAATGGTTGGATGCGTATCCGCTCTGATAAAAATCGGATCGCTTACGTTGTACGTATCACCTGTATTGTAAACAACAATTACCCATTTGCCATTGTATTCTGTAGAAACAGAAAATCGGCCCATGCGTCCGTTGAACATGGTTTCGGGAACTTCTTCTGCGAGCGAGTAATAGCAAAATTCGTCTTTGCCACCTGCTTCAGATTTGACATAAAGCATGGCAGAGGATGCATCATCAACATTGTAAAAGAAAACGCTAACGGGCTTTTCCGTACTTCCCATAAATTCGTTCATGTTTCCTGCGGCACAGGCAATCAAATAATCTTCAGATCGTCCTTGATTATCGGCAACAAATTGCTCCAATTCACTTTGCTCGGGCTTTTTGTCACACGAAGCGAGAACGAACAATCCAAGTACAATGGCTAGTAATCTCATTTCGTGATGTATTTGATTCCTAAGTTAAATGTAGACCCCAATCCGGTGTTTGCCCCACGAACAAAATTGGTATATAATAATTCTAGTGTCAAGTTAGACATGGGCTGAAACTTCACGCCTGCACCAAGAGATGTCCAATTCGCAGGAATTACCCAGTCTGTTTGTGCCTGATCAAAATCGAAGGTAGAACGCGGTGTGTGCTGTGCAATTCCATACACCGTCCATTTCTGCGTTGGAAAATAACTTCCGATTGCCGTCATGGGCATGTCAATGTGTGAGATTTGATTCTCGCGGTATTTGAACCGAATCAACGCATCGATTTCCGTAAACAATTGAAATTTGTTCCATGTTTTGGTCCAGAAAATTTGATTCCACATTGTTACACGGTCCCAATCGGCCCAATACAAAGAAGTTTGTCCGTTAGAGCCTTCAGGATTGGTAATTGTTGGAATGTATACTGTTGTTTGGATGGAAAGATCGCTCACGGCTTTGAAAGGAGCAAACTTTGCACGCAATCCTACCGATGTTAATCCTACTCGGGTAGAGTCTGTGTTGGAAAATGCGAACGGTGCCGAAATTCCCGATGCGGTGGTGTCAGCAGTTCTTGCCGACGCGCGTAAATTCAGATCCAAGCCCAGATTGATGCGTTTCTTCTTGTCCACGCCGATAGAGAATTGCAGTAAGGAAGTCATGAACGTTTCGCGCGATCCCGAAAACGGCTGGCCGAGCCAAACGCCTCTTGTTTGCGTGTAAATTGTGTTGAACATGGTGTAATCCATTTGTCCTTTCGCCAAAAGACTACCTGCGGTGAATGTTTGAATATCAAACGCTGCTTTCTCAACATTTTCACTGGCTGCTTCCGCTGCAGGACAACCGTCACAATCTTCGGTATTCATTTGTTCGTTCAAAGTCCAATCGTAATCGTAAAACGTCGTTTTCGTGGTTTCAAAAGGAACTGTTCGGTATCCATTGATGTAATTCAAAACCTCCTTCGTGTTGCCACCGAAATCGACCGAATACCACTCAAAAATCTGTGACAAATACACTTTTCCTTCTTCTTCGAAAACAAAACTTTCATTGTTCAGTGCATTCGCGGTACGTGTTTCCAGGTGTGTTTCCAAGGACTCAGGCCGGAATGCTTTGTTATCAATTGGTGGGCAGTCAATCGCTCCACATACCAATACAAAGTGATACCGCGGATCTGGATATTTCGCACGCATCAAATCATTTTCCAAATAGTTCAATGTCATTGCTTTCCCACCCACTTGATATTCATTCGACTTAAAAAAGCCGTCCACTGCCATGGGAGAATTAATGGGATAATTATCCACCACTTGCTTAATCACCAAAAGATTGTAGGTATTGATTAAAAACGCTTTTTTGGTGTCCAAATCTTCATTCTCGAAATCAGCAGTTCCTAGAAACGAAACCAGCGAATCCAGTTCACTTACATTGATGCTCTGATAATCGACGCGACCAAAGGAAACATGCTCGGCAAGAAATCCATCGGTGCGATCAAAGAAATCATCGAAGTTGGAAATTTGGGCATGCGACATCGCTGTTGTTACCACAATAATTAATACTAGCAAAAATTTCTTCATAAGGTTGGATATAGCTATCAGATTGTATGTCGTTGCAATTTGTGATTCCTTACAAATGTGATACGAAATCTCCAAAGGAATTGTTGGGCTGATCATTTAAAATACGATCACATTCGGTTATTGTTAATTTTGATCCTATGATACTTGGTCTTTCAAATCAAAGTTTACTTCTCGGGCTTGCTCGTATGGTAGAACGGATGGGATACTACGGTATCAGGGCAATGATTGTCATTTATGCCGTTGAAAAACTGGACTTGACAAGAATTGATGCAATCGGTTTATACGGTTCCATGACTTCTTTGACCTATTTATCAATGATTTTTGCGGGAGTTATTGCCGACCTAACAAAAGGAACCAAATGGGTTGCACTGGCAGGTGGATTGTTCGAAATAATTGGCGTGCTTTGCTTTATTTCAAGCGATCTAAGTACAGTCATTATCGGTGGGATATTTTTTGCAGTTGGTTCGGGCTCGTTTGTCGTGGCCAGCCTTTCAGCATTTGCACGTTCGCAATTCGAACAACTCAAAACACTACATAGTGGTTGGACAATCTACTATGTACTCATCAATGCCGGAGCCTTTTTGGGTATTTTGTATGCCGAGATTTATTTGAGTGATACTGGCCCTATTAATTTCGATGCAATACTCTATGCAAGTCTTCCAGTATTTGCTCTAGGCGCCTTATTTACATTCATTAATACACCGAACTTTCCAAAAGTCAAACGCAAAGTAAACACGCATGTAGGGCGCGATATTGTTTTAATTATTCTTTCGGTTATAACTACCGCTCTATTTTGGTCCTGTTACGGAGCCTTTGGAGGAAACATTGTTCTTTGGATTTCCGAGCTAAATCGGCAAAACCCTGATATAATCCCTTCGCACATACTTAACTTGAATTCGTATACAGTTATAGCGGTTGGAATACTACTTTTTGTGATTTGGTCTTTCTTTAAAACCAATTCTCTACGATTATTCGCAATTGCTTTCGGGATTGCCATTGCAGCATTTGCATTGCTTTATTTTCGATCCAATCAATATCTTGGGATGTATAACAGCATTGTGTTGCATACTATCTTTCTCGCAATAGCTGAGGTAATCATTATGCCAATTACCCTAAGCATTCAAAATACGCACAGCAACCCACGTTTTCTGGGGATAATAATGGGCGGATCTTTACTTGCAGGCTCTCTAATAAACAAGATTTTTTATCAATTGGACACGCCTGATTTTGGTAAAATGCCGATTGACCGGGGTATTACGATTATTATTTTTGTACTGCTCGCAATCTTTATTGTTTGGTTTGTGCTGCAATTTTTCCTGAAAGATCGATTCAGTTTCGAATCAGTAAGTGCAAAGAATGAGTCCAACATTGAGTTGAAAGAAGGCGAAATTTTAGACTAAAAGAAGTCGATTATTTCCAAATATTTTCACCAAATGTAAGTCCCCAGTTGAAATTGATGAAAGTTCCACCACTTGAATCACCTTCACCATCACCCAAATTAGTGTAACCTGGCAATCCTCCAACTTCGATTCCAATAATGTAACCGAGAGCACTATTCATGAAACCAGAGGTGAATGTGTACCCAAATTTCCAACCAAGATTTTGGTATGTTAATTCCTCAAAATCGTAAGTTGACGTAACATCTGTATATGTCAA
Source organism: Fluviicola sp. (assembly GCA_043584915.1). Lineage (GTDB taxonomy): Bacteria > Bacteroidota > Bacteroidia > Flavobacteriales_D > Crocinitomicaceae > UBA4466. The sequence continues at coordinate 3,787,784 of CP121319.1, forward strand.
AGTCGCTGGTCCACTTGAATTTGGTATCGATCCTACTTCATAAATTGGAAATTGGTTTCTCATGCCAACAAGTAAATTCAGATGAAAATGGCCGTTTCTGTGATAGGCTCTTTCATTGCCATCTGTTATTATCTTCCATGTTTTACTTCTGTTGTAGGAAGCCCCAACTTGAAAGTATAGCGAAGAAACATTACCTCCAGTGTAAAAACGAGAATTATCAAAATCATCGCCATCATAGGTTGAGTGGTAATTTAAAAATCCAAATCCTACATCACCAAAAAAGCGATGCGTCATTGCTCTAGGAATACTCATTTGATAGACTTCTGTTCCCGTTCCATTGTAGTTATAATCTATTGATCTCAATATTTCCTTCGAAGTCTCAAAGCTTGTAATAGCAACATGCGCTTTTCCTGTAAGGTTGAGGGTTGGCTTATAAAGTTCCTCTGCGATTACGTTAAAATCTGTCCCTTCCCCATAGGTAGTAGTGAAGTCAAGATTAAACCAAAACCGTTCCGACATTCGGTACGTACCATCAATATTAAATGCAAACGCAATATCCGGCATTATGAGAAAATCAATAGGGCTAAAGCCTATTTCGTATTTCGGTAAATCAAAAACATTGTCGTAGTATTCTACGGTTTTCTTCCCTTTCTCCCCGAAGTCGGCTTCGTACGTTATTTGAGCAAATAAAGAAACATTGAATAGGCACAATAACCCTGTAAAGATGAGTTTTTTCATAGTAATGAAAGATTAACGAACGACTTAGGCTCGCATTTAGTAGGATGTAAAGATACTATTCAAATAGTATAAAGTAAGATGAAGACCACCAAAAAAGAATCAATAAAGCGTAACTATCTGACTAACCGAACCAAACGTCGTTGATAATCTCAAACCCCGCATGTTCGTTCACGCGCTGAATGATAATCGTTTTTCCTTGAAGTAATTCATCGCGCATTACAGACGATCCCATTTTTAGGAAGAGTTTCTTGTTCTTGATTTTGATTTCAGTCGTTCTGTTGGCAACAGCTTCGCCCATAAGTTCTGGCCAGGCATTGATGACATCCAGTTCTTTCATCTTTCCGTCAAGACCATACGCTTTCAACCAACGATCGAGCACGTCTTTCAAAGGCGCCTCATCAGCATTTCGTTTCAAATCACTCATCTAGGGTCAATTTTACGCCGATTTCTTCCACCAAACAATTATTTACCCGAAATAATTTACACTGTAAATTGCTGTCACTAAAGATTTTTTCAACGCGTTCTAAATCCGTATCCGTGACCAAAACCTGTCCAAAAAACTGATCGCTAACCAATTGCATCAACCGCTCTACCCTTGTATGATCGAGCTTGTCAAAAATATCGTCTAACAACAAAACAGGCGTGGTATCCAAATGCTGTTTCAACCACTCATACTGCGCCAAACGAACGGCGATGATGAACGATTTTTGCTGACCTTGAGATCCAAACTTTTTAACGGGATGCCCTTTGATTTTGAACAGTAAATCGTCGCGATGTGTTCCTGCATTCGAGTAACGCTTAAACGCATCTTTTTTCTCGTGCATCGCCAACAAATCCTCCATGTTGTGCTCATGCAACTGCGACTTATACTCCAAGGTTACTTCTTCCTGATCCAGTCCAATAGCTTTGTAGTGGCGCTGAAAAACCGGAATGAATTCATCCAAAAATGCCTTTCTTCGCTCAAAAATCTGGTGCCCCAAATCAATCATCTGGACATTCCAAACATCAATCGACTCTCTATCAAACAAACGATGTTCTGCCATATTCTTCAGCAAAGCATTCCGCTGTTCCAAAACACGACTGTATTTCTGAATGCACTCCAGATATTTACGGTCAAATTGTGCAATAATGCCGTCCATCCATTTGCGCCGAAGTTCGCTTCCCTCAGAAATCAAATCGCGATCATACGGAGAAATCATCACCGCCGGAAATTGACCAATATGATCCGCCAATTTCTCGTATTCCTTCTTATTTCTACGAAAAACCTTTTTCGCTCCCATTTTTACAGCACAATGAATGTTGATGTCCATGTCCTCTTTGTGCCACATTCCCTGAATCGAAAAGAAGGGTTGATCGAAGCGAATATTTTGACGATCGATCACATTCATATACGACTTACAAATGCTCAGATAATGCACTGCGTCTAGGATGTTCGTTTTCCCGGCGCCATTATTTCCAACGAAACAATTGATTCCAGAAGACAGTTGTACTTCGGCTTCTTCGTAGTTCTTGAAATTAATGAGCTGTAAGTTCTTTAGATGCATCACAACAAATTTAGTTGAATTCCAAGAATAACTTGAGAGAATACTTGATCGATTCTCCAAAAAAAAACTATTTTTGCTCCGCTTAAATTTGTACAATGCTAGAAGATATTTCAGGACAAGAAATTAAGAACCAATTCAAATCAAATAAACGTTTGCGTTTGATCTCCTTTTCAATTGGAGGTGTTTTGGTAATCGTCATAGGAATTTTCGTTTACTACCAGATGTTCTGGGTTCCTTCAAATGAGAAATCTAAAAGAAATTCCAAACGGTGCCGATTTCAAAATCGGCATTGTTGTTTCTGAATGGAACGAAAACGTAACACTGAACCTTCTCAAAGGAGCCAAAGAGGCGCTGCTCGACAATGGCGTAAGCGAAGAGAACATAATTGTTCGCTTTGTTCCCGGCGCTTTTGAATTGCCCCTTGGATGTCAATTCTTTTGTGAGCACACCGATGTTGATGGTGTTGTGGCAATTGGTACAGTCATTCAGGGAGAAACAAGACATTTCGACTTTGTGTGCGAAGGCGCAACGCAGGGGATCAAAGATGTCAACCTCAAATACAACACGCCTGTTTCGTTTTGCCTGCTTACAGACAATACTTTGCAGCAATCGTTGGATCGATCTGGCGGGAAACATGGAAACAAAGGCATCGAATGCGCAATCGCGTGTTTGAAAATGATTGCATTGAAGCAATCGTTCGAATCTTAAAACTTTACGAGAATGACACTGATTAAATCCATTTCCGGAATTCGCGGAACCATTGGAGGAAAAGTAGACCAGGGACTCACACCTGTTGATGCGGTAAAATTTGCTGCAGCATACGGAACCTGGCTCAAAAACCGCAATAACGGAACGCAACTGAAAGTTGTCATCGGTCGTGATGCGCGCATTTCTGGAGAAATGATTTCCAATCTTGTTGTTTCTACACTTGTCGGACTTGGAATTGACGTGATTAATCTGGGGTTGTCTACAACGCCAACGGTTGAAGTGGCGGTTCCGATGGAAAATGCACACGGAGGAATCATTTTAACAGCTAGTCACAACCCAAAACAGTGGAATGCATTAAAGTTGCTCAATGAGCGCGGAGAATTCATTTCTGGCGATGACGGCAAAGAAGTACTTTCCATTGCTGAGCAAGATGCGTATGATTTTGCCGAAGTTGATGACCTTGGAACAGAAACGCATGACGACAGCTACTTGCAAAAGCATATCGATGCCATTTTGGATTTACCGATAATCAACAAAGAGGCGATTGCAGCGGCAAATTTCTCCGTTGTGGTAGATGCCGTTAATTCTACGGGTGGAATTTTCGTTCCAGCGATGTTGGAAGCCTTGGGCGTGAACAATATCACAAAACTCTATTGCGACCCGACAGGTCATTTCCCGCACAATCCTGAACCACTTCCAGAGCACTTGACCGATCTTTCGGACAAAATCAAAGAAACTGGAGCAGATATGGGAATTACGGTCGATCCAGACGTGGACCGATTGGCATTGGTTTGTGAAGATGGATCCATGTTCGGCGAAGAATACACGCTTGTTGCCGTTTCAGATTATGTCCTCAGCAAAACGCCTGGTAGCACCGTTTCCAACCTTTCATCTACGAGAGCACTTCGAGACATTACTGAAAAGCGCGGATTGACATATCACGCATCCGCGGTAGGAGAAGTGAACGTGGTGAACAAAATGAAAGCGGAAAACGCCGTAATTGGTGGCGAAGGAAATGGAGGTGTCATTTATCCTGAATTGCACTACGGACGTGATTCTTTGGTTGGAATTGCACTCTTCCTCTCCTTGTTGGCTGAAAAGAAAATGAGCGTTTCTCAATTACGCGATAGCTATCCGAAATACACCATCTCGAAAAACAAGATTCAATTGACGCCAGAAATAGACGTGGATGGAATTTTGACAACCATGGCAGACCGTTACAAAAATGAGGAAGTAGATACCACAGATGGTGTAAAAATTTACATCGGAAAAGAATGGGTGCACTTGCGTAAAAGTAATACAGAGCCTATTATCCGTGTGTACTCGGAAAGTAAATCATTGGAGGCCGCAAATGCGTTTGCAGGAAAAATTATCGATGAGATCAAAGGATTGATTGGAGCTTAGTCGTTTCTATCACTTATTCAATGACTACTTTCTCGCCTAGAAATGTGGGTGCAACACCAAGGTTGACCTCTATATATGCTTTTCCTCGGGCAAAGAACTCCCGAACTTTGGTTTTAATTCCACCGGCGTAAGTTACAGATTTGGTATTGTATCCATAGGCTTCAATTCCAAAGCGGCGTGCGATATACACAGCTCGCTCATTCTGAAACTCTTGAGATATAACAATGAATTTCTTTTGTCCGAAAACCTCGCGTGCCCGAATCATGGAGTCGTAGGTATCGAAACCGGCATAATCAAGTATGATCGCTTTTTCTGGAATCCCCTGCTCCATGAGTGAATTACGCATGTCTAGTGGCTCATTATAATCCTTGGAGCTATTATCACCGCTAATCAATAAGTACTTTACCGTACCAGATGTATACAACTCCACTGCCGCGTCAATTCGATATTGAAAATATTGATTTACGTGACCACTCTTGAGGTACTTAATGGTCCCAGGAACTACTCCCACCTTGACCGATGGCAATTCGTTCAAATCATTCGTAACATAGTCTTCGCTTACCACCTCTACCCGATAATTAGCAAACAGTAAAAAGGTAAAAATCAACAGGCATCCAATGAACAGAGTCTTCAGCCACCATTTTCTATTTTTCAAGAAGATAAATCGATTTGATTTCATGGAAATTGTTCGGTACGTACAATATACCGATCGAAATAAGCGCTTCATAAACGCCACTCAATATTTGAGAATAATTAACAAGATCAAGGAATCAAAGAGTTTCGAATAAACGTAATAAAACCAGGACATTGAGGTCATTGAGATGCCGAGATGCCCTGGTTTCCTCACCAAACATTTTTTCTGAATAGTGCGTTCAATATTCTAATTCGGATCTGCGTATGCAGGATTGTTTTGATACGTCGGATCTGAAAGTGTTTCTAAGAAATTGATAATATCCTGTCGGTCTTGCGCCGAAAAGCCCATTCCATTCTGAGCTGCTCCTTGCAGTTGTTGCGCAAGGGTATTCGATGGTTGCACATCGTTGTTATAATGCTGCATCACTTCATCAAGAGTATTGAAACGACCATCGTGCATGTAAGGCGCCGACTCTCTTATGTTACGCAAAGAAGGCGTTTTGAATTTTGATCGATCTGCGGGGTTTCCAGTAACACCCTCTCGACCAATATCCGTAATTGCTCCGTCAGCATCCAAACCAATATTGAAAAATTGCGGATTGTCGAAGTTTGCACCGCCATGACAAGCAGCACAGCTCGTTCCTCCTCCGGGACCTCCCGGACCATTCATATTGTTTTGTCCAACTCCAAAAAACAAGCGACGACCGCGCTCTTCACTTTCGGAAAGCGTTACGTTTCCTGCGAGAAATTGATCGTATTTGCTGTCATTGGAAACAATGGTCAACATAAAATTCTCCAGTGCAAGTCCAATTCGATCGGAAGTAATTGTTTGATCGCCAAATGCCGCGGCAAACATGGCAGGATAGTCATTTGAATTGGTCAATTTGTTCGCGACATTTTCCAAACTTTCGTTCATCTCCAAAGGATTTTCAATCGGTCCAAGTGCTTGTTCTCTAAGTGTTGTAGCACGTCCATCCCAGAAAAAACCGCCATTATGCCAAGCCAGATTAAAAATTGCCATTCCCTGACGATCTCCTTGCGCACCTCCAACTCCCGTTGAAAATTGGTTTGCATCGGCGAAAGCATCTCCTTGAATATGGCAACTTGCGCAGCTAATGGATTGATCAGAAGAAAGGAGTTTGTCGTAGAATAATTTTCTTCCCAACTCGCTTCGTGCAGCCGTTATCGGATTGTCTGCAGGAATGTTCGGGGCGGGGAAATTGCCGTTTTGTTCAATTTGAAGGATGTTGCTGTCCTGTTCTATCATGCCGTCTTTTTTACAAGATACGAGTGCAGTAGACGCAGAAAGCGCCAGGAGAATAAATCGCGTGTTCATGAGAAATAAGGTTTGCGTTAAGCGTGTGTTTCTTCGCATTCCTTTTCACTTCAGTGGAGAACTCAAGTGAAAAACAATGCTTCTAATATTCAAACGATTACCTTTTCAATTAATTGTGCGCGCATATTATATATTATGTATTCGCGCTTCTTTTTTGATTTCTTTGAACCCATTTTAATTGCAGTTGTACTTGATGTTGAATGAGTAAGTATATCGTATTAAATGACCTGATGACAGGCCAAGAATTAAAAATCAATCAACCTAAAATGTCATGAAAAAAATTGTTTCAATGATCTGTTTGTTGCTTCTCGCAGCAAACACCTATGCCAACGATGATAAAATCGTGAATTCGAAAATTTCGAAGGTCACGGTATACTCTCAAGGCGCTCAAGTTTACCGTACAGCTAGCTATACCGTTACACAGGGCGTAACCCAAGTAATTATTGAAGGCGTTAGTCCACAAATTGATGCACGCAGCTTGCAAGTAAAAGCTACGGGGAATTCCATTATCCTCGATACCAAGTACTCCGTTTTCTATCCGCAACCGGAAACAAAACCATTGGAAGGTTTGCCGTTAAAAATCCGTCAGCAAATTTCCCGTTTGGAAGATTCGCTCTTAAACGTAAACTTTGAACTACAAACTTATCAAGACGAAATTGATGTGCTTGTTGCGACCAAGAACATCCTCAAAAACAACGGAGCCATGCGCGGACAAGGAAAGGTAAACGATTCCATTCCACTTCTTAAAACCGCTATTGAGTACTACACAGAAAAAATGATGCAAATCAACAAAGAGCTGCAATCACTGAACCGCAAGAAAAGTCGTGTGGTAAAAAAGCGCAACGGCATGAACACCCGCCTTACCGATTTGAAAAATTATCAGCAAAATGCCAATTTGGACAACAAACCGAAAGGCCCGATTCATCGCGTCATTGTTACCATGAAGGCAGATGCCTACGTGAAAGGAAACTTGAATATTTCCTACCTGGTAAGCAATGCGGGTTGGACACCAATGTACGATTTGCGCAGTGAAATCTCTAACAACAATGTGAACTTGAACTACAAAGCGCAAGTACACCAAAATACTGGCGTAGATTGGAATGACGTACCATTGACTATTTCAACCAACAACCCTTACCAGAACAAAACAAAGCCTGAATTACACCCTTGGTATGTAGATTACCGCGTTTACGCGCAGCAAACACAACAGAGAAATGCATCTGGCCGCAGAGACGCACAACCTGGAATGTACAAAAAGGCGGAGAGCCTTGGCTTTGCCTCTCCAAATACCATAACATTAAACAATGCCGTTGACGCAGAGGCAGTATTTTCAAATCAGTTCACTCAAACGATTGACTACGTTATTTCTGCAGAGTTTGTAATCGATTTGCCGTACACCATTAAGTCGAACAACGAAAAGCACATGGTATTGGTGAAAAACGTGGACATCGATGCGGATTACCGATACTACACCGTTCCGAAGTCTGATAAATCGGCCTATTTGGTTGCAGAGTTGACAAAAATGGATGAATTGCAATTGGTTCCTGCTAAGGCAAACATTTATTTCGACGGGACTTACATGGGCGAAACATACTTAGATCCAACCACGATGGAAGATACAATGCACCTGAGTCTTGGGAAAGATCCGAACATCATTGTAAAGCGCACATTGCTTGAACGCGAGACGAAGGAAAAAGTAGTTGGAACGAAAATGGTAAAAACGTATGCGTACGTGATCGAGGTTAAAAACTTGAAATCGAAATCCATTGAGTTGATTGTACAAGATCAAATCCCAGTAACAACGAACCCAGATATTGAAATTCAAGCAACAGAACTTTCAAAAGGCTCTTTGAACAAACGCACCGGAATCATTGAATGGACGGTGAACTTAAAAGCAAAAGCCAACAAAGAGTTAGAATTTATTTACGAGGTAAAATACGACAAAGACCAAAACGTCGTCATTGCATACTAGTCAATAATTGATCCTATTGAACTAAAAGCCGCTTTTCGAATCCATCGAGAAGCGGCTTTCTCGTTATAGATGATTCAAGGAGCAACCAGCGCCTCAGGGTTCGAGTTACTTCGACTTGCTCAGCACAAGCCCTCAGGGTTCGTAAATTCATTATTCATTATTTATTATTTATTATTTATCATTCATCATTTATAATTCATCATTCATCCCCCCTTCCCACAATAATTTTCTGTTAACCGAGTTAGATTTTTGATAACTTTGATATATGAAGCAATTTGACATTCCCGAACGTTACAAATCACCCATTATTAGTAGAGTGAAAGCGGCGCGAAAGTTAGAAGATCCTCGGAAAAAAGACTTCTCACCAACAACACTCGATTTCGGAAATGTTTCATTCATTATTTCCCGTCACTTCGGATTCTGCTACGGAGTGGAAAACGCGATTGAAAAATCGTACAAGGCAATTAATGAAAATGAAGGCAAAAACATCTTTCTGTTAAGTCAAATGATTCACAATCCTACCTAAAATACAATACAACGTGTCCGTTTGTGGAAAAGGTTTGGAATCGATCAGCAAAGTTGGGTGAATTAGATCACATGATCATCATCCACGGAAAACACAAGCACGAAGAAACGAAAGCTACTTTTTCGCACAGCAAGGCAACCAGGAAATTTTAGGTAAAGACACCATTCGATCATTTGATATACATCAGAAAAATATAAGCGCAATTACGCCGTTTATTCCATCTAAGGAACACGTACGAATCATTATCACATCAGGGGCAAGTTGTCCTGATGCAACGGTTGATAGTGTTATCCAAAAGATTCTTAACTTAATGGGTTCGACGAAAACTATAGAGGACGTGCGTATTTAATGGAGCGTTTTATAAACATATTAATCATTGAACCGGATTCGGTGATCCAAAATGGATTGAAAGAAATCCTTTCCGGAGGCGGCAACAATGTACTCCTGGTAGATTCCTTGCAAGAGGCAATCCCCTTGTTGGAAAAACGCGAAATCGGTATTTTTCTCGTTGATATTAATCTTATTTCAGACGGTGCTTCTCAGTTTCAAATGATTCGTGAAAACAGTTTGTTTAAGAACAATTACATCATTTTAATTACCCGAGAAAACCAGGAAGGATTGCAATTAGTCCGTGGAATTAAAGAAGGTGCCGTAGATCATATCTCCTACCCTTTCAGTCCCAACCTCGTTCGTTCCAAAATTGAAGTATTCAAAACAATGTTCTTCAAAGATCAGCGAATTGGACAATTGTTGAACAACATTTTTCCCGAAACAATTCTTGATGAATTAAGCAATAACAGCAAGTTTAGTCCAAAACGTGTGGACAACGGCGTTGTTTTGTTTACGGATTTCGTTGACTTCTCTCAAAAAGCGAAAAAGCAAAAACCATTGCGCTTACTGCAGCGTTTGGAGAAATACTTTACGCGCTTTGATGAAATCATTGAAAAGTACAATCTCGAGAAAATTAAAACCATGGGAGATGCCTACATGGCACTTTCTGGAGTAACAGAAAATAAGCCCAAATCGGCGGTGCGTGCATGTTTGGCTGCCTTGGAAATTCGCGAATTCATGCAAAAAGAGCGTGATTTGGCAAGAGCCATGGGGCGTGAATATTGGGACATTCGAATCGGATTGCACATGGGACCTTTAGTTGCCGGAATTATCGGTTCTACAAAATTCAGTTTCGATGTTTGGGGCGATACCGTAAATATTGCCTCCCGAGCCGAAGCAGCGTCGAAAAAGGGACACATTACCATTACCGCATCGATTCAGGAGCAAGTCACAAAATACATGGCTGCCACGCCGCGTGGTCCAATCGAAATACACAAGCGTGGAGGTTCCATTGATATGTTTTATTTGGAAGGATTGCACTCTCAATATTCACTTCGAGAAGAAGGAATCTTTGCGAACAGCCTCTTGCGCAGCATTTGTGATTTGCCGTCCATGGACTTTCATCAGATGCGAGAGCACATTCTTAACCGACTGAAATCGCTCTTGCCAGAAGATATTACGTATCATGATTTACCACATACCTTAAATGTTGAAAAAGCAGCCATTCGATACGCGAAATTGGAAGGACTTACGAAAGAAGAAACCTTTTTGATTCGAACCGCTGCCTTGTTTCACGATGCTGGATTTATCCAACAGTACAAGGACAATGAAATTTACGGAGCCAATATTGCCGCAGCCACATTGCCGTTATTTGGCTACACGGAGTTTCAAATTTCGATTATCCGCAAAGTGATCATGAGTACGCGCCATGACATCGATCCAGAAACGCATCTTGAAAAGATTATGTGTGATGCCGATCACGACTATCTTGGTCGACCGGACTACCATGACATTGCTAAGAAACTACGCAAGGAAATGGAAGATTATGGATCTTCATTTAACGATCTGGAATGGATCGACTTCCAATTAGAATATTTAGATCATCATCATATTTTTTATACAGAATCGGCAAATAATATTCGCTTACAAGGCAAAAAGGCGCGCATCAATGAATTGCGCGATCGCCGTGAAAAATTGATTGCAACAACGACATGAAAGTATACACGAAGAAAGGAGACAAGGGAACAACTCAGCTCATTGGTGGCGCACGCGTACCAAAAAGTTCGCTGAGAATTGAGGCGTATGGAACGGTAGACGAATTGAACTCATACGTTGGATTATTGCGAGATCAAGACATCGCAGAGAAGCATAAAGAAAGACTTTTGGAAACACAAGACCGACTTTTTACTATGGGGTCGCTTTTGGCTGTTGACGAGAATGGAACAAAAATGGAATTGCCCGGACTGTTCGAGTCTGATGTAGAAAGCATAGAAGGTTGGATTGATGATATGGAATCTGATTTGGAACCCATGACGAGTTTCGTGCTTCCGGGTGGACATCCTTCTGTCTCGCACACGCACATTGCACGTTGTGTTTGCAGACGGGCAGAGCTATGTATTGGACATTAGAACTAGCATCATATCTTGAAGACGCACCTTGGCCAGCAGCTAAAGACGAACTGATAGATTTTGCTATCCGAACTGGTGCACCTCTTGAAGTGGTAGAAAATCTTCAAGCACTTGAAGATGAAGGGGAGACGTATGAAAGTATCGAAGAAATTTGGCCGGATTATCCGTCGAGGGAAGATTTTCTCTTCAACGAAGACGAATATTAAGAACTTCCCGACATCCTAAAGGTGTCGGGATTTTTTTTTGCATATTGTTCCATGAACTTTTTGGGACACCTCTATTTCTCCAACAACAACCTTGATATCATGTACGCCAACTTGCAAGGCGACTATATCAAAGGCAAAGATTTATCCCACCTGCCGGAAATTGTGCAAAAAGGCTCGCATCTGCACAGGACTATTGACAACTATATCGATACCCATCCTGCCGTCAAAGAATTATTGCACCAACTCTACCCGCACCTACCCAAAATTTCAGGTATTGCCATCGATCTGTATTTCGACCATTTATTGGCACGCGATTGGTCAAGATTCCACCACACGCCTCTGAGAACATTTATCGATCAATTTTACCACCACCAACCCCGCTTTAACGATAGCTTTTCACGCGAATTTCAGTTTATGTTGGATAAAATGAAAGAAATGGACTGGTTATTTCAATATCAGTACATGCGTGGCTTGAGCAGTGCTTCAAGTGGTCTATCAAGGCGTATTTCTTTCGAGAACAATTTACACCAAGCACCACTCGTGTTCAATATGTTGCAAACCGAAATTGAAAAAGCATTTGAAATCTATATGGAAACTGCACAACCCTTCTTTGAGGACTACTTTAAGAAAAGTTAAGCCCTATTGTTGATAATTCTCAAAGGGATTTCGATCACTTATACCATGAAAAAACGTAATTTGAGAACAGAACACGTTTATGAGTACGCGTATTAAAACATTTTCCGTTGTGGCATTTCTAGTAACAGTTACGCTGTTGGTAGCAGGATGTGTAATGAAAGGACCCGAGCGAACCGAGGATGTTCAGAGTTTTACGCATCGCTCAGCCAAACTCGACTTACCCGAAATCATCAAGCGTGGAAAACTTGTTGTTTTGGCGGAGAATAGCTCTACCTCTTATTTCAATTACAAAGGAAAAAAGATGGGCTTCGAATATGAAATGCTGCAACAATTTGCTCAAAGCATCGGTGTGGAACTCGAAGTAAAAGTAGTTGACAATCTTGACAGTCTCATAATCATGCTGAACAATGGCGAAGGAGACATCATCGCGTGTAATTATACCATTACCAAAGAACGCGGGAAGCAAATTAACTTCTCGGAACCTTTTGCTCAAACACAGCAAGTGTTAATCCAAAGAAAGCCGGAAGGATGGAAAGAAATGGATGAAGATGAGTGGAAGGAAGAAATGATTACGGATGCCTCTCAATTGGCGCAAAAAGACGTGAGCGTTTGGAAAAACTCGAGCTACTTCCAACGATTGGTCCATTTGCAAGAAGAAATTGGCGACACCATTTTTATCCAGGGAATTAAAGGAACCATTGGCGGTGAAGAATTGATCGAAATGGTTGCAACTGGACTCATCGATTATACCGTGGCAGAAGATAACATTGCCAAGGTAAACGAGCAATTCTTCGACAACCTATACACGGACCTGGATCTTTCGGTAAAACAAAAAATGGCCTTTGGACTGCGAAAATCGAGTCCTCTATTGAAAGCCAAACTTGACACATGGTTGGTTGAATTTATGGAGAAACCAACGTATCGTTACATTCACAGAAAGTACTTCGAGATGAAGCACATTACCACGAAATTGAAAAATAGCAACGTAGTTCTCAACGGAAATCGTATTTCGCAGTTTGACGATCTTTTCAAAAAAGCAGGCGATTTCTCCCAATGGGATTGGCGATTAATTGCCGCTGTTGCCTATCAAGAATCGAAGTTCAATCCTGAAATTCAATCTTTCGGAGGCGCTTATGGAATGATGCAATTTATGCCAAATACTGGGCCGCATTACGGCGTTTATCCCGACTCACCGCCTTCCGTTCAAATTATGGGTGGAGCGAAAAAACTCATGGCGGATGAGAAGTTTTGGAAAGCCGTACCGGACGAATTGGAGCGAAAAAAATTCGCCCTTGCTTCCTACAACGCTGGTCGTGGTCACATTCAAGACGCCGTCCGATTAGCAAAAAAACACGGCAAAAACCCGAACAAATGGGAAGGAAACGTTGAAACGATGCTTCTCAACTTATCGAAGCAAGAGTATTACCAAGATCCTGTTGTTCGCAATGGCATGATGCGCGGAACCACAACATATCGCTACGTGCGCGATGTCATTGAACGCTACATGAATTGGGTCACAGAATACGATTAGGTAATAATGAATGTTGAATAGGGAAATAAGAAATAGTTCGAATGGATTACACCGCTTCGAGTTAACTCCCACTTCGAAACTTCGGCACCTTTCGACAGGCTCAAGGTAAAAGCTCAGTTCGGCGGAACCTCAGGGTTCGAGCATTCATCATCCATCATTCATCATTCTCGACTTCAGACTTCGAGAGCCTCAGGGTTCGTGCATTCATCATCCATCATTCATTATTCTCAACTTCACCCTTCGAGAGCCTCAGGGTTCGGATTACTTCGAGAACCTTAGGGTTCGAGCATTCATCATCCATCATTCATCATTAATTATTCATTATTCCTCCTTACCTTAGCCCCATCAAGCATCTAATCGTAATAGCGGGTCCTACGGCAAGTGGAAAAACGTCCATCGGGGTTTCCATTGCAAAGCATTTCAACACCTGTATTCTTTCGGCCGATTCCCGTCAGTTCTACAAAGAAATCAGCATCGGAACGGCAAAGCCTTCCACAGAAGAGCAAGAGGGCGTAACGCATTATTTCATCGATTCGCATCAACTTGAAGATGAAGTAACCGCCGCTAGATTTGAAGAGGAAGGGTTGGCAATTTTAGACCAAGAGTTTCAAGACAAAGATGTTGTTGTATTGGTCGGTGGATCTGGCATGTTTGTGGACGCACTTTGCATCGGCCTCGATAAAATCCCTACGGATGCAGCCATAAAATCGGAAATTCAAAAAGAATTTGATGCGAACGGATTACTCCCGCTCTTGCATGAATTACAAGAATGCGATCCGGAATACTTCGAACAAGTAGATCAAAGTAACGCCATGCGAGTCATGCGCGCGGTGGAAGTCATTCGAATAACGGACAAAAAATACTCCGAATTACGAAAAGGCAGCAAGAAAGAACGACCGTTCAAAGTACACCGCTTTGTGCTTGATCATCCGCGAGAAGTGCTCTACGAACGCATCAACCATCGTGTGGACTTGATGATGCACGCAGGATTGGAAGAAGAAGCAAAATCCGTAGTTCATTTTCGCCACCTCACTTCCATGAACACCGTTGGTTACAAGGAACTTTTCTCCCATTTCGACGGCGAAATCGACTTAGAAACAGCCGTAGCTCAGATCAAACAAAACTCGCGTCGTTATGCAAAACGACAACTCACCTGGTTGCGCAGACATCCTGAAAGTCATTGGGTTAAATTCACCGATGCATCCTCGGTCAAACGAGAAATTTTGAGCATTTTTGAAAAGGAGTGTTCACAGTCATGAGATTGGAACGATTATTGAAATTAAGTACCTAAACCATTCTATGAATATTAAACTGGATCAAGTAATGCCTGAACCGCTTTCCTCCATCAATCATGGTGCGGACAGTATTTGGGGCAATACGGTGGAACTGAAACACGCACACAGGATTTTACTGAATGCCTCCAGCGGAAAAGGAAAAACAACGTTTGCAGGAACTTTGTACGGACTTCGGAGAGATTATTCGGGTACCGTAACTTTTGACGGACAAGACATTCGCACGTTTAATCCCGACCAATGGACGGACATTCGTAAAACGAAAATTTCTGCCATTTTCCAGGACTTGCAACTCTTTCCAGAATTAACCGTGAAAGAAAACTTGTTTTTGAAAAACCAATTAACCGATACGTACTCAGAATTGGAATTCAAGCAAATGTTGGAGCAATTGGAAATAGAGCACAAATGGGATCAGGAATGTGGTTTGCTTTCGATGGGACAACGGCAACGTGTGGCAATCATTCGTGCCCTGGCACAGCCTTACGAATGGTTATTACTCGACGAACCCTTTTCGCATTTGGATGTCGATAACGCAGATCGATGCTTGAAAATGATTCACGAGCGAACGCTTGAACAAGGGGCAGGATTCGTTCTTACCTCACTCGGAAGCGCACATGATTACGAATACGATTACGAACTAAAACTTTAACCATGCTGAACAAACTCTTATTCAGAAATCAAGACAAAGGGCAGCTGGTTATTGCAATGATCGGCGCTTTTCTCGGAATTACCTTCCTTGTCACTTCCATTCATTACCTCATTAAGGTGAATGAATTTGGGGAGGGAAGCGACATTTTGGGTCCAAATACCATTATCATCCAAAAGCAAGTTAAAAACGAAAGCCTTTTGGGTTTAACAAAGTCTGATTTTGGAAAAGACGGACTCGAAGAAATCCGCAGCTTGCCTTTCATTAAGATGGCCAAGCCTGTAATCTCAAGCAATCTCTACTTCCAAACGAACGATCGATCTCTTCCATTTACCTTCGGGACGGATGTTTTCGTTCAAACGGTAGACAGCGAATTTTTGGGAGTTGAAACGGATAAATGGAACTGGAAAGAGGGCGATGAAAGTGTGCCCATCATTCTTCCGAGACAATATTTGATCATGTTAAATACCTATGCTTCTTCGAAGGGCATTCCACAAGTATCCGAGGAACAAGCGATGAAAATCCGATTCAAACTCTCCCTTTCAAGTAAGGATGGCAGTCGACCAGAAGAGCATCATGACGCATACATTGTTGGATTCACAAGTGCAGTGCCTTCTATTTTGGTGCCAGAGGAATTCATGACGTATGGCACGAAGAAATTTCATCCGGACGAAGAGAAGAAAATTACCCAGTTGATGATTTCTAGTAAAGACGGTCAATTTGGAAAGGTCGAGGAATACATGCAGACCCATGGTTTGGAATCGGCGAAATCGGAAATGGACATTAGTCGATTGAAGAGTATTGTAGAAACATTGTTTTTAGTGGTGATTGCTATTTCCGTGATTGCGGTATTTGCTTCATGCCTCGTTTTGATTCAATACATGCAATTGTTAATTACGCGAAACATCTACGAGGTGCGAACATTAATGCGGATTGGATATCACCCCAAAGAGCTCGTAAAAAAATTCTTTGTGTATTTCTCCATCATTTTTGCCATCGTCATCGCCATCGGGTTTATTTCCTTCCTATTATTAAAATCATGGCTGGATGGAATGTTTGAATCTGGCGGTGTGTATATCAGTAATACATTGACGATGTGGAGCTTCGGAGCCCTGGCAATTGCCTATGCGGTTTTCATGCTCTCAAGTTTCTACACAGCGCGCAAAGGAATCATGGCAGAGTACTAAAGTTAAAATAATGTTAATCTGGCGGGATCCGCACATCGGATGTGAAGAATTTCGCGTCTAATTATAGAACATAGCGAAGTTGCTGCTAACTTTACGTGGCGAACTTTTAAGAATAGAATTTTTAGAACAATTATATGAAGCAATTATTGATTGTATTGATGGTGTTGGCAGGGTTGTCTGCACAAGCACAAGAGATCAAATTTAAGATTGAAGGGCAACGAGATTCTACCGTTCATTTGGTACGATACCTTGGAAAAAACACCTACTATGCTGATACTGCTGAGATGGTGAATGGCGTGGTAACTTTCGATGGTTCCAAACAAAAACCGGGATTGTTGAGTTTGTACATTCCGAATCAAAACCTTTTGGATTTTGTTTTCAATGGTGAGGAGGATGTTTACATCACCGCCAAAGGAAACAACTTTATGCAATTTGCAGAGGCGAAGAAATCGAAAGAGAACAAGATTTTTTATGATTATGTTCAAATGATTGGCGATCGACGCCCCAAAGTAGACGCTTTGCGCGCTACTCAAAAAAAACAGGAAAAGGATTCTCCGGAGTACCTGCAATCACAAAAGCAAATTGATGCCTTAAACCAGGAAGTAGAAGACTACCGTCAAATGCTTTTGGACGATCATGGAAATACGCTTTGTGTGAAAATTTTGAAGATGTCTTTCGAAATTGATATTCCCGATGAGCCTGTCGATGCAGAAGGAAACCCAACGGAGAAAAATTTTGCCTACAATTACTTCAAAGATCATTTCTGGGATAATATAGACCTTACCGATGAGCGACTGGTTCGCACCAAAATATTCGGGGAAAAGATCGATTATTACTTCAGCGATCGCATGTTACCGCGCCATTGGGACTCCATTTTGGTGGAAGCCTTTGATTTCATTGATCAGTTTGACAAAGAATCGGAAGCCTTCAAATACTCCGTAACATCTTTATTCGAAAAATACCGCAAGAGTAAAATAATGGGGATGAACAAGGTGTACGTTTACCTTGGAAAACGCTACTTCTGCGGATCTCAAGGCATGGAAGGAAGAGAAGCCCCAATCAAAATTGGTAATCGAACCTTTGAAATTGTTTATGGAAAGAAGGGGGGATCTGCCGCGTATTGGCTCACAGACTCTCAAGTAAATAAGCTCTGCGAACATATCAACACCAATTTCAATAGAGTATACCATTTTATACTTCTGGGATCCACAGTGCGGACACTGTAAGAAAATTACACCGAAACTTCAGACCTTATATGAAAAGAAATTCCGCAACATTGATATTTTCGCCATTGGCAAGTGCGACAGCAAGGAGCTGTTCGACAAATGGAAAAAGTTCATTGTTGAAAACAATTTGGAATTCATTAACGTGGGACTTACCTATACGATGAAAGAAAAAGCCATGGACGAAACTCCAGGGCAGCCACTCTTGCGAGAATTGCTTGCAGAAACATCTTTAGAATCCCTGAATTATCAGCAAAACTACGACGTGTTTGCAACGCCAAAAGTTTGGGTGATAAACAAAGACAAGGAAATTGTTGCATACAGCCTTACCGTTTCTCAATTGGAAGAACTGATGGACGTGATGCAAGGCAAACAAGAATTGGAAAAAATCTTCAAGCCTGAAAAGAACGAAGAAGACGAGAAGATGCACTAAGCAGTAGCTTTCCGAATAGCTTGCAACCGACCTATCGACATCGATCGAAGGTCGGTTTTTTTGTGCGTAAATGTCAATTCAATAGGTATTTATACCTATTCCACCGAGATTTAGACGGTTAGTGCTTGGTAACATACACTAGGCCTTGTTCTAGTAGGTATGGAAAATCGAATTCGTTAGAAAACAGTTCAGTTCATCGAAGCGAAATTTCTTGGAGTGCTTCCGAAGTGAGGATAAAAGCTGAATTTTCAAGATTAGAAAAACTGCGGAGGTGCCTGTCATTTGGATGTTTCATCCACTCGTCCGCTAGTTTTACTTCTTGAAAATTTCGCGCCGAACGGCTTGATGCACTCCTTGATTTTTTCATCCTTTTTGATCAAGCAAAAAGGATAAATGAGCATTTGCTAGCCTAAATGTAGAAAATTGGGTATTTATACCTAAAAGATTGCGCACATATACTCAAATTGGCAGTTCGCGTTAGGTCTGTAATACTGAATTCCTTAAATTGAGACTTGTTGTATTCGAATCGAGACTCGTAGCAACAGATCGAGCTAAAAAAAGTAGATCCATTGGAACAGATCTATTTATAAAAAGCTCCCCTAACGTAACCACTATTCGCTCATGTTTGCACCCAAACAGCCGAACAATGCCGGGCATCATCCCAGCAAAAACAAAAGTCAAGAGAAAAAGCCTTTCGTACTCAAACGACAAGGCTTAAATGCCGGTATTCAGGAAAAACTGAAGGTGGGTCAGACGAATGACCGCTTTGAGAAGGAGGCGGAAATTAAAAATTCGGAAGAGATTGAATTAATCAATGAGCCTTCAACGGAAATTGAAACCGAAATTCAGCCACAAATTATTGAAGAAGAGGAAGAAGTTGTTCTTGAAAGTGAATCAAATGAGGATTACGAATCGGAATTGACGGAAACAATAGAACCTTCAATTACAGAAGAACAAGAATTTCTACAGCCTGAATCAAACGTAGATGGAACTGAACAAGTGATTGAAACACCCGCTCCAAACCCCGAACCTGAGCCGAATGGAGTTACAAACACTATTCTTGAGCCAGAACCACTAGAAACTGAAGAAAGTCTTGAGTTTGAAGAGGAAGAAGAAGTCGTTTCAAGCACAGAAAAATTGCCAAGTACAGCTATTGACGCGCCTATCGATTCAGAGGATGCACCCACTGAAAACAGAACTACTTGGAGCGCTTTATCCCTTTATAACATTATCACGGAAAAGCTCGGACTAGACTATAACGAAGTGCGTCAAACATTTAGAGAGGCAAACGGTCGACATGCAAGCTTGGATTTATGGGTAAAGAAAAGCATCGTTGAACTAGGTTGGACTAAGATGGGGGATCCTGTACCCAATATTCATGAAATCAAAGTAGAATATCGACTTCGAAAGGATATGGGGCAAATGAAAAGTATTCCTTTCATAGAGGCATACAGTTATGAGGATGCCTTTGCCCATGCTGGAAAACTGGGACTGCAGCGGAATACAGATGCGCCTTTTTATTGGGTCACTAAGATTTACGGAACTGAACGGAAGTACCGTTACAATTTCTCCACACGAGAAGGTTATCTCAACTTTAAAACAGTTAAAGCTGCCATCAGTCAAACAACACTGATCACCAAAGAGTATATGCAAAAAGGCTTCTTCGAAGACCTTAAATATTTGGCAGGTCCAGAGAGCGCCCAATATTATAGCGACATTTTCAAAAAGGATGCGTGGAATGATCGCTTATTGAGTAACGCACTCGTTAAGCTTGTCTATCGCTCGCAGCAACGGCAGATTGATGTAGAAGGGATTACGGAATTAGCACCTACAGGAATAATTACTACTGAGTTTATCCTTTACGTTAAGAATTATAAAACAAGAGAAAAAGAGTTAAAGGCTGAAGCTGAAAAAAGACGCAAAGAGAAAGAAGAAAAAGCAAAGAAAGAAGCCGCTAGAAAACAAGAACACCGAGAAAAGTATGGTGAAGCAATTCAGGGCAAAGAGGGATACCGCAGATACTATCGAGGAACGGCATCCGTAGATGTGGTAGAGCTGCAATACCGTTACATGAAAAGTGCCCTCAAGAACCGATCAGGCTCTAATGATAAGTTCTTCAATCAGCTGGACAAAAGAGGCGCATGGAATCAATTACAAAAAGACATCTTTTTCTTATTGACGGTCAAAGAACGAAAAACGGCTCTATACTTCTTTGCGAATGCAAGTTATTTAAGTGACAGTCGTGAAGAACCTTCGCTCATCTCTCTTATCCAACACACGCCTTCTGAGCACAAGAATAGAATAAAAGGTGCCTTGAACGCTCCACATGGCGATTTTGACAAGCTTCAATATGCCTTAAAAGCAAATGTAAGCTCTGGAAACACGAAAGAGCTAACCATTGCAATTGACAACATTGTTGGGTATGGAAAAGAAGTTTCTAAGTCAGATTTGACCTATTATATCCAAAACACTATATATATCTACTATGAAAAAGTGGCGAACCTTGCGCCGCGACAAGTACACAGACTTTCATTAAAAGACTACAAGTGGTTCATTGAAGCCCTTGAAAAAAACGCACAATATACGGACAGAGGCGAAGCATTCGTCAATTTGGCAATTTATGCAAGCTCAGAACAACAGTCCTGGTTGAGAAATCATCTAATGGAGCATAGTCTCAAGCAAATGAGATTACTCAAGGGTAAACTTACCAACGAACTTTGGGGTCGTTTACGATTTGGTGAAACCGTTAAATCTGGTATTGATGTAAATTTCAAAGGTCAAGACCAAAAATCTACGAATAAGGATCGCAGGGGATCAGGGATGGAGAATTTGTTCAGTGGCAATCAGCAGATTTTGGATATTGCTTTGCGTATTTTAGACGGTCATTCCCATACTGAGTTAACTGATTATAAAGCAACCTTAGCCACCCTTCCTTATGCCACCGTCAAGGCAATTTTGAATAAAAGTGAGGATAAAATCTTGTGGATGCTAAAACTACTTACCCAAGGAAGTGCCAGCTCAGAAGATGAATACGCAATCATTCGAGTGTTGAAAGCAGTTCGAGAAGTATACACGGAAAAACAAGAACAAAAATTCTATTACACCATGAGAGGAGGTAATGGAAGTCAATTCGGAGATCTTGTGAAGCGCATGGAGAAGGACATGGACGACCTTTTCTATGAGTGGAAACAAATTATTACCGATTTTAACGAATCTGGAAGCGAAGCGCGCATTGAGAAGGCAATGAATGCGGATAGTGGTGATGTAGATGAAGAATTGGCGATGATGTCAGATGAGGATTTTGCGAATCTTTCAATTTGGAAACGACAACGCTTTATCAATCGCTTGGTGGGATCTGATAGCTGGTGGAACCAATTTTTCACCGTTACGGGCGACGAGGACGAAAACTCTGTCATTCGACTCATAAATACAACTCCGCACGAGCAAGTAGATGAAATGTACGACTACCTGTATTCAGCCAAAGGCGAACGTTTTAATGCCATTCAATCAGCAATAGATGGGGCTGAGTACCAAGAATTTCACGAAACGCTCAAGAATAGAAACTTCCAGTATTTGGAGCAGAGTCTTATTGGCGGCGTAGATCCAGAGGCCGATGCTGCCGAATTGCAGAAGCATTGGGAGAAGCTCACGTTAATGCGTCTTGCTGGAGATGACTACGAACACGGCAAAGAACAAGAAACAAAGAAGTTCCATTTCAATGATCCTGGCAGCGTAAAAATGATTTTCACGGGAGATGTGAGAACAAAATACGACCTCTCTTTTACCAATAGTGGCAAACTTCGCATCACAATTACAGACGAAACGCCGCTAGATGTCTTGTTCCCGTATCTCGTTCCAGGAGGTAGTATTGTTAAAACAAATTTCGGAGGCAAAACATCGGTACTTCTCGATCCAATGCAATTGATCACGGTCAAGCACGAGCGTGACGACGCTGATTTAGGCGTAAGCCAAGGGGATGTTGTTACCATGCCAGCGGTAGGTTTGTTCTATTATAAGAACAAGGCGGACAACCGAACCATTATGGAATTTGTCGACCTTGCATTAATCATTGTATCCATCGCCACACTGGGACTTGCCTCTGGTCCGGCAATGGTGATCATTGGTATTTTAGAAATTGTAGCCGCTGTAAGCGATATTTTACTACGCAACTTCAAGGAAGATATGCCTCCTGAATTAGCAGAAATTTGGGAAACGATCAATTGGATTTTAATGGCTCCGGCGCTGGTAGTTGGTGCGGTGCAAGTGATCAAAGGAGCGGTTGCTACCTTGGCAAAATTCATGAAAAGTGCTGCCTTCAGAAAGTTGAGCACACCAATGCAAAAGGTATTGAAGTTACGGCATGACATGAACAAGCGCTACGCCGATCAAATTGATCTCATAAAGGCTTCAGATGATTTGGATGAACTCAAGCGTATAGAAGACGGTCTTGCTGCTAAGAAGAATGATCCGCTTGCAAAATCTACTTTGGATGAGATTGAAATTCGCAGGAAAGAGATTCACAAGAAAAAGGGGCAAGAGGACGACTTCCAGAAAATGGAAGATCAGATGAAGAAGCAGCAGGAGGGGGAGACAAGTGCTGTTGATGATTCAATAGAAGCTGTGGAAGAAGCGCAAAAACGTGTGGATGATGCAAAAGTAAAATCAGACGCAGCCAAACAAGAGATGAAGGATGCATGGGATGAATTCATTGCTTCCTGGTCTTATAAACCTCAAGCGAATGCATATTCAAACCTTCCATTTGGCTATCAATCAGCGTATTTAGCCAAGTTTGCTATCAAATCTATCAAAGCGGGAGCCAAAACATTTGACGAATTCTTAGAACAACTGATCAAGTTTCAGAAAAAGTCTAAACTTAAAAAACAAATTGACTCAATTGATTTCACTAATTTAACGAAAGAGCAGCGATATAAGTTGAAGGGCATTTTTGACGAACTGTTTGATATTTCAGATGAATTTTCTTCAAAGCTAAAAGTTATAAAAAAGGGAAGTGAAGAATGGCGGAATGCTGTTAAAGAAATACGAAGTCAGGGTAAAGGCCGCTCGAATTACCGTGTAAATAATTCTAGCGAAGCGCAAGAGTTGCTCTTTGAAGCAAGACAGAAAATGAACAGGTACAAACAATATACTTATACCAAGAGGAAATACTCAAAAGGCTTTGAATACCATAACGAAGGCAACTTTCAGGAGCTAGTAGTTGGGAATGATTTACCACACATAAAATGGCATGATGGAAGTTCAAGTGGTCATATTTTCTTTGAAAAAATGTAATTATGCAATTAAAGTTAACACACATAAGTAATACACGGTTTTCGAAAACCTTTGAAAATGTTCAGACCTTTCTTTTAGATGAAGAAAGTGCTTCTTTTTTCTGGAAGAAGCATGTTACCAAAAGTGGAACGCATTTCTTTGACAATCAATTTTATCATCCGATCCTTTCTGAAGGAAAAAGAAGTAGCATTGGCAGATGGATTGAGGATTATAACAATGATCGATCGGAACGAGTTGAAAAATTGCTGAAAAGTGAATTTTCTTGGCAGGAACAAAATTCTGTTTATTTCTGCATTAGTAAAACATATATTTTACAAACTAGCTGGTTTGAATTCACCTCTAATTGGATGCAATTTTTAGAGTTTGAAAGCGACAGTCCAATACTGTTGAATCTGGAAAAAGAGAACGATATTATAAGCTTTTCGGCTCTAGGGCTAATCTTTAAACATAAGCCACGAGAAAGTTAATATTATTCCACATCAAGTGGAAAAACGACAAAGTTTCGGGTCATATTTATTATGTAAAAGCAATTTTTTGGTCATGAAATTTATGTCACGAAAACAATAGCAAGATAATATGGCTACAGAAATCGACACCAGAATTTGGACGGATGAAAATGTTATTGAAAGCTTTATTAAAAGTTTAAAATCTATTGAAATATCTATCGGTAATCCAATTGAATGGGGCAAACTTAAAGTTGCTCAGAATGCTCCAGGAAATATAATTCATGAACTCAATGAATTAGATACCTTAAGTGAGATAGAAGTTTTTGTTTCTAATTTAAGAGATAAAGAAGAACTAAATATTACACTATACTTTTCGCTCGATGTTGCCAGATTCGTTAAAGGAAAAGTGTTAGAAGGGTCGGTGCAATGTGCAATAAGCTTTTGGGGAAACCAATACGGCCGAACATTTAATCTTGATCAAACAAAAGAGGGGAATGGTCAATTGAGTATTCTGAATGTTGGCCCATATTGTGCTGTTATAGGTGATCAAAGGCAATATACAGAGGTTAATAATAAAGTATCAGAAAACATTGAGAATTATATTGACTTACTGCAGCACATAATTCGGAATATTGATCCCAAGAAAGTACTTGTTTTTACTGATGCTGGAGAATATGTGATTACAAATGCCCACCTCGCCTACTTCAAGAATAATCAAGAATTAAACAAAAGCTTTGATGATTTTGTTAATTTGCTAAACGCCACAGGGCGGGAGGTTTTAGATGACAACTCTGGAAAATCGCATTGGTTTTTACATGAATGGAGAGATCTAGAGTTACAACAATCTTTGCGCGAAAAATTATTGTTAATTGCCAATAAAACTAAAACGAAAATCGATACCGCGGAGAAAGCAAGAACAATTCTTGAGAATGGGAATTATGATTTCTTTGAATTTCAAGACGGACTTTTAATTCTGGATTATCCCTATACATTTAATTCATTTTTAGATGCTTTCGTGTTCGATGTAATACATTAAAAACACAATGTTAGTGTGACTATATCAGACGGCATTGAACAATATTATACGCTTGCAAAATCTACTTTGGATGAAATAGAAATTCGAAGAAAAGAGATTCACAAGAAAAACACTCAGGAGGACGACTTCCAGAAAATGGAAAAGTGTATAAAGTACCTGGATGGATTGAAATCACTGCAAATCCAACGAAATAAATCGAACACATGAACAAAGCTGAATTAGCACTTATTTTACGAGAAAGCACAGGGAATGATCTTAAACCTTCCGATTTCAATGCTGTTTCGAACTTAAACGAGATTCCTGATAGGCTAATAAAGAACCTTTATAATATTGACAATTCTGCGCGGTATGATCTACTTGAATATTACGCATCACCGGATAATAGTGGTTATTTACGACGGTTTATGCATGACGTACTTTTAGGAAATGCAAAGGCTTCATCATGGATGAAAGGGAGAGTTTTAGTACCTCTCGCTTCATTTGGCGACAAGCTTACTATTTCATTAGAAGAAGTATACATTGGACTTGGTTCGATTCCACTTTTCGTGGTTTCTCCTACTTACGATCAATGGTTAACACAAAGTACGTTCAACGGGTCCCTTGTAAAAGTCGAAAAAAATTCAACATACAAAAGCAGTAAAATTGAGGGGTTCGCTGACCTAGGATTACAAACAAAATACCAAGAAATATTACAAACGAATCAACACTTGTCACATAGAAGACATTTAGCTAATTTAATTTCAAGTTATCTAGTTTCTAAGCAAAAGTTAAAAGTAGTGTTCGAAAAAGGTGACCTTGCCGACGTAGCCCCCATTTCGCAATGGACAGAAGACACCCATAAAGCATTTGAAGGATTGCAAAAAGAACAAAAACTAAACGACTGGACGGAAGGTGTGGTTCCAGGGTATTTGGGCGATGATTCTTTGTACGAATAATTTCAAATTAGAATGATTATTGACGTTGTTGCTTCTTGGTTCGAATTAGTAGTATTAATTCTAAGGATGAACTCAAGCGTATAGAAGACGGTCTAGCTGCTAAAAAGAATGATCCGCTTGCAAAATCTACTTTGGATGAAATAGAAATTCGAAGAAAAGAGATTCACAAGAAAAAAGCTCAGGAGGACGACTTCCAGAAAATGGAAGAGCAGATGAAGAAGCAGCAAAAAGGTGAGGTTGAGGATATTCCCAAAACAGAGGCAGATGATGAAGCGGCAAGTGCGGGTGCAAAGTATGGAGATGAGGTTAGTAAGCAGATTGATGAAGCTTTAAAATCGACAAACAAGGAAGTACAACTTGAAGGAAAGGTTGGTAGTTGGTTTAAAGACGAAATAGTTAGTTTTAATAAAAAAAGTACCTCCAAAAACTGGCGAACTAGATGTGGAGTTGACTGACATAATAATTGAAGTAACGGTAAGAGAGAAAGGAAAACTTTCACAAATTCAAAAATACTTATCCGACCCGAAAGTAAATCCATTAAATAAGAAAGTAATATTATATTCAGAGGGGTATAATTGGAGAGCAGTAAAGGCCATAGAAGATATTGGAGGTTACGTAGCTCAAAACAAACAGGAGTTATTAGAAATAATTAATAGAATAAGATCGAGTAAATAAATGTCAAAAACTTTAGTGATATATTTCAAGCAAGAATTAAGTCTGGATGTAATTTTCGAGTTTTCAGATACTAGAAACACCTACTTGGAGCAAGCGGGTAACATTCAGCAGATTCGACATTCCAAAGGAGTCTATAATTTTTGGGTATTTGAGGACCCTACTTTAATTATCTGCCTGGACAATGATGAATTAAATACCATTGAAGATAAGATGGGGACTCCCAAATCTTCGTTCGTAATTGAAATGAATAAAGAAGAAAATACAATCAATTTAGTCAGGGAGTTTCTATCTAAACTATCTGATAAGTTAAAGTTTATTGTTGAAATTGAGGATGGTAGCTTTTTAGACATAAAGCAATTTAATTCGAAAAAATGAGTAATTATAAATACCAACAATACAATTGAAATTAGAATTCAATTTTGGATGTTCTCAACAACCCTTAAAAACGCTTCGCATTAGGGGAGTCTTACAGGTCATTATTATCCAACTCCTCCCGAGCTATCAATTAGCCCCAAATAACAAATACGATGAAACAGTTTAATTTAAAAGAAGCGGTTAAATCTACTATGGGAATTGAATTATCTGATTCAGATCAAAGTTCAATAAGCAACTTAAACGAAGTCCCAGACCATCTAATCGTTGAAATGAAGAAAGTTCAAGGGTATATCTCATTTGCTTTGCTTGAATTTTATTGTAGTGCTGAAAATCACGAACACTTGAGAGACTTTTTTCTTAGCGTTATTGAAGGGGAGCAAGATCATAAAACATGGCTAAAAGGAAGGGTTCTGTTCAGAGACCTCCCCATGAGCCATCATCTTACAAGAAGCTTAGATCAGCTTTATTCACAGTTTAATCAATTTCCAGACTCAATTCACAAACCTTATTTCAAATCACTCAGTATCGGTGACTCTATTCCGGGAGGATTTGCGCAAGTTGATATAGATGCCACTTATCTCAGTGATCATGTAGACGGATTCTATTCAGTCCCAGGTGACTTAGAGTTAATAACAGTTTCTAAAAAAGATAAACATTTATGGTTTCGACGCTGGATTGCTTTAAGAATGGCTAAATTTCTAGAACAAAGTGATAAGCTCAAAGGGAATTTCAAAAAATCTGATTTGGAAGAAATTGCCCCAATCTCGCAATGGACAGAAGACGCCCATAAAGCATTTGAAGGATTGCAAAAAGAACAGAAATTGAATGGTTGGGAAGAAGGAATTGTACCAGGCTATTTAGGGGAGGATGCGTTGTATTTATAATGATCTAGGGTCTAAAATTCTTCCTGTTTTTTGAAAACAACAAGCTTCTGATTACATTTATTTCACAAAACAGTTTAAATGAAATCGAAAGTTCCAATTTCTGAATCAGAGTATCACAATCGTGGTTTTCATTCTTCCGTTAAAATACTTGAAATGGAAAGTGCTCGAAAATTATGGAGGAAACATATCGATGCTAAGGCAAAGCACTTTTTTGAAATTGAATTTGGAAGCTGGCTTGATTCAGGAAGGTCATTAATTTATGATAATTGGGTCAAAAACTTTAATGAAGGTGACGCTATTCCACTTCAAAATAAGCTACTGCAATTGGACTGGTGTAAAGATGACACAATTTACTATATATGGGATAGTACTGCGGCATTCGAAACTAAATGGAGCGAATTCATTCAAAATTGGATGGTATATTTAGAGTTCGAGGATGATTGCCCAATTATTTATAATTCAAACAAAAATAGAACCTATAGAGCCTTAGTTTTTTCTCCTCGAGGAATGCTTTTCGCTCACAAGAAAAAATTACATTAAAAGAATAATCATTGAGCCTCGCTTTTTCACTTAAACAAAAAACTTATTCCGCATCAAGTGGAAAAACATCGAGCTTCTGGTTACATTTATTTCACAAAACAGATTAAATGAAATCTAAAGTTCCAATTTCTGAATCAGATGTCAGTCACTACGACTTTGGCTCGGACACATATTACCTTTCACAAGAAACCGCTCTAGATTTTTGGAAAAAAAACATTCACCCTGAAGCGCGACATTATTTTGAAATTCCCTTCGGAACTTGGTTAGATAGTAGGTCACATTTAATTCATAACAATTGGATTTCATGTTATAATAATGATGAACCTCAACCTATTGTAGATGCTTTGGTTAGTATGACATGGCTGAAAAGTGACATTGTCTATTTTATTTGGCAGAACAACGGTATAATTGAAACCAATTGGGGGGAATTTGTTAAGCAATGGATGGTTTATATGGAATATTTTGATGAATGTCCTATCGTATATAATATTTCGAAGAATGGAGAGCCTAAAGCCATTGTATTCACACCTCGAGGTCTAATACGCGCTTACTCAGGTGAGCCTCCTTCTTTTTAGGAAATTGATAAGAGACTTTATTTGAATCTGGAGCTCACTTTATTTATTGATTTATGAATTCAAAAAAAAATACAAACTGGCACAATGTATTTACAACGTTAATAAACTGTCAACATGAGAGGTTACTTATTTCGATTTATGTTTTCGGCACCCCAACAGGTTATAGGTGGACCCCACAAAAGAAATTCATTCTAAAAGACAAACTAATAAATGAACAAGAATTTCCGATCCATTTTGAGGATATCGACCAAGTCGAAATCAAACTTAACTTTAGTTACGCCAGTTCCATTTATAACACTAAAGTAAGTGAGGAATGGTTTAAAAAAAAGAAATTTGTCTACTCAAAGGATAAGAATGTCATCAAGATTAAAGGAGTGTTATTTTGACATTTCCTAAAGAAATTCTCAACAATGCTTTATTTAATTGAGCTTGGCATCAGGAAATTACCTGCCGCGCATCAATTGGTCACATAAACTTCAAAACAATGTAAACGAAACAAGATTTGTAGATATCTTTCGTGGTTTAAATGTACAACTCTTGCAAGAAAAGGATTTTAAATTATGATCGAATTTCAATTAAGAAGTGCAATTAAAAATGAAGGATTTCAGGATGCTCTGGATGTTTCTGATGCAATGGACAAGTTATATAATTACCCTGATGATGTTATTGAATTGATTTTTTCAGACTTTAAATTATCATTACCCATTGTGCACGTCTTCTCTTCCGTATTTGAAGATTTCCTGACTATTATCAAGGATGTTAAAACCGAAAAAAATGGAGAAGGGGTATATGGTTTCTCTCAGAATGATGTTTTCGATGCGGACTGGAAATTAAAATGGAATGAAGAGGAATTGGAAATAACTTTTCAATGGAGACATTTAACTAAGGAAAGGATTATTGGAACGCCAAAGAAGAGTGTTATCATAACTAGAAACGAGTTTATAAGGCAATATAAAATATTGTTTGGGCAAATATGTCAAGACTTAAAGGGTATACGATTTGAACATGACGATGAGTTAATTGAGATGAAAAACATCATCACTAAAAAAAACATATAATTATTTAGGCACCTGTAAATAGTAATTATCATCAATGGTGACGGAAATTATGGATTCCGCCACAACAAATGGGATAAAAGAACCAATTGATGTATATCTGCATAACGGAAAACTTATATCTTAAACGGACACCATAGAGTTGAAGCAGCGAGAAGACTTGGGATTGTATAATACTATCCATTCTTCGAACAACTATTCGATTAATTTAAGTTTGATTTGAGGCATTATTGCCTATTTGGTAATATACATTATTTGGTGTTTGATTATTCAGTCCTTGATGTCTTCTTTCGCTGTCGTAGAACTCGACATACTCTCGGATGAGTTGATATAGTTCGATTCCACCGTTCGGAGGGTTGAGATTGATTTTTTCAAGTTTGAGTGACCTCCAAAAGCGCTCAATGTAGATATTGTCTAGAGCTCTTCCTTTTCTTCCCTGCGCTAACGCTTGGTCTTCAAAAGCTATGCTTTTTCTTATAGATATCTTGATCCCTTGCTTTCTGAGAGCCGAAAGGTAAATTTCGCTTGTATATTGACTTCCTTGGTCTGAGTTGTGTATTCCCGGCGCTACGAAGCGGGGAACAGTGTCTTCTAGCAGCTCAAGAACCCAACTGGCGAGCATTGGATTTGAGACGCTCCAGTTCAGTATTTTTCGACTGTGAACATCGATTATAGCTGCCATATACATAAACCCTTTTTCCATTGGGATAAAGGTTATGTCAGTTTGCCATACTTGATTTGGACGATTTACATTCAGCACTTTTAGAAGGTATGGATATCGGTGATGTCCTGCTCCCTTGATGGTCGTTCTTGGCGGTGGAAAAATCGTTTTCAGATTCATCAACTTGTACAGTCGACGCACCCGTTTTTCATTCACACGATAATCTAGATCATGATTCAAGTAGCTCGTCATTCTAGCCACTCCCATGTAAGGATGCTTGAGGAACTGAGCATCGATCCGCTTCATAAGTTGAAGATTCAGGCTGCTTTCTCCACGAGGCTTGTAATAGATACCCGAACGAGATATTCCAAGAATAGAGCATTGTTTTACTAGGCTAAGTCTTGGGTGAGCTTTCGCTACATTCTGCCGCTTTTCGATAGCACTCATTTTCCCAAGACCTGCCTTAAAAAATCAATCTGAACTTTTTGTTCTCCAATAACCTTGTAGAGCTTGTCTTTTTCGACATCACTCTCTGGCTTGGGGCCACGCTTCGTCTCAAAAACTATGGAAGCATTTTCTAAAAACTCATTCTTCCAACTTGATATTTGATTGGGATGGATCTCATACTTCGATGCCAACTCTTGCATCGTTGATTAATTTTTTATCGCTTCAAGTACTACATTCGTCTTGAAGGATGCACTAAATTTTCTTCTTGATTTTCTCATGATTCAGCTGCTAAATTTACACTTTAACTAGCTGTCCGAAATTTGGGTAGTGTTACACAATATCCAATCTCTGGCTTGAAAGAAGTTATGTATATTTCGCCAAATGGCTCCGTTAATAATTTAATTCTTCAATGACAATGGCAATTGAATATTCACTTTCGATAAAACAACAGAGCGGCAACAGTGATATGTTAGCTTCACCTATGAAGGAGTCCTCTATAGAAAATAAGGGCTTCACTGATGCCTTTGAAGTTACCCCGAAATCAGGTTTTCAGCTCGATACGCACTCAAAATTCAATAGATTTTTTGAATTCGAAGAATCAGGAGTGCTAAAAGAATTTGAGTGGGAAGTGTCACGAGAAGTCAGCTTCCGATTTTTAAAAGACTTCGATAATGTTCTTGCAAAACGAAATATGATAAAGATTGTTTCTTACGCTCTCAAAAATACCAAGGCTGATGCTATTTTGTTGTTCAACGGAGAGCTTTTGGTCCTTTGCAGAAAAAATGGTCATTTAATTCTTAATAATGATTTCGGGTTTTGGGATCAAATTAAGGATTTATATCACTCACTAAGCTCGGAGGAAATTTAAATGCATTTGAAAGAAGTTATTAACCTCCATGAATTTTGGATAAATAGTCAAGGGAAGAAAATTTATTAAGAATTCTAATCCCGCCAAATATGGCGGGTTCGACCCTAAAAGCTGGGATGTAGATGCATTTATTGTTAGTGATGAAATGGCAAAAGAAATTGGTTTAGAAATTAGCTTTAGGAATGCCCGTGATTTAGTAGAACTCGATGAAATTGCGAGTGAACTAGACGAGATATTTGAAAGTATGTCCGGATATCGAATAGAAACAAACAAACCTTTTACTTTTAGAGTGTGGACAGAAAATGAGTTTAACAAGATTGTTAAGAAAAACGATTATCTAGTATTATGATTAAAATAGAAGCATCAAGAATTTCGGGTTCAGTTATTTTTAAATCCGAATTAAGATTAGAAGAAGTTGGGGAATTATTGAGTAGCGAGCTACTGGGAGGCGCCAAACTAGGAGGTTTAGAGGAAGAAATATATGAAGAAGTCCCTGCCATTTTTTGTGAAATTCTTGGTATGAGAGTAGTGCTTTCAGGCTATAGCATGTTAGATAATGGGGCGTACTCAATGAGTTTTTTTGCTAATTACAAGAACTCCAGCAATAACTCGGAAGCGGTTCTTATTCATAAGTACTTAATTGGATTAATGAAATCAAAACCAATTGTTTCAAAACATCTTGAACTGATTGAATGATGGACTTGCTCCAATAAAATGGTTTCAGTTTTGAAGCGGCGAAGGAGTTACGAACGGTTGCATTAGAGCGAATTAAGTATGAATTGAAAAATTTCGATGACTACAAACGGTATTTACTAATCACAGGAAAAATCGATGCATCCCTATCTTCCGAATTACTCGAAGAATTAAAATCAATTTGGGGTATCTACAGTATTCTTGTCCTCCCCTTCCCCGCTCATCCTCCAATTTGTAACCTTCATAACACTCCAAGTAAATTGCCCCAATCCAACTGTTTGCTGTTCCCGATTTTCCGTAAATTCGGCTCAAAATAACTGACAATGTTTCGATTAACCCTTCTATTCGTTTTTACTTCGTTTGCCACTTTCGCGCAAGATTACTGGCAGCAAGAAGTCAATTACAACATCAACGTAACACTGGATGATGAAAACCATACGCTTTCGGCTTTCGAAGAATTCGAGTACATCAACAACTCGCCCGATGCTTTGGATACTATTTACATCCACATTTGGCCAAACGCCTATAAAAACGGAGAAACAGCACTGGCGAAACAACAGTACGGCAACAAGAAGCAAGTCTTGAAATATGGGAAAGAATCGCTGAAAGGGTACATCGACTCACTCGATTTTAAAGTGAACGGGAACCAAGTGAAATGGGAATACCATCCAGAACACATTGATATTTGTTATCTGGTATTGAAATCGCCATTGCAACCAGGCAAATCACTCAAAGTAAGCACACCATTCAAGGTAAAGCTCCCCTCGGGAAGTATTTCTCGTTTGGGACATATTAAGCAATCGTACCAAATAACGCAATGGTATCCAAAGCCTGCTGTATATGATGAAAATGGTTGGAATGCCATGCCTTATTTGAATCAAGGAGAGTTTTACTCGGAATACGGATCGTTTGATGTATCGATTACGCTTCCCGAAAATTACGTTGTTGGAGCAACGGGCGATCTTCAAACAGCGTCAGAACTTGCCTTTTTGAATGAAAGAGCGGTAAAAACAGCCGAAAACGTCCAAAAAGGAACCAATTACACCGAATTTGGCGCTGTTTCTGAGAAAAACGGTTTTCCAGAATCTTCCGCAACGACAAAGACGATTCGCTATAAGCAATCAAATGTACACGACTTTGCATGGTTCGCTGACAAACGTTTCAACGTACTAAAAAGCGAAGTGAAATTGCCACACTCTGGTCGAATGGTTACCTCATGGGCCATGTACACCGAAAACGAAGCCAATCTTTGGGTAAAAGCAAGCGAATACCTGAACGATGCCATTTATTACTACAGCCTTTGGAATGGGGATTATCCTTACAATCAGGTGACGGCGGTAGATGGAACCATCAGCGCAGGAGGAGGAATGGAGTATCCAAACGTGACGGTAATTGGTCGTTCTGGAAACGACATGCAGCTGGAAATTGTAATTGTACACGAAGTTGGACACAACTGGTTCTACGGTCAGCTCGGAAGCAACGAGCGCGACCACGGATGGATGGACGAAGGAATGAACACCCTCAACGAAATGCGCTACATTGAGACGAAGTATCCTGAGAACACCGGACGTTGCCGTGACGGTAAAAAATGTTGGGCATGTGGATGGACCGATTGAAGTAGCGACACTTTCCAATGGGAAAATCGTGGAAACACAATGGGTGGAGCCAGGAACGAAAAAATCAGTTGTACGATTTAAAAACACCAACATTGACGGGGTTCGTATTGATCCGGGTATTGATATTCCAGAAATTAACCGCCAGAATAATACGTGGAAAAAAGCGGGACTTTTCGGAAAATGGGAAGGATTGAACACCGAATTCTTAATTGGAGACAACGAATCAGATGAAACAAATATGTTCTGGCTGCCAATTATTGCCGGAAACAAATACGATGGATTCATGGTGGGGCCAACGTTTCACAACTTCGGAATTCCCTTCAATAAATTCGGGTACTTGATTTCTCCAATGTTTTCCTTCCGCCGTGAATTTGTCTCTGGCGTGGCTGATTTCAATTACAATTTCTATCCGAAACGCCATTTGAAATTGTCCAAATTTGGGTTGAGCGTAAAGTCGTTTAAATCCGATACGTTGTTCAGAGCTAATGAATCGTACTTTTTAGCGGTACTCCCCTATTGGACTGCCAAAATTGGCAATCGTGCAGACGACAAACCTTACACGCAAAACATTCGTGTTCAAGGAATGTACCGCTCGGATGTTTCAGGTCCAAGCAACGTAGAGCGCGTTGGAGCCTATGCAGAATATTCGTTCACGTACAGCGTTCCTGATCATTATGTGGTAGCGAAATTGCGCAACGACTTCATTACGGAGCAAAGTTCTGGCGACCAAATGGGAAGAATTACGTTGGAAGGAAAATATCGATTCCGATACCTTCGAAACAAGCAAAAACGATGGGTGGAAATCCGCGGATTTGTGGGGAATCAGTACCTCAATCAGTATTCCGCAACTACTAATACCGCTCCTTATCTGATGTCATTGTCAGGTGCAAGCGGCATGCAAGACTTGTTTGTTGATGAATATTTCTTTGGAAGAAATGAAACCATGGGAGCATGGTCGCAGCAGCGCGTTGAAAACATGGGAGGATTTAGAAGCACAAGCAATTACGGATCTTCAGAAACATTCATGATGGCTGGAAACCTGTACCTTGATTTACCGATTAAAACCGGGTTAATTGGCGCCTTTTTGGATGCAGGAACTTTCCGTCAAAACAATGCATTTAGTAATGTGGCTTTAAATACGGGACTTGGAATCCGCCTTGGCGATATATTTGGAATTTACTTCCCTTTATGGATGTCGCAAGAGTTGGTGGAATCGTATGGAACTAATGTTGGAATGTTTGATCAGTATGGACGCAAAATCCGCTTTACGCTTCGTTTCAATTTGGTGAACAAGCCCTTCAATTTATCGAGTGTGATATAGAGCCAACCTTATGAATTTGTTCAGCGCTCTTCTTCATGAAAACAAACTGCTGATATGAAAACGCTACTCTTATTTCTGCTCGTTTCTATTTGTTCTTCGAGCTATTGCCAGAACTACGAAAAAGCCTCTGCTATGGGGAGTAATGCACAGGCCATCTGTCACAATCCAAAGAACGGAATTGTTGCAGCAGGATTTAATTTCGGTAACATTTTAGCGTACCGTGTAGACACGACGGGCAATGTATTATGGTCAAAGACTTTTGACTATTCTTTCAACAACCTAACAAACAGTTCACCGACAGTATTTGAGGTGCTTCCAACCTCCGACTCCTGCTTCCTGATCGCGGGAAAAATGAAAGATTTCACTGCTCAACCCTCCCCTCTTGACAACTTTTTTGTACTAAAATTGAATGCTCAAGGCGACCTGCTTTGGGAGCACGTTTATTCTGGTGGACCTTCTGTAGACTGCGGACATGCAGCCATGGTGGAAACTGCAGATTCAAATTATGCGCTGATTTGGGGAGATGCAGAGAATGGTTCTGGTTTTTCTTTGATCTATATGTCACCATCAGGTGCAGGATTGAGCGAGCATGCTTTTGAATGGTCGAACCCAATAGATGTGATGGATGCTGAAGTTCTCTCGGATTCAACTTTCATGATTCTCGGAAACATGAACCCGTCAAATGTTGGATCGACTGCTTTTATTTCAGAAATCAACTTGTCCGGCGCTATTAATTGGACAAAAGTCTATCCTGACTTCTTCTTTCTGGACGGTGCAGTTTTGGATTCCATCATTTATATCTCAGGAATAGAAGCAACTGGAGATCTACGATATTTTATGGGAGCATGCAATCTTAATGGAAACATGCAATGGATGAAAACAGCCCATCCGAACGGAAGCCAAATTTGGAATGTGCAATCTAGCTGTGTGGCTTTAACTGACACCACAGTTGCGATGTACTACGGTCGCGAAGGCGCTCCTTCAAATGCCTCGATTTTGAATACAAACGATACGACGTTCACACATCATGATCTCTACATGGTAGTGAACGATCTAATGCCCACTGTGAACGGCGGTGCTCTCTTTCTTGGAAACGGTCCTATTTTGCAAATTAAATGTCTGTATATTCCTGAAATTGGAATGATTCAGAAGGACAGCATTTTTACTACCACCGATTGCTTCGGATCATACGCATCAACCACGGATTTTATCAGTTGGTCGCAAACAACAGAAACCTTCACAATCGGCACTGTTGCGACTGAATTCCCCACGAACCTTATTGAAATAACAAGTAATCTCTTTTTTGAGGATCGATGCGTTTATACGCTTTCCGGGTTGGACGAATTGTCGGAAAACAACTTCGTAAACGTTTATCCGAATATTTCAGAGGGAATCTTCCACTTTGAAAGTAG
Organism: Fluviicola sp.; assembly: GCA_043584915.1. GTDB lineage: Bacteria > Bacteroidota > Bacteroidia > Flavobacteriales_D > Crocinitomicaceae > UBA4466. The sequence goes on from CP121319.1 coordinate 3,825,086, forward strand.
CTTGAATGAATCCATCGAAATTCTCGTTTACTCTTCTGATGGTCGTTTGATTGAAACAAACGAGAATATCTATGGAACGACAACGTTGGATTTATCTCGCTATTCTAACGGTTCTTATTATTACAAGGCCCGAAGTGAGAGCGGATATGTGAATAACGGCACTTTGATTTTGAATCGGTAGTTTTACCACAACGGCACAAAGGGCACCAATGAAAGTGTGGGGGTATGTGCACTAGAATAGGATGAATCGAATTCTGTTGATAGCATGCTACGCATTCCCTTGACTTAAGGCTTGAAGTGAGAGCGGATATGTGAATAGCGGTACTTTGATTTTGAATCGGTAGTTTTTACCACAACGGCAAAAGGGCACGAATGAAAGTGTGGGCTTGTGTGCACTAGAATTAGATAAATCGAATTCAGTTGATAGGATGCTACTTATTTCCTTGATTTAAGGCTTGAATTTTGGTTTTCACGTTTCCTCTTTCCAGAATGCGGAAAACAAAAATCACGATATTGATCCAGATTCCTGGACGGACAATTTTCAATCCGAACTTATATACTTCTTTATCGCGCTTGATAATGTACGCTTCGTGCTCATCTTCATTGAGTACGCTGTATGCCAATGCCACTTTCCAAGCAGCATCACGAGCAATGCCCATGGCGAAACCGGCAATTTTCTCATCCACTCCGCCTGCCAAGACATCAATCACCTTGAGTAACGGGAAAATTTCAGAAAGTTCGTCTTGAACCATATCTGTCAGTTCGTTGAGAATGACGTTGATTTTATCAAAATCATCTTTCAACGATTCGATATTTTCTGGCTGAACGGTTGCTGCCGCAATACCTAAATCCAAGCCGATGTGGGCGTTCATTCCCACAAACAAATGCTGAATAACCAAAGGACTCCAACTCCCACACGTCTGAAAGGCCAATTCCCAGGACTTGGTGCACGGTTGCTTATTTGTCCAGGCATGATGCGCCTCCAAATAACGATTCGCAAAAACAATGTCCAACTTTTCCATACGAGGATTGTCGTCAAAGTAGCCTTCTGCAATGCGTTGTTTCACGGCTGCAGTTACACGTCGATACAAAGCGGCAAAATACCCCATTCGATTGCTCGTTTTCAGAGAATCATCTATGATTACATCGAGCTGCTCAATGACTTGATCTATGGTGGTCGCTGGTTGAAATGGAGACATTCTTAGTGAATTATTGGTGCGGAAAGTTACGTAAAAATCACTTTGATGGGTTTGTGCGAGTGCGATTGATTCAACTTTTCCACTGGACACTTAAGCCCTCGAAGTGGCAAGTGCTAATGGAGATTGGACGAGCATCACTTTCACAGAAATCGATGCCCGAAATTATTTATTCAATATTTATTACTCATTATTCATTCAGCATTATCCCCCCTTACTTCCTCCAAAACTGTTATTCCTCCAGACTGATCGCCGTCTCGCCAACGCCACGCTTCATTCAATCGAATGCGTCCGTCTTCCAAAATCTCTGGGGTGGAAACGCAAATTCCTGATCGCTCCAATCCTTTGGAATTCGTTTGTCGGTAGGTGAACGTAATCACGCCTTCATCGTCTACGGAACCCACAAGCATTCCTTCCGCAATTTCACCTCCCGAGTAGGAACAGCTGAGCACATCGCCTTCTTGCTGATAGTGAAAAATAAAATCGTCGTCAACTTCTCCTGCTCCTGACGTTTCAACGACCTTGAATTTTTTGTTATGATAGTTCATTGAGGGAAATTTTATTCGTATTCAGACAACTCCAACCATCGGAATTCCTTCGCTTCCAATTCGGCAACTACTTTCGACAAGCGTTCTCCGGCCTTCATCAAATCTTCGTTCGATGCATCAGGATTTGAAAGTACCTGGGTCAATTCGGCTTTTTCTGCTTCCAATTTTTCCATGTCTCCTTCCAACGAATCAAACTCCACTTTCTCTTTGTAGCTGAGTTTCTTTTTTGCCTCCTTCTCAACTGGTTTCGAGGCATTGGAAGGTTTTGATTCTTTAACGGGTTGTTCAGAATTTTGCTGTTTCTCGGCACGTGCTAACTTTTGCTGCGCTGCACGGAAAGCCGTGTAATTTCCTGTAATGTCTTTCAACTCTCCTTCTCCCTTGAAAACGAAAAGATGGTCGACCATTTTATCCATAAAGTAACGGTCGTGCGAAACGACAATCAAACAGCCCTGAAAATTGCGCAAATAATCTTCCAGAACGCTCATTACGAAAATGTCCAGATCGTTGGTTGGCTCATCGAGAATTAAAAAGTTGGGATTCTCCATCAAAACCGTCATCAGGTTCAATCGGCGTTTCTCTCCCCCACTCAACTTGTGCACGAAATTGAAATGCATATCGCGCGGAAACAAGAATTTCTCTAGGAATTGTGCCGCCGACATTTGTCGGCCTTTCTCTAATGGAATGTACTCGGCAACATCGCGAATGACATCAATCACTTTCTTATCGTCCTCATAATTGGGTAAATCCTGGTTGTAGTAACCAAAAACAACCGTTTCCCCTGTCACGATTTTCCCTTTGCTCAAAGATTCCAGTCCCAGGATCATGTTCAAAAACGTCGATTTCCCCGTTCCGTTATTTCCCACTATCCCAAGGCGCTCCTTTCGCTTAAAAACGTAGGAGAATTCGTTGAGGATTTTCTTGTCGTCAAAGTTCTTGGCAACCTTGTGCAGTTCCAGAATTTTGGTCCCGAGTCGTTCCATTTTTACAGGAATTTCCAACTCATCTTTATCTATGCGCTGTTTGGCAACTTTCTTTGTATCGTAAAACGCATCAATGCGCGCTTTTTGTTTGGTTCCGCGTGCTTTTGGCTGTCTACGCATCCAGTCCAACTCTTTTCGAAATTGGTTTTTGGCCTTTTCAATGGTTGCCATGGTTTGCTCTTCGCGCTCGGCTTTCTTCTCCAAGAAATAGGAGAAATTTCCTTTGTATTTGTAGAGCGTTTTGTTGTCCAATTCAAAAATCGTATCACAAACAACCTCTAAAAAGTAACGATCGTGCGTCACCATTAAAATCGTCGCATTGGATTTCGAAAGGTAATCTTCCAACCACTCGATCATGTCCAAATCCAGGTGGTTTGTCGGCTCATCTAGCACCAAAAAATCAGGCTCCGCAATCAACACTTTTGCCAATGCTACCCGTTTCTTTTGTCCACCGGAAAGCGTTCCAACCAATTGGTCGGTATTGTCTAGTTTTAGTACGGAAAGAATCTGATTAACCTTTACTTCAATGTCCCAGGCGTTCAATTCCGTCACAGCTTCGAAAGTCTGTTTAATCCCTTCCTCGTCATTCTCGCGCATGGCTTTATTGTAGGCTTTCACGGCTTTGAGTTCGGGCAAATCGTGCGCAAAAACTTCTTCGAAAATACTATGATTTGTTTCCAATTCATCCGACTGTTGCATGAAGGCAATCCGCAAATCTTTTCTAAAAACGATGCGGCCATCATCCACAGTTTCTTTTCCTAATATGCAACGTAGCAAAGTTGTTTTCCCTGCGCCATTCTTCGCTACAATGGCAGCTTTCTGCCCTTGATCGATGCCAAAAGTGAGATTTTCAAAGAGCACGCGCTCTCCATACGATTTGGTTATTTCTTCAACCGAGAGATAATTCATACTTACAGGCGCTTCAATGAATCGAGAATTCTTTTATCTCGTTTAATTCCAGTATTGGCTAAAAATGAAAGTGGCAATCCACAAATAAATACCCAATAGGGCAATCCGATTTTTTGAGAAATCACCTCCTCTCCTATCAAGCTATCGCCAAATGAGGCCATGAGGTATACACAGACAACGGATACAAAATAAAGGTAGAAAACGGTACGTCCTAATTTCAATTGACGGTCCAAATTCTTGTAAGACATGATGCACAAGAAGGCTAGTAATGCCAAACAGATAAAGCCGATAAAAACGGGAATTGTCGTGGATTCACTCACATGATCCTCCAATGGATATGCTGTGAGCCCCCATGCATTTAATTTGTACAGCGCTTTTTCACTTTTAAAGGTCAAAAAATCCATTCCAGAAACCGCAATCGCCTGAATGACGATAATTAGTCCGAGATAATACGTTTGAACGCGTTGTAACATCTTTATTTTTGCCCAAAGATAGCAAGATTGCTATGATTTTAAGATTCTTGAATTGATTGAAACTATTTAATGGATAATTCGTAAATTCAAGCAAAATCTTGCATAATGAAAGCAATCAAACTCACTATTTACCTCTTTATTTTCAGTTTTGTATTGTCGAGCTGTATGACTGGAAAGTATGTTTCTGAAGCCACTGGACCGAATTCCATCACGCAAGCCCCATTAAAGTTAAAACTCTGTGGCAAAGCGAAATACACGTATTACTCCTACTCTAATTCTGCTGTACAGATGTATGAAGAAAATGCCAAATTCAAGAAGAAGGGCGATACTTTGTTCATGCGAGCACGTACTTTTTATGCAGATACCACGAAAATTGGCAAGAAACTTTACCCTCAATACGTAATCATGGGAGATTCTTTGGTTTCTCTGGAATACGATGTGGCGTATATTAAGAAAAAGTAGGGTTGGATTGGTTCGACTTTTCGTTTAATTGATTGTTCGATTATTCGACTGTTCAACGTTCCGTAAAATCGCGTCTACTGTCTCTAAATCTTCTATCTCCCCGTCTTAAGTCAAAAAACTACAACTGAACCGCTTTATTGCGCAAGTAGAAATCTAAAACTGTAATTGCAGCCATTGCTTCAACAATAGGAACTGCGCGGGGCACCACACATGGATCATGGCGTCCTTTGCCTTGCATTTTCACCAGTTCATCCTTGTTATTGAGCGTTGTTTGCTCTTGAATTAAAGTGGCGACGGGCTTAAAGGCAATGCGCATCGTAATTGGCATTCCATTCGAAATTCCCCCTTGGATTCCACCTGAAAAATTCGTTTTTGTGCTTCCGTCTTGATTGAAAAGATCGTTGTGTTCTGAACCTTTCATGGTAACACTGGAAAATCCGCTTCCGTATTCAAATCCTTTTACGGCATTGATCGAAAGCATTGCCTTTCCAAGCTCGGCGTGCAATTTATCGAAAACCGGCTCGCCCAATCCAGGTGGAACATGCTGCATTTCACAAACGATGCTTCCACCCACAGTGTCTCCCTCCTTTCGAACTTCGCGAATGTATGCTTCCATTCGCTCGGCATCTTTCGCGTTTGCGCAACGTACTAAGTTGTTGTCAATTTCATTGAAATCAGCGGAGCCTTCCATTTTAATGGTTCCCACCTGATCTACATACGCCACAATATCGATTCCCAATTGCTCTAGCGCTTGTTTTGCAATCGCACCGGCAACGACACGACAAGCCGTTTCGCGTGCTGAAGATCGACCTCCACCCCGATAATCGCGGTTTCCGTATTTCTTTTCGTAGGTATAATCGGCGTGTGACGGTCTATACACATCCTTAATGTGATCGTAGTCTTTTGATTTTTGATCTGCATTTCGAATGACAAATCCAATTGATGTACCTGTCGATTTCCCATCGAAAATGCCTGATAACAATTCCACCGTATCAGACTCTTTTCGTTGCGTTACGATGGCTGATTGTCCGGGTTTGCGTCGATCTAACTCCAATTGAATGGCATCCGTATCTATGGGGATATTTGCCGGAACGCCATCAATAACACCACCGATGGCCACGCCATGTGACTCTCCAAAAGTGCTCAATTTAAATATCGTTCCGAAGGTGGATCCCATTTTTTAGATGTTAGATGTTAGACTTTTCAACTCTTCTGTGATGTGCAAATCGCTACGTTCAAATTTGAATCCTCCAACGATTTCGTATACTTCAGCAATCAAATCATCTAATGATTTTCCAGATTTAGCCATGAATTCCCAGATGATCAATCCCATCCAGATTCCGTCGCGCTCTGGAATGTGACCTGCTGTTGCAATTCCACCAGATTCTTCACCTCCAACTAACACATCTTCTTTCACCATTATGTCGGCGATATACTTAAATCCGATTTTCACGACTTCGCTTTCCAGTCCATAGTGATCTGCCATGACACCAACACGCGGAGTTGTACTGAAAGCAGTAGCAACTTTACCGTCCATGTTCTTGTATTTCTTCAAATAATGAATCAACAAAAGAATGATGTGGTGAGAATCAATAAACTCTCCTGAACCGTTGTACAAACCAATTCTATCTGCATCTCCGTCTGTTGCCAAAGCACAGTCAATGTCGCCACGTTCCTTGATGAATGCTTCCAATTCCTGCAAATTCTTAGCAATTGGCTCTGGAGCTTGTCCCATGAATGATGGATTGTGCTCGCAGTGTAAGAAGTGCATGTTCGGTAAAATGCGTTTCAACGCATTTTGACCTGAACCGTACATGGCATCGTACACCAAATTCAAACCAGAGTTTTCAATTGCCGCGATATCGAAATTAGCTTTTGCATGCTCCACATACATCGTTTCTAAATCAACAATTTCTACCAATGGGCTGTTCATTGAAATCGACTTTAAATCAACAGAATTTGTTTCTGGGATGATGTCTTCAATTTCTTGCACCTTCTCTGGAGATAACGGCCCTCCGTGATGTGATTTCAGTTTGTAACCGTTGTATGTTGGTGGATTGTGACTTGCCGTAATCACTACTCCAACGGAGCACGACAATTTTACGGCTGCCAAAGAAACCATTGGCGTAGATACAAATCCAACGGCCATTTTTACTCCAATTCCTTCGTTGATGAACACCTTTACGGCAGTTTGCACGAACAACTCTCCTGCGTAACGGCAATCGTGTCCAATGACCACTGTTGGGTTTTCAAAATTCTCTTTCAACCACTTTGCGGTAGCAATACTTACGCGTGCTACATTCTCTACTGTGTAGTCGTCGGCAATGATCGCGCGCCAACCATCGGTTCCAAACTTGATTTTCTGTGCCAATTTCTCTGGTTTTGAATTCGCTTCAAATATACTGAGGAAGCCACAAACGATCTGTCATTTCTGAGAAAAAATCATTTGACTTCTAGTAAATCGGTAAAGTAGCGTCACTTCTTACTGTTGTATTGATGGACTCTAAAAAACAACCTAACACACTGATTTTCGGAACCTTTCATGTGTCTACGTAGTACAATTGCAACAATTACCTGAAATGATGCGCACATATACCCTATTTATGTTGCGCACATATACCTATACTTAACAATGTAAGCATTTGATTTACAGAAGTTTTCAACAATTAATTAACACAAGTTGAAAACGATTCAAGTCGCGCTCTATTCTTCTTGCCGTCCAATCAGACTATTCTTTACATATCTTACGAGTCCATTTTTTCAAGAACAACCATTATTCACTTGCTGTGCCCGCACACATCATAAATAGAATATTATGCGCGCGCCTTTCAGTAATGATACTGATGCTCGCTATTTGTCATCTTTCTTCTGCTCAAGAAGCACTGAAGAAGGACCAAAAGCGCTTGGTATATGCTCTGTTCAATCAGATTTTTGAATTGTCTGAAGAAACTGGGGGCGGCAAAAAGAAAGATTCTTCTCAGGTTGCTGTATACAATCCCGATTACAAAATGCAGTTCTTTGGTTGGCATCCGAATTGGCTCGGCGATACCTATTTAGACTACGACTTCAGTGCACTTACTTCCATTTCCTATTACGCCAGTACGATGTTTCTGGACGATTACGGCCAGGTAGCTTATGAACAGGATGGTTGGTTTTCCTCATCCACGGCTACTTTGATCAGAATGGCGGATGAAGATTCATGCAATACCTTGCTAACGCTACGATGTGACGAGGCCAATGTTGTCGCACGAATGCTAGGTGACAAAGAAGAAATGCATTACTGCGTCAAATATATCAGTGATTTGGTGACCAGTAGAGAAAATGTTGAAGGTCTTACCATCAGTTTTGAAGACATGCCGTTTGGCTACAAAGATGAATTCAACGATTTCGTGCGATTGATGAAAAAGTCGTTGGATGTGTTCGATCGAGCCCTCGTGGTTGCCATTCCACCCGCAAGCGGAAGCAGCAAATACGATCTCGAAGAAATCAACAAATACGCCGATCAATTTGTCATGTTGGGGTACAACTATTATTACGCAGGCAGTAAAATGGCCGGTCCCGTTTCTCCCTTGTACCGCAGCAAGCAATGGGGCGATTTAAACGTTCAACAAGCGGTTGCAGAATACCTAAGCGTTGGAGTGCCTCGAAACAAACTCATTGTTGCGTTCCCTTACTATGGCGCCATGTGGGAGGTAGATCCAACAACTGCCGAGGCGCATTCGAAAAAAGCGCGCTACACATTCAAAGATCATTTGCGCATCAATCAGATTTGGGATTTGATCAATGGAGATACCTACAAATACGATGCTGATTCTGTATTTGCTTATTATGAAATCGAAGAAGATGACAAGAAATTCATTCTTTACTTCGACGACCACATTACCTTGAAAAACAAGTTCAAATGGGTGCAAAATCAGAATTTGGCAGGTGTTGGAATGTGGGCGCTTGGCTACGACGATGGAAGCGACAAACTCTGGAACATGATCGATAACAATTTTGAAGTGCTGAAAAACCCAGGGCTAAACACCGTTATCAATGATTCAATTCCGAAATCAGAACTTCCGCTTTCGGAAGCAGCTGCAAAAGCCGATATCCTTAAAATTGTCAAGCAATCTGAAGTTCAAATTGTTCTCGGAGTCACGCTCATTGGTTTTGTTGTTTTGGGCGCATTGCTTGGCTTAACTTCCACAAGCATTTTTGATCGCCTATTGATTCTTGACATCCGCACCTATTTGAAAGTCATTGGGATTTTCCTCGCACTGATGTTGCTGCTCATCTTCATTGCAGGATTTGTATTCCACACCAAAAAATTCATCATTGATGAAAACCTGGAACACCTACATCTGGTGACAAGCGAAAGCATCAAAAAACCACTCACAAATTTCACCATAATTGGAGCCTTGATAATCACGCTTTTCAGTTGGAAGGCATTTGTAAACTTTAATAAAGACGTACCCTAATGGCAAAGCTCTTGGAAAAACTATTTGCGGCTGGTTTCGTGTGGATTATTTCCGCGGCGATTCTCGCATTTCCATTGGCGTTAATTCCACTGGCCTGCGTGGATATACTCATTAGCGACTACGATGATTTTGTGATCCGCATTGACAACCAGATCATCTTGTTGTATTTGCTCTTTGTGATAACCTGCTTTCTAGGGATTTTGATCATGCGATTCACGCTATCGGCAGTAAAAGTGCTTTTGCGACCAGAAGAAGAAAATGAAGACGACGAAGAATGATAGATGACGCTTTACATATCGTATCGGAACAATTAAACCAGTTTTTAAAACTGCGATTTGACCTTGCAGAAAACATGGTTTCACTTTCGTATATCATCAATCAAGATGGTTCTGTTGCGACTGAGGACATGAACAAAATCATCTTTTCGTTGGTCGATATCTCCGAGGAAACGTATGCAGGAAACAACAATCAGTACCGATCATCAAATATGGGTGAATACGTTGCTCGACCCGACATACATCTGAATTTACAAGTCGCATTTTGCGCGTATTTCAATCCAAGCAATTACAAGGAAGCGCTGAAGTTTATATCAGCAGTAATTCAATTTTTCCATTCAAGAAATGTTTTTACGCCGCAAAACACGCCAGCCTTAGCCGATCGAAATATTGAGAAACTGCAATTTGAAATCTTGCACATGGATTCTAATACCAAGAACAATCTCTGGGCAATTATTGGAGGAAAATACATGCCATCTATTGTGTACAAGGTGAGAATGGTAACACTTCGAGACGAGGCCGTTCAAGGACATTTGGATGCCATTCGTTCGATGGAAATTGATTTAAAGAATAAGGATTCATGAACATACGATACGACATATTATTTCGATTGAGCGTTCTTCATGACTTTTATGAAGGTGACATAGATCCTAACGTCAAAATCGTTCCCACTTTGGCAACAAAGCAACTGCTGAAAAATTACGGCATGCTCCACAAGGCGGATCGCGGAAGGTTGAACATTGTTGCAGAAGTTACATCAACCGATAACGGACTTGTTTTGAAGGAACAGCTTCAATCTCCTTTGGAATTGGTCTTCACACTTCAGTTTCAAGATTCTTTCTGGGGGAATTACACCTCGCTCTATCCAGATTCTGACAAAACGTTTTTCTTCACGAATAGCAACTATTCTCAAGAAGACAACCACACCAGCTTGCATCCCCAATCGCGCGTCACCGAATCCGATCAAATCAAGGTGCTATCATTTAAAACCTTGACATTCCCTCAAGAATCGGAAGTTACTCTGGTACGAAAAGGATTGAAGGAAGAAGACCGGTCTGCGGTAATTAAGACCGTGCAAAATCAAAAAGTAATTTCCACCGCAGCACTCGATGATGGGTTGTACGAAATCACTGAAAATGGTAGCACCACTCGTGTTTTCATTATTGACCCAAATAATTTCAACTCAAACATCGAGAACATTCAAGGAGTTTTCCATGTTTTGATTGATCCAAATTCAAGCGAATTCGCGCCTGTCGTAGACACCAATTGGGCACTGCAATCTCCTGAATTCTCCGTGCACTTCAAAAACAGAAGCTCACTATGGCGCTATTATTTCACCAAAAGCAATTTGGAGCATTTAGAAGGACTTCAAATCACCAATGGATCGGAGGAAACTTCTTTCGGAGCCGCAGAAGATACGGTAGGACCAAACGGCCAGCCCATGATCTTGATTTCGTCCAATGAGCCGCTTGAAATTACAGACAAACCAACGCAACACTTACAACTGAAAAAGAATATGAATATCGAAAACAGATCGGAAGGGGTCGTCATAGATCGACTGCCCGTTCCCAACAGAAACAATCTTTACCGAGTCGGCGAGGATGGAAGCATTTTCACCGACCTTTTTATTAATCTATAATCAATAATTTCTATGGCACAAATGAAAACACCAGGCGTTTACATCGTTGAGAAAGACGCTTTTGGAAATGGAGTTGTTGAGGTAGCGACTGCTGTTCCTGCTTTTATCGGATACACCGAAAGAGCAGAGAATGGTGGAAAATCGCTCCTGAACAAACCTATGCGAATTACTTCGATTGGTGAGTACAACCAATTCTTCGGAGGCGCCCCTACGTACCAATTTGAGCTCGTTGCAGCAGGAGAAGCTCCTGAAGGCGACGATGCTGAAGGAGGCGAAGCGGCAGAACCCGATTTCGTATTAAAAGGAAAAGGGTACAACCTCAACACTTCTGGAGAGAAATACCGCTTGTTTAACGCAATGCGCTTGTTCTTCCAGAACGGAGGTGGACCTTGTTACATCGTTTCTGTAGGTAGCTACAAAGACGCAGTGGAAAACGCGAAACTAATGGACAACGGAATTCCGCCATTATTGAAGGAAGAAGAGCCAACTATGGTTGTTGTTCCTGAAGCAATGAACCTTTCTCTAGAAGATTGTACATCGTTGCAGCAAGCTGTTTTGGCACATTGTAACAAAATGCAAAGTCGTATTGGAATCTTGGATATCCATGATGGATACAAAGAGCGTAACCATCCAGATGGAGACGTAATTGACAATTTCCGAAACGGACTTGGTACCAATTCACTGATGTACGGAGCAGCGTATTACCCATGGATTCATACTACAGTTGTAGGCGATTCAGAACTGGGATTGAGCAACTTCACACAAGAGAGTTTGACCGTTTTGCAAACAATGATCATGGAAGAACTGAACGTAGCTCCGGAAGCTGCCGAAGGGGAATCTTTGAAAACAACAGAGTTGCGCGATTTGTTGGCCAACATTCCAAAAGTGATGGAAGACGGTTACGAAGGACCATCATTGGCAGACCTGAACAAAACGTTGATCGTGATCAGCCCAATGTTCAACCACATTTTGATGGACATCAAAGGACAGTTAAACTTGATGTCTCCAGCGGCAGCTATGGCAGGAATCTACACATTCGTAGATAACAACCGTGGCGTTTGGAAAGCACCAGCGAACGTTTCTTTGAGTTCTGTTGTACGTCCGGCTCAAAACATCAGCCATGACGAACAAGAAGATTTGAACGTGACTTTGCACGGTAAATCGATCAATGCAATCCGACCATTTATTGGAGAAGGAACGCTTGTATGGGGAGCACGTACATTGGACGGAAACAGCAAAGATTGGCGTTACATCAACGTGCGTCGTACAATGATCATGTTAGAGCAATCGGTAAAAGCAGCTGCAAAAGCATATGTTTTTGAACCGAATGATTCGAACACCTGGACGACGATGAAAAGTATGATTGACAGCTTCCTTTACAACCAATGGAAGAAAGGTGCCCTTGTTGGAGCTTCTCCAGAAGATGCCTATTCTGTAAGCGTTGGATTGGGATCTACCATGACAGGTGACGATATCCTTGAAGGAATCTTGAGAATTACGGTATTGGTAGCAATTTCACGACCAGCCGAGTTCATTGAGATCACGTTCCAACAGCAAATGCAAAAATCATAAATCGAATTATTAACACATTAAAAATATAAGTTATGGCAGATGATGGATCAGCACAGTCAGGTACGGTTTGGCCGTTACCAAAGTTCTATTTCAAAGTAACATGGGACGGCAATACAATGTCTTTTCAAGAAGTATCTGGATTGGAGACCGAAACGCAAATTATCGAATACAGACACGGAGACAATCCTGTTTTTTCAACGATTAAAATGCCAGGTATTGCGAAAGCTGGAAACATTACCATGAAAAAAGGTGTCTTCACTGGAGACAACAAATTCTGGGATTGGTACAGTCAAATTAAGATGAATACAATCAAGCGCGTACCAGTGGTAGTTAGCCTATGTAACGAAAAGGGAGATCCAGAAATGACCTGGACGCTTCAAAACTGTTGGCCAACGAAAATTTCTGGAACAGATTTGAAATCAGACGCGAACGAAGTGGCCATTGAGTCCATTGAAATCGTTCACGAAGGAATCACTATCGAAACCGCATAAAACGATGGCGACATCCACAGACACATGGTATCCAGCTACAGGCTTCTACTTCAAGATTGAAGTAGCTGGAATTACCGACACCTCCGACAATAGTTTCAAGGAAGTTTCTGGGCTAGAAGTAGAACAGGGCTCCGAGAAACTAGTCGAGGGCGGTGTGAATGATTATACATGGGAAGTTCCAACACAAGTGAACGCTGGAAAGCTAGTGCTCAAGCGCGGTGTTTGCAGCACGAAATCTGGCCTAATTACCTGGGTTGAAGACACGATTAAAACCGACTACAGCTCTCCCATTACGCTAAAAAATATCATTGTAAAGCTCTTCAATGAAAAAGGAGCTCCAATGATTACCTGGACGTTCAACGATGCGCGACCCGTAAAATACAGCGTAGGAGATTTGGACTCCATGAAAAATGAGGTTTTGGTGGAAACACTGGAATTTAAGTACACATTTTATTCAAGAACGTATGCCAATTGAAGTAAGAGAACTAATCATTAGAACTACCATCGCCAGAGATGCTCAAGAAAGTACAGGAGGTAAACTTAGTGAAGAAGGTATGCGCCAATTAAAAAAAAGCGTCATGAAGGATTGCAAAGCGCTAATCCAACGTGAAGTCAAAAAAAATTCTGATCGATAATGGCATTGACCAAATTGACCATACAAGGCTATGAGGATGGACAGTTCGGCACCAAACGCGGAGCTGCATTCACTGTAATGGTGAACCCTGCCAATTACGATCACTCGCATTCCATTACCTATTCGGAAGAAGAAGCTCCAGGTAAGGCGGCGAAATCAACAAAGTTCAAATCCATTGGATTGGAGTCCATGAACTTTACTTTTTCCTTCGATGATACGGGAGCAATTCCGCGCAATACAGAAAATGAAGGGAAATCGGTACCTGATATGGTTACCGAACTCAAAGATGTCGTGTACAAATACTACGGAGACACGCACGAGCCAAACTTCCTCATTCTCAATTGGGGTAGCTTGCTTTTTAAGTGTCGATTGGAAAGTCTCAAGGTAGAATACCAAATGTTCAAACCGAGTGGAGATCCTTTGCGTGCAAAAATTACTGCAGCGTTCAAGGCGTACATCGATGCAGCAACAGAGGCGCAAGTTGCCAATCGAAACTCTCCCGATTTGACACACATCGTCACAGTAAAAGAAGGCGACAACCTTCCGCAATTGTGTCACAAAATTTACAAAGACAAAAAATATTATTTGGAGGTAGCAGCACTAAACAACCTGGTTGATATTCGACATTTGGAAGTAGGCAGCAAGTTGTATTTCCCTCCAATTAAATAAAGAAAACATGGCAGATTCACCCATAGACGGCGATGTAGGCGTTGTATCGATTGAAGTAACTTCCGAAGGGAGTGTGGTTAGCGATACCTATATGATTCGGTCCATTAAAACACAAAATGACATCAATCGTATTCCTACAGCGACGCTCGTAATTTCTGATGGCAACCCAGCCACAGAAGACTTTCCCGTTTCAGAATCCACAGATTTCGAACCTGGAAAAGAAATTGAAATCAAGGTGGGGTACGAAGCGAAGAATGAAAGCATCTTCAAAGGTGTGGTGGTGAATCATGCGATTTCCTTTGACGAAGGAGGAGCGCCAGAATTGGAGGTTACCATTAAGGATAAAGCCCTTAAAATGACCATCGCTCGAAAAAATGCCTACTTCAAAGAAAAGTTGGATTCGGACATGATGTCGGCACTCATCGGAGACGCAGGACTTTCGGCAGATGTGAAAGCAACATCCATTACCTACCCCATGATTGTGCAGCATTACACCACCGATTGGGACTTCCTCCTTTCTCGGGCCGATGTGAACGGATATATAGTGATTACCGACCAGGGAAAAGTGAGTGTGAAACCACCAGACACTAGTTCTGCCGCCGTTTTAACGGTAACCTACGGAATGGATTTGATGGAATTCAATGGCAAATTAAACGCGGAAACCCAGTTATCTGCAGTTGCAGCCAAAGCCTGGGATCACAGCACACAAAAACTCGCCGAAAATTCCGGTGCTACGCCATCCCTTAACGCTCAAGGAAATATTACTTCATCAACATTGGCGGATGTTTTCGGAGTTTCAGATTTTGAGTTCCAAAGTTCGGCAGACGTTGATGCAGATTCGCTAAAATCATGGGCAGATGCACAGTTGTTGAAATCGTGGATGAACCGAATTACCGGACATGCCGTTTTTCAAGGCTCTGAAAAAGCAAAACCCGGAACATTGATTGAATTGGCGGGAGTTGGTGATCGTTTCAATGGAGACGCCTTTATTTCAGGTGTTGAGCACAGCATCGACAATGGAAATTGGCGCACCCGCGTAAACATAGGACTGGAACCCGATTGGCACATTAAAAAGCCCGATGTTGTGGCTCCAATCACCTCTGGACTGGTACCAGGAATCAACGGATTGATGATTGGAAAAGTGAAGCAATTGGAAGAAGATCCAGACAACGAATTCCGAATTTTGGTCAAAATACCCACCATGCAAGACGATGCAAACGGGATTTGGGCGCGTCTTTCTACCTTCTACGCAACCAACGGCGCAGGAACCTTCTTTGTTCCCGAAGTTGACGATGAAGTAGTCGTTGGGTTCCTGAACAACGACCCACGATTTCCAATCATTCTAGGCTCGTTGTACAGCTCTCAATTGCCACCTGGAAAAGATGTGGACGGCACCGATTACGCCATGACGGCCGATAATTTCACCAAAGCATTCTTAACGAAAGGACAGAACAAAATAGAATTCAACGACGATAAAAAGATCATCACCATCACCACGCCTGGCAAAAACAAAGTGGTTCTGGACGATGACGACGAATCCATCACACTCCTCGATCAACACGAGAATAAGGTGTACACCAACACCGATGGTATCGCATTAACCGACAAAAACAGCAACAAAATAACCATGGATTCCAGTGGCATTGAATTGAATACACCCAAGGACTTAAAACTTGTGGCAACTGGAAATATCGACATTCAATCAACCGGAGATACGAGCATCAAAGCCACGGGCAATGCAGATATCAAGGGGATGCAAGTAAGTGCCACTGCCGACACCTCGTTTACAGCCAAAGGAACAGCTTCGGCAGAAGTTTCCGCATCAGGAAACCTTACGTTGAAAGGAGCCATGGTAATGATTAACTAAAAAATGAAATTATGCCGTTAGCAGCAAGATTAACAGATATGCACACCTGTCCGATGCAAACGCCGGGAGTACCGCCAATTCCACACGTTGGAGGTCCCATTGCCGGTCCTGGAGTGCCCACCGTTTTGATCGCAAAAATGCCCGCAGCCGTTGTAGGCGATAGCTGCGTATGCGTGGGGCCACCCGACTCCATTGTAAAAGGATCAGCAACGGTAATGATTGGCGGAAAACCCGCAGCAAGAATGGGCGACACAACCGCACATGGAGGATCAATTGTGCTTGGAGCACCAACAGTAATGATAGGAGGATAATTATGGCAGAGGAAAATTCATTTCTTGGTATTGGCTGGGGCTTCCCGGTTCGTTTCGATGACATCAACATGGACAACTCGATGGTAACCAAAGAGGAAGATATTTACCAAAGTCTGCGCATTTTATTGGGCACACAGCCTGGCGAACGAACCATGCAACCTCGTTTTGGATGCAACATGCGTCAATTTATGCATGAGGTTGCCACCGAATCCTTGTTCACGCGCATCAAACAAGTGATTAAAGATTCCATTTTACGCTTTGAGGCACGCATTGATGTAGAATCGATCCAAACAGAATACGATCCGAACGAAGGAATTTTGCACATCACCATCGACTACCGCATTCGACAAACAAACTCACGCCATAACATGGTGTATCCATTCTACTTGTTAGAAGGGAACAATACTGGGATTTTAAATTCTTAGCAGCATGATAGGAACGACGAAAAATTACGACATATTCAATGGTATTAGCCAGCCCGATCGCTTTAAGGTCGAGTTGGAGGATGCCTTTTTGAATATTGACGATCGTAGTCTTCCTGATTTTGTGCAATTCGTTAGCAATTATGCCGATAAAGTCAACTTCTATACCAAGGAAAGCGTTGAAAATCCGGAGTTGATGAAAACATGGGGCAAGTTTTTCAATCGCGACAACTTGTTCCTATTGATCATCATAACTGCGTATGACCTATCAAGTTCGAAGAATAGCATTCAAGAATCCATGGACAGAATGATGTCTACCTCCGACAAAGAATTGCAATTGGTTTTGATGAACCAGATTCTGGAAAAACTTCTCGACATTGCAGAAACGCTCAATTACGTTCGTAAGCATGTGCAGCGCACACCGCTCACCATTGATTTCGTATTCGATTTAAAAAATGAAATCAACAACCACTTGAATGCGCATTTGCAAAAGTTGTACAGCTTAAAATCGAAACTTAATTGGGAAGAACATACAACCGCTCGATTTGAAACCTTGCAATTGGAATGGGGATGGCAACCAAAACAAGAAGATCGTACAGAAAATGATGATTTGACCCGAGAAGAGTTAGACGCGGTAAGAAGCGCCTTTTCTTCCTTTTATTATACCGCTTTCCACATAAAGGATTCAGCGACAATCTTGTTGGAAAACCTGCAAAACGACCTGAAGAATAACAAGCCTTACATTGCCCTATTCCTCACGTTCATTCACTTGTTTGAATTCGTTCAAGCCATCATGAACAATCTTCCAAAGAAACATTTGGATTATTACTATCGTGATATATTGCGTTTACAAGAACTTCCGGCACAGCCAGATATGGTTTCTGTAAGTATTCTTTTGAATGCAAATGAAGAGCAGTTCTTTCTGCCAGAAGGCTCCATTATTACAGGAGCAAAAAATGAAGCAGGAGAAGATTTGCACTACAAAACAATGAACAATCTTCAACTAACGAATGCAAAAATTCAAAAACTGAATATTTTGTACAAAAGTCGGGACGAACGCCACCACCAGCGACCGTACAAAGGATTTACCACCAATGTATTCTCGAAGTCGTTTACCCGCCAGGACAATAACTTCTTTGCCCTGGATGGACGCATGTTGCTTGGTGATGAAAACAATTTGGACTACGACACGGAAAGCAACCTTGATCATGGGCGCGTGGGGATCATTGTTAGCTCTTCCCTCTTCCGATTAAATTCTGGCGCTCGTACCATCAATGTCACCTTCGATTTTGCAGAAGAGGGCATGGAAGAAATGAAAGAGGCACTGCAGATTATCAGCATGAAGAATCAAGAAAGTCTTCAAGAAACGATATACAAAACACTCTCTACGGCCTTTGCAATTTCCTTTTCAACAGAAAACGGAATGGTGAGCGTGCCCCATTATGGCTGCAATGCAAACTTCGAAGAAGCACAACTTGAATTTCAGTTTCAACTGGGTGTGGAAGATCCCGCATTTGTTCCATTTACAGAGGCTCGAGAAAATGCACCAGCCAATTCCGAGCCTTTCCTGGAATTTTTATTGCAACAGGAATCGTACATCTACCTCTACTCTATTGTGGACAAATTGCGCATTCAGAACATTCACATCAGCACTGCCGCTTCTGGATTGAAAGATGTTGAATTGCACAATCAAATTGGTATTATTCAACACAACAAACCGTTTGAAATGCTCGGAGCCATTCCCGTAGCCGACAATTACGTTGTGGTGGGACATCGCGAGGCTTTCTCAAAACCCATCGACACCATTCAATTTGATTTCAGATGGGCGAACAATCCCATTCTCACAGGAGGATTTGAAACGTATTTCAAACAGTATCGCAACAAAAAGCTCTACGCGCATGTGAAGCAAAAGCCGCTTACCGAAAACTATGTTTTGAAAGCATCTTCGCTGAAAGGTGGCCTTTGGAAAAACCTGGCGAATAAACGCATTCCGCTGTTTCCACTCAAGAAAAAAGGATATTCGGAAGCATCGATGGAGTATGACAAACACTTTTCTTTTTCCATGTCTCGGGAAGAATTGAATTCAGACATCATTCCTTTCAACACGTACAAACCGTACTCTCAAGAAAGCACGGGTGGACACATAAAACTTACTTTGGATTGTCCAAAAATTGAGTTTGGACACGATACATACACGAAAATTCTTTCTGAAACCGTGATGTACAATTCACGATTGAAAAAGAACGAAGCACCTTTGCGCATACCGAATCAACCCTTTGTGCCTGTTGTTGAATCCATTGAAATGCACTACGAAGCATCAGGATCGGCTATTGCTTCTGGGGTATCGAATGAAAATCCAAACAACATTCATCTCTACCAACTTTCGCCATTTGGCTACAAGCAAGTAAATTTAAAATCAACAGAGCACTTGCAACCTTTCTTCGATACCGATCCGTATGAGGGGAATTTAATGCTCGGGCTTGACAAAGTTCCATCGAATGGCGAAATCACCATGCTTTTCGATATGAACGATGAAAATACGAACGACAAATACCGCAAGCGCGCTCCGATTATTTGGAGCTATATGCGCAACGATCAATGGATTTCTTTCGATAAGGACGGCGTTCTAGGAGATACAACGAATGGCTTTATCAACTCGGGGATTGTACGATTGCAAATTCCACCAGACATCAATCAAGTCACACAGCGATTGGACAACAACCTGTTTTGGATTCGTGGTTCGATAAAAAGTGGAGCGCTCAACTTAGGGAAGTTCGATGGCATCTATGAAAACGCCACGTTGGTCGCGTGGGATGGATCAAGCAGTCCAATTCATTTGAGCAAGCCACTTCCCGCTTTGCAATTGAAATCGACCAAAGAAACCTTCGCAGAAATTGACGGTGTTATTCAACCCAATAACAGCTATCGCGGAAAGCGCGAGGAAAATGATCCACAATTCTACAAGAGAATTAGCGAACGCCTGCGTCACAAAGGTCGCGCGGTAAACGCCCTTGATTTTGAAGAGCTTGTATTGCATCGTTTCCCATTCATTGAAAAGGTGAAGTGCTTCATGGCCAATCACACCTTGGATGAAAATTTCCGATCGTTCGAGAACCTGGTCATTCCGGGAACCGTGCATATTGCCGTGATTCCGAAAACAAACGGACAGCACAATTTTAAACCGCAGGTAAGCCCAAAAATTTTGAATTTGATTGAAAATGTGCTGAGCGATGTCGTTTCGCCCTTCGTTAAAGTGATTGTCACCAACGCCTACTACGAGGAAATCCGCGTTAACTGTCAGGTTCATTTCAGCGGATACGAGTCGAAAAGCTACTATTTGGAGAAGCTGCAAAAGGAAATTACAGAATACCTGAGCTCCTGGATGTCTGACAATCCTATTGAGGAAGAATTTGGAAAAAACGTGTATAAGTCGGATGCAATGGCTTACATCCAAAACTTAGACTTTGTTGATTTCGTCACGCAATTTTCTATTGTGAAGATCATCAATGAAGACGACAACGAATATTATTTCAACGATACTGCGAGTAAAGAGCAGGAAAATGATGAAGAGATTAAGGTGCTGTACCCATGGTCGATTTTGATCTCTGCGGAATCGCACAATATTGAAGTGATCAGTGATCCTGCGTACTCCAGTCCAAAACCTCGTGGAATCGACAACATGGAGCTTGGACTTGACTTTATTATTACAGAATAAATTGTAAAACATGGCATTAAAAGATAGAGATACACTCAAAAACTTGTTCAAGAAGGGAACCTTGCCCTCCGAGAATAGTTTCGCCGACATCATTGATTCTACCATCAACAAAATTGACGATGGATTCTCGAAATCCATGAAGGACGGATTAATGCTCTCCCCTGTTGGGAAATCGAAAAAAGTACTGTCCATTTTCAACAAAGTCACGGACAAGGAGCCGCAATGGAGCGTGGAAACAGAAGATGGACGTGGCGAGAAAAAGGATGAAACACAATTGCACTTTCGAACCAATGATGACGAAAGTCTGCTGGCACTGAGCGACAAACAACGCATTGGTATTAAAAACGATGCTCCCGAACACGATCTTGATATCAACGGAACCATTGCAATGTCGGCACGCGTGGGAAACAGAGCAGAAAGCACCCTGGCTCCCGCCGACGGAAAATGGCACACCGTAATTGGCGACTTAAATTATTGCACCATGTTTGAAGTTGTGGCAAGAACGGGGATTGTAAAATCGGGGAAACATGCAATGGTGCATGCCCTCGCTATGAGCAGTTACGGAAACTCCAACGCGAAAGTGAAACATACCTACGTGCGCTTCAGTTGGTGGCGCCCATTGCGAATCAAGCTGCGTTGGACAGGCGATACCTACAACTACCAATTGCAAATTCGAACGACAAAAGATCTTGGCAAAAACGCCATGATAAAATACCACGTAACCGAGTTGTGGAACGACGATAATATCGGCCACCCACCTCACTACCAAAAACCAGAAGACCAAAAATAATGAGCGAATCCAAATTCATAGAGAAACATTTGGAGATCCCGAAAGGGATGGATTACGATTTCCTTCGTGAGGAGGGAATTCGCAAAATTCAGCAGCTTGCCGGCGAAAACTGGACGGATTTCAACGTTCATGATCCCGGAATTACCATTCTCGAACAATTGGCGTATGCCCTATCGGAATTAGGATATCGTACTCAATTGGATTTCAAAGATTTGTTCGCCTCGCAACAAAACAAAACAGGCAACAACACTTTCTATACCGCCGCCGAAATTCTTCCCACCAACCCGGTAACAGTTGATGACATTCGTAAGCAACTCATTGATCAAATTACTGGCGTTCAGAACATTTGGATTTATCCGTTAAACAGCTTTACGCGCAGGAAAAACATTCAGGGGTTGTACCTGGTTTTCGTAGAGATGAATGCATACACAACTCGGTCTCCAGAGCAAGTAAAAGAGATGATTCGGTTCCATTTGAATCATTCCCACAACATTGGAGAAACTTTTGAGGAAATCATCATCCTGAAGCAGAAAGAAATTTTTGTGCAAATGAATATTGAACTGGAAAAAGATGCCGTTCCTGAACGCGTTCACTCCCAGGTAATCTTCAAACTCAAACAACTGATTAGCAACCCAATTACCTACTATTCGCTGAATGAAATGCTGGACATGGGGCATTCCGTGGAAAGTATTTTTGACGGCCCTCCTTTAAAAAACGGATTTATCCTCGACGAAGACATCAAGGAAAAACCAAGCATTTTCTACAACAGTCAATTGGTCAATCATATTCGCGAAATCAAAGGCATCAAAACCGTGCGATCGCTCAATTTGGTGGAAGAAAAAATAGCGTCCAATGGAACCATTTCCTACGTCGATTATTTTGACGATCTCGCCAACAAGCCACGGAATGAAATTGCCATGATTCCCTGGGATTCAGTGGGCATTTTGTCGAAAAAAGTACAGCGCGATGCCAATAACAGCAACTTTTTCAAATACACCAGTGATGGCGTTCGCATCAACTTATATCAGAAGGAAGTAGATCGTCTTTTGAAGGAATTGGATGCTTCGGTGAAAAAGAAAACGAGTAAAAATCTTAATCAGAAAAATGATTTTGACGTGCCCGTTGGAAAAGAAATCATCTTGAATAATTACCGCTCCATTCAGCGTGATTTCCCATCGATTTATAATCTGAGCGAAAATGCCATATCAGATAGCACACCCGCGCAACGCAAGGCGGAAATCTATCAATTAAAAGGATTCTTGTTGTTCTTCGAGCAAATCATGACCAACTACATGGCACAGCTCTCACGATTCAATGAATTGTACTCGTTGGACAAAACGGTAAGCAATTCTTATTTCGTTCAGGTTCCCTGGGACATTCCGAAAATCTACGATCTAATTCGCAAAACGGAAAATATCGAGAGTCAGGAAGAACACAAAGCGCTCGTAGAACGAACGACCGCCGCTTTGATGCAAAATATTGACAACTTTTACGAACGACGATCGAAGTTTCTCGCGCATTTACTTGCACGCTTTGGAGATGAATCGCACAAATTGAATTTCGAGCGTTTCAACTACTATCATTCAGACAAAGAGCACAAAACCAATTTGATCAACCAGCAGATCGACATTCTGAAAAATTATCCAGAATTAAGTGGTGAGCGCGCTCGCTCCTTCAATCATACGCGCCCGTTTTGGAAGGAAGAAAACGACGAAGAAGAAACATTTGAATCCAACTTATCCGTTCTAGAAAAGCGGGTGCGAATTATGCTCGGTCTCACACTCGAACCGACAAAAATTGGCGAATTCTTACTTCCGAAAGTCAATTTCAAAGGAGCATCACACTTTGTGAAAACGTATGAGATTTTGCGCAAGAATTCAGATCTTGATTTCAATGACATGCGCGGTGAGCCCATTGGTTTGTGGACGCATGAAAAGGAATTTGCAAAAGCCGAAAACACTGATTTAATTCAAGATATTTCCATTGATGAAGATATTTTCCGTCGCGGAATGTACATCGAAAATCTCAAAATTCTCCAATCGGAAAACGACGGATCGTACCAATTGTTGTTCCGACGCAAACAAGCAGCAATTCCAGATGCTATTCATGAGTTTATGGAAGCACTCGCTGATACAAAACCAGGCGACGCATCCATTCGAGACGCGAAAATCAAAGGGCTGTTGGAAGATGACGATATGGCTCTTAGCTTGATCAGCGTTTACGACAAATTGAATGCTGAGGAAAAGGAAGGCACGATTTACTTTGCCTTACGCACCAAACAGGACATTGAATATTGTCTGCAATTCGATAGAAATCCCGCTGGAATTTTTCCGTTACGACCCTCTTCCATTCACGAAGTCATTAAATCTTTCGAGAAAAAAGAAGATGCGTTTGAGTGTGGATTCTCGCTGAATAACACATTGAAGGATTGGAATTTCCGTTGCGAAAGTTTGTACGTTGTAGATCACATTTTACTGCGTCCACAATACGATGAATTGGATGTAAATATCCTCTTGAATGATCCTAAATCCAATTGGTCGTTCCGATTGATGAAAGGATACCCAATACAAAACATAGAAAAAGGTATAAAAGAGCAAATAGAACTATTGCGTTCGGGTCGACCAGAGTTCCAAAAGAAAAATGGCAAGCACTTGGTTGCCTGGAAAAATGGTAGTGAACTCATTGGTCGATCCACGCAAAAGTTCGATGATTTAACGGAAGCACAGCGTACTTCAGAAAAAATGGAAGCGTTTTTTAACGATTTCTCCGATCTTGATATTCACGATCACAATCGCATCAAATTCAAACGAGAATATGAAAACGAGGCAGAAATGGAGCATCCAATGTTTCACTACTCGTTTACCATTACGGTAATTCTTCCCAACTGGACGGCTCGCTTCAACGATCAGGAATTCCAGTATTATCTCGAAAGTTTGATCCGCAAGCACACCGCCGCACATATCGGCATTCACTTCGAATGGGTCGATTTGCACACTTTTGCGCAATTTGAAGTAGCGTATGACCTTTGGCTGGCTGAAAACAGGAACGAAAAAATCAACTATCCAGTGCTGAACGCGCTCTCCAACGAGATTCTTCAATTCACCAAGAGCATTCAAAAAATGAAGAAATAGTGCATCTTATCGACAAACATATCTTTGATATTAACTACGATCATGAATCGAGTGCCATGGATTTGCAGCGTCGAATTTCCACCATTTCCAACGAAAAATTGTTCGACGTAATTTCCAATGTTTTTGACGAGTTTGATATCCCCGAAACGGTGCGACTCGATCGATTGGAATTGGATATTGGTAAGCTCCGTGAGTCTTATTTGGAGGAAGAATTGTTAGAAGCTGTTGCTATTGCTTTGCGCCATCAATTGAAAGAACACGATCTGGTTTCCGCTAGAAAGGCTGGCAAAAGCGAAAATCAAAAGAAAGCAACCGGAAACTCACTGGAGATTTTTGAACAATTCATGCTTTCTGGTACCATTCCCTGGTGGATCAGAAATCGAAATGATTTTGATATCCGCAAGGAAATTGATCAGGTTTTGGAAAAACAGCTTGATCAAATCTCGGGCATTGTCCGAAAATTGGCCCATCGCAATCATTTCCTCCAGCGGTTGGTTTACAACCTTTCTGAAAAACAACTGGAACTATTAGTGCAAGCGTTAGCGCCTGCCGAAGCCAAGCAAGTGTTGGAAGCCACCAACAACATCAAAACGGTTCAAAACAAACGCAAGCTAATTCCTACCGACAGCCGCTCGTATCGGAACAAAGTGTGGGAGTTTGTCTTCACGTACCTTCTTATTGATCGCGGAACTGCCTTCAATCAGAAAATGTTCGTACAGGCCACTTTAACGCGCTTGTCGCATCATTTCAATGTCGAATACCAACGTTTCCTCGAGCTATTTCACGAAGCTGTTGAAACTTTGGAAAAAGAAGTCTCCATTCCGAAGGGATTGGTGCAAATCATTCAAGAATTATTCGAAGAACGCGATTTGGTTTCCTCAGAAAAGCAGGATCATCCATCCGACTCAACAGCCGAAATCACTGCGGTGTATACAGCTTTGGTGATGGAAAATCCAGATTTTGACCGCACGTTTGAATCGCAACTTCTTGAATTAATCGCCTCCAAATCGCTGGTGTTTGAATCGTTTTTAAATCGGCAAGCAAAAAATAATGCGCTGCACAAAAACCTTCCTTTGGCACTATCAGACAAGGGATTGCACCAACTCATTCGGTTTATTGAACCCACAAGTCAGCAAGTAGTCATTCAATTTTCCAACAAAGTGCAAGGGTTAAAAGATTCGGGGAACCTTCCCATTTCTGGAAACTCCCAAGAATTCCGAAATGCCAAATGGCAATTCATTTTGCGTGCGCTGCTCATTGACAGAGGTTCACAATTCAACCTGAAATCTTTTGTAAAATCCACTCTTGCTGCGTTGGCGGCCCATTTCAATATTGAGCTGCACGACCTCATGCATGCTGTCTTTTTGGAATTAAACGCTGATCTTTCCTCAGATCATGGAACTTTGGCCACCGTGCTTCTTGAAATAAAAAAGGAAGAACAACAAAAAATTGAAGTTGCCAACGATGCAGACAAAGCAAAGTTCAAAGCCAAAATTAAATTGCAATGGTTGGAATATACTTTGGCGCATGGACAAGCCCCTGCCTGGTCTCAAAGACACGAATTACAAGCGGTAGACTTTCAAAAAATTCTTTTTGAAGCAATGCAGCAACAACCAACGGAATTACAAGGAATGCTGCGACATCAGCTCCGTGCCAACAGAAAACGTCATTATTTAATTCGTCAACTCGACGAAAAAGGACGCCACCAAATTGTGCGTTTTCTCAATGCAAAGGCCGCAGAAAAAGTGCACATCTACGACAAACTTCTCGATAAAATTCAAGAGCGGCGTAACCTCGCCACAAACAAACACGAGTTTGAATCCTTGAAATGGAGTACGATATTGGAAATTCTTACGGAGGAAAAAGGATCCGTTTTCAATTACAAAACCTTTGTTTTACGCTCGTTGGTGCAATTGGCCAATCGACTCAATGTTTCCTTTGACACCCTCTTTTCTTATGTTCTAGAAGTGAGCAGCACGCTACCAAACATGCCGGAATCTCCCCTTCAAAATGCTTTGTTAAGTCTGCATTCTGAGATTGGCGCATCGAAAAATAAAACGGACAAGCAACAAGATTCCCTGAACAACGAATTGAAAGTGATTTGGGACAAGATAAAAGATCAAGTACCAGAAAATGGGCGTTACCTGCTGATTTTGCTGAAAAAATTACAAACCGACATTCTTTTCAGAACTCAGTTCAATCTTCACGATTGGCTAGAAAAAAATCCGGAA
Organism: Fluviicola sp.; assembly: GCA_043584915.1. Lineage (GTDB taxonomy): Bacteria > Bacteroidota > Bacteroidia > Flavobacteriales_D > Crocinitomicaceae > UBA4466. Next base: position 3,851,864 of record CP121319.1, read on the forward strand.
ATAACACGCGAACACTTGCTTTCAATTTTGCAATCTCTGCAATGGAAACCAGAAAATCTTGCCAAAATATTGCAGGCACAATCAAAAAGCTCTGCCGAGAAAACGTTTGCATTCCTCTCTTCCGACGAACATCGTTTCGTGCAGTACTACTTGAAAGACCTGGATAAATTATTACAATTCTCGTTTGACAATCATGCCATTTTAATGCGACAAGCGACTGTTTTTTCTCTGGCGTTCCTCTCTTCAGTAAAGCGAATCGACAAACATTATTTCTTTCAGGAATTGTTGCAATATCTGAGCAAATTCAACGGCATTTCTCAGAATGAATTGCTGCGTCAACTTGAGAAAACGATCAAAGAAGAAGCACCACAATTGAACAGCACATTGGCTTTGTCCATTTCAAAAATCAATCACAAGGAAGTAGTTCCTCCAGAAGAAACCCCTTCTGATTCAGCGCTTGCATCAAAAGATGACATGGAAATTGAGACCGTAGAAATTAACGAGGAAACATTAAAAGAACTTGAAGAAACAGAAGAAGAATTGAATGGTATTTACGTGGAAAATGCCGGAATCATTATCCTTTGGCCTTTCTTTCGTCAACTTTTTGCAATGCTCGAAATGATTGAAGACGATGCTTTTGTGTCGATCGCAGCGAAAATTCGAGGCATCCACCTTTTGCAATATATGTGCACCGGAGAAACATCACATCCAGAACATGAACTCATTTTGAACAAGATTCTGTGCGGCGTTCCGACCAACCTTCCTATTGATGATTCCTTTGAAATTTCTACGAAAGAAAAAGAAGTAATTGAAAGCATGATGTTGGGGGTGCTCGCCAATTGGTCGCGCATGAAAGATTCATCCGTAGAAGCGCTTCGGGAAACCTTCATGATTCGATCTGGAAAAATATCCTTTGCAGAAGAAACCATTGATATGCACGTGGAGAAAAAAACCGTCGATGTATTATTTGAATCCATGCCCTGGACCTTCACATTTGTGAGTTTGCCCTGGATGAAAAAACCTTTGAGAACGATATGGAATTAACAACATTGGAATGGAATGGGCAAGATCTGGAGAAGGAATTGCAATGGTTTCAGCAAGTTTTGGATACACGAATTAAGTTGTATTTCAGAAACGAAACCTCCTACTCTAGCATTTTCGATATTACTCCGCCCGATCTTTCCGATTCTGAATCGAATTATGCAAAATTAGTCGCGCACTACCCCATGTCCTTCTCAGAAAGAATCGTGCTTATTATGGCGCTGATTCCTCATGTACGCCCCAATTTATTGGACATTCTATACACCAAAAACGAGCAATTCAATCGCGGATTCACAGAATTTGGTGGAATTAATGGCAAATATCACGGAGGAATGCTCCCCACGGGGGAAACCATCAACTTTATTCTTTCAGGGGAAGATTTAACCTCGCGTTTTCATCTCAGTCAATTGTTTGAAGACGATCATTATTTCTACAAGCACAACATCTTGAAATTGGTTCCTCTGGAAAAAGGACAAGAAGAACCAAAATTGAGCAATGTGTTGCAAATAACGGATGAATATCTGTCGCTTTTAACCTCTGGAAAGCCTTACAAGCCTGATTATTCAACCAACTTCCCTGCGAAACGCATCAGTACGCCTTTGGATTGGAAAGATTTGATGATGTTCTACGGACCTCCAGGAACGGGAAAAACATTGACAACGAACAGCGCTTGCTTTTGTGGCAAAACGCATTCCGTGAAAAGGTGGACCTGGAAGAAAAAATTAGTTTGAGAAGAATTGCCGAAGACCATATCATTAGTGGCGGATCGATTACCAATGTATTACGTTACTGCTCTATCAAAGCCATTCAACGCGATAGCAAAAAGGTACTCTTGCGCGATCTGGAAAATGGAATTCGCAAAGAACAACGAAAAGAAGGAAAATCATAAACGAACACTTATGAGAAAGGTAATATTGTATACAACAGTGATGTTTTTGTTTACTGGCTGCGGAGGATCGGAAGAAACAGAAGGCGAAAAAGAAACTGTAACTCCCGCAGCTGAAACCAAAGTAATTCACTCCATAGATACCATTATTAGTAAGGACATAGATAGTGCTTTGCTGGGAAAAATGGCAGAGATTGCAGATAAAAGGACGGATTCGTTATACCTCGAATTGGACAGCCTATCCAACAGCAATGACAGCTTATTGGCAATGATTGATTTTATGAAGTCTTCGCTTGATAAAAACTTACCGGTAAAATTTCCAAAGCCAGACTCCACCGATTATAACATACCTCCAAATGGAAGTGCTCAGGATCCTTCTTACAAGACTTTCGAAAGCATAATTCCATCGAATGGTAAGGAGTTAAAGGAATTGCCTAAAGGTATTCTCGGTACTTACGCCAAGCCAGACAACGCGCAAGTGGTCATTTCGAAAGAGAAAATTATGTACACCAATACGAATGGTAAAACAGAAACAATGTTCGATATTGATTCAGACAAAATTTGCTCGCTTGGCGACGATAGCTATCTACTTCAATACAAAACTGATGATAAGTGGCGCGTAGTCGTACTTACCCTAAAACATGGAAATTTATCCTATCGAATCATACCGAAAGACACCAGTTTGACCGAAAAATCGAACAAAAAAGAAGTAAAAAAATATTTGGAGGGGAACAGCCAGGTTCTGCTTCAGGTGTACACCAAGGTAAAATAGCACACTGAATAACAACGTATTAACCACCATTTAGACATGAAAACAAATAAATCGGATGATCGAAATATTAACAGAGCAGCTGCGAACAGCGAAGCCCAGGGCAAAGGCAAGGCTCAAAGCGCAGCTCAATTAGCGAGTTATAAATGGACAGGGAAATTGAATGCCGATTTTGACGATACCAAGGATAAAAGTCAATGGGGAAACATTCGAACAAAATTGGGCGTTGCTAAAGGTGGAGATGCTGACTCCAGTATTGCCAGTTCGGTAAATACATCATTGACAACTTTGAAAATAAACGGCGATTCATTAATGAGTGCTCATCAAATTCCGAATAGAATTGGAGGACAAGGAACAGCAGCTAATGTTCGTCCTTGGCGCAGAACTTTTGAAGATGGCGGATGGAAAAGTAAAATTGAAGATCCCTTTGACGCGTCTTTTGTAGGAGCAAAGAAAAATCAGGAGTTTACGTATTCTGTCGATACTACAGATATGTCTGATGAGGCTGCAAAAAAGATTGTGGACGATGCCGTTTCTACCAATTCCCTAACAATGGAAGATTCAGAAAAAACAGACCATAAAAATAAAATCAAAACAATTCCACTGGATGTCACAGCTTCGGCAGGAAAAAAAGGAAGTGAAAGTAGTTTGGGTAAAACGGATGAACCGATAAAAGGCGCCCTTAAATAACTTACCCTTTAAAATTGGCTGCCTTCGCTCCCATTACGTCCGCTTCTGTTTCCAAACTGGTGCTGTCGTTCACGGGAGTTCCGTTGACAGAAGTTGTAGGTTGAACACGTCCCTGCTTTTGCTGAACGGTATGCCATGCTTCGTGCGGCACATGCTTTTCCTGACCAGGACTCACATGAATATTGGTTCCCTGAGCGAAAGCATGAGCGTTCATTTGAGCGGGTTTTGATGAATTGTAATGCACGCGGACATCCGAGGCATCCATCCCAGATAACGATTCAATACCCGACTTTAAATTATCTGGCATTCCCGTTTTGTTCTCTTCCGATTTTAGCTGCGCTGTTGCGAATTTTCCTTGTGCAGGATCCTCCAGTTCATCGCCTTCCAGTTGCGCCGTTTTAAATTTACCTTGTGCGGATTCTTCCAGCTCTTCACCTTCCAGTTGAGCCGTCTTGAATTTACCCTGCGCGGATTCCTCCAATTCATCCCCTTCTAGTTGCGCCGTTTTGAATTTACCCTGTGCAGATTCTTCTAGCTCATCCCCTTCCAGTTGGGCCGTAGCAAACTTTCCTTGAGCTGCTTCATCTTCAAGTCTTTGGCTCACCGATTGACTTACCGATGTTTCCGAATTTGCAACTGCTCGAGAATGTGAACGATTTTCTTCGCTTGACTTTTTCATGTGAATATGGATTTCAACAGTTTTTAAAACTGAACATCATTAAAGATACAAAAACTTCGCTAAATCTGCATTTTGAGGTCTTTTTCAGGGATTAATACGAATACTTTTGTTCTGCCTTCAAAAGCAGGAAACCAGAGTAAATTGACATTGATATCGCCAAAGCAGATTCTTTCGGGACAATTTTAGAAGAAAAGGTGGAGACGGACCGAACCTTGTTCGCCAATATAGGAACAAGAAGATTTGCAATTTCTAGGAATTGATAAATAGTCTTACTAACTTCTATAGTTAAACGGCAAAGAAACACCCTCCTCGCACCTAATTCAATGAAAACCAAAAAAATGAAATCCTCTCATAAAACGAAATCGATTACAAAGATTTGCGCATCAGAAAGTTGACGGCAATGATTCGTGCAGAGACAATTACACGCAGCCTTGTTTGAGCTGAAAGCGAGTTTGGCGGATGTGTTGCGTCTCCAACTAACGACCAAACCTTGTTCGCCAATATAGGAACAAGAAGATTTGCAATTTTTAGGAATTGATAAATAGTCTTACTAACTTAATTAGTTGAACGGCAAAGAAACACCCTCCTCGCACCTAATTCAATGAAAACCAAAAAATTGAAATCCTCTCATAAAACGAGATCGAATACAAAGATTTGCGCATCAGAAAATTGACGGTAATGATTTGTGCAGAGAAAATAACACGTAGCCTTGTTTGAGTTGAAAGCAAGTTTGGCGGATCTGTTACGTCTCCAACTAAAAATCATCCGTCGAATTTCGTAGCGCAGCGTCCTTTTTGCGGTACTTTTTTGACGCTAGAAAAAAGTAGCAAACCCCAATAAACCAAAAAACCGAACACCACGATATACGTAATACTCGGTTTTTAAATCTATATCAAAAGTATCCTATTTCTCGAACGCGTTGATCGTTTTCTCAATAATCGCAACACATTCAAGCAATTGTGCCTCTGTCATCACTAACGGCGGCGCAAAACGAATAATATTTCCATGCGTTGGTTTTGCCAAAAGACCATTTTCTTTCAAAGCAACACAAAGATTCCATGCAGTTTTGCTGTCTTCTGTATCATTCACAATAATGGCATTTAACAAACCACGACCGCGAACTTTAACCACTAAGTCTGTATTGTCAATAATGCGCTGCATTTCGCTACGGAACAAATTCCCCAAGCGACGTGCATTTGCAGCCAAATTCTCATCTTTTACCACATCAAGCGCTGCAATAGCAACTTTCGCCGCAACAGGGTTTCCTCCAAATGTAGATCCGTGTTGCCCAGGCTTGATTACGTTCATAATCTCGTTATCCGAAAGAACCGCGGACACTGGGTAAGCCCCTCCTGAAAGTGCTTTACCAAGAATCAAAATATCTGGTTTCACGTAAGCATTTGGATCTTGCTGACACGTGTTTCCACAATTACAATCACCACAAACCGCCAAAAGCGACCCTGTACGTGCAATTCCTGTTTGTACCTCATCGGCAATAAACAAAGCGCCGTGGTCTTTGCACAATTCAGCGCATTTCGCCAAATATCCATCGGTCGGAACGTCAACGCCAGCCTCTCCCTGAATTGGCTCAACCAACATTCCAACAACGTTATCGTTGTTTTTCAATGCTTCTTCCAAAGCTGCCGTATCGTTGTATGGAATGCGAATAAATCCTGGTGTGTAAGGTCCAAAGTTTTTATTTGCAACGGGATCGTTAGAGAACGAAACAATTGTGGTAGTTCTTCCGTGGAAGTTGTTTTCACAAACGATTATTTGAGCTGCATCTTCTGCAATCCCCTTCACTTCGTATCCCCACTTGCGGCACAATTTGATCGCAGTTTCTACCGCTTCTGCCCCGGTGTTCATTGGCAATACTTTGTCGAAGCCGAAGTATTCCGTGATGTATTTCTCGTAAGGTCCCAACGCATCGTTGTAAAATGCGCGAGAAGTAAGCGTTAATGTTTTCGCTTGCTCTACCATTGCATCCACAATTTTCGGGTGGCAATGGCCTTGATTTACCGCTGAATAAGCAGAAAGGAAATCGTAATATTTCTTTCCTTCTACGTCCCAAACGTGAACGCCTTCACCTCTTTCCAATACGACACCGAGCGGATGATAATTGTGCGCTCCGTGCTTTTCTTCTAGTTGCATCAATTCTGTTGATGTCAATTTTTCCATAGTAACACTCATGTTAATGATGTTTAGAAATGTGCGTTCATCGCGGAGAACGCCTTATCCTTTCCTCGTTCTTAGGAGAGAAATCATCCGAGATACCACAAATTTAATTTTTTGGAAGGACAATGTCAACGCTCCTGCAAGTGAATTCTAACCGCCTTGGGCTTTTTGTTAAAAAGATGGAGATCTCATTCCAAAAGAGTTCTTGACCTTGAAACTTCAGAGATCGTGTCAAAATAAACCAATAATGTTAAATTAGAAGTAAAATAAACCCTACTACCATGAAAATTCAAATGGAAGAAAACGCCATCACGGCGGATGAACTTAAAAGCAAACTGGAAGCAGATTTTCCCGATTATCAATTCACCACCAGAAATAAGAAAATGTTTGTGGTGAAGAAATCAAATGTCGCTGGAACCAACGTCGTTGTTTACAAAAAACGCATTCTGGTCGGAGCAGCATTTCCTACAATGGGCGGACAAATGCTCTTCGTATTCAGCTTTTTACTCCTCGGTATTCTGATCCCGTTCATTGTTTATTTGGCAGCTTTTCAGCCAAAACAAAAAGAACTAGAACGCGAAATTGGCGCTGCTGTCCAAAAGGAATTGGAGCCTTAAAATGAAAAAAGTCCGAGTTATTGCTCGGACTTTCCTTTTGTTGTTTTGAGATTTATTCTACGACAAACGTTCCTCCTCCGTAGGTGCCAGAGGGTCCAGAAACATTGTAGTAATAAACACCTGTTGACCAGCTCTGAATTGAATAACCTCGAACTTCGCTTTGATCCATAAATAGTTCAATTTCGCCCATCAATCGTCCCATAGCATCGTATAATCGGATGCTATTTAAAAGAACGCCGTCCTCGGCCTTAATAGTAATATTAATCACCTCATCTGCTGGAACTGGATATACGCCGAGAACCACCGAAGGCTCCTCAGTTTCATCTTGAGCGAAGCGCTCACCACCCGAACATTGCGCATAGGTGCGATCTGTCAATGAATTAAAAAACGTACCAAAATTGTATGAGCTAGCAGGGCTAGATATTGGCGTAATGAAATTTCGTGTGTCGACATTAATCGCCGTATCCAAAATATCCAACCCCCATTCGGCGTAAAGAACATCGTAGAGTAATTGTTCTTTCCAGTAATTCACAATCTCCTGCTCCATTGAATCCAAACCACATAATTCCGTTTCTTCTAAAATTTCCAAGCCGTCCTCTGGCATTTCCATCATTCGATAGAGCTGCACTTTGTCCAATTCCAGATGGAAAGCCTGTCGGTAATTGTCCACCGTTATAGTTGTTGGTGTCATATAATTTAAGGCATTCAAGTAATTGTTCACGTAATCCATAACAGGGTTTTGCCCCGACTCTTGAAGGATGTTCTGCTTGTAATATTCACTTTCCAAGGCTGTTTTCATATCAGTCAACGCCCGGAACATCCATTTTCTGGTGGCAAAGCTATCCAATAGAACACTGTCTCTGAAGATTTCATCGAAGAGCTTCAAAGCATCCTCGTCATTCGCAGTACTATCATTGATAGTCATTTCCTGTCTCGCAAAGTGAATTGCTTTGTCCAAAGGCAAGTCGCCCAAAGATGTCGTCACATTCGGCAAAATATCCGTGGAGGTCGTGTATTGACCATCATAGAAACCACATGCAGGCATTACTTCGGTAGTGTTAACCTCTAGACTAATTGGCGAAAGATCAGAACCAATTACATCAAATTTATTGTTGGCCGGCTGCTGCGTCCCTGTGTTCCATTGGTTGTTGTCTGCATTGATGTAACAGTACAGGTTATTTGGACACGGATAGTTCATTCGAGCATAAATGTGCTTATCACTGGATGGATTGAAGTAGTTTCGACCGTTGGTGATGTCTACGTCTCCATACCAAAGCCAGACGTTTCCATGAGTAGCGTCTGCACTGTTAAAAGAGTTGTAACCTCCGTAATTGTCTGTTGTAACAATGGCATTTGATCCATATACAGCCCCGATATCGCTGTGCGAACTATTGTTGAAAGTATTACATTTTGCAGTAACTGGGTCGTACAACTTTTGAACGCCAATCTTCATATTATTGAACGTATTTTGAAATACTTTGAGTTCAGCATTTGAATGATCCTCAATAGCTATAGAAGGTCCACCTGTATTAATCCCGTTGAAGGTCGAAGCAGAAACAATTGACGGATAATTTAAGTTTTCCGCATAAATATAAGTTAGGTTAGGACCAATGAATGTACTGTTATTAATAATCATTCCAGTTCCGTTAACATCAATCATAGGTTCATTTGGGTCTATACCATCAGTGTAATTCGTCATGGTACAAGAAGTCATTCTCAATTTATGCCCGTGAATTATATTCAAGTTGGCGTGAATGTTTACATTTTGAAAATCAACAGCGGTAAACTGATTGGCTCTAGCAATATGAACCCCCTGATTCAAATCACTTGCAATGAATTTAGCATTGTATGCGCTTAGTTCTTGACGTACTTCAATGCGTGAATTTTCCTCCATCAGAACTTTACAGGCTGAAACCGTTAACTTATTAATATTGATAACAGCATTGTGCATGAATTTCAGTGAGGCGTCTTTTTTTAGTACTAAAAACTCATCGTCGTCATTTTGACCAGATAAATGCACTTCGCAGTAGCCTGCGTTCATGGCTTTAGAGAATTTGGCTTCAGGGCTGTTAATTACCAGACGACCTGTCGGTTGTCCTGGGGTATTACCACACGTAAAGGTACCTCCGTCCATCATTTTAATGGTTCCATTCAAAACGATTTCGGCGTTATCGTATTCTGTAATTATGGAAGCTCCGTTGTAATACTCCAGTTCGCCATCAATAATGAGTTGGCCTCCTTCTTGAATGCGCAGCTCGGAACCGTTTCTTAAAATAAGTTTAGCGCCTTCTTTTATGTGAATAATTCTACCATCCTTTATCAAAATATTACCTGAATTATCAATACTTGCACCACTTTTAATAAGAATATCAGCCCAATTAGCATTTAAAGAGCCGCTTGAAGTTCCCCCTGACTCTATTGTTAAAATATTTCCACCACATATAACCAATTTAGAATTCACATCAACGGAACCGTTTTCGGTAATTGTTGTTGGTGCCATTTGGAATTCATGAGTAGGAATGCCCATATCTACATAATCCAAAAATTGCGGATTCACCTGATAATTAGCATCAATATAATTGAAGGTACCTTCAAAAGCATCTTTAGGGCACCAATAAACACTTTTGAGCTTCTTATTCATAGTTACAAATCGAAGTTCCTGTCCAGGGTCAGCTTGTGGAGAAGGAATTGGATATTGAACTTCTTGTTCACAGTTGCATGAAAAGTCTTCTTTATACTCAGGTAAATTGTTGTCATAAAGCAAGTAATAGAGATTATGGAAAATCATATAGTCGAGTCCATTGAATACTCCTTTTCTATAAGAATCATCTTGAGCTTCGATGTTACTCGTCCACCTAAATTCGTGATTAAAGCCACCTGTTTGTTCATATTGATCGTATCCATATGCATCTGCAACCGATAAGGAGAAAGGACCCGCGAAATCAATGTCGTTTAAAAATGCTTGGTACTCGCTCTTAGTTCTTGCTGGGGTCAGGTCATTAATTACTGCATTACTAAGTTCAAGCATATAATTTCCAGTGCTATCGGCCCACAATTTTGCATCATTTGAATCTATAAGTCCAGAAGTTACAGATAGATTGAACAATATTTGAATCGTTACCGCATAGTTTCCATTTTCGAACTTTATATTATCGAGTGGCCAACCAAGAAAGTCAAGATCGTTATCTGCTTCCCAGTCGGCAAACCATGTAGGAACATCTTGTGGGATCAAATTTGTCCAGAAGTCTATTAGATCGGCATTTGTTATGGAAAAACTAAACGGACTACCGTTATTATAATCTTGAACGAAAGAGTTATCCTGATAGTTATCCAATCCTGCAGGCACACCATCTTGTAAAGTGAGGTAAGTACTATTGTTGAAGTTTAGCCAGCCGTTTAATAAATCATCACAAGCCTGTTGTTGGGTGTTTGGTTCCCCCGTAATTCCATAACCAGTAATACAATGTTGATATTTCGAAATTCGTGTAGTTAATTTTCTTTTAAACAATGATGGATATGGAATTTGCGGAAAGGGTACATTGAGCATTCTGGCACCAGTTAATGATAAAGGGTACGCAGTATAAAACAATTCGCCTCCACCATTGGGCACAGGCCAACCGTTTACATCAATAATTTGCCAGTTATGATCGTATGCATAATGTAGAATTCTTTGGGTGATATCAACCGCCCACTGATTGAGGTCTTTCGATTGCGTCATTCCAGGTGGAGTAACGGTATCATGATCTACAAGCTTCCATACTAATGTTAACCCTTGTAAAAGATACGCTATTTGATCTATACTTGGCGTGTTCTGGTAGGTTGTATTCTCCGTGACAAATCCTAAAACTGGATCATTCAACTGCGCCACATTGTCATTCTTGTAAAACGAAGCATTGACACACTTTGGATCCATTGCATCGTTCTGCCAGTTCAAATGAAAATTCTCAGGAACGTCATCGCGTAGAAAAAAACCGTTCAGATCTTCTGTTGGATAAAAATTATCTATTCCATATAACTGATCTAACTCACTTTCAGCAAATTTATCTAATCTTTCAATTGCATTTAAGGCAAAGTATAGCTCACTTCTTATTCCTTCTAAGTCTAGATTGTATTTCTTACGCAAGGCATACTCTGTAGCGAGGAGCGATAAGTAATGTCCCTGCCTTACACCACCATCTCCCCAAGACAACATACCTTTATGTTCCTGTGCCCCGACTACGTTATTCTCGCAGTCCAAAGGTTGCCGAACTCCAACTGGGAGACTTTCCCCTCTTTGAGGACCAATTTTAACATATTTCTGAACAAAGTCATTTCGAAATTTCCAGTACTTCTGGAGGTTCAACTCGTCGGTCTGACCATAACATTGAAGCGTAGCACAAATTGCGACAAGTATAAATAGTTGCTTTTTCATGAATAGTATATTAAATTCTTGTACGCTTTTGAGGTCGCGTACATGACCTACTTAGTTATTCTTCTATATGATAATCAACCAAATTCCAAACTTGGTTGCTATCCAGTAATTCTTTTCGAATTAAGCCTGTGTTTTCTGAGAAAAAATGATTAGTTGGTTGTTTACCTTCCATATACGTATTCAATTCGCTAATCTGCACGGTTTTTTTATATTTCAGACCTAGAATAAATTCACTTGAATCCAAAATATTCTCTACAGTAATTCTATTTCCACCAAATGAAATATTTGGTACACTAGTAAAATCGCCAACTTCTGGGATAAATAAGAAACAACGCCCCTCGTCTACGAAATCACCTGGTTTATATTTGGCACGTTTTACTATAATACACCTCTTACAAATTTGTCCAGATTCCGGACAACCATTTATTGGATAATATTCTGGCCAATATCGGTACGTATAATCCTGATACGTACTATACACCTCTACATCAAAATCATAATTAGAAGGGTTTTCAACAGCCGAAGTAACATACACCGAATCTCGTAAGCCCGAGTTCTCCTCTTCATACACCCACCAGGAACCTACTTTGAAATAAAAGAAATGTTTTACATTCTGGATATCCTCACAATTAGAGAGGTTGCCTCCACCAGTTGGACAGGTAGTACAAGGTACTTTGTCTTTATTACACCCGAGAACAAGTGCCAAAGATAGAACAAGCGATATAGAAAAAATTCTTAAAATCATAAAATTGTACTATGTGAATAGCCACCCCAATTAACGCAAAAAAGTTCAATTACTCAAAATTAATTCAGTAAGTTGAGTATTAATACTCAATTAGGGGACAATATAATAGTCTACCAAGTTCCAGACTTGGTTGCTATCCAGTAATTCCTTTCTCGTCAGTCCGATATTCTCAGAAAAGACATGATTCGAAGGTTGATTTCCTTCCATGAAGGTGCTAAGTTCGAAAATTGTAATTGTCCTAGAGTTTGTCAACACACCATCAATCATCACTGAATGTTGGATATCAGATACTCTAATTTTGTTTCCTGCAAAATCTGCGTTAAAAGCACTTTGCTCATCTCCTATTCTAGGAATAAATAAAAAGCATCTGCTTTCATCTACAAAATCTCCTGGTTTGTACTTGACACGTTTGATAAGCATACACCTTTTGCACAATAAACCAGATTCTGGACATCCATTACTAGAATTCGGGTAATATTCAGGCCAATAGCGGTAAGTATAATCCTGATACGTACTATACACCTCTACATCAAAATCATAATTAGAAGGGTTTTCAGCGGCAGACGTCACATACACCGAATCTCTTGCCCCAGAATTCTCTTCTTCATACACCCACCAAGAACCTACTTTGAAATAAAAGAAATGTTTGACGTTTTGAATGTCTTCACAATCAGCACCACTTGACGTCGGACACGTTTACAAGGAACGGTGTCTTTATTACACCCTAAAACGAGCGCTAAAGATAAAACGAGTGATAAGGATATTATCTTGTAAATCATAGTTCAATGTGGTAGTCAACCAAATTCCATACTTGATTGCTGTCCAAAAGTTCTTTCTTCACCAATCCAACATTTTCGCTGAAATAATGATTGGTTGCCTGTTTACCTTCCATGAAGGTATTTTCTTCATGAATTCGAATAGTTCTTTCATAAATGACATTGGACAAACTATATTCGGTCATTATCGAGTCCAAAATAACACGATTCATCGGGGCTTGGGAATGGGGTTCATATTCAAAGGCTCCTAGTTCTGGCGTAAAAAAGAAACAATTCGTTTCCGCTACAAAATCTCCAGGTTTATATTTAGACCTATTAATGTTGAGACATTGTTTACAAATTACTCCTTGTGCCGGACATTCACTACTAACAAGGTTGTACACTGGCCAAAACCGATAATAATAATCCTGATACGTACTATACACTTCCACATCAAAATCATAATTAGAAGGGTTTTCTAAAGCGGAAGTAACATACACCGAATCTCTTGCCCCAGAATTCTCCTCTTCATACACCCACCAAGAACCCACTTTGAAATAAAAGAAATGTTTGACGTTTTGAATGTCTTCACAATCAGCACCACTTGACGTTGGACACGTTGTACAAGGAACGGTGTCTTTATTACACCCTAAAACGAGCGCTAAAGATAAAACGAGTGATATGGATATTATCTTGTAAATCATAGTTCAATGTGGTAGTCAACCAAATTCCATACTTGATTGCTGTCCAAAAGTTCTTTCTTCACCAATCCGACATTTTCGCTGAAATAATGATTCGTAGGCTGAAGTCCCTCCATAACTGTATTGTCCTCATAAAGTTTTATCGTTCTTGTGAAGAGTAATGAATCAATTAGGAACGAATTAGATATTGAGTCTACATAAATCTTATTATTGCTGTATATCGGATTATAATTACCCTCGCTTTCTCCAACTGAAGGAATAAAAATGAAACAATTGGACTCATCAACAAAATTTCCTGGCTTGTATTTTGACCTTATCACGTTTAAGCAGTCTGCACAGATATTGCCGTTTTCAGGACATTCGCTACTAATAATATCGTACTCAGGCCAATATCGGTACGTGTAATCCTGATACGTACTATACACTTCCACATCAAAATCATAATTAGAAGGGTTTTCAACAGCAGAAGTAACATACACCGAATCTCGCAAACCTGAATTTTCCTCTTCATACACCCACCAAGAACCTACTTTGAAATAGAAAAAATGCTTTACGTTTTGGATGTCTTCACAATTAGAAGAGCTGCCTCCACCAGTTGGGCAGGTAGTACATGGCACTTTATCCTTGTTGCAACCAGGTGAAAGAAGCAGCAAAATAAGAAGCGATATAGAAACAAGTTTGTGCACCACAAATACAAAACGTAACAATTCTGTGCAATTAATGAAAAATGTGTGAGCTTCGCAAATATATATTGTATTTCCGATGCCTGTAAATCCCTATCTTGCAACATGCCAAAAGAGTCCGAAAAATTTCGCCTAAAACGCGGTTTTTGCCACATTACAGAAGATGCCGTGATGATTACGCGTTACGAACATCTCCAGGATTTCACGCAACGAAGTAGATTGAGCTTGATGCTTTACGCCATCTCCCCGGAATTGTTTGTTTCTGCCTTTATCCTTTACCTGGCTTACAATGCATTCCTAATAGAAAATTGGATAAACGTCGGATTTATGGGATTGCTCTTTCTGTTAAATGCCTATCGCATTGTGATGCACTTTATCTATTCGCCCGACAATTTGATCAAAAGATCCGAAATTACCTTGGTAGATTACAAACCTGGAATTCCCTTCATTACAATTCCCCAATTTGTCATTTATTACGAAACGGAGGGCAAACAACGGAAACGATTGTTGCCAGTGGCAGGCATGTTGTATGGAAAATCTGCAAGAACAAATGCGATGAAAATCATGAAAGCGTCGGGATTGTACAATCCGGGCGACTTAAACGAAGACCTTCTCGATTCAGCGTGAAAATGAAAATCTATTGCATTAGTGGACTTGGCGTGGATGAACGTGCTTTCGGTAACATCGATATCCCAGAAGCTGAATTGGTTTTTGTGGATTGGATTCCGCCCAAAAAAAAGGAAGATTTGACTTCGTATGCGAAACGATTGTTTCAAATTGAAAATCCCGATGCAAAATCGATGTACATGGGCGTTTCTTTCGGTGGGATGATTGCTCAAGAATGGGCGAAATTACAAGCTCCCGAAAAGCTCATTCTGATTTCCACTACACACGATTCTCGAAACATTAAATCCGTGCTGCGCATTCTAGGGAAATTGGGACTGCACCGCCTTCTGCACCCGAAAATTGCTTTGGTTTTTGCCCCGATTACATTTTCGTTTTTTGGTGTAAAATCCAAGCGTGACAAGGACATGCTGAAGGATATCCTCCGAGATACCGATCCTAAATTCTTTCGTTGGGCGACAAGTGCTTTGCTGCATTGGAAAACAGAATTCAGCGCAAATGCCGTTCACATTCATGGAAAAAAGGACAAGATCATTGCGCCTCCCACTACACTAGAATTTGAAACCAACGGTGGTCATTTTACCATTTTTGCTGATGGTAAAGATATTAGCGTCTTCTTATCAAAAGATTTGGCATGAGTTCTGCGATTCTGGCATTCCAATTGAAAAAATGCCATCTTTGAACATGCCGCACATCCAACTTTTATTGAGCAGCTTATTTGTAGCACTTGCGCTTTTTACAAGCGCTCAAACTTCTCGTGAATGCGACAAGTACACCATTTACTTTAAGAACAACAAAGCGGAGTTAAAAGGACGGCAACAACGTCAGTTGGACTCGCTCGATCTAAAAGTACCGCGAGAAGGCAGGTATTTGATTCGAATTATAGGTCATACCAGCAGCAAAGGACATGGCTATGATAACCTTAAACTGTCTCAAGAACGAGCACAATACATTAAGGACTACATTACATCAAAGTATCCGGAAAGGTTTACCATTTATACGTTTGGAAAAGGCGAAACGGCCCCCATCTCAACCAACGAAAAAAACAACCGCCGCGTAGAACTTCAATTTTTCAAACTAAACGACGATGGCACGGTGAGTTTCTATGCTGAAGACTCTTCAAGAATTCAACTTCCTGCGCATAGAATTGCATTTTGTGACCTTTGTGAAGTTCCCTTGATTTATAAACTTGGCGATCCTATCATTGCTGACAAACTCACTGCAAGGCGAGTGATCGTTGAAAGCAAATGTGTCAACACCGACTGTCTGAATATCGAAATTCGATTGCCTTTTGACAGCAAATTACTGTACAGCGAAGCCGAGTTGCCCTATCCGGTTATTCAAACGTGTGGAGATACTGCCAAATATCTATTAGACACCAATTTTCGATACCGTCACTATCGTAATTATTTAGATGAATTCGAAATTCGAATTGATACGGCTTCTAGCGAATTTGTGATCAGCCACCCTTGTTTTTATGCATCACAGTGCATTAATTTGTGTGGAACTCGTTTTGCTCCTTGTAGAGAATCACATTTCTCTATTGATAAAAATGTACTATTTGCTCAAACCAATGTAATTTCATTTTCCTATGATACTATTGTTGCCTTATACGGCGACTCTCATCCTGTTTTTGGAGATTCCAATGTCTATTGTGTTGATCATTGTGGCATTTCCAATCGCCCTGATATAATTCGGGGATATGGCTACATCAACAGAGAAATTCAATTTTTAAATGTTCGACAGTACAATTTGGAATATACCTACGACATAGAAAAAACACGGACGAATTATTATTACACGCGACCCTACAATAAACGCTATCACATCAAAGCTGAGTTGTATCAACCACTCAAATATGGCGAGCTAGATGTTAAGATCAAAGTCCCCAGAAACATTGGCGTTCAAAACCTCGGCTTGTCCTTGCAGGGAATCGAATACTATATCCCCATCGATCATCTTAAAAAGCGTTGGCATCTTACGAAAGAATTGCTTTTTCCGCACGATTTCTATATTCAATTCGAAGATGAAAAGTTGATCGTCCCGCACAAAACTGCGAAGGTAAAATACAAGATTCGTCGCAACTTTATCAAGGTAAAAATCAAGCGAAAGCACTTCAGGGAATACTTGGATTCACTTGAATCCGAGGACTAATACCAAGCGGAAAAATTTGAAATAATGTATCTTGCGGATATGGAGGATAACGTTTTTTATTCATATCTCGAAAGGAAACGCAAGGGAGAGGATTTCAGCACCATTCGCGCCGAACTTAAAAATGAGGGCTATAGTGAGGACGAAATCAGCAAAGTCATCAAGGAAATTGACGAAGAACTTTTACTTTCTCCAAAGTTTCAAAAGAAAAAAATCCATCCGAAAACAATTGTGGGCGTTGGATTAGGACTATTGAGTGCCTTGGCGTTACTTTTCGGATTTCATACGGCTTGGGTGTTGGCCTTTTTCTTAGCTGGACTGATGTTAATAGCTGTGCGCATGAAGCCTCGAAACAACCCCAAGATTAAATCGAAATGGGAACGGCATTAATTCTTTGCTTGTTACCAAACTCCCCGACTAAAACAACTTCTCCTGATTGGGATCTTCATCATCTTTAGATACATCCCACTCCATTTTCTGAGGTGCTTCATCCTCTGTTCCTTCTTCAGCATCCGAATTAGCATCTTGCTCGTCGTTTTCATCGTTGGAATCTGCGCTTTCCTCTTTTTTCTGGTTTGGCCACGGCTCATCTCCTTCGATGTCATGATCCAGAACAATCTCCTTCACTTTCAATTTCGTGATCTGATTTCCTTGCGATTTCATTCCTTTAACATCGATGAATAAACTGCATCCAACGTTGATCCCTCGCCTTCTGAAATAAAGCTCACTTTCTTGTCTGTGGTTACTTCGCACAAGAACTTCTTTCCGTAATGCAACTCTTTCTCTGCATCGAAGTACACTGCTGATATTGGACGGTCTGGATGCCATTTCTCGATATGAATCATGTCATCGTCAAAATGCGTCGCTAAATCAAATCCAGACAATCGGTATTCTCCTGTTTTATAAATCGTTAGGATTTTATCTTCTCCTTTGAACTGCCCTAGGAATTTCCCGCGTTTGTCATCATTCAATCGTCCAACAACGTCATCGAACCAGATTTTTCGAGCGGCAAGCGTTGAACCTCCTACTTCTTTCTGGACAATTTTCGATACAATTTCTTTGGTAACACGGTTTCCTCCGGCACCTCTCCCTTTGATGAGCAAATCGCCCAAATCGATGTCAAACTTCAAGCGTTTTAAATGCGGACGTGCTCGCAAAACTACCGTTACTACTTCCCGTTCTCCATTTTTGTGAACATTGAAATAGAGCAATTTTGATCCTTTGGTTCCACGCGTTAGATCATACTCTTTGTCTCGCGTAATCGAATTAACGTTGAAACGTTTCATCAAGGTCTGCCCACCTTTTCCGTCTTGATAGATCATGTGGTAAACCGTTCGCTTGTCGCCTTTTTTCCAGACGTTAGCGTACATGATTCCTTTTCCAACGAACTTCTTATCGGAAACTTTGGTCACCATCATTTTTCCTGTTGAGAAGAAGACTCCATTTCCGCCTCAATTTTGGCAATGCTTTCGTCTGCTTTGTCCTTATCGAAACGTGTGATACGAATCATCGGCGCATCTCCAATTGACGCATCACCGTGTGGGTGATACTTCATGGTGTTTCCGATGATATTCGCCACCTTGTTGTAGCGCCCATCGTCCATTTCTTTCATGGAGTGCATGATGCGTCGTTGCACCGGCTTGAAACCGTCGTACAAAGAGGGTACGGCACGCTCAAGAATCACGTACGAGGCGTAATCCAAAAACCAGTTTTCGTACAAGCCGCCAACCGGAATAATGTTTTCATCAACTACCTTATCGCCGAATGCAGATTCGTCTCCACTTTCTTCTTGATCACTTTCGTTCTCTTCTGGATTCAAATCTTCGTTGTCCAACTTTTCGTCTTCGTCAGCCATATTTTACGATGCTTTTTCTAATTCATTTTTATCGTCCTGCACGGATTCTTCAACACGGAGGTTATCGATAATAAACTCTTGTCGTTGCTGCGTATTTTTCCCCATGTAATAGGAAAGAATTGTTTCAATGGATGATTCTTTCGAGAGAATAACGGGTTCAAGTCGCATATCTTCTCCGATGAAGTTTTTGAATTCGTCTGGTGAAATCTCTCCGAGTCCTTTGAATCGTGTGATTTCTGGATTACGTTCTTCGCGACGTTCGTGCTTTGCGTCGGTTAAATGCACACGACAATCGCGCAGTTTCTTGTTATGAAGATTTGCCTTCTTGGCGCGTTCTCGAGCAATTTTACGAATTCCTGAAAGCTCTTTGCGTTCTTTTTCGCTCTGCCTGATCTTCTTTTCAAGAATATCGGCAACATCGGGATTCCTGTGCAGGAAATTGTCGAGCTTTTGTTTGAGGAAGTTGTTGATGAAGGCGCGCATGGACTCACCACCGGGCTCCACTTCAAGCGACCCTAATTTTGTTTTTGTTTGCGATTCAAATACCGGTTCCATTACTTTCACGGCAACCGCAGCCACAATGGATTGACGAATATCTGATGCTTCGTAGCTTTTCCCATAAAAGTCCTTGATTACCTTCGCCACCGATTCGCGGAATGCGCTTTGGTGCGTACCTCCTTGAGTGGTGTGCTGACCGTTCACAAAAGAATAGTAATCTTCTCCATAGGTTTTTCCGTGCGTAAAGGCTACTTCGATATCGTCTCCTTCGAGGTGAATGACAGGATACAATGGATCTCCATCCATATTGTTCTCCAACAAATCTTTCAGTCCGTTTTTCGAGATAAAACGCTGCCCATTGAGCTTAATGGTTAATCCACGATTTAGATAACAATAATTCCAAATCATTTTCTCGAGGTACGCTGTTTTGTAGGCGAACTTTTTGAAAACCGTATCATCTGGAATAAACTCTACGTACGTTCCGTTCTCCTCGTCTGTCTTTGTCTCTGGCGATTCTTCTACTACGTTTCCTTGCTTAAAGGACACCTGCACTTTTTTACCGTCGCGCACTGAGTACACCAAAAAATGGCTTGACAATGCATTCACCGCCTTGGTACCCACACCATTCAAACCAACGGATTTCTGAAAGGCTTTGGAGTCATATTTACCTCCCGTGTTCATTTTCGAAACAACATCCTTCACTTTACCGAGCGGAATTCCACGACCGAAATCTCGAACGGTCACAGTTCCGTCTTTCACGGTAATGTCGATGCGTTTCCCATTCCCCATCACGAATTCATCGATACAGTTATCGACAACTTCTTTCACCAAAATGTAGATTCCATCGTCTGCAGAAGAACCATCCCCCAACTTACCGATGTACATCCCCGGTCTCAGTCGGATGTGCTCCTTCCAATCTAGCGATCGTATGTTATCCTCAGTATATTGATTTTCTGCCATTTAAACACGTTTTTAGGAGACTATCAAATATAACGAAGAACGCCCCTGTTTTTGCGGGTTAACAGCGGAACTTATCCACTATTTACGGTTGATATCAACAGATGGGTGATTTTGACCTTGGATTTTCATGGGAAAAGTGGATAGGCGGTGGTAAGACGATGGAATGAAAGATGATTTTATGTGTTTGGGATTCTGGGACCTTGTTCGCCAATATGCGAACAAGATAATTTGCGAATTCTAGGAATTGCAAACAGAAAATTGTAATTTATAGAGAGCTAAAATGTAGTTCAGCACGAACAGGCAAGCAAAAAAGCCACTTACATTCTAACGACATCTAAACCTTGTTCGCCAAAACGCGAACAAGAAAATTTGCGAATTCTAGGAATTGCGAACTGAAAATTGTAAATTCTAGAGAGCTAAAATGTAGTTCAGCAAGAACATCTGCGCAAACAAGCCACATACATTCTAACGACATCTAAACCTTGTTCGCCAAAACGCGAACAAGAAAATTTGCGAATTCTAGGAATTGCCAACCAAAAGCTGTATTTTCTATTTGCGGAATACTACCCATGCAGCTCAAACACAAAAAGATCACAAACGTCCACTACTACCACATGAACTCCGCTGATCATGCCTTTTATTTTCGGGAACATGATTGTTTTGACCTGGGCATCAACATTGCTTTTGAAGGGGGCGAATATTTACACATTGGATGGAGCGAAAACGACAGAGTTGAGATTCACCTACGTCCATTCCTTCCAGAATTGCGTTTCCAACATTTCATTTCAACAGACGCCACAAAAGACTGGTCGCAATTTATTGGACAGCCCATTACAAGTTTCGAAGTAAACTACGTTTCAAATGAATGGAACATCCCTGAATCTTGCACTTTAACCTTTGAAAACGGTAGGTTCGTTACGATTGTTTTATCGGAAGAGGTTGAGAGCCCTTCAAATTTGCCGCAAACCCTTGAATATGATGATGCACCTCTGATTTACGTCTTTTTAAATCGTGAACCACCACCAATCACTCCGGTGAGATTGACCATCCCGCAAAATCCTCCGCGTCAAATGCATAAAATGAAAAAAGTAAACTTGTTTACGAATCGTGGGCTCGGATTCATCCTAGTCCTATTGGCGATCGCCTTTTCTATTGGATATTACTTAACGACAAAGACCTATTAATCCGCTATCGCCTGCCATACACCTCTGCTATCAGCTCAAAAGCTGGTTTCCCCTGGGGTGTATACCGCGCATTACTCAATCCTGAATTGCTCTCATTCGGTGAAAATGTCCACTTCCATAAAAAGCCTCCCGCGAAGAAATCTTCTTTCCAAATAGTTTCAAAAAAGGCTCGATACGCATTGAATTGATTCGTCATATTTGCAACGCCTGTTTTGTCATCTTGCATTCCCGAAACGGCATAATCGCAGCTTCTGAAGCCGTACTCAGTGAAAAGAATTTGCTTGTCGTATTTCTTACTGAATAATTTCAAATCGTCCGCGACTCCTTGCCAACCCTCCTTGATTGTTTCATAACTGGGTTCTTGTTCTTTTGAGACTGGAAAATATCCATCAATACCAATGTAATCCAAAGCATCCCAAAACTTTACGCGTTCGTGGTTGTCCCAGTTGGCAGCATACGTTACTGGGCCGTCATAAATCTCCCGAACCTCTTTGATTAGCTTTCTCCAGAAGGCCTCTCGTTTCTTCGCAGCATTTCGGTATTCGGTTCCAATGCAGTACAAATCGGCATCAACAGAGTCGGCAATTTCGGCAAATTTCAAAATGTAATCTCGGTAGGATTCTTCCCAGACCTTCCATTCAGCCTCCGTTTCTAAATCAAACTGACCGGGCCATCCATCTCCCACCACCCAAACGTGTGGTTTAATCATCACTTTTTGCCCAACAGCATGCGCATCTTTTGCAATGGATATGGTCCCCTCTTCTGTTTCACCCCACCATTGATAGCCAGTTCCGTATTGAACTTTGGCTTCGCCATGCGCCGTAAATCCATATGGAACCAACGACACCCATTCTGCATTCAAATTATTAATGCTATCCAAATCTGTACTATCGATAATCTTGTTGGGCATTTCCAGATTGACACCGGTAATTTTCCCTTGAGAATCTACCACAGTTTCATCTGGGCGATATGAATAATCCGCCGCCTCTTCTTTGCTGGCGCACGCACTCAACACTACGAATACACTTATTGCAAAAATCCACTTCATACAATCTCAATTACTTCGCCATCCTCCACACATCGTGCAGCCTTAAAAATAGCCGTAGCTTCTTCTTCGTGCTGTTCTCCAGTATCGTACCGAGCGCTAAAATGCCCCATGAGCAACTGTCCAACGCCTGCTTTTCGTGCCACTTCAGCTGCATCTTGCGCGGTTGAATGTTTTGTCGCCTTTGCCCTATCCCGCAACTTCTCAACAAAAGTAGCTTCGTGATACAAATAATCTACACCAATTACCGCAGCAATGGTCACTTCAGAATAGGCCGTATCAGAACAATATGCGTACGATTTTGGCGGCGTTGCAGCTTCCGTATACTCTTCAAAACGAATGATTCGACCTTCGTCTTCAACGTCCTTTCCAGCCTTTAATTTATGAAAATGTTCGATCTTAATCCCATCATTGTGCGCTTTATCCCCTAATAATTTTCGTTCGCCTTCTTTCTCGTTAATACGAAAACCGCTTGTTGGAATTTTATGCTGCAAAGGAAAACACGAAACGCTCAATTTATCATCTTCGAAAAGCACACCGCTTTCATTTGGTTCAATTTCATAGAAATCAAGATCAAACGCCAATTTTCCTTTTCCGGCTTCCAATTGCATTATGACAATTTGCTTTAAGCCTACGGGTCCGTATATTTTGATCGGCTTCACGCGTCCCATCATGTGCATCGTACTCAGTAAACCTGGAAGACCGAAATAATGATCGCCGTGTAAATGAGAAATAAAAATATGATTGATTCGATTGAAGTTTACACCATATTTACGCATTTGCATTTGTGTTCCTTCCGCACAATCAATTAAAATGTGACGGTTTCTACATTGAACGTATTGACTGGATGGATTTCTTCTGGAAGTAGGAACTGCAGCGCCGCTACCGAGTATGGTAACTGAAAAATTCACTACGCTATTTGTGAGATTGCGGCTTCTTTGTTTTCAGCGATATTCAAAACTTTATCCAATTGTGCGATGCTAATGAGTTTCTGAACATTGTCTTGCAATCCGCACAAAACAAACATCCCATTCGTGTCTTTACACAAACGATTGGCCAAAAGAAGCGCGCTCAATCCAGATGAATCGCAATACTTTGTACCCGACAGATCGATAACGATATTATTGATACTACTTTTGCTTAGCAAAGCCAATTCTGCTTTCAATCCTGCCGCATTAGAAGCATTCAAGCGCTCAACATTGACTTGAATAATTGATGTTCTATTTTCTTGCGTTACAGTGAAGTCCATTTCTAGGGTGTTTCTTTCAAATTTAGCAAAATTTTATTGCCGCTTGATTTTTGATGCCAACAAATAAATTACCGCCATTCTCACGGCAACTCCGTTCTCTACTTGATCCAAAATAATGGCTTGTTCCGAGTCTGCAACGTCGCTTGTAATTTCGACTCCGCGGTTAATTGGACCTGGGTGCATTACCACTATTTTCTTGGAAAGATTGTCTAAAATATCTTTGGTCAATCCATACTGCATGCTGTATTCGCGCAATGATGGAAAGTATTTAATGTCCTGGCGTTCCAATTGAATTCGAAGCATGTTGGCGACATCGCACCACTCCAATGCTTTCTGTAAATTGTGTTCTACTTTCACGCCCAACTCTCCGATGAATTTCGGGATTAAGGTTGTAGGCCCGCACACCATTACTTCCGCGCCTAATTTTTGCAGACAATAAATATTGGACAATGCCACGCGTGAGTGCAAGATATCCCCAACAATCACCACTTTTTTTCCTGCAACATCGCCCAGTCGTTCTCGAATGGAATAGGCATCCAAAAGTGCTTGCGTTGGATGTTCATGCGTTCCGTCGCCGGCATTAATCACTCGTGCGTCCACACGCTCCGAAAGAAACTTCGCAGCTCCTGGATTCGGATGTCGCATGACCACCATATCCACTTTCATGGAAAGAATGTTGTTCACGGTGTCAATCAAGGTTTCTCCCTTTTTGACGGAGCTACTTGCAGCAGAGAAATTAACGGTATCGGCAGAAAGACGTTTTTCGGCCAATTCGAATGAGAGTCGTGTGCGTGTTGAGTTTTCGAAGAAAAGATTGGCAATGGTAATATCGCGCAGTGATGGCACCTTTTTAATGGGGCGATTGATGACTTCCTTGAAAGCATCGGCTGTTTTGAAAATGAGTTGAATGTCATTTTCTGTCAGATTTTTAATTCCCGTAAGGTGATCAACACTTAAATTATCCATTCGTATCCGGTGTAAATAGCACTACTTTATCTTCTCCTTCCAGTTCTTTCCACTCAACAGAAACCCGCTCAGTCATTAGGGAATCTACCATTTTTCCGACATAATCCGCTTGAATGGGAAGATGTCTTTGAAACCTGCGATCAATCAACGCCAACAGTTCCACGGTCTCTGGACGACCAAATGCTAACAAGGCATCCAAACCCGATCGAATCGAACGCCCAGTGTAAAGCACATCGTCGATCAGCACGACCTTCTTGTTTTCGATAACGAAATCAATGTTGGTTGCACTTGGGATTAAGGGGATTTCTCTGCGCCGAAAATCATCTCGGTAAAAGGTGATGTCTAGATTCCCGCAAACTACCTCGTGTCCTAAAATCGTTTCAAGGCGTTCTTTTAAACGTGCTAAAACGTTCACACCTCTTGGTTGAAGTCCAATTAAAACAGAGTTTGAAAAATCGTTGTGGGTTTCTATTAATTGATAACAAAGGCGATTAACGGTAAGTTCAACATTTTTTGCATTGAGAATTACTTGCCTTTCCATCGCGACAAAGATAATTGGATTTTTTAATAGATGCGTTGTTTTTTTGTTTTCAATTTCAGTGGCGATTGTGCGTATTTGAGGTCGATTATTTCGAGTACATATCAGTTAAAATAAATTTCCACCCCGTTAAATCAATCGATTTGACACTTTACATTTTTCTTCAAAACGGAAGGCTAAAACCTTGTATCTTGGTACTGGTTAGGTGAGTAGAAAAGAAAACTATCTCAGGTTTTCGTTTGTTTTTGGTTTAGTTGCCTGATTTTAAATCTGTTCTTGCGAATCGAGTTTTAAGATCAGGCATCTTTTTTTTAGATACTTTTGATGAAACCAAAAACTGGACTCATGAAGTACTTCGTTTTAATCGCCACGATTGCCTTTCTAGCTGCTTGTTCAACACAGCAAAACCCAGACGAACGTTTAAAGGACAAAGAAGTTCCTGCTGATTTTGATATTGGAGAAATGAAAGAAGGTGTTTTTACCAATAAGTATTTCGGATTCAAATTTCGCTTTAATGAAGATTGGGATATTCAAACCGAGGAAGAGCTAGCAGAGTTGGTTGATCTAGGATCGGAAATTGCTTCTGGTGGTGATAACAAAATGAAATCAGCATTAAAAGCGAGCCAGGTGCGCTCTGCACAGCATTTTTGTGCCTTTAAATACGATGTTGGAAGTTCGGTTGATTTCAATCCATCCATTATGGTCATTTCAGAAAACATCAAAGGAAAAAACTTGGTCTATGGAGATGAATACCTTGAAATTATCCGCGAAATGTGGCCTAAAACGCAAGTAAACGTAAAGCAGATTGGTGTTATTAAAGAATTAGAGATTGGAGGGGAAGATTTCTTTGTAATGGAGGCTGAAACGAAAGCGTATGGCATCTCAATCCGTCAAAAGTATTATTGCTCAATTCGTAAAGATTTCGCCCTGTGCTTAATCGTTTCTTACCTTGATGAAGAACAAGAGAATGAAATGTCGAGCGTTATTGATAGTTTCGGTTTCAGATAGAAACACGATTATCCACCTTTCTTCTTAACGGAATACCCTTCTTTTTCGAGCAAATCGCACACCTTATCGCGAACGTTTCCCTGAATGATAATTTCTCCATCTTTTGCCGATCCACCAACGCCGCATTTGCTTTTGAGCATTTTCCCCAAATCTTTGAGATCGTCAGGATCACCGACAAAACCTTCTACAAGCGTTACTTCCTTGCCCTTGCGCTGCTTTCGATCGATGGAAACATACAATGTTTGATCTTCAGGAGGAAGTGTTTCCTGCGTTTCATCCTCATCAAATTCAAATCCAAAATCAGGGTTCGTTGAATACACAACGTTCACTTTATTCTTTTTCTTCTTCGCCATATTCTAAATTACTAAAAAAGGTGTCCAATTGCTCCAACCGCATGGGAATGTACTTTTCGATAACCTCTATTTCCTGATTGTAATTGTTCGCATCTGAGTACCATTTGACACCCATTGGCCACAGTGCTGCATTTTCTTTCAAGTAAGGCTCAATCAGCAACTCATTCTCGGCAATCATTTGAAACAAGGTATCTTCTGTGAAAATAGTCTTTCGCAATGCTTCGTATCGACGTTTTAATTTGAGCGCGTATCCAGATTGCTCCAATTCCATGAGCCTGCGCAGCAACACGACTTTCTCCCACCCGACTTCACGTTCGATCAAATTCAACTCATAATTGCCATCTCTACCGAAAGAATGATCATAATCCCATGGGATAAATTTCCATTGATCTCCCCCTTCTTTGTACAGATAAAAATTCTTAAAAATGCCATCGTCGTTGTTGGTCAACAAAAGCAACAAATGCCAATCGATCAAATTTCGCTCATCAATTTGCGTAAACCACCATTTCCCCAAAGTTGTATCGTCAGAATCAAATAGAAAATCTTTGAGTGCATCCAATTCGTGATTGCAATCCAACTGCTTTTGTTTCGGGAATTTTTGCTGATAATAATTGTCGGGCTCTTGAACATTTGGCAACCGTTCTTTGACAAAAATGAAAGGATCTTTGAACAGTCGTGCTCCCTGAGGATTCTTTTTATCAAAGCCCAACCATGACCCATTCACCTTCTCCATTAACACATAAAGTCCGATGGGCTTATCATTGAGATAAACGGGAACATATGTGCTTTGCGGCGCCTTGTTCTGAGGATGCATTTTACGAAAAAGGTCGTAGCTCAATTTATGCCGTTGAAAGGTTTTGTCGATATAACTCGCATTAAGAATCCAATCGTCATTTTTTGGCAGTCCCGCCAACATCATTTCAGCATCTAATTCTAGGGTCATCGAGTGTTTGGGATACTTACTGGACGAACCTCCTCGATTCTTGATGGCTCCATCGTAACTTTTGCCATGATATTGGATGGTACAAGGCAATTTTTCATCCCATTCGATCTCTGCCGCATAGATGTAAATCGCAGGATCATTCAACCGCGTTGGATCAATTTCCTCGCTTGCCGTATTCTCAGAATTCTGTCGGCAGGCGACAAGCAGCAACAGTACCAATGATATGAAGGCGTGTTTCTTCACGCTTCGAAATTACAATAAAATGAAGGAGGAATTAGAGCTTCGGGCATTTCTTACAATGCACCGCTTTCTTTTTGTACTTCTTGCAGCACTTCTTCTTTTTGCCACACATCTCAGACGAACACGGTACTTCAAATTGCACCTCGGCAAAAGCTCCATTTTTTTGTTCTTGTGTGGAAGAAAATCTCATTATTTAGATTAATTCTAAACAAATATAATTCAAAAATTAATTCGCCCTTCGGATTTTCTTAAAAAAGTATGTTCTGAGCTACACGATAGGTATTGGCATGCGCCTCAACGATGTCTTTGATGTGAGGACTGTACCCGCCGCCCATGGTACTCACCACAGGAACTTCCAACGATTTGACCGTTGAAAACACTATTTCATCACGACGTTTGCACCCTTCTCTCGTCAAACCCAATCGCCCCAATTTGTCTGTGGCTACTACATCAACACCGCATTGATAAAAAATGAAATCAGGCTGAAAATTGGATAAAATTTGATCGAGAGATGCTTCCAGTTGATACAAATATTCTTGATCGGAGCATCCATCATCAAGTGCAACATCAACATCTGAAACTTCCTTTTTTAGTGGATAATTGTTCTTTCCATGCATGCTAAAAGTGAACACATCCTGTTGATTTTGGAAGATTTCTGCAGTTCCATTCCCTTGGTGTACATCCAAATCAACGATTAAAATCTTTGCAATTTTGGTATGATCCAAAAGCCATTGTGCAGCAATCGCCTGATCGTTCAACAAACAAAAGCCTTCCCCACGATTTGTAAATGCGTGATGCGTACCACCTGCAATATTCATGGCTGCTCCACCAGTTAATACCGCCTCTGCACAAGCGCGGGTTCCTCCCATGATCATCAATTCGCGCTGAATAAGTCGTTGGTTGTGCACAAAGCCGGAAACACGCTGCTCTTTCGGAGTTACTTCGAGGTTTTTCAATCGTTCCAAATAGGATGCATTGTGCACGCGCAAAACTTCTTGAGACTGAATACTCGTTGGACTGAAAACTTGTTCGGGAAGAATGGTGCCTTCGTGCAACAATTGCTGCATTAAAAGCTCATACTTTTCCATAGGAAACCGATGGTTTTCTGGGAGCGGATGCACGTAGATATCGTTGTATGCGACTTGAAGCACTTAGCGCTTAACTCTAGGAAGTGTCACTTGCAAAACAAAAAGAGAATGATCGTCTTTTAATTCCTCAAAACGATAACCGAGAGGTCCAGACTTCATTCTTGTGGTGATCAATCCAAGGCCAGCGCCTCCTTTAGCACTCATGAATTCATTCGAAAGAACGTCCAAATATTTTTGTTTGAGAACATCTTCTTCATACCCATTGAGCTCGTCAAGGTAATTGACAATTTTATCGACTTCTTGATCCTCGACCATGTTCGCCATGAGCACTTTATAAGACGCTTCGTCGTTTGCCACAATCACATATGCCAATTGATTTTCTTCAGCGTCGTGCTTACCGTGAAGACGTATATTTTGCAATCCTTCGAGAAGAATCGAAAACATGCGTTTCACCACAACGCGCTTATCACCTTTGGAAATCAACAATTCTTCAACGCCATTGGATAGAGATCCGACTAAATCTTGAGAGAAGGTACCATTGTGCGAAACGAGAATCTTTCGGTTCTCGTCATTAACCAAGGCATCATGAGCTTCTTTGAACTTCGCTCTGACCATATTGGCGACGCTATTGATTGTATCTTCCATTGTGTTAGTCGTAGTCTTTTCTGAACGCTAATATAATTCAGTTATTGCAAAATCGTTACGGTTCCCTCAAACTTCTCGCTACTATTTGCGTCATTTGTTTCAATGATGTAATAGTATGATGCCACTGGCAATTGCGCTCCGTTAAAAGTTCCATCCCACATATTATTGCTGTATGGATTCGCTGCACTTGAACTATGTTCAAATACTTTGTTCCCCCATCGATTGAATACAAGAACTCTGTTGTTTGGATATAAATTATCAAGCCCTACAATTTCCCACGTATCGTGTGCCCCATCGGCACCAGGCGTAAAGGCTGTAGGTATAATCAAATCTTGTGGTGTACAGTCGTCTACTACGACCATTTCTGTTGAACTGTTTGGACAGGATGCGCCGTTTGTTGTGTATTCGACATCCAAAACTTCGTTGTAGGAAGCTCCCGTTACAGTTCCTGTTGTAGGGTCAATGGTAGCAGAGGTTGCAGACAACAAAGTAAACGTCCCTCCTGATGCACCAAGAACAATTGCTGTTGCACCATCACAAGTTGGTGTGAGCGTGAAGGACGCATCTTCCAATGGATTAATCGTTGCGTTAACCGCTTCAATAGACGTACATCCGTTGGCATCTTCCAATTGAATGTAATACGTTCCTTGTGCCACTGCGTTTGGAGTTCCTGTCGCGATTGTTGCATTCAAATCATCCCAATACGTCAAAGTCCCTGGATCGCTTCCCGCAGTTACCGAAGGAGCCGTTAAATCAATCAACGATGGTTCACAAACAGCCGCCGGATCTGTTACGGTCAAAGTAGGCGTTGGATTCACCGTAGCCGTTACTTGTCCTGCAGCCTGACACCCATTAGCATCTTGCAATGTGATGAAATAATTCCCCGAACCTACCTGCGTTGGATCTGGAACTGCTGTCCCCATTCCATCAAAATAAGTAAAGGTACCTGGGTCACTTCCTGCCGTTACCGCTGCGTCCGTCAAATCAACCAAAGATGGATCACAAACTGGCGATGGATCTGTCAGTACAATTGTTGGCGATGGATTGATCGTAACGTTCACTGCCTCAATTGAGGTACAGTTTCCATCATCCAATTGAATGTAGTATGTATTCGTAGTCGATACTGCATTTGGAGTCGTCAAAGTCACCGTGGCTAAATTGTCTGTCCAATACGTAAGTGTTCCCGCATCACTTCCCGCCGTTACCGCTGGGAGCGTTAGATCTACTGTTGAAGGATCACAAACTACTGCCGGATCTGTAATCACCAAGTTTGGTGCGGCATTGATCGTGACAACTTCTGTTGCAGAACACCCGTTGGCATCCAAATAGGTAATTGTCGCTGTTCCTGCCGCAATTCCTGTGACTACACCTGCATTGTCAATGGTAGCAACTGAAACATCTGAAGACGACCACGGAGTTGTGGCATCTGGCGTACCAGAACCACTTAGTGTATTTGTTGCCCCAACACAAATCGGTGCATTTCCAGAAATGGTCGGTGTTGGATTTACGGTCACTGTAATTGTGTTCGAGCACCCGTTGTTATCTGTATAGGTAATATCAGTAGTTCCGCCGGCAACCCCCGTAACAAGTCCCGTATTATCTACAGTAGCAACTCCAGTGTTAGAAGAAGACCAAGGAGTTCCTGGATCTGGTGTTCCCGTTCCTGAAAGTGGTAAGGTACTTCCCGCACAAACCGCATTCCCACCAGAAACTGTTGGTGAATTATTAATTGTGATGGTTGTGTTTTGCTCTATTGTACATGGGTTGCTTACATCGTTCACGTAGATTGGCGTTGTTACGTACACCCAATCTCCGGCAGCATATTGCGTTCCTGTGCCGCCCGTACCTGTATAATACGCCTCATTTCCTGTTAATCCAGTTCCGGTGATAGGTGGCAACTGAATACTGTCACAACTTGTAAGCGGTGTCAATGGGTCTAACACAGGTGCAGCAGTAACCGTTACCACAACCGTATTCGAACATCCGTTCGCGTCCAAATAGGTTATTGTGGTTGTTCCTGCACTTACCCCAGTAACAACTCCCAAATTATCAATGGTAGCAACTCCCGTGTTTGAAGACAACCATGGGGTTACAGCATCAGGAGTTCCTGAGCCAGTCAAAGCAGTTGTTGCACCTGGACAAATTGAGGTGGCACCACTAATTGTGGGCGTTGCGTTTACAGTTACAACGAACACGCTTGAATTTGGACAAGGACCAGAAGTTGTATATGTTACATCGTATGTTCCCGGAGTAGATGCGCTTAAATCAATATCTCCAGTTCCCGCCGTAAGCGATAGTCCCGGAGTTGAACTAAACGTACCTCCGCCCAGGCCTGTAATTGTCGGCGTAGGATCCACTCCTTCTTGACAGAAAGCTGCGGATGGATAGCTAAAAGACGCATCATCTGGATCCGAAGCGTTTACGACGATTGTTGCCGATGAGGAACACCCTGTTAAAGGATCAGTGATGGTAACACTGTAATTATAAGATCCAGCCGCTACTGGCGACACATTCAATGTTGAATTGTTTCCTACAACAGTTCCAGAACCTAGTGAAACCATGCCAGGATCGAAGAATTCAAATGTAAATCCGGTACCTGGCGCAGTAGCGTCCAATGTAGCGCTTCCCGGCAAACAAACATTTACTGGTGTCACTACAGAAATTACTGGAAGGTCGTTGATAGTGACAGAAACATTGCTTGAATTTGGACACGGTCCTGTTGTGGTATACGTTACTGTATATGTTCCCGCTGTAGAAGCGCTTACATCAATAACACCCGTTGCTGGCGTAATAGACAATCCCGCTGTTGAGCTAAACGTTCCACCGCCAAGCCCTGTAATTGTTGGAGTTGGGTCTACAGCATCCACACAATAAGCCGGTGACGAATAATTGAAAGACGCATCGTCTGAATTCAATACATTCACCACCACCTGACTAGAATTAGGGCAAGGGCCAGGCGTAGTGTATTCGATAGTCACTTGATCACCGCCAAAGTAATTGGATAATATTCCTGTTCCTGCAGCAATTGTTACACCCCCAGAACCAGTTTGAGATGCAATGGAAAATGTTCCTCCTGGCGTTGCAACACCTGAAATTGTATTGACAGAACTTTCACAGAAGTCTGCCGAAGTAAAGGATGCATCATCCAGGTTCAATACGTTCACTACCACCTGACTTGAATTCGGACAAGGTCCTGCGGTCGTGTATTCAATAGTTACTTGATCTCCTGCGAAGTAATTCGAAAGAATACCTGTTCCTGGTGCAATAGTAACGCCGCCAGAACCTGTTTGTGATGCGATGCTAAATGTTCCACCTGGCGTTGCAACACCCGATATTGTATTTACGGCTGAAGCACAGAAATCACCAGAAACAAAACTTGCATCATCCAATGTCAACACATTTACGACTTGTGTGCTCGAGTTTTGACAGCCGCCTGCCGGGGTGGTATATTCGATGGTTACCTGATCGCCTGCAACACCATTTGATAAAATTCCTGTTCCCGGTGCAATGGTAACTCCTCCAGAACCTGTTTGCGATTGAATGGAGAATGTTCCTCCCGGAGTTGCCACCCCTGAAATCGTATTTGAACCACCCTCACAATAATCTCCTGAGGTGAATGAGGCATCGTCCAAACTAAGTACATTCACAACAACCTGACTTGAATTTTGACACCCTCCTGCTGGCGTGGTGTATTCAATGGTTACCTGATC
Organism: Fluviicola sp.; assembly: GCA_043584915.1. Taxonomy (GTDB): domain Bacteria; phylum Bacteroidota; class Bacteroidia; order Flavobacteriales_D; family Crocinitomicaceae; genus UBA4466. Next base: position 3,885,073 of record CP121319.1, read on the forward strand.
TCCTGCGAAGTAATTGGATAATATTCCTGTTCCCGATGCAATGGTAACGCCGCCCGAACCTGTTTGTGAGATAATTGCATATGTTCCACCCGGAGTTGCCACACCTGAAACCGTATTCACTGAACTCGCACAGAAATCAGCAATTGTGAAGGATGCATCATCCAGGTTTGTTACGTTGACCACCACTTGACTTGAATTAGGACAAGGTCCTGCGGTCGTGTATTCAATAGTTACTTGATCTCCTGCGAAGTAATTCGATAGTATTCCTGTTCCTGGTGCAATCGTCACACCTCCAGAACCTGTTTGAGACGCAATGCTAAACGTTCCTCCTGGGGTTGCAACACCGAAAATTGTGTTGACGCTGCTAACGCAAAAATCATTCGAGACAAACGTTGCGTCATCTGGCGCCAAAACATTGACTACTTGCGTGCTTGAATTTGGACAGGCTCCTGCAGTCGTATACTCGATGGTAATTTGATCTCCTGCCACTCCATTGGATAAAATCCCCGTTCCAGGTGCAATGGTAACGCCTCCAGAACCTGTTTGCGATTGAATGGAGAATGTTCCTCCAGGAGTTGCCACCCCTGAAATGGTATTAGAACTACCCTCACAATAATCACCTGACGTAAATGAAGCATCGTCAAGAGACAATACATTGACCACAACCTGGCTTGTATTCTGACATCCTCCTGCCGGAGTTGTGTACTCGATGGTTACTTGATCTCCTGCGAAGTAATTCGACAATATTCCTGTTCCTGGAGCGATGGTGACACCTCCAGACCCTGTCTGAGAAGCGATGGAAAAAGTTCCTCCTGGCGTAGCTACCCCAGAAATCGTATTCACTGCATTTGCACAGAAATCTGCACTTGTAAAGGAGGCATCGTCAAGGTTTGTAACATTGACAACTACCTGGCTCGAATTTGGACACGCTCCTGAAGTTGTGTACTCAATGGTTACCTGATCTCCTGCGAAGTAATTCGATAAAATTCCTGTTCCCGGTGCAATCGTCACACCTCCAGAACCTGTTTGAGACGCAATGCTAAACGTTCCTCCAGGAGTCGCGACTCCCGAAATTGTATTGACTGATGATGCACAGAAGTCCGCACTTGAGAACGACGCGTCATCCAATGGAAGTACGTTTACAACTTGAGTGCTTGAGTTCGGACAAGGACCAGAAGTTGTGTATTCGATCGTAATTTGATCTCCCGCAACACCATTCGATAAAATTCCAGTACCGGCAGCAATCGTTACGCCTCCAGAACCTGTTTGGGATTGAATGGTGAATGTTCCTCCAGGAGTTGCTACTCCAGAAATCGTATTTGAACCACCCTCACAATAATCGCCTGAAGTGAATGTGGCATCATCTTGTGGGTTTATTGTTACGAAAACAGAGTCTAAAGTTGTACATCCGCCTCCGGCATCTAACTGAATGTAGTGCCATCCGGCTCCAACCGCTGTTGGCGTTGCTTGTGTTATCGTTGCGGCAGTATTTTGCCAATAGGTTAAGGTTCCTGGATCACTACCTGCTGTTACCGCTGGTAATGTAATATCTGCTGTACCGGGGGCACAAATTGGCGCAGGATCCGTAGTCACTAAGGTTGGCGCCGCCGTAACTGTAACTGTCACTGGTACTCTAAATGTTCCAGGACACACGCCTACCCAATACGTTGTTGTTGTTCCTGGGGAAACATTGTACGTTAATTGATTCGTTTGACCTGCAATTGGCGATCCTCCGTATTGAACGGTGTACCAATTTAAGGTTCCAGTATACGATCCTTGAACTGTTACACTTGGTGCTGCCATTTGACCCGCACAAATTGTTACATCGTTTGGAATTAAGTCGAAGTATGGGGCAGGCAAGTTGGCATCTCCCGAGGACCCTTCTGTCGATCCATTGGGAGGGAATTCTGTTAAATCAGTAGATGATGTAACACCCGCGACGCCAGAAACCACTGATTGCGCTGGGGCACCACTTGAGAAACGAATAATCCCTCCAGATCCGGCTCCTCCAGGGCCTCCTGCTTCATTCAATTGAAAGGCGTTCACAAGAAGGTTTTGATCTCCTCCATCGCCGCCAATAGCGTTAATATTGATCGTATTCGGAATTGCAGCTGCATTTTCAATGTACACAGTTCCTGCTGCACCGCCACCTCCTGCACCGTCATTTCCTCGGTATGGATTGAAACCTAGAGGAAGTCCAGAAGGATTTGAGTTTTGTCCTGCTTCACCGTTTACTTGAATTTCTCCCGCTCCTGCAATTGTTCCATAGTTGATGATGTAAACAACACCACCTCCGCGACCTCCTGCACCGCCTTCACCAGAATCCTGATCTCCGGCTCCACCGCCTCCTCCAAAGAAGATTTTGTCTGCATTATATGTCAAGGGATGACCTCCCCAACCGCCGCAATTCTTGCGTCCATCTCCTGCCCAAGCAGCCTGATTTGGACCGGTAAATCCGGCATTTTGATTGCTTTGAGAAAGTGCATATCCACCTTGTCCGCCTCCGCTTGACGCAGTAATTAATGGATCTTGTCCGTATGCCGCGGCATAACCCGCCACTGGATTTCCGTGCGCATTAAAAGCTCCAGCTCCTACTTCGGCATTGGATCCACCACCACCTCCGGCGTTAACGAATCCTCCACCTCCACCACCGTTGGCAATGGGGGCGACTCCATATCTTGAGTACTGTGTATCATATTCCGTATGATAACCGTAAATACTTTCTCCTTTTTCCGACCCTTCAAATCCCGAGGGAGAACCAAGGAAGCGATCAGCTCCCGAACCTCCTGTACTTGCAATACCTGGCGTAAAATCAGTGTCTAACTCACCTCCACGGAAACCATAGCCCGAAGCGGAAATTGTTCCTCCAAGATTTACTGTCAAAGCTCCATCTACTTCAAGGGCAACCACTCCACCTGTGGTACCATTCCACAAAGTTGGAACTATGGACGCGCCAGTATTTACTGTTAAATCGTCAAAACGAGGAATACGAATGATTTGGGCGTGATTTCCCGAAAAATACGCGTTGGAAGTTCCACACGTTAGTGTAATTTGATTGGTTCCTGAGGTGCTCAATACTTCGGCACGCTCGAACCTTCCTGCACGCATCGTACCCTCGTTCGTTACTTGTCCGAAGGTTTGTGGGTTTACCCCAAAACCAAAATCGAAATACGATTGTGGCCACGTGTAATCTCCCCAACCGGCAATTACAGGAAAGAAATTAATATCTACTGTCGCACCCTGCACTTGATAAATCATAATCAAGTCGCCTTGCTGCAATGGAGTTCCTCCAAAAGCACCGCCAGTCATTGCATTGTTTGCAACAGTAATAGTCGTTGCTCCTGCTGCCGCATTGACCGTAAGATTTGTATATGTGTTGAGGACTTCGTTTGCTCCGGTAGCCGTGTAATTGCCATCTTTAGCGCGTTGTGCTTGTGCATCGGAAATAAAGAATAACCCCAGTAAAACCAGAATGTAACGTAGTATCGATTTCATAGTCTCAGTTTAGCCTGCATTGGAATAGACGAAAATAACGAAAAAATGGTTTGCTTTTACGGCATCGAATTCATCACTTCTCCAATAATTTTGCTGACTGCGGGGCAAATCTCACCATTCTTCAAGGTCAATTCTAAGACTTGATTCATGCGTTTACGATCTGTATGTGGATACTCTCTACATGCTTGCGGACGGATATCGTAGATAAAACAGGTGTTATCGGGTTGTAAAAATGTGCAGGGTGCAGTTTGCAATACCCAATCGTCTTCCTCGTCCTTTCGCAGGTAGGACTTTTCGAAGGATTCCGGCGTCATCTTTAGCTTTTTGGCAATTCGTTGGATGTCGACATCACGAAAAATAGGACTGGTAGTTTTGCAACAATTGGCGCATTTCAAGCAGTCAATTTCCTCGAATGCATTGTCGTGCGCTTGATGGAACTGTTGGTCCATTTGCTTGGGACGTTTCTTCTTAATCTTGCGGATATACTTTTCGCGTTCCGCCTTGTTTTTATCGTGTTCGTCAAGAAAGTGTTCGTACTCCAAGGTTCCAAGTTTGGATCAAAACTAGAAGAAATTATTCACCTAAACGAAAAAAGGCTAGTCACTGAAAATTTCAATGCACTAGCCTTTCTAATTTTGTACGTACCTATTTAAATCACATCAAATACAACCAACAAGCCGTAAATCATACCTGGAAGGAAAAATAGTAAGGTTAAAACAAGACAAATCAGAACTTTCATCCAGTCTATATTCGTGTAGATCGCTACCCCAAGCGGTGGAATCAAAATGGTTAAAATCACAATCAAAATGAACATTTCATCGCTACTGTTTGACTTTTTGTTGTTCTTGTGCTTCTTACTAACGTGCTTGTTTTGCTTTGTCTCTTCTCTTTCTTGCAGATCGACATCTTCTTGTGATTCATCTAGTGAAGCACTGTTAACAATGGCATCTGAATCGTTGATTTCATCTGTTGTCGCTGCATTCCCCTGACGAACATCCTGTGTAGGTTCTTCGTATTCACTTTCATGAATCTCAGCCACTTCTTCCGTAGCAATAACCTTTTTCTCTTGCGACTTTTTTGCGGTTTTTACAGGGGTGCTTTCTGCTTTTTCAGTACGTTTTTTCGAATCGTCAAACGCAATGCTTTCCTCTTGCTTTTTCTCGTTAGAAGATTTTGTATTTCCTTTCGTATTGAAGTGAAAACCTTTGTTGAATTTTCTCTTGGAAATCAAGCGGTTACTAACCACGTTGTTATTAGTTCCGCAAGAAGCGAAAATGATCGCAAAGGCGATAAGAAGATTGATACCGAGTAACTTTTTCATTGCTTTTCTTTAATAATTGATTGTACTTGAAATGGTTTATTTTACTTGTTATTCAAATCCATTGCACGGAGCGTATTGATCATCAAAGATGCGATGGTCATTGGTCCAACCCCTCCTGGCACAGGCGTGATGAAGGAACATTTTGGTGCCACCTCATCGAATTTAACATCTCCTTTCAGTGCCCATCCTCGTTTTTTGGAAGCATCGGAAACTCTTGTTGTTCCTACATCGACAACTACAGCACCTTCTTTGACCATATCCGCCGTAACGAATTCCGGTCTTCCGATTGCTGCAATAATAATATCTGCGCTTTTCACCACCTCTGGCAGGTTGGCCGTTCGGCTATGCGTTAATGTTACGGTACAGTTCCCGGGGTTGTTATTTCTACTCAACATGATGGAAAGCGGTGTTCCAACGATGTTACTTCGTCCAATAATCACACAATTCTTTCCAGAAGTTTCGATGTTGTTACGTTCTAGCAATTCCATAATTCCTGCGGGAGTCGCTGGCAAGAATCCAGGCAATGAAAGCACCATATTCCCGAGGTTCATTGGATGAAAGCCGTCCACATCTTTTTTGGGATCAATTGCTTCAGTTACTTTCAACTCGTCAATATGATCTGGCAAAGGCAATTGAACGATAAATCCATCAATTTCATCATCGTTGTTGAGCTCATTCACTTTATCGAGAAGTGCTTCTTCAGAAACATCTGAATCGTACTGAATCAGCGAACTTTTGAACCCAATTTCGTCACATGCCTTAACTTTTGCGTTTACATAAGTTAGTGAACCTCCATCGCTACCAACCAAAACTGCCGCAAGGTGTGGAATTTTCTTTCCGTTTTCCTGTCTTTCGTCTACGGCATTTTTAAGTTCGGTGCGAATTGCTTTCGCGGTAGCTTTACCATCAAGGAGTTGCATGTTGTGTGATTTGTTTTCACCAAAGATAAAAGAACCTTTGTTTTAACTGTATAATTTTGAGATGAAATCCTGTGCGAGAAATGCCGTATATTTGATTTAAAATTGAGCTATGAAACGATTTCTTTTTGTGATGTGCTTGCTTTGTTCGTTGACTTCTAGCGCGCAAACAACAGAAGGTACCGAAATTGGTATTGATGGATCTTTTTCTGCATCCAACCTTGGCGGTGCTTTTGGATTGGGATTAAAATACGGTTGGAAATTCAGAGAATATTTCATTGCAGGACCTTCCTTACGTTATCAAAGAACCTGGGCGGTAGTGGGAATTGGAACTTCTACCACTTCACAGACGAATTTCAATTTGTTCGGTGGCGGTGGCTTCCTTCACGCTCGTTTTTTCAATGCCTTGTTTGTTGGAACGGAAATAGAATTCATCCGTACGCCGTTTCAAGGAGGCTTTTTGCTTACTGGTCAAAAAAACTGGGCACCTACGGCACTTTTGGGCGGTGGATACTCCATGGAATTCAATGAGCGATGGCGCATAAATCTTGGAGTCTTTTACGATGTAATTGATCATCAGAACTCACCGCTGCGTCAACAATATTTCATGCGCAACTCTCAAGGGGTTTTGCTTCCGGTGTTGTATCGAATTAACTTCTTTTTTCCGATTGGGTAGGTTTAACAGTCCACTTCGAGAGCCTCAGTGTCCTGTTGGATGAATTGGTTGTTCCTGTTGGACGAATTGGGTGTATTAAAAAGATTAAAGTTCAAAATTTTCACATAAAAAAAGGCCCTCTCGCGAGAGCCTTTCTTGTTTCAATACATTTATTGATTAGCGCATCGGCATTGCTGCTGGAGGTGGTGTTTGTTCGTTGATTTCCAACAATTCCACTTCGAAGATCAAAGCCATGTACGGTTCAATCATTCCGCCTGGGCGAGGATTTGCTCCGTAAGCTAATTCTTGAGGAATGTACAATTTGTACTTCGCTCCTTTTTTCATCATTAACAAGGCTTCTGTCCAACCTGAAATTACACCTCCCACACCAAAGGTAGCAGGCATTCCATTTTCAACAGAGCTTTCGAATACTGTTCCATCCGTTAACATTCCAGTGTAATGAACAGTTACTTGCGAATTCAATGCAGGCTTTTTACCGCTTCCGGCTTTCAGCACTTCGTATTGCAATCCACTTTCCGTTACTTTTACACCTGGTTTGTTGGCGTTTTGAGCAAGAAATTCTTCACCAGCCGCTTTATTTCCGCTGTACTTGCTTGCGTTTGCATCAGTAATTTTTTGATCCAATGCAGTTAATAAAGTTTCGCGTTCGGCGTCTTCAACTTTCTTCTTCGCTTCGTTCACACCGTCACTAAAACCAGCTTCGAACTTCTCAACGTCAATGAACTCATTCGCACCAATCTGCGTGTAACGCATGTACGAATCTCCTGCGGTTAACAGTCCGATACAGTTGCACCCTTCCTTCGCATACGTTTCATTGAATGGTGCTCCTTGTGCTCCACCCATCATGTTTTGAATGGTTTGAATACATTGCTGCTGCTTGTCTGGCGCCAATTCACGGTACCCTTCTTTAAATCCTGCAACGATATCAGCTTTGTACTTTACGAACTGCGCTTTGTTTGGATTTTCGGCACTCATTAATGGTGCTCCAGCTTCGAATCCAAGCGTGTACGACCATTTATCCTGTTGTGAAGAAAGCACTAATTCTTTCTTCTCTTTGGTTTCTTTTTCTTCGTCATCACCGCACGATACAACCGTAAAAGCGAGCAATGCTGCTATCAATAAATACTTCATTAGTTCATTTCAATTAATTGGACATCAAAAATCAACGCCATGTGCGGCTCAATTGGTCCTCCTGGATGTGGAGAAGCTCCGTATGCTAAATCTTCTGGGATATACAAACGATACTTGGATCCTTTTGGCATTAGTTGCAATGCTTCTGTCCAACCTTTAATTACTTGATTTACACCGAATGTTGCAGGCTCACCGCGTTCCATCGAACTATCAAAAACAGTTCCGTCAATTAAAGTACCATGGTAATGTACCGTTACTTGTGAAGTTTCGCTTGGCGTTTCACCTTCTCCTGCTTCAATAACTTCGTACTGTAAACCGCTTTCTGTTTGTGTAACACCTTCTTTCTTCGCATTTTCAGCTAAGAACGCAGCACCTTCCTCTTTGTTCTTTCCGAACTTTTGCTCGCTGATTCCAGTAAGGTACTTTTGAATTATAGCGTTCGCCTCCTCTGGCGTGTATTTCATTTGTTTTCCTTCGAAAGCGTCTTTGATTGCAGATGCAATAACTTCTGGTGACAAACCTTCTAAATTTTGTTGCAAAAGGCTTCCTCCTAAACTCATTCCTACACAGTAACTTGCTGCTTCAATTTCTTGTGACATTTAATTCTTTTTTCACAAAGATAACTTTTGAATAAGGAATATAGAATATTGGGGCAGGAATAAGGCTAATGTGTGTTAACAATTATGAATTATGAATGTTTAATGATGAATGATTTTCCCGACAGGTAACGTTTTCGCCGAAGCTCGATGCAAGGAATTATGAATATTGAAGAACATGGATGACTTCACGAAATACTCAGCGATGACTAAGGGCTTGTGCTGAGCCTGCCGAAGTACCTCGAAGTCAGAGCGATATGATGAATGAAGATGATGGATTATAAATGTTTAATAATGAATGATTTTCTCGGAGTCAGAGCGAAATGATTCATTGATAGTTTCAATCTTCTAGAGTTCACAAAAGTTTTCAAATCAGCCAAACTTGCTAAAAAAAAAGGTGCTAATTTTGACAGTGATGCGGTTTTCTCTTGTATTCTTTATTTTGATTGCTATTGCCATTGGGTGCGAGGATCGTAGTTCCGCTTTGCCTACTAATGATGAGAATTCGCAAGAAAAAAATGGCAACACGATAGAAAACTACAATCCAGATCATCCCATTGAGTTTCCCCATGCGGCTCATGCTGATTTAGACGGTATCGATTGTAAGTACTGCCATAATATAGTAAGAGATTCAAAAACCGCAGGAACGCCATCCGTAGACATCTGCATGAATTGTCACAGCGAAAACAATTATAATCGAGTATTTCAGGAAAAAAAACCTTCGAATGACTCAGTTTTTTTGATGAAATCCATAAAACGTTGGTAACAGACCAAGATTTTAGTGGTTCAAAAGATTGCAGTAATTGCGACTATTAAAAATGTCCAATTAGAGTGCATTCTTTAAATCCTCCCAAATGTCATCGACGTGCTCTAGACCAATGGATAAGCGGACAAGTCCGTCGGAGATTCCTACGTCTGTACGTTGTTCTGGTGTTAACTTTGAATGCGTGGTGGATGCGGGATGCGTGGCAATACTTCGTACATCTCCCAGATTTGCGGTAAGCGAGAACATTTGCAGCGCATTTAAGAACTTCTTCCCTGCTTCTAGTCCGGCTTTCAATTCGAAGGTAACGATTCCTCCACCCGCTTTCATTTGTTCTTTTGCGATGGCGTAATGCGGGTGCGAGGGAAGAAATGGGTATTTGACTTTGCTGATGCTCGGATGTCCTTCCAAACGTTTTGCTATTTCCAAGGCATTTTCGCAGTGACGGTCCATGCGGACATGCAAAGTTTCCAGCGACTTACTCAAGACCCAGGCGTTGAACGGACTAATTGCCGGCCCAGTATGTCGTGCAAACCCTTTTACTTTACTGATGATTTCATGACTCGCTAAAATGGCTCCACCCAGAGTTCTGCCTTGACCGTCGATGTATTTCGTGGCTGAATGAATGGAAACATGAGCACCAAATTTTAAAGGTTGTTGTAAATAAGGCGTTGCGAAACAATTGTCCACCGCGAAAATCAAATCGTTTTTTTGCGCAATTTCATCGAGCTTGCCCAGGTCCAAAACATCCAATGCCGGATTGCTTGGCGTTTCCACGTAAAGTACTTTCGTATTGGAATTTACAGCATTTTCAAAACCCTCGTAATCGTCAAAATCGACGTAAGTGGTTTGAATGCCCCATTTTGGCAAAATTTCGGTAAAAAGTTTGTGTGTTGAACCAAAAACCGAACGACTAGATACAACGTGGTCGCCTGATTCCAGAACAGCGCCGAAAAACGAAAATACTGCCGCCATTCCTGTTGCCGTCGCCCAACCAGATTCAGCCCCCTCCATGGCCGCTAACTTGTTCACAAATTCATCCACGTTTGGGTTTGCGTAGCGCGAATAAACGTGTCCGTCTTTCTCTTCCGCGAATTGCGATCGCATGTCTTCGGCATCGTCAAAAACATAACTACTTGTCAAATAGAGAGGCACCGAATGCTCATTGTTTGACGTGCGTTCATTCTGCAGGCGAATGGCTTGCGTTTCAGGTCTTTTCATTTTGAATTATTTCAAAAGTTATGGCAATCGAATCTTTGAGCGATGCACTTACGGAACAGTATTTATCAATGACCAACTGAATATTTTTCGCCAAACGATTCGCATCGAGATCGGCATCAAGAGCGAAACGCATGTGAATATTCTCGAAAGGAGCAGGTGTTCCATCTACCCGGTTGGCATCAATTTCAATCGTGAATTTATCTGGATCAATTCGTTGTTTCTTGAGGATTAAAATGAGGTCAATTGCCACACAACCGGCAACTCCCGCCGCAACCAACTCCATTGGACGAAGTCCTTTATCTGTTCCTCCAATTTCTTCAGAGGCATCGATATCAATGGTTGCGCCCACTTCATTTTCTACCTGAAAAAAGAAAGGTTTGTTTGATCGTTTGAATGCTAATTTCATGGCTTCGATTTTATTTGTTTTGTCTGCATATCTCAATTTGCCAGATACGCTTTGTTCAAAGCAAATGTATCAAGTAATTATTACGAGGAAAATCCAATTGTCTCCTTCTTTAAACGGTTTCCTGCAAAAGTTCTTTATTGATTTTCGATTCTAGCTTTTCAATGTGCAGCAACGCATCTGGAAGTACAATCAATGATAAATTCTCGCGACGATTTGGATCCAATTGACGGAACTCTTCAAAATGAATCCAGCCGGTTTGAAAAGCGTAATCTTTGCTTTGGTAGACTTCATCCACGGAGAAGAATGGAATTTCATCCAACACCTCTGGATATTTTGAGCCCGCATACACTTTCAAATAGAAATCTTGACTGAAGTTAGTTTCGGTGTCTTCTGATTTTCTGTATTCGTACTTATAATCGAACTTCAATGCAGAAATATCCGAAAGTACGGCGCTCGCAGTGGGATGACTTCCGGCTCCTTTTCCGATAAACAATTGCTTGTCTGAGAACAAACCTTCCACAATTACGGCATTGAACTCGTTGTTGACTTCGTAAGCGAAATGCGAAGCATCAATAAATTGCGGTGCGACAAATCCAACCACTTCGTTTCCAATTTTTTCTGCGCGAGAAAGCAGCTTGATGCGATATCCTTTTTCAAGCGCGAACTTTACATCTTGCGGCTGAATATTTTGAATTCCGATGTTTAATAGGCTCGGCGGTTTGACATCCAACCCGAATGTGTGCTTGAGCAAAATTGCCAGTTTGAATTTCGAATCATATCCTTGCACATCCAAGGTGGGGTCGGCTTCTGCAAACCCCAATCGCTTTGCTTCCTTCAGCGCTGTGGCATAATCAATTCCTTCGTTTGATTTTGTGAGAATATAGTTGGTCGTTCCGTTCACGATTCCCTGAATCGAACTAAGTGAATCGTTGTTGTAGTACTCTTCCAAATTTCTCAAAATCGGAATAGATCCGGCAACGGCTCCTTCGTACAACAGCGAAACACCGTGTTCTTCTGACAAACGCAATAATTCTGGCAAATGCTCGGCAATTAACTTTTTATTCGCCGTGACAACATTTTTCCCTGCTTTGATAGCACTTTTTACAATCTCATAAGCGGCCTCGCTATCATTTATTAGCTCCACAACCACATTTATTTCAGGGTCTTTCAAGACAACATCTCGGCTGTATGAAAAATGCTCTAGTGGGATGCTTCTCGCTTTGTTTGGGTCTTTGACAACGATTGATTTGATGTGCGCGTCAATTAATTTAGATTGGTTCAATACTTCGTACAATCCAGAGCCTACGACTCCAAATCCAATCAATCCTATGTTCAATGTATTACTCATTTTTTTACTTTTTTGTGGTTATCCTAATCGTTGAATTAATTCGTGCTTTCTCACTGTTGAGCGGAAAACGGTTGGTTTGTGCTTTTGAAAATTGTTGAATAAAAAGTCCTCTAAGATCAAAGACAGTTTCTGTGTTTCCACCAAAAAACCGTCGTGTCCGTAAGCGCTGGAAATCTCGGCGTATTCGGCTCCAGGAATATGATGTGCTAAAAACTTTTGTTCAGATGGCGGAAACAATTGATCTGAGCCAATGGCAACGGCGAGTGTTTTTGCATGAATGGATCTGAGTGCATCCTGAATGCTTCTTTTGCCCCGCCCGACATTGTGACTGTCCATCATTCTGGTAAGACAGACATACGCATACGCATTGAAGCGCCGAATTAACTTTTCACCTTGATATTTCTGGTATCCAGATGCTTTGTAATTCTGCAGTTTATCTCCGCTTTCCTCTGATTGTGTTTGTCGGTAAATGGAAGGCGAACGATAGCTTAAAAGTGCCGTACTGCGTGCTGCCAACAGCCCTTTTTTACCGCCGTCAATTGTTCCGTTCCCGTAGGTGCTATCGGCTTGAATTGCCAAACGCTGACTTTCATTGAAAGCAATACCATATGGAGAATGTTGAGCATTGGTTGCAACAAGGACGAGATTTTCAAAAAGATTTGGCTGCGCGATGCTCCATTCCAAAGCTTGCTGTCCGCCCAGAGAACCTGCAATGAGCAAATAAATTCGATTCAAATTGAGTGCTTTTCGCACCTGATCAAAGGCTTTGGAAGCATCTCGAACGGTTAACAAAGGAAAGTTTTCGAGCTTCGGACGTTTATTCTTGAGCGGCGTTGCAGGCCCCGTAGAACCGTAGCAAGAACCTGGTGAATTCACACAAATGATGAAGTACTTTTCTGGATCAAAAAGCTGATCTTCTCCGAATAATCCGCTCCACCAATCAAGAACATCGGTATTTGCAGTGAGTGCATGACACACCCAAACCACGTTGTCTTTTTTGGCGTTTAACTTCCCAAAAGTTTGATAGGAAAGTATCAATTCTGAGATGGATTCTCCGCACTCCAGGCGGAAATTTTCAAGGGTAATTAATGGCATAATGATGTAAGTTGTGGGAATACCTTTGGCGGGTATTCATGAAAATCAATCAAGAAAATGAGGGATGCGCCTAGCTTTGCATTGGCATGCAACAACAGCAACAATTATGCATCATAGCACATGCACGTAGCTGTTTGGTTTCGCTTCCTGAAAGAATTTTGTTTAGAACGCTTTTCATATCTTTTCATTTATATTCTTCCGACACCATTGTCGAAATCAGGAATTGGCACCGGTTTTCCAATACTGATTTTGCGTCAGCACTTAAAGTTGGTTGCCAGAGGATCGTCGAGCCTGTCTCTACCCTCTTCTGTATAAATCATATAGGGTTATTTGTCTTTTGTTACTATTGGTTTATCCGTCCGATTTACAAGAATAACCTCGATCAACAGCGAATGGTCACGATTAAAAAAGAACAAACCGTTCGATTTGGAAAGTATTCGGATCAAGAAAAGGTATTCGGAATCGAACTGGAAATAACAGGGCAAGCGAAATCCAATTTAGACATCATTATTTCTGATCAAAAAGGAGACAAACACGTTGCTTCCGTCAAGGGAAAAAACCTTGATTTTACGTACAAAAACGATTGGTATACCGACAGCTGTTTTATCACCATAATCCCTCGAGATGAGGTCGGTGGAAAGGCGGAGATTAATTGTCGTTTTTTAGCTAGATAGGATCGCTTGCACTTCATCGTTAAAGCACTGAAGATAAACGGATTGAATACTGAACCTATCGAAGTGTGCCGAGATGCCGAAGTGAACTTTCGAAAGCTTCAATTACTTCTCGAATTGGGCATACATTTCGTCGATATCGAACTTTTCCGTTCCGACATGAATCTTCCCTTTGTAGACCAATCTTGATCCTTTCTCCAAAAGTTTCAACTGTTTCGCGTTGTTCTTTTTGACCGATTTCACATAGAGAATTGCAGGTCCATATTCAGCTTTTTTAGCATACGCAGAAAAGGCAATATCGGACTTTTCAATGGCGATATTCTTCACCACCACTTCTGATGCATCCTTCGAAGCTACTGCAATCTGCGCTCCATTGATGGTACAATCCACCACTGTTAAGTTAGATCCTTCTCCTCCAGAAACACCCTTATCGCCAGAATTTTCAATGGTGCAATTAATGATTTGGAATTCGCTCCCAGAGAAATCGATACAATCATTCCCTGTATTTGTGAAGGTGGAATTGGTGACACTTCCTGTGCAGAAATCGGCATCATATCCGTCGGAATAAGTGTTTTCGACGCTGGAATTGCTCATAGTCACAACACAGCTTATTGTGTTCAATCCATCCTCACAATGATTGTTTTTGAACGTACAATGATCAATAAAGACAGAGGCATCGTAAAACGTTACTGCTCCTGTTAAACGCCAATTTTCTTCATGCATCGTTCCGAGGTTGTCGAATGTTACGTGAGTCAGCTTCGAATCTTCCTTACTGAGGCAAACGAACCCTTGCGTTGATTCGCTCGTTCCACGAATGATGATCGGATTTTCTTCGGTTCCCTCTGCTCGAACGGGTGCATGCGAGACCAAATATGCTCCTGATCCCAAAACAATTTCTGCACCTGGCTCAATGATCAACTCCTTGTACGCCGGGATAATCAAACCTTTATTCAATGTAAGTTTCCCCGAAATTGTATAGGTTTCGTTAGCCACACTTGCATCTTTTTCGGCATCGTACCATTTGGATTTCTTGACCCGAGCCAAAGGCCATTCTTCCGGGTTGCATTTAAACACTTGATCGCCGCAATTAGCGGCTTTGTAATGAATGCGGCGTGGTTTCACTGGGAATCGAGCCACTTTCGGTTCTCCCGATTCATACGCTTCCAATTTGATTGGCTCCATTGGGATTAAGCCAATGCCGTCTCCTTTTACCGTGTAGCCAATAATTTCGATTGGGTACGAATGATAATTTCTCAAACTCATTTGTGCAGAGCTATCGGCATTGTACTTCTCTAAATTGGCTTTGAGCGCTACTTCTTCGTACATAAAATTGTTGGGAAGCACACCATAGTTCCCCACGTAGTTCGGTTCAGGGTTCGCGTTTTTAACTTTCGGTAAATCTTGTGCAATCGAATTTCTATTGAACTCAAAATGATCCTTTAACACCGAAATGTTTGGATACTCATAACTCAATAATTTCTCTACTTTTTTGATTTTACCCGACAGCTTTTCAAACATTCCGTTCAAATAAGACGGATCCGAATATTTCTTCAGGTAAAATTCGTAACGCTCTCGCAATTTTTCGTCTTTCAGAATTCCTTGCGTTAAAAGATACTCGTGATCATCTGGCTGTTTCAATGCTATTAAATCGTGTTGCTTAAACAGCAGATTCACTTCCATAAAACAATCATATGCAATCGGCTCTAATTTTTGTGTGATTGGATTGAAATAGAAGCGCTGATTGTGCCATGTCAACCCGTGTTTTCCATTGGTCAACTCAATCAAAGCCAAATACTTCGCTGTCGATTCAAGGTCAAAATACTCTTCTACATTATCGGCACCAGATCGGTATTTCTCCATATTCGATTGCGCCTCTTTGAATTGCGCAAAAAGCGTTGGAGTGCGCTTCGTTCTTCCTTTTTTAAACACGGAAATTTCAGCCGATTCGATTACAGGTGCACCAATGTAATTGCCCGTTTCTTTTAGGTTCTTGTGAATGGCCCAAATCCCCGATTCATCGAACTTCATGATGGGTCCTTCTCGACGTTTCCGCGCTTCTAGCAATTGCTTATCAAAATGTTCCTCAATAGCATAAACGCCACAATTCTCACCATTAATAATCACGGGAATCATTTCGTATCGCGTGGTCAAAATTCCTTCCTCTTCGAACAATTGATGCGCGAACCACTCCATGGCATACGAACGTGTTTGCGGGTGTTGAATGGAAAAAGTGCGCAAACCATCGAACGCATAGCCATCGCCCATTTTTATTCGGAACGAAACTTTCTCGGTTTCAAGGTGATCTGTCCAATCACCTTTCAAACGTAATTCTACCGGGGCTTTTTCCCCATTGACATGCACAAAAGCATTCACATATTCTTTCAGTTCGCTTGAAATTACGCCTTGCTCTAATGCTATTCGTCTAAAATTGTTCAGCGAATCTTGCGCAGATTTCGGAATTTCAATTTTCAAGACTTTCGTTTCCTTGTTAATTTTCGGTTTTGAAACATTGCGATAAATCCCGATTTTGAAATCATCAAAATACACAGGTTTCTGCGCCAGATTGTAGGTGTAGACATTTAACGAATCGAAATCCTGCTCGGCGATGAACATGGTTGTCACTTTTCCCCATTCTCCCTGAAACTCTCTGAAATGGCCGCTCGATGTATAATTTTTGTCATTACCAATTTCGCTTACCACTAGCGCTCCGCCTTCAGCATCACGATTTTTCCAAACCTCTGCGGTAATAACGGTCCCTTTCTTTACATCCTTAATGATATATCCGTACCCGTACGCATTATCCTTGTGCAGACGAAGTGAATATTTCCCTGTCCGACTGCGCTTTTTAGATCGTGCTTTGGCATTCGCAAACTCGATACCATTTTTTCCGACCAACATATCCCCAGAAACCTTTTCGGCGCTGCAGTACAGATGCACAGGCTTTGTGGTATCATTAGGATTTACGGTTGCGTCCGAACACGATGACATTAGCAAGATCAATGCGCTGAGCGCTAGCAAGAGTTGTTTCATTGGGTGCAAAAATAACGCTTCCATTTTAAGTTCTAAAGCGAATGGGCATTCTCGAAGAGAACGATTATTTGAATTGATGGGTTGAATTATTACTACTTTTAAACCATGAAGCTCCAGAATGTTGCGTACTCTCTAATTATTACGGCCTTGATCATTTTATTGTTGATTGTTGCCGAACCTATTATTGTTCCTTTTGTAATTGCCATTTTAATTTGGTTTGTGGTGAAAAAGACACGCAACCTCATCGATAAAATTGGCTTCGTACATAAATTCATTCCTCGCTGGATCAAGACTTTGTTGGCCACCGTTCTCATCTTTGTAGGATTGGTTTCTGTGGCGCGTTTGCTTGTCTATAACATCGAAGTTTTGAGTGTTTCCTACGAAGACTACTCATCAAACATCAACATCTTAGGCGCTAAAATTGAGTCGTTTACAGGGCTTGATTTACAAGTACAATTGAAAAGTGCCTTGAGTTCTATTGAAAACACCGATTACCTGAGCGGACTTCTTAATTCCATTTCGGGGATTTTAGGAAACATGATGATGATTGTTTTCTACATTCTTTTTGTTTTGATTGAAGAGTCGTTATTCGAGCGAAAGTTGGCTCTGATAGCCGCTGGCTCTGAGCATCCGGAAAATCACAAGAAAATTCTAGCAAAGATAGATAAGACGATGTCGCGATACATTGGTCTAAAATCATTGATTGCTTTGGTTACTGCAACTCTCGGTTTCTTGGTATTTTATTTTGTTGGGTTAGATGCGCCAGTATTCTGGGCATTCTTGTTGTTCATGTTCAACTTTATTCCGAGTGTGGGCCCCATTTTGGCCTCTGTCATCCCTGCGCTCTTCTCGCTTTTACAATTTGGCGATTTTACGGCGTTCTTGATTATTATCGTTTCACTTACCTCCATCTCAGTGCTAATCGGAAATTTCCTGGAACCAAGATTAATGGGGAACACCTTAAATATCAGTCCACTCGTTGCCATCTTGTCTTTAGCGGTTTGGGGCGCAATCTGGGGAATAACGGGAATGCTACTCAGCGTTCCGATAACCGTAGCCATGATCATTATTTTCTCTCAATTCCCGAATACTCGGGCCATTGCGATCTTATTGTCTGAGAAAGGACGGGTTTAAGAGAGCGGGGATGGAATGATGGATTATTAATTATGAATTATAAATGATGAATAATTAGTAATGAATAAGATCGCAGGGGAATTAACTTGTGCGCCTCACGATCTCATTTACCTCCTACTCTTCATTTCTTTGTGCCTTTGTGGTAAAAAAATTACAGATACGAGATTAAGAGAGCGGGGGATGGAATGATGAATTATTAATTATTACTTATAAATGATGAATAATTAGTAATGAATAAGATCGCATGGGAATTAACTTGTGCACCTCACAAGCTCATTTCCCCTACTCTTCATTTCTTTGTGCCGTTGTGGTAAAAAAATTCACAAGGACTTACAATTCGAAGTGTTCTTCTACTTTTTCCGTGATGTATCCGCCAATGGCTAAGGACGCTGTTGCGGCAGGAGATGGCGCATTCAACACGTGAATTGACTTCCCATGATACTCGATTCGGAAATCGTCGCGTGTGTCTCCATCTTGGCGCAATAACAAAGCTCTAACTCCCGATCTCCCTGGTTTTAAATCGTCCATCGTTAACGACGGAATCATGCGTTGCAGGGTTTTCAAGAACAGTTTTTTCGAAAATGCACGGCGGTACTCGTTGATTCCAAATCGCATATTTTTGAAAAACAACTTCCAGGTTCCATTGTATGTCAAGGCATCCCAAGTGTCTCTCAACGAGAAATCCGTTTTCCCATACCCTTCTCTCTTGAACGTAAATACGGCGTTGGGTCCACATTCAATTTCGCCATTCGTCATGCGCGTAAAATGCACTCCTAAAAATGGGAAATCTGGATTTGGAACAGGATAAATGAGGTTCTTCACCTTGTGTTTTCCCTGATCGGTCAATTCGTAATAATCGCCTCGGAACCCCACTACTTTTTCTTTCAACTTCACTCCGTCCTTTTTCGCCAAACGATCGGCTTGAAGTCCTGCGCAGAAAATTAAATATCGTGCTTCGTAATCGCCTTTGTTGGTAGTAACTTTTGCAATTTCACCCGTCGAATCAACATCTTTCACTTCGTGCTCCAGACACAATTTACTCTCTGGTTGAATTTTCAATGCGAGCTCAACCATTTTTGCTGTCATTCCGCGGAAATCCACAATTCCTGTCACTGGAACCCAAATCCCTCCAATGGACTCAACATGCGGTTCGTATTCTTTTACCTCCTCGCCTGTTAGCTTCTTGATCCCTTCGATGCCATTCTGCATTCCGGTTTCGAATATTTTATCCATGTACGGCAATTCTGCCTCATCCGTGGCAACAACAACCTTCCCACAAACATCATGATCCACACCATGTTCATTACAAAACGCCACCAATTCCTTTCGACCTTTAATACAGTTCAAGGCCTTCAGAGATCCTGGCTTGTAGTAGAGTCCAGAGTGAATCACACCCGAGTTATGCCCTGTTTGATGATCAGCCAAAAGCGCCTCTTTTTCAAACAAAACAATCTTTTTCTCCGGGTGTTTCTGTTGCAGTTTGTACAGCGTTGCCGCTCCTACAATTCCACCACCGATAATTGCGATATCATACGTCATGCTTCGGGATTTTACCTAATTTGCACGCAAAATTAACGAAAGGAAGCATTGAACTCACAGAATACTTCGAAATTATCACGTCCGTACTTTGAGAACCTAAATGGTTTACGGGCAATTGGTGCACTTTCGGTGTTTGTATTTCACGCGTTTGCTTCTGGAAATTCGGTCTGGGGAGATTTCTATCAACAGCCTTTCTTCCAATGGGCAGACAAAATTTTCAGCAAAGGAAACTACGGTGTGAGCCTATTTTTTGTCTTGAGCGGCTTTCTTATCACTTATCTTTTGTTGCACGAGGCTAAAACATGCGGTTCTGTAAACGTATTTGGTTTTTTCATGCGACGGCTGCTGCGAATCTGGCCCCTTTACTTTATTGTCGTCGGTTTCGGATTCTTTATATTTCCAATGCTTCCTACAGGTTCTGAAACAGAAAGTTCTGGCTGGATGTTTGCCTTCTTTCTATCAAACATTGAAGAGATTCGTAATGGCATGGCGATGAACATGCTAACCATCACCTGGTCGGTGAGTATCGAAGAGCAATTTTACATAGCATGGGTATTCCTGATGGCACTTTTTCCTTTCATGCGAAAAGCGAAGGGATTTCTGCCTTACCTCATAATCATTGCTCTTTGCAGTATCCTTTTCAGATGGTACAATATTGGCGATGAAAGATCGCTTTATTACCACACATTTGCGGTTATGAGTGATTTGGCGCTGGGTGGACTGTTCGCTTATGGATGTTTTCATTACAACATTCAAGAACGACTTTCGCACATTCCGAAATGGGCAAATTTGCTGATCTATTTCATAGGATTGGGGATGATCTTTGGAGCGCGAAAAATCTTCGCAGGAGACCTCCTTTTTATTGAAAAATTCTTCTTCGGATTCTTCTTCGTTTATATTATTTGCGACCAAACTTTTGGAAAGCACTCCTTTTTTAAAGCCGATAAAATTCCGGGATTCTTTCGTTTGGGAACCATTAGCTACGGCATTTATATGTACCACTGCATCGTTCTTTATTTTGTCGAAGTTTACTTTGTTTCCATGGGATGGACGGATGGTGCTTTACTCATGATTGGCTATGTTTTAACGTCACTTGTGCTAACATTGGTGGTAAGCGAATTGAGTTACCGTTTTGTCGAGAAGCCGATTTTGCGACTAAAGAAAATAAGCATAATTTCTGATCAATCCTAGATTTTTAGAATTTTACAGTTCGAGAATTCTAGTTTTCTAAAAATCTAGAAATCACCAATTCTCGATGAATTCCCGCCCAAAACCTACCGCTGCTCCATAGGATTTATACACCCAACCGGCAATAAATTGTGCGTCGGTTCGTAATACGCACTTCGTTGATACAAGAAGTACAATTGTGCCCAGGTCGACTCCGCGAACTCAGGATCGTTTTTCTTTTTCAGTTTGAATTCTTTCTTCAAGTGCTTGTCTTCTTTAAGCATTTGTGCTGCAACATCTTCAAATACATAAGGAGAGAAATATTCTTTCTGTTGTAAATAACTATCCAAATAATTCCACGCAAAATAACTGTCCGGAGCATCTGGAACCAATACAGACATTATGAACCTTCGATTGGGTTGATTTGTTGAGACTAAAACGTCTCCCGGCTTTAAGTCCACATACATCGGCTCTAACTTCTGCTCCACATCACCGTGTAAAAAGTGCCCTTCATACGGTCGATTCCCAGTACCAAAGGAAGTAATTCTGAACTGAGACGCATACATTCTTTGATCTTCTTCGATTACTTCGAGCACCACACCGTTGGTCTTCAATCGTTCAATGATTTCTGTGCATTGACCGCCAATAAAAAACAACGGCGGAATGTCAATCGAATCTTGTGCAGCGTAACGATTGAAATAAGGCACTTCCTTTTCCCAAGGCTTATCACGATGGTATTTTAAGCGCGGTTCGCCAGTGACTTTACTTTTCGGGTACGAATGCTCAAATCCTTTGAAAAGCATCGGAACACTGTCATTTTGCAAGGCATAATTGTAATGGTATTGATTCAATCCCAAATCCCATTCCTTTGCCTCTCGTCGATGCAATTCAATCACCTTCTTGTTCGCTTTCATCCAATCGATTGTTGATGATAAGAAAACCAACGTAGATTGCACCCGTTGAGGGAATGGTTTTAGCATGTGCGTTTCTGTGGTAAAGCTAATGGCATTGAATAACGAAGCATACCCCATTGCATATCGAGGCAAGTCATTAAAAACCTCAATTCCATTGTCAGGAACCGCATTTCGAGTATGCACATACGGAGTTAAATCGAAGCCTTTTGCCGACGACATTTCCTTGAGACGAGGAATCATTTCGTCGTGCATCAAAGTGGCTAACGAAGGCGCCATACGTTCTCGAACAGAAGCAATGTAGGTCATTGTATACTGGTAATCGGCACCATTGGAAACGTGCGTATCGATAAAAACATCGGGATCCAAAGCATGATAAATTCTCGCGAACGTGAACATATTCTTAGAATCCATTTTTATGAAATCCCTGTTCAGATCTAAGTTTTGCGCATTTCCTCGAAATCCATATTCGTCCGGTCCATCTTGATTCGCGCGACTTGTACTTGATCGATTCATCATGCCTCCAACATTGTAAGCAGGAATTATCGCAACAATGGGAAAATCGTTTGGCTTTCCACTATCAATCCAGTTTTGAATCCATATCAAACACGCATTAATTCCATCGGGCTCCCCAGGATGAATAGCATTATTGATCAATAGGGTTGTCCCGTTTCTTGCGGCTTCAAACGATTTTACCGAGTCCTGTTCGGCATTTAGTAAAACCACATAGATCGGCAAACCGTAATCGCTTTCCCCCATTTGGTACAATTCAATTTCAGCGTGTTCCGCATCCAGTTTTTCATAAATTTCAATCAATTCTGGATATGTAGGCGTCGAATTTCCATCCCATTGCGCACTCAAGGAAAGGGCAATCAGAATAAAACAGGAGAATAGTAAATGCTTCATAAGTATGTTCAATTGGACTCGAAATTACGTAATTTTGACCTATGCGAATTGACATTCTCACGATTCTTCCAGATTTGCTTCAGGGTCCATTTTCGGACTCGATTATGAAGCGCGCTCAAGATAAAGGACACTTAGAACTAGAAGTGCATGATATTCGGGCGTATACGAAAGACAAGCATCGAAAGGTGGACGATTACCAGTATGGCGGTGGCGCTGGAATGGTGATGACCATTGAACCCATTGCTCTCTTAATTGAAAAATTAAAGTCCGAGCGTGCGTACGATGAAATAATCTACATGACACCAGACGGTGAATTGTTGGAGCAGTCCATGGCGAATGAATTGAGTTTGAAAGGCAACATCATGATTCTTTGCGGACACTACAAAGGCGTGGATGAGCGCATTCGTGAACATTACATTACACGAGAAATTTCAATTGGTTCGTATGTTCTTTCAGGAGGAGAATTGGGCGCAGCTGTTTTGGTAGATTCGGTTGTGCGTTTGATTCCTGGTGTATTGAATGATGAGACCTCTGCCTTAACAGATAGTTTTCAGGATGATTTATTGTCGCCGCCTGTTTATACGCGCCCTCCAGAATACAATGGCTGGGAAGTTCCCGAAGTTTTGCTTTCAGGAGATTTCGGCAAAATAGAGGCTTGGCGCGAATCGAAAGCCATGGAACGTACCCGTAAAAGACGCCCCGACTTATTGAACAAGGATGGAAAAAGCGATTGAAGCCCTGCGAAACGGCGGGATTATCTTATATCCTACGGACACAACCTGGGCACTCGGATGTGATGCAACAAATGAAGACGCATGTGCGAAACTTGCCGAATTGACTCAAAAACCGGAGGGCATGATTCTTCTGGTAGATGGATTTCCAATGGTTCAAAAGTACATTCCTGAGTTCCCTGAAGTGTGCTACGACCTTGTAGATCTTGCAACCAGACCACTCTCAATAATTTATCCAGAAGCGAAAGACATTGCAACAAGCGCTCTGGGGACTGACAAATCTTCTGGAATGCGGATTACCGAAGATGTACACTGCCTCAAGCTTATTCGAAGTATCCGTAAGCCGCTTGTCGCCACTGGAATTGATTCAGGGCAAGGTTGGCTTTGTCGAAAGTTCTCAGATATTCCTCAAGAGATTGTTGATCAGGTGGATGCAGTTGTTTCGCTGCGTCAAAATGAAAAAATGAAACCGCTCTCTCAAATGATTCGCATTGGTCTTGGCAGAGAAGTAAAAGTGTTACGTAAATAAAGAAGATGCTTGAAATCCGACCTTCTTGCGAAAACTGCGACAAAGACTTACCGAATCAAAGTTCTGAAGCGATGATTTGCTCCTTCGAATGCACGTTTTGTATTACTTGCGTTGAAGACGTTCTTCATCATGTTTGTCCAAATTGTGGAGGAGGATTTGAAAAACGGCCATCCCGACCAGAGCCGCTACTTGCGAAATATCCCGTGTCTGAGAAACGTGTACACAAACCCATACATGAGCGATGAATTTTTCGTCAATCCCCTACGAAAAGCGATGCAATTGCCTTAGACTCATTGTGCTCTAACAAGCGCGTCCACGGAATTACTATTTGCACAGGCCCTCTATTCTGACTCAAGATTAACTTCAGTCCTAGCGCTGTAAATTGAAAACGGTTCTGAATACTTTCTAGCGTATTATCTGCGGTAGAACAATCAAGTACGAGCTTATCATTTTCAGTGATTGTCAAAAGGAAGTCATTGTACAAGAGTTGTTTATTGCCCTTGTAAATATCTAGCAGCGTCAATCTTTTCGGCTTTCCATTCACATTGGCAAAATTCACATAATCCACCACGGAGTAATAACCAACATCCCATGCTTCCCCTGGACGATTATACCGCGAAATTGTTGATGAACTTGCTTCTGCAGAGAAATAATCCAATTCGTATTTGTAAGCATCACGACTTCTTGTTGGGCATTCGCAGCGATCCGTTTTTAGACTTAAAGTGACACTAGAAGACGGAGTATTCCAATTATTATAATGTCTGAACATATACCAATACATGCTGTCAGCAATTGGCGTTGAAGCGAATAGAAACTTTGCCTGATGCATAGAATCTAACTTCTTGGCATTTCTTTCTGGCTGATAGTAGACATTTTGATTCAAGCGAAAATGCAATATATTCGATGAATTGTACCGTTCGGATGCAAATGCCAATTCCTTTTTCTTGGCATCAATCGCTTTCGCACTGCCTATCTTGACTCCTTTCAAATCGATTAAGAAAGATGGTTTATTGGAATATTCCACTTCAAAAAGAGCCTCATAATTTCCTTCTTCATTCTTGCGATAATTAATGTTAAGTACTTCAACTCTTTTCGCACCTGAAACAAGATTTGCCTCACCTATTTTCAATACATCCCAAAGCTGATCTGAACGCTGCGCACGATACGTATTTTCCAGAATTTTGGAGATACATGCATACCTGGGTTCAATAATCCATTGCATATCCTTTAAATCAAAGACGCCCCAATTTCCTTTGAGTTTTGCATAAACAGGTTCTCGATGGTTTAATGGAAAGGCTTGATCAAACTCAATCCCATTCACACGATTTCCCAATGTATCCAGAATTACCCATTTCGCCGTTTCTCGTTTTAACCTTGCCCACAAGTTTTCAGAAGTGCTTCCGCTCACTGCAAAGGATGCATATGCATTCGGTGCAACGATAATTTTCGCAGATTTCGCATCTATTAGGTACTCCTGCTGACTCTCAGTAACGACCTTTACAAAGCGGTGGTACTCCTCGTATCGATAACTTCCGTCAATATTTAAGAGCTTCCCATCTTTGTTAAAAATATATGGATCAAAGTTAAAGTGTCTATCATTTCCCTGAATAATTCGAAGGCTCCAATGCTCCTGCATATTCAATGCTTTTAACTCACCAATATCATCTGTTCCGAGCGCACGAAAATCTCCAGATGCTGTTTTGAACAAGGTGATCTTATCATCCTTAAAAATGGTTTCCACAGGTCTTACCTTCAGTTCCTCTTCTTTTGTTGATACGATACCAATTTCACCTGATTTCCCAAGCCAAATGCTGTAAAGGTTTGATTTCATTTCACAAAACATATATTCAATGGGGATGATTTCCCTCCCGTTGTAGCTTAAAATCCCATACTTGTCCTTCTTTTTAGCAATAAATGCCGCATTCTTCATGCCATTCGCTTTGTTGTACGGAACGATAATCAGCGTATCATAAATGCAAGGGATCGTCACCTGCCCATTCACATCTAGAATGCCTTCAAAATCTCCCGAGTAAGAGCGCCAACGGAGACTTGAAGTATGCGCCCAACCGTAGCCTGTTTTCAAATTGTCATACGAAGGTTTGCACAAAACTTTGCCGTTACCGTTCATCAACCCCATCCTTTGCAGCGAATCTCGAATAAAAAGCCGTTGTGATTCCGTGTAAAAACCGGGGAGCTCTCCCCTTTGGGAGTATCCTGCTACTTCCACGAAATACTTTGCAGGAACTAAAATACTTCCATTTCGATCCATGACTCCCGTTTTGCCATTATCCGTGACAAAAACGATCTTACCATTGTGTACGATGCGTGCCTTCGTAAACTCCTCGGTAACAATCTGTTCTCCCTGTCTATTTACTACACGAACATTTCCTCGCATGGCATCATCACCGGCAGCATAATAGTTGCCCACTAAGGTGAAATCTCGTTTTCCGAACGGCATCAAGACACCCGAAACGCTGTCTAAAAGTACTTCTCCTTCAACATTTATGAGGCAAGACGTAAATTTCTCATCTTTATACACCGATACGATGAAGTTCTCTTGATCCTTTCGGATCGATTGCACATCAAAGGGAACGAGCTGCTCTCCATTTAATTGGAACCATGAACGTTCCGTTTCTTTCTCCACTTCTAACAAAAATGCATTCTTCGCATTGAAACTCGGCGGGTGAATGGGCATTCCCGCTGCTACAAACTTGTGTGTCACCGAAATTGGTCGAATCCGATCGTATTTTATAGAAATAACTTCATTCCCATTATAATCTAACATGCCCGAATACCGTCCATCTCCTGCAATAAAATAACCGTAAGCAGACCCTTTTAGTTCCTGATATTTGGGTGCAACAACCCATGCTCCGCTCTCATCTTTAATCCCATAAAGACAAGCAATGTTGTCTTTAACGGCCCGATTTTGAGCAAAGGAACTCGATGCGATACTGCATAAAAAAATTGAAAGGAGTGTTTTCATAAAGTCAGGTACAAGATAACGAACAAGTGGTTCAATTAATCGCCTTATCGATTCCAACAAAAAAAATGCCAATGCTTTCAACAAATCGTACTTTTGTCGGTATGCAAGAACAACCCCTTGTTTCCATTGTCATGGCTGTGAAAGATACGGCTCCTTATTTGCCCGAATGTCTCGATTCAATTTGCAACCAAACGTACCAGAATTGGGAACTTATTGCAGTCAATGATCATTCGACCGATGCCACACCAGAAATTCTCAAAGCGTATTCAGAAAAAGATCCGCGTGTTCGATACTTCGACTCTGATCAGCCGCGGTTGATTCCTACTTTGCAAGTCGCATACAAACAGGTGAAAGGAACTTTGCTCAACCGTATGGATTCAGATGATAAAATGCCGCTTGATAAAATTGAAACTTTGGTGAATGAATGGCAGAAATATGGCAAAGGGCATGTCATTGCAGGAGGTACCGAACACTTTGTTGATGAGGGCGTTGTGGGAGATGGATTTCTCAAATACGAGCGCTGGCTGAATAACGTTGCTAAAAATGGACTGCATTATCGGGAAATCTATCGCGAGTGCGTGATTCCATCGCATTGTTGGATGATTCATAAAGATGATTTCGATGCGGCAGGAGCCTTCGATCCGGTGATTTATCCTGAGGACTATGATCTTTGCTTCCGATTTTATGAGAAGGGCTACACCATTATCGGCATTGATAAGATTCTGCATTTTTGGCGCGATCGATCGAACCGAATTTCCCGAACATGGGACGAATACAAAGACAATCGTTACTACGAAATGAAATTGCGTTTCTTCTTTAAGTTGGATCGAGATGTTAAGAGACCACTCGTCGTCTGGGGAGCTGGAAAAAATGGAAAAGACCTTGTGAAGCTGATCCAACAACAAGAAGATCAAATAGCATGGGTTTGCGACAACGAAAATAAAATTGGGAAGGATATTTATGATATTCGAATGCAACATTTCAACGAAATTCCAACCTTAGAAAATGCGCAAATTTTAATCGCTGTGGCCTCTCCAGATGCCAAAATTGAAATTGAAACGCAACTGAAGGCCTGGGGCAAAAAGCCCGTTCAAGATTACTGGTTTTTTAATTAGCCGATTGAATGGCGCGCTCCAATTGTAGGAAATGCCGCTCGTTATGACATAAAATGAACTCACATGCCTCTGGAATAGTAAAACGAACAATTGGCCCCAAGGCAGAATTGAATTTTTTCATCGAGACAGGTCTCGCACGATAAACTTCCACCCATGATTTCAGTTCTTGCAAACTATCTTCTAATTCGTCCAGAATAGATTGTGCCTGAGATACATTGACACTTTGATTGTCCAATACCGGCTTAAACTTCTTCGTGGTTTTCATCTTGAATTTAACTTTTCCATCTTGTGGAGGAAATCGTTTGATGAGGAAGGATGGAATGGATGACGCATTAAACTCTGACGGGATTTCAGTCGCAGTTGATAGCCACACCTTTGCCTTTTTCACTTTCGCAGTGTACGCATTGTGTCCAATCACCATATGTTTGGCTACCTCAATTGCGCTCCAGGAGTTATCGTTGGGACGATGCGTTAACTTTTCCAAATCGAATTCCTTAATTAAACTCAATCTATTTTCTAAGGCATTAATTCGCTGAATTTGAAAGGTGGGTTTGATTGTTGTGCTCATGCTTTCTTTTTTTAGCAAAGTTCGTCACCGAGTTTCGTAAGAAAATTGATTTGGATCAAGAAATTAGCTTACGCATTCTACTAAACGTTTCTGGGGTCATGTTCAGGTACGATGCAAAATATTTTTGGGGAACTGTCAATAATTTTTCAGGACATCGTTTCATAAATACATCAAATCGTTCTTTGGCATCCATTGTAATTAGTTCTACCTCGCGCTGTACACGCCCCAGTAGTAACTCTTGATGTGCAATCCTTCCCCATTCATTAAACTCTGGATACAATTCAAAAAGACTATCGTATTGCCGCTTGTTAATCCGAAGC
This sequence comes from Fluviicola sp., assembly GCA_043584915.1. Classification (GTDB taxonomy): domain Bacteria; phylum Bacteroidota; class Bacteroidia; order Flavobacteriales_D; family Crocinitomicaceae; genus UBA4466. Next base: position 3,913,646 of record CP121319.1, read on the forward strand.
AACCGTGACTGTGTGAGAGCTTCCAGAAAATAATGAGAACCTGTTTCTCTCAAAAATGAATCGTAGATTCCGGAAAAACTGCCATCGAAAGAGAACCCAATCACTTTTTTTGTCGCCAGTTGGCGTAAGCACGTAAATGGCTTGAACTCCTTCTAAAACCACGTAGAAATAATGCTCAACTTTCCCTGTTTCGGTCAAAAAATCACCTTTGTTGAAAGACACTTCTTCCCAAAAATTAAAAAATGTTGCATGATCGTACAAAGTCACCTTCAAAGGGCGAAAAGCATTTGCAATTAATCTCTGTTGTTCGTTCATTTGGTGATGCCTAAAAATACTTCAAGATAGATATTAAAATCCTTGGGGTGCGTCATATTGGGCATGTGTGCTGCACCATCGATCACCCTCAATTGAGCATTCTCTCCAAAATATTCCTTCAATTTCTCACCCGTTGCTAATGGCACAACCCTATCATCACTTCCCCAAATGAGCAAAATCGGCATCTCAAATTCGTACTCTTGATTTTTAAAAAAGTGCATATCCTCCAACAGTGCAGCGATCAATCTGCGTTTGTCTTCCAGATTATAGCGATACGATTTCTCGTGAAACTCCTCAAGGAATCGTGATGGGACATTTCTATTTTTTCCAGTGGCTAAGAACAATAATTTATTCAAGCCTTCTGGTTCGGTCGGCACGAACAGCTCTTCTATGGAAGGTGTGCTGAAATAATTCTTCACGTTTTCAATGTCTACACTGTCCGCAAATTTTGTTGGCGTATCGAAAAGCACCATTTCCGGGACAACCACCTCAGACTTTTTTGCAAACTCGGCAGCAATCAAACCGCCATAAGAAACGCCCATGATTGTGCACGTGTCGATATTTAAATGGGCAAGCAACTTTTCTAAAGTCTCCACTTGTCCGCTGACTTTGTAGTTGGTATCTGAAGGAACCGTTCGACCGAAATAATTCAAATTGGGTGCAATGACCCGATACTTTCGAGACAATAGTTTGACCTGCTTGTACCATTGATATTTGGTGGATGCTCCAAATCCATGTACCAACAACAAGTTCGGTTTTAAGGAATCTTTCGAATCCCAATATTCGATTTTATTGCCACTTTCCAAAGTGTCAAAGTACAGAGACAACTGTGCTTTTTCCATCTTTCTGTTGAGATGGCGCTCGGCAATTTGGTAGGTAGAGCAAGAAATAAGTCCCATGATTAAAACGATTGAAAGAAGCACTTGGCGCATGTTTCAAAGCTAGTGAAACCTGATTGATTTGTAAAAGTGGATCCGAACCATATTCCTTTATAACCATATGGTTATTTAGTAAATTGGTTTTCACTTGGAACTCTAAAATCAATTTCTTACCTTCTCTAGTTACCACAAAACCAACATTTCCTCAACTCCCTTAAATCTTGCACTGTAAATAAATCGGATCCTGTATCAACATGATTAATTTATAAAAGTGGGGCCTAACCATATTCCTTTATAACCATATGGTTATTTAGTAAATTGATTTTCACTTGGAACTCTAAAATCAAATTCTTATCTTATTTAGTTACCACAAAACCAACATTTCCTCAACTCTCCCACATCTCGCTCTGTAAATAAATCCATTCCTTTATCTTTGCACCCGCAATGTCGACGAATTACAGTAAATATTTACAACATCCCGTATTCAAAGTTGCTTCGCAGATAGTAACAGAAGAAGGTCTTGAGGCCTACGTCATTGGCGGATACGTGCGTGATCTCTTGTTGGATCGCCCTTCAAAGGATATTGATATCGTCGTGGTCGGCAACGGCATGGATCTGGCAGAAAAATGCGCTACCAAATTGCGCGTCAAAAAAGTTTCCCTTTTCAAACGGTTCGGAACCGCCCAATTCGTTTACAAAGATTTGGAAGTCGAATTTGTAGGAGCACGAAAAGAATCGTATCGCAGCGATTCACGGAAACCAACCGTGGAAAACGGATCTTTGCAAGACGATCAAAATCGTAGAGATTTTACGATAAATGCGCTGGCTTTGAGTCTTCATAAGGACAATTTTGGTGATCTAATTGATCCGTTTGGTGGACAAGAAGATTTGGACAAAGGAATCATTCGAACGCCTTTAGAACCGGCCAAAACGTACAGTGACGATCCACTACGAATGATGCGAGCAGTGCGATTTGCAGCACAACTCGACTTTAAAATCGAACGTAAAAGTTTGGAAGCGATCTCTGAAAATGCCCATCGTTTGGAAATTATTTCACGAGAGCGCATCATGGATGAATTCAACAAGATTGTACTCTGTGATGTTCCTTCCCGCGGCATTAAATTGTTGTACGCCACGAAATTGCTGCACGAATTTTTCCCCGAACTGGTAAAATTACAAGGCATTGAAAATCGGAACGGGAAAGCCCATAAAGACAATTTCTATCATACTTTGGAAGTGCTCGACAACATTTCCGAAAAAACGGACAATCTCTGGTTGCGATGGTCTGCCATTATGCACGATATTGCAAAAGCACCCACGAAAAAATTCGATCCGAAAGTGGGTTGGACGTTTCATGGGCATGAAGATTTAGGCGCGCGTATGGTTCCGAAACTCTTCAAACGCATGAAGTTGCCTTTGGACCACAAAATGAAATATGTTCAAAAATTGGTTCGATTGCATTTACGCCCTATCGCATTGGTAAAAGGCCATGTAACGGATTCTGCGGTGCGACGATTGCTGTTTGAAGCAGGCGATGACATCGATGATTTGATGACGTTATGCAACGCCGACATCACCTCTAAAAACGAATTCAAAGTCAAGAAATACAAAAAGAACTTTGAAATGGTAACGCAGAAGTTGAGAGACGTGGAAGAGAAAGATCGCGTGCGAAATTTCCAGCCGCCAATTACCGGAGATGTCATCATGAAAACCTTTAACTTGAAACCCTGTCATGAAATTGGCATGATCAAATCACGCATAAAGGAAGCCATACTTGAGGGGGATATAGAGAACAATGACGATCAGGCACATGCCTTGATGTTGAAAATTGGTGCAGAAATCGGATTGAAAATATCGGATAAAGCTGCACAATAATCTTTAAATTTGACGGCTTATATTTTGCAAGGACCCAATGGCAGGACTTAAATTTCGTGTACTTCTAGACACCAGTGATTCGAATGAGATTTTTCGTGATATCCTTATCGCGGACACCACCGATTTCGAAACATTCTATCGTGCTATTCTGGACGCATATCACTTTACCGACGATCAAATGGCTTCATTCTATATGTCAAATGACAATTGGGATAAAGGGCATGAAATATCCATTTTTGACATGGCATTTGGCGAGGATCCTGACCAAATTATGCCAAGTGTAATGAAAACTTCCATCCTTGGAAACTACATTCAAGAATCCGATCAAAAAATAATCTTGGTGCACGATTTCATTCGTATGTGGATTTTCCTGATTGAATTGATTGAGGTGCAAAACGAAGCTCCTGAATCGCCGAAAGTGATTCTATCGGTGGGCAATGCTCCGGCAGAATCGTCCAAAACAGGTGAAGAAGACATCAACTTTGAAACCGAATCAGAAATGGGAGAAGAGGATGACGAGGATGAATTCGGCTTTAACGATTTTGAAGATTCCTACGATTACTAATCATGGAGGTGCCAACTAACGACCCCATTGGTCTTGCCATTCAAGATTTCACCAAGGGCACAAACGATCAAAATATTGTAGTTTCATCTGATATTTGCGACGATGATATCATTCCTGTCGAAATGCTTTTTCGATCATATGATGAAATGCCAGAATTGGAACAATTGGCGCTTTCGCTTTGTGAAGGAAAGATACTCGATGTGGGCGCTGCGGCTGGCGTGCATGCAAAATTTCTATCCGATAAAGGATTGAATACAGAAGCCATTGATATCAGTCAAGGAGCAGTAGATTTCATGCAGAACAATGGTGTCAAAGCACGGAAAGCTGACTTTTTCAAAGAGCAAGAAGGCGATTTCGATACTCTTTTGTTTTTAATGAATGGTATAGGGATAGCGGGAAATCTCGCCAATCTTGATGCTACTCTTTTGCACGCAAAAAAGCTCGTAACCGCTCATGGAAAATTAATCTGTGATTCTACAGATATCAAGTATCTTTACGAAGATGACAACGGCGGAATGTGGGTCGATTTGAACAATGAATACTACGGAAACTTTCGTTTTCAGATGCATTATAAAAACCAACAAACAGACGTTTTTGACTGGCTCTACGTAGATTTCGAAAACCTGAAACAGGCAGCAGAAAGAACCGGTTGGAAAGCAGTAAAACGGTTTTCAGATAACGACCACTTTTTAGCAGAATTAACACGAACATGAAATACACTTTTATCCTAACACTCCTGCTCGTATTTAGCCACGTAAGCTGCTCGCAGTCGGGAGAAAAAACAGTAGAAAAAGAACGAAAATCCCTTCCGGAAATTGAGGAAGGAACCAACAATTCCTTGTTATGGATGGTTACCCAAGAGGCGTCCACGGATACTTCATTTGTTTTTGGAACCATGCACATAATCCAAAAGAAACACTTTTTCTTCCCTGAACTATTGGAAGAGCTTATTAGCGCTTCAGATATGGTTGTGTTAGAAATTGGCGAGGAAATGAACAATCCCCTCAAAGCAATGAACCTGTTGCGTTTGGAAGAAGGTGAATCCATGTTTGATTACTTCAACGAAGCGCAAACAGATAGTATTTTGGACTGGGCAGAAGCCGAGATGGGAATGAACGAAGAACAATTCCGCAAAAGTTTCGGTCAAATGAAACCATTCGTTATTGTTTCGGCTGCGTCTGCCGGCGATATGCTAGAAGATTCAGAATCGTACGAGCGCACCATCATGGAAATTCAGAGCGAGGAAAAAATCAAACTAGAAGGTCTTGAGACGCTCGAAGAACAAATGGGCATTTTTGATGGACTTACGGACGAAGAGCAAGCCCAAATGGTCATGGAAGCAATCAAAGGAGGCGATGAAGCAGATCAGGAATTGGAAAAAATGATCCGCTTGTACACCAATCAAAACATTGACTCTATGTACGCCATGATTCACGACGATTCAGACGCAATTGCCAATCGTGAAGCTGAATTCCTGTACGATCGTAACGAAAACTGGATTCCGAAAATGGAAGAAATGATGAAAGGAAAGCGCATTTTCTTTGCTGTGGGTGCAGCGCATCTTGGGGGCGACAAAGGCGTTCTTGAGTTGTTGCGTAAAAATGGATACAAAGTTACCTCAGTAAAACTATGATAAGATTTCTCCCGCTTTTTCTTATCGGACTCTTTTTTTCTTCTTGCACCACGTACAACGAGGATCAGAAAAGTGAATTCGACGATAAAATCAAGTCCTACCTTAAGAAAAAGAAGATTGAGTGCAAACGTTCTTCCTCTGGACTGTATTATAAAATTTTGGAGCCAGGCGAAGGCGAATTGATCAAACTCAAAGACGAGGTCACTTTTACCTACAAAGGCACTTTACTGAATGGAAAAGTATTCGACGAACGAAAAGAACCCGTCACTTTTCAAGTTCAAGAACTAATCGGTGGATGGAAAGAAGTAATGTTGTATCTGCGTCCGGGTGGGAAAGCATACCTCGTTTGTCCGCCACAATTGGGGTATGGAGAGCATGATTTAGAAAACATTCCTGCCAACTCAATATTGGTGTTTGAACTTGAGGTGAAATCTGTCTTTTAGAATTTATCAACAATTCATCACATTCGTTGCCAAAACAATTTCAAACAGTTATTTTTGGGAGCATTATAAACAGGTAAAAACACATCGCAAACATGAGCGTATTAGTAAATAAAGATTCAAAAGTTATTGTTCAGGGTTTTACAGGAGGTGAAGGAACTTTCCACGCTGGACAAATGATCGAGTATGGAACCAACGTAGTTGGAGGTGTAACTCCAGGGAAAGGTGGACAGTCGCACTTAGATCGCCCGGTTTTTAACACGGTAGCAGAAGCTGTAGAAAAAACAGGAGCTGATGTTTCTATCTTATTCGTTCCTCCTGCATTCGCAGCTGACGCGATTATGGAAGCAGCAAACGCGGGAATCAAAGTGATTATCTGTATTACTGAAGGAATTCCTGTAAACGACATGGTAAAAGCGAAAGAATACATCGCTGGATACGATTGTCGCTTGGTAGGGCCTAACTGTCCGGGAGTTATTACTGCTGGTGAAGCGAAAGTTGGAATTATGCCAGGATTTGTTTTCAAAACAGGAAGAGTTGGAATCGTTTCGAAATCAGGAACGTTAACATACGAAGCTGCGGATCAGGTAGCAAAAGCAGGATTGGGAATTACAACAGCAATCGGAATCGGTGGTGATCCAATTATCGGAACAACAACCAAAGAAGCGGTTGAATTGTTGATGAACGACCCTGATACAGATGGAATAGTAATGATCGGTGAAATTGGTGGTAACTTGGAAGCGAAAGCTGCACGTTGGATCAAAGAGAACTCGAAGAAGCCAGTTGTTGGATTCATCGCGGGTGAAACAGCACCAAAAGGAAGAACAATGGGACACGCCGGTGCTATCGTTGGTGGAGCTGATGATACAGCAGAAGCGAAAAAACGCATCATGGCTGAGTGTGGCATTCACGTTGTAAACTCACCAGCGCAAATTGGAGCAAAAATGGCAGAAGTATTGGGCGTAACCGCGTAATCTTTATTCAAAATAATTGAACGGTGATTTCTTATTGGGATCACCGTTTTTTTTGTGTCAGATTTTTAGCATCGTAACATTTGTGAGTTATCTCGTTTCATACTTATGAAAACGACTCTTTTAGTTCTACTATCCCTTATAAGTGCGCACGTATCTTGGTCACAAAACAAGTTGATCCTAACAAACGGAGAAAGTAAAGTCCGATTGAGAGTCGGTCAGAAAGTAGACCTTATTCATCCCAACTCAAATTTCAATTCGACGGAAGGTATCATAATCTCATTTCAAGATGATGGAATTGTTCTTCAACAAAATCGCTATGTTTTAGAACGAGACACGATATCAAGAGGAGATTTTAATCGGAAACTTCGAAAAAGCGGTTGGGAGCAATATGGCTATCTTAAGGAGGAAGGTAGTTTTGGAAGCTGTGAAGAAATAATAATAAAATGGAGTGACTATCAAACGACAACGGTCTCTTATGATAGCATTCTGTCAGTCCGCTGCGAGAGTTACAGACCTCCTCAGAAACTAGGTTTTACAATGTTTGTAACAGGTACCACATTATTTTTAGGAGCTCCTTTTACAGGAATACGATCAGATAGATATCACTGGGGATCATTCGCTGCAAGTACAGTCGGCGGACTGATAATGGGATTCGTAGGATTTGGCTTAGCTGAATACAGCTATTCATTTATCGAAAACTTCGGAACCTATACCAGAAAAATTAAATAATATGAGAGCTCCCCTACTTATTCAAATTGCGCTTTTGCTGATCTGTTTGACAACTATTCCAGTTACAGGGCATTCACAGAAAAAAATTAAAATCAAAAATGGATTGAGGCACGAGACTTTCAGGATTGGAGATAAGGTATCCATCTATCGCAATTATTACGATAGTTTCGAAGCGGTCGCCGAAATTCGTGGTTTCACATCAGATGCCATCATTTTTGACGATCCCAACTACGATACCTTGCTCGTTTCGGAGATTTTGGCAATTGATCATGTTTCGAATAACGTAGCACAATTCATGACCATTCCGGGTATTGCAACCATTCCGCTTTTTTATGCAAGCCCTTTTTTAGGGATTACGAAAGAAGGCTACAACCTCAAAAGGTTCTTAATTATTGCTGTAAGTTGCCTTGGATACGATGCCTTGACACTTGGAATTGCACTCTATGAAAACAGAACCCCCATTCGATTGTGTGATGCAAAGGTCAAAATCAAATAACAGTTTCGCAATCCCAACCTTTTTAAAAGTAGCACCGTTAAGAGAGTACTACAGACATGGAAACTTGTTTCTACTCCGATTCATTCGTCATGAGTCGGAGTTTTTTTTGGCACAATCTCTGCACCACATTTCTTATATTTAGAGCAATAAAAATCAACCTCATGAGAGCATTACTTATCGTAGGAATTTATCTTTTCGGATTGTCTTTTACCTATGCGCAGCCGAACAATGTACTTTCCGCCTATATGTATTTGTCAGATAACGACCTCACAGCAGCAAAAACGGCCATCGAAGCAGCAACAGAGCATGATAAAACCAGTACTTCTGCAAAAACCTGGTATTACGCCGGTAAAATCTACATGGCAATTTACCGTGAATGCAACGAGAAAGGCGGCACATTTGAAGACTACCCTGCAGATTATTATTTAGGCCTCGCTAAAAACGCTTACTACAAAGCAACAACCTTCGATATGTCACGAATTGACGGAGATCAAGTGAAGCTCGAGTATCAAATGACTGGTGACTATATGTTAAATGAAGGTGTTGCACTCTACAACTCAAATGATTATCAAAGAGCCGCAATCATGTTTGAGGGGACGATTCTTGTCAAAAAAGATTTCCAAATTACCGATAGTTTGGCGCACTACAACGCTGCCCTAGCGCATGAAAAAGCAGGAAATTTAGACCGAGCCGTTACATTTTATAAAGCATGTGCAGAAATGGATTTTAACGGTGCTATTGCATATAGTTCGGCTGCATCTATCCGAAAATCGCAAGGAAAAGACAGTGAAGCCATGCAAATCATTCAAACCGGGCGGGAAAAATACCCTTCGGACCAAAGTCTTTTAATTTTAAACATTAACATGCTCTTGAGAGCCGAAGAGTATGACAAAGCGTTATTTACCATCGATCAAGCCTTGATCACAATGCCCGAAAACGCCGATTTGCATTTCTCTCGCGGAACGCTTCTTGAATCCTCAAATACTTCACAAGCCATTGCCGCATACAAAAGAGCCATTGAGATTAATCCGAATCATGTGAATGCCTTGTACAACCTTGGTGCGGCTTACTACAACATGGCCGTGGAAATGCGAAACGCCGAAAACGCCACGAATAAAACAGCGGTGGAAGAACTAAAAATGGCACGTACCTATTTAGAAAAAGTAGAAACGCTATCTCCTGGAAATGCAACAGTAGCCGAATCTCTTGGCATGATAGCATCTATCTTGGAAGAATAAAGTGCGATCGAAATGAAGAAAACATACTTCAACTGGAGTACCGGAAAAGACTCCGCCATGGCCTTGCATCAGCTTTTACAGGATGAAAAATACCAGGTAGATCAATTGCTTACTAGCGTAAATGCTGTCTACGACCGCGTAACGATGCACGGATTACGCCGCTCGCTTTTGAATGCACAAATCAAATCGATTGGAATTCCTTGCAACACCATTGAACTGCCCGAAAATCCAGATATGGAAACGTATGGTCAGCTGATGAAAGAGGGTGTAAAAACGCTCAAAGAACAAGGCTACACAACAGCCGGATTTGGAGATATCTTTCTGGAAGATCTGCGCAACTATCGAGAAGAACAATTGGCACAAATGTCGATTGATTGTGTTTTTCCGCTTTGGAAGCACGATACAAAAGAACTCATGCAGGAATTCATTGATTCGGGATTTAAAGCCATTGTGGTCTGTATCAATGGGCAAGTATTGGACAAATCTTTTGTTGGACGAGAAGTGGATGCTTCTTTCATCGATGATTTACCGGACAATGTAGATCCTTGCGGCGAAAACGGCGAATTCCACACCTTCTGCTACGACGGTCCCATTTTTAAGCATCCAGTTGCTTTTGAAATCGGTGAAAAGACCTATCGCGAATATCCAGCGCCAAATGACAACGAGCCTAACTACGGATATTGGTTTTGTGATTTGTTGTCAACTTAGGCACTTTATCCCTGATTCCGTTCATCTCCAAATGAAACGGTTCGTCCATTTCGGATAACTCTTCTCACTAAAAATGAGCTAGATCGAGAATACTTTCTAAATTAGTTTCAAAATTAACAACGTGGCAACTACGATACTGAAAACAGACGGCCTCACGAAAACCTACAAAGGGTTCAAAGCTGTTGACAGTCTTAGCATCGAAATTAAACCGAAAATGGTTTATGGATTGTTAGGACCGAACGGAAGTGGGAAAACGACAACTTTAGGAATGCTTTTGGGCGTAATACGTTCTTCTGGAGGATCTTTCTCCTGGTTTGAAAATGGACAAGAGGATGTCAATAGAAAGCGTATTGGCGCACTATTGGAAACGCCCAACTTCTATCCCTATTTAACAGCAGTCCAAAACTTGGAAATCACTGCGAAAATCAAAGACATTCCGAATGCAAGCGCTGAAATTGAACGCGTTTTAAAGGCTGTTGATTTATTTGATAGAAAGGATACCAAGTTTAAAACGTACTCTTTGGGAATGAAACAACGCTTGGCAATTGGAGCCACTTTGTTGGGAGACCCTGAAGTTTTGGTTTTGGATGAGCCTACCAACGGACTAGATCCTCAAGGAATCAAGGACATTCGTGATTTGATCATCGAAATTGGAAAGAATGGAAAAACCATCCTGATCGCCTCACACATCCTCGATGAAATTGAAAAAGTTTGTACGCATTGTGCAATCTTACGAAAAGGCAATTTGATTAAAACGGGAACCATTGCTGAAATTATTGGTAATCAGGACGTTCAACTAATCAAAGCGTACTCGGATGACATGGACAAACTGCGCAGCTTTGTTGAGAAAAATAGCGCCTACTCTATATACAAAGACGAAGAAAACTCGTTTATCGTATCTGCAGCTCAAGGAATGAAAGCAGATGATTTCAACAAGCACTGTTTTGATAATGGAATTGTGCTGAACCACCTTAACGTATTTAATGAATCATTGGAAGATCAATTCCTACAAATTGTGAAAACGTCATGATGAAACTTGCTACTATTGAATGGATGAAGTTGAGACGTCTCAACACTATGAAAATCATTTTATTGATTTATGCTGGATTGGTACCAACAATATATTTGTTGCTCTCGTTGTTGCAGGTTGGACCTTTCCATGTAACAGAAGATATCTATACCTTCCCTGATGTATATCCCACCATGGCTTGGGTTTCCAGTTTCTTTAACCTAATCATCGGAGTTATTATTATTGTTTTTACTTGTAACGAATTAAAATACAAAACGCAACGCCAAAACGTAATTGACGGCCTGAACAAACGAGAAATCATTTTCTCCAAATTCATCGTTGTCATAGGGTTGTCTCTTGCGATAACTTTATACACCTTTTTGCTTGCCATGATATTTGGCCTGGCAAACGGAAGTACTGGCGTTTTTGACGGCATTGATCAGATTGGCGTGTACTTTATCATGACCTTAGGATATTTTGCCTTTGCCTTCTTTTTTGCCAATTTGGTTAAACTACCGGCCCTGGCAATAATTCTTTACTTGGTATCAACCACTGTTGAGGGAATAATTGGGTTTATTGCCGTGCAGGAATACTCGCAATTTCTGCCATTAACAACTTTCTCAAATCTAGTTCCATTCCCTACCGTGATCCTGCAAAAAAGCATCGGAATGCAAGCCCAAGCTCAAGCCGAGGCATCTCAATTGCTTTCTCAGGGTGGACAAACGCTTATGGCCTTTATCTACCTGTCCATATTCGTTACAATTTCCTACCTAGTTATCAAACGTAGAGACATCTAACAGAAGAATATGAGCGAAGTCCATAGACAGCTCGACGCATTTAAAACGACACGTGACAAAGTGAAGTACACTCAGTATTTCACTTCGTCTCCTGCTCGATTGGAAAGTTTACTTCAGTGCATCTACAACCTAGATCCGTATCCGTACAAGGAATATAGTTCGTGGCTTCTTTTTCATTTACTTCGAGGTAAACAGGTAGATGGCGTTCCCATGTACACCGATTTGGTCGATACGCTCTTTAGAGCTGAAGATCAATCCACGCTGCGCAACATAGCCAATTGCATCAATATTATTGGAATTCAGGAGTACAAAGAATCTGAACTAATTGATCTGTTGATCGGTTTTGTCAATGATGCGTCCAACAAAGTAGCGCTGCAAATGTATTCCATCCGCATCCTGATGCAATTCTGTGAAAAATATCCCGAGTTGATCAGCGAAGTTCGTGAAGTAATTCACTTAAATAGCAAAGGAAAAACGGCAGCCTATAAAGTTGGAATGCGCGATTTTGAGAAGCAATTTCAGTAATAATTGACCTCTTTCTTATTGATTTTTCGCTTCTTTTTCCTTCTTTTTAGTGCATCTTAAAAAAATTAACATTTTTTTATTTTTGATCAAAAACCTATAATTCAAAGGCTTTCACAGATATTTCAACCTGTAAAAACAAATTAATTATAGTACTATGTATTGCATAATACATTTTAAAACATATATCTTTGCAATGAGATAGTACTATTCGTTATACACGAACAAAAAGAAAGACAATGAAATTAGAAAATACAAAAGCTCAAATGCGGAAGGGAATTCTGGAGTTTTGTATTCTTTCAATTCTCGATCAAAAAGAAGCATATCCCTCAGAGATTCTCGAGGCCTTAAAAGATGCGAAACTGATTGTAGTTGAAGGAACACTTTACCCACTTCTCACACGATTGAAAAATAGTGAGCTGCTCACCTATCGTTGGGAGGAATCGCCATCAGGGCCACCACGTAAATATTATTCCCTCACCAAAATGGGAAAAACCTTTTTAGAAGAATTGGACGGCACATGGAGTGAGTTGAATTCAGCCGTTATCAAAATCACCAAAAACAACCAAAAATGAAAAAGACTGTATCCGTAAATATCAAAGGGATCAACTTCCAGGTGGAAGAGGATGCTTACGAACTGTTGCAAGATTACATCGATCGTTTGACAGCTGCACTCGGGTCGGAAGAAGGCAGTCAGGAAATTATCGAAGATATTGAACTGCGCATAGCCGAGATTTGTACCTCCAAATTGAGCGAATCGAAAACTGTAATCGAACTAAAGGACATTGAGGAAATTTTGAAAACCTTAGGCGATCCAAGCGATTATGTAGACAATGATAACGTTGAATCTGGATTTACCGAAACGCAAGCTACTGCCTCGAACGGAGCCAACAAAGGCAAAGGAGAGCGTCGACTTTTCCGTGACCCTGAATCATCGCTTCTTGGTGGTGTATGTGCCGGTTTCGCCAATTATTTTGGCCTTGACATCGTAATCATGCGCGTCATCTTTGTTCTCTTATTGTTCACCGGAATGGCAATTCCACTTTACATCATCCTTTGGATTATTGTACCGAAAGCAGAAAGCACGATCGATCGATTGCGCATGAAAGGAAAGCCAATTAACGTAGAAACGGTAAAGGAGGAAGTAGATGATGCCGCCGAACGCATTCGCTCAGGCTCAAAAAACCTTACGGACCGCATTCGTGGCGACAAACACTACAACCAACGCGTCAACAAAGGAAAGAAGATTGTTCGTACAATTTTCGGAGTTGGGTTCATGGGCATGGGATTCTTGTTCCTTGTGAGCTTTATCGTATTCTTTGCTCAAGGCTTCGAATTCCTTCCAGTAAAAGGCGACGGCGGCTTCATGTCAATTACTGAATATGGCGAACTCATTCTCAACAGTCCTGGAGACGTCCGTTGGATGTGGATTGGAGGATTGACCTCGGCACTTAGTGGAATCGTACTGTTATTTTCCATCGGCATACTGCTTATCTTCCAATTGTTCAATAAATGGACAAAACTGGCACTTGGATTCTTGGTTCTTTTGGGGATCTCAGGCGGAATAACGTGTGCTGTTGTCGGAATGAAAGCTGGACGTGATTGGGCGACAGAAACAGAGATTACCAGCGTACCAGTATCTATTGATTCGGATCAATTGACCATCATTCCGGGTAGCGGGATTGCTAGTAATAATTCACAGCCGGTAGTGCGAACAACGAGAAACATTGGTTGGTTTGGAATGGAGGGCAACTCGCTGAGCAAGTACGGTATTGACATCGAATACACAAAGTCAAAAGACTCTTTATTCCATATTACAAAAGTGTACCGAGCAAGCGGATACTCTCAAAAGAAGGCAAAAGACCGTTGCAAACACATCAAATTCCGCATGGACATTCAAGGCGATTCGCTCTTCATGGATACAAAATACTTGTTTCCGAAAGAAGACAAATTACGCGGCCAAGAGGCTGGATTGTTGATTGAAATTCCGGAGGATAAAACGGTTGAAATCAATGGGCGCGTCATTCGACTTGGTTCCGAAAGCATTGATGAAAATGAAGAAGTCCGTCGCGAAGAAGGCTATGTAAGAAGCGATGGATCTTACGATCATGATGAATATTAGTAGCGTTGTATTCCATTCTTCATAAGTACAGTTTTAGGTTTAGACACGTACAACGCAAAAGCAGCATTTATCTTCAGTACGTTATTCGGAAGCCTTTCCATTCTTGGACTTCTTTTCAAAATTATGCATTGGCCGGGTGCTGGTATTTTATTGGTACTAGGAGTGGCGGGCTTCGCATTGATTGCACTTCCGTTAATCGCATTTCAACGATACCGACGAGCTTGATCCGTATAGTTTTAGTTTAGGTACAGCAGATGGCGTCATTCGGAAGGGTGGCGCTTTTCTCTTTTTTTGCGCAGTTATTGCGCTTATTAGACATTTGTCTAATTACAAAATTGTATAATTATAGGATTTGCCAAGATTTATTACGAACTTCTTTAGTTAGTTCAACAATTCCGACGAGCTTCATCCGTATAGTTTTAGTTTAGGTACAGCAGATGGCGTCATTCAGAAGGGTGGCGATTTTCTCTTTTTTTGCGCAGTTATTGCGCTTATTAGACATTTGTCTAATTACAAAATTGTATAATTCTAGGATTTGCCAAAATTTATTACGATCTTCTCTAGTCATTTCAACGATACCGACGAGCTTCATCCGCATAGTTTTAGTTTAGGTACAGCAGATGGCGTCATTCGGAAGGGTGGTGATTTTCTCGTTTAATACGCATTTATTGCGCTTATTAGACAATTGCCTAATTACCAAATTGTATAATTCTAGGAATTGCCAAGATTTATTTCGATCTTCTCTAGTCATTTCATCCAACCTACCCCCCCCTTCCTACCTTCAATCCCCTACCTACCATTCCCAAACACTACCTCAACATCTGCGTTCTTCCACTTCCCAATAAATTTCAACCGTCCAAAACCAGTAAACCCCATACGTTTCAACAAAAAACCGAAAATCTTTAACGTTCCGCGCAACGACAAAAAAGGACGTGAAAATAGCCGATAAAAACATAAAAATCTGAATCTTATGAGAATTCCCAACAAGCTAGAAAATTGGAGATGAGGATAAAGAAATCGCACGCAGCACAACAAAGCAGCGAAATAACCAACCAATTACTCCAAGGAACCAACGAAGAACCATTCTCACTAAAGTCCCTGACAAACAAAAAGATAACCACCTAAATACCGTCCCAAACATCTTAGAACTTTTAAATCAATTGATGGGAAAAAGTTGCGCGAACACATTCGATGAAAGCATCAAATGTTTCGATAAACCCATGAAATGTGCAGTATTAATTTTAAAATTGAGTTAAAACACATAACTTTGCCCCTGACTAATCGGTGAAACGCTTACAATTACTGCTTGCCGCCGCAAATGCACTGCTTATGAAAGCTCTTTTAAGGAGCCTGCTCTTTATTGGTATTCTTACCTTTTCGAATTCCCTATTCGCCCAACAGGATACTATCTTTTGGTTCGCCGCTCCTGAGGTTTCCACCTCCGCTGGTGACACGCCTATTTTTCTGCGCTTCATGACCTATGAGAATCCATCAGATGTTACTGTCTCTTTGCCTGCCAACGGCGGTTTTGTACCAGTTACTTTAAATATACCAGCGAACTCAGTAGACAGTTTAAATCTTACTTCATTTTTAGCACAAATTGAAAGTCCCGCAGGAGACCTTGTATCAAACAACGGAATTCGTGTAGTGGCAACCGAACAAATTTCAGCTTTCTATGAATTGCGCAATAGCAGCAACAAGGAAATCTTTTCATTAAAAGGAAAAAAAGGACTTGGCGATAATTTCTACACGCCTTTTCAAAAGAACTGGGACAATGCGGCAACAACGCCAGCGTCTTTTTCATCCATCGACATTGTTGCATCAGAAAACAACACAACAGTTTTAATCACACCAAGAACAGCCATTACCGGACACGCTCAGGACGTGACATTTTCCGTGACATTAAACCAGGGAGAAACATACAGTGCCAGAGACATGAATGTATCTGCCACATCGAGTTTGGCAGGATCAATTGTATCCGCAGACAAACCCATTTCTGTAACTGTATTCAGCGGCGCGCTATCCAATGGATCTTGTGCAAGCACTATGGGAGATCAAATAACCCCTGAGGCATTTACAGGTCGTAATTTCATCGTTCAGGCAGGAACAGGCGGAAACGATCGCATGTACATACTCGGAACGCAAAACGGAACAACTATCACAATTGAAAATTCAACCACCACAAATGCAGTCATTAGTTGGGGAGAAACCTACGAACTTGCCACCTCTGATGCATTAAATTACATTACAACAAGTAAACCTGTTTATGTTTGGCATACATCCGGATATGGATGCGAATTGAGCGGTGCGCAAGTACCTAATTTATTGTGCGCAGGAAAATACAGCAATGCATTTACGCGAACATCGAGCGACTCCATTGGATTGGTTCTTTACACAAGAACAGGATTTGAAGGACAATTTGCACTGAATGGAAATGCCGCATTAATTCCCGCCGCAGCCTTTAACCCCGTTCCAGGAACCTCGGGAGCGTATCAAGCAGCAACCATCTACTACAGCACCGCCGATGTACCAATTAGTTCGTACAATGAAGTAACCAATACCGGAGATATTTTCGGAATGGGAATTATCGCAGGGAACGACGGCAATGGCAGCGGTTATGCCTTTCTTTCAGAATTCACTTCCTACCCATTCATCGATGCAGGAAACAACGATACTGTTTGTGCCAATACAACACTAAACATAAACGGCGTTGTCGGCGGAGGCGATGTAACAGGTGTTTGGGCAACCAGTGGATTTGGAAACTTTAGCGCTTCTACCAATGTGCTCAATAACGTGTATGTGCCCAGTGCATTGGATACACTCATCTCACCCATCAATATTATTCTTACCACCACAGGTTCTTGTCCAGTTTTGAAAGATACTATTGTACTTGAGGTGGAATCAGCGCCAATCGTAAGCGCCTCAGCCAATCAATCACTGTGTGAAAACAATGCAATTGCAGACCTGGCCGGATCCATTCAAGGTGGAGCTTCTACAGGTTTTTGGATCACGAACGGAACGGGAACATTTTTGCCAGACAGTTCCTTCTTAGATGCACAATACCTTCCGTCCGCAAGCGATATTTCGGGAGGGACAGTAGAACTCGTGCTTCAATCAACGAATGCAGGATCTTGCCTGAACGAAACCGATACCATGTATATCACATACACGCAAGGACCAACCGTGGATGCGAGTCCTGTTGATACCGTCTACGTTTGTGAAAACAATGCGCTCGTAACATTGAACGGTACAGTTTCTGGAGTCACATCTTCAGGAAAGTGGCTTTCTTCTGGGAATGGAATTTTCTCGCCAGACAACCTCGATTTGAATGGCTCATATCAGCCAAGTTTTGCCGATATTTCCTCTGGAGGCATCTGGATTTACCTTGAATCTACCGCCAATCAAAACTGTTCTGCCGTGGTTGATAGTTTCCGCGTAGAATTCACTCCTGCACCAACAGTGGATGCAGGCGCCGGAATACTATCTTGTTCGAATGACCCCGCCGTTTCCTTGAGTGGAATCATTGGTGGTGCAACAACCACGGGCGTTTGGACAGGTGGATCTGGAACATTCACTGCCGATTCAACTGACTTGAATGCAACCTATACGCCAACGGCAAGTGAGATTTCCAATGGATTTATGTTCCTGACACTCACCTCAACGAACAATCTTGGATGTACCGCTGAAACAGACAATGTTCAAATAGAATTCATTGCCCCGCCAACAGCAAACTTCAGCGCGCCTGACGTGTGTTTGAATGAGCCAACCATTTTCACCGACTTCTCCAACCCTGGATTTGGTGCAATTGACACCTGGCTCTGGGATTTTGGAGTGGCAGGAGCAACGTCTGCAAATCAAAATGATACCTATACGTATTCCAATGCAGGCTTGTACGATGTCGAATTAATTGTTACTTCGGTTCATGGTTGTTCTGATACGAGCACACAACAAGTGGAAGTATTTGATATTCCAGTGGCAGATTTCACGTATACAACCAACTGTCAGAACAATCAGGTTTTGGTACAATTCACAGATGCGTCAACAATCAACAATGGTAGCTTGGATTTTTGGTATTACGACTTCGGAGGACAGGGAACTTCAGCAACAGAAAATCCGCAGCAAATCTTTTCAGCAAATGGCGACTTTACCGTGTTGCACATCGTAGAATCCGTAAATGGTTGTCGTGACTCCATCAATAAAATAGTCAGTATTCCTCCCAACCCTGTTGCCGATTTTTCTTACAACACCAATAATGGATTGAACATTGGCGCTGTATTTAACTTTATTAATACTTCCACAGGAGCAACTAGCTATGCCTGGGATTTTGGAAACGGAAACACCTCAACAGACCTGGATCCAAACAACACCTATTTCGCCAATGGAAGTTATTTGGTCACTTTAGCTGTTTCAAACGATTTGGGATGTACCGATAGTACTTCAGAGATTATTACCATCAACACCGTCACCAACGAAATCAGTACACTTATTCCCAATGCGATTTCACCGAATGGCGATTTAAGAAACGATGTTTGGAAACTGGAATTCCTCGAATTACTTTATCCAAATGCCCGCGTAGAAATCTACAACGAATGGGGACAATTGGTTTTCGAATCTGATGGATACGACGAACCTTGGGACGGAAGATATAACGGAGAATATGTGCCCGACGGAACGTATTACTTCATCATCGATTTGAAAGATTCAGGAGATCCTGAACAAGATATTTTCAAGGGAGCACTCCTTGTACTTAAAAGTAGAAACTAATGAAGTCGATTTACATTCTCATCACTTTGCTACTCGGCTTTACCGCAACAGGGTTCAGTCAGCAGCTTGCAGGATATTCCAATTTCCTGATGAACGATTACTACTTCAACCCGGCAATTGCGGGAAGTGAAGAATTCCACGAGGCCAACCTTTCGTATCGCAATCAATGGGTGGGATTTGAAGGAGCGCCTACACTCATCATGGGGAATTTTATGGGGTCGTATAAGAACGAAGGAAAAGTAGGATACGGATTGTCGGTGATATCCGAAAGAAAAGGAATCACGGCAAACACCACCGTATACGCCAATTATGCCTACCACTTTCGTTTGTCCGAAAAATTGAAACTTGGTTTGGGTGTTCAACCTGGTTACATGCAACACCGCGTTCGATTGTACGATGCAGTTGTGGCTGATGCTGGTGACGAAGTGTTGACAGGAAGTATCTATTCGGCCAATGCCATCGATGTGAATGCAGGCTTCAACTTATACTCCGAAAAATTCTTTGTAATGGGATCTTTTCAGCGCCTTTTAGGACGACAGATTCAATTCACGAGCTACAACACCAATCTGGATTTTCACTACAATTCAATTTTTGGATACAACTTCAATTTCAAAACCAAGAACAAAAAGAACGTTCAAATTCAACCAAGCCTGATGGTGAGGTTCGTGCGTCCATTGCCGGTTCAATACACGGGTATGTTACGCTATACATACGACGATAAATATTGGTTGGGACTACTCTATCGATCAGACGATGCCATTGGTATTGCCGCTGGAATCCGCATTAAGGATCGCGTGAATATCGGTTACGGATTTGATTACACTTTGTCGGGTATGAGCAACTATCAAGTAGGCTCGCATGAAGTAATGCTGTCGTTCGTTCTAACGAAGAAAAAGCAATCGCTTGATGACGAAGATGACGAGTTGAACAAAAGTATTCTTGAAGAAATTCAAAAGGATATTGACCAACGAGAAAATAAGAACTAAAAGAAAGTAGCGATGAAACGAACAAAATACGTCTTACTGCTTTTGATGCTAGCAAAAATGTGCTTTACAAGTGTAAACGCACAAGTTGATACCGTTTTCTGGTTTGCAGCACCTTGGGTAACACCAGATCATGATAACAACGTTCAAATGGCTTTCCGCATTTCCACATTGGGAGCTCCTGCTAGCGTGCGTATCCAAATGCCAACAGCAACGTATGATACAACATTTATCGTTCCTGCCAGCGGATTGGTCTCTGTGGATTTGAATCACTTGGTCGGTGATATTGAAAGTGCACCTGCCGACGCCATTCTTACCTCTGGAATTAAAATAACCTCCGATGAATTTATTACGGTGGTCTATGACTTTATATCGGACCTTGTAACCATTACTCCCGGAACTCCAAACAATCCAGAGACCTACTCATTAAAAGGGCAAAATGGAATGGGAACCGAGTTTGTCACCCCTTTTCAAACCATTTGGGACAATCGAAATTTAACCAACGACCGAAATGGCGACGGGGTAGTAACCGATCCCCGACAATTTTTCTCCGTAGTCGCAACCGAGGACAATACCACCATTTGGATTACCCCAAAATGTGATGTTGTAGGACACCCTGCGAATGTTACCTATGCCGTAACACTTCCACTTGCAGGAAATGTGTACACGTGTGAAAATGTTGTGATGACAACAAGTAACCCCGGAAGCAGTCTCAGCGGCTCCATTGTGGTTTCTGACAAACCTGTTTCCGTGACCATTAATGACGATTCCGTGAACCCTTCGGGCGGAGGCGGCTGTTTCGACCTGATGGGAGATCAAATTGTGCCAACCGACGTTATCGGAACGGATTACATTGTCAATATCGGATTTTTGAACCCTGGCTCCAACGAATCCATCTTCATAATTCCAGCGGAAAATTTCACCAATATTACCATTGACGATGGTGCCGTAACGACAACGCTCGCCAATCAAGGAGAAACTGTACAGTATTCCATCACCAATCCATTGACTTCCGTAACTGCCGACAAACCGGTGTATTTGGTTCATATGTCTGGGTATGGTTGTGAGTTAGGAATGGCCATTTTACCTCCCCTCAATTGTGCGGGTTCAGATGAAGTGTCGTTTTCACGAAATAACAATCAACAATTTCTACTCAACCTTCTGTGTGAAGCAGGAGACGAAAACTTTTTCAATTTTGTGGGGCCTGGAACGGGTACGATAAACCCTGCTGCATTCGCACCAGTGCCTGGTACGGGTGGAACTTGGGTTGGTGCACAAATTGACTTCAGCACCACGGAAATTCCAAGTGGAACGCAAAATACCATCTCGAATTCCGCCGGCTTCTTCTCCATGGGAGTCATTAATGGTGGTTCCACGACCGGGTGTTTGTACCACTATATGTCGTCTTTCCAACGAAAAGTAATTACTGAAGCAGGGAACGATACAACATTATGTAGTGCCGAAAATGAGGTGCAGCTGCAAGGGTCCGTATCTGGAGGAACTTCCACTGGAATTTGGACGGTACTTGACGGAACAGGAGTTTTGAATACGCCGACCAATTTAACGACAACATACGATCCAAGTCCAGGCGACTATACGCAGGGATTTGTGACCTTCGTTTTGACCTCAACAGGAAACTGTGAACCAGCAGCGGATACAATGCAAGTGAATTATATCCAATCGCCAGAAACAGATGCAGGTCCAGATGATTCTTATTGTAAAAATAACGTGGGCGCAATTCCTGTGAGTGCGACTGTTCAATTTGCCTCGGGAGGAAGTTGGTCTGGTGGAATTGGCGGCGCCTTCGGAAACAGCGGAAGTTTAAACACAACCTACACTCCTTCTCCAACAGATTTGGCCAACGACAGCGTTCAGTTGTACTTCACCTCTGCAGGAAGTTTGTTTGCTTGTCCAGACTATCAGGATACTACCGTTATTTACTTCACCAATCCGCCTGCTGTATCTGCCGGTGCCGACTTGGTTTTGTGTTCTAGCGAAACAGCTATCAATCTAGCGGGTGCCATTTCTGGACCTACCACTACTGGAAACTGGACAACTACCGGACTTGGGGCATTTTCGCCAACATCGAGTGATCCAATAACAGATTATTTGATCAGTTCAGGCGATGTTTCCAACGGAAATATTTGGTTGACATTGACCAGTACAAACAACGGAAATTGTTTGGCAGAGCAAGACAGTATACAAGTCAACTTTATTGATGAACCTATCGTCGACATTACTTCAAGCGATTCTGTATGTTCCAACCTGAACCTCATGGGGTTAACGGGAACTATTTCAACCGGATTTAGCCCAAATTGGTCCACTACCGGATTCGGTTCTATCGTTGATCCGAATAACATCAACACGCAATACAACATCGCTACTATTGATACGACATTGGGTTACGTGGACGTATTCCTGTCTTCAGTTCCTGGAATTTGTCCGGCCGTAACTGATTCTGTTCGTGTCTTCTTCATCGATCCACCGCAAGCATTCGCAGGACCAGATCAAGAATTTTGTCGAAATGAAAACGTTGCTTTGAACGGTTTGGTGTCAGGTGTGATTAACACTGGAACGTGGTCTTCTTCAGGAACCGGTACCTTCTCCCCTAGTCCAAACTTTGTGACCACCAGTTACATTCCATCTGCCAGTGATTTGGCCAATGGTTCTGTTACATTGACGCTTACTGCTGCCACTGCATTAGGATGTCCTGCTGATGTAGATGCCGTCTTGGTAACCTTCAAAGATATTCCTACGGCTAACTTCAGTGTTACAGAAGAATGCGATGGCGACAATACAGCTTTTACCGATCTTTCGACTGTAGTCACTGGAAATATTAACTCTTGGCAGTGGGATTTTGGAAATACGGGAACTTCTTCGGTACAGAACCCAATCCATACCTACAACGGAGCCGGGAACTACAACGCGACTCTTGTAGTTGGGGCAGACAACAATTGTTTCGATACAATCACCGTTCCTGTTACGGTAAATCCTGTTCCAATTGCCAATTTCAGCCCAACAGTTGCTTGTGAAAACTTGCCAATAACCTTCTCCGATTTATCGTTTATCTCAAGCGGAAGTATCGATTCCTGGTATTACGATTTCGGTCTTGATTTCAGTACAGATCAAAATCCAAGCTATACATTCAACGGTCCTGGACTGCAACAAGTAACCTTAACGGTAACATCCAACTTAGGATGTGTGGGAGACACCACAATGCAGCTCACCGTGAACCCTGCACCAGACGCCGACTTTAACTTTGCTCCAAATCCAGCGCTTGTTTTGGAAAACATTGATTTCCTGGACCTTTCCACAGGCAATGGAATCAACCAATGGTTCTGGAATTACGGCGATGGCGAGGCAGATAATATTCAAAACCCGACGCATGCGTACAGCGAGGGCGGAGATTACACAATCTACCTTGTTGTAACAGATGCCAATGGCTGTGTAGATACAACCTATAAAGATGTAACCATCGCATTGCCTCCTGTTGTTCCTAGCGGATTCACACCAAATGGAGATAATGAAAATGATGTTTTCCTCATTCGAGGCGGACCGTTCAAAGATGTTGATTTTAGGGTTTACAACAATTGGGGCGAATTGATTTTCCAATCCTTCGATGCAACGGTGGGTTGGGATGGAACCTTTAACAATCAACCCGCTCCATTAGGCGTTTATACCTGGACATTCTCGGTACAGATGACCAACGATGTAATTATTAAAAAATCGGGTGATGTCACCCTTATTCGATAGTGATGAAGAAACAATTTATAGTATTCTTGCTATTGGTTCTGGGTACTTTTCGCACTCAGGCACAAGATGCGCATTTGTCTATGTATGATGCCGCACCAATATTCTTGAATCCGGCTATGACAGGTGTTTTCCAAGGTGACTGGCGCGTTCACGGACAATACAGAACACAGTGGCGTGCAGTGAATTTCAAGCCGTACACTACTGCCTTAATCAGTTTCGATAAACCGTATAAAAAGTGGGGCTTTGGTGGACAAATCACCAATTTCCGTGCTGGAATCGGAAACTACAATGCGCTGCAAGGCTTGGTTTCTGCGGCTTACACCACGTCTTTAGACAAAAGCAAAAACCACAATATTTCCTTTGGCATCCAAGGCGGAATCACTCAAAAAACATTGGAATACCAATTGTTGACGTTTAACAATCAATACACAACCAATAACGGTGGTGAATTTGATGCAACGTTGAACTCCAACGAAACGTTCCAGGGACAGTCATTAGTTACCCCCGTGGTAAATGCAGGAATCCTTTACTTCTTTGCGAAACAAGAAAGCCGCTTCAATCCGTTCGTTGGAGTATCTGCCTTCAACTTAACGCAACCGCAAGAAACCTTTATGAGTTTCGATAATCGACTGCCAATTCGCTACTACGGTCACGCAGGATTGCGAATCAATGTAACGGAAACGTTCTATGTGCTTCCAAAAGTATTGTACATGCGTCAACGCGAATTCCAAGAGTTAACATTAGCCGCAGATGTCGGATATTATTTGAAATCCAGCGATTTCTATTTATTGGGCGGAATTGTCTACAGAAATGCCGATGCAGCAATTGTTTCCGTTGGAGCCAAAATGGATCGTTTCATTGCAAGAGTTGGGTACGATATTAACGTTTCCTCTTTATCTACCGCTTCTAACGGCCGTGGTGGATTTGAAATCTCTTTCACGTACATGCACTTGAAAGATCGTAAGAAAACAGATAAAATTTGTCCAAGACTATAACAGGAAATGATGAAAAAATTATTCTTACTTCTTCTGATAGTGCTTCCTCTCGTAGCTTTTGGGCAATCGCGTAAAGTGTGGTTGTATCATGCCGACAACTATTACGCCGAGGAAGATTATTACAACGCATTGTTAAACTACGAGAACGCCCTAAGCGATTCCCTCGGATTGCAAGAAGCCACTATTCCGTATGAAGTAACGCTCGGAAAATTGTCTTTGAAGGACAAACAGAAAAAAGAGCTCGACTCATCGCGCACCGTTCCTTTGAAAGATTACATTTCGCATCAAATTGCGTCTTGTCACTTAAAAACCTTCGACTATCAGAAAGCAGTCACGCATTTCAGCGAAACATCCACTTTTGCTTCTTACCCAGAAGATATTTACCACTACGGCCTGTCGCAAATGAATGTAGGCAACCACCGAGAAGCAGTAAAACTCTTCGAACAATACATTGCTTCTGATAATTTTTCAGATTCTTTACTCCGAAGCGCTCAATTATTGATTTCCGGATGTTATTATGCGCTGGAAGATTTGAAAACCTATGAAAAAATGGTGGTCAAACTAGCCGACACCAATATTTTCAATAAAGGAACAGCCTCATTTGCTCCGGCATTCTTCGGAAACGACAATCGAATTATGTTTACGAGTGCACGCGAAGGCGGCGTAATTATCGATCCAGAAAAACAAGATTCTCGTTTCCTATGCGATCTCTACTGGACACAGCGAAACGCAAGCGGAAATTGGGAAAAAGCAAAAAATTTCGGTCGCCCATTGAACTCGTCCCGACACGACGCATCCAGTGCGTTTAGCAGTCTTAAACGCAACGAACAGCAGAGCATCGTCTACTTTACCAAGTGGAGTGATGACAACAGATCGGAGCAATCTATTTACTTCGCTCGAATGCAGAGTTTGTTGTTCTTTGAATCATTCAAACTACCTGCGTCGGTAAATGTGCCTGGATACAAAAGCATCAATCCATTTGTGTCGCTCGACGAAACGCTCTTGTACTTCTCCAGTAATCGACCAGGAGGCGAAGGAGGAATGGATCTTTGGGTAATTGATTTGGATGAGAATGGCTATCCCACGGGAGAAGCCAGAAATTTGGGCCGCCCCGTAAACACTGTTTTGGATGAGGTAAGCCCCTTCTTTCACGAGGCCTCTTCTACGTTATTTTTCAGTTCTAACGGCTTGAATTCAATCGGAGGATTGGATATTTTCAAAGCGTATTACAACAGAGATAATAAAGCATTCCAACAACCTGAAAACATGGGGCAGCCTATCAACTCAAGCATGGATGATTCCTACCTGGTTTGGGATGCTTTGATGGAAAAAGGGTTCTTCGCGAGCGATCGCGCCGATTGTGAAAACGGCCACTGCTATGACATTTACGAAATCACCAACGAACCTATTTTAATTACGCTAGAAGGCGTGAGCTATGACAATGAAACAGGCGACATTCTATCCAATACCACCCTGAATTTCAAGGATATCAATAGTAAAATCCCTTTTGAAAACAGGGCCATTCAAACAGATGAAAACGGGTACTATAAAATCACGATGGAACGCCAACAACAAGTTTATGTGAAAGGGACGCATGAAAAATACTTCGCGACCGCCGAGTCTGTTTCCACCATGCCTGTCACCACCAGTCAAGCACTGATTCAAGATTTTTATCTAAATCCTATTCCAGACGACGAAATTGAATTGGACGGAATTGAATATGGTTTCGATTCTTCTGCTCTAAGAACGCGTTCCAAAGAAGTGTTGGATCAACTGTACAATTTGTTGGTTTTGAATGAGAACCTTGTGGTAGAAATAAATTCTCATACGGACAACCGAGGAAGTGATGATTACAACCGTAAGTTGGCGCAGCGCCGTGCAAACTCGTGTGTAGAATACCTCATCGAAAAAGGAATTCCCGCAGAGCGATTGATCGCAAAAGGATATGGTGAAGATCAGCCAAACTATTTGAAAGACGAGAAAAAGAAACCCGTTTTGGATCAAAATGGCAAACGAATTTACCTCACCAAAGCATACATCGACGGACAATCCGATGAAGCGACGCAAGAAGAATTCCACCAACGAAACCGTCGTACCTCCTTTAAGGTGGTTGGAGAAGGGTTCGTTCAGGAAAGTAAATAAAGTCGACGCAGGAAACATTCAATTTGTTTCCCACATAATGCCTATCTTTCATGGACTAAAATGTGCTTATGTTGCAAGACCATCAAGGAGTAATATTCGATTTAATCAAACGTGAAATTCAGGGAAAGGATTCTCTGGGCAATGTGGTGGGTGAAATATTAAACATTAGCCAGGATGCAGTCTACCGACGCTTTCGAGGAGAAACACACCTCACCATTTATGAGCTAGAAAAACTGTCGAAACACTTCAACATTTCTCTTGACTCCTTGTTTAGCATTAACAAGAATAAGGTGATTTTTGAATATCAGCCAATTGCAGGCTACGACTTCAGTATGGGCTTGTACTTGCAAAATATGCTACACGCTTTGGATGCCTTGAAGGATCAAAAAAATCCTGAATTGATGATTTCGGTGAACAACACTCCCATCATCCAATTGATGAACTATCCGCACTTGATTCGATTCAAACTCTTTTTCTGGGCAAAAACACACTTACAAATTGAAGAGTTTCAAAACAAAAAATTCAAGTACGAAAAAATTGATCCAGAAACCTTCAAAACAGGACATGAGGCATTGCGCTTATATTGTCAAGTGCCGTCCAAAGAAATTTACGATCCAGAATTATTGCGTGGATTTGTGCGAGAGGTTTACTACTATTTTCAATCGCAGCAATTTGAAGATCCAGCATATGCCATTTACATTCTTGAATTGCTTGAACGCTTTGTTGACCACCTGAAAGCACAGGCCGATTGCGGAAAAAAGTTCATCTCCACCACACAACCGCCGGCATCTGGAAATGATTTCGAAATGTATCACAACGAAACATTAAACGGAAACACGACGATATACTACCGAACCGATTCCTTCGAAGGATTGTACTTTGGACACAATCTACTGAACTCTGTGCACACTATCGATCAGGCATATATTCAGGATTCACTTTCCATGTTGAAAAAGCAAATGGCCAATTCAAGTGTTATTAGCGTTACCAATGAAAAAGAACGCAACTTGTATTTTTCTCAATTAAAGAACTTCATTGCGACTTTTAAAAAGAAAATTGAAATTGAAATGCATCTCTAAGCATTCGATCGCATTCAAAGCATCTCTTTCTCTCCTTTCCTTTCTCGCAACACTGTTCGCGCATTTTTTTTGTTGAACGGAATCAATAATTGTTTCGCTCAACATTGGGCTTGAGTTGTGATTCTCGCAACTCTCCTCAACACCTTCCACCTTTACTTCTTATGATTTGCGTTTTCCGCAAGTGACATTTTACCCGACCTGTTATTCAGTAATCGTAGCGCTTACGTTGTGCCTAGATTTGAACCAACAAAACAATACAAGACATGCGAATTATTAAAAACATTATTCCAAACAAAGAATCGCTAAAAGAGAAAATGATTCGAAGCCTGAGAGGCTGGACACTGCGTTTTGTAGTGAATGTATTAATTCCTTTTACAGGTTTCGCACAGGCTTAAATCAATTATTGAAAACCATTTTTTTAAATACAACCAAGATGAAAACAATTATCACAACCCTCGTTTTTTTGACGGCAATTTTCTTCGGAGCAAATGCTCAAAATTCAACCATTGCTGTTGGTTACCCTGCAATTACTGGATTGCAAGTAGATGCTAAGATTGTTGCAAAGTTATTACGCTATGAGTTAATCAAACTCGATAAATATTCCGTGTACGATGAGTACGACATGAAAGAAGCAATTGCGAAAGATCCAACATTGCAAGAAGAGTGTTTGAGCACAAAATGCTTGATCCGAATGGGAAAAGAGCTCAATGTAGACTATACTATCTCTGGAAGCATTGATCAATTTGCAGACAAAATCGTAATCAACTTGAAAATGATTGACGTAAAATCGGGCAAATTGTACAAAACAGAAATGTTGGAATTTGCCGATCAGGAAGTGGAGCTACAACGCATGATTGCCGTGGTGTTGCGAAACTTGCATGATTTACAATCTGATGAGACGTTAGTCGATCGTTTGGAATTCAAAAACGATGTTGTTGCTTCCAAAAGCGTCGGAAAAATGAACAATTCTGGTCCGCGTGTCGGCGTTGGAATCATGACGGGAGACTTCCGTGAATTTGCGACGCGTCCTTACAGTCAGGGAGGATTGGACATCATGCCTACCGTTTCAATGATTGGATATCAATTTGAAGCACAATACGTTGGGACTGAAAACTTCTCTGGATTGTTCGAGTTCCTGGTAAACGTAAACGGATTGGAACAAGGACAGTTCATTCCATCCATCACCATTGCCAACGGATTCCGTTTTGGTAAAGCAGGTTGGGAATTCGCATTCGGACCGGGATTCAGCCTGGAACGAAAAACAAACGGATTCTTTGATACCGAAGGACGTTTTGGAAATTCCGGGAATTACTTCAGCAATGATGATTGGAATGAATACACAATGCGCAATTACAACAATGAGGCAGCGTACCCAGAATACTTCAGCAATGGTTACTTCATGGCTCCCTCTGTAACTGATATTGAGCCAAATTACAACATGGACTCTAAGTTTTTGGATCGTCGTGGAGGCACAAAATTAAGCACGATGTTCGTATTTGCTTTCGGAAGAACATTCCGCGCAGGAGCGCTCAACATTCCAGTCAACATATTCTATACATCTCGCCGAGGAGGTGGAATGGCAGGAATCAATGTTGGATTCAACGTGACCAAATCAAAAACAAAATTATACCGACAAAATTAATCCCTGACCACTAACTTTACCCTAGGGATAAGTGAAAAGGAGAAAGAGCTAGACTTTCTCCTTTTTGTTGTTGGTACCGTTAATAATTGCCAAGTTCGCCCGTTACTTTCCAGAAATTCGTAGTTTCAAATGTAAACTTGCTCGCGATGAATCTCTTCTACGGACTGCTGCTTTTTGTTTTCTACCTTCTTTTCAATCCACCACCATCGGATGGAATTACCTTTAGAGTTGATGATGTGCAACAAAATAAAGTTGCTCTGCCAACCGCTCCCTTCAAATCAATTGCTCAGAACAAGTTAGACAAACTCATCTTTGCTACTCCTCAAGAGCACAAAAATAAGCACATTGCCCCTACCCGACTGAACGGTTTTGTGGAAACCATCCACATCGCCTATGATCAACATCGTCCCTTGGTTCTCTCTCCAGACGACGTTTGGTTAACAATTTGTCAAGCATTTGGAAATCATATTGCCGTTACAGCCGATGAACAAAAAGAAAATCTTGTCAGTACTTCAGCACCAGATACCATTTCTGTTTTTATCCGTGATTTAGCACAGGACAATCAGGCGGGATGGGAACAATTGGTTGAAGGCTTCAACGATAGTTTGACGGTGCATTTGAAGCACGATCCTGTTTCGTTGGTCAATCAGAAATTTAGCACCACAAATCCGGTAATTTCCACTGCATATCAGATCACTTTGATGGATGCCGTGAAAAGCTATTTTTCCTTTGAAGGAGGCTCTGGCTGCGGCATTCCAGAAATCACATTATTGGGCACCACCGCTGATTGGCAAAAAATTCACGATGAATTAGATCAGTTCGATGCATATGGAATGGAGTTCTGGACTAAGGAACTCAAGCCAGTAATTCGCGAATTCATCAGCGCTTCTGAAGGCAAACCAAACATTGAATTCTGGAAAGCCATTTACAAACACGAATCCTTTTACGGCACCAATTCGGTCACGGGTTGGATTCATAAATTCTTCCCTTACCTGCGCGACGATCTGAATACTGAAGCAGATGTTTGGGATCGAGAAACCGAATTCAAAAAAACCTATTACCGCAATCCCTTTATCGCTGGAAACGATCATTTACTCTCCGATATTTCCACCTTTGACTTTCCCAAAGGATATGTTAGTGTTCCATTCGTTTGGACAGAGTTCCGCCCGAAAACCAAAGATTTTGTCAAACACGAACTTGAATTAAACGCTGGTTTTCTCGGTATTGATCAAGGATCAGATCTTACCCTGCAACCTTTTATTAGTTGGGTCATTACGCAAGCAAATGGCGAGCAACCTGAGTTCATTCGTTGGGATTGGGAGGAAGAAGAAGACTCGACACTTTCGCATTCACAATCGTACTGGTGGCCAGGAGTGCTTCAGGAAGCCCAAGAGCTCCCACTATATGATCCTGAGAACAATTCGGATTACGGGTCTGGAATTGCTGCGCTCACCTCACAATTAAAACAAGCGGGCTTCGACACTGGCGGAGCCTCTTCTATAACCATTGTTTCCTGCCACGACGGAAGCACACTACTAAGAGAAATAAAAGGCCCATTAAAGAAAAAGGAAGCCGACTTGCGCAATTATCTAGCTGTTCTAAAAAAACAATGGAAACCTGCCCGAACATCCACTAAGATGATCTCTTTTAAAGAAGTACTGATTCCGGCCAGCTATAAAATAGAACTTAAACTCTAAATCCTTTCGGCGGGACAAGCGGTTTCGTATCTTTGCCTTGTGCACTATGCTATAATCGATATCGAAACTACGGGCGGAAGTCCAAAAAGCTCTAAAATCACCGAAATTGCCATCTACAAGCACAATGGCGAAAAGGTAATTGACTCGTACGAGACTCTGGTAGATCCAGAGATGCCGATTCCTCAATTTATCGTTAAGTTAACCGGGATTAACGACCAAATGGTTCAAAATTCTCCCAAATTCTACGAGATTGCGAAAGATATCATCGAATTCACGCAAGACTGTGTCTTTGTTGCCCACAACGTGGCGTTTGATTACAATGTGATTCGTGCCGAATTCAAATCTCTCGGATACGATTACAGAAGACCGCATTTGTGCACCGTTCGAACCTCAAGATATGTTTTGCCTGGTCATGATTCATACAGTCTAGGAAAATTGACACGTGCGCTTGGCATTGAATTGATTGGTCGTCACAGAGCTGGTGGAGATGCTTTCGCAACATCGGAATTGTTTACGCTCTTGATGGAAACGGACGCGAAAAACTTGCAGACCTTCATTCAAGAAGAAGTGAATCCAAAACGATTGCACCCGAATTTGGATTTGGATGAACTGGATGAAATTCCAAACAAAACGGGGATTTATAAATTCTTCAATGAAACGAATGAATTGATCTACATCGGAAAGAGCATTCATATTCGTAAACGCATCGATCAGCACCTGCGCAATAATTCTTCGCAAAAGGCCATCAAGATGCAGAAGGAAATCACGCGAATCGAATTTGAGCTAACGGGATCCGAATTGATCTCCCTGCTAAGAGAATCCTTTCTAATCAAACAGCACAAACCCATTTATAACCGCTCACTCAGGCGTCATTTATTTCCATTTGGATTGTATCACTACACAGATGACAATGGCTATTTCCGATTGTTCATTGCGCGTGTATCTTCGATGAATGAAACGCCGATTACGAGCTTCAATACGAAACGAGAAGGAGTGGCCTTTTTAGAGCGTCAAGTAGAAGATTACGACCTCTGTCAGAAACTCTGCGATTTGTATAAATCTACTTCGGCTTGCTTTCAATACACCATCAAAAACTGTTTGGGCGCCTGTGTTGGCGAAGAAGCCGTGGAGTCGTATAATACACGCGTGCAGCAGCTTATCGACCGATTGACACTGAATGGCGAGAGCTTTTACATTGTTGACAAAGGCCGACAGCGCAGCGAAAAAAGTTTGATTTTGGTTGAAAATGGAGGTTTAAAAGGTATGGGTTATGCCCCGTTCCATTTCAAAAAGCAGCCGCCACAACAATGGTTTAGTTATATCGACATCATGCCCGATGACCGTGATGCACGAACCATTCTCAGCTTGTTCTTACGCAAGAATGAGAAGCACGAAATCGTCAACCTTTAGCAACCTTTTCTGACTGTCCCTCTCACTTAGAAGAATTTCATATGCATTTCATCGAAAATCTGCATCTTTAAAGAAAGACTTTTGATGTTATCGCCGTTCTCCATCTTGATTTTCCTACAATCGCTATTCAATCCAAGTGTTGAGGATCCATTCATTCAATACTCCAACGAACGTGTTTATTCAGTAGATATCACTACCACAATTTCATATCGAGGATTAGGAACCGTGGTCATTGACTTGTTTTTAGGGGTTTTACAATCCAATGAATACCAGAAAGTTGAGCGTTCTTATTTTCAATCTAAACAAGAAATGCAAAAGTTTGGTTTTGCGGGTGATTCGTGCACATACCACGCTATTGATTTAGGTCCAGAGACTCGGAAGTGGCGTAAAAAGCTTGTGCAGCAAAAGTATGTGGTGAACGTGCACGATGTGAAGATCAATTTTGATATGATTGACTCCATTTATCCTTATAATACGGATTCGGAAACTTACATCAACTTTACTTCATCAAACCTCCCCTTTATTGATGTTGAAAACCCAATCCTTCTAAAAGTAGCTGATTCTATTTGGGAAGAAAGCACGGATGTCTTAAACTATGCGCGCAAGTGTTATGAGTATGTTCCGATCCATTACCAATATCTGGATCCCATTTCTGGTTTTCATACACTCGATAATATCTTAGCGAAAGGCGGAGGCGATTGTGGAAATCTCAGTACCATCTTTATAACCATGTTAAGAATGAAGGGCATTCCCGCCCGACATTTAGTTGGTTTTCGTCCGGATGAATCCTTGCATGTTTGGGCAGATTTTTATTTGGAAAACTATGGCTGGGTCCCTGTTGATGTAAATTACAAACAAAGCTATCCAACAGGAAATTACTTTGGGGACATCAGATTCAAGGACAATGGCTTCATCATTCATCGTGGAATAGGATCTGTTGTCACTAGAAACGCAGGTCCTGTTCGTCTGGTTTCCCTTCAAACGTATTCGTATTCTAGCTCATATTCCATGAAAAACCATCGAGAGGCTCTTGTAGATCGAAGGGTAATTGTTGATTTGAAGGATTAATTTTTCATCTCTACGAAATACATATCAATCGCACCTTTGTTTTTGGCTTCTACCCGACCACGATGCTCTGTGATAAATGCGCCGTTAATTTGCGATTTCGTAATTCCAGAGATATTCACTTTACCAATTTGCCCGCTTGATTCCATACGTGCCGCTGTATTCACGGTGTCCCCCCAAATGTCATAGGCGAACTTTTTAATTCCAATAACCCCAGCCACTACCGGCCCAGAATGGACACCAATCCGAATGTTCCATTGTGGCAGTCCAGGCGTTATCGATTTGTTGAAACTGTCAATATAATCGCGTATTTCCAGTGATGCACGAATGCTTTTGTCGGCATGATCTTCCATAGGTTCGGGAAGTCCTGCGGCAAACATATAGGCATCTCCAATTGTTTTGATTCGCTGCAGATTATACTTCTCGATGATCTTGTCAAACTCCAGGAACATGGTATCCAATTGGGCCACCAAATCTTCTGGACTCAGCTGTTCTGAAATCATTGTAAACCCTGAAAAATCAGTAAACCCTACACTCACCTCATCATACGAACGAGGTTTTGCTGCCCCTCTTGATTTCAACTCTTCCGCGACTGCATGCGGCAAAATATTCAATAAAAGTCCGTCCGATTTCTCTTTTTGTAATTCAATTTCTCGTGCACTTTCGGCAATAATTACGCTTTGTTCTTCAATTCGTTTCTTGCGACGACGCAATTGTCGGTAGGCAATTAAAAACACCAAAAGCAGTAAAATAATGAAGAATAAAATCCCCAGTATCAATTGCAGATTGTTCTGATACCGCTGTCGTTCATTAGTACGGCGTTGCTTTTCATTCTTACGACGCTCCACCTCTAATTCGTTCTGTTTCGCTAGCAGGGCAATTTTCTTTTCGTTTTCAGAAGCTGCAAGTTGTTCTTTTTCTAAAGCCAAATCTGCTAGTTCCTTGTCGCGTTGAATCAGCTCTAATTCTTGTTGTTTTGCCTTTAACTTCCTTTGTTCGTCCAGTAATTGCAAGCGTCTCAATTCTGCCGCGTCACGCTCCATTTGAGCATTCGCTCGTTCCTGTTCCGCAATCAATCGAGCGCTTTCTTCCGCAATTCGAGCACGTTCTTCAGCCAAACTGACGATTTCCAACTCCATGTCAGCCCAAACCACACGCAGTTGCTTTTCTAACTGCTCTGCTTTGTATTGATCGTACAACAAGCGACTTTCCTCGGTACGGTCAATGGTTAATAGCGAATCACGAATAGACAGGTATCGCTTGTAGCTCGTAAGACTGTTTTCATAATCGAAAACATCTTCGTAAAACATAGACTGAATTTCATGGCTTTTGGCTTCTTGCTTTTTGAGGTCGTGGCGACGTTCGATATCAAAGGCACCGTTCAATTCATTTTGCGCATTGTACAAATCATCGTTGTGGAAATAACTCAAGGCCATCATGTTCTTGCTGTTCGCCAATGCTTCCCAATTATCCTGTTTCTCGTACAATTTATAGGCTGCCTTAAAGCACACCATGGCAGAGTCAGAACTTCCCTGATTGTGCAAAATCAATCCCAAATTATAATTTGCCGTAGCTCTCAACTCCGTTTCGTTGCTAGAAGCCGTGCGCAGCGTATTGGTAAATGCTCCTTTTGCCTCGTTCTCATGTTCCAGGAATTTGTGGACAAAACCGATGTTGTTCCAGGCCGTAGGCACAAAGCTCGAGTAACGCGTGCCTTTCGCTATTGAAATGATGGACTGATACGCATCCAATTCCTTCTGGTATGCACGCAAATTATGGTAGATTTCCGCTTTCTCCTTGTACAGTGAGATGCGCTGAAAAATGGACAGGCTCTTTTCATCGAATTGCAGTTTTCTCGAAGTCTGCAA
Organism: Fluviicola sp.; assembly: GCA_043584915.1. Classification (GTDB taxonomy): domain Bacteria; phylum Bacteroidota; class Bacteroidia; order Flavobacteriales_D; family Crocinitomicaceae; genus UBA4466. Next base: position 3,949,345 of record CP121319.1, read on the forward strand.
AGCCGCGTCATTGTCATTAGAAATGCGCAGCGAACGCGTGAGCCAAATTCCGGCTTCATACTTATCATCTAGTTTGATTCCTTGTAATTCGAACCCTTTCCGAAAGTTCTCGGCTGCCTTTTCGTAGATTTTTTCATTGAAGTACAACTTTCCAAATTCTTGATAGGCTTTTGCCTGATCCGTTGTCGTTCCTCTTTTTTCTTGAATTTGAACAATGCGGTATGTATACTTCAGGCGTTCATCGATAACCTTGTCGTTCTTGTGGTATTGCACCAAACCTCGGCATGAGGTAAGTTCTCCTTCATAATAAAGAATCGATTGCGCAATCTCTGACGCCTTGAGGTAATAATAGAAAACGCTGTCTCTATTCTGAAATGTCGCTGCCTTTTGGTTGAGTCGATCCACGTTGGATTTTGTCCGCTCCTTTTCATCAATACGAATGTTCTGCGCAAACGACTGAATGGCAACGAAAATGAATGCTATGGTGAGGATCTTTCTCAATTCAATCGATAGTTTAGACCAATTTTAAATATACGACCGTACTGAGGATTGTAGCCCCAAGAATTCGTTAAAGTGGATCCTGAAATTCCTGTTTGCAAGGTATTCAACACATTATAAGCTCCAACAAAAAGACTGATTTGACGAAATAAATCCTTGTGTAATAAAACATCCAGGTTGTAATTGATTTCGTCAAACTCGTTGTATACAGCCGATTTATTCTTCAAGTAAATATCCGATGTAAACTCGCTAATAAGGTTGTTGTTGATGGAAAGCATGAATCCTTTAAAACCAATATTAATATTTGCTTTTACTGAATGAAGGGGTACAAAACGATAATCTGCTGTTGCCTCGACTGACTGGGGATTGTCCTCTTCCCCCTCAATCTCCTCATAACCCGCTGCATATTCATAAGCTCCCATCACAATTAAGGAAAAGTCTTCCCAATTCTTGCGATACTCAAGTGTCACCATAAATGCGTTTAATAAAGATTCGGTGTTTGTATTGCGATTGTTAAAATAGCCATTTCCAACTCTGAAGTTATTGGGTGGCGGTGGTCCCACACCAGGAACAGGAGCACTTGTGATTTGACGAATAATTCTGTTTTGCATTATGTGGATGTAATAACGTCCTGAAATTCGTAAATGTGGCGTGGCATCCCAAACCAGGCGAACCTCACCTCCTTGCAAACGTTCGGTGCTCAATGAGTCTCTTGATCGATTCAAATTAACATCAATTGGGCCGGAGCCATCAATTCGATCCCAGTAATTGTTGTAAATATGATATGATCTCGGCGCGCGATGACCTGCCCCATAATTTAATACCAACTTCACCTTCTCAATTGGGCGATAGATCATTCCAACTTTTGGTGTAAACCGAATACCATCGGTTGTGTTCAAATCCACACGCGATGCACCTTCGATATTCAACTTACCTCCTTTGCTTTTATACAGGAAATGGACAAAGCCGGCAATATTAGCTACTTCATACGTCGCAATTTCAGTGCTCGACCCAATAGTACTCAAGGAATCCAATTCTGGCGTAGTTCCAACGGTGGTTTCAAGTTTTATATTCGAAAGATCAAATGAATTAGATTCTAAATGAACGCGTCTTCCTAAGAAACTTGTGTACGGGTTTGAAATACTATACTGCCCTGTTGTTCCGAAAGCCATTTTGAATTGATCGGAGAACTTCAGAATTCCCTGAAAATCTGCACGTACATCTACCGAACGACCGAAAATAAAATTTCGACCTGCAGAAATGGAATCGCGTATCGCTACGTAACTTGCATTTTCTATGGTTCGATAATTCAAAATTGAAATGGCCGACCTAGAAGAAAAACGTTTTCTATTATCGTGCATATAACGCAATGCCACCGTATTGATGTTTTCGCCCATTTTAGTAGAAGGATCGGAGTAAGAAACAGCGGTAGGAGAATTCCCGAATGCAGCATGTTCCTCTCGAAACATATTTGTGGCATACAACTCAAATCCGCGAAATCGAAAACTACCGCCTATTAATCGGCTTTCACGCGATAATGCATTAATTTCTGGCAAATTATTATTGTCCAGGTCTGGCAAATAAAATTGCTTTTGCAATGGAGTTAACTGATTAGGATCGAATGCAATAGAATCCTCATTGATCAATAAATTGACATCTCCTGCACGTTGACTCGAAGCAAAAATTTGATAGTCCAAAATGTTTTTTCCAGATCCCGCTTTTCCTCCTAAGGTTAGGTTGATGTCTGTAGTTGCAGGTGTCATTCCACTTACATCTGCCCAGGCAAATACCGGACGATCTACTTCTGGCAAGACGATATTAATGACTCCAGCCATTGCATCGGAACCATAGGTAGCTGAAGATGGCCCTTGGACAATTTCAATGTATTCGGCATGTCGAATAGGTAATTGTGCTGATATCGGCATGGATTTTACGCCTTCTGGCTTGATGGGAATTCCATTAATCAGAATCATTGTATGATCATTACCCAACAAACCGCGCATGAGAAAGGTTTCTCCTTCTATCGCATTTCCGGGTTGCGAAGTTCTGAATCCGGGGATTGTTTTTAGAACATCCACGAGCGTGGTGTATCCAAACTTTCGAATTTCATCTCCATCGATAATAATGACTTCTTGCGTCAAATCATCGGGATTTTCTGCCAATCGGTTGGTGGATGATGAAGACTTGTACTTCTCAAATTTCTCGCTGTCGAGATCTTCGAAAGTAAACCGTTTGATTTGCATCGTGCTGTCTTCCTGCGCAAGAACGGAAGAGCTTAGGAGTAAGAAGAAAGAAATAGCGCAAAGCACTGCTCTTTTATACCAGAGGGAGTGTAGCATAAACCAAAATAACTAAAAAATGCGTAAATAATGAAAGATCAGTTATTTAAAGCGTTTGGGGAGTATAGCACTATAAGAACGTAAGAATAATACGAATTAGTATTTAGTTGGTATAAATTCCGAGAACCCAGTTCCCGACAATCATCACTAACACTATTCCTACAAGTACTATCATTGTTTTGTCTTCTATGTATATAACGTTATCAAAATCTTGACAAGTCAACCAATACTGGTGTTGCGATGAACAACGATGAGTATGTTCCGACAACTACACCTACCATCAAGGCGAAGATGAAGCCTTTAATGGCTGCTCCACCGAAGATGAAGATGATCAACAATACAATGAAGGTTGTCATCGAGGTATTGATCGTACGTGACAAGGTTGAGTTCAACGATTTGTTGATGGATTCCATGGAAACACGCAAAGATTCCGAGTACAATGGTAACATCGTGCATCATCGCTATAATTGCTCCTGTAGAGTATTGCCATCTTCCAAATCGCATCAAGATGTATCCAAAGATGATCAACAATGAAATTAAGATTGCGAGCAAGGATGAACTTGCCAATTCTTCTTTCAACTTGTTGGATACCGAACGGCTATCTTTAAATTCATGCGTTCCAACCAATTCCGATGAAGCTGTCAATCCTTCTGAGATTTTCCGCTTTACAGAATCAGCAATTTCTGGTCCTGTCTCGTCCAAAAGGTAGTTGGTCGAAATCTCCAAGAAACGACTGTTGTCTTTTTTCTTGATCTCAACAGAAGCTGTCTTTCCATCGGCATCTACCAAAATTTCTTTCAAGTTTGATTCCAATGCATCGATGTGCTTTTCAGCTGATTTAGAGAATTCCACGCCGTAGGTGCGACCTCCAGAGAACTCAACGCTTTCGCTAAATCCACGGAAGGCAATCATAGCGATACTTCCTGCTACCAAAACTCCAGAAATCATGTAGAATGTTCTACGACGATCTACGAAGTTGATGTTGAAGTTTTTGAAGGCATTCTTCGTCATTTTAGACTCGAAGTTGATTGGATTTCCTTTCGTCATCCACCAGTTCATGAACAAACGTGTAATTACCAAAGCAGCAAATACTGAAGTAAAGATACCGATGATCAATGTCGTCGCGAACGATTCAATTGGTCCTGTTCCGAATACTTTCAATACAATTGCCGTCAATAATGTTGTTACATTGGCATCGATGATCGAAGAAAGTGCTTTCTTAAATCCAGTATCTACAGCAGCTTTCAAGTCTTTACCTGCAGTTTGCTCCTCACGGATTCTTTCAAAGATCAGTACGTTCGCATCCACGGCCATACCGATCGTTAATACGATACCTGCCATACCTGCAAGCGTTAATACCGCTCCAAATGAACCAAGTGCTCCAAAGATGAATAAGATGTTCGCGAATAAGGCGATATCTGCAACGATACCAGCTTTTCCGTAGTAGAAAATCATGTAAACGAATACACATTCGGCTCTATTTCATAGGTCTGCTCAGAGAACATGAATTTCACGAATGGGATGCTCAAATCAGAGCGCTTCAGAATATCTCTTACTTTTTCTTTGTCTTCAGGACGTACGTAAGCGATTGTGAATCCATTCCCTGCAGGAATAATCATCTCTTCCAATGTTTTCGGCCCAGTTGATTCACCGTCATTTCCATCTGTTGCAGTTCCGTCAAGATTATCAATAAAATCTTCGTCTAAATCGTCCAAACTCAGTTCCGTAGAATCTTCTACCTTCAAAGAATCTGGTGTTTGTGCTGAATCATTCGCTGTGCTATCGGATTCGTTTCCGTCTGTCACTACCTCATTAGAACTTGTTCCTAACGGTGTACGTGAAGCAATAATGATACGATTCCAATCTGCTGAAATTTCAGACAATGCTTTTGTTTCGTAGAACTCAAGATTGGCAACGCTACCAATTTTTTCCGCTACCGTTTTCTCATCCTGCACCCCAGGAAGCTCTACGTAGATTCTGTTTTGCTCTTTGTCCAATTGAATATTTGGCTGAGCCACACCGAATTGGTTAATACGACGGTTGATAATTTCCTCCACACCGTCCATGGCTGAACTTTCAATCTCACGTAAGAATTCTACTATTTTTTCATCGTCAGAGTCACGAGAGATTCCCTCCATAGCATGTGTTGCCATGATACGCGCTAGTTTCGCACCGTTATTCTGCTTTGCATTTTCTTCAACGAAGATATCGATGTAATCGCCTGCTTCTCTCTTGTAACGCTCATCTGCCGCTTCTTTTACGCGCTTAAATTTCGGGTCGATATCACGTCCGTAGTTTTCTACCATTCCAGGAATGGAGATTTCCATCGTGATACTCATCCCGCCGACAAGGTCCAATCCAAGAGCCAAACTTTGTTTCTTAACATCTTTGAATTTTGTTCCGAGAATAGGGTAAACTTCGTCTTCGTTCTTATTAGAAAGAATCCCGTTGATGTAATCTGCTTTCGCAATCTCACGCGATTCAACACTGTTTACAGCGATCTTTACACCACTGTATTGCAAGACAACACTATCTTGTCCATTGTCTTTGGCTTGCTGTAGCATTTCATCTACCAGCTTATCCGCTTTTTGTTCTGCTTCATTTTCAATTCCTGAGGAAACGAAAGTAAAAGAGAGTTGGTAAAGACAAATCACTGTCAACAATATTGTTAGAAACCAAAAAAATCCTTTATTACGCATTTTCGTAAATTAAATTGTTACCAGAGAAAAGGCTTGAAACAAATCGATTTGAGGCACGGTTCTGTGCTCATCATCAATATCATCTTTCTCAGTTGAATCGTCTTTCTTGTCTTCGTCACAAGCGGTCTTTTGCTGATTTTCCTGCATCAAAGTGTGCGCATACGATCCTGTTCCTAAGAAAAGGAGAAATACGAGTGATGTTATGATACTGGTAATCTTCAACATTTGTTCCCTACAAATAAGGCGAATTCAAAGCACGAATATAACGAAACTATCCTTAATAGCACTGACCTGATGGGAATTGACTGGAATAAAATAGCGATTGGTTTGAGGCTATAAGGCTTGTGCAAATTCGATTATCTGCGCAGCGAAGTTCTCCCACGTATTCTCCTCGTTGTGTTTGCGAATGACTTCTCTCATGGAGTCCGGGTTGTGTTCGCTAAAAAAGGATTCGATGGCTTTTGCAATCCCCTCGCTTTCAGCTTTATCTACGATAAGACCAGAAACGCCGTGTTCGATGCTTTCCTTCAATCCTCCTACATCAGTTGCAATAATTGGCATTTCGAAATGATGGGCGATAGCGGTAATTCCACTTTGCGTCGCACTTTTGTAGGGCAACATACAGACATCTGCTGCACTGAAATACGTTTTCACTTCTTCGTCTGAAATGTACTGAGTAAATGTATGAACGCGTTCTCCAAGCCCCAGAGAATCAATCAACGACTGGTATTTGTCAAAAGATCCGTACACTTCTCCTGCCACAATTACGTGATATTCCTCATTTAGTTGGCTCAAAGCTTCAATCAACAAATCCAAACCTTTGTACTCGCGGATAAACCCAAAAAACAAGAGGTATTTCTCTCCTTCCGGAAGACCAAGCTCTTTTAAAGCGGCTGCTTTGGGTAGCAAAGCTCCAAACTGATTGTACACAGGGTGATCGATTCGAAGGTATTTTGCATCGGGTTTGATGGAAAGCAAATCCTTCAAAACGACGTCGCTCATTGCTACAAAACCATCGTTGTGTTTTAAGAAATATTTGTTGGCCGGCGTATCGAAAAAGCGCTTTTCGTGCGGAATCACATTGTGAAGAATTGCCACTTGTTTGGCATCAGATTTCAATGACTTATGAATCTGCCCCAAGGCGGGACCAAAAAACGTCATCCAATATTGGGTTATAACTAAATCTGGATTGCTTCGGTCAATTTTTTTCGCTGTACGACGAAAAGTAATTGGGTTCAAACTATCAATTGTACGATGGGCAGGAATTGGATCTGCATTGTCCTCTTCCGTGACAAATTGCGAAGTTCCGGGAAACAATATTCCAGGATATTGCCTGCGAAACGTGTAAGCCGTTAGTTCGTGCTCTTTTTCAAGAACACGGTACAACATGGCTCCAAATTGCGCGATGCCTCCGCGATATGGATAAAATGCAGAGATTAATGCAATTCTCATGCGACGAAATTAGTAGAATTCGTGATTATTGAAATCCATGTTCAACATATTCGTAGTAGACTTCTGTTCCTACTTGTGGCTCAGGGTCAGCGAAGTCATAAATGTTGTTTTTTGAATACTTGTGAATGAGTCCAACGTGTTTGGCATACACTTCGTACATTTTAACGGTATCGATAAGGCTCGAATAGTCCTCTTGATCGACGACTAATGTTGAATCAAACTGCACACCGTTGATGGTTGTATCGACATGAACATCAGAATAAAACGCCTCCATTTCGGGCATCGTATTGTACGCGTTGATGTCCCAATCCTTGCTGAGTGTTGGCGCAAAAACCAATTTTACCACCCGCTGATTTTCTTCAATCAACTCTGCGCGCACACCATCGTGAATGCCCGTCCAAATATCAGACAAAACCCACGGATCGGTGTCATTATCTCTTTTGTAACGACGAAATTCACTTGCTGAGCGCCCTTCGTTATCTATGTATTCTGCTTCCCAAACGGTCTTCAATTGATACGTGATTGTATCATGCGCCGGATTCAATGCCGTGTCATGTGTAATTTCCGTTACGTTATACACCACATAACGACCTGTTTCCAGTCCAAAATATTCTCTGTGAAAAAGAGGCGCTCCTTGCTTTTTGCAGGAGAAAAGAACTACCGTAAGAAGCAGTATTCCTAAAATTGATTTCTTCGTCATAATAGTATAACGAAGATACCAATTATTTGGTTGTCATCGTGTAAGGGTTTATTCCCTTTTCCTTCAAATCTTCCAGGAGCTTTTCGAGGCGTTCGCCCTCTAGCATGTGCCCGTTGTAATAAAATACTTCTCCCAGGCGTTTTCCTGACTCGTCGTAAGCTATTTGATATCCGTGCTTTTTTCCATCGTCGTAACGCAAGGTCATGGCACGTTTGCCATTCAAATAGAACTCTTCCCAGGCACCATCTTGTCTGTTGTTGACGTATTTCCCCTTAATTTTTGTTCTACCTGTTACAAAATACTCTACGTAATCTCCGTGTAAAATTCCCTCTTTATACGTTTTTTTTGTGGCTACAACAGGGGCTTGATTCGCTAGTTCACTCGTAACGAAATATACGTAAGTGACTCCGTGTAGTTTATCATTTTTAAATTCTTCTCTTGTACTGAGTTTCCCGCCTGGCGTATAATTCACCCAGATACTATCTTTTTTCAAATTTCGATAGATCCCAGCGCTCATAACCTGTCCGTTTTCATGGTAAAAATAAGCGACAGACCGCCCAGTTTCTCCAACATTATGATTGATAATCGCTTTGACCTTCGTTGACTCGTAGAAATACGTGAATTTTCCGATGGGTTTATCATCTTTGAATTCTCCGCGGTATTGATATACGGTAGACTCTGGGTACGTTTTCGCCCATTCGCCTTGTTTTCGTCCGCGCGAATCGACTTGATTCAGTTGCCCGAAAGCAAAACTCGCTAACAATACTACCAAAAATGTCAATTTACTCTTCATGCGTCAATTTGGTTATCAGTTCATCTAAACCATTAATTTCCATATCGGCGGAAACACTTGCTTTTTCTTCAGAGAGCACCCGCACTGTTTTCATACCAAGATTCTTGCCAAACAGAATATCAGAATCGGTATCCCCAACCATGATGCTGTCAAAATTTCGTTTATTGATAACGCCGTCGCGATCCAGGAAGAGCGTCCATGTTTTGTCAATATTCCATTTATTCATGGATATTCAACTCTTTTTCGATCAAATACACGTTTCGTGTTGATGAGTTTCTACCGATCATTTCGCCGATAAATCCGGCCAAGAAAAATTGAACTCCGAAAACCATCGCTGCCAGTGCCAAATAAAATTCCGTCCGATCTGCAATCAGTTTTGCGTCACCATCGATGAACAATTTCACAATTCCCAGGTACGCAAAAATTCCAAATCCGATGAAGAACATCAGCATTCCGATGACTCCGAAAAAATGCATGGGTTTCTTTCCGAACTTGCCCATGAAGGCCACGGTCATTAAATCCAAGGGACCATTGACGAATCGGTTCAAACCGAATTTTGTTACTCCGTATTTTCTTGCCTGGTGCTGAACTACCTTCTCTCCAATTTTGTTAAAACCAGCATATTTTGCCAATGGTGGAATGTATCGGTGCATATCACCGTACACTTCAATACTTTTAACAACTACATTTTTATAAGCTTTCAATCCACAGTTGAAATCGTGTAGTTTGATTCCTGTAATGCGGCGTGCGGCCCAGTTGTATAATTTCGTTGGAATGGTCTTCGTGTAGGAGTTTTCATCCATCACTTTTGCGATCCATTCGCTCAATTCTGGCAATGATTCGTCCTCATTATACAATGGAACAACAACGGAAATGTCTAGCTTTTTCGTCAAATTAACGGCTTTGATGCAGACAAATATAAGGAATTGCGATTGTGATTATCTGGCAATAACAATCTTTTGTACAACGTCTTTGATTTTCACGAAATAGACACCTTCAGCCCACAACGAACCATCGATACTTTCTCCTGGGTTCAATCGTCCTGCCTGAATGCGTTTTCCGCCAATGGAACGAACTTCGAAATCCACTGCTTGCGCTAAATGGGCAACGGTAATGATTCCGGTAGATGGATTCGGTTGCAATTGCCAATGAACCAATTCAGTATCGGGAAGGTTGACAAATTCTGACTCTGTAATATAGAAATGATCAAACGCCAACTCTGTTACATTCGGATCAGAAAGGAAATCGGCCGTGCTTACCGAAAGGGTCATTGTATTTGACAAGCTGATGTAATCAAGAATCCGAATATCTTTCGGAATCCACATTCCATGAATACTGGTATCTCTTAATTGTACATCAATTCGTTCCGACGTGGTTCCGTTACTGATTGTTACTTCTAAGGAGTCGTTTGGATTGCCTCCCAAATCACAGAAGAACCAGCGCTCATAATGCACATAAGGATCAACATATGAAGTCAAATCCATACTCGGTGATTGCAAAACTACGTTTCCATCATGAACGGTAGAAACGAGGATATTTGTTGTGGCTGCATTTTCAGTGATGTAGCAGTATTCAGAACAATCTTGGTCGGAATCCACTCCCGGACTACTTGCTGTTCCGAAGGGAATGGCACGCTCAAACTGACCAGTTGCTGCCGATCCAAAGGTGTTCCATCCAAAATCAAAGACAAAATCGTCGTAATACCCAGGTTGGAGGTAAACGGTCAAGGCACCTGTCGACGCATCAATATCGATCCATTCACAATAGGAGACATAGCCCCATTTTCCTACAAAAACTTTGTATTGTTCTTCGTAGTACAGCGTCATATTCTCTTCACCGAGAGCATTGGAAGTTCCTCCAAAATCTGCCAAAGACGCTTTCAGTAAAATTTCCGCATCGTTGATGGGTGTATTCGTTCCTTGCTCTAAAACAGTAATGTCCAGAGTAAATGGCGGAATTGGTGTTAACTGAACATCCTGTATTGTGATTTGTCCATTGACAATGTTTACTGAAAGCGTGTCTGGATAATATCCAATTTTGTTGTACGCCACCGAGTAGTTTCCTCCGGATGCCATACCCGTAGCATAAAAACCAGTGGAGGCAGTCGTTTCTACCTGATTGCTTGCAAGAATTTGCACTTCCACTCCATCAAGTGTATTGGTCGTTTGCGCATCGGTTACCACTCCTTCTAGGTATGCCGCCTGAGAATAACTTGGACTCAAAACATGCATTCCGTAGTCTCTATCGGAAGAAATGATCAATCCAGACGAAAAATAAGGATACACGCCCCAACATCCGTCGTAACCGGTAGTTTGGAATGGATAGGTATCATAATTCGCCACTTCAACCATATTATATGGGTAGGTTGCATCGTGCACTACTACTCCATCGGAATAATAACTTGTGATAACAAAATTGCCAAGAACGTGCGCATTGTGGGGAATTACTCCTGCTCCTGGAGAGCTTTGAATGCGATCTACTTCAACAATGTTAGACGGATCCGAAATATCGTAGGCACCAATGTATGCGCCCGAGACCTCATCCGTTGTGAATGCATACCCTCCCTGACGTGTCCAAACATTGTGCGTGAAGGTAGAAGGCGTTCCTTGAGTTCCTAATAATTGCGGATTCGCTTTGTCTGTAACATCTACAATACTAAAAAAGCCATCGCTGATGTGCCCAAGGTACATGGTATCGTTCTCTACGTATCCATCGTGTACATACCAATTATCGAACTCGCCCACCTCAATTGGGTTCATAGGATCTGTGGCAACATCTAGAATAATGACACCTCCGTTACCTCGATCTGCACCGAAAATATAGACGTAGCCATCATCATTTGCATAAAGGTTGTGTGCCGAAGTCCAAAAGCCGGGCGAGTTACCGTAATAATAAGTGACAGGCAATGCCGTTGATGAAGGAAGTGGAGAAAGATCGATAATGAGTAGTCCGTTTGATGCTTCGGTGGTGACATAAGCATAATCGCCAACCGTTTTCAAATCGCGCCAAACCGATTCCATTCCAGGTTCCCAGAAAATTTCAATCGGATTTGTTGGATCAGATAGATCTACGACACTTGTTCCTTTGGTTCCGCCAACTAAGGCGTATTCGTTGCCCAATTCATCGGTATATCCCCAAATGTCGTTGAGGCGTTGGTCGTGCAAGGTGTTGAGGTCGATATGACCAACAGAATCAAGGTTTAATTGAGCAAATGCCGACCCTGCGAAAAAGCAAAGAAAAAGCAAAGAAAGTAATTGTTTGAACATAAGTAATTGCATTTCGTTCCATAAAGATAGCGATAACGGCAGCGATTATAAAATGAATATTGCTGCAAGAATAAAGAGCACTATGATGACCAAATACTGCCAAACATCCACGAAATAGGGAGAATAGCGTTTCCAGAAGCCTTTAACATCCATAAAACAAAGGTAGAATAAACGAAGGAATGGTAGTGTTCGTTGAGTAATCGGTGAGATTCGTTCTATGCTACGCGCCACTTGTATTTGCGAGGCTTCAAACACTTGGAAATTGGCCAAAGATTTACTATTTTTGTGCCGCCTTAAATCTAAGTATATGTCCAAAGATTCTATTATGGAAAAAACCACGAACGTAGATTTCGAAGCTTTTAAAACCCAAGTACTTGACGACTTCCGTTTGGCTAGTTTGTCGCGTGAAGCCTCATTGTTAGGGCGACGCGAAGTGTTAACAGGGAAGGCAAAATTCGGAATTTTCGGTGATGGTAAAGAGCTAGCGCAAATTGCTCTGGCAAAACAATTCCGTGATGGTGATTTTAGGTCTGGTTATTATCGTGATCAAACTATTATGATGGCGATTGAGCAATTAAATGTGCAACAATACTTATTCAAGAAATTCACAAACGGAGGAAATGAAGTTGCTTTCGGAACAATTGGTGATGCTTCTACATCAGAAGGTCCGTTCTGGGAAACAATCAACGCAGCTGGAGTATTGCAAGTACCAATGGTGATGTCCGTTTGGGATGATGGATACGGAATTTCTGTACCGCGCGAGCACCAAACAACGAAAGACAGCATCTCTGAAGCCCTGGCGGGAATGCAACGAACGAAAGACAAGCCTGGATATGAAATCTTCGTTACCAAAGGATGGGATTACGCGCATTTGTGCGAGACCTACGAAAAGGCGGTGAAGTTGGCTCGTGAAGAACACGTCCCAGTTTTGGTGCACGTAAAAGAGGTAAATCAGCCGCAAGGACACTCAACAAGCGGATCGCACGAACGTTACAAATCAGAAGAGCGCTTGCAATGGGAAGTAGAGTTCGATTGTGTGAATAAGTTCAAAGAATGGATTGTCAATTTTGATGCTGACGGTCATACGATCGCCACTTCGGAAGAATTGGACGCCATTCAAAAAGAAACGAAAAAAGAGGTTCGAGACGCCAAAAATGCAGCTTGGAAAGCATTTACGGATGTTTTGAAAGTAGATAAAACAGAGGCTGTTGCTCTGATTAAAGCATTGGGCAGCGAAAGCAGCAATGGCGCCTTTATTGGAAAATTGGCGGAGGATTTAGAAAACGCCATGGATCCCATTCGAAAAGATATTTTGAGTGCCGCGCGAAAAGCATTGCGTTTGGCACGTGGAGAAAATGGCGCCGCGCGTCAGGCACTTTCCACATGGATTCGTCAGCAAGTATCTTTGAATTTTGACCGATACAGCAGTCACTTGCATTCTGAATCGGCGAATTCTGCCTTAAACATTGCTCCAGTTGCGCCAACTTATGACGGTTCTGGAGACATGGAAGATGGACGTATCATTTTGCGTGACAATTACGATCAAATTTTAGCCAACTATCCGGAAGCACTTGTTTTCGGAGAAGATGCAGGTAAAATTGGCGGTGTCAACCAGACCCTTGAGGGAATGCAAGATAAATATGGTGAATTGCGTGTTGCTGATACGGGGATCCGCGAGGCAACCATCATCGGGCAAGGAATTGGAATGGCGATGCGTGGATTGCGCCCAATTGCTGAAATCCAGTACCTCGATTACTTGTTGTACGGAATTCAAGTGCTTTCTGATGATTTATCAACTGTTCAATACCGAACAAAAGGAGGACAAAAAGCACCGTTAATCGTTAGTACGCGTGGACATCGCCTCGAAGGAATTTGGCACAGTGGTTCTCCAATGGGAATGATCATCAACGCACTTCGTGGAATGTATATCTGTGTTCCAAGAAACATGACGAAAGCGGCTGGGTTCTACAATACGCTTTTTTTGGATAGCTCCAGCTTTCGTACCTTTCAGCTAAATCAGGCTAAATAGCTAGAATAGACTTATGAAAAAAGGACTACTATTCCTCTTCCTTGTTGTTTCTTCGATTGGTTTCGGTCAGAAAAGAATGACCACGTACAGTTTCAAGTACTATTTGGATAGTGCCATGCTACACGACATAGATTCGACGCAATATTACTATACAAATTGGTACGGATCGATGCTTGAGAATCCTCCTCTTTTCGGCAATCCGTTTGCCAGTTATATACCCGATTGGAGTCCACCGAAACTTGCTTTTGGCTACACTTCATCAGAACGTCATGTTGGATACGTTCCAACAATCACGATAGAAGAAAACACGCTGAGTTACAACACAAGCAATCAACTTACAACGAGCGAAATGACATCAGGATCTATTCGTTCTTTGTTTAGCTATAATCCCAACGGACTCGTATCCGAAATTGTTTTTGAAAGCAACGGAACTGGTCCGTGGGTGGAGTATCACCGATTCGAATATGAGTATGATCAAGTAGGTCGATTGACACGTCAATATAATGAATATCCCTTTTACAATTCATACCGAATAGATTCGATTTTTTATCAAGGAAATTCATCAGAGTATAATCGTCTTGTTCGTTACAGGTCAACAGACAACATCACCTACAACCAGGATAGCGAAACGTCAGTAACATTTAATGGGACGGAACAGGTTCAAGCTAATTATTACAAAGATCAAGATAACAATCCACAAACACCTTTGAATTGGTTATATCGCGGTAATTACACTTGGAATTCGGGACTTTTAACAACACTGGATTTGTACATAATTTCAAACGGGAATCTTCCTTCCAGCCCAGACGCATCTTTCAATTATACATACAATTCGGCCAATTACCCTCTTACGAAATCAGAGGCTGTTAGCTCCCAAACCATTCTCACATACAATTACGACAACGATGTCTTTATTACTTCGATTGTTTCCCAGGGATTAACTGTAAATCAAAATTGGTACACTGATAGACTGTGGGAGTACTCCTATGAATCTACTTTAGATGTTCCAAAAACTCCTGAAATTAAATTGAACGTTTACCCTAACCCTTCTGCGGATATCGTTTTTATTGAAAGTGATCAAGTGCAATCAATACAGGTATACAACAATCAAGGGCAATTGGTTCTATCTCAAGACAATGTGAATAAAATTTCCATCGGTCATTTACCCGCAGCGAGCTACCAAATTGTTGTTACCACACCGCAAGGTATTTCAACAGCAACAATCGTGAAAAAAATCTAAGCGGGAACCTTCTAGATTTTATATCTTTCTCGAAAAAGATGAAACTAGGTGCATTTTCTGTGAGTCTCTCCGTAAAGGATCTTGAAAAATCAAAAGTATTCTACGAAAAATTAGGGTTTGCCGTTTTCGCTGGAAATCAAGAAATGAATTATTTAATCATGAAGAACGAATCCACCCTAATTGGGTTGTTTCAAGGCATGTTTGAGAATAATTTATTGACATTCAATCCAGGTTGGGATCAGAGTGCTCAAAACCTCGAATCGTTTGAAGATATCCGATCCATTCAATCGCATTTGAAAACCGAAGGTGTAGAAATGATTACAGAGGCGGATGAAAATTCGAATGGGCCTGCAAGTTGCATGATCGCTGATCCGGATGGAAATGTGATTCTGATTGATCAACACGTTTGAAGTCTGCTGAAAGGAAGTCCACGAAATTTCGTCTAAGAAAGCAAAGAAAAATCATGAACTGGAATACATATATGGGATTGTTTGACGACATCCTTGAAAAACGAAATACGCAAGCTCCTTACGACAAGGAAGCATACATGCATTACGTGCAAATGAACAATGCGCGCATTCACCGTTGGATTAAGAAAAATCCCATTGACGAAGCGACTATCGCGAAAATCAAAGCGATTGACACGCCTCAAAAGTGGATTTTGATAACAGAGCCTTGGTGCGGTGATGCAGCCCACTCCACTCCTATCATTCACTTGCTTGCGGAGATGAACCCAAATATCACTTTGGAAATTGTTTTGCGCGACAGCAACAACATGATTGATTCGTATTTGACGAATGGTGGAAAATCCATTCCGAAATTGGTGGTACGCGATGAAAACGAGAACGATCTTTTCACCTGGGGGCCACGACCGTCAGAGGCACAGAAAATTGTCATGGACATGAAAGAAGACAACCAACCTTACGACGAAGTAAACAAGGTAATTCAGGCATGGTACAATAAAGATAAGGCCGTTTCAACTTTGAACGAATTGGGTGCATTGTTGGAGAAATAGTCCTATTTTTATTTCATGAAACAAAATCAGAAAAGGATAATTACTGCGGTGGTTATCCTTATTTCTTTTTGGTTTGTCTTGAATTGGACAGGCTTGTTCCGTTATTACAAACTTCCAACTTCGGCAAATGAGCCGAATTACTTTCCTGGCGATTGGATTTACGTAAGTAGTTTTTCTGAACCCGACTTGCTTGATATGGTTTGTTTCGAGAACGACAAAGGGGAAGTATTCATGTATCGACTTTGTGGATTGCCTGGAGATAAGGTTGAAATTCGCGATGGTCGCTTGTTCGTTAACGGAAAAAATAAGGACAAATCGCTGGAATTGAAAAAGCTGTATCAAATCAATGATTCCGACTTCGTCAAGCTCTCGGCCATTGATATTCCTTATGAAAGCCTTCCATTTGACACCACGGCACACTTTGTCATTCTGCACACATCTGATAGTAAGAACATTCCCTCCGCAACTATTTCGGACCCATTTCAAACAAAAGGACGACTTCACAAATCTTTTTCTGGTAGTTGGTCAGTGACTAATTTTGGTCCTGTTACAGTGCCACAAGGTAAAGTTTTTGCACTTGGCGACAACAGGAATAATGCTGTCGACTCCCGATTCAGAGGTTTTTTTGATGAAGATGATATCGTTGGAACTGTTTTAAACTAGATTGTTGAAATGCGTATTGCGACCTTTCTCATACTATTAGTCTTTCTCGGTTCGTGCGGACCGTCAATTGAAGAATTAGAGAAATATTTAGGAAATCATTCGACTATCACGTGCAATGAAGAAGGTTGCAGTGGTGCGTATTACGGCGAGGAATTCATGAAAAAAGAAGATGTCGCGCATCAATTTTCCAATGTTATGTCTGATAGCGTTGGATCGAACTTGAAACGGTTGTATCACGACGGAAAGTACTCTCGTGTACTTTTCTCAAAAATCAAGATGTCGACGAAAGGAATGGGAACAGGCAAGGTTCGCTACCGATTGGAAATTCCTTTTCAACGGGTTCAAGACTCTTGTGAGGCTGCAACTGCCTTCGATCATGCAGGTGGATGGGGGCACACTCCTGAATTGAAGTGGCGTAAAAAGGAACTTTTACCGGCATTGCTTCCCAACGACAAGCTCGACATTAGTCTTCTAAAAACTACCCGAGAAGGACTTCAGGAATATTGGATTCAATGGCGGCATACAGATGTTCAAAAGAAATGCGAATAATTAAATTCAAGATTATTCGTTGTAACACTATGAAACTGGTTGCACTGCTACTTCTTCTGTTTCCTATTCAATTATCTCGGGCACAAATAAGTACCTTTTCATTAAATGATACATCATTTGTTGTTGGACAAGTGTACGAATTAAATGATGACGCCCTTGATACCGAAGCATCTTCCGAGCAGTTGGATTCTTTGGCAATATTTCTAATTCGCAACGATTCACTTGAAGTTTTAATCGAAACTCAATTTCCTCAAGACTCGAATACGGTTTTAAATATATTGCGTTCCAAACAGCGAAACGCCAAACTTATTGCCTACCTCTCTCGACATGGAGCAGACCCCATTAGAATTTTAAAGTCTGTGCATCAACATTTTGGGGAATCAAATCAGTATTCGAACATAGATATCTCTAATCTCTCAAACGATGGATTCGTGGGCACCCGACTGCGTATTGTGAAAATTTATCCTGCACCAAGGTACCAGCGCATCATTCAATCCAAAAACCACCAGAAAACCTTCCGTGCCGACAGTACTTCGTTCGTAACATCTTATCTTGATACCGTGCTGTACGACAGCCAAACCTATCACATTATTTATGAGGGCAATCACCGCGTATTTCCGCATTCAAATTATTTTGGAATGCAACTATTCGAGCATCGATTCTTGCGCCTTGTGAATGGGGCCGGTGAATTAATTTACAGTTTTGACATTACACAAGACACTGACCTACTTGCAAGTGAGAATACATTCAAACTAAAACCTAATTACGAAATCACCTTCGACCAACCTGCTGTAATCTATTGGCAACTCACGGTCAATGGTGTCGTATTTATATCTGAAGGAATAGAAGATAAAACCATTATTTTAGACGAAGACTCAAAAGACTGAAGCCATGAAAAATAAAATGCTCTTTACTTTGTTCCTTTTGTTTTCCATCAGCTTGAAGGCACAAAATGACTCCAACACTGTTGATCAAAGTTTTCTAATCATTCAATCTACCAAAAGCTACAACGCAGCATTGAGAAAAGCCCAAGCAGCTTGTAACAAACTAGGGGTAACGCTGAATTTGAATGGTAATTATGCTGATAAGGAAAAAGGGTTAACGAATAGTCATGTTTGCGCATGTGGATTGCAGCACGGTTACATCCCTCGCGGTCGTGGAGTGTCTGGAAATTTCATCAGTATTGAATATTCATCGGCCTTTGAAGGGACCGCAGAAGGCTACTATCTCATTGTTGTTTCTAGCGGGAGTCGGGAAAATATAGATAATTTCTTACCAGAAGTAAAAGAACATTACAGCGACGCGTACATTATAGACAGCCCTGTTTATACGGGATGTATGCATTAACCCCTTCATTTTTACGTTAATAAAAATCTTTTTTTTCAAAAAAAAGGTGTTTCTCGAAATCCAATACTTGATCTCGTGCGTAGGTATTTCAAATCTGCATAACGAAATCAATTATGAAACAATTTATACTACTACTTACAATTACTTTATCAAGCACCACATTGATGGCTGCAACATACACTTCTCTCACCAATGGAGATTGGATGGACGTGAATAACGTTTGGAGCATTAATGGTTCTACACCATGTGGATGCACACCGGGAGCTGTTACTGATAACGACGTAATAATTATCAATCATGACATTACTGCCAACCAGGATATTGAATTAGCGAACAACTCGGTTCTTACTTTAAACCCCACTGGTTCGTTTGTTTCAGGAGGAGAACTTGCCTTTACAAACTCAACTGCAGACATCAATGGTGATGTTACCGTTAACAAATTTTTGGTAAACACTGGTGCTGAGGTGAACTTAAATTCAGCTGTTTTAACAATCACTGCGCGCGTAGACATTTTCGGAACGGTGAACATTGATGGTGGTTACACGCTCATTCAAGGTGGAAACATTCAAGTACACTCTGGTGCAAATCTCAATCTGCAAAACAACGGAAAACTGGACGTACAAGGTGGAAACATTACCAATTCAGGAACCATTGATATGTGTTCTACTTGTTGTACTACGACTTCTGGAAATTGGAGAAATAATTCAGGAGGACAAGTAGTGGGCTCTGGTGCTGCACGCTCAGAGGCTGGTAACATGCGGAACTTTGGCTTTTGGGCAATTACCGTTGCATGGTGCAGCGCAGGAGCACAACAGGGAATGCCAGGATTTGAAAATTGCCTCACGGCGGACGCAACCTGCAATCTTGTGATACTACCTGTTGAATTTGCAGGAATTCAAGCAACATTGAATGAAGAAGGTATGCCAAGCGTATTATGGCAAACAATTTCTGAAAGAGACAACGATTACTTTGTGATCTACCGTAGAACAGATGACGAGGACTGGAAAGAAGTAGGAACTATGCAAGGAGCAGGAACTACCACAGAGGCGCAAGAATACGCATTTGAGGATGCAACTGCCGTGAGCGGTAACAATTATTACAAAATCAAACAAGTGGATTACAATGGTGCTACGACGGACTCTGAGGCTGTGTCGATTCGTGTAGAAAGAAGTACGTTTGTTGTAGCCCCCAATCCAGCTTCAAAAAACGCCAATGTAACAGTATATAATGTTTCTGTGAACAGCTCTCTTGAGTTAATAAGCGTTTCCGGAAACATCCTATGGAGCTCAGAAGCAAAGGACAATGTGACTACGTTACCCTTATCAACTTTGAATTTGGAAAGCGGCGTGTATATTATTCGCAATACATCAGAACAGCACACACAGAGCGAAAGAATTGTGATTTACTAGAGATAAAAAAACGGGGAGTGCGTTGCACTCCCCGTTGAAACAATTGAATCGAATTTCATTTAATCTTCTACCGTCGTCCAAGTCCAATTTAGTCGGTTTTGGTCGGTGTCTATCTCAAAGTGCTCTTCAACTAAGTCTTTGTATTTATCACGTAAATTCTTTGGAATCTCCTTTCCATTGACAGTCATCTTTTTGTTTTTTACCTGCATTTTCACACGCTTCTCTTTCTCTTTGATGATCCCGTCTTTTCGCAATTCGTTTAAAATTTCCTCTTGACCTTCTCTACATTTACGCTGTCTTTCTTCGCATTCTGCTTGCATTTTCTTACAATCTTCCAAAAGCACTTTTTGATATTCTTCCAACTCTTTTCGAGCTTCGTGGACTCCTTTCATCGCTTCAGCCAACGCTACCTCATCCAATTCTTCCACTTCCAAAAGCGCCTCACGCATTTCAGGATCTTCCAGAAGTGCCTCAGCTTCTTCCAGTGCTCTGCTCACCTCCGCAATTTCCATTTCTTGTAACTCTTCCAAAAGTGCCGCTTCGTTCTCCAGAAACATTTCTAAATTTTCCAACTCAGAAATCTCTTCTAATTTCAGTTCTGCGAGCAATTCGTCTACCTCATCCGAACGGAAACTATCATCGATAGCAATGGTGGTGGCTTGGCCGTCATCGTCAACGTTCCATGCAATTTTGTATTCTTTTTCTTCCGTCAGGTCGATGTCTGAAATATGAATATTCTGCTTGGTTCCATTGGCTTTTTCCTGTACAATTTCCAGGCTCAAGGTCTCCAAATTGTTGTCGTTAAAGGAAGCATCGTACTTCAATGCAAAACCAGCATCTTTGGCTTCTTCTTGCATTCGGTTCAAATCTTCTCGGGTGGTATTTTGTGTGATCTTGTAAACAAATTTGTAGCTTCCATCGTCCAATTGGTAAGCAATCAACTGTAGTGGTTGGATGCTTCTATTGGACACCGTTCCTTTTTTCTCAGTCAACAGATCACCAATTGAGGCTGTTAACGATTTTAATGGTGTGAGCTTCTCCATCTTTTCTTCGGGGGAATCCGCTTTTTCTTTCACCTCTGTTAGAGCGATTTCTTTTTTGGGCAATGCTTCCGCTGCCACTTGTTTCTCATCCACCGTGATGGGTGCACTTGAAATTCCAACCAATAACGTCCCAACTGTTGCTGCGGACAAAACACTTATAATCATAATCCATTGTTTAAATGTGAACATTTTGAGGAGAGCTTTGGTTGCGAGAACACCTCCTGCAGTAGCGATTGTAGCAGCAACAAATGTGCGCTGCGTTTCCTCGAATGATGCGACAGGTTTTTCCTGCCGGACATTCTCAAAAAGTTGATCGAGTTCGTTGTTACTTAAATTCATGATACTTCCGATTTTACTGTCGATCCCGAATTCTTCGCTTCGAAGGTTAATATTTCTCGCAATTTCATGCGTCCTCTACGCAATCGTTGCTTTACAGAAGATTCTGAAGCATTTTGAATTGCGGCAATTTCCTTGATGCTAAAACCAGAAATTTCAAACAGAATGATGCTTTCACGCTGTTCCTCTGGCAATTGCGCCAATGCTTGATGCAAAAAATACGATTCAATTTTATTCTCCGTATTTGAGTTGACATCTTGCGTTTTGATTGCAACTAATTCAAATGAGTCAGACTCCTCCTTTCTTTTGCGTTTGTTATTGGCCAATATACGTACGCTGATTGACAGCAAATACGAGAAAAAAGCCTCTCTGGAACGCAAATCTTCGAACTTTTCAAACGCTTTCAGTAGCGTTTCGTTCATCAGATCGCGAAAATCCATATCTCCGTAAACCCGTGCACGACAAAATCTTTCGAAGTCATCATGTATAGGCTCATAGAGCGCAAGGAATTCTTTTTGTTTTTTTCTCATAAACTGCCTCTCGACTAAATAAGTGTCGTTGAACGAAGATAAGTTACAATACCGTAAAAAGTTTCTTTAAATATTTATATTGCAGGGAATTAAACAAACGTGATGAAACCGATTTATCGAAATATTTTGGCCTTTGTTGTTGGTTCCATTGTTGGAATGGTTGTAAACAGCGCTATTGTTCAATTGGGAATGGGCACGTACCCAGAGAATGTTGATATCAACAATATGGAATCTTTGGGGGATTTTTTGAAAGATGCCGAAATGATCTATTTTGTCTATCCTTTTATCGCGCATGCTGTTGGTACATTGATCGGTGCTTTCTTGGCAGCTTTGATTTCCAAAAACAGAAAATACGGAACGGCATTAATCGTGGGAGGCTTTTTCTTTATCGGTGGTGCAATCATGGTGTTAATTCTGCCCGCACCGGCTTGGTTCGAATCGCTTGATTTAATTGTAGCGTATTTCCCTATGGCGCTTCTGGGTGCATTTATTGCCAAGCGTTTGCGTCGAAAAAAATAAGGAACTACTTTAGACATGCAACCATTGAATATACGTCATTTTCTTGCCGTTGGATTTATTATTTGGAGTTCGCTTTCCAATGCCTGTAGTTGCCCTCCGATAGGAAAAATTAGTCAGGCTGATCTTGATGAAACCAGCGTTTTTTTCGTTGGTGAGGTCGTATCTATTGCAGAATCGGAAGCCGGAAAGCTTGTTGTCGTTTTTTATGTAGACGAGATTTGGTCTGAAGATTCGATAATCAATAAAACAAGAAAAATCACCCTTACAACCAATGCCTCTTCGAGTATGTGCGGATTGAGTTTTTCGGTAAATGAACGTTGGTTTATCCAGGGATTTCAATCTGATACAAATGGACGCATATCATCTAATATATGCTCCAGAAGTACCCAATTATCAATTTCAAAGCCTACTTATAAAAGAATTGGCTGGTATAGATACTCCGGAAGATATAAAAAGAAGGAAAGACGCAGAGCCAAACGCGATATCAGGTATTTGAATCGGCACATATAGATTTTGGAAGTAAATTCAGAGCGCGCTATTAAGAAGTTAGATTCATTCTCGTCTAAGCAAAAAAAACGTAGATGAAATTCCTAGGACAAAACGACGAGTACATTGAGTATTTAACAATCAATTCTTCAAACTGTAACGTTCTTAATGAATCTCGTGCCAGTCAGCTGACACTCTTATGGTTTAAATCGGACGGCAACAGAATTAAAATTGACACTGTTGAATACACCTTCAATACAAATGATATCGTTAGTCTTACGGAATTTCACAAAATAGAAGTTCTTGAAATTAAGGAGGTACAACTACTTCGTTGGGGCCGCTCATTCTACTGTATTATTGATCATGATAGCGAAGTAAGTTGTAAGGGCGTTTTATTTTTCGGAGCATCCACGGTTCCTGTTATTCATCCTACCAAAGACGACCTTACAATATTAGAGGCAGTTTTCAATATGTTTGAGATTGAGATGAATGCTAAGGACAACCTCCAAATGGAAATGCTTCAAATGATGCTCAAACGAATTCTTATACTTTGTGTGCGCATGTACAAGTTGCAAACGAGTTCCGAGGTTTCGGATTCCTCCAATGGAATTATTCGCGAGTACAACTTTCTTGTGGAGCAACATTTTCGCGAAAAGCATTCGGTAAAGGAATATGCTGATCTCTTGTTTAAATCTCCCAAAACTTTATCCAACCTCTTTAAGAAAGTCGGCAACACCTCGCCCCTGCAATATATTCACAATAGAATTATGTTGGAGGCAAAACGCTTACTTACGTATACAAATCAATCTGTTTCCGACATTACTTACGAATTAGGGTTTTCGGATATTCATGTTTTTAGCCGTTTTTTCAAGAAAAACGAGGGTTGTTCCCCACAAAACTTCCGCGAAGGGAAAAATTGACAAATTGTCGGGTAATAGAGGCTAACAAAAGGCCTTACAGTCGTCCTACATTTGTACTGTTAAGTAATTAAAACACAAAAACAGTATAAAACATGGAAACAATAACACACATCTCAGTACCAACAAAAGAACAAGTTAACGCAGAAAGTCAAGCAATTTTCAATCAACTGGAAGGACAATTAGGATTTCTACCGAATATTTACGCAACAATTGGCTATTCAAGCAGCGCTCTCTCTAATTTCTTAGCTTTTTCAGGAGCAGCAGGAAAGGGAACTTTTAACAACAGAGAAATTGAAGCAATAAAACTAGCAGTTTCCGACGCTAACAACTGTGCTTACTGCAAATCGGCACACACGGCAATCGCAAAAATGAACGGGTTTTCTGATGAAGAGGCATTGCAATTGCGTAAGGCAACCATTTCGGATTCGCAGTTGAATGTATTGACATCGTTAGCGCGAGAAATCAGTGAAACATCCGGTCACATTAGTGACGAAAGCCGTCAAAAATTCTTTGGACTTGGATATGACGAAAAAGCACTTATTGATTTTGCTGCGGTGGTAACTGCCGTAACCTTTACCAATTACGTGCACGGAATTACGCAAGTACCTGTTGATTTCCCTGAAGTGGGATAAACGTGCAGCGAATAAATCGATTGCAAAGAGATCGATATTCATTCCAGATTGGATACGACTCACAAGAAAATTAATAATAGCGCATTAAAAAAAAACGATATGAAAGAAATTCAAAACGCTTCTGAATTGGAGCAACTTAGAAAAGGAAATAAACCTGTATTACTCGACTTTTATGCTGATTGGTGTGGGCCGTGTCAAACACTGCTTCCGATTGTCAGCGACCTTGCAAACAAGTACAGAGGTGAGGTAGAAATTGTCAAGGTCAATATTGACCGCCAGAGAGAATTGGCAAGAGACTTTGGAGTGCGCAATATTCCTGCACTATTCTTTATTGAGAATGGAGAGGTGAAGGAACGCTTGATTGGTTTACAATCCAAAGGCGTGCTTGAAAGTAAATTAAACGCTTATGCAGCGTAGAAAAAAAGGGGCGGGTTTCGACTCGCTCCTATTTGTTTGGTATGTAATCAACTAAATAAGTTCGGAATAAAATTCTGAAATCGCAAGAGAAATACAATTTGGTAATTAGACAAATGCCTAATTACCTAAATGCAATCAACCATGAAAAACGAACAAACAAACACCCCTCAAGAATGCCCAACTTGCTGGGGAAGACAAGAATACAATGGCAAAAAATACCACCCTACATTTCGAAAAGTGGTAAATGGTAATAACGCAAAAAAGCAACTTGGCTGGATCAACGCTTATGCCCAAAAGTATTTGCAAGCGCCTCCACGAAGCACTGGTAAAACGAAATCCATCCTTTCTCCCATTTCTTACAAATTGATCTGACAGATCATTTTTATAATTCTGTATTTTTAATGAACCGTAAGCAGCCTTGCTTGCGGTTTATTTGTTTTATCGCATACTACCGAAAGGAGATTCTTCGTACTTTTCCTTTTGTATGTACAGTCAGAAAAACGCAGAACATTTTTACCAGGCAATAGGTTCAATTGCGGGATTCTCCTTCGAAAGTCAAAACAATTTTGACGTTATCAGATCTCGGCACACCAGTTGGCCAAATGCTCTTTTGAATGTACGCGGAACTCAAAATGAATTGGTCACTCTGCTCAACCAAATAGAAGGGCAAAAACCCGAGGAAACGGTGCTTCCGAAATTCATCAAATGTTGCCCGAATGAGGATAATTCTGATTTATTGAATCTTGCAAAAAAACGAAAGTATCGCACGGGATCCTGGACTGCAATGACGCAT
Source organism: Fluviicola sp. (assembly GCA_043584915.1). Taxonomy (GTDB): domain Bacteria; phylum Bacteroidota; class Bacteroidia; order Flavobacteriales_D; family Crocinitomicaceae; genus UBA4466. The sequence goes on from CP121319.1 coordinate 3,975,020, forward strand.
CCATTAGACAAATTGACTCCTCAAGAATCACAGTTGCTCTCCATTCAAGAGGTTACTTCGCAGAATGAAATTCAATTGTGGGGTAAAATTGTTGCGACCGAACTGATGAACGATCCTGAAATGGATGTTCAAATGTTTGCGTACATGATTGCAATGGAAACCTGCTATTTCTATTTGGGTTGGATTGGAGATAAAGCGATCGCATCAGCCATGCTCTTTGTAAAGGAAGGCGTTGGCGGAATCTACCTGGTGGCTACAGATAAAGAACATCAGAAACAAGGCTTCGGTGCAGCTGTCACAAATAGCTGTCTGCACAAAGCAAAAGAACTCAATTGTCAACGTGTCGATATTCAAGCTACAGACGCCGGAAAAAATATGTATGCTTCGCTTGGATTTATCGACGTAGGGAAAATTGACGTCATCGCCATACCCTAACGTAACTTGTTAAAGTGGAATTCTTGCGTTAGTTCGATGTATTCATCCGTGTAACTGCCATCCGATTGTCGAACTGAAAAAATTGATTCCTTTCGCGTCGTTTCAGCATGTACAAATTGAAGAATTTGCCGTTTAACGGGTCCTCCCTCTTTTCCGTAGATGGAAATATTGGAATTCAGGTGCAGTCCTTTTGAATCAGAAGCCGAAATCCATGCCGATGCCACTTCTGAAGGAACAATGATCCAAAAACTTCCCTTTTCGCTCAATAATTCGGTAGCTTTTGCAATCATATCTTTCATGGGCAATGCCGAATCATGTCGTGCTTGCGATTTTCGCGCATCGTTATTCTCCAAACGCGTTTGATAATACGGTGGATTGGAAACAATACAATCGAACGTTTCTGAAGGATTGAACTTCAGAAAATTACACTGAATAACCTTCAAGCGATTTGCCCAGCGAGAATTTTGAAAGTTTTCCTCGGCTTCTAAAAAAGATGCTTCGTCTATTTCGACAGCGCTAATTTCCGCCTCATTAAAACGCTGTGCTAGCATCAATGCAATAACACCCGTTCCAGTACCAACATCCAAAATTCGCTGAGGATTTGATTCAGTGACCAATGTCCCAAAAAGCATGGCATCAGTTCCTACTTTCATAGCACTGCGCTCTTGTTTTACTGAAAATTGTTTGAATCGGAAGACAGACATTAGTCCTCCAAATATAGCTCAATGAGTCCTGCAGGTGATTGCACGTGCATTTCTTTCTTCTCTCGATCTACCTTTTGAACGGTGTCGTCGAGCAAAGGAATGAGCACTTCTTTTTCCCCATTCATGATCTGCAACAACGGATTCACTTTAAAGTCTACCACTTGTTCCAAAATTCCTACTTCGCCGTAAGTCGCATCAATGACTTTATAGCCGACAACTTCGTGATCGTAAAAATTCTTTCCTTCTAATTGTGGGAGCGCCTGCGCAGGGAGATATAATTGTCTTCGCAGGAGTTTTTTTGCACTGTTTTCATCATTCAGTCCCTCGAATCGAACTGCTGCGAAATTGCCATTCTTCAGTTTTATCGACTCTACAAAAAAGGGCGTTAATTGATCATTGATATCAATGAACACAGCATCTAACGTTGCGTAATCGGCAGGATTCGTAACGTCTAAAAACAGCGAAACTTCACCTTTAAATCCGTGAAGTTTCGCTATATATCCTAAATAAAAGCAATCTGCTTTATTCATCGAAGCCTAATTACTCTGCTTCTTTCTTTTCTTCTTCAGCCGGAGCTTCCTCTGCTTTTGGCTCTTCTGCCGCTGGAGCTTCCTCTGCTTTTGGTTCCTCAGCTTTTGGCTCTTCTGCCGCTGGTGCCTCTTCCGCTTTTGGTTCCTCAGCCGGTGCTTCTTCTGCCGCTGGAGCTTCTGCTGCTGGTGCTTCTTCCGTAGCTGCCTCTTCCGTAGCTTCTTCAGCCGGAGCCTCTTCTACTTCTGGAGTGTTTTTCGCTTCGATTTCTTTAGCACGAGCTGCACTAACTTCTGCTTCCGCTTTCAAACGATCCGCTTTCGCTTTGTCAGCATCTTTCGACAACTTATCTGATTTCGCTGTTACTTTTGATTCTTTTTCAGAAAGCCACTTCGTGAAACGCTCTTCAACTTGCTCATCTGTCAAGGCTCCTTTCGCTACACCTTTTACCAAGTGGTTTTTGTACAATACTCCTTTGTAAGAAAGGATTGCACGTGCTGTATCTGACATTTCAGCTCCTGTTCCAACCCAGTGCAATGCACGTTCGAAATCCAATTCGATTGTTGCAGGATTTGTGTTTGGATTGTACGTTCCCAATTTCTCGATGTAACGTCCATCACGTGGTGCACGGCTGTCTGCTGCTACAAGGTGAAAGAATGCTTTCCCTTTTTTACCGTGTCTTTGCAATCTAATTTTAGTTGCCATATTTGTTTATTGTTTGGAGTACGAAACTCCTATTCATAAATTATGAAAAAAATCATTAACCACGTATTCGATTCCTGTTATCAAGGTGAAAACAGATCTTTCAAAGATCGGAAAATTGCCGTTGTGCTCATTCTATTTCTCTACGGAGCAAGCATAACAGCCATCTCAACCCTTGTTTAAATCAATTTAAAACTCCTCTATCATGCACGAACAATTAAATGAAGTACTTCGCTACTTAGAAAGTCACAAAAACAAATCGGCAAAAACAAAATCGAAATATGCTTTACGGCTGAACATTGCCATTCCTTCATCCGAGTTGGATGACGTTATCAAACAGCTCAGCAGAGATGGATACATTAACATCTTTATGCATCGCATTGAAACTTACGGAAAAATGACGCTAACACGTTGGGAAAAAAGAATCAGCTTTGAGCTTAGCTCTCGTGGCATTAACAAACTTAAAAATGGCGGTTATCTGCATGCCGTTCGCAACAATATACCAATGAATTCGGCGGTTGGCTTCTGAATTTGACGATCTCTTACTATTTTCAGCGTCGAAAACATTAGAACATGCTGAAATATACTCTTCTTGCCGCTGCGGTATTCGTTACACTTAGCAACATTGCGCAGGATTATCCGAATAATTCTGATTTGAACCTGCGCGAAATCATGAAAGGTCATGACTTTGTAGGACATTTACCGCAAAATGTGCACTGGAGTGCCACAGGAGAACACATTCTCTTCGACTGGAATCCCAATGCGGCTCCCGGAAGCAACACGCACGTTTATAATGTAAAGTCTAAGTCGACAACAGTGATGCTACCTGAGTTTTATGAAGGAAATACCGACTATTATGGTGGCGCTCCGAGTGATTCTCGTTTTGTAAGCCAAAATGGTGCGTTGTATCAATTCGATCCCAAAGCCAAAGAAATGCGCCTGATTTATCGATCGTCGAGCCGAATTTACAACATTCAATATCAAGAAGGACAAGATTATGTCTATTTCCAGGAAGACGATCAAGTGCGTGCATATTGTTTAGAGGACAAGTGTATTGAAACCATTTTTACGTTCAAAGATGGTGACCAACCAAACGATTCCGAAACGGAAGAGTCGCACCTGACAAAAGAAGAGCGCAAATTATTTCAATTCATTCGAGAGCAGGAAGAAGCTGAAGCATGGCGCAAAGAAAAGCGCAATTCCTGGCGGCATACCATTCCTTCCTTTTACAAAGGACAAGAATCTGTAAGCAATGTTCAACTTTCTCCCGACGGACGCTATTTAACGTTTCGTTTGTACACACCAGCGAAAAATGAAAATACGCATGTAGAGCACCATATTTCAAAAGACGGTCATACCTACACCTCCAACGCTCGATCCAAAGTTCACGACAATGACCCAAACAACCGCTTGGCGATTTATGACTTTGAACGAGACACAATCTATTTCACGGATTTCTCTACACTAACTGATATTCGAAAAAAGCCGCGCTATCTGGAAAAGTATGGAAATATCGAACCGCTGTACAAAGAAGATAGAAATATCGTAATGCACAGTGTTGTTTATGCTGATGGAGAAAATACCAATGTTATCGGGGTTCGCAGCTACGACAATAAGGATCGTTGGATTGTTTCTATTGATCTTGCAACGGGTAAAATTGAAGAACGCGAGCATCAACACGACGAGGCATGGATTGGCGGACCTGGGATTTCTATTTGGAACATGGTTCCTGGAACTTTAGGTTGGCTGCCTGATGGAAATACCTTCTACTTTCAATCAGAGGAATCTGGCTATTCTCACTTGTATACGTACAACATTGCCACAGAGCAGCGCGACGCAATAACTTCTGGCGATTGGGAAATACAGAATGTAGAACTGAGTCAAGATGGTTCGACTTTTTACGTAATTTCAAACGAAACACACCCCGGAGACAAAGGCTTTTATCACATTGATGTGAAATCGAAGAAACGCACGGCAATATTGACCAAAGCCGGTGCACACGAAGTTTCTGTCTCTCCAGATGAAAAGTGGTTAGCCCTTCGTTACTCTTACAAAAATAAGCCGTGGGAAGTGTATCTCGCTCCAAACAAAGCAGGTGCACAAATGCAACAAATCACTTTTTCAACATCGGAAATGTTCCAAAACTATTCCTGGTTTGAGCCAGAAGTAATGCAATTCAAAGCGTCGGATGGGGAAATGATTCACGCACGGCTTTACGAGCCAGAAGAAGGAACAAAGAACAAGGCCGCCATTATTTTTGTGCACGGTGCTGGATATCTGCAAAATGCACACAATTGGTGGAGCACTTATTTCCGAGAGTATATGTTCCACAATTTACTGCGAGATAATGGATTCACCATTTTGGATATCGATTATCGAGCGAGTTCTGGCTATGGTCGCGATCACCGAACAGCAACCTATCGTCATATGGGCGGAAAAGATTTGTCGGATCAGGTAGACGGACGCCAGTGGCTCATTGACTCATTGGGAATTGATGCAGACCGTGTTGGCATGTATGGTGGATCTTACGGCGGCTTTATCACGTTAATGGCACTACTGAAAGAGCCGGGGAAATTCCAGGGAGGTGCTGCTTTGCGCTCCGTAACCGATTGGAACCACTACAATCATGAATACACGAGCAATATTTTGAATTACCCGACTTCAGATGTTATTGCCTATGAACAAAGCTCGCCCATCTATTTCGCAGACAACTTAGAAGATCGGTTGTTGATGTTGCACGGAATGGTGGATGACAACGTGCAGTTTCAAGATGTGGTGCGTCTTTCACAGCGCTTCATCGAATTGGGGAAAGATGATTGGGAGCTTGCTGTATTTCCTGTAGAAGCACATGGATTCCAAAAAAGTTATTCATGGGCCGATGAATACAGGCGCATTTACGAGCTATTCATGGACGAATTGATATTAAATAGTGAAGAATAATGGAGCTGAGAGAATTGAAGACGAAAGAGGAAATGCTCACAAACTTCGAGCTAATTTTGGAAATGTATCCGACCATTTCAATGGAAGAATACAGCAATGAGTTGGATATTATGATTCCACACAATTACGGACAAGTTGCTGTTTATGATGGTGATTCGTGCGCAGGAATGACAGGTTTTTGGATAGGCTCCAAACTTTGGTGTGGAAAATACATGGAGTTGGACAATGTGATTGTTTCTTCCAAATTTCGGCGCAAAGGCGTAGGGAAGATTTTGTTCTCGCACATGGAGAAAATGGCCAAGGAAATGAACTGCAACATGATGGCTCTGGATTCCTACACAGACAATTTCGATGCGCACCGCTTTTTCTACGAACAAAATTACGTTCCACGCGGATTTCACTTTATCAATGTTCTGGAGAAAGACAAAATGCGGTAGAGTGATTGATGAATGTTGGATGATGATTGATTAATGATGAATGATGAGTAGGACTCGAAAATTAATATTGACAGTACCTTCACTGGTTAGCCTATTCTATTTCTTCGTTTTCGCTTTTCCATCAGAATTTAATTGGGTATTTCCTAGTTGGACCTCATATTACATCCAAGTGGGAGTTTTAAACGGGGGCGTCTTGAGCATCTCCATTTATTTAATCGTTCGCATTTGGCGATTTAAATATATTGAACGCACCCGAAAATCGGGTTGGACATTTATTATAGTCTTCTTCGGCAGTCTAGCTCAATTAATCTACATCTGGAAGAAAGACAAAGATTTCGTCTCTCGAAACACTCAAGCAATGGAAGAAGCTCAAAATCAAATTTCTGAATGAATTATTTATGCACAAGAATTAATTTAATAAAATGATCCAATCGCTAAAAACAGTACCATTAGTCTTGATAATAATCCTGCTTCATTTTTCTTGTAAGAATAAATCCAAAAACGATATCGCCGTAAAACCTCTCAAAAAAAACAATCACGTTGATACACTTGAGTTTTTCAAAATTGAGCCAACTTCTAAATATTCCAAGACTGGATTTTCCCTGAGAATAGTCGATGATATTTCTAAGGGTTATCCTTTAAACGAATGGGTGAAATGGAAATTTATTTGGGCACCTGAGCACAATAGGTTGGCAGCTAACTCCGAGCTGATAGCGAGTTGCCCAGACACGAACGTCTCTATCAAATATGAAAACGATTCCATTTTTTACGTAAAAGTCAACGATCAATACAAAGGTCTTTCACCGTTCAGAAGCAACAAACCCAAGAATCCCAATCTTTTCTCGCTCCAATTCTCTATTTCGCCCAACGAAGGATATGCAATCCATTCCTATTACAAAAATGCACTTACCAGAGCGGATGATACACTGAGATCAGTTGTTCTAACGAGAGAGTTCAATTGGATCAAAATAAAGTAATCAAAAAGTCTCAGAGCACAATGGCCACTCCTCTCCCCCCATTCCGTTAATCAACTCTAAGGAATGTTAAGATGTCTTAAATGAAACCGCTCACCTGCTTCGGATAAACTACATTGTGTGCGAAACATACTTTACACCATGAAACGCATACTTCTAGTTCTCATCTTGGCGCTCAGTTCGTCTTTATCATTTGGTCAGAAAACCGCCCACATCAACACTTTGGAATTAATCGATAAAATGCCTGAGAAAGCAAAAGCTCAGGAAGAGTTGAACATTCTGCAAATTGAAACGGAATCGCTTCTTCAAGAATTGGTCGACAAATACGCGGCCCTAGGATTGGAAATTGAGCAAAAGGGGGAAACCTGGAGTGCTGTCATTCTTCAAATGAAAAAGAACGAATTACTACGTTTGGAGCAAACCATTCAAGATGCACGAATTTTGGCGGAAAAAGAATTTGTGCTAATGGAGCAAGAACTTATTGAACCAATTCTGGAAAAAGCCATGGAAGCCATTGAGATTGTCGCAGACAGAAGAGGATACGATTACGTCATTGATAGTGCCTCGGGAAGTGTTCTTATAATGCCAGAAGAGCACAACCTTATGCAGGATGTGCTCTCTGAGTTAGGGCTTGATTAAAGCGCGGGTTTACTCTTTCAATTATTCAACCGCTTCCAGCTTCGTCTTGAGTTGGTTTAGTTGAGACATTTGACTTTCTAGTTCTTCTGTTGTCGTATCAAGATTCGTTTTTTCCTGATGGATTTCATTCTCTAGTGTAGCAATCTCTTTTTGAAGTTCTGCCATTTCTTCTGTCATGTCTACAATGTTCTCCTCGATAGACACTTGTTCATCGGCCAAATCTGTCACAATTTCTTTTTGATCTTCCACGCGTTCGGCATAGTGTTCGGGTATGTACTCTTGCAAGAACCCAGTTACCATCGCATTCATTTTCTCAAATTCTATTGGCGTTTCATTCGGCCCAACGTAGATATCATAACCATGCGCGGCAAAAACTTCCATTCGCGTTCCGTCTTCACTGGCTACAATTTTTGTGTGAAAGTCCATAGCATCTGGCGACATTTGAGCAATGGTTACGCGTTCTGCCGTCAAAATATCTTTGTTTACTAGAAATCCGATCCCCTTTAGACGAACGTCGTAATTCTCTTGGAGATAATCACGCCATGCTTTTTTCAACTCTTTCGGCTCTGGAGCAACAACAATTTCGATGCTAGGACGCATGTCACCTTTGTACTCTACATGCGATACTTTCGGCTCAAGATTGTGAGCGCTTGCTGTCGAAGTCAAAGCGGTTAAAAGGGTTAAAGAAAAGATTCGTTTAAATGTGTCGAAATTCATTATTTTTTCTGTTTTTATTGTTAGAACTGTTAATATAATAACAAATAAAACTCGGAATTCCTAATTATTTTACACAGAATCTGAAACCAATTGCGTCGAATCCATTTTAATTTTCGGTGAAACCCACCACTGATGATCGCCTGATTCAGTGAGTAAAATTTCAAATTTCGCTTCGCATGTAGCTCTTGAAAATGCGTTAAAATGCCACCATTCGCTCGGAATATTGTAAAATCGTTGCGAGCGCATGATCTTTCGTAACAACTTTCGATTTTCCCATTGTTCTTTGGTTAGTTCTCCTGTTTTTAGGAAATGAGCCTCTTTTGAAGGAAAGGCAATCGGTCGGAAATCATCATAGCCTGCACCCATATCCAATTCCTCACCACTCTCATTACAGATGGTGATATCAACCGCAGTTCCGAAATTATGCACCGAACCAAAAATGGGGTTCGACACAAACTTGCCTCTGTTTAAAGGAGGAATCGAATCCAAGGCTTGCCACATCTCTCGCTGCACCAACAAAGGACGTACGCCGTCGAAAACTTTTAATTGAAATCCTGGCCGAAGGGAATCTAATACGTCTTGACACAATGACAAACGCGTTGAAACATCTTTCTGAAGCATTAATCTGTCTAGAGAATCATAAAGAATGCTTCCCATAAAATTGTTATCTGTGGTATAGCGTAAGTCCACTATAATGCGCTCGTCTGTCACTTCAACCAATCCAAAAGATGCATATCTTTTCAATACTTCGGCGGTCATGTTAGACGGAATTACGGCAACCGTATCAGGTTGAATTGGTTCTTCACGCGCTACTTCCTGCTGCTTCGCTTCTTCAGTACAAGAAGCTAGAATCAGAATAAATATCGATACGAGAGGGAGCCATTTCATTCTGCCAAAATACAAATTTCAGAATGGAAAGAATTGAAGCCAAAAGGGTTGAATAAGCTCAAAGTTTCTCCTTATTTTTGAAAAAATTAATCGAACAATGCCGAATATTTCAACGAAAGCAGTCCACATGCCAGAATCGCCAATTCGTAAATTGGTTCCTTATGCAGAAAAAGCGAAAGCACAAGGAAAAAAAGTGAACCCTGGAGATGAAGTAATTATACCAGAGCCCTTCTATGCCAATTATAATGGTTTTGCGGTTGCCGCTGGACTGAACGTTGTTCCTGTAACGGCATCCATTGATTCTGGATTTGCCCGCGACATCGTAAAAGAGCACGATTTGTTCTTGTTTGCAGATGAAGTTTACCGCGAGTTTTGTTACGACGGAGCGGTTCCATTTTCAGTAATGAACTTGGAGGGAATCGAGAATAATGTGATTATGATCGATTCTGTTTCAAAACGCTACTCCATGTGTGGTGCTCGAATTGGAGCAATCGTTTCGAGAAATGCAGAAATAATGACTGCGGCATTGAAATTTGCGCAAGCGCGCTTGTCGCCTCCAACTTTGGCTCAAATTGCCTCGGAAGGAGCTTTGGACACGCCGCAATCCTATTTTGATGAGGTGGTAACCGAATATGTAGAGCGACGCAACACTATGGTTGATGGGTTGAATGCTATTGAAGGCGTTTTCTGTCCAAAACCAAGCGGTGCCTTCTATTGTGTAGCGAAATTCCCTGTGGACAATACAGAGAAGTTTTGTCAGTGGTTATTGGAGTCGTATGATTATAACGGTGAAACGGTAATGATGGCTCCAGCAAGCGGATTCTACGCAACACCGGGATTAGGACTTCAAGAGGCACGGATTGCTTATGTAGTAAACACCGAAGAATTGAAAAAGGCTGTTTCGATTTTAGAAAATGCCTTAAAGGTGTACCCTGGTAGCACAATTTAATTAGAGAAACTTCTATTAAGATGTTAGAATAGTAACTAAATGGAGGCTTCGGTCTCCATTTTTTTTGTTGGTATTTATTGGGGTGAGATATTATCGTACATCTCGGCTTCGCTCGATGCACCGCGAAAGCATAAAAAAACCCCGACAATCCAAAAGGATGTCGAGGTTTCTAGTTTGAAAAGAATAGCTTAGTTAGCTACGCTCATTTTCTTTGTAATTGTTCCTTGCTCAGAAGTAACGTTGATCATGTAGATTCCTCCAGCAAGATCGTTCATTTCAACAACGAACTCAGTTCCTTCAACAGCTCCAGTTTGAACAACTTGTCCTGATGCAGAAACAACAGTTACGTTAGCTCCTGTAACAGCTTCGTTCAAACGAATCATTACTGTGTTATCATTTTGGTTGATGAAGTGTACATACTGATCCATTGTTCCTTCTTCGATAGTTGCCGTAGCTCCTGCTTCGATTCCAGTTTGACCTGCTTGGTATGCGTAATCTTTCAATGTCCATACATCAGCTTCTGCTTGTACATCCATACGTGCCCATCCGTAGTAATCGTTTCCTCCAGAGTTGAAACGCAATCCAAGATACTTATCAGTAACTCCGTTCCAGTTCTCAGCGTAAGGATTCGCAGAATCTACGTTGTAAGCCATTGTGTTTGTTGCAGAAATCCAGTTCAATGTGTTATCGATCATTGCCCCCATATCCAACGCCAAAGCGTAGTTATAGTTTGACGGCATTTCACCTGCAATCGCGTTGTTAGCAGCTTGTGATCCGTATCCAGCAACTACTGTGTTACGTACACGAACTGAACCACTTGATGTTTGGAATACACTGTCTCCAGATGCGATAATGAAATCGAAGTTTCCATCGTTATTCATATCCAATCCAAACCCGATCTCATCACCTGGGTGCATGAAATCTGGATCTACATCCGTATAAACAATTTGAGCGTTAGCTCCTGTTGCCCCAACTGTTACAGCAGCTGCAGCAGCTGTATACTTAGACAATCTGTTTTGTAATTCTTTCTTCATATGAGAGTTTATTGGTTAATTAACAGCCCGAATTTAAATCAATTATTCCTTAATTGCAAAAAATAGCCTTCCAATGTTAAGAAATGAAGGTCTGAATTAAGTCTGAGTTAATATTTTCAATGGCATTGATATACAAAATATCCAAATGCGGTTGTTGTCCCATCCAGACCCTTGCAACGCTTTCTTGCTTATTTAAGGCAGAGAGCATGTTTTCGTTATAGGTTGTTTTTCGCAATCTACCGCGTTCATTTAAAAACATGGAAACATCGTCTTTGGAATCGTTGACAAACAAAATTCTATAACTGAATCGCTCAGGAATGGCTCCTAGCATCCCAATAGGAATGTAGAGAACGTCTTCCTCTACTTCATCGAACCACTCATTCCCTTGCGGATGTTGTTCTCCTAATAGATCGTCTTTCCCAAACACTGTCTTCCCCGTTGCAGTAATTCGTTCAATCGCTTCTGTTAGCTTGGCACCCGGCAATCCTGTAATCAACGTTTTTTCTCCTTTGTCAAATTGTTGAATTAATGCCTTGTACTTTTCAATCTCTTCCTTGTTCTCTGTCAATTCAGCCAAATCATACAACCAACGGTACGCCTTGGCCAGGGAAGGGTAAATGGCAATTACCACTTCAAAAGAACGTTTTGCCAATTCGTATTCTTTCATCAATGCCAACGTCTCACCTAAATGTAAGTGCGCCATTGGGTAATGATAAAATCGATCGACAGAATTTAGGAAATACTCCAACGCCGTTTCGTATTCCTCCAAGCTCATCGCTGCCACGCCAAATCCATGATGTGCATACGCATTATCAGGATCCATTTCTATTGCTTTTCCGAAGGCTTCTTTTGCACGTTCAGATTCGCGAAGCGTGTTCAGGATTCTTCCGAGGTCGATAAGAACGTCTGGAGATTCAGGGTAATTTTCCGTTGCTTTTTCCAACAAACGTAATGCCGCCGCCGGATTGTTTAATCCAATTTGGACTTTCGCTTCTAGTAAATCGGTAAAGTTCTCAGCAAATAAGCCCGACTTGCGAATGTAGTCCAGGTACTCTTGTGCTAATGAAAAACGCTTGGTTTTGAGTGCCGAGTTGACCACCTCAATTAAATAACGGAAATCGGGAGCATTACGATCTTCAATTTCCAGCATTATTTCCAGACATTCATCGTACTTACCTCCTGAGGCATACGATTTGGCCAGATAGAAATTGTTCTCACGCATGGTATTGATGAGGTATTCTTTCGTCAGTTTCTCTGTATCCTGTCCTTCTTTAATTTCTAAATCATTGATGTAACCAAGGTCGACCAATTGTTGCAATGCTGCTTCATTCGAGGATTCATTGCCTCCAAATTCTGCGATCAACTCGCCTCCAAATCGTTTGTCGTCTTGCCAACTATCGATATACTTTACTTCGCCAGGGGTTTCGTAGATGTCCATAAGCGGTTTTCCATCCATATCACGTCCAATTGGCAAATCGAAAAGTGTCAATAACGTTGGAGTTATATCCAATACGCTGGCGCCGAAAACTTTTTCTCCTTTCTTGATTCCAGGTCCGGCCGCAACGAAAATTCCGTAAGGTGCGTGCTCAATTGCAGGTCCTGAAGGAACATCTGGCAATCGTTTTGGTCGCAAATGATCCGAATGAAAACCATGATCGGAACAAATAACCACCGTTGTATCGTCATCTATCTGATTCAAAAGCCGTTGCAACATCATGTCATGCCATACGTAGGCACCGCGCACCACTCCCTGGTACAACTCAAACGCCTCGTCTTCCATCCCTTCCATTTGCGGTGGGTGAAATTTCATAAAGCCATGGCAGAAGTGATCGAGTGCATCGTGATATACCGCCGTAATGTCCCAATCAGTTGTTTCTACCAATTCCGTGGCAACGGAATGTACAGTTGAAGAGTGCGCTAAAAACTTTGCAATAATCTTCAGCTTCGTTTCTTCGCTTTGTTTTTTGTTCAGCTCGTGGGCTTTGGGTACAAATGGGATCACCAATTGACCGCTAATTTCCTCGGGGTGCACGCGCAATTCTGAAAGGCTCTCTGTAAGTTCTGGCGGATACACAGAAGCTGGCTCAACGGGCCAATCATCCATCTTTTTGATTTCGTCGCCTACTTTTTCTTGATGAAAGCGATTGGACACCATCACTCCGTTAATGGACTCAACAGGATTGGATGGCCACCAGGCAACAACATTGGATTTCAGGCCTTCTTTTGTAAACATATTCCAAAAGGCATCTACTTTCCGACCGTGCGATGAAATGGGCTGAATACCGCCTTTTCCATTGTTCTCTACAAACCCCAGAACTCCGTGCTTGTAGGGACGCACACCTGTTGCCATAGACGTCCAAAGCATTGGAGACAAGGGCGGATCAAGGGTCGCCAATCTTCCGCGAACACCGCGATCTACAACACTTTTGATGGCCGGCATCAATCCTTCAGCCATCAATTTATCAATCAATTTCCAATCAGCTGCATCCCAACCAACTAGAAGTACTTTACGCTTTTTCGCCATCTTCTTTTCCTTCGTTGTATTGCTTGTTCGCTTCTCTTATTGCTCGAATTCCTATATTCCCAAGTGCCAACACACCCAAAGTTCCTCCGGGAGGTACTTCGAATGGTTTTCCATTCATGGTGATTATCGGTTTTTGTGTCTCTTTTTTATCCTTCATTTCTATTGCGGTATAATTCTGGATTAACAACCTCAGCCAATTCTTCAGCACTTGCATTCAGATTGAGATATTCGGCTACTTTTTTTAATTCAACCAATGGATTCGCCATCAATTCGTTGTAATTAATGTCCATCCATGAAATGTTATTCTCTTTAAAGAATCGGTATGTTTTTTTCAGGTGAAACTCGTATATCGTTCTGTATTTTTCACGCTCCGAAGTTTGATCCTTGGAAAGCATTTTCTCTTGAGATCGTAAAATCTCTTCCAGATCACGACGCATGAAAACCACCTTGTAAGAAAGTTTCGGCTTCATATAAACGGGCAAGGGAGCAACAATTTTCACCACCTTCCCTGCTGCCTGATCCAAAAAGGAATTATCGATGACAATATTCTTGACATCCTCTAATTCGTAATATCCTTGTGGATTGCTGACATCGCTTTCGCGGACTCCATCTTGAAGGATCGGCAAATTGGCCTTGTTCAGCACTTGCATCATTAGGGATGTTCCTGATCGCGGAAGCCCTGTAACTACAATAATTTCAGACATTGTTTTCGAGCGTTTTTGAAAGCGCCCAAAGGTACGACTTTTCTCGTAAATCACGAACGGTTTCGCTTCGAAGGGCGCTGTTTAAGACTCTACTTTACGCTTTGACTTCTTCTCAAACTTAATGAAGAGATTGGCCCAAATAATCTTTGAAAGTGCATAATTGTAAGGGGCTGCTACAATGGAAACAAAAGTAATGGTCCATACTTGCACCCAAATATTGACATCTTCGAAAAACAAATTAAAGGAGACCCAAAAAGTGACAAACAAAGCAACTCCTAATGCATACGCAACATACATGGCTCCGTAATAAAAACCAGGTTCGCGTGAATACTTCAATTCGCACTTAGAACATTGCTCGTGCATGTTCCCTGCATTCTTTAGGTCGTAGGGATGCGACGTGAAGAACGCTCCTTCCTGACAGCGAGGACAGCGCATTCGAAAAATACTGTACAACTTGGTTCCTTTGGAAAAAATCTTCATGCCGCTTTATTTGGTACAAATGTAGAACGATTGAGAGGAACAAAAAGTGATCTAGGTCACATTTGTAAAAAAAAGCGAAACTGATTTTTATCATGTTTTTATACGTTTCCGTGTCATTTTAAAAAGAATGAAGATCCGCTTCCTTTGTATCATAATCGATGTAGTATGAAAGACACGCTCCTGGATGAAGCAACTTTACTCGCAGAATTTGAGGCAAAGATTGATGCTGAGACTAAAATAGAACCACGCGACTGGATGCCGGATGCGTATCGCAAGCATTTAATTCGGCAAATTTCACAACATGCCCACTCCGAGGTCATCGGGATGCAACCGGAAGGAAATTGGATTTCCAGAGCACCTTCGCTGCGATCGAAAAAAATTCTATTGGCGAAGATTCAGGATGAGGGCGGGCACGGACTGTATTTATACAGCGCAGCAGAAACGTTGGGTGTGAGTCGTGATCAATACATTCAATGGTTGCACGAAGGCAAAGCAAAATATGCCAGCGTCTTCAATTACCCAACGTTGAACTGGGCAGATATCGGAGCTATCGGCTGGTTGGTTGATGGCGCTGCGATCACCAATCAGGTTTCTTTGCAACGAACATCGTATGGTCCGTATTCGAGAGCCATGGTGCGCATTTGTAAAGAAGAGTCGTTTCATCAGCGTCAAGGCTACGAAATCATGTGGAAAATGATGGAGGGCACGAAAGATCAGCAAAGAATGGCGCAAGACGCTATGAACAGATGGTGGTGGCCTGCATTAATGATGTTCGGACCGCATGACACCGATTCTGCACATACGGGTAACGCCATGAAATGGAAAATTAAACGTGAAACCAACGACCGTTTGCGAGAAAAATTCATCAATAAAACAGTTCCGCAAGCAGCGCTCATCGGCTTAAAAATTCCAGATCCTTTGTTAAAACAATCGGGGGTAGACGCTTTTGGAGAGCCTACTTTCGAACATAGTGATATTGACTGGGAAGAATTTTGGAACGTGGTGAATGGAAATGGTCCTTGCAACGTGCAGCGATTGCAGCATCACATCAAAGCGCACGAAGAGGGCTCTTGGGTTCGGGATTGCGCCAATGCATTTATGAATTTTGAAAAATCTTAAGATATGAACAAGCAAGTAATTAAGAACTATTTATTAGAGCAACAAGCACAACTTATTGCGGAATTGAAAGAGCGAACAAAAACGCTCCATACGATGGTTGATATTGATGAAGATGATACGATTGATCCAGAGGATTACTCACATCAATATGAATCTCAGGAAATGGAACAAATGATCAAAGTGCAACAAAACCGCGCCTCCAGAGGATTGGAAGTTTTGGCAAGCGTCGATATTTCACCGAAACAAACAGTGGAAACTGGTGCGATCATCGAAACCGAAACGCTCAATTTCTTCATCGGATATCCCACCATTCCTTTCGAAATTGAAGGAAAACGATTCGTAGGTATTTCTACCGGATCTCCTATTTATGCCATCATGAATGGAAAACGAAAAGGGGATCAATTTTCGTACGCGGGGAAAGAATACAACATCATTAACATTTTCTAATTATGAATTCTACTGACACATCCAATCAAGGACCTCTTTGGGAGGTTTTTATCCAAAGCAAACCTGGCTTGCCGTACAAACATGCCGGAAGTATTCATGCTTACGACAAAGAAATGGCCATCGAAAATGCCCGTGATGTTTACACGCGTCGGAACGAAGGAATAAGTTTGTGGTTGGTTCCAAGTGAAGAAATTGTTGCAGTAAGTAGCGCGCAAAGTGCTTCATTCTTTGAGCCTGCATCTGACAAAATTTACCGTCATCCAACTTTTTATAATTTGCCCGATGGCGTAAAACAGATGTAATGGAAGCAGGAAAAAAACAATACTATTTAGAGATTGCCGACAATGCGTACATCTTGAGTCATCGATTGGCAGAAAATTGCAGTCGCGGACCCTTTTTAGAGGAAGATTTGGCCTGTACCAATGTGGCATTAGACCTTATCGGGTTAGCGGAATCTGTATATAATGAAATGGCCAAGCAATCGGATGCATGGAATACTGGTGACGATGTTGCCTACAGAAGAGATGAAGTGAATTATTGTAACAGTTTATTAGCAGAGCAGCCCAACGGAGATTTTGCCCAGTTGATGACACGTCAATTTTTCATGGATACCTACCACTATTACCTGTTTACCGAATTATCCAATTCTAGCGACACTTTCTTATCTGCATTAGCAAATAAGTCATTGAAAGAAGTAACGTATCATTTAAAAAGAAGCTCGGAATGGATGATTCGGTTTGGTAATGGCACAGAAGTGTCAAAGGAAAAGGTAAGTGCAGCTATTGACAGACTTTGGCGATATACAGACGAATTGTTTCAAGGGCACGAAAGCTACGCAGATTTAATTGGAGCCGGCGTATACGCAAACCCCGAAAAGCTGCGAAAATCATGGATGCAAAAAGTAGATGAGGTATTTTTCCTGGCTCAATTAAGCAAACCGGCCAATAAGGCATTTCAACTTGGAGGAGGCAAAAGTGGTGTACACAGCGAGCATTTGGGCTTTTTGCTTGCGGATATGCAGTTTCTTCCGAATAAATATCCGGATGCTCGTTGGTAACAATTAATTCCCAGCGACTTTCAGCAATCCTTCGCGATTGAGAATTTCCACCTTTCTTGCGTGCGTAGCAATTAAATCCTCTTCTTTGAAGTCTTTCAACAAACGAATTAAGGTTTCGGTGGCAGTTCCTACAAAGTTGGCCATATCCTCACGCGACAGGTTGATCATCTCTTCTTTGTAGATATCGCTGAGCATTAACAGGGAAAAAGCCAGGCGCTCTCGCACCGATTTTTGCGCCATATTGGTAATAAAAGTGGCTCTATCTGCTAATTCCTTGGAAAGCTCTTTCATGATTCCGTTACGCAACGTAGGATTGCTATCAACAAGATCTAAAAAGTCGGACTTACCGATAAAACAGATATTGCTTTCCTCAAGTGTTGTAGCAGAAACCTTGTAAGGCTCTCCACTAAACATGGCTCGAAATCCAACCACTTCACCCGACGCTGCCAGGTGAATGATTTGTTCTTTCCCCTCCTCTCCACGAGCAAATATTTTCACCTTTCCCTCATTGATGCAATAAACACCGCGAGGTGAACTGCCTTCAATAAACAAAGGTTGATTTTTCTTGAAAAAAGAACATGACTTCGTTTTGTCCAATCCTTCTACTTCTTCGTCGCAAAAAGAACCAAACAATGAGTTTTTACGAGACATACAATTCTCGCAGGTAATGTGTTTGTGTGATTTATCTGGCATAACGTAGGGCTCTCTAACAAATGTAACGGAAAAATTGGAGAAATAATACGCTGAGAACAAGTTTTACGAAGTATGATAATAGTCATGTTTTACAGAATAAATACGCTGTAAATTTGAACTATAATTCAATTGAAACCATGCAAACACTCGTTCAAAAATACAATGTGGCTGGACCTCGATATACCTCCTACCCGACAGTTCCTTTCTGGAAAAATCCAGAATTAAAAGAGAATGAATGGCTTGCATCCATCGCTCGAAATTTTGATCATTTTCAATCGAAGGAAATCAGCTTGTATGTACACCTTCCATTTTGTGAGAGCTTGTGTACTTTTTGCGGCTGTCATAAACGTATTACAAAAAATCATGCTCTAGAAGCGCCCTACATTGATGCCGTAATTCAAGAATGGGAATTGTATGCAAAACAGTTGCCTTTTCAACCAGAAATCAAAGAATTGCATTTTGGTGGGGGAACGCCCACATTTTTCGGTGCAGCAGAATTGGAACGATTGCTCACAGCAATTTTCCGTTCGAGAGAAATTGATCCCTCCAAAGTAGAATTAGGATTTGAAGCACATCCAAATAATACGAGCGAAGCACATTTAACGACATTGTTCAATTTTGGGTTTCGTCGTTTGAGTTTGGGGATTCAAGATTACAGCCCCGAGGTGCAAAAGGCCATCAACCGCATACAAAGTTTTGAACAGGTAACAGCAGTGCACGAAAAAGCACGAAACATGGGCTATACATCTATCAGTCATGATTTGGTATTTGGACTACCCAAACAACAAAAGACAGATATTATCGATTCTGTGGCGAAAACACTCACTTTACGCCCCGATCGAATTTCACTTTACAGTTATGCGCATGTCCCATGGATCAAAGGGAACGGTCAACGCGGCTATGATGAAAAGGACCTTCCGCAAGACGATGAAAAACGCGCTTTGTACGAAATCGCGAAATCAATGCTGCTACACGAAGGATACGTTGAAATTGGAATGGACCATTTTGCTCTTCCGTCAGATACACTGGCTATTGCTTTCAAAGAAAAATCTTTGCATCGAAATTTTATGGGGTACACCACCCAAAGAACAGATTTCTTGTTGGGATTGGGCATGTCGGCAATATCTGATAGTTGGTTTGGATTTGCACAAAATGAAAAGTCCGTAGAAGGATATCAGGAACGCATCAATAAAGGAGAAATCCCCGTTTTTCGAGGGCACATTCTTTCAGAAGTTGATGTGGAAATCCGAAGCTACATCCTGGATCTAATGTGTCATTTTGAAACCACCTTAAATGAACATAGTTCACATGCATATTTGCTTCCTGACATCAAAGCCAAACTACGCCCCATGGTGGAAGATGGTTTGGTTATCATTGACGGGAATCATGTACAAGTAACGGACGCAGGAATTCCATTTGTACGCAATTGCTGCATGGCGTTTGATCAAGATTTAACAGCTGATTTGAAAAAGGAAAGCATGTTTTCTAAAACGGTATGAGCGAAGCCTGTTTTCACTGCGGAGATCCCATCATTGGTCGACCAATTCGGCACCGTGAAAAGCAATTTTGTTGCAATGGCTGCGCTACTGTCTATCAATTACTTTCTGAAAACAACCTGGACAATTTCTATACAATTGAAGAGGGCGCCGGAATCAAACCAAAAGAAGCCAACAATTATAAGTACGCTTTTTTAGACGTTCCAGAAATTCGCAAGAAACACGTCACTTTCGAGGATAAAAAAACGATTCATCTCACTCTTTTTCTACCCACAATTCATTGTTCTAGTTGCATTTATCTGCTAGAAAACATTCAGAAAATAGAACCGAATGTCCTTTCCTGTAATGTCAACTTCATTCAAAAAACGGCAACAATTATCCTAAAAAAGGAAACGGTATTGTCTGAGTTCGCGCTGCTTTTGGACAGCATCGGTTATGCCCCCAACTTTGGAGACAAGAAAGCACTGGAAAAAAAACGCAATTATCAGTTTTTGTACAAGCTCGGCGTCGCTGGATTTGCTTTTGGAAGCATCATGCTTTGGACCTTTCCCGAATATTTGGGCATTGAAGAAGACAACCCCGAAATCCGTTCTTTTACCACTTATTTATCGTTGGCCGTATCCATTCCTGTTCTCCTTTACTCAGCCTCTGACTATTTGAAATCAGCGTACAAAGCATTGCGATACAAAAGCCTGAATTTGGATGTTCCTATTTCCATTGGTATTCTCGCATTGTATGCTCAAAGTGTCTACACCATTCTATCCAATCAAGGCACTGGTTACATGGATAGTTTTGCCGGTTTTGTGTTTTTCCTACTGATAGGCAAATGGTTCCAAAGTAAAAGCTACGAATCCTTATCGTTTGAGCGTGATTACACGGCTTATTTCCCCGTCGCCGTGACGCGCGTTCAAAATAATACGGAGGAGATTATAGAAATTGACCAGATTGCCGTGGGCGATATCGTTCGATTGAGGAACGCCGAAATTGTCCCGTGCGATGCCCTGTTGGTTTCTGAAACCGTTTCAATTGATTACAGCTTCGTCACAGGAGAGTCGGATCCGGTGCGGCTGCACAAGGGCGATTTCATTTACGCTGGAGGAAAAGTTATTGGAAAACCTGCTGATATCAGCGCTGAAAAAGAAAGCAGTAGAAGTCAATTAACACGCATTTGGAATGAATCGGAACAAAACCAGACAGAAGATGGTGCCGATAAATTGTCGGTGTATTTTCTGGTGGGCGTTCTTCTTCTCGCTTGCGCGTCGGCGCTCCTTTGGTTCTTTGTGGATGCAAGTCGCGTTGTGGAAATTGTAGTCGCCGTTCTGATTGTTGCCTGCCCTTGTGCATTGGCTCTTTCAAAACCATTTACTTACGGCAATATCATGCGCGTTTTGGGGAGAAAAGGCTTGTATTTGAAAAAGTCTGAGGTGATTGAACGCATGAACGAAGCTACAGATATTGTGTTCGACAAAACGGGAACTTTAACGTCCAATATTGACAGAAAAGTGCGGTTTGAAGCATTCGAAAGAGATAAAAATGCTGCGGAACACTTGACAGCTGTGCAAAAACAAGGCATTCTAGCATTGACGTCTGCCTCCTCTCACCCACTTTCCAAAGCAATTACAAACTTTCTAAGAACTGAAGATCTGGATGGAATTGAACCCGACAAATTCGAAGAAATCTCCGGACAGGGAATCAAAGGTGTTGTAAAAGGGATTCCCATCTGCATGGGAAAAGCCGCTTTTGTGGGAAGCGATTCTCACACCAACGAAACAGAGGTACACGTAGTATTTGACGGTGTTCATTTAGGAAAATTTGTCATTGAATCTGCTTTCAGAGCGGGTATTTTCACATTGCTAAAAACCTTGCTAAAAGACAAAGAGGTGCACATCTTATCAGGCGATTCAGAAAAAGACAAAGAAACCCTTCAAGCCGCTGTCCCGGCGCTTTCAAAACTGCACTTTCAACAATCTCCAGAAGACAAAAAAAACTACATTTCTTCGCTTCAATCCAATGGAAAAAAAGTGCTCATGATTGGCGATGGATTAAACGATGCCGGAGCGCTAAAAATGGCCAATGTTGGCATTGCAATTTCAGAAGATATCTTCCGATTTACCCCTGGTTCTGATGCCATAATTGATTCTGAAAAGCTACGCGAATTGACGTACTTACTCCAAACATCCGAATTCGCCAAAGACGATGGAAGTAGAAAAGTTTAGTTACGACAACAAAATCGTGAAGTATTTCGCTTACGCCACCATTATTTGGGGGATAGCATTCCCAAATTTCTTCAATGATTACTTAGGTTTCAGTTTCTTATCCTTTGGTAGAATTCGCCCGCTTCACACGAACGCGGTCATTTTTGCATTTGTCGGGAACGGAATCTTTATGGGGGTCTATTACTCCTTGCAGCGCTTGCTGAAATCACGCATGTGGAGCGACAAACTCAGCTATATCAACTTCTGGGGATGGCAATTTATCATTCTCTGTGCCGTAGTAACGCTTCCTCTGGGAATCACAACCGGAAAGGAATACGCAGAACTCGAATGGTGGATCGATATTTTGATTACGCTGTTGTGGGTTGTGTTCGGATTGAATGAAAAGTTACTCTTGGTATGCAGGTGTTCAGGATGCATTAGTACAATGGTGGTACGGACACAATGCGGTGGCATTTTTCTTAACTACGCCTTACCTGGGTTTGATGTACTACTTCGTGCCCAAAGCCGCAAATCGACCGGTATATTCCTACCGTCTTTCCATCATTCACTTTTGGGCATTGATATTCATTTACATCTGGGCTGGACCTCACCACTTATTGTACACGTCTTTGCCAGATTGGGCGCAAAGTTTAGGGGTTGTTTTCTCAATTATGCTGATCGCTCCATCTTGGGGAGGTATGTTGAACGGATTGCTTACACTGCGCGGAGCGTGGGACAGAGTTCGCGACGATGTAATGTTGAAATTTATGGTTGTTGCCTTAACAGCTTATGGTATGGCAACTTTCGAAGGGCCGCTGCTTTCGTTGAAAAACGTTAACTCAATCTCTCACTTTACCGATTGGACAATTGCCCACGTTCACGTTGGAGGACTTGGATGGAATGGTATGCTCACCTTCGGGATGTTGTACTGGTTGTTCCCGAAACTGTTCCGAGTAAAACTGTACTCGAAAAAATTAGCCAATCAGCACTTCTGGATTGCAACACTGGGAATTATCCTGTATGCGGTTCCGATGTACATCGCTGGATTTGTACAAGGGTTGATGTGGCAAGATTTCAAAAAAGATGGTATGTTAGAAAATCCTGAATTCCTTGAAACAGTTACAGCATTGGAACCTTACTACATTTTAAGAACGATTGGAGGATTGCTCTTCATCATTGGTGCAGTAATGATGTTCTACAACTTAATTAAAACGGCACGCAGCGGTAAATTCCTCGCAGATGAACCTGCAGAGGCAGTGAACGCTCGTTTGCTTCCTGAGACAGCAAAAGTAACAGGTGGTCGACGTTATTGGCACCGTGCTATTGAAAAGCGTCCAGTGCGCATGATGCTCATCAGTATTGTGGTGGTTGCCATCGGTGGATTGGTCGAAATTATTCCAACCATGATTGTCGAAAGCAACATCAAAACCATCGATAGCGTGAAACCATACACCGCATTGGAACTTGAAGGACGCGATTTATATGTACGAGAAGGATGTTACAACTGTCACTCTCAAATGGTGAGACCGCTGCGCTTTGAAACAGAACGTTATGGTGAATACAGTAAATCGGGAGAATTTGTCTACGATCACCCGTTCCAATGGGGATCGAAGCGAACAGGGCCCGATCTTGCTCGCGAGGGAGGAAAACGAGATGATGTCTGGCATTACCGACACTTACTTGAGCCGAAACTCATCTCACCAGGCTCTATCATGCCTGCCTATCCTTGGATGTGTGAGGACAACACGCTCGATTTATCCAACATTGACGACAAAATTGAAGCAATGATCACTTTGGGGGTTCCCTACAAGGAGTCTTACATCAAAAATGCCCGTAAGCATGCGTTGGATCAAGCCGATAGTATCGCGGTTAAAATTGTTGAGTTCCAGTGGAGTAAAATTCCTGAGAAAGAACGCAAGCATATGAACAAGAAAGACCTCATCGCAAAGGTAAAAACACGAGAAGTTGTCGCGTTAATTGCCTACCTGCAAAGATTGGGCGTAGATATTAAAAAAGAAAAGGGAGTCGAAGATCCGTCAGACTTCTACACAAAAACTGATAAAAAATAGAAAGTATGTTACGATTTATCTCACACAATATGACCGGAATTGATGGTATCGAGATTTTCCCCATCCTTTCCTTATTGATCTTCACACTTTTCTTCTGCTTTGTGATTACCTACGTAATCAGAATGAGCAAATCGCGCATAGAAGAAGTAAGCGCAATCCCGCTTGAAGACGACGACATTTTCAATGAAACTACGAACCTATAAAATGACCATCATGAAAATAGTATCAGCAATAATGGTTACGCTGCTCCTCGCCTTTCCAACGCGTGTTAAAGCACAAAATGGTGAGAAGTTGTTCAAATCGAAATGTAGTACCTGTCACTCGTTGAAACAGGACATGACAGGGCCAAAACTTCAAGGCGTAAAACAGAAATGGGAAGACGCTGGCGAGACTGAGTTCCTGTATGAATGGGTGAAAAACTCATCTGATTTGATCGCTACGGGGAAAAGCTCTATGGCTTCGGCAATTAAAAACTTCAGTCCTACGGCAATGGCTCCGCAACAAGTTTCTAATGAGGAAGTAGATGCAATTCTAGCGTACGTGGATGCATGGGAACCAGCTCCAACAAAAGTTGATGAAAACGATCCAACGAAAGGCGAAGTGATTACTGTGACAGATTACGCAGGAAATTTGAATTTATTCTACGCCTTAATTACGTTGACCATATTCTTACTCATTGCAATTATCGTAATGTCTGGAACTGTTACGCGCTTAATCAATAGCGATTTTTTTAAGGACAAAATCCGTGAAAATTCAAAGTCGTTAAAAACGATTTTAATGATTGGAATCTTCCTGGGACTTGGAAATGCGGCATCAGCTTTTGAATTCAACGGCCCTGGAATGGCTGAGGAAGGAGAACCCTGGATTTTAATCGAAAACATCGATTTATATGTCCTTTTAACGATAGACATAATTCTTGTTGGGGTCATTTTCTACATCCGTCGCATGTTCCACACCTTTTTGGCAATGACAAAAGAACCGAAGGAATTAGCTGCGGAAGAAGCCGAAGAAGACGTTATCCAGAAGGTGAATCAGATCCTCACAGATGTTGTTCCCATTGAGGAAGAACACACCATTTTGATGGATCATGAATACGATGGCATTCGCGAATTGGACAACAATTTACCGCCCTGGTGGGTTTGGATGTTCTACGGAACCATCGGCTTTGCCATTTTCTACCTGTTCCATTACCACGTTTTGGGCACGGGAGACTTGCAAATAGCTGAGTACGACAAAGAAATGAAGCAAGCCAAAATTGAAGTTGAGGCGTATCGTAAAAAGATGGCAATGAACGTTTCTGCGGAAACAGCTACCATTATGACAGAAGCTTCTGACCTCAGCGCCGGGAAAGCAATCTTCAAACAGAATTGCGTTGAATGTCATAGTCCGGATGGAGAAGGCATGAACGGATCTGGGCCAAACCTGACAGATAAATACTGGATTTACGGTTTCGAAATCAAAGACGTTTTCGCGACCATCGATAAAGGGCGCCCGGGAGGAATGCCAGAACATGGCACCAAATTGAACCCAATCCAAATTCAACAAGTTTCGTCTTTTGTACTTCAGATGCCAGAAAAGGCAGGCGTTGCACCAAAAGGAAGCCACATTGAAACAGCGGAAGAAGGAGAAGATGACACCATCCCGGAAACAGAGGAAAACGGAGAAGAGTAAACAACGACAAACGTTCGCTACAAGAACGCAATTATGAGTGAACAAGAGAAAATAACCGGCGACGAAGAAGAATTCAGAGACCACATCTCCACGATTAGTGATGATGGAAAACGCGTCTGGATTTTCCCTAAGAAACCGAGCGGAAAATGGTTCAATCGAAGAAAAGTAGTTAGCTACACTTTATTGATCCTTCTGTTTGCTGCGCCACACATTAAAATTGGTGGCGAGCAAATGCTGTTGTTCAATATTCTCGAGCGCAAGTTTGTCATTTTCGGCAAAGTTTTTTGGCCTCAAGATTTGTACTTATTCGCAATTGGTGCCATCATAATGGTGATCTTTATCACCTTGTTCACCGTAATTTACGGAAGACTTTTTTGCGGTTGGGTATGTCCACAAACCATCTTTATGGAAATGGTTTTCCGCCGCATCGAATATTGGATTGAAGGTGACTGGACGCACCAGAAAAAACTAAAAAACATGCCCTGGAATCGTGAGAAAATTCTCAAGAAAACCAGCAAGCATCTCATTTTCTGGATAATCTCCTTCTTAATTGCGAACACATTTCTGGCGTATATTATTGGTTCGGACGAACTTTGGAAAATACAAACCGACCCCATCAATGAACACGTGGGAGGATTGATTTCTCTTGTCGTTTTCACCACCGTTTTTTACCTGGTATTCGCCAAATTACGTGAACAAGTGTGCACAACAATTTGTCCCTACGGAAGATTACAAGGCGTGCTTCTCGATCAAAACTCCATGGTCGTTGCCTACGATCACAAACGCGGAGAAGAACGAGGGAAATACCGTAAAAACGAAGATCGTTCCGCCGCAAATAAAGGCGATTGTATTGATTGCCATCAATGTGTAAATGTGTGTCCAACAGGAATTGATATTCGAAACGGCACGCAACTTGAGTGCGTCAATTGTACAGCGTGCATCGATGCTTGCGATCACATTATGGACAATGTTGGATTGGACAAGGGATTGATTCGCATTGTATCTGAAAATGGAATCAAAAACAACCATGGATTTGTTTGGACGCGCAGAATTAAGGCATACACTGCATTACTTGTAGGGTTGATTGCCGTAATGGTTGTTCTTTTGATCACCCGAAAAGACTTCGAAACAGAGATTTTCAAACAGCGCGGCACCATTTTCTTAATGACAGATGACGGACGCATTAGCAACACCTACACGCTGAAGCTGACCAACAAAACCAAGAAAACATACAACATCGAAATGAAGTTGGAAGGCGTGAAAAACGGTGAAATCAGAAAAATGACCGACCATGTTCGCCTGAAAGGAGAAGAGGAAATCAAAGAACGTTTTCTTGTGGTAATTCCGTACAGTGAGTTTGATAAGGGAAAGAAAATCGTGACCATCCAAATTCTCGGAAACGGAAAAGAAATTAGTAAAGAGACTGTAAAATTGAGCGGTCCATACATTTAAAATAGAAACTATGAATTGGGGAAAAGGAATTACAATTGCACTGGTTTTGTTCATCGGATTCATCGTCTGCCTGGGAACCATTCTCATGCGGCAAAATGTCGACTTAGTCGCAGAAGATTATTATCAGCAAGAAATCAACTACGAATCGCAGATTAGCGCTGAGTCCAATGCCAAAAAACTAGAAGATAAACCCATCTTCACTCAAGAGGATAATTATTTCATTGTAACCGTTCCAGAGGGCGATTTCACCAAAATAACCCTGGATTTGAAACGTCCCAACAACAGCGATAAAGATCTTCAGTTTGATATTGTCGGCACCAAAATGTTCATGATCGAAAAAAGCAAATTAGACGCAGGACAGTACAGTCTTGAATTGCGCTACGAGTTTGAAGGCAAACCCTGTCAACAGAAAACATCGGTATTTATTCAAAAATAAGTCATGCTCACTTTTGTCATAACCGGTTTTGTTTTAGGGATTTCATCCAGTCTGCATTGTCTTGGAATGTGCGGTCCAATAGCCATGGCTTTGCCTTTAAATCGCAATTCCAACTGGACCATTCTCTCAGGCTCTCTGCAATACAACACGGGGCGTGTATTCACGTATGCACTTCTTGGGATTGTTGCGGGGCTTTTCGGTTTAACCGTTCACACCTTCGGATTTTTACAATGGGCGAGTATTCTTTCTGGAGTCTTCTTGATTCTCTTTGCCTGGAGAAAATTGCTCTCTCGAATTCCCATGTTGCACGCGCCCAATTTCTTTTTGACCACCCGCTTGAACGGCGCTCTCGGTAAAATTATCCGATCCAAAAATCCCGCAAAACTATTTTTTCTCGGCAGCTTAAACGGACTTTTCCCTTGTGGAATGGTATACGCGGCTTTGCTCAATGCCATTTTAGCCGGATCTCCCATGGCTAGTTCTCTTGCCATGATATCTTTCGGATTGGGCACTCTACCCGCCATGATTTTTGTGAGTTTCGCCCTTGGTAAAATCTCGGCAGATCGACAACGTTCTTTTCGTCGTGCACTCCCCTACATTCTTTCTCTCGTAGGCGTGGTGATTATCCTACGCGGAATGAACCTCAATATTCCGTATTTAAGTCCAAAAGTTGAACTGAATCAAACCGAAGAAGCGCATGGCAACTCCGCTGTGGAACCTGAGGTGACTGTTGATTGTTGCCATAGCAAAGAAAGCTGTGAAGACAGGTAATTCACGCATTTAACTTTTTTTTAGTTTCATTATTGAACCAATTTTGGTTTTCTCTGTACAGACTTGTGAACATACAACAACACGTCATGAGAAAAATTAGTCTAGCCCTCGCCCTACTTTTCATTTGTAATTTTGCCGCGCACAGTCAGCGCAAAGTGCAAGTGGCCATTTTATTTGATACATCCAACAGCATGGATGGATTAATTGATCAGGCTAAAGCCCGCATTTGGAAAATTGTAAACGAAGTAAGCTCCTTAACACACAACGGTCAAACACCAGAAATTGAATTCGCATTGTATCAATATGGGAATGACGGTTTGAGTTCTGAAAAGAATTATATCCAAAAAGTTTTGGACCTGTCCTCAGATTTGGATGTCGTGAGTCAAAAACTGTTTGGATTGCGTACAAACGGAGGACAAGAATATTGCGGAGCGGTTATTGGCGCCTCTCTCACAGAATTGAATTGGTCGGCGAGTCCGCAGGATTTAAAAATGATTTACATCGCTGGAAACGAACCGTTCGATCAAGGTCCGGTAGCGTTTCGGGAAGAATGTAAAAAAGCCGTAGGTCGAAATATTTTCATCAATACTATTTACTGTGGCGATTACGACCAGGGCGTTCGCGAATTCTGGAAAGAAGGTGCAGAATGCAGCACAGGTGATTATTTCAACATCAACTCCAACGAAGAAGTAGTCCATATCGACACTCCTTACGATGAGCAAATTCGTGTATACAATGACTCATTGAACGGTACTTATTTCGGGTATGGTAGCATTGGAAGCTCACGTAAAATGTCGCAAACCACAGAGGACAGTAACGCAGCAATGGAAGCGCCTGCAGTTGCTACAGAACGAGCAATTGTGAAATCAAAAGCGGTGTACTCGAACAATTCGTGGGACTTGCTTGACGGTGTAAATTCAGGTACGGTTGACATTGAAGAAATGGACGATAAAGACCTCCCAGAGGAATTTAAAGGAAAAACGGTTGAAGAACGAAAAGAACTGCTCAAAGAGAAAGAATTGGAGCGCAATCGTTATCAGGAAAAGATCAATACATTGGCTGTTGAGCGTCAAAATTTCATTGACGAAGAAATGGAAAAACGCGCCGAAGAAGGAGCCAAAGACGATTTCGGAACTTCTGTAAACAAAAGTCTTATGGAAAAAGCGAATGAAATTGGCTATGAGAAAGAAACTCCGGACGTGGAGTAACTACGTAAGTATGTTTTCATGTTTCAGGCACCCGCAGTGATGTGGGTGTTTTTTTTTGTAATCTTTTTAGGTATTAATACCTATTGGTATTAACTCAAAACAGAAGTAATTTTGAACACTAAAGTCATTTAAAGAAAAGATTAATGAATTCAGTAACCAATGGTGTTTTTACCGACGAAAATGAAAACGAATTACTGAAGGATTTAAATAAATTCGGGGATTGGCTAAAGAATAAAAATATTATTGCTTCAAAAACGAGTCTTGTAAAATCGGTAGACTTTCCTTTCTCCAATTCGGACTGGGTCATGAATGTCAACTTAGAGCGTAAAACAGTATCCTTTAATACCTTCATGATTAATGCTACATCTTTAGATTTCTATCGAATTGTAATGATTCATGAGTTTTTTCATTTAGCCGTACAAGGTGTACCTCATAAGGAAAATGTCACTAAAATTAAAGATACCTTCGGCGGAGAATTAATGAAGCTAATTGATATTCAAGCAGATGTTTTTACAGCTTTATTCTTGAGAGAAGTTCTGAACTATGACTTACACAAGTATTTAAGTTTATTATTCGAAGGAAGGTCCGCATTTAACGACTCCTGGATAAGACCTCCTAAACTAGAGCGATTTATAGGCTCAATTCTAAGCGTTGGGCGAGTACTTTTGACTCACTCACAGGGAGATCTGCGTGAATACCATTGTTATCTGCCCACCATATCACCTTTGTACACGGAAAAGTGTTTAAGGCTTCTTATCTTTAAGAATGAATTTATGCTTTATAAAGATGTAGAAATCACCTTAACCGAAATTAACGACCTTAAACGATGTTATGGTGACAATACAGAAATTGACATAAATGAATATTTGATCATATTAAATAGTTTTGTCTCCAAGGTACTTTCCTTAGAGGTTGCAAATAACAATTGAAATTCATACTTTAACTAGTAATTATGCACGAAAAGGAAAAGATTGTTGTAAAATGGTTGAAAAGCAATGGCTACAGAAAAGTAGTTGTAAAAAATGAAAACCATTGGATCGAAGCTGATAGCTCAATGAGAAGAATGGCTGTTAAAATAGAGCAATCTGAACTAAAGGATTTTGAATCTGAACTTAAGGATTTTGAATCTGAAGCAAAAGATGTCTTACGTGAAGCGTGGATTGCTACGGTAGATCCTGCCGACAACTTTGTTGGGTGGAAAAGGATTGTTTAAACTTTTATAAAAGTAGAAGTTGTTGTTCAACAATAAACAATTTCTCGAGTGGAATAATTTGAATATTCCGCAACAATGTGGGTGCTTTTTTTACTCTCTCCAATTACCGATACAAGAGTAATTCAAAATGAAGTGTCATATCATTCATTCAATTTATAATTTTGTTGGATGAACTTGATTTTTATCATCAATCAGAGTGCTTTTCAATCGAGGTTACTATCCTTTGTCATCCTTTTCCTGATTTCGACAATTGGTCTAGCAAGTCCTTCTTTTGAGAACATTGAAGATTTATTGAACCGAAGTAAATCGAATACGCTTCAAGATTGTCATTACTTCAATGAACTCTACAAACAATGTGAATCAGCAAATGAAGTCTATAAATATTCTGACAAATTAAATTCAGATCTACACGAGCCACAGAATCAAAAAAGAAATATCATAGCAACAGCCAGAAGACTTAGTGCTCTCGGGCAGCACAAGCAAGCACTGAAGGTTCTTGATCGCTTACACTCGAATTCAAATCAACTCTTAATCCCATCCATTCAATCAGAACATTTCCATACCCTTGGCTTTATCGCCATGAATTCAGGAAATCCAGTTATATCTCTAGATTATTACAAAAAAGCTGCGAAAACCTCTGCCAAATCAACAAACCTCGTTCTCTATCAGTCGCACCTTTGCGCAATTGGCGTTGCATTAAACGCAAACGGCTCTTATAACGAAGCTTTGGAATACTTTGAGAAAGCCAAACAATTGGAGACGCAAGGAGAAAATAGAAACACGCTATACTTGAAACTCAACATCGCCTTAACAGAAATGAACCTTGGTAAGCTATCTGTTGCAAAGCAAAAATTCTTTGAAGCAATTCCATTAATTGACGCGAAAAATGATGCCTATGCTAAAATAAGAACCCTCGGTAATCTGGGCGAGATCTATGAGAAACAAGATTCATTAAAACTTGCGAAAGAATATTTCTTGAAAGCACAATTCCTTGCCTTTTCAAACAATCAATCTCTTGATCTCATTCGAATCAATTCAGCTCTTTCCAGCATCTATGAAAAACAAGGGGACACCGAAGAAGCATTGAAGCTACTCAAAAGCGTGATTAAAATTGATTCCGATTTGAATGAGGGCGTTTCAGAGTCCTTATCTGCCGAAGAATTTAAAAATGAAATTCAAGGACAAAAAAAGATTAATGCAAAAATTAAAGAACAACGTGATCGAGAAATAAAATTGAAAAAATACCTCCTTTTTGCAGTGGTAGTTCTGGTTCTACTTTTAATCGCTTTGATAACATACATGGTTTTGTTTCGGAAGAAAAAACAATTTTTACTCAAAAAGGAATTGAGCATTAAAAAATCTTCGAATCAAGAAAGTCAGAAACAATACTCAGACATAATACTGAACCTGGAGAAAATCATTCTTGAGGAAGAGCTCTACAAACAATCTGGATTAACCTTGGACTCTTTGGCAAAACGAATTGGTACTAATAGAAGTTATCTTTCGGAGGCGATTAATGCACATTATCAACAGACGTTCTTATCATGGCTCAATGGCCTTCGAATTGAAACAGCAAAAAGTTTACTAACAGATCCAAAGAATAAGCACCTAAGCATTGAGGGGATTGCCAAAACAGCCGGATTCGCTTCAATTTCAACCTTCAATTCTCACTTTAAAAAGGAAACGGGCCTCACCCCCTCCTACTTTAGGAACAAGTCTCGTAATTAAGCTGTTAGCAACTCGAAAAATTCCGAATTGATCAATCAGGCACTGCTTTTACGATAACGAAAGTGCATTATTTCGAACAGCTAAGTACGGTGCGTAGCTTTGTCCAAAAAAAATTATGAAAGCACTTACAATTAACTCAACGTTCCTTTCCAAAGGTGTCGTGACTTTGCTATTAATTCTATTCAGTTTTCAAGGCTCCGCACAAACATGCATGGAAGTTGTTGGCTACTATCCCAACTGGCAATGGTACGATAGAAACAAACTAGTCAATCCACAATCCATCGATTATTCGAAGTACAGTATTTTGAATTACGCCTTTTTCAAACCAGAAGCAGACGGTACAATCACTTCACACGATCCATGGGCAGATGAAAACTTACTTCTTGGGCAACCAGATTGGCAAAATGGCGGATATATTCCAGGAACCTCCATCGTATATCAAGCACATTCAAATGGCGTAAAGATATTGCCTTCTATTGGTGGTTGGACGCTCTCTGGAAACTTCCCGAGCATTGCCGCAGACCCTGTTAAACGAGCAACATTTGCACAATCCTGTGTTGACCTCATTCAAATGTATGGTTTCGATGGAATTGACCTTGATTGGGAGTATCCCGGATTCGCACCACACAACGGCACACCTCAAGACAAAGCAAATTTCAACTTGTTATTAGCCGATATTCGAGCAGCTATTGACAATTACGGAATTTCAATTGGGCAAGACATGCTCTTAACTGCTGCAGTAGGTGCTGGACAAGACAAAATGGAGAATGTCGACTGGCCAGTTGCAAGCAACTATTTAGACATTATCAATATTATGAGTTACGATTTCTTTGGTAGTTGGGATGCCACCGCAAATCATAATTCGCCCTTGTATGCACCACAACAAGGCGATCCGCAATTCAACATTGCCTGGTCTGTAGATCAATTGGTAAATCACTATAATGTAGATCCAAATAAAATTACGGCGGGTGTAGCCTTTTATGGAAGATCCGCTAAAACCACAGGAACGCCAGACTTATTCAGTCCAATCACAGGGCAATTAGATCTCGCTACATTTCCTGAAGATGAAGGAACACCGCTTTACTACAACATACTTCTGAAATCAAGTCAATTCACTGAAAACTGGGACAATACTGCCAAGGTTCCATACATGACTGGAAATTCTGGTCTCAATACATTTCTCTCTTATGATAATGAATCCTCTATTGAAGAAAAAGCAAAATTTATTGTGGATAATGCATTGAGGGGAGCTATAATCTGGGAAATAACTGGAGACTATATCGAAACCTCTCCTGGATCAGGAATTATTTCTGCAACACCTCTGGCAACAACTTTAAATGATGTGTTCTGTAATTATAATCCAAGCACGAATACAATAGACGAAAATCAAATGGACAACGTAGCAATTTTTCCGAATCCAAGTAACGGAGTGTACAGCCTAACTGGACTTGACGCAACGGAGGTACAGGTATCAAATGTTCATGGACAATTGGTTCAAACTATCGTTGTAAACAATAACACTTTTGAACTCGGCGAAGCACTGCCGAATGGGGTTTACATTATTACGGCGAACACTGATAACGGAATCCTTTACAAGAAAATAATCTTAGAAAGATAAAGTAAGCAGAAAAGAGAACAAGGGCGAAGTCAAATGCGATGAAGCCCTTGTGCTTTTCTTAACGCTTCTTTTTTCTATTTTACAGCGAAAATTGAAATAAGGATTATCATTCATGACCATAACTGCCCTCGTTCCCATAAAAAAAGAATCCGAACGACTTCCCAATAAAAACTTCTTGTCTTTTAATGGTCACCCCATGTATAAGCGCGTTTTGGAAACGCTTGAGAACTGCCCTTTGATAGACAAAATTGTTGTGAATACCGATGCGCAAGAAATTGTCGATTTCGTTACGAATGAATTAACCAAAGGGCATATCATTCATCGCCCAGATCATTTATTGGGAAATGAAATAACCATGAATGCCATTATCGATTTTGATTTATCTCAAGTCTCAGGTGAGCATTTTCTTCAAACGCATGTTACCAATCCTTTGTTATCTATTGGAACAACTGAAAAAGCAATAGCAACCTATTTTGAGCAACTAGAGCAATTCGATTCGCTCATCAGTGTAAATGCCATTAAAAAGCGTGCCTTTGACGAGCAATTACAGCCAATCAATCACGACAATACGAAGCTACTCATGACGCAAGAATTGCCTCCAATTTTAATAGAAAATTCCAACCTTTTCCTGTTTAGTCGTGCATCTTTTGATCAAACGAAAAGTCGTATTGGGAAGTTTCCACAAGCATTTGTCATGAATGAATGGGAGAGTTTGGACATTGACTATGAAACCGATTTCAAATTGGCACAGCTCATTGATAAAAACAAAGATTTACTTGGCCTTCCAGCCTAATTGAGGAAAGGTTTCCTTCAAATCCCTCAGTCCAACCTCCGTTGCTCCACATTGCTTTTCAACCAGTTGAATCAACGCGTTTCGATCATGCTTCCCTTCAAGAAATGCAGATAATTTCAAAAGAAAAGAGTCATAGTTATTGAAGACCAGACAGCATCCGTTTTCTTGTAACATTAACGCTTCGGGGTAATCTCGATCATTTGGGCCAATCAAAGAGGGAACACCATGCATTGCAGGCTCTATTACATTGTGGATGCCTCGACGTGTAAATCCGCCTCCAATTATCGCAACATCTGCATAACGATACAGTTGTTTCAAAACGCCTACGCAATCGACCAAAAGGATACTCGTTTTCGCTGTCAATCTTTGTCTATTAGAATACAAAATAACCTGCTGATGCTTATACTGTTTTTGATGCTCTTTGACTTTGTATTCATGCGGCACGACAATCCAACAAACCTCTGGGAACCGATTTTCGCGGATGCAACGACCAACGAATTCATCCTCTTTGACCTCAGAGCTTCCAACCACAATACATTTTCGATCCTGAATCCATTCACTCAAGTCTGGAATTGCATTTGAAGTCGATGCATAAATACGATCAATACGGCAGTTTCCGATAACCATGGCGTTGCTGTAATCAAACTGCAACACGAGCAATTTTTTGGTTGTTTCGGTTTGACAGTAAACTTTTGAAAACGTATGAAAGCAATTTCGATACACTGTTCGCTGCGGCCATTTGAAAAACGAACTTTTTTCATTCAATAACAAGCCTATGAGTACCGATGGAATATCTCGCCGTTCTAATTCTTTTAGGAAAAACGGCCACAAATCGGAGCGACTAAAAACAACCAACTTGGGGTGCACCAATTCGAGAAAAACACGGGCATTGTTGGGACTGTCTTTGGGCAGATACATCACAAAATCAGCCACATTTTTATCTTTCCATTTTTCTGCTCCAGACGGTGAGAAGAAAGTTAATAGGACTTTGCAATCGTTTAATTCTTCTCGTAATCTTTCCACAACTGTTGCAATGTCTTCAAATTCACCATAAGAAGAACAGTGCACCCAAATCCAATCTTCATGACCGATTTCTCGCTTCAACTGCTCCCTCCACCCCTTTCTTCCTGTCACCCACAATTTCGCTTTCAACGAAAAGGGGCTGAGCAAATGAATCAGCGTAAAATAAGAATGGATGACAATTCGATAGAAAAGCATCATAACTTCAGTAAGTGCAACAAATCTTCAAATGCATTTATGCAATGATTCGGATTGGAATTTCGCAATTCTTCCAACGTTCCATAACCATACGTAACAGCAATCGTTTCTAGATTTTGATCAATCCCGGCTTGGATATCCTCTGGCTTATCGCCTATCATGAATGCGTTTTGATCTTTCAAAAAAGACCCAATTAGACGTGACTTATCGAAATCTAACTCTCCTTTAAAACCTCCTACGCCAGCGAAATAGGAAATCAACCCATGATGTTCGAGCATTGCGACAGCGAGATCTTCTGGCTTCGCTGTCACCAGGTATAGCTCATGGCTTTGACTGAGTTGGGCAATCACCGACTTTACATTCGGGTACAAATTGCTTTCGAAAGCACCCTTCTCTGCGTAATATTTTCGGAAAGAACGAATGGTATTTTCATACAATTCAGAACCCATTTCATGTTCCTCGAAAACAAACATTCCCAGCGACTTACGCAGAGGAATCCCAATCATTTTCTTCAACGATTCACCCGATAGTTTCGGTAATCCATTTTCAAGCAAAGCATGCTGTAACCCATTCTCAATGCCAGATAGCGAATCACACAGGGTTCCATCAAAATCGAAAAATAATTGTGGTTGATTTGTCATTCAATTCGGCAATGTAAGAAATGTTGCGGGACTAAAAAAGGGAGACTTTCGTCTCCCCATCAATCCATTAAATATGTTCCGTCAATATGTTACTCCAAATACTTTTCAAGATCAAGGCTATCCAATCGCTGCGCTAACGAATCAACGCGTTGCAAAGATTTATTGTACATATCAGCAAATTCTAAGGCATCCTTTGCATTCAACTTTGACTCTATATTTTCTTTAATGGTACCCTGCTGCCCCAACGACTCTTCTAACTCATCCAACGCATCCCAAGATTCTAGCAAATCCTGAATGGCAGTAGCCGATTCTATCAATCCCAAATCGCCCGCATCCAATTTTTCGGCGCTCGTGAGTAACGTTTCGCCCACGTTCAAATATTCTTCAATAATCCCATTCATCACCTCAAAATACTCCTTCACTTCAGGCTCACGCTCCACAAGCGGCTTTGCAGGTTGTTCTTCTTCCGTAGTGCCTGTGTCCTCGGCCGGAGCATCTTCCGAACAGCTTGTAAATAATAACAATCCAAAGATTGGTAAGGCAAATAATGTCAGTCGTAAATTCTTATTTTTCATAATTCTTGGGTAATTCGTGAATATGCCTTTCGAATTTAGAAAAAATGCCGCACATTCCCATTTATGATCAATGCCTATTTTACTACATTCGTAGGAGTCCAATGAAAGACCCCACAAACGCTGCTGTCATGGAAACGCAATTCAATTCCAAAATCGACTATCTCGAAAAACTTAAACTGCACTACATATCTGTATCTGAGGAAATTTTGCAAGAACATCAATCCGAAGAAGATTCAGGATCTTTGTACAACCAACGGTTTCAAATCACACTAAACGAAAGCGTTACCTGGAGGGCAGGATCCGTGAGTTTGGGCAACAAATTCGCTTATATCACATTGTCCAAAGCGCGAATGAAGCAACTGCAGGTAGATGTTGGAGATACCGTTTCAGTTCTATTAAGAAAGGATACCTCTAAATATGGCATGGATGTTCCAGAAGAATTTGAGGAATTTTTACGACAGGATGAATATGCCAAAAATCGCTTCGAATCGCTCACCATGGGACTTCAACGTGCAGTCATCTATGTTGTGGCTCAATTAAAATCAAGTCAAAAAAGAATAGATAAAACCGTATTTTTAATGGAGAACCTGAAAAAAGCGCCCGTTGGAAAGGAAACAATGCGGCATATTTTAGGTAAAAAAATTTCGTGAATTGTAGTTACATTCGCGCCCTTATTTACGATTGATTATGACTGTTTATTTAGACAACGCTGCGACAACACCTGTCGCTCCTGAAGTTGTAGACGTGATGATCTCAACATTGAGAGACACTTTTGGAAATCCGTCTTCAAGTCACAGTTTTGGACGTCAGACCAAGGCTTTAATGGAAACATCACGCAGGTCGATTGCAAAGCATTTGAACTGTCAGCCTTCAGAGTTAATTTTCACTTCTGGAGGAACCGAGGCGGATAATATGGCCTTACAATCTGCCATTAGTCAATTGGGCGTCAAACACATCATTACTTCGGAACTTGAGCATCACGCCGTTGGACATACAGCAAACGCACTCAATAAGTACGTAAAAGTATCGCATGTGCGTGTGTGTGAAAAAGGGCATGTCGATTTAAACCATTTGGAAGAATTACTTCAGTCAGATGAGAAGGCATTGGTTTCTTTGATGCACGCCAACAACGAAATTGGAACGAAATTAGACATTCAGAAGGTAAGTTCTATTTGCCGACGTAATGGAGCCTATTTTCACTCGGATACAGTGCAAACAATGGGGCACTATCGCTTCGACATGCAAGAGTTGGACATTGATTTCCTGACCTGTGCAGCACACAAATTCCACGGACCAAAAGGCATTGGATTTTTGTATGTAAACAAGAATGTCAAAGTAGAACCATTAATCCATGGAGGGGCGCAAGAACGCGGATTCCGGGGAGGAACCGAAAACACTGCCGGCATTGTTGGCTTGGCCAAAGCCATGGATCTTGCGCATGAAGATTTGGAAGGTCATCAGAAACACGTTCAGGGAATTAAATCGTACATGATTGCCCAATTGAAAGAACTTTTGCCCAATATCGAATTCCATGGAGATATTGATCCTGAACGCTCTCTTTACACGGTTCTTAATGTCTGTTTCCCAGCGAATGAAAAGTCGAGCATGTTGTTGTTTACCCTTGATTTGAAAGGCGTTGCTGTTTCTGGCGGAAGTGCATGTTCATCGGGGGCATCCACAGGTTCTCATGTATTAAAGGGAATTCAAGCCGACATGACGCGTCCGAATGCTCGTTTCTCCTTCTCTCGTTACACCACGAAAGCGGAAATTGACTTTGCTTTGGAACAAGTTAAGGCCTGTTACGAGAAAACCTTGGCGTAATTTCGTATTTTGGTGCAAATGCCGAACCAAGCACCACACATACTAATACTGTCTTCCTGGTATCCCTCTGAAAAACACCCTTTTCTTGGAAACTTTGTGGAACGACACGCCCAATTACTTGGGTCCAAATACCGCGTAACCGTCATTAACACGCAATGCGTGGATTCCATTTCAAAAAATGAAATTACCACGACTCAAAAAGGAAACATTACGGAAATAACGGCATCGTACCCGAATGGCTCTACCCTGTCTCGTTTTGGTGATCGTTCGCGTGTTTTTTCAGAGGCTTTGCGCCAGTTGGAAGATGTAAATTTGATCATTGGTCATGTACTTTTACCACATGGATGGCTGTTTTTGAGAGCTTTGCGTGCACTGAGATGCCCGTTCATTTGGGTGGAACACGGTTCTTATTTCAGGAGAGATAAAAAACGACGTTGGTTGCCAAGAGAACGATTGCTCCGAAGAAGAGTCACAGCAGGTGCCAACGCAATTGTTGCCGTTTCTGAAACATTGAAAAAAGATCTCGCGCGCAGCATCCGATCAGAAAAAATTGAAGTGATTGGCAATCATATAGACGAGACAATTTTCAACTATCAAACCAAAGAGAATAACGAAACAAAACATTTTTTGCATGTTTCTACCTTAGACGTCAACACGAAGAATCCAACTGGGATCTTTGATGCTTGCCGTCTTTTGAAAGATCAAAACCTCCCCTTCGAAATGACCATCGTTTCTGACGAAGACACTTCTGAATGGATCTCTTACGCAATCGAATTGGGAATTGAAAGTGAGATTTCCTTTGTTGAAGCCAAGCGCTGGAACGAAATGTCCGAATTCTATCATCGTGCCAATGCTTTTGTCCTAAACTCGGAATACGAAACATTTTCCATCGTCCTTGCTGAAGCACTTGCCACAGGAACGCCCATTATTTCTACCAAAGTTGGAATTGCCAATGAATTGCCAGAATCGGTCATGATTACCGTTGAAAAAGACAATCCAACTTCTTTAATGGAAGGCATGGCGAAAGTCATCAAAAAGGAATATAGTTTCGATGAAGAGCGCATTTTGGAGTTGGCGAAAAACTATCATTCAAAAACCATTCTCGCGCAATGGTCGCAGTTAATTCAGTCGCATGCTAGATAAAAAAGTAGTTCATCAAGAAGCGTTAAAAGTGGTGAATGCAAAGCTCGCGGAAATCCAAAGCGATTTTGATGCCTTGCAAGAATCGTTGCTTTCTCA
This sequence comes from Fluviicola sp., assembly GCA_043584915.1. Lineage (GTDB taxonomy): Bacteria > Bacteroidota > Bacteroidia > Flavobacteriales_D > Crocinitomicaceae > UBA4466. Next base: position 4,015,135 of record CP121319.1, read on the forward strand.
AACAAAAAGCTCAGCCGGCGACAAGCACGAAACAGGACGTGCCATGGCACAATTGGAGCAAGAAAAACTCTCTCGGCAATTAATCGAAACCCGAAAAACAATTGAAGGACTTCGAAAAATTGACCCCGCTCAATCCTCCGAAACGATTGGGTTCGGTAGTTTGGTAAAAACAGATCGAGGGTACTTTTTTCTTTCTGTTGGCATTGGTCAGGTTATTATTGACAACAGTACCGTTTTCTGCATTACGGCAGGAAGTCCCATGGGTCAAAAGCTGCTTGGAAAGTGTGAAAATGACAGCATCCAAATGAATGGAACACTACTTATTGAGTCAACCCGATAAAAATCCCATTTATTTCTGGTAAAGATTCACTTTTCATCTTCCAAGGCTGTTCTTTCTTCGCTAAAAAAAACAACCTTCAAACACCTGTATATCTGTTTGTTATAGGCTTAGTTGTAAAATTTCATATTCTCAGGCAACCTTTGAAATTTTCATTGCGTTGATGGGGTAAATGCGTAAGAGCGTGAAACAAGTTGAAGAGTTCAAACGGAAAACTTGTTTAGAATGGAAAGCGATTAACGACTTTTGCTATTGGCCTCGTTACACTAGGCAGCTTACTACTACAAAGTATCAATAGCCGCAGGAATTCCAGTTTCGGATCATTACCTGATAAAACAGGTGTTCCTGCTGTTAATTGCCCATTAAACTAAAAACAAACGAGACCAACGATGGTCAAAAAATATTTAAGACGCCGGAGTAAAAGTTAGGTTACTCAAATTTATCTGGTATAGTTAGTAGTCGAAAGCCTTTGGAAATCCAAAGGCTTTCCTACTTTATGGACTTTTTTTCATGTACTCCTTCCAATCATCAAAACTTGATGGCTCAATTTCTTTTTTTGTAGGCAACCTTTTTAACTTATCTTAGCGTTGTAGAGGAAGAGACTTCACTATATGAAACAAACGAACCTTAAACTACTCGTACTTCTGCTAATTTCGGTTAGCCTTGTTGTTGGTTGTAACAAGAAAAAGTGGAATGAAACATTTCCTTCTGCCGTATCTTATAAAGCAAGTAGCAACGAAGTAACGCTCGCTGGAAAGCCTCTCGTGATAGACTCGCTACGTTTAAATTACTCCGATTTACACCTTAAAGGTGAAAGGCTACAAGGGGAGCCCATCCATTTGATTCATAATAATAACGCAGTCATTGATTTTTTGAATGCACCGGTTGGACCGAGCTTTGAAGTTCCGAGAGGAACATACACGGAAATGACTTTGGAAACTTCCCTTCAAACGACCACAGAGCCAAGTTTGCAAATTTATGGCACCTACTTTTTACAACAAGGAGATACATACCCGGTAGAAATTTCTCTTGAAATCAATCAAGAACTTATTTACAATGTACTAGACGTTGATGGTGAAACAATGATTCTCATTGATGAGGACAATCCGAAAGACTTGACGATTGAAATGGATCTCGAGATTTTATTTTCAGAAATTATCCCCGGACTTTGGAATGCAGCGATTGTAACTGCACAGAACGGATCGCAAACCATTGTTGTTGATGAATTGAACAACAACAATATTTACAATGGACTCAGTTCAAAAATTGGCGAAGCATTAATTGTTAAGTTCCAATAAGAGAACATGACAGACAGAGAAACAAAAATATTGCTGAAAGGATGTCGCAACGGAAAACCCGAAGCGCAGGAAGAACTCTACCGCCTTTACGCAAGCGATATGTTCAAGGTTTGTCTGATGTACGCGAAAGATTACGATTCAGCAAATGACCTTTTACAAGAAGGATTTTTGAAGGTTTTTCAGAAGATTCACTTGTTCAAAATAAAAAGTCATGGTTCTCTTGGAGGCTGGATTCGTACTATAGTTGTACATAACTGTGTAGATCACTATCGGTCTGATCATTGGTCCAAGAACAAACAAGAACTCAGTTATGAAGAGACCGAAAATGCGCATCATAAACTTTTAAAGGAAGAAGAAGAGGAAGAAGAATCATTGTACTCGAAAGATGATTTCTTGAGAATCCTAAAGGAATTGCCCGAAGGATATTCAGTGGTTCTCAACTTGTTCTACCTCGAAGGTTATACGCACAAAGAAATTGCAGCCAAATTGGAAATCACGGAAGGGACATCCAAATCGCAACTTTTTAAGGCAAAGAAATATTTACGACAATTACTTCTTGAGAATTTATCAGAAGAAGAAATAGAACGATATGAAGGATTCGGTAGGAAAGTGGTTTAAAGACGGGGCAAAAAACCTCAACGTTATTCCACCGCACGAAGCCTGGGACAATGTTGAAAAAACGCTAGAAGATTGGCCAAAACATTGGTATCAATCGAATTTTGCTGAAATGAACAATGAGGCAGATGATGCGAGTTGGAATGCACTATCACAACAATTAGAGGTACGACGTAATGTTCGTAAAGGGTACCGCAATTTCATAGTTCGAACAGCCTCAATCGCGGCTGCACTTATATTTCTTCCGTTATGGTTGGCAAACGTGGTTCCGACAGAATTCGTTAGTCGCAATACAGGAAATAGCAGCAATACAAAAGTTGCTCTCAACAATGCCCAAAATTCAGGAACGAATGCACCGACGACTTTTGAAACAACTTACAACAACGGAGCTTTCGAATTCATTCCAGTTGATTTTACACTACCAATAGTCGATCCCGGCAACTCGATGGGCTTTTATTCGATTGGTAATGAACCAATTTTCATGGATGATCGAGACTACCTTGCAGCACAAGAGGCTTACTTTCGCATGAAAACGAAACCGCTAGTGGCATTACCAATTTCCACTGAATCAATCATGATTGCTTCTTCGGTAATTCCGCAAAAGAAACAACGTAACGCTGAACGTAAAAATCAAGATGACGCAAGTAATGGAAAGTGGTTCCTTGGGCCAACGGCCGTGCTTGGAAGTTCTTCATTACTCAACCCGCTAACGTACAGAGATGATGTACAAACGGGGAAATCATTCAACGTCGCCTATGGAATTTCTGGATCAAGAAGGTTCAATAGAAACATATTCACCGCCGATCTTTTGTTCAACGATGTAAAATCCCAAAGCGCCTCTTTGAATTCAGAAAAAATTAGCACTGAATTGAACGGAATAACGTTGGCACTTGACTACAAGCGCGCTCTTCCAATATTTAATAACGCTGAGAAGTTACGTCCAGAACTGTATTTCGGCGTGGGTGCCTTTACTTCTTACGTGACAAAATCATCGGTGATGTCGAATCTGAATGATTCTCACTACAGCGCATTTACTTACCGAAATTTTGACTTCGGTGGCGTTTTAACGGCAGGTGCTTCCGTGCAAGTCAGTCAAAAACTGCGTTTCGATGTTGGAGCTAGAATTCAATCTGGTGCCATCAACCTATTCGAAGGAAGAGCGAAAGTACCAAGCGATTATTTCAGAACTCAATCGCTGTTCATAGGAATTCAAACGAAGTTGATTTACGCACTGTAAACGGACAATCTTTTTAGACTTCTTCTGAATTCAGCTCATGGATTTTTCTATTTGATTACGTTCAAATGACCGTTGAACTCATACTTCTTATCGTTCAATAAATCGCGGGTAGTGATCGTCCAGGTGAAGGTTCCATCTTGAACTGGTCGACCATTATAGGTTGCATCCCAACCAAGATTTGGATCTTGCGTTTGCCAGACAACTTGCCCCCAACGGTTAAAAATCGTCAGCGTAAAATCATAGATATCAATCCCTTCAATAAACACATGCCACTCTTGATTGAATTCATCACCATCTGGCGTGAAGGTATTCGGAGCATACAGAATTACTTCAGGGTATACCTGAATGTCTAAAACCATTGTATCAGCACACCCCAAATCTGAAATGGCAATCAAAGAAGTCTCATAAAGACCGACGGTACCATCCGGGAACACCGTAGTTGGATTTTCAACGGTTGAGGTTGCAGGATTGCCCTGTTCGAAAGTCCATTCGTACGTGCTCGCACCAACCGAACCATTATTGAACAAGACTTGCGTGTTAAACATTGTTGGTGGATTGGGACTGTAGGTAAAGTTTGCAACTGGTGCGGGCGCAACAACCAAAGCTCCGTTGAACGTATTTGTTGCCGCACATCCGTCAGGCGAAATAATGGTAAGCTCTAGATCATACGATCCGGCATCATACGATTGTGTAATGATGGTCTCCTGATTGGTAAAAACTTCCGTTCCATTCACAGTCCATATAATCTGATCAGTTAAATTGGGATCTGTTGTGTTGGTCACTTCGAAAATACCCGGTTCACATTGCATTGGACTTAAGATCAAGTACGATGGATCGGGCAAAGGCGAAACAATTACATCTGTGGAAAGTGCAATTGGTGTGGTTTCGCAACCATCTGAAATGGTTACGGTGTAGGTGGTTGTTCCGACAGGAGAAACTGTTATTTGGTCTCCCGATTGACCAGAGTCCCAAGAGAATGAATACGGACCGCCATCTCCCCCACTTGCCGACGCTAAAATTGTTGCCGATTCTCCCGGACAAATTGTTTGATTTGGATCAATAGTACCTGAAAGCGGCGGGTTTACCGTTACCGTAATTGTTTCTGGCGCCGATACACAGCCATTCTCGTTTTCTGCATACACGGTATAGCTATAAGTTGCTTGCCCGGCGCTTGTAGGCGGACTTACCGTTTGAGACGCAGATAAATCACCTGTGAAGTCCCAGTGAAAATCGAACGTATTTCCTCCGGTTGCCGCAGCATTCAAAACTGTTGTCGCGTTTTGGCAAATAGTCACATCGGGGCTTACGCTTACCACTACTGGTGCCGGGTCAGTGATGGTCACGACTTCACAAACATCACATCCCAATGCGGATCGAGAACAAACGGTATAGGTTCCTGCAGACAATCCAACAAAAAACGAATCTACCTGCCACGTTGCACCGTTATCCATACTGTATTCAGTCGCAAGCGGATTGTTTACATGAATTTCTGCATTTACGGATCCCTCGCACAACGGATCTACAACCGATGTTGTTTGTGCAGCAGTTTGTGTACTTACAACAATGGTATCGGTAACAATACAAATTGGACCGAATGAAATATCGTCAAGGGCGAAATCATTTCCAGAGGCTGCTGTACTTTGATTGACTATTTCCAAAAGTGCTGTTGTTGCCCCGCCCGAGTTCCAAATATCGCTAATTTGCAACCAGTTGCATGCTGTCGTAGTAGAATTCACAGGTCCAATTGGTGTCCCGTTGATGTATAATTGTAGATCGGATGTATTTGGATTGTTTACTACATTGGTTGCCCAAAAAGAGAACAAATAATCTGTTCCGGGCGTAACATTCACCGTTTGACTCCATGCTACGGTACCTGCATTCCAGGATCCGTTCGCGATAAACATATTTCCGCTACCCGTGGTATGATCACCACAAAACACAAAGTTGTTGTGTACCAAATTAGGACTTGTTGAAATGGCATATTGACCTCCAGTTGAAAGTAAGCCCCAAGTTCCGCCAGTACCAGGAACATATCCCGTGGTAAAATTGTTCGCAGTATTGGTGGTTCCTCCCTCAAAATCTCCATTTTGAACAATATTGCCCATCAGAACTGAGCCTTCTGCAATGTACGTTCCTGCAGAAGCTATGTTAATTGATTGCGTAGTTGCACCTGTAGACCATGAGTAGCTGTCAAATCCGGGGCCGGCGTCGCAGTTAAAACTTGTCCCATTACAAATTGTGGTATCTGGACCCAAATCTATGATGCCAGGAAAAGTTACCTGTGCCGTTGAAATGACTGCGTTACATCCGCCGCCTTCCGCATAGACATACATACCATTCGTATTTACATTCGGATCAAAAGTTCCAACATATCCATTCGTCAACGGTGAAGGACCTGCCCAAACACCAGTTGTTCCAATGGCATTTGAGAAAAGTGAGTGCAAATCTACAGAGCCGGTATTATTACAATCCGAATAAACGACATCCTCCCCTTGTGGCGGACATTGTGTCATTAAGATATCTTCTACACAAATATCAACACCATTTCCGCCAGTGGAATTGCAGTGAATAATGAATCGCAAATCTGGCGTAGTTGCTACAAAATTGAAAAAGATCTGTTGATAGGTATTCGTGAGGTTCAGTGTTTGGGTGGCCAAGACGGTTCCCGTGTTATCTTCCACAGAAAACGTGACGTTGGTCACTCCAAAGGATTGTCGTGTCCAAAATGAAACCTCTGTTGCCTGCCCCTGACAAAACCCTGGAATAAGATTGTTGTAAACATCCACGTTGCCCAAACCATTAATCACATTGAACCAACCATGCAATGTTCCGCTCAAAATGTAATTCGCGCCATTGTACGTTCCGCCACCATAAATATTCGAGGTTACTGCACCTTGAACTGGGTTTCCTCCTTCAAAATCTTCGAAAAAAACGGTATTTGAGTTTGGACAAGGGACCTGTGAATAGGACGTTCCAAGAATGGCTATGAAGATGAGAAGAATCGCATTGCGCATCATTTCCAAAATATTTAATTGAGACAGTTCGCTAAGTAGAAGTAAAGGTAAGGACTCTGTTGCCTGAAATACGCCTAAAAGTGTAAACAGTGCGTTTACAACGCTTGTTACTTTAGTGCAAGTCCGTTAATAAATTAACACCCGGAAAACGTTCAACGGTAAACCCTTCTCCGCAATGAAATCCAGCTTGACGTCCTAGCTCATGCATTCGCGACCAGATGAAATCCATAAAATCTTTCCCTGAAATGGGTGTTTTTGGTCCATTTTGATCGGGTTGGAAAAATTGTGTTTTGTAGGCTTGAATCGCTTCCATTTTTCGTTCGGCCACTGCTGTCACGTCCACCACAAAATCTGGTTTTATGTAACGATCCTGGATGTAATGATAGACTGCTTTTGGACGGTATGCCTCTTGCGACTCCCCTTCCCACGTTGTTTCAAACTTCACCAAGCCTGCTAAAAAACATGCTTCAGAAACCAACTGCGATGCTCTTCCATGGTCTGGGTGCCGATCAGAAATGGCGTTTGCCAAAACTATTTCTGGTCGGAATCTTCGGATTTGCTCAACGATCAAACGTTTGCTTGCCTCATCAATTTGAAACAAACCATCTGCCATTTTCAGGTTTACACGTTCTGTAACCCCCATGATTTTTGAGGCTTTGGCAGCCTCTTCATAACGCGTATCAATAGTACCGCGTGAACCCATTTCACCTTGTGTCAAATCAACAATGCCAACTTTCATTCCGGCGTCTGCGTGCTTAATGACAGTTCCAGCGCACGCCAACTCAACATCATCGGGATGCGCCGCAAAGGCAAGAATATCCAATTTTTTCATGCGTTCTAAAATTATACTTCTGCTCGATTCCTGTTTCCAAAGAGCCATTGTACACCTGTGACAATAGCAATGAGTCCTAAAATCATCCCGGCGTTTGTGGCAATTGTTCCAAAATCAGAAACTTTGAAAATCAGCATCATTAATGCAGTTGCTATGATTAACGAAAACAAGATGGATACCTTACGGATATAATATTTCATTGGAATGGCGGCGCCTTTTGATTTGAAGCGCTGATTTCGATAGGACGCAATTTCTGTGTAGATATAGAAAAATGCTGCAACCGCAATCAACCACGATGGAAACTCGGCAAGTCCTTCACCATTTGCGTAAGAATGCAATCCGACAAGGTAGAAGTTCACTCCAAAGAAGGTAAACAAGATGGTTGTGTATCCCCAGAATGCCACACTGTTAAACGTGAAGGAATCTTTGACTCCTGGAATAAATCGCAAGTGAAGAATAATCGCATACGCCAAAATTGCCACGAGCGCCCAGGTTTCTTTCGGATCCCATCCCCAGTATCTTCCCCACGATTCATTCGCCCAGACTCCTCCGAGGAAAGTCCCGATGGTCAACATCACAACACCAATTGTAATGGCGATTTCCGTAACGTAGGTCAATTGCTTGATCGTTAATCCCAAACGTTTTCCATTGCTGTCGTTTCGGGCGATGAAAAGTATCAAGTTGATCAAACCAAGGAATGCTGCCAAACCAAGTGGAGCGTAACTTCCCGTAATAATTGCCACGTGAATTTTCAACCAATACGATTTTAGTACGGGCTGCAACTGCGTAATTTCCGGATCCAAAATATTCAGGCTACTCACAAATAAGAGGAAGAATGCCATTAAACACGCCGCAGCAAGAATCACCTTGTTGAAACGGTAGAAAATAAAACCAGCAACAACCGTGACTAAGGATATAAACAATAATGCCTCGTATCCATCACTCCAGGGAACGTGACCCGAAATCAAAGCACGAATGAGCAATCCTGCACCAAGGTACAGCGTTGTCAAAAGTACCAACCAAAAACCAATTCTTTGTGTCCATTGCACCCATTTTGGAGCCACGCCATTCTTTGCCAATTCAGTAATAAGGAAGCAAATCAATAAAATGAGACCTAATGCCATGTAAGAGCGGTAGGACTGTTTTACCACTTCCATTTTGTTGTAGGTAATCTCCATTTGAACCATTCCTTCAGATGGTAATTCATCCTTGCTTAGCTTGCGCTGCATTGCTTTCAGCTTCTTCAAATTGTCAGATGCAACTCCATAACCGCCTTTGTTCATACAAGCATTGTTCAAAGCTCCAAAGTAATTTACCGAAGTCAAAAACTCTTCCGACTTCACATCAAACTGAATAATTGTGCTCCACTTATTATTCACGTCACCTTTCACAGGTACAATACGCATGTACTTCCAATCATTTCCGAGAATGTTGTACATAATCTCTAGCTTCTCTCCTAGCTTGATTACCTGCTTCTGCTCTTCGTTTCGTTTCGATTCTGCGGTTTGGAAAGCCTTGTTGTAAAGATCTCTAAACACAAAATCTCCGGTCTCTAAATCAATTAAATCCATGTACGAAACATACTTTTCGACGCCTAATTTTTCGCGCAACTCTCCTTTGGAAGAAACATAGATAATTTCCTCATGCCCCCAATACTCTGGATACATATGCATGCTCATCACTACCTGAACAGCATTATAGTCTTTGTACGAATTACTACGATAAATTTTACGCAATAGCTGCTCACTTAGCGTGTGGAAAGGCATGTATCGCTTGTGTCGATCGCTCTGAACCAAAAGCGTTGCCAACTCCTCAGAGTGCTCTTTGGTCATGATGTAGAGTTTCCCTTGCTTTGGAGGTTTTCCGAGGGGCTTTTCTTCCGCTGCCACATCTTGGGCATGTTCCGCATGGTTGTGTGCATCATGGTCGTGCCCAGAATTATCGTGGCCATCGTGTTCGTGATGCTCTTCTGTAACAACGGGAATAATGGTATCTACCGTTTCCGATTGCGCCATGGCATTCATACCTAGCGACATTGCCGCAATCACGGCAATTGTTTTCAACTCGCTGCGCTTTTCTTGTACGGCTCTGTATTTGCGAAGCAATTCACGCATACGTCCGGCAGGAGCGAAAAATGACATCAACATTCCCAAGCCCATGAGAAGGTATCCGAGATAGGAAATATTCGTTCCCCACCAATCGTTGTTCACGCTCAAGTGCGTTCCTTTTTCATCTGGGTCATATGCAGATTGAAACAAACGGTATCCCTGATAGTCCACTACGTGGTTCATGAATAAGTTTTTCTTGAATTTCTTATTGTTCTTTTCGTCAATAATGATCAAATCACTTTCAAAAGAAGAGGGCTGACTAGATCCAGAATAACGCTCCAAACGGAAATCTTCACAATGCACCGCAAACGGCATTTCCACCTGCTTAGAACCATACCCAATTCTAAAAGTTATTCCATTCCAAGATTGAAGTACCTCAGAATTATACGAAATACGCCCCATTCCTCCGGGAACCTCGAAGACTGGACTTTTCTTTCCATCCATCTCAAAACGCACGAACAAGTAATCCATTCCTGCATCCTTAATTGGTGACTTGATCAACTTACGCGTTGTATTCTTACGAATTTCTTTCATCACGAATTGTTGCCCGGCAACATTGTACAGCGTTTCTTTTTGCAGTGTAATTACAGAGTCTGGTAAAACAACATCATACAAAGAATCTGGCGCTGCTCCTCCACTTTGGCGAATTTCGCGCAGTTGGGTCATTGCCAATGATCGCAATCCCTTCACGGATTTCATTTTGAATTTAGCTCCATCCTTCCAGATGTGAATACCGGGCATGGCGTCTTCTTTTTCGTAAGACATATAAATATCCCCGAGCAATTTGAATTCGCCTTCGCAAATAAATTCTGGCTCCATGCCTTTTAGAGCAAATCCAAGTGCGGTTTCGTCAATGCCCTTTTCTGTTACCAACGAATCAACAAGGTTCTTCTTGTAATCCAAATTCTCAAGTCTAATCTTCTTTTTGACTTTATTTCCACGCATGAGCGGAACATTGTCTTCAAAAGTTGGATCAAAGGCCTCCGACATCAGCAAAGGCTTCTCGTAACTCGTATTATCTTCAGGATCGGAAACAGTCACCAACAAATACGGTTCAGCACTAAACATATAGTTTACCGTCTCGCCCTCGCGAATAAGCATGAGCCCTTCGAACCCGATGTAACGGGTCACGGCAGCTCCAGCAATCATGATAAGAAACGCGAGATGGAAGGTTAGAATAGATATTTTTTCCGCACGAAACATTCGATATCGGACGATGTTTGCAATCAATCCAAGACTCAAATATGCAAGCAAAAGGGTAAACCACCAATGATTGTATATCACAAGCTTCGCAGTTTGGGTATCGTAGACAGTCTCCACAAATGTAGCAAGGCCAATAGATGCAAGAAAAATGAACAATGCAACAACCATCATGCGCATTGAAAAAACTCCCTGAGCAATTCGTTCCATAAACTTAGAATTTCGGACACAAAGATAAGGAGTAAAAGCCTTCAAATTGCGCCATTTCAGGATTCTGATAATTTAACAATTAAAGATGCATGCTTTGTTCATGAAGTCCCTAAAATTTTATATTTGAGTTACAACAAATCGATAGAGTAATCTTCATGAAGAAACGCCTTAAAAAAATCCTGAAATGGACAGGAATCTCCTTTCTTGTTCTTTTGCTTGCCTTAATTCTTATTCCCATTATTTTCAAAAATCAAATCAAGGAAATGGTTGTGGACGAGGTGAATAAAAACCTGAATGCTGAATTAACTGTGGGTGATTTTGAATTGACCTTCATTAGCACCTTCCCGAACATGACAGTGGAACTATACGATACAAAACTTGTGGGTAAAGACCAATTCAAAGGCGTTGAGTTGGTGCGTATGAAAAAACTTTCTGCGCACGTAGGGTTTTGGAGTGTTGTTGCCGGAGAACAGGTAGAGGTCGATGAAATTCATATTGAAAAGCCAATTATTGATATCCGCATTTTAGCCGATGGATCTGCGAATTACGACATTGTAAAGTCCGATGAGGAGAAAACCAAGGAAGAATTGGAGGAACCATCCAACTTCGAGTTGAGCTTGAAAGAATACTCGATTACCGATGGGCAAATTCGCTATGACGATCAACTTTATGATATGTTCATGGTACTCGATGGGATAGATCACACTGGTAAAGGAGATTTAACCGCAGCTACGTTCAATTTCGAAACAAGCTCCGATGTGGAGAAATGCACCTACCGCATGTACGGAATTGACTACCTCACGGAAGTAAAAACAGACGCAAAAGTCAATCTTTTGATGGAGTTCAATGAGAAATCTTCAAAATTCACCTTCAAGGAGAATACAATCAAATTGAATGCGGTCAATTGTTCGTTGGAAGGATATTACGAAATGTTTGATGGGTACGACGACATGAATTTGAAATTAGACGCCTCCAAAACATCCTTCAAAGATTTCTTATCGTTGATTCCTGCTTTTTATCGCACAGGCTATGAAAGCATGGTAAGTTCTGGAAGTCTTTCTTTGAACGCGCTAATGGACGGACGCATGGATGACACCAATATGCCCGCGTGGGATGTTTCCATGAAAGTTGCCAACGGAAGTGTGAAATACGCAGGCTTGCCTGGAAAAATTAACGACATTCAAATCGATGCTGGCTCTAAATTTCCTGGTGGTTCTGATTACAACAAAATGACTGTTGAGATTCCGAAATTCCATGCAAAATTGGGCAAAAACACACTAGATGCCAACCTTCTTTTGAGCAATTTGGAAAACGATCCAAACATAACTTCTGGCATTCATACCAACGTCGATTTGGCTACACTCAAAAACTATGTTCCCTTGCCAAAAGGAGAATCATATGCAGGAGTTTTGGACGCAAACGTAGATCTGAAAGGAAAAATGTCCTCGATCGACCTGGGGAGATACGATGAGTTTGACGCGAATGGCGTGATTGATTTGAGCAAATTGAACTATGCTTCCGATGATCTGAAAGAGGACGTTGCAGTGGAACACATGCGCCTGACCTTCTCGCCAAAAACGTTGGAATTAAATGATCTTGATGCTAAAATGGGTGGTTCCGACTTTAAAATGTCTGGAACTATTTCCGAGTACTTTGGCTACTTCTTTAAGGAGTCTGGGCAATTGGTCGGGAAATTTGATTTCGCAAGTTCTTATATGGATTTAGACGCATTAATGAACGTTTATCCTGAAACGAAGCCATCAAAATCAGCAAAAAACGCCTCGAAAAAGGAACTCGTCCCTCCTGCCGAAACCGGGCCAACCCTGGTTCCTTCAAACATCGATTTTGCACTCAACACCAACATTGACAAGGCAAAGTACAATGGTATTATCGCCAAAAAAGTTCAGGGAAAAACAACCATCAAAAATGAAGAGGCAACCCTGAAAAATTTTTCCATGAAAGCCATGGGAGGAACCGTTGGGTTGGAAGGAAGCTATAACACGCAAGATCCAAAAGATCCAAAGTTTGATTTTGAATACCGCCTCAAAGACATAGAGTTGGCTCAGTTAACAAAGAATTTCTTGACGGTTGAAAAATTGGCGCCAATTGCTCAATATGCCCGAGGACGGATTTCCTCCAATTTCGCAATGACATCAAGTTTGGACGACAACCTGATGCCAATTCTCAAGTCCATTTCAAGTAACGGAGACATTAGCTCGAAATCTCTTTCAATTACGGATGTTCCTTTGCTCGAAAAAATTGAAAAAGTCACACAGCTCAAAGAGATTTCGAACAAGACATTTAAAAATTTCAAAGCGCACTTCTCGGTTATTGACGGTAAAGTTATGCTCACCCCGTTTGATGTTAAATTGGGGAAAATCCCGACCAAAGTTTCTGGCTTCACAACCTTGGAAAAAGAAATGAATTACAAGTTTGCGATGACCATTCCTAAAGAACAGATTCCGGCAAAACTATTGAAGGAAGTCGAAAATGGATTGACCATGGCCAACGGACTGCACCCTGATATTAAAATCGGAGAATTACCTGCGAATATTAAGGCGAACGTGTTTGCAATTGGCGATGTGAAAAACCCAAAAATCACCACGGATTTACCAGATGTTTTACGTCAGGCAGTGAAAGACAGAGTGGGCAGCGTTATTGAAGATGTCAAACAAACGGTAATTGACAGCGTTCAAACCATTATTGACGACAAAACCGATGAAATTAAAGCAGAGCTTGAGGCACAGAAGAAGAAAATCATGGAAGAAGCTCAAAAACGCGCCGATCAAGTAAAAGCGGAAGGAAAGAAAAATGCAGATTTGGTGCGCGCAGAAGCCGACAAACAAGCAGAGCGATTGATTCAAGAAGCAGGCAACAATCCTATCAAGAAAAAAATAGCGGAAACTGCTGCGAAAAAACTACGCGACGAGGCGGAAGTAAAAGCGAAAGGCATTGAGAATACTGCCAATACAAAAGCAGACGACATTCTTCGGAAAGCTCGGGAAGAAGCGGATAAGTTGGGATGAGGGTTTTAATTATGGTCATCGAGCTTGTCGAGATGTGAATGGATAATTTTGAATGAGTAATGATGAATGTTGAATGAATAATGGATAATGGATAATGGATATTAGAAAATATGATTATCGAGCCGCATCCAAATAGCATTTATACGCTGCATAAAGAACGTTTTCCATTTACGGCTTGAAGATTACGCAGTGATCTTTTTGTTCTCAAAAAATACATTCACACTCCGTGTCCTTTGTGCCTTCGTGGTCAATTTTAAAGTAAAAAGTTGCCCACTTTAAACGATTGTCGCTCGGCTAAATTCACTCAAAAACAACCAAGACTAAAACACAAAAAAACCCTGACCTCCGAAGAGCGTCAGGGTTTCTAATTGTAAAAGGTAGTTCCTTATTTCTTCACAAACGTTTTCGTAGCTACACCAGAATCAGTTGTAACGTTGATTACGTACATTCCTGAAGCTAGGTGCGCCACAGAGATTGCGTTTTCTGTGCTATTGGCAACCACCACTCCTGAAAGATCTACAATCTGAATGGTAGCGATTTGAAGTTCACTTTGAATGTTCAATACATCACTTGCCGGGTTTGGATATACTACCACGGATCCCACAGCCAATTCATCCAAACTTGAACAATCGTCTACTGTAATGTCAGCTGTAGCAATTCCCGTACATCCAGTTGAATCAGTAAACTCATACGTTATGGTCGTTGTTCCAGAACCTGCCGCCGCTGGATCAAACATTCCATTCGAAACACCATTTCCAGAGTACGTTCCTCCAGCTGGTGCACCCTGTGTCAAGGAGAATGCCGCGTCCGTATTACAAACTGTAGGCAAAGCTGACAAGGTTGTTGTTGGAGCTGCTGTAACCGTAATTGTTACCGAATCCGTTCCTGTACAACCAATGGCATCTGTTCCTACTACTGTGTATGTAGTTGTTGCCGTTGCAACAAATGCTACTGCATCTGTAACGCCGTTGTCCCACTGATATGTTGTTGCGCCTGACCCTGTCAAAGTCACGTTTTCATTTTCACACACGGTTGTTGCCGTTGCATTTGCGACAACTGTCGGTGCTGCATTGAAGGTAACATCTACAAGTGTAGGTGCGCTCAAACAAGTAGTCCCTCCTGTATTTTCAGCAGTTACGTAGTACGTAATAGATCCTGAAGTAATTCCCGGAGTATAAGTATTTCCAGTTGCAACCAAATTTGTCAAACCAGCATCATCGTACCAGTTCACTGTTGATGTTTGCGGTGTAAACGAATATGTACTGTGCGGGAATGGGGTTGGTGCTCCAGCGTTTGTCGCTTGACCGTCCAATGCGTTAATTCCAGAGAAATCCCATTCTCCAATGGCAAAAACACCACCGTTTGGTACCGCGTTATCTTTACGATATACCCATCCATCAAGATATTCCCACGGTTGCCCGGTTCCATCTTGGTTGATATCACCAAACACATCAATTACTGATCCGTTATGGAACAACTCAATAGCGTCATCTCCGTTTACGTTCACAGCGCTTCCTCCTAAGAAATCTGGAAAGAAACCAAGGAAAGAATCAAAGTTCGCCGAATCACCTGAAATATGAATGTAAGTTCCTGCTGTTACTGCAACGGCTGGGAAAGTGTACTCTTCACCATCAGTTCCGCCACCATTGTTTGCTGCCCCAATTCCATATGTGCTCAAATCGGCAATATCTTCTAGTACGTACAACTCTACCACTTTTGGCAATCCTCCTGGAAGCGTTGCGTCCATTACACCAGAAATGATCAATGAATCATTCACTGTTGTTCCCAAAACATTCAATGCTGTTGGTGTATCTCCGTCACAATAGTCTGTTGTTCCCGTTACGCCTGGAGACGTTGGTGTTCCCGTGATATCTAAATTCAACGTAATTACACTGTCGCAACCCACTGCGTTCACTAAGGTTTGCGTGTACATTCCTGAGAAGTTGTATGTTGTTCCATTCAGCGTGAAAGAATCACAAACCGTTTCATTCAAAGTGAACGTTGAAGCATCGTTGATAGTAAGATCAATGGTAATCACCGAGTCACAACCTTGTGAGTTCGGGATTGTTGCAGTATAAATTCCTGATGCAGTATACGTCATTCCATCCGGAGCTGTATACGTTTCACATTCTGTTGCAGAAATTGACGATGCCGTAGGAGTACATGGTGCTCCACAAGCGATCATGGTGTGTGCCCCTAAAGAATCAATCATATCAATTGGAAATACATCCCATTGGTTCTGTCCAACGATCCAGTTCGTAGATCCTTGTTGAATGTTCGACATACGAATTAAGGTATTGTTATTTGTTGCTCCTGTTCCAACTGGCCAACCAGCGCCTGGATCCACACCGATTTCTCCAATTAGGTCCAACGTATCGCCCGTACTGATTTTAACAAGGTAAAGGGCATCGTCTCCATTGTATGTCTTCTGGAACAATTCCTTGCGCGATGATTTCTTCTCGTGAAATATCCTCATCGTGACCTTCGTCCGCTTTTGTTGCTGGCGTGATAATTGGCTCAGGAAATTTATCATTCTCCTTCATCCCTTCCGGCATCTCCACACCACACAAAATTCGCTTTCCAGCTTTGTATTCGCGCGCGGCGTGTCCTGACATATAACCACGGATCACCATTTCCACACGAATCGGCTCACAAGCATACCCCACCGCCACAGATGGATCTGGAGTAGCAATTAACCAATTTGGAACTATATCTTTCGTTGCTTCCAAAAACATCGTTGCCACTTGATTCAACACCTGTCCTTTGAAAGGAATTCCTTTTGGTAGAATGTGATCAAAAGCCGAAATCCGATCGGATGCGACCATTACCAACAAGCCATTATCGAGCGTGTGAACATCTCTTACTTTCCCGTTGTATACTTCCTTCTGTCCTTTGAATTGAAAGGTGCTGTTCGTGTTTGCTTTGCCCATGAAAAAAAGTTTCCGCAAAAGTAGAAAATCACTCGCGTCAAGAAGCTAAATCATTTCAGAAGTTTTGAGTAGATATTAACAAGGGGAATTGATGTTAGACGCTAGACTTGGAGATAGAAGAAAGTAGACTTGGAGATTCTAGACACAAGACGAGGAGATGTTAGGCAATAGACTTGAAGACGCTAGATTGGGAGACCTTAGACAGCAGACTACTTTTCTTTGTTCTCTTTGCGCTTTTTCGCTTCTTTCTTCTGTTCTTCCTCGAGACTTTCCATGGCAACGATGATCTTTTTCACAAGTGTATGACGCATCACATCCGATTGTCCCATTCGAATAATGCCAACACCGTCAACATCGCCCAAAGCATCAAGTGCAAAAGCCAATCCCGATCGTTGTTTGTGCGGTAAATCGACCTGCGACATATCGCCCGTTACAACAAATTTTGCCGTGCGCCCCATACGTGTAAGGAACATCTTCATTTGCATGGTAGTTGTATTCTGAGCCTCATCCAAAATAACGAAAGCCTTGTCCAAAGTACGTCCACGCATGAATGCCAAGGGTGCAATTTCAATGATCCCAAACTCAAGCATATCCGCCAATTTCTCCGCAGGAATCATATCTCTGAGAGCATCGTACAAAGGCATCAAATACGGATCGAGCTTTTCTTTCAAATCGCCTGGTAAAAAACCAAGATTCTCGCCGGCCTCAACAGCAGGACGCGTTAAAATAATTCGTTTGACCTCTTTCGCTTTCAGTGCGCGAACTGCCAATGCAACCGCCGTGTACGTTTTCCCCGTTCCCGCAGGGCCCACAGCGAAAACCATGTCATTTTTATTGACAAGATCTACCAACGTACGCTGGTTTAGCGTTTGCGCCTTGATTTTCGCACCATGACTACCGTGTACTAAAATCTCTGAACCGTTTTCACCTTGCAACATGCTAGGTCCGTCGGCCATCATGAGATTGTCGATATTGTTCTCTGTAAGTGAATTGTATTTATGAAAGTGCGATTGCAACAGCGCCATTTTCTGCTCGAAAACGTCCATTACCTCATCATCTCCAGCTACCGTAAGGATATTTCCACGTGCTGATATCTTCAATTTCGGAAAAAAGCTCTTGATGTGCTTTAACTTCTTATTGTTCACCCCGAAAAACTCCGCAGGGTTGATCCCTTTAATTTCAATCTTCTTTTCTAGCAACCGAATATTTTATTTTACCTTTACTAACGATTTACGAATGCCAAATTTAGGAAATAAATCGGCGCTATTTTAGCCTTACGAACGAATGCAGATTCTTACCTTAACATCAGACATGGGAATGGATGACCACTACGTGGCATCTTTGAAGGGAAAGATTTTGAGTGCTTTGGATACGGTTCACATCGTAGACATTACGCACAAGGTGAAACCATTCGATGTTTCTGAAGCCTCTTTTCACCTCATGTGTTGCTATCAAGATTTCCCCGAAGGCACCATTCACGTTATTGGTGTCGATAGCGAACCCATCGTAAATTTTGGCGGATCAGACGGAAGTTTTCCGACAATTATGGAATTCAAAGGGCAATACTTTATTTGCAATGACAATGGTTTTTACGGCGCATTTTTGCAAGAAAACCGACCAGATGCCATGTGGCGAATTGAGTCTTTCATGAAAGATCCCAAAAGTTTCAAATTTCCAACAAAAAACATTTTGGTGCAGGCTGCCATTCAACTCATGCAAGGTTCAAAACCTTCAGACCTTGGTGTGCCCGCAAATGGATATAAGAGCGCTTTGGCATTAATGGCCGTTTCAGAAACGAACTTGATCAAGGGGCATGTTATTCACGTAGACAGCTATGGTAACGCCATAACAAACGTGCATCATACACTGTTTGAACGTTTTGGACAAGATGTTCCATTCATTTTGTACTTCAAACGGAAAGATTATTTCATCGATCATATTTCCAACACCTATAACGAAGTGGCACAGGGGGAAAAAGTCGCAACATTCAACGAAAATGGCTTTTTAGAAATCGCTATTAACCGCGGAGCAAATGCCAGTTCGGGAGGTGCTGAACAGCTCTTTGGACTGCACAAGAACGATGTCGTTCGTATCGAATTTACGCCGAAAGGCTCACGCGAAACCCTTGAATCACTCTTCTAATGATCACGCGCATTGTTAAATTAGAATTTCAAGAGGACAAAACGCAAGACTTCCTCGATTTCTTTGATACTATAAAGCATGTCGTAAATGAATTTCCGGGCTGTCTGGGAATGAAGTTATACCAGGATCTTGATCGTCCGAACATTGTAATGACTTACAGTCACTGGGACCATTTGGATTCCCTGAACAACTATCGAAACTCGGAACAATTCGGACAAATTTGGCCACGCATCAAACCCTGGTTTCAGGAAAAACCGCAAGCATGGAGCGTTTCAGCCTATTTTGATGGGTTTAGCGAGGGAGGATAGAAGACTTTTAGACGCTAGACGTAAGAGGGATTGGACACTTCGACAGGCTCAGTGCAAGTGGACTGTTCGACTGCTTGATTATGCCAATTAGATCACTCGTTCCCCTCAACAGAAATTGCTGCATCTTCCTCTTGCACTACCTTAAACGTAAATCGGTTCTGAAGGGTATAGCTGTAAACAACGGAAATGGCCGTGACAAGAATTTTTGAAAGCGTTGCCCAGAAATCAAATACGTCTACAAAGAGTTTCATGAGCAGATAGTTCAATAAAACTGCTCCTGCAACCACCATTCCATAGCGGTAGAGTTGAATGCGTCCTCTCAAGTTTGATTCTCCAAAGGCGATGTATTTGTTCAATAAAAAACCCGTCAAAAAGGTGATGGGAAAAACGATAAAAAGTGCGGCAATGTGAGGGCTTATCACCAAAAACCCAAGATCCAGATCTTCCTGCAGCAAGACATAATTGTAAAAAACGAAGTACAAAAGGATGTCTAAAACAAGATTTCCACCACCACAAACCGCATAGCGATACGTTTTCAAAGGCATCCATGCTTTAAACAATGGATAGAATAAATCTACCAGAGATGTGATGATCTTTTGAAGTGCTTTCATTGTTTGAAGGGGCAAATCTACATAATTCGACATAAAACCGTATCGCCTTGTTGGAATTGCGTTATAAGGAACTAAAGAAGTATTCACAATTTCGTATGAATAAATGATTAACACACTTTACCATTTGTGGGTCCTTCATCTCGAAGGAAACCTTATTTTTGACATGATAAAACCAACGTTTTAGATGAGAGCACTGTACTTCAAGGAAATTCGTAGCTTTCTGAGTTCGATCATCGGGTATATTTTTATCCTGATCTTTCTCATTACTTCCGGACTTTTTCATTGGGTGATTACCGAAGACTTCAACCTTCTGCTTGGAAGTGAAGCCGATTTAATCCCATTCTTCAACCTATCCCCGTGGATCTTTTTGATTTTGATCCCCGCAATTACCATGCGTTCAATTGCCGAAGAGCGAAGAACGGGCACTATTGAATTGCTCTTTACGCGCCCCATTTCCGATTTCAAAATTCTTCTGGCGAAATATTTGGCAAGCGTTTCCCTTTTGGTAATTGCCTTGCTTCCAACACTCGTCTATTACATTTCGATGCACTATCTGGGCAATCCTGTTGGGATCATGGATGATGGTTCAGCGATAGCTTCGTACTTCGCACTCATTCTCCTGGGAGCATCTTTTATCGCAGTGGGCATCTTTGCTTCAGCACTCACAAGCAGTCAAATTGTGGCATTTATCCTGGCGATGTTCTTGTGTTGGCTTCTCTTTCAAGGATTCGATTTGCTTGGATCTTTCAACCTTCTAGGAAGTGTGGATGGAGTCATTAAATACATGGGAATGACAAGTCATTACTTTGAAATGACCAATGGAAAAGTAAACACCAAAGACGTTATATACTTCCTCACAATTATTGTTTTGTTCATTTTCGGTGCGCTTACCGTGATTAAATCCCTAAAGAAATAATTATGGCGAAGACGCAATCAAAGACCGTGAAACAAGCCTACTACTGGATATTGCTCGCCATTGTATTTGTGGCAGTAATTCTGGTCAATATTATTGGTGCCTTTGCAAACAAGAAATTTGATTTCACCGATGATCAAAGGCATTCATTGACACCCTCAACAATTGCTTACCTAGAAAAGGCCGACAGCGCCTTTAACAGTCGGGTATACATCGAAGTTTATTTGGAAGGAAACTTGCCTGCCGAATTGAAGCGCTACCGTAATATGGTCGAAGATCGATTGAAGGAATTTAGCGATTTGGCCGGTGACAGAATTGAATACAAATTCGTGAATCCAAAGGATGGAGACGAAGCCACTGTTGCAGAACGCGAACAGAAACTTTGGGACGATGGACGTGGCATCTTGCCCATGAATGTATTGTATTCCAAAGACGGGCAAGACAGTCAGTTGCGTATTTGGCCTGGCGCTGTTATGACGTATAGCAGTTCAGCTGGAACAAAGACATTGGTTGTTCAATTACTTCCAGGAACCCGTTCTAATCAACCATTTGAATTGCGCGACTTACCGCAATTGGTGCAAGGTGGAATGCGGAATTTGGAGTACAATTTAATGAATGGGTTGCGCCGGGTAACGCGAGAGAAAATTCCGAAGATTGGCTTTTTACAAGGTCATGGTGAATTGAACTTTGGCGCTACGTTTCGTGCAAGAAGCGTGATCGGTTCCGATTATTCCGTTGAAAATGTAACCATTGATGGGCAAATTGATGCCCTGGACAATCTCGACGGTTTGGTGATTGCAAGACCGACACAGCGGATGTCGAACGAAGACTTATATCTCATCGATCAATTCGTGATGCGCGGCGGTCGTTTGCTTTGTTTTGTGGATGCTCTTGAAATGCGAGAAGATTCGCTACGCGTCAACAAGCAAACGCATACCGTACGCTACGAAACGGGGTTAAATCGAATGCTTTTTGATTATGGAATCAGCATCAAGGACAATTACGTACTGGATGCCAATTGTGCCTTGAAACCGGTATCGCTGGAGAAAAATGCACGCATTCCGTGGTTTTATCATGTGATGGCGACACCAACCGACCATCCTGTTTCCAAGAACCTAGAACCTGTTTCTTTAAAATATGTCAGTCAGTTGGATTATGGCCGTAAATCGAAGTCGTTCGTGGTATCCCCTATCCTCACATCAAGCTCAAACGTGACTGTGACAGGATCGGCACCGCTTGTGACTTATGCCATTCCATTGAATTATCTCAACCTTGAAAAAGGAGAAAAAACGCCAAAGCTGGCCGTAAATCCAAAAGATCCATCCAACAAAAAAATCCTGGCGGCAGTTTCTGAAGGAAAATTTGAATCTGCTTTCAAAACGCGTCTTCCCCCTGAGTATAAAAATCAAAAAGAGCTAGAACACAAAGACGCGAGTACGAAAGAGGGAAAAGTTTTTGTGGTTGCGAACAGCAGAATGATTACCAACTCGTATGATTCGTTGTTGAATCCTTCAGGAACAGAATATATGTATCGTCCGAAGCAAGGACCGAACGAATTGTTGCAAGATCGCGAGATGGCGGCTATGCGTATTCCACACTTATTTGGAAACCAGGACTTTTTCATGAACCTGGTTGATTTCATGATGGGAGATCGTTCTGTACTGGATATTCGATCGAAACAAATTGAGATTCACGCCATTGACAAAGAAAAAGTAAAAGAAAGTGCCAACTTTTACAAAGCCATAAACCTGGGTATTCCAATTCTACTCATACTCGCCCTGGCAGTTATTATGTTTTTGATTCGCAGAAAGAAATACGCGTAAAAAAAGAACTATGAAAAAAATTATCATCCTCGTTCTATCAGTGGCAGCATTGGTAGGCTTGACGTTTTTAGTGATTGATTTAA
Organism: Fluviicola sp.; assembly: GCA_043584915.1. Taxonomy (GTDB): domain Bacteria; phylum Bacteroidota; class Bacteroidia; order Flavobacteriales_D; family Crocinitomicaceae; genus UBA4466. The sequence continues at coordinate 4,037,822 of CP121319.1, forward strand.
TCGAAGGAAGTGGAAAATCGGAAGGAATTAAGAAAGAATTGATTGACTTTGCGATTGAAGACACGAAATCCATTGATAAGATTAAAATCACGGACAAACTTGAACGCGAATACACGCTCACGAAGAAAAATGGAACCTGGACAGGAAATAATGGTGCATGTGTTACGCAAGAGAAGGTGAAATGGGTTCTGGATGCAATTAAAAGCATTCGTTTTCAAGGATATCTTTCAGACAATGCCATTGCCAGTTTCAACAACATGATGGCGGCACAACACGTTAAGGTAGAAATTTTTCAAAATGGAAAATGGTCGAAGACGTGGTACATTGGACCAAGTACACAAGCACACGACGGTCAAATTATGTTGTTGGAGACCAAGGAAGAGGGAAAAAGCTCCGTTCCAGTGACCGCACATTTGGAGAACATGCACGGAATCATCGAACCGCGCTTTCATGCAGATCCGATGCAATGGGAATGTTCACACATTTTCAAGTTGGGGCTAAGCGATATTAGTTCGGTTGATATCAAATGGAACGAACCTCTTGAAAAACAACGTAGCTTTAAAGTACAGAAGGTTGGACAAGACATTATGGTCTATCAAAACGGAAAACAATTGGAGGGATACACGCCTCAAGATGGATACCGTTATTTGAACAATTATCAAAAAGTGCACTGGGATGTTGCCAACTACGTTCTTTCGCCAAGACAAGTAGACAGTGTAAAGCGTACGCTTCCGTTCTGCGAAATGACCGTCAAGGAAACCAAGGGGGAAACCACCAAATTGCGCCTGTTCAGAATGGTGACCAAGCAAAATGAAATGGTTGCCGGACTGGAGGTTGTAAACCCGGACTTAAACAACCTTTGGGTAGAGCTTCCAAGTGGCGAATTGGTGAAATGTCAATATTTCGTCTTCAATCCATTGATTATGGGACACGTGTATTTCCCTCTAGATTTAACGGGTGTTGAAACGATAGATGGCATGCGAAAACTGGAAGACGTAGGAGCGATATCACCACAATAAGGTTTTCCTTCTCACAACATTCATTTTAACTTGTTGATAACTCGGGTAAAAAATCGAGTTTTCAGAAGGACAATTCTGTGCTGTTTTTGATAGCTTTGAATGGTTAAAAATAATTCGAATGAATTTTGTAATCTCAAGTGCTACACTACTCAAACATCTACAGGGAATTTCTGGTGTTTTAAGTACGAGTAACACCCTACCAATACTTGATAATTTCCTTTTTGAAATCGATTCGTTGCAACTGACGCACACAAATTGGTTCGTTACACACGCACTGATTCGCAAGCGGATGGAAGTTCATCGTTTATCCTTCCCAAAAAGCCTTTGAACTTGTTGAAAGGAAACTTGAAGGGCGATGAAGAAGTAAAACTAGAATACAACGATTCGAATGCTGTTTTCACATTCAACGACACAATTTTGGTGTGCCGCTTAATTGACGGGAAATACCCGAACTACGAAGCAGTTATTCCAAAGGAGAATCCAAACGTTTTGATGATCGACCGTTTGCAATTCTTGAGTTCAATTAAACGTGTATCAATTTTCGCGAATAAAACGACTCACCAAATCAAACTGAAATTGGCGGGATCAGAATTGTCCTTGTCGGCAGAAGATATTGATTTCGCAAACGAAGCAAACGAACGATTGACTTGTAATTATTCGGGTGAAGATTTGGAAATTGGCTTCAACTCGCGTTTCTTGATGGAAATGCTCAACAACTTAGAATCGAACGAGGTACGCTTAGAAATGAGTGCTCCAAATCGCGCCGGATTGTTGATGCCTTCAGAACACGGTGAACACGAAGACATTTTAATGCTCGTGATGCCAGTGATGTTGAACAGATAAGATTACAACAACTTTAAATAGGTGAAGGCCGCCAGTTCTATTTAGAATTCGGTGGCTTTTTTATTGCTTTATAAATCGAGCCACTTGGCCATTATCCAATTGAACAAAATAAGTCCCTGGTGCTAAGGATGAAACTTCAATAGTAGTGGTTGCATCAAGTGCTCCTGATTGCATCAATTGCCCGAGGGAACTCATAATTGTATACTCGTGAGTTCCATCTACTGTAATTTGTAAAGTATTCTGTGTAGGATTTGGGAATAAGTCAAATGCCTCAACATCCTCCAAACTCTTACTCCCCAAAAAGGGAACACAAGTTTCACAAGCTTCAATAAACAAACCTGAATCAAATATCCCGTCACCGGCATCGGCAATTGCTATGATCATCTCATATTCCTCTCCAATTTGTAGTCCTTCGAAACGCGCCTGAGTATTGATTGTAAACCCATCATACTCGATGGTTGTTGGATCACTAGAGATAGGATTGGAAAAATAAAAAGGCTGATTCATGGCTGGCAAATTCCCAAATTGATTACTGACAGACCCATGCACTGTATTGACACCAACATTGGCTCCTCCGATTGTTAAAATATTCGTCGGTGCAGGAATTCCAGGGCCAATAAGAAACACCGCTGCGGGATCGTTGAATGTACTTCCAACATATTCATCGTATTCTTCAGATCCAAAAGAATAATTGAATACTAAGGTATCAGCATACGGTACAAATTTAAGCGTCAAAACTGCCGCATCAAAGGTTGGTGCACCGCCTGCCAAATTAGAAAGTAAGGGGTGTCCACCAGTTGGTAGATCATAACCAGCATCTTCGAGCTCGTTGGGTCCTAAGATACCATTAACGGGGTCTGCTAATCGTCCAGTTGTAATCACAAACCCACGAGTTAAATCTAAATTGGAATTTACCCCGTTGAATTGAGCATAAGAATAGCCAGAACCAACAAAGTCAGCGTCAATTATGCTGTAATCGGGTCCGAATAAATCTCCATTCACCATGTACGTTGGACTGGTTGGATACACTTCCAATTGCGCGAAAGCAGAAAAAGAGAAAAGTATGGCAAAAACGCTGATAGTCTTCATAATCGTGATATTATTGTATCTAAGATAGGCCTTAGTAGGAAAAGGATCAAATTAAATGAAGTGGATTTATTGAGAGGTACAATTCAGTGATTTACTGGAGTTTTTGAAGCAACAAAAGTTCTATTACTTCTTATTCTTTCTTCGGAAATAGATCGCATCCACAAAAACCAACAAGCGTAAGGAAATACTGTTCACTTGAGGTTGATCGAAAAGCGTCTCAAACGTTGTGAAATAAGAAGGCTCTAAACGATTCTTTGTTTGGAAGATATTGTTCTTGTAAAAGATCGTTAGTTCGCTCCCTGGAATGAAAATCCAACGGAAATTAACATCCAACGTGAAGGCATTATAATTGGTGTTATGCACCGAGTTACCCGCATCATTCAATGGATTGTACGCTGTTTCTCTCAATTCTCCTTCATCGATCAATTCTCTGAAACCAGAATAGGCCACCTGCTGCCAATAATGTCTCAAACGAAAGTCAATTCCCATGCGATTGGTAAACACCAAACGACTTCGAACGACGTTCTCTACAATCAAACGATCGCGAATTCCAATCATGATGTCCCCCTCAAAATTGTTGTCCTGAACCGAAACATATCCGTAATCTTCGTTCAAATCCTGAATACTCGACTCAACAATTAAATCGAGGCGGTCAGAAACTCGAAAACGCGGACTCACCCAAACATTCACGCCGTATTGATCTGTGAATAAAAAGTCTTTGACCCAGGCACGCACATCCAGGGCAACGCGCTTACTGTAATCGGTTGAAATAAAGTAATTGAAGAAAATACTCTCGTTGAAATGCAGTTCTTTTCCAAAAACCCGTGACTCGAAATGATTGACTTCTCCGAACGGATTCACCTCGGCTCGAATCTGTGTGTAGAATTGCTTCTTGTGCAATCCTCCCAGTGTCATTCCAAACTGCGAATTCTGGTAAACAGATGGTTTGTACAATTCGGTGTACCACCAATTTACGCGGAAATTTCTTCGAAAAAACCGCTTCGACCCCTCGAAATCATTCCAACTTAATTCGCCCGAAAAACCGCGCTCGTTGTTGTTAAACAAAAATCCAAGATCGTTCGGATTGTATGTATCGCTTTCTTCCCAATAGCCAAAATTGTAACGCCACGTTCCCGATACTTTATGAATCCGCACTCCATAATTGTGCCCATTGACGGTCTCATCTCCCATTACAGAAGAAAGTTTTGCGGTGGTAAAGAGGCGGTATTTTCCGTCCTTACTAAACATATCGGATTCAAACACAGAAACATTGGCATCGGCCGCGTCACCCGTTCGAGAAACGTGGGAATTTACGAATGAAACCGTTCCGTTGTTCTTGGTATTTTGTGAAAGGACAAACACATTATAATTGGTCAAAGGGTGCGTTTCTACGGTTCTAAGATTGCCCAAAGAATCCTGAATGGTTGCGTTGGAGCGCGATTCGATAGCATTGAAAATTCCAATTCCCAATCCAGATTTGGTTCTTCCAGAAACCTTTGTAGCATTCACAAGCGGCGCCACACCGGGGTTTTCAACAACTTCTTCCCCATCTTCCAAATTGTTGTACGCAGCGCCATAATTGTAAGGTGTTCCGCCAATTCTTCGGGAATAGAAAACACCACCAATTCGAAAGAGATCTGTGCCTTCTAAAAAGAAAGGGCGGTTTTCATTGAATCGAACTTCAAACGGGCCAAGATTCAAAACCTGCTGATCTGAAATCGTTTGTCCGAAATCAGGAATCAAGGTCATGTCCAAAGTAAAGGCATCGTTCAAGCCGTATTTGAGATCCATTCCGCCCGTAACTCTTTCTTTCCAGGTTTGTTTTCCGGATGCAGCATCGAATGAATTCTCCAAATAACCTGTGGCATATGGTGTAACCGAAAGACGTAGTGGAGATTTTATTCCTTCCAAGCCTACCATTCGCCCCGACTGGGTAATTTCTCCAAATACTTGTGGATCGATGGGATTCCAATTGGACAATTCTCGGTCTCTTCGCACAGATCGTGCAAAATTCACGTTCCATTCCTGCACTTCTTTGTTCGGAAAACGATAGGCGGAATGAGGAATCTTCATTTCAAACGACCAGCCGTACTCTGTTCTTTTCGCGGCACTGCGCCACACGGTATTCCAACTTTGATCAAAATTACCGTTGGCACTCTCAAGTCCATCAATTTCAACTCCGGCAGAAGTTATTATAAATCCAAAGGCTGTGATATTGTTACCGAACGGATCGATATTGATAGCTGCCCAATCTGCATTTCCGAAATCGTCTCGCTGCGAAAGTGTGTAGCTCACGGAATCTGGCTGCTCGTCGTACAACCTCCCACTGACATACAGCGCATTGTCGTCATAACACAAGCGAAACTCCGTTTTGTACTTTGATGGCTTTCCAGGAACAGGAGAGTTGGTGGTAAAATCGGTTGCTACTTCAGTTGCATCCCACAGCGCTTCGGTCACTTCACCATCAATTTGCGGTGGCGTATCGGTACGAACAATGGTGTAGGTTCTTTGCGAATGCACCACTCCACACATCATTACTAACAATCCAACTAGCGCCGTTCTCATCTTCTTCTACTGCTACAAAATTACGGAAAGCCTCCCGTGCTGCACAATAATATTATCGGATTCAATCGCTTGCTTTAGGAGTGGTTGTTGTCTTTTATGAGTGGTAAGATAGGTGGACGGGATGGGCGGAATGCATCGACAGACCAATGATGGTCATCGAGCGTGCGATGCCGAATATCTCTCAGGGTTCGAGTTACTTCGACTACTTTCGACAGTATCAAGTTAAAAGCAAAGCTTTCACATAGCTTCAGCGGAGCAAAGCTCAGTACAGGTCCTCACCCTTCGTTGGATTAAATAAACAAGCCACTGAAGGTCATCGAGCTTGCGATGCACTGAGCTTGGAGAAAGCCATGCTTTGATACACTGAAGGTCATCGAGCTTGTCGAGATGCCGAAGTGGACTGTTCTATCAACTACCCCATTACACACGAACCACGAACACACAAACATCATCAATTTGATCTGTTTTGTCCATCCAGTCTCTCAGGGTTGTATCTAGTGTGTTCACAATTTGATCGGGCGATGAGCCTGCCATTGACAGCAAAAGATTCCTTAATTCTTTCACCATAAATTTCTTATTGCTCGGACCTCCAAATTGATCTTGGTAGCCGTCTGAAGCCAAAATAATGACATCGCCTTTGGCAAGTTCTAGCGTTTGCGTTTGGAAGGATTGAGAAATCGTTGATTTTCCAATGCCGCGACGATCGCCTTTGAGTTCAAGCAATCCGTAATCTTTGCCTTCATGAACAATGGCATTCAACTTTTCAGTAACTCTTTGCTCCAAAGAATCGGAAGAAGCTAGGATCCAACAATTTTGGTAAGCTCCCGCAAAATTGAGTTCCATTGCGCCAAGATTCATTGCGCAAATTCCCATGTCCATTCCATCGTTTATGGATTCATCGGAACCATTCAATGCACTCGGAATTTCGTTGTTCAAGCGCGTCAAAATCTCACCTGGATCTTTTAATGCGTATTCGTGAATGGTTTTGTTGATGTGCGAGGATGCTACCAAACTCACCATGGCTCCAGGAACTCCGTGACCTGTACAATCTACCGTTCCGAAGAAGATGTTTTCACCTTCACTATCACACACATAAAAATCGCCTGAAATGATGTCTTTTGGTTTGAATAGAATTGCGTGATCGGGCAAGAGACGTTTCCGCTGCTCATTTCCTGGTAATATGGAATTTTGAATACGACTTGCGTAATTTATACTATCCAAAATTTCTTTGTGCTGTCGATCAATTTGTTCATTCTTAATCACTAATTCGGCATTGATTCGCTTTCGATTTATCGTGGTTCTCCAAAGCATCAAAGCGATGGCAAGTACAAGCAAAACACCAATTCCCAAAATCCAGGCAATCATATTTTGGTAAGACAATTGCGCATTTTGATTGGCAATTTCTTCCTGATTCAGTTTGTCTTGCATTCCGAGTTCTCGAATTCGAGCTTCGCGCTTCTCCGATTGAAACTGCGCTGCCAATCGCTTGTTTTGCACGATATTATCCAACTTCGCCACGCTGTCCATCAACTCGGTAAATTGCTTCTGGTACAGATATGCTTCTTTGTAATTACCTAGGTTTTTGTAGGCATCTGCAACGTTCGTTAGCGATTGTACCTTTCCTCTGAAATCGCCGAGACGCTCTTTCATTTCAATACTCAGGAGAAAATAATTGAGCGCTTCCTGAAACTTTTTCTCTTTGTTTGAGATGTTACCGAGGTTGTTATAATTATAACTCAACCACCGCTCGTTTCCTGAAGCCTTGTTGATGGTTGCGGCTTTTTTATAATATTCTTTGGCTTCGCTTAACTTGTTTTGCTTGTTTAAAAGACTTCCATAATTATTATAGTTTCCTGCAAGCATACGCTGATTATCAAGTTCTTCAGCGATGGCAATACTTAGCATGTACTGCTTTTTTGCATCTTCGAAACGGTTGTCTTTTTTGAACCGATTCCCAAGACTCATCCTTGCATAACCTTCAACCTCTCTGTTATTGGCTTTTTTCGCATCCTCAATGCTTGCATTGAGGTGAAACTCGGCATTGGCAAGATCGTTCATCTTTAAAAAGATGGTGCCTATTTTTCTGTTTAATGCAGCGCTGCGTTCGAAATCTTTTCGTGCTTCGTATTCTTTGAGAATTCCGAGCAATATTTTTATTCCATCCCCAGTTTTGCCGTTGCTTCGCAAGAGATTTGCCTTGCGTTCCTCCACTTCCTTGATTCTTTCAAATCGCAGGTTTTCACTATTTGCGAGAATACTATCGCAATACTCGATGGCTAAATTAAAGTCGTAGTCATCGGCTGCAAAACCAGATAGCTGTAAATAATAGTCGGCAATAACAGAATCGTGAAGGCTGCTTTTTTCGCGTGTAAGAGCATTTGTAATCGTCTTTTTTCTAAGAGCGATTTCAGCTGAGTCAAGATCATTTGACTGTGCGTGAGCGGCAATTACACTGATTGATAAGCAAGCAAGCAAAAGAAAGTGCTTCATGCGCTAAATATAAGACGAATTACCACTTTTTCAAGGACGAATGCCTAAATTCTGAGGATTAACTTAAGATTGAATCGACGTTGCGTTAAGAAATTGGGAACAGAGTAAAACCTTCCATTTACATCTTGCACCCATTGTTTCGACAGTACATTGTTGACCCCGAGCAGGTTAAACACTTCAAACGAAATAATCGCATCGTCAAAATTGCGTGTCCAGAAATTGCTCTTTAAGTTTGTTTTGCCGTCAGCCAAAGCTTTTCGGTGCTTGTAAAGAAAGTCGTAGGACATCCCTAAATCTACCCGGAAATAAGAACGCAATCGCAATGTGTCTTTGTATCGATTAAAATCTGGTGGTCCATAAGGAAGTGGCGTTGCAAACTGCATTCCCAACTGTACCGTAAAACTTTCATACTTTGGCATTCGATCTTGAATCAACGCTCCGAAGTTTAGCAATTGATCGGTGGGACGCGGAACAAACCCAGGAAAAATCACAGCGCTATCCACAACCTCTTGATCATCGCTAATTCCAAAAATGATACGCTCTCCTGCGGCATTGTAGTATTCGGTGTATTGATCTCCGATAATGTCTTCTCGGGTGCGTAATAAGCCCACTTTGAAGAACGATTGCAATCCTTTGATGAACTCACCGTGAATATTCATGTCCAATCCATATGCATAACCAACGGCTTCGTTGTTCGCATAATAGCGCATGCGCACATTCTCAATTTCGAAAGTGTTGATGTCCCACAAGTATTTGTAGTAACCTTCGACAGAGAATTTAAACGGTACTTCGCGCTCCCACATATTGAACTCAAAAGAAGATCCACCGACAATGTGCAATGATTTTTGAGCGAGTACGCTTAAGTTTAAATCTCCTGAAAACGTTCTAAACTCGCGATAAAACGGCGGTTGATAGTACAATCCAGCTGAAAACTTGTGTTCCACTCTACGACGAATGATTTGATCGTTTTGCAGCATGTAAGCTCTTGGCAAGAACTTAATCGTGGCTCTTGGAGTAATGTAAAATTCACCATTTGCGGAAGTGTATCCACCACGTGAACCTACGGATAATGCCCATCGAGAAGAAGATTGCGCAATGGTGTCATAATAAGTTGTATACGCTTTGACATCGTTTGAATCTTTGTAACTCTTCGTTATTTCAACGGGAATTTCGCGCTTGAAATTAGACCATGTAGAGTTCAGTTGCACGTAAGATGTGTAGCGTTGGGAAGTCAAACTCAGCTCGCCTTTTATGACTTCAAAAACTTCCACTTCGGCGTCGTTTGCTTGCGGTAATGAATACCCGGCAGAATCCACCAATCGCCATTCGCTCAAACGATCATCAAACTGGTCCATTTGGAAATTCACGCCCCATTTCAACTCATGCTTCTGTGCCTTCAATGCCTCTGAATCTGACTTCTGCTTCAAGAGCTGACTCCCGTCATGGTATACATTGATTATCGTTGCGTTCAATCTGTTTCTCGCATGATTAAGAAATCCTCCAACGCCTAAAACGGATATGGAATCTCCAAAATCTTCACTCGATGCATCAGTCTCCAATTCATTGATGAAATACTGTCCTTCAATGTCAAAATACTCACGCTCATCTGTATTAAAAACAGTTGCGTACAAATCCAGATTTGTTCCTTCTTTTGGTTCCCATTTCAAAGCAGTTCCGCCCATCATCGTTTGAAAACGTGTTTGCTCTTGCCCTTGAAAATAAATGACCAAAGAATAGGCTTCATTCGCCGTTCCAAAATCGGTTTCCTGCGTTTGTGGTGCAAATTGAAAATTGTTGGATGAAAAATGTCCCAAGGTAGACCACGTTAGATTTTCAGTGATCTTGTGGTTAATCATGAATTGTCCGTCCCAAAAAACAGGATTGTAAGCTCCTTGCGTTGGCAAAGAGTTTAAAAAGTATCCATTGGAACGATAGCGCGCACCTGCGATAAAATTGGTTCTCGAGTTGATTTGCGATTCCACATGCCCTTCCAACCCTAAGAAAGAAAGATTGAATGAGGCGTGCAGGGAATCCGGCTCTTTGTAGGTAATGTCTAAAACCGAACTCAGTTTGTCGCCATAATTGGAGGCAAATCCACCAGCTGAAAACTTAATGTCCTTAACCAACGCAGTATGAATGAAGGGCATTCCCTCCTGCTGTCCGGCGCGTGTTAAAAAAGGTCGATAGACATTGAACCCGTTGACATACACGAGATTCTCATCAAAAGATCCTCCACGAACATTGTAATTACTGGTCAATTCATTGTTGGATACAGCGGCCGTCGTAAGTGCAATAAATTTTTCAACTGTTCCGCCTGGAACTTGTGCCAGGTCTGGAATTTCCAAATAATCTATTTCGAATGGATTGTCGACAACTTGTGTAACAACGATTTCTGTTTGTTGTAAGAAGGGATAACGTATATTCCCCAAAGCGATATTATCTCTTCCGTTAAAACGAACAGTAATGATTGAATCGCTTGCAACCGAGGGCGGCGGAACAATGGTAAGTTGTACTTCATTCTTGGTAAGCCCCTCAAAAATAATTTCAAAATATCCTGTAGAGTCTGCGTTCACTCCACGATTCACAGCATCGGGAGATTTGACTTTCACACCACCAATGGCTGTTCCACGCGCATCCGTTACACGACCGGTAACTTTGCGTTCTTGGGCAACACCTAGAGTAGTGCAAAAAAGTAGGAGTATGAGAAGTACAATTTTCATTTTATTCGGCTATTCAAACGGAATGAACTAACTTTTATTTCAGTCGTTTTCAACTAAAAACACCAAATCCCCTTCAAATGGCTGTAATCCTTGATACAATTCATCAATTACAGGTTGTACTTCTCCAGTATTACAGAATTGAAAGAAGTTCACGGATCGTTCCTGCAATCCGCCGTTTGGATTGATTCGCGACTTTACAAATTCAATTGCTTTCATAGCTTGATCGTGCTGTCCTTTGGAGAATTTGATGGCTTTATCTTTCAATCCATCTACCTGCTTTTGAATGCGCGCCAACTCTGCTTGAAGAAACTGCTCTTTGTTTGCATCGATTCCAAGAATCAGCGCAGACAATTCCTTTTGCATCGATTCCCAAGAGGTATCCACGCCGGACATATCCAGTTCCTCTTCGGCATTTTCTTGCACGTATGCTTTTTTCCAGGCGTCTTCGTCTGTAAAAACGCTTTCTGGTCCCGCTTCAATTTTATCCAGTTTGCCTTTCGTTGAGCGATCAATCCAAACGACTGAATTTCGCACTTGAATGAGAGGATACACCACATTCGCAGCATCAAACACGCCTTTCAATTGCAACCAATAAGAGATCTCTCCTCCACCACCAACATAGGTAAGATTGGGCAAGATAAATTCCTGATACAAAGGTCGAAGCACCACGTTGGGTGAAATCTTTTGAGGATCATCGAGTAATGCTTCCAATGGCAAATCACCGATTCCCTCGGCAAATAAACCGTTGGGACCTCGTTGAATGCGTTCCCGAATTCCTTTCTCGTTGTAGAATAAGTTTATTTCGCGTGCCATCACTTGCTCTTTTCCTCCATCAGCGACCAAACTTTCGTTGGTTGCCTGAACTTCTGGCTGCGCAAAACTCGATTCTAATTCTTTCTTAATAACAGGAACAAAGGATGACTTCAATGCCGCATCGTCTCCGTCTAAAATCACCAATCCACGGTCTGCGAAGAGTGTATTGACCAAGTTACGCATTGCTTGCGCATAGTTTGCACCATCAAGCATGTCGATCAACCGGTGAATTTCAGTATCGGGATTGTTTTTGAACAAATCGTGCAATTCCTCTTTCACTTTGTCCAAGCCTTCCAAATCGAACAAACCAACCGGTCCTTTTTGATCAGATTCCCAGGTGATTTTACGATTAAAAATAGAACAGGACTGAATTTCTTCAAAGTCGTGATCTTCTGTCGCCATCCAATAAACGGGCACAAAATGCTTGTTTGAATGCTCTTTGTTCAGCGCTTCGCACATTTTTACCACATGCAAAATCTTGATAACGAAGAATAACGGCCCCGTGAACAACGAAAGTTGATGTCCTGTGGTGATCGTGAAGGTGTTCTCATCCCCCAAAGCAGCGATATTCTTTCGAGTTGCTTGACTCAATGCTACACCACTGTATTGCTCGTTTAAAGCGTTAACGAGTGTTTTCCGTGATTCCGAAGTAAACTGTTCTGATTTGCGCTCGATTTGGCGCACTATTGCTTCTTTAGAGAAGGGTTCAGTAATATATTTTTGAAAGGAGCTTTGATCGTATACTAGTCTCAAATGTTGTTCTGAGAACCATCCTGCCTCTCCTCTGTGAAATGACAATTGTTGCATTGCGCAAAGATAGTAGACTATTTAGACATAAGGATGGGATGTACGTAGGATTGATTCGAAGGATCGAATATCACTCAGGGTTCGAGGGCCTCACCCTTCGATGGGGCAAAGAAGTAAGCAACGGAAGGCCACTGAGGCACTCGAAGTGGGCTGTAAGATGAATTGAACGATTTGCGTCTCGAATTGCGGGGATCAAAAAATTAATATCTTGGTCTTTTAACCAATTGCCATGATTCATTTTGAAGAAATCCATACCGAACATTTGACGTTAAAGATTGCGTTTCAAGAAACGATGGATGCCATTTTCGCCTTGGATTCTGATGCAGAACAAATGCGTCTGTTGGGAATTAAGGAGCATCGACAACTTCTTGAAGATCGAAGAAAGCATCAAGAAGGATTGAGCACGCACAACCGAAAATTTATACATTTTTTCCTTTATGAAAAAGGTGGTTCCGAGGTGATTGGTTGGTGCGGATATCATACCTGGTACACCGATCATGATCGCGCCGAACTTGGTTATTCCTTTTTCTCAGAGGCTCCAAAAGGAAAAGGCTGGATGAGCGAAGTGGTCGCAAAGGTGATTCCGTATGGTTTTGAAGTGATGCACTTGCATCGTATTGAGGCCATGGTTGGAAAGGACAATGTTCCCTCATTGCGGATTCTAGAAAAATTTGGCTTCCAACAAGAAGGACATCTTCGCGAACATTATTTGCGCGAAGGTGTTTACGAGGATTCGCTTGTTTTCTCGCTCCTTCGTGGCGAATGAATCTCCGAATATTATCTTTGTACAAAAACACAAAATATGCACGCAATAATTAAAACGAACAAAGGAGACATGAAAGTCGAGTTTTTCGAAAAAGATGCTCCAAATACAGTGGCTAACTTCACAAAGTTGGCAAAAGATGGTTTTTACAACGAATTGAAGTGGCACCGCGTACTTCCAGATTTTGTTATTCAGGGAGGATGTCCAAATAGTAAAGATGGTGCATCAGGGATGGCTGCATGAGCGATTTTGTCGTTTCCGCACGAAAATATAGACCCCAAACTTTCGACACCGTTGTAGGACAGCAGTCCATTACATCTACGTTGAAAAATGCGATCAAAAATGATCATTTGGCACAAGCCTTTTTGTTCTGTGGATCACGTGGAGTGGGTAAAACTTCGACTGCAAGGATTTTAGCAAAAACAATCAACTGTTTCAATCGAACGGAGAAGGTAGAGGCGTGCGACGAATGTGATTCGTGCCAATCGTTTAATACGGGATCTTCGTTAAATGTTTACGAATTAGATGCTGCATCGAACAACTCGGTGGAAGATATTCGAAACTTGATTGACCAAGTGCGCATTGCACCGCAGTTGGGAGCCAGAAGCACTGCATATCGTTGCTCAAAAAGCAGACGGTGCCTTGCGTGATGCCCTATCGATTTTCGATCAAATTGTCACCTTCTCTGGAAATTCGATCACCTACCAGAATGTAATCGATAACTTAAACATTCTTGATTACGACTTCTTCTTCCGAATTGTAGAATACACTCAAAAAGAGGACATTCCTGGTTCTTTGTTGTTGTTTAATGACATCGTTGAACGCGGATTTGATCAACACAATTTTATCGTTGGACTGGCAAACCATTACAGAAACTTGTTGGTTTGTAAAGATGTTCGCACCGCTGAGCTATTGGAAGTTGGAGAATCCATTCAGGAAAAATATGTAGCCCAATCGAAGGAATTGGCTGCCAACTTAATTGTTCGTGCTCTTGGCGTTTTAAGTCGTGCCGACGTTGAATACAAAGCATCCAAAAATCAGCGATTGCTGGTGGAAATGGCGCTGATGCAACTGTGTTCCCTCGTTCAGGAGCAAGAAAAAAAAAAGGACTGACGGATCTAGTTGAGATCATTCCTTTTCCAGAACAATTGCGAGATCGTGCTCCAAAGCCGAAACAAAAAGCCGCAGTCAAACCCACAAAATCTGCACCGCTCAAACCCGAGCCAAAAGTGATGTCTGCTCCATCGGGCAAATTGAATTCTTCTGGAATCTCTATCAAAAAGTTGATCCATCAGAACTCTCCCGAAAATGGAGGTACGATGAAAGACATGGCAAATATGCCCATGAACGATTTTGGAATAGACGAACTTAAAATGTCTTGGCGCCGATTTGCTTTCGATATGAAAAATCAGGGGAAACACACATTTTTCAGTGCCTTGATGAAACGCGATCCGATTTTAGTGGAGGGAACGAAGTATAAAATGGAAGTGGACAATCAAACACAAGTTGATTACATCAATCCAATACTTTCAGATTTGGTCGACTACCTGCGTTCTGGCCTGAAAAATTACGCCATTGAAGTTTCCGTAGAGCTAACGACAAATCCCGAGGAAGAGGTGAAATTCTTGAGTGGAAAGGACAAATTTGCGTCACTTGCGCGAAAAAACCCTAACTTACACACGCTGAAGAGCACTTTTAATCTGGATATTGATTTTTAAACGACTTGTCGATCTCTCGACGTTTCGATAAATAGCAGGGACCAAATTTAACCTCCCACTCGAACAGTCGAAAAATCGAATTAATCAAAACAAGATTCAGACTACAATCAAAAAAAACTAATGGAAAAAGATAAAAACCTTGCTGTCTTAATTGATGGCGACAACATACCTTCAAAGTATATCAAAGAAATGATGTTGGAGATTGCCAAATATGGGAATCCGACAGTGAAACGAATTTACGGTGACTGGACGAAACCACACCTCAACAAATGGAAGTCCGTATTGTTAGAACATGCGATCAACCCGATGCAGCAATATGCGTATACAACAGGGAAAAACGCAACGGATTCTGCCATGATTATTGATGCCATGGACATTCTCTATTCAGGGAAAGTGGATGGTTTCTGCATTGCGTCAAGTGATTCTGACTTTACGCGCCTGGCGACACGGATTCGTGAAACGGGACAATCGGTCATTGGTATTGGAGAAAAGAAAACTCCAGACCCATTCATCGTAGCCTGTGATCGATTTATTTACCTGGAAATCCTTCATACTGATGAAGAAGAAGGAAATGAGAAGACGAATACTAAAAGGAAACCAAAGCAGAAAACGGTAGAAAACGTCAACGAGAAAACAATAAATCTCATTCGAAATTCAGTGACTGATTTAGCGGATGACGATGGATGGGCGTTCCTTGGGGAAGTTGGGGCGTTGATTCAAAAGAAACGACCAAGTTTCGATGCGCGGAACTACGGTTTCTCAAAATTGACCCCGCTAATTCAAGCTACGGGTAAATTCGAAATTGATCAGCGTGATGGCGGCGGACGTTATAAGTTAATTTATATTCGATGTAAGGAATGATTTTGAATGATGAAGGATGAAGGATGAATTTTGAATAGCGTTCACTTCGAGAGCCTCAGTGAACGAATGATGAGTTATCATCTCGACACGCTCGATGCAAGGAATGATTAATTTTGAATGATCAATAGCGTTCACTTCGAGAGCCTCAGTGAACGAGTGCGTCAGCAAACTGGCAAATTGTGTGAATTCCATCGAAGGGTGAGGCCCTGTACTGAGCTTTGCGAAAGCGATGCAGTCGAAGTAACTCGAACCCTGAGAGAACTCAGAACCTTACTCCTTTGGAACAAGCTCAATGACCATTCGAAAAACGGGAGAATCGTATTGAATTTCTTCAGTTGGTTGAATAACTGTCTCCCCGTTTTTGATGCGTTCGAATTCATCCTCGGAAGGGAAAACAAACTGTTGCCAATCACCCTCATCACCTTCGTTGTATAAATCGATGCGGTATTTCCAATTATAGTAGGCAAGCGCTTGTTGGTAAGTGATGTCAGCGATTTCGTCGTTTTCAGGGACTTGGTTCGGTAGTGGTATTCTAAGAATTTCAAATCGGTTAAAGCGTTGCAAGTTCAAATGTGATCTTGTTCCATTACCCCATTGACTCCCTACGTTCCCGTCAATTCTTAAATCTTTTCCAATGGGTTCTCCATTAGCATCGTAATCCCCCTGCTTTAACTCTAATATTTCAAATTTTCTCCAATTGACATTAGGTGTTTTTTCAACAACCAATTCACCGTTTACTGAACGATTGATGGCATCCATCCAATAATACCGATACGAAACCGAATCAATATTCAATTTTTGAATCAATTCTTCCCTGCCCACATAACCGAACTTTAACCAGTTCACCTTGTCTTCGTTCCAATAAAAATAGTCTCGCAACTCTTCTTTCCTGGATGGATCTAAATCTACATATTCAAGGTTAGCCTCACTAAAGAAGTAATTATCATAGTCAATTAACGAGAGTGCCAATTCGCGGTCAACTTCATTCTCAAATAAATATTCGCGTAAAGTCGAGTCTAATACTGAGTTACAAAATTCTCGAAAGTCACTATTCGAAATTCGCCAATTTTGTGTGTTGTCGTATTCCGGAACTACTAATGATTTCTGAACTTCAAGTCCTACAGCTTCAATCTCGTTTGGGTTGGGCAATCTGCATGAGATTTTAAAATCGCCCTTTCTTAATTCTTGATTAAGTCGCATTGATTTCCAGTCACAGTATGCTTCTGCCATAAATGGTTCAATAAATGAAACCGGAGCGTCTAAATAGACATCATCATGCAAATAACTCAGAACGGTGCGCTTATCAAAATCATGGACTGCTTTTTCGGCAAGAGCATAACTATCTATTAAAATAGGAATATTTGAGCTTGAATTCATCCCCTCAATTGTATACCTTAACCCGATTTTGCGCAGATCAAATGTGCGCTTATTTCGAAATCGATGTGGTTGCGGCAAATACATATCAGATAAAAGAGGCACTCGATTGGGAGCGCTGTAATCTAGCTTCTCGTTCCAATTCAGCGGAAAAACCTCTCGATTGTAATAAATATCTTCAATTTTAGTTTTCACGACTTTATTCCGGCTTCGTGAAAAATGCTCGTCTCGAATCTGAATAAACTTGTTAGATTCTTCGTAATCATCCGTGCCATAGTATATTAACTCGCGAGCCACGGAATCACGAAGCCAGTTTCTGAATTCAAGAAAATCTTCCTTTGAGGTAGCATCTGCCATAAGCGTTGGATACAATATCGCTTCTCTTTCCTGCGAATCTAAAACAGATGTGTATTCTCCTTTGTACGAATATCCAATTATTACAGAATCAACTGTCCTGGACCAAATTACTCCAAGTTTGGTCGAATCGATTTCTTTCGAGTAATCTGGATCGACAGGCACCAATTCATGCCCCAACTCCTTCTCCAATTTCCTCACCATTTTATCCTGAGCGAAAAGGCTGGAGGACATCAACAGTATAACAAGAAAACTGATTTTCATAAGTCGTGTGATCTACGATTATAACTTCATGCGCAATTGAATGGTTACATCTGAGCGCGTTGTTCCCAAAATTTCTTCGGGGCCAGTGCCGATGGAGTTTCGATTGGCGAAGATGCTCACACCGTAGCGTGCCCAGAGATCGAAGCGACGCAGGAATGTGTAACGCAGCAGGATATAACCGCGACTTCCCTGATAGAAGTAGGCTGGAACTGCGAAAACGTACAAGGCATTGTTCTCGTAGGTATAAATGCGCGTATCGTAGCTGTCTGTTTCAAACAATGCATAACGCAAGGAGATGTCCAATGGAAATGACTTCGGTTTGAACAAAATATCTTGTGTTAAAATCACCCCTTCCTCTGGTTGATTGCTTGCACGGTTAATGGTGACATATTCAATGCGCGATTTCAATCGGAATGCTTCGGAAATTTTATAATTGAAGTCAATACGATAATTGCGTTGTAAAACATCTTCAATCCCTGTTACGGTTCCGTCGGAATCTCGACTATTTCTTTGGCGGACCTGTTGGCGGAATCGTCCGTAAATAATCAAGTTACGACTCGGACGGTATGAAGGCTGAATTAAGAACTCATGTCCCGCTGAGGGCGCATCCACTTGAAAGCGAAGCCATGGAAATCGGAAAAAATCGGCGTAGGTATTTAGACTGAATGCCGGCGTAAAGTTGATTTTTAGTCCAGCGTACAAGCCTTCCTCGTTTTGCGTTCGACTTGCTTCTGAAAAACCGTTGTTGTAGAATGTTTGAAATGCTCGATCGTAATTGCGATACACCAATGCCATTGAAACACGCTTGTCGATTGACGCCAAAACACCGTGTATATTGGCAAATGCTCCTGAATGTGTTGTGTGCGCCACTTCTCCAAAGAAGTTGAAATTCTTCACCACCCAAGAGTAATCAGCGCTCAGTCCCATGGTGTTTCTCCCACGGAAATCAAATTGATTGTACGGCAAAGTGTCTCGGTTAAAATCGACATTATAACCCTGATACACCGCTGCAACTCCTGCTGAGAAGTTTCGTGACTGATACCGCAAATTCGATCCATACATCATTTCCGTCAAAGCATCCTTGCGGGCAATTTCGGAGTTGGTTCGGTGAAACCCCGTAAGGTTGATACTCGATACAAATTCTTGTTCTTCAATCAATGAATCGGCAATTACCGTAGCATCGACATTTTTTACGGATGCAAAGTTGGTCCATGCGAATTTTCCGAGTCCCAATTCCACAGCGGCTCCACGCAAAAATCGTGTTTCATCTACGGAGGTATATGGTTTCAATGATCGCGCGTTTCGTTTTACATTGGTGACATCAGCAGTTTTACCAAAAGCGTATCCAGACCATAAATTGAGTCCCTGCCCTATTTGCACCTGATAATCGCCGAGAGCAACAGAGCGAAGGTATTTCCCACCTTGATAATACGCATGCGCTGAATAGAAATCGAAACCTTGATTGGCTTGACTTCCTCTGAAAAATTCCTCCCCAGGATCTTTCTCTGCTGTAACGCCGATACTCAAATTATTTCGGTAACTGTAACGCAAACGCGAATAATATCTGTCTGCATTTCCGCGGTAATACGAATTGCTATTGTTGAGCACAGAATCTGGCACATCTTCATACCCTGCTTTGTCCTCCAGAATGGTTTGGTAGCGAAACCATGCTTCAAATCGACCTTCTTTAAACGCCTCTTTTAAGCCAACATGCAATTGATCCAACTTATCGTCAACACGTACAAAAGGTAGTACCATTTGAATGGTTGGCATGTCCCAATATTGAAGACTTTGCAATTCATAAATGGAAATAAATTTGCCGTACAATTTTCGATGCAGCAGCAAGTCATTCACTTGAATATCAGATAGCAACCAGAGCTGATCGAGATTTTCTTTCGTAGCACCGTTCAAATTCAACGGATGTTCGTAGTAATATTCTAATTGCGTTACGACATCTGTCAAATCCAGGTTTTCCGTTTCTAGCTGCTCGGAAATAAACTCAATTCGTTGCTGAATGATCTCATCTTTCGTCAATTGAGCGCTTGCTTCTAAAGAAAGAAGGCTAAAGAAAGTCAATATGCAAACGACTAAGATCTTCACTTTTTCTGCTTGGCTTGGTATGTCAATGAGAAATGCGGCGACCAACCCAAAATCATATCATAAGCAGTTCCAAGGTCTAATTGAATGGCACCAAAATCGTATCCCGTGCCGAAGCTAAATTCTACTGGAGCTGTCGCTATTCCTCCGCGGAAATAAAAATCGTTAATGATTTGATATTCCAATCCAGACTTGAAGCGTAAATCGTACTCGATACTTTTCTCAAACTCTGCAGAAACCAATAATTTCTTCGAAAAAGTGTAAGCTGTTCCCAGGCGCATGACGGTGGTCAAACGATCGTCTTGAAATTCTGACAACCGTGTACGCGAAAGATTAAACACGGAAACTCCGAGACTCCAATGATCGGTAACATCAGCAAATACTCCCGCCTCTGCCGTAACGGTGTTTGCATTTCCATAATTCTGAGAAAGCTGAATTCCCTGATAGTTCAATTGCACTCCTGCATAGAACCGATCGGAAAGCGCCATGCTATAACCAATCCCTGCTTTTGTGGATCGAAATTGAGAATAGCCGTAAGAAAGTCCACCGATGGAAATCACCCCCACTTTCAATGGAATAGCAAACGCAATACCTTGACTTTGCAATTCGCGTAACAAGAATCGATTTTCATACGCCAAACCTGCGCTCAAACGGTCAATTTTCGCTAAGGCTCCTGGGTTGTTGTGATAACTCCAAACATCGTGCAGTCCAACAGAGGCATTCGACATCGACATAGATCTTGCACCAGAGGGTAACCATCCTTGTGCATGAAGGCTGCTTACTGAAAAGAAAAGCACGGCGATAGCAAGTAGTTGTTTCATTAGCCAGTTATTAGTTTTTTGCTGTTTGGAAGAATATTTGGGTTTTCGTATTCGACTTGATCCAAAAATTTCCAGTGTTTTCCATTGTCAACGGAGATTGCGTAAACCAATGCTGGTTCTGCAATTATTTCAAATTCCGTTTCCGTAATTCGTTCAAATTCAAATTGTACGTGAATCACCTTCCCATCCGATACTACTTGCTTCACAATTCCACTTCGAAAAAAGGCTTGATTGTTTTCTGGTTTGAATCGTTCTTTGAATGCTTCGTCTCCTCTTTCCTGATAGTAGCGTACTGCGTCTGGATACGTCAACTTTACCAAGAGAGCAATTTTGTTGTTGTTCCGAGCTTCGAGATAGGCCATTTTGGCGCTATTTAATGTCGCTTCTTGCTTTCCGTTTAGGGAACATCCTGCAAAAATACTGAAGAGTAGTAGGACAAAAAGTAGTCGTTTCGTTTTCACGACTTGAAGATAGGAAAGAAATGATGAATTACGAATATGGAATATGGATTATTCCATCAGATGATGTTTTAGCATGAGAGTGTCAAATTCTTCTCGACTGGATAAAACGAGCCCTTCACTTGCGTTCAGTAAATCTTGAATTTTCAAAATCTCGGGATATTGTTTGGCTTCCATTGAGAACCAGGTAGCACGACTCCCAATCAATTGAATTTCATCAAAGTTCCGATCGTCACGAATGCGGTAAAACACCTTTTCGTTGGATAGTTTTCTGTATTGCGGAAAGTCGGTAACTTTGTCGGACATCTCACGAAATTAAAAATGTTTACGAATTCAAAGCACAAAGCGGCTCACGAGGCGTTAAAGAAAGGGGAAATTGACAAAGCCATTTTGCTTTATACTGAAGCATTAAATCTAGCACCCAATGATTGCGATATATTGGGTGATAGGGGCACAGCTTTCCTTCATAAAAAGGACAAGTTGCGCTGTTTGGCCGATTTTAACAAAGCGGTTTCACTTGACCCCAATTATGCGTATCGCTACGCATCCAGAGCATTTGCCAAACAAAACTTCGGCGATCTGGATGGTGCCGTGGCAGATTATGAAAAGGCCGTTGACCTTGATCCTGAAGATGCTGTTGCTCAGAACAATCTTGGGATGCTCCTGGAGCAACAAGGGTATAAGAAAGAGGCCGATAAGCGCTTTGCTAGAGCGGATAAACTCTCGAAGATGGAAGATCAGCTTTACGAGGTAATGGATGATTTGGAAGGAGAGCAGGAGGACGGACTTCGAGAACCTCAGTCCTCTGAGGAAGATTTAAAGGCTGAATTTGATGCGCGGACAGCCAAAGCTGCTGAAGATTCGGGGGCATCTGCTCCGGAGGAAGAAGCCGCTAAAAATGACAACGGAGTTCAAGAAGCTCAGGCCCCGGCTGCGGAGGGAAATGATGATACGAATACTTCGAAGGAACTCAAAAAGGTGTTTACTTCACGACAACAATTTCGCGAGTTTGTGCGATTTATCAAGAACGGATTCAAAATAAAATGACAAAAAAAGAGAAGGTTCAGTACATCATTGATGAGTTGGAGCGATTGTATCCAGAAACTCCGATTCCTTTGGACCATTCAGATCCATACACGCTTTTGATTGCTGTGCTGCTTTCAGCGCAATGCACTGACAAACGCGTGAATCAAATTACGCCCCTTTTGTTCAAGCGAGCCAATAACCCCTTTGATATGATCAAATTGGAGGTAGAGGAAATTCGCGAAATCATTCGTCCTTGTGGATTGTCGCCGCGTAAGTCGAAAGCCATTTTTGTACTCTCTCAAATGCTCATTGAAAAATACGATGGCGAAGTGCCACAATCTTTTGAGGCTTTGGAAGAATTGCCCGGTGTTGGTCATAAAACTGCATCGGTTGTTATGTCGCAAGCATTTGGGTTTCCTGCTTTCCCCGTTGATACACATATCCATAGGTTGTTAACACGGTGGGGAATTACCAATGGTAAAAATGTAGAGCAGACGGAGAAAGATGCCAAGCGACTTTTCCCTGAGGAGACATGGAATAAATTGCACTTACAAATCATCTTTTATGGGCGTGAATATTCTCCGGCAAGAAGTCCGAAAATGGATGTCGATTTTATGACGCGGACGATTGGTACGAAGAAAGCCCTTGGAGAATTGAAGTGATGGGGATTTTGCGATTATTTTGATGGAATATTTTTGTGAGAAAGGGATTCGGGGCTTCGGTGGATAAGTATAGAAAATAACGATTATCGTTTGCAATTCCTAGAATTCGCAAATTTTCTTGTTCGCATTTTGGCGAACAAGGTTCTAATAGGAAGCGCTTCACCCTCCCCTTCCAAGCCATAAAATTAGACCTTTCTCTTTGTTAGGAGAGAATTCGGGACTTAGGTGGATGACTATAGAAAATAACGACTATCGTTTGCAATTCCTAGAATTCGCAAATTTTCTTGTTCGCATATTGGCGAACAAGGTTCTCAGGTGACGTCCTTCATCCTACCCTTCCAAGCCACAAAATTAAACCTTCCTCCCCCTCACCTGTCATACATCTACAATCATGCGTATGACATTAACCGATCAACAAATACAACACCTTTATTGGCGGGCGGGATTCGGAATTACCCGAAAAGAGCTCCAATCCATTCAAAAGAAATCGATAGAAAAGCATGTTGATCTTCTATTCGAAAAAAGCGCTTACGTTCCTTTGAACTACGACCTGAGTAAATTCGATGTCGAGCTAAAAAAACTGAGCAAAGAAGAACGTAAAAAATTGCGCCAGGAAGCGAACAAAACGATGATCGCCCTGAATTTACATTGGATGCAACACATGGTAAGTACGGAAAGTGTCTTACGCGAAAAAATTGCGTTGTTCTTTCACGATCACTTTGCGGTTCGATTGAAAAATCCAGTGGTAGGCCTGGAATTATTAAACATCATCCGAAAGAATGCTTTGGAGAATTTCGGAGACATGCTTTTGGAAGTTTCGCAATCGCCGGCGATGATTATTTTCCTGAACAATCAACAAAATAAAAAAACGCATCCAAACGAAAATTTTGCGCGCGAAGTGATGGAGCTTTTCACGCTTGGACGCGACAATGGATATACGGAAGAAGATATCAAAGAAGCGGCTCGTGCTTTCACCGGCTGGACGATCAACAAACAATTCGCGTTCCGATTCAACGCAAAAGTACATGATGCGGGAAGCAAAACGATTTTGGGACAAACAGGAAATTTCAAGGGCGAAGATGTCATTCGGATTCTTTTGGAGCAAAAACAAACGGCCCAATATATCAGCAAGAAATTATTGGAATTTTTACTGGGCGTTCTACCCGATGAAGACGATGTGGATCGTTGCGCAGACTTGCTTTACAACAGCAATTATGACCTGGGAACCCTGCTTCGATCAATTTTTACGTCTGACGCTTTTTATGAAGAGCAATACATTGGACAGAAAATCAAATCTCCAACAGACTTACTCGTCGGTATCAATCGTCAAATCCCGATCGAATACAAAGAACCCAAAGTGATTCTTCAAATGCAGCGTCGTTTGAATCAGGTATTGTTCTTTCCGCCAAACGTGGCTGGATGGAATCGTGGACAAGGATGGATTGATAGTTCTACCTTGCTCCTTCGGATGAAATTGCCTTCACTCATTCTAAATTTTGGCGTCATTGAATGGCAACCGGATGAAACGTTATCCGAAGAAATGATTGCTCGATTGAATAATCGTCAGGACAAACTTCAAAAGCGCACTGAGAAGAAAATCCAAGCCTATCCAAACTGGAAAAAATGCGGCGAAAACTTCAGCGACTCTATCGAAAACCTGGACACTTTTCTACTTCAAACAGAACCTGTTTCAGTGGCATTTGAAGATAGCGACGATTTGAAAACAAGAATCATCAAAATCATGAGTACGCCAGAATACCAACTATGCTAAATCGAAATGTATGCAGAGAAGAGATTTTTTAAAAAGTAGTGTGTTTGCCTCGGGCGTAGTTTTAATTCCTTCGTTTTTGAAAGGCATGCAATTCATGAATCCTGAAGAAATGAGCGGTTACCGAAATGTAATTGTTGTGCAGCTATCAGGTGGAAACGACGGCTTGAGCACCATCATTCCTCACAATGACGATATCTATTTGAAAAACCGCCCGAATATTGGATTGCAGCAAAACCTATTCAAACTTTCAGATGAATTGTACTTGAACAGTCAATGTCGTGAACTGAAAGAACTCTACGATAACGGCGAAATGACCGTAATCAACAGCGTGGGATATCCAAATCCAAATCGTTCGCACTTTAGAAGCACGGATATTTGGCACACAGGAAGCGCATCCGATCAATTTTTGAAAAATGGATGGCTGGGTTCTTATTTGGATGCCAATTGCGAAAGCTCGTACCAGGGAATTCAGTTTGATGCCGAATTATCACTCATTCTCAAAGGAAAAAACCTCAACGGAATTTCTGTTATCGATCCAAAACAGCTTTTCAATACAACGCGCGAACCTTTCTTTAAGAATATTGCAGAGCAATTAGACGGCGATATACTTACTGAGGACAACCAAGGATATTTGTACAAAACGTTGGTAGATACGTATTCATCTGCCGAATACATTTACGAACATTTCAAAACTTATGAGGCGAACTCAGCCTTTCCGAACAACAAATTTGGCAAAAGCCTGAAGGGAATCGCACAGTTGATTTCTTCCGGATTGAAAACACGGGTGTACTATACAACCCTAGGAGGATTTGACACGCATGTGAATCAAACGGGGGCACATAACGGATTAATGAAAACATATTCAGAAGGCATGGGAGCACTGGTGAAAGAATTGAAAAAATCGGATCGATTCAAAGACACATTGATCCTGACCTTTTCCGAATTTGGTCGTCGCGTGAAAGAAAATGGCAGCAAGGGAACCGATCATGGCGCTGCGAATAATTTATTTGTCATTGGCGGCAATCTGCAAAAACCAGGATTGTATAATGGAAAACCAAATCTGGAAAATTTGGATGAAAATGGAGATCTTCGCTATGAAATTGATTTTCGTACTATTTACGCTACCGTGCTTGACAACTGGCTTCAAGCCGATTCACGATTGATTCTAGGCAAAGAATTTGAAAAATTATCCTTTGTTTGATTAAACCTTCTTCAAAACCGTCTGTCTTACAACTAGAAACGCAATAACTAAAAAATTAATTGACCTATGAATTCACGTATTTTATTCTTCGCATTGTTCTCATTTTTAGTAATGTCATTTGCAATGCCCCCAAAATGGGAAAAGCTCGGAAGTCGCAAAGTAAACTTCGGAATTGAAAAAGACACCATTGCCGTTGGAGCGCATGAAGGCGGATTCACCAAATTGAAAGTTCAAGTTACTGGTGGATCATTGAACATGAAAAAAATGTTCGTCAACTTTAAAAATGGAGAGCGCAAAGAAATCGCATTGAAACACAATTTCGTTAAAGGATCGGGGTCGCGTGTGATTGACCTTCCAGGAAACAAACGCCTCATTAAAAACATTGTATTCGTTTACGACACGAAAAATCGTTCAAAGAAGCGTGCGACTATTCACGTATTTGGAAGACATTAAACCTGTTTAAATAGTCGAAACAACATAAGTACAGGGCGCTCTTTTCGAAAGGAAAGGGCGTTTTTTTGTACAACAATTTCATTCAATCATCGTAGCGAATGTATACCTCTTTTGTTCTTGGATTCACCGTAACCAAAAAATGATGGTCATCGAAAAAAACGCACTGCGAGCGATCCAACCGTTACGAAAGTTTCGTAATCAGGCAAATCATATGATTTCACAATCGTGGACTGAGAATCTTGAAGCTTGTCATCATCTGCTGAAAGACGAAGCGGAGTTTCCTGAGTAAAGAAATGCAAGTGATTGATATTGGACCAAAAAAAACATTTGACGGGCGAACCATAATCCAATGCTTCTGTTGTCATCTGATAAACCTTAGGGAAACAGGATGCGTCAGAAGACCATCCCCAAATGGTGTCCGAAATGGTTTCCGTTAATTTGAAACTGAACGTTGGACGATCCAATAAAACACCTTGAATTTTACTAAAATCGAGCTCATAATCCCAAATGGAAAGGCTGTCATTCTCCAACCGAGAACTAGGAGTTAAATCAACAGATCCACAACAAGCGCCGATAAGAGAGTAAGATGAATCTGGCTTGAAGTTGCAGAGCACAAATTTCCCGGCTCGTTCATCTATCTGAAATTGAACAGTATCAAAACCTGGGTAATGCGTTTCCAATTCAACTCCAACGCTATCGATTTCATACTTGCCTCCATTAAATGCTACACGTTGTTCACCAATGTTTGATCTCAAGTGAAACGTTTCTTGTCCAAAAACAACACTGCTTATGAAAAGCAGGAATCCCAAAAGTAATTGCCGCATGCGTAGTTTCTTTGAAGCACAATGCAAATTCATAAAAAAGTAACACCCAAATACGTACTGATTTACAAGGTTTTAAAAGATTCCTTGTGAAAGATTTACATTTTTTTTCATTGACAGTTAAACCTTTTTGCTGTTTCTTTGTCAAATAAGTGACAAACGATTCTGAGAAGCAATCATAAGTCATTTAAGTTTCCAAACGGAGGGGAGTGCGTTGAACCACTCCCCTTTTTTATTTTCTCTTCGAAAGATTCCTTTCAATTCGGGCAACCTAAAGTCCTGGATCTCTAATCAACCCAAGGAAATGAGCGACCTTCAAGAAAATTTTATTCAGCCATTTGATGAACTTACCCTTTCCTTTGTACTGAACGGAAGTATTCTCAATTGATTCGATCAAATCATGCAAATAAGACCTCACAATCGGCGCTGCCTTATACACTTTGGCCATAGCTGCATGCAGCTCTTCAACCGTCTTTGCGATCTCAATTCGAGGTATAACCTCGGTATGAATGTGGTATGAGAGCGTCAATCGATCGAAAATTGGATCCACTTTGGCCGATAACGCAACGGTTATACTAGCGATAATAATTTCACCAAATTTTGAATTGTCTATTTCGTTGACATGAGCACTTGGCAGCTGCGTCATCGACGGGTTAAAATTTAAGTTTATGTTATTGGAACTGTTCATGAAGTCAATTTTAATTTAAACTATTTTGATACTTGAAAACGCCTCCACGGATGAAGGCGCTTTCGATCTACTATGTTTGGTTTACCCCCAAATTGCAACGATGAGTTCGATAACGGCCACAACAACTTTAAATAAAGCCTTTAACCATTTCGGCATCTTCTTCTTTCCATAAACATTGCCTTCGTCTCCACCATTAGTGTTCGTTACACCTTTCAGGAATTCCTCCAGGTTTGGATACGCTCCATAAACCTTTGCCATGGCATTGTGCAAATCGTTTGTAGTTTCTGCCGCTTCAATAGCAGGCGCTACATCCTCCTTGATATGGATCGCCAACTCTTTCGCGTTGTACTCTTTTCCAAGTTTTGTAGAGGATACAATTTTTACCGCCTTGAAAACCAAATCACCAAAGGTTTCGTTATCGATTTCGTCCCCTGAATAAGGTTTTACTGTTCCATCGAAAGGTCCTCCTCCTGGAAATGGCCAAGGAAATGGCATCGGGTAAGGAAACGGATGAGGAAATGGCAACGGGCAGTAGATTACCTGCGAAGCGCCATTGATATTTTCTGTCGTGTATGCTCCGGCATTGCCTCCGAGATTGATATTGATTGTTGGTTCTGAATTACTCATTTTTCAGTGTTTTAAATTATTCGTGCCTACTCTTTGAAAGACTTTTCGGCAACCGTCTTTTAACGAATCTTGAATGCGCATTCAGGTATTAGTATCTCGGAGCCATAAAAACCTAACCACCTGATTTAAAACAAATGAGTAAAAAGTTTGAATCCCCCATAAAAGGAGGGCCGTAAAGGATGAAAAAAAATAAATTCAATCCCCTCTAGAGGATTCCTCTTCAAAGACAAACCAATGCAATGTGCAACGGCACAAGGAATTACCATGATCAACTTCGGAATGGGAAGCGCTTCGGCAGCAACCTGTATGGATTTACTTTCTGCCATCGAACCAAAAGCCGTGCTGTTTTTAGGGAAGTGCGGTGGATTGAAAAAGAAAAACGAAGTAGGCGACTTAATTCTTCCAATTGCAGCTATTCGAGGCGAGGGAACCAGCAATGATTATTTCCCGCCAGAAGTGCCTGCATTGCCTTCATTTCGCCTTGCAGAAAGCCATTTCTACAACCATTCGTGATTATGGACGGGATTACTGGACGGGAACGTGCTACACGACCAATCGACGCGTTTGGGAGCACGACGATGAATTCAAAGAATACCTTCAGAAAGTGCGTGCAATGGCGATTGATATGGAAACTGCCACAATTTTTACCGTCGGATTTTCAAATGAAATTTCTACGGGAGCCTTGCTTCTAGTTTCGGATCAACCGATGGTTTCAGAGGGCGTAAAAACAAGCGAAAGCGATGCGAAGGTAACTTCCGATTACGTCAATCATCATTTGAATATTGGAATTGAATCTCTGAAACAACTCATCAATAACGGAAATACAGTGAAGCATCTTCGCTTCGGATAAAATAATTACGTGATCAAACGCTCTCAATTATGGATAATGGGCGGTGTGACGCTACTTGCGTTTCCCATCCCAACCTTCCTCGTTTTGTATTTCGTTGAAGACATCTCTCCGCTCGAGATTTTAGAGCTTCAAAATCTTCAATTGGATCCATTAGCCCTTGGAATTGTGATAGGGATGCTCTATGCCGTTGTTGCGATGGCATTCATGCAATCTTCCGTTTTTGATCCATTGCCCAACCGCGTTGAAAATTTGGTCAAACAGATGAATCTCAGTATCTGGGATTGCTTCTTTCTTGCAATGTGCGCAGGTGTTGGCGAAGAACTGCTCTTTCGTTCAGGTGTGCAGTATTACCTCGGACCTTGGGTTACCTCTGTTCTTTTTGTCGCCATCCACGGCTATTTGAACCCATTCAATTGGCGGATGTCATTGTACGGAGTGATTGTACTTCCGTTTATTCTGATCATCAGTTTTGCTTTGGAGGAATTTGGCTTGTGGTTCTGTATCGGCGCCCATTTTTCCTACGATCTCGTCTTGTTTTTAATGATGCGCGCCTCAATCAACGAAGGACAATCCTAAGAATCGTTGTTTGCAGGACTAACAAGCATTGCGGCACCAAAACGCCTCTGTCAATTTCCAGATATTCCAATTTTCTGCACTTACACGTCGATTCTGGAATGTCAAGCAATGGTCCCGAATTTGCCAGGTGCAACTCGCGCAGATATTTCAGATCTTGCATGTTTTGAGGCAGCGAATTGATATTGTTTCTGTTCAAATGCAGAAACTTCAGACTTTCACAATCCGTTAAGGTTTCTGGAAGTGAGTCTAGCCAATTGAAATTCAATTCCAAGAGTTCCAGATTCTTCAAGTCACCGATAGATTCCGGCAATTTCCTCAATTCATTCTGATTTAAAGTCAACTGTTTCAATGCGGTAAGCTGTCCAATTTCATCAGGCAGAGAATCAATTTCGTTGTATTGTGCCGAGAGAATGGTCAGTTTTTTCAAATTACCAATAGAGGCAGGCAATGTTTTGATGTCGTTTCTTCCCAAAAAGAGCTTTTCAAGATTGACTAAGTTTCCAATCGATTCTGGAATTGAATCTAAATTATTGCCATACAATCGAAGTACGGTGATGGTTGTATCCTCTAAAATTTCTGGCGGAATTTCTGTCAAGCCTTTTCGCTGAAGGTTGACAACCCTCCCCCGCTTACTGTAAGGAATGTCCTTAATTTGAGAGCAAGCACTTAAAACAGAAAGAAAACCAAGAAATAAAAATAGTTTGGACATCTCTTAAATATAATGCAAATGCCTCTATTTTCGTATCTTTAAGCAACTATTATGGATTTTTTCCATCTATACATTAAACGAACGCTGTTTGGACCTGTCTAACCAGCAAACGAATAACAAATTAGAAGTATGAAGATTGCCAAATATACATTGATTGCTTGTCTAGTAGCAACAGGATTTGCAGCTACGGCGCAGGATGACGTAAAACCAGAAACGCAAAAAGAGAAAAAAGCAAAGGCGATGGAATCTCTTGATTTAAGTGATGACCAACGTGCTGAAATCGATGCACTTCGAGAAGAAACGCGAAAAAAACTTGAAGCCATTAAGGCGGATGAAGACATGGAAATGGACGCGAAGAAAGCTGAAGCCAAAGCAATCAGAAAAGAAAGCAAGGAAGCAATGACTGCAGTTCTTTCTGAAGAGCAGAAAGCAAAGTTGAAAGCAATTAAAGTTACCTACAAAGATATGTCTCCAGAAGATGTTGCGAAAAAGCAAACGGAGAAAATGAAAGAGGTGATTGATATGTCTCCCACACAAGAAGAAAGAGTATACGCTTTGAACCTAAAGGTTGCGAACAAAATTGATGTGATCAAGAAAGACGCCACCATGTCCGATGAGAAAAAGAAAGAGTTTATTAAAGGAAACAAAGAGGACAAGCGTCGTGCTTTGGAACAAATTCTTACCGAAGATCAAATGGAATTATGGGATGCACACATCGCCGCTAAAAAGAAAATGAAAACACCCATGAAAAAGCAGGAACCTGCGAATAAATGATGAATTCAAAATTGTGAGTTTTTAACCAACTCCGTAAGAAATAAAAAACGCCGCATCGATTTCGATGCGGCGTTTTTGTTGAATGCCTCCAACACTCATAATTCATCATTCATAATTAATCATTCATTTTGCACATCCCATCTCGAGAGCCTCGATGTCCGTGCAAATTCTGTATCACTCAGTACCCAACATTCATAACTAATCATTCTTTACATTCATATTGCACATCCCATATCGAGAGCCTCGATGTCCGTGCGAATTCTGTATCACTCAGTACCCAACATTCATATTACACATCCCATCTCGCGAGCCTCGATGTCCGTGCAAATTCTGCATCACTCAGTACCCAACATTCATAACTAATCATTCTTTACATTCATATTGCACATCCCATCTCGAGAGCCTCGATGTCCGTGCGAATTCTGTATCACTCAGCGCCCACATTCATCATTCATTATTCATAATTACTCATTCATTACTCACAATTCTCTCTGCAAATATCTTCTTGAATTTCTCCACTTTCGGTCGTACCACAAACTGGCAATACTGGTTTTCAGGATTCTGTTCAAAGTAATTGTGATGGTAATTCTCTGCCGGATAAAACGTTTCCAAAGGCACAATCTCCGTGACTATCGGCTTGTCCCAAACCTTTTGATCGCTTAGCTTTTGTTTGTACAATTCTGCCGTGTTTTTCTGCGCTTCGTTGTGGTAGAAAATCGACGAACGATATTGCCTTCCAACATCATTCCCCTGACGGTTCAACTGCGTTGGATCATGCACAAACCAAAACATTTCCAATACGGCATCAAATGACAATTGGTCGGCATCAAAAGTAATCAATGCAACCTCCGCATGATCTGTGGTTCCTGAACACACATCTTTGTAATTCGCCGTTTTTTCGGAGCCACCAGTATAGCCTGGAACAACAGATATCACTCCCTCCAAATCCCTAAAACACGCCTCGATACACCAAAAACATCCGGCGCCTAAAGTTGCTTCCATTTTTCTCATAGAACGAAAATGCTAATTATTTTGGAATGTTAATGACGCTGAGTTAATACAATAACGCAATCCTGTTGGTTTCGGTCCATCTTTAAAGACGTGTCCAAGATGTGCATCGCATCGTTTACAGAAAACTTCCACACGCGTCATTCCGTGCGAATTGTCTTTGCGTTGTCCAACCATGTCTGTTTCGATATCATAAAAGCTCGGCCATCCTGTTCCTGAGTCAAATTTGGTCTCGCTAGAGAATAACAAGGTATCACAACAAACACAGTGATAGTTTCCCTCTTCATGATTGTCCCAATAAGCTCCCGTAAACGCGCGTTCCGTTCCACCATTTCTAGCTACATCGAATTGTAAGGAAGTTAGTTGAGACTTCCACTCTGCTTCTGTTTTCACCACTCTTAATGAATCCTCAATCGTATTTGCCTCTGCAGATGTATCGATTCCGTTTCCGTCGACTCCAGAACTGCAGGCAAATGCCATCAATCCCAGTGCGCCAACGATAAATGCTACTAATCTCATATTTTCTTATTTGTGTTAATATTAAATGTCAATCAATAATGATTAGACGAAAAAGGCCTTACTTTTGTACAGTGATTTTCCAAAAATATCCTAAAAACTTCTGGATCATGTGTTGGGCGCTTCTTGCGTTCATGATGAGCTTCAATTTATTCCTTCCAGAATTTAATGAATTCATCACAGATTTAGGTGGAGAGGGATATAAAGGAATGATTTTCTTGATGTTCTCTTTTTCGGCAGCCATTTCAAGGCCCTTCTCAGGAAAACTATCAGATACCATTGGCCGTAAAAAGGTAATGTACATTGGAATTGCATTGGGCTTTCTTACCACGCTCATTTATCCATTATCAGACGTTGTTGTCTTTTTTCTTTGGCTCCGATTTATTCATGGTTTCAGTGCGGGATTTCTCCCAACTGGCGCCACGGCCCTAGTTACCGACATTCTTCCGAAAGAAGGTCGCGGTGTTGCCATGGGGATTTGGGGAACGTTTATCTCTGTGGGCTTTGGCGTAGGAAACTTCTTCGCAACGTATATTGAAAAAGTAATTGGTCTTACAGGATTGATTCTGGTTGCAGCGGGATTCGCTTTAATTGCTGGATTATTGATTTCCTTTATTCGCGAAACCCTTCCAAACCCACAAAAATTCCAATGGAAATTCTTAATGGTTGGTTTCAATGATGTTTTTGAACCCACTGTGCGCCCCGCAGCATTCGTGATGTTTTGCTCGGCAACCTCAACAGGAATTATGTTTGTGACATCACCCGATATGAGCGGATACGTTGGGATTGAAAACAAAGGTTGGTTCTTCCTGTTCTACATGAGTAGCACCATTGTTATTCGCCTTTTTGCTAGTAGTCTTTCCGATAAAATTGGTCGTAGAAAAGCACTCTTAATTGGATTGTCATTTATGGCCATCAGCATGATTACCTTGGGCTTTTCTACCGATTGGATTCAATACACCGTTGGCGCGATTATCTTTGGAATTTCCACAGGGATTTCCAGTCCAACTATTTTTGCATGGATGGCCGATTTGTCACCAGAAAAACGTCGTGGAGTCGGTTCAGGAACGGTATTCATTGCTTTGGAATTGGCGATTATTTTTGGGGCCGTAATTACATTACTCCTCTACGATAGCACACCATTTACAATCCCGCTTTGTTACATTCTAGGAGCAACTTTTGCCCTTATTGGCATGATATATCTCCTCTGGCATTTGAGCAAACGCGAATCAATAACTTAATTCGTCTTCCACTTTCAAGTATTTGCGCAACCACCGGACAATGTAGTATACCGGAATGGTATCAAAAAGCGCAAAAAAGAACTTGAACAAATAGCTGCTTAAAATGTAGGCTAACAACGCAACAGCCACGTTTGCCCCAGGGTTCATTGGCAATGGTTCCGAAAAGTAGTGCGTGATTAAAATTACTGCTACAGAATCGATGAGTTGACTTGTCATGGTAGAAAGGTTGTTTCGCAACCAAAGTTTCTTCCCTTTTGTTTTCTTTTTGAGGTAGTGAAACACATGAACGTCCACGAATTGCGCTGTTAAATAAGCAATCATCGATGCAATGGTAGCTCCAATGGTGAACTTTCGGATTTGATAAAAAGAGTGATCGTAAGCAACCACCGCCTGCCCATTCTCTACAGCAACGGGCAAAGTACCGTCAGCTTGCAAGTTTGCTGGAGCTTCCAACCATCCGCCAAACCAAAGCACGAGTAATACCCAAAGGTTGAGAATTAACCCAATCCAAACGACCATATTTGCGCGTTTCTTTCCGTAAACTTCTGAGATAATATCTGTGCAGAGGAATGTAATTGGATAAGGCAATACACCTATTGCAATAGAAAATCGGATGGAGCTTTCGTCGCTAATACCAAACCAAGAAGAAAGGTCAATGAAGCGGGAAACGCCCAGTATGTTTAACATTGCCAAAGATCCTAGAAACAATCCTGCGATGAGTAAAAACACCCATTCCCTTCTCCTTCGATATATTGGATCCAATCCCTCCGCCTCAAACATGGATTGAAGGTACTAATTTTACGGTTTAAAAAAGTGTACTTGACTGGTAGCGGCGTACTTTTTCAAAAATGTCTATCTTCGGGGAAACGCGCAAGCATGTCAAAAGTAAACGCAGCAGAACTCAAAAAGCTCTACTACTCCATTGGAGAAGTCGCCGATATGTTTGATGTGAACACCTCTCTGATTCGCTTTTGGGAAAAGGAATTCCCGGCCATTCGTCCCAAAAAAAACAAGAAGGGAAACCGTTTGTTTACGCCGAAAGAAATTGGGAAGATAGACCGCATTTACACCTTGGTGAAAAACGAAGGATACACATTGGATGGGGCAAAAAAAGCCATGCGCGGAAAATCAGCTACCCTACAAGAATCTGAAGCAGGAATCAGTCCTTCGAACGATGATGTGATTGAGCGGTTGGAATTGCTAAAAAACCGATTGCTTGCACTCAAGCACTAGTTCATGTTGATTTGTAGGTTTTTGAAATGCAAAAAGGCCTCTACAAATTGCGATTCTGGCACTTCAATATCATAAGAACAATCGCCAATACGATGCAGTAGCACACACAAAATTGCTCCTTGCGCATTCTTCTTATCGTTGTACAACATCGCGACCATTTCACTTACCTCGTCATTCGAATACTTGGGCAATTCGTAAAACTCAAAAACAACTTCCTGAACACGTCTAAAGTCCGATTCCGTGAGGATTTCACGTCGATATGCGATGTACGCTTCCATCATCATCCCCACCGCTACGCAATGTCCGTGCGTTAATGGAAGACGGCTCATAAAATGACCTTCCAAAACATGACCAATGGTGTGTCCCAAATTCAATACTTTTCGTTTTCCTTTTTCGGTAGGATCTTCCTGAACAACTTCATGTTTCACACGGATGCACGACTCAATCAAATCAAGGTTGGGAATGTCCTCTTCGCGCATGGAAAGCACCACTGCCTCGAACAATTCAGGACTGTGAATCAATCCATGTTTCAACATTTCTGCGTAGCCGCTGAGCAATTCGTAACCGGGCAACGTCGATAAAAACACGGGATCGATATACACGGCAACCGGATCAGAAAATACGCCTACTTGATTTTTGTAATGTCCCAAATTAACACCTGTCTTGCCTCCTATCGACGCATCCACCATAGAAAGTAAGGTGGTTGGGATATTGATAAAGTCCAATCCGCGCTTGTAGCAAGAAGCGACAAATCCTCCCAAATCGGTGATTAATCCACCCCCGAGATTGATGATCAGATCATGACGAGAAACGCCATACTCCGTCAATGCTTCCCAAACACTTCCCACAATATTCAGTTGTTTGTGTTCTTCACCCGCCGGAATCAAAATAATTTCAGCTTCGCTAAATCCTTCAAAGTTGGTGAGCATGTACTCCAAGCAATTCACGTGTGTATTCTCATCAACAATGACCACTTTATTTACATCGGCGTAAACAGTATTTAACTTTTCATTCAGAGATGAAGTGGTGATGTCGCCAATTTCTAGTCGGCAATTATGGGCGTCGATGTATTTCACAAAATCAATTTGGAAGTAAAAATAAGGAATCGTGGTTATGCACCTTCATTATAACGTGATAAGAAACACTAAATTATTTTGATGCGCAGGTTTCGCAGTCCTCAGCCTGCATCGCCCTTTCTAATTCTCAAATAAACAGGATTACATGAATACAAGAAAGAGTAGTTCAAAGCATGTTACTTTTAGATAAGATCGGAATAGTTCTAAATGAAAAGAACACTATTTTTGTTGCATGATTCTCTTTGATAATACCGAAGTTGCATTTCGAAAAAATACGGATGGTGATTTGCGCCGTGCGTATTGGCTTTTCCGCATGCTTGCAAGCCCACGGTTGGTACGGTTTGGTAAATGGATGACCAACCTTGCCTTAAAACTTCGTTTGCCCATGCGATGGGCAATCAAGCCAACAATTTTCCGACAATTTTGTGGCGGAGAATCCATTCAGGAATCCTTGCGCGCTTCCAAGCGACTGGCAGATCGTAATGTAAAAACAATTTTGGATTACAGTATTGAAGGGAAAACCGAAGTAGGCGATCTGGATGCGACCATGGCGGAAGTAATTCGGACTATCCAAGAGGGGCAGAACAATCCAGACATCCCATTTGCTGTATTTAAGATCACAGGAATTACAACTTTCGATATTCTGGAGAAAAGTAACAACGGTACGGAAGGATTGTCCGAAGAAGATCAAGGCAGTTATGATCGTTTGTTAGAGCGATTGGATCAAATTTGTAGCGAAGCCAAAAATGCGAATGTTCCCATTTTTGTGGATGCGGAAGAGTCTTGGATTCAAGATGCGATAGATGCTTTGGTGCACCGAATGAGCGTGAAGTACAATCGAGAATCGGCCATTGTGTACAATACCATTCAATTGTATCGTCACGACCGACTTGCTTTCTTACAATCCGAAATTGAGCGAGCAAAAAAGGAAAATTATCGTTTGGGCGTGAAACTTGTTCGTGGTGCCTATATGGAAAAGGAACGTCGTCGCGCGGAAGAAAATGGATACCCTTCGCCCATTCAACCAGACAAAGAAGCGACGGATAAAGATTTCAATGCCGCATTGGAATTGGTTGTTTCAGAAATTGATCATGTTTCCTTTTGTGCCGGAACGCACAACGAGGAAAGCTCTTTGTACTTGACAGAACTGCTCAATAAAAAGGGTATTTCCCACGATGATCCGCGTGCTTACTTCGCGCAACTTTTAGGCATGAGCGACCATATCACGTTCAATTTATCCAACGAAAACTTCATGGTAGCCAAATACGTTCCTTACGGTCCTATTGGGGAAGTTTTGCCTTATTTGATTCGCCGCGCTGAAGAGAACACCTCCGTTGCAGGGCAAACCAGTCGTGAACTTGCGTTGATTATTCAAGAACGGAAACGACGGAAGGGGAAAGGATAGGAATTAATGATGAATTATCATCTCGACACGCTCGATGCAAGGAATGTTGGATTATGAATGATGGATTGGCTGTGGCATTTTAAATGAAGGTAATCGGTGCTTCGAGTGCCTCAGCAGCCTCAGTGAAAATTGTTTATCATTCAGAAGGCACATTCCATCTCGAGTGCCTCAGCAGACTTAGTGCTCGACGAAATAAGTTACAATAAGTAATGAATGTTGAATTACATTATCTTAATTTAAACGTATGCCAAGGATTCTTTTGAAAACTGAAATAAAAGCGGAATTGGCGATCGTTTTTGACTTGTCCCGCAGCATAGACCTCCACAAAATTTCTACAGAGCAGACGAATGAATCGGCCATTGATGGTCGTACTAGCGGACTTATAACTTTGGGAGAATCGGTGACGTGGCGCGCGAAACATTTCGGAATTTACCAGACCTTAACTTCAAAAATAACCGAGTTTGATCGGCCTGCATATTTCGTTGATGAAATGGAGAAAGGAATATTTAAATCGTTCCGGCACGCACATCATTTTCAACAATCGCAAAACTTTACCGTCATGACAGATTGTTTTGATTATGTATCCCCTTTGGGATGGTTGGGCAAACTTGCCGATACTCTTTTTCTGAAAAGATATATGACCAATTTGCTTGTAAAAAGGAATACTGTTATCAAGGAATTCGCCGAAAGCAATCGTTACAAAGAGATACTTCAGTAATAACTGAAAATGCTTTTGAACAAAAAACGCCGCTTCGATGGAAGCGGCGTTTTTTTTGATATTGTGAAATGATCATGTTTGTACTTCGGTGCTTCGAGTGCCTCAGCAGCCTCAGTGAAAATTGTTTATCATTTATAATTCTTTACATAGAGCCTGTCGAAATGATCACTCATATTGCACATCCCATCTCGAGTGCCTCGCTGTCCGTGCAAAATTCTGTATCACTCGTGCCCAACATTCATTATTCATAATTCATCATTAAAATTCACCCTTACTTCGTCACATTCAAATGACCTGTATCGGTTCGACGTTCATCGGACGCAATAGTTTTGAACTCAACGGTCCAAACATAAGTTCCGTCTTGAACCATGCTACCATTGTAGGTTCCATCCCATCCCGCTTCAGGATCACTTGATTCATATACGATTTGACCCCATCGGTTGTAAATTTTAATATTCCAATCGAATGGATCGAACCCAGCGGTAAAAATTGGGTGGAAGGTATTGTTATATTCATCTCCATTCGGCGTAAATGTATTCGGGATGTAATAAATCACCTCCTCGTTTACTTGAATTACCGTTGAGAATGAATCCACACATCCAAGAGGTGAATAACCGTAAAGAGTTACTAAATATCCCGATGTTGCATCCGTTGGGAACTCATGCGTCGGGTTCTGTGTTGTTACCGTTGGCGTGCCGTCACCGAAATCCCACTCATAATTGGAGGCCCCAGATGAATTATTATCAAAAGAAATTTCGGTATCCAAACTAATTACTGTGTAAATAGACGGAATAAACGATGGATCTGGAATATTCTCCACGTAGATGTAATCTGTGTAGGTAACAGAATTTGTACACCCGTTGGCGCTTGTTACCGTTAAGGTCACGTCATACGCCCCTCCATTTTGATACATATTCGGTACGTCTGCACATCCCGTTCCAGCGTTTCCATTTCCAAAGTCCCATTCACAATCCGTGAAGCTCCCGATAGTAGTATTGTTAAACGTGACCGTCCCCGGTTCACAAATTGAAAGCGTATCCGCAATAAACGAAGGTTGAGGAATAGGCTCCACAGTTACTGTCACATCATCCATCGCAATACAACCGTTGGCATCCGTTCCCGTAACCATGTATGTTGCAGTGGCCGTTGGTACAATTGTTCCTCCGTTTGGTGTTCCATTATCCCATACATACGTTTGCGCACCCGTCGCTGCTTGCGTGTAACTGTCTCCATCACACAAGGTCACATCAGGACCTGCATTTACAGGTGGCAATGCATTGATTGTAATCGTTTGCGATCCGGCTGCAGCATTGGCACATCCGGCATCTGTTATTTGTGTCACTGTATAGGTTCCCGGACCATTTCCAAGAACAATCGTATCGTTCATGGAGTTAATTGATTGCGGCATACCATCCAGATCGTAATCCAAATCATACGGGGCTGTTCCTGCCACAACAACGAATACATCATTCACAAAATCGTTGGCACAGTAGGTTCCTCCGTCTTCAACAGATACTACCGTTGGAACTGATTGCTCTACAATGGTTTCCATGAAGTTCCCCGTATTGGAACAGCTTGAATCGGCTATTCCTGAAACAACGTAAACACC
The DNA here is from genome assembly GCA_043584915.1 of Fluviicola sp. GTDB lineage: Bacteria > Bacteroidota > Bacteroidia > Flavobacteriales_D > Crocinitomicaceae > UBA4466. Next base: position 4,077,842 of record CP121319.1, read on the forward strand.
CGGTACATTTCCGAGGCTTACTGGCGATGTTGCACCTGTAATTTGCTGCGGAGTTCCATCCAGGGTATAATCAATAGTAAATGGACCTGTCCCTGTTACATCGACAGTTACGTCTGCAATAACATCACCAAAGCAATACACACCACTTCCTGAAGTAGCAACAATGCTTGGTGGCGCCGGTGACATATCATTTTCCGTGGCGATACATGAAATATCGTCGGAGAAATAAATCGATAATGTAAATGCTGACCCGTCGGCTGGAATTCCTGGAATGTTGAAGTTGTTCAATGTTCCATCCACGAAAGGTCCGTTAATTGTTTGTGTATAGGTTCCCGATCCGTTGGTTACTTCCACTTCAATGGTACCAGAACCTGGATTTTCTACATAGATGAAACTTCCGCTTACATCAAAAGTATTTGGTCCCTGACAGCTAGTTACGTTATAATTCACATTTCCGATGGTACATGAACATTGCACATTCACTGTTACGGAACTTGTTGCAGAACAACCGTTCGCAGGATCGGTAATTGTTGCCGTATACATGGTTGTATCCAAAGGACATGCCGTTGGTTCCTGTAAGGTTGGGTCGTTCAAAGTGAGTGATGGCGTCCAAACGACATCATATATTGGCGCATCACATTGGAAGTTGACGTTGTCAATTGCCCATGCATCATCCCCAAAAGTTTGTGTAAATGTTGGCTGACTCCAACGGAATCGTGTTGCCGTTGTTTGCGCCATTGGCGGGATTGGAATTAAAAAGTTCTGCCAGGTTGGATTGTTGTCCCACTGGGATTGATAATACGTATTGATTGTGGTCCATGTTGCACCGCCATTGGTCGAATATTCAAAAACGATGTCTTCTCCTGCGTCGGCATTCTCACACGCGGTACCAGAACTGGTATTCCCCATGAACAAGGCGAAGGAAAGGAATCCACAATTTGCCGTTGCATCAACATCTACGGTAACCGCCTGACGCACTCCAGTATTTTTAAAGTACATCGCATTTCCAGTAACAGAACCGCAATGCCCTGTTGATCCTGCTTGAGCACCGGATGCATCCGTCCACATATTGCCATCCAAACCTGGGTCCATGTCATCAATTATTGACCCGGCGTTGTAGTTGGTGAATTCGACATTTAAATCAGTACAGCTCGGACAAGTGACATTTTGCGTTACCGCAGAAGCCTGTGCAAACAAAGGTGAGACAACAACAGTCACTGTATCGTAACAAGCGTCTATACCATCTGTGTATGTAACAATGTAATCTGTTGTAGTGGAAGCGGTAATTGTTTGATCAAATGAATCCGGAGACCCTGGGATATTGTCCCAATCATAATAGAAATTACAGTTTGTTGGAACGATGCTAATGTTGTCAATTCCCCAGTGATCATTCACGGTTGAACTGGCATTTGGCTGTGTCCATTGGAACATCGTATTAGTTGTCCATGCGTTGGGAGGCAACGTAAAACAGTAATTTGCCCATTGATAATATGCATTGGCATATCCATTGATTGGCTCGAAGTAGAATATATCGATCCACGTTGCTCCACCATTTATGGAGTATTGGAAGAAAACGCCTTCATCTGGAAGGTCGGGATCTTCACAGTCTCCTCCTACGACATCATCGGCGGCAAAATCCAAATCGAAACAAACTTGTCCTCCACAAGAGAGGTCAAATCCGTTGGTTGTTAACGTTCTAGGAAATGGTACATTGCCAAACCAGGCGGACGGTGTTCCATCAAGTGAAGGTCCACATGGATTGGTATACAAAACAGTTGCTGAGGTTGTCCAACCGGCTCCAATTTGTCCACCGTCAAAGTTTGTTGACAAAACGGCTGTATCTGATAGTCCAACAGCAGCAAGGTATACATCGGCACCACAAGCGGCGAAGATTGAATCCGTTCCTGCTTCGACTGTACATTGGGCATTTACCTGGGTACTCCCTAGCAACAAAAATGCTAGCAATATTCTCAATTGATGCTTCATTTTTGTGTTCCTTGATTGATTACTTCCATGTTCACAAATTCAAAATCTGTCAATGTTTGATTCGACATTCCCGGCACTAATTCGATAAAGTGGCAGAAAAGATATACGCGTTTGTCCATTTTACTCGTTCCATCGCCTTCAAGTGTCTCGCCTGGAGAAAGTGTTAGTGATCTGGTAAATTCTTGGGAATCCAAAGAAGCGCAGTTGTAACATACGTCGTTGCGGAATTCTTTTACGGCCCAGTTGAATGTTTTGATTTCGGTATCCGAAGTATTGGTGTATCGAAAAAGTACCAAAACCTGATTGCGTACATTCAAATTGTTACACTCTTGCACTTTATATTCTACTTGAATATCGTTCTGAGTTAAAAGGATGCTCCAGTCGTCTGAAATGGGAAGCGGTTGTGGTTCTGCGCTCTCTTGCGCATGAGACACCATAGCTAATGCGAGCACCAAGAAGGTACCAAGTATTGTTAGTCGTCGATTCATTCTAATTCGTTCGGTCTTTACAAAAAATCCTACTCAGCAATATAGCTGAATGTCTTTGGGCTTCACCCATATATTTTAAAGACGGTGCAAAGTTACGGTATCTCGCTATTAAATCGGTAAAATGTTATTCAAGTAACTCTTGCAGCTGCATTTGTGATAAAACCAACAAAGAAAGCGCCCTTCCGAAGAACAGGCGCTTTCACTTTGTTTTTGGTTATATCGATTATCAGCGAATTAAATTAACATGCCCAGTAACGAGCTTTCTTTCGTCGTTCATATTGGTTTTGAACTCAATTCTCCAGGTATACGTTCCGTCTTGAACATCTCTTCCGAACTGTCCATACGTTCCGTCCCATCCTACCGAGGCATCGTATGACTCCCAAATAATTTCGCCCCATCTGTTGAAAATCATCATGTGGAAATCGAAAGGATCATACCCTTCAGTAAAGACTGGCTCAAAGAGATCGTTGTAATCGTCCGCATCTGGAGTGAAGGTATTTGGCACGTAGAAGATCAACTCTTCATTGACAATAATTGTTGCTCGTGCAGTATCGACACACCCCAAATCGGTGGTTGCCACAAGCAAGACATCATACGATGCAGGAGCAACTAACGGGTAGGTATGCGTTGGGTTTTCTTCAGACACAATACCTCCATCTCCAAAATACCATTCGTATCCTGTGGCACCAACTGAATTGTTATCAAACACCACCTCTGTAAATTGACTTGACAATACTGTTTGTGATGGTGAAAATGCTGCCAACGGCGGATCTTCAACATATACGTAATCGGTGTAGGTTGCCGTAGCTGTGCATCCTGTCATTGACGTTGTAGTCAGTGTGATATCATAAGTACCGCCATTTTCGAAAGTGTATGACACCACGTTACATCCGTTCAAGGTTTCCCCGTTTATATTCCAGATGCAATCAGACAATCCACTTACCGAAGCGGAAGTATTTGTAAAGTTCACCGTATGTGGTGCACATCCAGAAAGGTTGTCTCCCATGAAACTTACCACTGGTGGTTCTTCTACTGTTACCGTGATTTGATCTGTAGAGATACATCCCTCGTTGTCTGCCGTAACCGTATACGTTGTTGTTTGTGTTGGAGCAAATGGGCCTCCTGGAACTGCCGGTGACCAGGCAATCGGAACATTCCATGGATTGTCTGCTACAATGGTGATATTCTCACCCAAGCAAATCGTTGTGTCATTTCCTGCATCGATTGGTGCTGGTGTTGCTAAAATGGTGATATCGTGTGTCACTAAGATTTGGTTTCCACAATCATCCGTAACGCTATACGTATGCGTAATAATTTCTCCGTTACAAACGTTTCCATCACTCACTTCACTCACCATTTCCACAAGCATCCGTGTACGTCCAGGTTCGTGTGATTGTCTCTGGACAAGAAAGTCCGTCAGACACATCTGATCCCGCAACGGCTCCTGCTCCATCACAGTTGTCCGTCCAATCCAAATTGATCATTGCAGGCACATCGCCTGAACACTGTACGGCCAATGCAGCCGGTGGCGCGTTGAATACTGGTGCTTGCGTATCAATTACCGTGATCGTTTGCGATGTCGTTACTGTGTTTCCGCAGGCATCGGTGTACGTCCATGTTCGTGTGATGGTCTCTGGACATGATTGTCCGTCGGATACATCTGATCCTGTTACCGTTCCTGCCCCATCACAGTTGTCGGTCCATCCAAGGTCTGTCATTGCCGGAACATCGCCGATACATTCCACTGTAACGTCTACTGGCGTTGGATCCAATACTGGCGCTGTGATGTCTTGCACTGTGATGATTTGATCTACCGTCACAACATTTCCACACACATCTGTGATGCTGTATGTACGTGTGATGGTCTCTGGACACGATTGTCCGTCGGAAACATCTCCTACGTGCGCTACAACGGGCACTCCCTGATTGTCTGCCTCATCGGTGATCAACAATGGATCTGCCGCCGGAACATCGCCAATACATTCTACTGTAATTGGTCCTGGTGCCGTTCCTGTTGGAAAGATTGGGTCTGTGATCTGAATCAAGTGTGTCACTTGCGTTGTGTTCCCACAATCATCTGTGATTTCGTAGATGCGCGTGATAGTTTCTGGACAAGGGTTGTTGTCTGATGATTCACTTACAAATGTCACCACTGGGTTTACTGTACAGTTGTCCGCTTCGTCATCTACGATTGTTGGATCAATTGGAGGAACTGGTCCACCAGGAACAATAGTCGTTGTTGGATTGGATGCCGTTGGTGGTGTGGTATCGTCGACAATAATTGTTTGTGATTCCGTGGATACGTTTCCACATGCATCGGTGTATGTCCACGTTCGTGTAATCGTTTCTGGACAAGATTGTCCGTCGGAAACGTCATTTCCTGTTACCGTTCCTGCACCGTCACAATTGTCTGTCCAACCAAGGTTGGTCATTGCCGGAACATCGCCTGAACATTCCACTGTTACGTTTGCAGGTGGCGCCGCAAATACGGGTGCTTGGGTATCGTTTACTGTGATAATCTGCGTTTCCGAAGATGTGTTTCCACAAGCATCGGTGTAGGTCCACGTTCGTGTAATCGTCTCTGGACAAGATTGCCCGTCGGAAACATCTGATCCCGCAACGGCTCCTGTGCCATCACAGTTGTCTGTCCAATCCAAGTTGGTCATTGCAGGAACATCGCCTGAACACTGCACTGCCAAGGCAGCAGGTGGCGCATTGAATAAGGGCGCTTGCGTATCGTTGACCGTAATAATCTGCGTTTCTGTTGCCGTGTTTCCACAAGCATCGGTGTAGGTCCACGTTCGTGTAATCGTCTCTGGACAAGATTGCCCGTCAGAAACATCTGATCCCGTTACCGTTCCTGTACCGTCACAGTTGTCGTTCCATCCAAGGTTCGCCATTGCCGGAACATCGCCTGAACACTGAACAGCCAAGGCAGCAGGTGGCGCATTGAATACTGGCGCTTGTGTATCGTTTACTGTAATAATTTGCGTTTCTGTTGCAGTGTTTCCACAAGCATCGGTGTAGGTCCACGTTCGTGTAATCGTCTCTGGACAAGATTGCCCGTCAGAAACATCTGATCCCGTTACCGTTCCTGTACCGTCACAGTTGTCGTTCCATCCAAGGTCCGCCATTGCCGGAACATCTCCAGAACACTGCACTGCCAAGGCAGCAGGTGGTGCATTGAACACGGGCGCTTGCGTATCATTTACTGTAATAATTTGCGTCACGAAAATGAAGTTTCCACAATCATCGGTCACGCGATACGTGCGCGTAATTGTTTCTGGACAAGACTGTCCGTTTGAAACATCGCTCTCGAAAGTAACAACTGGAGACATCACTCCATTATCCGATTCATCCGTCACAACTAATGGGTCTGGTGCCGGAACATCTCCTGAACACTGAACGTATATTGGTAGTGGATTCGAAGCTGTTGGTAATTGAGCATCTCCGATCGTAATCAGTTGTGTTACCAGGGTTTGATTTCCACAATCATCTGTAATACTGTATGTACGTGTGATGATCTCTGGACAGTTTCCGTTATCACTTACATCACTTACCCAAATAACAACAGGGTTCACTGTACAGTTATCCGCTTCATCATTCACCACAAGTGGATCGGCTGGTGGAATCGGAGTTCCTGAAGTAATTGAAATTCCCGTTGGGTTTGAACCTGTTGGCGGTGTTGTATCGTCCACAATAATCGTCTGCGATTCTGTAGCAACATTTCCACATGCATCGGTGTACGTCCATGTTCGGGTAATCGTTTCTGGACAAGAAAGCCCGTCGGATACATCTGATCCTGCTACGTTCCCTGCACCATCACAATTGTCTGTCCAATTTAAGTTGGTCATTGCCGGAACATCTCCTGAACACTGAACTGCCAATGCAGCAGGTGGAGCGCTGAAAACAGGTGCTTGTGTATCGTTTACCGTAATGATTTGCGTTTCTGTTGCCGTGTTTCCACAAGCATCGGTGTAGGTCCATGTACGCGTGATTGTCTCTGGACAGGTTTGCCCATCGGATACATCTGATCCTGCTACATTTCCTAAACCATCACAATTGTCTGTCCAATTCAAGTTGGTCATTGCAGGAACATCGCCTGAACACTGAACCGCCAATGCTGCAGGCGGAGCGTTAAACACAGGCGCTTGCGTATCGTTCACCGTAATGATTTGCGTTTCTGTTGCCGTGTTTCCACAAGCATCGGTGTAGGTCCATGTACGCGTGATTGTCTCTGGACAGGTTTGCCCATCGGATACATCTGATCCTGCTACATTTCCTAAACCATCACAATTGTCTGTCCAATCCAAGTTGGTCATTGCAGGAACATCGCCTGAACACTGAACCGCCAATGCTGCAGGCGGAGCGTTAAACACGGGCGCTTGCGTATCATTCACCGTAATGATTTGCGTTTCCGTTGCTGTGTTTCCACAAGCATCGGTATAGGTCCAAGTTCGTGTGATTGTCTCTGGACAGGTTTGTCCGTCAGAAACATCATTTCCTGCTACGTTTCCTACACCATCACAATTATCCGTCCAACCAAGATTGGTCATTGCGGGAACATCGCCTGAACACTGAACCGCCAATGCAGCAGGCGGAGCGTTAAACACTGGCGCTTGCGTATCGTTGACTGTAATTATCTGCGTTACGAAAATGAAGTTGCCACAATCATCTGTTACGCGGTAGGTGCGTGTGATTGTTTCTGGACATGACTGACCATCAGACGATTCACTTTCAAAGGTTACGGTTGGCGTCGCTCCGTTATCAGCTTCATCTGTAACTACCAATGGATCTGGCGCAGGAACATCACCTGAACACTGAACGTTTATTGGCGCTGGATTAGAGGCCGTAGGAAGCACTGCATCACCAACAGAGATCGTTTGCGTAACTAACGTTTCATTTCCACAATCATCTGTGACACTGTATGTTCGTGTAATAATTTCTGGACAGTTTCCATTATCGCTCACATCACTCACCCAGACAACAACAGGATTTGCTGTACAGTTGTCTGCCTCATCATTCACATCCAGTGGATCGGGCGTTGGGATCGGTGTTCCACCTGCCACGGCAATTGGAGGCAAATTAGATGCTGTAGGCGGAGTCGTATCATCGATAATGATCGTTTGAGTCTCTGTTCCCACGTTTCCACAAGCGTCGGTATACGTCCACGTTCGAGTAATTGTTTCTGGACAGGATTGCCCATCTGAAACATCATTCCCAGTTACCGTTCCTGCACCATCGCAATTGTCTGTCCAACCAAGGTCGGTCATAGCAGGAAGATCACCTGCACACTCCACAGTAATATTCGCCGGTGGCGCATTGAATACTGGCGCCTGTGTGTCGTTTACTGTAATGATTTGCGTTTCTGTTGCCGTGTTTCCACAAGCATCAGTATAAGTCCATGTTCGTGTAATTGTCTCTGGACAGGATTGCCCATCTGAAACGTCATTCCCATTAACATTTCCACTTCCGTCACAGTTGTCTGTCCAACCTAGGTTCGTCATTGCCGGAACATCTCCCGAACATTGAACTGCCAAGGCTGCAGGTGGCGCTGCAAATACAGGTGCTTGTGTATCATTAACGGTAATGATTTGAGATTCTGTTGCCGTGTTTCCACAAGCATCAGTATACGTCCAGGTTCGTGTAATTGTTTCTGGACAAGATTGACCGTCCGAAACGTCATTTCCTGACACGTTGCCGGCTCCATCACAATTATCGGTCCATGCGAGCGTCGTCATTGCAGGAATAGCTCCCTGACATTGAACATTAAATCCTCCCAATGGGGCCGTAAATGAGGGTGCCTGCGTATCGTTGATGATGATCAATTGCTGAACATCTAATTGATCTCCACAGTCGTTTGAAACACGATAGGTGCGCGTTATTGTTTCAGGACACGATTGACCATCGCTAACTTCTGATAAAAAGGCAACGGCAGGGTTACAAGGACCTGCTTCATCGGTAACAACTGACGGGTTCGCCGCAGGGACATCTGCAGAACATTGCACATTGATATCTGCGGGATTGGATGCTGTAAGTCCGGTTGTGGTACAACACGTATACGGCGCCGATTGCACAAATGAACAGTTGGCAGCCGATGGGGCTTGCTCTGTAAATGTTACGTCTAAAGTAAGATCAATAGTAGAAGCTGTCCATTCTCCTTGCCCAAGAGATCCACAAGCAACTCCTGGAACATATGTTGCATTCACGGTTGGCCCAGGAGGGTTTGTATTAAAGAAGTTAGGATAAATGTACACTTCAATTGTACTATTTTGATCGTATCCACCTGGAATGCTTCCAAGATTCAAGGTTGTGTTAAAGTTCGCGGGTGCGGGTGGTCCAAACATTTGATCGTACACAATGTTACCGTCCACAATGATTGTAACCCAATATTCATCTGTTGATGCTCCGGGAACGTCAGGAAAACAGTACCCCGACATATCCACGGTCAAATCCAATGACGTTGCGGCACCTCCTGATCCATTTGGACCAATTGTAGTGTAAGCACTATTATTTGTTCCTCCAAATGGTGAGCTCTGGACAACTGCATCGGATACCGTAGTCGACTGATTGTATGTAATTGGAACCAATGGCCCACCAGTTGCACAACAATCTGGTCCACCGGAAACTCCAATGTAGTCAACGGTAAAATCTTGATTTCCGCTTGCACAAGTATTTGCCGGCCAAGCCGTTGGGTCTGGAGTAATTGTGAAAATGGTCCCAATATCGAGAACATCACAGTCGTTCTGTCCAACGACATCCCATTGACAGGTTCCTGCATTCCAAGAGATATCAATGATATCTGTGGAAGCGGTAGGAATTTGAGGATACACCGTTACGGCATGCGTTCCACTAGAAATAACGGCTCCTGTTTCGTCACAAACAATCGACCAAGGCAAGTTGACATTGATTGGCGTACAGTAATTCGCATTATCCAATAAAAATTGAACATCGTGATCTAAGCAATTTACAACTTGATTTACAACGGGTCCAGATGGCGTGTTGATTGTCATGGTGGACGTACTAATGGATACATTTGCTCCGAAAATATTCGCGGCTCCTGTTCCAAAGTTCCCTGTTACAGGACCTGAAATGATCGTACCATTTTGTTCGATTTGATAGAACCCTCCAGTTCCATTAAAACCATCTCCCCAACTGTCGAAAATCTCCATGGTGAAAAAGGTTCCTTCAATAGCTGGATCGACATTAACCACGGCTCCAATTGCTCCTCCGTCAAATCCAGGTCCTCCTGAGGCTACAACATTTCCAGTAAGGTTACTTGTGACCTGCCATGTAATTTCGTTCGCAAAAGAGGATCCATAATTACCCACAACATCAAACGTTAACAATCCGTTACACCCGGTATTGGCTACTTCAAAATCATAGAGCTGTCCACCACAAGCCTGATTGGATGCTGTTGGCGTATTGGCATAATTTGGACAAGGAAGTCCTGCCGAACAATCAATCACTGTCACGGTGGTAGCATCTGAATCATCACATGGAGCGGATCCGATGCTGTAGTTAATTGCATACGTTCCCGGTGCGACAGAAGACGGATCAAAAACTCCTGTTGGAGAAACGCCCGTACCAGTCCAGGTTCCCCCGTTGTCAACTGCCGTAAGTTGCACTGGAGCATCCGTAGTGCATAAAGTTGCTTGTGGATTTATGGTTGCGTCTGGTGGTCCAGTTTGAGCGCTGCCAGGCGTTGTTCCTAGCTCCAGGGTAAAAGAGGTTTGAGCATTACTCCAATCCTCCACAAGAATCATAATTACATCGCCTGTATTTACCACAGGTGCAGGAGCCGTAGAGGCACAAGGAAAAGCAGTACCAAACTGATTACAACCACTTGCAGCGGTTGCATAGTTACATCCTAACTCCGTCCCCAGTCCTAATGATGCACATGGGTCGGCTTGTCCCGTAATATCAAATACAGCAACATCAAGGAATCCACCAGCCGTATTAGCATCTATCAAAAGGTTTAAATCTCCCCCTTGCGTAATGTACAAGATTATGTAAGCGTAATTAGGCGATGCTGCACCGTTCCAATAATCAAGACATGAAGATGGGTTGGCGCTTGCAGGAGCAAATGTAAATGGCCCGGCTTGACCAGGCGTACAGATAGATATGTTTGTATTACATTGAGCGAAAGAACTCTGGCTTCCCAGGAGTGCTCCAACAAGTAATAATAATGAGAGTAGCGTTTTCATTCGGTTTTGAGTTGAAATGAGTAGTAATGGTAGGTAGCGCTTAATTTGATATTTGATATCCTGCGTATCCAAATCGTGCAATCATCCCATCTAAATCGGCAAGATTGTGCGTATTTGGCAGTTCGATCTCAACTTGTTGCGTTTGAGGATCGATTGAAATATGAATCACTTCAGTGTATACGGTAGGAAATCTGTCTTCCCATCTGCTCGCCTGCTCATCTGATAACACACGATTTGAAACAAATTGATAGGTCAAAGTGGATCCTGAGGCAATTCTTTCGACTTGCGCTGTTGGAAGCGGTGCATTTGTATTCGTTCCTATTTCTCTAGTTGGGGCTGAAGAAGCCGGAGAAACACTTGTTTTCGATGTGTTTTGACAAAAGGATGTTGCAGCAAGCAACAACCCAATTAGGGTAGCAGTAGTTTTCATAGTCTCAAGCAATTTTAGCCGAGTAAAAGGTAGTTTCGCTAGTCAGTCTGTTAATAATCCGTACGTTCCATCCCAACCAACTGATGCGTCATACGATTCCCAAATCACTTCTCCCCAACGATTGAAAATATATCAAAAACAACTTCCGTGAACATTGAAGAAAGCACCGTTTGTGACGGTGTAAATGCTGCCAAAGGCTCTCCTTCCACATACACATAATCTGTATAGGTCATGGTAGCCGAACAACCTGTTAAAGAAGTAGTTGTCAAAGTGACATCATACGTTCCTGGTGCATCAAATGTATATGATCCTGAATTACAACCTGGTACTGTTTGTCCATTAATGGTCCACATACAATCTGCTAATCCACTTACAGATGAGGAAGTATTGGTAAACGTTACCGTATGTGGTGCACATCCCGACAAGTCATCTCCAAAGAAGCTAACAATTGGTGGCTCTTCAACCGTAATTGTAATTTGATCGGAAGAGATGCATCCATAGTTATCAGCCGTCACCGTGTACGTTGTTGTTTGTGCAGGTGCAAAAGGACCTTGAGGAACAGCAGGAGACCAATTCAACTGAGCATTCCATGGATTTGATGCCGTAATTGTTACATCATTTCCCAAACATATCGTTTGGTCTGGTCCTGCATCAATTGGCGCGGGTGTTGCTAAAATGGTGATTTCAAAAGTTACCAGTGATTGGTTTCCACAATCATCCGTTACACTGTATGTTTGCGTGATTACTTCTCCGTTACATACATTTCCATCACTTACTTCACTCACGAATGCAACCAAAGGATTTGCAGTACAGTTATCTGCTTCCGTTGTAATTACATTTGGATCTGGCGCCGGAACATCATTTGGTCCTGGAACTGAAATTGGCGTGGGACTAGAGGCCGTTGGAGGCGTTACATCATGAACTGTAATCGTTTGATCAACTGTTGATGTGTTTCCACAGTCGTCGGTAATACTGTACGTTCGTGTAATTGTCTCTGGACAAGAAAGCCCGTCAGAAACATCTCCTACGAATGCCACTACTGGATTTGCCGTACAGTTATCATTTACATTCCATACGGAAGTAATATCCCAGGCCGGAACATCACCAATACATTCCACATTGACAGCCGCTGGTGCAGTTGCAGTTGGTGGTGTTGTATCGAAAACCGTGATCGTTTGTGATGTGGTTGCTGTGTTTCCACAGGCATCGGTGTATGTCCATGTTCGTGTGATGGTCTCTGGACATGATTGTCCGTCGGAAACATCTGACCCTGTTACCGTTCCTGCCCCATTACAGTTGTCGGTCCATCCAAGGTCTGTCATTGCCGGAACATCGCCGATACATTCCACTGTAACGTCTACTGGCGTTGGATCCAATACTGGCGCTGTGATGTCTTGCACTGTGATGATTTGATCTACCGTCACAACATTTCCACACACATCTGTGATGCTGTATGTACGTGTGATGGTCTCTGGACACGATTGTCCGTCGGAAACATCTCCTACGTGCGCTACAATTGGCACTCCCTGATTGTCTGCCTCATCGGTGATCAACAATGGATCTGCCACTGGAACATCGCCAATACATTCTACTGTAATTGGTCCTGGTGCCGTTCCTGTTGGAAGGATTGGGTCTGTAATCTGAATCAAGTGTGTCACTTGCATTATGTTTCCACAATCATCGGTGATTTCGTAGATGCGCGTAATTGTTTCTGGACAAGGATTGTTGTCTGATGATTCACTTACAAATGTCACCACTGGGTTTACTGTACAGTTGTCCGCTTCGTCATCCACGATTGTTGGGTCAATTGGAGGAACTGGTCCACCTGGGACAATAGTCGTTGTTGGATTGGATGCCGTTGGTGGTGTGGTATCGTCGACAATAATTGTTTGTGATTCCGTGGATACGTTTCCACATGCATCGGTGTATGTCCACGTTCGGGTAATTGTCTCTGGACATGAAAGTCCGTCGGAAACGTCATTTCCTGTTACCGTTCCTGCACCGTCACAATTGTCTGTCCAACCAAGGTTGGTCATTGCTGGAACATCGCCCGCACATTCCACTGTTTCATTTGCAGGTGGTGCCGCGAATACTGGCGCTTGGGTATCGTTTACTGTAATGATTTGCGTTTCCGCAGATGTGTTTCCACAAGCATCGGTGTAGGTCCACGTTCGTGTAATCGTCTCTGGACAAGATTGCCCGTCAGAAACATCTGATCCCGCAACGGCTCCTGTGCCATCACAGTTGTCTGTCCAATCCAAGTTGGTCATTGCAGGAACATCGCCTGAACACTGCACTGCCAAGGCAGCAGGTGGCGCATTGAATACGGGCGCTTGCGTATCGTTGACCGTAATAATCTGCGTTTCTGTTGCCGTGTTTCCACAAGCATCGGTGTAGGTCCACGTTCGTGTAATCGTCTCTGGACAAGATTGCCCGTCAGAAACATCTGATCCCGTTACCGTTCCTGTACCGTCACAGTTGTCGTTCCATCCAAGGTTCGCCATTGCCGGAACATCGCCTGAACATTGAACAGCCAAGGCGGCTGGTGGCGCATTGAATACGGGTGCTTGTGTATCATTGACTGTAATTGTCTGCGTTACGAAAATGAAGTTTCCACAATCATCGGTCACGCGATACGTGCGCGTAATTGTTTCTGGACACGACTGACCGTCGCTCGATTCGCTTTCGAAAGTAACTACTGGCGGCATCACTCCATTATCCGATTCATCCGTCACGACTAATGGGTCTGGTGCCGGAACATCGCCTGAACACTGAACGTTTATTGGTGCAGGGTTTGAGGCAGTTGGAAGAATTGCATCTCCAATTGAGATCGTTTGAGTTACCAAGGTTTCATTACCACAATCATCTGTAATACTGTATGTACGTGTGATGATTTCTGGACAGTTTCCGTTATCACTTACATCACTTACCCAAATAACAACAGGGTTCACTGTACAGTTATCCGCTTCATCATTCACCACAAGTGGATCGGCAGGTGGAACTGGCGTCCCGCCTGCCACTGAAATTGGCGCCGGATTCGAAGCAGTCGGTGGTGTTGTATCATCAATAATAATCGTCTGCGATTCTGTAGCAACGTTTCCACAAGCATCGGAGTATGTCCATGTTCGGGTAATCGTTTCTGGACAAGATTGCCCGTCGGATACATCTGATCCTGCTACATTTCCTGCACCGTCACAGTTATCCGTCCAACCAAGGTTTGTCATTGCAGGAATATCGCCTGCGCATTCCACCGTAACGTTTGCAGGTGGCGCTGCAAATACAGGCGCTTGTGTATCATTAACGGTAATAATCTGAGTTTCTGTCGCTGTATTTCCACAGGCATCGGTGTAGGTCCACGTTCGTGTAATCGTCTCTGGACAGGTTTGCCCGTCTGAAACATCATTTCCAACTGCGTTTCCACTTCCGTCGCAGTTATCTGTCCAGCCAAGGTTGGTCATTGCCGGAACATCTCCTGAACACTGAACTGCCAAGGCAGCAGGTGGAGCGCTGAAAACAGGTGCTTGTGTATCGTTTACCGTAATGATTTGCGTTTCTGTTGCCGTGTTTCCACAAGCGTCGGTGTAGGTCCATGTACGCGTGATTGTCTCTGGACAGGTTTGCCCATCAGAAACATCATTTCCAACAGCGTTTCCGCTTCCGTCACAATTGTCTGTCCAACCAAGATTGGTCATTACCGGAACGTCTCCAGAACACTGCACTGCCAATGCTGCAGGCGGAGCGTTAAACACGGGCGCTTGCGTATCGTTGACCGTAATGGTTTGCGTTTCCGTTGCTGTGTTTCCACAACCGTCAGTGTACGTCCATGTGCGCGTGATTGTCTCTGGACAAGTTTGCCCGTCAGAAACATCATTTCCAACAGCGTTCCCACTTCCGTCACAGTTATCCGTCCAGCCAAGGTTGGTCATTGCCGGAACATCCCCAGAGCATTGAACTGCCAAGGCTGCCGGTGGAGCGTTGAACACTGGCGCTTGCGTATCGTTGACTGTAATTGTTTGCTGAACATCCACGAAGTTACCACATGCGTCTGTCACACGGTACGTTCGCGTAATTGTTTCTGGGCACGTTTGTCCATCACTCACATCGCTCAAGAAAGTAACGGTTGGCGGAATTGTAATATCATCGTTTTCGTCTGTTACCACCAATGGATCTGGCGCCGGAACATCGCCTGCACACTGCACGTTAATTGGCGCAGGAGTTGAAGCTGTTGGAGGAGCATCAACAAATACGGTTACAGTATCGTATGCGAAACAGCCATTGAATTCAACCTCCAAATAATACTCTGTCGTTACAACTGGTGAAACTGAAATTTGACCGTTGTTTCCTCCACTTATCGTACCTGTAGCACCAGTGCTCCAAGTATAAGTAGCACCGTTGTCTGGGGTGGTTGGTGCCCCACCAATAGTTACTGTTCCTGCAGAACATATTGTTTGATCGGCACCTGCATCTGCAGTTGTTCCAGGAGGAACAATTACAGTGGTTGTTGCATAACATGAATCTGTACCGTTGGTATACCAAACTCCGAATGTTGTAGTAGAAGTGATATTTACAACATCAGTACTTGGGTCAGGAAATCCTGGTAAATGGTTGTAATCATACCAGTAGGATGCACAGTTCGTATTGGCCGTAATAACGACATTATCAATACCCCAGTTATCGCAACACGTTCCAGAAGAATTTTGTTGTACCCATTGGAATTGTGTATTCGGTCCTTGTGCTCCTGCAGGAATTGGAATGTTATAGGTATTCCAAGAGGTCATTGTCGGGTCATATCCTCCCAAAGGATCCCAGTATTGAATCACCGTCCAAGTTGCTCCTCCATCTGTTGAATACTGAAGTGTTACCCCTTCATCTGGCAAATCCGGACCTTCACATGGGGCTGCCCCTCCTTGCGTTGCATATGCCATATCGAAAGACAAAGTACCTCCACAACTCACATCGTAATCAATTGTTGTTAGGTTTGGCGTTCCCGTTGAAGTGGATGCCCAGTAATAATCTGTTCCGTCTAAACTTGGTCCACATGGAGACCCTACTGAAGACCCTCCAGTTGAATTCCAACCAGCACCCAGTCCAGAATTAAAGTTGTTACTCATCACGGTAGATTGCTGTCCCGCACCAACAGCCGTAAGCGAAACATCGCCTCCGTTACAATCAAAACTGGAAGAAGTAGGATTGGTACAGGAAATATCTGCCTGCCACCCCTGGTACGTTACCGATCCATCACTTGAAAATGTAATTGTCAAACATCCTGTTGTGGAAGTAATAACCCCTGGGTTGGTAGACCCACCTGAGGTTTGTGAATTCCAAAGCTGTGTTCCACCTGTTCCAACGCCATCATAAATGTTCAAGAAATCGTAGTTTGTTTCTACTTGAAACCCATATGCACTGAAATCGAGAATGATTTGCTCACCTGGTTGATCAGAACAGAATGTTTGCGTAATGAGTCCTGTACTGTTCGAATAGTTTCCAGTTCCATTTGGATCATAAAAAGTTCCTGAACAGGTACTAATCGTGCCGTTGGTCATGTTGTATGTTGGCGGCACTGGTGGCAAACCACCCAAAGTAGCATCCAGTGTCACGGAACATGGTATTACTTGCGACCATCCGAGTAGAGGAAGGGTCAGAAGCACTATCGTGACGATAAATTTTGTTATTGATTTCATAGGTAGTAGTATGAGTAGTTTAATGGTAGTTCGGTAGTAGTAGGTTGCTATCGTAGTGTCTTTATTGCACAGTCATATCGTTTAGCGTAAATGAGGTTAACTCGGCCCCTTTTGAATATGCTGCATCAATGAATTTCACGAATAAATCCAAGGTTCTATTTGTGTTTGTGTTACAGTCTCCCTCTTTTACTTCATTTGGACCGAGCGATAAACTTCGGTCGTATTCGTCGCTTCCGCAGGTACGGCAGCTTCCGTCATAGTCCAAATCCAAATGCCAGTTCAGCTCCAATTGTGCCGATGTGAGATTCGTAAAACGAAACATGATGCCCTGAAAATCCATTCCAGAGTTTGGATCGCAATTAACCTTTCTGAATTCGATTTTAATATTGGCTGTTTCTACATAGGTTTGCCATGATGAAGCATCAATGTTTTTGGAAACGGTAATTGCCGGAGTTGTAACAGATTCCTGACTGTAGGAAACGCCACACAACAAGATAAGACAAGCCAGTAGCATTACTTTCATAGTTTGGTAATTTTGGTTTAGTAGCACGAGAAAAAGAGTCTTACTTTTATCCCATGTAGTCGTAGGTTAAAACTAACGAATGAAAAGCATCTAAATGACGGTTTTCCAGAGGGATAAACATACCGCCGAATCCATCGATTATTCCCAAGTTCTCATTGAATATTTAGGAATGCAATAATTACACAAATCAGCAACCTCAAAAAAGCAATAATGTAAAAGGCTGATAATCTTACAATTTACACACTTTCACACCTAGATCACTTGAAAAAAAAGTAGACATGGATTTTTAAATGAATTGACTGAGTCTGCTACAAGTCTTCTCTCCAATTGAGGATGATACGCCCGAACTACAACCACAAAAAAAGCCTCGATGAAAACATCGAGGCCTTAGTACTAAACAGTTTTTGTTAGCGAAGTACATTCACGTGACCAACCACTTGAATACGTTCGTCATTTAATGTCGTTTTGAAATCAATCTTCCAAGTATATGTTCCGTCCTGAACTGGTCGCCCGTCAACTCCATACGTAGCATCCCATCCAACAGATGCATCATGGGATTCCCATATTAGCTCTCCCCAGCGATTATACAAGTATAAGTTAAAGTCGAATGGATCATATCCAGAAGAGAATACCACATGCCAATTCTGATTGTAATCATCATTATCTGGTGTAACAGTGTTTGGCACATAGAAGATCAACTCTTCGTTGATTGTTATTGTACGATACGTACTATCTGGACAACCAAGCGGAGAGTACGCCGTTAACCATACCATATAACCTCCGGCTTCATCAGAAGGGAATTGATGGATAGGGTTTACCACATTTGAATTCGGACTACCGTCACCGAAATCCCATTCGTAACTTGTTGCTCCTGTAGATGTATTGTTAAATGCAATCTCACTATCAAATACTGAAACTACAGAAGATGATGGCGTAAATGCAGCTACAGGATTATCTTCAATGTAAATGTAATCCGTGTATGTTACAGAATTTGTACATCCTGCCGCTGAAACGGTCGTGAGCGTTGCGTCGAACAATCCTGCGTCATCAAATGTAACAGTGACAGAACCACACCCTACTGCGGTTTGCCCATTGCTGAACGACCAGAAGCAATCTGCAAATACACCTGGTGTTGTATTGGTAAACGTTACCGTTAATCCCTCACAGCCTTGTGTTGTATCCGCGGTAAATGAAACCGCAGGTAATGGCTCAACAGTTACCAATGCATCGTCTGTATTGATACATCCATTCACATCTGTTCCAATCACTGTATAAGTTCCTGTTGCATTTGGGAAGAATGGTTGTCCGTTCGTGATCGCAGGAGCCCAAACATAGGTATTAGCCCCTATTGCTGTTAATGTTGCCGGATCTCCGTCACAAACCGTTACATCTGGTCCTGCATTCACATTCGGCAATGGATTTACAGTGATTGTAAACTGCACCGGGATACCAATACATCCATTCAAAGAAGGAAGTACCGTAATTGTTCCGCTTAGTGGCGCTCCTGTTCCATTTGATCCTACAAAAGAAGCAATATCACCAGAACCATTTGCCGCTAATCCGATACCTGTATTATCATTGTTCCAATCAAAGTTTGTACCCGCCCCTGAAGGACTGGTGAAGGCAACTGCAGCGGAATTATCTCCTTCACAGATCGATTGATCTGCAACAGGGTCCATTGTTGGCGGTGGATCTACCGTTATTGTGAATGATTCCGAAGGCCCGGTACATCCGTTCAATGTTGGTGTTACTGTTATTGTTCCAGAGATTGATGAACTGGTAAGGTTTACTGCATTGAATGAAGCAATATCACCCGAACCATTCGTCGCTAATCCGATACCTGCATTTGAATTTACCCAATCATACGTTGCTCCTGGCGTAGCTCCTGTGAAAACGACAGGGGCAGTTGGAATTCCATTACACACTGTCTGGTCCAAAATAGGATCTACATTCGGAGATGGATTCACTGTGATCGTAAAGTCTATTGGCGCTCCAAGACAACCATTTGCCGTCGGTGTAACAGTGATGGTTGCAACCACTGGTGCTGCTCCATTGTTTACTGTATTGAATGCTGCAATATCTCCTGATCCGGCTGCTGCCAAACCAATGGAAGGATCATTGTTCACCCAATCAAAGGTGGTTCCCGCCGTTGTACTTGCAAATGAAACAAGAGAAGTCAAGTCTCCGTTACACACTGTTTGATCTAGCACAGCATCTGCCGTTGGAGTTGGATTGACTGTTATCGTGAATGAAGTTGGCGTTCCTGGACAACCGTTTGCCGTTGGCGTAATGGTAATGGTAGCTACCAATGGAGTTGTACCATTATTCACACCGATGAAAGAGGCAATATCACCTGCTCCAGCGGCGGCTAAGCCAATACCTGGAGTATCATTTATCCAATCGTAAGTAGTTCCCGGAACTGAACCTGTAAAGTTTACAGCCGCTGTTGCATCGTTATTACAAATCACTTGATCGGTAACAGGATCAACATCTGGTGTTGGGTGAATGGTTACGTCGACAGCATCAGTGTTCGAACATCCGTTAGCATCGGTTCCAGTTGCTGTATACGTTAATGTTCCCACAGATGGGAAGAATTGTTGGTTGTTATTCACCCCGGCAACATCCCAAGAGATATTTGGGGCTCCGGTTGCATTCAACGTTACTCCCGCACCTTGACAATCTGTTACGTCCAATCCAGCATCGATAACCGGAAGTGGATTCACAATTAATGTCACGCTAGATGTACTATCACATCCTGTTGGTAACACGAATGTTTGGTCATACACTCCTGCAACTGTTTGCGGATTCCCATGTATTGTTGCCACATCTCCCTGACAAATCTCCACACTTGTTGGGAAGACAATCGTAGTATTCTCGATTACGTTTACCGCAGCTGACGTTCCTGAACATCCGTTTGCATCCGTAACTGTTACCGTAATTGGGTTGTCAGCGATAGTAAAATCGGCCGTTGGTGTAATCGCTCCATTAGACCATAAATAGTCATTATATGCATTCGCTGTTCCAAGTGTTGCGCTGAAACCTGTACAGTATTCTAACGTTCCTGTAATTACTGGTGTTGGATTCGGGTTCACTATTACCGTAGCCGTACCTGCAACGTTTTGCAAACATGGCGATGCATTGGCATCCTCAACACTAACCAGGTCATAATCATACGTACCTGCTGTTCCCGTTGGAACGGAAACCGTTGCTGTATTCCCAACTGATACCACCTGAATTGGTGCACCGTTATTAATGGTGTAAGTGAATGTATACGGTGCCACACCGTCAGACCCTGTGAAGGTGATTGTTGGTTGCGGATCGTTCTCACATACGGAAACCGTTCCTGCAATCGTTGCGTTTGGAAGCGGGTTCACCGTGATTGCAAACGTTTCTGGCGTTCCCAGACAACCTGCTGCCGATGGCACTACACTAAAGTTGCCTGTGATTGGGGCGTTCGTAGCATTGGTTGCTCCAAATGAAGCAATATTTCCAGTTCCATTTGCTCCTAATCCAATTCCAGTATTACTATTTGTCCAATCATATTGCGTTCCTGCAACTGCACCGTTGAAGTTAATTGCTGTCGTATTATCTCCCTCACACAATTCCTGATCTAAAATTGGATCAACAGTTGGCGTTGGATTCACAATAATATCGAAGGTAATGACAGGTCCAGGACATCCATTTGCTGTGGCATTCACGGAAACAGTTGCTGTTTGCTGCGTTGTACCGTTGTTGATAACATTGAACGCTGCGATATCTCCAGTTCCATTCGCTCCTAATCCAATAGAAGTATTGTTATTGGTCCAATCGAAACTAGATCCTGGTGTAGCACTTGTGAAGTTTACCGCAGTTGTCAAATCATCCGGACAAAGCGTTTGATCGGCTATTGGGTCTACCACTGGAAGTGGATTTACCGTTACAGTAACCGCATCATCCGAAACACAACCATTGGCATCTGTTCCTGTTACAGTGTACACTGTAGTTGCTGCCGGCGATGCATTGACTGTTGCACCAATTGTAGTATTCAGCCCTGTTCCTGGACTCCAAGAATAGGTGCTTGCTCCTGTTGCCGTAATATTTACGTTATCACCATCACAAATAGTCTCGTCTGGTGCCGAAACCACAGGAAGCGGATTCACTGTTACCTGAAGCGTCAAACTATCTGGACAAGCTCCTGATGTTAGGTATTGAATATCGTATGTTGTTCCGGCCACCTCATTGGTGATTTCTCCAGTAGCTCCATTTACCACAGCACCATCTAGTGGGTCTGGGTTAAATGTGAAGGTTCCACCTGTTGTTCCCGTAACTGTTGCGTTGTTCGCATCTCCAAAACAGAAATCTGCTAAATTAAACGCTGGATCATCCAATGGCAATACGGTTACGTTGATTGCATTAATAGTTGAACAACCTGTTGCAGAATTTGTTGCTGTAACCGTAAACACTTCACCATTTACAACATTTGAGGCAGTTGGCGATTGTAAGCTGTCATCATCAAAAGTAGCCGATCCATTGGAAACCCATGACCATTCATCTGCCTGTCCGCCAATTTCACTCAAAGTGATTGTTGAAACGCCATCGTCACAGATAGGTCCATCTTCAGTTAATAATGTGAATGGAAGTTGATTGATTTCTACAATGAATGTTTCTGTCCCCCAGCAATTTGCCGCTGGACTTTGGTATGTAATCGTATATACTCCTGCTGTTGATGCAGAAACACTGATAAGTCCAGTATTTGGGTTAATTACCAATCCCGCAGGTGACGAACTGAACGTCCCACCTGGAACCCCTGTAATTGTAGGCAAAGCATCTGGATCGTTCACACAATAACGTGGATCATAAGTAAATGATGCATCTTCCAATCCAACAAATGTTCCTGACACAGTCACTGGACATCCATTATCATCCTCAACATCGAAAGAGTATGCATCACCATCAACCAAACCAGTTACTGTAATCGTGCCACCATTTGATGCCGATGTATTTACGAACGATGCTGTTGATGGCACAAGAGTTCCCGGAACTATATTAAATTGAGAAGCATCATTGGCCGGTGTTCCACCGCTTATTGTAACGGTTGCCGTTCCTGCGAAACAGTCTTCAACGACATTGGTCACAATTGGTTCTAAGAACGTTACTGGGTATGCTGGACCTAAATCATAACAAAGTGTACCAGTAAAGAAATAAGAATAGATGTAATTGACATAATCATACAATGTCAAAGGCATAAAGTAGTATGTCAAGTTATTACCGAAGGTATTCATCACTCCCCATGGACCTGTTGGATTGTTTGGATCCCAAATACCCAAGAAACAAGGATCTGTGGTGAAGTCTTGTGGAGAAAATACGGTTGGTGCACAATCATAGATTAACAAGTGCATTCCAGGGTTATATGTACCCCCAACTGGATTTCCAATATCTGCTGGTGGAATAAAGTCTCCATTCGGTGTAATTGTCAACGAATCGCCAAAACAAAGATCAAATGGCCCCGTGGACGTTGTACTTCCAGTTACACTTGTGGTAAAGGTTCCTGCATCCACTGGACAGTTACAATCCGCTGGATGGTTAAATGGCAAAGAAGTCATCGTACACGATGGATCTGCCGAGAATGTCGCTGTAACTTCACAGTTTGTTGTACCGTTTGGTGTAATTCCTGTTATTGCCCAACTTAACGGACTTACGAAAGGTGCATTGTAAGAAACTGAGTTACCATTACAATCTGTCAACGTCAATGTTCCTGTTGAAGGTGGGCTTGTAAATTCGAGCGTACCCGTAATATCAAACGTGTTTGTTACCGTATTACAAGGCTCTTGGTTCAGTCCGAAAAATGTAAAGAAACAGTTACAAATTGGAGCGGTATACGTTAGGTTCATGATAGAACACCCAGGATCTGCTGAGAAATAAGCGCTTACATCACAAGGCTGTCCATCGGCATTTAAACCAGAAAAAGTATACGTCTCAGACCCTTGTCCCTGCGCATTCACTGTAAATGGTGCACTAGCAACAATCGTTGTATTCCCGTTACAATCTTCAACAACTAGGTTTCCTGTTGTCGGTGGATCTTCAAAATCTATCTGCCCCGTAATTTCGTAAGTGTCAGTTAGTGGATCACAAGGACTTATCGTTGCGTCAAAATAAGACATGAAACATGGTGGGTTTTGAACCACAGAACAATCTGTTGCTCCAGTACCGCCTGTTTGTGTTAATGTTACGTTTTGAACCGAGTTCGCATAATTGGTAATCAACATTATATATACCTCACCTACCACTGCATTGGGAATAGATGGCGTTTCAGAAGCAGTTGCGGAATAGCTACAATCCACAATATCTCCGGCGTCCAACGTACCACAATCTCCTTGAGCTGCGGCCAGGTTTGGATAAGGACCATAGATAATAAAGTCAATATCAGAAGGCGCTGTCAAACTCATATCGATGGCACCATTGTTCGAAATTTCAAAGTAATACCAACTTGGATTGGGCTGAGATAAGAGACATCCGTAATCATTTCCTACCTCAGCGGTAGTTCCTGTATTGGCTGTAAATTGTGCACCGACGTCCGTACAAATCGGATCCATGTCCGCACAATTGACACCCTGTGACATCCCTAAGAAAGAAGAGGTTGCTAGAAGTAGAAGGAGTAGTAAGTTTTTCATTTTTGCTCAGGTCTAGAGATTATCGCGTTGTTGAACAAGGTCGGCTCTTTTTTGATTGAGCTCAATTTTGATTTGATCCATTTGCTGGAACCATCCATTTTGTTGCGCAATGGCCAACTCAGAAGGGGTTGCATTTACATGCGCTATTTTCGAATCAATAGCGGCAATTTGAGCATCCACTTTTGCGATTTCTTCATTGAAATAGGCCACATCGTGAACACGCTGAGGTTGTCCAGGACGTTTTGAAATTGTAACTGTTCTTGATTGAGACACCTCTGTATGAGTGGCTCCTTTGAATTGAGCGCTTGGTGTTCCTTGTACCGGTTCAACGGTGGGTAGTACCGTTTCTTCTTGTTGCCCGAATGCCATAACAGCACTCGTCAATGCAACCGCAGTGAGTAAAGTTTTCATGTAGCTTAGCATGTTTTCTGTTAGTCTAACGTTAGAAAACGGACAAGGTTGCCTTACGAATCAATCGTTTTTATCGAAACAAAAATCTGCGTCGATTATCAAAAGGCAGTTTGCATTGAACATTTTCAACGTCCCCGCTAAAATACGAATTAAAATTGAGTAAAGAATAGAGGGTCAGAAGATTGGCTATTGGGCAAGCCAGTCGATATTTTTGGCCAACAACTTCAATGTCTGTTCTTCTGCACTTTCTGCTTCAATAGGTTTGCAATACTCCCATTGCGCTGTGGCTGGCAGACTCATTAAAATTGATTCAGTTCTACCTCCAGACACCAATCCAAACTTTGTTCCCCGGTCGCGTACCAAATTAAACTCGACGTATCTACCGCGACGGGTATTGCGCCAATCTAGCTCCCGTTCTCCGTAGTGCTTGTCTTGACCCAGCGCTACTTGTTCTGCGTAAAGCTCTGGAAATGCACGACCTAAATCATCACAAAACTGAAACAATTGTTCTTTCGATAAGGCATCGGTTGCTTTCTGGTGATCAAAAAAGATGCCTCCTACTCCACGCGTTTCGTTGCGGTGCGGCAAATAGAAATAGTCGTCTGCCCACACTTTAAATTTTGGATAGAAATCAGCGCTGTATTTGTCACAAACACGCTTCAAACCCTCGTGAAACAACCTTGCCTGATTAGGCACCACATAATGCGGTGTGAGATCGATACCACCACCAAACCAATATTTGCCATCACTTAGTTCAAAGTAACGAACATTCATATGGATGATGGGCACATGCGGGTTGTGTGGATGTATGACAATGGAAACGCCGGTCGCGAAAAATTCATCTGCTGTAATCTCAGTGTTTCTGCGCATCATATCCGTAACGGATCCGTGTACTTCAGAGAAGTTTACCCCTCCTTTCTCAATGACTCCATCACCTTTCAAAATCCGCGTTCTGCCTCCCCCTCCTTCGGGACGTTGCCACTTGTCTTCTTGAAAATTTGATTTTCCATCAATTTCTTCTACGCGCTGACAAATATGATCTTGAAGCAACTGAAACGCTTCAGAAATTTCTTGTTTATTCATCCTCTAACAGCTCAACATTGATCAATTCGTAATCTTCTTGCTCAATTACAAAGATGTGATTGTTCTCATAACCGTCAGCTGCAGAAATTTGCTGTAAATCAAAATCGCTTGCAAGCAAATTTACAGGCGCATCATCCAAATAGAAGTTGCTGCACATTTTCAGGAGGATGTCGTACCCTTGAACGGCGTACATGCTCATATCCGTTTCATAGCGCAGACGGTAGTTTTTATTTACCTCAATCATCAAATCCGTATAATAATCACGATGTGTAGAACTTACAAAACGGAAGTTGTAACGATTTTTGAAGTCATTGTTGATGTTTTCGAAATCTACCCAGTCTTTGGTTCCATAAATATAAATCCCTCCTTTCCGCGCTCTGAAATCAGAACGGCTAACAGTGCTGACAAACTTATCCGCATGGAAACTATTATTGGTTGGAAAAATTAGGATGTTATCTGTGGTTTTCGTCATTAAATTCTTCACTGACTCTTGTGTGGTTTCGTTCAATGCTGCCTTTGGAACTTCCGATTCAGCGCTGTTGTACGCATCTCTAAACGCATCGTACAAAGGAATATCGGATTCTTTTTTCGGTTTTACGAGAATTACACGGTCTGATGTATGATTCATGGCGATGTACTCGCCCATTTTCCGCATCAATGTAATATCGGATGGAACTGCCGCATATACCAAACGATTGCCTTCTAGCAAGCTCGTTTCAGCACGCACGGGAACTACCATTCGTACGGCATTCTCTTTACAATACGCAGCCAATAGTTTTTGTGTTTCCGGAAAAAAGGACCCAATCACGAGATCGGTTCCGGCAAAATCTTGGCCATTCAAAACTTTCATTACTGCCGCTGAGTCACGTCGGGTATCGTAATATTGAATATCTGCATTGAGTCCCATTGCTTTGAGCGTATCAACCGCCATTGCCATTCCCATATAAAACTGCGTGGCGTAATTGGAAATATTCTTGGAAAACTTAGGTCCATGATCCAAATAGAAAGGCAGGAACACGGCAATTCTGTATCGATCTTTTACTGGAAACTCAATGGAGTCGGTTCCGTTGGGATCGTATTTATCTGGCACCATCTTAATTGGCAACTTCACGATTCGCTCTTGCTTCAGTGGAATTTTCAGAATCTGACCTTCACTCAAATGTGTAGAGATCAGTCCGTTTACCTTCAAGATCGTTTCAATTGGCACCATGAATCGTTTGGAGATACTATACATGGTTTCATGCGCCAGCACCTTATGTTCTGCGATAGAATCATTGAATTGCACCGAAACAACATGCGCATTTTCTTCGTCAACTTTCACGGTATCCGTAACAAATGGGTTTGGAACTGTTGTATCGACCGGATCAGGAACTTCTACGATTTCTGGCTCCTCTATTTTTCCTGGAACCTGAATAAATTGACCTTTTTGCAAGGAAGATTCCGCTAGTTCTGGGTTCAATCGAATCAATTCATCGACTGTTGTATTAAATTTTCGTGACAGGCCGTAAAGCGTCTCACCTCTTCGCACTTTGTATTTGCTTGTTTCAGTCTCTTGAGTTGTTGCAGCAGTTTCTCCTGGAATTGGCACCAATACCGATGCACCTGTTTTCAAACCATCGCTTAACTCAGGGTTGGCCGCCATGATTTCATCCACCTTCACTCCGTACATTTGCTGTAATCCCCATAGGGTATTTCCCGCCTGTACTTTGTGGACGTAATATCGTTTCCCGTCGATTTCTTTTTCTGGACTAATACCGGGTTGCGCCCAAAGAAACGCCGACTGCAGAAATAGGGTGATGAATAGAATGTACCGCATATCTCAAATTTACATAATTGGAATTACAATTCGCATGCCACGAAAGGTGATTACTCCCATTCGATGGTCGCCGGTGGCTTCGAACTTATGTCGTAAGTCACGCGGTTAATGCCTTTCACTTGATTTATGATCTTGTTCGACACTTTTGCTAAAAAATCATAAGGAAGATGACACCAATCAGCAGTCATACCATCTGTTGATGTTACCGCTCGCAACGCCACGGCGTTTTCATAGGTACGCTCGTCTCCCATTACCCCAACCGATTGAATGGGTAGAAAAATGGCACCCGCTTGCCAAACATCGTCGTACAGTCCGTCTTCCTTCAAAGAAGAAATAAATACATGATCCACCTCTTGCAAAATGGCTACTTTTTCAGGGGTAACATCGCCCAAAATTCGAATTCCAAGTCCGGGACCTGGGAACGGGTGACGTCCTAAAATTTTCTCATCGATCTTCAAAGATCGTCCGATGCGGCGTACCTCATCCTTGAACAAAAGTTTCAATGGTTCTACCACTTTCAATTTCATGTAATCTGGTAAGCCACCAACATTGTGATGCGATTTAATGGTTTGACTGGGGCCACCGGAAACAGAAACAGACTCAATTACATCTGGATAAATGGTTCCTTGTCCAAGCCATTTTGCATCTTCTACCATTTTCGATTCTGAATCAAAAACATCCACAAACACTTTTCCAATGGCTTTTCTCTTTGCTTCGGGATCGGAAACTCCCGCCAATTCTTTGTAGAATAAATGGCTAGCATCAACTCCTTTGACATTCAATCCCATGTCTTTGTACGAGTCAAGTACCGATTCGAACTCATTCTTGCGAAGCAATCCGTTATCAACAAAAATACAGTGCAAATTCTTCCCAATCGCCTTGTGCAATAAAACTGCAGCCACGGAAGAGTCAACCCCACCCGACAAGCCAAGAATCACTTTATCCGTTCCAATCGTTTCTTGCAATTCCTTCACTGTTTCGTCCACGAATGAAAGTGGCGTCCAATCTTGCGCACAACCACAAACATCGACCAGAAAATTCTTTAGCAACGTGGTTCCTTCCGTAGAATGATATACTTCTGGATGAAATTGAATCCCAAAGGTGGCTTCTCCTTCCACTTCGAAACCTGCAAACTTAACATCCTTCGTACTGGCAACCACTTTATATCCGGCAGGAACGCTTTTAATGGAATCTGAATGCGACATCCAAACTTGCGAATCGTCAGACATTCCCTTCGTTAGAACACTTGATTGATCGACAAATTCCAAATTTGCTCTTCCATATTCCCGTGTTGATGACGGTGCAACTTCTCCTCCAAAGTTGTGCGCCAAATACTGTGCTCCAAAGCAAACACCCAATAACGGTAGTTTCCCACGAATTTCTGAAAGATCGGGTTTCGGGGATTTTTCATCACGAACCGAAAACGGACTTCCAGACAAGATCACCCCTTTCCAATTATCGGAAATTTCAGGGCTTTTATTCCAAGGATGAATCTCACAATAAATATTGAGCTCTCGTACTCTTCTGGCAATCAACTGGGTATACTGCGACCCAAAATCGAGGATTAGAATTTTTTCATGCATGCCGCAAAGATAGTGTTAACTCCAGAATTATGAAGAAGGAAAATTGAAGAATGAGAAAGTAATAATGAACAATAAATTAACAAACCATTGATGAATGAGGAATGAGGAATGAGGAATGATAAATTAGGCATTATGAATTATGAATGCAATGGTAGGCTGAGGTAACGAAGTCTGCTCTTTGTAAAAATGAATTATAAATGTTCAATGTTGAATAAGTGATAATGAATATTGAATGATGGATGAACGCAACTCTGGAGGAAATGCTTGCTCCTTTTCCGAGACAATTTGTCATAGTTTCGGGTGTTGGAATAATTTTAGACGGAAACATCCCAAATTGAGTACAGAAACAATTCAGGAGGCCGAGGAATTTGATTATTTTTACGTCCCCTTATTAGCATATAAGCAACATGGCATTGAACATAATGAAATCCCTCTTCGGGGACAAGTCGACAAAAGACAGAAAAACATACCAACCAACCATCGATCAGTCGAACGCGCAATTTGCGCAAGTACAGTCCTTATCGGACGATGAGCTTCGTGGTAAAACTCCTGTATTCCAGAAAATGATTTTGGACGCAACGGCCGAACTAGAGGCTGAATTGGCTGAATTACAAGCTAAGGCAGATGATGTTCGTACACCGATTCAAGAAAAGGAAGAGCTTTTCGAGAGCATTGATAAAATGACTGGGAAGATTGACGCAAAAATCGAAGAGATTCTAGAGTCAATATTACCAGAAGCGTTTGCAGTGGTCAAAGAAACCGCGCGTCGTTGGACAGAAAACGGCCAATTGGAAGTAACGGCTCAAGATTTCGACATTGAATTGTCGCAACAGAAAGATGGAATTACCATTGATAACGGAAAAGCTATCTGGCACAACACCTGGACAGCAGCGGGAACCGAAGTTTCATGGAACATGGTTCATTACGATGTACAGTTAATGGGTGGAGGTGTTCTTCACAATGGAAACATTGCTGAGATGCAAACAGGTGAGGGTAAAACCTTGGTCGCAACGCTTCCGGTATACTTAAATGCGCTTTCAGGAAAAGGGGTGCATGTTGTTACTGTGAATGATTACTTAGCGAAACGTGACTCTGAATGGATGGGACCTTTGTACCAATTCCATGGTTTATCAGTCGATTGTATTGACAAACACCGTCCAAATTCTGCAGAAAGACGCGCAGCCTACAAAAAGGATGTGATTTTTGGAACGAATAATGAATTTGGATTCGACTACCTCCGTGACAATATGGCAGGCAGCCCAGATGACTTAGTTCAGCAAAAACATCACTACGCAATTATTGATGAGGTCGATTCTGTATTGATTGATGATGCCAGAACACCATTAATTATTTCTGGACCAACTCCAAAAGGAGATCAACACGAATTTCATCAATTGAAACCGCGTGTTGAACATATTGTTGCAGCACAGCGCAAGTTTGTGAATCAATGCTTGATCGAAGCCAAAAAAGAACTCAAGGTTATCAACGGAGAAGTTGGCGAAGGACAGGATGCCAAGACAATGTTAGAAGAAGGTGGTAAGGCCTTGCTGAGAGCCTACCGTGGACTTCCAAAAAATAAAGCGTTAATTAAGTTCCTTTCAGAACCTGGAATCCGAGCTCATTTGCAGAAGACAGAGAACTTCTACATGCAGGAGCAAGGAAAACACATGAAGAAAATCGATAAGGAATTGTTCTTTGTGATTGAAGAGAAAAATAATACGATTGAACTTACAGATAAAGGAATTGATCTGCTTTCTGGAAATGACGATCGTGAGTTCTTCGTAATGCCAGACATCGGTTCTGAAATTGCTCGATTGGAAAGTCAAGATCTTTCTCCAGAAGCATTCCAGGAAAGTAAAGATGCCATGGTGCGCGATTACAGTATTAAATCGGAGCGCATCCACTCTATCAACCAACTTTTGAAAGCGTATGCTTTGTTCGAGAAAGAGGTTGAGTACGTGATCATGGACGGTAAAGTGAAAATCGTTGATGAGCAAACAGGACGTATCATGGAAGGACGTCGTTATTCTGATGGTTTGCACCAGGCGATTGAAGCAAAAGAAGATGTGACGGTAGAGGCTGCTACACAAACGTATGCCACTATTACACTTCAGAATTACTTCCGAATGTATCACAAACTGTCAGGAATGACGGGTACTGCCGAAACTGAGGCGAAAGAATTCTGGGATATTTACGAGTTGGATGTTATCGTTATTCCAACCAACCGCCCCATTCAGCGTAACGACCAAAATGATTTGGTCTTCAAAACAGCACGTGAGAAGTTCAACGCGGTTATTGAAGAAACAGAAAAATTGGTTGCTCAAAAACGCCCTGTATTGGTAGGTACAACAACCGTTGAAATTTCGGAGTTGTTAAGTCGAATGCTGCAGATGAAAGGAATCAATCATCAAGTATTGAACGCCAAGCAGCATAAAAAGGAGGCAGAAATTGTTGCCGAAGCTGGTAAAGCAGGTGCTGTAACCATTGCAACCAACATGGCTGGTCGTGGTACCGATATTAAGCTAGGAGAAGGCGTAAAAGAAGCAGGAGGATTGGCGATTTTGGGTACGGAACGACATGATTCACGACGTGTAGACCGTCAGCTTCGTGGACGTTCAGGACGTCAGGGAGATCCCGGTTCTTCGCAGTTCTTTGTTTCTTTGGAAGATGACTTAATGCGTAAATTCGGTTCTGAGCGAATTGCCAAACTGATGGACCGCATGGGCTTGAAGGAAGGTGAAGTAATTACGCACGGAATGGTTTCTAAATCAATCGAGCGAGCGCAGAAAAAAGTAGAGGAAAACAACTTCGGTGTTCGTAAGCGTTTGCTTGAATACGATGACGTAATGAACGCCCAACGTAAAGCCATCTACAAAAAACGTAAGAATGCTTTATTTGGAGAACGTTTGGATTTGGATGTAGACAATATGTTCTACGATTTCAGCGAAAGCATCGCTTTGTCTTACACAAAAGAACAGTTCGACAAATTCGAAGAAGAATTGTTGCGCCAATTGGGAATGCAGTCTCCTGTTACGGAAGAAGAATATGCTTCATTGGACGACAATGTTCTTGTAGAACGCGTTTATCAAGGATTCCGAGAAAAGTACGATCGCAAGAACGCACGACTTTCTGAACGTGCTTTGCCTCAAATCAAGCAGGTTTACGAGAAAATGAGCGACAAATATGAGTACATCGTATTCCCACTAACGGATGGCCGTCGCGAAGTTCGACTCAATGTTTCTCTCAAGGAAGCATATGAAACAAATGGAACTGTAATCAACAAGCAATTAGAGAAGAATATTGTTCTTCAAATGATCGATAACGAATGGAAAGAACATTTGCGTGAAATGGATGATTTGCGCTCAGCTGTGAGTCATGCGCAATATGAGCAGAAAGATCCATTGTTGGTATACAAATTGGAGTCATTTGAATTGTTTAAGGCGATGCTGCAACGATTGAATGGTGAAACCATTGAATTATTGGCCAAACTCGACATTCCTCAAACACAGGAAATAGAAAGTACGAATAAGCAAGAGGAAGCGCAAAACAATTACAGCAATGCGCAAACGAATGAACAGCAGCAGCAAGCGTTGCCTGGCCGAGAAGGATATGATCAAGCAATGGCGAACTCTGCGGCGCAATCGCGTCAACAAGTGAAACAGCAGCCTGTAATTGCAGAAAAGAAAGTAGGGCGCAACGACCCATGTCCATGTGGAAGTGGCAAGAAGTACAAACAATGTCACGGAAAATAACACTGGATAAATTATGCAATAGAAAATCGCCTCATTCGGGGCGATTTTTTTTTGTTTTAGGTGGTTTTGGGGTTGAGATGTTTCTCTTTGGGGTGATGAAATCGGAGCTGCATTTATGTGTTGGGTTTAGCGTTCGCTAATTAGACATTTGTCTAATTACCAAAATGTATTTCTCTAGTAATTGCGATTTTTTATTACTAACTTTTAAAGAACGCTCACGCGAAAACCTCGTGATCTCAATTCCCAACTCACAACCGAAAAATTAGTTTTCGTCAACTCTCGGGCTCTTGCTTCAAGGTCTCAATATCATTTTTACGCGTACGCCTTAAAAGAAATATGATGAAATAACATTGAATAAATCCGCAAAAGAAAATCGTCGCATTCAGGCTATCCCTCTTTTTTTTAGGTAGTTGTGCGGTTGAGATGTTTCTCTTTGGCGTGATGAAATCGGAGCTGCATTTATGCATTGCGTCAATCGTTCGCTAACTAGACAATTGTAGATTCACCCGTCTGAATTCTCGATTTCTAGTACCTTTAACACATGATGTCATTCAACCAAATTTCGGAAAGCGACCTTCAGTACTTTCAACAACTTCTAGCAGATCGTTGCTCCACCGCGCAAGACGATTTGCAAAAGTACAGTCACGACGAAACGGAGGATTTGGAAATTTTTCCGCAAGTGGTATTAAAACCACACACTCCACAAGAAGTTGCGGCCATTTTAAAGCACTGTAGCAGTCGAAGTATTTGTGTGACACCTTCTGGAGCACGAACAGGACTTAGTGGTGGAGCAATTCCCCTACACGGCGGCGTAGCGATGTCCATGGAAAAGTTTGACAAAATTTTAAATATTGACGAAGACAACCATCAGGTAATGGTTGAACCAGGCGTAATTACTCAGGTTTTGCAAGATGCCGTCAAGGAAAAAGGATTGTTTTATCCGCCCGACCCAGCGAGCAAAGGAAGCTGCTTCATTGGCGGGAATGTCTCCGAAAATTCTGGAGGTCCGAAAGCTGTAAAATATGGCGTAACCAACGAGTATGTGCTTAACTTAGAAGTTGTTCTTCCAAATGGAGAGATTATCTGGACTGGTGCCAATGTCCTCAAGAATGCAACGGGTTACTCTCTGACACAACTCATGGTTGGATCGGAAGGGACGCTTGGCGTCATCACTAAAATTGTGCTGAAACTAATTCCTCATCCAACGCACGATTTGCTGATGTTAGTGCCATTTTTTAGTGCTAAAGAAGCCTGTGCGGCGGTTGCAGCAATTTTTAAGGCAGGCATTACGCCAAGTGGTCTTGAATTTATGGAAAGAGACGCACTTGTTTGGACTCAAAAATTTTTAGACGATACCAGTATTCATGTTGCAGAAAATCACGCAGCGCACTTACTTATTGAGGTAGACGGGTTTGATCCTGAAGTCTTAATGACCGAATGCACACAAATAATGGATGTCCTTGATCGTTTCGAGACCGATGAAATATTGTTTGCTGAAACACGAGCTCAAAAGGATGCTCTGTGGCGATTACGACGATCTGTGGGTGAAGCCGTCAAAGGCACCTCTATTTATAAGGAAGAAGATACTGTTGTGCCGAGATATGAACTTCCGACGTTATTGGAACACGTAAAACGTATTGGAGAGAAATATGGATTCACTTCGGTTTGCTATGGGCATGCCGGAGATGGAAATCTGCACATCAACATAATTAAAGGAGATTTATCCGATGATTTCTGGAACCATGAGCTTTCTGTAGCCATTCGAGAACTTTTCGAAGAGGTTGTTTCCCTTGGAGGTACACTCTCTGGAGAACATGGTATTGGCCTGGTTCAGAAACAATACATGGACATTCCATTCAGTGAAACCTCGCTGAATTTGATGCGCGGTATCAAGGATGTTTTTGATCCAAAAGGAATTTTGAATCCAGGAAAGGTTTTTTAATTCTGAAGAAAGTCCAAATCTCCCGACTTCATCTTATGGTAAGAGCGCCCCAAGTAAGCTAGTAGCATGCGCATTGAATCAAATGCATCTTCTGTTTCGGCGCTAATTTCCTTCTTTTGCAATTTCATCAGCAGCTTCATATACATGGCGTGAAATGCAATCTCAATATGGTTTTTCTCTTTCAGGTTTGATCTCGATTTGAAATCTTCCATCAACGGCAAAGCACGTTCAAAAATTCCTGCATACTTTTCATCTTTCGCCATATTGAGTAACGTTTGATGCAAGTAGGATAGCTCCACAATAATTTCGTTGAGTTCAGCCAGGTGCCCCTTCTCTTCTATCTTCTGAACCTTCATTTGTTTCACGAGCCCCTCGTACCAATTACGGTATTGGGCTTCAAAAGAACGATCTGGAAGTTGGGGAAGAACAAAATTATTCATGATCGCATCTACATCCAATTTGAATGCACGAATGATGTCTTCAATCTGGTACATATATACAATGTACTCAGCGATGTTTTGATCTTTCTTTTGCTGCGCTATGAGCATACGTTGATGTCTCCTATTTTTCTTCTAAATCTGAAGAAGAATTAATGTCGTCTTCGATCGCTTTTTCCTTGGCATTCATGTACTTAATGAACTCATCCGTGATGTCAAATGCTTCGTCGATGTAGGAAATACCTGATCCTGCTCCTCGAGCAAAAATCAATTTTATGCCGTTCGCTTTTCCAAACTCTTCTGAGTATTTCAATAACTTCTGCTCCAACGCCATGGACAATTTTGCCTGACGCTCTTGAAGATCGTACAATTCTGTTTGCTCAATTTGCTGAATTTGCTTTTGTGCATTCTGCATTTTACGATCATAAGCTAACTGCTGATCTACGGACAAACTTGGATCCTGCAACTTCTGATAACTCGACTGCATTACTGTTTGCCAGTTGATCATTTTCTTCTGAATTGCTTCACCTTCCTTTTTCAATTTCACATCCGTCTCGCGCATGAAATCAAAGTCAGTTACTAATTTCTCTGCATTGTAATAACCAATGGTCAAGTCTCCCGCATTCGCGCTAGTTACTTTTGTTTCAATTACCGTTGCATCTTTTTCTTTACCGTCCTTGTCTTCGCCTCCACAAGAAACCAACAATCCCAGAACAGCAACTCCTAATAATAGCTTTTTCATTTTATATTTTTTTTACTAAAACCATCTTCCCAATCCTCGCGCATCTCAACAAAACGCAACAAAGTTCGTCTCAATAGTTCCGTAGTTATCATCTTCTCTACCTCTTCCAAACCACTGACGTCCGATTCGGAAATCTTGTACGTTTGTTCGTATTGTCCCAATTCAATTTTCACAATAAAACGAGCGTTGTAACTGTGAATTTGAATCTTAAAACGTGAATGAGGTATTTCCTTCACTAATCGCATGGCGCAAAAATAATAAATTACTCAGGGGAACAACGAAAAAAGCACGCAACTGAGTCGCGTGCTTTTCATAAATATTGTGAAAGTCTTACATGGCCATTGCCAAATCTGCTTCTACATATTCAATAAATTTAAACGGGACACGTACCATATAGGCGTAATCTTGTCCAACTTCAAACATATCTTCGTCGTTTTCGCGGTGATACCATTCAACACTCACCTGATGACTTGCTTCTGCAAGCTCGTTCAATTTGTACAACAGAAAAAGGATGCGCTTGGAAGAGGCAATATTGAAGTATTCCAAATTAATCTTGAACGTCGTATTTTCAACGGGTTTCATCACATATGATTCAAACCAGTTCAAAATAGGAAGCCAAAATGCGTCTGGATCTTCGGGTATACATCTTCCTTTAATATGCATCACACCAGAGTTCGGATCAAATTCGATCTCAGGGGTTTTCGGTGTTGCATCTCTGTAAAGGATCTCCATACTTTCGTAGCAATTATTGTACTATGAATTTGGCAAAAAAATGTGGATTATACTTAGAAATTCTACGAAGCAAGTGATTTTGTAGACAAATGAGCAAATTCGGCAAACTAAATTAATTTGATCATTGAATTATTCCTTTTGATCAGCCAAAACTCCATTTTGCTCAACGAAACAACCCCTTAATCAAATCCTATTGCCTTAATAATTTTCAATCTTCCTTGGAAATACACTATTTTTCTACTCTCTTGAAGGCTTCAGAAAAATATCAAATCGATGCTCCGTTAGGACGCAATCAGCGCAGAAAGTTTGGATCTTTGTTTTTAGTGTCAAATAAGGATACAGGAACGAAGGGCGTAATGAAAGTCGTGGTAAAAACAAGTCAGTCCCAACTTGCGGAAGAACGTCTCAAGGGAGAAGCGTCTTTTAACTTTAACATGGAGGGACTGCCAGAGGTATTGGATTTTTTTGAAACAGATCAAGAAATCATAATCGTGCGAAAATACATTGCCGGTGAAACGATCGATCATGTGTTCAACAAAACAAGAAAAAGAGATCGGCACATTTTTCTGTGCAATGTCGTAAAGCAACTAGGCTTATTACTGCACGAAATTCACCAACATGGTATTTACCATTGCGATTTGAAACCCGGCAATATTCTGGTGGATGCGCAAAACAAAGTGCATTTGATTGATTTTGGATTGGCTTTGCGCGAAAACGAGGTTTCGAACCGGAAACTGCTTTTCCCTTTGGGCTACGCAGCTCCTGAGCTACTACTCCATCATCTCGATATTGTCGACCATAGAACTGATTATTTTGCCCTGGGAATTACATTGTGGCGCTTGTATGTTGGGAAAATTCCATTGACGCATCCAAACCCGAGCATTTTCACCAATCTACAACTAACGCACCCACTGCCAGAGAGTCATGAAATTCCACGTAATATGCAACAGGTTCTCAATAAAATGTGTGCGAAACACTCCTTTCAAATACCTCCCAATAAAATGGGTAAAGAAGATGTTAGAAAACACTTGCGCGAGGCAAAAGAAATGCGCTACGCATCATTTGAAGCATTCTTCAAAGACTTCGTAAATGCTGGGAACAAAAAATTGTTTACCAGGCGATATCTCGACGATACCCTACATTAAATGTAAACAACAAAGGTTGATACAACCCTGTGCTCGCCACTTGGTTGGCAACAGTATTACTTGCTTGTCCAAGTAGAATATAAGCTAATGATAGGTCAAAGTAGAACGTTCCCAAATTTTCGACAGAGTATTTCACTCCCCCTCCAAGACCGAAGCCCAGACTGAAAATAGTTCCTCTTTGCGGAGCTCCGCCATCCAACTCGTAAAGAACATCATCGAAGTCTTCATAACGATTTCTAGCTCCATTGAAGATCAACATCAAATTAGAACCTCCGTAGGCCGCCCAACCAAAATCGTAGCCGTCACCAAGATAATAACGCGTACCGCCTTCAAGCGTTGTGTAATTCATTCTGGCAACACCAGAAACTGGAACCGAAAACGGAGTTGTATTAATAGGATCTTTGGCTATTGCACTGTTGTAAATTGAATCCATGCTTGATCGCGCAAAATAATGAGATACGCGTCCATAAAGTGAAATGACATCGTCGCGGGGAATCTCCAAACCAAAGTGCAATCCGCCCCAGGTTCGCTGCGCTCCAAACCCTACCAACATATTTGTTCCTGCGCTAATTCCTACTTGAGCGAAACTCGTTCCGCTAAGGGCAATCGCCATAAGTACCAAGAATTTTTTCATACGTCTTTCCATTTTGGTTGTTCTTTCAAGATTGTAGCAAAAACCGGGCAACTTTTTTCATGCGCTCCTTTCAAATATCCAGTGCTCATTAAAAACTCGTTCACAATCTCTCCTCCTACAAACTTAAAAGTCTTTTTAAATAACTTTGTCCATTCTTCCTTAGAAAGCGGATGATTTGTATTTAACCACGCCTCAAAGCTTCCATATTCATTCTGCAATTCCACAATTTTCTGTGCATTGTGAATCGCTGCATTTACTTTCAACTTGTTTCGAATAATTCCTGCGTCGCTTAACAGTCTTTCTCGATCTCTTTCGCCAAAATTGGCCACTTTTTGAATCTCGAAGTTGGCATAAGCGTTACGGAAATTCTGTTCCTTGTTTAGGATCGTTTCCCAGGAAAGTCCGGCCTGATTAATCTCCATCACCAATCGACAAAACAGTTCATTGTCATCGTGCAATGGAAATCCGTACCAATTGTCGTGGTAATTTTTGTGAACAGCTTTCACATTTGGTTGCTCACAGTAATCGCAATAACTCATTTTTCAGACAATTCGGGCACCTTCTCTTTTAGTAGAACGATAAATTCGTTCAAATCGTTTATTGCAGCGAAATCCTGCTTGTCTAAAATACAAGAAACAGTTGAGTTTTCATAGCGCAAGACTGCCGGATAGTCAAAGTTTTTATCGATTTCTGGCGGGAGATTGTCCAAATAATAAAAATGCATGGGAACTTTCGAATCCTTTAAAAATGATTTCCATGCTTTGCGCTTTCCGAGAGCGTGATAGGTAATTGCACACAGGTCGCACGCATACGTGGAAGGACGCACCACTTTGTGCATGCCATCGATAATCATGTTACCCAAACCTACTTTTGCATTGTAAACGAAGAATAATTCCATAATTCAATCTACTCTTTAGACGCGTTCGTCTGGACTTTATTACTTTTACCTTTCAAAGTTAGTCTATGTCAGTCTATTCTTTCAATGGTTTTGTTCCTGTTATTAAAGAGAGCAGTTTTGTACATCCGAAGGCGAGTGTTACGGGTAATGTGATTATTGGTGAAGATGTGTACATCGGACCAGGCGCTGCCATTCGCGGAGATTGGGGGCAAATTATTATTGAAGATGGATGCAATGTTCAGGAAAATTGTACCATACACATGTTTCCGGGAACGAGCTTTTGTCCCTGCGAAAACTTCTTTTCCAAAACGGAGCTTAATTGTTGGAAATCCAGCGAAGCGAATAAAGGAAGTAAGCGACGAAATGATCGCCTGGAAGACGAAAGGTACGCAACTGTATCAAGCACTTCCGAAGGAATGTCAAGACTCACTCATTGCGTGTGAACCTTTGAGAGAACCTGAGGTAAATCGTCCTAAACAAGAACAGATGTACACGACATGGGATTCAATTAAAAACAAGTAAAATGAAACAATTATTCTTTTTTGCACTCTTTACGATCTTGGTTTCGTGTGGTTCTTTGAGCAAATCTGGTGAGAAAATTACTGGTACGTATGCCGTTTCTTGTGGAAAGTGTAATATGGATATGACCGGTGATGCCTGTGCTCTTGCCATAGAAATTGAAGGAAAGAAATACTTTGTGGAAGGAAGCGACTTACACGATCATGGTGATGCACATGCCGATGATGGCTTGTGCACAGTGCGTCGTGATGCGAAAGTAGTGGGTGAGATAAAAAAAGGTGTGTTTGTAGCTGAATCTCTGGAACTTCTTCCATTTCAGCCTTAATTCAAACCGGCTCAAATTTGAGCCGTGTGCCTTACTTTTCCTGAAAATAAAGCACCCATTTTTCCTGTTTATTCAATTTGAGACTCAGCGCCATTTTTCCTGAGGTGCAAGAGAGAATTTTGCATTTTAGATCTTCATCCTGAAAGATGCCATGCTCAGCACGCGTAAAAGTGTAATGCATGTTCAGGTTTTCCCCATCAATGCTCCAGGTTCCTTCTGTTGATAGCGGACCTTTTGTGTAAATCATTTTACCCTCTGGAAGAAATTCATAAGTAATGTTGTTGTAATATGCCCGCATTTCGTCGTCAACGATATTGCCGCGCCATTCAGATTGTAGTTCGAGATCATACACCTCCCATTTGCCTAAAAAGTCGCGTTCCACGAATCCACAACTGTTTAGAGTGAGAAGAAGCAAAAGTACTCCCGTAGCTTTTAGGAAAAATTTCATTTTGGTCGTATAAAAAAAGCCCTGCTCTCGATCAATATCGAAGTGCAGGGCTTTGGTATCAATAATCAATTATTCGTTATCCTCGGTGTCAGTAGCATCAGCATCATCAATCTCTTCTGCATCCTGCACCTTGTCCGTAGTGTTTCTTAAAACGGTTCCTTCGCCTGTGAAATCTTTCCCTTTCAAGTATTCTGGCAGGTTTAATCCAGCCATGTTGAACATTTCCTGAAGTGGCGGTACGGATCCGTACAATCCAGAAATGAAATCAGCGGTTGATGACTTTCCAGACGATCCTTTTCCAGAATCCCAAACGGTAACTTTATCAATTTTAATATTCTTAATTGCTTCGGCCTGCAACTTCACAAGGTCTGGCAATTTATCGGCAATCATAATTTTCACTGCATCTTCCGAGTTACCCGCTGCTGTTACCAATTGCTTGAAACCATCAGCTTGCTTGCTAAGTACCTCGTAAATACCACGTGCTTCTGCATCCATTTTCGCGAAGATGGCATCTGCCTCTCCTTTTGCTCTACGGCGCAACATTTCTGCTTCAGCCTCAGCATCAATCTCTACGCGTTTCTTAGCAATTTCCGCAGGGATAATGATGTTTGCTTCTTGTGTTGCCTGATCTCTGGCTGCACGCACTTGCTCGGCTTCTTTCTCTGCCGTGTACGATTCCTCCAATGCTTTCGCTTCCTTCACTTTCTCCGCTGCAATAGCAACACGATTGGCTTCCGCTTCTGCTTCTCTACGTTTCGCTTCCGATTGCGCAACAGTAATTCGGGATTCGTTCTCCCCTTCTACCGCCGTTGCATTGGCATCAGCGACTTTAATACGCTTCATTCGATCTGCTTCAGCCTCCCCTGCTTGCGCTGACGCGTTCGCATCTGCCATTTTGATACGCTCGTCACGAGTGGCGTTCGCCTCACCAATCTTTGCTTGCGCATTTAATGCGGCAACTTGCGTTCGCTCATCCTGACTTGCATTTGCCTCACCAATGGAACCATCACGGTTTTTCTCAGCAACGCTCTGACGTGCATCGTTGATTGCCTTCGCCGCTGCTTCCTTACCTAGTGCTTCGATATAACCAGATTCATCTTTGATATCCGTAACATTTACGTTGATCAGCTTCAGTCCGATTTTTTTCATTTCGGCTTCCACATTTGACGATACGTTGGCCAAGAATTTATCACGATTGGAGTTAATTTCCTCAATATCCATTGTCGCAACTACCAAACGCAATTGTCCAAAAATGATGTCTTTGGCTAAATCATGAATTTGCTGCTTTGTCAGTCCCAAAAGACGTTCTGCTGCATTCCCCATAATCCCCGGCTCTGTTGTGATACCTACGGTAAAGCTCGAAGGCACATCCACGCGAATGTTTTGCTTGGAAAGTGCGTTGGTTAATTTTACCTCGATGGAAATTGGCTTTAGGTCCAGGAATTCATAGTCCTGAAAGACTGGCCAAATAAACGCGGCACCACCATGGATACATTTGGCGGTTCTATTACCGTCCACACTTCTACCCACGCGTCCGTAAACAACGAGAATTTGATCCGAAGGACAACGTTTGTAGCGTCGGAATATCCCGACAAGAATGATTATTACGAATAAGACGGCAGCTACTATCCCGACTAGAAAATACGATATTCCGCTTTCTTCTCCTCCCATGATTTAAGTGATTTTGATTTATGTTAGATTACTTGTTACTAATAAAATGGTGTTATCCACCACCTTTTCTACTTTAACGATTGTTCCAACCGAAAGGTCTTTGTCATCATTCGTGAAAGCTTGAATTTCGTGCATTGAGCCTTGAATGTTGATCTGGATTTTCCCAAAACCGCCATTATTCGACTTAATTGGCAAGTATACTTCTCCGGTTCTTCCGATTGCATTGCTCATACGCATCGTTCCTTCCTCTACCATTCCTGCGAGGAGGTAGAATAAAGTGGCCATCAATGTCATCATTAAAAGTCCACAAACAATTGAAACGGCCAAAGTTCCCATAAAAGAGAAATCGGAACGAATACATCCGATTCCTGTCCAACCAAAAATGGTAAGGAAGCCTACGAGGTTTTTAAAGGTGAAGAATTGAAATCCTGCACCGCCATCGATATCGCCATCACCGTCCACATCCACATCGCCGTCAACTTCACCTCCTAAAAAGGTCAAAATCAACAACACGACAAGAAGAACAGAGCCGAGAATCGCAACTACCCAATAGGTTTGTTCGAAAAAGGAAAGTTCAGTAAACCACTTCATTTATTTTGAATTTAATTACATACTAAAAATAACAATTTACCTGAGATATGGCTTACCGTTCATCCGAATCGAATGGCAAACTATTCTTCGACTGTTTCTGGTTTGTTTCGTCCTCTCCACAGCAAATAAGCGCCCACAATCATGAATGGAATACTGAGTAATTGCCCCGTATTCAAAAGCCACTCACCACGTTCCGTTACTTGTGGTTCTTTCGTAAATTCTACTAAAAATCTTGCCGTGAAAAGCAATAACAATCCCCAACCGAAAATTTTTCCTTGTTGTTTCCACGCATCACGCTTCCAGTATAAATAGCGTAAAACAAAGAAAATTGTGAGGTAACACAGTGCTTCGTATAGCTGAGAAGGATGGCGTACCATTACATCTTCCCAAGTAACTTGAAAGACGGTATTTGGCACAGAAGCAGGGTGATAAATGAATTTAAATCCCCACGGAAGATCTGTAACACGACCTACGATTTCGCTGTTGACAAGGTTTCCCAGACGGATGAACACACACGCTATTGCCACTGGAGCAGAAATACGGTCCATAATCCAAAAGAAGGGCTTTTTCGCCACACGCTTACTAAAAATCCACAAGGCAATGAAAATGGCTATAATACCTCCGTGGCTGGCTAGTCCACCTTCCCAAACTTTTAAAATATTGTAGGGATGTGAGAAATAGCCTTCTTCCAATAGCATACCATCGGGTGTGAAAACATCCCAGTATGGACCGTAAAAAAGTACGTGCCCCAATCGCGCTCCGATAATTGTTGCAGTCACAACATAGAGCACCAGAGAATCTAAATGAGCATCTGGCACTCCTTCCTTTCGGAACATTTTACGAATTACGAAATATCCGAGGATTAATCCTGTTACGAAAAGTAAACCGTACAAATTAGGTGTGTCCCAACCGTCGATTAATTGTGGTGTAACATCCCACTGAATTGCTTGTATCACGAAGTGGCGTTTTTATTCATTTCGACCAAAGATACAGGTTTTTCACTCTTAGTTTGAAAAGGCAATTTTGGTGAGCGTCCTTTTTTGAAAACTTGATTGCTATTGTACACTCCTTTTCGCAATTCTTTCTGCTCTTCTTCTGGTAAATGGTGAATTTCCTGGCATTCATCAGAACAACAATTATCCATTTTATTCTTGCACGAATCGCATTGAATAAACAAGATATGACACGCATCGTTTGCGCAATTGGTATGGGTGTCAGCCGGGCTTCCACATTGATGACATACCGCAATGATATCTTCCGAGATGCGTTCTCCCCTGCGTTCGTCAAACACAAAGTTTTTTCCGATGAACTTGTTGTCTAGTTCTTCATCCTTGCACTGATTTGCGTAGTTGATAATTCCTCCTTCCAGTTGATGCACTTTGTCAAATCCACGGTGTTTGAACCATGCCGAAGCTTTTTCGCAGCGAATTCCTCCGGTGCAATACATCACAATATTTTTTTCTTCATTTCCTTTCAAATACTTCTC
This sequence comes from Fluviicola sp., assembly GCA_043584915.1. Lineage (GTDB taxonomy): Bacteria > Bacteroidota > Bacteroidia > Flavobacteriales_D > Crocinitomicaceae > UBA4466. Next base: position 4,122,022 of record CP121319.1, read on the forward strand.
TTCAATGAAGGGTAATGATTCACGAAAGGTATCCACGTCTGGTGTAATTGCACCGTCAAAATGCCCAACCTCCGATTCATAATGATTTCTAAAATCAATCAAAATGGTGTCGTCTTGATCTGTGAGTTCGTTGAATTCCGCTGCAGAAAGGTGTTTTCCTATTTTGGTGACATCGAAGGATGTATCTTCCAGTCCATCGGCCAAAATCTTGTTGCGCACTTTGATTTTCAGTTTCAGGAATGGGAATTCCGCATCGCTTTCATCAACGGCAATGTTGAGTCGGATTCCATCCAAAAAATCAATTTGATACAATTCTTCGCGGAAGCGCTCCAAATTCGCAATTGGCACTCCAATTTGAGCGTTAATTCCTTCAGATGCGATGTAGGTTCTTCCTACAACATCTATTTCCATCCATTGTTTGAAAAGTTCGTCGCGAAAGGCTTTTGGATCTTCAATTTTCGCGTATTGGTAGAAGGAGATCGTCACGTACTTGTTTCCACTTGCGCGTAATTTTTCCTGTAACTCCTCCTTACTAAGTTTATTCCACAGTTGCATGCTATGTTATTTAAAGTAAGACGGGGCAAAGATAATACTTCGGTACGAATGATGAATGATAAATGATGAGTTATGGTCATCGAGCTTGTCGAGATGTGAATTATGAATTATGAATTATGGATGATAGGTTATTCTACCGCATCGACCCCTGAGAGCGTTGTAAATTTAGCACACTAGATACTAGTCCTCTGTTCCCTCTGAATTCTCTTCTGGATATGGAGACTCATACGACTCGATGTACGATCGATAATCAACAGGGTTGGTTGTGTCATATTCACTGCAATACTCAAGAATAGGCAACATTTCTTCCTTTGCTTTAAACCCTGGGACCGCGGTAAGAACTTGCTTCTCTTCATTCAGAAAAATGTACGTTGGATAACTAAGTCGACCACTCATCAATTGCGCACTAAACTCGTGATAACCACGACGGCCATTTGGAACATAACTGTAGGTGCTATCCCCAAGAATTAAATCTTCTTTGCGCTCTCCGTCAAACTTTACTGCATAGTAGTTCGCATTAATCTCTTCTATGATTAAAGAGTCCTGAAAAGTGGTGGCATCCATTCGCTTGCACCATCCACACCAATCGGTGTAGATATCAATGAACCACATTTTAGGCTCCGTTTCGGATGCTTCCAAAGCCTCTTCAACTGTCATCCAATTTATGCCATCGCTATCCGATTCCTCTTGAGCAAAGGACTCATTTGCAAACAGTAGCGTTAGGGCGAGATAAAATAGTGCACACTTCTTCATGGTCATAAAGTTATGAATTTTATAAAAATGTATTCAAATAATATGCCAATGGGCAACGCTTTGTTTTGATGCCCTTCGTGAATTAAATTGTATATTCGTTCTGTGAAGCATATCGTTATTTTTTCATTGTTAGTGTCTTCTGTTCTTCTAACGGGCTGCCCCGGAAATAGAGAAAGGGAAGATCCTTATTTGTCCGATCTGGAACGCCTACAGAAGAATGATATGGACTTCCCAGACATGCAACGTTTCTACTTTGAAGGAATTAGATACAGAATGTCTGGACTCTTTTATTATTCAACATTCGACGACTTTGTGCTTGCTGATGATTACGAAGTAAAAATTAACCACGAGTTAAACTTGTATTTCAGCGTTGAAAAATTCTCTGAAGAAGAAGCCGAAAGTATTCGCTATCAATTTGACGACGAAGAAATTTCTTTGCTTGACGCAGTGCATGACAATTACGCAATTAAACGCAATGCCTCTTTGGAGGAAGCCACAATCAGCATCAAAAAAACAGTGCCAGAATCTGTTGGTTTCCCTGGTGTGATTCAAACCATTAGTGGTGTAAATTACGAAGGAATTCCCGCCAACACGTACTTTTTCTCAAGCCTTGAAATTGACGGCGACATCTATGTAGTTCAACTCGTAGGAAAGGAGGAAAACATGGGCTATCTCTACGACGATTTCATTGAAATCATTTCATCAATTACCAGGTAATGACTTTTGCGGATAAAATCGCAGCAATTCAGGAAATCACCCAGGAAAGATTGCCAGGCGAGCGGTCACATGCTGATTTAATGCCCGTGAATCGACCGTATTCGAGTGATGTTAAGAAGCATGCAAAAGATTTTCGCGAATCAGCCGTGGCTATTGTTCTTTACGAAGAGCAAGACGCACTGATGAGCTTATTGATTCAACGACCAACTTATCAAGGGGTACACAGTCAACAAATTGCATTCCCCGGAGGCAAAAGAGATCTTGAAGATCCTTCCATCGAATATACGGCAAGACGCGAATGTATGGAGGAGATTGCGATTCCGACAGACGCATTGAATTTATTGGGAAGAATGACAGACGTATACATTCCTGTGAGCAAATTTGTTGTAGCGCCTCACATTTTTGCCGTCGATACTTTACCCGCGCTAACTCCAGATGCTCGCGAAGTTGATCAAATAATTCCCTTCAATACCTCACGCCTTTTGGATGAGGACAGTGTGCAATTTACGGACATGAAATTCGGCAATGGATTTACACAAAAGCGTGTTCCTTATTTCGAGATTGAAAACCGCGTGGTGTGGGGAGCAACAGCAATGATGCTCTCTGAATTCCGTTCGATTCTGAGAGAACTTTAGAAACGCACTCTGGCGAATCCAAAGGCCGTTGAGATACTGTTTGAGTCATTCAAGAAGAAGGTCAAGGCATCGCGCGATGAAATACCAAACTCGTACGTTCCTCCCCCCAAGATAAAGTTGATTCCAACTGGAACATTGTGTGCATAGATCCCTCCTCCGAAATAGCCTGCGGTTAATGACAACCATTTGATTGGGCGCACTTCAGCACCAACGGAATATACCGCATTTGCCAAACTTCCTGGATTGTCACGATCGAAAGGTGCAACTACGTCAATTCCTACGCTCAATTTCTTCCAGAAATCGAGGTGACCACCAATTCGGAAGTTGGCTGCATTCTGCACTGTGTATTTTTCCTCTCCTTGTAGCACCAAAATTCCGCCATCTTCCAAAAGTTGAGAAATTGAGTTTGTAACGTTGGCGTTGTCCAATCCAGAGAGACTGAGTTCACCCACCAAAGAATCTTTTACGCTGTAAACGTTTCGCGTGTAAGTCACAGATCCAATATTATTGACTGCAGCACTCACTGTTAAGAAGTTCATAATTCGTGCACTTGCCGAAAGATCTACCCCGAAACCTGTTCCTACTGGCTTTGGAACTGCTCCTGATGCAGTAAAATCGGACGGATTGAAATTTGCAATGGCACCATAGTCGATATCATAACTTGGCGAAATGGATGAATGCGCGCGAATGCCATTTTCATCCGATTGCAAATCCATCATTGCCATGGACTGAATGAAACGACCGCCAACTCCACCGTAAATGGCAAAAGTTGAATCGTCTCCGAAAATTTTTCTTCCGTACCCAATGTTGTAGTGACGGTTCCAGGTGAATTTAATTCTGGATCCATTGGTGATTTCGCTCAACATTAATGGTACCGCAACCGTTCCTGAAATAACCGCAGCAAGTGTGTCTTCGCTTAGATTCGGGCTAACCGCCTAAAAATCAAAAAGAGGAACAAATTTGTGTGAAACTTCTTCCTCTTTTTGCTAAACCATGCTAAAACTATAAAACCCCAAAAACACACACGTTAAATAGAACTTTAACCGTCTTTGTTAAAACAAATGTATATAACAAAAACGAACTAAACGACACTTAAGTATTAAAAAAACGTTAAAATGTGAAAATTTGTGGTTTCTACGTAGTACTACCCGAGTCCAACATCTAGGCACATCATCACCAGAAATCCTCCGATAAACCCAAGCACAGCGACGTCTGTGTACTTATCGCGTTGCGTTTCCGGAATCACCTCTTCAACCACAACATAAATCATAGCACCGGCAGCAAATGCTAACGCGTACGGAAGAATTGGTTCCATATACACCACTGCAACGGCACCTAGCACTCCAAAAATGGGTTCTACAATGGCAGAAAGCTGACCGTACCAAAAACTTTTCCTTCTACTCACGCCATGTCGACGCAAAGGCATTGCCACGGCAAATCCTTCAGGGAAATTTTGCAAAAGAAAATGGCAACAAATAGAACGTTTACAATGTTGAAGCCTGATGCGATCGAAAACGGTCACATGGGGAAAATTATTGATATGATCATCGAAGCTGGATTTGAATTCAAAGCGATGAAATACACGCAATTGACAGAAGATCAAGCAAAAGAATTTTACGCAGTTCATGCTGAGCGTCCATTCTACGGAGAATTGGTGGAATACATGACATCTGGACCAATCGTAGCAGCAATTTTGGAAAAAGACAACGCAGTTGCTGATTTCCGTACATTGATCGGAGCTACTAACCCAGCTGAAGCAGCAGAAGGAACAGTTCGTAAATTGTACGCTGAGTCTATCGGTCGCAACGCAGTTCACGGTTCTGATTCAGACGAAAACGCAGAAATCGAAGGGAATTTCCACTTCTCTGCCTCTGAGATTCACTAAGAATTTATCCTATAATTATAGAAAGGCTTCCTTCGGGGAGCCTTTTTTGGTTTGGGAAAGATGTACGCTTTGCTAAAAAATAAGGATTAAAAATGTTGATTCCAATTTTTAGACATTGATGTAATTAGACAAATGCCTAATTAGCTAAATGTTTATCTTTAACCCTTCAAACTAGAATTCATGAAAAATTACCATTCTACCGTTGCGGATCGCCTAATGAAATATGTGCAAATTGACACTACCGCGGACCCAACATCAACTTCTTTTCCATCTTCCGAAATTCAAAAAGATTTGGGACGCGTTTTGGTTGCAGAGTTGAAAGAATTGGGTATCAATGATGCTGAAATGGATGATTGGGGCTACGTTTTCGGAACCATTCCAAACAATACGGGCAATGCCGATTTACCGACTATTTGTTTCTGTTCACACATGGACACGGCTCCAGATTGCAGTGGAACAAACGTAAAACCCATCTTACATAAAAATTACGATGGAGCGCCAATCACGCTTCCAGACGATACATCGCAGGTAATCACCACGGAACAACATCCTTATTTGAAAGAAAAAATTGGTGATGATTTAATTACTGCCAGTGGACACACGCTGCTCGGGGCAGATGACAAAGCGGGAATTGCCATCATTATGGATTTCGCACAGTACATCATGGAGAATCCAGAAATTCCGCACCCAAGCATTCGAATTTTGTTTACTCCTGACGAAGAAGTTGGTCGTGGTGTAGACAAATTGGACATGAAAAAACTAAACGCTGATTACGGATATACTTTGGATGGAGGAACGCTTGGGTCACTTGAAGATGAAAGCTTTTCTGCTGATGGTGTAAAAGTTACCGTGCAGGGAATTGCCGCGCACCCAGGATATGCCAAGAACAAAATGGTGAATGCCTTGAAAGTTGTTTCAGAATTTGTAGCATCGCTTCCCAAGGACAGTTGGTCACCAGAAACAACAGAGCACCGAGAAGGATTTGTACATCCGCACACAATTTCAGGAGGCATGGAAGAGGCGTCTGTTGCGTTTATTATTCGCGATCACGACACTTCGAAGTTGGCAGAATATGAAGCGCGTTTGGAATCTATGCTGAAAGATACTTTGGCTCATTATCCAAACTTGAACTACACTTTCGAAGTAACAGAGCAGTACCGAAACATGAAGGAAATCATCAAAGATGTTCCTTTTGTTACCGATTACGCGCTAGAAGCCATGGGTAATGCAGGTATTGACGCCAAACCAGTATTCGCGGTGGAACAGATGGTTCGCGCTTGTCGTTTATGGGATTGCCTTGTCCGAACATCTTTACGGGAGAAATGGCAATTCACTCGCGACACGAATACGTGAGCGTTCAGGACATGGAAAAAGCCTGGACCACTTATCTATCATAAAACAAATTGAGGCCAAGCAATTCGAGCCTATCTACTTCCTTCACGGAGAAGAGGCTTACTATATTGATGCCATTACCGATGCTATTATAGCGAATGCACTAGAAGAGCACGAAAAAGATTTCAATCAGAGCATACTCTACGGAAAAGACACCGATGCCACGTCATTGATGGCGGAAGCAAAGGGATATCCGATGATGGCAGAGCGCCGCGTAGTCGTATTGAAAGAAGCGCAAGATTTCCGGGGTATGGAGGACCTACTCCCCTACTTCGAGTCGCCGTCAGATCAGACGGTATTTGTGGTGAACTACAAATACAAAAACTACGATACGCGAAAAAAATCGGTCAAGGCGGCTCAAAAAAATGGCTTGGTTTTCAAATCGGCCAAAGTACCCGATTACAAACTTTCCGATTGGATTGACAAATACGTAAAAAGTAAAGGATTTGGAATTACGCCAAAAGCCACCATGTTGTTGGCGGAATTTCTTGGTAACGACCTGAGCAAAATCATCAACGAGATTGAAAAACTAAGCATTCTTGTTGAGGCGGGAACAACCATCAACGAAATTCATATTGAAGAAAATATTGGAATCTCCAAAGATTACAACGTTTTTGAGTTGATCAATGCGATCTCTGTTCGTGATGTGCCGAAAGCATTGAAAATTGTAGATTATTTCGATCACAACCCGAAAGCAACCTCGATTATCGTGGTGGTTTCGAATTTGTTCAATCATTTCTCACGCTTGATGAAGATCCACTTCATGGAGAATAAATCGAAAGATGCCGTTGCCAGTTCGCTGCGTGTGCATCCATTCGTAGCTTCACAAATGCTCGCGTCTGCAAAAATCTACAATCCGAAGAAATTGGCTGCCAACATTGCCATTTTGCATGAGTTTGATTTAAAGTCAAAAGGTATCAACAACAGCTCTTTCTCGCACGGAGAGTTAATGAAAGAAATGGTTTATCGTTTGATGCACTGATGCGTTTGTTCTACGATGCCCATATCGACCCCAATGCTTCCACTTACATGCTGAGTGAAGAAGAATCCAAGCATGTCGTGCGTGTTTTGCGCGGACAAGTGGGCGATGAAATCGGCATTCTGGATGGCAAGGGCCGATTGTTTACGTGCACTATTTCAGATGCACACCCGAAACGTTGCTTGCTTGAAATTCAAAACATTGACCTGGAAAAAGCGATTTCAGATGAAATTCATATTGCCGTAGCACCGACCAAGCAGATGGAACGGATTGAATGGTTCGTGGAAAAAGCAGTGGAATTGGGCATCACTAAAATCACGTTACTCGATTGCAAAAATGGCGAGCGTGCTCGCATAAAAATAGATCGATTGCAAAAGAAAGCGATCTCAGCAATGAAGCAATCCCAGCGCCGATATTTACCCGAAATTGTTGCCTTGACTTCCTTTTCTGATTTTTTAACGAATCATGATTTTGGACTATTGGCACATTGCTACGAGGCGGAAAAACATGAATTCCCCGCTGTTTTTAAGAAGGTCTCATGTCCGATTCTTATCGGTCCAGAGGGCGATTTCACCGAGCAAGAGGTAACGCAAGCATTGGAAAAGGGTTATAAAACCATTACTTTAGGTAAAAATCGTTTGAGAACCGAAACCGCTGCCTTGTACGCTTGTATGCAGGCCAAAATTTTAATTGGATCATGAAAAAATTACTGTTGATATGTGCTTTGCTATTTTCTGGATGGACAGTTTCCAGTCAAGAAACATATCAACTAGCCGTTTTGAAATATAGCGGTGGCGGTGATTATTATGCCAATCCAACCGCACTTCCAAACTTGATTCAATATTGCAATCAAAATCTTTCGATGTCCATTTCGAAGGAAACACCCTACGTAGAAGTTGGAAGCTCCGATTTGTTCTTGTATCCATATGTCCACATGACAGGACACGGTAACGTTGTTTTTTCTCAAGCTGAGGCTGAAAACTTAAGAACATATCTTGAAGCCGGTGGCTTTTTACACATCGATGACAACTATGGAATGGATGAATTCATTCGGGTGGAATTAAAAAAGGTTTTTCCAGATCATGAATTGGTTGAATTGCCGTTTGATCACGAAATTTTCCATCAGAAGTACGACTTCAATGGACTTCCAAAAATTCACGAGCACGATGGCGAACGGCCACAGGCTTTTGGAATTATTGTCGACGGAAGATTGGTTTGTTTGTATACGCATGAAACGGATCTAAGCGACGGTTGGGAGAATCAGGAGGTACACGACGATCCTGAAAACAAGCGAATGCAGGCACTCCAAATGGGATTGAACATTTTGATGTACGCGTTCTTGTTTTAGTCGACAAATACTTTTTTGGAGGTTCCGTCGGAATACCAGAGGATTTTTGGACCATTACTTTCTATAGGCACTTCCCTCCCAAGAAAATCAACAACTTTGATCAATTCTTTTGGCAATGGGTTCGATGAGAACTCTTCCAAACCACTGTATCCAATCAGTAATTCCTTGCAAAATTGATCATTGGCTACGTTCAAATCTGTAAGCTCGTTCACGTGGGAAGAATACAAACAGAAATCATAAGTTATTGTATCACCAAACAAAGGCGCGAAGTGATTGTGCACCATCCCCATGTCAATCCATACCGAATCTCCAGGCGCCAAATTCAACCCTGAAAACGGCTCAGAATATACTTCAGCGCCGCATACAAACGCCCATCCTTCGTAATGATTTAATCTAACAGAACTCACCACGCTAGTTCCTTCATTTTTAATCAGTGCGCTTCCTGAAACTATTAAGTTAGGCAAAGAGAGGTTCGCTTCAATATAAGACGGAACAAAATCAACAACGCTGACATCACCATTATTAACGGAAGCGCTTGATGAAGAGTTCAAAGAGTAATCTCTCAGTCGTAATGTTTGATACAACGTTAAATTGAAATTTTGAGATGCTGAAATGTGCGTATCACTATAATCAATCCGCTGAGAGAATGCTTCAGTCATTGGAACATCCATGGCGCTTGAGAGCTGTAAATTGTGCTGTAATGCATGAAGTGTAACAGACGAAACATCGCGACTCAAAGCACGAACATCGAGACTATCAACCGTTAAGCTAGAATAATTCGAGTAACTAACAGGAGCATATGACTGCAGAAACTGAAATGCCGAATCAAATTGTGCAATACTGTCAACGGTTGCAACGTAAACAGTGTCCTCATACAGTTTAATGTCAGTAACAGCAGAGCCAAGTTCTATCTCGTCCAAAATAGTACCACTCATATCAAATCGAAAGATTGAATCGTTGGTAGCCCCAATCAGGTTGTTAGAGGATAATATTTCCACACCGATCAATGAGTCCTTGGGAGTGTAAATCGAATCAACAAGATTCAGGGTATTGTTTAAATAAAATAGGCGAGAAACACCAGAAGAGTCCAATTCAAATAAAATGCTCTCATCCTCGAAAACGCTCATGTCTCCCAAATGCGTATTCCAACAATTGAAATCGTTCTTAAGCCATGTAGTCACTGCTCCAGTTGTCTCGTACTTCTGCACAAAGAAGAAACACAGCCCGCCCACGTCGCAAATATCTCTACCGCCCCCATAAACTAGAACGCCACCATCATCTGTTGAAACAGCGTCGTAAACATCAATTATTTCTGCCAATTTAGGAGAAATTGATTGCTCCCATAAAACAACACCCGTTGTGTCATACTTCGTTAAATACACCGGCTCAAAAAAAGATGTACCCGTCAATTCTTTTCTAACAACATACGTGTGCTCATTGTTCACCGCAATGGCAGATGAGAACTGGTGGTAACTATTGTTGTACCCTAATTCATAATTAAGTCCCTGGGCACTGCATTGAAACGCAACAACAACAATAAATAGAGAAACTAGATACTTCATTGAGAGAAATCTACAACAAAAAAAAAGGAAGTCCAAAGTCTTCCTTCAATATCGTTCAAATATCGAATTGCGTTATAATGTACGCCTTCTTGCTTTATTCGAACATGAAAACTTTCTCCGTCGAACCATCCGTGTATTGGATAATCAACCATTGATTGGAATGCATTTCAGCTGCTCTTCCTAACAAATCATATACTTTCAACACTGATTTTTCATTAGAAGAAGGCTCTTCTTCTAATGAAGCCGTAGCCGCAGCCACAATATTATCACAAGGCTGACCAGAAACATTATAGAGTCCCAAGTTATCATCCTGATAACAATTAAATGTCTGAAAGAAGAAATCTACTACTATCGTTGAATCACAATTGCGCTGCATCGGGAATAATTTTTCTCCGAACAAGCTACTTGATTCAACAAGTCCCATGCCTTCAATAGCTCGCCCCTCTAGCCCCAAACCACCCTGAACTGGCAAGAGATCAATATAACGTAGCGTTTCACCATTAATGTTGACTGTCCCTGCATTTACCACCTCCACAATAGACACGGTATCGCATGCAAATTGAGAAACAGGTGCTTCGTGAATGATCCAACTATCGCCAGGTGACGCACCAAAATCGTACAAGAGAAAAAACTGATTGTCAGCATACCAAAAAACCGAATCGCCTGAAAATCTTGTAAACTCTGAATAATTGTTTTCCTGTCCAAGAACAGTTGTTCCGTTCTGTTGAGGATAGACTTCCTGTTCTTTCACTGCAATCTTCTGACAATTAAAACCATTAATTGTTGTATCACCTTCATACTCCAGAGTAGCTAGCGCATTAAAAAACATACCAAATTCATAATGCCAGGTGGCACCTGAACGTCCCCACACCTGTCCAAAAGCACTAAAGTTTAAAAAGACAACTAGAAATAAAATGAGCGTTTTCATCGGATAGTTTTTACGAAAGTTACGACCAAAAAAAGGAAGACCAAAGTCTTCCCCCAATATCGTTCAAATATCGAATGGCGTTATGAGCCACAACCTACGCAGTCGAAATGACTGTCCATCGGTTTCACTCCCTTCAACTTCATTTCAAGGTTGTGAATTTGGTCTTTGATTTCCATATCTTGGAACATATCTCCCGTTAGTTTTCCTCTTAACGCGTCAATTTCTTCTTGTACTGATGTTGCGGTTTCCATGGCTGTGCTGTATTAAAAGTGAGTATACAAAGATGCATTTCCAATGTCCTCAAATCGCAAGAGTTGCGCAAAAGTTATTAACTGCACGTGGTGAATTGTTAGCAAAACAACTTTTTGTTCGTTTTGAACGTCTCTACACCAAGTTACTAGAGTATTTTCTCTATATTAAGCAATTGTTAAGTACACCTACTATATGAAACTTGTTGCATTAATCGCTAGCGCTTTGTTTATCAGCACTTCAGCGCAATCTCAATACTGTATTACTGGAGGACCATCCTCAACTGCCGATTCTAATTTGGAAGGGCTCAGCATTGTTGGAGATGCAGGAAGTATTAATTATGTTGGTTGTCCCGCTGTGGCAGGAGTCCAATATTACACAACAGAAACAGTCAGTTTGAGTGCAGGAGCTTCTTACACCCTAAACATGCAATTTGGAACCTGCGGGGGAAATTTCTCTAGTGTTGGTGAAGTCTGGATCGATTACAACGGGAATGAGATTTTTGAAGCCTCGGAATCGGTTTTAACTTGGTCAGGGCAACCGATGCCTTCTCCTACGGGATATGTACTCACAATTCCAGCCAACGTAATCGCAGGAACACATCGAATGCGTGTAATGCAAGCCGAACAGTCAACATTGCCTCTCGATCCATGCGCCTCTTTTACTTGGGGCTCTGTGACAGATTTTAACGTAACTCTAACTGGGGGAATTGATTGCTCTGGATTTGTGGGAGACGATCGATTCGATCCAAGACCAGTTCCACTCATTCCATATTCGGAAAGTCACAATTCAGCGACTTGCTACACCAGTCAAAATGCTGCCTATGCATCCCCCGATGTATATTATAAAATTGTCCCGAACGGATTAACTGCCTTGAGAGTTTCTTTGTGTGGCTCAACGTTCGATACTTTTCTTTCCATACAAGATCAGAATGGAACCGCCCTTTATGGCAATGATGATGCGGTAAATTGTGGAACTTCCTCCGAAATCGAATTTCCAACTGATGGGCACGACACCCTTTACGCAGTGGTTGAAGGATGGGGAACAGCATCAGGAGATTACAATATTAGCATTACAGAAGGATCGCTTGGAATTCATGAAAATCAATTCAATACAATTGGCTTACATCCAAATCCAGCGTCACAAACCTTATACCTTGAAACGTTACAAAACGGAACATTACAATTCTTCTCTTCGCAAGGGCGACTCGTTTACGAAACGATTTTGAACAATGACCTTCAAATAGACGTAGCGCACTTGCCGAGAGGATTGTATTTAGTGAAACTTACGAACGAAACTTCAGTAGCTCAGCAAAAATTAATTCTCGAATGAAAAATATTCTCCTGATTTCTATACTTCTTTGGTGCGGTCATTCTTTTGGCGCAGTATGGACTCAAATGACAGATTTCGGAGGCGAAGCACGGCACCGTACAACAATGCTCGCAATCGGAAACAAAATTTACGCGGGACTTGGACACTACAACGGCGCAGGTCCTAACATTTTATTTGACGATTGGTGGGAGTTCGATCCTGCAACGAATGCTTGGTCACAAAAGGCGGATTATCTCGGCGGAATTTGTTATCACGCAGCCGGCTTTACCATTGGTGACATTGGATATGTGGGCACAGGAAGAATTTCACCATCTGGAAGCGTACTTGTGAAGGATTTCTTTCAATATAATGCCGCACAAAACACATGGCAACAACTAACAGACTTCCCAGGATCCGGCCGACGCGGCGCCATTGGGTTTGCCATTGATGGATACGGCTACATTGGGACGGGCAGTTTTACCAATGACATTTATCGTTACGATCCTTCCAATGATTCCTGGACCCAGGTTGCCAATGTTCCCGGCGGTGGTCGAATGTCAGCGATTGGATTTGAGCTTGGTGGTGAAGGTTATGTAGGAACCGGATATCGAACCGATGTAGGTTGGTCGAGCACCGATTTTCATAAATACGACCCAACCACAGATTCGTGGGTGCAAATTGATGATGTTGGCATCGACCCTATCAATGGTCCAAGACCAAGAATGGAATCTACTGGGTTCAGTCTGAACGGAAAAGGATACGTAATAACAGGCGTAACCATCTCTAGTGGTGACAATTACAGAGATTTTTGGGAGTACGATCCTGCCACAGACCTGTGGACGGAATTGGAAGAATTCCCTGGGACAGCACGCCGTTATATGTCTGCCACAACGCTAAACGGCTGCGCCTATATGGGACTTGGAACCAATGGAACCAATTTCAAAGACTTCTGGCGCTGGGATTTAGCACTTTCAATTGTAGAGAAAGATTTGGAAAATATTGATTTTAAGGCGTATCCGAATCCCGCAACGGACTATGTCACAATTTCAATTGAAGATTTTCCGAATGTATCCTTGGAAAACTTAACCATTCAAGTCAATAGCATCCTCGGACAAAAAGTACATCAAGGAAATTTGAATTTGGGAGAAAACCGTATTGAAACAGCAAACTGGCAAAACGGTTGGTATATCTACACCATTTCTTACAACGATTCACCGATCAAATCAGGTAAAATATCCGTGACAAAATGAAAAAGTTAGCCCTATTCCTACTCATTGGTTTTTGTCTTGTTGAAACAGCGCAGGCAGGATGGATTCGTCGTGCAGACATGGCTGGAGCGGGTAGGCACCGTGGAACGGCAGGCTCAATTGGCACCAAAGGATATATGGGACTTGGTCATTATAACGGAACCGGAGTCAACATTGTCTTGAAAGATTGGTGGGAATACGATCCGGCAACCAACGCTTGGTCGCAGAAAGCAGACTACATTGGTGGAACGAGCGCTGGAAACTATGGCGTGCTTACTTTGAGCATAGACGAATACATTTACATCACGGGAGGAGCATTTACAGATCAAAATTTGCACCGATACGATAAGAAAACCAACACATGGACAACCATTGGCCCAACTCCTGACACATTTTCCAACACGGAAGGCTTTGCCATTAATGGTAAAGGTTATGCCTTAAAAGGAAATGTACTGCACGAATTTGATCCTGCCACGGCCACCTGGACAGTCAAAAATCCTGCTCCATTTGGGTCATCGACCTGGCAAGGAGCATTTTCTACTGATGAAAAAGGATACGTGCGAACTTGGCAAGGACTCTACGAGTACAAGCCCACAACGGATCAATGGATTGTCAGAGCTTCTTTTCCCGGAATTGCTTCCGCCGCTTCGATGAATTTCACGCAACGCGACAAATTATATGTCGTTGCGGGATATGGCGGAGGACTTTCCAACGTTACGAAAGAAGTCTGGGAATATGATCCAGCCATCAATACCTGGACGCAATTGGAAGAATTCCCCGGCACAAGTAGACGTTTTGGAGCGGCTTTCTCTATTGGAGATCGATCTTATTGTGGAACGGGAACAAACGGAACCAACTTCGCCGATTTTTGGGAGTTTGATTCAGAATTGTACCTCTCGACAGATTACTTAGATATTGAAAAAGTGACCGTTTACCCTACCCCTGCAACCGATTTTGTTACGATCAAACTCGAAGGGTATGATCAATTTAACATACAATTATTCGACGCTACCGGAACGGTTATTCAGGAGACTGAAACAACGTCTGGGGACATTCGAATTGAACGCAACAACCTTCCTGCAGGAATGTATTATGCATCTATCGCAGTGAAAGGACACTATTTAGGAACAAAAAAATTAATCTTCCAATAAGATGAAACAACTGATATTACTTTGCTTCGCATTTGTCGCAAACATCGCTTTTGGGCAAACACCGACACCAAACCCGCCCGTGCCAAATTCTTGGGTAAAAAAGGGTGATTTTACAGGACTAAAACGCGAACGTGCTGTGGCCTTCACCATTAACGGTGTTGGATATTTAGGTACGGGCGTTGACACTGCAGAAATTGTTCATAATGACTTATGGAGTTATGATGATGTTACCGATTCATGGACTCAAGTAGCGAGTATTCCGGGTTCTGTGCGAAGAAATGCCGTTGGATTTGCAATTGGCGATTTCGGATATGTAACAACAGGAATTAACACTCCAAATGCCACAGATGTAGGTGCTTTGAAACTAAACGACCTGTGGCGATACGATCCATCAACCAATTCGTGGGCCGCTAGAGCCAACTTCCCTGGGAATAACGGAAACGGAATGTATTTCGGCGCTTGTTTTGTTCTGAATGATCAAGCCTTCGTGGTTGGAGGTAAGCATGGCCCCAATAATTATACGGATCGCATGTACGCGTACGATCCAGCCCAAGATTTATGGTACTTAGCAGCGAATTTCCCTGGAGGCGTTCGCTATCAACTTTCCGCATTATCGGTTGCGGGTAAAGGGTTCGTTGGACTTGGCACCGATCAAGATTTGTACCGACAGGACTGGTGGGAATACAAACCAAGCACCAATACGTGGGCAGCACGAGCGGATCTTCCCGGAAGCGCACGAGCAAGTGCCGTAACATTTACCATCAATGATAGAGGGTACGTGTGCATGGGAACCAACGGCGGTATGCTAGACGATCTTTGGGAATACAATCCATTTGACAATAGTTGGTATTCACGAGCGCCCTATGGCGGAAGTCCTAGAAAGAATGCCAGTGCATTTGTGCTGGGTAGTCGCGCTTACGTTGGAACAGGTAAAGGCGTTTCTGGAAAGAAACAAAGTATTCACGAGTACCATCCAATGTCTACGCTTGGAGTCGATGAGCAAACAATGGAGATTGCCGTTTACCCGAACCCTGCGACGGATTACATTCAAGTGAAATCAGAATTGGTTCCAGAAAAAATTGAATTGTACAACATGAACGGTCAAATGGTTCGTTCAGAAGAAAATACACATACATTGACCTTGAAGAACCTTCCATCAGGCAATTATCGATTGGTTGCGAAACAAGGAAATCAATACGCAAACTCACCTATTATAATTCAATAATTCATGCGATTACTGCTACTGACAACACTCGTAAGTCTAGGATCTTTCTATGCTTCAGCACAAGGCGCCTGGACTGTGAAAGACTCTGTAAATGGTCAACCTCGATCGGTTGCTGCCTCATTTGTATTGAATGGCGAAGGCTATTTAATTGCCGGGCTCGACAATGACGGTTTCCGCAGAAAAATGTACTCCTACGATTTTTTATCCGACGATTGGGACGACGAACTCTCGCTTGGCGGAGTCTCTGGATCAGGAATGGCGCGCGGTTCGGCATGTGGATTCTCGGTTAATAACAAAGGCTACATCTGTCTTGGTCAGGGAGAAACCAATCCATTTTTTGGCGATCTCTGGGAATACGACCCTGTATCAAAAACATGGGCGCAAAAAGCAAACTTCATTGGAACACCACGTCGTCAAGCCGTTTCTTTTGTTTTGGGTGACTTCGCTTACATCGGAACAGGAATAGATCTCAATGGTTTGCAAAAGGATATGTACCGTTATGACGCAGCCTCAAACATTTGGACACAAATGAACGATTTTGGTGGAACAGCCCGCAAAGAAGCCGTTGGATTCAGCATGGGAAATCAAGGATACATTGGGACAGGTGACGATGGTGTTATGAGAGATGATTTCTGGCAATACCAACCATCCACCGATACATGGATTCAAAAAGCATCCTTTCCGGGAACTCCTCGAAAAGGTTCTGTGGGTTGGGGACAATTCCCATCTGGATTCATTTGTATGGGAGAAGACATCAATTTCAACTATCAAAACGATCTTTGGGAATACAACTACTATGCAGATGCATGGGTGCCCAGAGCAGATTACCCAGGACCGGGAAGATCGAATGCCGCTGTTTTTATAACGAACAACTTTGCATTTGTTGGAACGGGATACAACGGAGATTTTCAAGATGATATGTACGCCTATCTGCGTATTTTGAATGTGGATGAAATTCCAGATTTGCAAGTGAAATTGTACCCAAACCCCGCTACGGAGTACATAACCATTGAGGCCGAATATGATGATTTCGAGCTACACATTGTTTCTTTAGATGGACGCACAACCATTCCTGCATCCAATATTGAAAAAACAAACAACGGATACATCGTTCAAAGAGGCAATGTTGCGCCAGGAACGTATCTTGCGTATTTTACGCGTTTGAATTCGAATCAAATTCACGTAGAAAAGTTCCAGTTCATTCAATGAAATATTTAGTAGTAGCGGCAATTCCCTTCCTTTTTGTGAATTGCACAGAACCCGAAGAGAAACCGTTGGAGTCAACGGTGAAACCAACTCAAGAAGTCACAGAACCTACCCAGGAGCGTTGGACATATAAAGTGGTTCCTTTAGAAAAAGGATGGGGATACCAATTGTTCCGAGGATCGCACCTGGAAATTTTCCAGAAAAACGTTCCTGCCATCAGCGGATTGCATTTTTTTGAAACGGAAAAAAAAGCGGAACTAGCGGCAGAATTAGCACTCATGAAAATCGAGGAAGGATTCTTCCCTCCCACGGTAGAATTGCAAGAATTGGATAGCATCGGTGCAATTAATTTGGATTCGCTGCTACAGGTAAACGAACAAACACTTCCGAACTAATCTGGTTGCAATCCCCTACCTAATTCTGTGGGTCAAACTCCACTTTTACCATTCTTCCTTCGTATTTTTGTAAAAAACTCTTGCTGTGCAACAAGTACTTGACGATCTCAACTGGCGCTACGCCACCAAACGATTTGACGCCAATAAAAAGCTATCAATTGAACAATTGGCAGCACTGAAAGAATCCATTCGATTGACGGCAACTTCCTACGGACTGCAAGCATATAAAGTGCTTCAGATTGACACGCCTGAAATTCGAGAGAAGTTAATGGAAGCATCATTTGGGCAACGCCCTGTGGTAGAAGCATCGCATTTATTTGTTTTCTGCGCCTACAAAAATGTAGAGGATACAGATGTCCACAAATACATGGATTTGATCTCACAAACCCGCGGAACCGACCCAAAAGATTTGGAGCCATTTTCAATTGGAATCATTGGGTCTTTGCAAAAACGAAGTCAGGCGGATATTGAGAATTGGACATCCAGACAAACTTACATCGCACTCGGACAACTCTTGCATACCTGCGCTTCACTGCGAATAGATGCACTTCCAATGGAAGGATTCAATCCAGATAAATACAATGAAATTTTGGGATTGGACGCACTGAACTTAACAGCAACACTTGCTTGCCCTGTTGGATTCCGTCACGCAGAAGATATTGCTCAATTCAAGAAAAAAGTGCGCAAATCAAACGAAGACTTGTTCGATTTACGCTAGTAATTTATCGGATCACTTTTACAACCTCTGTTCCTAAATCGGTAGTTACGAAAAGTAAATACAATCCACACGCAGCTTGCGATAGATCGATGTTTCCATGGTCAATTGTCGCAATTCGATTTCCGGAAGCATCCACAATATTCACCGCTGTTATCGCGCCTTCAGCCTCTACTTTGTACACACCATTACCTAATGTTTTTAGAGTGATTAAGTCATAAGACGATTCCAAAAGACTTAACGTATTCACATCTACCTGATACGATGCAACATCATTGTTACATACACTCGATACCGTCAATGTCACTGTGTAAACTCCGTTTGCCGCGTAGGTAACTAATGGATTTTCGTCCGTACTTGATTGACCATCGCCAAAATCCCAGGTGAATGATTGTCCTTTTGTACTGGTGTTTTCGAAAGTTACCGTCCCGTTTGATCCAATGGTGTACTCAAAATCGGCCAAGGTATGTTGCGATGCATCGCGTAAATTCCAATGATCCAAACTATCTAATACAACAAAGTCTGCCGCTGCCTGCAATTGTGCAGCAACGCTTGGATCTACACCATTTAAATAAGTAGCACCCAAACTAGGCTTGCGGAAAATAGACGCGTAAAAAGTGCATGCAGCCAGATAAGACCCCTCCAAACTAGGATGGGATTCATCTGCTGTGTACAACTGAATTCCAGGATGATTCTCTCGGACCTGTTTCCAAGCTATTCCCACAGGAGACACAGATCCTTGAACTGAATCAGCAAAGCGCATGTAAGCATTTCTCAAGCGCGCTTGCATTCCTTCATACGTTGAAATCGGCTGCCATTGCGGATCTCCATTTTCGCGCCCCCAGGTCATGTAGAACATCACATCCGTACAAAAGTTATTCGCGTATACGCTGTCTGCCAATTCGATTGCATACGGCAAGGTGTTGGTATTCACCTGATTGTCTGGAAAAGATGGCTCTTGACTTTGCGCTTGCAATACCACATAATCCCAATTACTTGAGTTGATTTTAGTATAGTTAGTTGCATTGTTCGAATGCACTTCAAACGTCGCTCCGCCGGGCGTGTTGGCATCCTTTATCAAGTGGTCTCCTTTCGATGCAGTTAAATCCGCTACCATTTGAGGCAAATTATTCACTCCCGTGTAACTGTTTCCTATGAAGAGAACAGAAGCGGTGTCTTGAGAAAACGAGAATGCCGAAAAGCTGGTAAAAAGGAGAAGTAGTGTTTGTTTCATATTCCGTATTTTGTCAGTTAAGACTCTCAAACCTTTCACAGGGTTGCTGCGTCTTAATAACAAGAAGATATTCAATTGCTTTTACTATTAGAATGCTAAACAAGGTATTACCATCATTTTTATCAATCGTCGCAATCATTTCCAGTCAAACATTGTTGGCACAGTTTGGATTTGAAACAGATAATTCTGTACCCGTGATTCGTAATGGACAACCCATAAGTATGGCTTGGGGAGGAGGATTGAATTATCCGCAAATAGCAGACTTTGACTTTGATTTCGATGGAGATCTTGATCTTTTTGTCTTTGATCGCAGTAACGATAATATCCGTGTTTACTCTCAGGAAAATAACGGTCAGCCGCATTACGAGCCCGTTTACAACGCCAAGAACCTTTTTCCAGAAGACATGCGCTACCGAGCAACTTTGGTGGATTATGACAATGACGGTCGAAAAGACCTTTGGACTTATGGCATCGGTGGATTGAAAATCTATCGAAATGTGGGCGACGCTGTAAATGGCTTGCAATGGGAATTGATCACACCGCTACTCTACTCCGAATATGTGGGCGGTCCAAGTCAACTTTATGTGAGTTCTTCGGATATTCCGGCAATTGTGGATGTTGATGGCGACGGCGATATCGATGTGATCACTTTCAATCAGGGAGGGGAAACCGTTGAATACCATCAAAACCAAAGCATGGACCTTTATGGTGTTCCAGACTCACTGATCTACGAACTCAAAAATCAATGTTGGGGCTTGTTTCGAGAAGATTTCAACACCAATATCATTTCCTTGAACGATCAAGGAACGCCATGTGTTGGAGGCGCTATTCCCAACCCAGAACGATCTGGAAATAACAACAATCTTGATCCTGAATTGGTAAAAAAGCACGCCGGATCTACTCTTTTGGCAATCGACATGAACAACTCGGGCGTGTTTGATTTGGT
Organism: Fluviicola sp.; assembly: GCA_043584915.1. Lineage (GTDB taxonomy): Bacteria > Bacteroidota > Bacteroidia > Flavobacteriales_D > Crocinitomicaceae > UBA4466. The sequence goes on from CP121319.1 coordinate 4,142,455, forward strand.
ACTGGGAGATGTCAGTTATTCTACCATGACTTTGCTGATGAACGGAGGCACAGCGCCAAATACGAATTCAGCCATGATTTCACAAGACAATTTCTTCCCGTCCAATACAACGCCTGTGGATATCAGCTTGTTTCCAGCCGGTTTCTTCCTCGATGTTGATTTCGACGGAGTGAAAGATTTGTTGGTGTGCCCGAATGCACGAAACATTTCCGAGAATGAATCCAGTGTGCGATTCTTCAAAAACACAGGAACCAACGACCTGCCAAATTTCGTGTTCAGCTCTCCAAATTTCTTTCAAGAAGATATGATTGAGCACGGAACAGGGACCATTCCCATTTTATTCGATGAAAACGAGGATGGATTGAAAGATTTAATCATTCCGAACTATTTCCGATACATCCCTACGTTAAGTAAGGAGTGTACTTTCGCGTACTATCGAAATACGGGCACAGCCAACAATCCAGAATACACGTTTGTAGATTACAACTATTTGGATTTAGACCAACAGAATTATGGCTTGCGCACGGTTCCAACCTTTGGCGATATCGACGGAGATAACGACGAAGATTTATTGATGGGATTGCAAGACGGAAGTTTGATCTATTATGAAAATACTTCTACAGGAAATGGTGCCCAATTCAACACACCTGTCCCTGGATTCAATGACAACCTCGGAAATCCGATTGAAACAGAAGGATTTGCATACCCGCAGCTTTTTGATTTGGACGATGATGGATTGTTGGACCTCCTTCTTGGAACCAAAGATGGACACATCGAGTATTACAGAAACATCGGAACTGCTACCAACCCATCATTTGAATTGACCAATGAGTTCCTTGGAAACATCGATATGACGATTTCCAATCCGAACACTTTGGCTTCTCCACATTTTTTCCGCGTGGGAGATTCCACCCATTTGTTCGCGGGCTCTGCCGATGGACGCTTGTTCTATTATGATAGTATTGACGGCCAATTGGATCCCGGGGAAGATTTCAACCTCGTTTCTTCGAAATATTTAAACCTTGACGTGGAAGCCTACAGTACCTTTTGGGTAGAAGATATCGATGGTGATGGCAACTTAAATATGTTCGTAGGACAAGATTTGGGCGGTTTGTTTCACTTCGAGGCTGATCCAAATAGTTCGGTTTCCTTGCCTGAATTCAATACGACCAATGTAGCTTTATATCCAAATCCTGGAAATCAAATCATCAACATCAAATCGGATGTACCCTTGGAACAAATTCGCTTGTTGAATATGCAAGGACAGGAATTGTTAATGAAGGAAGCAAATTCTCAAAAGACTGCCGTTCTGAATGTTAACGACCTTCCAAATGGAACGTATGTTGTGTTGATTCGCTCGAACTCCGGTGTTGTGAGTAAGAAGTGGGTGAAGTTGTAGATTGATCTGCTTCCCTTTTTGGGTTTCGATAAAATCTTGAGTTTTTGGTGTGAATCCTTCTCCTGGCACTCATTAGGGTGAACCACTTCTCAGAAAGACTTTAATTCTTGGCAAAAGTTTTCATACCTCTTGTTTACGTGGTCTTTAAAAGAAAAAACCATGATCATCCAGCGGAGTCGAGATATAGGACTTTTTCTGTCCTCGTAAAGAGACGTTAATTTCGCTTAGGAATTTTGAACTACTCCCTCTTTGGAGAGGGTTGGAGTGAGGACCTACAACTCCAATACCCAAGTATTCTCCTCTTGAGCATCTTCTGGCTTCTCTTTGAACAAACCAAAAATACTCGATCCGCTTCCTGACATTGCAGCGTAAAATGCACCTTCCTCCAACATCGATTGTTTGATTTCACCCAACCGCGGAAACTTTGAAAACGCATGCTGCTCGAAAGAATTGACCAATCCTGAGAAATTATGTTCTAACAATTCATCGTAGCCAGATACGTTATCATCAAAATGCACATTGCCATACGCTTCTCCTGTGCCAATGTGAAGAGAAGGATAAACCAATTTCATGTAGAAACCTTTGAGGCTTGCAGCTATCGGCCTTAGTACTTCTCCTCTGCCCTCCGAAATCTGAACGCCACCCTTCACAAAAAAAGCGCAATCGCTTCCAAGTTCGGCTGCCAAACCTTCCAAAATCACATCAGACAAGTTCAAATCAAACAATTTATTCAAACCAAGAAGAACGTAGGTTGCATCGGACGATCCACCGCCTAATCCGGCACCCATTGGTATATTTTTTCGCAAATGCATGTATACCGGACCCACTCCATAACGCGTTTCCATCAAGCGATAGGCTTTCACGCACAAATTCGATTCCTGATCACCATCTATCGTTAAACCAGTCTGTTGAAACGAAAATTCCTCCGCAGGTAAAATCTCCAAAACATCCGTCAACGGAATTTCTGCCATGCATGATTTAATTTCATGATAGCCGTCATCGCGTTTGTATAAAACGTTCAGTCCCAGATTGACCTTAGCAGGTGGAAATAATATCATATTGTAAAAGTAGGACAACAAAACAATTTTCGTAACTTTCGCCCCTCAATTTAGACACAAATTTATGGCTACTTATCTTGATTTTGAGGAACCGTTGAAGGAGTTGGAGGAGAAAATTCTTCAAACGAAGGAAATCGGAGAAAACACGGAAGTGGATATGTCCGATAAGATTAAAGAGCTAGAGAAAAAACTTAGCAAGGAAACCAAAGAGGTTTTTTCTAAGTTGACTCCATGGCAGCGCGTGCAACTTTCGCGTCACCCAGACCGACCTTATACATTGGCATATATTGAAGCAATTACTGGAGGTAAATTTCAGGAATTGCACGGCGATCGTAATGTGAAAGACGACAAAGCGATGGTGGGTGGTTTTGGAATGTTGGATGGTGAAACAGTGATGTTCATTGGACAGCAAAAAGGTGTAAACACCAAAATGCGTCAGTTCCGAAATTTCGGAATGCCAAATCCAGAAGGATACAGAAAAGCGCTTCGTTTGATGCGTTTGGCTGAAAAATTCAACAAACCGATCGTTACATTAATTGACACTCCAGGTGCATTCCCAGGTTTGGAAGCAGAGGAACGTGGTCAAGGTGAAGCAATTGCGCGCAACATCTATGAAATGATGCGTTTGAAAGTTCCCGTAATTTGTATCGTTATTGGTGAAGGAGCTTCTGGTGGTGCTTTGGGCATTGGTGTTGGTGACCGTGTGCTTATGCTCGAATACACCTGGTATTCTGTTATTTCTCCAGAATCATGTTCTTCAATCCTTTGGCGTTCATGGGAGTACAAGGAAACGGCTGCAGAAGCCTTGAAGTTGACTTCCAAAGACATGAAAAAGCTCGGTATTGTTGACGATGTGATCAAAGAGCCAAAAAGTGGCGCACACCGCGATCATGAAGGAACTTTTGATATTGTAAAAGACGAAATCAAAAAGCAAATCGCCGAATTGAAGAAAATCGCACCAGAAAAACGCATCGATACAAGAATCGATGCCTTCTCAAAAAGAGGCGTTTGGAAATAATTAGAATTAAAAAATAAGGCGTTTTATCGCTGAAATACTGAGGGATTGTCGAAAACGACAGTCCCTTTTTTGTATATTGATATTTGTAAAGTCGTAATGACTTGACGAGACCCTCGTCTAAAAACCAAATGACTACACTATGATTGTAATTATCGGTAACGGTATTTCAGGCGTCACAACTGCGCGATATATTCGCAAACGAAGCGACGAAGAAATTCTCATTATTTCTGCTGAATCCAAATACTTCTTCTCTAGAACGGCGCTCATGTATGTTTACATGGGACACATGAAGTTCGAGCACACACAGCCCTACGAACCACACTTCTGGGAGAAAAACAGAATTGAACTCAAGCAAGCACGCGTGAATAACGTTGACACAAATGCCAAACAGCTTAAATTGGACAACGGGGAAAACATTTCCTATACTTCATTAGTGCTCGCCACAGGATCCAAACCAAATAAGTTTGGTTGGAAAGGGCAAAATTTAAAACGCGTCGGAGGATTGTACTCGAAACAAGACCTTGAGTATGTGGAAGAATGCAGTGACACGCTGAAAAGAGCTGTAATTGTTGGTGGAGGATTGATAGGTATCGAGTTGGCAGAAATGTTTTTGTCCAGAAATATCGAAGTGCATTTTTTGGTGCGAGAAGGACTGTTTTGGGGAGGCGTTTTACCGGAACGAGATTCCCAAATGATCATGCGTCACATGGACAAACACCACGGTCTGCACATGCATTACAACGAAGAGTTGGATGAAATTATCGATAACGGACAAGGGGAAGCATGCGCCGTGATGACCAAATCAGGAGAACGCATTGATTGCCAGTTCGTGGGATTAACAGCAGGCGTTTCGCCCAACATTGACTTTTTGAAAGAAAGCGGCATCGACACGGAAAGAGGAATATTGGTCAATCGTTTTCTAGAAACAAATATTGAGGGTGTTTATGCCATTGGCGATTGCGCGCAATTTAAGGAGCCATTGCCAAATCGCCGCCCTATCGAACAAGTATGGTACACCGGAAAATTCATGGGCGAAACCGTGGCAAAAACAATTACTGGAGAGCGCACAGAATACAATCCAGGACATTGGTTCAATTCGGCGAAATTCTTCGACGTTGAGTACCAAACCTACGGAATGGTTTACAACAAATTGCAAGAAGGCGAAAGCGAATTCATTTTCGAGGACGAAAAGAACGAGGTGCTGTTGCACTTTATATTTGATACCGATTCACACAAATTTATTGGTGTAAACAATTTCGGTATCCGCTTGCGACATCAATTATTTAATGAATGGCTTTTGCAAGGCGCAACCATTGAAGAAGTACTCAAAGATTTGAAGTCGGCGAACTTTGATCCAGAGTTCTACAAACAATACGAAGAAGCTGTAATTGCACAGTTCAACAAAGATTTTAGTTCATCTATCACCTTGCAAAAGGCAAAATGGTGGCAAACGTTAGTAACGAAATAAGGCATGGAAAACACAAATTATTCACTCACAGGAACGTTTTCTGAAAAGCTAGATCGGAAAACTAAAATTAGCCTTGGCTTACTCGTTGCAGGAATCGGACTATTTTTCTGGGCGCTCTACAAGGAAGGAAGCGGCATCTCTTATGAAAAAATTGCAGGTTTTCTTCTAATGATGACTGGAAGCGGACTCTTCTTCAATAAGAATTGGAAAACGTCTCTCGGCAGCGTTCTTTTTGTTATTGGGATTGTTTTAGTATATGTTGGATATACCTCAAAAAAAGAAACCAAATACCTTATGGCGTTAGCTGGATTTGGTGTCATGACATTGGCATCTTTCCTCATTACATATGACCCAGAACGCAAGTATAAAGTTCAAACACATTATTTCAAATCTTCTAATTGGGCACAACGAAGCGGATTATTTCTTTCCCTTATCGGTCTGGGAATCATGCTTACTACCTGGCTAGGTAAGGTCGAACTGAACCCTTCTTGGCTCTATTTATCAATTACTTCTGGCTCTATCGCATTAGGTATTCTGCTCTATACTTACGGAACGTATAACGGACACACCGCAGGCATTAAGAACAACCATGTGATGTTCAATTCCCTCACGAATCAAGGCGTTTTGGGCTTTGCCGCAGGAATTTTGCTCACCGTTTTCTACATTCAATTGTATTGGTACTCTGATTCTTTATCAGGTTTGGTCTCCCTATTTGATTCCTATTCTCAATTGCGAAAAGGACAACCGGCAAGTCAATGGTTTGTTTACGGGTCTATCTACAGCTTTGTTATTCTTTTCCTCGGGATCAAATTCATTATTAAGTACCGCCACAATCGATATCAGTTAATTCGAACCATCGTGGTAATTCTCTCGCAACTCGTCCTGGCAGATATTCTTCCTTCCATTATGGAAGCTATGAATTATAATGGAACATCTGCCGTGATTGATGGTAAAAACACCTATCTAGGATACGATGCGAATATCGTGCAATCATGGCCATTGAACTATGACGCATTCCTTCCTAGCAACCTTCAAGCATATACTTACAAAGCGCATCAGCCTGTTGGAATGGCTTACTTCTTCTGGAGTTTGATCTTATTCCTAGTAGTAACTCCTGTAGTTACTTATTTCGTTGGGAAACGCTGGTATTGCTCTTGGTTCTGTGGTTGTGGCGGATTGGCAGAAACTGCCGGAGATGGTTTTAGACATTTATCCAACAAAGGTGTAAAAGCATGGAAAATCGAGCGATGGGTAATTCATTCTGTGCTTGTTTTTGTACTGCTAATGACTTTTGCTGTGATTTATCCATATGTAACCAAATCAGAGTTTGTCTTTAGTTTCGCAACGCTGAATAAGCACACTTTCTTCTTTATCGCTGCGGGATTGACGATACTTTTCGGAGCGGGGTTCTATCTATGGTACCGCAAACACCAACACAAAATGTTGCTCGTTGGAGCCATCATCTTGTTGTTCGTGCTCATTTTCTTAACGATAGCCTATATCACTGGAAGTACCAATATGTTCGTGATTAGCAGTAAATCCATTAAATCCGCTTACGGATTCTTTATCGGTGCTGCTTTCTCTGGAGTAATTGGTGTAGGTTTCTAACCTATTCTCGGAAACCGTGTTTGGTGTCGATTCGGATGTCCAATGGCCGGATATATGGGATTGTTCCAACGTTTCAAATCACGCTTTAGAATTACCACAAATGGATCGCAATGTATTTCTTGTGGAAACTGTTCTACGTATTGCGAACAAGGAATCGATGTACGTGCTTATGCGCAGAAAGGAGAGAACATTGTGCGCGCCAGTTGCGTTGGATGTGGTGTCTGTTCTGCTGTTTGTCCGCGTGGTGTATTAAAATTGGAGAATGGTCCTGAGGAAGGACGTTTTGAGCCAAATCCACTAGAAGTAACGAAAGACGGCGTGAAATTGCATATGTAATTGAGACCTTAGACTTTTAGACGCTAGACAAAATACGATGTTTGAGGTGTTATACTGAGTTTACTGAAGTACTGTCAAAACCAGATTGTCATTCTAGTACCATAAATATGGTGACTGAGGTTTTATACTGAGTTTACCGAAGTACTCTCGAAGTCACCATTTTACAGAGATTGCCTTATCTTTGCGCCCACATTTTAAAATATGAGTACTCCAATCATTACTGTAATCATTCCGGCTTTCAACGAAGAAAGGTCTATTGGTAAAGTTGTAGCAGACATCCCCCGCGATCTTGTCTCGCATGTGATCGTTGTGAACAACAATTCAACCGATAATACGGTTCAGGTTGCTTCAGAAGCAGGAGCCATTGTTTTGGACGAAACACGGAAAGGATACGGATGGGCTTGTTTGAAAGGAATTGAAAAGTCCAAAGAACTCCAAACCGAAATCGTTGTTTTCCTCGATGGTGATTACTCCGATTATCCCGAAGAAATTGTAGATGTTGTGCGACCAATTCTTGAAGACAATCACGATATGGTTATTGGTTCGCGCGTTTTAGGGAAACGAGAAAAGGGATCATTGACACCACAACAGGTATTCGGAAATTGGCTCGCCACGCGATTGATACGCCTTTTTTACGGTGCCAGGTTTTCCGATCTAGGACCATTTAGAGCCATTAAAGCTGATGCATTGGAAAAACTCAAAATGTCCGACAAAACATACGGTTGGACGATTGAAATGCAGATTAAAGCCGCCAAACACAAAATGAAATTCTGTGAAGTTCCCGTAGACTATCGCAAGCGGATTGGCGTTTCCAAGGTAAGTGGCACCATAAAAGGTACTGTACTTGCGGGAATAAAGATTATATTTGCCGTTTTCAAGTACCGATTTTAGAAGTCGGACGAAAAAGGAGTCTATACATTTGAAAACGTTCCCGTTGGTGAGCACATTCTTGTTGTAGATGACAAAACTTATAACCGCGCTCGTTTCTCCTTAAAATTGGCAGAAAAAGATATTGAAAATGGATATACGCAATCTCAAATTGAAGTAGGCCGGAAGGTTTCTTGGTTGTTGGATTGGGGTGATGCTTATGGACAAGAGCACTATTGGTCGCATTGGGTAAGTAAGCTCATTGTGATTCTTTACTTCTTTTGTTTGCTCCTTATTTTGTTCTACAGTATTCTCCAACTTTCATTGGCCATTGCTTATGTGCGAAACAAGCGACGTAAGAAAAGCGGTAAGATTGAGGAGAAAGCGCCTGTATACGATCCGAACGACACGCCAAAAGTAACAGTGCAATTGCCGATGTTCAATGAGCTATACGTAGCCGATCGAATTATTGAAACAGTTGCTGCTTTTGAGTATCCTGCAGACAAACTACAAATTCAAGTTTTGGATGATTCAACAGATGAAACCAAAGACTTAATCGCCAAGAAAGTTGCAGAAGTTCAAGCTCGTGGAGTGAACATTCAGCACATTCACCGTGTAGATCGCACAGGATATAAAGCAGGAGCCTTGGATGATGCCATGGATCAAGTAGAAGGAGAATTCATTGCAATTTTCGATGCTGACTTTATTCCAAACCCTGATTTCTTGCAAAAGACAATGCCTCACTTCGATAACGACCAGGTAGGTGTCGTTCAAACGCGTTGGGGACACATCAACAAAGACTATTCGATTCTAACAGAACTTCAAGCTTTTGGCTTGAACGGGCACTTTGCCATCGAGCAAGGCGGTCGAAACGCATCTGGACACTTCATCAACTTTAACGGAACAGGAGGAGTTTGGAGAAAAGCATGTATTGCCGATGCAGGCGGTTGGGAGCACGACACGCTCACCGAAGATTTGGACTTGAGTTACCGTGCACAGATCAAAGGATGGCGTTTCCAGTATTTGGAAGATGTTATTGCACCGGCCGAATTGCCTATTACAATGTCTGCTTTGAAAAGTCAGCAGCACCGTTGGATGAAAGGAGGAGCCGAATGTTTTGTAAAAATGTGGAAGACGATTATTACGGCGAAAGGCGTGCGCTTCTCAGACAGATTGCATGGATTGTCGCACCTCTTCAATTCATCCGTATTCATCTTCATTTTACTGCTTTCTCTTTTGAGTCTGCCAATTCTTCATATCAAAGACAGTTTCTCTGATTTGAATTCATTCTTGGTTTGGGGAGCGATCTTCCTTTCGAGCACCTTGTTCTTAATGTTCTATTATTGGCATGCGTATCGTGATAAAACATCGAATGTTCCCTTGTCATTGATTCGTTTTGTTGCGCGCTTCTTCCAGTTCTTAATAGTATCTATGGGATTGGCACTGAACAACACTGTGGCGGTGTTAGAAGGCTATCTTGGAATTAAGAGCTCGTTCGTTCGAACACCGAAATTCAACGTAAATGTGAAAAGTGAATTCAAAGGAAACAAATACGATAAGAAAAGCATTTCCATCCTAAATATCGGTGAAGGATTATTGTTTTTGTTGTTTGGTTACACCACCGTGAATCGTGCCATCTACGGAGATATCGGAATGGTTCCTTTCCACCTGATGTTAACCATCGGTTACGGATTGGTGTTCTTCTACTCACTTGGAGAATTGTACGGACGTAAAGCCAAAGGATAATGACTGTGGGCGCCCAATCTTGGTCAACCCATTTCATTTCGCTCATCTACCTTGTATTTACAGGAGTTTTATTCGCATGGTCGGATAGAGCCAATTTCCCGGTGTTGATGACCATTTATGGCATCAGCTTTGTCGCTTACCTTCTCTTGTTATACAAAAAAGAGGTTCCACTGAATTATTTGATTGGTGTTGGCCTGATTGCAAATTTGTCGGCATTTTTCTTCGCTCCTCAACTTTCGCCTGACAGTTATCGCTTTTTATGGGACGGAGCTATGGTGTGGAAAGGTCACAATCCCATGGATGCATCTCCACAATATCTTATTGACAAAGCGGGTTATGTCGATTCACACTACATGCAGGCCTTGTACGCCGGGTTGAGCGATCTTTCTCGAGAAAACTACACCTGCTATCCGACTGTGAATCAGTTTTATTTTGTCGCAGCGAATCTGACCAATTCAATCGCCATTAACCTATTCCTCCTAAAATTGCTCATCTTCCTTACGCAATTGGTTGGACTGCGTTATTTATGGAAATTGCTAGAACACTTCAAGCTCTCGTCCAAACGAATGCTTATTGTTGCCTTAAATCCTCTTTGGTTGATTGAAACGGTTGGGAACCTTCATTTTGAAGGCGTTATGATTTCATTTCTCATTATTGGCTTTTACTTTCTAGCAAAGCAAAAATGGATTTTGGCGGCATTATTTCTCGCATTTGCAGTTCAGGTAAAGTTGGTTCCATTGGTGCTCCTTCCTTTCTTACTCCGATATCTTGGATGGGGACGCAGCGCATTGGTTTATTCTCTCACGGGAGTTTTTGTCGCGCTATTAGCCATTGTTTACTTCCGAATGGACAATTACCAAAACTTCTTCGACAGTCTGAAATTGTACTTTAAATCCTTTGAGTTCAACTCATTGATTTACTACAATTATCTTGAATACGGGTTAACGATTTATGATTTCAAACCAACAAATACTTTCGGTACCAACCTATCACGTATCTCCACTGTCTTGATTCTCTGTTTCGCATTCTTCGGAGGTAAGATCAATTTTCAAGCGATGGCAACCCGCATGATTTTCGGACTGCTCGTATATTACCTGTTTGCCACAACAGTGCATCCATGGTACATCTTAACCATTCTTGGACTATCCGTTTTTACGCGATATACTTTCGGAATAATTTGGAGTGCTGTTATTTTCCTCACCTACGCATCGTACAGCGATATGGCACCTGATGATTTTCGCTTGTTAATTCACATTGAATATGGCGTGATTTTGCTGACGGTTCTCTATGAATTGATTCGAAAGCGACCTTTGCTGAATTTCGTTGTCCTTGAGCGCTAAATATCTGAATATAAATGCTCAACCCACGCAAGACCTCACTTTGTTCTTAGCATAATCGTATCAATGTGATTATTGGCATAACGACTGGAGCAATCGACAATTAACACGATCTCATCCCCAGTCTTTTTCAATAAGTACTGATCCGAAAATTTATAGTCATTAATGTAGGTGCCACATCGATCACCACCCCGTAAAATGAAAGGTTGAATTCTCGACCCTGACTTCGGAATGTAGCTAATCGTAAATTTGGATGTGTCCAATTGTCCGTTATCAAGAATTGTACGAAATATATGCTTTTGATCATTAACAACAAAGGAAGAGTCGTATCCAAGCGTCGACTCCAAAAGGAAATGCCCTCCCCGCAACTCTTCGAGTACAATAGAATCTATATGAATCGCCGCAGAATCTGAGCGTAAAAATTCGTACCTCGGCTTATCGCACCCTGAAGCAAACAAGCAAAAGTTGGTCTCAAGTTCAAAAAATCCATTGTCCATTTTCTTTAGCCCTCCAAACATTTGTTGATTGTTTAAATTGGTAACCTCTTGGTCGCCAATCCAGGTTTTTAACAAAACCACCTCATTATCAACACCTAAAATCAGCCTCCATTCATTCTGATACCCAGATAAACGTGAAGGACCTACACCTGTAAACTCTTTTCCTTTTAAATCGGATATTTCTAGCTCGGAAACTTCTTGTTCACTCGCCTTCAACTCTTGTGGGCTTTCATCCTGACAGGCAGAAATTACGGCACATATACATGACAGTTTTACAAAAAGTACCAGCGGTTTCCACATACACTTACTTTTTCTTTTTCTCGGGAACAGGATCGTGCCCATGGCCTCCCCAAGGATGGCACGAAGCAATGCGTTTCAATCCCAAATACGTTCCTTTGAACGGTCCCCAAATTTTGATCGCGTCGATCATGTAAACGGAACACGTAGGCGTATATCGGCACGATTGTGGTAATAATGGGCTGATAATCCATTGATAAATTTTTACCAACAGTATCACTGGAGCCCCCAATATGAGTCGTAGAACCTGCATTTAATGTTAAAATTAGGCGATTTTAACGATATGATGTGGATTAGCTCTTGCGAATTGTAACAAATGACTCTAGATTGGCGTTACTTTTAATGTAGAATCAAACGAATATGCGAACTCTCCTTATCTTATTGGCATTATCCACACTATCGGTTTCTTACGGACAATCTCCCTGGGACAATGATAAAATTGAAGTAAAAGACGGCGATAGCCTCAGTGTTATTGTTAGTGCCGACCCAATCATTAATGAAGGATGGGATCAATTGGCGCACCCTAATTTTTGGAGAGAAATCATGGACTTAAGTCCAGATTCGTGTATCGTGAACGTTGCCAAGACGCGTCAAATTTTTGCGGTAATGAGCAACATAGATTGGAATGCGCAATCGGATGATGAAAAATCCAACTTTAGAGATTCCGTGCGTACTCATTTCGGCTTGACATCGGAAGATCGCATTTTTGTCACCACCGGGAAAAATCACTTTTACAAGTTCGATGCTGTGTACCCGCAATTGACGCGAGGTGTTGCGGCATTTGAGCAAAACGAAGTAGATCCCTGGTACGCGCAAGCCATTTTGCTGATTGAAAGTCCAGGACAAATGAAAAAATCTCGTGTGGGTGCATACGGACCTTTTCAATTAATGCCTAGAGTGGCTCGTGCACAAGGATTGACTGTGAGCAGATACAAGGACGAGCGCGAGGATTTTGAGCGCAGTGCTTTCGGCGCATCGCAATTGATTAAGAAGATTTGTATTCCTGAAGCGCGGCGCATTTTGGATGCTCATGGATTGGCCTACGCCGAGAACGACCTATGGTTCCGCTTGTTTGTTTTGCATGTGTATCACGCTGGATCTGGAAATGTGGCAGCCGTTGTGAATAAAATTGCCCCGGAAGAAGGAGGACAAGAATTGATCAAAAGCATGTGGGTGAATACGGCCGCGAGCTTTGGAAACAATTCTCAAAATTACACCCAGTTGGCTTTGGCATCTCAACTTATTTTAAATGATATGGTGAAGGAAGATGCAGAAATCATCCTCAATTGTGAATCTGGACTGATTGTTCATGAAAGAGCCAAGGGAGCGTCGAATTAATCAGTAGATCGACTAACTTTTTTGAACTCACTCATCTTCCATATGGTCATAATAAAAATGTGAGCCATCACCTGAAATGAAGATATCTCCATTCAAACCATAGGCGACCAATCTCCCTATAGTTCGAGTGACTCTCGGCCTATTACCACGATAATAATCTACGAGAACGTATACGCCTTTTGCATTCTGAACTTTCGTTTTAAAATCACCACCGTTATCAGTGTATTGAATGCGAACTTTCTTATTGTCACGTCCTTCAAAACCGACAATTTTCCCGTAGGTGTTCGTATTAAAGATAACGGAATCACCAATCCAGAAAAGAGAATCGTAATACGAATACTGATTGCCCATTTTACGCAAATATTCAGCGGAATAAGATGGGGATGAAATGGTATCTTTTGGCGAAATAACATCGGCAGTCACTGTTACCTTTGTCTTCGAGCCAATGATGAAATACGTTCGTTTGTAATCAACCGTATAGTTGTTATACGCTTCATTGTCTACCAATGGCCGATTCGAAATCATCTGCTGACGCGCCTCAAAAAGTAAGGCATCTTTACCAACTCCTCCCATTCCAAAAACCTTGGACGTTGTGGCAACGCCAACAGCGATATCAATATGTTTCACTGGCTTGTTTGGCACATCCGAAACCAATTGTCCCGAATGCATGGCGCAAGATCCTAGAATTACTGTAGAAATTGCTATCAATAAAGTCTTCATCTTATTCCGCAGCTTTGAATAACATTGAAATAGAGTTCACACAGTGACGGGTGTTTTTCTCCGTAAATCGTTCTCCCTCAAAGACATGACCAAGGTGCCCGTCGCAATTGGCACATACAATTTCCGTTCTTCTTCCATCTGAGTCCAAAATGCGTTTTACCGCACCTGGAATTTCGTCGTCGAATGAAGGCCATCCGCACCCTGAGTTGAATTTATCCTCTGATTTATAGAGTGCTGCTTCACATTGTCGGCAAATGTATGTGCCCTTTCCCTTGGATGCATTATACTCTCCGGTATACGGCATCTCTGTTCCTTTGTGCAAAATAACTCTACGCTCTTCGGGCGTCAACTCGTTCCAATCTCCTCTTGTTTTTGCCATTCTATGTTATTAATTCATTGCTGCCAATTGCATCAAACCGCCAGACATCATAAATGTGTCCGCTGCTTTCAATACAGTAGCTAAGAAATTTTCGTTTTGTTTGTGCGTCGCAATTACCAAACGCATTTTACCATCTATTATCTCATACGATGCATAGTCTAGATCTGCCATATACGTTCCAACCTCTGGAATCTTTGAAGAAAGTGCATCCAAGTCCATCATAATTTGAATGGCTTCACCCCCCATTAACTTTCCAGACTCGGGCATTACGATATTGTCCGCATCAGTCATGTCTGACATTGTTAGCGTTGGGTCAATTGCGGCAAGGCTCTCAGAAACCTCTGACATTTGTTCTTCTAACATCATGTCGTTCATATTCATCATATCTGTTAATGAACTTCTTACGCTCATTTGCATCGCCATGATTACATTTCCGTCCGCATCCACTATTTTCTTAGCGATTACTGGCTCGTCCAATACTTCAAGATCAAATTGCTTTTCTAGTTTTTCAGATGCATCTGAGCTTCCTTCAAACACCATTTTCCCCTTCTCAAAGTTCAAAGAAATATCTGCTTCTATTCCTTTCGGAATCATTGCCAACGAAGCATCATTCTCTATCATACGGTCCATATCAAAATGCATGATAAAATCTCCGGGGGCATCAATCTGCTTCTGGAGCTTCGCTGGGGCAATTTTACCATCAACATATCCAAATGCTTTCGAAACCAATGTCTTTCCATCATACTTTCCTGGAATCTGTACCAACATCACTATTTCATTGCGCAAGGCTATTAATTGCTCATTGTCTTCAGCATAAGAAACGCCTTTGTGCTCTTTGAAGGTATACCCCATTGACGTCCAATTTTCTTTAAATTTTTTCTCGTCTTTTAGTTTTCCCATTACGTACACTGTTGGGTCGCCGCCACCTTCTTCGGGCACTTCCATCGCCAAGTAAATTGGAGATTTGACATCCAACTGCCCTTTCAACTCATCATATGTCGAGGATACAAACATTTGGAACGTTGAATTCTGTTCCACCTCTCCATCTTTCATAATGGCATTCACATCGATCTTTCCAAAACCAACTAAATCAGGGTTTGAGTTAACAAAAGCAAATACGGAATCTTTAAAATTTCTTTCCTTCTTTTCTTCTTCAGTTTCAGATGAACATCCGACGAAAACTAAAGCGGCTAGTGCGAAAAAGCTGATTTTCTTTAACATAGATACTGATTGATTGGTTTGAGTTTAAATTTAAGAAATCTTCGTGCATTAATTATGCCAAATTATTTGAATTCTTGGAATACCTTTGTGGTGTGCATACCATTGAACCATATTACCATTGGAGAAATCTTTACGTTGCGTCAGAAGATGTACAATCGCCCTTCTATGATCGAGAGTACAGTGAGTTTGAATTCGGCAACCGAGTGTATAATTACTTGATCCATCCGCAGTGGGATCATATTGGATCGCCGACCCTGTATTTGAAAATACTCTACGCTGATTATCACGCGGGCTTTGCTGTGATAGAAATGATTGGAGAGTGGAATGATGCTATTGAAAACGATATCATGATTTTAAAGCGAGACATCATTGATACGTTAATTCAAGAGGGCGTAGACAAATTTATCCTCATTGGCGAGAACGTTTTGAACTTTCACGGCTCGGACGAATGCTATTACGAAGAATGGATTGATGACTTGGATGAAGGGTGGGTTGCCATGATTAATTTTCACGAGCATGTTGAGCAAGAAATGCAATCGGTTGGGATTGATCAGTATTTTATCATGGGAGGTGAAATGGACACGATAGAATGGCGCACTTATTTGCCGCATCAGTTTTTTGATCGGATTGAGAAGGTGGTGCTGAATCGGTTGGAGTGAGGGCGGTTTCTGTAAAAATGAAGGGGCTAATACATTTCGCTTATTAGACATTTGTCTAATTACCAAATTGTATTTCTCTTGGCATTCTCAATTATTTTTCTGAACTTCTAAAGTTATTCCACAAAAAAATCCCACCTCCTCCGAAAGTATCGGAATGAGATGGGATTCATGTTTTCTATAAAGTAGTTGTGGTAGTCTTATTTCTGAACCAAAATGTTCGCAGACATTGCTTTGTTTCCTACGAAGAAATGAACAACGTACATTCCATTGTCAATCGATGAAGGAAGATCCACTGTGTGCTTGTTCTCTCCAATAGATGAACTCACCATTGATCTTGTGTAAACAGACTTTCCATTCATGTCAACTAAATTGAAGAACATATCTCCCGCTGTTAATGAAGTAAAGTCAACCACTACCGCATTCGATTGAGGATTGTATCCTGCCTCAAATGAAGTCTCTGCAATTTCTTCTTCGTTTACATCTGCAACAGATCCGATAACATGCTGAGATAAGTAAATCATGTCTCCACTAGTTGATCCATCGTCGTTAGCAACATTGGAAGCTACGTAGAAAGTGACATCCCCAACATTTGTTGCAGGTGCCGTCCACGTCCAGGCCCAAAGCTGCGTAGATGAAGTATTACTACTTGCTGTGTGCGTAATGTAATCACGACTTAGCGCAGTAAAATCCTGAGTTCCTCCAATTCCGCTTCCGGTGAATGAACCTGCCATTGCTTCTGTTCCGTCCAAAGCTGTTGCAGAGAATCCCTTTTTCGCAGGGTCTGATGCTAGATCAACAGAAACGGTATAAACATCGCCAGGATTGTACGTTGTAACGGGTTGTAAAGAGCCATTTACCACTGTTAAAACATTCTCTTGATCTCCGTTGAGCGTCTGTCCAGCATGACATTGCGTACACGCGAGGTTGTTTGCCTCACCTGGAGAACCAGTAGCAGCCTGATTCAAGCCTCCACTAAACCTTTTTGAGATTTGCATTTGCGAGTCGTTCTGGAATGCAAAGAATCCAACGGAGACTGCTGCCAATCCGATAATCAAGTAATTTTTCTTCATAGTGTTATTATTGTAAGGGTAATTGTATACGTATTAATTGTCCTGTGTTCCTTGCTCAATCCAACATCCGAACTGTTGTATTAAGCTATCTGCCAATTTCTGACCACCGAGTGGCATAAATTGCGGATCACCAGGATTCTTCTTTATGACGTTTCTAATCTGCGAAGCGTTGGCTGAAATTTCAGAATGATTTGTTAATGCCGGTTTTCCAGGCCCCGGAGCGTTGTGGCATCCACTTGTAGAACAATTTGTTGAAATCATTGGTTCAATCTGACTACTAAAAGATACGATCGTAGGACATTCTGGGTTCTGCAAGCCAACTTTGTCCGACTCACACGATAATGTAAGCACGAATGGAATGGCTACTATAAATAAGACGAGTACTGTTCTCATAGGTTAAAATTTCTTGAAATACTGAAGCCCAAACGGAATTGCCCAACCACATTGTTTCCGTCTGCATCCTGATCAATCCAACGAGAATATGTGTACGGAATAAACTGTGATTCAGTAAAGCCTCTTGAGTTGGTACAAACGACTTTAAAGTTATGACCGTTGGTTGTCCACTCTATTCCTGCCGATAGACTACTGCTTAACTCTGTTCGTAAATCAGAATCATGAAAAGTCGGATAATATTCTGCAATGATTCCTAAACCTTTCGTGAACTTATAGTTAAATGCCATTCCTAATGAAAAGAGGCTATTTACGTCATCTGCCAAAACATAGTTTCTGTGAACATATGTTGGCATCAATGCAATAGAAAGATGCTCCCCAAATTTGCGTGCAATGTTCACCTGTGCTGAATATGCCAATCGATGCGAAAACTCAGGGTAATGTTGAACCAATGCCACATCCTCCTGTGCCGCGGCATAACTCATTGTAGAAGTTCCTAATACAGCCAAACTAATCGGCATACCTTTCTCCTTATTCTGGTGCAATACTCTGTATTTAACAAAGCCATCCAATAGCGCATTGTACGGAGCTCCAGTTCCCTTATTTCGACCAAATCCAATCATTAAATCATCGGTAATTCCATATTCAAATGCAAAACGAATATCAGCAGCCTGATCAAATCCAAAGAAATTGCTCAGTCCACCATTCGCTCCGGCCAAATCACCAAAACGGTGTTCAATTCGAAATTGAAGTACGCGCGCTTTGATGGTTTCAATGGAATGACCATTCAAAATTCGCGTTCCATTAAACGTTTCCTGAACGTCTTGTCCATAAGAGAACGTAGTTACAAAAGTACTTGCAACAAAAAGTAATCCCGCTAATTTCATTTTTCTGCTAATTTTTTAAGATAAGCCATGAGGTCGTTCAATTGAGCATCACTCATTTTTTCTTCCGTATAAAGTGGCATGTATTGCCGTCTTCCCGGCTTTGAGTAGGTTCCGTGCCTTACAATTTGATAGAGCGATTGATCTCTGTACGACTCTCGATTGGACCAAAACAATCGGGCGTCCAATTTATTTTTACCCAGAGCGAGGTACGTCAATCGGCCATTTCCGTGACAATGCATGCAGCTTTCTTCATAGATAGCTTCCCCTTTTTCAGCATCGCCTCCTTCACCAAATTTACGTTCTTCTCGCGGCATGGTCTCCAAAAATGTTGCATCATACTTTAGACTGTATGCTGCTTTAATTGTTTTTATTAGCTGCTGCTTCTCCTCCACTTTTAACTTACCGAATTTTCGAAGGTTTTTGATAGTGTTGGCATCCAAATCCAAATCTGAGATCTTCAATTCTAACGATTTGAAATAGTGCATCATAGCCTCAAGCTCCCAATCTTCTAGGTACCTTCCGGAAGAACAATACTTTGCACAAACTTGAGTTGCATTCGCCAAGCTGTCTCTCGCATTGATGACTAAATCACCATATTTTTTTACGTAATCTTTGTTGTAAAATGAGGTTCTATTGTAAATTCCCCAAAAGGTCGATGCGGGTAAAAATGGAAGATCGTTTGCTCTGGCATATGCCAATCGATCTTCGGGGCTATCGTCAGTAATATCGCTAAATTCTCGCGTTAGGTTGTGACAGTCCGTACAAACAAAATGCGTAGAAATTCGCTTTGATTTCTTTCCATCTCGTACCGTGAACCCATTCAAGACCAAATCTTCTCCGGTTTTAACGAGATCAGAGTTCACGCGATCAATGTGATGCACAAGAGTATCATCACCTAGCATCAAAAGAACGTTTGATACCGGCATTTGCGAAACGTCCATCACCCTAATTTCGGTAGCTACAGATTGTTTCGGTTCCAATAAAATTGCTGATGTTCCAATTAGGAAAACGCCAAGAAGGAGTATATAAGTATGTTTCATTTTAAATAATGGTGAAAAGTTACAACTTATATTTGAATATCAAAACAATAATGTAACGTTCAAAAAAATCCATGTTTGATTTATCAACCTTTCGAAATTCTCACCATACATGAAGCAATAAGATCTCTTCTCCTACTTCTCTCCCAATATTTATGTGCATCCAATCAACTTTCGTCGCCCTGTATAATTCTTTGAAGTAAACTCATGATTTTAAAGGTCAAATCATTATTTTTAGACTTTAGCGCAACGAGGTAATTGCTGCGTGAATTCTAATCGACCATGACTAAAAAAGAACTCAGAAGAAAGTATCTGGATCTTCGGAAAACACTTTCGCCTGGTGAGCTGCAGCGTATTTCTGATGCCGTAACGCTCAACCTGTTCCAAAATTTTCAATTCGAGAAGAAAAAAGTCAGCCTCTTCTTACCCATTGAGCGCACTTTAGAATTAAATACTTACAAAATTTGGGAGAAGGCTACCTCCTTCGATGCGCAAGTGGCTGTTCCAAAAATCAATCGAAAGACGGAGGAAATGAAACACCTTCTTTTTGAATCAGAAGATCAACTAGAGATCTCTTCCTGGGGAATTCCCGAGCCGTCGAAAGGCAGAGTTATTGCCGCAGAGCACTTTGATATTGTCCTGGTTCCACTTTTAATTATGGACAAAAAAGGGCATCGCGTTGGTTATGGAAAAGGATATTACGATCGTTTTTTAAGCAAATGCTCTCCACGATGCAGATTTATTGGATTAAGTCATTTTGATTTACTTGAGGACGCTATCTCCAATGTCTCTCCCACGGACATAAAACTCCACGGTTGTGTCACTCCTAATCAGGTGCACCGATTTGAATAACAAGCGTCATCAAGGGAAATACCATCTTCTCGCTATATTTCTCATTCCTGGATTGCTTGTTTCCATTTTCCTATCACAATCCTGGTGGGTTCCCGCAATTTTCTTGCTGATTTCGTTGATTCTGACCATCATTGTTTTCAGACTCTTTTAAATCTGAAACTATTCGGCATAATTTTCGTAATTTAAGGTAATTATGTTGCGACTTCTATTGATATTGAGCTTGTTAGTCTCTGCATCCTTCGCGCCAGCTGAGCGTGCCAAGGGATGTTTTGGCGTATGCGTGTCGATGGGTGCCGATGGCTCTATTTGCACATATGCTTGTTGGTTGGATAATGGAAGAATTCTAACCAATAAAAGAATTCTCGATAAAGAATCATTTATTAAAATCGTATCTGGCGAATGGCCGAGTGTGTATAACCCTGAGCGAATCAATTACTTTGAAGAACATGGAATCGAGGGGGGGGTAATATTTGATTCAACAGAGTGGAAAGATGTTGCATATTGTCAGCCATTGGACTCACTTTGGAAAATTCGATTTGCGACGTATCCCTTCAAACACAACACAGAAATGGGGTGGAGTAACAAATACCACAAACCTTCTCCCAAACAAGAACGTTACATATACGAACGGTACAACGTAAACTCAGTTGATCTCAACTATTTCTTGGACACCAATTTTTGGCGTTTGCTTCAAGATGTCAATGATACCAATTGGGTGAAAAATTATCGTTCACTTCTTTAATTTGTAAAGTACTAATCATCACTTCGTCTATACTATTATGAAAAAATCTATTTATTCTTCGTTCGTTATTATCGCTCTTTTAATTACAGCTTGTTCTGGTTCAGATAACGAATCAGACGAGAATGGAGAAAAAGACAATCCCAAGGAGCAATTGAAGTCTTCGAATAATTCAGACGATGCTGGAACTAAAAATGATCCTGAGCCGGAAGAAGAAATAATAGAAGTTGTGACGAATGAAGACGGAGAAGAAGTTCAAGTAACCACAAACGAGGCTGGCGAAAAAGTTGTTGTTTCCGACGATGGTACAGAAACAAAAGTGAATCCTGATGATATTAAAGTAACGACGGTTGTTGTTGAAGATAAATCAGAATCAAACAAGGGGTCTGAAGATAAAGAAACTCCAGATTTTAATATCCATGAATACAAGAAACTGGATGCATTTTTACGCAAATACGTGAGCGCAGGTGGAAACGTAAACTATGCTTCTATTAAAACCAACCGCAGTGAATTGGATGCAATCATCGCGGAATTCAAACAATCGCCAGTAGAATCTTCATGGAGTAAAAATCAAAAATTGGCATTTTGGATCAATACGTATAATATTTTCACGATCAAATTAATCGTCGATAATTACCCTACGAGTTCGATTACGAAAATCGCGGCAAAGCCTTGGAATAAGAAGGTAGTAACTATCGGTTCAGATGTTCACAGTTTGGATCATGTAGAAAACGGAATCATTCGCAAGCAATTTAATGAGCCTCGCATTCATTTTGCATTGAACTGTGCAAGCGAATCGTGTCCCGTTCTATTAAACAAGGCGTATACAGCATCCAATCTTAATTCGTATTTGACCTCACAAACAAAGCGATTCCTAAACGATACTTCAAAGAATACCTTCTCTAAAAAAGAAGCAAAAATATCGCCAATTTTCGATTGGTATAAAGCCGATTTCCCAGATGTTTGGGCATTCATCAACAAATATCACCCTTTGGATTACACCCCAAAGAAAACTTCTTACTCGGAGTATTCCTGGGAATTGAATAAGTAATTTTAACTCGATTGAAAAAGGGAAATCTCAAGCGATGCCTCTTCTTACAAAAGCCGCAGGTATTGTTAAGTTAACCTGTGTAAATAACTGCCTGTTCTTAACTCAATTAAGTGCCATAGTCGGCTTTATCCCCTGTTATTCTTGGGACACAGGTGATGCAATTTTAATTTTCTATTAATTACCTTGATCTTATTTTGAGCTAAATTGGTTCAAAACAAGACTCAAATGACCTCTTCCGTTGCAGCGGGATTACGCAATGCTGAAATTGTCCAACAAGCCCTACTTCCAAAGCGGCGCCACTTTGACAAATTATTCTCCGACTCTTTTGTTATCTACCATCCAAAGGAAATGTTGTCAGGAGACTTCTACTGGATTGGTCGTAAGGATAACATACGATTCGTGGCTGTTGGTGATTGCAGCGGTCATGGGATATCGGCAGCCCTTGTTACCGTTCTCATGCTCAATCTTTTCGAATATATAATTATGAACAAAGGCATTCTCGCTCCAGATGCTATCCTTAATGAATTAGACAAACGCTACATTGAGAGTTTTTCGGATCAATCGAACGCCCAATTTGACAATCCCTGGGTTGATCTCAGTATTATTTCTATTGACGATTCTACGAATCAAATCACCTACGCCTCGGCAAACAGAAAGCTTCTTCACGTTAAATCTTTGGACGATTTCGATGTGTACAAGAGTAACGCCTATTCATTGGGTGGGTGGCAAGTTCAAAACTACCGGGATTTCAAATCGATTACCTTTCCATTTAAAGTTGGAGATAAGATCTACGTTGGTTCTGATTTACTTTTTTCAAGAGCTAAAAAAGTAAGCAAAAAGAGCCCTTGCGCTCTATAAGTCTACGGGTTATTAGTACTACTCAGCTTTGACATTACTGTCTTTACACTTGTAGCCTATCAACGTGGTAGTCTTCCACGGCCCTTAAAAGAAATCTCATCTTGAGGTGAGTTTCGTGCTTAGATGCTTTCAGCGCTTATCTCATCCGAACGTAGCTACCCTGCGATGCAGCTGGCGCCACAACAGGTACACTAGAGGTTCGTCCACCCCGGTCCTCTCGTACTAGAGGCAGGTCCTCTCAAATTTCTAACGCCCACAACAGATAGGGACCGAACTGTCTCACGACGTTCTGAACCCAGCTCGCGTGCCACTTTAATGGGCGAACAGCCCAACCCTTGGGACCTTCTCCAGCCCCAGGATGTGACGAGCCGACATCGAGGTGCCAAACCACTCCGTCGATGTGAGCTCTTGGGAGTGATCAGCCTGTTATCCCCGGAGTACCTTTTATCCTTTGAGCGATGGCCCTTCCATGCGGAACCACCGGATCACTATGCTCTAGTTTCCTACCTGATCGACTTGTCGGTCTCTCAGTCAAGCACCCTTATGCCATTACACTCTACACACGATTACCAACCGTGTTGAGGGTACCTTTAGGAGCCTCCGTTACTCTTTTGGAGGCGACCACCCCAGTCAAACTACCCACCACACAATGTCCCCGCGGACGGGTTAGACACCAGATAATTCAAGGGTGGTATTTCAAGGACGACTAATCTACGCCTAGCGACGCAGCCTCGAAGTCTCCCACCTATCCTACACATGAATTACCCAATATCAATGTGAAGCTATAGTAAAGGTTCACGGGGTCTTTCCGTCCCGTTGCGGGTAATCGGCATCTTCACCGATACTACAATTTCACCGAGCTCATGGCTGAGACAGTGCCCAGATCGTTACACCATTCGTGCAGGTCGGAACTTACCCGACAAGGAATTTCGCTACCTTAGGACCGTTATAGTTACGGCCGCCGTTTACTGGGGCTTCAATTCAATGCTTCGCCGAAGCTAACATCTCCTCTTAACCTTCCAGCACCGGGCAGGTGTCAGGCCTTATACGTCATCTTTCGATTTTGCAAAGCCATGTGTTTTTGATAAACAGTCGCCTGGGCCTATTCACTGCGGCCAACCGAAGTTGGCGTCTCTTCTCCCGAAGTTACGAGACCATTTTGCCTAGTTCCTTAGCCATGAATCACTCGAGCACCTTAGGATTCTCTCCTTGACTACCTGTGTCGGTTTGCGGTACGAGTTGTTGTAACCTGAAGCTTAGAGGTTTTTCTTGGAAGCGCTTAGAGACACTATCCACGCAGCCGAAGCTTTGTGGTACTATCAGGTTCGGCTAGATCCACGGATTTACCTATGGTTCCAATACCTACACCCTTTAACGTACTATTCCGTCAGTACGCGGTCTGTTCATTACTCCGTCACCCCATCGCAGTTACAACAAGTATG
This sequence comes from Fluviicola sp., assembly GCA_043584915.1. GTDB lineage: Bacteria > Bacteroidota > Bacteroidia > Flavobacteriales_D > Crocinitomicaceae > UBA4466. Next base: position 4,166,729 of record CP121319.1, read on the forward strand.
GGAATATTAACCCATTGTCCATCCACTACCCCCTTCGGGTTCGCGTTAGGTCCCGACTAACCCTGAGACGATTAGCGTCGCTCAGGAAACCTTAGTCTATCGGTGAGCAGGTTTCTCGCCTGCTTTATCGTTACTTATTCCTACATTTGCTTTTCTATACGCTCCAGCATAGCTCACGCTACACATTCAACGCCTATAGAATGCTCCCCTACCAGATTAGATAAAATCTAAAATCCACAGCTTCGGTAATATGTTTAATGCCCGATTATTATCCACGCACGATCGCTCGACTAGTGAGCTGTTACGCACTCTTTAAATGAATGGCTGCTTCCAAGCCAACATCCTAGCTGTCTATGCAATCGCACAACGTTTGATCAACTTAACATATATTTGGGGACCTTAGCCGATGGTCTGGGTTCTTTCCCTCTCGGACATGGACCTTAGCACCCATGCCCTCACTGCCGAGTATATTTTATAGCATTCGGAGTTTGTCAGGGGTTGGTAGGCGGTGAAGCCCCCTAGCCCTATCAGTAGCTCTACCTCTATAAAACTCAACCTCGACGCTGCACCTAAATGCATTTCGGGGAGTACGAGCTATTTCCCAGTTTGATTGGCCTTTCACCCCTACCCACAGCTCATCTGAATACTTTTCAACGTATATCAGTTCGGTCCTCCATTCCGTGTTACCGGAACTTCAACCTGGCCATGGGTAGATCACAAGGTTTCGCGTCTACCCCCACTGACTAGTTCGCCCTGTTAAGACTCGCTTTCGCTTCGGCTTCGTTCCTTAAAAACTTAACCTTGCCAATGAGGAGTAACTCGTAGGATCATTATGCAAAAGGCACGCCGTCGCCCGTAGGCTTCGACCGCTTGTAGACACACGGTTTCAGGATCTTTTTCACTCCCTTGTTCAGGGTTCTTTTCACCTTTCCCTCACGGTACTCGTTCGCTATCGGT